>OZ247428.1:0-3735000 GCA_965232845.1 Dehalococcoidia bacterium
CGAGATCTCTTTTTCGATGTACTCGATGGTAACCGGGTCGGCGTTAATGCTCAGCACGCAGGAAGCTTCGCATGGAGCGGGGCAAATCCGCCCGGTAAACTCCGGAAAATTATTGGTGCTGAGGAGAACGTGCAGAGCTTTTTTCCATTCCCCCTGGTAGACGTGGTGGTTGAATTCCGGTATCACATTGCCCAGAGGGCAACCCATGTGGCAGAAGGGAACGGCGCAATCCATGCACCGGGAACCCTGGTCCCGGGCCGCCGACTCCGGCCAGTCCAGGTAGAGTTCCTGATAGTCCCCTCTTCGTTCGGCAACAGGGCGCCGTTCGGGTGGCTGGCGCCCGGACTCCATGAATCCGGTAGGTTTACCCATTAATAGCTACTTCCAGTTCTGCGGCTTGCTTGCGCTCTTCAAGTACCCGGCGATAGTCCCGAGGCATGACTTTCTTGAACCTGGTCAGTGACCGGTCCCAGTCAGACAGGACCTGGCTTGCCGGAGTGCTGCCGGTGTTTTCAAGGTGGTCTTCAATCAATTGGCGGAGCAGGACTATGTCCTCAGCCTCTGCTACATCTTCGAGGTCGGCCATTCCGTCGTTGAAGCGGTTGGCGAAATCGCCGTTTGCGTCGTATACGAAGGCTACGCCGCCGCTCATGCCTGCGGCAAAGTTGCGGCCGGTGGGACCAAGGATCACGGCTACTCCACCGGTCATGTACTCGCAGCCGTGGTCGCCGATGCCCTCAATTACTGCCTGCACTCCGCTGTTGCGGACACAGAACCGCTCGCCGCCCATGCCGCGTATAAAGGCCTTTCCGCCGGTGGCGCCGTAGAGCGCGACGTTTCCGATGATGATGTTATCTTCAGGCACAAAGTCTGAGCCCGGAGGGGGTATGACGATAATCTTGCCGCCGCTCATGCCCTTCCCCATATAGTCGTTGGTATCGCCGGCCAGCCTGATATCTACGCCGTTGGCCAGGAATGCACCAAAGCTCTGCCCTGCCGATCCGGTCAGGTTAATCTTGACGGTTCCTGAAGGGAGGGCGTCCTCTCCGTACTTCTTGGCAATCCGTCCGCTGAGCATGGCACCGACGGTACGGTTTGAATTTCGAATTGGCAGGTCTATGGTAACTTCCTCACCCCGTTCAATGGCAGGGGCGGCCTGCTTTATGAACTGGTGGTCCAGGGCGAGTTCCAGCCCGTGGTCCTGCACGTCGCACTGGTAAATCGTTACTTCGTCACACTTTGGGTGTCGGTAAAGCAGCTTATCGAAGTCAAGACCCCTGGCTTTCCACTGTTGAACGTCGGTATTGGCTTCCAGGAACTCCACACGTCCAATCATATCCTCGACGGTGCGGAAGCCTAGCTGGGCCATAATTTCCCGCAACTCTTCGGCTACGAAAAAGAAGTAATTGATGACGTACTCGGGTTTTCCGGCGAACTTCTTGCGCAACTCCGGGTCCTGGGTGGCAATGCCTACCGAGCAGGTATTCAGGTGGCACTTGCGCAGCATAATACAGCCGCTGACAATCAGGGGCGCAGTGGCAAAACCGATCTCATCGGCGCCGAGCAAAAAGGCTATGGCGGCGTCGCGGCCGGTTTTAAGCTGGCCGTCGGTCTGCACCACTATGCGGCTGCGCAAATCGTTAGCCACCAGCACCTGTTGGGTCTCGGCCAGGCCAAGCTCCCAGGGAAGCCCCGCGTGCTTGATGGAAGATTCGGGGGAAGCCCCAGTCCCGCCGTCGTGGCCGCTGATCAATACTACGTCGCCGTGGCCCTTCGACACACCGGCGGCTATGGTACCTACGCCGACCTCGGCTACCAGCTTTACGTGGATGCGAGACTCTGGGTTGATGTTCTTCAAATCGTGGATTAGTTGCGCCAGGTCCTCGATGGAATAAATGTCGTGGTGTGGCGGCGGCGAGATCAACTCAACCCCGGGCATGGTGTGCCGTACCCAGCCGATTATCTCATCCACTTTGTGGCCGGGAAGCTGTCCACCTTCACCAGGCTTGGAGCCCTGAGCCATCTTTATCTGCAGGTCCGTGGCGTTGACCAGATAATTGGGAGTAACGCCGAAACGTCCCGAGGCTACCTGCTTGATGGCGCTATTGCGTGAATCTCCGTTTTCGTCCGGCATGTAGCGATGGTAGTCCTCACCGCCCTCGCCAGTATTGCTGCGAGCGCCGATACGGTTCATGGCGATGGCCATGGTTTCGTGGGCTTCCTTGCTGATGGACCCGAAGGAAGCTGCCCCGGTGGCGAACCGCTTGACTATGTCCACGGCAGGCTCCACCTCGCCCAAGGGAACCGGTTCCCGGTCCGACTTGAACTCCAATAGACCGCGCAGGGTGGCCAACTGCTTGCTCTGGTCGTTAACGGCCCGGCTGAACTCCTGGTAAGAAGCCCAACTATTGGCGCGAGTGGCGTACTGCAGCTTGGCGATGGTGTCCGGGTTCCACTGGTGAACCTCGCCGTGGCGCCGCCACTGGTATGTTCCACCCGGATCAAGATCAAGGGTGGCGTCAATCTCCTGTTCGGGGAAGGCAAACCGGTGGCGATTCAGTTGTTCCTCTTCCACCACCTCCAAGCCAATTCCCTCGACACGGGAAGGGGTCCAGGTGAAATACTGGTCGATGAGATCCTGGTTCAGGCCCACCGCTTCAAATATCTGGGCGCCCCGGTAGCTCTGCACTGTGGAAATGCCCATCTTGGACATTACCTTGAGCAAGCCCTTTTCGTTGGCCTTTATGTAGTTCTTGACAGCGTAGTCGGGCTTGGTGCCGTTCAGTTCGCCCCGCTCGGCCAGATCCTGGGTCGTGGCCAGGGCAAGGTAGGGGTTGATGGCGCCGGCGCCATAACCCAAAAGCAGGCAGAAATGGTGTACCTCACGGGGCTCACCGGATTCAACGACCAATCCTACCCTGGTGCGGGTGCCTTCGCGAATCAGATGGTGATGAACAGCGGAAGTGGCCATCAAACTGGGGATGGGGGCGCTTTTCTCATCAACTCCCCGATCAGAGAGAACTATAATGCTGTAACCGTCGCTGATGGCCTGTGAAGCCTTGTTGCAAAGCCGGTCCAGGGCTTCCTTCAAGGAACCTTCTCCCTGAGCGTTGAACAGGGTGGAAAGAGTAGTGGCCCGAACATCGCCAACATTGACGGCGCGTATCTTGGCCAGTTCCTCGTCGGTGATAATGGGCGTCTTGAGCTTCAGTTGGTGGCAATGGAGCGGGGTCTCTTCGAAAAGGTTCCGCTCGCGACCGATGAAGGCCTCCTGAGAAGTTACAAGTTCCTCCCTGATGGCATCCAGAGGCGGGTTGGTTACCTGGGCGAACAACTGTTTGAAATAGTTGAAAAGAGGCTGACTCTTCTCTGACAGTACCGCCAGCGGCGCATCGTTACCCATGGAGCCCACCGCCTCGTAGGCAGTGGAGGCCATCGGAATTGTCAACATGCGGAGCTCTTCAAGGGTGTAGCCGAAGGCCCGTTGCTGCTGGACCAGTTCACTACCCTGCAGCGGGGAGACCGGTTCAGCCTCTGGCAGATCTTCCAGTGACACCTTGTTCTCGGCCAGCCATTCGCCATAGGGATGACGGCGGGACAGGTCGTGCTTCAACTCTTCGTCACCGATGATCCGTCCTTCATCCAGGCTGACCAAAAACATGCGGCCAGGCTGGAGGCGGCCCCGCTGCCGGATATTCTCGCCAGGGATGTCCAGCACACCGGTCTCGGAAGCCATGACCAGCTTATCGTCCTTAGTCACCGTGTAACGGAATGGACGCAGACCGTTGCGGTCCAGGACTGCGCAGATGTCTTTGCCGTTCGCGGCCACGATCATTGCCGGGCCGTCCCATGGCTCCATCAGGCATGAGTGATATTCGTAAAAGTCCTTTTTTTCCTGCGGCATAGACTCGTGCTGTTCCCAGGCCTCGGGAATCATCATGAGCATCGAGTGGTCGAGGCTCCGGCCGGTCATCAGCAGCAGTTCCAGGGCGTTGTCGAAGCCGGCTGTATCGCTGGCCCCCGGGGTCATTATCGGGGGAATCTTCTCGATGTCGGCCCCAAACATCGGTGACTCGAACTGGGACTCGCGGGCATGCATCCAGTTCGCGTTGCCGCGGAGGGTGTTAATTTCGCCGTTGTGGGCCAGGTACCGATAGGGGTGCGCCAGCTTCCAGTGGCCCAGCGTGTTGGTGCTGAAGCGGGAATGGACCAGAGCAAAGGCGCTAACCAGGGATTCGTCATTCAGGTCCAGGTAGAAGTCGGCCACCTGGTGGGCCATAAGCAGCCCCTTGTAAACCACGGTGCTATTGGAAAGGCTGCAAATATAAAAGTAGTCGGCGTCATCGTCGCTGAGGCCATAGTCGGGCAATGATTTCTCTACGACCTTGCGCAGGGTGTACAGCTTGCGCTGGAGATGATCAGGATCGGTGGTCTCGGCTCCTCCGCTGACAAATACCTGGCGGATGGCAGGCTGGACAGCGCGGGCGTCACGGCCCAATTTGTCCGGATCTACGGGCACGTCGCGCCACCCCAGCAGATTGAGACCTTCAGCTGCGATGGACCGGTTTATCAAGTCCTCGCACTTGTCCTGGGCTTCCGGACCGGGTGGCAGAAACACCATACCAACCCCGTAGGAACCCAGATCAGGCAACTCGATACCGAGGCCTGGGCAGATCTTCTGAAAGAAGGCGTGGGGCATCTGCATCAATATGCCTGCGCCATCGCCAGTCTCTGGGTCGCAACCGCAGGCGCCCCGGTGTCCCAGGTTGACCAGAACCTGCAGGGACTCCGTGATTATTTGGTGGGACTGGCCGCCCTTGATGTTGGCAACCACCCCCACGCCGCAACTGTCATGTTCGAAGTGGGGAGAATATAGCCCGTGTTCGGCTAGTTCTCTTAACGGGTTCATTGATAAAACCCCCGCTCAAGGGCTAATGGGTGTCAGCTAAGGGTTTCAAGCCTCAAACTTCGAGGAAGCAAGCCGTCTCAAAGTACCACTAACTGAATTACCGGGCCCTGGCCCGGCGATTTGTTAAATATATCACAATATAAAGGGTCTGGAAACACGCATTATACACGCCGGGGTATAGGTGGTATAGCCCGCGCGGTAAATGTCTGGCTACCGGAATTTCCACCCGTGCTATTGAGATAGCCAGGCAGCCATTTGTGGCAAATATGGTTTGGCGGAAGAACTCTTCCCGTTTAACCACCGTAGGCTCTGTGCTATACTAAATATGTGATTGGGGACGCGCGGGTTCGACAGGAGCGTCCTGTGGCAGATCGCAAGCCGAGGTGCCATCTCCCTCGTTAATCAGGTGGCAAACGCTTAACTGGCGAACGTGAATTCGCTCTAGCCGCCTAGTAGCGGCTAGCGTCCGCTCTCTGTTACTCCCGGATGCGGAGAAGCGGGCGCCATTAGGCCGGGATGCGGTTACCGAGACGCCGATAGAGGTAGCCTAAGACTAATCGGCTGGCCCTCCGGAAATTTTGTCGACGGAAGTTCCTGAGGACGAGACTTAAAGCGTCGGACAAGCTTGTAGCATATCTAGCTTAGGGGCCTTTTGGACGGGGAGTTCGACTCTCCCCCGTCTCCACCAAGACAATGTGTTTGTGGCGTCCCAGCAAGGGACGCTACTTTTGTTTCTCCTTTGTCTCAAGGCACGCACTCTGACCCGGTTCACGCCAGGCCTTGGCGAACTTCTGACTGTCCGGGTTTGCACCACCTATAGTGGGACAACCAATTAGTGGGACAACCAATTGATGCGGGTAGCGTTTCAATGTAGGTGGTATTGCCCTACAACCTGGGCAGACACGCAGGCCTGCCTCTACAAAAACCCGAACCCAACCACCTGAACCGGAACACTACTATTGATTATTGATGCATAGGAGCTTGATATTGCTTTGGTGATGCCGTTACCGACCTACCCGGAGTTGCTGACAAATAGCGTTGCCTCTTCTTGCTTTGCCACCTGGCCAGGGAGATGCTTCTGCCTCTGTTCCTTCCGCCGGGCCACGCCTGGCTTGATTTCGGGGAGATGGCGGCGGTGACCGCCGGTGCGGAGCGCAAGGTGCAATACTTCATGGTGGACATGCCCCAATGGTGGTGGTTGTTACGTGAAGGCTTATCCGTCGGAGACTAAGCGAAAACAACCCTTCAGCGTGAGACTTCCTGGAAGTTGAGTACATCCGGGCCCGCTGGCTGTTCGCCGACCGCTACATAACAGAGGAATAACTCAGTTTCCGCACTCCAAACCGACGGGACGATGGGATTTCTCATCGAAGTCTGCACATCACCCCACAGGATGCTCTATGCCCCGATCGACCGCGGATATGATATGACCTCCGCCCGGCATAGGAGGGAATAGCCAAACTTCCAAAACTCTTCCGAAACCGGTAAAATAGACGGTGGCCAGAATCGCGTCCGGTTTTACACACTCAGCGGCCGGGGCATGTTGGGTGAAAACCAATTGCCCGCCCTCTGGCACATCACAGTAGCATCCCGGGGCAACCCCGGAGTTTATCCCGTGGTCCCGCCTACGCAAGGAGTTTTCCTGACACATGCCGGATCTCACTCACGCCGCCCCCGCCCGCCTCACAGACCTGCAGTTAACACCTTTGGACCCGGTAGCCGACTTCGCTGAACTACCCCGCCGAATTCGTGAGCAAGGACTCCTGGATCGTCAACTTCGCTACTATACTGTCAAGATGGCCTCCACGTTAGCCATGCTCATCCTGAGCATCACACTTCTCTTAGTGGTTGACAACTTCTGGTTCCAGATAGCCAACGCGGTATTCCTGGCCTTTGTGTTCGGGCAAATCGGTTACATCGGACATGACGCTGGACACTTGGGAGTCTGCCGGTCGGTACGGGGAAACCGGCTAATCGGCTACGGCGTCAGCTTCCTGCTTAGCATGAGCCAGTCCTGGTGGCTTCGGCAGCACAACCAGCATCACCGCACTCCAAATGACCTTGACGATGACCCCCATACCCTTATTCCAGTACTGGCATTCTCCGAGGAGAAAGCCGCCCGCATGAGGGGTGTCCTGAAGTTCCTGGCGGCCTATCAGGCCTTTTACTTCGTGCCGATTCTGACGTTCGAGTGCCTGAGCCTTCGGTTTTCCAGTGCCCAGTACCTGATCGGCACCCGCAGCGCCAAGACCTACCTGCCGGAATTGGGGTTGATGACTTTGCACCTTGCGCTATACTTCGGCCTGCTCCTCTATGCGCTCTCTCCCTGGCAGGCGTTGGTCTTCGCCCTGGTCCATCAAGGCCTGTTCGGCCTGTACTACGGGTTGGTATTCGCCCCGAATCACAAGGGGATGCTAATCCTCGACAAAGACAATCCCCTGGATTTCGTACGTACTCAGGTGCTCACCACCCGGAATGTCAAGCCCAACTTTGTGGTCGATTTCCTGTTCGGTGGGCTGAATTACCAGATTGAGCACCACCTGTTTACTATGATGCCCAGGAATAAGTTGGGAAAGGCGCGGCCCATAGTAATGGAATTCTGCCAACAGCGGGGGATTCCATATTACGAGACCGGCACACTGAGATCCTACCGGGAGATTCTCAGTCACATGCACCAGGTTTCGTCGATCCTCAGAAAAGGTTCGAAACCTCCGGCCATTAAATCCGGCGTAACCGTTACCGGGTAGAATTGCTCAACAACCACGTTAGAAAGGCCGATTAAGGGAATCGGCCTTTTTGGTGTGTAGAGAGCTTGAGTTGCATCGCACGATGCTCGCTCACTCTGGGACTCCTTCTTCCCTCCTCTAAAGTTTCGTAGCTTTACCGTTTCCCTCTGGCTCTCTTGTCGTTTTTCTGGTGGGACGGTTTCCCCCGACTTCGCGCCCTCCTGGTCGTCCTTCCCACGGTATGAGGACCCGGACAATTCCTTCCACCACAACCGTGTCCGCCAACCAGTAAGCCTGACGCTGCACCGCCAGTACTTGCCCGATACCGAGACACAAGGCTTGGCGGCGCCGGCCGGCAGCTTCATAGTTCCCGGCAAGGGAGACTGCCTGGAGCGCTCGGTACGTGAATACGACCTGGAAAGGGCCAAGCAGCTAATGGCGGAGGCCGGATTCTAAGATGGTTTTGACCTGCCTGCCTTCACTCCTTTCCCACCGGTGTTTTCCCTGGCCGATCGGCTTAAGAATTCCCTCAGGGAGGTCGGGATCGAGAGCGAACTGAACGTAACACAGCGACCGGTCGGTGTTCCTGAGCATGTTAAGGGAGAAACGGGCGGGCTTTTCCGGTGTCCAGATTGCCTTCTCCATCTCAGCCGGGCCTCACAACTCCGCTTGTTAATTTCGTGCCTTTAAGCTCTGTGAACTAAGTTCCTCGGTGATCTGCGACGAACATATTGACGCGAGGATGGCCGACTGCGGAGCTAGTCTGGACCTGGAAGAACGCTCGGCGGCCATTGCCCAGAAAGTGGGCAGGGCACGCGACACCGTCGAAAAGTACGCCAAAGCAAAGAACCCGCCCACCAAACTATACAGCGTCAAGGAACGACCCAAGGTAGAAGCCCTGGCCGCACCGTTAGCCGCGGAAGACTAGCCAGCGTGACTTTTTCGTTCTTCAGATAGGGTCCCATAGTCGCTGGACAATAAACGGTCTCACCAATTGCCAGCCCCACTTTTCCCACAGATTGTCCGAACTGCGCTTACCTGCTCCTGATGCGCAGTTGGTGAAGGCCGACTAGCAAGATGACCCTTTTGCGGCCTTTTCCTGGCAGCAGCATATCCTCAAAGCGCATTTGCAGCAGCTCTAGAATGGGTAAAGGTCCTGTTTGACCGAAGGGCATTTGTCTTTTCGGACAGGCGGGAGGAAGCAGGCTTTGTTTCCGTTGCAAGACCAAAAGCAAGACCGCCGGGCTACCTCAATGGACGGTAGCCCGGCGGTCAGTGTTTGCCACTTCTGTCTGAGTAACTTTTACCGAGACAAAAACTCAAACTGCTCGAACTTGCCGTGGACTATGGGGTCCGGATCCAGGCCCAGCCATCGGTCGAGGATGGTGGCGTAAGTGGAGCGGAAGTCGTTGGTGTAGGCCAGGTCGCCTTCGGACAGGTCGGCTTCGCGTAGAGAAGGGTATTCGCCGTACTGCCCGCCCTGAACTGAGCCCCCCAGGACAAAGGCCACGCCGCCGGAACCGTGGTCGCAGCCGGTGCCGTTGTCGCGGACCCGCCGGCCAAACTCCGACCAGACCAGGACCAGCGTGTCTTGCCACAACCCCTGTTCCTTCAGGTCGTCGGTGAAGTCGCCGATAGCGCCAGAGGCGTCCTGCCACAGCTTGGCGTGGGTTTGGAGTTCGTTGCTGTGGGTATCGAAACTGCCGTGCTGGGTGTACAGGATACGGGTTCCCAGGCCGGCGCTCATAACCTGGGCCGCACCCTTCAGGCTGTTGGAGATGGGAGTATCGGCATACTCCACGCTGGAAGAGTACTGTTCCGGTGCGGTGCGCAGGATGTCCGCACCTATAAGGGCCTGTGCTCCGTTCTCACTCAGGGCCCGTGCCACCATGTCCCGCCCGCCCTCTGGCCCATACATCCGGCCCAGGGCATCCAGAGCATGAAGGCGCACGTTCTCATCGTCAATGTCGGGGAGCAGGCCGTAGGTCTCCAAGTTCCCCACCGAGGCGACTGGAACACCCTTGCAAACGAAGGCCCGGGGCAAGCCACGCCCAAAGTTCACTCCCGTAAGGACGTTTTCGCCCTTGGCGTCCAGGTCACGAATTGCCGCGCCCAGCCAACCCTGGCTTCCAATGGTTTCAGGCTCGGCAGTGTACCAGATGTCCCGGGACCGGAAGTGGGAGCGATTGGGTTGCGGGTAGCCAATGCCCTTGATAATTGCAACTTCGCCCCGGTCCCATAAGGCTTTGACCTCGCGCATATTGGGATTGAAGCCCAAATCCCCATCTATGGGAAGCACGTCCTTTTGGGCGATGCCGATACCCGGACGGTTGTCATAGTAGAGGCCGTTGCCGTAGGGAACCAAGGTATTCAGCCCGTCGTTGCCTCCGACCAACTCGATTACCACGAGGTTTCGGTCTTTCTTGGTTGATACCATGGTCTTGCTCCTTGTTCTTAAGATTCGGGCAATGTCCAAAGGACAGGAAAGAGATGAGGACCGGTCTACTGGACCCGGCGGTAAACCTGAATCCGGTGCCGGTTGGTTTCGGTTACGTAGAGGTATCCCTTGCTATCCAGCCTGACCGAAGAGGGGCACCAGAAATATTTTTCAATGTGGGAAGACTCCTCGTGGGGGTCGTCCACCACATAATCTATTTCCATTTCAAGGTTAGCAGTGGCGCGGGCCTTTGCCTCTTCCTGGTTGATACTGAGGAAATTGGCAGCCCATTCCGAAACGGTGGCTTCCCCCCGCACCTTGGTGACGAATTTGCCGTCGGCATCCAGAACCTGCACCCGCTCGTTCCCCCAGTCGGCTACGTAGATGTAACCATCTTTGTCCACGGCAACCGACGCGGGGTGGGTAAACTGGCCGTTGCCCCGGCCCGATTCGCCGAAACTGGCCAGGAATTCGCCCCGCTTGGAGAACTTTTTGACGCAGTTGTTCCCGAAATCTGCCACGTATACGTTGTCATGAGTGTCAGTGGTCAGCCCCCAGGGAAGGCTGACCGTGCCCGGTCCCTGATCGCCAATAGTTTGAATAAAGGCGCCGTTAGTGGTGAACTTCTGGACCCGGTTGTTGTAAGTATCGGCCACGTAGATATTGTTCTCGCCGTCGAAGGCCAGACCCGACGGGGTATCCAACTGGCCCTCCCCGGAACCGGCCTCGCCCCAATGGAACAGGTAGTTGCCGGCCGGGTCGTAGGCGGTAATGCGGTGCAGTCGCTCGTCGCTGATAAAGAAGCGGCCCTGGCTGTCCACCGTGCCGCAGGCCGGCCACACGAACTGCCCTCCTTCAAAGCCGTAGCCGCCGAAATTGCCGTAGTATCCGCTTTCCAGGTCGCACATGGTGACCCGAATACCACGGGCGGTTTCTTCCTTGCTGCGGCTGATGACGTAGAGGCGGTCATCTTTACCTGCGACGGTATCCACCGGGTAATAGAAGCCTTTGCCTTCCATTACCGTCATTCCCAAGGAGCGGTCATAGACTATGAAGTCAGTTCCGGTAGCCGTTGATTGCGTGGTCATTGTTTAGCCTCACCCAAAAATTCGGGAGGATAAAGGTTATAACGCCGGGCCCCAGACGGGCTTCAAGTCAAGGACAAAGCCGGGAAGTTCGGGATCCCCGGATAGGGTTCCCGGCCCTTCCAGCATCTCGACCGGTGCATCGGGGCGGTAAACGTACACTCGGTGACGCGGGTCCAGCGGGTCAATGAGCCAGCCAAGCCTTACCCCATGTTCAATGTATTCTTCCATCTTCGCCTGCAGGCCCCGTAGCCTGTCGGAGCCGGACCGCAGTTCAATTACAAAATCAGGGCAAATTCGCCAAAATCCTCGCTTGTCCTCCTCAGTCATTTCTGACAGACGGCTTGCCAGAATCCACGAGGCGTCAGGGGAGCGTACCGCGCCGTTGGGCAGGGTAAAACCGGCTGAGGAGTCGAAGGCCACGCCCCTGCCGTCACTCTCAGCCCAATTGTCCAAACGGGCGGTGATTCTGGAGTTTTGGTTTCCGCTAGTGGGGTTGGCAGGAGGCATAAGCTCCAGGTCTCCTCGAGCGTTACGCTCGATGCGAATGTCGCCGTTCAATGCACATAGCTCTTCAAGTTGTTCATCGGTCAACCGCAAAGCGGGAGACAAACGGAACACAATGGAGCCAAAGGGCTCCGGTACAACCGGATCAATCTCGGTCTGTATTGCGGACTGCCGGGGTTTGTTGCTCTGCGTAGTCACCCTGGATGACACCATCCTGATTTGATTCTGTTGGTAATGGACGGACGTGATTTCCTTTTGGAGATAAGCCTCTACGCCCGCTGAAACTCCTGGGTGGCGGCCACCATCTGAAGGACGTCGGCTATATGTTGGCGGTCAGTGTTTCCCGCGCCTCGGGTGGAAAAATCGACCAGCACTCGACGGGTGTCCTCATCGACCGCCAAGGTACCCACAGCATCCAGGCAGGCGTCTACCAACCGCTCGGGAGAGGTGGACTCGCTCATTTCCCCGCTGATGCGGTCTACCATGCTTCGTATGCCCGGCTTGGTGGCGTCGCCAATCTGCTTGCTGGCAAAATTGATGCGTTCTACCAGGGTGCCGCTGTTCAGCCAGTCCGTGCCGGTATGCCAGCCCTCAACACTGGGAGGGTTGTTCAGAATCTGTCCCATGTAAGAGGCCTGGCTGAACCGCTCCAGGATTTCGTAGCGGGGCCGGTCGAACTCGCCGGTGAGCCTCAGAACCCCGGCCACCAGTTCCACCGGGCTCTTGACCTTGCTGTAGCGTGCCTCTTCCGCCTTGAAGAAATCGGAGTTAAAGAGCGCCCGCAGCATAGAGCCGATGTTGTAACCGCTGCTAAAATAGGCTTGTACGAGGGTCTCAATGGCCTCCTCATTGGCCGGCAGGACGTAGGGCCACTCGGGAACCGGCGGCTCGTCCGCCACAAAGAAGCTGTACAGATGGCGGGCAATGAAGCGGGCAGTCGCGGGCTGCTTGCAGATGATTTCAACGATGTCGTCGCCGTTGAAGTTGCCCCGCTCGCCCAGGAACTCCTTTTCACCGCCGTCGTGGTCTTCTGGGTGGAATTCGAAGTGCCAGGAAATGCGGCCGTAGGGCCAGTCCGAATCGCGCTGGGACCGCAGTTCCATGTATTCCAGGTTGGCAATGGTCCAGCCGGTGAAGGCCCGGGCGCACTCCTTGATGTCCTGTTCTGTGTAGTTGCCTACGCCCATGGAGAAGAGTTCCAGCAGTTCCCTGCCGTAGTTCTCGTTGATAGCGTCTTTATGATTGTCCTGGTTGTCCAGCCAGATGATCATGGCAGGATCGCGGGACAACTCGAGCAGCAGGGTACGGAAATTGCCCATGGCGTGCTTGCGAAACATCCGGGTCTGGTCGGACAGCGCCTTGCCGTGGATGACCTTGTTGTATCCGGTAGCAAAGATGCTGTGCCAGAAGAGGGTCATTTTTTCCTGCAGCGGCGCGGAGGTAGTGACCATGCGATACAGCCAGTTTTCGCCGGGGGCCTGGGGACCCATCATTCCTGAAAGTTCCGGGTGGAAACGGCGAATCAGGTAGTCGCTGAGCCGCTGCTCTTCCCCGGGGTTCAGCAACTCTTCGATAGTTGCCTCATAACCCTTGGCGGCCCAGGCCTCGAGTTCTTCGCGGTTGGCGCCGAATCCGGCCCGCCGCAGCAAATGGGCCATCAGCTCCATTTTTGTATCCAACATCAGGCCTCCCCTGAGGAGTTAATGCTACTGAATTAAACGCATTCTATTATTTATGGAATGAAAGCGTCAATTCGGGCTTCTGATAGAGGCATTTTAACGCAATGCCAAGTAATTACGCGCACTGCTTTTAGGTCACGATTCTTGCGCTGGAGTATCGCTCTGGCGACACGGATGTATCACCCATGGCACGCGCCGTTGTGGTGGGCGCTGGGCGGAACGTCCAGCACCGGGTTGGTGTCGAAGAATCCCACCGGCTTCAGGCTAAACCCACAGTAGGCCACCGGTGAAATGGGCCAATCTTCGGGACGCGGCACATGATGGTAGCCCAATGTGTACCACAAGACCAGGTCGGTATCTTCAACACTGCGGTCATTCTTCGTGTACTCGGGCAGGCCGGCGCCGCCAGGGTGCTGGTTGGGGTAGGGGCCTGTAGCCGATAATTCTTCCGGCGTGTAGGGAGTGACCCACAAGTGTTTGGTCATGAACCCGGCTCTCTTAATGATGCTGGCAGTGGAGTGGGCGAACGGCAGGATATTCTCGCCGGGCATCAGCTTGTAGCCTACGGGCCGCCCCAAAGCGTTTTCCACCGACGGGTTTGATACCACCCAGTATCGCCCGCTCATCGGGTCGATCACCCGCTGGGCTGCCAGTTCCGTTTTCAGGGGCGTGGCCTCGGCGTGGAAAGCGTTGCCATGAGGGTTGTCCGGCCCTAGTGGCTCGGCGACGGTGTTAACTTCGTATACGGTGTTTGCTTCCCCGTCCACGCTCATATCGAGGCGGAAGTTAAAGAAGTGCTGGTGGATGTGGGCGTTCAGCCCGGGCGCCACCAGCGTACCATTCCTGGGGGTCTCACCCTCGGCGATGCCTGCCGTGTTTATGATGCCGGTCAGTTTGATTTCCAACTGGATAGAACCGTCCTGGTAGAAATACCAGAAAAAGCCATACTCGTAGTTGCCCACGGTCGCGATGCTGGAGACGACCAGGCGGCGGGAGCGGCGCACTTCGACCTGGCCGGTACGCCAGTCCGTGTGCTTCCACAGGATGCCGTAGTCCTCTTCGTGCATGCAGACGGCGTTGGGTATGGTGAAGGCGTCACCCCCGCCGGTATTCAGGTCGGCATCAAAGTAATATATTTCGCCCAGGCAGTCGCAGCCCAGAGTCAAAGAATTGGTCAGGGAACCGATTCCGTACTCCCCGGCGTCAAAGGCGTTCTTGCGGTAGTGGTCCGTGCCGGGTTCGCCGTAGGGCACAACCATGTCCGACAAAGCAGCCCGGTACAGGATAGGTCGGACTCGGCCCTGGTCTTCGTAGCCGACGGTGTGTAGTACCAACCCTTCCCGTGGAGTGAAGCCAACTCGCAAGTGCCACTTCTGCCAGGTAACGCTGTGACCGTCCACGGTGAAGCTGGGCCCCTCAGGTTGGGTAATATCCAGAGGTTTCAGGTCCTGCCGAAAATGACCGACAAACTCAGCGGCGTAGTTGCCGTCGTTGGGCGGAAGGGGTACCACGCCGTAATCGTCGACCCGCATCACTTCCATTTTATTCAGGTCGACCAGGGCGCTGAGTCCCTCGATGGGACGGGCGTACCCGTTGTCGGTGGGGCTGGACCGCAAGAAGTTGCGGGTCAGGGCCAAACGCCGGCCCTCTTCGTCGGGGTAACCGTGATAACCCGCAGACCAGGGGTCCACCATGATAAGGTCGGGGTTGGTAATGCCCCGCTTCTTGAGCGCCGCCTGAAAATCGGGGTCGGCCTTGACGGCGGCTTCGCACTCGAAAAACTCGTCAAACATTATCCGGGGCTGCACCCCGGGAATATGGTCCCACGAGATTACGTTCCCCTCGTCGAGGGAAACAACAGCCTCGTAGGTGGCGCCATCTTCATTGTCCAGGACAACCAGGAAGGCCTGCCGGGGTATGGGGTCGCCTCGGTGGAAGTTTAGAACCAGATCCTTCGCCGGTTCTTTCAGGACGATGGTCTCGAAACGCACCCTTGGCCCAAGTTGGCGCTGGGCCCTGAGGATACTGGTTGCTTCAACTATCTCATCGGAGGTCAGCGGGTCGAGGGGATGTGAGATCGACTGGCGGGTTGCTGATTGCGGGTGCTTTTCGGCGGGTATGGCCATACGGACCTCCTGAAGATCGAGCTATGCGCCCGGCCGGGGGTATGGCAAATCTCTTGGATTGACGTTAGCACCGGCAGGGTTAGGGGTCAAGGAAGAGAGAAGGGGACATGGACAGACTGTCAAAATATTTACTCAGGGTTTAGGCTGCCGGCGCTCCTGGCGGGATAAAAAGGCTGCGAAACTACCACGACTTTAGTACCGGCAGCACTTCCTTGGCAAAGAGCTTCAGGCTGCGCTCCGCAACCTGGGGCGGAGTGCCACCGAAGCGAAAGGACACGTTGAGTTCGAAGTTTCCCAGCAGGGCACGGCGCTCCTCAAGGGCACGCAGTATCTTGTCCGGTGTTCCCCAGCTTGCCGCCTTCATGAAACCTTCGACGGCCCCTTCGAGACCGGTAGAGCGGGCGATTTCGGCCTTCTGCTGGTAAGCATCGTAGCCCTTAACCGACCTGAAGTGGTCGCCCAGAAACTCGTAGTGGTAGAAGTTGCTCTCGACAAACTTGCCCTGGTATTGACGCGCCTCTTCCTCGCATTGCTCCAGATCAGTGCCACAAACCACGAACTCGGTTAACATCAGTGCCGGTGGTTCCGTCCCGTGGAATTCGCGGTGCAAGGCTCGGCCCCGCTCGATGCCCGGCATCCTCATCTCCCAGGGTCGATCAGCGAACATAATAATGTGGGCGCCCAGTTTGGCTGCCGACATCACCGACTCATCACTGGCCGCCACGGCATAGATACGGCCATCAAAGGAATGCTGAGGCCTGGGCCGGATCTCCGTCCGGGCCTGCTTGTAGTAGGGCCCGTTGCCCTCAATGAAGCCGGTCCTGAGGGCGTCGACAATCATCGGCGCAGCTTCATCAAAGCGGTCTCGTGACTCGTCCATGTTAATGCCGAAAGTATCGAATTCGCGCCTCGCCAGGCCTCGGCCGAACCCCAGCCGGAGGCGGCCGTTGCTTAGCATATCGAGGACGGAAGCGTTCTCTGCTACCCGCAACGGATTGTGCCAGGGGAGAATGACGGCGGCGGTTCCCACGTCAACATCGGGATGGCGGGCCGCAATGTGGGTCATCAGCTGGAGATTGTCAGGCACGAAGGAGTAGTCGTTGAAATGGTGTTCCGCTGACCATAGACAATCGAACCCGGAGTCGGCGGCGAGTTCGGCGAGTCGAAGCTCTTCCTCCCACATCTGGCCGTCCGAGCCTTCTTCCCAGCCGTAGCTGGAGAAAATCATCATCATTCCAACGTCCATGCGATTACTCCTTCCAGTCCTTCAGTGTCCCGACTTACCCTGGGATATATGGGTCAGAAGCTCGGCTTGGCGGCGTAGGGAGTCAACTGGAGTTCATGGGTCCAGCAGGACTTGTCCTGACTGTGCAGATAATAGAAGGCATCGGCGATACTCATGGGATTTATCAGCAAATCCGGACTTTGCCCGGAACGGGCCCGGGTGCCCGGCGAGTCAATGGTCCCGTCAATCACCACGTTTGCCACATGGACGCCATACTCCGAGTACTCTTCCGTCAACGCCTGGGACAGCGTCCGCATCATCACCCGGGGGTAGTACAGCGACTGCCCGGTATAGCGCTTTTTCCCGCGCAGGGACGACGGGTTGTTGGAGAAGAGAATGGACCCTTCGCCCCGCTCGCGCATGGCGGGCAGTATTTCCTTGGCTACCAGGAAGGGGCCGCTGCTGGAGATGTGCTGGGCCGTCTCGAACATTTCGTAGGGCATGTGCTCCAGCAGTTCCATTTCCGGCGGCAGGTCTCGCCCCTCCAGGTAGCCGGCGTTGTAGACCAGCACCAGGGGATCGCCGGCCTCTTCCCGTATCTGGGCGAAGGCCTCGGAAATTGACTCGCCGGACGCCAGGTCCAGTTCCACAATCATGGTGTCGCCGCCCTGTTCCCGTATCGCCGCGTCCAGCGACGCCGCGTTGGCGGCATTGCGGGTGGTCAGGACCGTCAGGAAGCCTTCCTGGGCAAACTTCTGGGCAATGGCGCCCCCAATGCCGAACCTGATTCCCACAGGCAGGTCGCTGTCGTCAATTGCCCCGCCGTGGACCAACTGGGTGTTGCGCCCATCGGCCTGCCACTTGGAAGTTGCGCCGATGACGACGGCTACGGGTTTGGTGTTGGTGGTCATGGTTGGCTCCTTTCATTTCATATCCATATTGTGTAAACGTGCCGGTTAACGGCAAATTGCAGCTAGGATCACACTCACTAAAGAGAAAGTCAAAAAGTCGCGCAACTTTGATGAGGTATTCCCAAATCCACTCTTGTATGTTGGCTTGGAAGCACATCATGCTTCAGGCCCGCTTTGACGATAGGTCGGTGGTAGCTTTTGAAATTCACAATTACGCCTTCCCGTATCGCCATCGAATGTGCCCACATTGACACTGAACCCATTCGGAGCTAGATGAATCGGTAAACCAAAGGCGCCTCTCGCATGCATTACAATTGAAGGAAGCGATAGCACTTTCACAAGCATCTATCAGCTTCTCTGCCTCAGTTGGAACAATGTTAAACGAATGCGATGCGCGATTGCCCCATGAGACCAATAGCTGGTCAGCTCTCTGGAATGTTTCGATCGCAGAATCGTATGAAATGTAATTGTCTCCGGACTTAATTTCGAAGCACCTTTTGCCATCAGAGACAAAACGCATTAGGAAGTCATGAGCCATGCGTTGGTCGTTCCTCTCGGACCTGAAATACGGCATCCGGACACGTATGCGTTCGGCAATCATAGAAAGTTCTATATCCATGATTTTGCGTGCATCGTTACCAGCCGAAGCTGGATGTTCCTCAATCAATGCCCGAGCTTCGTCGAAAGTGCTAGTCTTGTGAGATAAACGGATACCAACACTTGGTGTTTCATATGGTAATAAGGAGACAAACCCCCATCTATTGTTGTAGTCGCCCAACTGATGCCGCAATTCCATATACCACTCACGGTCATGAGTGAATATGATGACCTGCCGGTTACTAAACTCCTTCTCCAACAGTTCTTGAATCATTCCTCGATGGTTACGGTCAAGACTCACTACAACGTCGTCTAAGAATAAAGGCCGCTCAATATCAGCGACCTGTTTGGCCATAGCAAGAAATACGCAGAGTCCCAAGCTGTTTCTGAAGCCTTCTGATAACGTCAACCGAGGTGAATCTTGCTCCAATCCATGGAATTTTAAAATTACGTCGATAGCCTTATCCGCCGATGGCGATAACAAGAGCCGGACACTGTCAATCTTCTCGTCAGGATGTAGAATTGCCCACATAGTCTCTATGTCTTGGGAGATATTGCTAATCACCTGTTCGGCCTGTTTACGGATTTCGGAGCGTACCGCGGTCTCCAAAGAACTCAATATCGTAACCAAGCTATCGTCCTTTGAAACGCTCTCTTCTAACCCCGCATTGGAAATCAAATATTTGGCTGCACCTGCCAGTCTCTTTTCTTCAGTTAACTCCGTGAATTCTGGTGGGGAAGCCTTCGAATCGAGGTCGGCAACTGCAATCAGTGGAAGCAATTTTTGTTCAAGTCCAATCAAGTCTGCGTCACTACAAGAGTCGCGAAGTAAGTGGGTATTAGTCTTATCTAGCAGTTCTATTCCACCCAAAAAGACTGGGTCTTTCCGGCTTTCTCGCCAGCCCTCTAGGTCCGGTCTCTTCAAATCGGCCTTGAGGGAATCCAAGGATGTGCAAAGGGCATTAATTGCTGCTTTGTACGTGCTATAGGTATTGTCAACTTCTTGGAGTCTCGAAGTTTCGGCTGTTACGTGATCACGGAATGACTCCACAACAATGGATCTACCACACGCAGGGCAATTCACTTTTTCGGTCGGATCCAAGCCATCCAAAAATGAAACCGCAGCTCTCAACACTTGAAGCCGTTCTGTAATGAGAGGTTCTGCAGATGCGGCTAGATCAACACTGGCAGAGCGAGCCGCTTGTAAGCGATCACAAAACAGTGATTCAGCGACTCCTCTGAGCAAAAAATGCTTCCGGTCCTCAGCCGATGACCCAGATATCTTATTGTCTATAGCAATTTCAATCTCGCTACAAAGTTGCAGTGCGTTACTAGAATCAAAGCTACCTTCACAATATTTTCCATATAGCTTTTCAACTGAAGCGACAATGTCATCAAATGACTTTGTACCGAACGTATCTTCGCGTTGACTTTGAACTTGCTTCAGTTTGATTTTGTTCTCGCTTACCTTAGCTTCATCTCCAACAGATCTAGCTAGTTTTCGAAGGTTCTCTGCTGCGAATTCCATATTGCTCAAGCCAAACAAAGGTAAAAGCGCAGAATACTTCTCTCCCTTCGTGTCGTGTATGAACTCGGAAACTTCGTTCTGCCTTAGAACTGTTTGCCTATACTGCCAGTCTTGCATGGCAATCGCCTGGGCACCCGAACTCTTTGACGTTCCGTTTGAATCGAAGTCTACATTAAGCTCCGAATCTTCCTTAAAGGTGAACCTTAGAGTTGTCTTGGCATCGAGAGGTCTTTGGGTATTTGGAACTGCTTTTTCCTGGCGAGTGCCGCTATATTCTGTCTTGAGATGTTCGATGCTTCCTTTACTAAGCACGTATTCCACTGCGTCTACGAACGAAGATTTGCCAGAACCATTTTCACCGTAAATGACCATTGACTTGCTGTCGGGTTCTAGCACAATTGCATCGGCAGCTCCACGAAACCATGCCAACTCAATCTTTTTAATTCTCAATTGGATTCCTCTTGTTCTTGGAATTCGACCCTATTGCATTCAAGGAGATCGTTTGCAATGCCCTTTAGGATCGACGGAGTCAAGCCGAGTTCTGCCATCTGTCCTGACAACAGGGATTCAAGCTGTAGGAACAGATCATCACTCATGAGTGGGTTCATGGTCCTTTGATCACTAACTATTCTCGATACCCACTCATCTCCACTTGCTTCGTCACTCTTTTCTGGTTCAAGCATAAATTATTTGCCTCACCCTATGATTCTTGCTATGTCGCCAAGCAGTCTTAGTAACCACTGTAACGCTTCACACGATACAATATCTTCCCCCTAAACCCATCCCACCCCGGCACCGCCGTCGCCTGCCTCACCCACTCCTCCATCTGCCCCACATCCATCCCTTCCTCAAATATATGGTAGTAGCGGGCGTCCGGGTCCTTTGAGTCCACCGGAGACATTGGCTCCAGCGACTTGCCTTTAAAGAAGGTTGCCTTTACGTAGCGGGCGAAGATGTGATAGCTGATGAACCACCCCTGTCCTTCCACACCGTAGAAGAGGGAGGTCCACCCGAAAGCATGACTACCCCATATTCGTTCTTTTTGAGGGGCGGCCCTTCCCTGGCTGTGGTAGCCCTTTAGAGCTTCTCTTCTGCCATTTCGTCCACTCCGAATTGCCCATGGCGTCGCTGAGATGGTTGGGTGGGGGAGACGAGAACATGGTGGGCGGTAGTGGACTCGAACCACTGGCCTCTTGCGTGTCGAGCAAGTGCTCTAACCAACTGAGCTAACCGCCCTGGGGACACCCAGTTTATCAACGCCTCAACCTACCGTCAACCTGGCTTGTGTCGTAGTCGCACTATCGGGTGGTGGTGGCGCCTGGCTGGGCAATAATATTTCACGGGAGGGTGAGCGACTGCACCGATTGACAGATTAATGCCAAGTTGAGGTTCAGATATAAAAATTGAACAATTCTCGAAAAAGTTTAACAATGCATTTCTTCTATGCGGGTGCTAGGGTGGAATCGCTCCATTTCCGCCACGGAGGACTCAGCCATAGAACCCCTGCTTTCCCTTGCCGCCGCAGGCTCTGAAGAGAGCATCGGCCTGATCCGAGATTTTGCCGTCACGATGGCAGTGGCCGGTATTGCATTGGTGCTTTTCCGGCGTATTAACCTGCCTCCGGTGCTGGGATACCTGCTGGCCGGCGTCATCGTCGGACCCTTCACTTTTGCCGCCATCAGCTTCGGCCCCTTCGCGGACTTCCAGGGGCCGGTCCATAACCTGCAGACCATCCGGGTCCTGGCAGACCTGGGCCTGGTCCTGCTCCTGTTTGGTATCGGCCTGGAAATTGGCTGGCACCGCATCCGGCAGTTGGGTTTCCGCGTCATCATAATTGGTCTGGTGGAAATGGCCACTATGTTCGCCATTGGCTTCGAGTTGGCTCACCTGCTGGGCTGGACGCCGGTGGAACGAATTTTCCTGGGGGCGGCGCTGTCCATCAGCAGTTCGGCAATCCTCATCAAGATGCTGAGGGATACGGACAGCCTGTTTGGCCTGCGGGGCCGCCTGATCGTCGGGATACTGCTGGTGGAAGACTTCGTTGCAGTTATCTTGCTGACGGTCCTCTCCGGCGTGGCCACTTCGGGCAGCGCCGGCGTTGGCGACATCGGGGTTCTGGCAATGAAACTGGCAATATTCGCCGTTGCCACCCTGACCATCGGCGCCCTGCTGGTCCCCCGCCTGATGAACTACATTGACCGGTTCGAGTCGGATGAGGTCTTGCTCATCACCAGCCTGACCCTCTGTTTCGGCATGGCGCTGGCTGCTTATCAACTGGGCCTCTCGGCCGCCGCCGGGGCTTTCCTGGTTGGAATGATACTGGGGGACACCGAACTGACAGAGAGAATCAGCCGAATAATGAACCCGCTCCGGGACATGTTCGCCGCGCTCTTCTTCGTTTCCCTGGGAATGCTGCTGGACGTTTCCAGCATTGGAGACTACCTGGTACCTGCGTTGATAATCTCCGGCGTTTTCATCGTCGGCAAAGTTATGGCGGACACGATTGGCACGCTGCTGGTGGGCCACGACGGCGAAACGGCGTTGCAGGTGGGCACGGGGATGCCCCAGTTGGGAGAGTTTTCGCTGGCCATGGTCAAGACAGGGGTGGAACACGGAACGGTGGGCGCCTTCCTGAGTCCCGTTGTCACACTGGCCACGGCTGTAACAGCCCTGTTGTATCCCTTCATTTTCCGCTCTTCAGACATGGCGGCGCGCTTCATCGGTCGGGCCTCACCGGGTTGGCTGCGCCAGTTCTGCGCCGTGACCTTTGTCTGGCTGACGGCATCGCGGCGCACCTCTATTCTAGGGAGGCCCCTGGCCGGCCGGGTTAAAGACTCGGTGCAGCGCATCATGCTCAATACGGGCATTATCGCGGTGGTCATTGGCCTGGGCACCATTGCACTGGAATTCAGCCATCAACTGTCGGGGTGGCTGGGCTTGAGCGTACCAGTTCTGGGGTTCCTGACCGGGGGAGTCGCGCTGGCCCTGTGTGTGCCGGCGGGCGTGGCGATCTGGCGCAACCTGGACGTGCTGACGGAAGAGGTGATGGGCCATTTTCTCCCTCCGTGGCGAACGGCGCCTGAGAACGTTACTGGCCAAAACCTCAAGAAGGTTATCAGAAACAGCCTGTTAATCGTTGTTTTGGTATTGCCCGCGATCTGGAGCATACCCTTCATCATCCATCTGTTCCTACTGGGAAGCGTCTTCGCTCCGTTGACTGCTGTTGCGCTGGTTGGAATCACGGCGGCCGTTGCGGTGGCAGCTTTCCAGATACACGGTACGCTGGAGGACACCTTCCGTCGCACTTTCCTGGGCGGTTCGCACCATTACCGGTATGACGAACACCAGTTGGATTTCATGGGGGACGATTCCCACCTCTATGCCGACGACGGCAACTACTACGAGCAATTCAGCGCTTCCGACGACTGACGGTTTGGGATAAGGGCCCTTACGCCTTATAATGAGCCCGGTCTGATAGGACCGAGGAGAAAGTTATGCGCATTTGCTCTTTCCTGCCCAGCGCCACGGAAATCGTGTACGTGCTGGGGCTCGAGGACCAACTTCACGGCGTAACCCACGAGTGTGACTACCCCACGGCGGCTAAAGATAAGCCCTGGGTGGTCCGCAGCGTTTTCGAAGGAATGGACCCCCAACCCAGCAGCGGCGAGATCAGCCGGGTCATTTCGGAACGGCTGGAGCAAGGCCTGGGCATCTACGAAATTGATCAGCCCACCATGGAGGCAGCCGAACCGGACCTCTTATTGACCCAGGCAATCTGTGAGGTTTGAGCTATATCCTCTCGGCAGGTTGCCGAGGTAAGCGTGAGCCTCCCCAAGCAACCCCAGGTGATATCTCTGGACCCCCAGTACGTGGGCGATGTCCTGGAGGACATCCGCCGGGTGGGTACGGCTACAGGAGCGGAAGAAAAGGCCGAACAGATTATTGGCGATATGCAAAGCCGTATTGAACTGATTGCTTCCAGGACAGCCGAAGTCGGCCACCGGCCTCGGGTGTTGCACCTGGAATGGGTTGATCCGCTAATGTGCGGCGGCCACTGGGTGCCGGAAATGGTGGAGATGGCCGGCGGGGAAAATTGCTTCGGCGATAAGGAAACGGGTTCATTCCGTCTGGAGTGGGAAGAGATAATCGCCAGCCAGCCCGAAGTGATTATCATGATGCCTTGCGGATTCGACGTTAAGCGGGCTGTCCAGGACCTGCCCCTGTTGTCTGACATGGAAGGGTGGACAACCCTGCCCGCCGTAAAGGACAACCGGGTATATGCCATCGACGCCGGCGCCTACACCAGTCGGTCCGGGCCCCGCCTGGTTGTGGGATTGGAGATTATGGCAGAGATGATTCACCCAGAGTTGTTTACCGGTCTGATACCCGAGTCCGGGGCGGTAAGGCTGTACGGGGCGTAGAAGGGATTTCCCGTTAGGGGCAACAAAAAGCACGAAGGGCTAAAGCTTGGCCCTTCGTGCTTCTTTGTTGGCATACCTTGTTGAGAAGTCAGGCCAGTGCACCGGCCAGCTTTTGCAGGTTAGCTAGTTCAGGTGTCTCGGAGTCTCCGGTCTCTTGCCAAACAGTGGACGCCTTGGCCAGGTTGCCTTGGGCTGCGGCAGCCTCTCCCTTTCCGGCCAGAACCCTTCCCAGCCAGAAGGTGTCCCTTGGGGTATCCCGGCGGCCAAGCCGTTCCTGGAGCATATCCTCGGCCTTGTCGAACTGTTCGGCCCGCAGGTACGCCTCGAGCAGAGTGTCCTCGAACACCTCCCTCTGGGCGTGGCTGCCACCTATGCGGGTCAGCTGGGGGAAGACCGGTTCCAGGTAGTCAACCGCGGTCGAATAGTCCTGTTGGGCAAAGGCATCTATGCCCTGGGCCAAAGGCAGGATTATCTCCTTGGCGAAGATGTTGCCGTTCTCGGCATTGGTTCCAAGCCGGTTGATCATCTGGTCCATCAACTCCCGGTCTCCGCTGGCGGCGAAGGCGAGGGCGGCGTGGGCGTCACGGAAGGCGGCACCCGGGCTGGTGGCTGCCGGAGAGGCCTGTTCCTTAACTTCGTCCCAGGGCATGGGAGGCGCCTCTTTACCGTATATTTGCAGCCGCCACATCAGGGAAGCGCTATCGGACAGGCCGGATATGTTCCTGGCAATGCAGGTGGGCCGGATCCACTCCTCGTAGAGTTGCAGGGCTTCCTGGTATCGGCCCAGGGCCAACTCGAATAATGCCTGGTGCCAGGACAGGTGGACGTGGTAGGTAGCGCGGGGGTCAAACCCCTCCAGCCAGTTGCCAAGGAAGTTACCCCCGGACATGGCATCGCCCCACTCAAAGTAGGAATGAGTGACGGAATGGGCCGCCACGGCGTTGCCCGGATTCAGGTCCAGCGACTTTTGCGCCAGTTGCATTGCCTTGTCAATTATGCCCATTTCGTGGTGGGCGAAGGCATACTGTCCCAGGAAGGCCCAGTCATCGCCGCAGTGGGGGGCCACCTCGTTCATCATTGCGAAAAGGGCCGGCGGGAAGTGCTGCACACCGGCGCCGCTGCAGCCCAGCATGTAGAGCCGCTGGGCCAGCCGCATCACAACGGCGTCCCGGGGATATTCTCCCAAATGCTCTTTGGCCAACCGGACGGCATCGGTGCCCTTGCCGTTGGACCAAAGATCAACGGCTTCGATGTGTTGCCGCTCCCGGTCGGTAATTCCTTCAACAAGCTCCAGCCCCCTCTTGGCGCTGGCCCTGGCCTCCTCGGGACGGGCCCGAGTCATGTGCAGAAAGCCCAGGCAGCCATGGGCCACGGCGAAACCCTCGTCCAGGTCAATTGCTTCCTGCAGCTTCTCCTCGGCGCCATAATTCTGCCCCAGGAGCAGGTCAACGCCTTCCTGCCAGCGCGCTGCGGCGTCCGGTGAGTTGGTGGAGAGGGTCATTCCATACCGGTCTTTAATATTGCCGGGCATAACCATACCTCCCTTACGGTTGTGTGGGACTGACTGGGGGCAAATCTTCCAGTTCTTCCGGAGAAAGTTCGTCGCCAAAGGCGGCCTGTTCGCTCAAGGGGCGGGTAAGGGTGCGCAAACGAGTGGCTTGTCCTGCCTCCTGTTCAGCAGTAAGTTGCCTTCCACCGGTAATATCCCTGGATCTGGCCTCAAATAACTCCTGGCAAAAATGTTTCGCGGAATCAAGCAATGGTCTAACTTCATCAACATAAAACTGATGTTCGTAGAAGTTCGTGTGCATGTGATCCAAGGCGTTGAAAATAACGCCCCAGTCGGAGCGACCAGTTTCAACACCAAGATAATTGGCCGCCGCCCTCAAGTGGTTGTGGAAGCGGTGGTTCCAGCCTCGTTGCTGGGCCAGTGCTTTTAGCGCGTGGGCCGTTGCGCCCCATATCTTTTCGGAGGCTTGCAGGGCATCGCCCTTATTCAATTCCTCCTCCGCTTGCTGAAGGAGGTGTCGGCTTATTTCTTCGTACCGATCCGGCGTAGAGGGACGGAGTTGACCGGTCTGGGGAATTGTCATTCCGGGGTTACCTCGAGAACCTGCGCCTTCTCTTGGGGCTGCAATTAGTCACATCAATGTTATCATAGCCCGTCATTAGTTCCACTTGTAGGGCTGTGTTTCGCAAGAAGAAAAGGCAACGAGCCCTAGGCATCCGGTATGCGAATTACCGAGCGCAAGGTCTCCCCCCTCTCCATAGCCTCAAAAGCGGCTTCAGTATCCTCCAGTCCAATCACGGCGGAAACTACTCGGTCCAGGTCCAGTTCGCCCGACAGGTAGTAGTTGGCCAGCAATGGAAAGTCGCGGGACGGGAGGTTGTCGCCGTACCAGCTTACCCGCAGGGAGCCTCCCAGGCCGAAGAACTGGAGCATGGGCACATCCACCACCATCGTCGGGTCGGGAACGCCGATAAGGACACAGGTGCCGGCCAGGTCACGGGACCACAGTGCCTGCAACAATGTCTGCGGCATGCCCACGCACTCGAAGGAATAGTCCACGCCGTTGCCGCCGGTCAGTTCCTTGATGGCTTCTACCGGATCGGTGTTGGCCGCGTTGACTACGTCGGTTGCCCCGAACTCCCTGGCCGAGGCCAGCTTGTTCTCAGCTATATCCACGGCGATAATCTTCGACGCACGGGCCAGTTTGGCGCCCATTATGACGCTGGAGCCAATGCCGCCGCATCCATAGACTGCCACGGTGCCGCCCCGACGCACTCCCGCAGTGTAAAGTACCGCGCCCACGCCGGTGGTGACGCCGCACCCCAGCAGGCTGGCCTGTTCGGGCGGGCAGGCGGTGGGGACGGGCACGGCCTGGCGGGCGGCCACCACAGTGTGGGTGCAGAAAGTGCCTATACCCAGGGCGGGGTTCAAGACGGCTCCGTCCTTCCTAGCGGTCATCCGGGGCTGGGCGTTAAGGCTGGCAGAGCAGAGGTTGGGTTGTCCCAAGGCACAGAACCGGCAGTTGCCGCAGGGAGCGCGCCAGGCCAGCACCACGTAGTCGCCCACCTTGGGCTCAGTAACGCCCTCGCCCACTGCCTCCACAATGCCGGAGCCCTCGTGGCCCAGCAGGAAGGGAAACTCGTTGGTGATTTTGCCCAGCTTGTAATGCAGATCGGTGTGGCAGACTCCGCTGGCCTGAATCCGGACCAGAACCTCGCCCGGGCCGGGGTCGTCTACAATTATTTCTTCCAGCAGGGCCGGCTCTCCGGCCGCCCTCGATATAACTCCCATTCCGTTGGTAGGCACGGTTACTCCTCCGTAGTGTGGTTGTCTATCTGTGAACTGAAGGCTGGGGCCTGGTTGTCAGGATGAAGCCTTGGCGGGTTTGGGAGGCTGATCTGGGGATTCTTCCTCTTCTTGCAGCGCGGATCGAAGGAGTGGGAGCAGCAATTCGGCAGCGTGTTCTATCAGCACTCCATTGGGTTGAGTTTCCTCCAAATCGAAAAAGACGGTAACGTTCTCCGTAATGTCTTCCCCCTTTGGCGCAGGAAGTCCGTTCCTCAGCCAGAGAGTGTCAGTATCCTTAAAGTAAGAAATCTTCAGTTTCATGGTCTCCCCCGGATTCTTAACTTATGATGGTCGATAAAACGGTTACGCAACTTTCCATCCGCGATAATCACTCGAATCCAGTGACCCAGCTCATGGATATATCCATAATACCTGATTCTACCGTCATCCTGTTGCTCAGTATAGTACGGGTTCTCCAGGACCCGTTCCACCCACTCCTCGTGGATTTTTGGTGATTTACTCTTACTTCCCTTCCGTAGTATCCAGTGGTTTCCATTTCCGGCATACCCTAAACCGCCCCCTCTTCCTCCAAACCCGTCAACTCCTCTTCCGTCAGTCCCCCCAGGCTGCAAAGCACCTCACGGTTGTGTTCGCCCAGTTGCGGTGCGGTCTCCGGCTCTATGTTGGCGCAGTCGAGGAGGCGCAGGGGTGTGCGCAGGGAGCGGAAAGTGCCGCCCGCGGTGTCGCCCGTTTCCACGAACATGTCCCGGGCCTCCAGCTGGGGACAGTGGGCCAGGTCTTCAACAGTCTGGGCCACGCCCATGGAGAAGCCCAACTCGGTGAATTTGCCGGCCACCTCCCACTTGGGCCGACTCTGCGACCACTCTTCAATAGCCGGGATGACGTTTTCGTTGATGAAGTCCCCGTCGCCAGGGGCCAGGTATTCCGGATTGTCGGCCAGGTCATCGCGGCCCACCAGTTGCCAGAGATTGCGCCACCGTTCCTGGACGCGGGCGCCGGCCATGATCACGTAGCCGTCGCTGGCGCGGAAAGTGATTCCCGCGTTGGCCAGTCGGCTCCAGTCGCGGGTGAACACCTCGCCGGTGGCCTCGTAGCCGTACATATTGCTGAGAGTGTGGGCCACCATGCACTCGTACATGGCCATATCCACGTGCTGGCCCTGGCCTGTCTGGTCTCGGGTACGGAGGGCCAATACTATCCCCAGGGCTGACCAGATCCCCGGGATGGAGTCGCCGATGTTGTCGCCGACACTCTGGGGCGGGCGGCCTGGTTCGCCGGTCAACTCCATCCACCCCGCCATGCCCTGAATTGCGAGGTTATTGGCCGGCCAGTTGGAGTAAGGGCCGCGCAGGGCGTCGCTGTCGCCGTAACCGGTGATGCTGGCGTACACCAGTCCGGGATTCAGTTCCTTCAGCCGGTCGTAGCCGAGCCCCAGTCTCTGGAAGGCCCCGGGACCCCAGTTGTCCAACAGCACGTCAGAAGCTTTGACCATCTCCTCAAAGGCGGCCTTGCAGCGGGGATTGCGCAAGTCGAGGGTGACGCTCTTCTTGTTGCGGTTAAGGCCAATGTACCGGGAACTGATCCGCTGGCCATCTTCGGTTGTAACGTAGGGCCCCCGAGCCCTGACCAGGTCCCCGGTGCGGGGCCGCTCAATCTTGATAACCTCGGCGCCCATGTCGGCTAGTATCTGTGAGCAGAATGGTCCAGCGACGATGTGGGTGGCGTCGAGAACGCGGATGCCGTTCAGGGGTAGAGGGAGTTGGTTGGTCATCACTATGCCTCCAGGCAATTTGCATTCGACTATGGACAGGCGGGGACGAAAGGATGATGATGCTTCGTCCAGTATCAACAGAAAATTATCGTTCCGCCCGCGAAAAGTAAAGCCGTAGGTCCCGGTGACAAAAAACTAGGGGCAGGTGTCAAACCCGCCCCTACAATAGCTTGTGTCTAGCTCTCCAGCCTAAGTCGCCGTGACGTCCGAGGGCGTAGCCCCGAACCGGGCCGCCTGCAACTGTTCCGAAGTGGCTGGCGGGATCTCGGCCAATTCTTCCGCCAGGCCTTCCGGCGGCATAACGTCCTTGAGGGCCGGTATGACCTCTTCGCCCATTAGCCGGATAGACTTCATGATCTTCTCGTGCTCCAGTCCGCCGAACATCATCCAGTTGCTGACGTTGGTTACCCCCAATTCGGCGGCCCTGGTAAACTTGTCGATTACCGTGTCCGGGCTGCCAAAGTAGAGGCGTTCCATGAAGCCGTCGTCGTCCAGTTCACCTTCGTAGGGTCCGACCTGGACACGGCCGTCTTTTACGTCCAGCCGGTTCAGGGCGCGGCCGGCCCGGTTCTGCCAGCGGGCGTAATCCAGTTGCTTGCGGGCCTCTGCGTCGGTTTCGCCCACGTGGGTTATTGCCTGGAGGCCAAGTTCCAGCCCCTGGTAGGGCTTGCCCAGGTCCTTGCGGGCGTGGATCAGCGAAGCGAAGTGGGTTCGGACACCGGCGCCGCCCAGCAGTCCGGTGGTCAGGGGCATCATGTCCCATTCCGCCGCCATCTTCATTGACTCGACGCTGGTGCCGGCGATCCAGAAGGGCGGGTGTGGCTTTTGCATGGGCTTGGGCCATACCGTGGTGGCATTAGGTATCTTGATAAATTCGCCGTCGTAGGTGAAGGACTCGTCCTGCGTCCAGGCCTTGACCAATACATCCATGCTTTCCACGAACTTCTGGCGGGAGTCTTCCAGGGTCACCCCGAAGCGCGACATTTCGTGGGGCTGGTACCCCCGGCCCACGCCGCAGATGAACCGGCCGTCTATCAGGTTGTCCAGCACGGCGACCTCCTCTGCCAGCCGCAGGACATCCCAAATGGGGACGACCAGGATTCCGGTGGCTATTTGGAGCCGCTTGGTCCGCTGCCCTATGTAAAGGGCCTGCAAGAGGGGAGACGGGGAGTTGCCGTAGTTGGAGAAGTGGTGCTCGGCAATCAGGCAGTAGTCGAACCCCATTGCCTCCGAATACTGAATCTGCTCCACTCCCTCTTCAAAGAGAGTCTTCCAGTTGCGCAGATTCGGGTTAGGCCATTCGTAGAAGAGGCCGAATTTCATTAGCGGGTTTCTCCTTGTGGGTTGGATTGTTGCCGGAAGGCAGTTTAACTATGTGCAGTAGTGGGCGTCAACTTGTGCGGGAATGAAGAATAGGGAGGGTTCGAATGGGGAGGTAATGCTTAAGAACCTAACGACTCAGGAAGTGGGTTCTCCGGACAGCCGCGAACTCACCAACCTGTTCAGGCTAACACCTTCTTCGGCGGCCTTTATTGAGAGGGCGCGATGAACTTCAGGGGGTACGCGAACCACAAACCGTCCGCTGTAAGTGCGTTCGGCCAAGGGCTGGGGAGGCTCTTCGTTACTGGCTACCATATCTGCCACACTGCTCTTGACAAGGTCTCGTATCCCAGTGAATGCTTGCTCTTGAGTGGCAGCCAGCCAACTAAGCGAAGGAAATTCGGAGCACAACCCGACGTACTCTCCGTCCTCTGCCGACCATGTAATTCTGTAAGTGTAATGTTCAGCTTCCACTTTCACTCAGTCTTTCAAGCGCTCTTATGACCTGGCGCACCTGGTACGGTTTTGCCATTCCCTTGTCGTCTTGAATATTTACTCTTGGATCACCGACCCAGGGCATACGGTACACAGTGTGGCTGCTGCTGCGCTGTCTTGGTTCACCAAAGAAATAAGTACAGATTCTTACTAACTCCGCAAACCGAATGCCTTTTGGGTTGTTGCGAAGCGCTCCTATGGCGCCGCGGAGGTCCATGAGCATCTCCTAGTTAGACGAAGACAAGAGCCTGCTCATTGCTTGCCCCACAAACCCTGGCAGTTTCTTCAATATGGTTGGTTCTGTCTTGTAAACGATATCAATATTAGTACTAAAAGTAAATATGTAAAAGCGGCAACTAGTTGTGGAATGAATGGGAAGACTGACTCGCCACTGGTATATACTTATTGAAGTACCAAAATTGGAAGTTCTGCTTCAATGATCGCTGGAATCCTCTTTCTGATTGGGCTGCTTTTCGTAGTGTTCTTTATCGCTCATGACCGTCGGCGGCTATTCTGGCGGGACTCGCGGCGCCGGGACAGCCGCGGTTCGCATCTGCCCATCCGTTTCTTCTGGTGGTGACACGATACTTGTATGACCTTCGTCAGCTTGCATTGGTACCGGCCCATTCCTCGCCCGTGAAGGTGACCTCTTGGCTATTGAAAAGCTGAGCGACCTCACGGCCCAGCAGCGCAGAGTCATACGGGCCTGGTGCATGTACGACTGGGCCAACTCGGGATACGCCACCGCCGGCGGAGCGGCTATCTTTCCAGTCTACTTCGTCTTCCTTTTCAAGGACTCCCTGGGCGAGTCTGCATCCTTCCTGGGAATCACTCTTACCGGCAGTTCCACCTGGAGCCTGGGCATCGCCTTTGCCACCGCCCTGGTAGCCCTGTCCAGTCCTTTCCTGGGGGTAATAGCGGACCGGGTGGCTATCAAGAAGGCCCTGCTTTGGGTCTATACCATTGTGGGTTCCCTGTTCACCCTCCTCATGTTTTTTTCAGCCTATACCGGGCAGCCCTGGCTGTGGTTCCTGGCGATGTTTATTCTTGCCAATGTTGGGTTTGCCGGTTGTCTCGTCTTTTACAACACCTTTCTGCCCCACATAGCTCCCCGAGAATTGCTGGACGATGTGAGCAGCCGGGGGTTTGCGTACGGCTACGTGGGTGGCGGAGTGCTGCTTGCTATTCACCTGGTGATGATCCTGGCGACCCAGAACACCGAGTGGGCCGACCTTGCAACCCGCATTGCAATCTCTTCCATCGGGATCTGGTGGTTCGGGTGGGCGCTGTGGACTTTCAAACTCGTTCCGGAACCCCACATTCCCAACGAGATGCACGGCCTGCGCCCCCGACGAGCGGTCACTCTGGCCTGCAGGGAACTGGCCCACACCTTCCGGCAACTGAGCGGATTCAAGGTAATCGTAACTTACCTCGTGTCGTACCTGCTCTTCAACGACGGCATCCAGACGGTGCTGAGTGTGGCGGGAGCCTACGGAGCCGACACCATCGGGATTCCCCTGGTGTTCAACATGGCCACCATCCTGATTATCCAGTTTGTGGCGGCCTTCGGGGCCATGGGTTTTTCCTGGCTGGCCTCCCGAATCACCACCAAACGGGCCCTGGTTTTAACCCTGGTGGGCTGGTCCTTTGTGGTCCTGTTTGGGGTTGCGGTGGCGCCATTGGACCCGCATGAACACCAGGACTTCGACTATCAACTTGCTTATCGGCAGGAGGCCGGAGGTTACCTGGTGGAAGCAGTACCGGAACTGGAGGATTCTCGCCAGGACCGGGTCTGGGGCGAGGAGATTGGCCACATAAGTGCAACGGGGCCGGACGGCGTTGTACGGACCGGAGAAGAAATACCGTTGCGCGGACTGGTCTCGGAAACAGAGGCTGGCAAACTGCTGGAACAGGTCCGTTCATCAGGCAATTCCCCGTACAGCATTTCTCTGACCGGCGGCGGGATGGATGGTCAAACAGCGGTTGGTCGACTGCATCCGTCGGCACTGGGCGACGGGCCCTTGGACTGGTGGCCGGCAATGGTCCGCGAGTTTGCCTGGCAGCCCCTCGGCCTCTCTGCAGGCTATCAATGGTTGTTGCTGGGAGTGGGAGTCGGGGTGGTCATGGGGGGAAGCCAGGCCCTGGCCCGCAGTCTCTTTGCCCAGATTACTCCCCAAACCCGCAGCGGCGAGTTCTTTTCCTTCTTTGGCTTCATGGGTCGGGTCTCTTCGGTATTCGGACCAATACTATACGTGGTAGTTACCAGCGTCCTGGATACGCGAATGGCAGTGCTGTCCATTATGGTCTTGATAGTTGTCGGCGGTATAGTGCTGCGCTGGGTGGATGTGCAGTCGGGCACCAAAGCAGCCGACGAAGAAGACGCCCGCCATTACGCCGAAGCTGGAGAGGCTCCGCCAGTGTGATTGCCCCAGTCTGTGGTTGCTCCAATGCGGCGTCGCCAATGAGGACACTAATCTGCCTGTTCGCTTGAGCCAGCTCAACGTCATTGTCAGGCGAAATGCGAAGAGTCGGCTGCCAAGATACAATGGAGGTATGGCGGACTTTAATGACAAAGGCGGCTGGGTCTTCTACTACGACGGAGACTGCGGTTTCTGCACACTTTCAGTACGCTTCCTTGCCCTCATGGATTTTTTTGGCAAGGTGACCTGGAACGACTTTCGGGTGCTGCCCGAACCCCCGCTGGACCTAACCTGGGAGGACCTGGACGCCGCGGCTTACCTGGAAATTGGAAGCAAATCGACTACTGTCATAGAAGGCAGCAACGGACAGTCCAGGACTTGCCGTGGCTTCTATGCCGTTCGGATGCTCACCCTACGGTTGCCACCCCTTTTCCCTTTGGTTGCCGTCCTCTGGCTTCCAGGGGTCAATCGGATTGGAGAGGTGGCCTATGCCTGGGTCGCGGCTAACCGTTACCGTATCAGCCGCCGCTGCCGTCTGAAGGCCGGAAGGTAGTGGTGGGCTTGCCTGGACCCTCGACAAGCCCTGCTTTGACCCTACAACAACTGTGCCACGAACAGATGCCCCCCGTATCCTCCCTCGTACCCCGGCAAGCTAACCAACTCGGCTTCAAATCCCGTTTCTGCCAGCAGTTCCAGCCAGGTCTCTGAAGGGAACAGGCCGGTGACATGCCGGTCCTGCTCTATCTTCAATCCACCTTCTTCCTGGATGATGAAAAAGAACACGGACTCGATAGTAGTGTCATCCGGGTCAGGGTCATGGCAGTATTCGATCACAGTGAACCTGGGTTCGGATTGGTGGCAAATCCAGTGAAGCACTCTGGGGCCGTCGAAGGTCTCCTTGAGGTAGTCGGGCGTCAGGAGCAGGGTACCTCCGGGGGCTAAATGTGCGCGGGCCGTTGCGAAAGTGGAAAGCAGGTCTGCTTCGTCCAGCAAATAACAGACTGCGTCGTGAATCGCTACGGCATCGAAAGTCTGGCCCAACCGTACGTATCGCATATCGCCAACGTGGTGGGGCACACCGGGGTTAAGGGTCTCGGACAGTGCCAGCATCTCCTGCGAGAGATCCACCGCGGTCATGTCGAAGTCGACTGTCAGGTGGCTCAGGGTGTGGCCACCGCCTGAACCCAACTCCAGTACCGTGTGGCGTCCAGGGCCGAGGCGTTGCCTCAGGGCCTGTCGCCAATGGCCAGCGTCGTCCACATAATCTGAGGGAGGACTGAAGAAAGGCCACAGGTAGGCCAGGTCGGTGTAAAGCCGGTTCTGCTGGGTCATTATGCTATTATACGGGCACTTTACCGAAGACTGAGGATTCGCGATGGGCAAGCTGGATGGCAAGGTAGTGGTGGTAACCGGCGCCAGCCGGGGTATAGGGGCGGAGATTTCAACCCGCTTTGCTGCAGAGGGCGGAAGCATTGTCTGCGCTGCTCGGACACTCAGGGAAGGCGACCACCCCCTGGAAGGGTCCCTGGAAAAGACGGTGGCAGATATACGCGAAGCCGGTGGTGAAGCTACTGCGGTGGCGGTCAACCTGGCTAGACCGGAAGAGTGTGAGCGCTTGTTGGCGGAAGCCCAAGATACCTACGGGCCCGTGGACGTGCTGATCAACAATGCCGCGCTAACCTATTTCATCCCCGTAAAGGACTTTGCCATCAGCCGGTGGATGCGGTCCTGGGAAGTCAACTTCCACGCACCCTTTATCCTCAGCAAGACGGTGTTGGGGCAAATGATCCCCCGTGGTTCCGGCAGCATTGTCAACATTTCCTCCGGCGCCGCTGTCGGACCGGGCCGGGGGCCCTACGAGGATAATCCTGGACTGTCCGGCGGCACCTGCTACGGAGCGGAAAAGGCGGCACTGGAGCGATTCACCCAGGGACTGGCCAGCGAAGTATACCAGTTTGGCATCTCGGTAACGTGTCTGTCTCCTTCATTGGTGGTACCCACGCCGGGAACCGTCTACCACAACCTGGTCACCGGAATGGATGACCCCAAGGGGGAGCCACCCTCAATGATGGCCGACGCCGCCTTGCTTCTGGCCACTGAGCCACTGGATTCCGTGACGGGCAGAGTAACCTACAGTCAGCAAATTCTGAAGGAATTTGGCTGGATAACTGAAGCCGAGGGACGGGGAGTAACATTGCCAGGGACTGGGTTCAGTGAGATTTAAACGGCCCGGGGTCAGGTACAGGGTTGGATTGGAAAAGAAGGTAGTTGGGCAACAAGTGCTATACGAGGTATTGCTATAAGAGGCACACGGTTGAAATAATGGCGGCAACTTAACAAAGAGCATATTGCACCATCATGCCACTATTTCCTTGGCGAATGGAAACCCTCGAATTTCGGTTAAGAGTGTCGGGGCACCCAATCTTGGGTGAGGAAGCAAAAGGGAAGTTGTTGTCCGGGGGTGTGCTGGGCACATTGGATCACAGTTTACGGGCGCGGATTCCCGAAAGGGCGGCCCCACTGGGTGTGTTGGCTGCTCAAGTAAAGCATACGGGAGTCTTCATTTCGGATGATTGGGTAGTTTCGATTTACGGAAGGAGAATGATCCAGTGTGTGTCCGCAATGCTGGCGCTGTCGAGTTTGATTGGTCGTCAGTTGGGTGAATCTGTCAACGTTGAAGTTAGTGGGCTTCAGAGTGGCAGGGATGAGCCATTGGAAGAATCTGTTCACCGGAAAGAAGGATGGGCAAGTTTTTTCGGTGTGATCAAGTGGGGGACTACCATATTGGTTAGCGCTGCAGTTGGCGCATTCATTCAGTGGATGGTGTGCAACGGAGTTCTGCCATGAGAGAATTTGATCTCGTTCAGCAAATCGCGGCCGACATAGGTGAATTGGGCTTCAACGTTACAGTGGGGCCCTCCAGTGTTCCCAAACAAAGAATGTGGCGATTTGATCCCCCTTCACTATGGCGCGGCATCAAATACAGGCCGGACTTGATTGTAGATGATGGTGAGAACTTTGCGGTCGTGGAAATAAAGGCGCGCCCTTTCTTGTTTGCAGGGGTTGTTCAGGCACGCAATTATGCAGGTTACTTCGGAGCCCCGGTGATCCTCTGCGTTCCGGATGAAATTTTGCCGGACATTCCTTCGAGCGTGATGAAGTTTGCCGGGGAGGAAAACATCCAGGTCTGCCCGGTCTCCAATTTGCCCAGTGCGCTTTCCACCCAACTGATCACGCCCCTTCCAAGTATCTCCAGTTAGCCCTAGACACTCAACTGGGAGCGTGTTTGTCAATACAAACCCGGGGCACAAAAAGTGGGCCCCGGGCTGCTTGGCTAAAAAAGGTTCCGCGTAAAATTTCGGCTTAGTGACCGCCGCAGCCGCCGCCACCACAACCGCATCCACCGCCGCCGCCGCTTCCGCAGCCACAACCTGCTCCGCAACCGCCGCCGCTGGCGTACATGGGATTGTTGATAACGAATCCTACCTGCCCGCCAAATTCCTCAACATAATCTATGGTGGCCTCTTCCAGGAAAGGCGCGCTGTCCGAGTCCATCAAGAAGCTCAGACCTTCCATGCTAAACACGGTATCGTCGGGCTGGGTCTCTTTTTCCATGGTGAGCATGTACTGGAGTCCCTGGCCCGAGGGCATGGCAATTACCCGCAGGGAACTGTTGGCTTCCTGTTCCTGGTCCAGAACTTCCTTGAGTTTTTCAATAGCCAGTGCCGTTACTTCCATGATGTAACACTCCATTCGAGTAGCCAGAGTGCGGAAGTTCCTTCAACTTCTGCTTATTGGTAGCCTAACATACGTGTCATTTGGTAGTCAATTGGACGGTTAAGTTGTTTGATTCCCCTTCTACCCCGATGCCCAGGGCGGAGCTGCTACATGTGGTAGTACCGGTCCGTTTCGCCGCCCCGTGCAGTTCAGCCCGGGACAGGCTTCGAGCTCGATAACCAAGAGGCATTAGCGATCAGTCCTCCGGGTCTTCTCCCAGCACGAGGTCCCTGAGGGTCACTATCCCTATCGGGTTGCGGTCGACGTCCACGACGAGGGCGCGGGAAATATCGAGCTGTACCAGCAGCCGGGCCGCATACCTCACCTGCATACGAGGAGGCAGTGTCACCGCCGGCTTGGACATGATCTCATAGACGTTAACCCGGTCTGGAGAGCGATTCTGGGCCAGTACCTTGCCGGCTACATCGGTCAGGGAGACCAGCCCTGCTTCGTCATCGGCGTCGCGACGACTTACTACCAGGGAATTGATCCCATGCTCCCGCATGATGGCAACGGCTTCGGACACGGTTGCCAACCCCTGTATGGAATGCAGGTTGGTCGACATTACGTCTTCTACCCGGAGCACCCTCTCTTCATTCATATCTCTTGCTCCACTTCCTCTCTAATGGCGGCAAGCTGAGTTGCCAGGCCAACAACATCCTCTACATCGACCTGGAAGGCTACACCGGCGCCCCGCTCGCCGTCGAAATGCCCAGCATCGCTAATCTGTTCCAGTATGTAGCGGGCACGGGTTTCCGCCACAAGGAACAGCACCAAGTCTCGTTGGGCTTCAAAATGCAGCCCCAGGAAAGTCTTCTCGGGCTCCATTCCTTCGCCGCGTACGCTGGTTATTATTGTAGCCCCGGTGGCGCCGGCGCTCCTGCCGGATTCAAGTACGGCCTCTGTCTTACTGTCGCTGACCAGGGCAATAATCAATTTCATCCTCATGATTCAGTTCCTCCTTTGACCTGCCTGAGTCGCCAACGGTTAATGTAGGACGTTATCATGGTATATCCGAGGACGGTCATTATGGGAAAGACACTGGCAAAGGCAATGAGCCCGAATCCATCAATCAATGGGCTACGGCCGGGAATGCTGGCCGCCAGACCAAGGCCCAGGGCCGCCACCACCGGCACGGTTACGGTGGAAGTTGTGACCCCACCGCTGTCGTAGGCCAACGGGACTATGGTCTTGCTGGACTGGAAAGTCTGCACAATCACAACTACGTAGGCGGCGATAATGTACCACGGAAGTGGGGTGCCCGTTACAATACGGAAACAGCCCAGCGCCACTCCCAGGGCCACGCCGACCGCCACGGCGATGCGCAGCCCCCAGGACTTTATTGCCCCCCCAGACACTTCCTCCGCCTTGACAGACACGGCAATCAGCGCCGGTTCGGCTACGGTGGTGGCAAACCCGATAGCGGCGCCGAAGGCATAAATCAGCCAGTAATTGCGCCAGTCAATGTTTCCCGCCCCGCCAAGAGTGCCCAGCATATCGGGCGCCGTAAGCTGCCGTGCCATGGTTTCGCCAATGGGGAACAGGGCCTCCTCCAGGCCTATCAGGAACAAAGCCAGGCCCACCAGCACGTACATGAATCCTATCACCATGCGTCGGGCATGGGGCAGCCTGCGCCGCAGCACGACAATCTGAAAAAATGCCAGCACCGCCACGATTGGCAGCACGTCCATGACAGTGGATAGCAGGGTTCCCGACAGGATGTCAAGAAAGCCGGAGTTCATGCCACCATCCCGTAGGCCATGACACATATCATGGGAGTCAGGCTGGCCATGGCGATTATTCCAAAGCCGTCCACCAGCGGATTGCGTCCCCGGATTGTGGTGGCAAGGCCAACGCCCAGAGCCGTTACCAGGGGCACGGTCATGGTGCTGGTAGTAACCCCTCCCGAGTCGTAAGCTATCCCCACAATTTCAGGTGGGGCGAACAGCGTCATCAGGGTGACCAGCACATATCCCCCAATAATCAACCGATGTATGGGCCAGCCCTTGAGAATGCGCAGCACTCCCAATAACACCGCCGCGCCTACCGACAGCGCTACTACCATGCGAAGGTTGAATGCATAGCTGGAGCGGGCTGCCTCGCTGTCAGCTATTGCTTCCCCTTCCGAAGCTACACGCGCAGCTTCTTCTGCAATGGCTATCAGGGCCGGTTCTGCGACGGTGGCGCCGAAGCCCAGGCAGAAGGCAAAGGTCAACAAGGCCAGCAGGCTGCGTTTCCTGGCAAAGCCCTGGGCCAGGGTATCTCCCAGGGGGAATAGTCCGTACTCCAGTCCCTGCATAAACAAGGAGAGTCCGCCGACCACGCAAAGCAGGCCGAACACCACGCCCCACAAGTTGGGAAAGGGCTGCTGCAGGACGACGATTTGAAAGAAAGCAATTACCAGGATTATTGGGGCCAGGTCCCTCAACGACAGAAGAATGCGATGCAGCACCCCGGCTAAAGGGCGGGCCAGCCTCTTTACCAGTGGGCGCTGGGAATGTTTTACCAGCGCGGATATCGGTGGGGATTCAAAGAACATGCGTGTTCGGCTATTGGTTGGGAGGTAAAATTACCCGTTCCCCATATTTTGTAGAATGGTTTGGTGCGCAGGAGTTATGGGGGTACACCTCATGTTGACTGGGAAAGCTAATTCATCGAAAAGTTGCCCCAGCTTGCTTCTGGCTTAAGGGAAACCACGTATTGCACAGTACCGGATACTAGCACCATTCTGAAGAGTGGTTCTATGCAGGCGAGCTTCGGGTTTTGCCAAGAATTATCTGGCTGAGTGGGCGGATAGCTATGAAGCACCATTGAGTAGCAGCCCTAAGAAACCAGGTACCACAAATAGACGCTGGCCGGTTTGGGTGCCCGTGGCATAAGGTGTGAACCTGCTGACCTGGGCCCAGTTACCACCACTGGCGGCGGCAAGCTTTCGCTTCGGCCTGTTAGGTGGATACTGGCAAAGGGCAGCCCTTATTCCTGGGCGGAATCAGATGGGACCGTCCGGCTGTAACCCCAAGGCGACGCGCCCGTACTGCTGCCCTCCCAAGTCCATAATCAGGCCATCCCGGTGGGCAATTGCCTGGGCATCCCGGTGGAGACGCTGCATTGGCTCTGATTCGAACAAGGCGTGGCCCCCGCTCAGGTCGAAGAGCCGGTTGACTGCCTGGAGGCCAAGCTGGGTGCAAAACGCTTTGTCCCGCCGGAACCTGGCCCGTTCCAAGGCGTTGAAAGGCTCCCCTTCCCGGCCCTTCCGAAGGATCTCCGCCACATCCAGGTCCATCAAGGCCTGGGCTGCGTCCGCCTCAGCGCAAGCCTGGGACAGCCTCAAGTGTATGGCAGCCGAATCGGCGGTCCGCCCTGCGCCGGTTGTGCCGGTTAGTTTGGCTATAAACTCTTCTGCCATCCCCCGGGCCACTCCAATCATGGGGGCTACCAGGTCCCAGCCCAGCAGCACGGGTATGGGAACGCGGTAACGGTCCTGGCCGTGGGTTTCCCAACTCGTCAGGTCGGTGTCGCCCGCGGTTGACACCTCAACAACGCGGTGAGCAGGAATGAAGGCATCCTTGACGACGATATCCTTACTGCCGCTGCCCCGCAGGCCGGACACAAACCACGTGTCCACAATCTCGCGGTCTTCCTTGGGAACCAGGACCCAGTTCCTTTGGCCTATGCCGGTAACCCCCAGCATAATCCAGTCCGCCGAGTCGCAGCCGCTGGAGAACTCCCAGCGGCCCGCAAGTCGGTACCCGCCCTCTGCCGGTGTGCAGGTGGACTTGCCAGGGCTGAGGGAGCTGGAACAGAGAGTGTTGGGGCTGGTTCCAAAAACCTCTTCCTGGGCTTGAAGGGGCCAGTAACCCACCAGCCAGGAATGGGCAACCCACAGGGAATAGCACCAGGAAGTAGAGGCGCACCCCTTCGCCAGTTCCACCCCCACGTCATGGGATATCCCGTACTCAACGTCCATGCCGCCGAACTTGCTGGGGACTCCGATGAGGTGAAGCCCCGATGCCAGCAGATCGTCAACTGTTTGCGTGGGAACACGACGCAGTTCCTCAGTCAGAGGAGCCCTTTCTTTCAGAAGGGGAGTCAACTTCGAGGCAAGGTCGAGGAGGTCGCCGCGGGTCAGGGTTTTGCCAGATGATTCTGCCCTAGTTGTCATAAGCAACGACTCCGAGACTGGGGGTAATGGTCCCTGGGATACTGGCCACACTTGAAGTGACTTGGTTAGCGATCAAAGGCCAGTTTGGCGTAGTCAGTTTCTAAATTTGCACCATGGTACAAGTGGCAGGACGAAAGGGCAATGTAGCTTGCTCGCGTAAGACCGTAAAGGTCTTAAAGCCCGAGAGGTTTTCTCGTAGGGAGCCGCACTACCTGGCGCGATCGGAGACCGGAAAAGGAGGCCTGAGTTCGGAGAAGAAAGTGAGCGTTTCGGAGGAAACGAGCCCCTGTATTGGGACCCATCAAACCCTGGTCGGGTAAAGAACTACTCCTCGTTCTGGTGTTCCAGTCGTTGCTCCAACCGCTGCAGGGCAGCCTGGGTGGCCCGAATCTCCTGAAGGAGTCGGTCGCTTGATGGCGGTACCTCCAGTTCTTCCAGCTTTTCCCGCTTGGCTTCGTCCAGGCTATTGATGATGATGGCGATAAACATATTTATCACCACAAAGGTGCCGATAACCACAAAGCTGACAAAGTAAATCCAGGCCAGCGGGTGCACCTCCATGGCGGTGTACATTATGTCCGTCCACCCCTCCAAGGTGGTCATGTTAAACAGTGTCAAGAGAGCAATTCCCAGGTTGCGCCAGTTGTCGGGGTCTTGCTCGTGAAACAGGTGGTAGCCCATTATGGCGTAGATGTAAACCACGATGCTCATCAGGAGGATAACGTGGATAACGCTGGGTATGGCGCGCACCAAGGCTGCGACGAGCAGTCGCAAGTCCTCAATGGCTGAAATGAGGCGTACCACCCGCAGGAGCCTGGCCAATCGCGCGATCATGGCAAACTGGCCGGTGGCGGGAATAAGGGAAAAGACTATGACCATGAAGTCGAAGACATTCCACCCGTCTTTGAAATAGCGATAAGACCGTGGAGCCTTCGCCACCAACTTTAATGCCGCTTCAACGATGAATATGCCGAGGGCAATCTGGTTGCCAAGGTGGAGCAAGGCGCCGTATCGGCCTTCTATCGCGGGGGAAGTCTCCAGTCCAAGAAGGATGCCGTTGGCAACGATGACGCCAATAATGAAATATTCGAAGGAGTGGGCGCGGGTCAATCGGTCGGAAAATTGAACCAAATTTGTCATGGATTATGAAGCAGCAGAAAGAGTATTTAAGCGTATGAGAAATGAGGTACTGGTCGCTGAGACTGACCTTTGGCCGACAAGGGTTGGGACAGTCACTGTTTTCGCCGGTACAGTTTAGCATATTGGCCGGCCAGGCAAGGCTCCGTCTTGTGGGGAGATTGTAATTCCGCTGTCGCGAAACCTGGCTGAACTACAGACGTGTGATGAACACGGTCAAAGCTAGGAGCGCAGTTGTGAAAGACAACTGCGCTCTGCTTATTCCAAAATGTTGCGGGGTGCCGGTCTTCTTAGAACCTTCGCCTGCGCTTGGCGGACAGGAATAACCAGAGGCTGAAGGCCAACAGGGCCGCGCCCAATGCCATCAGCAGTATCGGCCACACCGAGAGTCCTCCGTCCTCCAACTCAGGGCCCAGTTGGGCCTCCATGGCAACCGGAGCAGGCGTAAGTTCGGTCTGTTCTGCCGAGTCGGGTGTTTCGGGGGTCGTATTCGCCACTTCTCCTGCCTCGGCCACTGCCTGCGGTATCAGCAGGGGTATCTTTATTCTCTCCGACTCTACGGTCGGCGTCGGCTGCGGCTCAGCCTTCGGCGCCGGGGTGGGTTGCACCTGGGCGCGCGGTGCCGGCGCCGGTGCCGGCGTAGGAGTCGGGGTGGGCGTCGCCACTGGCTGTTCCGGCGTAAGAAGCGCCGCCAAAGTTGTCACCGCAAAGCAATCAAGCGATGTCAGATCGGCGAGGGTAATGATGACCCGTCCCTCGTCATCCACTGCCAGGGTGAACGCAACCTGGGACCACTGTAAGGTAGTGTAGTTGCGGGCGTAGACGCTGAAGGCGCCGCGCGCGTGGGCCGCCAGGACTGCCTCGGTACCCCCGAAGGGGCCGGCATCAAGCCTCAGTTCAACCGTCGCCGGGTTAATCAAGACCACCTGGTGCTCGCGGGTACCCCACCGGTCAAAGAACTCCACTATCAGGGACGCCTGCAACTCCTCGTCGCCGGGGTCAAAGCCGCAGCGGGTCGACGCAGAGTCCAGCCTGGCCCAATAGTAGCCATCCCGGGACTGGGCCGGGAAGCTCACCGATGCCGCGCCGTCCGGGGTCTCGATGGTGGTCGCTCCCCCCGGCTTGACCAGCGCCGCTGCCTGGGTCTCTGGGCTGTAGATTGGCACTTCCGTGAGATCAATAATCTTAATCGTGATTTCAATTGCGTCAGCGGCCCCTCGGCCATCGACTACAGTCATGACGACGTCATAGCTGGGTTTCAGTTCGAAGTCCAGCGTGGCGCTGGTTATCAACTGCCCGGTCTGGGTGTCCAGCGCAAAGGAGTCGGCATCAATCCCACCCAGGGCGTAGGTCAGCACGTCGCCGTCGGGATCCGTAGCGGTTACCGGGTCGCCAAGGTAAGCCGCCCGCTTGGTGTGTTCTACGATAGAGCGTTCGGTAGCCACCCCCTCGTTGAAGTAGGGAGGACGGTTAGGGTCTCCGGAGCCGCTGCCGGAACTTCCACCCGAGCCGCTGCCGCCGGAGCCGCTACCGCCGCCGAAGAAACCTCCGCCGCCACCGCCTCCTCCTGGCGGTGAAGGAGTTGAGGGCACGGAAGGCGTTGTCGGGGTTGGCGTCGGGTCGGGCGTAGGCTCCGGTGTAGGCTCAGGCGTAGGCTCAGGCGTAGGCTCCGGTGTAGGCTCCGGCGTTGGTACCGGAACTGGCTGTGGAGCGGGTGGCGGAGTACGGTCGTCGTCGCGAATCGTCACAGTTGTAGAATTTATGGTTCCTGCCGTCACTTTATTGGGCATGCTGGCGCCAAAGGACACTGTGACAGTTTCATTGCTCTTGTCCGAATCATTGCGCGCGGTGAAGGTCAAGAATATTGCTTCATGACCGGGAGCAAACTCCAGGGACGATGGGATGCTAAAGACTGAATTGGATCCCGTATTATTTGCAGCATCAAAAGTTATAGATTGTCGCCGGTCTGAAGCCGGGTCCAGATTCACCCTGATTCTTACCGTGCTGCCTTCCCTTACCGAGTAGCTTGATGATGCGAAGCTGGCAGTTAAGTCGAACCAATCGCTTTCAAGCTTGGCGCTGGTTCGGCCCTTACCTAGTTCAGACCAAGTGCCTTCCCCTTCAGCATTCTTGGCGTTTACCATCACCTGGTACTCGGTGTCGGGCAACAGATCGTCCAGTTCTTTCTGTGTATTGGAGGTTTCATCCTCCTCCCAGCCATTGGTTCCCTGCTGGGCGTATTTCAGGTTATAGCCGGCAATGTCCGGGCCGTCGTTCTCCGGAGCTTCCCACTTGACCATAAGGCCGCTTTGCGGGTTGTTTGGATCGGCCATTACCGTATTTATCGTCACCTTACCCGGGGGTTCATTTACATCCACCAGGTTGATTGTGACGACGATGGTGTCCGAAAGGTCGCCCGGGTCAGTGGCTCTAACTGTCACCGTATAGGTTGGCTTGGTTTCAAAGTCAAGGTCAACATTTTCCTTGGTCTTTATCTGCCCGCTGGACTGTACTATTGTGAAGCTGCTGGCATCGGTGCTTTCCAGGGTGTAGGTCAGGGCCTTTCTTTCGGGGTCGCTGGCTGTTACTGGTCGGCCCACGCTGGTTCCCGGAGTGGCATTTTCAGCTACCGAGCGGGTAGTGCTATCTTACGAGAAGACCGGGGGCATCGGGTCGGGGGGTGCGGCCTGCACCCGGTTGGCGGACACCCCGTGGGCCTTTTTGCCGCTGCCCTCGCCGTCGGTATAGCAGGCGGTGGCCCGCAGGTACTTGCTCACGTCGGCCGTTACTGGCGTGTAGCTGGCGCTGCCAATGCCGGGGCAGGTTACGGTGTTCGAGAAGCCGTTCCTTGAAGAGGCCGTGGCCCACTGCCAGGTAAGGCCCGACATGCTGCCGTCCGCGTCCTCCAATGAGGCTGTGATAGCAACATCTTCCTGGGGCTGCTGCGCGGACAGGGTCACCTCGCCGTTTTCGTTGACGTTGGTTACGGTGATCGTGACGTTAATGGTGTCGTCGGCGGTGACGTTGGGGTCTCCCGTGTCATCCACCCCGTCCCGCACCAGGATGGTTACCGAGTATTCGTCCTTGGTTTCGTAGTCCAGCACAGCTTTGGTGCGTAACTGCGCGCCGCTGCTGTGGCTGTCGACCATGTTAAACGAAGCGGCATCCGTTCCGGCCAGAGTGTAGGCAAGCCGGTCCGGCCTGTCTTCATCGGTGGCCTTGAAGGGCGAGCCGATATTCCGGTTGGCCGCGGTGCCCTCCGCCACGTCGACAGTGGCGGTTTCGGCGTCGAACGCCGGATCTTCGTTGATGTTGGTGACTGTAACCGTTACCGGCAGGGTGGCGCTCTTGCTGGTGTTGTCGGTTACCTTAACCGTGATGTTGTGGACGTTGTTGCCACCCGAATCCTTGGCGTCTTCAAAGTTGGGCGGACTTAGGAACTCCAGCACTCCGCCGGTGATGCTGAACAGGGCTTCATCCACGCCTTCCAGGTCCCAGGTTATCGCGGTTTTCTCGGGGTCTAGCGCGGTGAAGCGATGGACCGGGCTTGAGTCGTTCTCTTCATGGTCGAAGTTGGGGTCGGCAGTGTCGCCGTCCGTCTCGCCTGAAATGACCGGATCCTCGTCCACGTCGGTTACGGTTACCGTGATGGACAGTTCGGCAGTGAAATCGTCGTCCGACGCCTGAACTTTCAGGCTGTAGGTGTTCTTTTGGGAACCGTCAACTTCAAGCTCGTAGTCCGGCGGGCTCTTGAAAGTCAGCACTCCCGTACTGTCGTCTATGTCAAAGTATGCGTCGTCATCGCCGGACAGGGTCCACTCCAGGGTGTCGTTTTCCGGGTCTGTGACGGAGAAGTCTGCCACGTCGCCGGTCCCGTTCTCCACGTAGTCGTCAATCGATATAGCGTCTATGACCGGCGTTTCGTTAACATCGATAACGGTGATGTCCACATCCATGGTCTGAACGTGGTTGGCGTTGCCGTCGGAGGCCTGGATGGTTATCTCGTAAACATCGTCATTTCCGTGGTCCTGCTTTGCTGGGTCCGATTCCTCAAAGTCCGGCGCGGAACGGAAGGCGAGGTTTGCGGTTGACGCGCCAGTGCTAATTGGGGACAAGGTAAAGAGGTCCTTATCATCTCCCAGGAGTTCCCAAGTTATGGGGTCATTTTCCGGATCAGCCGCATGGTAGGTTGCGAGCGTGGTGTGAGCGTTTTCCAGCCACTCAAAGGCCGTAGGGCCAGAAATGATGGGAGTCTCGTCCTCGTCCGAAACGACTACCGTGACGTTCATTTCATCGTAAAGGCTGCCCTCATCGGTCGCCTTAACCGTTATCTCGTACTCGTTATTGGTGTCGGCATCGGTGGCGTTTTCCCGGTCTGGGGTATTCTTGAAGGTCAGTTGGCCCTTGAACGGTTCGTTAGTGGGTTTGGTAATGGCGTTGAAGTCGCCTGCGTCGTCGCCCGACAGGGACCAGGTGATGGTGGTGTTGGCGTCCGGGTCGGTGACCTCAAAAGTAACCACGGTTCCTGTACCGCCCTCGGCAAAGGTAACTTCTTCCACGACGGTGAGGACAGGATCCTCGTTGACGTTGGTTATGGTTATCCTGACGTCCTGGGTTTCCTTGTTGGTGCCATCGGACGCCACCACCGTTATTTCGTAAACCCCGTCGGTGTTGTGGTCAGCTGACGACTCAAAATCGGGAATGGTGTTGAAGGTGACAACCCCTGCATCGCTGATATCCAGCTTGTCGTCGTCGTCTCCGTTCAGGTCCCAGTCAATGTCCCCGCCCTCCGGGTCACGGGCGGAGTAGGTGGCTACGGTGGCGTTGCTGTTTTCAGGGTAGTTTTTGGTTGTAGTCCAGGTTCCTTCCCGAGTTATCGCCTCGTTGCTGTTAACAACTGTGACGGTAATTTCCAGGGAACCGGTGTTGGTACCGTCGCTGGCATTTACCTTTACCTGGTACACGTTAGTGCCGGCGTTGCTGCCAGGGGTCTCAAAGTCGGGCGCGGCCTTGAAGGACAGCTTGCCGGCCGAGGTGATTTCAAACAGGCTGCCGTCGTCTCCGGTGGGATCTTGCCAGGTTAGGTTTCTGCCTTCTGGGTCAACGGCGGTATAAGTCGTGATAGTGTTCGTGCTGCCTTCCACCACTGAAGGGCCCGTGTCTCCGGTTACCACCGGGTCTTCGTCAACGTCCTGCACTTCTACCGTTACTTCCATTACGGCGTCATTGGTGCCGTCGGAAGCCTCGATGGTTATTTCGTAGGCGTTGTTAGTGCCCTGGTCCCTGGGGTCTTCGAAGTCGGGAGAGGCAACGAAGCTGAGGACGCCCGCATTTGAAAGGCTGAACAGCGCCTTGTCATCGCCGTCCTTGGTCCAGGTGATGGTACTGCTGTCCTGGTCGGTGGCAACAAAAGTAGCCACTGCGGCAGTGTCATTCTCGTCGTACTCGATGGTCTGGTCGCCGGTATTCCCGTCGTAGGTAATCACCGGCGGGTCATTGATGGGCGTAATGTTGATGGTTACGTCCAGCTCGGAGGAGTTGTCGTTGGAATCGGAGGCGACCACCGTTACCAGGTACTTGTGGTCGGTGTTATTCGGGTCTTCGTAGTCAGGTGGTGAGTCGAAGGTGAGGACGCCGGTTGTTGTGTCGATAGACAGGTCGTCGTAGTCATCGACTTCCTTCAACGACCAGGTGACGGTGTCGTTTTCTGGGTCGGTGGCGTCATAGTCCTCCACATCCAGGGTACTGGTTTCCGGATAGTCGATGGTGGATTCACCGATAATGGAGGGGGCCTCGTTGGCGCCGGTTACTGACACGGTTACATTGATGGTGTCGTCCGCCGAGTTGTCAGAGTTGTAATCGGCATCGCCGTAATCGGTCACCGACACAGTCAATGAATAGCTGGACTTGGATTCAAAGTCCAGCAGGGCGGCCGTCTTCAACTGGCCGTCGTAGGTTTCGATGTCAAAGGACAGGGAGTCGGTGCCGCCCAATGAATATTGCAGGCTGTCGCCATCCGGGTCTTCAGCCTGGAAGGGGTCCCCGATGTTCTCATTGGCTGCTGCGCTCTCCGAAATGGTGCGGCGCCCGGTTTCTGTTGAGGGGAAGGAGGGCGGTTCGTTGACGTTGGTGACCATGATACGAACGGGTTCACTCTTGCCGCTGGTGCTGCCGTCGGTAACAAAGATGTTCAGGGAATAGTCGTTCTGGTCCTTTGGGGAGTCGCTGGAGTCAAAGGGATTTTCGTAGTCAGGCGAGGTCCTGAAGGCCAACACGCCATTGTTCATTGTGAACAGGCTGCTGTCCCCTTCGGCGATGGACCAGGTAACCGTACCGGTAGTGGCCCCGGTTAAGGTGTACGTATGTACCGGATCAGCTCCATTCTCGGCGTACTCTATAGTCGTGGGACCGTCAATTTCCAGGGCTTCCTGGGCGTCTACTACCTCGACGGTTACGCTGAAGAAGGTCTGGCCGGAGCGATTGCCGTTTCGCGGGTTGGTGTCGTACGCGTGAATGTGAAAGGAATATGTGCTGTCCCCGTCTTCGTCAGCCGGGTCCTCGTGGTCCGGCGGTTGGGTGAAATACAGCATCCCATCGTCGTTGATGTCGAAGTAATCCCCGTCACCCCCGCCAGGCTCCACGCTGATGATCCAGCCCACGTCCTCGTTGAATTCCCGGCCACGGATCTGACCGTCATAGAAGGCAATCGGCCAGGTCCCGTTCTCCGGATATTCAATGTAGTCCGGACCTATCACGGTGGGATTAAGCGATGAACTGCTGGGGGTTGCCCTGATTGTCACGCTGCCGCTGCGGCCCGAAGGGTCGGTGGCGGTAACGGTAATGAAATAATGGCTCTTGGCATCGTAGGCGAGGGGGCCCTTGGTCAGCAGTGTCCCCCGCCCGGGGTCAATGTCAAAGGAACCGGCATCCGTTCCGCTAAGGGAGTAACTCAGGGGAAATTGGGAAGACGGATGTCGGTCGAGCGCGTCGGCCTTCCGGTAAACTCTTATGCTGGGGTAATAGATACTTTCACCAGGGGTCTCGTTCTTCGGGACACTCCTGCAAATGTCCGCCTCGTTGTTATCGCAGCCATATCCATTGGCAGTGTTGGCTTCAAAGTGTAGGGTGTAGCTGGAATCGATGCTGGAGGGCAGTTCGATCTGCAAGATCTTGCTCAAGGTTTTCGACCCATATGCCGCGTCCGTATAGCTGGCGGTGACCTTCAGGTAGTTGTGGGTGCCGTCGTGGGTGAAGGTGGCCGACGTTGCGCTGCTGATGTCGGTGTAGGAACCGCTCTGGGTACTGGACCCAGCCCACTGCCAGGTGGGCGTTCCGGTTATGCCGTCCGGGTCGATCACCTTCGCCGAAAAATCGACGTTGCTTCCTGACCCGGGCTTCCACATCATGGTGACTTCCCCGTACTCGTCCACGTTGCCTACGTTAACGGTTACGACGATCTCGTCCGTGGCTCCTTCGGGGTCGGTTGCCACCACGGTAACGTCGTGGGAAGTGTCGTCCTCGTAGTCCAGCGGCGAACCAACCTGGAGCTGGCCGGTGAACCAGTCGATGTAAAAGGGAGAAGTACGGGAGTCATTAATTGTGTAGATGATCAGGTCGCTGTCGTCGTCGGTGGCAGTAATGGGCGCCCCGATGTTGGTGTACGAGGAGGTGTTCTCGTCCACCGAGCGGGTGGCAGTTGTAGCGCCAAAGTCCGGGGCGCTGTTCTGGGCGAAAACCTGATCAGTCAGGAAGATGGCCAAGCCTATCGCCGCCAGAAGGGCCAATGCCACAGCAAATAGAGAAAATAAAGTAGTGCCAGTGAACGCCCTGAGGTGCATACCCACTCCTCCCAACAACCCGGGGCCAGATAAAGAAATAATGCTTCCGGGCGGGTGGATAGGGATGACCAAATAATAATGAAAATAAGAGGGGCGGGCGCCACCTCACGTCTTCCACCACCATCGCGCCCGATCTGTGAGCAGCCTCGCGGCAGGCCAGGAATAAGAGCAATCTGGCCTGAACCAGACCTGCACATTAATATGCCGGCTTGTCTGGTATTACTCACAGAATAAATATAACAATCAGGTCTTTTTTGGCGCTACGCGCAGAAAAAACCACTTTGGGGCAATTTGCCCCGCCAGATACGCATCGTATGGCAAGGGTTAACCCGGGAAAGCAGGTGTGGCCAAGGCGGGACCCCAGCAGAGGGGCATCGGCGAATCAGACCAGCGGTCAAGCATGGGGAAGCAACACCGGCCATTGACCAGGGGGCGGCTGGAACTGTGCCAAAGCAGCCGATACCGGCCAGTCAGTCGAAAAGGTCGAGTTGCCCCATTCTTCCGCAGCCCACCATTGGGCGAAGATTGGATTGCCTTATTCCGGTTTGCGGGCGTGGATAAAGTACATCGGCGTGAAAATGCCGAGGCGCCCTGCCTCGGCCATGGCGGCCGCGCAGAGATTCAGGGTCTCCGATACGCGGACTGTTCCTTGCGGCGCAATGCGAAGCGCCTCCAGCGTTTTCAGCGAATTGTGGGTGACCCAGCGACCGAACCTCGAACTGCGGAAGGTGGCCAGAGAAAAACCTGAACCAATCAGCGGCTGAAACCAGGGAATAGAAGGACCGGTCTGTATTGATAGATCCCGGGTTTCCAATACCTCAAACCCCACAGACCGGAGCGCGTCATCAACGGTTTGTTGGTCGGCGATTTCCAGCAGGCCGCCTCCCAATTGAATGTCGGCCTTGATCTTGAGGTGACGGGGGTCTTGGGCGTTGAAGCGGTCAGTTAAACAGTATTCATATCCGGCGAAGCACGCGCCCCGCTTCAGCAGGCGATAAACCTCGCGATAGATGCTGACCTTGTCCGGCGCATGGCAGGTTGCTTCAATGTCGTAGACAGCGTCAAAAGACTCGTCCGGAGCATCGACGTTCAGGAAGTCGCAATGAATGAACTCGGCCAGATGCGCCAGGTCCGCTTCTTCCAGGAATCTCTTGGCGTGTCCCAGTTGATAGGCATTGCTGTTAATTCCGACGATCTTAGCCCCGGAATAACGGGCGATCTCCAGCAACGGCCCGCCAACACTGCAGCCAAGGTCGGCGACGATCATTCCGGGCTTGAACCCGAGGGCGTCTGCCAGAAAGCATTCGTGGCGTGCCAGCGATTCCTTGAAACTCTCCCCGGGGACGCGAGGGGCAAAGTGAAACGACTTCCCCCACCCATACTCATAGAAATCCGTAACCAGGTCATAGTAGAGTTCAGTGATGTGTTTGTCGGAATTTGCTGCGTTCTCCAATGCGCTGCGATTGTGAGCCCTGAAGCGATGTTCGTATTCGCGTGCAGACTGTGCGATACCTGCGGTGCTTAGTTTGTCCTTCAGGGTTCTGGAGAGCTTGACTGACATCTATATGTTCCTGAACTGGTTTCCGGGGGATGTATTGCTTCACGCCGGGCAAGAGAGTAGCGTAGTCTCAACCATCGACGCGGACTCACCACAAAGCCGTAGCGCACTGCGGTTCTCCGGCTGGTCCACACGGGCGCTATTTGCCGTGCAGCCAAGGTTCCTCAAGACTGGGCCGACCTGTCTCGAGCAAGTATTTACCTTACATTATACATCGGGTTGCATAGAAAAGCCTAAGTTGTGACTACAACGCCTGCGATTGTCTTTGAGTGGTGAAAGCGTTGGGCCGGTGCCGAGAGGGGTTGAGGCTATTTCGACGGTATACAGAACCATTTGCACAATGTGGCTGGGACTGGGACTCTGCCAAATGCCTGCCTTGAAATCTTATAGTTTCGAATTTCTTTCTGACCGTGCAGTTGTCAGGCCTCTAAGTTCTATACGTGTGGCTGGAAACCATTTCGCGACCATCTCCAGAGGGCAGAGTGCATCTCGGTTGGGTGTATATCCAGGCGGTGCAGGACATCCCTCCAAAGACTCTCCACCTTGGCGGCAGACACGCCAGAAGGAGCCAATCCAAGGTGAACCGTGCTCTTGATGACGTGGGTGTCGGGGATTATCGATATTTCGTGGGTATTGCGTAACGGTGCGGCAGTAAACTGGGTCATCACAAATATCCAGTAATTTGAGAGCTTCCTCCCACCCAGGCAGGGGAAAAGGTGTTTCTTCTCACGTTGCACGGCGCTGATAATTCTGGGGACGTCAAAGTCATACTCAGCCAGCACGTTCTTAGGGTTCCCATCGTAGTAATTTGCCAGTGTAAGGCAGATTTCAACCCAGGTCTGTGTATGCTTATTGGTCAGGAGAGCCAGGCGGTACTTGGTCAAAGCCTCCATCACCTTTGGCGGGCTGGTGGTTCCGACATCCTCGGGACGAAAGACGAAGCATGTGTCCTGGTCATCGAACGTGTTGAGCGCACTCGCCCACATGTCTGGTGAACGTCTTTGAAAGTTGACAGAGCAAGGCAGGGTGAAGTACAGGTAGTTCTCTTTGCTGTCAGCGGGCAGGCCCGGGTTTACCTCGTGTTTCTCAGGTCCCTTCAACTGGCCTTGAGAGTACAACCGGTGTAACTCTTGAATTCTTTCAAAGGCTACTTCGAGGTTGGTTATTGTCTGAGGAGCCTCGGTGGACACATTCAACCTCTGGCCGTGGGCGAACCAAGTTTAGCTAGTGAGCGATGGTGGGCCATGCGGCACTGTATTACAAACCTTCGAGTGGGTGGTGCCTCTCTAGGTTCGCCTGAGTGCACGGTAGGCGGTACCGTCTTAGAGATGTAGTTAGGGGCCCTGGGTCGGCTCGAATGATCGGCTCGATTCTTCTTAAGTGGTCTCGTAGGGACGCTCACACATGGGAGCTCCTGTAGGGCCCTACGGGATTGCCGGTAAACCCAACCTTCCCATGTAGTTGCCAATCCCAAGAGGCTAGTGGAACCGACAGAGCGTCCAAAAGGTCATTCGAGGTAATTCGTCAGCCCAGGAACCGGTCCCCACATGGTATTCGATGAGAAGCTGCGGGTGCTCGGACAAGGGAGGTGTCTGGGCGTTGGGTTTATCAGGAGGTATCTGGCCTCCCGCATTTCTCGTTCAGCCTCCTGTCGGGTACTCTCTATTTTGGGGGTCAGATTGCCCAAGAATCTCTTCCTCTAGTTTATTCACAACCACCCTCATGAGTTCTTCGCCGTCAATCTTACAACCAGAATCATTGTCTGCTATAACAAAATCCGACCGCTGAAACTCATTCGAGAATCCACTACCGAACCCGGTACGGTGTTCAAAGGTGAGGGACATACCCTTGCTGGGACGAGCCGTCGGCATTTCATAGTGCTTACCGATCGTGGCAAGATAGTGACATAGTCGAAATGGCCAGTCATCCCGCCAATCAACACCAAGACAGTCATACATTAGATGCCACGAATGTATTGCCCAGTCCTTGAGAATCTCCTTGATCCTCTGGTCAGGATGTCCGTATATGTTCTGCAACTGCTGAACATACCACAGTACCTGTGCAGGACTGGAAACCATCTCCATTGCATACGGTTCCGGAAATACTCGACCTATCCCGGCCAGTAGTTCCTCTTTGGTTTTCTTAGTCATATCTCGTTCCACAACTCACTGGTGAAGAGCCAAGCCAATAATAGCGGTGCCGAGCCTCTCATTTGCCTGCGGGGCCGCGATGCATTAGCGCCGTCCGACACGCTGATATCGCCGAATTCGCTGGCGCAGTCTAGCATAGGGATACTTTGACGGGACAAGTGTCACTGTACTACAAACTTTTGAGTTGGTGATCGTCGTTTAGCTCGCCCCGAGGAACGGAAGTCCGAGCCCAGATTAGTGGGCCGTGTGGGGATCGAACCCACGACACCCGGATTAAAAGTCCGGTGCTCTGCCAGCTGAGCTAACGGCCCATAGATAAGAGGCAGAAAATATTCTAGCATACCTGCACTCGAGCTTGAATCTGCACTGCGGCCCTGCTCGCTCGCTCCCTCCCTGTCTCCCGCTCCCTTTAGGCTGGACAGAAACAACGTTGCCAACGGCGCCTGGCCCAGCTGGCGGCTTTAACAATTCTTGATCAACCCCTTGCCAGATCGTGAAAAATAGTGCATACTCTCCCGCGTTAGATGTACTTCCTGGTGGTTCTAGCGGGGTGGCCCCACCCGTTCCCATCCCGAACACGGTAGTGAAACGCCCCAGCGCCGACGATACTGCTTTGGTAACGGAGTGGGAAAATAGGTCACCGCCGGGAAGTATTTCTTAAAACCCCAGTCGGCGGCAATTCCCCTTCCTTGATCCAACAGCGATGGATATTCCAAAGCCGCCCGCAATAGTCCCCTTCAATTTTGCCACTCTTCTGCGGAACATTAAAATGCAGTTAAACTTGTGCGGTGCCGGGCAGGGGTAAACAGCTTTACATTAAACGTGTGTGTGCAATATAATTCAGGCCAGTTTGGTGTCGGGAACTCCAATACAACTAAATGGGCGCTGCTTCGTTTGGAAACCAACGGATAACCTCACCACTGAGACGGTAACTTTTGAAGCAACCCAGTATTACCCGACAGGAGCGGTATTATGGGAAGCAGATTCGAAAAGTTCTCAGAACGGGCTCGGAGAGTTCTATCGCTGGCTCAAGAAGAAGCCCAGCGATTTAACCACAACTATATAGGTACCGAACATATCCTCCTTGGACTTGTCCGTGAGACGGAGGGAGTAGCCGCAAGAGTCCTCTCTGGACTCGGCGTCGACCTCAGCAAAGTCCGCTCAGCCGTTGAATTTATCATCGGTCGGGGAGAAAAACCCGCCCAAGGGGAGATAGGTCTCACCCCTCGAGCCAAGAAGGTGGTTGAACTGGCGGTGGATGAAGCCCGCCGCATGAACCACACCTACATTGGTACCGAACACCTCCTCATAGGTTTGCTTCGTGAAGGCGAAGGCGTCGCCGCCGGAGTACTGGAAAGCTTGGGGGTTACCCTTGAAAAGGTTCGGACCGAAACCCACCGCATCCTCAGCAACAGTTCCACCGGAAGCGGGAGCACCCAGAGTTCCCGCACCGGCACCCGCACACCTACCCTGGACCAACTGGGTATTGACCTTACCAACGCTGCCCGCGATAGCAAGCTTGACCCGGTAGTGGGCCGCGATTCGGAAATCCAGCGTGTGGTTCAGATTCTCAGCCGCCGCACCAAGAACAATCCGGTGCTGGTGGGCGAACCCGGCGTGGGCAAGACTGCCATCGTCGAGGCCCTGGCCCAGCAGATTTACGGTGGAGAGGTTCCCGAGACCCTGCAGGGAAAGCGACTGGTTACCCTGGATATGGGTGCGCTGGTTGCCGGTACCAAGTACCGGGGTGAATTCGAGGAACGCCTCAAGAAGGTTATTGAAGAGATTAAAACCGCCGGTAATTGCGTCCTCTTCATTGACGAGGTGCACACCCTGGTGGGCGCCGGCGCTGCCGAAGGCGCCGTTGATGCCTCCAATATTTTGAAACCCTCCCTGGCCCGGGGTGAGATCCAGTGTATCGGGGCCACGACCCTTGACGACTACCGCAAGTATGTTGAGCGAGACCCGGCTCTCGAGCGTCGCTTGCAACCGGTGCGGGTAGAAGAGCCCAATGGCGATGAGACCATTGAGATTCTCATGGGTGTCAAGGGCAACTACGAGGACCACCACAACGTTAACTTCACTGATGCCGCGATACGCGCTGCTGCCACCCTGGCAACGCGCTTCATTCCCGACCGGTTCTTGCCCGACAAGGCTATCGACCTGCTGGACGAGGCCGGTTCCCGCGTGCGCCTGCGGGGCAGCGTCACCCCTACTTCGGTCAAAGACGCCATGGAAGTACTGGACAAAGTCCGCCAGGAAAAGGACGAGGCCATTGCTTCCCAGCAATATGAGGTTGCCGCCGAACTTAGAGACCGTGAGCTCAACCTGAACCAGGACCTGGACACCTTGAAAGAGGAGTGGCAGGAAGACCGGTCCAAGGGTCGCACTACGGTTACTGAAGAGGATATCGCGGAAGTGGTCAGCATGTGGACCGGCATTCCGGTAACCCGTCTGGCGGCCGAGGAAACCGAACGATTGATCCACATGGAAGAGGACCTGCACAAGCGCATCATTGGGCAGGACGAGGCCATCGTAAACATCTCCAAGGCAGTCCGCCGCGCTCGCGCCGGTCTGAAGGACCCTCGCCATCCCATCGGCGTGTTTATGTTCCTGGGCCCCACCGGCGTCGGCAAGACCGAGTTGGTTCGGGCCATGGCCGAGGTAATGTTCGGCCACGAGGACAACATGATTCGCCTGGATATGTCCGAATTCCAGGAGCGGCATACCACAGCTCGCCTGATTGGCGCGCCTCCAGGCTACGTGGGTTACGACGAGGGCGGTCAGTTGACCGAGGGTGTCCGCCGCAAGAATTACTGCGCCATCCTGCTGGACGAGATTGAGAAGGCCCATCCGGAAGTCTTCAACATCCTGTTGCAGATATTCGACGCCGGTCAGTTGACCGACGCCCGGGGCCGCAGGGTTGACTTCCGCAACTCCATCATCGTGATGACCAGCAACCTGGGGTCCGACCTGATCAAGCGGGATACCACCCTTGGTTTCGGCGTCAAGTCAGAAACGGCCCAGTCATCTCAGCAGTCCTACGAGCGGATGAAGGACAAGGTGATGGACGAAGTCAAGCGCTTCTTCCGCCCTGAGTTCCTGAATCGTATCGATGCCACGGTGGTCTTCCACCAGTTGGACCAGGATCAGATACATGCCATCGTAGACCTGATGATCAGACTGGTGCAGCAGGAACTGGTAGACAAGAACATCACCCTGGAAATCACCGACGCGGCCCGTGCGCACCTTGGCGAAAAGGGCTTCGACCCAGTGCTGGGCGCCCGTCCGTTGCGCCGGGTAATCCAGAACGAAGTTGAGGATACCCTCTCTGACGAGTTGCTCAGTGGTCGACTGAATGACGGCGACACGGCAGTGGTTGATTGCGAAGATGACGTGATTGTTATCCGCTCCAAGGTACCTGCCATGGATCCGGCATCGGTTACTTCAGCCGACTAGACCCTATATAGCAGACCCCATAAGGCTTCAACTGACAACAGGCCCCGTTTTAAGGGGCCTGTTGTTGTTATAATGGGCCGGTTTAAGGAGGCATTCTATGAACCGGTCCAGGGGCCAACAGAGAACCCAGTTCATGTGTGGGGAATGCGGCTACGAAAGTACTCGCTGGCTTGGGTTCTGCCCTGCCCCCGCTTGCGGTTCTGCCCTGCCGTTACAGGAAATCGAGGTAGCATCAACTGCTGCTTCCCGTCCTTCCTGGTTGCCAACCTCCGGAGAGCCTCCCCAGGAACTGTCCCGCCTCAGTCCCGAAGACCGCCGTCGCATTGAACTCCCGTCCGAGGAGTTCAACCGCGTCCTGGGTGGCGGTATCGTGCCTGGCTCCGTTGCATTGCTGGCCGGGGAGCCGGGCGTAGGAAAGTCAACTCTGCTGCTCCAGTTGGCCCGCTACCTGTCCGAGAGCGGTCGGCAGGTGGCGTATCTGAGTGGCGAGGAGTCGCCCCACCAGATAAAGCTGCGTTCCGAACGTCTGGGATTTGCCGGTGACCGGGTCTTTCTGGTAACCGAGACCGATGTGGATGCGGCCCTGTTACGCCTGGAAGAGTGCCAACCCTTCCTGGCCATAGTGGATTCCATCCAGACCCTCTATACCCAGGATGCCCCCTCCGGCCCCGGCAGCGTGGCCCAGGTTCGGGAGTGCGGCTTGAAATTGCTGCAGTGGGCCAAGCACCGCAATGTACCCGTTTTCCTGGCTGGCCACATGACCAAAGACGGCTCCCTGGCTGGCCCCCGAGTTCTGGAGCACATGGTGGACCTGGTCATGTATCTGGAGGGCCAGGACATCAGCTCTTACCGGGTGCTGCGCAGCGGCAAGAACCGGTTTGGCTCTACCACCGAAATCGGCGTATTTGAAATGACGGGTCAAGGGTTGGTAGAGGTGCCCGACCCTTCCCGCGCCCTACTGGCCCAGCGTTACGAGCGTGGCGTGGGCGCCGCCCTGGTTCCGGCTCTGGAAGGCAGTCGGCCCCTCATGATGGAAATCCAGGCTCTTACTTCGCCGGCCTTCGCGCCGGTCCCCCGCCGCGTAGCCAACGGTGTGGACTATAACCGCCTGCTCATGCTGGCTGCGGTGGCTTCCCGCCGGTCGGGACTGGAACTGGCCGGACAGGACATAATCGTCAACGTTGCCGGAGGCTTCCGAGTCAACGAGCCCGCCGCTGACTTGGGTGTTATCCTGGCGTTGGCCTCAAGCCTGTACAACCAGCCGCTGGACCCGCATTTGGTGGCCGTGGGCGAAGTTGGGTTGAGCGGTGAATTGCGTACTGTTCCCCAGGTGGAGCGTCGCGTGGTGGAATCCGCGCGCCTCGGGCTTTCGCGCTGCATACTGCCGGAGACCGCCAGAGGCGACTTGAAGAACAATCCCGAAATAGAGCCGGTTTACGTGAGAACAGTGCGACAGGCCTTGAGAGCCGCTCTGGGTTCCGGGCGAAGCGGGCCCAAGCCCGAAGAATATTCCACCGAGGACATGGAGACGGACGAGCTGGACTTAAGCTAAGGGTTCAATTCGCCAGTCTCGAAGTCGAGCTCTTCCCTAACCTCAAGCTGAAGCTAAAGGCGAACGCCCCGGAATTTTCCGGGGCGTTCTGTATCGCCAGGCCGGACAGTACCCAGTTACTTCAGCTCGTGCCTACTCGCTGAAATACATGGTGTTGGCCCTCACCCGCGGCGCGTAGTGAGGCGTCCATTCCAGTCCATGGAATAGCGCGTAAACCGAGACCGCCTGGAAGCCGTCGACGAAGTGGAAGTTGTCATGCATGTAGTCGGCAAGGACTTTCATCCGCTGGCGGCGCAGTTCGCCGGTAGGCGTTGCGTTGGCCTCTTCCATCATATCCTCGAAGTCTTGGTAGCAGACTCCGCTGGACCGGCTAAAGCAACTGTTCCTCAGCACGGCCTGGAGGGAATAGTCCAACGACTCCGCAGAAGTGGGGCCGCCGTTGATTTGCATGGAAGTGAAATTGGGCGGACCGGGTCCCAAGTTGGTGCACTTTGCCCGCAGATCAGCGCCGGGGGCATTGTCGAACTATTAGCGGGTACGCTGGTGTCCGCAATTGGAACGACCGGCGGAAGCATAAACGCTGGACTCCACGACGTTGAGCTCGGCGTTGATCCCCACGTCCAGCCAGGAAGTCACGTAGGCTTCGCCCACTTCCACGTCCTTGGGAACGCGGTTTGAGCGCATGGTCAGGACTATTTTGTGCTCTGGGTCGTAGTTGGCCGCTGCCAGCAACTCCCTGGCCCGTTCCGGGTTGTAAGGGTGGGGCGCCGAATTCCGCTCGGTGATTCCTACCGTTCCGGTCTGGGCAATGTTGCCGTAGCAGTCCACCCGCCCGCCAAAGATCACCCCCAAGATGTCCTGGCAATCAACTGCTTTGTTTAAGGCTTCCCGAGTCTCCGGCTTTCAAAGCTCTGGGTCGTGCACTGTGTCAATGGAGAAGCGGAATACCTCATTATTTGTGGATGACTTCCAATTGGGCACCCGGCCCCGGTCATCGAAGGCGATTTCCGTCCAGTCCGCTTCGCCCGCGACCATCATGGAAGCGCGCACTTGGGGTTCGTTGCGCCACCGTTGGGTTACCGTGTTTATGCTTGGAGCGCTGGAGAAGCTGGTTCCCGGATTTGGATTGTAGTTTTCACAGGCCTCCAGCTCAATTTCTACGCCGGAAGCGCCATTCTACGATCTGGTACGGCCCCAAGCCAACGCTGTGCCGTTCGATTTCATCTTTCGTAGCCTGCTCGAACTAACCCACATCCTGGAACTTGGTGAGGATGGTAGTGCGAGGCAGGATGGGACAGGTCTTGCCGCAGACCACGTCCAGCGTATATTCGTCCACCACTTCTCCGCCGATGGCGCCGTGGAAGCCGAAGTCCTTGGAGTTGTAGTTGCCGCAAGTTTTCTCATCTCCGAAGAAGTCAATCCAATGCTTGGACTGGGTGGCATTCCAGGGGGCGCCATTGTGGAAAGCAACCCCTTCTCGTAGCTGGAAACGCCAGCGGTCGGCCTCAAGTTGCTCCCGACCCTCGAAGCCGGTGAGGCCGACTACCTCGAAATTGTTGTGGTCGTCAATCCAGGTCAGAGGGTCGCTGACCATGTCATCGCAGATGGTGTTCTGGATTTTGCCGCCGTAGTTGGAGTTGGCGGCTCCAATGGTCGTAGGCTCTTCGTTGGTCACGAAGACCAATCTGTCTTTGGCGCTTACCACTGGGCCCTGCGGTAAGGCCGTGGGCTGGGGCCCCGCCGTCGGCGCTGCCGAGACCTGGGCCGGTTCGGCTTCCATAGACTCAGAGGCCTTGGCCATGGTTTCCGCCGACTGGACCTCCATGGATTCGGCAGGCTTTGCCATGGATTCTTGGGGAGCCGTAGCCGCCGTAGCCGGACTTGCCAACTCCGCAGGTTTGGCCAATTGTTGTTCAGCCACCGGCTCCTGCGCTGGGGCCGTTTATTCCGCTGCCCCGCACCGCAGGCGACGGCAATTATCGCCAGTAGTGCCATCTTGGATAGGAGTCCCTGGCGCAACAGCTTTGTTTCGCCGATACCGGATTCATCATTTTACCCCTCAAGATGGCACTCTTTGTAACGTATGTCGTTACTCTAATGCTAATATTTTATAGTTACCTGTTTATTCACCTCCAACAATTAACGATAAATGTACAAACTGGGAACATACATATGGCTACTACAGCTAGATGGTATTGTCAGATCGGTTCTTCAATCTTTATTGGCAAAAAGCGGAGCCTTGTTCATTCCTGAATAGCCGTAAAGAAGGACGCCCCGGAACATTTCCGGGGCGTCCTCTGTGTGCGAAGCCTCTTCGCTGAAAATTATGACCGAGTTTAGTTGCTGAAGCTCATGGTATTGGCCCGGATGCGCGGCGCATAGTGGGGGTCCCACTGTAGTTCTGCGGACATCCCGTAAATCTGAACTACCAGGAAGTTGGGCACGAAGTGGTAGTTGTTATGCACGTAATCACCCAACCATTCCATTCGTTCCCTGCGCAGTTCACCGGTAGGCGTGGCAATTGCTACTTCCAGGGCATCCTCAAAATCCTGGTAGCAAACCCCGCTGGAACGGCTGTAGCAGCTATTACGCAGGATGGCCTGCCGCGAGAAGTCCAGGGACTCAGTGGAGGTGGCCGGCGCCGTTAAGTGCATCGATGAAAAGTTAGGTTCTCCCGGCCCCAGAGTTAGGCACTTCTGATGCAGGTCCGCTCCGGCGGCGTTGGCAAAGTCTTCCCTGGTACGGCCATGTCCGCAATTAGACCGGCCGGTGCCAGCATGGATTGAAGACTCGACTACCAGGAGGTTGGCATTGAGTCCAACATCCCGCCAGAAGGTTATCACTGCCTCGGCGTACTCCACGTCCTTGGGGACGCGCTGGGAGCGGATGTGCAGTTTGATCTCGTTTTCCGGATCGTAGCCTGCCTCGGCGAGCAATTCCCGGGCGCGCTCCGGGTTATAGGGGTAACCCGCGGAATTCTCCGGGGTAATGCCCACCGTGCCGGTCTGTGCGATGTTGCCATAACATTCGAGAACTCCGTCAAAGACCTCCTCCATAACGGTCTCGCAGTCGATGGCCAGGTTCAGAGCTTCCCGAACTTCCTTCTTCCGCAATTCAGGGTGATGCACCGTGTCTATGGCATATACGTAAGCCTCGTTGTTGGTGGCGGACTTCCACTGGGGCGCAAGTTCGCGGTCCTGGAAAGCAATCTCAGCCCAGTCCGCTTCACCTGCTGCCAGCGCCGAGGCGCGTACCAGCGGTTCATTGCGCCATTGCTGGATCACGTTTGGAATCGTCGGCGCTCTGGAAAATCCCGTAGCCGGGTTCGGGTTGTAGCCGTCATAGGCTTCCAAGACCACCTGTAGGCCGGTATCCCATTCGACTATCTGGTAGGGACCCAGTCCCACGGTCATCCGATGGATTTCCGCCGGCAGTTCCTCTGGCAGGTCGGATATCGAAGTCGCTCCTGCCTCTTGCAGGAACCATCCCACGTCCTGGAACTTGGTGAAAATGGTGGTGCGAGGCAGAATGGGGCACGCCTCGCCGCAGACTACGTCGAGCGTGTAGTCATCTACCACTTGTCCTCCGATAACCCCGTGGAAGCTGAAGTCGTTGGAGTTGTAGTGGCCGCTGGTCTCTTCGTCGCCGAAATAGTCGATCCAGAAGGCGGCCTGCTCGGCGTTCCATGGAGCGCCGTTGTGGAAGGTAACGCCTTCACGCAGTTTGAATTGCCATCGATCCGGTCCAATCTGTTCCCATCCCTCAATCCCGGTCATGCCGACTACCTCGAAGTTGTTGTAGTCATCAATCCAGGTCAAGGGGTCGCTGGCCAGGTCGTCGCAGACGGTGTTCTGAATGTTGCCGCCGCAGTTAGGGCTGGCCGCGCCCAGCGTAGTTGGTTCTTCCCCGGTCAGGAAGATGATCGTGTCGCGGGCGGACGTTGAGGGTGCTGCGGGCACGGCCGTGGGAGCGGGAGCAGCCGTGGGAGCGGCAGCGGGGCTCTCTGCCTGGGGAGCGGGGGCTTCCGGCTGCGCCTGCGGTTCAGACGTTGCCGGAATTGCCAGCGCCTGCGGGCGGGCCGTATCGGGAGCTGTCGTAGGGGCGGCCGATTCCTGCTGCGCCTCCTCAGAGGTGGACGCGCCGCAGGCAACCGCAAGTAAAGCCATCAACGCTACAATCGATAATAGAGCGCGGCTAAATCTGTGTGTTCTGGTGGATCCCGTGGCTGTCATGCCTATCCTCCTTGTTTGACAATATTACTGACTTTTTCCGTAACTCTTGCTCACCAAATAGTAGATTGCTTGCGCTACCTCCTCTTACTGTGCAAATTTGCGTCCTTTGATAAGTTCGTGCATTTATATAATAGTTATCATTCAAAGTCAAGCTGAATTTGCAGTCAGGCAACGGGAACCGGAATCAAGATTGAGCGATTCAAGAAGTATCTGAAACTTGCATCTTTCGTTCTCTGCTGCACGTTCTTGCCCAATGTGTGCTCAAGTGGAGACTGGCGTATGCCACCATCCGGAGAGTAGCAAACGGGTTATTCGGAAGTTCTGCTGTCCGGTTGTCAGTCTGGACTCTCTTCGTCTTCGAGTGGGCCATAACCCATGCCAATTTCCTATCGGAATTAAAACACCAATCATTTTGAGAATACCAAGCATTTTCCATTAATCGGGAGCGGGCAACGGCCTCGTTTTCGGTTGACGTAACCATAGCCGGACTGTTAGATTTGGAAGATTAAAATCTGCACTAAGCGAGGTAAACCGGGATGTCTAGACGCCTTTTTAAGGAGTTGGAACGGTCCTACGGTTTCGACGAGGTTGCCATTGTTCCTGGTGATGTAACCATTAACCCCGAGCTTACATCCACCAAAATGTCCATTGGGGATTGTATCTTTGAAGCGCCGATGATGGCCTCGGCGATGGACGGTACCGTATCGCCCAGGTTCGCTGTCATGATGCACGAAATGGGCGGGTTGGGCGTGCTCAATGGGGAAGGCATGTACTCCCGCTACGACGACCCCTATTCGATTCTCGAAGAAATTACCTCCATGCCCCAGTCTGAGGTTACCGAGTATCTTCAGCAAGTTTACTCCGAGCCGGTCAAAGAGAATCTGATCGGCCAGCGGGTAGAGGAGATAAAGAGCGCAGGTTCCACCTGCGCGATTGCTTTTACGCCCCAGAACACCAAGCGAATGTCTCCTCTCGCCGTGGAGGCCGGAGCGGACATAATAGTGGTACAGTCCACCGTTACCACCGCGCGGCACCAGTCCCGCAGCTACCGTGGCCTGGTATTCTCGGAGATGATTGAATCTCTAAGTGTTCCCGTGGTGGTTGGTAACTGTGTCAGCTACGGCGTAGCTCTCGAGTTGATGGAAACCGGCGTGGACGGCATATTGGTGGGGGTCGGTCCTGGCGCCGCCTGTACTACTCGTGAGGTAACCGGTGTCGGCGTTCCCCAGGTCAGCGCTACCCTGGAATGTGCTGCCGCTCGCCAGGACTATTTCCACCGTACCGGCAGGTATGTAAGTGTCATTACCGACGGCGGTATCCGCACCGGGGGCGACCTTTGCAAGTCCATTGCCAGCGGCGCCGACGGCGTCATGGTGGGTACTCCCTTTGCGCAGGCCGAAGAGGCCCCGGGACGCGGTTACAACTGGGGTATGGCCAATGCCCATGCCGAACTGCCGCGAGGCACTCGCATAAAGGTAGGCACCAAGGCAACCCTGAAAGAAATAATGTATGGCCCAACTTCGGTCACAAACGGCACCCAGAACCTGGTGGGCGCCTTGCAGGTGGCCATGGGCATGTGCGGCGCCTACACTATCCGGGACTTTCACCAGGCGGAAATGGTCATCGCGCCGGCAATCAAGACCGAGGGCAAGTATTACCAGTTGGCCGAGTAGCGATCGTGTAGTGGGTTCTCTTGCTTGCCCGGGCAAGCAGGTCACGCAAGAACGGCTTGGAAATGAATCCACTTTTTGGCCGCTGATCTTTAGTTCCTCAAACCGCAACACAGGGAGGTCATGCTAAATGGTAACCGGAACTATCCAGATTTTGGATCCCAGGCCGGAAGAAGTCCCCGAGGAGCGGGGAATCAGTTCGGAGATCGCCAGCCTGGAAGGTAAGGTTGTCGGTTTGCTGGAAAACAGAAAATATCACGCCGACTCCTTCCTGCTGGAACTGCAAAGGGTACTTGAGGCCGAATACAAGGCAAAGAAGGTTGTATACGCTTCCAAGTTCACATTCAGCATGCCCTGTGCCGATGAAACCATAGACTCACTGGTGGAGGAATGCGATGCCGTAGTGCACGGCATCGCGGATTGAGGCTCCTGCACGGCGTGGGGTCTCCACGACACAGTAGTTACCGAATCCCGCGGGGTTCCGTCGGTCAGCGTAATCACTAGCGCCTTTACCCGGGCCGCTCATGCCCGGGCTTCCTCACTGGGTATGCCGGGAGTCCGCATAGTTGTGTTGCCCAGCCCTCTGGCCTCCCGCAGCGTTGAGGAAGTGCAGCAGATGGCCCATGAGTACGCTGATGAGATTGTGGGGTTATTGACCAATAGCTAATGAACCTCTGTACATGTCCCTTCCCCGTCTACGGGGGAAGGTTAGGATGGGGGTGTCGGCGCTTCCTACAGGTCTGGTTCCCTTAAGCTGCCCTCCGTGATTTCGCCCTTGGCAGCAATGTCGACAGATTATCCAGAGGTTCTCTGGGTTTCACGGGCGATTTAAGACCTTTTATTCCGCCGGAGACAAGTGCTCCGGCGGTTATGTTGATGCGTCGGTTATTATTTGTGGTTGAAGCGGGCTGGGAATTTTTTGCCCTCCCCCGGCCGCCGGGGTATTTCCGTTCTCACCCGCGCCAAACCGGGAGCAATATGCAATGAATCCTTTAACCATCCAGTCCCGGCGGGTGGAGGTCGATGCCTCCTTTGATGCCATCCAGGACTACTATGAACAGCAGGGCTGGACTGACGGACTGCCGGTGGTGCCAGCCACCGAAGACTTGGTACGCCGAATGCTGTTGCCTTATGGCCAGGACCCTTCCACCAGCCTTGGGGTGGTGCAGCCCAGGAATGCCGAAGTAACCCTGGAAAAAGTGGCCATAAACGCGGTGATGGCCGGCTGTAAGCCCGAACACTTTCCGGTAGTAGTGGCGGCGGTCAAGGCCGCCCTGAAACCCGACTTCAACATTGCCAGCGTGCAGGCCACCACCGGAGGCGCGGCGCCGGCGGTTATAGTCAATGGGCCCCTCGCCAGGGAGCTTGGAATTAACGGCGACTCCGGCTGTTTTGGCCCAGGCTACCGTGCCAATGCCGTGATTGGGCGGGCCCTCAGGCTCTTCGTCCGCAATGTTGCGGGACTGATCCCTGGCGAGATGGATAAGGCGACGCTGGCCCTCCCTGCCAGGTACACCTTTTGCTTTGCCGAGAATGAAGAACGCAGCCCGTGGGAACCGCGCCATGAGGAATTGGGCCTGGAACCGTCGGCCAGCATGGTGACGCTGATGGGCGTCCGTGGCATGTACACCATCATGGAAAGCACTTCGCCCACTGGCATCCAGGTGTTAAGAACATTGGTGGGTTCATTGCGGACCATCGGCTTTTCCAATTATTACCAGACGGGTACCGGTGCGCAGATGGCTTTGGTCTTGTGCCCGGAGCATGCGGCGGAAATTCACGCCTCCGGCCTCTCCAAGAAGGATGTCCGGGAGTACATTTTCCAGAACGCCAGGATGCCCCTGAGCCGGTTGAAGGGTATTGCCCACTACGGCAACCGCAATTGGCCCAAATGGATCGACGAGACCGACCCCGATGCCATGATTCCTATCGTTGGCTCGGCGGAGGATGTGGTTGTAATTGTGGCGGGCGGGGACGGTCGGCATTCTGCCTGGCTGGCCGGCTGGGGTGTAACCAGGGTGGTAACCCAGGAAATTGAACTGCCCCGATGATTGAGGCCGCAAAAGGCGATTAGACAGGACTGCATCTGGCTCGGGCTTGCAGTCGCCCACGCTGCCCGAAACCTCCAAAGCATGTTGGCCCCGTTGGCTATTTGTCCAACGGGGCTTTTGTTATCCATAGAGTCGGCGCAGCGGTTGCCTCACGTCCAATCTGCTGTTGTCGGTGCCCCCGCAGTCCGCAATAAAGCAGTAGTCAAAAAGCGTGGTGAGGTATGCTCTATGTCAGAATTTCCAAACTTGCATCCCGTGTTTATGTTAATTATTGATTCAGTACCCGAATAGTGTGTGCAGGGTTTAGGTGAGGTATTTCACAATGCCAGATAATATTATCGCTAAATACAATACTCTACATTGCTAATATATCAAGCAGGTAGGACTAATTTACCAATTAGTCGCAGAAACATGCAATTGGTTCGACCAATAATACAATTATTGTATCAATATATAAGAATATGATTATCTTGTTTAGCCATAAAAGTATTGACACCCATAGCAGATAGCTATATTATATATTCAGCATAGTTATGGAGGGCGACATGATTAACGAGCAAGCTTCAGCACTAAGCCTTACCGACGACGAAGGTCCAAGTTGTCAGCACCACTGGGTAATCCAAGAGGCCGATGGCCCCATCAGCCTGGGGTTGTGCCGGGAGTGTGGCGCATTCAAGGAGTTCAAGAACTACCTCGAGGCTTCGCACTGGGGTGACGAGAAAGCCAGGAATGAGTCCCGGGTAAGTTTGCTCGGTACGCCCTCTCGCTCCCGCCCAATCCTCGAAGAGGATGATGAATTCTAGGATTCCCTTTAGTCCTCCTTTCTCCCATATGCAATATTCTGGGTCGTGAGCGTAGGGCGGTGTTCCTCCCCCGGTGGTAAGGTTACCTTACAACCGGGTTTCTTATTGCCAGGGCCCGGCATGGCGTGCCCGGTATCCCACCGGCGCTTGCACGGTCACCAAGGATTCTGGCCTTCAAGCCGGTTAATTCATCACTCGCGTACCACGGCCACTGGCTAAGCTTGGCAGCCATCGATATTTCCTTTGCTTTTGCCTTGCCGAAATCCCTAAGGGTGTATTATGTTCAATAAGACCCCATAATTTCGCCCATCCCACGGAGGCATCCGCCCGTTGTTCACACACCTGCACACGCACACCGAATACAGCATGCTTGATGGCATCAGCCGCATTCCCGACCTCGTCTACCAGGTCCGGGACATGGGAATGGACTCCCTCGCCATCACCGACCACGGCAGCCTCTACGGCGCGGTGGACTTTTATTCGGAGTGCAAGGAGGCAGGGATTAAGCCCATCATCGGCTGCGAGGTGTACGTCGCCCACCGCAGTCGCCACGACCGAAGCGCTTCCGAACGCAGCCCCTATCACCTGGTCCTGCTGGCCCGGGATAACACCGGCTACCGTAATTTGATGCAGCTGGTAACCAAGAGTCACCTTGAAGGCTTTCATTACCGCCCCCGCGTTGATTGGGAACTTTTGGAGCAATACCACCAGGGCCTGATCTGCCTCTCCGGTTGTGCCTCGGCGGAAGTGCCCCGGCTTATTGTTGACGGCGATACCGAAGGGGCCCGCCAGAAGGTCCTTCAGTACCGGGAACTGTTCGGGGACGGTTATTTCCTGGAGTTGCAGCGCCACGAGCATGTGCAGCAGTTGCCGGCCATAAACGACGGCCTGACCCGGTTCAGCCAGGAGTTAGGCGTTCCCCTGGTGGTCACAAACGACTCCCACTACGTCCGTCAGCATGAGGCGCCCTTCCAGGACCTTTACATCTGCATCCAGACCAACACCACGGTCCAGGATGAAAAGCGCTTGCGAATGGAGGACGACTCTTACTATGTAAAGAGCCCGGAGGAAATGGAGCGACTTTTCTCCGACTACCCCCAGGCGTTGGAAAACACCCGGTTGATTGCAGACATGTGCCACGTGGAGTTGGGCTTCGGACAAACCCATCTGCCCAAGTACCCAACGCCGGGTGATGTACCCGCTGACGAATACCTTGCCCAGCTTTGTTGGGAAGGCTTTCGACGTCGCTATCCCCGGCCAACACCCGAGGCCGAGGAAAGGCTCAAGTACGAACTGGAAGTAATTCGCCATACCCAGTTCGGAAACTACTTCCTGGTGGTCTGGGACATCTGCGACTTCGTGCATCGCAACGGCATAATGTTCGGCGTTCGGGGAAGCGCGGCAGCCAGCGTGGCCCTCTACTGCCTTGGCATCACCGACGTCGATCCCCTGGAGTACCGCCTGGTGTTTGAGCGGTTCCTTAACCTGGAACGCAAGGAAATGCCCGATATTGACATGGACTTCCAGGATGACCGGCGGGACGAGGTCCTCCATTACGTTATTGACCGTTACGGCAGCGACCGAGTGGCACAGATAATCACCTTCGGCACGATGGGCGCCAAGGCTGCCCTGCGGGATGTGGGGCGCAGCCTGGGCATGAGCTACGGCGACGTCGACCGGATAGCCCGCATGGTCCCCTTCAAGACTCGCACCATTAAAGATGCCCTTAGGGTCAACCCTGAGCTGAGCAATACATTTGAGTCCGATACCGCGGTCCGCAACCTGGTGGAAAATGCCCAGGGACTGGAGGGCATCGTCCATCACGTCAGTACCCACGCCGCAGGGGTTCTGATCGCCGACGAACCCTTGACGGAAACCGTGCCCCTGCAGCGTCCCACTCGAGGCGACGAGCAAAGCTCGGTGCTAATGACCCAGTACTCCATGGACCCGGTGGCCAAGTTGGGCCTGCTCAAAATGGACTTCCTTGGGCTGACCAACCTGACCATCCTGGACCGGGCAACAAAGCTGCTGGACGAGGCCAGGGGCATCAAGATTGACCTCGGCCGCCTGCCGCTGGACGACAAGGAAACCTTTGAGCTGCTTTCCTCGGGCAAGACAACCGACCTCTTCCAATTGGAAAGCGCCGGGATGCAGCGTTACATCAAGGAGTTGAAGCCCTCCAACCTGGGTGACATCTCCGCCATGATTGCCCTCTATCGGCCTGGCCCGATGGAGCACATCGACACTTTTATCGAGGCCAAGCACGGGCGCGCGCCCATCACCTATCCGGATCCCAGCCTGAAAGAACTGCTGGACGAGACCTACGGGGTGATTGTTTACCAGGACCAGGTGCTCCTGATCCTGCAGCGGTTTGCCGGTTATACGCTGGGAGAGGCGGATACAGTACGGAAGGCCATGGGCAAGAAAATCGCCTCGCTGATGGCCGAAGAGCGTGACCGGTTTATTGACGGTGCCCAGGGCAAGGGGTTTGAGCGCCATCTGGCAATCCAGGTTTTCGACCTCATTGAACCCTTCGCCGGCTATGCTTTCAACAAGGCCCACAGCGTCAGCTATGCCCTTATCTCCTACTGGACGGCCTACTTCAAGGCCCACTATCCCCTGGAGTACATGTGCTCCGTCCTGAATTCCAGGCTGGACAATACGGACAGAATCATCAGTTCCATCAACGAGTGCTCCAAGCTCCAGATCCCGGTATTGCTACCGGACATAAACCGGTCCGGCGAGTTCTTTACCATTGACAAGGAAAGCGGGCCAACTCCCTGCCTCCGATTCGGGCTTGCTGCGATAAAAACCGTCGGCGAGGGAGCTATCAGACCGCTGGTTGGGGAACGGAAGGAAAACGGTCCCTTCGAGTCCATCGACGATTTTTGCCGACGCGCTGACGTGAGTGGTTTGAACCGCCGGACCCTGGAAAGCCTGGTCAAGGCAGGCGCCTTTGACAGCCTCGGCTCCAGGGGCGCGGTCTTCGGCGCCCTGGACCAGGTTATGGCATTCGCCCAACTGGAGACCCGCACTCGCAACTCTGGCCAGACCAGCCTGTTTGGAGGCATGGAAGAGTCCGACGCCCCCCAAATGACCGGCATTTCCCTTACCGGTCTGGATATTTCCGCTGAAGAAAAGGCGGCCTGGGAAAAGGAACTTCTGGGAGTGTCGCTTTCCTATAATCCTCTTATGGTCTTGGCGACGGCCGATACCGGCGACGGCATCAATTCCATCGACCAACTCGATGAAGACATGCAGGGTCTTACTTACAGCCTGCTCGGCCATGTAGCCACGTTAACCGAACGCTACACCCGGGAGCAGAAGAAATTCCTGGTGATTAACTTTGAACTCCTTGGCGGCCAGATAGAAGTCCTGGTGTGGCCCGATGTGCTGGAACGCACTTCCGGAATGTGGTCTACCGGGAAACTCCTGCGCGTCACAGGGAAACTGCGCTTGCGGGGTGACGGCTACTCCCTGGCCTGCGATCAGGTTTCGGACTTCGTGCCGCCGCCTGCCTCCGATGCCCAGGTCAATGACGAGTCCGCATCGGTGATGAAGGAAGCCAGGGCCCTCGCCCCCAGCCAGGCCAATGGTTACTCCGGCAACGGCAATGGTAACGGTAATGGCAACGGAAGATTGGCGGCCCAAAACCAGCAGCGAAAGTCGGGTAACGGGACCAATGGCTCTAACCGTCACCAACCCAATGGTTCATACCGTACTTCCTCGGGCAATGGCAACGGTCACAACGGCAATGGTCGCAGCTATGGAGCCAATGACGAGGCTGGCGCAACTACCGTAAGCATCGCCAACACCCGCACGGTTTTTGTCGGCATCAGCGAGTCCGACGACCCCATGGAAGATGCCCACTTGTTGCGCGAAGTCATCGCACTTCTGTTGGAATATCCGGGCAAGGACCGTGTTAACCTGGAGATCCACACTGGTGGCAGAAGGGTTGTGTTGGATTTGCCTGTTGTCAGCACCGGATATTGCGAAGAGATGCGGGGCCGTCTGGAAGAAATGCTGGGCTCCAACTCCGTGCTGTTACAGGGCGCTGATGGGCCGGACGTGGATGACGTTCCCTTCTAACACCATATATTCCTACTAATCCGCTCCAACCCCTGAGAGGGGCTAACTGGGTTCCCCCGACATTCAAGTATGTTCGGCTGTCCGGAATGGACCCGTAGCGTCCCACTCCGGACACCTGCTCGGTTTGTTGCCCTTTCCGGGAAGAGATCAGGCAAATTATTGCGGATTCATCCCGGGGAAGTCCCATTCCTGTATGAGATTTGCCCATGGCGGCATACCCGACTCATTGCCCTGTGTGCTGGTAATAGGAGTCAACGGAGGACGGCCTTGCCCTGTCAGTCGTCTGCCCCACTTGACATAAACAAGGTAAATGCAAAGTTGACGTGATATACAGGGTGTGGTAAAATCCTAACATAGGCCCAATGCGCCATTTTTTGAAATATTGCGGCAAGTTCCGTTCCTTCTTTTGTCCTTCGTGTTAACTGCTTTTCGGTTCCCGTCCCCATCAACATTAGTGATCGGGTAAGAGGTAAGAGGCTCCGGATATCGAGCCAATTGTATGACTGTTGTTGACGACATAAAAGGCCGCCTGGATATCGTGGATGTCGTATCCGGGTATGTGTCTCTGCAGCGCTCGGGAAAGGCCTTCAAGGCTTGCTGCCCTTTCCACCAGGAAAGAACGCCCTCCTTCTACGTTAACCAGGACCGCCAGTCGTGGCACTGCTTCGGCGCCTGCGCCACGGGCGGAGATATCTTCGGTTTCGTAATGAAGGCGGAGAGCCTGGAGTTCAGGGATGTACTCCAGAAGTTGGCCCAGCAGGCCGGGGTAACGCTGCCCAGCCCCGAACGTCGCTCCGAGCAGGAAGACTCCTTTCGGCTCAACGAGGTTGCCCGTGAATACTTTCAGCAATACCTGGCTTCTTCCATGGGCGCCGATACGCGGTCTTACCTGGAGCACCGGGGAATAAGTAAGGAAAGTATCAGCAAGTTTGAGCTGGGCCTGAGCCCGCGCGATGGGCAGGGCCTCTTTAATCACCTGGTCAAGTATGGCTTTACTCCGGACCAGATGGTGCGGGCCGGCGCAGTACACCAGGGCCAGGTCCAGAGCCAGGGCCAGAACGGTAGACACCGCGATGCCTTTCGGGGACGGCTTATAATACCCATTCGCAACGGGCAGGGCGAGTTGGGCGGTTTCGGCAGCCGGGCTCTGGACGATTCCATGCCCAAGTATTTGAACACCGGCCGCACCCCCGTTTTCGACAAGGGACGAACGCTTTATGGCCTTTGTCTGGCTCGAGAGTCGGCCCGGCGGCAGGGCATCGTTATAGTTGAAGGCTACATGGATGCCATTATGGCCCACCAGCACGGGTTCGATAACGTAGTCGCCTCCATGGGCACCGCCCTGACTGAGCATCAGGTGGCCGAAGTACGTCGCCTCACCGCGGATGTGACGATGGCCCTCGATGCCGACGCTGCCGGTCAACAGGCGACCCTGCGCAGCCTGGAATCTTCCTGGCAGGTCTTCCAGAATCGGGAACTTGCTCAGGCAGGGGGGACTTCGATTTTCCAGCGCCAGGAAACCCTGAACTTGAAAGTGGCGGTCCTTACCGATGGCAAGGACCCCGACGAGGTTATCCGCCAGTCCCCGGACAAGTGGGAGGAACTGGTAAGAAACGGAGTCCCGCTTTTCGACTACCTGCTGCCGGCAGTGACGGGACAGATCGACGCCTCGACGCCTGAGGGAAAGGCGCGGGTCGTGGAAGTGATCAGCCCCTTCATCTTTGCTGTTGACGAACCGATCCGGCAGGACAGCTATGTGCGGAAATTGGCCGATCACCTGGAGCTGAGGGAAGAAACCCTTCAGGCTACACTGAACCGCCCCAGCATGAGGGCGAGGCCGACACGTCCCGCCCCCGGCGCAAGGACGGAGGCGAGGCCAGCGTCCAGAAACGGTGTGGATGTATCCGCGTTTACGGCGGCGGACCGCGATCCAATGGAAGAATATTTCCTCGCTCTGCTGTTCCAGTTCCCTGGGTTGCAGGCGGAATTGACTGAGGCCGGAGACCTGCGCCCAGAGTACTTCAGGCGTCCGGAAAACCGGGAGATTTATCTGCAATTGGCCCGGGCATGGTCCGAGGCGCCCGAAATGTTGGTCCCCGACGACAGCCTGGCGGAACAGGTAAAGCGAAACGTCATTCCCGAATTGCGCCAGCAGGTGGACAACCTTGCCGCCAGGGGAATACCATCTACGGACTCTTGGCTCAGGCCAGCGGAACTACAAAGAATAATTAATCGTCTTGAAGAACGGTACCTTAGAGATTTGAAAATGGCCGAACAAGTCCGTTTCACCGAAAATCCGTCGGAACTATTGGAGGACTTGGGCCAGGAAACCCTTATATTGAACAGGAGGATAAAAGCCAACCAGGAAATCAGAATTCAGCATTCTCAAAATGCATTTCGTGGAAGGTGACAATATATGGTTAGACGCAGTAATGTCAGTCGGGATATTAACTCCGAAGAAGACTACTACGAGATTAACGAAGATCGCACGGATAAGGACAAGTATCTGGGGATCCTCGGCAGTGTAGTCAAGGAAGAGGATGACCTGGCTGAAGGCTCCGGCATAGCGGTCAGCACCATCCCGGTGGTCGTAGAATCATCCGACGAACAGGATGAGCAATGGGACGGCCGGCCGGTTGAATTGAAGCCCTCGGACAGCGTTGATGAAGGGCCCGCGGATGCCGAAATAGAAGAGGAAGAGGGAGAGGAACCCGATTGGGAGGCAGAGGCCGAAAGCCTTCAGGTGCTGGATGATCCGGTCCGTATGTACCTTCGCGAGATCGGTCGGGTCGGCCTGCTGGCTGCCAAGGACGAAAGGGAACTGGCCCGTAAGCTGGAGGGTGAAAAACACCTCCTGGCTCTGAGCAAGGAAGTGCTCGGCGAAGAATATTGCCAGACCCTTGAAAAGGAGGTTGCCGAAGAACGGCGGGCTCCCGACTTTGGCTTCCGCGGCGAAAAGATTGAGGTTGGCCCGCTGCGCAGCCCCGACATGTTGAACAAGAAGGTCAGGAAGGAGTTCAACGATAGCGGGCGGAACTGGGAATTGAACGAAGCCCTGCTGCGCCGCCTGGTTAGTTCTACCACGCTGGTTGATGCTCTCAGCGACTACCTGGAGTTGCCTCGCAATCCCTCCCTGTCTCAGCTGATTAATGAACCGGTTCTGGCGAGTGCAATCGATGCGCAGCTTTCGGAAGAAATGCTGATCAGCCTCGGCGAAACGCTGGAACTGGAGCGGGACGAGGTTTATCGGCGTGTGGTTGCCCTTTCGCTGGACCGTTGGATTCTGTCCCCGGACACTATTGATATCTTGAAGGACTGCACCCTGTTGCAACTGGATGCAACCTTCAGCGAAGTCGGGTCCCTGCCGGAACTGGCCAAATACGAGCCGCTGTTCCGCCGCCGCTTCGCTCACGTCAAAGCCGAGGGTGAAAGGGCCCAGGCCCATTTGACTGAGGCTAACCTGCGCCTGGTGGTCAGCGTAGCCAAGAAGTACATCGGTCGCGGCATGGCCCTGTTGGACATGATCCAGGAGGGTAATATTGGACTGATTCGCGCCGTGGAAAAGTTTGACTATCGCAAGGGCTACAAGTTCAGCACCTACGCCACCTGGTGGATCCGTCAGGCCATCACCCGGGCCATTGCTGACCAGGCCCGAACCATCCGGATACCGGTCCACATGGTGGAAACCATAAACAAGCTCATGCGCCAGCACCGTAGGCTCCTCCAGGAATACGGTCGGGAACCCACTCCCGAGGAAATCGGCGCTGCCATGGAAATCGGCCCGGAAAAGGTCGAGGAGATTATGAAGATCTCCCAGGAACCCGTCTCGCTGGAGACGCCTATCGGTGAGGAAGAAGACTCGCACTTGGGCGATTTCATTGAGGACCGTACTGCGCCGGCCCCGGCCGACGCCGCTTCCTTCCAACTGCTGAAGGAGCAGGTATCGGAGGTCCTGGGCACCTTGACCGATCGGGAAAGCAGGGTGCTGCAGTTGCGGTTTGGTCTTGAGGACGGGCGCAGCCGTACCCTGGAAGAGGTCGGCAGGGAGTTTGGGGTTACCAGGGAGCGGATCCGGCAGATTGAGGCAAAGGCCCTGCGCAAGCTGCGTCATCCCTCAAGGTCGAGGAAATTGAAGGATTTCCTTGAATAAAATTTAGCTGGGCGACAAGCAGGATAAGTTGTTGGGAAGGGGGTAACGGCCTCCTTCCCTTTTCATTTGATTGACCATTTACTGACGTTCACTAACCCTGCATTAAGCGGCCCGGTAGGGGTCAAAGTCGTCAATAGATGCTCATTTAATACCTTGTTGGCGAAAAAAACTGAGTGCTATACTCCGCCTATTCGAATGGTGGGGGTGATGACGTGGATGAATATACGCTGCCCAAATGCCTGAAATGCAACGAAGGTCAACTCGTACCGCTTTCCGACTACGGCGGTCAGGGTGCTTCGGTGCACTACAAGGCATGGGTTTGCATCAATCCTCCGTGTGGATTCAACATCAAGATCCGAAACGGCGACATTTACCTGAATGAGCCGATAACCCCAGGTGGTATGAACTCGTCCCGAGCTCGTTAGTTGGGTTCGTTCCTTACTTCCGAGAGGTTCCCAGAGATTTCTTCCGGTGGTGGGGTGGTGTTGGGTTAGGTGAGAGAAGAAGAATGGGGAACTTGAATCTGTTCAGGTTATTCTAAAAGTTCTCTTCTTTATTATTTCTTTGTGGCTGTGGGGTATTTATGGAAGCTGGTTATGACTACACTCTAATGGGCAGCCGTCCCCAGGGTAACGCGAAGTATCTGCCCGCGTTGTTTGTTTCGGTTTTGGCAGGTGTCCTGCTTATCTCGGGCGTGGCCTACTATGGGTTTACGTCGGACGCCCGGGCTGACCAGGCAGCGCAAGTAGCTGTTCTGGACACGGTCGAAGGCTCATCCGTTGGTGACGGGGAAACTGGTGCGACGTCAGGCACGGTAAAGTACACAGGGTATCTTTCTCCGGCATCTGCGGACGAAATAGCGGGTCAGCAACTCTACCCGGCGGGGTTCTCAGATCCCGTGTTCTGGGTTAATCCGCTGGGGTACGAAGAGTAAAAGGCGCCTGCGCCATCCTCGTAAGGGGCTTCGTCCAACAGGGCTAACAACTGAATTGGGACCAAGGAAAAGGGGCGGGTATCATTTCCCGCCCCCAATCTATTTTCTGGCTTTGTGCCAACTCGCTGTCTTCAACCCCGCAAATGGCCCTTCGAGCCCACGCTATACCCGAGCCTGTTCCTTGGCCCTTATGCGGACTTTGTGAATGCGACGCCCCAGCACAGACATAATCTCAATGTCGAGGGTGTCGGTCTCAACGATGTCTCCCACGCGAGGCATCCGGCCCAGGCACATGTAAACGTAACCACCGATGGTGTCCACGTCGGGATTGTCCAGCTTGCCTCCAAACATTTCCTCGATGACGTCGTTGGTCACACTGGCGCTAAACAGGACGGCGCCGTCCTCTTCCTTTTCAATCTCGGGGTCCCCAGTCCTGGAGAATTCGTCCTCAATTTCCCCGACAATCTCTTCCAGCAAATCTTCCAGAGTAATGATTCCCTCCGTCCCGCCGTACTCATCCACTACAATAGCCATCTGTACGGCCTTCTGCTGAAATTCCTCCAGCAAAACATCGAGTCGCTTGGTTTCGGGAATGAAGTACGGCTGGCGCACCAGGTCGCTCAGAGACGCCTGGGACCAGTTGTCCTTGGTAAGAAGCTGCAACAAGTCCAGGGAATGAATGATTCCAACTATGTGATCAATTGTGTCTTTGTAGACCGGTATGCGGGTGTGTCCACTCTTGATTATGGGTTCGACGGCTTGACCCACCGGGGTGTCTATTTCCAGGGCTATCACGTCCAGCCGGGGGACCATTACCTCGTGGGCCGTAGAGTGGTCGAGTTGTATTATCGAACGCAACATTTCCCGGTCGTGCCGGTCCATGCCCACCAGTTCTTCCTCGGTAATGTCCAATGCTTCCGACTCTGCCCCGCCGTCAACCTCGTTCCTGGGGTTCCCGTTCCCTGTCCCTGACCCCCCGTTTCCGATACGGCCCTCGCCGCGGCGCAGTAATGCAATTAGCGGGGAGGAAAAGCGGGCCACGAGTCCCTGATTGCGGGCTGCTATTGCCGACGCCAGTCTATGGATCAGGGTTAGGAGGACCAGCGAGACCAGAAAAACAATGGCTGCGTCCAACCACACCAGGGTAACGTACTGGCGAACAATGAAAAAGCCGGACAGGACAATGGCGACGATACAAGCGTACTTAAGAGGAGATATTAAAAACCAAGCTCTTTGGTTCGGCGAGTTGTCCCGAAGGATGCTGCCGCCATTACCTCCTGCGTGCTCTGCCAAGCTCAGGAAGCTAAAGAGGAAAAGAAAACCGAGCAGTATTAATAATGGAGGTAAACTATCAGTATCCAATAGTTGTTCTGTGGAATCCGTCTAATCTATTTGAGGCTTCCTTTTCATTATTCTAGCAGGAACACCCACTGCCAGCAAATCGTCTGGAACATCCCTGTTAACCACCGCCCCCGCCCCGGTAGCGGCGCGGCTTCCAACGGAAACGGGGGCAACCAGTAAGGTATCACACCCGATGAAGGCTCCTTGGCCGATCTCGGTTCGGTGTTTGTTTTTCCCGTCGAAGTTGCAGGTTATGGTGCCGGCGCCGATATTCGTTCCAGCGCCGATGCTGGCGTCTCCCAGGTAGCTGAAGTGACCGGCTAAGACTCCGTGCCCCAGGTGACTCTCTTTTACCTCCACATAGTTGCCAATGTGGACGCCTGATTCCAAATAGGCGCCCGGCCTCAAGTGGCTGAAGGGCCCCACGTCAACTCCGCCCTCGAGAGTGGCTTCTTCCAGCATCGATGCCGTAACCCGGCAGCCGTTGGCGATGTTCGAGTCCTGGATTACCGAGTTGGGCCCTATCTCACAGTCTTCGCCAATCCTTGTCCGGCCCAGCAGGGTGGTATTGGGGCGAATCACCGTGTCCTGTCCGATGGCAACGTCAGCATCAACGTAAACCGAAGCGGGGTCCTGGACCGTGACCCCCGACCTCATCAGTCGCTCTATAACCTGCCATTGCATGACCGCTTCTACCTGGGCCAGTTGCACCCGGTCGTTGACGCCGAAAATCTCTTCGGGCAATTCGCTGGCAACCCCGTCAACCCGGTGTCCCTCACTGGCGGCGAGGGAAACGAGGGAAGTGAGGTACTTTTCGCCGTTGGCTGCCGACTGGAGCCCTTCCAGGCATCGGGCCATCCATTGCCGGCCGAAGCAGTAAACCCCCGCATTAACCTCCGCCGGATCATATTGGTCGCCCTTCCAGTCCGTTGCCTCAATCAGGTCCACGACCTGGCCTGTCTCATTTCGTACGACTCTTCCCAAGTCCGGTGCCATCATGTCCGGTGCCGTCAGCAACGTTATTTGGTTGCCGCATGAATCATGACTGTCGATCAACTGGCGCACCGACTCCAGCCGAATCAGTGGCGAGTCGCTGCCCAGCAGTACCAGGTTCTTCACTTCTGGAGGCAAAGCGCCCACACCCCATTGCGCGGCGTCCCCGGTCCCCAGCGGCTCCGGCTGGATGACATAGTCGGCAACATCGCCAAGGAGTTCGCCAATCATCGGCGCGGTCGTCGGCGACACAACAATTACGATTTGCCCTACACCCAGTGCCTGAAGCAACTCCACTGGATAGCGAATTAACTCCTTGCCGCATACTTTGTGCAGCGGCTTGGGAAACTTCGACACCATCCGGCGTCCCTCACCGGCGGCCATTATGACTCCGGCCCAACCTTCCATGTCGTCACCTCAGGCTATTCAAGTGAACAGGGAGTGAACAGGTTTACTAGCGCAGCCCTTTCCCAATCATAAGTGAGTCCCTATTGAGCGTACCTTGCCCAAGTTTGACAACCCCATAGCGGGAAGCCAAAATTAGGCTTGACTTCCCGTTGAAAATCCCCGATTCAAGCCGCCCCTATTTTACACTATGCCCTACCCAGTTCCAGGAGGTGTTTCATGGCCGATTTGACGGAAGCAGATCTCTTGGCTCTTGCCCGTGCCTCGGGAATAACTATTCCTCCCGAGTTGCTGGCAGAAGTTGGCTACAGTCTTAACGGCGTATTCGAGGCTCTGGACCGGATCGACATTCCGGGGCTGGACGAAATCGAGCCTCTTCCCATAATATTGCCAACCCCATCCACCGACGCACCCTGAAGGAGGCCAGGACAATGAACAAGCAGGAAATTCCCTTTCTGTCCGCTACCGAACTGGCTGACCTGATCAGGTCACGCGAGGTCTCACCTGTAGAAGCCACCGAGGCTTACCTGGAAAGAATCGCCGAGGTGGATGGCAAGCTCAACTCCTATATCACGGTATGTGGCGACGAGGCCTTGGCCGCCGCCCTTCAGGCTGAACGGGATATAGGGTCTGGAAATTACCGCGGCCCCCTGCACGGAATCCCGGTGGCAGTCAAGGACCAGCTCAACAGTCAGGGCATACGCACCACCGGAGGGTCTTCCATACTGGCAGATAACGTACCCGACGAAGACGCCACGGCCATTGCCAGGCTCAAGGAAGCTGGCTCGGTTTTGCTGGGAAAACTCAATATGAGCGAATTCGCCAGTGGCGATGCCTTCCACCATCCCTACGGCCGTCCCCGGAATCCTTGGGACCTGGACCGAAATCCCGGCACATCCAGCAGCGGGTCCGGGGCCGCCACTGCCGCTTTCCTTTGCGCCACCTCCCTCGGTGAAGATACCGGTGGCTCCATCCGGGGCCCAGCCACTTTCTGCGGACTCGTGGGGATTCGGCCAACCTGGGGACGTGTCAGCCGCTACGGGATGCAGGGGGCGGCCTGGTCAATGGATACGGCAGGGCCCATTTCTCGCACCGTTTCCGACTGCGCCATGACCCTGGAAGCCATCGCGGGCCACGACCCGAAAGACCCATACACGTGGAATACACCTGTGCCCAATTACCAGGCCAACTTGTCAGGCGACATCCGGGGTCTGAAGGTAGGCGTCGTAAAAGAACGGGTATACACCGACGTGGTCGACTCCGAAGTTGGGGAGTCGGTCATTCGAGCCATAGCCCGCCTGGGTGAACTGGGTGCGAACATAGAGGAAATCTCCCTTCCAATGATGGTCCACTCCGCCGCCGTTTCCAGTTTGATCATAATGGTGGATGCCGCCTCTCTGCACAAGGAAGGCCTCGCCACTCGGCTGGACCAGTACGATTACAACAACCGGATTCGGCTGCTGGCCGGCAGCATTGTCCCTGCCCAGGCATACCAGCGCGCTCTCAAAGCCCGCCATGCCCTGCGGCAGGAAATCTTGGATGCCCTTAATCAGGTGGATGTGCTGGTCATGCCTACCTCGTCCATTCCCGCCTCCCTGATACCTGACAGTGCTGGCATCAACAGCAAGCAGGAAGTACTGGACGGTTACGCTGGCCGCCGCAGCTTCACCTCGCCCTTCAACCTTGCCAGCGTGCCGGCGCTATCAGTGCCCTGCGGGTTCACCAGAAGCAACCTGCCCATAGGTCTGCAAATAGCCGGCCGCCCCTTCGAAGAACAAACGGTGTTCAACGCAGCCTACGCCTACGAGCAATCCAACGACTGGTACAAGATGCACCCGGACATTTAGGTCGAAGCCTGTGGCGTATAATGGAGATTATTCACGGTTCATGAGAATAGACCTTTGTTCAAAGCAGGTGCGCCATGTCAATGGATAAATACACCATGGACGAAGTTTGCGACCGGGGAGAGCAGATTTACGAGGATCATATCAAGCGCTTTGTAGAACCCCAGGAAAACGGTAAGTTCATCGTGATTGATATTGAGAGCGGCGATTATGAAATAGACGAGGAGGAATTGGAGGCATTCGACCGGCTGAAGCTCCGAAGGCCTGAGGCCGAAACTTTTATGACCAGAATCGGATGCTGCGCCGCATATCATTTGGGTTGGGGCGGAGCCGAGTTCAGTGATTAGGGGACGGGTCTCAAGCGCCAGGGAAATTATCGCGCCCCTTGAACTAGGAAAGGGTGACGGGAGGTTTGAGGCAATTGAAGCAGTTCTGGATACTGGATACAGCGGGTCTTTGACTTTGCCATCTCACATTGTCGGGCGTCTTGGTTTGGAGCAAATTAGCCGAATAAACGTTACCCTGGGGGACAATGTCCACAGAAGGTTGAATGCCAGGAGAGGATTCTTGATTTGGCATGATAGGCTGAGAGCCATCCCTGTCTTGGAGGCGTCTGGTCCCCCTTTGTTGGGCATGCGCCTTCTCGCTGGCTGCCAACTTACCGCTCAAATCCGAAACGAGGGCGATGTATTGATTGAAGAACTATAGCTCGCTAACCCACCCAACTAATAACACGCGGGACTTCCGGCCCAGCAATTAGAACCGAAGCGGGAATAAATTAAGGGAGGAACAACCTCATGAAGCTCTTCCGTCTTTCAAGAATCGACCAGGTACCCATCGCCACTGCTACCCCCATCGAGGGTTGGACCGGCGGCGAAGTAAGCCGCACTCGCCAGCCTCTGCTTGGCGACGGTGACAGCGAGTGGTTCAGCAGCAGTGTAGTCAACTTTGGCAAGGGTGCTACCACCGGTTGGCACCGTCACGCAACCGACCAGCTTCTGGTCATCGTCCACGGCAACGGAATCGTCGCCAACGAGCATGAGAGTCACCAAGTTTCGGTAGGCGACATAGTCCAGATTTTGCCCGGAGAAAACCACTGGCACGGCGCCACGGCGGACTCAATAATGGGCCACATCACCATAACCGGCGTGAGCGGCGGATAGCTTAACGCCAGACCCAAATACCCATACGTCGATATCTGAAAACGGGGACCGCCCCAGCAGGAGCGGCTCCCGTTTGCTTTCCCCAATGGCCTTTGCTAAACTCAGCCCTGACCGGCCAGTCTCGATTCGTTGAGGGTATTTATGACCACTTTGTCCGTTGCCTGGACCGAAGAAACCCTGCGGGTGGCAGGAACTGACCTGCACCTCGTCAAGGGCGGCTCCGGTGAACCCCTGCTCATCCTCAACGACGAAGTCGGCCATATGGGTCAGCTCAACTACCAGAGTGAGCTTGCCCAAAATTACACCGTTTACATTCCTTCCCACCCCGGCTTTGGCCAGACACCGCGCCTGGACTGGATTATGAACATGCGCGACCTGGCCGGCTGGTATTTGATGGCCCTGGATGAACTGGGGCTCAACCATGTAAACACTTTAGGCTGTTCCCTGGGTGGCTGGCTGGCCGCCGAAATGGCCACGATGAATCCGGCTCAATTCAGGAAGCTGGCCCTGGTGGGACCAATGGGCGTCCTCCCTCCAGACGGCTACATCTACGACGTCTTCCTTGAGGTTGTCAGAACCTGTATTTCCACCGCTTTCCTTGACGCCGAGGGTACGCCCGAATTCAAGGAATTGTGTCCCGAAGAAGCTGCCCCCGAACAAGCCATGGCCTGGGAAGTGGCCCGTGAAGAGGCGTGTCGCCTCGGCTGGAAGCCTTATATGTACTACCCCGCCTTGCCTCACTTGTTAAGGCGGCTGAAGGACTTGCCCACAATGGTGGTTTGGGGTCGCGAAGACGGCATTGTGCCAGTCAGCGCTGCTCACCTTTACCACGATTCCATACCCGGTTCTCGCCTGGAAATCCTGGACAATTGCGGGCATATGCCTCAAGTAGAAAAGTCCGCTGAATTCCTCGCTCTGGTCAGGCAGTTTTTTGCCTAGAAAATGGGTCCCGCTCCAAACCCTGCTCCGCAGAGAGTCAGGGTCTCCGGTTTCAGCCAAAATCAGGAGGTAGCAAGGTATGTTTGTCGGATATTTCACTGAGCGCCCCTACCAGGACCCTCGTTCCGGCTATTTCGGAGCCACCGGCAAGCCCATCATGGACTTGACGGTCAGCAACGAGATCTACGATCCCAAGCTGGGTTCTGACTTGTACAACCGCTACCTCGACGAAAAAATGTACGCCGAGGAGATGGGCTTCGACGGCCTGATGCTTAACGAGCACCACGGCACCCCCTTCTGCATGGGCGGCGCCATGAATGTGGAAGCCTCCATCCTGGCCCGCATGACCAACCGCGCCAAGATCGTCCTGCTGGGCAACATCCTTCCCATCTGGGACGACCCCTTGTGGCTGGTCGAGCAGCTTTCCATGATCGACATGATTTCCAAGGGCCGACTGGTATCCGGCTGGGTGCGAGGCACCGGTCGCGAAAGTGTGGCCCACAACTCCCCGCCCCCCTACAACTGGGAACGCTTCCAGGAAGCCCACGAGTTTATCGTCAAGGCCTGGACGACGCCCGGCCCCTTCCGCTGGGAGGGCAAGCACTTCCAGTACCGTCACGTAAATCCGTGGGTACGTCCCTATCAGGATCCACATCCGCCGATATGGCTGCCTGGCGTGGTCAGCCGTGACTCCCTGATGTGGGCCGCCGAGAAGCGCATTCCCTACATCATGCTTGCCACCGAGATGGAGCCCACCAAACGGGCCTTCCAGCTTTACCACGACACCGCCGCCGAGCACGGCTACGAGTCCGGCTCCCAGAACATCGGCTACCTGTGGAAGGTCCACGTCGATGAAACTGAAGAGTTGGCCGAACAGACCGCTCGAAAATACGTGCAGGGTCCCAGCAACCCCTTCCTGGCCGGCAACGAGGGCACGGTGAACCCGGCCCTGGTCAATCTTCCCGGCCTCACTTCCCGCACCCGCGTCCTGCCCACCCAGACCGTGGCAACCGCCGCTCGGGGTGGCGGTGGCGGTGTGGCCGGAGTGCTTGGGCGCCCCTACGAACAGCAGGTTGAGGACTACACTATCATTGCGGGAACACCCAAGACCGTGATTTCCAGGATCCGCCACGTCCTCGAATACATCCGCCCGGGCAGCATTTTCTTCTGGGACGGCGACGGCGCCATGACCCACGACGATGCCATGCGCAGCCTCCGCCTGATGGGGCAGGAGGTAATCCCGGCGGTAAAGGAAATAGCCAAGGAACTGGACCTCCCCGGCCCCTTTGAGAAGGACCCGGCCACCGGCAAGGAAATCGCCCAGGAAGTAGCCGCCGACTAGGCTGCACTCATCAAGGTAGGTTTACAAATAGGGGCGGGTTTCAAACCCGTCCTTACAGTTGTCGGACAGGTGGAAAAGCCTCGATATCCTTGTATCTTCCCCCTCTGATATACTCCTTCCAGGCAACTCCCATCCGTTCCAAAGGCGAGGTTCGCTATGACCAGCAAAGCCAAGCCGGCGGGCCCTACTCACTTGACCATGCTGCCCGACCCACCGGAAGAAGAACGCGATATGCAGCAACTCCCACATATCGCCAATGCTGTCTTGGTTCTGCGTGCCTATTACCGGCATACTCTTGGCCGTAGCGATGTTCTGGTGTCCGGGGAAGGTTACTTGTGCCGCCGGGCTGGGGAGGCCCGCCGGTCTCCGCACCCCCACTGCGTAGTGGCTCTGAATCTTCCCTTCGACCCGGATATCGTTGAGCAAGAGGGCAACGGTTACACTATCGAAGAAATTGGCCAGCCCCCTGACTTTGTACTGGAGGTTGGTTCGACCACCAGTGGCTTGCAGGACTATACCGTTAAAAGGGATATCTATGCCGGGCTGGGGGCAACGGAGTACTGGCGTTTCGACCCAACCGGTGGGAGACACCACGATGTACCTCTGGCTGGGGATACGCTGGTAGAGGGAACATATGAGCGGGTCCCTGTAGAGAACGGTCCCGACGGCGTACACCGTGGCTACAGCGTGGCCCTCAGTCTGGAATTGCACTGGCAAGAGCGGAGGCTGCGGTTTTTCGACCCGGTGGCGGTCGAATACTTGCCAGCCTTGGAGGAATCTCTGGCGCAGCGCGACCAAGCCCAGGCGAGGGTTCACGAGCTGGAAGAGGAATTGCGCCGGATGCAAGGCCGGTAACCGCCGATTTCTTCAAATGATCGCAATGGCCGGGTATATACGCACTGACATCGTAGTCGTCGGCGGCGGCCCCGCCGGCAGTGCGGCTGCCACCATGCTTGCCCGCCAGGGCTGGCAGGTTGTGCTGCTGGAACGTGAAACATTCCCCCGCGACCACGTCGGCGAGTCCCTTCTCCCTGCCAGCATCCCCATTCTAGAAGAACTGGGGGTCCTGCCGGCGGTCGAGGCCCAGGGCTACATCAAGAAACTGGGCGCGACCATGGTCTGGGGGCGGGACAAGGAGCCCTGGAGCTGGTTCTTCGGCGAGACCAACCGCCGCTACCCCCACTCCTACCAGGTCTGGCGCCCCACCTTCGACCAACTGCTTCTGGACAACGCTGCGGCCAATGGTGTGGAGGTTCGCCAGGGCTGGCGAGCCACCGAAGCCCTGTTTAACCAAGACCCGGCCACCCCCCAGTCCCGTCATTCCGACGAAGGCCGGAATCCAGGAATCCTCAACGACCATCAACCTCCAGGTAAACGGACCGTCACCGGTGTGCGCTGTGTGGATGACTCGGGACAAGAGCAGGTAATCAATGCCCGTTTCATGGTGGACGCCAGCGGTCAAAACGGGCTGCTGGGCCGCCAGCTTGGCCTGCGCCGCTGGGACGAGTCCTTCCGCAACCTGGCCGTCTATGCCTACTACGAAGGCGCGGAACGGTTGCCCCCGCCCGCCGACACCAACATCTTTATCGAGTCCTATGCCCACGGCTGGCTCTGGACCATCCCCCTCCATACCGGCTTGGCCAGCGTGGGCGCGGTGGTTGACCAGAAGGTTGGAGAAACTCGAGTGCAGGATCTTGGTCTGGAGCGATTTCTGGACGAACAACTTGGCTCGGCTCCCTACACCGAAAACATGCTGTCCAACGCCCGCCGTGTCTCGGGCCCATTCATCGTGAAGGACTGGTCCTATGCCTGCGACGACATCGCCGGCGATGGCTACGTCCTGGCGGGGGACGCCGCCTGCTTCATTGACCCTCTCTTTTCTTCGGGAGTCCACCTGGCCCTGATGTCTGGCGTCCTGGCCGCCGCCTACACCACCACTGCCCTGCGCGACCCCGACATGGCCCCGGCCGCTGCCCAGGTCTACCAGGAACTCTACATGAAGGAGTATCACCACTTTCGCGAGATGGTCCGCCTCTTCTACTCCAGCAACCGCACTGTCGAGTCCTACTTCTGGGAAGCCCGCCGCATTCTGGAAGGTGATGAGGTGTCGAATTCCGGCCTTTCTGCCCGCGCTTCCTTCATTCAGGCGGTAGCCGGCCAGCCGCCCCAGGGCTACGAACGCATGGTCCTCGAACGGGGCGCCGCCCCCACTGACTTCGCCGATAGCGTCCGTGCCGTGGAGTCAGACCGGGCTAGTCGTCAGGAGCTAATCCAAGAGTACTTGCAGCCGTCAAACGGACAGCCCCCTGTTATCCTCACCGCCACACCCCAACTGCGCCCCGGCATACAAGTTGAACGCAAACCCGTCGTGGGCGATGGCGCTTTCGACTGGGGCTACGTGCTGATCACCGAGAGCCACCCGGAGGGCCTCCCCTGCAGCAACCTCGTCGCCCGCCTGGCTGCAATGCTGGACGGCAAGACGACGGTTGCCGGTCTGCTGAACGCACTGGCCGCCGAAGTGGACCCGTCACAACAGCAGCAGCTCCTGTCCAGCATCCTCACCACCCTGCAAATCCTCTATGTGGACGGAACGATAGAAAATCTCGTCTTCTGATGCCGCCGTGGCCGCGTAAGTTCACGAATCTCCAAACTATTAAGTCAATCATTGGTGAAAACTCGTGAATATTCGTGGATAAGCCGCTCTGTTTGCTCCATATTCTCCCTGTGTCTATAATGACCTCACATTCCCCTCTTGAGTTGCCATAAGTGTCTCCGCAATCAATCTATCCCTTGTTGAGGTGACTGCAATGAACCTGCCAGAACGAATGAAATTCGGCATATTCCTGGGGCCCTTCCACCGCGTCGGCGAAAATCCCACCCTGGCCATGGACCGGGACATGGAGTTGATCCAGTGGCTGGACTACCTCGGTTACGACGAAGCCTGGATCGGTGAGCACCATAGTGCCGGCTGGGAAACAATCTCATCTCCTGAACTGTTCATTGCCGCCGCCGCCGAACGCACGCGTCATATCAAGCTGGGCACCGGCGTCATCAGCCTGCCCTACCACCATCCCTTCATGGTGGCCAATCGCATGGTCCAGCTTGACCACATGACCCACGGGCGGGTGATGCTGGGCGTGGGCCCCGGCGCCCTGCCCGGCGATGCTTACATGATGGGCATTGACCCCACCACCCAGCGGGAAAAGATGGACGAGGCTTTGGGCATCATCCTGCGCCTCTTCACCGAGGATGAGCCCATTACCTACAAGAGCGACTGGTTCGAGCTTCGTGAAGCCATGCTTCAATTGCGGCCCTACCAGCGACCCTACATGCCCCTGTCGGTGGCCTCAGTACAGTCCCCGGCCGGCGTCGCCATGGCCGGTAAGTACGGGGCTTCAGTGCTGACCATCACCGTCCCCCGCGACCCGTCAGCCGGGCCGTCCAACCTCAAGGGTCTGTGGGACATCGCCGAGACCTCGGCGGCGGAACACGGCCAGACGGTTGACCGGCACGAATGGCGCCTGGCCGTTCCCTGCTACCTGGCTGATGACCGGGACCAAGCCCTCGAGGAAGTCAAAATGGGCGCGGGCCGCTATCTTCGTGAATACTCCGAGGGTACCAATGGGCGCAAGGCAGCCTTTGACGGCCCCCTGGAAGGCGTTGCCGAGTTCATGAGGGACAACGGGTCCTGGATTATCGGAACCCCCGACGACTGTATCGAAAGCCTAAACCGCCTGGCCGAGCAGAGCGGCGGTTACGGCGGTTTCCTAGTCCAGACCATTGACTGGGCGCCCCGTGAGAAGATGTTGCACAGCTTTGAGCTAATGGCCCGCTACGTCATGCCCCACTTCCAGGGTTCCATCAGGAGCGTCGCCGCCTCCAATCGCTGGGCTGCCGAACGCCAGGAACTCCTCGTGGGAGGTCGTGTCCGGGCCATAGAGCGGGCCCACCAGGTCTATGGCGAAAGGCAGGGGTCCGGCCCCCCGCAGAACGGGGCCGGTCATAATGGGGCTGGCCAGGAGAGCGCTGCGGAGGCCAAAGAAGAGGTTCCGAAACCGCAGCCCGCTTTCAGCGGGAATGGACAGCCTCAACAGCCCCTCAGCAACGGATCCAGAACCCCGGAAGGAGAGTTTGAACTTCCTATCCTTGAAGTCCTTTTCGACTTGGGAGGAAAGGGTTCCACCGAAGCAGTGCTGGCCGGAATAGAGGCCATGATTGGAGGCTACTTCAAGGAAGGCGACCGGCAGCCATCAGCGACCGGCGAAGTCAACTGGCGCCAATCGGCCAAGTCCGCCCGCCAGACGCTGGCAAGTTTCGGCCTGGTCCGGGTAAACCCTGACGGCGACGCCTGGGAACTAACCGAAGAAGGTAAAAGGGAAGCAGCCAAAGCAAAGATTTAGAGGCACCTGTAGATTGCCCCGCAGCTCTGTTGATCGGGCGTTACGTAACGGGCGGCACTTTTTTTGTGCCGCCCGTTTGACTTGTTTTCCATTGATGGTTGTTTGACCATCCCCGCGAAGTCTGTCACTCTGCGCGAAGCCGCAGAGTCTAGAGTATTGCCGGTGAGGATCTTTCGGTAGAGAAAACCCTTTACGTGCCTGCCGTTGGGATTCTTCGGCACTGCCCTCCCCAGAACAATAGCGGCCTGTCATTTTGTATCAACAAGGCCCCGTACTACTCCCCCCTACAACCCCTGCCCCACCGTCGCTAGCAAGTTCAAACTGCGCTCTATAGAACCCTGCGCGTCGCCCCCGGCGCTTATCGGGTGGGCCAGAATTTCAGTAGCCCCCCATTCAAACAGCTCGTGCAGGCGTCCGGCCACCGTCTCTTCGTCACCCATCAGCACCACGTCCTCGATCATCCCATCGCTCCAGGCCCCCTCCCGCGCTTCCGGATGTCCCGAGGCGGCGAACATTTCCTGGTAAAAGGGAGATCGGGGATAGTTGGACAGTTGCGCACGCGCCGCTTCCCTCACTTCCTCCGCATTCTCATGGACGCACACCGGCGCGTGGGCCACCAGCGGCGGCACCGGACGTCCCCCTATTTCTGCCCCCCGCTTCATCTCCGGTAGCGCTACGTCCCGCAGATACTGGCCCGGACACACCCAGCTTATCGCTCCGTCGGCCACCTCTCCGCACAGCCTGAATGAACGTCGGCGCAACGCCGACGCCATCACCGGCACGTCCGGGGCCGGCACCCCGGGCAGGGAACCGTGCCCGTGGTACTGGGTGCCGTCATAGTCCACCTGGCCCTCCCAAAGCAATGCCTTCACTACCTGGATGTACTCCCGCAGGTTGGTCAGCGGCGCGTTGTGTTCGATGCCGAACATCGGCTCAATACTGACCTTGTGGCTGGGACCGAGGCCCAGCCGGAACCGTCCAGGGGCCATCTGGGCCACCACCTGGGTCTGCGCCACCGCCACGATGGGATGGCGCGGGTAGGTCGGGATAATGCTGGTCCCCATCAGGATGCGGTCGGTAACGGCCGCCGCCGCGGCAAAGGTGGTCAGCGCGTCCGGCCCCGCACCCCCTGAGGTCAGCCATGCCGCCTCTATGCCCAACTCTTCCAAATGTTGTATGCGGGCCACCACGGTCCGGCTGTCGCCGCCCATCGCCGCCACGCCAATTCGCTTTTCTGCCATAGTTCTCACCTGCTATTCGATTGCTGACTTTGTGGCAGGTTAGCATTGGCAGTGGGGATTGGCAACTGGGATGCGACTGCTATTGAAAGAATGAGGGGCTTTGGGTGCTCATAAACTTCACATCATGCCTACCGAGTTAGAGCCATTTCAAGCCTCTTATGCTGAGCTGTTGCCGCTAGTTCTCTTTGAGCTTCTTGCCACATGAGGAATGCGGCAGGCTTGTGTTAGCATTAAGAAGGAAAGCACCGTTGCCGATGTCGTTGCTAGGCCGAAAGCCTCGGGTTTGGCGAAGAAAGTCCTATTGGACAGTATGAGCATTCAAGAGGCGATTGACTATTTTCGTGGTAGGCTGATGGGACTAGAGGCAATGTTGGCCCTAACGATCCAAAGATTAGAGGAAGCTGACAGTCTGCTTCTGGATGAGAAGTTCAGCGAGCTGAGAAATTCCGCCGCACGCATGAACCTAGAAGCAGAACTTCTGGATAAGGCAACGCCAAGCACCGAGCCCTTCTATCGGGGCTTGGCTGCATCCATTGATGGAGTAGCAAGATATTTCGACCGTAATGCAGAGGAATATTAAACAATAGCTTTAAGTTAATTCTCTACGCAGTCTACTGGTCCATTCCCATGCTGCTGGCGGAATTGGCCAGTTTGTAGACAATCCTCAAGTTGCCCTCTTCCTTGACACCCCACCTACCCCCTCCTACAATCCAGACGCATCTGGAACCTTGGAGTTATCAATAGTGACTTGGGACTTTCAACTGGTTGCTGGCCATTTCGGCACCCCCACCGACGGTCCGCTCTGGGACGGGGAAGCCCTGCTCTTCACCCAGCTTACCTTTCCCTTCAACGCCGCCAATAACCGCATCCTCCGGTACGACACTGCCACGGGCGCAGTGTCCGACTTCCGCCGCTGGACCAACCGCACCACCGGACTGGCTTTATCCTCAAGCGGTGTTCTCTACGGTGCCCAAAGTGGCGGCCGCCGTCTCGTCAGGTTCAATGCCGACGGCAGCACCTCTCCCCTGGCCCACAAGCTGAACGGCATTTACCACAATCAGCCCAAAGACCTGGTGGTGGACCGCCAGGACCGCCTCTGGTTCTGCGACCCCCACGGCGACCTCCGCGAGGCCATGAACCCGCAGATTCACGACAAGCTGGACCATGCCTCGGTGCTGCGCCTTGAAGCCCCGACCCTGGACGCGCCGATCACCCGCATGACCTACGACACCGTCTCCCCGATGGCCCTGCTCCTGTCCGCCGACAAGTCCACCCTGTATGTGGCGGAAACTAGCGAAGAACTCGACGGACCTCGCGAACTTCGCGCCTATCCCATCCTGGACACTGGCTCCCTCGGCCAATACCGACTCCTCCACACCTTTGGCAGGGACGGCAGCCGTGATCGGGGCCGCGTCCACCGGGGCATCTACGGCATGTGCCTGGATGGCGATGGCAACGTGGTGGCAGTGGCTGGCGGAGCGGAAGCCGGCCCCGGTCCCATGGCCTACGTCTTCACCCCTGAAGGCCGCATTCTCGAGTCCCACCCATTGCCCGAGGAGCCAACCAATTGTGCCTTCGGCGGGACCGAACTGGCGGACTTGTACGTCACCACCACCCAGGGTAGCCTGTACCGCGCTTTCGGTACCGGCCGAAAGGGCTGACGCTACGCCTGCCTGTCCGTCGCCATTTAATTGAAATCGCATCATTAATCAGCAACTAATTTCAAGGAGGAAACATGGTTTCCGGACCCACCGCGCCAAATATGCCAGAGACAATCGCACTGCTCCGGTCCGAATCTGACGCCCTTGCCGCATTTCTGGCCGGCCTGGACACCGAGGGCTGGGGTCGTCAGAGCGCCTGCACCGCCTGGACAATTGCCGACGCCGCGGCCCACATTGCCCAGGGTTCCCAGGGATCTTCGTTGGCCCTTACCCGTGCCCGTGACGGTGACCCTTCTCCTCCAGAGGGGGCGCGTTTGCTGGAAGCCGGTGACCGGGCCTCCGAGCCGACCGCTGAGCGGGCCAAAGCTTTTAGCGCCGGTAAGGATGCCGCCGACCTGCTCCAGGCCTACAGGGAGGGAGCCGACCTGCTGGTGCAGACCGCCTCAGACTTGCAGCCCGAGGATTGGGAAAAGCCTTCTTTCCACCGCCGCGGCTTCATACCTATACACGAGAACGTAACCCGCCGAATTCAGGAGATTGCTATCCACGGGTGGGACATCCGCTCTGCCTTCGACCCAGCCTCCGAAATTTCAGAGGCCGGTGCCAGGGAGATTGCCACCGTGGCCCACCGCTGGTTGAACGCCTGCTTCGTACCCCTGGAAGGCGGCGCCAACGCCCGCTTCCGGTTCGATGTTTCGGGCCCCAACCCGTTCAGCGAAGACGTGATGCTTGAAGGAAACGGCTTTCGTATCGAGTCGACTGGTGATGCCACATCTGACGTCACCTTCCGCTCCAACACCAGCGCCTACGTGCTGCTGATATACGGCCGCCTCGACATCAGCTCCGGCTCCACTCCGGTGCAATTGGAAATCGACGGCCCCCTGGAAAGGGCCCTGATATTCACCCAAAGCTTCCAGGGCTATTAGCCTGTTCATCCACCAAATGTAACAACTGTTCACTGAGAAGCTTTTGCAAGAGTCCCTTCCCTCTGGCGAGAATGGGAAGGGAGTAACGACAAGCCGTAGAACCTCTGAACAAATCCCTTCCCCTCGATGAGGGAAGGTAAGGATGGGGTGACGACAAGCGAAATGTCGCCACTGGTTTTGAGGTGCTTTCTAAGGCTGGGCAAATTCCTGCTCAATTGCGGATAAACTAAAGGGCCGGGGTTTTCGCCCCGGCCCTTAACTCTTGCCCGCTGCGAAATCGCCTAAGCGGTAGCCCAGTCCACTCCGTTCAAAACAATCTTCTGAAACTCCGGAGTCTCGAAGCTGCGGCCATCGTGGCCCAGCAGCAGCACAAATACCTTGCCGTCGCCGTAGCTGCGGGTCCAGGCCAGGGGGTAGGTGCCGCCGGCCATTAACATGGGATCCCGGTTCGGACCCCAGGGCCACGTCCCTTCCTCTGAATCACCGGTCAGGAAGATGTTGTTTCCATCCCCGTAGGCCAGGCCCATGTATAGCTCGTCGTTGGTGGAAAAGTCTGACACGCCCTGCACGCCGGGGTGTCCGGCCTGGCTCACGTTAACTGTAAACTCGCCGTAGGGTGGGTGGTAGCTGGTGCCGGTAATCCAGCCGCCGCCGGTAATCTCGTGGTACTCCGGCCAGGTGCTGGAAAGGCAGGTGGAGATGTGGATACAGACAAATCCCTTGCCGGACCTAATGTAATTGGCCATGCCGTCTTTCTCGGCCTGACCCAACGCCCAGTCGCCGAAGTCGGGTATGTTCTCCCGCCGGGTGTTGAATACCAGGGCATCAAAGGTGCTCATCTCGGCGGCGTTGGCCAGTACCGAGGCATCCTCGGTAACCGTCACATCGTGCCCCGCAGCATTGAGAAAACTGTTGAGTACGGGAGTAGATTCCTCGTAGGGGTGACGTCCCCCGCTTATTACCAGTAACTTCACTGAATCATACCTCCGGAAGTGTATTTGGTTGCTCTTCGTATGCTCGGCCCATTATACAACATGGGCAAGCGATAGGTTAAGGAAGAGTAGTTGCTCACCAGCCTTCTGAAAAGAGGCAGACTTCCTGGATCAGTGAGTATTTCATCCTGCGCTTCCCTGAGGGGCCGAGAGTCCTGCATAAAGTCCTGCCTGGGACCCAGAGAACCAATGCAAGATACTAAACCAATGCCAAGGTGGGATGTGCATTTCGGTGTTCTTGACGACGACCGAAAAGGGTCGACGTGTCCTAAGGCGTGTGGACATGCAGCCCACTCCAGGTGCATTCCCCGGGAAACAGCGGAGGTAGCAGCTCCAGTGATACCATCAGTGAGGAGGAGTTGCTTGCGCCATAGAAAGCAGGACTGTGGATGCCGCACATCCGTTTTCACCCGGCCCTGACAATCCTTCCCTGAAGGAGGTCCACAGAGGCCTTCGTTTTCCCTTGGCCGACACGAGTTCCACTTGACGGAGGCTGTGACGAGATGGGCTTCACCTTCACAAACGAGGTTAATATATTCGACCTAATTGCTTTTGTTGGTTTTATTGGATGGGTGGTTGGCATTCTCTCGGGGGTTGGCTGGCTCAAACGTAAATATGCCAATCGCCTCGAGTCCGATCCTATGAGACTCTTCCAATCTCACATAACCGATTTGGAGTCCGTGGTTGGGCTTATGGAGAGCAAGGACACGGGATACTTCACCCAGGAGAATGACGGCTCGGAAGATTCAGAAGCAGCCGGGCGGGTCGCTCAAGGGATGGCTGACTATAAGATTCGGGACATGGTGTACAGAGGCTGGTTGATGTCCTGCCGGATATCCAGTCGAAAGAACGAAAGACCGTATCTGCATATTAGGCCTTTGCCGGGTCTGTATGTAGTCGACCCTCGATAAAGCGTGCGGGCTTCGGCCAATGGCGGAGGTTGCTATGGGCGGCAAATCATCTCTGACCAACATGTATGCCTCGTCAATAACGTCCCCCAAGCTAGGGCGTTTGGACATTCATATGGCTAACGACAGGGAGTGGCACGGCTGATTGTGTGAGCTGAATGTCCACAGGCCATAATGTCACCTCCAGGCACCAACTGGGTCGACAACAACAGTGCGGTCCGGCGATATGTACATTTCACCTCGGCTTTAGTTTAGAGTCCGCCCTTTCACTTTGAACGGAATATCGACTTCACCAGCTGCTCCCTGCCTTGCGAACGTCTTACCCCATCACCCGCCTGAAAAACGCCAGCGCATTCCCCCCCACTATCTTCAGAATATCCTCGTCTGAATGCCCCCGGCTGATCAGCCCCCGAATGACATTCACTCCGTCGGCGGGCGACTCCAGACCATCCAGGTAGGGCGCCGGCAGTTCGTCGTAAGAGCGGTTCAGGACGAAGTGGTGGAAGTCAACGTGGTCCCCCACGTTGGTGTCGGTGCCGATGGCCACGTGGTCCACTCCCACGAGGTTCACCATGTAATCATAATGGTCCAGCACACACTCAATATCCTGCTTGGGGTCGTCGCTCAAGGAGTTTGGCACTGCGGTAATGGCGATCAACCCGCCCTTCCGCGCACAGGCAACAAGCTCCTCGTCCCGTCGCGTCCGCGTAGTAGGCCGCAGCGTGTACGAGGCGTTGTGGCTGAAGGTTATGGGCGCCTCGGAAAACTCGATGGCATCCATTGCCGTGGGATCAGACGCATGGGAAACGTCAATGCACATCCCCAATGAGTTCATACGTTTGGTTACTTCAACGCCGAACTCGCTCAGTCCGCCGGCATTGCGCTCGTTTTGCCCGTCGCCGATGTAGTTCTTGCGGTTGTAGGTGAGTCCCGCCAGCCGCACCCCCGCGCTGTACAGAATGTCCAGCCGGTTGATGTCATTGCCGATGGCCAAGTGCTCCAGCGTTGGAAGAAAACCGATCTTGCCCTGTTGCTTGGCCGCCTCGATTTCGTTGGCGTTCGTAACCTTGACCACGCCTTCCTGCCGGTCCACGTCCGACAGCATCAAGCCCACCTCGGTGAGAATGTCGTCAAATTCGGCGAAGGACATGTCCGGATTGTTGACCAGGCACCGGAACATGTTGGCTGTGGTCACCGCCGTCCACCCACCCTGCCGCACCGCCTCGTAGCCCCAGCCGTAGATGTTGGTGCGCAGGTACTCGGTAAGGCGGCTGACGTCTTCGGGCAAAATCATGGGATGCTGGTGGACGTCCACCATGGTGGCTTCTTCCTCCAATCGCCTGTATCGTGTTTCCTGACCGGCGTCCAATGGCACCCGGCTGGAGGGGACGCGGTCAATTTCCTTCGCGAGGGGTATTCTGGGAGTAGTCATCGAAAGACTCCTTTTCAAATGGACCAGGGACATGTCGGCTTGCAGAGTTAATACCACAATGAAAGGTGGCGGGCAAGGCTTCCGGCAAGGAGACGGAACTGGCACCAAACTCCTTCCCAGCTCGTGTGACCCTCCCCTACCATATATATAATTCGACCTTGCCCTGTCCGAACCAGCTCACTCATTCTTAAGCCTCGGGGCTGAATAGGCCTCACCACTTGCAACTCCTTTCCAGCAACAAAACGGGCGAAAATGAGCAAAAACGAAGGGAAAACGAAACTGTGCTTAACCCTGTTCCTCAGGGAGAGGGGCCGGGGTGAGGGCGTGTCCACCCCGTCGAAGTCGCCCATATGCAGCGGGCGCGGCGGTGCCCCCTGGGCGTGGGAGAGGTCCCACCAACAATACAACCCCAGCTACAAAATGGACGAAAATGAGCGGAAATGGAGGGAAAATAAAATCGACCTCTATTCCGTGTATCTGACACCGGCAGGGGCGTACCTGGGTCTCTGGCGCTGGATTGACCACCGGCCCGGGTTCTGGCACGCAAACGCTTTCCTTGTAAGAGATGGGTCGTGATGAGGGCTCACCTTGCCCCTGTGACAGCTAGGGTATAAGATAGGCGGGAAAATTTCCCGGTTCTTTCCAGGAGGAATTGATGACCACCCCGGCTATCAAGCCCATCGACATTCATATCCATCCCTTTACCCAGGAAACCTGCCTCGGGCATGGGCCATCCTACACCGAAGCCCACTACGACTTCTTTGGCCGCAGCCCCGAAGCGCCCCACCACGGCAAGCAGTTCATAACCATCGACGAGACCTACGAAACCTTCCAGGAGTCCGGTATCGACAAGGCGGTCATCGTTAACATGGTCTCCTACAACCAGTGGGGCCGGGCCCTCCCCAACGACTACCTGGCCCTCTACGCCGAGAAGTACCCCGACCTGTTCATTCCCTTCGCTGGTGTGGACCCCCACATGGGTCCCCTGGCCCTAAGGGAGATTGAGCGGGCGGCCAAGGAACTGGGCTGCAAGGGGTTGAAGTTTCACCCGGCCTACCAGGAGTTCTGTCCCAACGACAAGGAACTGATGTGGGACATCTACGCCAAGTGCGTTGAGCTGGACATCGCCATCCTGGTCCATACCGGTACCACCCGCATGACCCGTTGTACCATCAACGGGTGTCGCCCCGTAATGCTGGACGATGTGGCCACGGCTTTCCCCGACCTGCGTATTATCATGACCCACTTCGGCTGGCCCTGGACCGAGGAGGCACTGGCCGTCTGCTGGCGCCACGAGAACGTCTACCTGGACCTGTCCGGCTGGCTGCCCCGCTACATCTACGCCACCCAGCCAATCGTCTTCCAGTACATGAACACGGTGCTTCAGGACAAGCTGGTATTCGGCAGCGACTACCCCGCCATCAACCCCAAGGTGTGGCTGGACGACTACCAGAAAATTGTGGACAACGGTTTCGACTGGGGCGGAGCCCACCGCACCATCAGGCCCGAGGTGTACGAAAAGTTCGTCCGCACCAACGCCATTAAAGCCCTGAAGCTGGAGGGTTAACGTGCGGAGGTTCTGTTTAGATGGTGATCTCGCCAGTTGATTACAGAGCCTTATTGAGATGACCTATGAATCCCGCTTTCTTTGGAGATTCCTTCGACATCGTTAAGAGAGAAGTCATCCGCGGCTTGGCGGAGCCGGAAGGGTGGGCTGTGCATCCCATGTATTTTGACGCAGAACGGGACGATGGCTTCGATCGCCGGCACGCGGAGTTTTTGGGAATCGATTTAGCGAAGGGCAACACTTCCGATAGGAAAATGGTTGTTGAGGTTGGCGAGAAATGCCAGAGGCACCTATTTCTCGACCCAGATACTGGGCTTCGGGTACCAGGTAAAAAAGAACGGGGCCACGGGCAACATCGGAAAAAGCACTTGAATGTTCCCGAACTTGCCGAAATAACTATCGCCCAACGGCGCAAACACAAGCTCACCCTGGTATTTGATCAATCCAATGTTAGGAATAAAGACCGTAGGGAAAATGTCAAGGAGAGGCTGAAGGAACTTCGCAGTCGCAAACGGAAGATTTATGGAGCTGCCTATGTGTGCAAGCACGTGGTCTTTATCTGGGTCTCCCATAACGAAGATACTGTTGAGAATGCCACACATAGGCTCATTGACTGTTCGGGGCTCCCGGTCTGCCGTTTCGTGGGGGTGGGAGCAGGCCACCGTTTGCCCCTGGCTATCCCCTAGTATTGTGGTTGCCACTATGAAATCCCCGAAAACTAACCATGCAAGAAATCTCATTGTCCGGTTGCCACATCAACCTACCCTTGAATTAGGAGGCATCCCGTGCTGAAGAACGCAGAGTTCCACGACGTTCCCTTTTACTACAAGTCCATAGACTTTGAAGAACTGGTGCGGGAGTACCCGCCCGCCCCTGACTATTTCCGTGGCGTCTTTATGCTAAGCCTCGAGGAAATCCGGGCTCTGCAGGAAAAGCGCCTGAGGGAAGCTGTGGCCCGGGCCTATAAAGTTCCCTTCTACCGCAGCAAGTGGGATGCCGCCGGAGTCGAACCCGGTGACATCAAGACCATCGAAGACATTAAGAAGGCCCCCATGTACACGGTGGAGGACATCCGCCAGAGCGTGGACGCTCATCCCCCCTTCGGCGACTACGTCGGACGTGATGTTCTGGCCGGTGAGATTCCCTGGCGCATCCACTCCAGCGGCGGTACCGCGGGCGAGCCCCGTCCTACCTTTTACACGCCCTGGGACCGGGAAGTAGGCAACATCCTGCGGGCCCGCTCCTATTACTGGCACGGGTTCAAGCCCGGGGACGTGGTGATGAATACCCTGCTCTATTCCACCCACAACGCGGCCTACTCGGCCCACGAGTCCCTGTGGCAGTGGCTGGGATGCATCCCCGTCACCACCAGCGCCGGCGTGGTAACCCGCACCACCCGGGCCTTGGAAATCGCCCAGAAGTGGCAGGTCAATGCCCTCGTGGGCTTCCCCGAGTACCTGCTCCACATGTCCCAGGTGGCCAAGGAAATGGGCCTGGAAGTAGGCAAGGACCTGAAGTTGAAGCTGGTGGAATGCTTCGGCAAGTCTGACCTGGTGCGAGAGGCCTGGGGTGTCCCTGCCTACGATACCTACGGCATGCACGAGGTCCAGGCCATATCGTCGGAGTGTCCTTACGGCGGTGGGCACCACATCTGGGAAGACGCCTTCATCGTGGAGATTGTGGACCCGGAAACCTACGAGCCAGTGGAACCCGGTGAGCTGGGTACGATGATAGTTACCGCCCTTTACAAGGAAAACTATCCCATCGTCCGTTACGACATCAAGGACGTTACCCGCCTGTGGCCCCAGGGCCAGTGCGAGTGCGGCAGCTGGATGCAGAAGATTGACCCCATCCACGGCCGCTCCGACTTCATGGTCAAGCTGCGGGGCGTAAACGTCTGGCCAGAGGGTGTGGGAACCATCGTGGCCACAAAGAGTGGCGTGACGGGCGAGTACTACTGCATCGTGGAAAGCCTGGTCAACCGGGAAGAGATGACTGTGCAGGTGGAGCACACTCCCGACGCCACTGACCTGGACTCCATCCAGCGAGACCTGGAGCGCACCTTCCGCGACCGCCTTAACGTTGGTATCAAGGTGGAAATGGTGGAACCCGACAGCCTGGCCCCCCTGACCGGAACGGGCGTCCTCCCCAAGGCCCGCCGCCTGGACGACCGCCGGAAACCGACTCCCCAGTAAGAATCGGCTTCGGACATCGGTTCACGAGAATGGCCCCTCTGAATCTATCAAGAGGGGCCATTGAAACTCTCTCCCAAAATCCCTTTCTTGGTGAACGAGCTACCAGTTCACCTGGCCCGCAGTGTCAATGTCCCGGTCCAGGTTGCAGGCGGCGCTGATCAGGGCCAGGTGAGTAAACGCCTGGGGAAAGTTTCCCAGGCCCTCGCCGCTGTGACCAGTTTCCTCGGCATAAAGTCCCACGTGGTTGGCGTAGCTCAGCATCTTTTCGAAGATTAGCCTGGCTTGGTCCAGCGCATCGGGGTCATAGCGCCCGGCCCGACTCATGGCTTCCACCAGCCAGAAGGTGCAGATGTTGAAGGACCCCTCATAACCCATTAGTCCGTCGGGCGACATTTCAATGTTGTAGCGGTAAACCAGGCTGTTCGACACCAGGCCCCCTTGTTCGGGCGACTGGTTCGTGGCCTCAATAGTCTTCAAAATGCGCGGGTCAGATGGGGCCACAAAGAACACCAGGGGCATTAACAGGTTCGAAGCGTCCAGGCAATCGCTGTCATATGATTGAACGAAGGCCTGCCGTTCCTCGCTCCAGCCGTGCTCCATAATTTCCTCGTATATGGCGTCCCGCGTGGCTTCCCACCGGGGCCGGTCGGCCGGGAAAGCGCGGGCATCCGCCAGGCGGATTGCCCGGTCAAGGGCCACCCAGCACATCAGTTTGGAATACACGAAGTGCTTCCGCCCGCCGCGGACTTCCCAGATGCCCTCGTCCTCACGGTTCCAGTTCTCTACTACCCAGTCGGTCAGCCTGCGGAGATGGAGCCAGAAGTCGAAGGAAATGGGCTCGGCGTGCCTGTTGTAGATGTACACGGAGTCCATTAGCTCACCGTAAATGTCCAGCTGCAACTGGTTGTAGGCCCCATTTCCAATGCGGACCGGCGTCGAACCCTTGTAACCGTCCAGGTGCCAGAGGCTTTCCTCGGTAAGTTCGTGACGCCCGTCTATCCCGTACATAACCTGCAAGGAGCCGTCGGGATTAAGTTCTTTGGCCCGGGCCTCGATGAACTTCATGAATTTGCTGGCTTCCTCGGTAAACCCGATTCGCAGCAAAGCGTAGAGAGTAAATGCCGCATCCCGGATCCAGGTATACCGATAGTCCCAGTTGCGGACACCGCCTACATCCTCGGGCAGGCTGCAGGTGGGGGCGGCCACAATGGCGCCGGTGGGATCGTAGGTTAGCAGCTTAAGCACCAGTGCCGACCGGTGAACCATTTCCCGCCACCGGCCCCGGTAAGTGCATTGGGAGAGCCAGCGTCGCCAGAATGCCACGGTATCATTGAACAGGACTTCGCTCTCGGCCTCGTCGAAGGGATGGACGGCCGCCAGGTTGTTGCTGGTTTCGTCCAGGGCGAAGGTGGCGGTCTGTCCTTCCTGCAGGGTGAACTCGGACACTAACCCGTCACCGGACCGTTCCAGCGGCATGGTGCAGGATAGCCTGATAGTGATGCCCTCGGAAATCATGTCTGCGCCGTTGCCGTTGACGTGGACTTCATGCCTGTCGCGGGCGAAGTTGAAGGCCGGAAAGCATTCCATCCGGAAGGTCATGGTTCCCCGAACCACGTTCACTCGACGGATAAGTTCGTTGTGGTTGTGCTGCGAGTGATGCTCGCCCACCGGCATGAAGTCAATGACCTCTCCGACGCCTTCGGAGGACAGGAAGCGGGTAACCAGGACGTTGGTTTCCGGCCAATACATCTGCTTGGTGGTCAGGTCTTCCTGGTAAAAGGCGGGGGCAATCTTGAAGTGCCCGCCTTTCTTCTCGTCCAGAATGGCGGCGAACACGCTGGGCGAGTCAAAGTTGGGCGTGCAAAACCAGTCAATGGAGCCGTTTGTTCCTACAAGCGCCACAGTATGCATATTGCCGATGATTCCGTAGTCCTCAATGGGCAGGTATGGCATGGCTCACCTCCTGGTTCAGATTGTTCCTCAAGTCAGGAGCTTGAACTCTGTTATCCGGTACCGGACTGGAGGTCAACCCGAGCTTGTTAACCGATCTGCAAATGCCTCAAAGTTGTCGCGTCATCCTGGCTCAGGGCGGCACTGCACAGGCTCGCCCCGGCTGTTCCATGGCCTCAATGCTTTGCAGGACTTCTTCGGCCTCTTCCATCTGGCAGATGCGGGTCACCATAGGCCGGATCAGGCCCTGTGCCACCAGTTCCACGGCCTCTGCCAATTCCTGGCGGCTACAGTATCTGGAGCCGGTAAGGATAAGTTCGTTGCTCAGGGAGCGGGCGTTCAGTGGCAGGGTAGCCTGCCCGTCGTAGGACCCGACAAATACCAGGCGGCCGCCTTTGCCCAGGCTGTCCAGGCTGCACTGCATGGTTTCGGCGATGCCAACCATCTCCACGACCACGTCCACGCCGCGCCCTCCGGTCAGGCGTCGGGCCTCTTCATCGAACCCGACTTCCCTGGAATTGATGGTCTCGTCGGCTCCGGCCTCGCGGGCCAGGGCCAATTTATCGGCGGTGATGTCCACGGCAAAGACTCGTGCCCCCAGTACCTTGGCCATTTGAACCATGTGAATGCCCACGCCGCCACCGGCGCCTACCACCAGCACTGTTTCCGGCGCCCGGACGTGGGCCCGCTCTCGCAAGACGTGTACCGGCGTCGCGATGGCGTCTGCCGTCACGGCAGCATCAACGTAACCCATTTCCGGTGGAATATGGCAGAGGTTGCGCTCGGGCAGGACGACATACTCGGCCAGTCCGCCGTCGATTTGACGCCCTACGTAACCGGCGTGGTTGTCGCACAGGTCTTCTCGCCCAACATTGCACCAGCGGCAGTTTCCGCAGGTCAAATAGAAGTAGACGTTAACTCGGTCGCCAGCCTTGTAGGATGAAACGTTGGGGCCCGTCTTGACCACATCGCCGGCGATTTCGTGACCGATAATGCGAGGCACCTTGTCCGGTATCGTGCCCCGTCCAAAACCACGGCCCTTGAGATTCCAAACCAGCGTCAGGCCTAGGCCGCAAGCGCGGACTCTTACCAATACCTCGCCGTTGCCGGGCTCGGGAACGGGCACTTCCTCCAGGTGGAGGGGGCCACCCTGTTCCTTCAAAACTAATGCCTTCATGACTGTCTCTCTTCCTGGAATGGTTGGGCAGACTGCAGCCTTGAAGCAAGAATTGCTTTCTCAATATTCAGTTTACGTAACATTAACAATTATATGTCTCCCGTAAGTCCGAGACTACAATATATGATACGACTACGGAAGGATTTTGGTGCTGTTTTGGCAAGTGTTGTAAAATGCCTATCTGTTTGAAAAGCCGGTAGATGAAGATGCGCGAAGGCCGGCTGAATGGCAAAAGACTGGAGGAGTGAGAATGGATCTGGGATTCTCTGATAAGGTTGTCTTTATCACGGGAGGGGGCCATGGCATCGGCAGGGCTTTTGCCTTTGCTTTCGCCGGGGAGGGCGCGTCAGTGGCTATTGCAGAGCTGGATCGCCAGCGCGCCGATACGACCGTGAGCGACATTCGGGAACAAGGCGGAAAGGCGATTGCCGTACCCTGCGACGTGAGCGACCGGTCCCTGGTGGAAGCGGCAACGGCGCGGACTCTGGACGAGTACGGCCAAGTAGACATCCTGATAAACAACGCGGTAAGCCCCAACCTCACCGGTTCGCTGGAAGAACTGGATGATGTGGACTGGGACCACAACTTTGACGTCAACGTGAAGGGGAGCTTCTACTGCTTCCGCGCGGTGGTGCCTCACATGAAAGAACGCCGCTACGGCAAGGTGGTCAGCATGGCCTCCATCGTGGGCAGGCGCGGCTCGGCGGAACCCACATCGGCAGCTTACTCCGCATCCAAGGCGGGCATCATCGGCCTGACGGCTACCATGGCCCGGGAGTTGGGGCCCTACAATATCAACGTCAACGCCATTGCCCCGGGCAGCATCAACACTCCACGCTGGCGGGAAGCGCGCAACGATGAACAAGTGAACCGTACCGTTCAGGCCACGGCCCTCAAACGGCTGGGCGAAGCGGAAGACATAGTGGGCATGTGCCTTATGCTGGCTTCAGACCGTTCGTCCTTTATCACCGGTCAGGTGGTGACAATTGACGGGGGGATGCTGTGCATGTAAGCGACGGACAGGCTACAAACTTGAGCAATTTGCCTGTCCGGTTGTTGCGGTCAATGTGACAGCATAGCTCTATTCCATCTCCAGGAATTCCTGCACCCACTCGCTGGCCGGTCCCTTGTCATACATGCTGTAAAGGACCGTGGCGTTACGAATGTGGTCGCCACCGAAATACCTCTCGTAGAGGACTTGGCGGCTGGCAAAAGAACTGCAGCAGGTGTCCCAGGCCAGGCGGAACAGGCGCACCCGATCCTCGGCGCTGGCGGTATCCGTGTCCAAATACTGACGGATTTCCTCGCCTAGTGGCCCGTTCAGGTCCGCTTCGGTAGGCAATGCCATCAGGCTGCTGGAACCCAGGAAGTGAAGTATCTCTGCCATGCGGGGATACATCTGTATGAAAAGGCTGCGGGCCACCAGCAGGGGCATATAAGGGGGACACATTACGCCCCACTGGTCAACTTTAGCGTCAACTTCCGCAGAATGCAGCAGCGCCTTTGTGACCTCCAGGTTCTGGATGATCTCGGCGACCATTTGCTGCACCTGCTGCAATTGAGTCGACCCCAAAGTGCGGGTCATCAGGTTGGCCAGGCCCAGCATGAATTCGCACTTGACTACGTTCTTGGTAACAACCTGGTGTCCCGTATGGGCGTTGCGGTTGGTTGCCTCCGCCCAGGTATTGGCCAGTTCCACGTCTCCCAGCAGGAATACCCTTTCCCAAGGCACCAGCACATTGTTGAAGAAGACGACCGCGTCCATCTCTTCGAACCGTGAACCCAGGGGGTGGTCGAAGTGTGAGCGGCCCACGTCAAAGCTTTCCCGGCAAAGGAACTTCATTCCAGGCGTGTTGCAGGGAAGGGCGAACCCAAAGGCGTAGCGTTCACCCGCGTCCCCGGGAAGCCGGTGAGTGCGGGCTGGGTAGACGATAATCTCGTCCGATAGTGGTCCAAGGGTCGCCAGCACTCTTGCGCCGTTTACGATTATGCCTGCGTCGGTTTCCTTGACTACTGCCAGCGCTACGTCGGTACGATCCTCCAGTGCGGTAGTCAAGGGAGAGCGACTTCGCTGGAGATTTACCAGGGTGTGGGTGAGGGTAAGGTCATTTTCGCGGATATACTCGAAGTAGTTTTCTATGTTCTGCTTGAACTCAGGTCGGTTCTGGCCGCAGAATTCGCTGGCCGCCGCCATGGACATCACTGCCACGTTAAGAAAATCGGGGGTGCGGCCCATCATTCCACAGCTGACCCGGGCCCAGTGGCGCATCATTATCCGCCGCCGGTCCAGGTCCTCGTGGCTCCTGGGAATGATGAAGGACAGTCCCACCTGGTCGCCTGAAGTGGAGGACTTAAAAGTCATGTCCGGCCCAGTTTCCGGATGGTGTTGCAAGTCGTAGAGGGAGGCGAGGGTGCGGGCGCCGTTGGCAAGGGTTGGATGGGAAGTGGCGTCCTTGATACGCTGGCCCTCCATGTAGATCTCTGGCTGGGCTTCGCGCAGGCGTTCCAGGTAGTTCGCTCCGGTCCTGGCTGGCATGGCAGTCCTCCTGTATATCAAGAACAACGAACCGGGAAATAAGGGCGGTCTAAGGCGAGTCGCCAGTCCAGCTTAGACGGCCTGCCAACTGCCAGACATCACACACACCTTGCAACTATTGGCTTGTGGGGTGCATTAATCCCAACATTTCCGCCCGCCAGTCGGCTCCCTTGGGCAGGACGCCCTCAATGGCCCGGGCGTTGTAGTAGCTGGGGGCCACGCCCGGCGGAAGGCCGCCGTCGGCCACTGTCTGGGCGGCCTGGAGCAACAAGCGGCGGGCCTGGATGATGGCCATGTCGCTGCGGGTCAGGTTTTCACGGGTACGGTCAACAATGGCGCCCATGCTCTCCTGCACCGCCACGTCCTGGGCGTTGATGCCGTTGATACCGGTAAAGGTTTCGTACTTTTGGACCTGGCGGTCAATGAGCCAGTCGTTTTCCCGGTTGCCCTTGCTCCGGAAATTGGGAAGCATATCGTCCGGCCCTCGGCCGTAGCCCCGCTCAATCTCGTCCCATTCCTCTTCGGTAATGGGTTCGGGACCGAAGCTGTAAACCCAGTTGTAAATCATGCAGTTGTAGTCGTCCATGGGCACCCACATGTGACCGGCGATCACCTGCTTGGCGGCCTGGCCCTTGTAGCCCGACTGCCGAGGCCGCATCTGGTGGAAGGGCATAATGTACTGGTAGGTCCGGACAAAGTCGCCCCGTTCGCCCAGGTCTCGAATGCCTACGTACTGGTATCCGTAATCGGTTACGTCCACTTCCAGAGTGGGAGCTCCCCCGGTAACAAAATCAGTGTTGATACCAATGCCTGCCTTATCGGTGTTGGTGGTGATGGTCCGGTGCAGGATTGGCGCGTGAGCGGTATCTATTCCGCCCTCCAAAGACTGGAGCCAGTTGCACTTTTGCCAGTTCTTGGATATGTGGCGGTGGGTTTCGGGGACCGTGGCCCACTCGAAGTCGGGTGGTGGCGGAGGCTGGCTGCCCGGTTCGCCCATGTAGGCCCATACGGCACCGCCCCTTTCCAGGGTGGGGTAGGACTTGATGCTCACCTTGGTGTGGTAGTCGCTCTCGGGCGGTTCGTTCATCATGTCCAGGCAGTTGCCGTCCACGTCGAACTTCCAACCGTGATAGACACAACGCAGTCCACACTCCTCGTTGCGCCCCAGGAACAGGGAGGCCATCCGGTGGGGGCAGTACTCGTCCAGCAGTCCGACGCGACCCTGGGAGTCACGGAATGCCACCAGGTCCTCGCCCAGCAAGCGCACCCTGACTGGCGGGCAGTCCGGTTCCGGAAGCTCCGACGACAGCAGGGCTGGCATCCAGTAGCAGCGCATAACTTCGCCCATAGGCGTTCCGCGGTCAGTTCGAGTGAGGGCTTCGTTTTCAATGTGGGATAGCATGGTATCTCTCCAGGACGATGGCCTAAGTAATTTGGGAATCTGGGAGGACTCGCGAGGACTTACGAATCAGTAACAGGGCAACCGATTGCCTCCAGTTCGTTCTCCCAGTTCCGGGACAGGAGGTTCATTTCCTCTATGACCTTCATTTTTTCCCGATTGCTGGCGTCGGTTTCTAACTCCAGGGACTCCGTCAACTTCTCCATCCGGGTTGAGTTTAGTTCCATTACCGCCAACGAATTCCCTCCGCCAGAAAAAGCTTCTGTCAGCGAGCAGCCAAGGTTTGCCACGGCGATGCTGGCCAGATTTGAGATGGACTCTTCGGCTGCCTGCGCAACGTCGGCGTCCGAAGGACCGCAGGCAACGCTCAACGTTAGAAGCACAGACGAAGTAATGACTCCCAGCTTTGTAGCGTTAGTCTTGCACTGGTTCCCTAAGTCCACTGGGCAAAGCCCATGGCGCAGCCGGTGCCGGCGGGAGAACGGTAACAGGGAACGTAGTCCACAACCTTCATATCGAGATGTTCTACGGCGCCGGCCACCGCAATCCAGTTGCGGATTTCCGAGTTGCCGGAGTTCAGTTTTTCCTTCGGGATGGATGACAGGGCTTCGGCGTCCCGGTTCTGCATGGCTTTCAGGACATGATTGTCCAAGCCCTCGTCGATGACAAAGTGGCTGAGGCCTCCCGACGCGATGACGGCCACTCGGGCGTCTCCCTCCCATTCCTGGACGGCGGCACGGACAGCTTGACCCAATTCGTAGCAACGCTGGGGAGTTACCTGGTTCGGTGGGTAGTAGGTATTGACCATGATGGGCAAGGCTGGAATGGCCTTCTGGTGCAAAATGCGCTGGTATACATAGCCAAAAGCGTGGCCCATTCCCTGGCCTTCGGGCAATCGCCTGGAGTGGGCGACGTCGAATTTCTGGTCAACCAGGTACTCTATTACGTGGCGGCCCAGGTCGGACGCTATTGGGTAGTCGATTTCGCGGTCAGCGAACCAGCCCCAGGCGTTGGCCTTGCGGAAAGGCGGCGCAGCCTCGGGAATTGAAATGGGCACGTTGCGGATGGTATCGCCCCAGTAAACCAGCATGGCAGGCATGTTGCCCTCGTTGAATAATTCCAACTGGTCGTCGCCTATCATCACCACTATGTCGGGCGCAGTGTCCTCCAGTGTTGACCCAAGGGTGGCAATGCCCTGCTGGCACGCGTTGTAACGGGTTGCCATTTTGTCCTCGGCCAATTCTTTCTCAATCATCGACCGGTCAATGCTTGATAACAGCTCTTCAAAGGAATAGGGGTTGCCGTCCGCAGCCCACAGTTCCTGGTGACGCTTGTCACCTTCGCCATAGGTGAGCCACATCTCGGATGGTGTGCTCAGTTGGGGGCTGTGGGAAGAGCCCAGTCCCAGGACTATATCTGCCATGAATTACCTCCGGTAAGCTTGCTCACCCACGAATCCAACAGAGATTCAGGTGCAACGTTCTGGTTATATTATTCTTGATTTTCCCGGTTGCGGTGGTTCCAAGTGGTGCGTGGTCAGATCGAAAGCACCACATCAACCAACGCAATGCGTCCTTCGTTGACGGCCTCCAAACCCTTCTTCAAGGCGGGCACCAGGTCGGCTGGGTCTTCCACCCTCACTCCGTAGCCGCCAAAGGGTTCCACCAGCTTGGGATAGTCAGGGCCGGGGATGTGGACGCCATGCCAAATGTCGGAATGGGCAGCGTCGCCATTCGGATAGTAATGCAGGTGGTTGCGGCGCATGGCCTCATAGTTGCCGTTATTGAAGATGATGGTCAGGAAGGGCAGATTTGCTTCGCAGGCAACGCCGAAACTCTGGGTCACCGGATTGTAGAGGAAACCTCCGTCTCCCATCAGAGCCACAACGGGTCGGTCTGGCATTGCAAGCTTGACTCCCAGAGCCAGACCCAGTCCCTGGCCCAGGCCACCGTTGGGGTGGAAGTAACTCTGGGGCCGGTCCCATTGGACGTGGCGCATAACCTGGCCCCGGTGGGACGTTACCTCTTCGGCATAGACTGCGTTGTCGGGCATAGCCTCGCTGATGGCGGCGCAGAGCCAGGCCGGGTCAATGGGTTGTCGGGTTCGCGCCGCTTCCTCCACAGTTAACCGGTTGGCGTTCAGCCGATCGTGCTCGGCCTTCCAGTACTCCCGCCGCTCTGCAATCTTGGCTGCATTGGACCCGGTGGCGGCGCCGTTTGCTTCCAGTGCTTCCGCAAGCAACTGCAGCGTGATAGTCATATCCCCTTCGACGTACATATCGGCCAGCAGGTTCTGATAAGCCATCTGACCCTTGAGCGGATTCTCTCCCAAGGCCACAACCGTGGCGCTGGCTGGTCCGGCATTGGGTGGATACCAGGGTGAGCGACTGCCTAGCAGCAACACCAGGTCACACTGGTTCAGGTAAGCTTCTGGAGTTCCCAGGTACATGGGATGACTCTTCGGGAAGTTTGCATGTATGGAAGCACTCTCGGTAACTGGTATGGCCATCAATTCAGCCAGCTTGACCAGATTATCGAATCCCGCCACATCCTGACCGGAGCCTTCGGCAATCATCAGGGGACGGCTGCTGTTGGCAATGAGGGACGCCAACCGGTCAATAGAGTCAGTGGCCGGCTGGGTCTTGGGAGCTTGGGCGACGCGGCGAATCTTGGCGGGGGGCGACCAGCCATGGATCATGGTTTCTATTGGAATGTCCAGGAAGGTGGGGCCCTTGGGAACGCGCTGGGCCATTTCCCCGGCGCGAACCAACTGTTCGTACAGCGTGTGGGGGCTGGTGGCCTGGCCGCTCCACTTTACGAAGGGTTCAACAAATCGATTGGGACCGCCGACTACGCTCAGGTTGCGGTACCACTGACCCTGGGGGTCAAGCTCGGGATTCTCGCCGTAGCTGATGGCCTCTCCGGAGCAGACTACCATTGGTACCTCGCCCAGGAAGGCGCTGTGTATGCCCACTCCACCCTGGAGCAGACCCACGCCGGCGTGAAGTAGCACCGCCTGCATCTTGCCAGTAACCCGGGTGTAGCCCAGGGCCATATCGACTGCCAGGGTCTCGTGCCAGCAGTTAATGTAGGTGGGACCGTCGGTCTCGTTTATCTTCTGGCGGGCCAAAGCCTCCCAAACGGGCGCCCATTCCGAGCCCGGGGAGGAAATGATGTAATCGACGCCCAGGTTGCGGAAGGCTTCCAGGATGGCGTCCCCGCCGTCTTTGGCTTGAGTCTGGGTCATTGGGTGGCCTCCTATTGGATGACTGCATAGTGGGGGTTCCCAGGTTATCGGGCCATAACCAAGTCTTTGGGCCCGTACCAGTGGAGAAGTCTTTTGAAGCTAGCCATCCTGCTGGCTGTCTATGGAAATTTGGGGATTTGGCTTGAGTATAAGTAGGCGACATTGCACTGTCAACGAAGCTCCAGTGCAAGGTCTCCAGTGCAAGGTCTCCAGTGCAAGGTCTCCAGTGCAAGGTAGCGGTAGTAACGGGTTGTATGTGGGCAAGAGGCGGGATAAACTCACGTCCAACTGAAACTGCTGCGAAACTACAATTTGCCAGTTGCGAGGTGAAACCATGGCTGCTAATGGGGGATTACGGGGCACTTACGAGCCGCCGGTGCCGTCACGCGTTGTGTTTGGGCAAGGCCGGGCCGAAGAATTGCAGACTGAACTGGACCGGCTGGGCAGCCAGCGGGTGATGGTGCTGTCCGGGCGGAGCATTGCGGAAAAGACCGACACGGTCAGGCGGGTGGAATCCCTGTTGGGCGACCGTTGCATGTCCGTATATTCCAACCTGCCCCAGCGGGCGCCTTTGGCAACGGCGGTTGAGGCAACCCAGATAGCCATCGACAATCAGGTGGATACGCTGGTAGGCGTGGGCGGGAGCACCATTTCCGACGCCGCCCGGATGATTGGCGTCATGATGGCTGAGGGGATCACCTCGGAGGAAGCACTGCGGGAACGAGGCCACCAGGGAGGCGGCAACTTCAGGTCTGATGCTGATCCTGACAAGCTGCCGTTGCAGGTGTCGATCCCGACAACCCTGTCGGCGGGAGAGTTCAACCTGGGCGGGGGCAATGTCCTGGACGACCAGGCGGGGCATAAGATTCGAGTCCGACACCCCGGCCTCTACGCTCACCTGATTATCCTGGACCCGGATATGACCGAGGGGACTCCCGACTGGCTGTGGCTGTCCAGCGGGGTCAAGGCTCTGGACCACTGCATCGAGCGCCTGTACTGCCGCGGGAGCCAGCCAGCTACCGACGCCACCACGGCCAAGGCGGCGGAGTTCCTGTTCAGCAACCTGCCCCAGTCCAGGGAAGAGATGGGCAACTCCGAGGCCAGGCTCGGCTGCCTGATGGGAGCCTGGATGTCGATGATGGGCGCGCCCAGCGTGGGGTCGGGGCTTAGCCACGCCATCGGCCATGTCATCGGTGTCAAGTACAGCGTGGGTCATGGCTATACTTCCTGCGTAACCCAGCCCTACGTGATGGAGTTCAACCGTCCGGCCTCGGCTGACAAACAGGCCATGCTGGCGCAGGCTGCCGGTCTGGACACCCGAGGGATGAGCGACGAGGCGGCGGCCGAAGCAGTGGCGGCGGTGGTTGACGAGTTCATCATGGAGTTGGGGATGCCCCACCGCCTGCGGGAGCTGGAAATACCCCAGGAAGACCTGCTGACAATAGCAGAAATGACCCTGGAGGACGGTCCATCGCGCAACAATCCAATGGAGGTTACCAGTCCCGAGCAGTTGCTGCCGTTGCTGGAAAAGGCCTGGTAGGGTAACGCAATGGACGTAGCTGCCCAGTTCAACCAGTGACTTGCAGTCTGCTACAATGCCGGTGCTTGTTGGTATCGGGTTAGACAACTATATAGATTTGATTTGGAGGTAGAACCAATATGCCATCTTTTATGGACAAGCTGACCGTTAATGGGGAAGAAATGGACATGTATGCCGCTATACCCAGCGGTTCCGGTCCCTTTCCTGCCGTGGTGATTGCCTTCCACGTGGGCGGTATGGACGAGTTTGACAAGGTTATGGCCGACCGTTTCGCCGAAGAAGGTTACGTGGCCGTGGTGCCCGACCTGTTCCACAAGTTCAGCGAAGAGGTCATGTCCGGTCCTCGCCTGGACCGCCTGGGCCACCTGAGCGACGCGGACATCATCGCGGACATGAACGCCGCCGTGGACTTCCTGACGAACAACTCTGCCATAGACAACGACCGTATCGGCGTTACCGGCTTCTGCATGGGCGGTCGAATTGCGTGGCTGATGGCCGCGGTGAACCCCATTTTCAAGGCCACGGTCCCCTTCTATGGCGGCAACATCATGGGCATTTGGGGCGAGGCCGAGAAGACGCCCTTTGAGCTGGCCGATGACATCAGCTGCCCGATGCTCTTCCATTTCGGTGAGACAGACGGTAATCCGTCGCAGGACGATATGGTCAAGCTTGACGCCGAGCTGAACCGATTGAGCAAGGAGCACACTTTCCACACCTACCCCGGCGCCGGTCACGCCTTCATGGACTGGACGGGGGAGCGGCACAACGCGGAAGGCGCGGCCATCGCCTGGCCCAGGACCATTGAGTTCTTTGACAAGTATCTGAAGGGGTAGAACAACAGCAACCCAAGCATCCAACCATCCAATCGGAAGGTTTGATCTTCCGCAGCCACCTGGGAACCAAATGCGCAACTATCGCCCTCTGCCGGGGTCCATCCAGGCAGGGGGCGGGTTTTGGTTCGGTGACGGCACCCCTTCCCTGGAGAAACGGCGAGAGGGATTCATCTGAGCGAGTTACCGGATGTCGCCTACAGCGCGAGTCCACTCGATGGAAAACTCCCCGTCCAGGGGATGAAGCCGGGCGACTTAGAGTGCCTGGGCGTGCTTGTGCCGGAGGGCGTCGACACGGGTCCCGATTTGGGACCGGTTCATGGGTTTTCCACCAATGGTTTTTGTTTACGAATGGGTCCCTCACCCCCGGCCCCTCTTCCCAAGGGAGAGGGGTGATCAGGCTCGGGCGGGCAGGTCCCAGCGGAAACCTTCCAGGTAGCCGCCGGTGTCGGCCCAGGGCAACAGGACGCTTACGATCTGGCGAGGTTCGGGAGTGTTGCCCGCTTCTCTGCAGAGCGTAAGGTAGTGGCTAAGGGACATGTAGGTATAGAGGCGGAAGCCACGTTGGGCTATCCGCCAGATTACGGTATGCGATTCAGGGGCCTCGTTGCCTTCGGCGACGGTGGCGTTCCAGTCGTGGAAGATTTCCTCTGCCATGCGGCGGAGTCGGTGGACGGCCAACTCTTTGGCGTATTTGCGTTGCAGGGCACGTACCTGGTTCTTGATTTGTGACAGGGTCATGGGATTGCCTCCTGGTTTTGCCCTCACCCCCGGCCCATCTCCCTCATGGTGAGGGGAGAAATGGGGCCGATATTGTCGATTGGTTCAGTCCAGTTGGTTGCCCTGGACGGGGGCTGGGTGAAATTTATTTTCCTGCTATTTCCGCTCATTTCCGCCCATTTTGTATCTGTTACCTGAGTGGCGGTGGCGGGTCCCCCGGAGGGTCATTCAGGGAGTTTTTTTGACCACAGAGGCGGGGAGTGTTCAGAGTCTTGCGGGGGCATACTCTCATGGTAGGGATGGGTAACGCTGGGCGGCAAGGGGGTTGTGTCAGTGGGGGTGGCCTCGCCTTCGGCCCCTCTCCCAGAGGGAGGCGGGAGAGGGAGCTTTGGCTAGAAAGTGGCAGGAATTTTCACGGCGACGTTGAAGCGGGGATAGCTAGACCTGCAACTGGGAAGAAGCTAACATTGGCCAAAGCCGTTGGCACCAGCGGCCTGAAGCAAGGTGGGATATGACACCAGCGGAATTTATTGCCAAGTGGAAAGATACGACATTTGGCGAGAAACAGGCTTCACAGGAAATGTTCCTGGACATTTGCCGGATGGTGGGCCATCCCACGCCGGGGGAATATGGTAATCCGGAAGCCTTTACGTTCGAGAAAAAAGTTCCGGTCGGTTCTGCCGACGCATATTTGGAGGAACACTTCGGCTGGGAGTTCAAGGGCAGTGACAGCCAGTTAGATGAGGCCTTTACCCAGTTGCTGCGCTATTCCTTCTATCTGAAAACGCCCCCGCTGCTCATAGTATCTTCATTCCAGACGATATTGGTCCGCACCAACTTTCCGGGTATGGAGACGGTACTGCACAAGATTCGGGTTGAGGAGTTGACCAACCCGGACAACCTGAAGATACTGCGCTCTGTATTTTTAGCCCCCGCCGACCTTCGTCCCAATCGTTCGGTGGAGGAAGTAACCAGGGAAACTGCCGACCTCTTCCGATACATCGTTACAGATATGGAACAACGGGACGAGGACCCAGAGAAACTGGCACATTACCTTAACCAGGTTGTCTTCTGTCTCTACGCGGAGGATGCAGGACTGCTGCCCAACGGATTGTTCAATGATCTGGTACGCCAACAGTATAGGAACCCGGAACTTTTCAACAGGGCCGTGAGAACCCTTTTCCAGCAGATGGCCACGGGTGGACTGTATGGCTCTGCCGAGATTCAGCATTTCAACGGCGACCTGTTCAACGACTCGGAAACCGTTGAACTCAGTACCGTCGCCCTGCAACGCCTGGCGGAAGCCACCAGCAAGAACTGGCAGAACATTGAGCCTTCAATATTTGGCACGTTGTTCGAGAGGGCGCTGGACGCTTCCAAGCGGGCGTACCTGGGCGCCCATTACACGGGCGCCGACGACATTATGCTGGTAGTGGAGCCAGTGGTGATGGCCCCGCTGCGGCAGGAATGGGAAGAAGCCCGCCAGGAGATAGAGGCTTTCCTGGACGATGACGACGGCACGGGGGCACGAAACCGTCTGGAAGCCTTTCAGAAACGGCTGGCCGAAATAAAGGTGCTGGACCCGGCTTGCGGCAGCGGCAACTTCCTCTACCTGGCGCTGCGGTCCCTGCTGGACCTGGAGAAAACGGCCTTGACTTCGGGGCGGCCCATGGCTGGCACGACCTCCGTCCGACGGTGAAGCCCGACCAGATGCTGGGGCTGGAGATTAACCACTACGCCACGCAGTTGGCTCGCACCTCCTTATGGATTGGCTACATCCAGTGGCACCAGGCCAACGGCTTTCCCTACGACCATAGTCCTATCCTGACGTCCCTGGACACCATCCGCCAAACCGACGCCATTTTGGATTTGTCCGATCAGGACAACCCTGGGGAACCAGACTGGCCGGCGGCGGAGTTTATCGTCGGCAACCCGCCGTTTTTGGGCGGCAAGTTATTAAGAACGAACTTGGGTGACCATTACGTTGATATCTTATTTGGGAAGTACGAGAAAAGGGTGCCCGCTGAGGCCGATCTGGTCTGCTACTGGCTTGAGAAGGGACGAAAGATGGTGGAGGAGAAGAAAGCCACCAGGGTAGGCTTGCTGGCGACTCAAGGCATTCGGGGTGGCGCTAATCGGCGGGTTCTGCAACAAATAAAGGAGACAGGCGACATCTTCATGGCTCTGTCTGACCATCCTTGGATTCTCGAAGGCGCCGCTGTACATATTTCAGTCATTGGGTTTGACGATGGCTCTGAGACGGACCGGGCGTTGGATGGTGCCCCGGTAGATTCAATAAATTCCAATCTAACCGTAGGTGTTGATCTGACCGGAGCAGTCCGGCTAGAGGCCAATAGGGGCATTTCGTTCATGGGTGACACCAAGGGTGGGCCTTTTGACATTCCGGATTCGGTAGCTCAACAGATGCTAAATAATCCCAATCCACATGGCAAGAGTAATTCCGACGTTGTCCGGCCGCGAGTAAACGGTAAGGATATAACGTCACGTCCCAGCGGGACATGGATAGTAGACTTTGGCGTTGACAAGTCAATGGAAGAATCGGCTTTGTACGAAAGGCCCTTCGAATATATAAACGAAGCTGTAAGGCCTCAGCGAGAGAAATCCAGATCAAAGATATCAGACTGGTGGATACATGAACGTCCAAGGGCTGAAATGCGGGATTCCCTCCGGGGCATTGGCCGGTACATTGTCACACCTACGACAGCAAAGCATCGCTTGTTTAAATGGGTGGCCGAGGAAGTCTTGCCAGACCATGCCTTAATTGTTGTGGCCCAAGGAGATGACTACACATTCGGTGTCCTCCACTCCCGGATTCACGAGTTGTGGGCCCGAGGAATGGGGACTCAACTTCGTGAGGTAGAGTCCGGCTTCCGCTACACTCCAACCACCTGTTTCGAAACATTCCCTTTCCCTGAACCCACGGCGGAACAGAGGATAGCTATAGAGGATGCTGCACGGGAGTTGAACGAGTTGCGGGAGAACTGGTTGAATCCGCCGGGTCTGCCGGCGTCGGAACTGAAGAAGCGGACGCTGACCAACCTTTATAACGCCCGTCCCACCTGGCTGGATAACGTCCACAAGAAACTGGATGCGGCGGTGGCGGCTGCGTATGGGTGGCCGGCTGACCTGGATGATCAGGGCATTTTAGAGCGGTTGCTGGCGCTGAACCTTGAACGGGCGGCGGCGGAGGGTAGTCGCTGTTAGGCATCATTCTGGACTGCCAGTGACCGAGGTTCTTGCTCTCGCAGGAACGACGGTGCTGTGGGCCTCCTTAGCAGGAGGGCGCAATGCCTGTTCACTGGTGGACATTTGGGTCAATTCGTGGATAATTTACGCAGAACTTTCCACTGGAGGCAAACCATGACTACCACGGAAAATAAGCAATACAGCGTTGGCGGAGTGATGCTGGACCGGCCTTTCAAGATTCGCCGGTTGGGCCACTTTGGGTTCAACTCGGACAACATGGCAGAGGCAGTCCATTTCTACAGGGACCTGCTGGGGTTCTACGAGTCTGACGTTCTTGATTTCAAGCAGATACCGGGGCTGGGCGAGAAACTGGCCCACATTGAGGATGGCCGGGGCTACTTCTTCACCCACGGCAGCGACCACCATGCCTTTGTCCTCTTCCCCCGCAACGTGATGGACGCCTTTGTGGCGGCCGGCGGCGGTGGCGGCGGGAAGGGCGAGGTGACCATCAACCAGATTACCTGGCAGACCGGCGCGCTGGCCGAGGTGGTTGACGGCGCCCACTTCTTCGAAGAGCAGGGCATTGGCATCCAGCGGGTGGGGCGAGACATGCCGGGCAGCAACTGGCACGTCTATCCCTACGACCCGGACGGTCACATCAACGAGCTTTACTACGGTATCGAGCAGATTGACTGGACCCGCCGCAGCAAGCCCCATGATATGTACTACCGCATTTTCCACGAAGAGCCGGCCTTGCCCCAGATGTCGGAAGAGGCCGAGGTTGAGGAAGCGGTTTCCAAGGGGATAGACATTTTCTCGGGCTTCCGCGGGGTGAACCAACTGCCAGCCAAGTACGACGTGGAAGGCGTCATGCTGCCCCGGCCCTTCAAGATAACCAAGATCGGTCCGGTTAACCTGTTCGTGCAGGACATGGAAGCTTCCCTGAACTTCTACATGAACCACCTGGGCTTTGTGCTTACGGAGGAGACCGAGTGCAGCGGTCAGCGCCTGTACTTCCTGCGGAACGGGTCGGAGCACCACAGCCTGGCCCTGTTCCCCAAGTCGCTGCGGGAGGAACTGGGTTGCAGTTCCCATACCACCAACGCCTCCTTCGGTGTTGAGGTGGGCAGCTACACCCAGCTACGGAATGCGGTGGGCTTCCTGAAGGAGAATGGCGTGGAGTTCAAGGAGATGCCGCCGGAACTTCACCCTGGCATTGACTACGTGGCCTACGGGGTTGACCCGGACGGTCACATGATCCAGCTTTACTACTACATGGAGCAGATTGGCTGGAGCGGGAAGCCGCGCCCCCAGGAACTGCGGCGGCAGGTACCGGCCAACTGGCCCGACGCGCTGGAGCCGATGTCGGACACTTACGTGGACCAGGTTTTCCAGGGGCCGCTGGGGTAAGGGGAAGAATCCAGGCAGGGGAAAGAGTTGGGGCGGGATTCAATCCCGCCCCTTTTTATTAACTATGGAATAGGAGACCAGAGCATAGCGCCCTCGTCACCTTAATCCTGACCCGCCCCCTCGACGGGGGAAGGAAAACTTGCGAGGGCTCCCTACATCATCCTCCGGATGATTCCCTGGGCCTGGTCTTCGCTTAGGCCCAGTTTGCGGAAGGCCAGCGGGCCGCCGTCGTCCAGTACGGGCTCTCGGCGGTTCAGGGCCGGTGCATCTGGGACATGGAAGAAGACGCCGGTGTAGATGGTGTCTCCCCACTCCATTGCCTTTTCGCAAGCCAGTTTCCAGTCGCTGGTGTTGTGCTCCTCATCCTCCAGCTTAACCACCCGCTCCTTGAAGAAGTTGTGAGTGTTATCGAGGTTGAAGGTAACGCAAGGGCTGAAAACGTCCACCAGGGCAAATCCCTTGTGCTGGATTGCCTGCTCGATGAGGCTGGTCAGGTGGCGTACGTCGCCGCTGTAGCCCCGGGCCACGAAACTGGCGCCGTTCATGATGGCGGAAGTTATAGGGTTAATCGGCATTTCCACGCTGCCGAAGGGAGTGCTCTTGGTTTTCATCCCATCCCGGCTGGTGGGGGAGATCTGGCCCGTGGTGAGACCATAAATCTGGTTGTTCATCACGATGTAGGTCAGGTCGATGTTGCGGCGGGCGGTATGAGTGAAGTGGTTGCCGCCGATGCCGTAGCCATCGCCGTCGCCGCCGGTAACGATTACGTTGAGTTCGTGGTTGGCCAGCTTGGCGCCGGTTGCCACAGCCAGGGAGCGACCGTGCAGGGTGTGCATGCCGTAAGTGTTGATGTACCCCGGAAGGTTGGAAGAGCAACCAATCCCACTGACCGTCAGGATTTGATGAGGCTGCAGACCCAGTTCCGCTACGGCTCGCTGCAGGCTGTTCAGCACGCCGAAATCACCGCACCCCGGGCACCAGTCCGGGTCCACGGCCCCTTTAAAATCGCGCGCCGTTAACGCAACGGCACCAACATCTCCCGTATTACTCTCGGTAGTAGTCATCGGCCTTCCCTCTATACAATGATTTCCTGGGTTGGGACGAATACCTCGGTCTTGCCGGCGAGCAGATCCTGCACACCATCAGCTATGTGATGGGGCATGAAAGGCTCGCCATCGTACTTCCGGATATGGGCGTCAACGGAAAGGCCAGTTTCGCTGCGCATATAGCGGTAAAACTGGCCGGAGTGGTTGTTTTCGACAATAATGACCTTTTTGGCGCTGTTAACTATTTCCGTAACGGCGTCGACGTGGAAGGGAACTATCCACTTGATGGCCAACTGGTTGACGGTCAAGCCGCGATCCGCCAGCAACTGGCGGGCTTCCCGGATCACACCTTCAGTGGAACCCCAGCCCATCAGGGTTACCTCGGCATCCTCGGGGCCTTCTATCTGCGGCGGGGCAATCTCCCTGACGATGTCCTGGAACTTGCGGGCCCGCTTCTCCACCATCATGCGGCGCTTGAGCGGGTTGGTAAATTCGTCGCTGATCAGTATCGAGTTCTCGTCATGCTCGTCGGTGGCAACCACGTGGACGTAGCCGGGAACGCCGGGCAACGCGCGGGGGGAGACACCGGTGTCGGTATTTTCGTAACGCATGTAACCATTGGTCGGAGCAGGTTCGGTGATCAACTGGCCCCGGTCGATGGCGGGATGCATGTTGATGTCATCCGGGTCAACGCTGAACCGTCCCTCGCCGATAAGAAGGTCGGACAGGACGATGGCAGGGCACTGGGCCTGGTCCACGAGATTAAACAGTTCCGGCATGGTGTTGAAGCAGTCAAGGGCGTCCTTTGGGGCGACGATGAATCGTTCGAAGTCGCCCTGGCTGGCGCCCAACGCCTGCCACAGGTCGCCCTGCTCGGTCTTGGTGGGTACGCCCGTGGATGGGCCGGCCCGCTGCACGTCAATGAACACCACCGGAATTTCCATCATTCCGGCCGCGCCCACGGCTTCGGTCATTAGCGCGAAACCGCCGCCGGAGGTGCCACACATTGCCCGGCAACCGGCGTGGGCCGCGCCGATGGCCATGTTGGCGACGCCAATTTCGTCCTCCACCTGGCGGACCATGATACCCAGGTTGCGGGCGTTGGCAGCCATCCAGTGCAGTACGCCGCTGGAAGGGCTCATGGGGTAGGCGCAGTAGAACTTTACCCCGGCCGCCGCTCCGCCCATAGCTATGGCGTCGTTGCCGGCCCATACTCCCAGAGGCTTGCCGCCGTCGGGTAGCGTGTCGTAGTAGGGGACAAAGTTTTCCGCAGCGTAGTCAAAGCCACCGCGGGCAACCCGGACGTTTTCGTCAATTACGTTCTGACCCTGCCGCTGGAAACGGAGGGACAGGCTCTCTTCCAGAACTTCGAAGTCCACTCCCATCAGGGACATGATGGCGCCGACGGCGATAGTGTTCTGAACCAGGCGGTTACGGCTCTCGCTCAAGTTGCCCACGGGCAGGGGGCACATATGAACCCCGTCGTTAACTTCGCCAGGGGTAATGTTATCGCCGTTGTAGATCACCCGGCTGCCTGGCCCCATGAGGTTCAGATGGCGGTCCATGGTGTCCTGATTGAGGCACAAGAGGAGGTCCAGCTTGTCGCCGTGGCTGTAGATTTCCTGGTCGGAAGCGCGAACGGTGAGAAAAATATGACCGCCGCGAATGATGGACTGGTAAGCGTTGTAAGTGTATAGGTGCAGGCCGCGCCGGACAAAAATGCGGGCCAGGATGTCACCGGGGGTGGCGATGCCCTGACCGGCCTCACCGCCGATACCCATGGCAATATCGTACTTATTTGATGCCATGTGAGACTCCTCGAGTTAAGTTGCCTTCACTGGATTAAGGGTCCCCAATCACCGAATCGCTTGGCAATAGAGTGGTTGGGAAGGGATTGTAACGCTAAGAATTAAACTAAAACACCCGGGATAAATCCATTAACATAAAGGTATGATTCCAAGTAAGTTGGCCTGACTGTTCAAAGGGGTAGTATAAGGCCGGAACCAAGGTAGTGCAACTTGAAACATGTTACGCTCTCGTAAACTCGAGGGTTAAATTGGCCGATGGTACGGCCCAGTTTGCTTTGAGGACATTCATAGCGGTGATTTCCACTGCCTCTTGTGACATAGCGTCGCGGCTATGGAGTCCTAACCGACTTTGTAGTTCGACGGTCAAGTAGGAGAGTCAAAGACCGTTGGCACCACGAGTCTGGCGCAGGCTCTAAATTCCTTAATTGTTCCCCTCGACACAACTACTGATGCTTGGAGGTGCATGAAGTCCAGGATTTCGGTGCTTTGGCAGCGCTCAGCATGACCCTTTATCTTCAAAATGACCCTGCTGCATGGCATTGACTTAAGACGCGTTTTCCAGGGATAGGTTTCGGTGGAGTTCCTTTCCAGGTAATTCTGCTTAGGAGACAGGGCAGCCACAAGGGCTGCCCCTACATGGTCGAGCAACCAAGTCACCGGAACTGCAACGTACCTTGCTACCTTGCTACCTTAGCCTCCCCAGACTTGAAGCCGGCGCCGAACTTGACAGGGTAATGTTCCAGTATTGATAATCTTGCAGTACTGCCAAGCTTGGCGGCAAATTAGTTGTGTCTGTCAGTTATTGCTGGGGTTTCCTGGAAACGGGAGACTCGGCTGCATACGGCGATACGGAGGTAATTGGACGGTGGCTAACGAGAATATTGAACTTATGGCCCACCTGATGCGTCGGGCCGGTTTTGGCGCCACCCGCGACGAGTTGGAAGCGCGGGTAGCCAACGGCTACGAGGCAACAGTGGAAGAATTGCTGAATCCTGATACTGTAGAAGGCTCGGACCGGCTGGATTTCCTGCGCTACCAGCCCGGGTACTGGAAACCTCCCACGTCCGCGGGCATGGGCGGCGCCGTGTGGCTGAATGATATGGTGAACACCCGACGGGTACTCCAGGAAAAGATGGTTCTGTTCTGGCACCAAGTTTTTGCCACGGGTTACTCGAAGATTGACCACTACCACGAGGTCTTCAAACAGATAGACATGTTCCGGGAAATGGGTATGGGCAACTATCGGGATCTGCTGGTGGCCCTGGCCAAAGACCCGTCCATGATTTACTGGCTGGACAACTGCGACAACCATGTTTACGCGGTTAATGAAAACTGGGGTCGCGAACTTCTGGAACTATTCAGCATGGGCGTGGGCAACTACACCGAGGATGATGTTCGGGAATGTTCCCGAGCCTTCACGGGCTGGACCATTTCCATGATGATTCCCCGCAGCGCTTACGGCCGTTTCGACTGGGAGTTCGAGTACCAGGAAGAGGACCACGACGACGAAGAGAAGGAGTTCCTGGGCCAAACCGGAAACTTCAATGGCGAAGATATCATTGATATCGTATGCGCTCATCCGGCTACCGCGCGGTTTGTGGCGCGACACCTTTACAACTTTTTTGTGGCTGATGAACCCCAGGTACCGGCCTGGTCGGTAACGCCGCCCAACAATCCGGAGGCGATAGAACTTCTGGCCCAGACCTTCGTGGACTCAGGCTATGAGGTAACCCCGGTGCTGCGGGTGCTCTTTAACTCCGACTTCTTCAAGAACGCCCGGTTTGCGAAGATCAAGAGTCCTGTAGAGGTTGTGGTCGGAACCCTCAGGATGGTGGGCGACTACGAGTTCCCTGCCCCGGGCATCGGCATCCTCACCAAGGAATCCAGCTACATGGGCCAGGAACTGATGAATCCTCCCAGCGTGGAAGGCTGGCACACCGGAGCCGAGTGGATCAACAGCGGCTCACTGATGAAGCGGATTAATTTCTCGGCGGACATGTTTTCCCAGACCGACCGGCCAGGAATTCGAAGTATGCTAAACCGCCTGCAAGCCAAGGGCGATATGACCGCCGAGCAGTTGGTTGACGGCTGCCTGGACCTGATGGGGCCGTTGACGGTACAAGCTGAAAACCGGCAGGAAATGGTCAATCACGCCAGGGAAGCAGGCGACCTGCGCTGGGGCGCCCCCGATGCCGAGGACCGGGTGACGGAAATGCTGCAGTTGGTGGTTTCCCTGAGGGAGTACCAGTACGCATAAAGGCTGGGCGCCGTCTGAAAAAAGGCGCGCCAGGAGGACTTTTATATGGTTACCCAGTTAGTGGCCGGCAGGGTGTTTGACTACAGTCGCGTGGTTGGCCGGGGTGCGGCGTCCGGCGCCGGCTTCAATAATCCGATTGCAATGTGCCTGGCCGGAGAGGACAAGGTATACGTAGTCAACCGGGGAGCAGAATACGTCCCCGGCGCCCCGTGGAACCAGATGTCACACGGTGCCCGCATCGGCGTCTACACCATCGGCGGTGAGAACGAAGACGAAGAGTGGGTCACAGAATTTGGGAGGTACGGCGACGCCACCGGCGAACTGATCTGGCCCGCCGGTGTAGCGCTGGATTCCAAGGGGAACGTCTACGTGACCGACGAGTGGATGAACCGGGTCAATATTTTTGGCCCCGAAGGCAATTTCATCTCGGATTGGGGCAGTGAAGGAAGCGGCCCCGGCCAGTTCCTGGGCCCAAACAGAATCTTGATTGATGGTTCCGACACGGTGTTCGTGGTCGACGGGCGCAACCACCGCGTCCAGAAGCTAGGCCTGGACGGAACATTTAAGTCTGAGTTTGGCAGCCTCGGCGACGGTAAAGGGCAGTTCAACAGTCCCTGGGGCCTGACTGTCACCCCGGACGGCTACCTGTATATAGCCGACACCAAGAACAACCGGGTGCAGAAGCTGACCACCGATGGCGAGTTTGTGGCCCAGTTCGGCGCCTACGGTACCGGTCGGGGGCAACTGAATCGCCCGTCCGACGTGGCGGTGGATCCCGAAGGTGACGTTTACATCTGCGACTGGGGCAACAGCCGGGTGCAGGCATTCGCCCCGGAGGGAAGGTTCCTGACCAGCTTCGTCGGCGACGCGCGGGAGCTGTCCAAGTGGGCCAGGCCGGTGATTAACGCCAGCCCCCAGGGGCTGAGGCGGCGGCGGGAAGTCAAGGATATGTCGGTGGAGTGGCGGCTGGCCATGCCGCAGGCCCTGGTTTTTGACACCCCTCGCGAGCGCCTGATGATCGCCGACACGCAGCGCAACCGGATCCAGATTTACAACAAGCTGCAGACCTACGTTTCCGCACAAAAGAACCTGTAAATCATCCGGGGCGTACATTGATGGGATTCGGGGCCGGGGTAACCCGGCCTCATTTGTTACACTCTCCACACTTGAACATTTTTTGACCAGGAAGCGGCCTGTGAATCTGCCTAACATCGTCCCGGAAGAGGAAGAAAAATATATCCGGCTGGCCACGGATAACCCCAACATGCTCTGCTCAGAAGCGCCGCCGGAAATTCTCCAGGCATCCTCTTTCGCCACCGACGAACCCACCCCTTTCCTGTTCGACTTTTTTGCCGCCGGCTACAACCAGTGGCACCTGAAGGCCCACGGATTCCGTGTCGACTTTGATCCGGAGCGGGTGGCAAGGGGTGTCATACTTTTGTGGTTCAGGGCATGCGACCTCTATACCAGTCTTCAATATAACCTCCCGCACGACGATTGGGACAAGGAATTTTTCTCCGACGTAGGTTTGTACGATTAGCGGCTTTGGGTTTGGTCTCATCGGATTCGCTAAAAAGGAGCGTGCAGCATGAAGTTTGGATTTGCGCTTTCCGGTCGGGGGCCACTGGCTGAGCCTGATGCCCTGTCCGCAATTGCCCGCCGGGGTGATGAACTCGGGTTTGACTGGCTGCTGACCGGCGATCATATCGTGGTTCCCAACAGCATTGACTCCACCTACCCCTATACCGAAGGCGGGGAATTCCCGGGTTCGACATCCGGCGTGGCTATGGAACAGTTGACCGTTCTGTCGTTCCTGGCCGGGCAAACGCAGCGCATAAAGCTGGTTACCAGCGTGATGATAGTCCCGCACCGCAATCCCATGGTGGCGGCCAAGGCATTGGCAACACTGGACGTGCTCTCCAAGGGCCGTTTGGTGGTGGGCATCGGAGCGGGCTGGATGCGCGAGGAATTTGAAGCCCTGGGCCTGCCGCCTTTCGAAGAGCGGGGTGCAGTAACCGACGAGTACATCAGGGCTTTCAAGGAACTTTGGACCAGCGACAATCCGACCTTTGACGGCGAATACCTGAGCTTTTCCGACATAACGTTTTTGCCGAAGCCGGTGCAGCAACCCCATCCGCCCATCTGGGTTGGGGGCGAAAGCCGGGCCGCCATCCGCCGCGCCGGACAGCAGGGCGACGCCTGGTACCCCATCGGTTCAAATCCCCAGTTTCCCATGGAAGAACCCGAGCAACTGGCCGTCGGTATGCGCCGACTGGCCGCCCAAGCCGAGCGGGCCGGTCGCGCGCCCTCCGACGTGGAGGTCATCTTCCGGACCCACGATTATCGGCTGGCTCGGGAGGGAATTGCCGGTGAACGCAGCTACTTCTCCGGAAGCTTAGAGCAGGTGGCCGGGGATATCCACACCTACGAAGAATTGGGCGTGTCCGGACTGGTGATAGACCTGGGTCGCATCAGCCGCGACGTTGACGATGTGCTGGGGCACCTGGAGGACCTGGCGACGCGGGTTATTCCGGCGGTTTAGGGCCTTGAAGAGCCTGCGTCTTGTTGGCAGCATGCGGGCTCGGGTTGTGTCGCAAGGCAGGCAGGGCAGCCACAAGGGCTGCCCCTACAGGTTTGCCTTACCATAAACCTGTTGTTTTGCTTTGCACTTTCATTTTCTCGTTGGCTGAGTTAACGAGCTTTAGCGGACGTTCGCTATATGATAGCAATACGACGGCCCGTGCTGGGCGATGCAGCCGCAACCGCGCGCGTCCACGCTTTGAGCTGGAAGAGTGTCTATAGAGGGATAGTTCCGGACGACTTCCTGGACTCAATCGATGTTGACGCCTGGGCGGAACGTCACCGCCGCAATATGGCAGAAGACCCTGAGGACTTTGTTTCGTATGTAGCAGAGTTGGACGGCGAAATCGTAGGATGGGCCCTGGGAGGCCCGAACCGTGAGGCAGCGTCAGAATTTTCAAGCGAGTTATACACGATTTACCTGCTGCCGGACTACCTGCGGCGGGGAATTGGGCGCAAGCTAATTGCAGCAGTTGCCGAGTCCCTGCTTGGTTTGGGCTTCGAATCGTTGCTCGTGTGGGCCCTGGCAGAGAACTGGGCGGCCCGTAAATTTTACGAGGCTCGAGGTGGAATCTATCTGGAAGAGCGAGAAATTGCCATAGGCGGAGCTCCGTTGATGGAGGTTTCCTACGGGTGGGAGGACCTGAGGGTCCTCTTGACGGAGGGAAGGTAAGCTGCCTCTGACGGTTACAAATAATCTCAAAGCCGGCCGTGAAGCTTTAAATTGTGCGACGGGGTGACACTTGGCTACTTTTTCCCCCTCCTGGACTTCTTCCTTTTGAGGGGAAGGTCAGGAGTATTGGGACAGTTTCCGCGTCTTCATAGCGTTTCGTTTCAGGTGGCTTTTGTAAGGGGACAGGGACACAACATGGGCTTCCCCTATATGATCCCCATTCGACATCCCCATATCAATTATCAATTGGATTGTACGGCCGGGCAATTTTTCCATTAATCCCGCGTCGAAAACCCCCTATGGCATTTCCCTCTTCCAGCCATTATCATACGGCCATACTCACAGGCGTATCTCATTTCCTGAACAGGAGGGAAGAGCATGGCCGGAAACTATAACATTACCATTGGTACCGTGGGCGGCGGTCTGTCCTGCAGTCCCGACGGGGGCGAGAGCTGGAACCGCATTCGCAACCCAATACCCTCGGAGTGCAACGTCCGCGCGCTGACCGTCTATCCCAACGACCCGCATCGCCTCATCGCCGGCACCGACGTGGGCATCTATCGCAGCGATGACAACGGGGTTACGTGGCAAGACCTGGAAGCTCCCGTTGGCGACCTGCAGGTCTGGTCGGTTACCGTTGACCCCGAAGACTCGAATGTCATTTTCGCCGGCACCCGTCCTGACGCCTTCCGGTCTCGGGACGGCGGCAAGACCTGGGACCAGCTGGCCCTGGGCGTGACCCTGCCCTGTCCGGTGGGGATTCCCCGCACCACTAACATGATTGTTGACCCGCGGGACCACCGCACGGTTTGGGCGGGCATCGAGGTGGACGGCATCTACAAGAGCCTGGACGGCGGCGACAACTGGATTCACCTGCCCGACCTGGGCCCGGATCCCTTCCACGGCGACATTCACGGCATGACCCTTCGGATGAGCAGGGAAGGCACCTCGGTACACGCTACTACGCCCTTTGGAATTTCCACCAGCACCGACGAGGGCGAAAGCTGGGAACTGCACGAGTTCCCCAAGTTCCACGAGGCGGACATGCGCTCCTACTGCCGGGGCATGGCCATCAAGCCGGACAACCCCCAGATAATGTTTGTGGGCAACGGCGACTCCATACCTGGCGTTACCGGGGTCATCCAGCGCACCACCGACGGCGGCGCCACCTGGCAGCCGGCCGACCTGCCGGTGGAACCCAACTCCGTAGTTTATTGGTTCGGTGTCCACCCGGACGTGCAGGACGTGGTGGTAGGGGCCAGCCTCTATGGCTATGTGTATGTCAGCGAGGACGGCGGGAACACCTGGCAGAAGCTACAGAAGGAGTTCGGGGAGATTCGGTCGGTGGCGTTGACGCCGAATTAGCTAAGGACCGACTATTGTCGCTCGGTTCGGAGTTTTAGGACGTTTAGGGGCAGGTTTTTGGCCTGCCCCTTTTTGCCAGAATGTTTTAGGGAATCCCTGGATAAGCCATCTACATTTAGGTGAATGCCGAAGTCCCTGAGAGTAGTTTAGGGGAGTCAGATTAGAAGTGAGCATCGGCACTCACATCCTAACGTTCCCCCGTCGAGGGGGACGTGACTTGTTCAGAGTTTGCTGCTAGGGTCATTCCATAGATCAGCGCTGAAGTCTCGGGAAATTCCACACTCTTCCTGTAAGGAGGTCTTACCATGGCATTCAAGCTTAACCACGTACACCTTAAGAGTCCTGACCCCAAGGAGGCGGCCGACTTTTACGTCAACAGCCTGGGGGCCACTGTGGTGGCGGAGACGGCTAACGGCGGGTTCCGGCTGGACCTGCACGGCCTGCCGCTGAACGTTACCGGAATGATTGACAGCCAGACTCACGACCAAGTCTATGGCATCGAGCACATTGCCATTGACACCGACGACATCGACGGGACGGTGGAGGCGCTGAAGGCAAACGGCGCAAAAATAACCGAAGAGACCCAGGTAGGCAGCGGGCGGCGGGTCTGCTTCTTTGAGGGGCCGGATGGTGTCTGCCTGGAAGTCTTGGAAATGCAGGCGTAGGTGCCGGTGCAAGATTTGACGGGAACCGGAATAAGCGGTCTGGTTGAGGTGATTCGGTGAATGAGAAGGGGCGGCCAAAAGGGCCGCCCCTACGAGGTTACGAGAACACGATTCGTGAATGGGTGTGTTGCCGGTGGCGTGGCCTCAGTTGCTATGGTGCCGCGATTTAATGGTGCTCCGACCCGCCCACTAGGGCCAGATGCGGGATCCCAGGCTGGGGGAGTGGGGGGCGTGGACCAGGTTGGCGACCACCTGCCACGACCACTCTTCATCGGTGTCGACGAAGTTGTTTTCCACGTCCTCGAGGGTAAGGAACTCGTACAGGATGGCGTGCTTGGCCCAGCCGACGATGGACACCAGCTTGCGGGCGCCGACGCAGCCGGGCATGGGCCGCATCAACGGCAGGCGGGAACGGGAATACCAGGTTCCCATCTCGTCCTCGTTTTCCAGGGCGTTAATGTTGAAGCTGCCGAACTGGATTACGGGGCCTGGGGTCAAGCCCGGATGGCGGGCCTTGTACTCGGGGCCGTTTACCCGTTCCTCCTCCAGGAAGATGCAATAGCGGATGTTCCGGCGGAGGCTCAGCATCTCCAGCGACCGCGCATCGGCCTGTGCCTGCAGCTCACGGACGTTGGGGTCCACAAAGGTGTGGGGCGACTCGGCGCCGCGAAGCAGCAGGAACTGGTTGCCGGCGGGGACGCCTGGGTTATCCACGCTAGGGTCGTCGATGTGGACCAGGCGGGAGTGGATTTGCGCCTCCCGCTCGGGGGTCATGATGTTCTGCTGGTGGCAGGCCCAGAGATATCCGGGGCGCTGCAGGGCTCGGGGCAAATATTCCTCGTGCATCCAGGACAGGAATTCATCCCTGCCGTCCTCGGGCAGGTCGTACCAGGTGGCCCAGATTCCTCGATCCATAATTCAATCCTCCTTAGTTTCCGTCGTTCGGTTGGCGCCTTACGAGGTGATGTTTACCGCAATGTCGGAGTCTGTCGTATCCGCAGTCCGAGACTAGGGTTGAGTCATCCCTGATTTCCCTGACCATCCTCTGCTCCCTTTTTAGGCAAGGCGAACCACAGGGCTATTGCAGCCAGGGGAAAGAAAATGTAGTTGCCAATCTCGCCTGGAGGCGGGTTAGCCACTACCAGGGGTTTCATCAGGCCTATACCGAAACGTCCACCCCAGTCCAACACTTGCAGAAGCAAGGCAAAAGGCACCAGGCAACGGTACTTCCAGATGATGACCCATGCAACCACTGAAAGCAAAAGCTGTTCCAAGCCCCATTGCCCGAAAATGGCGATGAGGTTGCTTCCCCCTTCAACTGAGGTGTCCAGTCCGGCGATTACGGAGGCGCCGCCGTCGGGCAAGAACATGTGGATGAGACTGCGGGCGGTGGTCATTACGGTCAAGGCAACCATAAACCAGAAGGAGATGGCCGTTCCTCTATATTCAGAATGGCATGGGGGAAACAGAGCGGCGAAGTCGCGCATAATCGTACCCTTTAAGTCACATCAGTCGGGCGGAAGTATGTGGAGAAAAGTGGGTGCTTGTCAACGCCGCCGCGTTCGTGCACCGGTTTCCCTGGAAGGTTTGCTCTCCTTGACAACCATTGGGGCCATTCCTACAATCCGGTAGTCCCATGGCCGTCTGCTCCACAGGTATGGCAGAAACGACGAGTAGGTGGCCGAAAATCCTTTCGCAAGTAATCCCAAGGAGCCACGAATGTCCTCTGAGGTGTTCTCCCCCGGATTCAGCCGCATCGTTAAGCCTGATGCCACTCTTGAGAAGATTTCGGGTGGCCACATTTTTACAGAGGGGCCTGTTTGGAACAACAAGGAAAACTTCCTGGTCTGGACCGACATCATCGACAACAAGATTTGGAAGTGGATTCCCGGGCAGGGAACTGAAATCATAATGCACCCGTCGGGCAAGGCTGACGGCATGTGCTACGACCACGATGGCCGCCTGCTGGTGGCGGGCTGGAGCAGCCGCACTGTCTGGCGGTGGGAGCACGACGGGTCAACCACGGTGCTGGCCTCCCATGTGGACGGCAAGAAGCTGAATACCCCCAACGACATCATCATGAAGTCGGACGGAATGGTCTATTTCACCGACCCCTCCAACGGCATCCGCAACGTGGGTATGGAGTCTGAGGACGTACAGAAGTACGTGGACTACGAAGCCGTGTACAAACTGGACCTGAGCGACGGCAGCCTGACCCTGCTGGCTGATGACTACATAAACTGCAACGGGCTTTGCTTTTCGCCGGACGAGTCCCTGCTGTATATCAACGACACGGCCCGCCGCCACATCCGGGTTTATGACGTGCTGGAAGACGGAACGATCGGACCGGGCCGGCTGTTTGCGGAACTGTTCCATGACGACCACGGCGCGCCCGACGGTATGAAGGTGGACGTGGAAGGCAACGTGTACTGCACGGGCCCCGGCGGAGTGTGGGTTACCGACCCGCAGGGCAACCACCTGGGCCGCTTCCTGATTCCGGAAGACTGTGCCAACTTCGGCTTCGGCGACCCGGACTACCGGACCATTTACTTTACCGCCCGGACTTCCATTTACCGGATGCGGGTGGAGATACCGGGCCTGCCGACTTATCCAATATCTGGAATCAGCAACTAGCTAACAATCTGACCGCTCATCGTGAGCCTGGAAAGGGTTCACTCTCGAAAGCCGATGGTTCGGCAAGCCCGCCATGAGCGGGGTAACTCAATCAGGGCCGCAGTCAGGAGGCGTTAATGACCTGGGAATTTGAACTTTTGGCCGGACCCTACGGCAGTCCTACCGACGGTCCGGTTTGGGATGGCGAGGCATTGCTGTTCACGGCGGTGTCCGTGCCGTCCAATACCATTCACAACAAGATTCTGCGGTACGACCCCAAGTCTGGCGAGGTCTCAGACTTCCGACGGTGGACGAACCGGGTGGTGGGCCTGGCCTTTTCCGCCGAAGGAATCCTGTACGGCTGCCAGAGCGGCGCCAGGCGGATATTGCGGTACAACGGAGATGGGTCGGCTTCGGTGATGGCATACAGGGTGGACGGCAAATACCACAACCAGCCCAAAGACCTGGCCATAGACAGCAAGGGCCGCATCTGGTTTGCCGATCCGGTGTGGGGTCCGCCGGTGGTGGGAGGGCTGCGTGATTATGAGTTGGCTCCCTATTCCATCGACTACCGCGCCGTGCTTCGGATTGAGCACGCCAACAAGGATGCTCCCCTTACGCGGATGACGTTTGACACGACCACACCGCTGGACGTAGCCCTTTCCCGGGATGAGAGCACCCTGTACGTGGCCGAAAGCAACGATGAACCGAACGGCAAACGGGAGTTGCGGGCGTATCCCATCAACGGCGATGGTTCGCTGGGTGAGTACAAGGTTCTGCACAGTTTTGGCGCCGACTATCGGGGCGTTCACCGGGGCATAAGCGGCATGTGCCTGGATACTGATGGCAACATTGTTGCCTGCGCTGGGTCAGAGGGCAGCGGCCCGGGACCGATGATCTATGTGTTTTCTCCTTCGGGACAGGTGCTGGAAACCCACCCCGTTCCCGCGGAGCCTACCAACTGCGCCTTTGGTGGCCCCAGCCTTTCCGATCTGTACGTGACCACTACCGAGGGGCACGTGTACCGGGTAAGCGGCACCGGGCGCCAGGGGTGGGTGCTGTACCCGCAGGCTGGGTAGCTGTTCTCGAGGAGTACGCCGGAATGGTCAGGAGTTGAATTTGCGACCCGCTGGCCTGCATCTCTTCCGGAACGCAAATGGGGCAGCCGCAGCCAACGTCATCGGAGAATCGGGTTCCTTGACTCCTCCCTTCGCCGGAATGACGGTAAAAGGACAAGAATGGTCTCTGCAACCCCCACCGATAGGGCATTTTCATTCAACTAGACCCCTGGAGGGCCTTAAATGGTAACCGAGGCATTTAAACCCGAGTTCCGCCGGTTGGTGCCCGGGGACGCTGCCTTTTCGAAGGTGGCAACCGGGCTGACTTTTACCGAGGGGCCGGTCTGGAACTATCGGGAGGGTTACCTGGCCTGGGTTGACATAATCGGCGACACCATCTGGAAATGGGTGCCCGGCGAGGGAAAGAGCATCGTCATGAGCCCGTCGGCCCACGCCAATGGCATGACCTTCGATGGTGAGGGCCGGTTGGTCATCGCCGGCTGGAGCGGCCGAACGGTCTGGCGGATTGAGAGGGACGGAACGCCCACCACGCTGGCCTCCCACTTCAATGGCGTCAAGCTGAACACGCCGAACGACATTGTCATCAAGTCCGACGGCAACATCTACTTTACAGACCCGTCCAACGGTTGCCACCTGGTGGGGCACCAGGGCGATGACCTTCAAGAATACCTGGACTACGAGGGCGTGTACCGGCTGGACGCCACTACCGGCGAACTGACCCTGCTCAATGACGACATGGTGTTCCCCAACGGCCTGTGCTTTTCACCGGACGAATCGCTGATGTACGTAAACGACACTACTCGCCACTACATCCGGGTTTTTGACGTGCTGCCCGACGGCACCATTGCCAACCCTCGCCACTTCGCCGATCTGCACGGTGCCGATGTGGGGCATCCCGACGGTATCAAGGTAGATACAGAAGGGAATGTTTTTTGCACTGGTCCAGGGGGAGTCTGGGTAATGGACCCGCAGGGCAACCACCTGGGCCTGATTCGTACTCCCGAGCCGTGCCATAATTTCACCATCGGCGGGGAAGACCTGAAGACCATTTTCTTCGCCTGCCGCACTACAATTTACCGGATGGGGATTAAGGCGCAAGGGATCGCGGTGTGCGGGAACTGAAAAGCTCGGCCTCGCCGTTTTAGTCGAACAATCGAGTCTCTTCCAGTCATTAACCGGAACCCTGGCAGGTGAACCAAAAGCTACCCCACCGCACCGATTAGTACAGGCAAGACGGGGCGGTTAAAGGAGTCAGGCCATGGTCAAGGAAGTCTTCTTCTTCACCGAGATGGGATACACCGCCTACTCGCAGGAAACCGCCGCCAGCTACGGCTACACCAACCTGATGTTCCCCAACGAGAACCTCAGTCCCGAAAAGGCCTCGGAACTGTACAGCATGTACTTTGAGGAACTCCAGTACTGCACCGAGAACGGCTTTGACGGGGTGATGATCAACGAGCACCACAACAACCCTCTTTGCATGATGCCTTCGGTCAACGTCATCGGCGCCGTCTTGTCCAAGCTGACCAAGAAAGGGAAGATCGTCTTCCTTGGCAACGTGCTGCCCATCCACGAGAACCCCCTGCGCGTGGCCGAAGAGATCGCCATGATTGACTGCATCTCCGGTGGGCGCGTGGTGTGCGGGTTTGTACGGGGTCTGGGGCAGGAAAGCTGGGCCACCAACACCAACCCGATCTACAACCGGGAGCGGTTTGAAGAGGCCCACGACCTGATAGTCAAGACCTGGACCACGCCGGGACCCTTCCGCTGGGAGGGCAAGCACTACCACTTCAGGGCGATCAACCCGTGGGCCATGCCGTTACAGAAACCGCATCCACCCATCTGGATTCCCGGAGTGGCCAGCCCTGAATCGGTGATCTTCGCCGCCCGCCGCCGTTACCCCTACATAGCCCTGGCGCCCCCGCTGGACCTGATGGAGGAGATTTACGACCTTTACGACCGTACTGCCGCCGAAGAGGGCTACAAGGCGACTTCGGATAACCGGGGCTATGCCATCCGTGTAAACGTGGCGGATAGCGACGAGCGGGCCTACGAGGAAGGGAAGAAGTTTTTCTGGCAGCTGGGGACTTCCTTCGGCGTGGCGCCCAGGGAATGGCAGGCGCCGCCGGGGTACTTAAGCCGTGCCGCCACCCAGGGTCAACGGCAGCAGCGGCGCGCCACCACCCGGTACGTTAACGCGGAAAGCAACAACGACAAGCGGCCGGTAGCGCCCGGCGGGCCGCCCCTCAGTTACGAGGAGGCTCACGCCACCTACCAGATTGTTACCGGTAACCCGGATACAGTGATCGAAAAGTTGAAGCACGTAATCGACGTGGTGGACCCCAGCTACATGGTCCTGTGGGGACGCGAAGGCCCAATGACCCACGAAACGGCCACCCGTTGCATTGACCTGCTGGGGCAGGAAGTGATTCCGGCGATTAAGGAGTACCAGTCGCAGAGAGGGAAGTAGGGGGCTTCTGCAGAAATTCAGTGAGGAACAGGGTGTCTGGTCACCGTTTGCTGGCGTGAAGAATGGTTATGCCGATGATGTCGTCGCCGTCGTAACGAAGGATGACGTCATCGTCGGTCAGTTCGCTGTCGGTGGCAGGGCGAGGCTTTTCGAAGCTGATGTACAAGACATCGCCTTCTTCGTCATACGATGACCAAAGGCAATTGCGTGGCGAGTGTCGCACAGCTGGAATCAGGTTTAAATAGTCACTTATATTCTTCAAGGCCATATTTGCCTCTTGCGTCTTAGCGATGCTTCCATGCTGGTTAAGTAGGCAGTGATTGTGAAGCCATCGCCCTCTAGCTCTTTGTAAACTACCACAAGCCACTTTCCAGGTTCATTTAGCCTTACTGCAAGTAACTCCCCTCTCCGCCCTCCATAGCACGTTCCGCATTTTCTACTGTGGTTCGTACTTCATTTCGTAGTTCGCTAAGCTCAATGTGCCTCTCCACCATATGTGTCAAACGTTGATCAGGTAAGCGAATAGGCACACCCTGTCGGGAAAGAGCAATGTCAGGCACCAAAATGCCCTAAAGGTTTGTTACACCAGAAACTATTGATAATTGTTACCCCAAAAGAATTAGCTTGAGGGAGCCCTCAAGCCAATTGTATTTTACCATAGTTATCTTAGAGGATTAATAGTAAGAGCAGACTGATTAAGAAAGTTTATGCTCACAGGTTGGATTGGTAAAGTCGAGTTGCTTCTTCGTTGTGTCCTTCTTCCCGTAGACAATTCTATTTGCAAATTGCCAACAATGATTTCAAGCCCGCCCAAATTTCGAGTTTGTCAAATGTATTTACTAGAAATCTACTGCCTGTTGATGAGGAACTTTCTTCTTCTGCAAGAACCCGCTCTCCCTATTGACTCCCCACCGTCAACTGCCGATACTTGGGGCGTACACCATAAAATTGTGGAGGTAAACGTCCTATGACTACCGTAGGAAGCGGAGAGTATACTTACGAACTCGTTGAAAGCTGGGCCAAGCTGCCCGCGGGCGAAGAATTCGGCATGGTCAGCGCCTGCGCCACCGACTCCGAGGGCAATCTCTATGCCTTCCAGCGCAAAGAGCCGCCCATAGTCATCTTCAATCCCGACGGCGAATTTATCGGTTCCTGGGGCCTGAACGCCATCAGCAACCCCCATGGCATCTTCATCAAGGATGACATCGTTTACATCACCGACCGCGAAGACTCGGTGTGCCTGCGCTACACCCTGGACGGCAAGCCCCTTCAGGTAATCGGCGACCGCGGTGTCCATTCCGACACCGGCTGTGAAGTCCCGGGCGAGCTATGCCCGCGTGCGGCCGGTCCTTTCAACTACCCGGCTGAACTGGTGCCCGGCGCCGACGGAGACATGTACGTGGCCGACGGCTACCGCAACGCCCGGGTCCACCGCTTCGCTGCCGACGGCCAGCTCAAGTCTTCCTGGGGCGAGCCCGGCAAGGACACTCCTAACCAGTTCCACCTGGTCCACAGCATGATAGTGGGCGCCGACGGCCTGCTCTATGTCTGTGACCGCGAGAACAACCGGATCCAGATCTTCAACGCCGACGGCGAGTACCAGGGTATGTGGACGGACGTGCTGCGCCCCATGGACATTTCCCAGGACGACAACGGCGTCTTCTGCATCAGCGAAGGCGGACGGGACGCGCGGCAGGGCTGGACCGAGGACACCGATTCCCGCATCAGCCTGATGAACTCTGACGGGGAGCTGCTGGCCCGCTGGATAATCCGAGGCGGCCACGGTTCCTGGATCGCCCCCAACGGCGACATCTACGTGGGTGTGCCCGACGGCGTGGGCGTGGACAAGTACGAGAAGCAGAGCTAAGCGTCAAGCGGAAAAACGGCAGTGATTCAGGGGCGGCTTTCGCAGCCGCCCCTGATTTTTGCGCAAAAAGAAACGGCGCCCGATTCTCTCAAGCGCCGAATTTACTTATTTTCAGAAGAAGGTGGCGACCCGGAGCGGACTCGAACCGCCGATCTCTGCCTTGACAGGGCAGTATGTTAACCAACTACACCACCGGGCCATCCAAAAACAATAACGTACTAACGCGTTACCTATTGAGTTTAGGACTATTCTCCGTTCTATGTCAAGATGCTGGATTGGTTAGTGAGGTACTCTGTAGATGGCCTGAATCGCAACACGCTTAAGGGCAATTCGCAGGGTTGCGATGGTCTCATCCGCTAATCAACGTAGATTGCTGCCCTGACGAATGGTCATATACAGTGCGATTCGTGGGGCTGCCTTCTTCACTGGAATTGTCACTTCCTCGGTTGGTGGATTATATTACGGCCTACATTAGCCGGTTACCTGGCTTTGGGAGAGACGATATGACAACCGACAACCAGACAGTGCCCAGGCCGCTGGAGGGCCTGCGGGTATTGGATGCCACCCACATCGTGGCGGGGCCCTATTGCGCCATGATTCTGGCCGACATGGGCGCAGAGGTTATCAAGATTGAGCGCACCAGGGTAGGGGAGAGGGCCCGCCTTAACGAGCCTTTCGTCGAGAGTGAAGACGGCCGCAAGGCGAGCGCCCGTTTCCTGGCAATCAACCGGAACAAGAAGAGTATAACCCTCGACCTGCGCAATTCCCGGGGAAAAGAAATCTTTGAAAGTATGATCAAGGAGTCCGACGTTCTGCTGGACAACTGGGGTCCGGGTGCTTTGCGCCGTCTGGATTTCGGGTTTGAGCGACTGCGCGAGCTGAATCCCCGCCTGATTTACGCCAGCATCACGGGTTACGGCGACAGCGATGGGCTGCGGGGACCCTACTCGGAATGGCCGGCCAACAACCCTTGCGTTCAGGGTATGGGAGGGTGGATGGAAATTACCGGGGCTCCCGATGGCCCTCCCCAAATGGTGGGAGACAACATTGGGGACTCGGTGCCCGGTGTCTGGACTGCTCTGGGCATAATGATGGCTCTGGAGACCCGCCGCAAGACTGGACGGGGGCAGCACGTTGATATGGCGATGTACGACTGCATGGTTGCCCACACCACCAGCATAATGCCCTTCTACCAGGCCAGCGGCCAGATAACTACTCGGGCCCGCGAAAACATGATCACCGCTCAACTGGCCCTGAAGGCGTCTGATGGATACGCGGTGCTGGCCGGGTCCGGTGGCGGTGGCGGGAAATGGGAGGGACTTTGGAAGTTGATCGGCAGGGAAGACCTGATTGAAGACCGGCGTTACCTGGGAGAGGGCATCAGCGGCGAGTTCTATTTCAATTTTATCGTGCCGGCCATTGAAGAATGGTCGCAGCACGTGCCGAAGCTGGAGATCGCCCAGAAGCTAATCGAACTGGGTTTTTCCATGGGGGTAGTCCAGGATGCTGCCGACTTGGATCAGTGTCCCCATCTGGACGCCCGCCACATGTTCGTTGAAAGCGGCGACTCTTTGGGAGGCCCGTTCCGTACCGTCAACAATCCCATCCGGCTTACCGAGTCTCCGCACACGGCGGCCAAGGCGCCTCCCCTGCTGGGAGAGGACAACGAGGAAATCCTGTGCAGCATTGGGGGTGTCAGTCCCCAGGAACTGGTGAAGTTGCGTGAGGAAGGGGTGGTGTAGAGTGAAACGAGGCTGCCGTGATGGCAGTACTTGATGAGGGACCTGTCCGAGACTGAATTGTTTTAAAGGGGGGCTGTTGTGCCCATAGGAGACTACAAGAAAGGTGAATCTTCCCGCTTGGGCCGGGAGTTTTACGTTAAGCACATTAAGCCTTTGTTGACTGAGGAAGACATCGGGAAATTTGTCGCTATAGAATTGGACAGTGGCGACTACGAAGTGGATATGCAGATAGGTGAAGCTATGCATCGCTTAAGGGTTCGCCATCCCGACGGCGTACTTACGGGTCAGAGAGTGGGTTATCGCACACCATTCAGCTTTGTTCCCCGGAGACCCGACGATGTTTAGTGGAAGAGTAACTCCCCGATTGGAGCCTTTATTGCCGTTGGATTTTATTGGCAGCGAAGGACAAATTCACACGGTTGAGTCGGTATTAGACACTGGATTTGACGGTGAACTAAGCTTGCCGCGAGATATTATTCGGCACCTGGGGTTCCCATTGTATGACGACTTTGTGTCAACCCTAGCCGATAGCCGGGAGATTACGGTGCCGGGCTATGATGGTCGGGTCATGTGGCACGGCAGATCCCGTAGCGTGCTGGTACTGGAAACTGAAGGTGAGGCCCTCTTGGGCATGAACTTGCTGTGGCGCAACCGGATCGTCATTGACAATTACGCCAACGGCCCGGTCGCAATTGAGGAATTAGCATAGCGATACCATGCTTAGGGAACCTCTGAACAAGTCCAAGTGATCATGGCATACTGAAGCCAAGAGGAATAAGGGGGACTAGGTATGCTTGAGCGGCCCAGCTTTTCCGACCTGGATTTCCAGCAGAAACGGCGGAAGACCCACCGGGAAGCATTCCTGGACCGACTGGACACTCTGGTTCCCTGGTCTCGACTGGAAGAAGTGATCCGGCCTCATTACCCCAAGGCTGGGAATGGTCGGCGCCCCTATCCCCTGTCGGTGATGCTGCGGGTCCACCTGGTACAGGTGTGCCACAACCTGAGCGACCCAGCCATGGAAGACTTGCTTTACGACTCTCGGTCAGTACAGCAATTCGTGGGGCTGAGTCTGACGGAACCCATCCCGGACGAGAGTACCATATGGCACTTTCGCCATCTGCTGGAGAAGCACCAACTGGGGCAGAGGCTGTTTGAGGAGATCAAGGCTAGTCTGGGGGAGCGGGGGATGGTGTTGAAAGAAGGAACCATAGTGGATGCCAGCATCATCCAGGCTCCCTCTTCCACCAAGAACAGAGAAGGGCAGCGGGACCCGGAGATGCATCAGGTGCGGAAGGGGAAGCAGTACTATTTCGGGATGAAGCTGCATCTAGGAGTGGACTCGGAGACGGGAATGGTCCACAGCATGGCAACGACTCCAGCCAACGTGCATGACGTGACCCAGGTGAGGAACCTGCTGCATGGGGAGGAAAAGCGGGTGTGGGGAGATGCGGGCTACACTGGAGTGGGGAAACGGAAGGAGAACCTGGGGTTGGATGTGGACTGGTTTGTAGCGATGAAGCCCGGAAAGCGGAGGCTGCTACTGCCTGGGGGTCTGGAGGAGTGGGCAGAAAAGGCCAAGGCATCGGTACGAGCCAAGGTGGAACATCCTTTCTGGACCGTGAAGGGGATATTCCACTACGGGAAGGTACGGTTTCGGGGTCTGGCCAAGAACCACGAAAGACTGGCGATAATGCTGGGAATAACCAACCTGATGCGGTCGGAAAAACTCCTGACAGCATAACCCAGGGGCGAAACCAGGGGGCAAAGCACCCGGAAGGGGTAGGAAGCCCGAAAGGGGGGCTGAAAAGCCGAAACCGGCCTTGAAACCGGCCAAGAACACACCAAATTGAGGGGCTGACCACCCAATTTGCCCCTACATCTTGAAAACTTTCTGGAGAACGCCGCTTGTTCAGAGGTTCCTTAGAGCGGAAAGAAGGAACCAAAAGCACACCAGGCGCATAGAGAAAAAGCGCCGAAAGAGCAATCGCAAGGCGTTGCAGGTCATAATTGATGCAGGCGCCAAGCGTCGTACCAAGCCCGCCCGCATTGGGAGAAGGGTTGAGTAATCCCAAGGCCGGGGCTACAATTGGCCTTGGTCATGCAGGAACCAACCTCTAACAATAATACTCCGGAGTGATCCCCGTTGTTTCAAGCCCCCAGAGGCACCGCCGACCTTCTTCCTGAAGAACAGAAGTACCGCCGGTATATAGAATCCAAGGCCGTAGCCCTGGCTCGCAGCTATGGGTACGGGCGTATTGACAGCCCCGTCTTTGAGGACGCCGGGCTGTTTGTGCGTTCTGTGGGAGAAGGCACCGATATCGTCGAGAAGGAAATGTATACTTTCGAGGACCGGGGGGGAGACCAGGTTACTCTCCGGCCCGAAGGTACGGCCCCCGTTTGTCGCGCTTATCTCGAGCACGGGATGCACAATTTGCCCCAACCGGTGAGGATGTACTACTTCTGCCCGGTGTTTCGCTACGAGCGCCCCCAGGCGGGCCGGTTTCGGCAGCATCACCAGTTCGGTGTTGAAGTGCTGGGGGATGCCAACCCGGCGGTCGACGCCGAGGTCATCGAGTTGGCCTGGCGGTTTATGCACTCACTGGGTCTGACCGATATTCGCCTTTTCGTCAACAGCATCGGCGACAAGGAAAGCCGTCCCCGATACGTAGAAGAACTGAGGTCCTATTATGGCCAGAGGCACGATAGCCTCTGCAATGACTGCCGCGGCCGGCTTGACCGTAATCCCCTGCGGTTGCTGGACTGTAAAGTCGAGAATTGCCGCGCCATTGGTGAGGACGCTCCCCGCTCGGTGGATCACCTGGACGACGAAAGTCTGGATCATTGGACCAGGCTCCAGGATTACCTCGCGGCAATGGAAATCCCGTTCCAGATTGACCACCGCCTGGTCCGCGGGCTGGACTACTATTCCAGGACCGTCTTTGAGATTCAGCCGGTGGAGGCAGGCGCCCAGTCAACCATTTGCGGCGGCGGCCGCTACGATGGCCTGATCGAGCAGCTGGGTGGCCGTCCCACTCCCGGCATCGGCTTCGGGTCGGGACTGGAGCGGCTGACCCTGAATATAAAGCGCAGCGGCGTCGAAGTCCCAGATGAACCGGCCCCCTCTTACCTGGTGGCCAATGTGGGAGAGGCGGCCAGGCTTCCGGCCCTGGAGTTGGCTTCCAGTATCCGGCGAACGGGTGCGGGCGCCATTCTCAGCAGCGGTGCCCGGGCATTGCGGGGCCAGATGCGCCAGGCCAATTCGCTGGGCATACCTTACGTGGTAATCCTGGGGGATGATGAGATAGCGCGTGGCGAAGTGGTAGTCCGCGACATGCAAACTTCAACCCAGGAAACCAGGCCCATGTCGGAGTTCCTGCAGTCGCTGGCCTCAAGCTAGGAATATCTCGCTCTCCAACAAATTCCCATACTTCAAAATTCTTCCTCCTTACTAGCCTTGCAAGCGGTGGTTTGCGGTTTCTCCGCTTTTCCCTTGGTTCCAAGACTCTGGTTGCTTCATTGGTCTTTGTGGTTATCCTTGTCTCCTGTGGCGATTGGATTGGCGGCCGTTCTACCGGTGACGCATACCGAGAAACTGAGACGGAAGGGGATTTCAAACTGGCTCCTTTAAACCTTGGTCCGGTGCTAAGTACACTTCCACCAATTCCCACTCCGCTGGCTTTGCCGAGGGCACAGTCCACTTATCCCATAGTTGTGGCGCCACAAGATTTCTCTCAACACCGTCGAACTGCTCTCCCAACCGCCACACCTGTTCTCGAGTCGCCGGACACCCAAGTGGATAACGTGCCCACTGCGGAGCCTGCCCCTGTTGCGCCGCTGCCCGAGGGGTCTCCCGATTCTCCGAAAACCACTCCATCTCCTGGTACATTGTTCCCTACCCTATTCCCGGGGGGCACGCCGATTCCCAGCCCCACAATTGAGCAACTCGGCGTTCCGCCTGTAACCGCAACTCCGTCCATCACTCCAACATCTACGGTAACGATTACTCCCACCCCGACCCTGACCCCGACAGTGACGCCAACACCAACGTTGACTCCTACACCGACCTTCACCCCTACTCCGACATTGACACCAATGCCTGAGTTGACCGTGTCCATTACCCTGGAAACAGCGGTCGGTTCAGTCGCGGAGGGAGAAGAGTTTGATGTCAATGTCCGGGTGAATGCCGGCGCCACCAATCGCGTGGATACGGTGCAGGTCTACCTGGACTTTGATGCTAATAAACTTGAGGCCATTTCGCTGGCGTCCGGCAGGCGACTGGAGTACCAATTGCAGTCTGCCCTGGACAATTCCAGCGGGAGGGTAGCCTATGCGGCCGGAACATTGGGTGCAGCTCGGGAACGTCCCTTTACCCTTATTACCTTGACCTTCAGGGCCAAGGCCGTTAGCGAAGGAAGGGAAGTGTCCATACAATTTGCGCCTTTGAGAGCACCCAGGCAAACCAAGGCGATCAACAGGGGACTAAATGTTACAGGCCAATTAATACCTGTTGGCGTAGTTATCCGATAGCTGCACAGGTATGCGGCGGGAGGTCGGTCAGCTCTGACGCCGGAGGAAAGGAATCTAATGACAGTTGCTGGTTGACTAACCAGACGCATTATTAGAACATTTGAGTCAACTCAGGGAGGGTAGGGAAGCTATCGATTCTCGACCCAGCCCGATTCGTAAAGGAGCACTCAAATGCAGGAAACTCTGGCCAAGGGAATGAATGTTTACTACCGAGGTTTCGTCATTCACGAAGATGTGCCCAAGATTTGCTACACGATTTATGACCGGCGGCCTGACCGGGTGGAACTGGCAACTGTAGGCACTTCCCGCGAAGCAATGAAATGGGTGGACTCGCGGATTTCAATCGAGGAAAAACTTAAGGACAGCAAGGTTACGATACAGGAGATCCTCCTGTTGGCTAGGGGCGCAATGGTGGCCTGATTAAGTTTAGGTCCGTCCCGGAGCATGACCGCTGCAACAGGCCACCATTGCCTGAGGAATCACGATTGCAGTTGCAGCGTCAGCTAATGCGCCGCTAAATTGTCACAATTCTTCTTGCCGTAGTATGCCATACTAGGTATCATGATATGGCGGAATAGGCAATCTCAGATCTCCGGCATCACGACGGTTGATTTGTTCAAGGCAGGAGGAGTTCATGCTCTTAAAGTTCAACAAAAGGAAGATTTTGTTCGTTCTTCTCCCTATATTGTCCCTGGCTTTACTTGGATGTCCCGCCCCACAGACGGTTGTGGAAGAGCGGGAAGTGATTAAGGAAGTTCCCGTTGAGGTTGTAAGGGAAGTAGAGGTTGTGAGAGAAGTCCCTATGGAGGTGGTCAGGGAAGTCCCTATGGAGGTAGTTAGGGAAGTGCCCGTAACGGTCACGGAACAGGTGGAGGTTGTGAGGGAAGTTCCTATCGAAGTACCAGTAGAGGTCGTCGCGACCCCCACTGCCGCTCCGCCAATGGCCCCGACGGAACCATATGTTATCGGAGCAATGGATGCGGTGACTGGCATTGGCGAGAGCTACGGTACGGTTATTGTACAGGCTAAGCAGATGGCAATTGATGACATCAATGCGGCCGGCGGCATCGACGGTCGTCCGTTGCGCTTGATTATTGAAGACTCGAGATGCAATGGCCAGGACTCGATAACTGCGTACAAGAAACTCACTGACGTGGATAACGTGAAAATCATCCTTGGCACTACCTGCAGTGGCGCCATGCTGGGAGCCGCCCCACTGGCAGAAGAAGACGGAGTAGTACTTTTCTCGGCATCTGCAACCAGTCCGGACATTGAAGATGCAGGAGACTACATTTTCCGGACCGCCATAAATGATGCCAAACTGGGCGTGGACGCCGGTAACGCGATGTGGGTAGACGGCGTACGCAACCTGGCTACGATAAACGAGATCACTGACTATGCCGAAGGCGTCCAAAAGACCTCAGTTGAACGGTTTGAAGAACTGGGGGGCGTGGTAGTAGCCTCGGAAAAATACTCTTCGGACGTAACTGACTTCAGGACCCAGCTAACTAAACTTTTAGCAGAGAACCCGGATGCCGTGCTGCTGGCCGCCCAGTCGGAATTTAGCGGCGGTACCATCATCAAGCAGGCGAGGGAGCTTGGATATGAGGGTACCTTCTATACCGAGGTTGTGGCGACTGGTACCACCGCGCTGGAAATTGCCGGAGAAGCAGCCACCGGAACGAAGTCAATAATTCCCAGTCCGGACCTGGAAACACAGAAAGGGAGGGACTTCCTTTCCAATTTCAGGCAAAGGTATGGTTACGTAACTCTGCCCTGGTTTATTGGCTCTGCTTATGACGACGTCCACATCACCGCCGAATGCCTGGGACGTATTGGAGATGATCAGGACGCCGACGGCTTCAGGGATTGCCTTTATGACATCACCTGGAACGGCGCGATTGGCGACGGATACAGTTTCAACGAGAAGGGTGAGGTTGTAGGTTTAGCCAACGCCGTAATCGAGGTCCTGCCCCTCAGCGAACGGACAGCGGAGAACAACGGGTACAAGGTCCTGGGGCCCGCTCCTTTGCCGTAACCTCTCGGCTGTACAGTAGAGACCCAGGGGATTGGTTTGAGGCCTGTTGAACCAATCCCCTGAAACTTTCGTTCGGGAGCTTTGGTTCTAGGCGAATCGAGCCAATTGCCCTGTTGACCGTTCCTCTTTGGGAGTCCTTTCTCCCGTGTTCCACCGCGGTCGGCGGAAGCGGCAATTCATGCAAGATACAAGATAGTTGTTGGCAATGTGCTGCAGTGAAACAACCGATTCCTTCACCTTTTCCGCAGGTACCTTGCTTACAGGGTAGATACAGGGTAGGTTAGTCTGGTATTTGGCCCGAAGTGAATCGAGGATAAAGGTCCCTTGCTTAGTCATTTCGCACGCACCGACCGGCTGGTCGCCGCAGTTCTGGTGATTGCTATATTGGCCTACATCGGCTGGAGAGCAGTTTCATCGCCGGAGCAGGCCCTGCAATTTGGTTTCAATGGCGTGTCCGTAGGCGCGGTGTACGCGCTCATGGCAATAGGGTTTACTCTGGTTTACAGCACGGTGTGGTTCTTTGACCTGTACTACGGCGCGGCGGCGGCGTTGGGCGCTTACGGGGTGTTCTACCTCAGGTCCCAGGAATGGCTCGGCGGCCAATACCAGGTCAATACCCCCGTCGTGAATGTATTGTTCGCACTGATTGTTGTAGGTGTTGCTGCCTGGGCAATCTATGTGGTCCTTCATGGCAGGTTTCGGGGCCGAATTAACTATGCAGTCCTTAAGGTCTCAGTAGGGTTGCTTGCGGTTGCCCTCGGAGTCTATACGTGGGCGGTTCTCACCTACCCGAAGGAACTTCACCAGAGCTTTGGGCCGGCAGTGGCCATTGCGGTAGGCATCGGCTTTGTATTGATTGTCAGAGCCCTATACGAAAGGGTGGCGGGCCGGACAGGAATGGGGGTCTTAACCGCAGTTGCTGCCGTTTTGGCAGTGGCGCTGACTCTGTATGTTGGGAGCCTTTTCTTCAACTCACCTGGCAGCAAGCTTTACCTTAGTTGGGTTGTTTCGTGCCTCCTGGCCGGGTCTGTGGCGCTGGCGCTTTACCGGGGCCTCTATGTTTACATGCGGCAACGGTCCAGGTCACCACTGATTATGCTGGTGGCCTCGCTGGGCATTCTGCTGGCGTTGTCCGCTTGTATTTCGATTGTGTTCGCGAGCGCGCCCCGTCCCCTTCCGGACCCCTTCGGCACCGTGCCGTGGACTATAGGCGGGGCTTACGTCAAGGGGTTTAATTTCTTTGCCATCGGAGTTGCCATTGCAGGTTTCCTCGGGATATACGGCGTACTGAAATGGACTTCATTTGGACGCGCGGTCCGGGCCATTGGCGATGACGAGGAAGTGTCCAAAGTTGTGGGCATCAACACGACGGTTATCATCGCCGTCGTATTCTTCGTTGGAGCCATGTTTGCGGCTATGGCCGGAATCCTGAGTGGTCACGACACGGCAATTCAACCCCGTATGGGCCTGTTGCTGCTGTTGAAGGGCTGGATTGCGTCAGTCGTAGGTGGTATCGGGAACTTGTATGGAGCCATCCTGGGCGGATTTATTCTGGGCGTCATAGAGCAGTTTGCCATTTGGGACCTGGCGGGTGAGTGGAAGGACGTGGTGGCCTTTGTGCTCCTGATCCTGTTCCTGTCTTTCTGGCCCCGGGGACTTCTACCGAGGAAGTGAGCTTGTGCTGACGAGACCCCCAAGTTGGCAAAGGATAACCGGGGCACTACGCAGTCCACGGGGATTGATGTCAATCTCGAAGGGCAATATCGAGTTGTGGGCAAATCTGGTGATAATTGCCTGCGCAGTGATATTTATGCTCTGGAAAGGGGCTTCCTTCGGAGTTACCCTGGGGACCGTGTTTGCTATCTGGGCCATGCTATCGGTCAGCCTGAACCTGGTGGTGGGTTTCAGCGGTCTCCTGTCCATTGGACATATTGGTTTCTTCGGCATTGGGGCCTACTCCGTCGCCATCCTGACTTCGACCACTTCCTACGAACAACTGCGGACCGGGGCAATTCCCACCTTTGGCTGGCCCTTCTTTGCTGCCTTGCCGGTTGCCATCCTGGCGGCAGGGCTGGTGGCTCTCCTGGTGGGGATAGCCTTTAACCGCTTCAGGGACGACATTTATGTCCTGGTTTCCTTTGGATTTGCCATAATTTCCTTCAACGTGTTCCTTAACCTGCGCGTTCTTACCAGGGGCGCTTTTGGGATTCACGACGTTGCGAGGCCGCAAATAGGTAGCTGGGTTCTGGACTCTGAACTTGAGCTTATGTGCCTGGCGCTGGTTTTGCTTGCGATTGTGGTTGGTATCTCATGGTTCATAGTTTCTTCGTCCTTTGGGAGAGTGCTGACCGCCATTCGGGAGGACGAGCAGGTGGCGGAGGTATTCGGGTACCACGTTACCCACTACAAACTTGCCATCTGGGTGATTTCGGCAATGATGGCGGGGTTGGCAGGCGGCATGTTCTCCAGTTGGACGACCTTTATAGACCCCAATTCGTTCATTCTTCTGGAATCCGTGCTGCTGGTTTCAATAGTCATATTGGGCGGATTGGCAACCATCTGGGGTTCACTGCTAGGAGCCTTAGCCTTTGTCCTGCTGGAAGAGGGGATGCGCTTTCTGCCTTTCCTGCCTCAAGAGTACGTGGGTCAGGCACGCCAGATAGTGCTGGGGGTCTTGTTGGTCGTGCTGATGATGTTCCGGCCTCAAGGACTTGTAGGGAGGTTCCGGCTATGAGCAGTTCGCACCCCGGCGATGCTGAAGACTACATCCTGGAGACAGAGGAGATATCCAAGTACTTCGGGGCGGTAGCGGCGGTGGACGACCTGAGCATTTCCATCCCCAGGCGGGGTGTGACGAGCATCGTAGGGCCCAACGGCTCGGGTAAGTCAACACTGATCAACTTGCTGAGCGGTACTCTGCCACTGGATAGGGGGATGGTCATTGTTGACGGGCGTGGGTTGAGAACCATCCATGCCCACGAGACGCCCGGCCACAGCATCACCCGCACCTTCCAGGAAATCCGGCTTTTTGACCAGATAAGCGTTCTGGATAACATTCTGGTGGTATTGACGACTCGGAAGTTCTGGCCTGCCCTGTTCGAACGCACCAATCGCCAATACCGGGAGAGGGCGCAGGAAATCCTGGAAAAGGTTGGCATGTGGGAGAAGCGGTCCTCGCTGGCGATGGACCTGTCCTACGGTCAACGCAAGCTGCTTGAAATCGGTAGGGCCATGGCCCTAAACGTCAACATCTACCTCTTGGATGAACCCTTCGCTGGCTTGTTTCCCCAAATGCTGGAGCGAGTGAAGGACATCTTGAAAGGCATGCGGGACGAAGGTCGCACCATCATCTTTGTTTCTCACAACATGGACATTGTGCGAGAGATGGCTGACCATTTGATAGTGTTGGACGGCGGGAAACTGTTGATAGCCGGCCAGGTTGAGAGCGTCCTCAGTCAGCCGGAGGTGATTTCCGCCTACCTGGGGACCTGACCCTAGCAACACCGCGCTTTACGATAACTTAGGGCGAGCTTATGAGCCAGCAGCCAATAGAAACCGTGAACTCCCAAGCAGCCGCTAATGGCGACGAAACAGGTATGCTCCTGGAGTTGAGCAACGTTACGGTCCAATTCGGGGCCGTGGTTGCGCTGGAACAGGCAAACCTAGGTTTGAAAAGGGGAGAGTTGGCTGCGGTAATGGGACCTAACGGTGCCGGAAAGTCCACAGTCTTGAAGGCTATTATGGGACTGGTGCCGGTTACGGGCGGCCAGGTCTTTTGGCGTGGAGCTCCCCTGGAGGCTGCAACCCACGAAATAGTCAAACTGGGTATTTCTTTCGTTCCCCAGGGACGCCGGGTATTCACTCACCTTTCCGTCCTCGAAAACCTGGAGCTGGGCTGCATTTATCTGAACGACAGGGCGGAACAGGCTCGCAGGCTGGAATCGGTGCTGGAACTGTTTCCGTTGCTCCACGAAAAGCGCAGGGATATGGCCAGCCAAATGTCCGGCGGTCAGCAGCAAATGCTGGCCCTGGGCCGGGGGCTGATGGCGTCGCCCGAGGTGCTCCTGTTGGATGAACCTACACTGGGACTGGCCCCCATAATCGTTAAAGAGGTCTTCGAGAAGGTCCACGAGATTAACGAAAAACTGGACACGACGATCTTTGTCGTCGAGCACAACATCAAAGGCGTCCTGGACATTGCCAGCCGCGCATACGTGCTGGACCGGGGACGCGTCGTTCACGACGGCACACCCAAGTCGGTCCAGGAAACTAATATATTAACCGACGTCTTCCTGGGTCGGCTCGGCGCAGGAGAAGAGGAAGACCGGGAATAGGTTGCTTCCCCTTGTTCAATATCCCGAAGTTCCAGGCTAACTCTGCATGAACAGCTTCTTGCAAAGCCACCACATCGTAGACCTCAGCCATGTACTGGACTCCAACATCCCTTGCTGGCCCAATGACCCGGTTACGGAATTCGAGACCGTGGCCGAACTGGAAAGGGACGGGTTCTTCCTGCGCCGCTTTTCCATGGGAGAGCATACGGGGACTCACCTAAACGTTGCGGCGAGTTTCCACGCCAACGGCGCAACTATTGACCAGTACGCGCCTTCCGCCTTTGTCGCCCCGGCTATCGTAATGGACGTTAGAGACGAGGCGGCATCAAACCCGGATTACCTGCTGCGGGTGGACAGACTGCTGGAGTGGGAGCGTCAGAATGGGCCCGTGCCGCCTCGGAGCCTGGCCTTGCTCTATACGGGCTGGCAGGAAAAGTGGGGCGACCAGGAGGTTTACTTTGGCGCCGGTGAGGATGGGGAGATGCATTTCCCTGGTTTTGATGCACAGTCATTGGGAATGTTGCTGACCCAGCGAGGCGTGGCCGGCATTGGTATTGACACTCACGGCGTGGATGGAGGCCTGGACACAACCTTTTCTGCCAATCGCAGGGTGCTGGAACAACCCAGAATGGTTTTGGAAAACCTCTGCAACCTGGACCAATTGCCCCCCGTGGGTGCAACCCTGGTCATTGGGGCCCTGCGCCTTAAGGGAGGCAGCGGGTCACCGGTATCTGTATTGGCGTTCCTGCCCTGACATTGTTGATCGCGGCTATCTCAAGCGACTCCCTGGTATGGCTGGGTCAATAGTAGCAAGAGGAAAGTGGGGTTCCGCTTCAGGTGGATTCTCCAAGGAGACAGGGCAACCACTAGGGCTGCCCCTATGAAGTCCGGTAGCCAAATCAACTGGACTGCGACGCTACATGGAGAAAGCGGGCCAGACTAGAGCTTGGCCACACCGGCCTTGGCGCAGTCTTCGTCCTGCTGGCTGGTACCGCCTCCCACGCCGCAAGCGCCTTCGATGACGCCATTACGAATGATGGGCACCGCGCCCTGGCCCATTATCATCTCTCCGCCTGATGCTGCGTTGATGCCGGCGGGCGTAGGCTGGGTTGCCCGGTCCTGCATCTCACCGCTGGAGCGTCCAAAGGCGGCCGAAGCAACTGCCTTGCCCTGGCAGCCATAAGCGCTGGCCCAAATGGCCCCATCCATCCTTTGCATGGCGATTAACCGACCTCCACCATCCACCACCGCCGCGCTGATCTTGATATCAAATTCCGCCGCCTGGGCCAGTGCTCCCTCGACAATCCGGTTGGCCTCTTCCAGTGTTATTGCCATGTTTCACCTCAATCTGTTTGTAAGGATGGCTCATTTTAGCCGAAGGGTGCATAGCTGCCAACCGAAAAAGACGCGAGTGAAAAACTGGCTGCGCAGACGGCCTGGAAATCAGCTTTAGAAACACCCACATGGTGTTATACTGCTTGGGGCGCAAAAGAAAGCGCCGGAGCTTGATGGTTTCATGCTTACAAAACGTATAATTCCCTGCCTGGACGTGGACGCCGGCCGGGTGGTCAAGGGCACCAGCTTCGTCAACCTGCGAGACGCGGGAGACCCGGCGGAGTTGGCGGCTTTCTATGATCGTGAAGGTGGCGACGAGCTTGTCTTTCTTGACATAACCGCCAGCGCTGACTCACGGAACACCATGGTGGACGTGGTGCAGCGGGTGTCGGAGCAGGTCTTCATACCGTTAACCGTAGGTGGCGGCATCCGGACCCTGGAAGATATGCGGCGGATGCTCAACGCCGGTGCCGACAAGGTGTCAATAAACACAGCAGCCATCAATAGTCCCGATACAATTGTCGACGGCGCCGCCCAGTTCGGCAGCCAGTGCATAGTAGTGGCCATTGACGCCAAGCGGGTCAAGGAAGGCGACCCAGACCAGGTGACGAGCGCAAAATGTGCTGACCAGTCCCTTGCTCTGGACGACAAGTCGGGTTGGGAAGTCTACACCCGTGGTGGCCGCACTCCTACCGGAATTGACGCCGTCAAGTGGGCCATCCAGGCAGTAGAGCGCGGTTCTGGGGAAATCCTGCTTACCAGCATGGACGCCGACGGCCAACTGGCCGGCTACGACCTGGAGTTAACCGCAGCTATTTCTACGTCGGTGCCGGTGCCGGTTATTGCCAGTGGCGGCGCGGGAAACCTTGAGCACCTGTACGATGCACTGGACCGGGGGCAGGCTGACGCGGTGCTTGCCGCTTCCATATTCCACTATGGGACCTACAGCATCAGCCAGGCCAAGGAATACCTGGGAGCCAGGGGAATTCCGGTCCGTCCACAGCCGGCGTGAAAGACCGGTAAACAACTGTGGAGCCATATAAACCACGCGTTTAGATGAAAGGAAAACTTGCACTCAATGTCCAAGATAACCACTCTAGTTTTTGACGCCTTCGGCACACTATTCCAGGACAGTCCTGAGCACTGGGACAGAGCAATGGGGAATATCATCGAGGAGCAGGACCTGGGCGTTTCGGTAGAAACCCTGAACCAGGCATGGCTGACCGCCTGCGGTGATTTCCGGGAGACTCGCAGTCTTTCCAGCTATCCTTTCCAGTCCTACACCACTGCCTGGCAGGACGCCTTTGTTGAAGCCTTTCGTGCCCTTGATATCAATGGCGATGCTGCCGCCGCTGCCAACTATTGGATCAACGACATGGGCCAGCGCGACCCGTACCCCGAAGCCAGGGAGGCGCTGCAGGCGGTGGCCCGGAATTACCGGGTTATGGTCCTTTCCAACGCCGACGACTGCTTTCTTGGCCCCCCGTTAAGGCGGCTGGACTTTCCTTTTGACGCGGCGCTGTCCTCCGAGGGGGCACGCTGCTATAAGCCCAACCCGGAGCTTTTTCTGACCCTGCTCAGGCAGCTAAACATCAGTCCCCAGGAAGCCGCTTACGTGGGCGACCGGCAGTACGAGGACGTTCAGGGCGCCAGGCAGGTAGGAATGAGCACCGTCTGGATAAACAGGACGGGAATGGAGCCCGACCCCAAATTGGCTGCCCCCGACTACCTGATATCCAGCCTCCTGGGTCTGAAGACGCTTTTTGATGACTAGTCGGTCGACCTAAGGGGTTACTCACTATTCCGCTTATCCAGGGCAGTTCCCAGGAACCTGACCCGCTCAAGAGGGAAACAGTTATGAAGGTGAAGCTAAACGAAAAAGGGCTGCTTCCGGCCATCGCCCAGGACATCAATACCGGAGAAGTATTGATGCTGGGTTACATGAACCCCGGCTCCTTGAAGCGCACTGTGGAGGGGGAGCAGGTGTGGTTCTACAGCCGCAGTCGGGAAGACCTTTGGCACAAAGGCGAGGTTTCCGGCAATTACCTGAACTTGCGGGAAGCCTACCTGGACTGCGACGCCGACACGATTCTGCTCAAGGTGGAGCCCGACGGGCCGGCCTGCCACACGGGAGACGTATCCTGCTTCCATAACAAAATGGACGACGAGCCTGAAGACTACGAGGTCACGGAATCCGGCTCAGGTATCCTGGACGAACTGTTCGCGGTTATCCAGGACCGGCAGCGGGAACAGCCTGAGGGGAGCTACACGGTGCAACTCTTGCAGGAGGGGGTGGCACGAGTTGCCCAGAAAGTGATCGAGGAGGCTGGCGAGACGGCCCTGGCTGCCGTCCAGAATGACCAGGAGGGTTTCGCCGGCGAAGTGGCAGACCTTCTTTACCACACCTTGGTCTTGCTGGCTGCCAGCGGTTCCCGTCCCCAGGAAGTGTGGGATGCCTTGCGGGAGCGTAGGGGGTAGTCCCTTTGCTTAATGGAAACTCTGAATTAGTCGCTGGAACTACAGCGAGAGTCGAAATCCCGGACGGGAGCTAAAGGCCGCCTACTATGATACAAGCGCCGTAACCCCCATCCGGGCTTTCTCCTATCGAGGGGGAAGGAACTTGTTCAGACGTTCCCTATTTGCCATCGATTGTTTCTCCTGGCTGGTAAATTTGCCAGCCATCCTGCCGATAAACCGTAACTTTGCCCGAGCCAATTACCCTCCATTCGCGTGTCTGGCCCAGGCAACCTGTTTGTGCGTCAATGCCAAATACGCTGAGTTGGTCCGAAAGGCGCCCCTCCAGCTGTTCCGCAACCTCGGTGGGGTTGCTGCGTTCGTGGTGAGGGAAGACGCAAATGCCCTCAGCGATGCCCAGGCCGGTAACCCATTCGGCTTCCCGCGGCCGGCGCATTTGTGATCCCATTACCATTGCTCCCGCACTGGAACCGGCAAGGATCGCCCCGGCGGCGACTGACTCCCCAATTGCCGTCAATAACTGGGAACCTTGCAGGGTTTCCAGCAGGTGGCTGGGATTGCCGCCGGTGAAGTAGATGACATCCGCATCGGCAACCCTTTCAACCAGGGAAGGGTCGTTAGCCTGCTCACTGTCCAGCACCATTAGAGGCTGTGCGTTTCCGCCAAGGCCATTAAAATGGGTCACACCGTCGTAGGCAGCTTTGACGGGCCCAGTGACGGCGGCCGTGGGAATTACCACGACTGAGGCTGGGTCCTTGCCAGTGGCGGAAAGAATCTCTCGGTCCATGTCAACGCAGTAGCGGCGAAACTCTTCGCCTCCCACCAGCGCAATCATACCTGCCATTGCTCCTCCTCGCGCCAACCACGCGCATGTTTGCCACGTATTCTAGCAAACGGCCAGGTTGGCCACTAATCAGGGGATCCCCTGCATTGCAAAGTGAACATAATCTGCAGCCAGTCAGATTTAACCACCGGGCCATATATGCTAGTATAAAGGACGGGCATTCACGACTTCCGATGGAATGGCGGGAAATGCCCCGGTTTTATTTCAGGCAATAATCATTTTTTGCGAAGTAACTTCCACATTCAAATACTATAAGCGAAAAGGTCAGTCATAATGGCGACGACGTTGGTTCGAGACAGGATACAGGAAATGGTGGCAGCGGCCGTCCAGCGGGCGCGCCAGGAAGGGGCGATCCAGTTGGAATCGATGCCCGACATTCTTGTCGAACGGCCGGGGAATCCGGATCATGGCGACTTTGCCACCAGCCTTCCCCTGCGCCTGGCCCGCTCTACCCGAATCAATCCGCTGAAACTGGCGGAAACCCTGGTTGAATTTGTGCCTGCCGCTGATGAAGTGGAGAAGGTTGAGGCCGCCCATCCAGGGTTCATTAACTTCCGCCTGAACGACGAATGGGTCCAAAATCAGGTAGAGGCGGTGCGCCAGGCAGGCGGTGACTACGGAGATGTGCCGGTGGGCGAGGGACGTCCGGTAATGGTGGAATTCGTAAGCGTTAACCCCACCGGACCGGTGCATGTAGGCCATACCAGGGGAGCAGTCCTCGGCAGCGCGCTGGCCAATACCCTGGCCGCAGCCGGCTATTCCGTAACTCGGGAATACTACGTGAACGACGCGGGCACTCAGATGGAGGCCTTCTACCGTTCCGTTTATGCCCGTTATCGCGAGGCGTTGGGGCAGGAAGCCGACTTTCCCGCCAACGGTTACGCGGGGGAATACATTGGCGATCTTGGACGGGAAATAGCCGAGTCCGAAGGAAGCCGTTTCCTGGAAATGGATGAGGCGCAGGCCATCAGGGAAATCGGTGACATCGGTCGTGAAAAGATGGTTTCCCTGATACGGGGTGATCTGGAAGAGATAGGGGTAACCTTCGACAACTGGTTCAGTGAGCGGTCACTCTATGGCAACCAGGAATATGAGCAGGCCATGGACTTGCTGCGCGACAAGAGCTATTTGTCCGAGCGGGACAACGCTCTGTGGTTCAATTCCACCATGCTGGGGGATGACAAGGACAATGTGGTGGTCAGGTCTTCTGGGGAACCCACCTACTTTGCCTCCGACATTGCCTACCATTACAACAAGTTTGTTAAGCGGGAATTCCACCAGGTCATCGACATCTGGGGTGCCGACCACCAGGGGCACGTCCCCCGCATGAAGGCCGCCGTGGAAGCCCTGGGCATCGAACCAGATGGGCTCACTGTCCTGATTTCGCAAATGGTGACCTTGAAACGAGGCAATGAAGTTGTCCGCGCTTCCAAGCGCACCGGCGATTTCGTTACCCTCCGCGAGTTGGCCGAAGAGGTAGGGTCCGATGCCTGCCGCTACTTTTTCCTGGCCCGCTCGCCCTCAACCCAGATGGAATTTGACTTGGAATTGGCAAAGAAGGAATCTTCGGAGAACCCGGTCTATTACATCCAGTACGCCCATGCCCGGAATTTCAGCATTCTCAACCTGGCGCGCAGCCGCAATATTGACTGGAGCCAGGGAGACGTTTCCCTTCTTTCTGACCCCAATGAATTGAATCTTATTCGAACCATGATCCGGCTGCCGGAGTTGGTGGAACAGATGGCTCGAAGCCTGGAACCCCACCATCTCCCGCATTACGCCATGGAACTGGCGACCGCGTTCCACTGGTTCTACGAGAACTGCCGGGTCATCTCGGCCAACGCTGAGGATAACGACATAACCCTGGCCCGCCTCAAGCTGGTGGAGTCGGCTCAGATTGTATTCCGGCGGACCCTGGAACTTATGGGCATGAAGGCCCCGGAACGAATGTAGACGGCAATAAGATACCTTCTTCCCGGCAGCGTCGGTTAATGCCCGGCGCTGCCGAAAGCAATCCTGACTTCTGTGACCTCTTGTGGAATTCGTGCTTCCTTCAAATCCCTCTCTCTGGCCCCCCACTTTACTCCAAAGATCGCCGGCGTTTCTAAATTCCAGTTATTTTGTATGAGAACTGAAGCTGGGGACTATTAAATTATTGTGAATGCCAATTAAAGGACGCTTGAATTATTCGAGTGCAATGTATATTATGTCGAAGTCAATCGTGAAATAGCGATGGCTCTCTTGCCAGTTTACCTCGACAAGCCTCTCTTTGGTTCACGCTATCGGCCGAAAAAACTGCAAGAACACCGCTTCAATTCGAAACGCGGGCATGTGAAGGCTACATCCTTCCTAAAGCCGCGTACTGCCATTTAGAAACGTTCAGGAACGGTCGTATGAACATTTTGATCAGAATCACGGGAATGGCCTACCACTATCGTACTCGGTTGATTTTGGCCTACGCGTGTTTCTTCATAGCCATAGGCTTCTCTCTGCTTATTCCCAGGCTCTTCGGCGAATCCATTGACAGGCTCGTTTTTATAGACGGCACTCAGATAGTCCCCCTCTATCCCTCTAACCAGGTACTGGTGATTCTGGCGAGCCTGCTTCTGGCCGCCAGTATTATGCGGGGCTTCTTCGATTTTGCCCGCACCTATACCACCGATTCTCTCTCCCAGTTTGTTACCTATGACTTCCGTAACCAAATCTACAACAAGCTTCAACACGTCAGCTTTGCCTATCACGACAAGGAACACACCGGCAACTTGATGTCCAAGGCCACGGCAGACGTGGAGGCCGTGCGGCGTTTCGTCAATATGGGGTTGGTCCGGTCCTCTGAGGTCGTCGTACGCACCGTTGCGGTTACCAGCATCCTGATATGGCTCAACTGGGAACTGGCCCTCATCAGCCTGGTGTTCGTGCCTTTCCTGGTGATGCGGTCAACGATGGTTATGGGCCGGTTGCGCCGGATGTGGCTCCATGTGCAGGAAGTCAACGGCGAACTGGTGACCGCGTTGCAGGAAAACCTGGTTGGCATACATGTGGTCAAAGCTTTTGGCTCGGAGGACTTTGAGCGGCGCAAGTACGACAAAAAGGCCCAGGAACTGAGAGAGGAATACTATCAGTCGGAACGGCTGCAAGGCACCAACAGCGCCTGGATGAGCCTTTACTTCACATTTGCCCTGGGTCTCATAGTTTGGTATGGCGGCTGGGAGATTATTCGAGGCGACCTTACCGCCGGTCAACTGACTATGTTTGTACTTTACCTGAACCAGCTAACGTTCCCGATACGCTCGGCAGCCCAGATCATCAACAGTTTCTCCAGGGCGATTTCCTCGGGCCGACGCATATTTGATGTATTGGATGCTGATTCTCCGGTCGAGGAAAAGCCCAACGCGCGGATCATGGGACGGTCAGAGGGACGTGTTCGGTTCGAGGGTGCGTCATTTGCCTACGATTCGAGGACTCCATCCCTCACCAGCGTAAACATTGACGCTGAGCCGGGCCAGATAACGGCAATTCTGGGCGCGCCTGGCAGCGGAAAAAGCACCATTGTTAACTTGCTTCCCCGCTTCTACGACGTTACCGGAGGAAAGGTAACTATTGACGGGGAGGATATCAGGGATGTCACCCTGGAATCCCTGCGGAGCAATGTGGGTATCGTCCAGCAGGATATTTTCCTGTTTGACGCCACTATTCGAGACAATATTGCGTACGGTATCTCCAGCGCCACGGAAGAAGACATCATCAATGCCGCCAAGGTGGCCCAACTCCACGACCAGATAATGGCCTTCGCCAATGGCTACGATACATGGGTCGGCGAACGGGGCAGCACGCTGTCCGGCGGCCAGCGGCAGCGTTTGTCCATTGCCCGCACGGTGCTGGTCGACCCGCCCATCCTGATCCTGGACGACTCAACTTCCAGTGTGGATGTGGAGACTGAGCGGCAAATTCACCAGGCTATGGTGAACGTGATGAAGGGGCGGACGACATTCGTCATTGCCCACAGACTGAGCACCGTAAGGGAGGCAGACCAAATCCTGGTGCTCAAGGATGGCACAATAGCCGAGCGTGGCAACCACTATGAACTTATGGCCCAGAGGGGCATATACCGGGATATTTACGAACTGCAACTGCGGCCTCAGGAAGAAGTATTACTAGACGCTTCCATAGCCGGCGGCGACGGAGGTGACAACTGATGCAAGGAGTAGGAGGCGGATTCGGTGGAATGATGGGGGGTATGCGCGGCCTGCATTCGGGCGGCATGAATTCCCCCACGATGGACAACCTCAGCGATGACAACGCGATGGGTTCGGTTTACAACAACAAGGTTGTAATGCGTCTCATCACCTATATGGGCCCCTATAAGCCGGATGTAATCAAGAGCCTGTTGGCGGTGCTGGTTTACACCATTGCCAACGCCAGCATTCCCCTGCTGATATTGCTGGGCATCAACCACGGCATTAATTCCTCAGAAACCTCGAGTTGGAGCCTGCTGAACCTTGTCAGTATCGAATTCGGCTCCGTTACTGGTGGCTTCTGGAGTTGGCACCCGCTTCACCTCTTTGGACTGGGCTTCCTGGCGATTACCCTGATTCACTTTGGGGCCAACTACCTTCAGTTTGTCTTTATGGCTCGGGTGGGGCAGAGCATTCTTTATTCCCTGCGCACCGAGATGTTCAGCCACCTGCAGGACATGTCGCCTTCCTTCTATCACCGGACGGCGGTAGGGCGGATTATGTCCCGCAGCCAGAGCGATGTGCTCCAGCTTCAGGAAACCTTTGAAATGCTGGTGCTGGCATTGGCCGACGTGCTGACCCTGGCCTTTATCGTCATCTTTATGCTGGCGGTGGACTGGCAATTGGCTGTAGTCAGCCTGAGCATAGTCCCGGTCCTTTTCTTTATCCTGGGCTACTGGCAGAGGTTTGCGCGCCGCTCGTTTATGCGCATTCGCCGCGCCATTGCAATGGTCAACGGCGAGTATAACCAGAACATTACCGGCGTTCGGGTGGTACAAAGCCTTAATCGCCAGGATGAAAACCTGACTCACTTCAAGGAGTTGAACCAGGAGCACCTGGACGCCAACTTGCAGGCCAGTCGCTTTTCCGGCGGTCTCCAGCCCATGGTGGAGTTCCTGATTGGCATTGGCATGGGCTTTGGCATCGTAATGGTGGGTGGCATGCTCGCCAATAACGGCAGCCTGGAATGGGGCGTTCTGGTTGCCTTCGCCCTGTGGATTCAACGTTTCTTCGAGCCCGTCCGCCATCTGACCATGCAATACGGTGTCTTCCAGAGGTCCATGGCCGCCGGTGTTCGTATATTCGAGCTGTTGGATCTGGATCCGGAAGTAAACGACAAGCCCGAAGCAATAGATATGCCGCCGATACGGGGTGAAGTCAGGTTCGAGGATGTCAATTTCCACTATGTTGAGGGAGTTGAAGTACTGCAGGACATTAACCTCCATATCAATCCCGGCGAAAACGTAGCGCTGGTTGGTTCGACTGGTGCAGGCAAGAGTACCATGGTGACGCTGGTCCATAGGTTTGCCGATGTCACCGAGGGCAAGATTACGATCGACGGGTACGACCTGCGGGACGTCAAGCGAGAGTCTCTGGTAGGCCAGATGAGCATGGTGCTACAGGAGCCCTACCTGTTCTCCGGCAACGTGAAAGACAACATCCGGTATTGCTACGAGGACACCACCGACGAGGACGTGTACGCCGCGGCCAAGGCCGTGGGAGCTCATGACTTTATCATGGCTCTCGAAGACGGATATGACACGATTCTGGCGGAAAGAGGCGTTAACCTGAGTGTGGGTCAGCGGCAGTTAATCAGCTTTGCCCGCGCTATCGTCGGCGACCCGCGCATCATCGTGCTGGACGAGGCCACCGCCAACATCGATACTCACACCGAGATTCTGATTCAGGAAGCCCTCAGTCACGTCCTTGCAGGCCGCACTTCCATCGTCATTGCCCACCGGCTTTCAACCATCCGCAATGCCGACAAGATAGTGGTACTGGATAAGGGACGCATTGTTGAGGTGGGGCGGCACGAGGAACTGCTGCGCCGCAATGGCGTTTACGGCCGCCTGTATGCCATCAACTACGGTTTGGCCCACGGCAACGGCGTTGAACCCGAGGGAGGGGCATTGATACCGGCGCCCGCGGATAACGACTAAGGTTCGCCGGCCTGTTTATAGAGCTCAGGCAAAACAACGGGGGCGGGTATCAAACCCGCCCCCGACTCATTCCAACTAAGTGATAAGGGAAACCAATACCTTGCAGGCGCCTAATCCTCTGCAAGGAAATCGAGGATGACCGACGCCAGTTCGTCGGGCTTGTGGTATCCGATGTCGTGGATGGTTTCAGGAATCCAATGTACCCGGTTGTTGGGCACAGCCTGGGCCGCCGCTTCAACCATCACTTGCTTGGTCCGATTGAATTCGCTGCCGGCCCGGTCCGGCCGAGGTCCAGCCGGCACTATCAATGCAGGACACTTGATTTCTGGCAAGGTAACTGACGGTGGTTCGCCCCACATTGCCTCCAGCACCTGGGCGTGGTTGGGCGGACGCAGAATGTCCTGGATATACCCCTCTTCGTCCTCGTAAACCATGGTCTGAACGATTCGCTCCAGGTCCTCTCCCCAGCAGTCTCCCATTTGCTCAGTGATTCGGGCCAGAAATTCCTGGCGATCTCCCGAAACATTGCGAGGGGCAAAACGGGTCCTGAACAATTCCCATGAGGCATCGGGAAGCAGGTGTCCGTCCAGAAAGCCTCCGTCGATCATCACCAGTTTGCTCACCCGCTCGGGTAGCTTTGTAGCCACATTGATGGCTACATTCCCTCCCCAGGAGTGCCCCAATACTGCGGCCCGATCCAATTTGAGATAGTCCATAAACCGTCCAACGTCGGAAGCCAGTGATTGCCAGTCGTAGCCGCTGGGGGCCTGTGTTGTCTGGCCGTGGCCACGCTGGTCAGGCGCCACCACTCGGTAATGCCTGCTCAGGCGAGAGGCCAATCGTTCGTACCAATTGGCGGATGAAGCCAACCCGTGCAGGGCTACAACAGGCGTAGGCAGGGGGTCTCCTGTGGGCAGCCACTCCAGGTAGCGAACGTCGAGTTCCCCGATTCTGGCCCGGTGTTCTGTTGGTGGATTAGGAACATGGCCCGAACTGGTCAAATCAGGACCTCCTGGTTATGGTTAGCGAGAACGCAAACCTTGTTATTTGACGCGTTGGGATTATAGCACGGGCTGCGGCCAATCAAGGGTTGTAAGCAGAGGTGACTCGAGCCTTCTGTTTTTTTCGCAACATTCGATGGAACGGGTCACTGCACCCGCATCAAATCGACAAGGTGAGGCTCTTGGAAGGCGCCAGGCGGAAGTTATCGCGAGTGACAAGACAGCCAGGTAACTTCGTCAGGGCTCGAGTTCCATGACGCGTGGCGAAATTGAGGATGCCTTGTCGCGAATTCTATTGTTTTGGACTTGCCCAAATCTGTATGCTATCTTTTAGCTGCCGCACCGAATTCAGGGGCAGACCTGAGCCATTGCTTCCAACCGGAGGATCCTTTGGATAATGTTGCCCGAACGGTTGAAACTCTGGGACAGCATATTCAAGCTGTCGAAGCTGCTATCGCAAGGCTGAACTCTCAGAACATTATTTCCCGAATCTGGCAGGGCGATCATCTGGTATGGGATGAAAACCCCGCGGAGATTGTGGACCGCATGGGCTGGCTTACTCTGCCGTCGACCATGCGGAAAGAGTTGGAGCTTCTTTCTTCCTTTGCTTCGGAGGTCAGGAGTGCGGGGTTCAACAGGGTGGTGCTTCTGGGGATGGGCGGCAGCTGCCTGGGGCCCGAAGTCCTGCGAAGGACGCTTGGCAGCGCCTCCGGATATCCCGAGTTGTCAGTCCTGGATTCCACGCTGCCCGCCTGGATACAGGCCGTAGATGAGGTTATTGACCCGGCCAGGACCCTGTTCCTGGTTTCTTCCAAGTCCGGTTCTACCATTGAATCGAATACCCTGTGCTCCTACTTTTGGGAGCGGGTATCAAAGGTTGTCGGGGAAGAGGCCGCCGGTGGCAATTTTGTCGCAATAACGGATCCAGGCACGGTTTTGGAGTCCCTGGCCGGGAACAATGGTTTTCGGAGAGCCTTTCTCAATTCTCCGGAAGTCGGGGGCCGGTACTCGGTATTGTCCTATTTCGGCATGGTTCCGACCGCGCTGATTGGCCTGGACCTGGAAGTCCTGTTGGCCCGTGCCGAGGCCATGCAGACTGCTTGCACCGAAGTCGATGCCGCGGAGAACGCCGGGGCCAGATTGGGTGCCGTCATGGCTTCAATGGCGCTTGAAGGCAGGGACAAGCTCACCCTTATTACTTCGCCCGCGCTGGCCGGATTTGGTCTTTGGGTGGAACAGATGTTGGCGGAGAGCCTGGGAAAGTCCGGCAAGGGGATTATTCCAGTGGCGGGTGAACCTGCTCTATCACAGGAACACTATAGTGAAGATCGGTTGATAGTCTATCTGCGCTTGAAGGACGATGACAACGCCGGGACGGACGCGCTGGTCGCAGAACTGGCATCCGACCACCCTGTCGTTCAGTTGGAACTGGCGGATCGGTTTGACCTGTGTGCGGAGTTCTATCGGTGGGAGTTTGCCACTGCTGTGGCCGGACATATACTGGGAGTGCACCCCTTTGATCAGCCCGATGTGCAAGGGGCGAAGGACAAGACGGACCTGGTTCTGGGACAGTTTGAGGCTAATGGCGCGCTGCCGCAGGTTGGTGCGGCAGACTCGGCGGGACAGCTTATGTCCCTGGTTACGTCTGGCGATTACCTTGCGATATTGGCCTACCTTCCAGACTCCCCGGAAGTAACCCTGGCAATGCAAAGCTTCCGGAAAAAGCTCACGGAAAAGTACGGGGTTCCCACCACTGCCGGTTTCGGGCCCCGATACCTCCACTCTACCGGCCAGCTTCACAAGGGCGGACCTGGCTCCGGCGTCTATTTGCAACTTACCGGCGACCATCCTGCGGACCTCGCCATCCCCGGTCGCTCCTACACCTTTGGGACTTTGGCCGATGCCCAGTCTACGGGAGACCTTCAGGCCCTCCGGGCTTTGGGTCGGCGCACGGCCAGGGTGCACCTTGGAACTCAGCCGGCCTCGGGTATACAACGACTGGAGTCCCTCCTTTAGCCTGAATCGATAGCCTGGAGGTTGATCCGTGGAACTGGGAATGATCGGCCTCGGCCGCATGGGCGGCAACATGGTTCAACGACTTCTGGCCGCCGGGCACCGGGTTGTTGCTTACGACACCAACCAGGACGCCGTAGCCTCCACCCGTTCACTGGGAGCTATAGGCGCGGCTTCGTTGGAAGACCTGGTGTCCCTCTTGTCTCCGCCACGAGCAATCTGGCTGATGTTGCCCCAGGGCCAACCCACGGAAGATACCATACAGCTTCTTGTGCCATTGCTTAGCTCCGGGGATGTAGTCCTGGACGGCGGTAATGCCAACTACAAGGACACCCTGGGCCGCGCGGAGAAATTGTCCGAAAACGGTATAGACCTCATGGATGTGGGCACCAGTGGCGGCATCTGGGGGCTATCCGAGGGCTATACGTTGATGGTCGGGGGCAAAGAAGAGGTTTTCCAACGGTTGGAGCCGATCTTTCAGGCCCTGGCTCCGGGTCCCGACCGCGGCTACAGCCATGTGGGGCCGGTAGGCGCCGGACACTTCGTCAAGATGATCCACAACGGTGTCGAGTACGCCCTGATGGAGGCTTACGCCGAAGGGTTTGAACTGATGGCTGCCAAGGAGGAGTTCAACCTGGACCTGACCAAGATCGCCAACACCTGGCGGCACGGCAGCGTGGTACGGTCCTGGCTTCTTGACCTGGTCGTGTCTGCACTGGAGGATGACCCCAGCCTGTCGGACCTGGAAGCCTACGTGGAGGATTCCGGTGAAGGGCGATGGACAGTCCAGGAATCGGTAGATCTGGCGGTACCTGCTCCGGTCATCACTCTGTCGCTGCTGCAGCGATTCCGGTCCCGGCAGGCCCAGCCCTTCGGGGCCAAACTCCTGGCGGCGCTGCGCAACCAGTTTGGCGGCCACCCGGTCAGGAGGTCAGGCCATGACGATGATTGAAGCAGCCTCTGAATCTAACGGTTCCACTACTTTGGTAATTTTCGGAGCCAGCGGCGACCTTACCAGGCGCAAGCTCGTTCCGGCGCTTGCCAGCCTGCATAGCAAGGGGCGGCTGCCGCTGGATCTGCAAATCCTGGGCGTGGCTCGCAGCGACATGGACGACGAGCAGTTCAGGGCCATCCTGGCCGATTTTCTGGGCAGCGAGGGGATGACCAGGCCTTCTCCGGAACAGTGGGCCGCATTGTCCTCCCGCATCCATTATTTGCATGGTGACGTTACCAGCCTCCAGGACCTTGAGGCGGTTAAAGGCAAGCTGGCCTCCATCGAAGGGAACGGCGGTTCCCACAATCGCCTCTATTACCTTTCCCTGGCTCCCTCCCTTTACCGGTCGGCTATGACCGGACTGGGAGAATCCCGGATGTCGGAGGATTCTGACGGTTGGAGAAGATTGGTGGTGGAGAAGCCCTTTGGCACAGACCTGGCGTCGGCCAGAGAACTGAATGACGTTGCCCACACTGTGTTCAGGGAAGACCAGGTCTTCCGCATCGACCACTATCTTGGCAAGGAGACGGTACAGAACCTGCTGGTGTTTCGCTTTGCAAACGCCATATTCGAGCCGGTCTGGAACCGGAACTATATAGACCACGTCCAGATTACGGTGGCAGAGACCCTGAAAATCGACGAACGGGGGGACTATTACGACCAAACCGGCGTGCTGCGGGATATGTTCCAGAACCACCTGTTGCAGTTGCTTACCCTGGTTGCCATGGAGCCGCCTCATGCCTTCGAGGCCGAGGCATTGCGCAACGAGAAAGTAAAGGTCTTGAATGCCATACGGCGCATCCGTCCGGAAGACGTTGGCCGCCACGCAATTCCTGGTCAATACAGGACTTACCGGGATGAGTCTGGTGTATCGCCGGAATCGGACACCGCCACGTACGCGGCCATCCGTTTGCATGTGGACAACTGGCGCTGGCAGGGCGTGCCTTTCTACCTGCGTTCCGGCAAGGCGCTGCGGAACAAGTCCACGGAAATCATCATTCAGTTCCGCAGTCCGCCCCATATGTTGTTCCCCCTGGCGGAGGATGAAGACATTCCCGCCAATACCCTGGCGATATTCGTTCAGCCGGACGAAGGTTTCCACCTGGAATTTCAGACCAAGACGCCTGAGGCTGAATTGCAGATGAGAACGGCTGAACTGGAATTTCATTACCAGGAGGCATTCAGCGGTCAGGCCATCCCGGACGCTTACGAACGCCTGCTGCTGGACGCCCTGAACGGTGATGCTTCACTCTTTACCAGGTCAGATGAAATAGAGCAGGCCTGGAGCATTGTTGATCCCATCATTGAGGGCTTCAGCCTTCCCACTGCTCCGAGACCCTACTACTACTCCGAAGGCAGTTGGGGGCCGGTGGAAGCTGACCGCTTCATGCTGACCGACGGGCGCGCCTGGCTTCGGGGCGGGCGGGCCGGTAACGCAATGCCGTAAGTTGCTCGGTTGCTGTCGGCAGACTGCGGGGTGTTTCCCATCAGTTGGTATCGCCGCTAATTCTTGTGATTCCAATGTAATTGGTCCCCAGAGCTCAAATCCGCTAAGTCCTCAGCTACATATGTTAGAATTGGGGCCGGTTCCTTCTACCATTGGCCTTTAAGAAAGCTTGAGGAGTAGTTAAATGATTCATTCGATCCCTATAGGCTCTGGGGGGGTGTGCCGTTCCTTGCGGCCTGCTGTCCTGGGGTTCGCGGCGCTGCTGCTGGCGTTGACGTTAGCCTGCGGTTCGGCCGATCAGCCACAGGAACCGGCGGCTCCGGTTGGCGAGGCCAGTCAGACTCAACCGTCGCAACCGGCATCGCCACCCGCTTCTCAGCTAGAGACCCCAGCTGAAGTGGCTCCTGCGGCTGAATCTGACCAGACGATAGCCAAATCGGAAACGCCGGCAGCCTCTGAAACGGTCACCGAGCAACCTTCAGAGCCAATGGCGGCCAAGGAGGCTAACACCGAACAGCCCGTGGCTGCGGAGGTGATGGAGGCCGAAGCGGCACAGCCAGAGCCGCAGCCCGAGCCAACTGCAATGGCAATGGCAGTGGACAGCCAGCCCGCTCCCGCTGCCGAGCCTACAGCGGCCCCGGCTCCGCAACAGGAACCGGCGCCGGCCACGGAGATTGCCCCTACGGAGGCGCCAGCCCCGGCAGTTGAAGTAGCCCCGGAGCCGACGGCAGCACCAGCGCCGACTGCAGTTGTGGTTCCCGAGGCAACGGAAGCTCCGGCGCAGGTGGTGCAGGAACCTCTGCCGCCCGTGGGTAACAAGGTGGGGAACCTCGTTCCTGAAATTACCCTGGAACTCTATGGCGGCGCCACGGTATCGACAGCCAGCCTGGCGGAGGAGGGTAAGCCGGCTTTCCTTTTCTTTACGTCAACCGCTTGACCCATATGTGCTGCCGAGTTGCGGCAGTTGAAGGTCATTTACCCGGACTATGCGGACCAGGTTAATTTTTACGCAGTTGCGGTTTCCAGTACATTTGACAGTCTGGACCGTCTGGAGAGCCACCGCGAAAAGAACGGCTATCCCTGGCCGGTGGCCAACGCAGTCAACGAGGGGCAGGTCCTGGCTGACCTGAGTGTGGCTAAACAGTCCACTAAAATCGCATTTGACTCCAGGGGGGTTATAACTTACCGGGATGGCTTTGGCGGTGGCGACGAGGATGTCTGGCGCCAGGTCTTCACAGAGCTGTTGGCCCAGTAGACGAAGAACCAGTAAGGAGTACGAAATGGACTCCCTTCTCATGAAAGTTAAATCAAGATTGACCAAGGCACTGCTGGCGGCAGTTTCAGTATCGTTGCTGTTGCTGGTGCTGGCGTGCGGCGCTACAAGCGAACCTCAAGATGCAGGGGCCCCGGTGGAAACTTCAGCGGCTGCTGACCCGGTGGTCGAGCAGGCTGTTGTTGAGATAGGCCAAGAAGTGGGGAACCGGATCCCCGACTTTAATTTGGCCTTGGCAGACGGGACCACGGTAAGTGCGACGAGTCTGGTGGGGAAGGGGCAGCCCGCCTTCCTCTTCTTTTTCGCCACTACTTGAGGAGTCTGCTCCGCTGAGTTGCAGCGGATGAAGGACGTTTACCCCGAGTACGCCGAACAGGTCAACTTTTATGCAATAGGCACCTTGTTCGGTTCCAGCGAGAGTCTCGAAAGCCTGGAAAGCTATCGAGAGGAGCGCGGCCATCCCTGGCCCGTAGCAACTACTCCGAGCGAAGCTATGGCCGAGTTAGGGGTAGCCACTCAGTCCACTAAAATAGCCTTCGACTCCCAGGGTATTATCACCTATAGGGATGGCATGGGCGCAGGCGACGACGAAGAATGGCGCCGGGTGTTTATGGATTTGGCATCTCAGTAACCGTTTCCAAGTGATGGGCGGGGAGCATGCACCGCGCGCGCTTTGACGATTTGCAACCCGGGGCAGCAGTTCTTGCTGCCCCGGGTTGCTTTCCAGCGCAAATTACTGGAAAATCGTATAACAAGGCAATACTTGGAAGACGGGAGCGGCATGAACAAAAACGGTTGGGTGGGCAAGGTATTGCTGGTCTTCGCAGTGATAGTTCCAATCGCGGGAATGGCCTTTTCAGTTTACCTGTCGACCAGTGGCGCTTCCTGGTCTCCGTTTGGCAAGCAGCCATCGGGTGATGAATCAGAGTATGTATTGACCAGCGAAGACTTTCCCACGGCCGATTTGAACATCGGAAACCAGGTGGGTTCCCAGATCCCTGACTTTACCCTGGAGTTGGCAGACGGGACCACCCTAACTTCGGCTGGCCTGGTAGAAGAGGGCAGACCAACGTATTTGTTTTTCTGGGCCACAATTTGACCGGTCTGCACCGCTGAGTTACGGCGAATGAAGGACATTTATCCCCAATATGCCGATCAAGTTGAATTCTACGCCATAGGAGTCCATCCAGGGATAGTAGAAGATATCAACACGCTGGAAACCTACCGTGCTGAAAGAGAACATCCCTGGCCGGTGGCTACCGCACCCTCCCAGGTAATGGCCGAGTTGGGAGTAACGATCCAGTCAACAAAGATAGCCTTCGACTCCCAGGGAACTATCGTTTACCGGGAAGGCATGGGCCAGGGAAGCGATGAAGAATGGCACCGCGTGTTTACGGAGTTGTCCCAGTCACAATAAATTGGTGGCGGAAGACGGAAGGGTTGTCCCCCACACTACCTCATATCAACCCAGTTCAGTTAGCCACGACTGCCTTGGGTTGTTTTTTTGCCTGATGACTCCAGCCAAATAACCCCGGCAGCCAACCCAAGCCCTGCGCAGTTGGGGAGGTCAAGTAATGAGTGGCAAGAGTTGGCGAGGAAGGGCCCTGTGGGTGTTGGCCTATTCCTTACCCGTCCTGGTGTTAGCGATATTTGTCTTTTTCTCGTTTGCCGAAGTTTCCGTTCCTTACTGGCCGGGCGACGAGACATTGGAACTTGACGACCACCTGCACATTGTTGAAAGCTTCCCTTTATCCTCCAGTGATGGCGCCCAGGTAGGCAGTCGAATCCCCGGTTTCACCCTCGAACTATTCGAGGGGCGGGTCGTAACTTCAGACGAATTGGTGGCGGAAGGGAAACCGACCTTCCTGTTTTTCTGGGCGACTACCTGACCGGTCTGCACCGCCGAGTTGCGGCGGTTGAGGGACATTTACCCCGATTATGCCGAGGATGTGGCCTTTTTTGCCGTCGGCGCCCACTACGGCATAATTGAGAACATTGATACCCTGGAAGCGAATCGTGAGAAGAACAACTACCCCTGGCCTGTGGCGGCTGCCTCCCCCCAAATATTGATTGACCTCGGCATCACCCTCCAGTCTACCAAGATCGCCTTTGATTCCACAGGAACAATCGTCTATCGCAATGAGATGGGGCAAGGTGACGATGAAGAGTGGCGGAGGGTGTTTGCTGGACTGGCTGGTGGGGGTGGGGGCGGCTAGGCAAATGTGGAGTTGACGGCAACAAGGGCTGCCCGGCGTGCTTGTTACTTGCGGTCAGAAGGGCTGCCGGACCCTTTCGCGACCATATGCTCGGGGTCTTTGGATTAGTAAACTTCCACCTTTTCCAGGCGGGCGTAACTCAACAGCAGGCGTCGGAGTTCACCGCCATCAAAGCAGACCTCTACCTGGTAGTCACTGCCCCATTCCTCGCACGATACGACCAAGCCACTGCCAAACTTGTCGTGTTTAACCGTGTGGCCTACTTCTGGTATGTAAACTGGGCCCTTGGGTTCCTCGGCAGCCGTGCGGTCCCAGGTGGTGAGGCTCCGGTCGTAGCTGGTACGAGACGACACGCTGGGGACGGTAACCGCTCCGGGTGATCTGGCGTACCTGATCAGATTCTCGGGAATCTCCTCCAGGAACCGGGACGGAAGAGTAGCGGATGAACTTCCCCACATTCGCCGCTGGAAGGCGCGGACCAGGTATAGCCGCTCCTTGGCCCGGGTAATTCCCACGTAGCACAGGCGTCGTTCTTCTTCCAGGTCTGCGTTGCTGTCCATGGAACGGCTGTGAGGCAGCAGGCCCTCTTCAAGGCCCACGATGAATACGACGGGAAACTCAAGTCCCTTCGCCTGGTGCAATGTAATCAGGGTCAGTGTATCGTCCGATTCCTCGTAGCTGTCCACATCTGCTACGAGAGACGCGCGCTCCAGAAAGGCCGACAGGTCGTCTTCAGGTGAATCCGACTCGTACTCCGCCGCAAGCGAAATGAACTCCTGGATGTTTTCCATCCGTTCCTCGGGATTGGTGTCGGTCTTTCTGATGTGAGCTTCCAGCCCCGCTTCCTTGACCAGGAGATCAATCAGGTCCGACATGGGCAGCTTGGCCTTCAAATCGCTGAATCTGCCCAACAGGTCTCCGAAACGGGCCACTGCGGTGTAGGCTCGGGCGGCCAGGGGAGCAGGACAAGGCTGGCCGGCGCTCTTGGCCTGAGAAACGGCGGTAATGGCCTCGAACACGGACAAGGGTTGATTGAGCGACCAGCTTCTCAGGTCCTGGATGGTCTTGTCCCCAATGCCCCGCGGCGGAGTGTTGATCGCCCTGGCCAGGTTTACGTCATCCTGGGGATTGTGAAGGACACAGAGGTAGGCCATCAGGTCCCGGATCTCCCTGCGGCGGTAGAATTGGACGCCGCCAATTATCCGGTACTTGATGCCCAGCCTGAGGCAAGCTTCTTCCAGAGACCGCGACTGGGCGTTGATGCGGTACATTACGGCACAGTTGCCCGGCTTTACCCGATCTCTGCGGGCGAGTTCAAGTACCTGCTTGCCCACAAAGTCCGCCTCTTCGTCCTGGGTGTAAGCCTCGTGGATTACCACTTCAGCGCCGGCCGCGTTTTCGGTGGTCAACTCCTTGGGCACCCGCATACCGTTGTTGGCTATCAGGGCGCTGGCGGTGTCCAGGATGTTCCGGGTCGAGCGATAGTTCTTCTCCAGAGTGATGACCCTGGCGTCGGGATAGTCCTTCTGGAAACTTAGTATGTTTCTGATGTCCGCGTTGCGCCATGAGTAGATGGACTGGTCAGGGTCGCCAACCACGCAAATGTTCTGGTCGGGACCGGTCAGAAGTCGGGCCAGACGGTACTGGGCGATGTTTGTGTCCTGGAACTCGTCGATCATCAGGTAGTGGTAACGGCGGTGGTACTCTTCCCGGATGTCGACGTTCTCATGCAGCAGTTGCACGGCGCGCACGAGCAGGTCGTCGAAGTCCACGGCGTTGCTGCGACCCAGCAATTCTTCGTAATGATGGTAAACGCGCGCGGCCAGTTCTTTCGAATAGTCGCCTTCCAACTGCGCTTGCCGGGCCAGGCCCACTGAGTCCATCAATACGCTCTTGGCTCCGGAAATGATGCCTTGCATGGCCCGGGGATGGTTGCGCTTTTCATCAATGTCGGCCAGTTGCATTGCCTGTTTGATCAGGCCGAACTGGTCGTCGGAGTCGTAAATCGTGTAGTTCGAGTCCAGGCCAACTCCCTCGCCGAAGCGGCGCAGCATGCGAGCGCAGAAGGCATGGAAGGTGCCGGCAAAGACCGAGTCGGAGTCGGGCACCTGCAAGGTCGCAATGCGGTCTCGCATCTCCCGCGCTGCCTTGTTGGTGAAGGTAACGGCGGCAATTCGATAGGGGCTGACACAGCACTCGCGCGCCAGGTAGGCGATGCGGTGGGTAACCACTCGGGTCTTGCCGCTCCCGGGACCGGCCACTATGAGCAGCGGACCTTCAGTACACAGCACTGCCTCTGACTGGGCGTCGTTCAAGCCGGCAAGAATATCTATAGTGTGGGTGGACATAACCAAGAGATTATATCGTGAGGCTCCTCGTGGGGAAAGGCAAAATAGTCAGCAATTCATGGACGTTGCTGGACAACTCTGGTAGGGTTGCCTTCTCCCTGCTTTTTCTGAAGGTGCAAATCCTTAAGGTTTGCCGCAAATTCTCAAACCGTATTGACAGCGTATATACTGGAGTTTAAACTCCCATTTAGACTTTTTCAGGGGCAAGAGAACCTCCCAATTCCCGAGCAGTTATCACCTTAAAGCCGTACTGTTGGATCCTGGTTGGTCTGAGGAAGCACGGCGAGGCAACTCTCTCTTCTCATGGTCCCCTTCCCCGAGCGGTGCTGACCGTTCGGAAACCGTCGCCTGTTATCAAATAGATTCCATGGTTTAAATGTGGTGGTCCGATACAGACATATTGACGGGAGATAAGGGATCCATGAGCTTCCACTTTTTCGGCAACTGTACGAAAGTTGCTTTGCTCCTCTTGTGTTTACTTGTCTTGGCAGCCGCTCTGGCGTGCAGTTCCGAGCCCGAACCAGTGCTGAAGGTTGGTGGTGTGCCTGACCAGGACACGGCAAGACTGGCCCGGCGGTATCAGATCTTTGCCGATTATCTGGCGAAAGAACTGGATGTTGAGGTAGAATATGTGCCGAGCGCAGATTACGCTGCCGTGGTTACTGCCTTTCGCCAGGATGAGTTGCAGCTGGCATTTTTTGGCGCGTTAACGGGAGTGCAGGCGCGACTTCAGAATCCGGGTGCGGTGGCAATAGCCCAACGGGAAGAGGACGCCACTTTTCATACCAAATTTGTTGCCCGCCCCGAGTTGGGACTCTCAACTTTGGAGGACATTAAGCCCCGAGCCACGGATTTGACAATTACCTTCGGAAGCGAAAGCTCCACATCCGGCCACCTGATGCCCCGACATTTCCTCACAGAAGCAGGAATTAATCCGGATGAAGACTTCCGGGCCCCGCCCAGTTTTTCCGGATCCCACGACAAAACGTGGCAACTCGTCCAGAGCGGTTCCTACGATATTGGCGCCTTGAGCGAGGCGGTATGGAAGCGGGCGGTGAGTGATGGAAAGGTTGATCCTGCGGCAGTGAGCGAATTCCACACCACACCCGAATATTTTGACTATAATTGGACGGTCCAGGGCAACCTGGACCAGCTTTACGAAAGCGGCTTCACCGCAAAATTGCAGACGGCCCTCTTGAAGCTGAATCCGCAGGAACACGGAGATATACTGGAACTTTTCAGCACGGAAAAGTTCATCGAAACCAATAACGCGAATTACCGAACTATAGAAGATGTGGCCAGGGGCCTGGGCATGATCAGATAGTGCCCCAGGATTAGGATTGAAAGCCCTGACTCGTAACGGACATGAACCTGTGCTGGCGGAGCAGAACATCGCTGCTCCGCTGGTGGTCGTCAATGGGGTGACAAAGACCTACCCGCGCGTCACGGCCCTGGAAAGCGTGGGGTTCAACATAGATGCCGGTGAGCGAGTGGCACTGGTGGGGGCCAGCGGCAGTGGCAAGACTACGCTGCTCAACCTCTTGTCAGGCACAGTCCAGCCTGATGCCGGTTCCCTCTCCGTGGCGGGCCGTCCTCTCTCGCAGTCCCTGCCTCGTCGGGAATTGGCCTCCCTGGTTGGCATAATTCACCAGCAGTTCGACCTGGTGCCCCAATTGCCCGTAGTCCACAACGTCCTCGCCGGACGGTTTGGCAGGTGGGGTATGTTCCGCTCGATGATATCCCTGGCATGGCCCCAGGACTACCAAATGGCGGCAGGAGCCCTGGAGCAAATGGGAATCTCCGAGAAGGCGCAGGAGAGGACCTCGCACCTTTCCGGCGGAGAGCAGCAGCGGGTGGCTATAGCGCGGGCCATCGTTCAATCACCCAGGCTGGTCCTGGCAGACGAGCCGGTTGCTTCCCTGGACCCAGCCCGGGCGGAAGAAATCATGCAGCTGCTGTTTGACCTGACCCTCGACTCGGGTCGGGCCCTGGTGGCCAGCATCCACACCACAGAACTGGTTCGCAGCTACTTTACTCGTGTCATCGGGCTAAGGGATGGGCACCTTCACTTTGATATGCCGGCCGCGGAGTTGACCCAGGCAACTTTGACTGACCTGTATGACCTGTCCCACGAAGAGTCCAGCCCCCATTGGCAGTAACTCGTCCGGCACCCTATGAAATTGATACGCCAGTTCCTGGAGAGCCCTCATCTGCTCTCCCTATTGTTGGTGGGAGCGGTGGCCTGGAGCCTGTCAAGTGTTGACTGGAACGGCCCCCTGGTGCACACCGGCGGCGGAAATTCGGCTTTCCGCTTCTTCAGCGCAGTGTTTGCACCGGAGCTTTCCCCTGGATTCCTCTTCATTGCCCTGAAAGCCGCCTGGCAGACCATGACGTTTGCCTTGGCTGGGATGACCGTCGCCGTAGTTATTGGTTTCCCATTGGGAGTAATCGCTTCCGGGTCCCTGTTGCCACCGTCCTCACGCCTGCGACTGCCCCTCATTTTGGGGTCCAGGTTCATTCTGGGGACCGTAAGGTCGATTCACGAATTGGTCTGGGCGGTTCTTTTTGTCACGGCTATAGGTCTCTCACCGGTTGCTGGGATCATGGCCCTGGGATTGCCCTACGCGGGAATTCTGGGCCGCATTTACGCTGAGTTTCTGCAGGACGTCCCCGACGAACCACTGATCGCGCTCCGGTCTTCCGGTGCATCTGCTCTGCAAACACTGGTATACGGGCAGCTAGCCATGTGCCTTCCGGACCTGGTCAGCTACACCTTCTACCGATTTGAATGCGCTATCCGCGCGGCGGCCATACTCAGCTTTGTGGGAATCCAGGGGATTGGTTATGAGCTTCAACTTTCCCTTGGAGATCTCCTGTTCCATCAGGTCTGGACCTTGCTGCTGGTGTTGCTGGCCATAGTTGCCCTGGTAGATTTCTGGAGCCAGCGAATCCGCCGCAACCTGCTGACGTCATGATTGAGGCCAAGGAATCCCCACCGCGGCCAGGGCTTCAAAGGCGTCCCTTTACGTTTGCCCGTCTTTCTTTCTACATCATTGTGGCACTGGTGGTTGCTGCCTGGGCCTACATTTTGTTTGAGGGGGACAGCGGCTTCACCGACCTGTTTGAAGGCCGCACCTGGGAGAATGCCGGGGAGTTCGTCCTGCAACTGGCGGGCTTGAGGTCCGACGATACACCCGCCTTCTTGAAGCTCGACAAGTGGTGGTCTACCGGCAAGCTGGCCTATAACACCCTGGCGATGAGTGTATTGGCTATGGTCATCGCCGGGCTGGGCGCCTCTTTTACATTCATGATGGCTGCCCGCAACGTCAGCGACGGCGGTCTGGGTGCTAAACCTTCTATCGTCGGGACCATTCTCTTCGTTGTCCTGCGAATCTTCTACGCCTTTACCCGCGCTGTTCCAGAACTTGTGTGGGCGATGCTGATAATTTTCTTTCTTTCCCCGGGCATATTGCCCGGGGCGCTGGCTTTGGGAATCCACAATCTGGGCATCGTTGGGCGGTTGACCGCTGAGGTGGTGGAAAACCTGGATCCGGCGCCGGCTCGGGCTCTGCGGTCCTCGGGTGCGGGACTGTTCCAGATTCTGCTGTACGCCATACTTCCGCAGGCGCTGCCGCACTTCATAACCTACCTGCTTTACCGCTGGGAAGTGGTAATCAGGACGACAGTGGTGGTGGGGTTTGTGAATGCCGGCGGATTGGGCAGGGAGTTTCGCCTTAACCTGAGTTTCTTCCACTATGACGAGGTGGCGCTGATTATCATGTGGTACTTGCTGCTGGTTATAGGAGTTGACTTTCTTAGCGCCTGGCTGAGGAGGCTGGCCCGTTTTGATTGACTGGCAACCCTGCTAGATGTGGGGGGAGGGTTGGACCAAGAAATAATGGCAGGTAGCATTACCTGCCATTAAATAGTTATTGGACTGACCGAGGTTCCTAATGTCAGAACTGGACCGGATACACCACTTGAATAACCCGGCCGTCCCTGAGGGCCTCGAAGTAGCCGTGGGCCCCGTTGGGGTTCTGGAGCCAGCGCCGGACAAAATAGGCGCAAATGTTGGAAAGCTGGGTGCAGACCGACTCATCCGCTCCTGTAAAGCACAAGTTCTCTAGAACTATGGGAGTGGGAATCTCGACCTCAGAATGCAGGAACTGGGCCATGTATTCGGGCCTCACCGACTTGCCTGACTCCGCCACTACCAGCGCATAGTCTCTAATGGGGCCGGTGTCTTCCATAATGTGGTCGGGGTGGATATCGGCAACGGAGGCTTCGTCCATGTACATATTGAGGGCGAAAAGGAACTTGCTGATCATGGCTTCCGGCGCGCTGGACCACCCGGCAACCGCCGGATTGCCGTTATTGCGCGCCTCAACCAGTTGGCGCTTGTCCACAAAGGTTATGATAACCGGCGTTTCCCGCCGAATAAGGACATTAAGGCAGTCCTGGACCAGCTCTGCCCGCTTGGCCGGCGCCCACGACCTGAAAAAGCCCTTTCCCTGGTAAACGTCGGCGGGCTTCAGTTTCTCAGGGACTCCGTCCTCGCCCAACGGACTCCCGAAGTGTCTGCGGCACAGGGCGTTGAATTCACCGTTAATTGCGACGTACTGGTTTTCGTGGACAATCAGCCCAGAATAAACCTGGTGCTGTTGATTGGCGTCGTTAAGGCTGTCTCCGGTGTTCCCCGATTCTCCCAGATAAACCAGATACATTTCGCTGCCTCCCGCAAATTCCGGGGCATAAGATTGATTGTTTCTGGACTAGTGGAAAGGACGGTCGACGGCTAACTGGAGCAGTCGAAAGATGGCCGCTTAGCTGCCGCCACCGGCCTCCTCTGAATCTGAGGCAGCGCCCGATTCCCCGGCGTCGCCCTCGTCGCCGCGCGTGGGAGCCAGGCGACCTGCGTCCACCCTGACTACCACCGCTTCCGGGTCGGTAAGCATAGTAACGTTAGATTCCAGCGTGAGTTCACCGGCACGGATTACCGCGTTGGTATCAACCATCTGCGACAGATCGACTACCAACTCGTTGGGAATCTCCAGCGGAAGCGCCTCCACGTCCAGGTGGTAAAGAGTCTGGGCCACTCCCCCGCCGGTTTCCCTGGCGCCCGGGGATTCTCCCACCAGGTTAATGGGCACCTGGGCGGTTACCTTCACCGTTACCGATACGGCCAGGAAGTCCACGTGCAATAGCTCGCCTCGAACCGGACTCCACTGGATCTCCCGTGCGAAGGCCAGGCTCTCGCCTGCCTCGCCCTGCACCGACAAGTTTACCGGGTTGGTGCTGCCTGCCCGGGACAATGCCCGAAGCAACTGCTTTTGCTCGCACTGGAGCGGTCGGTCAGTTATGCCCGGACCGTACAGATGGACCGGCACCATTCCCGTCCGGCGTAACTGCTTGACCTTTTTCCCCAGAACAACCCGGGGCTCCAGTTCCAAACTAATTGACTCGGTAGTCATGGTGTTTCAATCTCCTGGCGGGACCGGCATTAGCCTGGAAGCCCCCATTGCATAACTGTTCAAAGCTGCAGGTCGGGAGTAACTTCCGCCTGAGCGTAACCCTCTAATAATAGCACCGACTTTGGCGAAAAGAAACTGAACGCAAGTCGCGGACAGCGTTGAAGATTAGGTGGTTTAGGTTGCGGACTTCGTAGGGGCAGCCCTTGTGGCTGCCTTGTCTCTTTCGCATTACCACCTAAAACTGGACACTGCCCAAGTAGCCAAAAAGCAGCCGCGCTTAACCCAATCTATCCCTCACTCTTGCATGGGAATCACTTTAAGTCCAAGTAATTTAACCCTCATCACGTCACCCCCGTCACCCTGAGAATGTCAAAAAGTATGGAACCTTCGTCTTGGGGAGCCTCCGATATGCTCGGCATGACATTCGCTCGTTACACGATTGCCTTGTGCCCATCTGGCGAAATCCTGAATTATTCTCGGCCATGTGGCATACTTAAAGCACTTCCTAGCCAATCACGTCGGGCACAGTGTCGAAACATTCCAGCATGGAGGCCAAGCATGACTACCCAAACCCTCACAATTGATTCCCAGGTCCATTGCTATGAGCGAAACCGACCGGAACGTCCCTGGATAGGATTCCTGCAGGGCCCGGACGAAGTTACCGGAGATGATATGGTGGCAGCCATGGACTCTGTGGGCGTCGACGGGGCCCTGTTGATTTCGCCATTCTCGATGTACCGCTATGACGCCAGCTATGCCCTGGAGGTTCATGCCAAGCACCCAACCCGATTTGGCCTGATCCGGCCCTTTGATCCCCATTCAGACTCAATTGCCGAGGACATGGCTGTGTGGGCCAGTACACCCGGCGTCGTCGGGGCACGGATAATGCTTTCCGCCGAGCCTTTTGAAGCCGACCACCCAGGTATCAACCAGATTCTTTCGTCGGCAGGCGCCGAGGGCCTTCCGGTCAATGTCATGTGTTCTACTAGGCTTCCGCTGTTCGGAGAACTGGCTCGGCGGCACCCCAATACCCAAATGGTTATAGACCACCTGGGCATTATTCAGCCACCGGCACCACCGGCGCCTGCCGAACCCTTTGCCGATCTACCGAATGTATTGGCGCTGGCGGAAATAGAGAACGTGGCCATCAAGATTTCAGGCGCCGGCACCCTTTCCCACGAAACCTTTCCCTATGCGGACATTTGGGAACCCCTGCGCCAGATATTCAATGCCTACGGGCTGGAGCGCTGCCTGTGGGGCACCGACTGGACCCGAGCAACGAATTTGCTGACTTTCGAGCAGGGAGTGGAGGCTTTCCGGGTGACGGACGAGTTGTCGGATGCGGAGCGTTCGGTGCTGATGGGCGGGTCACTGTCCAATATATATAACTGGGCGCCCGGGGCGGCCTAAGGCGAACGCCTTACCGGCATGGCGGTGTTCCGCTTTAGGTGGATTTGCTAAAGAGACCGGGCTGCCACAAGGGCTGCCCGCGCGGAATCCGCTAATCAAGCCACCAAAACTGCAACGCTACGCACCGGCGGGGCTGGCTTGAACTTGCACCTTCGTTGCGCTAAACTACCGCCTGTAGTCTGGACGTGTTTCAGATACGGATTATTTCAGTATCGGCAATAGAGGGGAGGACCATGCCAGGATCTGAATTCGGTAAGGTCGAAGTAGATATAGTTTACTGCGTACCTTGAGGTTACCATGCAGTCGCCATGTGGCTGGCGACAGAGTTCCTCAAGTACCAGAACCCGGGCGACATCGCAATTAAGCTGACCCCCTCGGATAAGGGGCGGCTGGAAGTTTACCTGGATGGAGAGAAAATCTTCGATCGAATTGATGAGGACGGGGTGTATCCCAATTTGTCCCGCGCCAACGAATTGAAGATGGATATCGACGAGAAGATTTTCCAGGTCGATGAGGCAGTGGCCAACGCCTAACCGAGCCATTAGCCGGGCTTGATACGGCTCAGAAAACGTACAACTGAAAGAGGCAGCCCCGGCCATCGAGTCCAGGGCTGTTTCTGTTTGTGAAAGTCGGGTCCCCTGAATCAAGAGCTAAGGGTTATCCTGAGGGATTGGCACACAAGCTATAGAGAGCGAAGACTGGAGAGTTAATTTTGGCAAATTCGGAACATGTAGAGGCGGCGCTGCAGGGTCGCCGTGTCCTGATTCAGTGGCTGCAGGAACACCCTGAAACCTCTTTGGACCTGTCCGGGGCTGACCTGTCCGGGGTTGATTTGTCCGGGGTCAAAATGCGAAACGTCAACTTTGGAGGGGCCAATCTCTCGGGGTGCAGGCTCACGCGTGCCAGCATGCCAGGGTCCAACCTCATTGGGGCCAACCTGGAAAGCGCGAACCTGGCGCGGGCAGGACTCACCGGTTCCAATATGGTGGGCGCCAACCTGAGCGGCGCCAATCTGTTCTGGGCCGACGTCAAGCAGTCCAATCTGCACGGGGCGGTGTTGCGGGGTGCCCATCTGATGCGCACTTCGTTCATCAGCGCTGACCTGACAAACGCCGATTTCAGCCAGGCCACTATGCTCGAGGCCGACCTGCGAAGCACTACCCTGACTGGGACCGCTTTCCAGGGCGCCAACATGAACGGCGTCGACCTTAGCCGGGCAGTTATGGAAGGGGCCAACTTTACCCTGGCCAAGATCAGGGACTCCCTGTGGATTATGGCCGATATGCGGGGCGCCGACTTTGACAAGGCAAGCCTTCACCGCTCTGACCTGAACATGGCCAAGTATGACGAGACCACCCACTTCCCCGACGGCTTTGACCCCACTAACACGGGCTATAAGGATGTGATGGACTAGGCGCCGACAACTTCACCTTGAAGTCACTATCTTGGAAGCGCTGAGAGATGGCGCAAGCGGCCAAATAGCAAATGGGGCAGGAATCACCTGCCCCATTTCTTTTCTCGATTTCATTGCCCCAACGGGCCGATTATTTAACGCGTCGGAACAGGACGGTCGGCCTTGTGCTTTTCGATGGTTTCCGTGTCCCAGAAACGGGAGAAGTGTAGGGCTCGGGGGCAATGGCCGTAGGCCTCGTCCACCTCAATGATTATTCCCTGCAGGTGGTAGCCTCTCTCGTCCGGTTCGTAAAGGGAGACCTCTACGTCCTTCTGGTTGAGTTCCTCCTGGTTGACGATGGCGACGGTTCCGTTTACGCGGACCGTGTCGTTGACGCCAGGAATCATGAAAATTAACCCAACGTGCGGGTTGGCGTCCATGTTGATATAGGACTGGAAGAGCCGGTTTCCGGCCACGTCGGGTAACACCAGGTGACGATCATCCAGCACCTTAACAAACCCGGGCTGCCCGCCTTTGGGGGAAGCGTCACAGTTGCCTTCCGCGTCGCTGGTGGCCATCACTACAAAGGGAGATTGGTTGATGAACTCCTTGACGAAATCAGTCATGTAATTGACGACCTTGGTCTTGGCCCGGCCACTGGGGTCCGGAGCCCCGAAGACAGCGGTGAAGCGGTTCTCGTCGGTGATGGGATAAGTAGCCTGGGACTGCGTCTGGGTGGTGGTCATAGTGTCCCTCCCTGTTGGCACATGTTATATCAGTGGCAATTGGGGCTAGTCTAACAGCCTGCTCAATTCCAGGCAACCGGCCAGCACGGCGGACTACAGCATTGCAGCTATAGCCGGCATCAAATTCCACTCCTTTAGTATTTGAAGGCGGGGGAGTCTGTACTCGGGACTCAGGTTCGGAAAGCGCACAATTACGGGGCAGTAACTGCTGTGTTAATATGGGCTGACCAGTACGGTTGCCCAACGATAGTCGTTCAACGACAGGAGGTTTTGAGGGAATGAAGGCGCTTGACGGGATTCGTGTGCTCGACTTGACCAGGGCTTTGGCGGGGCCATTCTGCACGCTGATGCTGGGAGACTATGGAGCCGATGTAATCAAGATAGAAATACCGGGCACGGGCGACGATACCCGCAAGTGGGGGCCGCCCTTCATAGGTGAAGAGAGCGCCTACTTCCTGTCTATCAACCGCAACAAGCGCAGCCTGACCCTCAACTTTAGGGAAGAAAAGGCTAAAGAGATTTTCCTGAAGCTGGTGGAAGATTCGGACGTGGTGGTGGAGAACTTTACCCCGGGCGTGATGTCCCGTTTTGGGCTGGACTACGAAACCGTGAAGAAGAGCAATCCCAATATCGTCTATTGTTCCATATCCGGCTTCGGTCAAAACGGGCCCTACCAGAGTCGGCCGGCCTACGATCAGATCATGCAGGGTATCAGCGGCCTGATGAGCATAACCGGACACCCCGAAGGTGAGCCGGAAAAGATTGGGATCGCGGTTACAGACATCGGCGCTGGCATGTGGGCCGCCTTTGCCGTGATGTCCGCTCTTTACCGGCGGGAACAGGATGGTGAGGGCCAGTATATCGACATTTCCATGCTGGATGCCCAGGTAGCATGGTTGACCTATCAGGCCGGCTACTACTTTGCCTACGACCGTCCCCCGCAGAGGCTGGGCAAGGCCCATCCTACGCTGGTTCCTTACCAGGCTTTCATGGGCCAGGACGGCAAGTACTTCAACGTTGCCGTGGGTTCTGACCGGCTTTGGGATCGCTTTTGCCAGGCGGTCAAACGGGAGGACTTGAAAGACCACCCCGATTACGCGTCCAACGGCGTACGGGTAGAAAACCGGGCGACGCTGTCTCCGTTGCTGCAGGAGTATTTCCTGTCCCGCCCGGCGGATGAGTGGGTGGCAGACTTGCAGGCAAATAATGTTCCTGCCGGCCCCATTAACGATCTGGCCGACGTTTTCTCCGACCCCCAGGTGTTGCATCGGGAAATGTTGCTGGAGATTCCTCATCCCACGCTGGAATCCGTCAAGCAGACCGGTCTGCCCATAAAGTTTTCACGGACTCCGGGTGGACTCGACCAACACCCTCCTCTTCTGGGCGAGCATAACCATTCCATCCTGAGTGACCTGGGTTACTCTGCCGCAGAGATTGAAGATATGGTTGAAAAATCTGTGATCTGACGTGATTTAGTCCCAGAGAACGCCGGACTGGGGAACACCGGACTTTGACTTATGGCCGAACCCTCTTTCAACAATTGGGTTCGGCTATTTGATTGGGGGGCATCAGAGATATGACCGATAAGAGGCGATGCGACTGGCCTGGGAGCGACCCCTTGATGATCGTGTACCACGACGAGGAGTGGGGTACGCCATTGTGGGATGACCGGAAGCTGTTTGAGTACCTGTTGCTGGATGGCGCTCAGGCAGGGCTAAGCTGGCAAACCATCCTCCGGAAGCGGGAGGGATACCGGCGGGCCTTCGACGACTTTGACCCCGCCAGGATAGCCCTCTACACCGACGCGGACGTGGAAAGGTTGCTGGCTGACTCTGCTATAGTGCGCAACCGCCAGAAAATCGCCGCCGCCATAGGCAACGCTCGCGCGTTTCTCCAGGTTCGGGAGACTGAGGCCAGTTTTGCCAATTTCATCTGGTCTTTCGTCAACGGGGCGCCGGTGGATAATGCCCGACCGGTAGGCGATGATGTTCCGGCTACCTCCCCCGAATCGGAAAGTATGAGCAAGGAACTCCGGCGGCGGGGGTTCCGATTTGTGGGCCCCACCATTTGCTACGCATTCATGCAGGCTGCAGGACTTGTCAATGACCACAAAACCTTATGCTTCCGGTATAATGAAATTAGGGGGTTATATTAAGTGGACTTATAATAAATTGCACTATATCCTATTGGCCTTCACTTTCCGGCATCGACCGGAGCCTTTGACTTGAACGTATGTAGAATAGAGGAAATAGTTGCTTCCAAGAGTCGGATGAAGAGGAATTTCGTGAGCGAATTTCCGGATTTCATGAGCAAGTCAACATAATCGTAATACTGTAGTAATTCAATCCACTTAGAATACGTCTTGATTCTATTAGTATGTGACCGATAAGCTGCTAAAGCGAAGGCTGGCAGGAGGAAAAAAACTGATGGACCTTGGGCTCGCTGATCGTGTAGCCATTGTAGGGGGAGCTGGGCTGGAGATTGGCAAGCACGTTGCCATGGCCTTGGCCAGCGAAGGGGCAAAAGTATCCATCTGCGCGCGCAACGAAGAGGGCTTGCGCCGCACCGAAATGGAAGTTGCAAGGATTGGTACCCAGCATAACGTCCTGGCCATGCCGGCGGACCTGTCCGAGCCGAAGGACATCCGACGGGTGGTGCGCGACACTTTTAACCGTTTCGGTCAGATTGATATCCTGGTGGTGCGAACCGGCCAATCCAATCGGGGACCAGTGGCCGATGTCGATGATAGCGAAGTGACCGAGGAGATAGAAAGACATCTGCTCAGTGCGGTCAGGCTGACGCGTGAAGTCATCCCCTACATGAAACAGGAACACTGGGGCCGTATTATCAACCTGGAACTGGCTTCCACCAAAGATGTTGCCGAAGGCAATAACCACTCTATAGCGAGGCAGCTTTATCTGATCGGCTATTTCAAGACCCTGGCCCAGGAACTGGCCCCCTTCAATATCACCGTCAACAATCTGCTATCCGGCGCGCTGAAAACGGAAGAACTTGAGGAATTTCTCAGGACTCAAGCGAAGCAGGATGACCCGGAGCCTGCCGAGGTGTCCAAGGGCTTGGCCAAGCGGATTCCGATGAAACGATTGGGAAAACCCGAGGAAATAGGTGACATGGTTGCGTTCCTGGCTTCGGAAAAGACCGGGTACCTGACTGGGTCCACCATTTCCGTTGATGGCGGCCGAACTCCATAGAAACCGCAAGTCCCTGAAGTCCCCCACCGGTCCTTGCAGGCTTATTATCTTTGTGCCTCCACTCAACCTTCCGGAGCATGAAGGGGAAATCCCTCGCACTTTCCGACAGAGCGTGGGCGAAGCCCGGCAGTTCCTGCACCAGGAACTGCCTTGTCCGGTTGGCTGATTCACGACTACCGAAACTCCAAACCCATCTTTCCCCGGGTAATTTCCGCGTCCGGCCACGTTACCCGTCCCTGCTACCCTTTTACTCCCCCAAAAGGCAAGGCGCCCCTGTTGCCTCGCTGCCTTGATATCGGCAAGTTAGGGGCCGGTTCACCCTCAGCAGAAAGTGGTGGGGGGCCGGAATTGCTGGTTTACAGCAGCCGAAATTCTCTGCTGGAATACCTGCGGCGCACGCTTGCGGGGGCTTCCACTGCAGCCATGGAATGTTCGGCCAAAATTGAGCTGCCAAAGGGTGTCTCGAGTTGATGCTGGTACTGTGGAATTTGTGCGTAGCTTGGGTCCTGAGGTTGTTTCCTCGGCTGACCTCATGCAATTCGCCACCCAGCGCTGGACACCGGAACAGTAGGCCGGGCACTGGAGAGCCTCCGACAAGTTGGGAGCCAATGTTAACCAAGCATTCCAGCGCACCTGACAAATGCTTGCACACAATGTTACCGAGTTTCACATAGCGGAATTAATCCGACGCCGATTCCAGGAAGAGGGATTGGAGGCAGCCGACGGGCCAATCGTATCGGCCAACGCCCACTGCCTCAGTCCCTGCTAACCAAACGACCTGAACTGCAACGCGAACTTATGACTCACGGCCCTTTCCCCAAGCCCTGCAAGGGTTTAACATTACCCAAATGCCGCTGGCCCATTTGGAACCATTGCAAGGAGTTTCCTACCAGGCTGGAAGACAACCTCTATGAATAAGTCCCCTTCTCCTTTGGCTATTCTCAAGTCCCACTTTGGATTCGACAGCTTCCTCCCTCTGCAGGAGGAAATAATTGGCAATGTCCTTGGCGGCCGGGACAGCTTGGCGCTCATGCCGACCGGCGGTGGCAAGTCCCTGTGCTACCAGTTGCCCGCCATGTGTTTGCCGGGACTGACCCTGGTAGTGTCCCCGTTGATCGCCCTCATGAAGGACCAGGTGGATGGCCTGAACTCCAATGGCATTCCGGCCCGGTTCATTAACAGTTCCCTGACCTCATCAGAAATCGAACAGGCACAAGCCCAGGCGAGCGGCGGGCAGGTCAAGATTCTCTATGTCGCGCCGGAACGTCTTGCCATGCCTGGATTCCGGCGCTTTCTCAACAATGTGAAACTTAGCCTTATCGCCATCGACGAAGCCCACTGCATCTCCGAGTGGGGCCACGAATTCCGTCCCGATTATCGCAATTTGAGGCAACTGCGGCAGGCTTTTCCCGGGGTGCCGGCAATCGCCCTGACGGCGACCGCCACCTGGCAAGTCAGGGAGGACATAGTCCAGCAATTGGGCCTCCAGCAGGGAAGAATTTTTCTGTCCAGCTTCAACCGGGCCAATTTGACCTATTCGGTGCAATCGAAAGAAGGCTACTGGCAAAAGCTGCTAACTCTCTTGGGGGCCCATAAAGGCGAGTCAGCAATTATATATGCCTTCTCCCGCCGCGAGACCGAAGAGTTGGCTGAAGACTTGAACGCGCGAGGCCTGAAGGCCCGCCCGTATCATGCCGGCCTGGACCCGGAAACACGGCGCCGGACCCAGGAGGACTTCATCCGGGACCGGGTTCCCATCATTGTCGCTACCATTGCCTTTGGCATGGGGATCGACAAGCCCGATATCCGCCTGGTGGCCCACCACAGCCTTCCCAAGTCGCTGGAAGGTTACTATCAGGAAACGGGACGGGCAGGACGAGATGGACTCCCCAGCGAGTGTGTCCTTTTCTACTCCTACGCCGACAAGGCCAAGCAAGAGTATTTCATTGACCAGATTGAGGAGCGGGTGGAACAGGAGAATGCCCGCCTGAAACTGTCCCGGATGGTCGAATTTGCGGAAATTCCTTTATGCCGCCGCAAGACTATATTGGGCTACTTTGGCGAAGACTGGGAAGAAGAGAATTGCGGAAGCTGCGACGTGTGCCTCGCCGCAAATGACGAAAGTGATGCTACCGAAATAGCCCAGAAGGTGCTGTCTGCCGTGATACGGACTGGGGAACGGTTTGGCGCCCTGCACGTGTCAAGGGTGCTCAGGGGTAGCCGGGAGAAGCGTGTGCTGGAACTGGGGCATGACCGGCTGAGTGTTTACGGTATTGCCAAAGACTTCAGCGAGGCAGAGTTGCGGGAGGTCGTCGCCCACTTGCAGGCCCGCGGCCTGATAAGCAGGAACGAGGGTGAGTTTGCCACCCTGTCAGTGTCCGCCAAGGGAAAAGAGTTCCTGCAGCAACGGAATAAACTCTCGCTGCCCGTGTTGAAATCCTCTGAGGAAAACCAGAAGTCTTCTGGAAAGCTATCTCGGCATTCCGACGCAGGGCAGCCCGACTATGACGTAGAACTCTTCGATCAGCTACGAGGGCTGCGAAAGAGGCTGGCGGATGCACAGAATATGGCAGCTTTCATCGTATTCGGCGATGCCTCCCTGAGGCACATGGCCAGCGCGATGCCCCAGAGCCTGGCAACCTTTGGCCTTATACCCGGGGTGGGCTCAAGGAAGCTTGAAGAATACGGAAGCCAATTTGTTGCCGTAATACGAGAATATGCCGAGGCAAAAGGAATGCCGGACCGGACCAGGGAAGCACTAAAGCAAGCGAGTCCGAGGAAACCGGCCACCGGGGAAGAGTCCCCTCGGCGTTCCACGAACAGGTTCGGCTCCACTTACCAGCAGACCAGAGACCTGCTGGCCCAGAACCTTACGGTTGCGCAGATAGCTCAGCAAAGAAGCATGGCGGAATCAACCATCGTCGGTCAGCTTGAGCGAATGGTGTCCCAGGGCCAATTGCTGCACCTGGAGCACTTGCTACCGGAGCCCGAACGCTTGCATCGAATAAAGCAAGCTTTCGATGTCTGCGGTAACCAGTACTTGAAGCCGGCATGGGAGTATCTTGGTCCGGACTTCACTTATGATGAACTTCGCCTGACACGCATATTCTTGCAGCAGGAAGACTTATCTGACGGCTGACAACTGGGCAAGCACCAGGCAATGTGCCCCCAACTAGGGACGGAACCGTAGCCTGATTTGGTTGCGGAACTGCGGGGGGGTTGCCAGGGCATTAGAGGCGCCGGTCCTCGCCGTTGGAATTGGAATGAACTGGCCTTCATTCAAAACCGAAGTGCCAAGAGAAACCACGAGAGACAATAAGAGCTCAATTCCGCTCCGCATTGTTGCTGCTATGGCAGCGTGTTATCCTAATTAGACTTCTACACCATTTGGACACTTGATTTGATTGTTTGGCATCCCCGGAACCTCGTAGTCCTCAAAATCCTGTTTATCCTCGCAGCGCTGGTCATAGGCTTCGGCGGAGTTGGGGATTCTCCGGTTTCCGCCAATGGCAAGGCAACTCTGATATCAACCCAGGAACAGGGGCCTTACAAGTTTGAGGTTTCTATCCTGCCCAGCAGGGCAGTGGTCAATAATACCCACCTCAGCCTGCGAATCATTGAACTGAGTTCGGATGTTACTCTGACCGAGGGATCGGTAAATATTTCAGCGACGGGGCCGGGCCAGGGCACCGACTTCGGGCCGATTGTGGCTGACAACAATGTCCTGCCCCAGTTCTTCGAGACTACACTGCCCTTTGACGCCCCTGGTGTTTGGCAGGTCAGCATTAACGCAAGCACTGAACTGGGTGAAGAGACCATCCAGTTGCCCTTGGATGTTCGCGAAGGCCGCCCCATAAATTTGATTCTGGTGGCGGCAATTGCAGTGGCTGTAATTGCCGTAGGAATATGGACATTTGATCGTATTAAGGCGGGCGTTAGAGGGCGGAAGGCCAGGGCTTAGGCTGACGGCGGTCTCAGGGACTCTGGATCATTGCTGGCACAGATGCGCAATATATGATGGCTCAACTGCTACGGCCTCTTGTAATTGTAGCCCTGTACGCCCTGCTGCTTCCGGTGGCCGGCCCGATGCTGGACCATCACTACGTGGAGTGGCAGCACGGTCACGGTCACGCCTATCTGGGCGGTGGCCTCGATGAGGGGACTGGGTTTCACGTCCACATTTACGATACCTACGACAGCCACGGCCACCTTACCCTGGGCAATGGGGGCAGTGACTCGCCCCAGACGGATGGCGTGGCTTTCTTCACCAGATATGATGGCGCCGGTATGGGGGCAATCTATTCCGTCACCGGCCCTGCCACGGTATCTATGCTCTTTCCCGACCCCGAGTATTCGCCATTGCTGGCGTCTTTTGTACCGACCAGTGTTACGCCTGTTGGCGCACTGACTGCCCCACCGCGGAAACCCCCCACTGCGTAACTCCTGCTAACTGACCGCTAGCATCAAGACTGCCTGTTTCCAGTACTCCCATTTTGGGAACGGATGCCGTCCTGTGGCGACTTGCTTGCGGTGTTGTTTTCATGTCCAGTTTAAAGAGCTAGTCAGGAGTTATCATGCGTTGTTTGAATAAGGCCAAGTTGTTCCTTTTGCTTTGTTTCCTGTTTCCGGCGCTCTTGCTGTTGGCCGCCTGCGGCCCGAGTGATGCCCCGCAACAGATTACAGTTACGGCGAATTTCGCCGGGGGGCAGATGGCTCCAAGTACCATTACGGCAAAACAAGGCGATACCATTACCCTGAAAATAGAATCAGACAATCCGGGTACATTTCACCTGCACGGGTATGACCTGGAAGGGGAGTCGGGCTCCGGCACCCCGGCAGAGATCCAGTTTGTGGCCGGCGCCACAGGTCGCTTCCCCCTCACCTTCCACGGTTCACCCGTCGGGATGGAGACCGGCATGACCGTGCCTTCCGACGGCGATGGTGCGGAAAATGCCGGGGACAGCAGTGCAATGGACCACGGCGCTTCGGATCATGGCCCGATGGAATCAACGGTGCCGGTAGAGGTAGACATTGCGACCGAGTTGGACGGCGCCGGCGGATTGCACATATCCATTGAGACGGAAGGTTGGCGCTGGGCCCCCGAAGAGGTGAACGGCGACAACTCCCCCGGGGCCGGCCACGCTCACGTGTATGTTGACGGTGAAAAGGTTGGGCGAATCTATGGTTCTTATCACTACCTCCCATCTCTGGAGCCCGGAAGCCATGAAGTTCGAGTGTCGCTGAACGCAAATGGGCACAACGAATTAACCTGGGAGGGCAGACCATTGGAAGCCTCTACGACGGTGACCGCGCCGGGTGGGGGAGTGCTCGACGGCCACCACGCGGATCAAATGTTGGAAGTGGTAAGTGCGGGGGCCCCTATGTCCCTGGATATTCTGGCCCACGAGGACCCGCTGGGTGGGTATAACTTGCAGGTTGTCCCCAACGGATTCGAGTTCGCCCAGGGCAGTGGCCTGCCACACGCTGCAGGGAAGGGGCATGCCCAGATTGCAATCGACGGAGAGACCGTATCCAAGCTCTTTGTCCCCTGGCTCAAGCTACCGGCTCAGGGCGAAGGAATGCATACGTTCACCGTCTCTCTGCTGAATAACGAGGGAAAGCCGTACCAATACAATGGTAATAGGGTGGAGGAGTCGACGCAGGTGCACGAGGAGGCCAAGGCGGAGGACGCAGACGGCGGTATGGCTGGTGGCCACGACTCTTCCGATGCAGACAGCACGGGTCACGAAAGTGCCGATGAAGATGGTTCGTCTGGCCTCGATAGCCAGGCCGGCGTGGGCCATCATGGTGGCGATGCAGGCAGCCAGGCCGGTGCAGGCCACCACGAACAGTCCGGTGACGGTGATGAGGATTCTACCGAACTGGAGGTTGGCTACCTGGAGGTGCTACCCCGTTAGGGGTGTAACCGAGCAGCACAAAATATGCCGCGTTTGAAATGATAGGGGGCGGCCACTTGGTCGCCCCTGAATCTTTGGCAGTGCTGTCGGATTTGTTTCCCCGGAATCCCTCCCTAAACCAAGAGAGCCCGTTCCAGCGCACTGCTCCAGGCATCGGCAATGTCCGAGATTTCCAGGTCTGCATATGACCCGAGGCGGAACCGGGAGCCGCCCGTCCTGCCAAGCTCCAGCAAGGGAACGTCCAGTTCCGTTGCCATACGCTGCAATTCCGGAACATTTTCGGGGCGCAGCGACACCACGATGCGGGACTGGCGTTCTCCAAACAGTGAACAATCCCAGCGCGCCATCAATCGGGACAAGGAACCGACCCCCTGGAAGCCCACTCCATCGGCGAAAGTGCACTCGGCCAGCGCCACGGCCAGCCCTCCATCGGAGCAGTCGTGGGCGGAAGCAATGATTCCCTGGGCTATGCCCTGGCGGCAATAGGCCTGCACCCGCCGCTCAAGGGCCAGGTTGATGGCAGGTCTTCCCACAACTTGGCTGTGGATCGCGTGAAGAAACTCGCTTCCAGCCAAGTCGGACGCCCGGGGCCTCAGGTTCCCCTGTCCCAAAAGATACACGGCCAGACCCTCGTCGGGGAACGACGATTTGGCGTGTCGCGTGACGTCTTCCAGGAGTCCTAATCCGCCAACTACCGGCGTTGGGTAAATTGCCTGTCCCTGGGACTCGTTGAAAAGGCTCACGTTGCCGCTGACCACGGGGACACCCAGCACCCGGCAAGCCCGGGCCATGCCACGTATGCTCCATTCCAGTTGGTAGTAAATGTCGGGCCGCTCCGGATTACCAAAATTCAGGCAGTCGGTCAGGGCCAACGGTTCCGCTCCGGTGCTGGAAAGATTTCGGCACACCTCGGCCACAACGATTTGGCCGCCGCGATAGGGGTCGAGGTCACAGAAGCGGCCGTTGCCGTCGATGCTCAAGGCGATGGCCTTGCTCGTTCCCTTGATTCTCAACACGGCGGCGTCGCTGCCCGGCCCGGCCACCGTGTTGGTCTGGACCTGGTGGTCATAACGCCGGTAAACCGCTCGTCTGCTGGCTACGTTCGGCGCGGCCAGCATTTGCAGCAAGGTATCGGCCACGCCGGAGGTCGGCAGGGGTATCTCGTCCAAAACGAGGCGTTGCCTGTCTCGCTGTTCAAGAGACTGCCGACCGCTGAGCCGGTAACGGGGGGCTTCGGTCAGGTGCTTTATCGGAAGTTGCGCGACTGGCCGGTCCCCCTCAAGTACATGGGCCCGGGGTTCCTGGATCACCTGCCCGATCTCGCGGCAGGGTACGTCCCATTTGCGGAAGACTTTCTGGACCCGTTCCACATGCTCGGGGGCAGTAACCAGCAACATTCGCTCCTGTGATTCTGAGAGCATCACCTCATATCCGGACATGCCGGGTTCCCGCCGGTGCACCTGGCTAATGTCCAGGATGAGGCCCCGACCACCACGATAAGCCGACTCTATGGCTGCGCTGGTCAGTCCCGCAGCCCCCAGGTCCTGGATTCCGCTGACGCAGCCGGTCTCCAGCGCCTCCAGGCAGGATTCGATCAGCACCTTTTCAAGGAAGGGATTGCCAACCTGAACAGTCGGACGAAGTTCCTGCTCCTCTTCAAAGGTCCGTGATGCCAGGCCCGATGCTCCGTGAATGCCGTCCCTGCCCGTCTCGGCCCCGACAAGCAGGAGCACACTTCCGGCGCGACCCGCTGCGGCCGAGGCCAGTTTGTCCGCGTCCACCAGGCCAACGCACATGGCGTTCACCAGCGGATTATGGGAATAGGACTCGTCAAAGTAGATTTCTCCCGCCACGTCGGGGACGCCAATGCAGTTCCCATACCAGGAAATGCCTTCCACCACTCCGCGAAACAGGTGGCGGTTGTGAGGTGAGTCCAATGGGCCAAAACGCAGCGAGTTCAACAGAGCAATGGGTCGGGCCCCCATTGCCAGGATGTCCCTGACGATGCCTCCCACACCGGTCGCGGCTCCCTGTAAAGGTTCCACCGCCGACGGGTGATTGTGGGATTCAACCTTGAACACCACGGCCAGGCCGTCGCCAATATCTACGGCCCCAGCGTTCTCGGCCCCGGATTGGGACAACACTCGAGGGGAACTACTGGGGAAGAACCGGAGCAGCGGGCGGGAATGTTTATAGCCGCAGTGCTCACTCCATAGAGCGCCAAACATCCCCAATTCAACCGGGTTGGGTTCCCGGTCCAGCCGTTCAACGATCATCTCGTACTCGGCCTGGCTGAGAGCAATTTCGTCGAGGACTTCTTTGGTTACGGGCATGAACACCTGGCAGGTAGACTTGGAAGTGCGGGATCTTCAGAGATGTTAGTCCTGTGCTGCCAACACAGACACTTCGTATTTCCTAATCTCGCTATCCGCGGTAACAAGGGCCATACCCTCTGACAGGGCTTGTGCGATCAGGATTCGGTCAAATGGGTCGCGGTGAAGCATTGGCAACTGGCCGGCCCGTTCGGCATGCGCCGTGGCTACTGGCAGTCCGGTGAATCCCAGCCCAGATAAGGTGCCTTCCAAGTTCTCCGGAGCTTCAAGTCGGCCTGCGCTACGCTTATAGCCGATTTCATAAATGCTGACCGCACTGACAAATACCTGTTTTCCACGGTCGTCTATTGCTTCTCGCGCACCGGGCCCCAAATCAGGGAAGTTCCAAAGCCACCACAGGAGCGATTGGGTGTCCAGCAAGAGAAGCATTATCTTCTCTAGCTGTTCAGGTCCGAGTCAAACAGGGATCCCAGAGGTTCATCCCATCCTGGAAGCGGCCCGAAGGAGTCGGAGGGCAGTTGTTGCCTCAATTCAGAACGGGACTTGAGGTTTTGTCCTTTTGAGTCAGCCATCGGGCGGCAGGCAGCCAAGCTCATATACGGTTGGCCATCCTTAGTGATGACCACCTCCAGCCCGCTCTCTGCAACTTTGTAAAGCTCGGCAAGAATGAACCTGGCTTCTTCTAGAGTTACCTGCAAAGGAAACACCTCTAAAGGTATTTTCATATTATAACGGGTTGGGCAGTCCCGCTCCTTCCTCAAGCCCCAACATCAGGTTCAAGTTTTGTATTGCTGCCCCGCAGGCGCCCTTGCCCAGATTGTCCAGCAGGGCGATAAGCAAAACGTGCCCTGACGGGTGTGGGGCAACGTGCAACTGGATTCTGTTGCTGTCGTTGCAAACTTCCGGATTGTAGCTGAGTTCGTTCAGAGCGCCGGCCTCTTGCAAATGGGCCACTTCGACGAACTGTTCTCCCTGGTAGCGGTCATACAATGCTTCCCAGACCTGTTCTCCCGTGGCGCCGGACTTCAGCATGGACGCGTGAACTGGCACCTGCACCCTCATGCCGCAGCGGAAGGGGCCGACGGCCGGCACAAACTGGGGCTCGGCGCTTAACTGGGCAAACTTCATCATTTCAGGAATGTGCTTGTGCCGCTGGTATAAGGCATAGGGCGCCTCGAAGGGCAAAGCATTCAGGCCGTTCTCTGGATTTTCCCACTTGCCTATTAGTGAATTCCCGCCGCCCGAATACCCGGACAAGGCGTTGATGGAAATCGGCGCATCTTCGGGGAGCAGGCCCGCGTCAATCAATGGACGGACCAGCAAGATAAACGCTGATGGATAGCAGCCGGGGTTAGATACCAACTTCGACTCGTGTATAGCTGCCCGTTGTCCGGGTTCAAGCTCAGGGAGCCCGTATGTCCATCCCTCGGCCACACGGTGGGCGGTGCTGGCGTCGATCAGGCGAGTGTCGGCTTCCTGGACCCAGCCGGCAACTTCTTCCGCAGCGTCGTCAGGCAGGCAAAGCACGGCAACGTCAGACTCCAGGATTTGGCCCCGACGCTCTTCCGCGTCCCGCCTCAGTTCTTCCGGAAGCGTGAGGAGTTCGATGTCGTTCCGGTCCGCCATCCACTGGTGGATCCGTAGGCCGGTGGTGCCGGTATGCCCATCAATAAACACCTTGGGTAGCATGATCAGCCTCTGCTAACGATTATGTAGTAACAGTTGTTGTGACGGTATTTTAACGACGCAAGTTTAATCCTAAAGGGAAACTGGACGCAATGCTACTTTCGAGCTTTACCTCTAAAAAGTCCGTGGGCAAAATGAAGTATCGGGTGGGACCAGAGCCCTGGGGATATCCTGTGAAGTGAGAGGAAGAGCTAACCGAGGCTTTCGATTATGGACCGGAAAATCAGGTTTCCGTCTTCGCTGCCCAGGATTGGTTCACAGCTGCGTTCCGGGTGGGGCATCAATCCCAGCACCGTTCCCGCCTCGTTGATAATACCTGCAATGTTGCGGGCTGAGCCGTTGGGGTTGGCCTCGTCGGTTACTTCCCCTGAATCGTCGCAGTAGCGAAAGAGCACCTGGCCGTTACCCTCCAACCGGTCCAGGGTAGTCTGGTCAGCGTAGTAGTTGCCCTCACCGTGCGACACTGGGATTTGCAGTGTCTGGCCGGGTTTGCAAAGACTGGAAAAGGGGGTGTCGGTGCGCTCGGTGCGCAAAGTGGCCCACTGGCACCGGTACTCCAGGTGACCGTTCCTCATCAGTATTCCCGGAAGCAAGCCGGCCTCGCACAACACCTGGAACCCGTTGCAGATGCCTACGACCAGGCCACCTCCGCCGGCAAATTCGTTCAGAGCGTTCATCACGGGGGCGAACCGGGCTATTGCGCCCGCCCGCAGGTAGTCGCCGTAGGAGAAACCGCCAGGAAGAATTACGCAGTCGAAGCCCCGGAGGCTCTCCTCCTGGTGCCAGACATAGTCAGCTTCCTGCCCCAGGATGTCCTTCACCTGGTAATAGCAATCTGTGTCGCTCCAGGTGCCGGGGAACACAACTATGCCAAATCGCATATCAACTACTTGTGAGGAGGAAGGATGGGATGATGAAGGCGTCTCGTCAATCCGAACAGGACTGGACCGGGCTTAACCGTTCGATTCCAGTATGTTGGTGACGATGGTGTTAACCTGCTGCCCGTCGGCCTTGCCTTGCACCTGCGGCATAAGGCGGCCCATAACCTTGCCCTTGTCGCGAATGGTTTCCGCGCCCACCTGCTGAATCACGTCCATGACCAGGGCGGTAATCTCTTCTTCACTCATTTGCGGAGGGAGATATTCTTCAAGGATTACGAGGTCTGCGGTCTCCTTGGCCACCAGGTCAGAACGGTTGCCTTCTTCAAACATTCGGATGCTGTCACGGCGGTCTTTGACTTGCCGAACCACGACTTCGGTAACGCCGGCGTCATCGAGCGTAATCCTGCGATCGATCTCTACCCGGTTGATCGCGCTTTTAAGATAACGAAGGGCGTCCAGTCGTTGCTGGTTACGGCTGCGCATGGCCGCAACAATGTCCTCTTCCAATCTCTCTCGGATAGTCATATTGCCCTTCGACCTGGGGGCGACAAGATTTTGGCGTTGGTCCGTATGTGACAGTCGTAGTGAAACAAAGAAGCCCGCCCCAAGGTCAGGAAATTATATGGGCGCCCCTCAGACAGTGTCAATTTCAAGCAAGTCGGTAAGTTTGCATACAGCGAAACTCAAGGTAATTTGTTCGGCCAGGGATAGGCAGAGTTTTTAAAGCCAGTGGTAGGCTTTGACTGTTTCAGGTTTCTGGAGAGTGTGAGGATGGACATTCTGAGAATGCTCGTTGCCCTGGTGCTGGTGTTTTGTTCGCTTGCGGTGGCGTTGCAATTCGTGCTGGGCCCCATTTACGGCGATATAGGACAGGCCGAATTGGCGGTATGGTATTACCTCGACATGCTGATGGCAGTCTCTATTGTGATTACGGTGGCGGTCCAGCTCCAAAGAAAAAGGGCAGCGGACCGGAGCCGGGGAGACAATCTGAATCGGGAACGCCTCGAAGCCAACGTCATGTTCTACTTGTCCTTGATTGTTGTCCTGTGGTTCTTCCGCAACTGGTTCGATTTCCTGTCTTCAGATCCAATTGGCGACCAGTCGGCGGCCACTATGGTCATCTGGTACATACTCGATCCTTTGTTGGTAATTCTGGTGGGACTGACCGGTATGCGTTTGTGGCGAAGTTCGGCGCCTTCGGGGAACTACATGAACTCCGGTCGAAATTAGGTGGAATTATGGGCGCGCTGAGAAAATTGTTAGCTCTTTTCCTAGCCGTGATTTCCCTTGTGCTGGCATTTCACTTTGTGGCTGGGGAAATCTACGGAGCGTATCTATCCCAGCCGCATCTTGTCTGGGATTACCTGAACTGGATGACTGCCATCGGGATAGTTGTCGCCCTGGTTCACCACTTCCAGAGGAAGCGGGCTTTTGACCGGCAGCATCAGGAAGACGACGTTAGTGTCGGATATCTCTCCGCGAATCTATGGCTGTTCGCGGCGATGTTCTTGGCTCTGTGGTTCTTTGCGAACTGGTTCGAGGAGTTGAACGCCAACGAAAGCACCTCGAGTACCGTGGTCGGGTTCATCTGGATTGCCTTCAATGCCTCTTTTGTTGTCCTCGGCCTGGTAACGGCGTGGCAGCTATGGAGTGAGGAACGAGCAGCGAACCCGGTAATCGCAACAGCCCCGGGCCAGCCAACCGATGAGCCGGTCTCGAACGTAGGGATGGCAATGGAAGATCGGAGTGGGGCACAGCCGTCTTAGGTGCAACCGCCGAACCTAATTGCCATTAGTTTCTTGCACATATTGAGAGCTGTCTGCACTCTCGTAGAACGATAAGGCCAGCCAGTGCCGTCAGGGTTGCAGCTAACCGCCGGGGCCGACTTTTGGGCCCGGTGACCGTGCGCCGTGATGCGACTTGTCTCAAGTCTTGATAGCATCAATCATAAGAATTATTGGAGAAGGCTATCTACAGGCCTCTATTGGTGTTAAAATAGTATTAATTTCACAAATAATAGATTTCCACAATATTCTGGGCCTGCCGGGTTGAGGGCACAGAATATTTGCTTGAAAAACGATTACCTCGTTACCCGTGCTAGAATGAATTTAGCTCCGAGGACCGCCCATTGGCTGTTAGTTAAGACGCATCTGCCTGGTCAGGCGCAGACGGTCCGTTGAGTCGAACCTGGAGGTTATTCATGACCAGGAAACTCTTTGAAGATAATGTGAGCAGGGCGCACTTGGAACTTACCGCTATGTTTGAAGCCCTTAGCTCCGAGTACCGCGGTTCGGTGGTTATGCGGGCACTGCGAGCCAGGGATCACGTATCCACCGACTCCGGACGCGCGCTGGATTCAGCCATACGCGGCAGCATACGCATGGTAGGTTATTCCAATCCAGCCCTGGCAATTTCGTCAGCTCTTATGGAACCGGTAAGCGGCAATGTAGGCAAGTCTGAAAAGCTTGCCACTGCCACCCTGCGGGTCTGGGCAGAGTCCCTGGAGGAACTGGAGAAGCTTGTTTCCGGTCACCTCGCTTCCCAAGGCTTGCCCACCGAATACCCGGACTTTGACAATAGCCGATTTCGGGGCTTTTGGGACGAAGACACTTGGCAAAAGGAGTTAGACTGGATCGTAGATCTTTCTGAAATCTGGAGTGAAGAAGACGTCGCCCTGATGCTTTGTTACGTTTCCGGAAGGACGGTATTAATGGACGAAGACGACGACCGAGACATGGGAACTGACAGCTTCGTTGAAATTTCGAGTATCAGGGAAAAGCCTGCTGTGGTGGAAGCGGAGAAGGAGCCTGAGCCCGAGGAAGAGGAAGCTCCGGCCGTTGAACAGGCGCCACAACCCGCTCCGGCTCCTGCGGCCGTCGTTCCCCCCCAACGCCCGCCCAGTCCCCCTGCCGCGATAAATGGCCCCGCCATTCTTAATCAATGCATCGATTACCTGAGCTCCCTAAGTCCCGAGGACTGGAACTGGAACGAGGCTGTACCGGCCTTCGTGGATGCCGTGAGCAATATCAGGTCACTGAAATCGGCGCAACGGGAGCGGCGGTCCAGCCTGGTGGCGGCCCACAGCGAGATAACCCAGGAATTTTCGGCAGACCTGGAATTCCTGGAACAGGACACATCCTTCTGGAGCGCCCAGGGATTAACGGAGCTTTCCGAACTGGACCGTACCCTTGAGCTGGCATCCGGCCTCAGGAACCTCCTGAATGAGTACCGGGAAGTTCGTCGCCCGGGAGCGACTCTTTCTGAAGAGTTGGGACGCAGGGAACGTCGCTTTGCCCTGGAACCCCGTATTCTCGATACCATGGGCCTGATGCGCCAGGCTATGACCGGCAGCAGGGGGCCAAGAGGCGGGGCTTCGGCTTCAGATGGGGAGAGCGGGGGCGACAATTCGGAACCTCCGGGGTTACGGAGTAGCAATAACGGGCAGACCTCCGGCGGCAGGGAAAGCTACCAGACAGAGTTGACCTACGAACCGCTGGACGATGGCATACTGCCTGAACCTGCTGATTAGAGACGTTGCTTTGGTATTTGGCACCAGAAAATATGAAAAACAAAGGGGCGCAGACGTTTGAACGCTGCGCCCCTTGCTTTTTGTGCCGCTCACGCCTGGGTAGTCGCTACGTTTGGGTCAACAACTCCAGAACGTGGCCGTCCGGGTCCTTGAAGTAGACTCCTCGCCCGCCCCGTCGGTTGTTGATTTCCATGTCTTCCTGGCTGCGGGGCCCGCTGCCGTAGGGAATTTGCTCAGCCTTTATCCGGTCGAAGATGGAATCAAAGTCATCCTCGTTTACGTGAAAGGCATAGTGGTGGCTCTCAAATTCGTCTCGGTCGTCGAAGTCCAGGGTCAGGGCCTCGTTTACCTGGACCGGGGCGAAATGGCCGTGAACACCTCCGTAGGTTAATCCGAAAACCCGGGCGAAAAACCTGGCTCCCGCTTCCTTGTCACGCGAGGGTACTATGGTATGGTTCAACTCGATAGCCATTGTTCACCTCCGCAATATTGGTCTCCCTGAGGCTGGTCCCGCCCTGTGAAAGCGAGGATTCCTTCCAATTATACACCGGGACGAAGTGGGTGCGGCTGAAAGTTCCAGGGACAACAGCAGGAATCTCAACACGCAAGCACGGCAGCCTATCCACGTTCCTCTTCCAGCGCCTCTCTAAGGGTGTCCTCATCGACCCGAACTTCCACACCGGCCCGTTCTTCCTGCAACAGCATCGCCACCCTGGAATCCCGATGGCCCCAGCCACGGTTCATTGCCTCGGTCATCTCGGCCAGGGTAAGGTTGGCCAGCCTCATTGGCACGTTGAATTCCCTCCCCACGCCTACGGCCAGGTCAACGTCCTTGCGGGCAAGCATCAACGCGAAGTCGGGCGGATCGAAATTGCCGGGAAGCAGGTGCTCCGCCATTCCCTCGAAGGGGCCGCGCCTCCCTTGTGCCCCTCGGCGCACCGCCTGCCATAGTGCAAGGGGATCCACACCGGCTTTGACCCCCATGGTGAAGGTCTCGGCCAGGGCGGTCTGGATGATGTATCCGGTGCAGTTGTGCACCAGCTTGGCGACCGACCCGCAGCCGATGGGACCGACGTAATAGGCCTTGTCACCGATGGAGTCCAGAACTGGCTTGTAGCGGTCGAACAACTCCTGGTCGCCGCCGACCCAGATGGCCAGATTGCCCGAGCGGGCTCCCCGGGGGCCACCGCTCACCGGGGCATCAAGCATGTGAATGCCCTGAGCCTCGTACACTTCGTGAATCTTTCGAATCACTGTGGGCGAATTGGTACTCAGATCGAAATAAACCTTCCCCGGGCTCAACCCCTCCATCAGGCCGTCCTCACCCAGCGCAACAGCCTCGACTTCCACCGGGCCGGGAAGCGACGTAAACACAACCTCGGACCCTTCAGCCACTTCCCGGGGACTGTCGGCCCAGACTGCCCCGGCCTCCAGATGAGGTGTGGCCGCCTCCCGCCGAATGTCATGAACGATCATTTCGTTGCCACCCTGCAGGCAGTTGTAGGCCATGCTGCTGCCCATCGTTCCCAGGCCAATAAATCCAACCTTCATTGGTTCCTCCATTCTTCGATGAATTTGACTAAATGCTCTTCCAGTCCGTTGCAAGTGCGCCCATTATCCGGTAGGGCCCAAACTGCCGCAAGGGGCGGATGCTCCGCAGGTAGAAGGGCAAATTTGGGGCTGATCACCTGTGAATACCAGGGTCGTGGAATGAGCCAACAATGCAGTCAATACCTTCTCCGTCGTCTTTTGGTAGGATAAAATAATAGTATATATTGCTGTTTGTGAAGTTACAGGCCTGAAGGAGGCCAGCATGACATCGTCCGCCCAGGAACTGAGCCGCACCGACCGCAACCTCTGGAGCGCCATCGTCGGTGAAGCATTGGCTCACCTGAAGTACAACGCTTTTGCCCATAAGGCGCTGGAAGAAGGCTATCCCGAAGTGGCCCAAATTTTCCAGGAAGTCGCCGGCGCCGAAACTATTCACGGCCTGAACCACTTGCGGGTGGCCGGTGAAGTTAACAGCACCATCGAAAATCTCCGGGTAGTAACTGAGGGAGAATCGCGGGAATTCAGCACCATGTATCCGCGCATGATCCGCGACGCCCAGTCCGACGGGCGCCAGGACGCCGCCGATTCATTCGCCCTGGCGCTGGAAAGGGAACAGCACCACCAGACAATCTTTGCCCGCGCCCTCTCGCAATTGGAAACTCGCCAGGGTCGGGAGAGGTCTGAGGCCCCGATAGTCCCTCCCCATACAGTTGATCTTTCACAGCCGACCCAGTCAGCAATCGAACGGGTTTCCGCTGACGAACTGCCCGCCGCTCCTGCGTCCGAAACGAGGGCAGCGGAGCCGGAACTGGTCACTGTAAGTCCTGACCTGGCGGTGGGGGAAGGACCAGACGCAATAGACTTGAACACTTACGTGGCCGCCACCAATGAGGTCGATAAGGAACGTTTCCGCGTTGCGAATTTGGGCAGGTTACGGGAGGTGGTATTCGGCGCGCAGGACGGCATCCTTAGCACCGTCGCCCTCGTTACGTCCGTAGCTGTGGCCATTGGCGACGGTGCCACTGTGCTGGTAGCCGGTCTGGCTGCCGCCCTGGCCGGTATGATCTCCATGGCCACCGGCGCCTACCTGGGTTCCCGTGCCGAGCAGGATGTCCAGAGAGCGGAAATAGCCCGCGAGGCCCTGGAGTTGGAGGAGAACCCCGCCGAGGAATTTGCAGAGCTGGTGGTGGTGCTGCAACGGGAAGGGAGAAGTTTCCAGGAAGCCAATGCCCTGGCTTCCGAAATTGCCCAGGACAAGGAAGCGTGGCTAAACACTCTCGTGGAGAAGGAACTGGGAATCAGTACAGAAGAGACCACCAATCCTGTCAAAGACGCCCTTGTAATGGGGGTATCATTTGTGGTGGCGGCAATGATCCCGATCCTGCCCTACCTGTTCCTGGCCGGTTGGACCGCTATCACCGTTTCAGTTGCGGGGGCGCTGGTCGGGCTCTTTGTTTTGGGTATGGGCAAGGGCCGCATGGTCAGCAAGTCTCCACTGTTGCAGGGACTGGAAATCCTGGTCATCGGGATAATATCCGCCGCAATCGGTTTTGCCCTGGGAGACCTGGTGCCAAGGCTATTCACCTAGACCAACTACGGCCTGGCAAATCGGTTGAACCGACTGGGCGACCCGCACTTGCCGGTCGCCTGAATCGATGCTTTATTGAGCGCAGTCTGATGAATCAGGCATGTTTGGCGTAGAAAGAACGGACGGCAGTTAGAAAGTCCGAGGGATTATCGCCGGCCACCAGGTGCCCCGCGTTGGGGACGGTAACCGTATCGCAGGTGGGTATCACCTGCTGCATTTCCAGCATGGTTTCATCGGCGAAAATGTCGCTGTCGCCGCCGCGCACCACCAGCGTGGGGCAGGCAATCTTGGCCACTGCCTCCCAGAGTTGCTCTGATGACCAGACCGGCCCCTGGCGTCCCGGGGTCCGGAGCAGCTTGTCATACTTCCACGACCACTTTCCGTCGGGCCTCTGCCGGATGCTGTACTTCAACGCTCCCAGGGTCTGCTCGCGGGTGCGGCCGGTGTATTCCTGGACTCGGTCGGCAAATTCCTCAAATGAGTCCAGTTCGTCAGGCAGTTCCCGAAAGTTTTGTATGCGGTTCCGGCCCCTGGGCTGGGCCACCGGGCCTGTATCCACAATCACCAGGGACCTGAGCGCCTCGGGATGGCGGGAGGCCCAGACGTAACTGTTGCGTCCTCCCATGGAGTGGCCGATGAGGTTGAAGTTGGAAAGCCCCAGGGCCCCAATGAATCCATCAATGTCTTGCTGGTGAGCCTCAATGCTGTAGTCGCCGTCGGTGGCCCAGTCGCTGTCACCGTGCCCGCGCTGGTCCATGGCGATAATGTGGAAGTCCTCGGAAAGGGGCAGGCTGACGAAATCCCAACTATGGGCCTGTTGGGAACCACCGTGGAGCATTACGACCAGAGGCTTCCCTGGCTGGCCCCATTCCAGGTAGTGAAAGTTCATACCATTTGCCTGGACACTGCGGTCGGCAGGTTCATTCTCCTGGGTGAATGACACGCCCTTCTGCCGTGCCGCCTGGTGCAGGGTAAGGCCCAGTGAATGAGAAGCCATGGCGGGAACCTCCGTACGCAATTGGTCAACAGACCCAATCATAACCCGTACCAGGGTGGTGTCAAGCGGGCCAGCTTTTCCGACTGATCACGCCAGGTCTTGCCGGAATTGGGGCACACTGTAACCTCCAACAGGGGACTGTATTGAGGTTCATTTGCAGTGGTATCGGCACACTATGCGCAGGTTGACACTCCATTACCCCAACACTAAACTCAACTTCAAAACTTTTCGCTGGCGACAGATACACCTACAAGGAGCGTTCAATGACGGCGACACTGGAACACACGCATGGAATTAAGCATACCCACTATCACGAGCACATATCGGCCACTGCTGAAATGGCCGAAGCCTGCCGCAAGTGGGTTGACAGCCTAAACCCCGAGCAGAAGGCCAAAGCCACTTACCATTACCTGGATGGTGAGCGGCAGTTTTGGTACTACCCACCCCTGAACCGCCACGGTCTACCGCTGCGGGATATGACCCAGGAGCAGCGGAAGCTGGCGTTCGGAATAATGGAGAGTTCTCTGGACTCGCAGGCCTATCAGCAGGCCAAGGCCATAATTGACCACGAACTTATCCTGGGCCCCTTGGAGAAAGAACGCGGGATTGAAACGTTCGTGCGCGACCCTGAACTCTATTATTGGACAGTCTTCGGTGAGCCAGGTGGTGAAGATCCCTGGGGCTGGAGAGCCGAGGGCCACCATGTGTCCCTGCACTTTAGCCTATGGGGCGATGAAGTAACTGCCGTTACACCCTTCTTCTTCGGGGCCAATCCCGCTGAAGTTCCCCACGGCCCCGAACAGGGCAAGCGCATTCTCGGCGACCGTGAAGACCTGGCCATAGAGTTGATGGCAACCATGACCGATGAGCAGCGGGCCAAGGCCATAATCCACGAAAACGCACCCTGGGACATCCTGACCTACAACACCACCAAGGCGCCCGTTCATCAGGGCGAGGGTTTGTCCGCAGCTGAAATGAGTGGCGAGCAGAAGGAAATCCTGCTGGCTCTGATCACCGAGTACGTTAACCAGGTCAGGACCGACGTTGCCCATGAGAGGCTGGAAGCGATCAAAGAGAACGGGCTGGACCACTTCCGCCTGGTCTGGGCCGGCGCCACCGACCGCAGCCGCGACCATTACTACCGGATTCATGGCGGCAACTTCCTCATCGAGTTCGACAACATCCAGGACGGGGCCAACCACATTCACTCTGTTTGGCGGGACGTGGAGAACGACTTCGCCAACGACGTGCTCCGCGATCACCGCCTGATGTTCCACGTGCTGTAGGGAAAGGATGGGCATCTCGACAACCCACGCTGAATCGGGGGCGGGTTTCATAACCCGCCCTTTCACCGTAGGTTAGGTCCAGTTGTGATGAATCTCAAGAAGTTCCGCGAAGATTTGGAGAAATTAATGCCGGGTCCAATGGCGAGGCCGTTTACTTGTGTAGGGTCGCCATTGGAATGCCGAATCTTCATAGTAGGACTAAACTCGGCTACGCAGTTAGAGCAGCCGTTCTTTTCCCGTTACTGGGACGATAGTTTGGGCTTCGATCGAAATACCTTTGAAGAAGACTATCTGTCTCTCCGTAATAAGAAGGGTGTCAGGCCCAGAATAGAAGCTATTGCGAAGGACGCTTCTCCGGTGCCGTGCCTTGAAACGAACATATATGCTGTGCCTTCCAGGAAAGCCTCTCAGCTTAAGTCATCGGACAAGAACACGGACATTGTCAGATATCTCCTCAAGGTTGTTCGACCTTGTGGAGTACTTGTCCATTCCAAAGAACCGATAGAGTTCTTTCAAGAATTGGTGGGTTCCAGCGAAATCTGCGGCGATAGTCCGGCGTCGGTTAACATGTATGGACAGCCCACTTGTGTTTGGGGGCTGCCAGGGCCGCTGTGGCGAAAGAAAATAGCTGACATGGAGAATGTCGGCGCCAGGATAAAAGATCGCATTGGCCTCGGAGTGTAGTGCACGGTTTTGACGAAGGATCTGCTGTACTCCAGATTCCCCAATCCATGCTGAACTTATGATTTCTTTAACCCCGGAAATGCAGGAAAGAATCAACAACGCCAGGATTAGCGGAAACCCGTGTATCGTTTCCACTGCCACCCGGAGTGGTACGCCGGACCTGGGCTACATCGGCACCATGCTTACCCTCGGCGATTCAGCCCTGGCCTACAAGAATCGTAGCAGCGACGGGGCTTTAGTCTCCCCGGGGGAGAACCCCAAAGCCATAGTAATTTACCGCGATGCCGCTTCCGGAGTGGGTTGGAAGTTCCGATGCACCGCTACCGAGCATCGGGAAGGTCCTTACTTCGATGAGGTAAACCGGCGCTTATCACCGACGAGAGGTGACACTTCCCATACCGGAACAGTCATTGTCCTGGAAATTGATCAAGTCTTGACCTTATTTGGTGAACTTCTCCAGGAAAGGGAGCCGGGCGTCCTCTGGTAGCCGCCGGCCGGTCACCGTCTCTAATCCCTACCCCAAAGGAGCCCCTCAATGACAACCTTGTCAGTTGTAGGACAGAACGTTCCCCGTCGGGACTTTCCGGAAAAGCTGGTAGGCCAGGCCAGGTATTCTGCCGACCTGAAGTTGCCTGGGATGCTATACGGACAAATCCTGCGCAGCCCGCACCCTCATGCCAATATTGTCAGCATCGATACCAGCGAGGCGGAAAATGTTGAAGGCGTTTTGGCCATTATTACTCCCTTCAACGTTCCCCGGCGGGTCGTATCACCCATTGCTCAGGACACCAGCATATTGGATACCAGGGTCCGTTTCGTGGGAGACGAGGTAGCAGCCGTCGCCGCGTTGGGCGATGATGCCGCCCTTCGAGCCCTTTCCCTCATACAGGTCGAATACGAGACTCTTCCCTTTTACACTGATGCCGACTCGGCCCTGGCTCCTGGCGCCGTTGATATTCACCCCGGCGGCAATCTTGCCCTTAACCCGCCCCTGTCCATCGGCCGCGGCGACGTGGGCCAGGGTTTTGCCGACGCTGACCTTGTGAGGGAAGAGACCTACAACATCGCTTGCCACTCTGCCACGCCCATGGAACCACGGGCGGCCATGGCCAGTTGGGAGGGCGATTCGGTAACGGTCTGGAAGTCCACCCGCGGCGTTCACGTGGACCAGGTGGCCTTGGCCCAGGCGTTGGAGATTCCAGTAGAAAACGTGCAGATGATCGGCCCCTTCCTTGGCGGCGGCTTTGGAAACAAGGACGAGTCCCGCTTGGCAGCCATCGCTGCCGTGCTGTCCCGGCGGGCCGGAAGGCCGGTTCGGATAGAATTCTCCCGCGAGGATGAGTTCGTAGCCGGCCGCACCCGCCACGCCGGTCGCATCCACCTCAGGGTCGGCGTCAAGCGAGACGGCACCATCACCGCTATACATGGAACGTCCACCCTGAACACCGGAGCCTACGCGGCCTCGGGAGCGGGCGTTGCTCGCCGGGCGGGGCAGGGAATCATTTACCTTTATCACTGTCCCAACGTCCGCTATGAGTCTTACTTGGCATACACCAACTGTCCTTCGGCAGGTTCCTACCGGGCCCTGGGGGCGCCCCAGGGACACTTTGCCCTGGAAACGCTGATGGACCGCATTGCCGAAGAACTGGGTATTGACCCGCTGGAGTTCCGGTTGAAGAACCGGGTGCCGCCGGAAGGCCAACCAGGGCCCCGGCTGTCCCCGCTGGACCAGATTGTGGACAGCCAGCCCATTGAGGGAGGCATCCCCTTCTCGACCAATGGACTGGAAGAGTGCCTGACCCGGGGCGCCGAAGCCTTTGGCTGGGACCAACCCCTGGAGCAACCGGCTGACCCGTCCAAGCGGCGGGGCAAGGGCATGAGCATGATGATCTACCGAGGCGGCCCCGGTTCTACCTCGGCTGCCACCGTGAGCGTTGCCAAGACTGGCGAGATTTCCCTGCTCAGCGGACTGATGGATGTGGGGGAAGGCGCCACAACGGTCTTGCCCCAGATGACCGCCGAAATCCTGGGCGTAAACCCCGAGGACGTAATCACGGTGTTCGGCGATTCGGCAACCACACCGGAGGCACCCATTACCGCCGGTTCCACGGCCACATTTTCCACCGGCAGCGCCCTGGTGCTGGCCGCCGCCGAGGTGCGTCGCCAATTGCTGGATCTGGCATCCGACGGCCTTGAAGCTCCCGTGATGGAGTTGGATATCAGGGAGGGTCGAGTTTTCGTCACCGCTGATCCGTCCCGAAGCATGGCGCTGACCGACGTAGCCGCTCGCATGGACGACGAATCTATAACCGAAGAGGTAACCATTCAGGTTCCAGGCAGCGCCGATTATATAGTCAACGCTTTTGGCGCCCATTTCTGCGAGGTGGAAGTGGACACCGACACTGGTCGGGTGCGGGTACTGCGCTACGTGGCCGCCCAGGACTCGGGCCGAATCATGAATCCCCGCATGGCCCTTAACCAGGTCGAGGGCGCCATTTCCCAGATGCTGGGCTTTGCCCTGTCCGAGGAACTGGTTACCGACGGCCCCACCGGCGTAACTTTGAACGCCAGCTACCTGGAGCACAAGAGCCCAACAATAATGGACTTCCCCAACTTGGAAGTGATCTTCGCCGACACGGTTGATCCCGTGGGCCCCATGGGCGCCAAGGGCCTGGGCGAAGTTCCTTGCCCCGGAGTGGCCCCGGCCATCGCTAACGCCGTGTACGATGCCCTGGGTCTGCGTTTGTCCGAGCTGCCCATAACACCAGACCGGGTAATTCGCGTGATGCAATCGGCATAGAAGAGCGTGCCCTTAAGAAATATGACTGCCTCGGCAGCTTGCCGAAAGATGAGACAAGGAGACTTTCATGAATCCCTTCCAATACCATGAACCGCAGTCCCTCGCCGAAACGGTGGGATTGCTTTCGGTTGAGAATGGGGCGGACGCCCACATCATTGCGGGAGGGTCCGACCTGCTGGACGAGGTCAAGGAAGGGATCATCAGCCCTGCGTCGGTGGTCAGCTTGGCCGGCGTGCCCGGTCTGGCCGGCATAACCGAGGCCGCAGATGGGTTGAGCATCGGGGCCATGACCACCATCGCCGACATCGCGGCCCATCCGGTAATCCGCACTGCCTACACCGCGCTGGCCGAAGCCGCTGGTGGGCTGGCCACGCCCCAGATCCGGAATATTGGTACGCTTGGCGGCAACCTGAACCAGCGACCCCGCTGCTGGTACTACCGCCACCCCCTAATCCCATGCCTGAAAAAGGGGGGCGACCGGTGCTACGCCCTGGTTGGCAACACCAAGTACCTGTGTGTTACCGGCGGCGACCGCTGTTATATCGTCCACCCTTCGGACACGGCGGTGGCCCTGTCGGTAATCGATGCCGCTGTGGAAATTGCCAGCTCGAGCGGTAACCGGATCCTGCCTATCGGTGAATTCTTCACCGGCCCCGGCGTTGACATAAGCAGGGAAACCGTGCTGGGACAAGGAGAGGTCGTAACCCGCGTCTCGCTGCCCCGTCCCTCCGATTTGGGCGCTGATGGCCAGCCGCCCCGCAGCCTGTACCTCAAGGCCCGGGAGCGGGAAGCGGGGGACTTTGCATTGGTCAGCGTGGCCGTTCGCCTGGCCGTGGCCAATGGTACCGTCCAGCAGGCGGCAGTGGCCCTGGGCGGCGTAGCCCCCGTTCCCTACCGCGCAACCGAGGTGGAGGAATACCTCATTGGACGCGCTGTCGATTCCGTTGACGCCACTCACGCCGGCACCCTCAGCATCCCCGACGCCCGCCCCATGACCGACAACGGCTACAAGGTGGTAATGGCCAACAACCTTGTAAAGCAAGGTATTGCGAGGTTGCTGGCGGGCTAGCTTATACTGCCTCAAGTTGCAAGGTATTATATGAACTGAGGTGGCAGGTAATGGGCAAGACTTTGGGTCTGTTGGCTCTTATACTTGCTGTGCTGGTGGTTGCTTGCCAAGAACAGGAAGCGGCGGCTCCAATACCCACCAGTGTTTCAGCGTTACCTGAGGCGCTGGCCACTGTTCCTGCCTTGGCCGTAGAACCAACGGCTGTGCCTGTTCCTACTTCTACCCCGGCTCCGATCATAAGTGTGGGACGGGAGGTTGGGCCGTCCCCGACATCGGTACCTACTGCAACCAGCACCTTGGCGCCTGCCAACACACCGACGTCAACTCCAACACTCCCACCAACGCCCGCGGCCACTTCGACCCCACAACCGACTGTTGCTGCGACTCCTATGCCCACAACTACCACGGCGCCTGCTTTGACTCCTACGGCTACGTCAGAGCCTGTGCCAACCCTGGCCGCTGTGCCAACCAGCGAGCCGCAGCCAACGCCTACTTCCATGCCCGCGCTGGGAAACACGCCGACACCTGTGCCGACACCTTCCCCTGCCCCACCTACAACTTTGAAGTCTGACCCTGATCTGTTGCTGTTTGGTCCCCAGGACGTCACTATCAGGCACGAACCCGAAGACGGTTACCTGGAAGAATTCAGGGCTGCATTGGTAGGCGAGGACGTGGTGATTGAAGCCACTTTCCATAACCCCGACTCTTCCGGCAACCAGAATTGGGCCCACGGGTTCATTTTCCGGGCGAGATTCGGGAACCATTATTATTTGGCCACAATCAATGGTCTAGGTGAACTCGCGCTCTATAACCTTGCAGAAAATCCCGAGCAAAGGTACGAACTGGTGCAAGAGTCTTCAGAAATTAACACCGCGGCAGGTGAAAAGAATGTTTTTCGGATAGTCACGATTGGTGAACGGGGCTGGATTTACATTAACGGCAAGCTTCAAAGCGAAATGGACCTGTCAGCCATGGGGGCAGGGGGTGGGATCAGAGCCGTAGTTCTCGATCAAGAACCCGGTGAGACCCAGGTGGATGGTTTCAAGGTATGGAAATGGGGAGAGTCGCTGGCACAGCAATTGCCCGAAGTCGACGCGGCACCCTCTCACTCGCCTACCAGCGCTGATGACCCTGGTGTCCCAGTTTTCGGGCCGGCCGCGGGTTCGTTAACCCACGACCCCGAGGACAAAATACCGGAGGTGCTTCCGGGAGTCCTGCAAGAGGGCGACGTGATGATTGAGGTCACCTTCAAGAATCCTTACGCACCCAATGAATCACATTGGAACTATGGCATTTCCCTGGAAAACAGCGATGGTTACCACTGGATTAGTATCGATAGCAGGAGAACTTGGCTTCACTCGTACTACACTTTCGTGCATGAAGACCATGGTTGGCTCCCTGGTGAGAGGGACACTGGAATAGATGTTTCCGAGGAGGGCGAGAATCACCTGCGGATTATTGTAAAAGGGGACACTGGCTGGTTTTACGTTAACGACCGATTCAAGGGCAACGTTAACTTGTCCCTTGGCAAAATGCCTGCTTCCGATTTTATTGGTCTGGTAGTAAACGACGTTGTTGGCCAAGGAAAAAGGTACAAAGCTGGCGACACCACAGAATTCAAGGACTTCACAGTCTGGAAGTGGCATCCGTCCTTGTTTGAACTGCCTGATGACAATTAACGGAAAAGAGGGCCTACTCCCCCAACCCCGCCATCCGCCGCATAACCGTGTAGAGGATGGCAAAATCCTGGTCGGAGAAGCCCTGGGCTCGGCAGACGTTTAGGTACTCGTTGGTGATGGCGCTGGTGGGCATGGGGACTTCCAGTTCGCGACCCATATCCAGGGCCAGCATCAGGTCCTTCTGGATCATGGTCACGTCGAAGAGGGGTTCCTCCGGCGGGTCAATGGCCAGGGGGAAGCGGTACTTAAGGGCTGGCGAGGCCACCACGCTGTTAAGCAGGGCCGTCATCGCCGCCTCCCGGGGGATGCCGCTCTTCTCCGCCAATAGCAGGCTCTCGCAGAAGGACAGTATCTGGATTGGCAGGCTCAGGTTCACTGCAACTTTCATGGTAGCCGCCAGGCCGTTCTCGCCCACGTAGTCCACCGTAGGGCCAATATCCTGCAGAATCGGCTTCATCGCCTCGTATACCTCGTACTCGCCACCCACCATCACCGAGAGTTGTCCGGCGTCCAGGGTAACCGCACTGCCCGATACCGGCGCATCCAGCATTTGCGCGCCCCGTTCCTTCACCTGCACTGACAGGGCCCTGCTGGCGGCGGGACTTACGGTGCTCATGTCGATGTACACCTTGCCAGGCTCCAGGGCTGCCAGTACTCCGTCCGGTCCGCCCGTCACGGCCTCCAGGGCCTGGGTGTTGGCCACCATGGTGAATGTGACATCGGCCGCATCTGCTACTGCCCGTGGCGTGTCGCCCCAAAGCATGCCCATGTCCACCAGCCAGTCTCCGCGGGACCTGGTGCGGTTGTAACCGGTGACCGTGTGGCCCGCGTTCAACAACCGCCGGACCATCTTGCCGCCCATCGTGCCCAAACCTATGAAACCAAGGTTAGCCATGAATCACCTGCCAAGTGTGTAAGTGTCGATTAGTGCGGGAAAAATGTTAACACAAGTGGCGGATTGGTACAGAGGAATGACTGGTAATGGGAAGTGCCTTACCCCCCGGCCCCTCTCCTTAGCGGAGAGGCGTGTCGTTGGTTGTCGCTGGTATTTGCAGTAGCTCAATGAAGTGAGAAGTTGGTCAAGTGGCCATCGGAGTCAGGTGATTACATTGCGAGGACAGGGCAGTCACAAGGGCTGCCCCTGCGGTCTCCCCAAATATGCTGCCTATACTGCGAAATCTGCCGGTGCCTAGTCGCCCTTGACGTTGAGGATCTGGCGAAATTCGTGGACCACTTCCACCAAGTCCTTGGACTGCTCCATGACCAGGTCGATGTCCTTGTAGGCGCCGGGCAGTTCGTCTAGGAAGGCCTCGGAACGGCGGACCTCGATGCCCTGCATGTCCCGGTCAAAGTCCTCCATTGTGAAGGTGCGACGGGCGCCGCCCCGGCTCATGCGGCGGCCAGCCCCGTGAGGCGCCGTGTTAAAGGAAGTCCTGTTACCCTTACCCCGAACAACGTAACTCCTGGTGCCCATGGAGCCGGGAATTAGGCCCATCTGCCCTTCCTGAGCCTCAATTGCTCCCTTGCGCGACACCAGGATATTGGCGCCGAAGTGGTGCTCCCACTTGGTGAAATTGTGGTGGCACTCAATCCTATCCTGTTCCTCGAACTCGCCCAGTCGGTGCGCCAGGATTCTCAGGATGCGCTCAGTCATTTCGGCCCGGTTCAGCAGCGCGAAGTCCTGGGCCCACTTCAGGTCAGTCAGGTAGTCGTTGAACTCCGCGGTGTCCTGGACCAGGTAGGCCAGGTCCGGGTCGGGAAGCTGGATAAACCACTGCCCCATCAAAGCCTTGGCCGCCTTGATGTGGTAGTCCGCCAGCTTGTTGCCGATGCCCCGGGAACCCGAGTGCAGGAAGGTCCAGACCTGCTCCTCTTCGTCAAGGGTCAGTTCAATGAAATGGTTGCCGGACCCCAGTGAGCCCAATTGCCGTCGCCAGTTCTTGTCCCGCTGGTTGTAGAACTCCAGCCGGCCGGTCTCGGCAGCCTTGGCCTCCAGTTGCTCGATTCGGGGCTTGGCCGTCTTTTTTACCGAACCGTTGTAGCGGCCCGCCGACAGGGGAATCTGTTGCTCAATGGCCTTCCTGATTTCCGATAGGTCTTCCGGCAGGTCTGCTCGGGTAAAAGGTGTGCGCACGGCAACCATGCCGCAGCCGATGTCCACGCCAACGGCCGCCGGTATGATGGCTCCGCGGGTGGGTATGCACGAGCCAACGGTTGCCCCCAGGCCAAAATGGCAGTCAGGCATCACCGCAACGTGCTTGAATATGAAGGGCAGCGAGGACAGGTTGCTCACCTGGTCCCGGGCGCCCTGTTCTATCTGTTCCTCGGGGACCCAACTCAGCGTCTTGTCCCCAATCTTTGTGGGAGGCATCTCTGTCTTTCCTCCTTGCGTCTGTTTCAAGGAACCTGTCCCGTCACGGTTCCATTCATAAGCGGGTCGGGGATTCTCGCGAACGTTACCATTAGCGTGGATAGCCCATGGGACAGTTATAAAAGACCCCGGCCCTGATGGGGCATCTGCGGCTGGCTTCCGTTGGATAGCCTGCCAGCAACCATCGGCCTGGGTCTCGGTTTCTAGTCCGAATGTAGCTCGCTGCGGGTGTGCCCTGTATCGTCCTCTCTCTGCGTTTCATAAATTATACTCCGGCTAGTGGCAGGCTGCTATAAGTGGCACGTTGATGTTCAGATTTTGAGAGTCGTATTTAGCGCCCTCACCCCCCAAGTGGACTTGAACCTAACGCTGGACTATTATTGGGCCTGTAGTTGGCTGAAAATCCACTCTGTCGCGGAGGTAATAGACTCATGGCAGATAAGGGAGTCCTGGATGGTGTAAGAGTCCTGACCCTGGAGCAGGTACACGCCCTGCCCTGGGGTACCGGCTTCCTGGCCGACCTCGGCGCCGATGTTATCCGCGTCGAGAGTCCCGACCACCTGCAGGACCGCAAGGCTGGCCCGTTCCCCGACGGCAAAGCCGGCGAGGAATGGTGGAACGAGGGAGGCAATCTGGTCTATTACGGCACCCGCAACAAGCGCAGCCTCTGCATGGACGTCACCAATCCCAAGGGCAAGGATGCATTCCTGAAGCTGGTTGAAAAGACTGACATCGTAGCCGACAACTTTCGCCCCGGTACCATGCAGCGCTTTGGCTTCGACCACGACAGCCTCGTAGAGATTAACCCCAGGATAATTACCCTCAGCAGCACCGCTTACGGCTACACTGGCCCCTGGCGGCGGGCCGGATCCCGTGCCCGCACCGTGGATGCCGCATGTGGACTGTCCTACCTCACCGGTTACGAGGGTGGCCCTTCCGTGCGGGCCAGCAACAATTACATGGACCATTCAGTGGGCAACAACGTGGCCTACGCCCTTTTGCTGGCTCTGTACCAGCGCAACAGGACAGGCAAGGGGATGCGCATCGACCTCACCATGCTTGAGACCGGAGTTTCCGCCGTGGGAGCGGCCATTCTCGAGGCTCAGTCGGGCATTACCCGAGACCGCCTGGGTTGCGCCCACTGGTGGAAGGCGCCCCACAATGTCTACCCGGCCAGGGGAGACGATCGCTGGATTGTGATTGTGGTTTCCTCGGACGAGGAGTGGGGACTGCTGAAACAGGCCATGAACTCGCCGGCCTGGGCCCAGGAAACCAGGTTTAACACGGCCGCTTCCCGGTGGGAGAACCGTCACGAACTGGACGAACTGGTGGCGGAATGGACTTCTCTTCACGATGACCTGGAGTTGGCCCGGGAACTGCAGCGGCAGGGCATCACTGCCGGCGCTTGCATGACCGCCCGTGACCTGGTAGGAAATGCCCATCTGCAGGCGCGACGCTACATGTGGGAGTTTCCTAATCCGCAGGCTCCCGAAGTAGGGCCCCGCATCTTTGCCGGACGTCCCTACCGGGATCCCGGCAATGCAATGAGTATCAGGCGAGTGGCCGCGCTGGGCGAGGACAACGAATCGATACTGACCGATTTGGCCGGCCTTTCAACTGACGAAATCAACGGGCTGATACAGGACCAAGTGCTCTTCAACATACCCAGGCCCGATGAATCGAGGCCTTAGGACGCCAGAACCCCAATTGCCTGACCCTTTGCAACTTCACCAGCGGAGGAACCGATGCCCGGAATACTGTCAGAGTTGCGGGTCCTGGAGTTGGCCCACCGGCCTTCCGGGGCCTATTGCGCCAAGTTGCTGGCCGATCAGGGCGCCGACACTATCAAGGTCGAGCCTCCCGGCTGGGGAGACCAGGCTCGCCACGAACCGCCCTTCATTGGTGATGAACCCCATCCCGATCGTTCTTCCACGTTCCTGGCCTTCAACACCAACAAGCGGGGTATTTCCCTGGACGTGGAGCAAGCTGCCGGGCGAGACCTGTTCCTCAGTATGGCCCGGTCGGCGGACATAATCGTTGAGAGTTATCCCCCGGGCAGGATGGCGGAGTTGGGTCTGGATTATGAAACCCTGTCAGCCGACAACACCGGGCTGATCCTGGTTTCCATCACCTACTTTGGGCAGGATGGCCCCTACGCCAGCTACCTGGGAGACGACTTGGTGGCCCAGGCCATGGGCGGTTATCTCTACGCGGTTACTGGCTCCACCAGCAAGCCTCCCATGGGCACGGCGCTGCAGCAGATGGAGATTACCGCTGCGCGTAACGGTTCGGTGGCGGTCATGGCCGCTCTTTTGAAACGTGACCAGACCGGACAGGGAACTCACATAGACGTTTCGACTATGGAAGCTGCCGTAAGCACTCCATCCGGCCTTATTCATCCCTACACCTACACCGGCCGCAATCCGCACCGGGGCGGCAGCGATGGCAACGTCATGGACGGTATGCACCTGCCCACCCTTGACGGTGAGGTGACCCTGACCACTGCGGGTACCGGCGGCCGTCCCATGCAGGCTTGGGCCGAGTTTCTGGAGGAGCCAGGATTGGAAGACCCCAAGTTTGCTTCCCGGGGCGGCCGGATGGAGCACTGGGAGGAGCTGCACTCTTTGGTTGCCCCCAAGCTGGCCCGGTGGACCAACCTGGATTTGATGCGTGAATCGATGGCCCGGGGTTTGGTGATCGGCCTGGTGCAAACCCCTACCCAGGTGGTGGAATCCCCGCACCTGGACGAACGCGGCTTCTTCGTCGAACTGGACCACGCAGAAGCGGGGCCGCTGAAATACCCGGGGTCCGGCTTCTTCATGGACGGCGAGAATGCCATGGCGACCGCCCGCGCCGCCCCGGGACTGGGGGAGCACAACGTGGAAATTCTCAGTGGTGAACTGGGACTGTCTTTGCGAGTATTGGGCCTGCTGCGCGCCGCGCACGTAATTTAGGAGACGCTGGAGAGGTCTGAAATGGAAAAGATCAGAAATAACCATCCGGATATTGCACCCTCAGGACCAACTTTCAGCCGTACCGTGCGGGCTGGCGACACGCTCTACGTTGCCGGCTGCACCGCCCGGGGCACAGAAGCCCAGGGCCAGCCGGTAATGGAACAGTTGCGGGTTACTCTGGACCGAATCGTCCGCATCGTGGCGGCAGAGGGTGGCACCCCTTCAGACATCGTGAAGATTACCACCTTCGTCACCAGCGTTCCCGAGTGGCGCGCCGACCGGGAACGTCAGGAAGCCCTGTTCGCCGAATATTTTCAGGGAGACTATCCCGCCAACACCCTGGTGGAGATCACTGCCCTGGCCGAGGATGGTTTGGACGTGGAGATAGAGGCCATAGTCGAACTGGGCTAGCTGACGCCTGGCTTACTGCCTTTTAATCCCGCTTACTGCTTTTCATTCCGGCTACCACCAGCAAAAGGGACGGCAGCACCAGCAGCGATGCCATGCCCGCCATCAGCACCATTGTCGCTGATATGACTCCGTAAGTAGAAAACAGGGGCATGGGCGCAAATCCCATAACTGCGAATCCGATGATGCTGGAGGCGGCTGAACCGGCCAGGGCGACCCCGGTTCCCGTTGCCGCCGCCCGCAAGGCAGCCGACGGGTCAGGCAGCCGCATCAACTCTTGCCGGAACCGCTGGGTCATGTGTATCGAGTAATCTATGCCCACCCCGATGGACACGGCGGCGATGGTAGCTGTAACGAAGTTCAGGCTGTAGCCAGTCAGGTACATGAAGGCATAGAGCCAGGACACCACTAGCCCCACCGGGAGGGTGGTTACGAAGGCGAAGCTGGCCGAACGCATCCACAGGGCCAAAAGCATGAAGCAGGCCAGCGCCGCAACCGGCAGGGAAATGGTCAATGCCCGGGTTATGGCTGCGAGGGTAGCTTCGCGGGTGAAGGGCGAGCCGGTGACGCCGGCCTCAGATATAGTGGGCAACTGCCGCAGAGGTTCCAGGTCCTGCTCCAGGGACTCCCGGGCGATTGCCAGGTTGGTCTGCTCCCTCGCCCCCAGGATGCCGAGGGAAATTGCAGTAGCTTGTTCGTAGCCCACCGGCGCCAGAATTTCCCTGACCTGGGCAGTATCGTAAGCCATTGTTTGTTCGTCCAGGGGCACCCCGTTTAACTGCATGTAGTCGTAGGCAGCCCGTATTTGCTCCGAGGTATCCGGAAGACCATCTCCATTGGCGTCGGTTATCGCGATGCCAGTGGCATCTCCCACTGCCTTCCGCGCCACCTCAGAACCCGTTACCCGCCCCAGCAATTGAAAAACGGTGCGGTTATACAGGAACACGCCACCGTCCTGTGCCCTGCTCAAATTGCCGTTCTCCCCAAATCGGTCCAGCAACTCCCGCAACCCCTTCAATGATTCTGGCGAGGTCAGGTCTCCTTGTATGTAGATGATTGCTGGCTCCCCGGACAGGGACGGCGCGACATGCTCATCCAGCTTGTCGATGCCGACGACAAATTCGGATTCGGAATCAAAGAAGTCCTTGGTGTCAAACTTGGGGTCCAATTGGAATGCCAGATAGGTGGTTCCGGCGGTAGCCAAAGCTACAATGGGCAATACCAGCCACGGTATTCGTGAAAGGAGCACTATCAGCGGCGCGATTCCGAATCGGGAAAATTCTTGCTCTGCAGTTGCGCTATCTCCGGCTACCTCGATGCCTGTTGGCGCAATGCCCTTGTTGTCCTTGCGCTGGTCCAGCCGCATGATGATGAGTGGAATGAAAATGCCCATAATGACGAAGTTGGACAGTACGGCAATGCCGGCGGCTATGCCAAACCCGATAATGGTCTCGATTCCCGAGGTTACGTTGGCCAGGAAGGCGATGCCGTCGGATAGCGACGCCAGCACCAGCGCGCCCAGGACACCGGCTAAACCGGCCCTGAGGGCGCGGGACGCCTGGGAGTTCCTCCGCCGCTCCTCGTTGTATCGGGCCACCGCGTGAATCAGGAAATCGGCCCCCAGGGAAATCATGGCAATGGGGACTATCAAATCCAGGGTCAGGGATGACTTCAGCCCGATAAGGTTGGAAATGCCCTTCAACCAGACCAGCAGGATCAGGAGCCCGAGGAAGCCGAGCCCAACTGCCTTGATTGAACGAAGGGCTACCCCGACAACAAGCAACACCAGGATTACTGTGGCGGCGATGTAGGGAATTGCGGTTTGACCCTGTTCCCGGGACGACAGGTTAACGTCCAGGGCCAACCCCCAGATTCGGAAGTTTTCCTGGTCTCCCCTTAAAGTAGCCAGCAAACGGCGATTTAACCGCTCTTTTTCTATTACCGACTCGTCGTTGGAAAGTGTAATGGTCTGGGGCCCGCCGCCCAGCTTGGCGTTATCTGCGGCAACAAAGATAAGAAGGGCCCTGGCTCGCCAGACCCTCCGTTCCCGGCCTTCAATGCTGACCGTCTCAACGTAAGCTTCCTTGGATAGACTCTCCCGCACCATGCTGCGGTTGGGCCCCTCCATTGCGAGAGAAATGGCCTCCTTAACCTGGGCGTCGGTGGCGCTCTCCAGGGTCACTCCAAATCGCGGGTCGAACCTCAACACGTCGTTTACCGCATCGGCGACGGTGTAAATGCCCTGGAGTTGGCGTCCCGAGTCAACGTCGTACCCGCTGAACAGCAGGTCTGCCATGTCCGATGCCCGCAAGGCCTGCTCGTTCCGGTAAAGCTCCCACAGGGGTGCCTTCCGCAGAATATCGCCGTCCCGGTCTTCAACGATGAAGCTGGCTATGTGTACCCGGGCTGGGAATCGCTCGTTGACTCGGTCCCTCAAGTCAAAGACTGGTCCGCCCGGTTCCTGGGAAGCCTGTTCGCTTGGTTGTAGAAGAAATATTGGAAAGACCAACAGAACGGTTACGGCGAGGATAACCACGATGGTCAAAGAGGAATTTCTGGTAAGGAAGGCGGCTGAACGGTCGGCCAGGCCGGATTCTCGGGAGGAGTTCAACATTTGGGAATTGATTCGGTGGGAGTCGTAGGCCTCATCTCATTGCCTGCGAGTTTCTCGAGGACATCGCTTTCTAACATTGTGGAGGTAAGGACAGGTGCTTTAACGGACATGCCAAGGAGGAAGCGAAAGAATTGCGACCAAGTGTGGATGGCGCGGAAAACTCCTGAATCCCTGCATCTGATTATAACCCCCGGCTGTTTGCCAGCATATATAGGTCGGCATTCGAGGTAACGCTGCCGCTCCTCAGGCCTTGTCACTGGGAACGAAGCATAAGAGCTTGAATCCTTCCCCTTGCACTCACCCCGGATAGCCACCATAATCGCTCCAATCCGCACACCACCCCAGGTTGAACGCCTGCACAACTGAAACTGCCGGAGGTCGTTATGTTGGACAAACTAATCACCGGTGGAACCGTAGTCACTCCAGCAGGAGCCGGGCTTTGGGACGTCGGCATCCAGGGAGAGAAAATCGTCGCCGTGGCCCTTCCCGGATTTCTGCCAACCGAGGGGGTAACCATCATCGACGCCGATGGCAAAATCGTCGTTCCCGGGGGCATCGAGACCCACGCCCACGCCGCCGCCAACGTCCAGCCCGGGGCGCGGCAACTGGTGGCCGGCACCCCCAACGCCGGCCCTCTTGACCATTCCCTGGGCGCCATCTGGGGCGGCACCACCACCGTCATGGACTTCGCGCCGGTGCCCAATGAAGGTGACCTGGCCGCTGGCATTACCGACTTTATTTCGGTTTGGAAGGGCAACGCCTACACCGACTACTCCACCCACTGCATTTACTCCAGCGGAAGCACGCCCGACGCCATCTCACGGTACGGGGAGTTGGTAAATGCCGGGTTTCCCAGCATCAAGGTGTTCACCACCGACATCCGGCCTCCGGAGGGACGGGTCAACAGCCTCACTCCTATCGGCAAGATTGACACCGGACGGCTGGCTGATGTCATGACCCAGATTTCCCGGCACGGTGGTGTCCTGGCTGTCCACGGCGAGGACGATGAACTGGTCATGTACAATTACCTGCTGGCCCAGCAGCGGGGCTTGTGGGACTGGTACAACGTCCACGAAATACACTCCAAGCTGGTGGAGGACCTGGCATTCCAGCACGTCATCCGCCTGGCCCAGCGGACCGGCACTGGTCTCTACTTTGTCCACGTTACGGCCAAGGACGGCTTGGATGCTATCTCCGAGGCCCGCGCCGACGGTTTCCCAGTGTATGGCGAGGTGTTGACGCTGGCTCTGTCCTTCAACACCGACAACTACCGGGAAGAAGACGGCATGAAGTACCACACCTATCCATCCCTGAAGCACGAAGACGATCGCCTGCACCTCTGGGACGGCTTGATGCGCCGCGACTTGTCCTTCACCGCCACCGACAGCAGTTTTACCACTTACCTGGACAAAATCGCGGGACGCAACGTGGTCGATGTCCGTGGGGGCAACATCGGCATCGAGATTCGCATGGGGGTGAACTACACTGAGGCCGTCGTGCGGCGGGGCATGTCCCTGGAGCACTTCGCCAACGTCACCTCCACCAATGCGGCCAGAATGCTGGGTCTGTATCCCCGCAAGGGCGCCATCGCCGCCGGCAGCGATGCCGACGTCACAATAATCGACCCGTCCATCAAGAAGACGTTGTCCATGACCGACCTGCATCTCCGCGACTACAGCCCCTGGGACGGCTGGGAGATTGAGGGCTGGCCTACCACCGTAATGCTGCGGGGCAAGGTAATGGTCGACAACGGCCAACTGGTGGGTACGCCGGATGACGGCCAGTTGATTTCCAGAAAAATTGACCAGTCGGTGCTGAACCGTCCGGCTTTTTAGCAGGCGGTCGCATAGGGGCCCAGGGCTTGCCAAGCCATCAAAGTTGAACTGTTGCGTTTGCCCTGCATATTTGCATCCTGCAGGTTGAATCTATAGAATTCGATCTGGGAAAAATACTTAATGCTAGTGGCAACCGACATCAGCAAGGCCTACTCGGACAGGACTCTGTTCAGTGGCCTCACCATAAATGTGGCAGCCGGAGACCGTATCGCCCTGGTCGGGCCTAACGGTTCCGGCAAAACCACGCTCCTGGACATACTGGCCGGAGAGACAGACCCGGAAACCGGCAGCATAACCAGGCAGCGAAGCATTTCTGTTGGCTATCTGAAGCAGGAGGCTGCGGCCTTTGCCGGCAAGTCTCTGCTCCAGGAAGTGCTGGCCGCGGGAGTAGAGGCGAACGCTCTGATTGAAGACATCGCTTCTACGCGGGAAGCATTGTCTTCGGAGACTGAACCTGAGCAGCAGGAGGAACTGTTGCTGCGCCTCGCCAGGCTTGACGCGGCATTGGAAGCCGCCGGCGGGGATGACCGAGATTACGAAGCCAAGGCGATTCTTTCCGGCCTCGGCTTCAAGCAGGCCGACTTTTCTCGGCCCATCAGGGAGTTTAGCGGTGGCTGGGTTATGCGGGCCGGCCTCGCCAGGATCCTATTCCGCAAGCCGGACTTGCTCCTCCTTGACGAGCCAACCAATCACCTCGACCTGGAAGCGAATCTCTGGTTCGAAAAATACCTGGCTTCATTTCGTGGTGGAATGCTGCTCACCTCCCATGACCGCGCTTTTCTCAACCAGGTAGCTACCCGGGTTCTTGCCATCGAGCAGGAAGGGATCACCCTGCATAAGGGCAATTATGACGATTACCTGGTCTCCCGCGAGCGTTACCTGGAGGTCCTGCGGGCGACGGCCGCCAGGCAGGAAAGGGAAATCCAGCGTCAGATGCGCTTCGTGGAGCGATTTCGTTCCAAGGCCACCAAGGCAACCCAGGTGCAAAGCCGCCTGAAGCAGTTGGAAAAAATACAGCCCATAGAACTGCCGCGCTCCACCAGGAAAGTACACTACTCCTTCCCCGCTCCTCCTCGCAGCGGCTCCGAGGTCATATCCCTGGTCAATGTCAGCAAGTTGTACGGCGACAAGGTTGTGTACCGAGGCATGAACCTCACACTCTCTCGAGGTGACCGGGTTGCCCTCGTAGGACCCAACGGCGCCGGCAAGACAACCATGTTGAAGATACTGGCCGGGGTCTTGCCGATCGAGGGCGGTGAAAGAAATCTCGGCCACAATGTGGTCCCCGCCTATTACGCTCAGCACGTGCTGGAACTACTCAATACTGGCAACACCATCATCGAGGAACTGAAACAGGCTTCCCCCGCCGAGTCGGAGCAAAATCTGCGCACAACCCTGGGAGGCTTCCTGTTCAGCGGCGACGATGTACAGAAGCCAATTTCCGTGCTGTCCGGCGGCGAAAAGGCGCGGGTGGCCTTGGCCAAATTGCTGCTTCAGCCCAGTAACTTGCTATTGATGGACGAGCCTACCAACCACCTCGATATCTCATCAAGGGAGATACTTGCCGATGCCCTTGGCGATTATCACGGTACCCTGTGCCTCATTACCCACGACCGCACCCTGATTCGACAGGTCGCCAACAAAATCATTGAAATCGTGGACGGACGCCCCAGGGTATTCCCCGGTGACTACGACAATTACCTGCATATCAAGGAGTCCGAGGCCCATAGCAATGGAGCCGGGTCAGCGGCCAATAAGGTCGCGGTCGCTCCCAAGCAGGGTCAGGCCAAAAGGCGCTCCGGGCGGACTTTGACCGAGGAAGAAGTCCAGCGCCGGACTCTTAGCAGGGAAGCCCGGCGTCTTTCAACTCGCATTGAGGAGGTCAGCGCCTCGCTGGCCGAGCGCGAGTCACGCATAACTGAACTCGAGGCCATGTTTGCCGACCCCGAGCGATTCGAAGACTCGGCAGAAATAGCTGACACCGCGGAACAGTACCGCGCGCTCAAAGAGGAGGAGGAATCCTTCCTGGAAGAGTGGGAAAGGCTTTCGCTGGAAGCGGAATCCATAGATGTTCAGCTTGCAGCCCTGGAAGAGCTTACTGTTACCGCCTGAGCCCGAAATGACTTTGGGGCGCTCCGCCTTCGAGCTCCAGAATGGCTTCAGGTAACGACAGACCAAGTGCTAACTGTCCGATGGACGGATAGCTGCGCCCGAGGGACTGACCCGCCTGTCTTTACCAATACAACCAAGTAATGCCCAAGTCTGAAGGCATACCTACCTACGTGGGTCTTCCACCTCCATCTTCTCTCCAAGCCCCGCAAGTGGCCCTGGGCGACTTGCCCGGCGCAGAATATCGTTGTTGCGGCAGGTTGGAATAATGCCTTGATTCCCAAGGTTGTCTCTCCTCATCCGGTCTCGCGGCCTAGCCAACTCTAACCTAGCCTGCCGACTGCCCCGGAAAGGTGGCCCGTCACTATTCACTCCATCAATCTTCTGTCGAGGCGGAACCAAACCTGGAGATGAACAGCCGCTCCACCTGACCTGAAAAGAGCATGAACCCGATTGCCACCAGCCACACCACAAAAGCAACGCCGCTGACCCGGTGCACGGGTGTCAGGCCATCGACCCAGATCAAGAGCATTGCTACGCCAATGATGACCGACAGCGGCGAGATCAACCGCAGCGCCCCTCCAACCGTCCACTGGTAACGAGCCGCCACCAGCAGTGCCAGTCCTGCGGCCGTGAAACCGAGTTTCCCGGTGAGCCAGCGCAGATAGGAGATTGCTTCATTAAAGGCGCCGGGGTCGGCAGCGCCTGAGGCTGCCACGGCCAAAACCACGGCACAAACGCCGGACACGGCGGTGAAGATGCCCGATGCCCCAAAAAGCCACGGAGCCACAGGGGACGCCCGCCGCTGCCGGATAATCCAGATGGACAATAAGCAACAGGCTCCAACTAGCAGAGTAACGCCGGACAAAAGGCGTGCCACTCCACCAAAACCGTACGCGATGCGGCTGTCAGCGATTGCTGCCAGCGACTCCGCCAGGGTGGGCTGGTCCGCGTCGGCCATGACCCGCCCGGCCACTGCCAACAATGTAATTAAGGCCGTGGCAATCAACAACAGGCCGGCATTGCGGGCGGCAGGGTTCCCCGGCTTGTCCGGCACGATGTTAGCACCCTCCCGGGAATCAGGCATTGAATCTTGCATATTGCTCTATCCTCGTTGTTCCGGTTGGGAAATGACCCAGGTACTGGAGTCTATACCCGAACCGATGGTTGCCAGACCTATTTCGGTATCAATCCCATATGTCTCTGGTGTCCCGCTGTCGGACACGCAGGCATCGGCGCGAACCCTAACTTGCAGGTAACCCCTTGTCGCATAATCAGCTCTAATTGTGTCGGAATAGGATCAGCTAACCTGTTCACGCATGGGAGGGAGGGAATGAGTATTTCAGTCTCGTAGCGAGGGGCATGGTGCGCCGAATACTGGGACCGAACAAGCTGTCAAAACCCGCGCCAGCCGGGCACAGCGGCTGCCTGCCGGACCCACTCCGCCATTTGCTCCTCATCTAGTTTGTCCTCATAGATATCTACCCAGCGCGCGTCGGGATCCTTGCCTCCGCCGGGCGGAACGGGATTCAGCAGCGCCCCGTTAAGGAAGGTCACTTTCACATAACGGGTGAAGACGTGGTAACTCACGAACCAGCCCTCGCCTTCTACGCCATACCAGGGCGAGTTCCACCTCACGGCCTTGCGCACGTCGGGCACGTTGTTCACGATGAGGGCGTCAAGGCGGCGCCCCACGTCGCTTTTCCAGTCCGGCATGGCAGCGATGTACGCCTGCACCGGGGCGTCGCCGTCCGCCTTCGCTATCTGAGGGTTGCCCCCTGAAAGGAGCACCACTTCCCCACTGCTGTTCTCAGGGGTTCTTGTGGAGGCCCTGGTTGACCTCCTGGATGGTTCGCCTGCCATTGCGTTCTCTCCAATCTACGCTTCGCGCGGCTGTATCGGTCTACGACAGCCGTCCGAGTCCTTCGCTAAAGTAGCCATCGGAGATTGACGGCTTCCACAAATAAATGAATTGACCTGAGCACCTTGCCGCCTAGGGTTGTGTTCACGTTTCTTGACCGGATGGCGCCTCACCTGTCTTGAGACCCAAAACGCTAAAACTTTATCAGTGGACACCTGGGAATCCCCCAGCCATGCCTCTGGACGTATCTCCCGCTAAGTCCGGAAGCCGGATTCCAAAGTAAACCGAGGCAACAAGCGCGTCGCCGGGTCGGCACGGGAATCTCGGGCCATTGCCACTGCTGTCCGGTTAACTTGCTGCTGTTGTCCAATAAGCTCGGCGAGACTCCTGGTCCGGGAATACTTTGCCCCTTTTGTCGTTGCTGCTCCTCCAGCACGGCTGCTAACCGGAAGTCCTTATCGGGCTGTTACGAAAGGGCAGTCAGACCGGGGATTATTATCTCCCCGAATGCCTCCACCTCGACCCGCGGCATGTCGTAACCGCCCTCCTGGGTGTGGGTGGGAAAGATGAACACGTGATCGATACCCGATTCAGCGTTGGCCCGCTTCAGTCTGGACAGGCATTCCTCGGGTGTCCCAAACAGGCCAAAAGCATCGCATATCTCCGCCGCCAGTGTATCGTCGATGTCCTCGGGAACGAAATCGTCGGCCAAGTCTAGGCCGGCCTCCCGCAGCCAGAAGAGGTTGGAATCGCTGGGGTACTTCAGGTACGGCTGGTCGGCCCGGAACCACTGTTGGGGAAAGCGACGGGCTGCCGGGCCATCATTCGAAACCGTGGTTGGCGTTATGAAGATCGTCTGAAAACCGTCCAGGTTGCGTCCGGAACGCCCCGCCCCGATTACCAGCCTTCGGCGCGCCGCATCTACTGCCTTGGGATGAAGCCCGACAAGCAGCAGGGCCCCGTCGGCGACCTCCCCGGCCAACTCCACCATCCGCGGACCGGCGGCGGTCATGAATACCGGTGTCGGCCGGTGGCTTAAGTTGCGCAGCCGGGTTTCCACCCCGTTGAATTCCACAGTCTCGCCCTGCAGCAGGCGCCGAATGGTCAGGACGGCCCGGCGCATGGTGTCCACCGTGGCCCGGCGCCGGCCAATATTGCCGACGGCGAGGTAACCGGGGGCCACGGTCAGGCGTATCCGCTCCGGTGCGATCTCCTCCAGCGAATGGGCCAGCGAGGCCAGTACCATCGGATGCCTGGTAACCGGGTTGGTGGTTGCGGGATATAGGGTGAGCCGGGAAGTCCGCTCTGCGGCCAGGGCCAGGGTGAGAAAGACATCCCGACCGCTGTGCTGATGGTCGTGGACTCCAACCCCGGAAAACCCGGCGGCCTCACAGACCGAAATGAAATCGGCGGTCTCTGTCACCGGCAGGCCCACTGGCACCCGAATGTCCACTTTCATCGGACACACCTGCTATTCAGACCAAATATGGGCGAACTGGCTGGCCACCACCTGCTCATAGGGTGCTTCTCCGGAAAGCAGTCCGACATTCCTGGAAAACTCGTTGAGGCTGGCTACAGACTCCGGAGAAATATCGGCGGAGTAGAAAGCAAGGTCCCGCCGGATCAGGTCCTCTATCAATGCGGCCTCATCGGGTGGGAACAGCCGTTGGCCGATCTCGGCAGCGCGGGACGGATCGGCCCGCAGCGCCCCTTGCGCCTCCACTATTGCCCGCACCGCTCCTTCCGCCGTGGCAGGAGAGTCTTCAATCAGCCTGTCAGTCGTGACCAGTGCCGGAAATGTATAGTCCCTGGAGGCCGGGGGCCCGATGCCTCGCCGTGGGTCAAGCACCACGCTGCCTATCCCGCACCGCACCGCCACTTCGGCTCCCATGGCGTTGGCCCAGAACCCATCGATTACTCCGTCCTCCAGGGCCTGAGCGGCATGAACGCCGAAGGACACGCCGGGCTCGCCACTGCCCGGTACCGGAGCCAGCCCCACGCCGTCCAAGTCAGGGTCGATGCCCGCTTCTGACAGCAACCTGCGCAGCGCCGCGTCGGGTCCTGGGGCTGCCCCAATACGCAGACCTCTGACCGCCGAAACGTCCCCTGGCTGGACACCCAGGCCGGAACGCAGCACCAGCAGCCAGTAAGTATGCTGGGAGAGGGCGGCCAGCAGCTTGGCGCCCTGCCAACCGGGGAAGGCCGAAAGAGTTGCGTGGGCAGGACCGGCCACGAAGTCCACTTGGCGGTCCCGCAAGGCTTCCATGGTCCTTCCCGCCGGGGAGATGAGTTCCAACTCCACGTCTAGTCCCTGGGTCTGGAAAAACCCCAGCTCTACGGCGGCCACCGCCGGAAAGTAGGAGTTGGACACCAGGTCGGGTACTGCGAGGCGCATTTGGTCGTCTCCTGGCCGCCAACCGGAAATAAGGTGCGGGTTCTGCTTAGTTTACCACTGGGCTCACATCCAGTATCCTCTGCGGTAGAGCCATTTGTTTGCTTCTCGCGTGTCCCGAGGGACCTAACGACTCTCTGATAGACTTGGTTCCACCGGCCACATAGCCAATCCCGGCACTATGGGCCCGGCACAGGGTCATCACCAGGAAGTGGCACGATGCAAGGCACGCCCCTGTAGTACCTGACTTTGGCGGTACAGTGGCGCGAAAGCTCTACGCCGCCTGCGCGTTGATTCTCGGTCCAGACGCGTGAAGACGGTCTTCGCGCGAACTCCTGACTAGCCTTTTTCCAAAGCGGAATTGGGGAGACCAGATATGAAATTCGGCATCTACAGCTCCATAGCCGACCCGCCTCGGGGTGAACGGCTGGATCTACGGATAGACGAGGTTATCGCCGAGGCAAAGCTGGCAGAGGAAGTTGGTTTCGACTCCTGCTTTTTTGGTGAGCACCACCAGGACCGGGACGGGTTCCTGCCGTCACCGCTGATCGTGGCGACAGCGGTGGCCGCCCACACCAGCACCTTGAACGTGGGCACCTCGGTGGTCCTGCTTCCCCTCCATAATCCGGTTCACCTGGCGGAGGACGTAATCACCCTGGACCTGGTGTCCAAGGGAAGAATCACTCTGGGAGTGGGTCTGGGTTACCAGGAAGCAGACTTTCGGGCCTTCGAGGTGCCGATACGACAGCGGGTGGGCCGGTTCGAGGAGTCGGTGGAGATCATCCGCCACTGCTGGAGCGGGGAGCCCTTCTCCTTCCACGGCGAGTACCACCAACTGGAAAACCTGCACATCCGGCCCAGCCCCTTCCAGCAGCCTTCCCCTCCCCTCTGGATAGGAGCCAGCACTCCGGCAGGAGCGCGTCGGGCCGGGCGTATTGCCGACGGGTTCGTGGCCGGACCCAGCACCGACCTGTCAAATACAATTGAACTGGTGAATACCTATCGGGAGGCGGCGGCACAAGCGGGACGCGAGCCGCTGGTAGCCCTGATGCGGGACGCCTGGGTGGCCAACACCCGCGCTGAGGCCGAGAAGGTTTACGGCCCTGAGGTGATGGCGGCCTACAACTATTACTGGCGCAACGGCTTGCAGGAGTTCCGCAGCATTGCATCGGAGGCGGAGATAACCCTGGACAACCTGGGGCCGGACCGGCTGATATTAGGAGAGCCCGAAGAATGTGTGGCGGAGTTCCAGCGCTGGAGGGAGGCCGTGGGCGCGGAACATTTCCTGCTGCGATTGCGTCACGCCCACTCGGGAGGCCCACCCCACGAGAGGATAATGGAGGCGATTCAGCTGTTCGGGGAAAAGGTCATACCGGCGTGCAATTAGGGTAATGCTCCGGCAGAGCCAAGGGGTTACTGGTTCACGGTTACTGGTAGGGTTACAGGACCAGGGTTATTGAATTGACAAGACCAGGTTGGCAGATGCCCGTCATATCGCCAAGAGCCGACATCTGGAATCTATTGTAAGTCTGTAGACTCCGGCTATCTCGGGAAGAACGAGTAAGGTAGAATCGACTGTAATGACGGCTGTGAACCACGGGTAGCCAGTGTCATCTCGATGCTAATGCACTGATTTGTGACTGGCTCAGGGTTTTCCAGGCTATAAATTACAAGACCTAGAGGGGGCGGAATGGCGATTTATCGGATATTCTCAGATGCCGACGGCGAGAGCCACATCGAGGACTGGAATCTGGAGGAACACCCGGAACTGGGGGAGCTAATCAACGTGTCCGAGGTGCGGGTGCAGGAATTTGACGGGTCCCGCCACCGGGACTTTCATCCCCTGCCCGAGCGCAGGCTGATCATCCATCTGTCCGGCGAGGTAGAGATCGGGGCCAGCGACGGCGCGAAGAGGGTGCTGCGGGCCGGGGACATACGGCTAATGGATGATGTCACCGGCAAGGGCCATACTCACAACGACCTGAGCCCATCCGCAGCAGTCTATGTCTTGCTGAACGACTGATTTACCCTCCTGCCCTGAATTGTGCCAGGGCAGCTGGGGAAGTGTTGGGTGGTCCGTTTCGGTAGCCCTGACCGGTGTCCACTGTGCTCGTGCAGCGGCACCCGATCCGGTCCCTGTCAACGACGACCAGAGTGTCGCCGCTAGGGGAGCGTCCATCTAGGATTCGCCTCGCGACATCCCTGTTGGTGCAGGTTGCTGCCCTGCACAATCAAGTCACGGCTATGTACTCTTGGCCCCGGTAATGACGAAGCCATCAGAAGCAAAATACAAGGCGGCATCAGTCGACGCCCTGCTTGGTCAGCTGCGCTGGCGGAGTGCTGTACACGTCCTGCACACGGCTCGATGTGAAGGGGCCCACAACCACGGATGCCGATATGGTTGACCAGAGTAATCCGGTGGTGCAGGTTAAGCTGAAGAATTGGGTGTCGGCCTTCGCGGGGACGGAATTCCCCAGGGTGAAGGACATTATTGCGGAGTCCTTTCAGCAATACCGAGCCTGGAAAGTCAGCACTCCACCGATGCTCCCTATCAGCCCGAAGGCGCCCCGTCGGCAACCTGTTTTATTGTCCAGCCACTGATATTAAGCTCTTGGCCAACCCCGGCTGGCTTGCCCTATTCGACCGCTCTTTTCTGACATGCACCCCTGCCGCTCGGTCGGAGGCGGTTGTTTGGTATGCTTAGTCAGGTAGCGCAAATCTCGGTTCCGCGAGGCATTGATGAATCCTTGGCAGTTGATTGGCCGGGCACAAACTCCTGGTGGAGGAGCAGAACTCATTCTGTACCAGCGCGGCTCTGAGTTCTCGATCAAAGCGGATAACTGGGAACTGATGAACAGTCGTACTTACGGCTCGGAAGAAGCCATGGCCAAACTGGGGTGTCAAAGCCTGGCAAGTCATCCGGGGCCCCGCGTTTTGATTGGTGGTCTGGGTATGGGATACTCGGTGAGAACGGCGCTGGACATCCTTGCCAAGGATGCCCAAGTGGTAGTCGCGGAACTGGTACCAGCCGTAGTTGAGTGGAACCGGGGCATCCTTGCCGAGCTTGCCGGCCGCCCTCTTGACGACGGACGGGTTGAACTCCATGAAGCCGACGTTGTCCAGTTGATAAAGGGCGCTGGCGGTTCCTACGATGCTATCATGCTTGATGTTGATAATGGCCCGGAGGCGATAGTCAGAAAGGGCAACGATTGGCTTTACAGCATGCCGGGGCTGGCCGCCACCTATGCTGCGTTGCGCAGGGGCGGCACATTGGCGATCTGGTCTGCCTGCCCTCAACCGGCATTCGTCAGACGGTTGCGCCGCACCGGCTTCCAAGTTGACGAAGTCAAGGTGAGAGCGAGTGGCGGAAGCAACCGCAAAAAAGGCGCACATCACGTCGTATGGATGGCAAAGCGCGGGTAGTGGCTTACAAGCTTGATTTCGGTGGACCCACCCAACTGGACAGAAATGAAGCGAAATTTTGCGGAAGAGCCGCCATCCGTGTCAGCAGCCAGCTCGAGATAACCCACCAGCAGCCAGTCATACCTGAAATGCCAGTTGCTCAGAAGCAAGGTTCACGAAACTGCCTGTCACCCGCGAACATCATCCTGGCATTTCAAGCCTGACTGACTACTATCCCTATTCGATCAAGTGAGAAGAGACTTTGGGTACACCCCGCCCGGCCCTCCGGGGGAGCGGATGGCTACCGGACCGGAGGCCACATTATCCAGCCCCGGCGCCCGGTGTTGCGCAGTCGCAGAAAGTGTCCCTGGCCGGTGGTCACGTACAGGCTGCTCTGATCGGCGTCGCCGAAGCAACAGTTGGTGGGGCCATCCACGCCCATCGGCATGGGGTAGGTTTCCAGCACCCGGCCCTGGGGAGTCCACACGTATATCATGGGGCCGGGGCCGCTGAGATTGTTTCCGGCGGCGCCCACGATGTTCCCTTCCGAGTCCAGGCACATACCATCTATACCCCGCTGGGGCCCCCGGTGGTCCCGGCCGAACTGGTGCAGCACAACGTATTGGCCCAGGGAACCGTCGCCATTAATGGGGTAGGAGCGCAATTCCCGCACCCCGTCGGGCGAGGGGTCGGTCTGGATGATGTACAGGCTGCGCTCGTCGGGCGACACCAGCAGCCCGTTGGTGCCGGTGGTATCGAAGGTCATCCGATGGCAGGTATAGCTTCCGTCGGGCTGGGGATCGGCCCGCAGGATGTCCCGGTTCATGTTCTCCTGCTGCTCGCTGGGGTCGATGTTCCCCTCGTTCCAGGGATTGCTGAACCAGATGCGCCCCCGCCGGTCTATGGCCAGGTCGTTGGGGGTGTTCAGGCGCTGGCCGTCCAGCCGGTCAACGATGGTGGTGGTGCCGCCGTCGGGCTCAAAGCGCACGATGGAGCGGCCGCCGGAGCAGCACCCGTAGAGGCGGCCATCTGCGTCGAAAGCCAGGCCGTTGGTATGGTTGGTGTTCTCGCGGTAGATGCTGCACTCGCCGGTCTCCGGGTCGTAGGCCATGATGCGGCTGGCCGGAATGTAGGTGAACAGGAGCCGCTGGCCGTCCCAGGCCGGCCCCTCGGTCAAACGGCTGAATGGTCCCGCGACTTGCTCCCATTGCAATGCCATACTTTACTCCTGTATTCATCGATTTTTCAGTGGGCTGGCCAGGATTATCGCATACCGGACTTGGGGACAACGGGTTTCAGGAATTTGCCAAAGTTCCTTACAGTCGGTAGGCCCGCACCGCCGTTCCCTGGAACATGGCGGCCCGCTCAGTTTCGGAATAATCCCTGGAGAAGTGCTTGAAGGCGTTCCAGACGGTGGTGTAGGCGTAGGATGCCTTGTCCACCGGAAAATTACTCTCGAACATGCAGCGTTCCGGCCCGAACTGCTCAATGCACCAGGTCAGCCAGGGGCCGATGGTCTCCGCCACGTCCTGCGAAGTGGGCGGAGTGTCGCGCCGGTGCCAGTCGTGCCCGCTGATCAGGTTGCCGAACCCGCCCAGCTTGACCACCACGTTCTCCCGCTGGGCCACGGCGGCGATGCCCCGCTGCCAGTCGGCGAACACTTCGTCCCGCTTTCCGGCATAGGGGCCGACGCCCAGGGGACGCCCCACGTGGTTCAGGATGATTGTGGTGTCGGGGAACGCGGCGGCCAGGTCTGCCAGTTCGTTAAGCTGAGTGTGGTACACCAGCGCGTCGAAGCTGAGCCCCAGCCCTTGCAGGCAGGCGAACCCCTCCCGAAAACGGGAGTCCAGCATCATTCCGGCCGCGTTGGATGCCGGAGAGCCGACATCGGGACTGGCGTCCCAGGCGCAAGAGAAGCGGATGCCCCGGAACCTGTTGCTGGCGGCAGCCTGGAGCGCTTCCAGCACCGGCTGTACCGCCGTGCCCAGCATCAGGTTGGCGTTGCCCACGATTCCGGCGGCCACCTCTGTCGGACCGTATTGGCCGCTGGCGCTCTGGGTAGCGAGTCCCTGGACGAACTCGACCTCGCCCACGGAGCGCATTTCCTCCGGCCCTCCGGCGCGGTACATGGAGTGGCACTCAATGAAGACCGACTGGACTATGTTGTGACCTCCGGCGAGGTCCTGGGTGAGCTGGTCCAGCAGGTAACGGTCGCCGTCCCGGTCCCAGAAGTGGTGGTGCGGGTCGCAGATGGGCAGGTCTGGCTCCAACGGCTCTTCCACCGTCAGCGCCAGCCAGGAATCACGTTGACTAACCATGGCACCTCGTCGCCCGCCGACTTTGGCCTGATTCCCAGCTGCCAAGGCGGGTTCTCTTATAAGGTCGGGGCCCTGTGGGGCAGCTCCGGCTAGGGCAGGGAGAAAAACTCCTGGATCGGGCCAAGGGCCTCGGGTTCCGCCAGGGTGGGCGCATGACCCACGCCGGGCACTGTCACCATGCGACAGTCCTGCATCTCCGCCACCATGCGCTGGGCCGTCTCCGGCGACAGCAGGTCGCTGATCCCGCCCCTTACCAGCAGCACCGGACCGGGAATTTGCTGGGCCAGCGTCCATGAGGTTTCCGGGTCGGGACGGCGGGGGTCGGTGCGGACCGCCGGGTCCATCTTCCAGGTGTACCCGCCATTGGGCAGGTTCTTTACCGCAAAACCGGCAACGGCCCGCTGGTCGGCGTCGCTGAGGGAGCTGAACCCCGCCCGCTGCTCGCAGTGCCAGGCAATGACCTCTTCCATTGTCTCAAAGGAAGTGACCGCTTCCCGGGTGGTGTTGGCGATGCGTGCGCCGCCCCGGGGATCAATTTCAGGGCCGATATCGTTCAGTACGGTGCGCTCCACGCGGTCGGGGTAGGTACCGGCATACGTCATGGAGATGCGACCGCCCAGGGATGTGCCAACCAGTGACACGCGCTCGAAGCCCAGGGCCTGGCGCAGCCCTTCCAGGTCAGCGATGTAGGCGTCGTTGGAATAGTTGGCGTCGGCCGCCCAGTCGCTGTCGCCCCGGCCGCGCACATCCACGGATATGACGTGGTAGCGGGGCGCGAAATGGGGAGCCAGGTTGTCGAAGTTATGGGCATTGCCGCTGAGGCCGTGGACCATGATTACCGGCGGCGCGCCGGCCTCGCCCCACTCCAGGTAGTGCAGGTTGAGGTCGCCGACCCGGATGAATTGATCTACTTCTTTGGTGGTTCCTGTAGTCATGGGGCCCTCCTTAATTAAGGAATAGGTTCTTTCCTTCTGGAAATGTGGAGAGTTGAATGGAAGGCAGGGAGAAGCTGTCCCTGGACCTTCTGGGCACTGTCTCGTAATCCTGACGAGCCGGGCATTTCCCCAATGCGATTGTACTATGAGCTAGTGGTCAGTCAACCGAGTAACCAAAGGAGCGAAGGCGAAGAAATTTGGTTCGGGTGTATTGGGGAGCTCCGGAATAAGTCTTGGGGTTGTTTCCCTCTCTGTTAGCAGGGAGCTAAGCGGGAGCAGTCCGTTGAGATTGGTCTCTTTTTAGAGAGTTTGCGGAGAGTAATTCCTTCGTTGCGGCCCGGCTTTCAGCCTCTGGCTCTGGTTTGGGCCAAACACCGGAGGGCTTTAGCAACTCAGGAAAGTTCGTGTTGCCCTTGAAAAAGTAAGGCAAGAGGCAAGGGCTCACAAACCAACCTCGCTGCAACCACGGTTCCCTGTACTGCCAACTCCGCCCCACCCTGGTGGACCCGAACTTAATATTGGATGGTAGAATCAAGCCAACCATTCGAGATAAGGAGTTAACATGGACATAGGTATTACGGCCAGGGTTTCATCCAACTCAATAGACCCTGCGGCGCTGGCCCAAAGGGCGGAGGAGCTTGGCTTCGAATCCTTCTGGTTGCCGGAACACCCCATTCTGCCGGTCAACACTACCGCGAGATACGGCGGCACCGCCGACGGCTCCATTCCAGCTTCCATGGCCGACATCGGCGACCCGCTGATTGGCCTGGCCCGCGCCTCGGCCGTTACCAGTTCCATCAAGCTGGGCACCGCCATTAGCCTGGTGCCGGAGCACAATCCACTGCTCCACGCCAAGCAAATCGCCACCCTCGACCGGCTTACCAACGGTCGTTTCCTGTTCGGCATTGGCGCGGGTTGGCTTCAGGAAGAGACCGAGATTATGGGTGGCGACTTCCGGCGCCGCTGGGGCCAGACCCGGGAGCATATCCTGGCTATGAGGCAGCTCTGGACCCAGGAGGAAGCCGAGTTCCACGGTCGGTTCGTTGACTTCCCTGCGGTACGCTGCTCCCCCAAACCGGTGCAGAGCCCCCATCCCCCGGTCTATCTGGGTGGATTTGCCGCCAATGTATTCAAGCGGGTGGTGGAATATGGGGATGGCTGGATGCCCGTGCGGGTCGATGAAGAGCAGGTGCGCATGGGAAGGGCGACCCTGGACGAACTGGCGGACGCGGCGGGCCGGGACCCCAAGTCCATACGCCTGATGGTCTGCAATGTTCCCGCAGACGGCGATCTTATTCGGGGCCTGGAAGCAGCGGGAGCCGACCGGGTTACTGTAGGATTACCCGCCGAGGCGGGAGAAGATTCGCTGCGGGTAATGGAGGAGCTGGCTTCGGCGGTAATCGGTTAGAGAAAGCGGTAAGCGCGGCAGCAAAAGGAGGCTGAAGTGGCTAGAATACCTGCTCCCACGCGGGAGAGCGTTCCCCAGGACCAATTGGATGCATTTGACGAGTTTGTAGCATTGCGCGGCGGCGTACCTGATGGCGGGCCGCTGTCGGTAATGCTGAACGTGCCCGACCTGCTGAAACGGGGCGAACACCTGCGGGCTTACCTTCGGGGTGATGGCTCCAGCCTGCCCCGCCCGATTATCGAGTTGGCGATGCTGCTGACGGCCCGGGAGAACAACTGCCGGTACATCTGGAACGCCCATGCCGCGGCCGGCCGGGCGGCCGGGTTGGACGACGCCGTGGTAGACAACCTGCGGGACGGGATATCCCTGCCGGAACTGTCCGCTCCCGAGCAAGCGGTCGTGGAATACGGGAGAGAGTTGTTCCGAACTCGGACGGTAAGCCAGGCCACTTTTGACGCAGCCCATGCGCAGTTTGGAGTCCGCGGCCTCGCCGAGTTGACCTCCTTAATGGGCTATTATGCGCTGCTGGCCTTCAATATCAACGCCTTCGGGGTCGACATCCTTGAAGACCACACGGAGGCGGCGCTCCCCGTTTAGTCGGCAGATGGTAGACCCACATGTGCAACTGCTGCTGCACGGTCGCAATCCTCAGCCTTTTCTTGGAAAGACATAACTAAGACCGAAGAGGACGACACTATTTACGCATCGACTCAATCCAGATAGGGCGACATATCTCGCAAAGGTCACTCCCATTGGTAAAGGGCGGAAGCCTTCAACGCAAATGCCAGCGCTATGTGGAACCAGTTGGGAATCCTGAGTTTGAAACACCTGAACTCAGGACTTAATGTCATTGGAAGAGCGTAGCGTACTGTCATCGCTCCGAAGTGGGCCCAGGAGACTACAGCTATGTACGGCGCCTTTCCGCCAGTATGCAGGCATTTTCCATGCGGCTGGAGAGAGCCATATAGTTGCGGCTTTCGAAACTCCGGCAGAAGGCTAACGTCCCCCTCTCGATTAACGAATCCAGCTCTGCCCACACTTTACGCAGTTCACCATTCAGAGCCCAGGGCAGCCTATATCTGGCATCGGCAGCCTGACAGCAAAAATGCTAAACTTGGGGTGAGTCAGAGACGGGCAGAAGATTTGTTCAACCGGACGCCGGAGCTTATCGGATATACTTGGGAATACCGATTTAGTCTGGAGAATTGTCTTGCCCTCTTCAGGGTCTAAAGGATTGACAGTCTCGACGGTCGCCGTTGTCAAACGGCACAGGGCCGAAGGGCCAGGGGATGGATGATGCGCGCAGGCTTTGTCGGCACCGGTACTATGGGCAACCCGATGGCCCGCTGCCTGATCGACGCGGGTCACCAGCTAACGGTCTACGACCTTCGACGGCAGGCTACCACCAACCTCTGCGAATTGGGGGCGTCCTGGGCCGATAGTCCCCGCGCCGTGGCGGAGTCGAGCCAGGTGGTTTTCATGTCTCTGCCGGGCCCCAGTGAAGTGGAGCAGGCCGTTCTTGATCCTGACACTGGGATATTGGCCGGTCTTTCCCCAGGCGCAGTCATCATTGACAACACCACCAACTCCCCAACGGTTTCGCGGCGGGTATCATCGATATGTCGCAGTCAGGGCGTGGAGATGCTGGACGCGCCGGTCAGCGGCAGGCCTCCCACTATGACGGTTATGGCGGGAGGGGACCGGGCTGCTTTCAACGAATACCGGCCTCTGCTGGAAGCCATGGCCGGCAACATCTTCTACCTCGGTGAGAGCGGGGCAGGCTGCATAACCAAGCTCGTCACCCAGTACCTTGGTTACTCCAACTTCGTAACCGCCATAGAAGGACTGATAATCGGCGCCAAAGCGGGTGTCGATCCGGGCCTGCTTGCCCAGGTTGTTCCGGTCAGTGCCGGGGCCAGCCGGGTGTTCGACAACATACCCCGCTCCGTGCTTAATGGAGAGTTCGTTTCCGGCGGGACCCTGGACATAGTAGCCAAAGACCTGCATTTGGCCTGTGAGATGGCCCGGGATGCGCAGGTTGCCTCGACCATAGGAAATATCGCCGATGACGTGTTCCAGCGTGGGCAGGCGCTGGGCTGGGGACAGGAAGGTTTCGCCATGGCGGCCCGGGTCTTGGAACTCTTGGCGGGCGTAGAACTGAGGTCCGAGCTTTCCCTGCAAACTCCCGGTTACCAGCAGACCGACCCCCGGCACCCCGGCGGACCACAAGGAGAGCAGCAGGGGTAGCGGCGGTCTTGCTTTGCGCCGCAACGGCTCTACAAAGGTAAACAACCCTCGGTAGAAGCGAAACGACCTTACAGGAGGCCAAGGGAGATGGTTGTAATCTCCGGAAAGGACGTCACCGGCAAGCTGGTTAACGCTGATACCGGGTTAATCAGCCGCGAGATATTCGTAAACCAGGATATCTACCAGCAGGAACAGGAACAGGTGTTTGCCCGCGCCTGGTTGTTTGTGGGCCACGAGGCGCAGGTCCCCAAGCCCGGCGACTATTTCGTTTCCTCCATGGGTGAGGAGTCGGTTATTCTGAGCCGGGACCGTGAAGGTCAGGTCCATGTCTTCCTGAACTCTTGCATGCACCGGGGCATGAAGGTGTGCCGCTACGACGAGGGCAACACCCCCGTCTTCACCTGCCCATACCACGGTTGGAGCTACGCCAACGATGGCAAGCTCGTCGGCGTGCCCTACTTTAAGGATGCCTACCATCAGGAACTGGATAAGTCCAGGTGGGGACTGATTGAAGTTCCCCAGATGTTCAACTACAAGGGCGGTATTTGGGCCACCTGGGACGGTTCTGCTCCTCCGTTCCTGGACTACATAGGGGAATTCAAACTCTACCTGGACCTGCTGATGGACAGCTGGGACGGCGCAGAGGGCGGCACCGAGGTTTTCGGCGGGGTCGAAAAGTGGATGGTGCCCTGCAACTGGAAATTCCCCGCGGAGAACTTCATTGGCGACCGTTACCACAACATCAGCCATCGCTCGGTGGACCTGGTGGGCATTGGGCCCAGCGGCACCGGTCGTCGCGACGTGAATGAACGGGCTGGCGCCCGGTTGCTGGACGTGAGTTTTCCGGAGCGGGGCCACGGCACAGTGATGGCCCTCCGCCCAATGGATGCGCCCATACCCCAGGCCTACCAGGACCTGCCAATCCTGGCCGAGTACTTCCAGCACTGCGAGGAAGAGAGGAAACGAAAGGACGGCCAGCTTTGGCGAATGCTGGGCGGGCCGGGCACCGTTTTCCCCAACATGTCCTACCTCCCGCGCCAGCCCCGGAGCATCGCGGTTTGGCACCCAAGAGGCGTCAACCGGACCGAGGTGTGGCGCTGGTTCCTGGTGGATGCCCACGCGCCCCAGGAGGTCAAGGACTATCTGCGGCATTATTACATTCGGTACTCGGGACCCGGGGGCCTGACCGAGCAGGATGACATGGAAAACTGGAACTACGCCCACTCTGCCAGCAGCGGTGTCGTGGCCCGGCGTCATGCCTACAATTACGAGATGGGCCTTGGGCACGGTACGCCCGCCTATGAGAACGACGGGTTGAAGCTGCCGGGGCTGATCCTCGACACTACCGAGGCCAGGGCCGCTGAACAGAACCAGCGCGGCTTTTACCGGCGCTGGGCGGAGTTCATGGACGCCGACGGCTGGGGCAGCCTGGCCAACTGGCAGAACGGCGCCAGCCGCGGCTAACCTGTACGGTCAACCTGCACTGTCAACTTGGAGGTCGCCTCACTTGGCTTTTTCCGACCAGGACATTGCGCGGTTACTCCTCAAAGATGAGGTGGAGCGGTTCCTGTTTGCCGAAGCGGAACTGCTGGACGATCGGCAGTACGAGGAATGGCTGACGCTGCTGGACGACGATATCCGCTACTGGATGCCAATGCGCCGGAACGTGAAGTTCGGCGAGTTGGAACGGGAGTTCACCCGGGAAGGCCAGGACATAAACTGGTTCGACGAGGGGAAGGACACCCTCACCCGCCGGGTAAACCAGATTCTCACCGGCGTACACTGGGCGGAAGAACCCTTGTCGCGCATCTGCCATATCGTGTCTAATGTCCAGGTACTGGACGCCCAGCCATCCACTTCAGATCCGTCAGAAGTATCGGTCAAGTGCCGGTTCATTATCTACCGTAACCGGGTAGAGACCGAGACGGACTTCCTCGTGGGCAAGAGGGAGGAACTGCTGAGAAAAACCGGCGATGGCTGGAGGATAGCACGGCGCAAAATAGTGCTGGACCAAAATGTACTGCTGGCCAAAAACCTGACCTTCTTTTTCTGATATGAGTGAAATAGTCAACATCCGGCTGCTGGAGCCGGGCACAAAAATCCGGTTGTCCAATGCCGCCACCGGAGAGGTGGTCACCAACTTCAATGACGGCGTGTGGGTCACCGTCCGCTTCCTGACTTCGCCGGACGACCCTTCTTTGGAGGGGACCGAAGACATGGTATTTGCCCAGGACATCATTGAAGTCCTGGAAACTCCCTAGCGCCGCCTGCTCCCGAGAATCTCTTTGGGTCGGATAAACGAGGCCACCGGTTACGAGGCTGCTGTGAACATCCTATGCTGAAGCCCTCGAAGGAAGTGCTCCGGAAGGCCTTTGCCGCGGGGTTCGACTCCATTGATGACGGCGATACTTTCTACCAGGGGTTCAACGCCTGCCTCTCAGCCCGGGGTTACGCGAAGCGGGAGGATATTTCCTGCACCTGCCCTGACCACGGCGCCCACGGCCACTTGCCCGAGTGCCGTTGGGTCAAAGCGGAGTAACCATATCCTCAGGAACCGTACGTGGACGCTTTACTGTCCCAGAAAGGCCAGGACTTCCCGGTTTACATCCTCGGGGCATTCCCACTGTAGGAAATGCCCGTAGTTCCCCAGGTTCTTTGACACTGCGTTGGGGAATATCGCATTCCATGCCTCCCCTATGGGCCGCGCTCCCGCGGCCACTGCGGTACGTTCCCGCCGCACGCCATACAGGAACAACAAAGGCATGGGCAGTTGCCGGTCGGCGTCGGCCCTCCAATCGGGTGGATCTTCGTAGGCTGCTGCCCGGTAGTAGCTAAAGCCTCCCCGCAAAGCTCCCGGCTGCGAGTAGGCCCGCACGTATTCCTGCACCTCTTCCGGGCTGGGCGGGTACTTGTTGATGGTCCAGTCCCGGAATATATGGCGCAGATAGATTTCCTCCCGCCCTCCGATCAGCTTTTCGGGCAGGTCGAACTGCTGGTGGAAGTAGGAATGCCAGCGTTCGCGCACCACTGCCGGAGCTTGCGGGCCCAGCTGCTCAAAAGGAGGCGTGGAGTCCAGGAAGACCAGGCGCTCCACTGCCTCCGGATGGTCCAAAGTGAAGCGGAAGGCAACCCTCACCCCGATGTCGTGGGCGACTATGGACACCTGCTCATGTCCTAACTGGCGGGCCAATTCGTAAATGTCCGATGCGGCAGTGCGGGTGTCATAGCCTCGGGCGGGCTTGTCCGAATGCCCGAAGCCCCGCATGTCGGGAACAATGACCTGGAATCGCTCCGACAGCACGGGGATCTGCTCCCGCCACCCGTACCAGAACTCGGGCCAGCCGTGGAGCAGGATTACGGGCGCACCTTCACCCTGAACGACAAAGTGGATGTTGATGCCGTTGACCGTGGCGGTCCTGTGGTCCACATTCATTGTCATTGGCGTCTCCTTTGCCTGCTCCTTCGTTAGGTTATATCGGCAGCCGCAGGGCTGCGGTTACCGGAAAGCCATCTGATCGTCGGGAGCGCTCCAGCTTCGACCCAGCGGTATCGCTAGTTGTCGGCGGCGGCAGCCTCTCTAGCCTGGCGTTCTTCTTTAGCCCGGAAATGCGGAATAACGTGGTCGCCGATGACGCGGATGGTATTCATAACCTCTTCGTGGTCTGCCGGGCCGATGGCGGAAAGAGAGAAAACCTGCTCTATGCCCATAGCCTCGTAGTCTTCAACGAACTGAATGCACTGGTCGGGCGTCCCCACCCAGAAAGACCTGCCCTCCTTGAGGACATCCTCTGCACGGTTGTCTCCCGGATGCGGCCCCGAAGCGAGCTTCATGTCCCTCTCGTAGTAACCCTGGTAGTCGGGCGGGACGGTAGCGGGGTCAACGCCGTGCCAGACCAGGCGAGCGCGTTCCCGCTGCTGGTCCATGTACCATTGGACCAGTTCCGCGCCCCGGGTAGAGACCATCCTGGGGTCTTCGTGGCAATAGCCCGCGGTCATCAACGCGGTGTGGTTGTTGGTCATACCGGCGGCCGGCTCGGCCCGGTCTATTGTGTTGCGGTACAACTCGACGGTCGTGCGGACCTTCTCCAACCCTCCCTCGCTCCCCACGAGAGCGCCGAGACCCAACTCGCCGGCTCGAATGGTAGTGCTTTCGCTGGCGCAAGCGGACCACAACGGCGGGTGAGGCTTTTGCAGGGGTTTGGGCAAGACCTCGCGGGGCGGGATCTGAAAATAGTCACCCTGGTAGGAAATAACCTCTTCCGTCCAGGTCCTGGGCAGCACCTGGGCAAACTCCTCCCACATACCGCGGGTGTCTTCCAGGTCGCTGCCGTAGGGGATCAGCTGGTAGGGATACCCGGTACGTCCAATGCCGACATCCACCCGGCCATTGCTGAGGATGTCCAGCGTGGCCATCCGGGCGGCGGTGTGCAACGGATGATGAATCGGCGCCAAAACCACGCCGATTCCCAGTCGGATGCGGGACGTACGTTGGCTTACAGCCGCCAGGGTCAAGTCCGGAGAACTGTTATGCGACCACACCGGGCGGAAGTGGTGCTCGGAAAACCAGACGCTGTCGAAGCCCTTCTCCTCGGCGTAGGAAATCTGCTCCAACGCCTCCCAGAACCGCCTGGCCTCGGTCTCGGGGCCCCACGGTTTGGGGACCTGTATCTGGTAGAACAGTCCGAATTTCATAGCATCCTCTCAGCTTGGCTTTCGTGGGTTTCTTGCTCCGGCGGCCGAACGCCAAAGGCCGGGGCTATGAAACTATATCATCAAACCGTATGCCTGACTTTCGAGCAAAGGCGGTCAATGGCGACAAAATAGTCCAAGGACGAGGCCTCCTTCCTGGCCGGGTGCCAAATCGGCGCAACGGTGATGTGGACGAAACTATTTTGACGGCACCCTGCAGGGCACGATAGCGCCAACATTCTTCGACATTACCTGCTTAGACAAGGGAAAGCGGGATGTGGCGAAAGCTGCACCTTTGTCGCTAACCAGTCGCTGTCCAGCGAAAATGCCAGGAATCAAGTTGGCGTCGAAGCAGCTGCCTCGACCGGAGGCAGAGGCCATAACCGCCCTTGCTGGCATGTCCGGGAGATAAGGGAAGCGTATGAGACAATAGAGGCGACCAGGCGCAAATGGAAGGAGGCTGTATGCGTCAAGCCACTAAGCACTCGTACCTGACCAAAGCCAGGGATGACTTCGGTACTCCCTTCGTCATAACTATTTGCGGCCAGCACTTGCCGGCAGAATCTGAATCTGCCCTTTGGATTGAGGAATTTGAAGCCAGGTGGCAGCAACAAAGGCGCTCTGACCTCTGCCGCGATTGCGGCAAGGGTATGAATCTACAATGGGCGAATTGAACCAGGGAAAAAAGAAGGCTTGAGTGACGCCAAGCTCAGTACCCATTTTCGTGGCGCGCAAGATGAGCGAAAAAGGACAGCGCTCATGATGATGAACTACGACCCAAGAGAGCATCCCGCCGACTACCCCTGAGAGTCCTGCGAGTTATTCGTCGAGCACTCTACCGGACAGGAGCATCATTAACTTGGCTGGGAGGGCATGACATAGACTAAGGTGTTCGGCACAACCGGCCTGGAAAGGACTGACTATTGGCACAAGAGAAGAATGAAATAGCCGGGAGCGGATAGAAAACATACAGATCTGGGGAGAATCAGGAAAAACTTGGGCCGAATCAACTGAGATAGTGGCGGAGGGAGTGTCAGTTAAGGAACTGCCTATGTCGTATTTGCTGTAAAAGTCAAGACTGCATCTGACACAAGGGAATTATCTTACAGCAGAGAACTGTAGAATCGTGTTGTCCGGTTGGTCACCTCCTCGGCTCAGGTCTTTCTCCAGGGCCAAGTGCCGGCTTTGCTGGAAGGTCTCCCAGGGAGTCTTGCCATAGCAGTAGCGTCCTGAGTGAGGCCGCTCCTTATTGTACTTCTCCAGCCAGGCGTCCAGGTCCACCTGCAACTCGTCCAGAGTGCGGTAGAGTTTCTTCCGGAAGAGCAGGCTGTAGCATTCGTCCTGCAGGGTCTTGTGGAACCGTTCGCAGATGCCGTTGGTCTGGGGGTGATTGGCCTTGGTCCGGGAATGGTCGATGTCCTCCACCGCCAGGTAGAGTTGGTAGGCGTGGTGCTCTGGCTTTCCGCAGTACTCGGTGCCCCGGTCGGTGAGGATGCGCTGCAGCCTGATGCCCTGCTCGTCGAAGAAAGGGACCACTCGGTCATTCAGCAGGTCCGCCGCGGTGATGGCGCTCTTGTCGGTATAGAGCTTGGCAGTGGCCACCCGGCTGTAGGTGTCGATGAAGGTCTGCTGGTAGATCCGGCCCACGCCCTTGATGGTGCCTACGTAGTAGGTGTCCTGGGCGCCCAGGTAGCCTGGGTGTTCCGTCTCGATCTCTCCGTATGCTTCCTTCTCCTGCTTGGCCTTTTCCAGGGCCGCCAGTTGGCTCTCGGTGAGGATGATTCCTTCTTGGGCCACCTTGGCTTCCAGGGACTTGAGTCGCTTCTTGAAGGTCTCCAGGTCGTGACGGAGCCATACCGAGCGCACCCCTCCCGGGGAGATGATGATCCCCTGCTTGCGCAGTTCGTTGGCTGCCCTCAACTGGCCGTAGGCCGGGAACTCCACCGCGATCCGGAGAGTGGCCTGCTCCACCGCTTCCGGTACTCGGTTCTTGAGCAGCGGCTTCTTGCGGGAAATCTCGTAGAGGGCCGCCTCGCCACCGTTCTCGTAGAGTTCCTTGTACCGGTAGAAGGTGTCCCGGCTGTAGCCCATAATATGGCAGGCCTGGGACACATTGCCCAACTGCCTGGCTAACTCCAGCAGGCCCAGCTTAGGCTTCAATACCTTTTCCTGTTGTGTGGTCATCTGACACTCCTCCCCCTGCATTGGGGACATTTAAGCACAGTGTTTGTTGAATGTCAGATTAAGTCTAGACTATTACATATTTGCATAGGGGCGTTTGAGTCTATTCTCCAGGGATTGTGTGCCAGCCTGTGTACCTTTAATGGTCGGACTGTTCAAGAACATATCGGACGTTGGTCCCGCCATTACGAAGTTCTCCCTCCGCTGGCGCCGACCGTAAATTGCACGGCTCAGTCTTCATATACGACAAGTATCCACCATTTTCCAAGGGCTACCCAAAGTCATTATGCTGCATGAGCTAACCTAGAACTAATGTGCCAAGTTGTCCTCGTCAGACTGCACTGTAGCAGTGTCCCTTTCATCCCGCCAAGACCGCCGGCAATCTGCACCCATGAGCCAGCCAATAAGGCGGGAAATTCGTTCTCAATTTCCCCATCGCCACAGGGTAAAACTTGCCGAGCCGAACCATGTTGTACCCTTCTTCTGGGGCACTTTCACGACGCTGGTACGCTAATTTTACTCCAGGAGGTGATGACGATGGATGCAGACGACGACAGACTGATGAGCATCGGCCAAGTTTTGGCGATGGTTGACGTTAGTAAGTCCACCCTTTAAAAAATGGTTGCCGCCGGGCACTTCCCCAGACCGATTCGGGTAGGGTTGCGAGGCGCTCGGTGGTGGTATTCCGAGGTCGCTGAGTGGCTGAAATCCTGCCCCAGAGCCACGGAGGCGAACCGGCAGTAAACGTACAGCTTTAGCGCGGTATTTTGCCTCATATTCGACGACCGGCAACGCTTGGCGTTGCACTTCTAATTTTTCCTTACTCTCAAAGTATGATCATGTTACAAGGAACAGGCGTGATTGAGTCAAGTTACGCACCCTGAGAAATACTCATTGGCCCTAAAAGGGCAGCAACCGCCTAGTCCGGGAGATTCTGCGGAGCAACCCGGGCAGAGCGACCATTACTGAAGCATTGCCGCGTCTAATTGTGAACACAGCCGGGTCTGAGAAGTGCCCCTGCCAGTTCTGATCGGGAAATTCTGGATTGGCTATTGAAGGCTTCGGGAGTTAGTCCTGGGGCCTTCTTGATTCGTTATAGCGGGGGGGGGGCGAAACGCGTGCCGTTACCAATGAAGAATGTCCATTCTCCCACTCCAGACTTTCCAGGCTCCTGATTGGCTTGATCCGGTGCTGTTGGAAGACGAGGTATTAGCGCCGACGCGACAGCCGGGCGCAGGGTAAAACGGACGTCGACCTCAACAAAGCAGGCTCCAGATTTGTACCCGCTACTACCCTGCATTTGCGGGCCGCGCCGATGCGGAACTCTCTTGTTCCGCGTGTAGCCCGCTGTCTGGTGGCGCCAGCACCACCCTTCTTCAGTATTACCCCCTAGGCGTCCGGAAAATCCGTCCCGCCCCCGCGCTTCAGGCAAGCGAATTGCCTGCTGGTTGAACCTGTCGTTCTCCTGTCTGTCGGCCTCGACGAGGCGCTGGAACCGGAACCCCCTATCTGCGATACCTTGCAATGAAACTCGGTTTGTATTGCAAATCCCACCCCGGGGTTCCCGCACCGTTACACGACTCGAGCCACTGTTTCTCCCGCTTACCCATTTCCCCTCCCCAGCCGTAACCCCTTCCAACTGGGCTGATGCGGTCGGAACGTTCCCACAGGAAACCTACAGGCACCCGGGGTGACGGGACCAGGCGCGGCTCATACTGCCGCGCTGTCCCGGCCCTCCAAAACCTCTGTGCCTAGAGGTTGCTCTGGTGGAGACCTAATTCTCCTGTTCCTGCTGATTGTGGGGCTGATGGGGTTTACAACCCGCTACCGGGCGTACTCGGTCCTCAGCGCTGCTGGCTCGGGCCATTGAAGAACAACTTGGCAGTGAGACGGTCCCGGCACGGTGCCAACCGCCGTGTTGAGTCCGCCCGGGAAACCTATTTGTAATAGGGCGGTCAGTGTCCAGGGCCTTCCCAGCGCAGAGGAATAGGGCCCAGGACACACCAGCGTCCATTTAGCATTTTACTGCTGGTGCATCGGTTACTGGAGTGCATCCCCATTTCATCGGTCAAACGGGTGTAACAGCGGGTGGACATGGGCGCCATCCACCCCAATCAACCGCACGCAACCACGCTAACCAGGCGGGAACTTTGCAAAAGGCCACCTGTCGCCCCGCGACCCCTAAATTGAGCGGCGCCAGTACCGGCGCCGCCCCGGCCATCGAAACATGCTGCAATGGTAAGGGCGGCATGGAATCAGATAACTCTAGGAGGAACTTTATGACCCGACCCATCTCGCACCACGATATCCAATACCAAGACTTGGAAGGCTCGCCCATCAAAATTGAAGACCGACTCTCTGAGTGGATCCGGGCGGAAGGGCTACACCATCTCCACCTGTCGGACGCACCGACCACATTGCCGTCCGTCCTTGAGGTAATCACCCAGGGGCCTGGGGAGGCTGGCATCCTGATAGCCGCCGACCGGCTGCGCACCCTGTACGAAGCGGGAGTGGAAGTAGTCTCCACGTCCGACATCCTCTTCGGTAACAGAATCATGACCCACGAACTGCCGGATTGGGACCGGTTGATCCAACCGGGTCAAGCGCTTCTCCTCACCGATTTCTGGTGGAACACTATACGTCCAAGAATTACTCTTCCGGGTCCCATTGGCACCAAAGACTTTTATCCTTCTTCAGTGCAGTGGACGTCGTTTGTGGTGGACTCGGCAGAGAGGCTAGCGCGGGTCCTCTATCAGGGCAGCTTGGTTGTAGTTGTGTCTACGGAAGGGATTCCCCAGCCTGACTGGATCCACCTGGTTGACTGTCCCGCTGTGCGGGTATACACGGTAGATCGACGACTGGATGCCGTGGCCATCAGCCGTTATATTGCCACACGTATAGTAGCGCGCCACTACCGAGGCGCAACCGCCACATACAAGAACTCCTCGCTGGGCCATTCCTACAGTGAACTGCGGCTGGACCCCTACAGATTGTCAGATGCCCAGTTTCTGACCGCGGTTTTCGACTACCGTCCAGAGAATGAGTACTGAACGAAGCCTGCACATTGAGGGATTGTCGGCGGCGAACATTGTTAAACCGCAAATGGTCTTGCCAGTTTGGCGTCATAGCTCTTTCCGTTCCACCTACTACCACAATTGCAGATAATGGTTAATGTTTTGGATTCGGCGTTGGTAGTGGCAACGGCGGGCCCTTGCCTGGTGGCGTCGTCTCCAATGGGACCAGGCCAAGGCCACTTCGGGCGATCCCCCTGGGCTGCCAGATCAACCGGCACAGCAGGCGGCGCACCTCGGGCACCGTGAAGGGTATCAGGCTTGCATCCCAACTCGCGTCTCCCCTTTTTTGGCCTCTGAACCGGCGTTAGCCTGTAGCCGGACCACCGCCAGGTAGGCGTGGGCCAGCATGGACAGGGTGACGTGCCGGTACCAGCCCTCCCATCTGCGCACTTCATACTGGTCCAGCCCTACCAGCCCTTTGGCCTCCTCAAAACACTCCTCAATGGCCCACCTGATGCCTGCTACCTTCACCAGTTCTTCCAGGGTGGTCACCCCGGGGCCGTAGCAGACCTAGTAGGCCAGCTCTTCAGGCTGGGCCATGCTCCGGCGAACCAGCAGCCAGTACCCCTTGCCTTCTTCCCGCAAAGGCCGGATCGCCACCCAGGTCCAGTCGTAAATCCGCGGACCCTTGGACCCGTCCCCAGCGCTCAACCGCGCCCAATCCGATTCTTCCACCTGGGACGCCAACCGGTCCGCCCGCACCTGCCTGGGGACTTCCTCCGTCCACACCCACAACTACTCGTTGCTCTTGATGGCCAGCACGTGGGGTATCTCTTGCTGCTCCAGCTACCGGCGCAGCCGGCGGTCGCTGCCGTACACTGTGTCTCCGGCAAACCACCGAAAGGAGACTCCCCCTCCTAACGCACGCTCCACCATTTTCTGGGCCAGGTGCGGCTTGGTCTGGATCCTTACCCCCTCCCTGCCATACAAACACGTCAAAAAGGCGTGGAAAAGGATGTTTCATGGAAATCCAGTGTCTCCACTACAAAGTTCCAGGCACAGGAAACTGCTTCCCCCTAACCAAGGTGGCGATGCCCAGCATGTTCCGCTGAACGCCTCGGCGGACGGCAAGTTTCCCAAAGAGGGCGTAGGTCTGTGTTCAGGCAACTTGCAGCGTTTGATGGTCGTTATCATGGGCTGCATTCTCAGCCAAACCGGCAACGGGTCGTTCTTTGACGAAGGCAGAGTAGGTTATATTGACCCCGCGATTAGCGAGGAGTGGGAAGCGGAGGGCGACTACGAAATCATGAACAAGGGAGGCAATGACGGTCAAGTTGTCCCAGGTCCCCCTGTGGGAGCTATGCTCACTGCCTTAGTACTACAGTCGCAGTTTTGATTGGCGTCTTTTGTAGTGGCATTGGCAGGCTCTGGCTTGGGGGCGCCGTCTGCACTACGACCGGTACAGGATGAAATCCGGTGGTTGGTTTTCTGTCCATACCAAGCGTGTGAGCAACCGCCGCACCTCCGGCACAGTCACGGGAATCAACTCCTCATCGGGGCCGTAGTGGCCCCCTTTTCTCCCTCTTCCATTGCCTGACGCCTGATTGCCATCAGATAGGCGTGAGCCAGCATCGCCAGAGTGATGTGCCGGTACCAACCATCCCACCGCCGCACCTCGTACTGGTCCAGTCCCACCTCTCCCTTGGCCTCCTCAAAGCATTCCTCAATGGTCCACCGGGTCCCGGCCACCTTCACAAGTTCCTCCAGGCTGGCGCCTGCCGGACCGAAGCAAACGTAGTAGGCCAACTCGCCAGGTTTGGCAATGCTGCGCCGGGCCAGTAGCCAATGCCCCTTGCCCGGTTCCCTCAGGGGCCGTATGCCCACTACGGCCCAATCATAGACCCGTGGTCCCTTGGCGCCGTTCCCGGCGTTGCATCTGACCCAGTTGGCTTCGTCAACCCCCGACGCCAGCCAGTCCGCCCTCACCTGTAGCGGCCCCTTGTCCGTCAAGGCCCACAGCTTCTCGTTGCTCTTTATGGCCATCACGTGAGGAATCTCCTCGCGCTCCAGCCACAACCGCAACTTCCGGTCGCTGCCGTAGACCTCGTCCCCGGTAAACCAAGCGAAGGGAACACCCGACTCCAGCACCCACCCCAGCATCAACCGGGCCAGTTGCGGCTTGGTCCGGAATACCGCATCCTCCGGCACCCCAGCCTCCCGCCGCTCCCGGTCCTCCGCCCATACCTGGGGTAGGTACAACTCCCGGTCCAGCAGCGTCCTGCCTTTGGCACTGGCATAGGCCAGGAATACCCCCACCTGACAGTTTTCGACCCGCCCCGCCGTGCCGCTCTACTGCCGCTGCACTCCTACGGACTTCTCCCCCTTCTTGAGAAACCCTGTCTCGTCCACCCCTACTACCCCGTCGGCACAGCCCAGATGCTCCACCACGTAGTCCCTGAGGTCGTCCCGGACTCGGTCCGCATCCCACCGGTAGTTGTACAGCAGACGCTGCACCCCGTCGGGGGTGGCGTCGCCAGCCTGCTCCGCCAGTTGCCAGCCGTTCTTGCGTTCCACCGGACTGAGCAGTCCCTTCAGATATGCCAGAGCCCGGCGGCGCGGCTCCCGCCGCCGGAACCGGCCGGCGATGCACTCATGCACCCGTTCAATGCCATCTGCCCACCGGGCCACTTCCGCCACTTCATATCTCCCAACAACCACCGCCTCACCTCAGCACTAACCGACTGCCTGTATTGTAACCTCTCTTAATCTGCTATTGTAGTACCAAGTAACTATCTCAAATTATCCAGGCTCCATTGACGGCGATACCTGATAAGGGCACAGGCCAGTTGGAGCAGGCCAAGGTAATTGGATGCCTTCTTGTCGTAGCGCACCAGAATCGCCCGGCACTTGGACAGCCAACCCAGGGTACGTTCCATGACCCAACGCCGGGCCGGGTGGGTCTTCTCGCCCTATGGGTCCAATTTCTCTTCGCCAATACGCCGGATATACGGCTGGTATCCGGCGTCGGCGACGGTTCGGTGGCCTGTGGGGTTGTCATACCCCTTGACCAGGCACAGGTTCTGAGAGCCTTCCGGCCGGTTCACCACTATGCTCTCCAGCGTCGGCCTGAGGAGTTTCGTGTCGTGGACATTGGCTCCGGCCACCACCACGCTCAGGGGCCCGCCGGCCCCATCGACCAGGATGCTTTTCTTGCTTCCTGCCTTGTCCCGGTCTGTGGGATTGCGTCCAATAGCGCCCCCCAAAACGCGCTTTGCCCATGGAGCAATCGGCGGACTGCCATTCCCAATCTACGCCGTCCAACTCCCGGCATTCCTCGATCAGGACAGCCCAGACACCCTCCAGCACCCCACGCTCTACCCAACGCTGGAAGGTCCGGTGGATGGTGCTGTCATCCCACAACTCCTTGGGCAAGCGGTTCCATTGGCAGGAACTGCGCATACGGAAGATGACGCCTTCCAGCATCTTCAGCTGGTCGACCCGTTTGCGCCCCCTCCCCTTGGGTGGGTCTAACTCCATAATCACCGGTTCAATTCGCTGCCGCAGATCATCCGGTATTTCCCAGATCGTTGGCAGGGACTCGATCTTTCCCATCATCAGCCACCACCACACAGGTTTCCCCTATCTTACCCCGACCGCCTATGTGTTCTCCCTCTCACACCAATGCCATTCTGAGATATTTACTAAGTGCTCCATAGAGCGCACAAGACGATCTTGGTTATCGGCTGGCCCGACTCTTATCTCGCTGATCGGGAGAGGCTCGCAAGATATACATACGGTCTTAGAAATCGGCTTCCGCTTATGCCACAACTCCGCCTCGGCCGCCAGCATTTTTCAGCCTGGCGGCGGGCTTCGCCAAATTCGCCTCGCTAACTCTGAACAGTTACTCAGGGAACCACCCGGTAGACCAACTATATGTAGTAAGATTGATTGCGGCGTAATTTCATCTGGCCTTTTGGACTTTAGCATCCAGGCCACCAGGACTCGTAAGACTCGTGGCGGGACGACAGTCTACAGAGGTACGAAAAATGACTACAGTAGGCGGCGGGAAGTTTGGCCCAGTCTTGGGCCAATGTGCAGGTGTATTTCCCGCAGGCCAGTCTTTCGGGGCGGTCAGCGCCGTGGACACCGATTCCCAGGACCGGGTCTACGTTTTCCAGCGGGCCGAGCCTCCGGTTGTGGTCTTCGACCGGCACGGCAATTTCGTCAGTCATCACCGACGAATCGACCTGTTCCACATCATCGACAGGGCTGAGAACGGCGCTCCGCCGCAGGTCAGCTTGCTGGACGGAGAGGGCAGCGCCCTGGCCCGCTGGCCATCCAGGTCCGCCCACGGTTCATGGGTAGACGCTCACGGTGACATCTACCTGGCCCTCACCGCCGAGCAGAGCGTGGACAAGTACATCCGGCAGAGCTGAACACGCCACCACAAGTCCCAGGAATCGATACCCAGGAGCAGGAGTACAGGCCCATGCAAATCGGCATGTTCTATCAGATGCAGGTGCCCAGACCGTCAACCCGTACCTACGAGGCTGACCGGTTCTTGGAGATGCTTGACCAGGTTGCTTTCGCTGAAGAGATGGGCCTGAGCAGCGTCTGGATGGCCGACCACCAGTTCCGTACCGAGTGGTCCCACTCCAGCGCCCCAGACGTAACTCTGGGCGCATTGAGCCAGCGCACCACCCGGATGCGCCTAGGAATCGCCGTGGTGGTGCCCCCGGTGCAACACCCTCTTCACATCGCTGCCCGCACCGCAACCCTGGACATCCTCAGCAACGGAAGAGTTGATCTGGGCGTGGGACGGTCCGGCTATCCTTACCAGATGGCCGCCTTCGGCACAGACCTGAAGGATGCGACGGGAATGGTGGACGAAGCCCTCGAGATTATCCCCAAGGCGTGGACTCAGAGCGAATTCACCTACGACGGCAAGCACTATCAGATTCCCTTGCGTGAGGTACACCCCAAGCCAGTACAGCAGCCGCACCCTCCCATCTGGCTCGGTTGCAGCCAGGAAGACACCTTCAGGAAAGCGGGCCTCATGGGTCTGGGGTGTCTCGCAATGGCCGGCGGCGGGGCCGCAGGACTGGCTCCCCTCGTGCAAGCCTACCGGGACGGCATTGGGGACGCCAGTCCTACGACCGGGGTCGTCCACAACCGTGTCTCGGTAAGCACTGTGGCCATCTGCGGCGAATCGCGCAGGAAGGTGCAGGAACGCTCCTCCGAATTGATCGACTGGTACCGCCATCAACAGGCCCTCCGGGACGTCCGCGTGTGGAGCGGGCAGGACCCGTCCCGCGTCCCCGGCGACTACCAATGGCACTACAGCCGTTCCACCGCTTCCGACTCCCCGAAGCGCGAGGAAACATCGTCCCTCGACCAGATCAAGAGCGGCCGTTACTGCATCGGTGACCCCGAAGACTGCATCCGTTACCTTGAAGCCTATCAAGATGCAGGGGTAGACGAAGTGATGCCCCTCTTTCAGGTGGGCGGCATCTCCCATGACGAAGTCATGGAAACTCTGCGGCTATTCGGAAAGCACGTCGTGCCCTACTTTGATGCGAAGGCAAACTCGTCCTCCGGTAGCGTTGCAAATTAGATGGTCCCACTACCTGCTCCAACCATCATTCCTGTGATCGAGGGAATCCGCCGCTTTAGGTTTGAAGCTGGGGGCGTGTACGACGTTGATCTGATCGATTACCACTAATTGGGGGAGAGATACCATGCCTATGAAGAATCCGCCCCATCCGGGTCGCAGCGTCAGGGAGAACTGCTTGGCTCCTCTCGGCCTAAGCGTGACCGAGGCAGCGGAGGTTCTGGGAGTTGCCCGTCATACGCTTTCGCGGGTATTGAACGGTCATACGGCGATCTCGCCCGGCATGGCCATCCGCCTAGAGAAGGCCGGATGGCCCAGCGCTGATTTCTGGCTTAGCCGTCAGACTGCATACGACTTGGCTCAAGTACGCAAGGGTGAAGACAGGATACAAGTCGAGCGCTACCAACCCCTGCCCTCTGCGTAGGAATCGCCCGCGATGTTAGCCTCTATAACATGAGCGCAACAGCGGAAATTACTTGAAATGGAAGAAATATCGTTCAGGATCAGTAGACCGTCACTGTTGTATTGAAGGGTAAAGGGACTTCAATTTAATGCGGGCATCTTCGGTGGTGAAGCGCCTGTCCACCCGAATTGCTTCCCTATTCCGTTGGTCTTGCCATGCCCGTGTCTGGTGTTCCAGTATGTTCAGCGTCGCAACCCGGCGGTCCAACACTTTAAACCCGTTACTAACACCACAACCAGTACAGGATGAAATCCGGCGGTTGGTTCTCTGTCCATACCAAACGTGCGAGCAACCGCCGCACCTCCGGCACTGTGACGGGAATCAATTCTTCATCGGGGCCGTAGTGGCCCCCTTTTCTCCCTGCCCTACTGCCTGATGCTTGATCACCGTCAGATAGGCGTGGGCCAGCATCGCCAGGGTGATGTGCCGGTACCAGCCATCCCACCGCCGCACCTCGTACTGGTCCAACCCCACCTCTCCCTTGGCCTCCTCGAAGCATTCCTCGATGGCCCACCGGGTCCCAGCCACCCCCGCCAGTTCATCTTCTCAATCTGCGACTGTAGTATTAGGGAGCATGACGCCAATCCCGAATTGCCCGGGGCAGCGGCATAAGCCGCCCCTGTGCAGGGATTCGTCCTCGCCCTGTGGGAACTCTGCAATGTCCTGGACCAAGTCCACCACCTGGGACTGGGACCCACCGGCCGCCGTATTGGTGAGGCGCCCCATCAACCTGCATTAAACCCCGCCGCAGCCCTTATGGGCCGAATTAGAGTGTTTATAGCCCGCCTGGCCTTCTTCGATGAACATTAAAACTAGTACCCCATTATCATATAGGAACATACGGTCTTTTTCTGATAGATTGTTCTTTTTCACCTATGTTTCGTACTCTCTTATCTTCCAGAAGGTCTGTATAACCATATTTTTAAATACGTCCAGGGTCTTTGAAAGTCTAAATCTGGTTTTGAGCAATGAATTCCCCGGGCCGCACCCCACAGGTGTGGTCGCCAAAGGCCCTGGTCACCCCAATCCGCCAGCTGTCGAAAGCATATCCCCCGTGTAGCACTACAGCGTCGATGGGAGCGTCGTCAACCGGGCCTGGATCCCCCTTATACCAGTAGTACCAGCAACCCGCTTCACCCAGGTTCTCACTTCCCAGCGGAGTCTTTTGTAGCCGCTCCAGTGTTGTCGCCGCCGCATGCGCCAGTCCTGCCCTGGCGACCAGCAGGGCGTTAGATTCTGTTCTCGTCACAAAAAGAACCGGTATAGGGTGTTCAATCTTCGCCAGCCCCCCATATTTTTCGAGCTTTTTGCCCAGTTTCTCCGTGCCCTCAGCGCTTATTTCGTACTCCATTGCGACTACCACACCGGCCACAAAGATCAGAGCGTCGGGACGTGCCCGATAGAGCTTTCCGCGTACACGATAGTCGATGCACATTCCTTGGACGACAAACGCCGTTTTGCCTTGTGCCACCAGGGACCCCACCACCTCGTACAGGCCGTGGACATGCCGGCGGTTTCGGCGCCGGTGGCCGGAATCAATCCTGGCGAACCTCCCCATCTTATTATCGACTGCCTTAAATGTGGTCCCCTCAGCATCCCCATAGAGGCGCATGCCCTCGTCCAGTGGATAGTATCCCCAGCGCCAGGAGAACAAGAGCTTGCTTCGCACCATCGGTCTCAGCAGCTTCCGTACCTCGGCCTTATCAATCCCGCAGATTTTTCCGATCGTCTTAGATTCCACACCAGGGTTCGTAGCCACGGTCCGGAAGATCTGCCACCGGCGCTTGCCGTTCACGGAGGCGTATGCCCCCCGCTTCAACTGAGCCACTGTCCTCCCGATGTTTCCCACAGCCCGGGGCCTGGATGCAACCTTGATGTCAGTCCACTTGCAGGAAGGGAGGTCCATAGCTCGGGTCACCTTGCCCTGGGAGTCAATGATGCCCAGGGCCACATGGTCCTCTACCGAGGTGTGAGTTTCCAGGTAATGACGGTGAGCCATGGCCGCCGCCGCTCCATCAGTGCATATCGCCATGGCACCGGGAAATTCTCGTCTCCTCCCTCCTGGACCTAGGGGGATCCTTATCCAGTCCTCGCACTCCACCAAAACCTCTCCCAACCGCGATCGCAACCGCGCAATATCTCGGGGTTTCTGAAACCGACCAATACGCAAAATCGGCAGGTATAGCACGTTTGGGTCTTCAGAAGTCCCGTAATTTCCCGGCTCCTCCGGTTCGGTGTACCCCACGACTGCCACAAAAGGGCCCTCGTCCAGCCATTCAAAGGCTATGACATGGGCCCCCCGCCAATCCGATTTCTCTGGAGTCCAGCGGGTCGCCATCACCCCCGCCTCCGGGTTAAACCAGTCATAGGAGTGGAGGGTGTACACCAAAGGGCTCTGCAGCAGGTTAGACTTCGGGAGGATGGGTGCAATCTTATAGACCCACTCGACCACGTTTATCATTCTGGCCAATTCCCTTGTGCCCGACGCCGAGTGCCACCACTCTCTTTTCCAGCCCTGGGACTCCCCCCATGCAATGCCTTGTTCCGAGTACAACCATCGTTTAACCGTTCTCAGTTCCCGGCCCAGTGCGACGGACGCCACAATCCCGCGCTTCTCTCCCGCCTTCAGGGCGGCGTGGACCCCAGGTGCCGTCAGCCCAAGCTCTGCGGGCACCATGGCCACGATCTCGGCTGCAGAAGCCAAGGGCAATGTCCATAGCAATTGGTATGTAAGTAGGGTTTTCTTAGCCAATGGTCGCGCCATCAGTGCACCTCCAGACAAACGTTGCCATAAGTGTATGGGGGCCGACTCTCGTCCACCTTTTACCCATCGAAACACCCATTTGACGGATCCCTTAATCTCGCCCGATGTTCCCAGTTTCACGCTCCTGTTTCCTCTGCTAGTTTTGAATCAAGGTCGTAATGTCACGTATTTAATTGCCTGAGGCTGGATACTATTCTTTGGGAGTGAGGTTGTGTTGTGGGAGGGGCAACCATGGTGCGGGAAGTTTGCGGGTTCCATCAGAGTGTCCAGGGAAAGGGAAGGCTCAAGAAGATGATCCGCTCAGGCAGGAGTTCGGCCCAGGCGGTCACCAGAGCCCGGATCCTGCTGAAGACCGATGAGGTGTGGACCGCTTCCCAGGTGGCGGTTGCCTTTGACGTGTCGGATCGGACGGTTCGCCGGGCCAAGCGGCGGTACGTGGAGGAGGGACTGGAGGAGGTGCTGCGGCACCACAACTCGCCCATCCCCCACTACAAGGTGGGCGAGAAGGTGGAGTTGGGGTTGGTGGAATCCCTGTCGTACGAGACGGTGCGGCTGCACCTGAAAAAAACGTGCTCAAGCCGTGGCGGAAGCAGCAGTCGTGCATCCCCAGGGTGAGCGCTGAATTCGTGGCCCACATTGAGGACGTGCTAGACCTGTACGCCGAACCCTATGACCCAGCCAGGCCGGTGGTCTGCTTTGACGAGAGTTCCACCCAGTTGCTGGCCGAGACCAGGGCGCCCCTTCCAGCCGGGCCTGGGTGGCCGAGACGGGAGGACTACGAGTACGTGAGGTGCGGCACCCGCAATCTGTTCCTGACCTGTGAGCCCAAGGCGGGATGGTGCCACGTGGCCATCACCCAGCGACGAACTATGCAGGACTTCGCCCGGCAGATGCACTGGCTGGTGGATGAGGCCTACCTCGACGTGCCAGTGGTCCGCCTGGTCCTGGACAACCTGAATACCCACCGGACGGCGTCGCTGTACGAGGCCTTTCCGCCAGTGGAAGCGCGACGCATCGCCAGGCGGCTGGAGTTCCACTACACGCCCAAACACGGCAGTAGACTGAATATAGCCTGCCCCAGCGGAGGCTGGGGGCGGAGATGGAGTTCAGCGTGCTGCCCAGAGCCTTCCTGCGGGGACCCAATCCCCGCGCGGAAAGCCTGGAGATAGCGGTGAACGCCAACTTGTCGGAGCGCAACGCCAAGGCCGCGGCCATCGACTGGCGCTTTGCCGCCCGGGCGCCAGACGCTAACTCCGCCGCCTCTACCCGTGCCATTCTTGATTTGAGATACTATTAGTTCCAATTCAGCGAAATCTGTTGAGAGGAAGGCAGAAAAGTGGGAGGCAGAGACAGACAAACTAAAACCATCTCTAGGTTTGTAGACAGGCCGAGTTTGGAAATAGGTAGCCGAGCTTTCCCTACAGACCAAATACAATCAGCTAGGATTAGTTTCCAAATAAACCAATTCGAGGAATCGAGGTCTGCCTCGGTTATCCTTGTAACTTCGTAGGAAGGACTATGGAACTACCATGCGGAGGCCAAGCTCTACGAGTGTGGGCAAACGTTACTGACAGGAACCTGCATGGAGGCCAAGATAGACGAACAAGGCAATATGCTGCTCACCCTACATGGACCATTCTGGACGCTTGAAAGGACACGTCTCGGGAGTTTCGAAACGTTCGGAATGTCTAGGACAGAATACCTTTACTGGATGTTAAAGCTGTCATCCCCGGAGCGAGACCCGGTCTTCCAAGGGCTCGAGTTAGATACATCCCCGAGACCATTCTTATACGCCATCCCCATCAGAGGCTTACCCAACTTCAGCAAAGACCTGATCCTTGCAGGGGACACTGGAATAACCTCCAAGGAAAACGACAATGTATTCAGTTCAATTCTGGAGGAGGCAGAATCCATTCAAGGGGAGGAAGCCTGGAGCGCAGATTGTCCCAGAATCTTCGGCGTAGTCATTGCCGAAAACCCCGTCGAAGCGGAACGCCTGGCTTCAGATAGAGCAAGAACACTGATTGGCATCATCAACTTTGGTATGACAACGGGTATGAGCCACTTCGAGACCCGCTACAGCAAAGAACCGCTCTCTTACTCTGCCGCAACCAGTCTTTCTCCAGTCTCACTGCACCCCTGGATAACCATTAGTGAAGTGTCAGAAACCAAGGGATGGGTCAGGAAAACTCTCCCTGCCACACTTGAACCTGAGAGGGAGCCAGACAACTCGCTGAAAAGAATTGAGTTCTTCCTTTCAAGGTTCTTTAGCGCTGGCAAGCCGGGTGACATTTACGACCAGACAGGGCAAAGACAATTCCCTGACCGAGAGCAGAAACTGTTAACGAGGACGGAGAGGGCACTCCATTGGCTAAACATAGCCAATGGAGGAGAGGACAATAGGGATAAGTTTATGGCCATCTGGACAAGCCTGGAAGCAATCTTGAACTCGATCAAATATCACGGGGTGTTTGATGGGGAGCGCGCATCAGTCAAGAAATCTCTCAGGAGAGGGATTAAAGAAATAGATCTTCCTATTGAAACTAACAAGCTACTTTCTATCAAGATCGACATGCTCCTGAATAGGGCGTTACAAAATGAATGGCCTATATCAAGTGAGCTTTCGATATTTGCCAACGCACTTGGCATTACCCTTGAAAGAGATGACATTGATCTGGTTGGGAAACTGGGCCGGCTACGGGGCAATGTCTTTCACGAGGGTGAGAACAATCCAAATGTAACCGCTGAACAGGTATCCCAATTAAAGCACCTAGTAGAGCGGTTAGTAGCAGCGACCTCCATCGGAGGGTATGAGGACATTGAGGACCGACCCCACAGATTCCAAATCGGGGAAATTGGGCCGGAGGGAGGAGGCGCACCACTATCGATTGATGGAAAGGACGTAGATTGGAAAATCCACATGTACAGAGACAACGACGGAGAAGCCATAGTCGAATGGTTAGCCGAGGGGAAAATATATACTCGACAAAACATCCACATCGAAGGCAACAGAGGCAATCCTTGAGTCCCTTTTGTCAGATGCAGTCTTGACTTTTACACCTAGATATTCATCAATTGCCCGGCTGCGACGTCCACCCTTCCGAAAGCACTTCCGCCTGCTCTAACACGGTCAATGTCGCCTTTTCCTGCTTGTCGGGTGGATATCCATGCCTGCGGAGAATGCGTCGGACTAGTACCCTCAGTTGTGCCCTGACGTTCTCACGAAGTGTCCAGTCAATGGTGACGTTGGCTCTGACCGTTGCCACTAGCTCTTGGGCAATGGCACGCAACTCGTCGTCTCCCAAGACCTGAACCGCGCTGTCATTGGTTTCCAGGGCGTCGTAGAAGGCCAACTCGTCGTCGGTCAGACCCAGCTTCTCGCCTCTGACCCCGGCCTCCCGAATCTCTCGGGCCAACTGGAGCAATTCCTCAATGACCTGGGCCGCTTCAATGGCCCGATTCTGATAGCGACGCAGGGTTTGTTCCAGCATTTCGGCGAAAGAACGGGCCTGAACCACGTTGGTCCGACGACGAAGGGAAACCTCCCCGCGCAAGAGCTTTTGCAGAAGTTCCACCGCCAGATTGCGTTGCGGCATTTCCTTCACTTCTGCTAGGAACTCCTCGGACAAAACCGAAATATCTGGCTTGTCCAGGCCGGCTGCAGCGAAAATGTCCACTACTCCATCCGCAGCAACTGCCCTGGAGACGATTTGCCGAATGGCGAAATTCAGGTCCTCCTCATGCCTGGCTACCGACGGTGACGTACTCGTTAGTGCTGCGCGCACCGCCTGGAAGAACCCCACGTCGTCCCTTAATCTGGTGGTCTCCGGGTGAGGCACCGACAATGCAAAGGCTTGGGACAATTCTCGCACTGCGGCAACGTAGCGGTCCTTGCCATTCTCCTGGGCCAGGATGTGTTCCTGGGCTAGTGGAATCAGGCCCACTCGCTCTCCAGGCGTTCCCGACGTCCATTTGGACCGGTCAAAGCCATGGAACAGGGCGGAGCAAACCTCGTGCTTCTCAAGCATCACTGCCACAGCTTCATCCTTATCAATTGCAGTCCTGCCGGTACCCCCGCTCTCAGTATAGGTAGCCAACGCCTGTCGGAGATCCTGGGCAAGCCCCAGGTAATCGACTGCCAGTCCGCCCGGCTTGTCCCTGAACACCCGGTTCACTCTCGCGATGGCCTGCATCAGCCCGTGGCCACGCATCGGCTTGTCCAGGTACATGGTGTGAAGACTGGGGGCATCGAATCCTGTTAACCACATATCGCGGACCAAGACTATGCGGAAAGGGTCACTGGGGTCACGGAATCGGTTGGCCAAGGCTTCCCGCCTGGGTTTGTTCCTGATGTGCTGCTGCCATTCCGGCGGGTCAGAGGCGGAACCGGTCATCACCACCTTTATGATCCCCTGGGCATCATCGTCATCGTGCCAGTCAGGACGCAACTTCACCAGCTCAGCATAGAGGTCCACGCAGATGCGCCGGCTCATGCAGACAACCATAGCCTTGCCCTCAAGGGTTTCAAGCCGCTGCTCAAAATGGTCAACAATGTCTGCAGCAATTTGGCTGACCCGCTTCGGGGCGCTGACAACGGCCTCAAGCTGCGCCCACTTGGTCTTCAGGCGTTCTTTGCGTTCGATTTCCTCGCCTTCCGTGGCTTCCTCAAAGTCCGGGTCAATGTTCGGTTGCTCGTTCCTGTCCAGGACCAGTTGGGCCAGGCGGCTTTCGTAATGAATGGGAACGGTCGCTCCATCTTCAACAGAGCGCTGGATGTCGTATATGCTGATGTAGTCCCCGAATACGGCCCGAGTGTTGGCGTCTTCCAGTTCTACTGGCGTTCCCGTGAAACCCACAAAGGAGGCGTTGGGCAAGGCGTCCCGCATGTGGCGCGCGAAGCCGTCCACGAAGTCGTACTGGCTGCGATGGGCTTCGTCGGCGACTACCACGATGTTCCGCCGGTCCGAAAGCATGGGGAAGGTGTCCCCTCGCTCCTCCGGAAAGAACTTCTGGATTGTGGTAAAAACTACTCCTCCGGATGCCACCGAGAGTTTTTCCCGCAAGTCCGCCCTCGTTTCCGCCTGAACCGGGGGCTGGCGCAACAATTCCTGGCATCGGGAGAAGGTCGTAAACAGCTGGTCGTCCAGGTCGTTACGGTCGGTCAGCACCACAATGGTCGGGTTTTCCATCCTGGGTTCGCGGACGATGCGTCCGGCGTAGAAGGCCATAGTCAGGCTCTTGCCGGAACCCTGGGTGTGCCAGACCACGCCGATGCGGCGGTCGCCAGGGTCGCCGCCCGGCCTGCGCCCCGACTCATAGCGGCCGCTCTCCTCACCAACGCGCCCTTCTTCCCGCTGCAATTCCGCCGCCCGCAAGGTCTCGCCGACGGCTGCCCGAACGGCGTGGAACTGGTGGTATCCCGCCATCTTCTTGACCAGGTTCCCGCTTCCGTCGTCGTCGAAGACGATGAAGTCGCGAATCAGAGAAAGGAACCGCCCGGGTTCGCAGGCCCCTTCCAACAGCACCTGCAACTCCGGCAGCCCGCCACCGGCCAGGGTTTCGCCGCTGATGGTGCGCCAGGGCTTGAACCATTCCTTGCCTGCAGTTAGGGTCCCAATGCGGGCGGCAAACCCGTCCGAGACGATGAGTGCCTCGTTCATGGAGAACAGGGTGGGAAGTTCGGCCTTGTAGGTCTGGAGCTGCTGCCATGCGGTCCAGACGTCGGCTTCCTCGTCAACCGGGTTCTTCAGCTCAATAATGGACAAGGGCAAGCCATTGACGAAGAGGACCACGTCGGGGCGGCGATGGTTCTGGTTCTCGTTGACGGTGAACTGGTTGACGGCCAGCCAGTCGTTGGCGTCCCGGTTGTCGAAGTCAATGACCTGGGCCTGTTCCCCGCGGATGGAGCCTTCGCCGGACCGGTACTCCACGTTGACGCCATTTACCAGCATGCGGTGGAACGCCCGGTTGCGGGCTTCCAGCGTGGCTCCCTCGGGATGGCTCAATCGGCGCAAGGCGTCTGCCTGGGCCGAGGCTGGCAGCGAAGGATTGAGACGGGCCAACGCCTGTCGCAGCCGCCCTTCCAGCACCACCTGGCCATAGTCAGCCCGTTCTGCCCCCGGTGTGTCCGGGGCGATGTCGGGGCCGTGGGCCACCTGCCACCCAACAGCCTCCAGCCACTCCAGGGCGGCGGCCTCAACGGTGGATTCGGTAAGGGTGGTCACTTTAGAACCTCCAAGTTCCACACGGTGACAACATTCCTAACTGGGAATGGCCGTTTCACGAATGGTCGCCAACTTATAAATTTCTCGTTCCAACCTATTCATAGTTGTAGCGGGTATAGTATTCCCAAATTGGACGACGAATCCGAATGAAAACTGCACGATACGTGCTGCTAATTCCAGCATCCCATACATAGCCGAATCATTGAGTCGAGGAGTGAGCAAGATTCCCCTGGAGTCGGAACTTGTTTCTAGGCAGAAATGGCGTATCGCCCAACTGTTACCGTGCATAATCACGGATCCAGTCCTGTAGCCTACGTCGTAGATAGGTTTATCACTTGACTGTGAATCTGGCAGTAATTCACTGCCCGCATTCCAAACTGAATCCATTATCGATTTTGTTGATATGGTACTAAGGTCTTTGCCCGTTATGTCTCTGTACCAATTGCCTGCCACCTCTAATCGCTTAAGTGCAAGCTGATTACCAACATCGGAACGAAATTTTTGGGGCATCCTCTGAAATTCACGGATATCTTTTACATATAGCAACAATGTCCGGCGAATTCTTTCGTCTGGCTCGATGGCAGGGTCTGTTAGATATGTAATTTTGTAACCATATTCCAGGATGCTGCGGAGTAGTATGTACGGGCTTATGGCTGCACCCGAATTGTCCAACGACGCGGCCAAGCATTTGGCTTGGTCCAATACCCCCAACAAGAGTGCGATTGAGGCCTCACTCAGATAGTTCAACAGCAACTCTCTTCTTTCTATTGCCTCTATTCTCTCAAGCTCGTTCGCGAAAAACCCTCGACCCGGGAGTTTCACTGCCCCAGTCGCCATATCAGCCTCTACGAGGTTGCATATTTCCACAAGAACCGATGCTGGCCTAATCGCAGCCAATTGCTCTCTCCCATAACAAGCCCATTACCCAACTTGGGCTTATTTATTACCTCGGGTCCCTTTCAATCTAACTTGGAGTTAGCCTAAACTCTTGGCGTCGGGCAGACCAGCGAACTAAAACATAACAATTTCACTCAACCGCCTCACACGGTCCAAAACGAACTCTGTCGAACCTCACGAACCCTTCAAATACACTGACTTCAACCTTGTATCTATTAAATCTGGCTGGCAATTTCGACTCGGGGGTGACTACGACCCGATATTGTGATGGCCAGCTATCCCCCGAAGCGACGACCCTTTCAGTGTGGCCTTGCCGTTCGATGCTCAAAACTTGGCCGTCGAAACTGAATGTCATCTCCACAGATTCTTCATCTAGAAGTCTAGAGATTTCCCGCGAAAGGATGCGCCTCAGCGGTCGAGCATACTCTCTTTCGATGAAGCACTTTGGAGCAGCTTCGTAGGCCCGGCGCCGTTCCAATCCCTCGGGATCAGTGCGAGCGTACACTATGTCCCGGTTACGTTCGCCTTCTATAAACCATTCTGGCAATGGTTCAAGTTTGGACCTTTGAAACTGAAGAGCATAACTAACAAATGCGGCAGCTTCCGAAGCACTTCTCAAGTCAGCAGGAATTTCGCCCTGTACCTCCGTCCAACTTCGCGGGGTTTCAATAACACCATTCAGTTGGACTACCTCCTGCCCAGACCTTTTTGTCATGGGAGAAGCAACCAGATCGAAATTATCGAACCGGTAGCAGACACTTACCACTGGAGACCGAATGTGCTCGGGCACCATCCAGCGTGAAGCAGGCGAAATCTGGATTTCAGGCGGCCGATCCTCGAATCCCAGCTCAAGCAATGTTTCTAGTGTTGACGATGAACTGCTCATTTTGATACCTCCTCAGAAAGCATAATTTCCCCCACCCGCACTTCTCCCGAAACTAATTTCGGCAGTAGCGCATCCCGCTGGGCAGTCAATGAGCGTGAACAACGTTCATTCTCAACAAGGCGCTGATGGAATTCGGTGGCGGTAACGTGGAAAGCGTTAAGAACGCCTCCCGGAGGAATTATCAGAGAAATCCGGCTGAAGTTACCCTTGCTGATTTCAAGGAATGTCGACCCATTGGCATGGCTGATAATCTCGTCTTGGGCTGTTTCGCACCAGTTAAGCAGAAAGAGATTAGAAATGCTATCCTTCGGCCTTATAGCAATAAATCCCTGATTTACTGCCACCGGCACCTCGTTAATTGCAAGGTAACCAATTGGAGCTCTTGACGAGAGTAGAACCGTTCCTACGGGCTGCAACCCTGAGCCAATACGTTTAAGCCCTGCATTTGTAATTTTGCGCTCCGTCTCCAACAATACAGGTACTGACAACGCAGAAAGGTCTTTGGGAGTCGCCCAACAGTGAGTCCCTCCCTCCCAATATTCGTCAACCTTGGTGCTTGGCGTTGCCCCCCCTGAAATCGTTGCCACCTCCGCGACTGCCTTCACCTCCCACCCTTCTGGTATCTCCCCCAACTCTGAATCCACCAGCCGGTCGGGGAACAAGTCCCACAACTCCTGGGGCAGGTAGGGTTCCCGGCCTTCCAGCTTGGTGCGGACGGGACCGAAGTCCACGAACCAGTCCTTGTAGATGGCCCGGGCCATTTCCTCCAGGGTCTGGTTCATCCGCCGGTTAAGCTCAATCTTGTCGTCCAGGGTGCCAAGGGCGTGGGCGATGGCGCGCTGTTCGGGGAGGGGAGGGAGCTTGAAGGCAAACTGTTTGATCCTCTCTGGAGACGTGTGCTTTACGGTGGTACCTGTTGCACTGGCGAGAACCTCGTTCCTATATTCCTCCGTGCACATCAAGTAATAGAGGTATCTCAGGTCTAACTCTTGCAACCGCTTTGGCGAGATTTTGCCTAGACGTTGGTTGTGCAAATACCGGTGTCCTTGGGAACGGTCTGGCACAAACGCAGGGTACCCAAGGGTGTCTGATTGCTTGCTAAGGTCGGTCATAGTAACTAGCAGATCGCCCTCGACGAGGACGAACTGGTCCGGTACGGGCCCATCGTAATACTTGAACCTATCGCCCTTGAATCCCCCTCCCACGGAGAAATTACCTGGGGTTAGCAAGACATCCCTGTGGGGTTCGTCGTGAATAAAGTTTCCTTTAAACGCGAACCCGTGATCTATTTCGACGAGTTCCCCCAGCAGGACCTGCCGGAATTTCGTGGTTTCAGAGGAGTGTTTCACGTTGTTATTCCAGTTTTGGGGGGATATCTGAACATACCAGGAGTTAGAGTTGATTGCGGGACAAGACATGGTCTCGGGTCTCGCGAGCCGCCACCGCGTCTATTTGATTCTTGACGATTTGATCTAGCTCTTTGCCCTCGGTATAGTCGGCCGACGCGGCGCAATTGACTCTCCCGTCGTGAATAAAATTCTTGGCTTTTTCACGGGCGTTTTTCGTGTATGGACGGTAAACAACGATTGCTAGCCCACCCAAGTCCTTCACTAACCTAAAGCAGGGCACGTCAGTTTCCCCATCCCCGATGTACACCATGTTTTGGAAAGGAACGGGGCGCTCCTTAAGATCAACAAACTGGTTTATCTCGCGGTCGTCGCTCACATCGTGAGCACCCTTGTTTATGCGGAATATGAACTGGGTCTTGGTGGTGAAATTAATGGCCAATGCAGGCCAACAGGCCACGTTGTTTTCGTCAATCAGGAACTTGGAAGCGTATATTTTCTTGAACTTTGACGCGATTTTTGTCCCTTCGATAATTTCCGAATTACCTGACGAAACGATGTAGTGCTGGATGTTGACGTTCGCACCCTTGCCGTATTGGTCGATTCGGTCGAACCAAGCTTCTACACCTTCAAAGAATCTTATAGTTTCCCCGCGTTTCCTGAAGTCCTCAGGACGTACCGATCTTCTCGCTGCTCTGGCCTTTTCCAGCATGAGGTACATGTACATCAGTATTGGGTCAGCGCCCTGACTCTTGGCGAGTTGGTTGACCTCTTTCCAGAAGTCGGCCGGCTCCATTCCTATATCAGGAATGAAACTGTTTTCCTGCAGATTGCCTGGGGCCAATGTACCGTCAAAATCATAGACGATCGCCATAGTTGTCCGCTTCTGAGGCATCAGTATCTTCTACTCCTCTTCAAACCACCGCCGAACTTCCCCCGTCCCCACAAACTGGGACAGGAACCGGTAGTTTCCGGAATCAAAGCGTACCCGACCCGCAACAATGGCGGGGTGTACGGCGGCTTGCGATGCCATGGCTATTACCGCCATGGGCGACGGGTCCACCAGCAAAATACCTTCCTCCCACACTTCCGGCGGTATCAGGGCGTCCTGGGCCCAGCGGTCCGCTTCCTGTTCCTTGTTGTCGCCACCACCCGAATGAACGCCCCGCAGGCTGTGGTCGTCAACAAAGCCACTTTCGCCGCTGCAATCACCCAGGTGCCGGCCCACGTGGGCCAGTTCGTGCAGCAGGGTGTACCAGAAATTGTCTATCCGGTCGTAGCGCAGGGTCAGCCCGACAACCGGCTGGCCCTCACAGGACTTCAGGGCGGCGCCGTCCAGGTGGGTGCGCGGCAAGTGCGGCACGTATTCCAGGGCAATGCCCCGCTGGGCCAGAAAATCCCTGGCCTGAACCGGTCCGTCCGGCAGCGCACTCATCTGGGCCACCTGGCGGAGCAGTTCGGGGTTGACGGCACCAGCCTGGTAACCGGTGGGGTACTCCCTATTGTTTGCCTGGGCCAAAACCTGCCAGCACCAGGCCCGCAGGGCGTAATCGTCGGTCTTGGCATTGATGCGGCGGCTGTCGTTTTTGCGGTACAGGGGCGCCGCGGCAAATTCCCGACCTCCGGCCCGCTCCATCAGGGCGATGATCAGCTCTTCCGCCTGGTCTTTCAGGTTCCTGGCGTCCTCAATCCAGCCCTCCTTCGCCATGGCCTTCAGCGGAAAGCGGGAGTATTCCACACCCGGTATGGCGTCCGGCAAGCTGGCACCCGGCTCCTGCAACAGGACGTCGGCGGGAATTCCCAGGTGCTGGTGCAGGGCCCGGGCCATGGACATGGTGATGGTCCGCTTTCCTGACAGTACTTCGGAGACCTTGGCCCGACTGCCGATGAAGGGAACCAGGTCCCGGGGCGTCAGATTGGCCTGGTCCATGCGGAACTTGATGGCGGAAATGGGGTCAGGCATGGGGATGGGATAATTCTTGCTCTCGTAGTATTCCACCAGGTCCAGCAGCACACCAAGCTCATCATCCTCCGGCGTGCCAGGTTCTGCATCAAAGATTTCTTCAATGCGTGCCAGGGCAGCATCAAGGTCTTCATCCGTTCTAATAGGCTTTATGGCGCTCATAGTCCCACCTTCTCGACATCAATACGGTCATACTCCGCGTGGGTACCCAACCATTTGATGTAAACCGCTCGGCGCGGGTAGTTTATCCAGGCTACCAACCGGTACCGGTTCCCCCTTATATTGAACACCACTCGGTTGTCCCTCACGATGCTCCCATTGGGAAACTGGTCCTTGAGTTGGGCTGGGTTGACCCAGTCCGCCGATTCCACCTCCTTGACCCAGGCTCGTAACGACTGCTCACAGTCGGGGTGTCGCTCCCAGAACTCACGGAGCGTTTTTTCAGAGATTATCCGCACAACGAAAACACAGCCTCTTCCCACAAACAATAATACTACAATGTTCCCAAAAGTGAAAGTGGCTTACAGAAGTACCTTTAAGCGCTAGCCATGGATTGGGGATGAAGGGGATTAGTTGTCGGGCAAGAAGCCCAGCCTGGCCAGATTTTCTTCAATGGCCGCATCCAGGCGGGCGGCCTCCGCCTGCTGCTCCCGCCACTGGGAAGTCAGACGGGCCATCTTGTCTCCGAAGGGTTCGCCGTCGTCTTCCTGGGCCTCGGCGCCCACGTAGCGGCCGGGAATAAGGACACAGCCATGCCGACGGATTTCTTCCAAAGTTGCGCTTTTGCAGAACCCCGGCGTATCCGAATAATCGCCGCCATCCCGCCACTGGTGGTAGGTATTGGCGATACGGGAAACGTCCTCCTCCGACAGGTCGCGCCGGGTTCGGTCCAGCATTTGGCCCATTTTGCGGGCATCCACGAAGAGGGTTTCTCCTCGTCGGGCCCGCTTATCGCCATTGCTCCTCCCCCTGGAAAGAAACCACAGGCAGGCCGGTATCTGGGTCGACCTGAAGAGCTGCCCCGGCAGGGCGATGATGCAGTCCACCAGGTCTGCTTCAATCAAGCTTTCGCGGATTTCCCCTTCGCCCGATTGATTGGACGACATGGACCCGTTGGCCAGCACAAAGCCTGCCATGCCCCTGGGTGCCAGGTGGTACAGGAAATGCTGGACCCAGGCGAAGTTGGCGTTGCCCACTGGAGGGACCCCATACTCCCACCGCCGGTCTTCCCGCAGGCGTTCTCCGCCCCAATCCGATATGTTGAAGGGTGGATTCGCCAGTATGAAGTCCGCCCTTAAGTCTGGGTGTCGGTCGTTGTGGAAACTGTCGCCATGGGCAATCTGACCCTCGATGCCGCGGATGGCCAGGTTCATTTTGGCCAACCGCCAGGTGGTGTAATTGGATTCCTGGCCGTAAATGGACAAGTCACCTGTGGCCTTGCCCCCGTTTCCATTGCCGGTGGTGTGTGCCTCAATGAAAGCCATGGACTGCACGAACATGCCCGAGGAGCCGCAGCAGGGGTCGTACACACGCCCGTTGAATGGCTCCAACATCTCCACCAGCAGGCGAACCACTGACCGGGGAGTTATAGAACTCGCCGCCCTTGCGGCCTTCTGCAAGGGCGAACTGTTCCAAAAAGTACTCGTAAACCTGTCCCAGCACGTCAGTGGCCTGGGCCTCAGCGCCGCCAACCTTGATGTTACTGATCAGGTCAACTACCTGGCCCAGCCTCTCCTTGTCCAGCGCGTCCCTGCCGTAATCCTTAGGTAGGACATCCTTCAACGCCGCATTGTCCCGCTCCACGGCGATCATCGCGTCGTCCACCAGGCGACCTATAGACGGCTGGCGCGCCTGGCTCTGCAGGTACTGCCACCGGGCTTCCGGCGGCACCCAGAAAATGCTTTGAGCCCGGTATTCGTCGGGGTCTTCCGGGTCGGCCCCTTGGTCCTCTTGGGCCTTCAGTTCCGTGTAGGCCTCGTCGAATGCGTCGGAGATATACTTCAGGAAAATCAATCCCAGTACCACATGCTTATATTCGGCGGCGTCCATGCTGCCGCGCAGGGCATCGGCCATGCCCCAAAGCTGGTTCCGGTAGCTTTCATGGTTAACCTGGGATGACCCTGTATTGGCTCGGCGGGACCTTTGGGTAGTCATTGCTTATTTTTCCTTGCACTGTTGAGGACCGGGAAACTTGCGTCAGATTCACGCGAAAGCAAGCGTAGCAGGAGGATGCAGCCGGTTCAATGGTGAAGGTTGCGAACGGCGACCTCAAATGGATATTTCCCCTGATAGATGTCCTATGGGCAATTCACCCAGATAGAAACCATGACTCCGTGCTCCTGTATGAAACTACTATGGAGACGGGAAACATCATTCCTTTACGCGTTTGCCGGAGAAATGAACTCCCCCCAAGCCTCCATCAACTCCCTCCTCGGCCCAAGCAGTTCGGTCCTGGAATAAGCCCGCCTGGTGGCATTCCCCACGTTGTGGGCCAATGCCATCTCTGAGGCAATCTCGTACCCCTCTCCCATCTCCTCGCTGCACCAGTCCTTGAAACTGGACCTGAAACCGTGAGGGACAGCCGGAATCTCCAAACGGCGTAGGAGCGAGGTGAAGGTCATTTGGGAAAGCGGATTTTCCTTTTTGTAGCTGGGGAAAATCAGGTCGGTTGCCTCCCAGCCGGGCTGCGTAGCTTCTTCCAAAACCTTCACAGCCCGCCGTGACAATGGTACTTTGTGCTCGCGCCGCGCCTTCATCCGCTCCCTGGGGATAGTCCAGATCTTCTTTTGCCAGTCCACCTCCGACCACCTGGCCAGCCGAACCTCCTGCGACCTGGCAGCTGTCAACACCAGAAACTCGAAAGCCAGGCGGGTAATCTGGTCAGCGCTGGATTCCTTGATTCTCTTCAGTGCGTCCGGCACTTGGGCGTAGGGCAAGGCAGGGTGTTTCCTTACCTCCCCCGTCTGCTTGGACAGAACCTTAATGATGAACTTCCCCGCTGGGTTATCCGTTCGCCACCCCTTGCCTATAGCCCAGTCCAGAACCGTTTCCATACGTTGCCTGACCCTGCTGGCAGTTTCACACTTGGTGTTCCATATGGGAGCAAGAATCGTCAGAATATCGCTGGTGGTTATATCGTCCACCTGCTTCTGCCCTACCACGGGGAATGCATAAGTGGCAAGGGTGCTTTCCCATTGACCGGCATGTTTGGAATTGCTCCAGTTGGGCCGACGCAGTTCAACAACCTGCTTGGTGGCTTCAGCGAAGGTTGCGATCTTTGGCCTTTTGGCTTCCTGGACGGCCTGTTGCTTTTCAGCCAAGGGGTCCCTGCCCTGCTTGATTGCCAACTGGTTTTCGATGGCCATATCTCGTGCAGTTGCCAGGGAGACTGTGGGATAACCGCCCAACCCGAGGTTCCTCCGCTTGCCGTGGATGGTTACGCGCTGAACCCAATGCTTGGACCCAGACGCTTCAACCCTGAGTGTCAACCCGTTTCCGTCGGAGTACTGACCGGGCACAGAGAGAGATCTTACTTGTGCTGCGTTGAGCCTTGCCTGCTGGCGCATGGAGACCTCCTGAGATAGGATCCATGCATAGCATTATACAATATCTATATACCAATTTATGTACCATAAAAGGTCGGACATCATGGTACAGTGTCGGCCCAATTGATACTAAAAGGGACAACAAAAAGGGCGTTATAACTACGAAATAGGCATTAAATGGGAAGTTTTGAGATCAGTGGAGTTGATACTGTGGCGGAGGGAGTGGGATTCGAACCCACGATACCCGCAGGTATACCGGTTTTCAAGACCGGCGCAATCGTCCACTCTGCCATCCCTCCCGAAGCTGTTGTATGTGGCTGTCTTGCTTAGCGACGCTTCCTTGAAATCTCCCTTGGGTCTACTCGACCGCGCGTCCGAATCTTTCACTCAGTTGCACTGCCGCTGTTTTATCATTCCCCCAAACGACGCAGGAACCAGGGTCCATGGTGATAGCGACGCCATCGCAACCCAACCGCGTCCACACTATTCTAGGATGAACGCCTCTCACCAGTAATCAGGTCATCTGTGAATGACTGAAATCCTGAAAACGCAACCCAGCCATCCCAACTGAAGCCAACCCGAGATAAGTATATCTCATGGCATCTGTACGCAGGTGCACCCCCCAGGTTATCACTGCAAAATCTCTGTCGTTAGGGAACCTAATTTTAGTCTCTCTGGAGCTCGGGAAACCCTTGCAGCAACTTAAGACTCGCCGCGACAGACCCGGGGCTCTCGACTCTCGCGCATTTGGCGGCCCCATCCTCACTTTGCCCTGACCCGGTTTCACCAATTTCCATGTGACGGCCCGGACTCTATATTCTATATCAATATCTTGTCACTGGAGTGCGACCGGTCCAGTTCTACAGGGCAATCGCGTTATAAGTTCGTGTTAATATGTGCAAGTTCTTTCTGATGGGAAAACATGTCACCCTGAGCTTGCCGAAGGGCCTAAAGTCCCTGACAGGAGTCAGGCTCAAAGCCCGAAACAAGGTTGCTGGGTTGGAGTTTAGATGCTTCGGCTTCGCTCAGCATGACAATCGTTTATAACGCAATTGCCCTGTCCAGTTCTACACGATACGGTCATCAAGGTGATCAGTAGCATCCCATGGTATTTGCTTTCCCTGGCGGTGTCCAATAGCGGATTCACATCGGCTCTACGCTGTAATCGTCGCTTCATACTTGCATTGCCTCGGCACATTGACGGTCTCGACAATATTCCCTCTCACCAGTTTCAGGTCTACTCCCCAATTAAGTGCCTGAAAAGGGTTTTCGCCAACAGCGTCCCAGGTTGGCAGGAGACAGACCTCTACAAGTTGACCACGACTGTAACTCTGGAATGTGGTTGAGGACGAGCCTCTTCGAGCTAATCTCGCTAGGGATCGGCACAATGGGGTTCAAATGCGAAACTACAACGGGCAAGGGCCCCACAACGGCCCGGTGGCTTGCGCTATTCGGCGGCCCGGACGTTGGCGGGCAAGTGACTCTCCCAGTCGGGAATTTGCCTGGCGCGGGGTGAGGGCAGCAACCACGCAGAGACAAGGCCCATCATGCTGAAGGCAAGGGACATTATCAACGGAGCCACGTAAGTTCCCGTAAAGTCCCACAGAACTCCTGCACACACCGGCGCCAGTCCCATGCCCAGTCCGTTTCCCAGGTTTTGCCAGCCAAAAAGACTGCCTTGAGGAACGTTCCCGTAGTATTGGCGATTGGCGATGGGGAATGTGGGCACCTCACAACCCTGGCCGATGCCAAAGAGCACTGCGAACAGGTAGAAGGCCCAGGCGTCCTGGAGGAAGAAGATAATTAGCAGCGGGAATACCTGAAGGGACATGCCCACAATCCAGACGGTTCGGCATCCCAGGCGTTCCGCTATTATGGGCACGACCGCCCGCGTGACGACTCCGGCGCCCTGTTGGGCTGCAAGCACTCCGGCGGCCACTCCCAGGGACAGGCCGCGGTCCACCGCAATGGCCACCAGCAACACGTTGATAATATTGTGGCCCATGCATCCCCAGTAGTGGATGCCGATGAGGTTCCAGAAGGTGGCGGTGCGCCTCGCCTGCTGGATGAACACCTTGGCCCTTACCTTGGTGGCCTCGTCTCTTCGCGGCCTCTCAATTGGCCCGTCTCCCAAATCTCCCAGGGGGCGCACGCCTATCTCGGCGGGACTGTTGTAAAAAAACCTGACCATCAACAGCAATAGCGCCCCGCCAGCAATGCCCGGTATCCAGAAAGTCCACTTTATCCCTAGCTGGCTGAAGGCCGTGCCAATCAGGAGAAGGAGCAATATAGTGCCGAATCCCTGGAACGACCACACCACTCCCATGGCGGCCCCCAGGTGCCTTCTGAACCACAGGGTGACGCCGGAAACCGGCAGTACAGTGAAAATGGCGGTGGCGACCCCCAGGACCACGCCGAAAAAGAGGTAAAATTGCCACAGGTGGCTCATGACGCCTGTCAGCACCATGCCGGCAATAAACAAGATGGACCCAACCAGCAGTAGCCGGCGGACCCCGTACCGGTCCCCAAGCCATCCCGCATAGGGGCTCATCAGGCCAAGGACTACCCACTGTAGGCTGAACGCCAGGCTGATAGCCCCGTAGCTCCAGCCATACCCCGAGGCCGGGTCACTCAGATATGGCACCAGGGCCGCGGCGGCAAATCGCATCGCAGAGGTAATGAACCCCATCGCCGCGGCGATCGCCACAATAACCCAGGCGTAATGAACTTTTCCCTTCAAGAACATTGAAACCGTAAATCAGGAAAGGGATATCACCGGAACGGGACATCCCTTAGACAAAGATTACCGATTCTGGTGGAACTTGGCTGCGAGTATACGCGTTCAGTATACACGTAAAGGGGCATCCACGAAGAGCGATCCCCGGCCAATGGCGGAAACATGCTGGGTCGTCGGGAAGGCGTTAACGGACCGTCGCCAAAGCCAGCTTGATGGCGGGTCTATCGCAAAGCAGGCCTACATTGTTGAGAGGGTCGGCAACCGAAAAGGAATCCGACTATCAACCCGCCGCACCGCCGCCGCAAGGACTTCTATCCGTCTCAGTCCACCAACAGGCAGTCGCAGGACTTCACATACCCTTTTCACCTGTTCACCCAGATTGGCGAACAACAACCTCCAGCCAGTGGACGGTCGAGGTATAGCCCAACTGCCTGGCTGGTTATAGATTGGTTGGATCACGAGAACTAAGAAAAGGCCAAAGCCCGAACAGCAGCTACTCCTCCGCAGGCAGGTAAGCATTGGGGACGACGGCGCTGCCCTGGCCCACCCCGGTGGTATCTCCCCGCTGGTTTTCCGCCTTTATCTCAACGGATACCCGGCTGCCATTGACTTCCCGGCTCAGGCCGACAATTGTCCCCGTAAACGTAATGGTATCGCCGGGGCGGACCGGCCTCAGGAACCGCAGGTCGACCGCGCCGTTGTGGTTATAAACGTCGCTGCCAAAAAATCTTCGCAACATTTCGATAGCGAAGGACAGGGACATTCTCCCTGATGCCACCGTCCCCTCGGTGCCCAGGGTCTCCCGGGCCGTCTCCTCGTCGGTGAACTGGGACGGCCCGGACTCTCCGGCGCTCCCTTCAAATAGGTTGATGGCCTCCTGGGTCATCTCCTTCACCAGGGGAGGCAGCTCATCCCCGACTGCGTAACTCCGGATCAGCCCCCCCATTTCTTGCCCACCTCTGTCGGCTGCTTTAGCTCGTGAGTAATAACCCGGTCAATCAGCCGCCCATCCTCGTCCACCGAGACGGCCTCGGTAACGATGTAGTTCTTGCCCCTTCGCAGGTATTTGTCGGCGATCCAGGCCCGGACTGTTATGGTCTTTCCGGCCACGGGAGGGTTGTAGCAACAGAAGGCGCAACGGGCGTTGACCGAACCCGCATCCCGGTACCTTGCGTTGTACTGCTTCACGTCCACCTTGTGAGAGATGGTGGGGAAGCTGGCCTCCGGGTCCATTACCCCCTTGCGATAATTGTCGATCATCTCCTGGCTCAGGACATACTCATAGGTCTCGAAGGTCTCACCGACCTCCAGTGCGTCCCAGTCCAGCAAGACTCGCGTATCCGCTTCAACCATAGCTGGCCTCCCTTTCTTCAAAACTGAAAACAGTCCAATTGCCCGCAAAACTAAATGCCTGTCAATTGGGCAATCTGGCGCCAACCCGAAGTGAATCCATTGTCGCTTCACCTCGGCAGTGTGTTGGCTCAAATCTACACTGGCACCATTACTTGCGTCAATCAAGACTTGCGTCAATCAAACCCGTGGCCTGGCCAGTGCAAACGCCTTCTGATTGACCTCTGATCAAATCCCTCCAGTGCATTCGGCATTCGCGGTTAAGTCGATGACTCATTCGAAGGTGCCGTGGGACCCCATCGCGATTCCGCTGCTTCCCCAACCCGCGCCGCAAGTCTGGAAAAAGGCCCTTAATCGTGCAATAATACTTCGGCGTCGAAGCCATCGCATCGACCGAGGGATTGCGCCTCACGTTTAACGAAAGATTGTAAAGCTTTCCTTTGCAGGCGACGGAAATAATTGGTTGACAATAGTCTTTCCCCCCACGGCGGAGTGCTGATCGAGCGGGTTGCCCCCTTGTCTGCCGGCAACCTGGACAGCATTTCTCACCTTCCCCGCATTCCGGTCCGCGACCAGATTGCCAGGGAATGTGTAAACATCGCCTATGGCTTCTTCTCCCCGCTGGAGGGATTCATGGGCCCCGCCGACCTGGACTCGGTGGCCCGAACCATGACCCTGTCCAGCGGCTACATCTGGAGCATTCCCATTGTTTTCGACCTTTCCGAAGCCGAGGTGAACGAACTTCCGCTGAAAGAAGGCGACACCGTACTCCTCACCTACCAGGCTCAGCCCTTGGCTGTCCTCGAGGTAGAAGAAATTTACTCCTACGACCGCGAGTTTCTGGCGGCACAGGTGTACGGCACATCCGATGTCGCGCACCCGGGTGTCCAGCGGACCCTTGCTTACCAGGACAGGTTTGTTTCCGGAAAGGTAACCTTGGTAAACCCCCCGGAAATCAACCCTCCCTTTGACCGGTTCTGGCAAACGCCCCGCCAGTTGCGCCAGACCCTGGAAGACCGCAGCTGGACCCGTGTCGTCGCTCACCAGAGTCGTAACGTCCCCCATGCCGGTCACGAGTGGCTGATGAAAGGTGCCTGGCTGGCTTCTGAAGCCGACGCCGTGCTGGTCAGCGCGGTCATTGGGGAGAAAAAGCCGGGGGACTACATCGACGAGGCCATAGTCCTGACCCATGACCTGCTGCGTGAGGCCGGGTTCTTCCGCCAGGACACCCATCTGACGTCTACCCTGATGTGGGACATGCGCTACGCCGGACCCCGTGAGGCTGTCTTCCATGCTCTGGTAAGAAAAAACCTTGGCTGCACCCACCACATGTTCGGCCGGGACCATGCCGGGGTCGGCAGTTATTACGACACCTATGCCGCTCACCGTATCTTCGACGATCTGCCCGACCTGGGCATCAAGTCTGTCCTTACCCTGGAGTGGTGGTACTGCCCGGTTTGCGGCAGCGTCGCATACGAAGGGTTGTGCGGCCATCGTGACCAGAAACAGGACCTGGCGGGCACCCTGATCCGCAACATAATCCAGGGCGGTGAGCAACCGGCTCCCACAACTTTGCGTGCCGAGGTGCTGGAAGTCGTGCGAGACTGTGCTGATAAGTACGGCTTTGGTTCCCCCTTCGTGGAAAACAACTATCTTGAAAACCGCACCCCGGTGATGACCATGCCCGAACTGGACTGTACCTGTACCTGTAGCACGTGAGATTTGATATTTCTTTTACCCCCGAGTCCAGGAGACCGGGGGCTTTGTTTTGAAGTTGACGGACAAAATTTACAGGAGGATCTCATGCCCACGTTTGTTAACCCCACCGCTTGTGACGCCTGCGCCGGTGAGCACCAGGGCCCGTTGTGCGTTTACATTTGCCCAAACGACCTGATGGCCCTGGACACCGAGGCAAACAAGGGGTTCAACCAGGAACCGCAGCTTTGTTCCGAGTGCTACGCCTGCGTCAAACTCTGCCCCCAGGAAGCTATCCAGGTCAGGGGCTACTCGGATTTCATCCCCCTTGGGGCTTCGGTACAACCGCGGCGGGTTGACAACGGCCTTACCTGGACCGTGACTTTCCGAAACGGCAAGGTCCTGGAGTTCAACTACCCGTCCCGCTCCATACCGGTGGGTTCCAGCCAACCTTACCGGAACTTTACGGAAGATCCGGTGGGCGACCTCAAGGGCCAGGGACTGGCCGGTGAATCCCTTTGGCTTGGAGTGGACGAGTTGCCCACTCTACCGGCCAGCAATTAAAGGAGGCCTAGAAAAAAATGGCAACGCCTACAGTTGAAACAGTTGAGTGCGACATTCTGATTATCGGCGGCGGCATGTCCGGTTGCGGCGCCGCCTTCGAGTCCAAATTCTGGGGCAGCGACCTGAGGGTGGTCATCGCCGAAAAGGCCGTCATTGAACGCAGCGGCGCCACCGGCGAGGGACTGTCCGCCATAAACTGCTACATGGGCCAGCGCTATGGCTGGAATACCCCTACTGACTTCGTGCAATATGTGGTCAACGACATGATGGGCCTGGCCCGCGAGGACCTTGTCTATGACGTGGGCCGTCACGTGGATTCCTCGGTGCATCTGCTGGAAGAGTGGGGTCTCCCCATCTGGAAAAAGGACGACGGTACCTACGAGCGTATCGGCCGCTGGCAGATTCCCATTCATGGCGAGTCCATCAAGCCCGTAACCGCTGAGCCTGCCCGCAAGGCCGTCGGCCAGGAAAACATCTACGAGCGTGTCTCCATCACCCACCTGCTGGCCGACGCCAACGACTCCAACCGCATCGCCGGGGCCGTGGGCTTTGGCGTACGGGAGGACAAACTCTACGTCTTCAAGGCCAAGGCAGTGATCATTACCACCGGCGGCGCTTCCAATGTGTTCCGTCCTCGGTCAGTTAACGAGGGTATTGGCCGAACCTGGTACTCGGTGTTCGCCACCGGTTCCGCCTACGGATTGATGATCCCCGTCGGCACCGAAATGACCCAGATGGAACACCGCTTTGTGCCAACCCGCTTCAAGGACGGATACGGTCCGGTCGGCATGTGGTTCCAGTACTTCCACGCCCGGGTGCTTAATGCTCTGGGCGAGGACTACACCGTCACCCGCGACGATGAGCTGGACAAGTATCTTCCTTATGGTCGAGCCATACCCACGCCCACTCCTCTCCGCAATCACCAGATGTTCCTGGACATCCAGTCCGGCTTGGGCCCGATGTACATGCGCACCGATGAGGCCATGCAGAAGCTGGCCGACGGTGATCCTGCCAAGATGGACAAGGTACGCGAAGAGGCTTGGGAAGACTTCTTGGATATGACCATCGCCCAGGCCCTTACCTGGGCCTCCCAGAACATCGAACCGGAAAACACTCCCTCCGAGGTTAACCTGGCCGAGCCATATATCATGGGTTCCCATTCCGGCGAGGCCGGAGCGTGGGTCAGCGGTCCGGAAGACCTGGCGCCGCCCGAATACTTCTGGGGCTACAACAAGATGACCACCGTCCGCGGTCTGTTTGCTGCCGGTGACGGTGTTGGCGCTGCCCCCCACAAGTTCTCCTCCGGCTCCTTTACCGAGGGTCGATTGGCGGCCAAGGCTGCGGTCAACTTTGTCCGTGACAGCGGGGACACTCCCACCGTCAACGATGAGCAGGTTCGCCAGCTTCACCAGTCCATCTGGGCGCCCCTCGAAACCTTCGAGACACACAGGGGCGCTTCCACGTCCGACGATGTTAACCCCAATTTCATTAACCCTACCCAGGCTCTGGTGCGCTTGCAAAAAATCATGGACGAATACGCTGGTGGCACCTCTTCCATGTACACCACCAACGGCCCGACCCTGGAACGGGGTATTTCCCTGATAGAAATGCTGCGAGAAGACCTGAAGCACTTGGCCGCTCGGAACCGCCACGAACTGTTGCGCTGCTGGGAAGTGGTGCATCGTACCTGGGTGGGCGAGGCTCACATGCGTCACCTTCTGCACCGGCAGGAGACCCGCTGGCCCGGTTACTACTATCGCGCCGACTATCCCAACCTGGACGACGCCAACTGGCGCGTCTTCGTCAACTCCACCTACGATGCGGCCAACGACAAGTGGAACCTCCGCACCCGCCCGTACATAAATGTTGTGACGTAGGGAATTGGCCTGACAGGTCAAACAAGAACAGGGCCCGAATTGGTCGGGCCCTGTGTGGTTTCGTCTGAGAGTCGAGGAACTGGGTACGGCTAAGCCTGCTCTACAGTCTTCTCATCTGGACTGTACCCTGGGGGTGGCTCATCGAAAGGCTGGGAGTTTCGAAATGCCGCTTGCTGTCGCTTGTACCAGGCCAGCCACGCTTTCCTTTCCGCTTTTCTGCCTTCCTCCCGCCTGTGCCTCTTATACTGTTCTATAATGTAATCTGCCACCATGCGCGCCAACTCCTTAGCCAGGTTAAACAGTTTTTCTCCGAGGTAAACTACGCCACCGGCGACACCTAGTCCGCCCAATGCAATGGCTAGAAGTGAGAGTCCGTCGCCACCTTGCAGCGGAGCAGCGACAGCAACGCTTAACATCGCGATTGCCGCAGCCAGTCCAGTTACTGCCGCGAAGGTAGTAAAGTAAACAATGATTCTGGCTGCTCTTTTTCTGGCACCTTCCCTTTATATAGTTTCAAACTTATACAATAGCCTTCATAGGGCGTCAATTGACTCGAAATACAATGGAATGCAGGGCAATCGCGTTATAAACGATTGTCATGCTGAGCGAAGCCGAAGCATCTAAACTCCAACCCAGCGACCTTGTTTCGGGCCTTGAGCCTGACTCCTGTCAGGGACTTTAGACCCTTCGGCAAGCTCAGGGTGACATGTTTTCCCATCAGAAAGAACTTGCACATATCAGCACGAATTTAAAACGCGATTGCCCTGCAATGGAATGTATGAGTTACATACGGATGCTCCAAATTAATTTGTTATTTTCCTATTTCGGTTGGAGTCGGTATGAGTCCGAACAGTAATCCTCCGTGTCTCATACCCCACCCCAATGCTATAATCCCCGCCGTATCAACCTGACATAAACCCAGGCAAGGAGCGACAACAATGAAAGTAGGATTCGTAGGTCTTGGCAACATGGGCAATCCCATGGCCACCAACCTGGTCAGGGCGGGTCACCAGCTTACCGTTCACGATCTGCGCCGCGAGGCCGCCACCAACCTGCTGGAGATGGGCGCAGAATGGGCTGACACCCCTAAAGATTGCGTCCCCGGAAATGACGTGGTATTTACCTCGCTTCCCGGGCCCAGGGACGTTGAGGCGGTAGTCCTGGGGGAAAACGGCATCATGGAAGGCGCCACGGCCGGCGACGTTTATATGGACCTCTCTACCAACTCTCCCACTGTGATTCGCCGCATTCACGACGTATGCGCTGAACAGGGCGTCAATGTGCTGGACTCGCCGGTCAGCGGTGGTGTTTACGGCGCGGCGGCAGCCACCCTGGCGGTAATGGTGGGCGGGGACGAGGCCATTTTCAACCGCATGAAGCCCACCCTCGACGCCATCGGCAGCCACGTCGTCTATTGCGGCCCGATAGGCAACGGCATGGTCTGCAAGATTTGCAACAATACCCTCGGAATGGGCATCGGTGTGCTGATGACCGAGGTACTCACTTTGGGAGTCAAGGCCGGCGTGGACCTGGCGGTGCTCGCCGACGTAATCGCCAACAGTTCCGGTGGCAACCGCCGTCTCGTGGAAAAATTCCCCCGCTACCTGTTCAAGGGCAACTTCGAGCCCGGCTTCGCTACTGCCCTCGCCGCCAAAGACGTGCGCCTTGGCACCGACCTGGCCCGCGAATATGGCATGCCCATGGAACTGTCCAACCTGGTTGACCAGCGCCATGTTGAAGCCCTGGCCCGCGGCTGGGGCCCTGAAGACTCCGATGCCGTCTCAAAAATCCAGGAAGAAAAAGCCGGCGTCCAACTCCGTCTGCCCGATAATTAGTCCCCAGGTTGAAGGGGAGCCTCAAGCAAAGGGCTCCCCGCATTCTCAACAATTAACTGCCCTGCGTCCCCTATTTCCAATTTCGGTGGGGCCAATAGAAGTGACCGCTTGAGTCCGTTTAAAGCATCAATATTGGAGCCCAACAATGCCCACTCGCATTTCCTTCCCCACCATAAAATCCCTGGTTCGGGCGGCTCGATTGGCCCTGATTTTTCCGGTCATGTCAGCTTGCGGACTCCAGAGTCCGCCAACGTCCTGTTCGCACTCTGCCGATGGAGCTGACTGGGGCTATTGGGGCCCGGGCGCCCCCAACAACTGGGGTTCCCTCTCTCCCGACTTTTCCCTTTGCGACACCGGTCTCCGGCAATCGCCCATTGACCTCACCGGCTACACCGAAGCCCCGGACGCTCCGGACCTCGTCTTCCGCTACAGCCAAAACGCCCGCGAAGTAAATCACAACGGCAAAACAGCCCACGTGGAGTACGGCGAAGGCAACTTCCTGACCGTCGGCGATCAAACCTATGAACTGGTCTCCATGCACATCCACGTCCACGCCGAGCACCAGGTTGACGGCCAGCTTTTCCCCGCGGAAATGCACCTAGTCCACCGAAAAGAGGGAGGTTTCCTCGGGGTTGTGGGCCAGCTATTTCAGTTGGGAGAAGCCAGCGCCGTAGTGCAGTCCCTCATTGACGCCTATCCCGAACCCGGCCTGACCCTGAACTCGGGCTTCACCCTAAACGCAGCGGATTTCGTGCCCGAGGACAAAGGCTACTACCACTACCAGGGTTCATTGACCACGCCCCCCTGCACCGAAGGCGTGGACTGGTACGTGTTGCGGGACACAAGGACCATCTCACAAGAACAGGTGAATCGCATCGCCGCCCTGCACAACGGCTTCAACCACCGTCCAATTCAGGCCAGCAACGGCCGCGAAGTCATCCACACCAGCCCGCGCCAAAGCCGGCAGTAGGGCCGCCGGTGCCAGCAAGAAAGGCAGAGCCAAATCCCAGGCTTGCCAGTCCCTCCGGCGGCAGTCATGCTGTCGTTCAAGGCTCCACTCTAAGCTGAAACCCGAAGGAGGCCAACCAATGCAGTTACAACCTGGAAGGCTACGTCTCGAAGGCAAGGTCGCCATTGTCACCGGCGCCGGCTCCAGCGGCCCCGGCGTGGGCACCGGCAAGGCAACCTCTATTCTCTTCGCCAGGGAAGGCGCCAAAGTGCTCCTCGTCGACCGTGAGACCGGGGCAGCGGAAGAAACCCTGAATGAAATAGAAGCAGAGGGCGGCGTGGCCTCCGTGTTCCAGGCCGACGTCACCAGCGCCGACGATTGCGCCGCCATGGCCGATACCGTAATGGAACGCTACGGTGCCCTCCACGCCTTGTTCAACAACGTGGGCATCAGCGGCCCGGGATCTCCAACCACCGTGGAAGAAGAGGTGTGGGACCGCGTCCTGGACGTAAACCTCAAGAGCATGATGCTCACCACCAAGTACGTCGTCCCCAAAATGATCGAGTCGGGCGGCGGCTCAATAATCAATGTTTCGTCCATTGTGGGGCTCAGGGCCGGCAGCGGCGCGGCCAGCATACCCTACGCCGCATCCAAAAGCGGCATCATTGGCATGAGCGCGTCGATGGCCGTGCACCTGGGTCGCGACAACGTCCGGGTCAACTGCATCGCCCCCGGGCACCTGTACACCCCGATGGTGGCCGGCCGCATGTCCGAAGAGATGCGCGACCTGAGACGCCGGGCGGGACCCCTAGGTTCCGAGGGCAACGCCTGGGACATTGCCTGGGCGAACGTTTTTCTCGCCAGCGACGAGTCTCGCTGGATCAGCGGCGTAGTCCTGCCCATCGACGCCGGCCTCCTGGCTGCGACGCCCCTGGCCATGTTCCTGCATTTGCAGTAACCCGGCTCAAGGGCTTACGAACTCGGCAATTCCCCGGTTCCTGGGCGGTACCAGTGCGACCCTACAAAAGGGTTAACATAATAATGCCGCCCAGCACCATTCCCACTGCTACGAACTTCACCGACAAAGTCTTCCAGTCCAGTGGTTCTTCCAGCACGGGCATCAACTTGGTGCTCATCAGGGTGCTGAACAGGAAAACGGACAGGGGACGCGTCGCCGATGCCGTGGCAACCAGGGAAACGGGCCCCAGGTTGATCGCCAGCACATTCAGCCACACGGCGAAGGGCGCCAGGGTGAATTCCGCCGCCAGAAACAACAGAAATGTGCGCCAGTCTCTTATGGCGAAGGCCAGTTCGCCCCAGGCCCCCGGCTTCCACAACGAGAGAAAGACCACACCCATTCCGTAGTTGCGCATCGAATAGACCAGCCACACCGGCAGTTCATTCAGCGCCTGCTTTCCCAGGACTATCCCCATGGCGGTCAGCAGGCTGGCCCCGATCAGGATGGGCAATGCCCAGTTGAAGCGAAGGGAAATGCCGCCCTGGGAACCCCAAATGGAAATCAGGAAAGCTCCACCTACAACTACAAAGATGCCCGCCCACTGCCCCACCGAGAGAATCTCTCCCAGCAAGGCGACCCCCATAAATGCCACGAATACGGGAAAGGTGTGAAGTATGGCCGAGGACCTGGAGGCCTCTTCCATTGTGTAGGCCCAGAACATCATTGCCAGCGCAGCGCCCCAGCAAAGCCCTGAAGCTGCCGAAAAGGCAATTGCTCTAAAAGAAGCGTCCGACGGGATGCCGGTTATTATCAGGGCAAATGTCCCGTGGGAGATCAGGCAGACCGCCATGCCCGCGTACAGGGAGGGCAGGCTGGGCATGTTGTAGGAAGCCAGGCGCTTGTCCAGCACCGTAACCAGCCCCAGTATTCCCGCACTGGCCAGGGCCACCCAGAGATATAGCAGGCTCAAATAGGTTCCTCGAAAAAGTTTAGGCGCTCAGCATCCGGTTCCTATCGCATCCTGGCTGCAGGATGCTGAGCGCCGGATGCTGGGCGCCAGTAAACGTGGTACTGAGTGGGTCAAGCTTACTCTTCGTCAGGGTGGGTGGAAATGAATCGCGCCGACTTGGCCGGGTCAATGTGGGGCGCCCGCACTTCAACGCCCGCCTGTTCCTCCTGCAGCAGGACCGTTACGCTGCTGTCCCGGTCCTTCCACCCCCGGTTGACCGCCTGCATCGCTATCTGCTCCGACAGGGTGGCCAGGGGCATCGGAACGCTGTACTCGCGGGCCAGTTCCGTTGCCAGGGAAATATCCTTGTGGGCCAGTTCCAATGCAAAGCTGGCTGGCTCAAACTCCCCCCGGAACATGGTTCGGACCAGGCCTTCGTGCAGAATGCGCATCCTTCCCAGCGACCCGCGCCGCATCCCTTCCCACAGCGCTTCCGGTTCAACTCCGGCCTTGACTCCCAGTGTTAGCCCCTCGGCAATTGCCTGCCGCACACTGTGGCCCACCATGTTGTGCACCAGCTTGCAGATGGAACCGGCTCCAATCTCCCCCGCATAGAAGACTTTGTCGCCAAAGGAGTCCAGCACCGGCTTGATGCGCTCGTAAATCTCGCGGTCCCCGCCGACCATTACCGCCAGGTTGCCGCTGTAGGCTCCCGTCTTTCCCCCGCTGACCGGCGCGTCCAGAACGTGGGCTCCCTTCCGCCGGAAGATGGGTTCAATCTCGCGTATCAGTGTCGGTCTGCTCGACGACAGGTCAACATAAATCCCCCCGGGACGTATTCCTTCCAGCACCCCCGACGTTCCCATGGCTACTGCTTCCACTTCCTTGGGCCCGGGCAAGGATGTAAAGACAATGTCGCACGACTCTGCCACCTCGGCCGGTGTGTTGGCCAGCCTGGCCCCGCCTTCCAGTAAAGGCAGGGCCGCTTCCTCCCGCAAATCGTTTACCACCAACGGGTAGCCGGCCTTTTGAATGTTGAGGGACATGCCCCCGCCCATGTTACCCAGCCCGATGAAGCCTATGGTTTCCATGTTGCATTTCCTCCTCGAATTTCAGTGGGAGATTCGTCCCGTTTTCGGCTCTCCGCCAATCCTTGCCGCCGGCGCGCGGTTGAGTTGTTTAGTTGAATTGTTCAGTTGAATCGTTTGGCTGCGATGCGCGGCTGCTACGGTTGCGATGCGCGGTTGCATTGTATTCGGGGCCCAAGCTAAGGGTCAACGACGGCCTTGCCAGAGGAAGGCAATCGTGTCTAAATTCTTCTTGCTCACTCAAACCCGAAGTCATGTCGCCCTGAGCTTGCCGAAGGGCCTAAAATCCTACACCCGTAGGAGCGATTCGCGAATCGCCCCCGGCTCTTGAGAATTCCTCACGGGCAACACTCTAGATGCTTCGGCTGCGCTCATCATGACATTGACTTAAGGTACGATTGCCCTGATGACAGCTGCCCCTTCCCAACCTGCGTGACCCTCTCCTACCATAATATAAGGGGTCCTGGACAAGTCCTTTAATCCTGGGCGGCGGAAGGATAGGATTGGAGGTGACTTCGCTCCTTGGGTGTGAATCAGGCCCACTACCAGCAACACCGCCCCAGATACGGAATGACCGAAAATGAGGGAAATGGAGGGAAAACAATAATTCTCCCCTCTCCCTCGGGGAGAGGGGCCGGGGGTGAGGGCGTATCCACCTCGTCAAAGTTCTCCTACCGGTAGGGGCAACGCTTTTGGTTTCCCTGGGCCTGAAGAGTGTCGCCCCACCGGCAAAACACCCCAGCTACAAAACGGTTGAAAATGAGCGAAAATGGCAGGAAAAACAAAATTTTCGTGCCACCCTGTCCAGGGCAACCAACAGGCCAGGCGCCCCCGGTTTGCTGTCATTCTGAGCGAAGTCGAAGAATCCAAACTCCCCGCCAGCGGCCAACTCTCGAGATACCAGTCACGCCCCAGTCGGTTTCCCAACCCCATAACAAGCCCGAATCGGCAAGCCTAACCGGCACCCAAGTCCGCCCAAAAGCCCCAAAACCGACCCGAAATTAACCAACCCCCGGTTTTGCTGTCATTCTGAGCGAAGTCGAAGAATCCAAACTCCCCGTAAGTGGCCAACTCTCGGGATACCAGTCACGCCGCCGGCCGGTTTCCCAATCCTATAACAAGCCCGAATCGGCAAGTCTAACCGGCACCCAAGCCCGCCCAAAAGCCCAAGAACTGACCGTAAACTAACCAACCCCTGGTTTGCTGTCAGATAGCAAACGAACGAAACCGAGCGGAAATGGCAGGAAAACAAAATCTCACCCCTCTCCCTCAGAGAGAGGGGACGGGGGTGAGGGCGTATCCACCCCGTCAAAGTCTCCAGAACGGTAGAGGGCACGGCTGTGGGCACAGCCCCTTTCCACGGCAACCAACTGGACCGAACCAATCGCCAATATCGGCCCCATTTCTCCCCTCTCCCTCTGGGAGAGGGGCCGGGGGTGAGGACCAAACATCAGGAGGCAATCCCATGACCCTGTCCCAAATCAAAAACCAGGTACGTGCCCTGCAACGCAAATACGCCAAGGAACTGGCCGTCTACCGTCTCCGCCGCATGGCCGAGGAAATCTTCCACGACTGGAACGCCACCGTCGCCGAAGGCAACGAGGCCCCGGAGTCGCATACCGTAATCTGGCGGATAGCCCAACGAGGCTTCCGCCTCTATACCTACATGTCCCTTAGCCACTACCTTACGCTCTGCAGAGAAGCGGGCAACACTCCCGAACCTCGCCAGATCGTAAGTGTCCTGCTCCCCTGGGCCGACACCGGCGGCTACCTGGAAGGGTTCCGCTGGGACATGCCTGCCCGAGCCTGATCACCACCCCCCTCAAGGAGAGGGGCCGGGGGTGAGGGCCGCTCTGCGCTCTCCTTGCCTCCTTTATACACCCTGTGTAGAATTACCAAATCTTGCCAACCGGGGGTGTAGCTATGTATGACAAGCCAATGCTCAGTCTGGAGCAAACTCGCAAGGCGATGGACGCCATGCTGGATAAGGCGACCCAGGAACCCCACCGTCCCGTGGCAATTGCCATCGTGGACGACAGCGGCAATCTGCTCAGCTACGCCAGGATGGATGGTTGCCGGGCCAATCCACAGACCTTTGCCATTCGGAAGGCCTACACTTCGGCCATGTCCGGTGCGGACTCGGCGGTATACGCCGAGCGTCTCCAGAGTCAGGGATGCTCCGTATCCGACATGGGCAACCCCAACCTCGTCTCTGCCCAGGGTGCGGTAGTTGCCGTGCATCCCGGGAGCGGGGCCGTGCTGGGAGCCATCGGTGTGAGTGGGTTAAGTTCTCAAGAAGACGAAGACCTGTCCCGCCTCGGCGTCCAGGCTATGGGCCTGTAGCAGGTTCATGCCGGAAAACGGATTCTGGCCGTCTGAAGGGCTCTCATTGGGTCTGTTGAGCTGTCCTTCAGCGGTTTAGCCTTTTCTGGAATTGGCATAGCCCGATAACAATCGTAGTGACGTAGCGCTAGGAAGTGGAGGAGTAATGGCTAACCCCCGCGCGGAGTATTCGCCCATTTTTCACCGGCCCCCCATCAAGCTGCCCAACAACGCACGGGTGGCGGTTTGGGTTGTCATAAATGTAGAGGAATGGGACATCAATGAGCCCATGGCCCGTACTGTTCTGCCCACCCCTCAGGGAGTGGAGGTAATTCCCGATATTCCCAACTTCGGCTGGTTTGACTATGGCATGCGGGTTGGTTTCTGGCGCATGAAACGGGCCCTGGACCGGCGTGGAATTCGCGCCACCGTCAGCCTCAATGCTTCGGTCTGCAACAGCTACCCCTTCCTGGTGCAGGACTGCCTGGACTCGGGTTGGGAACTCATGGGGCACAGCTATATCCAGCGGGTGATCAACCGGGAGCCCGACGAGCGGGATGCCATTCGCCGCACCATAGACACTATCAGGGAATTCAGCGGGGTAGCTCCCAGGGGCTGGATGGGCCCTGGTCTGGCCGAAACCTTCGATACTCCCGATATTCTGGCGGAAGAGGGCATCGAGTACGTCTGCGATTGGTGCAACGACGACCAGCCCTATCCCATGAAGGTCAAGGACGGCAGCCTCATTTCCGTCCCCTATACGGTGGAACTCAACGATATACCCATCTACATGGTTCAGCATCACCAGTCGCCCGAGATATTCAACCGCGCCAGGGACCAGTTCGACACCCTCTATGCCGAGGGTGCCGAGAGCGCCCGGATTCTCTGTGTTTCAACCCACCCCTACATCACCGGCGCCGCCCACCGCATTAAGTACTACGAGCAGATTTTCGACTATATCAGCAGCTTTGAAGGGGTGCTCTTCATGACCGGCAGCGAAATCCTGGACTGGTACAAGTCGGTCATGTAAACGGTGGTCATGTAGACGTAGGTCATGCAAGAAGCTGGAAAGTCGGGGCCACCCGGTAGTTTCCCCGAAGCCACAAAGCAAAAGGGGCAGGCCTCAAAGCCCGCCCCTCAAAAAGTAGCTACGATCGCCGTTAACCTTGGAAACTATCTCAAAAGTTCCTTCACCCAATGATGCGGCAGGCCTACGATGAGGGTAAGGACCAGCCATCTCAAAAGTTCCTTACCCCTCGATGGGAAAGGCTACGATGGGGGTGACAATCGGCGAAACGTCACTGCCGGGGATTGCTGTAAATTCCATGCCGGTTCTGAGAGAGTTTCTTATAGCTCAAAGCGCCTTTGCACTCGAAGCCCATGCCCAACCGCAGTCTGGCCCCAAAGACGGTGCGGATAAGCTAGTCGTCATCCCCGAAGCCGTTGGCGCCTGCCGCGGGGGTCCCTGACAGGGTCGAGCCGGCCAGCATATCGATTCCCTTGCGAACACTGCCGCTGATGCCGTTGATCTCGCGTTCCAGCGATCGCAATGTGCGCAGGGCGTAGGCATCGGCTTCCGTCCGCCTTGACTGGGCTTCGGACTCGGCCATTTGCAGGATCCGGGAAGCCCGTTCCTGGGCATCCCCCAGGATTTCCTCGGCGCGGCGCTGTTGCTCGGACTGGGTCAATTGCTTCGAGAACTCGTCCTCGGCCTTGGCCTTTGCTCGCCGGGCGTCGGCCATGGCCACGTTCATTATCTGCTCTTTCTGGGACAGCATCTCCTCGGCGGCCTTGACCTCCTGCGGAACTCCCAGCCGCAGTTGGTCCACCAGTTCAATCAGCTTGCCCTTGTCCATCATCAGGCTGCCGGTAATGGGCATAACCTTGCTGTTATTGATGAGAATTTCCAGTCGGTCGATAATATTTATAATGTCTATGATGTCCCCCTTTCTCCGCACCACCCACTACGGGGCCGGAATTCCAAATTTAGCGTAAACTGCGTCGGCTACCTTGGGCGTTACCATTTCCGCGATGTCACCCCCAAGGCGGGCCACCTCTTTTAGAAGGCTGGAACTGACATACATGTGCTCCTGGGACGTCATGAAAGACACCATGTCCACGTCGGGAGCCAGCTTCCGGTTCATGAATGCCATTTCGTACTCGTACTCGAAGTCTGAACCGCTTCTCAGTCCACGGACTATGACTGCGGCCCCTATTTCCTGGGCAAATCGCACCACCAGTCCCTGGAACTGCCGGACTTCCACATTGGGCAAATGACTTACTGCGTCTTCAAACAGTGCAACCCGTTCTTCAGTGGTAAAGAGGAGGTTCTTTGAAGGTGTCGAGTACACCGCGATCACCATCTTGTCGAAGAGGGCCGCTCCCCGGGCAGCCACATCAATATGACCCTGCGTCACCGGGTCAAAGCTTCCCGGGTAAAGAGCCGTTACCATTAACTACCTCCTCTCCGGTAGAAATCCACCAGATTGTCCCCGTATCGACGGTCTGAAAAGAGCTCTAGCTGCTCGTACTCGTTGTTGAGGCTGATATGCCTGGAGTGACCAACTACGACGATACCGGCTTCAGCCACCAACCCCGGCGTGGCCGCCAAAGCGGCCATGAACTCGTCTAGTCTTTCCATTTTGTAAGGCGGGTCCAGCAGTACCAGTTGATATGGCCCTGGCAAACTGGGCAGGACCTTTCCGGCTTCGGCGCAATGGGCACGGGATTGTTCCCTGAATCCCGTTGTCTCGAGGTTTGCCTGCAAGACCTGGCATTGCCGCCGGTTTCGTTCTACAAAGTCCGCCCAGGAGGCCCCTCTGCTTAACGCCTCAATACCCAGGCTCCCCGTACCGGCAAACAGGTCAAGGACCCTGGAGTCCTGCAGTTGCCACGGGGAAAGGACATTAAAGATAGCCGACCTGGCTCGTTCCGAGGTGGGACGCACCCCCGGAATCACCGCACCTTTAAGGCGGTGGCCCTTGGCCGTCCCTCCTGCTACCCGCATATTACTTATGGGAGACATTATAATTCACGCTTTCGGCGGACATTCCAGTTAGTTTCCAGGTGGATTTCGGGCAATTTGCCACAGGTCCCCATCAGGCTGCCTGTCACCAAATGGACTTGTGGCACTGAGCACCTTCAATATACTAATACCATTGTGTGCCAGCGGCAGTCCAAGAAATGAATACGGATTGCCTCTTCGGTCCTTCCTTTGCTGTTGACATATTTTGGGTAGGGGTCATAATATTTTTGACCGGCATAAAGGGTATCACACGGAGGCAGCGGGAATGCTTAAGATGTCTATCGACAGCATAAGGGTCAGCCCGATGAATTATCAAAGGGTCGTAATCCTGAAGGAAAACGACTCCGACCGCTACCTGCCGATTTGGATTGGTCCAGCCGAGGCTGATGCCATTGCCGTAAAACTGCAGGACTTGAGCGTTCCGCGCCCGCTAACCCACGACCTCTTGCGAACAGTAATTGATACTCTGGGCGGCTCGGTTGTCCACATTCTGGTAAGCGACCTGCACGACGATACCTTCTACGCGAAAATAGTAATTCAAGTTAATGGGGATACCAAGGAAATTGACTCCCGTCCCAGCGACGCCATGGCCCTGGCGGTTCGTGCCCAGGTACCCATTTTTGCCGAAGAGTCCGTCATGGACAAGGCGGGGATACTGTTGGACAAGGAAACCGGCAAGCCGATCACTCCGGAAAGGGGTAGCGCCGAACCTGCGGGCGAAGTCAATGAGGAAGAACTGCGTCGAATGTCTGCCTTCACTGATTTCATAAACGACCTCGACCTGGAAGACTTTGGGCGGGAACAACAGGGCAGGTAACTGGAGACAAGCTCAAACTCCCTGCGGCGCAATGTGATTTGCCACATTGAATGCCCCGGTTCACAAGGCCGGGGCAATTAATTGCCGCATAACTGGGTCGAAGGCGGTGTACATACAGCCCAAGGCAGTTGAAGTGGTTGTCCAATAGAAAGCGGTGGGCCGCACTTGGCGTAGCACTTATTTATGCCGGTAAATAATTCGACCACAGTCGTCTGAATTATGGAATATGTCTACCACACTTGGCTTGGGAACTTGCGAAAACCCTTCCCGGCAAATTGACTTTTCGTAAACCCGGTGTTAATATCCTGGACGTTTGGTGAACGGGATGCCTTGGTGGGGAACAGCCCTGCGTCTCACCGGATTGGGATGGTACATTGCCTTCTGTGTGGTGGCGGGCATAGTTTTAGGGATTCTTATGGACAAGTTTACTGGGCTCTCACCTCTTTTCACCATTATCGGTGTAGTTTTGGGAAGCATCGTGGCTTTCTGGGGCGTGTACAAGATGATTCTGCCGGTGCTTTATGGGTCGCAGAAGCCCGACACGACTAAGCAAGGGAGAGACACATAGTGCCGTCAGGTGCTGCCGCAAAGAGAATGCTGCTGCTGGCCGGGATGGTCATGGTGGCGTTGTTGATAGCAGGATTCGTAGTGGGCGCCATTGGTTCCCAGATGTTTGGGACCCCGAGGTTCCTGGCCCAACCTGAGATCCACCTTCCCCCCCAACCTGTATTTCCTTTTTCGGCGGTAAAGTCCAGCCTGGGCTATTCTGACTATTCTTCAGGCGCAGAGCACAAGACCGAAGGAGCTGAAACCGAACCTGCTGCCGCTGTGGAACATCCTCCCGCTGGCGAATCTGCTGAGCTCAGCAGCAGCGGTGAAGAAGAGCATCACTTTACGCCTCTTGCAGTGACCCAGGTCGCTGTCACCAATACCTTGCTTTCGGCTTGGGTAGCCAGCATAGTTATCATCCTCTTCTTTGTTCTGGGTGCGCGGAAGCGGGCAATGGTGCCAGGTCGCTTTCAGTCGGTAGTGGAAAGTATATTTGAAGGCGTGTTGAGTTTCGCCTCCAGCGTGTTAGGACCGGAAATGGCTCGGAAGGCCTTTCCGGTTGTCGCTACCATATTCTTCTTTGTCCTGTTCAACGCCTGGATTGCATTGTTCCTCGTACCTTTGTACCAGGCAGTGGGCTTCGGCTCCGGCGGACTGTGGGACTTTGAATTAAAAGCTCACCTGATCCGGCCAGCGGGCACCGATATCAACATGCCTTTGGCCTTGGCCCTTGTTTCCTTCGTATTTGTTGAATACTGGGGCATACGCGTTCTGGGACTGGGCTATTTCAAGAAATTCTTCGCCTTTGGCAACCTGTTTAGGGGGCGGCCCAGCGGGTTGATTGACGTATTCGTGGGCATCCTTGAGCTAATCAGCGAACTCGTCAGGATTGTCAGCTTCACGTTCAGGCTTTTCGGTAACATGACTGCCGGTGAAATCCTGGTGGTGATGATTACGTTCCTGGTGCCATTTGTCGCCAACGTCTTCGTGTTCGGACTCGAGCTGCTGGTGGGCTTGATTCAGGCTGTAATTTTTGCTGGACTGACCCTGGTGTTTCTATCCCTGGCAGTGCATCACGAAGAACACTGAGATGCCGGGAAGCAGACTTAATTAAGCAAGAGATTTATCTTCTCCCGTGTAATCGGGATGGCTGGACCCAAAAGGTTTCAAGACTACACAAAATGGAGGACTCGTAGAAATGGAGCTACTACCGATTCTTTTGGCATTGGAGGCTGATGCGGCCAAGTTCCTGGGCGCCGGTTTGGCAATTGCGGTCGGCGTAATCGGCCCGGGCATTGGTATCGGCATACTGGGCGCTGGTGCAATGGGAGCCATTGGCCGAAATCCCGAGGCCGCCGGTTCCATTACAACCAACATGATTCTGGCCATCGCTTTCGCCGAAGCCTTGGGAATTTACGCCCTGATTGTTTCCGTAATTCTGCTGTTCGTGGTCTAGCGATATGGTCGAACTAGGAATTAACCTGCCCCTGCTTATAGCCTATCTGGTTACTTTCGTCATCCTATTGGCGATACTTTACCAGTTTGCTTACAAGCCCCTTATGGCGGCCATGGACCAGCGTTCGGAGCGCATCCAGGAAGGTCTTTCCGCTGCCGAGCGTGCAAGGGAAGAGGCAGCCAGTTCCCAGGCGGCGATTGAAGAGCAATTGAATGAGGCACGGCGTGAGGGTCAACGCCTGATGGACCAGGCCAGGGAGGCCTCTCAGCGGTTCCGCGACTCTGAGATGGAACGGGCCCGGCAGGAGGCTGAGGCTTTCGCCGAACGCGCCCGTGCCGACATCCAGCGGGAACGGGATTCTGCCTTGGAAGAACTTCGGGCCGGCTTTGGCGACTTGGCCATAACCGCTGCCGAGCGGGTCATACGGCGGTCCCTGGACCGCCAAGCCCACGAGGAACTCATCACCCAGGTTTTGGAAGAGGGTGAGAGCATGCGGCGAGGTTAGGCAACCATGGCCAAGCAAGTTGGAGGCCAGCGTTACGCCCGGGCCCTTTTCGAGTTGGCAGCGGAACAGGACCGCACCGACCAGTGGGCCGCAGATTTGGCCCAGTTGGCCGATGTTATGCAGGACGAGCAATTCAACCCGTTCCTGAAACACGCCGAAGTGTCCCTGGAACAGAAGATGTCCTCATTGGCCTCCGTTCTGCCCGAAGTTGACCCAATGGTGCGAAACCTGGGGTCTCTGTTGATTACCCGTGGCTCGGTGGATTCGATTGGAGACGTTTTGGTCGCTTATAACCGGTTAGTGGATGAGCGTCTTGGACGCCAAAGAATTGAAGTTACAACGGCGGTTGAATTGGAATCGGCCGAGTCCGAACGCATCAGGCAGTTTGTTGTCAACCTGATTCAACGCGAGGTTGTCATGTCTACCCAGGTGGATGAAACTATCCTGGGAGGTATTGTCATTCAGATTGGTGACAAGTTGTTGGATGGGAGCACCCGTTCCAAGCTTGAAGAAATGCGAAAGCAAATACGCGCAGAGGCGTCCCCAAGGTAGTCCAGGACTGAGCCGTTTTTCGGATCATGTCGCGGCCTGAACATTTGGAACCTGCGGTGTCCATTTCGTAGAAAGGAGATTTCCCCATGGCGATTAGGGGTCAGGAAATCGTTTCTTTAATTCGACGCCAGATCGAGGAATTTGGCAGCGATTTGAGTGTGGTGGATGTGGGTACCGTGGTTCAGGTGGGTGACGGTATTGCCAGCATCCAGGGCCTCCAGGGGGTGCGCTCTAACGAGTTGCTGGACTTTGGCAACGATATTCTCGGACTGGCCCTTAACCTGGAGTCTGACTTGGTTGGCGCGGCCATCTTCAGCAATGCCGATGCTGTCAAGGAAGGCGATCAGGTCCGTTCGACCGGGCAGATTATCGAGATTCCCGTGGGCGATGCCCTGATCGGACGGGTTGTGGACCCCCTGGGCCGTCCCCTGGACGGCAAGGGCCCCATCAGCACCTCCGGCACCCGTCCCGTAGAGCAGGAGGCGCCAAACGTCGTGGTTCGCCAGTCGGTTGATACCCCGGTGCAAACTGGCATCAAGGCCATTGACGCCATGATTCCCATCGGCCGCGGCCAGCGTGAACTGATCATTGGCGACCGCTCCACCGGCAAGACCGCCATCGCGCTGGATACCATTATCAACCAGCGGGGCGGTGACCTTATCTGCGTTTACGTGGCTATCGGCCAGAAGCAGGGCAAGGTGGCCCAGGTGGTCGGCATTCTGGAAGAAAACGACGCCATGGGCCATACCATTGTCGTAAGTGCCGGGGCCTCCGATTCCGCTCCGTTGCAGTTTATCGCCCCCTACGCCGGCTGTGCCATGGCTGAAGAGTTCATGGACCAGGGCAAGGATGTGCTGGTGGTTTACGACGACCTGACCAAACACGCCTGGGCCTACCGCCAGATGTCGCTGCTGCTTCGCCGCCCGGCAGGTCGTGAAGCGTACCCGGGCGACGTTTTCTACCTGCACAGTCGCCTGCTGGAGCGTGCTGCGAAACTCGACCAGGATCATGGCGGCGGTTCCATCACTGCTCTGCCGATTATTGAAACCCAGGCCGGTGACGTTTCGGCCTATATTCCTACCAACGTAATTTCCATTACCGACGGCCAGATTTACCTGGAGCCGGAACTGTTCAACATCGGCATTCGCCCTGCGGTGAACGTGGGTCTGTCCGTGTCCCGCGTGGGCGGGGCGGCCCAGACCCGTGCCATTCGGCAGGTGGCCGGACGGCTGCGCCTGGACTTGGCTCAGTACCGTGAGTTGGCCAGCTTTGCTCAGTTCGGTACGTCCGACCTTGACGCGTCAACCCGTGCCCAGTTGGCCCGCGGCCAGCTTTCAACGGAGGCTCTAAAGCAGGCCCAGTACCGGCCTCTGCGTCTGGAACAGGAAGTAATAGTGCTTTTCGCGGTGAACGCAGGTCTCACCGACGATGTGCCGTTGGAGCGCATCCGCGCATTTGAAGATCAGTTGCTTGAGTACATGGGAAGCGCCCATCCGGAAATCGGTCAGTCAATCTCCAGTTCGGGCAACCTTCCCGAAGAGGTTGCCGGTCAGTTGACCGAAGCTATCAATAATTTCAAGGCCACGTTCAGCTAAGCTGCACAAACGAGCGACCTCAAATGGGAACAAGAGCCAGGTGTAGTTGGATTTCCCATTCGAGGGCTGGCGAGCCAGGAAGAGTATGCCAAGCGTAAGGGACATAAGACGGCGGATTCGCAGCGTGGAAAATACCGGCAAGGTGACCAATGCCATGTCGTTGATTGCAGCGTCCAAAATGCGCCGGGCCCAAAACTCCGTGATGCAGGGGCGCCCGTACGCCGAAAAGATTTACGAGGTGATTGCTCACCTGGCAGCTCAGCCGGCGGAAGATGGCGAAGCGCTCCATCCGCTGCTTGAGGTTCGACCAGTCAATCGTATAGGTTTACTGGCCATTACTCCCGACCGGGGCTTGGCCGGCGGTATGCACTCCAACATCAATCGGCGGGTTGCCCAGTTTATCCTTGCCCAGGAAGTGCCTACCCGCAGCATTGCAGTGGGTCGAAAGGGTCGCGATTTCATGGCCCGTTACGGCCAGGACTTGCTGGCCGTGTTTGCTGACTTGGGGGATCGCCCCTTGGTAGCCGATACGCTCCCCATTTCCCGAATGCTGATTGACAATTTCCTGGATGGAGAAATGGACGAGGTGTACCTGGTGTACACCAGGTTTGTATCCACCATGTCCCAGGAAGCGGTAGTCGAGAAGTTGTTGCCGGTGTCACCGGCTGAACTGTCCGCGACCGACCGTTCCGGCTTCATATATGAACCGGATACCTTGACCGTCCTTGGTTCCCTCCTGCCTCAGTTCGTGGATATGGAGGTGTACCATGCCATGCTCGAGTCTATCGCCAGTGAGCAGTCGGCGCGCATGGTTGCCATGCGCAATGCTACCGACAACGCCAAGTCGCTGGCTGACGACCTCACTCTGGTTATGAACAAGCTGCGTCAGGACAGCATTACCAACGAACTACTGGATCTGGTGGGCGGCCAGGTTGCCATGGAAGGATAGAAAGCCGTCCCGGATTAAACAACCTGAGGCCTCGGGAGGTCAACACAATGCCAGGAAAAATTGTTCAGGTAATCGGTACTGTGGTGGACGTGGAATTTCCGCCGGACCAGTTGCCCAATCTTTTTGACGCGCTGGAACTCGACAATAACGGCGAGAGGTTGGTACTGGAAGTCCAGCAGCACATCGGTAACAACTGGGCACGCTGTCTGGCCCTTGGTTCTACCGATGGCCTGGCACGGGGAACGGAAGTGTCCGACACCGGCGATAAGGTTCTGGTACCGGTGGGTCCCGAAACTCTGGGCCGTCTTTTCGATGTGACGGGAACTCCGCTGGATAACCTGGGTGTCGTGGAGGCCGGCCAGCGGTGGCCGATTCACCGGCCCGCTCCAGCTTTTGACGACCAGAATCCCGAGATTGAAATTCTCGAGACCGGCATTAAGGTGTTCGACCTTATTACTCCCTTCCCCAAGGGTGGCAAGGTTGGGGCCTATGGCGGCGCCGGTGTGGGCAAGACCGTAATCATCCAGGAGCTTATCCGTAACATCGGCGCGGTTCACCAGGGAGTGTCCGTGTTTGCCGGTGTGGGTGAAAGGTCCCGCGAAGGCAACGACCTCTGGCACGAAATGATGGACTCCGGCGTGCTGGACAGTACGGTGCTGGTGTTCGGACAGATGAACGAAACCCCCGGTGTTCGGGCCCGTATCGGTCTGACCGGGTTGACTATGGCCGAGTACTTCCGGGAAGAGGCGCACCAGGATGTATTGCTGTTCATCGACAACATTTACCGCTACATTCTGGCTGGTATGGAAGTGTCCGCGCTGTTGGGTCGGATGCCCTCCGCCGTGGGTTATCAGCCGACACTGAGCACTGAAATGGGGGCACTGCAGGAGCGTATTACCTCCACCAAGTCCGGGTCTATTACTTCCTTCCAGGCCATCTACGTGCCTGCTGACGACTATACCGACCCGGGTATTGTGACTACCTTCGGGCACCTCGACGCTGTGGTATCTCTTGAGCGTTCACTGGCGTCTCAGGGCCTCTATCCGGCTGTGGATCCCTTGGCATCATTCGCCAGGATTCTGGAGCCACGGATTGTGGGCGATGAGCACTACAATGCGGCTCGCGGTGTGCAGCAGGTGCTGCAACGTTATCGTGACCTGCAGGACATTATCGCTATTTTGGGTATTGAAGAGCTTTCGGAGGAGGACCGGCAGGCGGTGTTCCGGGCCCGCAAGATACAGCGATTCCTGACCCAACCCTTCTTCGTGGCGGAAGCCTTCACAAACCAGCCTGGCAAGTACGTTCCGTTGCGGGAAACGGTCCGTGGCTTCGTTGAAATCCTGGAGGGCAAGCACGACGAACTGCCGGAGCAGGCCTTCTACATGGTTGGAACCATTGACGAAGCTATCGAAAAGGCCGAGCAGATGCAGGCCACGGTGGCTTAGTCAACTGTGACTGAGCCTAAGGAGCTGTTTACACAATGGCCCCCATGCGACTGGAAATAATTACCGCGGAGCGCGAGGTCTACGCAGATGACGTGGACATTGTTGTCGCTCCAGGAGTGGAAGGACAACTAGGGGTCCTTCCCCACCACGCACCATTGATGACGGCTTTGCAGCCTGGCGAGATCCTCATTCGCAAGAACGGAGAGCCTTCATACTTGGCCGTTACTGGCGGCTTCATGGAGGTTATCGCAAATCGGGTAACTATCCTGGCCGAAGCCTGTGAGTACTCGGAAGAGATCAACGAGGAGCGGGCCCAGGCTGCCATGGATCGGGCCCAGGAACGGCTGCGGACTCACGGTACTGAGATGGAGTTAGCCGAAGCCCTAAGCTCGATGCGCAGGGCTCAGACTCGTTTGAACATTGCTCGCCGTCGCCGACCCCGTGGGGATATGCGATCGACCATGGGAAGTCAGCCGGGAGGCTAGGTTTCCGGAGATTGGAATCGGGAGAACTGAAAAGGGCGCCGAAAACAACTTCGGCGCCCTGTACTTTTTGCTTGCTTGAGTCCTAATGCTGTGAAGCCCCACTGGCCAGGTAATAGGTCATGGATTGCAGGGAAAGGACTGGATCGATACTCCGGACGTTAATGCCGTCCGGTACCTGGGGCATAATGGGGGCGTAGTTCAGGATGGCCTTGATGCCGCACTCGACCACGCGGTCAACCACTTGCTGAGTGTAGTCTATAGGCACGGCCACGATGGCAATGCTGACCCCGTATTGGTCCACCACGTCAGGCAATTCAGACACCGGTTGGACTGTCAGCCCGCCCACCCGCTGGCCGACCACAGCCATATTGGCGTCCAACGCCGCTACCAGTTGGAACCCGTCGGGAGTGAAACCTGGATAGTTCAAAATCGCCCGTCCCAGCCTGCCAACGCCGACTACGGCCACGTTCCAGGTGAGGTTAAGGCCTAGTATTTGCTTTAACTCCTCCAGCAGGTGGTCTACCCGGTACCCGCGTCCCTGTTTCCCGAACCGCCCGAAATAACTGAGGTCTTTTCTTATTTGCGCCGGAGTGATCTGGAGTTTCTCGCCCAACTGTTGTGAATTGGCTATCTGCACTCCCTCTGCCATAAGCTGGCTTAGAGTGCGAACGTATTGGGGCAGTCGACTGACTACAACATCGGGAACCTCGGTTCGCGCTTGAACGTCTTCTGGATACCTTTCTAGCATGCCCGGAAGCCTGTATATATCGTGGTGCGAATCCTACGCTGTGGCACAAGGAGCCTGATCTATATTTCGGTGCCAAATGCCTATAGCCTGGCTGCCAATACAGTATCAAATTGCTCCTTATAGATTACAATCTATATGCTTGGTGTTAATGCGTCAAGACTCGTGTACCTCGGCCAGGGATGCACAGTATCAGGACCTATTCTGCTGTATTCCTTACGAGCTTTGCGAGAATCGAAAATCGAGGTGAACCGGTGCATATTGGGGCTTGTCGCCTGTCCCTGTTTCTTCCGGAATCCCGGAGTTTGAAAGACAAACGCCAAGTTTCGCGGTCGTTGTCAGCGCGCATCCGGAACAAGTTCAACGTGACGGTGGCGGAAGATGCAGAGAGCGAGCTATGGCAGCGCCTGTCCCTGCTGGTCTGCGCCGCCAGCAATGAAGCAGCGCATGCCAATGCCATGCTTTCCCAAGTAGTGGAGTTCGTGGAGGAGACTAGGCCCGACCTGGAATTGCTGGACTACGGAGTGGAAATAATTTCGGGTGTTTAAGTAACCCATAGGGCGCGAAGGGAGTTGAACCCGAATGTTAAAGGGGCGAACAGTTTACTCGCCCCTCAATTGTGTGTCGGTACAATGCACCTTACTGTGAGCAACCCAGGGACCTCCTAGTGACCAACGGGAAGCCCCGTTCGTTGGGCGATAGCATTCATCAGGTCTTGAAGGTCGGGGAAGATATGGGCATCGGGCTCGTGACAGTGTTCGGCCACGATATCGCCGTCGATAATTACATCAAACTTTCCGTGGGGGCCTGGGGTTAGCTTGAACGCGGTAATCGCGTTACCGGCCCGGCTCAAGGCTTCACCTGCCAGCCAGGCAGTTCGCAGAGCGTGGCCTCAATCCTGGTAATAAGGAATCTCCACATCGAGCTTCTTTTCAGTAGCGATATTAACGTCTCTAGCCTCGTCAACTTAGGAGCCTGATATTAGTGGCATGGTAGGGTGATAGCCTACTCGTGTCAATCGCTGCTGGTCAGGCTGCGGTCTTTCCTTAACCGTCTACCCCAAATGGTCATCCAGCCATCTTGGGCAGGGACGTCAGGAATACTTCGAAAGATTTCCACAGTCCCTCCTCCCCAGGCCCAATCTCGTCGTTGTGTCCCGCACCCTCCCATAAATGAAAGGATTTTGGTTCTCCTGCCGCATCGTACAGCCGCTGGGCCTGTTCCAGCGGTATCGTTTCATCCTGGTCACTGTGAACGATGAGCAGTGGACATTGGACGCGGGAAATACGGGACAGGCTGCTGAACCGGTCTGGTACCAGGAACCGCATCGGGTTAAACCGATTGTGCACCCGAGCCATGTCTTTGGTGCTGGTGAGGGGGGAAACGAGAATCAATCCTGCAGCGTTAGGATCATTCTGAGAAGCGGCTACTAGCTCAACCGCGACCGCGGTGCCCAGGGAGCGTCCGAGGAATATTATTCGCTCTGGAACTACGTCGTCCCTGTCCCGCACATAGTTTAGCGCTGCCCTTGAGTCCAGGTAAACTCCTGCTTCAGTTGGCTGACCTGTACTGCGGCCATAGCCGCGATAATCAAAGATGAAGACATTTACGTTCAACCGACGGGTCAACCATACTACACTCTCCGTTCGGTGGCTCAGGTTGCCGCCGTTGCCGTGGAACCACAATATGGTGTCTTTGGGGCCGCCGGATACTGTGTCAGGGGCTCGGACGAACCAGCCATTAAGCTGTTCCCCATCGATGGCAGGAAAGTATACGTCTTCGTATGTAATCCCATAGTCTGAGGGAGTCAGCTCAATTGTGGCGGTGGGGAAGAAGATGAACTTCCACTCGAGACTTTCGAGTAGCCTCATTCCTGTCACAAACAGAGCCAACAGGACAACGAGGATTGTGGCCAGTTGGACGAGCTTTGCCACGGGCGCCTGCTTGCCATGGGTTACTTGCGGTTACCCCGGGCTACTACGTTTACCGGGCTGCCGGCAGCGAATTGTTCCAGATTCTCAATGGACATCTCGAGTCCGCGCATGGTGCCGTTGTAGGCCATGCTGCCGGCGTGCGGGGAGAGCACCACGTTGTCCAATCTGGTTAGAAGATGTCCAGGAGAAAGAGGTTCGACTTCAAACACATCCAGTCCGGCGCCGGCAATTCTTCTATCCTGAAGAGCATCAACAAGGGCCGCCTCGTCAACCACAGCGCCCCGGGCTACGTTGATGAGGAAGGCCGATGGCTTCATCAGGGCAAGTTGCTCCTTTCCAATAAGTCCTTCGCTGTCTGGTGTCAGCGCGACGTGCAAGGAGACAACGTCTGACTGCCGCAGGAGGTCACCCAGTTCAAGGAACTCCACCCCATACTCCCTGGCCCGTTCCGGTGTGGGATTGAAAGTCCAGGCTACGACCTTCATTCCAATGCCCTGGCCCAACTGAATCATTCGACGTCCAATGGCGCCGGTGCCGACCACACCCAAGGTCTTGTTGTACAACTCCTCTATAAACCCTTCAGTCCAGCCACCTTCCCGTATTCGTCGATCGCTTTGAACGATGCGGCGAGACACGGCCAATGCCAAAGCGAGGGCATGTTCGGAAACGTAAGGCGCACCGTAGCCGGGCGTATTGGATACGGTGATACCGAGTTCTTCAGCTGCCACCAGATCCACATGGTCGACGCCGGTTCCCCATACGGACAATAGCTTCAACCGTGGGCAGGCTTCCAATACTTCCCGGGGGAACGGGATAGCGGACCGAATGTTGATGACTGTGTCAGCGTCCTTGATACGTTCAATCAGTTCGGCGGAGTTTGTTGTGCGAGTGGTATGCCATTGAGTCTCATCTGCTTGGCCTAGAGCCCGGGCTTCCAGTGGGCTGCCAGTCAACACGGGTGGTTCATCGTCAGGGACTACCAGCAGGGAGAAGGGCTTGGGCATGTATTGATGACCTCAACCGGGGGAATCTATCCAAAATGCGGGCCATAACCCTGGAGTTAATACTGGCGAAAGTTTCAAGCTGTATTGGAAGCAACCGCGTGCCGATGCTAAATCGAATCAACTAAGTCCGAATCAGATGGTGCTTTCAGTTGGTAGGCGGCATCAAGAAGTTTAGTCCATCTATCGGGCATGTCGTACATTGTAGGGTATCCAACTAATCTGCTAATGGGTTAACAGAGGTTAAGGCTTTCCTAGTCCCCCAAACTCTCCGCCAGGATTTCAAGGACGTCCTTGGCCTGCTTGTCCTGGTCCTCGCCCTTGGACTGAATACCTTCCGTCATCATTTGCAAGCAGAAGGGGCAGGAAACTCCGACGGTGTCCGCTTTTGTTTCAAGGAAGTGGTCGGTGCGGGCGTGGTTGATGCGCTGTCCCTGGCTCTCTTCGATCCACATATGGCCGCCACCGGCGCCGCAGCAGAAACCCCGCTCCCGACAGCGGGGCTCCATTTCCACTAACCGCAGCCCGGGGATGGAGCGGGCGATGTTGCGGGGCTGGTCGTAGATACCGTTGTGGCGGCCCAGGAAGCAGGAATCATGGTAGGCCATGTCCACGTTCATCATCTTGATGGGCTTGACGCGGCCCTGCTGGATCAGTTCGTCCACAAACTGGCTGTAATGCAAGACCTCGTACTCCCCGCCAAACTGAGGGTACTCGTTACGCATGGTGTTGAAACAATGAGGGCAGATGGTGACAATTTTCTTAACGTTGTAGCCGTTCAACACCTCGATGTTTTGAGCGGCCAGCATTTGGAAGAGGTACTCATTGCCCATGCGGCGGGCCGGATCTCCCGTGCAGGTCTCCTCGTCGCCCAGGATCGCAAAGTCCACGCCGGCCGCCTTGAGAACCTTGACCATTGATCTGGCAGTGCCCTGGCTTCGCTGTTCCAAGGCCGCGGTGCAGCCCACCCAAAAGAGGATTTCCGCGTCCGGCTTCTCCGCCAGGGTTGGCACCTCCAGTCCTTCAGCCCAGTCGGTGCGGGAGAATTGGGTGCCCCGCCAGGGATGGCCACGCTGTTCCATGCTCAAAAGTGCGTTCATTCCCGTCTCGGGGATGCGGGATTCTTCCAGCACCAGGTTCCGGCGAAGATCCATGATCGTCGGGATGTGTTCCACCACCACGGGGCATTCCTCCATGCAGGCGCCGCAGGAGACGCAATCCCAAATCATCTGTTCCGGTATGGCGTGGTCAATGATGGGGTTTGGCTCAACATGCTCGGGGTCTCGTGGCCCCTGATGACCGATGGACAGCATGTGGTCCTTGATGTTCTCCACGATGTGCATGGGCGAAAGAATCTTGCCGGTGGTATTGGCCGGGCATGCGTCGGTGCAACGTCCGCAAACGGCACAGGCATAGCCGTCCAGCAGTTGCTTCCAGGTAAAGTCCTGGACACGGCCGGCTCCGAACCGCTCGGCGTTTTCCAGGTCGATGGGTGCCATTGTTCCTTTTGGTTCCAGGGACCGGAAGTAGGCGTTCAATGGCGCACCGATCATGTGGATGTGCTTGGAAGTAGGAACGTAAATTCCAAATCCCAAGATTATGCCGAGGTGGACCCACCAGAAAGTCGCGTGGAAGGCCTCGGCTGCTGCTGCGCTAAGTCCCATAGCGGCGAAGGCGTTGCCCAGAACGCCGCCCACCAGCACCGCAGCATCCGGACCTTCCCCACCGGCGGCGACGTAGAGACCATGCACCAACAGGGTCGCGACCATGAGGCTGGCGGTCAGGCCGACGACAATTACTGCATCAATATTGCGGGTAAGGTCAAAGCTCAGTCGATAGGGTTTGGCGGCCCACCGCCTTACCAGCATCCAGCCCAGCACGCCCAGGATTAGGACCGCATACAGGTCGAGGTAAATGCTGTAAACCTTGACGCCGGTGGAAGTGAGCAAGGTTTCAGGTAGCGGGTGCCAGACGGAGCCAGCGAAGATGAAGATCAGGTAGCTGAGGGAAAAGGACAGGAATCCCCAAAATACGAAGGCGTGGCCCAGGCCTGCCATGTCTATGTTTCTACTGCGGGCGTCAATGGATCCAACCCGCTGAAGCACCTTGCGCTGGCCCAGCACAATGCTGACAGCACCGGTAAGCCTCTCCCAGGGACGGTCGAATCTGGCGACGCTGCGCCCCTGCCTGATGAGGTGGATTACTCGGCGGTAAGCCAGATAACCGGCCAGCGCCTGGGTAGCAATCAGGGCCAGGTAAACGCCAACCCAGACAGGGATGACTCCGAAAATGTCGCCTGGTGGGACCATGGTTGAGGACTCCGGTGCGCTTCAATTTTTCGCCCGAATAGGGCAGGGGATAGTTTAACATACCTAATGTGGTAACGACTTTTCAGTGTGTCGCTCAAGCTGTAAGGCGAGATATCTTGCCATTGTAATTGGCGGCTCTGATTTGCTCGGACGGAGTCTTGGCTCACTTACCGAAAGACCTGCTTGGCTCGATACAAAGGGAGCAGGCCAAGGCCAGAACAAGAGTGAGCCCTTTCGCCTTGTTCGCTGCTGTAGTAAATTACATTTATGATGGCTAATAATAGTGAGCCAACACCTCCTGATTCTCCATTAGTTCCTCGCATCGTGGCCGCCTTCCGCCCATACTCGGGGCGGGTGGTCGTGGTTGGCCTGTTGATCATGATTACCGCCGGCCTGGGCGTCGTTAATCCGGTCCTGATTCAAGTCGTCTTCGACAACGCGCTGTTTCCTGAAGGTCGAGGGCCGGACCTGCGCCTGCTTTGGACGTTGGGCGCAGTGATGGGCGGAATTACGGTTGTAACCGGTGTTCTCGGTATTGTCCAAACATACTTGACCAACGTGATCGGCCAGCGGGTGATGCGCGACCTGCGGGACACCCTGTATCGGCATCTGCAAAGCCTTTCGCTGGGGTTTTTTACCGGCACTCGCACCGGCGAAATCCAGTCCCGGGTGGCCGACGACGTGGGTGGTGTGCAGCGGGTGGTTACCAACACTGTTTCCGACGTGCTGTCCAACAGTGTTATCCTCATCAGCACCCTGATCGCCATGCTGGTGCTGTCCTGGGAGCTTACGATAGTGGCGGTAGGTTCGGCGCCAGTCTTCTTCCTGATCAGCAGAATGGTAGGAGCCAAGAGGCGGGCCGTGGCCGCTGAAGCCCAGAAGTCCACGGCAGAGCTGACGGCCATTACCCAGGAAACTCTCTCCATATCAGGAATAATGCTGTCCAAACTGTTCGGTCGCCAAAGCCACGAGACGGAGAGGTTTCACCAGGAAAATCAAAAGCTATCCAGACTGATCATTCGACGCCAGATGACCGGTCAGTCCTTTTTCACCCTGATGCAGATTTTTTTCTCCGTTTCGCCCGTCGCAGTTTATTTGCTGGCGGGCTATTTGATAAATGGAGGGAGTACAAACCAGTTGTCGGCCGGGACTGTTGTTGCATTTACGACTCTGCAGAGTCGGCTTTACTTCCCCATTGGTCGCTTGTTGGAAGTTTCAGTTGAGTTGCAGGCTTCGCTAGCACTGTTCGAGCGGATTTTCGGCTATCTTGATATAGAGCCAGAGATAACAGATGCACCTGACGCAGTTGAGCTGGCACCCGAACAGGTTGATGGTTCTATCAAGCTTGACTCGGTCTGGGTGAACTATGCTGCCCACCAAGAGGTTCTGCCTGAAGCCGCAGCCAAGGTTCAGGAAAATGCAAAAGGCAAGCCCGATCCTCAGTGGGCCCTTAATGGTGTCAGCCTTGACATCCAGCCGGGCCAGTTGGCGGCTTTCGTAGGTCCCAGTGGCGCTGGCAAGACTACAATTTCCTATCTCATACCCCGACTCTACGACGCCACCCGGGGCAGTTTAAAGATTGATGGCGTAGATGTGAGGCAGATAAAGCTGGCATCACTGGCTGGGCTGATAGGCTACGTTACCCAGGAGAGTTACCTGTTTCACGCCAGCATTCGGGAAAACCTGTTGTACGGCGACGGGCAGGCCGGCCAGGAAGAACTGGAAGCTGCTGCCAAGGCCGCCTACATTCACGACCGCATCATGGAATTCCCTGAAGGCTACGACACCGTGGTTGGCGAACGGGGTTACCGGTTATCGGGCGGGGAGAGGCAGCGCCTTGCCATAGCCCGCGTGATACTTCACCAGCCCAGGATTCTCATACTAGACTAGTCCACATCGGCACTGGACACGGCCAGTGAGCGGTACGTTCAGTCGGCCCTGGAACCCCTGATGCGGGGAAGGACCACCGTCGCCATTGCCCACCGACTGTCTACCATAATCGCCGCCGACGTTATCTACGTTATTGACCGTGGCCGCCTCATGGAGCAGGGCACCCACATTGAATTGCTGGCGCGTGGTGGCCTCTATGCCCACTTATACGAAGAACAATTCGATGGCGGCCAAGTTGAGTGTTATTGCGAGGACGGGGTGGTGCTGAGCGACGGGCAAATTGTATACCCGGAACCCGAGGGGGCGTTTGTGTAACCCTTGTTTAAAGCAACAACCCAAAGAAAGCGTGGCTTCTCGGGAAAGACCCCTCTTATTGTCGGTGGCAGCAATTCGGGCTAGCCCCGCAGACGGGGTATGACCTCTTCACCCATCAACTGTATCTGGCGCAGGGTTGCCTCTTGCGACATACCGGGCCACTGCATGCGGAAAATCAGGTAGTTGACGCCCAGTTCCCGCTCGTAACGCTGAATTTCCGTGGCAACGTCCTCCGGCGAACCAAGCAGGAAACGATCTCGGGCCAGGTCCTGGTAAGGTACAGAGAAGCTTTCCTCGCCAGGCAAGGCCTTGTCCTGGCCCCAGGCGGCGTAGGCAGCATACTTGGGCCCCAGGTATGGCTCACTTTCCACGAAAGCCGTCTCGCGGTCCTGAGCCACGTAGAGTTCCCGCATCATGGGCAATGCTTCCGGGGTGGGTTGACCGGCCCGTTCCAGGGCGGCCTCGTAGCCGTGCCACTGGTCAGCGACCATCTCCATGGTCGCGTGGGGGTTTACCAGCCAGGGATAGCCCCAGCGGGCGGCACGCCGGATAGCCACGTCATTGTTGGCGGCGACCCAAATGGGTGGATGGGGTTGCTGCACTGGCTTGGTGGACGGAGACACCCGGGGGACCTGGTAAAACTTGCCGGAAAACTCCACCTCTTCTTGAGTCCAGAGCAGCTTCATCACGTCCAGGGCTTCTCTTAAGCGCGCAACCCGCTCGCCCCGTTCCACGCCAAAGGCCGTATATTCCTCGTCCCGGTAACCTAGTCCCACGCCGAAAATGAAACGGCCTCCGCAGATAGCATCCATGGTTGCTACGCTCTCAGCAAGTTCCACCGGATTGTGCAGCGGAACCAAAATAACCGTTGCCGCCACCTCCATGTCCCCAGCTTCGGCCGCCAGGCGGGCCAACAAAGGAAAGCTGGAACTCATCTGGTATGGGGTTGCAAGGTAATGCTGCCCGGTGCAGATCAGATCAAAGCCCGCCTCCCTGGCGGCGCCGACCTGCTCCACGCTCTCCCGTATCTTTTCCGGAAAGGATTCCCCTGGCAAGTATTGATTGGTTACAAAAAATCCCAGTTTCATGGCAAGTCCCGTTTGTAAGAGTTCTCAAGAGGCTCCTGGCTGAAAGGTCTGCACCGTATTCTATTAGCTCAATGGCCCTTTAACAATGAGTGCTTCTTCATACTTAACCTAAATCCGTTGCAGTAATTAGATAGACCTGGAGTGGTCAATTATTGTAGAATCTGAAATTGGTGATTGAGATTATGTAAATGGGTTTGGGGGATAGGGATGAAGATTGCCAGATTCCGTTCGGGGAGTCGAACCGCACACGGTGTAGTTTTCGACGACGAAGTGGCCGAGATTAGGGGAAGCATTTACACCAGCTTCAGAATTACAGATACACGACATCCGCTTTCCGATGTGAGATTCTTGCCGCCCACAGACCCGGGGGAACTATGGGGCCCGGGTTTGAATTTCGTTGACCACCTTGAATACGCTGGCTCGGTTTTTGGGCAGGAAGCAATGCCGGTGCCGGAAAAGCCCCAACCCTGGCGGAAGGGTCGCAACGCGCTGACCGGCGTGAACGACCCGATAATCATTCCCAAGGACACTGCCGGAGAGGTGCATTATGAAGGGGAAGCGGTGGCGGTGATCGGTAAGGTCTGTCGCCGTATTCCTGTGGAACGAGCTTCTCAGTACATCCTGGGCTATACCTGCGGAAACGACGTCAGTGAACGGGCCTGGCAGAAGGATGACTGGACTTTCTGGCGAGCCAAGGGCGCCGATACTTTTGCCCCGGTTGGGCCATGGATAGAAACTGAAGTGGACCCTCAACAACTGGATTTGCTGGTTCGCATAAACGGTGAGGAAGTCCAGCGGTGCAACACCTCTGATATGCTGTTCAGCTTCGCGGAGATAGTTAGTTACATCAGCCAGCAGGTAACCTTGAAGCCGGGCGACCTGGTGTTTTCCGGAGCAACCGGAGTAACGCGTGCCATTACGCCAGGAGACGTGGTGGAGGTCGATATACCTGGTGTCGGAGTCCTGAGCAACCCGGTTATTGCTGAATTCGAAGCCGGTCAGGGCAAATAAACTAAAGAATCCAGCGATGGCGGGAGAGCTTCCGGCGCCTGCCTATTGTCTGCTAAGAGCCCTGTCTATTGAGGCAGGGCTTTACCTTGCCTGACCGTCCCCTGTTTCGTCGGTAACGATTTCCAGTTCTTGGCCGCTCTCTTCATCCCGCGGCAGACTTGGCCTTTTGGCCAGGGCGAACATTAAGGCGCTAAGGACAAAGGTGGGCGCAAATGAGATGAGCACAATCTCGTAGCTCCCCGTAGTGTCCCGAATCCACCCGGCATAAATGGGTGCTATAAACATTCCGATGTTGTGGAAAATGCTCATTGCTCCCATCAGGCTGGCAAACCGGTTCCGTCCGAAGTAGTCCCCCACCATTATCCAGTTAACCGACGTGATACCTTCCACAATAGCCATCCCCAGAATGAACACAATCAGGGCAGGCCACTGCGGCAACAACCACAGTCCTACCAGTCCCACAGCCCCCAGGTTCATACCGTAGAAAAGCAGCTTGCGGGGTGAGAGGCGCCCCCCGGCCACTCCCAGAAGGAAACGCAAGGGGATTGCCAGGAAGAACATTATCGAAGCTGCCAGTGTGGCGGTATCCTCTGATACGCCCTTCCAGACCAGCAAAGGGAACAAGTGGATGATGATGGAGTTAGTAGCCGAAACTCGGGTTATTACTCCGAGGAGAATGAACCAAAAAGCCTGGGTGCGCATGGCCTGGCGCACGGTGAAGTTCTGTTCTTCACCCGCCGCAGGAGAGCCTCCGCCGTGGTGATGTCCGCCGCCCCGAGAGGCACGAGTTGCTGCCTGGCCGTTAGGAGGGTCGCCGTCGGGACGGAGGCCAATGTCTTCGGGTTTGCTGCGAATGACGTATGCCACTGGTAGCGTGAGAAGCGCTATGAATAGTCCGATGGCGAACACCGTCTCGCGCCAACCGACATAAACAACCCCCATGTGAAGCAGCGGGACCACAATTGCCCCGCCGCCGGCGAAAGCGGTCATCAAAGTGGAAAGGGCGATTGCCTTGCGCCGAATGAACCACTGGTTCACCGTAGCCATCAAGGTCTGGCCCAATCCGGCTGTCTTTCCCACCGATACCACGCCCACAAAGAGCAATACCAACTGCCAGTATTCCTGAGCAAAGGAAAGGAGCATCAAACCTATGCCGGCGGTCAGTCCGCCGAAAAGGATCATTGGCCGGGAGCCAAACTTGTCTACCATCCAGCCCACCAGGGGCGCGCCGAAGCCACCTTCGGCCCGGGCCAGGCTGAAAACCAGGGACATAGCGGCGTAGGAGATACCCAGGTCGTTGCGGATCGGTTCGAAAAAGCGGGGGAAACCGGTGGAGATGGCGCCGTTGCCAAACATCCCTTGCAGGCAGGATACTGCTACAACGTACCAGCCATAAAAAAAGTGGCCCTGCCGCCGCTGGGTACCGGTGTCCTCTGCTGTCATGCCGGTGGAAGTTCCGGGGTCAGTGGGAGTGTTGTTCATAACTGCGGCATCATGTTATCCCAGTTCTAAATACTTGGTCAAGTGGAGTATTACAATCACTTATATCTGACAATGTAATGCCGAGGTTAATCCTTTTTCGTTTCACTGGATTTAACCACGCCTTTAGGATGTTTCCAGCGCAGTTGTTGGATTGACTTCGTCCCTGTGCCACAATGTGATCATGCAAAAAGCCCCTGCAAGTTCTTCAGTTTTTGAAGCGGCCCTCAAGCGAGACAAGGCCTTGGTTGTTGCCGGGTTGGTGGCAATAACTGTCCTTGCCTGGGCGTACTTGTTCTACCTGGCACAAGATATGGCAGGCATGGAAAGTGGGGGCGGCATGGAAATGGCCGCGTCGGCAATGATGGTGGCGTGGGGGCCGGCAGATTTCGGACTGATGTTCCTGATGTGGACCGTGATGATGGTTGGCATGATGGTGCCTTCGGCGACGCCGATGATCCTGGCCTTTGCCACCATAAACCGGCGCCGCCGCCAGAATGGCAATCCCTATGTCCCAGCCGGCGTTTTTCTGTCGGGGTACCTGTTGATTTGGGCTTGCTTTTCGGGGGGAGCCACCCTGCTCCAGTGGGCCCTGCACTCCGCAACCCTGCTGTCCCCAATGATGGTTAGCGCCAGCCCGATTCTTGGTGGAATATTGTTGCTGGCAGCCGGCGCCTTCCAGTGGAGTCCCCTCAAAAAGGCCTGCCTTCGTAATTGTCGTACTCCGATGGGATTTATTACCAACGATTGGCGGGAGGGACACGGGGGCGCGCTGGTAATGGGTCTGCACCACGGCACATACTGTCTGGGCTGTTGCTGGGCGCTGATGGGGCTTCTTTTCCTGGTAGGGGTAATGAATTTACTGTGGATTGCGGCTCTGGCGGCGTTCGTGCTGGTAGAAAAGGTTGTACCGGCCGGCAACTGGGTGGGACGAATAGCCGGACTTGGGCTGCTGGTCTGGGGGTTATGGCTATTGGCAGGGTCCATTGGGAGCTAATAGGGTTAGGGTGCGTTTTTGAGTTAGACAAGACCGGCCCGGGCAAGAAGCGAGCCGTAAAGTTGCTTGCCTCCCATAAGTTAAGGAGGGCGATATGCCGAGTCATGCCGACAACCATGACCGTGACAAGTTGCTGAGGTGGCATGAGGACCTCAAGAATGCCCAAATCGATGCTCCCCCTGTGTTTGCCATTTTTCTGGTGTCGGAGGTTGACAAGGCTGCCCACGGTGTTTTTCGCGCCTTTCGCAGCAGCTTTGAGGAACATCAACTGGGTTTCGAGCACCTGGTAATTTTCGGCCAGCACGGCGTATCGTCTACGGCTCGGCAGTTGCAGGCGAAATTTGAGCTGGAACCAGGCGGCGGACCGTCGGTAGTATTGTTCTCCGGTGACGGCGATCAGCCCCTCCTAGTAAAGCTACCGGAGGGGGAAGTGGACGGTGCAGGCAAGGAAACCGAAACTGGATGGAAGAGTGCATTGGAACGGGCCATGACGGCGGTTGGAAACAAGGCCAGAGATGAGGGAGCCGCTGTGGCATCGTTGCGAGAGCTTTGTACAGAGTTGGCCGGGATGAATTAATGGCCTTAGCCCGGGGGTGAATCGTGGAACCAATAGTCTTGATTGTATTGCTGCTAATAGGTTTGGTCGTGGGCGCCTTGGTGGGCTGGATTTTGCGAGGCGGCCGGGCGAGTAATGAGTCGGCCGAACAACGTACCGAAATCGCCCGACTCAATGGTCAACTGGAGCAGGCCGCCACAGCTCAGCAGTTGTTGGAGTCCGCCAAGGCCCAGTTCAGCGAAGCCGCCAAATTGACTGCTGCCGAGGCATTGCAGGGCAACAATGATCAATTTCTGAAACTGGCCAACGAAAATCTGGGGAAAACCCTTGAAACGGCGAACCGGGAGTTGCAGCAAAGGCACCGGCAATTTCAGGAATTGGTCAAGCCCTTGTCCGAAAACTATAGCAAGCTCAATCCGCAGATCGAAACCCTGGCCAGGCAGAGCCAGTCCCTGGCTACCGAAACGGGCAAGTTGTCCTCTGCATTGACCGACAATCGGCAAGCCGGGCAATGGGGAGAGGTGCAGCTTAGGCGTGTTATAGACTTGGCTGGGATGAGCGACTATTGCGACTTTGCGGAACAGGAGGTTCTGGGCGCTTCCCATGGTCGCCCCGATCTGGTCGTGAGACTTCCCGAGAGAAGGGCCATAGTGGTAGATGCCAAGGCATCCACCCTGGCATACATGGAAGCACAGCAGACCGATGATGCCGATGCAGCCAACCAAGCCTGGTCCAGGCATGCCCAGGCGATGCGGCGCCAGGTGGACGACCTGGGAGGAAAGAACTATGGGGCCGCCGTTGAGGGCTCACTGGACTTCGTGGTCATGTTCGTACCGGGTGACCAGTTCCTGGCAGCGGCCCTTAGCGCCAACCCCGGCCTGATTGAGTACGCAATGTCCAAGCGGGTTGCCATCGCGACACCTGCCTCCCTGATTTCCATGCTTTGGGCAGTCGCCAACGGGTGGCAGCAGTTCCGACTGGCGGAAGACGCGGCGCGCATCAAGGAAGCAGGGGAAGAGATGTACAAGCGTTTGACCACATTCATGAATCACTATGCCAGGGTTGGCCGGGAACTGGAATCAGCGGTGTCCGTCTACAACCAGTCGGTGGGTTCTTTTGACCAACGCCTTGCGCCCCAGGGAAGGCGGTTCGCCGACCTGGTAGTGGGGAGCGATACGGACCTGCCGGCGCCAAACACCATAGATGGACTCCCCAGGGTTTCCGCCTATGCTGGTTTGGAAGATGAAGATACAGACCTCTCCAGCGCGGCGGCCGACAATTGATTCCTGTTGCAAACCATTTTTGCGATTGCTACAATTGTGCTAACCGTAGCTAATGGAGGTAGGAACATGGCTCTCATTTCTAACTTGGGCCACGTAGGGATTATCTGCGACGATTTCCTGAAGATGCGAGACTTTTATACCCGGGTTCTTGGGTTGACAGTGACCGACGAAGACCCTGATCGGGGGAGTTGCTTCCTGAGCGCCGACCCTGAAAACGAGCACCACGAACTTAACCTGGGTCAGGCTAACGAGAATCGCCCCCGAACCCGCAACGTGGGCCAGGTCTCCTTCATTGTCCCCAGCATGGAGGCCCTGCGGGAACTGGACCGCCGCTTCAAGAATGAAGGCACCACCATCCTGCGCACCGTTACCCACGGCATTTCCAACAGCATCTACTTCGAGGACCCGGAAGGCAACGTGGGTGAGGTCTATTACAAGACCGGTTACATAGTGAAACAGGGCTTTGGGCGACCCATTGACCTGGAAAACCAGTCGGACGAAGAGCTTATGGCCTTTGCCCAGAGCTTCGAAGCCACCGAGGGCCCGTTCCAGGGCGCCAAACTGCCCGTAGGGAGCGCCGACTAGTCATCTCTTCAGAGACTGCCACCAGGGGTTGAATATGGTAATGTAGGGGCGGGTTAAATACCCGCCCTTACGTTTTGTCCCTATCATTGTGGCAATTTCGATCAATGTCAGTCGTGTCAGGAATTCGTGACCCCAATGGAAAGACTCCGGGTTCAGGAGGGTACGATATGGTCTTGGACGTTACAACAGCAGCAGGAGCCATGACTGGCGCCCGTTATATTGAAAGCCTGAGCGACAGCCGCGAAGTGTGGCTGGACGGGGAACTGGTCTCCAACGTGCCTGACCATCCCGCCTTTCGTGGCATGGTCAACGAGTTGGCCCGCATCTATGACTTGCAGCATTCTTCGCAGTTTCAAGAAATCATGACCTTTGTCTCGCCGGAGACGGGAAACCGGTGCAGTTACTCCTGGCTGTTGCCTCGGTCGGCTGAAGACCTGAAGCGCAAGCGCCGCAACAGCGAGATCTGGAACGAGCAGAGTTGGGGGCAGTTAGGCCGCAGTCCCGACATCCTGGCACCCCACATCACGGCCTTGTATTCCATACGGGATTCGCTGGGTTCAGTAAAGCACCCAAAGTGCGATTTCGGTGAGAACATCGCCAACTATCACCGCTATTGCCAGGAAAATGACCTGTTCCTCACCCACGCCCTGGGCGATCCTCAGGTTGACCGGAGCCAGCAGCCTCAAAACGAACAGCGCAACATTATCGAGGAAGAACTGGCGTTGCATGTGGTTGAAGAGACCAATGAAGGCATAATCATTACCGGTGGAAAGCAATTGGCCACGGCTGCTCCCATCAGTAACGAGACCTACGTATCCCTGTCGGCAACCTTCCTGAGGCGGTCAGACCCTAATTGCGTCCTGGCTTTTTCCATCCCTACCAACAGCCCCGGCATGAAGATCTTGTGCCGCGAGCCGGTGTCCCAGGGGTATGGCGGCTTCGGGCATCCCCTTGGCCTGAACTACGACGAGCAGGACTCCATGCTGTTCTTCGAGGAGGTGCTGGTTCCCTGGGACCGCATCTTCATGCTCTACGACTCTTCGCCTCTGGTGGCACACCTTACTCGGCGCACTAATTTCCAGGGCTGGCCTAACCTGGTGCGCATCCATCAGCGCATGAAGCTGATGACGGCGGTGGCTACCTTGATTGCAGAAGCTATTGGCGTGTTTGAGTACAGAGAAGTTTCCGCCAAGCTGGGGGAGATGGCTACGTATACGGAGATGTGGCGCCATTCTATGGACGGTATAGAGCACAATGCTTTTCTTACCGAAGACGGGTTGATGTCGCTGGGTGATATGAATGCCATGAACATTTTCTTCTCCCAGATGTCCTCTAGGATGGTAGAGCTGCTGAGGGAGATTTGCGGGTCAGGGATAATCATGCAGCCGAGCGAAAGGGACCTGGCGAACCCGGAACTGCGCAGCTACCTGGTTAGGTACATGAGGGGCAAGGGCGTTGACGTGGAGTATAAGTCGCGTCTGTTCCGCCTCGCGCATGATCTGGCGGTCTCTTCATTTGGCATGCGGCAAGAAATCTACGAGTACTGGCATGGTGGAGACCCCAATCGCAACCGAATCAATTTGATGAGGAATTACGACCAGGCAAAAATAGCCGATCAATTAAAAGACCTGCTTTCACGCCCCCTGTCAAACGAGGGTTAAGGCTGAATAACTGGATGATTTACTGCGGGGCACGCCACCCTTTCTTGTGGTGGAGTCTAGCAATCCGTGAGTTCGAGCGCAGTGTTCTGGCAGGAACGGCTTAGTTGGCTGCTCGGATAGCGGGTTGAGACCACTCCTTCCGTTTGTCCCGCCAAAGGGGTGATGATATACTCGGTTGCGGAAATTCTCATCTGCAACCGGGAACTACCTGTAATTATGGGCGATTTTTCAAACCTGTTGGCTTCACCTCTCTCCCTCTTCCAAGCCGGTGGCGGAGGCGAGCTTAGCGAAATACTCATTCGGCTGCTTATCCAGGTTTCCATAATCTTGTTCGCCGCCAAGTTGGCTGGGGAGCTGGCCACCAGGTTCCTTAAGGTGCCGTCGGTGCTGGCTGAATTGGGAGTAGGCGTCGTCATCGGGCCCTTTGCTTTGGGAGGGCTAAGCTTCATGGGGTTCGGTCCGCTTTTCCCCATACCCCTGCTGGATGGAAAACCCGCTACGATTCCCATAAGCAACGAACTTTACGCCCTGGCCCAGATTGGCTCGGTGGTATTGCTGTTCGCCATCGGGTTAGAGACAAACCTTCGGCAATTCCTCCGCTATGCCGGTCCGGCCACGGCGGTCGCCATCGGCGGAGTGGTATTGCCCTTTGCCCTGGGCGTAGGAGCCACCGTCATGTTCGGTTTTGCGGGCGAAGGCGGATGGACGTCACCGCAGGCCCTGTTTATGGGCGCCATATTGACGGCTACCTCAGTGGGCATTACCGCCCGGGTGCTGGCTGACTTGCATCGCTTGGACGACCCCGAGGGAGTAACCATAATTGCGGCGGCCGTGGTGGATGATGTTCTTGGCATCATGGTTTTGACGGTGGTGGTAGGTATCAGCACTGTCGATGACTTCACACTGGGGACGCTGGGTTGGATCAGTTTCAAGGCCATCGGCTTCTGGCTGGGGTTAACGGTGGTGGGAATTCTAGTGGCGCCGTACCTCGAAAAGATCCTGGATAAATTCAGTTCAACCAGCGCGTTGATGTGCATACCTCTTGCCCTGGCGTTGCTGGCCGCCGGTCTGGCGGAACTGTTTGGGTTGGCCTTCATTATTGGCGCTTTCTCAATTGGATTGGCTCTATCCACGACCCGGTTGGGTCATTTGGTCGAAGCAGCCATGCTGGGTGTGGTTGACTTCCTGGTCCCGGTCTTCTTTGTGGTCATGGGCATGCTGGTGGACGTTACCGCCATTCAGACCGGGATAGTCTTCGGCCTGATAATTTCGGTGCTCGCTATCTTCTCCAAGGTGGTGGGCTCAGGGGGCCCGGCCCTGATAAGTGGCTTCAACTGGAGGGGCAGCGCCCGTATAGGCGTCGGTATGATGCCCCGAGGCGAGGTGGCCCTGATTATCGCCGGCATTGGCCTTTCGCATGGCATCATCGGCCAGGACCTCTTCGGTGTCAGTATCTTGATGACCGTGCTGACCACCCTCATAGCGCCAATAATTCTGGTTCCTCTGTTCAGGTCAGGGGGAAGCGGAGTGCGCAAGTTGGCCAGGGAAGAGAAAGAGCAAGACGCCGCAGTTGCAGAGGCGGTGGAAGACTAGAAACCGGGGACACTGGAGCAATATCTTGGGAACATGGCCGGTAATCCAGGGTTGACATGGACTTGGCTTGTTGGAATCAAGGGAAGGAGACCGGAAAACTATGATAGGTGTTTTGACGCACCACTGGGCAAAGAGTGACATGGTAGAAGAGGCCAAGAAACTGCTGGACGGCAACGGCATAGCCCAAAGCAAGGCGCCAGGGTTCGGTAGCCGCGAAACGCTTTATTCGCTGACCGACCCCACGAAAATAACCACGCTGGTTACCTGGGAAAGCAACGAGATTTACGATGCCTGGCGGGCCAGCCCTGAGCGGGCGGTAGCCATGGCCGGCGCTGAAGAACTCTGGTCTCAGTCGCCGGAATCGGAAAGGTTTGATGTGGCCTAGCTCAGGTGCGCGGCATCTGAGCGGAGGTGGGAAGGAGCCATCGCATGGACAACCCAGGGGTGGTTATCCTTAAGTACAGTCTAGGGTAGGATGCCACTCAGGCCCCCCTCCAGGTTCTCCTCGGCCAGTTCAGTGAATCTGTCCAGCTTGTGCTCCGCATAGGGGTTTGCCAGTACGAGCAGGCCTTCCAACGACTCGGCAATGTCGAGGGTGTTACCTTCCACCAGCAGTAGCGACGCGTCCCTCTTTTGCGCCTCAACCCGGATATACTCCGTGGGTTCCTCTCCGCCCGTCAAGACCAGTAGCCTGGTGTCGCACATCAGGCTGGCCATTTGAATGTCGGGTCTCGCAGCCCGGGTAATTACTGCCTGGTTGGCGTAGCGCCCAAAGTAATTTGGCCCCGAGTCCAGGATATTCCCGCCAATCAGAAAGCGGTCGATCCACAGGTCGGGAGCCGCCGGTTCCCGGACCCATTGTCCGCCCAGAAAGTCAGCTACCTGGCCTGAAGTCAGGGCCAGCATCTCCCGGTCTTCCGGTATTGCGCCACGCACCGGCATCCCCTGCCTGTTCAGTCGGGTTACCAGTTTGTCCTGAGCCTCCCGACGGCGATGTAGCGGGACGTTGTTGACTACAATTGCGGTGAGGTCGTCCGCATAGTTCCTGCCAGTTTGTGAGAGGTGCCCTGCGGTCAAGCCAGGGTTGCTGACGCCGGCCAATGATTGGACTAGAAGCACCGGAAATCCGGAGGGAACAACAGGTGCGTCCCACTCCACCAGGACCACGTCGAATTCTTCCCCCAGCCGGGTAAGGGTTTCCGAGACCTCACGGGAACGAGAATCGGAAAGATTGTCAGGGAGTTGATGGGGGTCAATGGGTTCGGGAAATGGAGGAGGCACGTTGACTTGTGGCGACCCGAGAGATTCCAGCATGTTGGATATGAAATGCAGGTCAGGGTCAGCATCGGGAATTGCGGATAGAGGTTTGAAGTAGGCTGTCCTCTTCCCAGCGGTGCCATGGAGGCGGGCCAAAGCCCCGGCCAGACAGGTCTTGCCGGCGCCACTACAGGTGGAAACTATGTTGAGCGTTGCCAAAAGCGCCCCCTTTCGGTGGTCATTGTTGCCTCTCAAATTTTACCATAGGGGCAATTGAAACCAGTAAGACAAGTGGGCATAAGATGGTCCGGGCCCTGTGTTAGAATTGTCGAAATTCCCACCCGTAGATAAACGGAGTATTTGAATGGTTTCCATAGCATACGAAAAGGTCACACTTTCCAACGGCCTTGAGGTGATTCTGCATGAGGATCACTCCATTCCCCTGGCGGCAGTCAATGTTTGGTACCACGTGGGGTCGAAGAACGAAATACCTGGTCGGACCGGTTTTGCTCACCTGTTCGAGCACGTAATGTTTGAGGGTTCCGGGCATCACAACAGCAGCCACTTCGAGCCGCTGCAGAAAGTGGGAGCCAACCTCAACGGTTCCACCAACTCCGACCGGACAAACTACTGGGAAGATGTCCCCTCCAACTACCTGGAACTGGCGCTTTGGCTGGAGTCGGACCGGATGGGTTTCCTGCTGGACGCACTGGACCAGCAGCGTTTTGAGATACAGCGCGATGTAGTCAAGAACGAACGGCGCCAAAGCTACGAAAATCGTCCCTACGGAATGGCCCAGTGGAATATCCAGGAAGCGGTATTTCCTCTGCCCCATCCTTACCACTGGATGACCATCGGTTCCCAGGAAGACCTGGATGCCGCCAGCCTGGACGACATAAAGGACTTTTTCCGCAGGTTCTATTCGCCTTCCAATGCGAGCCTCTCCATTGCCGGGGACATAAAGCGGGACGAGACCCTGGAAATTGTGAACCGATACTTTGGAGACCTGCCCCCCGGCCCCCCGGTACGCCGGATCGGCCGGTTCGATTCGGCGCTGGGCGGACGAGTGGAACTGGAGATGAGGGACAAGGTCTCGTTGCCGCGGCTGTATATCGTCTGGCCGGCATTGCCCGACAACGACCCGGATGAGGGGGCCCTGGAACTGCTGCGGGCGGTGCTGGCCGATGGGCAAAGTTCCCGGCTGTACCGCAGCCTGGTATACGACAAGCAAATCGCCCAGAGTGTGGGCGTCCGGAATCACTCTGCGGAGATCGCCGGACAGTTCATTGTTGACGTTACTGCCGCTGCCGATCACTCCCTGGACGAATTGGAAGCGGCCGTAGACGCGGAGATCGCTCGAATCTGGCAGGACCCGCCGACCGATGAGGAACTGCAACGGGCGAAGAACCGCTTTGAGAGTTCGCACTTCCGCCAACTGGCCAGGATAGGGGGCTTTGGTGGCAGGGCCGACATACTTAACTACTACAATGTCCTGTACGGCGATCCGAACATGATAAACACCGGCATGGAAAAATACATGGCAGTGCAGCCGGAAGACATACTCAGAGTTGGGCAGGAGGTGCTGAAACAACGGCAAGTAAGGATGCGGGTCTTGCCCGAAAGTCCGTTGCAGCCTTCTGGATCTGCAAATTTGGACCGCACCGTTATGCCGCAAGCCGGAGACGAACCTGAGTTTACACCTCCGGAACCCGTCCACCGGCAGTTGGACAATGGACTGCAGGTGACTGTAGTCGAGAAGCGGGGATTACCAATAGTCTCTTTCGCTCTGTTGGTACAAGCCGGAGCTATCACGGACCCGTCGGAACTACCGGGGCTGGCCTCATTCATGACTCAAATGTTGCCGGAGGGGACAAAGACCCGTTCCAGCCAGGATATCGCCAATGCTTTCGAGTTTATCGGGGCACGTTTGTCTACTGAAACCAGGAAAGAGGCCAGTGTGCTGTCCTCCGAGACTCTAAGCAAGCACTGGGCGGCGGCCCTGGAGTTGCTGGCAGACGTGGCCCAGAATCCTTCGTTTCCCGAGTACGAGGTAGATCGCATCCGTAGGGAGCACCTGACCGACATCCGCCGTGGAAAGGACGACCCAACCTTTGTGGCGGAGCGTATAATGTCCGGCCTGGTCTTCGGCCGCGGGTCACGCTACGGTCATCCTAGCATGGGTAATGAAGAGTCGGTGGCCGCATTCACCCAGGAAGATATACAGAATCATTTTGAAAAGCATTTTGGGCCGTCCGGAGCTAACCTGGTGGTCGTAGGTGACGTGAGCCTGGAAGAGGTAGTGGGGCAGGCACAGGAGTTGTTCGGAAACTGGAGCGATGCACCAGCCAGAGGGGATAGCGGGGAATCAGGAGACCCGGACGGAAAAGTTGAAGGGCGGCCAACCACTATTTATTTGGTAGACAAGCCCGGTGCGGCGCAATCGGTGCTTCGAGTGGGGCATGATACCGTGCCTCGCAGCCATGCCGACTATACTCCTTTGACGTTGCTCAACTACTCTTTTGGCGGCCAGTTCTCTGCGCGGCTAAACCAGAACCTGCGCCAGGATAAGGGTTACAGTTACGGCTTTAATTCAGGCCTTTCCTGGTACACACCACAGTCGCTGCTGGTGGCCGGTGGCAGCGTTCAAACGGCGGTTACCAAGGAGTCGGTGCAGGAAACCCTGAATGAATTCGAGGATATCCACGGCGCGCGTCCAGTGACCGATGAAGAACTTGCCGCGGCCAAAGCAGGGATGCTGCTCGGCTTTCCGGCAGGATTCGAACGGCCCGGTCAGGTGCTCGTTCAGTTGATCCAACTCATTCAGCACCAGTTGCCCGACGACTACTTCTGCACGGTGAAGGAAAGGATATCTTCAGTCACTCTGGATGACGTCAGGAAGGCTGGCGAAGCGAGAATTCATCCAGACGGACTAAGAGTACTGGTAGTGGGAGACCGTTCTGTAGTTGAAGCTGGGTTGCGTGAACTGGAACTGCCCGTAGTGGTATTGGACAGTGAGGGGGAAATTATCGGATAGGTGACCAGAACCCGTCTGAAATTACGAACTTGCGAAGGAGCCGGGACTAAAGTTGCCGTATCGCCCGGCGTTGGGCCGCAAATAACGGTTCCATGCCTCGCGCGGACAAGGCAAGGATCTCTTCAACCCGCTGCCGGGGAAAAGGCGAGCCCTCAGTGGCTCCCTGAAGTTCCACCAGTTCGCCGCGGTCGGTCATGACTACATTGAAGTCAACCTGGGCGTCAAAGTCCTCACGGTAACAGAGATCCAGCAGCAAGCCGTCCTTGACCAATCCCACACTGACGGCGGCCACCGCGCAGTGGAGAGGTATCCTTCGTACTGTCCGGCTGTCTACCAGCACTTTCAATGCCTGATACAAGGCCACATAGGCGCCGGTTATGGCGGCAGTGCGAGTTCCCCCGTCGGCCTGTATGACGTCGCAGTCTATTTGGACTGTGCGCTCCCCCAGGGCCTCAAGGTCGGTTATCGCCCTCAATGAACGCCCGACGAGCCGCTGAATTTCCTGGGACCGGCCACTGATTCGGCCCGTGTCCCGCTCGCGGGGTGTTCTGGTGTTGGTGGCGCGGGGCAGCATGTTGTATTCGGCGGTAACCCAGCCCTGGCCTTGTCCTCGAAGGAAAGGCGGCACCCGTTCCTCAAGGGATGCGGCGCACAATACTTTGGTGAGCCCCGTCTCTATCAGCGCTGATCCCTCTGCGAACCGCTGGTAGCCAGGGGTTATGGAAATCGGGCGGGGTTCATCCCATTGCCGGCCATCATGTCTGGGCAAGGTGCTTTCTCCTTGTTTCCGCCCTTTGCCTCAGTGGGCGAGCACCTTAGAGTATAGCTTGACTGGACGTTCTTCAAAAGTCTGCCTCAAGACCCGATGTTTCGCGTCCTTCGCTCGCGGTTATTCACTTCTCTGTCTCGACCCATAGGCGTTTCCCATCGGTACTGAATTTGATAGTACCCTGGGTGGCAGTAGAGAATACTCCCTCTTCGCCCACAGCTTCTTTCAGACGCGCCATTACTGAAGGATGTGGGTGGCCGTATTGGTTGCCCTCGCCAGCGGAAATGACCACCCACCGGGGATTCACCTCTCTGAGGAATGTGGTGGTGGAAGAAGATTTGCTGCCGTGATGAGGCGCTTTCAGCACGTCGCTCTTCAGGCCTGGAGAGTTCTTGGTCATGTAGCGTTCAGCCTCGGCCTCGATGTCGGCGGTTAACAGGAAGCTTATCTCCTCATAGTCCAGTTTGAGCACTACGCTGTTATTGTTGGCGTCCCAAGCCGGGCCTCGCAATGGATTAGGGGGAGGGTGCAATACACGGAGAACTATTCCTTCTTCGAGAACTAATTCCTGTCCCGCAGCGAAGTTGGCCACAGCATGCTCTCCATTCTCGACCGCTTTACGCCATTGGGGGTAGAGCGGACTGTCGAGGTCATTGACTCCCACACCTACGGTTCCAACCGTGTAGGTGGCAAGCACACTCAGCAATCCGCGGCTGTGGTCGGCGTCCAGGTGGGTTGCTACCAACAGGTCCAGGGAACGGTCCCACCAGGGAGTATTGTCCTGAAGATGGAGCGCGGCGCCGCCGAAATCCGGCCCGCCGTCAATCAGTATCTGCTTTCCGCCGGGCGTCACTATAAAGATGCTGTCGCCCTGCCCAACGTCCAGGAAGTAAACGTGAAGTCGACCATCACCGGTTATGAGCATAGGAATCAACAGGAATGCTAACGCCACTACCAGAGCAAGGCAGCCCACCACCAGCCCCAATTTGGGTTTTATCCCTCGTTCCCATGCCGGATTGGAAGGAAGTGTTTTGTCCTTTGATAGGGCGTTTCTCAACCTGGACAGTACTTGCACACGATAAGTCCTGCTGTCGGCCAGCACCAGCAGGGACAGCAACAAACCGTACCAGGCCCACGTCAGTGGGTGGGATTCTCCCGTAGTGGCGACTGTCCACTTGGGAACCCACTCAACCAATTGCAACAACGCGGTAAAGGGAATGGAGACCGGTATGCCTATCAATTGACCCAGCACCGGGTGAATGCTACCTGCCAGGCCAACCGCCATGCCTCCGCCCAGCGCGAAGGGTAGCAAAGGCGTGGCCAGAATGGTGGCCGGTATTCCCAGCAGGGGAATCTGTTGAAAGTTGAGGGCCACCAGGGGGAATGTGGCCAGGGTGGCGGCCATTGATACTTTAGCTGCGGCTGACAGCCAACCGGCAACAACCCCCATTGCGTGACCCAATGTCCAGCTATTTCGCTCGAAACGGTCAGCAATCCCTTGGGACACTGATTCCTGCCATGGCAAGGCCAGGACGATGCCTGCCATGGCGGCGAAACTCAACTGGAAGGAAATCTGGGAAATCAGCTTTGGGTCGAGGGCAGTCATCAGAATTGCACTAAATGCCAGGGCCGGAGCCAGGCTTTCGCGGGGTCTGCCTAAACCCAACGCAACCAGGAAGACGCTCCCCATGATTGCCGCTCTAATGACGGAAGCGGGCGCCCCGCTGATCAAGACGTAGATCCAAACCAGGGTTAAGGTCAGCAACAGCGGAACTGGAGTATGCCTTCCCAGAAGTCGGTGCAACAGACCCAATGACATCAACAGCAAGATGCCCAAGTGCAAACCCGAAATGGCGAGGAGATGGGATGTCCCGGACTGTCGAAAATTCTCGGTAACCTGGTCAGGCAATTGTCCCCGCAAGCCCAATAGCAGAGCCTGGGCCAACGCAGCCTGGGATGGCGGCAGGGAAGCATCCAGGGTTCGGGCAAGATGATGACGCAACTCGTAGATTCTGCCCTTGAACTGGTTGGGCAACTTTCTTAAGGAACCAGGCAACTCTGTCGAGCCCCCAGCGTCCCAAAGAATTTCGGCCTGCTGGGCCCAAAAGATAGCGTGTATTCCCTTGCTCTCCAGATAGGCCGGATAGTCAAAGTCCTCTATTGGCTCCGGGCGCTGCGATGTGCCGGTCAAATGCAAATTGTCGTCAAAGCGAAAGAAGGGCATTTCCCGCGGACGGACCAGTTCTGGAGGAGGGTGGGCATAAACCAGGATCTTTCCGTCTTGCTCTTCCCAAGGGTGGGCTCGAAGGGTTGCATTCTCGTCAACAGTATCAACTTTCAGCGTAAACTTGATGCGATTGCTGGTGGGTTCGGGATCGTTGGAGATTGTCCCAGTCAGTGCAATAGCCGCTCCCTCGTAAATGGGAATGATCGGTACTGGGGGCTGGCTGATTTCATACCGCCACAATCCCAGCAGACAAGATGCAGCCAGGAGCGCGGTCCAGGAGGGAAATTGAACCAGCCGGCAAATGATGGCCCCAGCCAGGGCGAAGAGCACAAGAAACAGGATGGCGGTTGGGCTGGCGTCATACCAGCCGTGTGCCAGGGCCATTCCCGCCAGCCATGCTGCTGCCAGGCTCGTCAACTTCATAGAAGTCGAGAGAAATGCCGAATTGAAAGAGGATTAATAGTTGGAGACGAAGACAAGCTGGGTACCATAGCTACGGCTGTTGGTTAGTAGGTGAGGCTGTGGCCGTGTCATTGGGCTACTGTGACGAGGTGTTGAAGGTTGCCCAGGATCCCTTGGCCAATGCCTGAAACGGCAGTAATTTCCTCAACTGCTGTGAAGGGGCCGTTCTGATCCCGGTAAGCGATGATGGCCTGGGCGCGGGCGGGGCCGATACCCGGCAGGGTTTCCAGCTGTGCCTGGTCGGCAGTGTTGAGATTTACCAACGCGTCTCCGGCCCCGGTCTGGCCGGGATCCTGAGTAGAATCTTCGGGCAGCTTTCCGGTTGCTGGGTCGGCCGCCAGGGGAGGGAAACTGGGAGCGGACTCGGTGGGATCATGAGTATGTGGTGGGGCATCGGTTACGGGCTTCGGCGCCTTGTTCGGAATATAGTAATACCCTTCGTCCTCGACTCTGACTGCCAGATTGACTGCCTCCAGATCTGCGATGGCGGTGGCGCCCATGGCAGCTTCCACTGCATCGACCAACCGGTCGCCAGATTGCATGGTATACACTCCGGGACGGCGGACCGCTCCGGCGATGTAGACCCGAAACTTCTGGGTGGAACCCTTGCCCGCTGCGCTTTCCGATTGACCCGTTTCCGAGGAAGGAGGTACCTCAGATTCTAGTGCCGGAACCTGAAGTGTATTGGCAGGGGAGCCAGTTGTGAGTTCAATTGGTTGCGTACCATCGTCGGCGAAGTAGACCAGGAAGAAAGCAACCACCAGGAACAGACACACCGCGACCAGGCCCGTAACCACAATCAATTTGGAAAGCGACAAATTAGCCATAATGGCCCACCGGAGTGAGAGTTGCTTAAATCCAGGTCAATTTCTGGAGACCCGAAGACACCATATCAATTAAGACGATAACTGCTGACCAGTTTACGGGATTATATACAATATCGGTCTAATGTGCTCAGATACATCGACTAAAGAGGCTTTTCGAGATGCATAGCGTTACGAGGTTGTTTTGAGGGGCTATTTGACCGGCCATGTCCGATTCTAAGACGCGGAACTTGCGCCTACGAAAACTGGTAGTATAATCAGTTAAAGTCCCTTATTGAGGGGCCAATAACGTCAATACTCAACGAAAAAGGAGGGCAATGGTTATGACTCAATCCGTAATGCATGCTCAGATGGGTGGTTCGACGAGTGGCGGGGAAGAACTGGTACAGGCGGGCGCGGTCACTTTTGGCCTACAATACCGTACCGACGTTGGAGCGATGAACGACGAAGGCATCTGCATCCACGTTTATGGCAACGAAATCGAGGGAAACGACAAGGAGTTGTTGCGCTTCGATTGCTTCCGGATCAATCCCCACTATCACTATCGCAACAAGCCCATGGACAGGAATGATCGGCTGGAACTGGACTTTACCGCTGAGGGTGATCCCCTTTCCTGGACCCTCGACAAGATTCAGAACCGGCTGCCAATAATGCTGATTCGCTGCCAGGCCGACGAAATTGCCCGTAGTGTTGACCAGCGGGACGTCGACGCAGCGTTGCCAAAGATCGTGGCCTGGGCCGAAACGAAGACCCATAACAGGGGGTAAGCGTTTGCAAAGACGTCGTGTGAGGTACACACCGCGACGGTTGGTCCGTAGCATAGGTCTTAAGGAAACGGGGTGGGTCGGTTTGAACCCGCCCCGTTTCTGTTTGTTCTGATTTCGGTTGATGAGTATAGTCACCCGATGTATTGGTTATAATTGAAGGGCTCGTTTGGCAAAACTTTACTGGTGGAATGTGAGGAATGAGTTTGCCTAAGAATCTAGTGATTGTTCTCTTGTTCCTGGTTCTGGCTGCGGTATCTTGCGGGGGTACGGAAACAGCTCGCATTGGCACCGAAGGCGCCTATCCTCCGTTTGGATACCTGAACGATGCAGGAGAATTGGAGGGTTTTGAGATAGAACTGGGTAACGAGTTGTGCAGCCGTGTTCAGCTGAAGTGCCAGTGGGTAGTTAACGATTGGGAATCCATAATTCCCAATCTTCAGGGCGACAAATATGACGCGATCATGGCTGCCATGAGCATCACAGAAGAGCGGGACGAGCTGATTGACTTCACCCAGCCTTACTATCCTCCTGCACCTTCGGTTTTTGCTGCCCTGGTCGGTGCCGGCGAGGACGTTGTTGAAGGCAGGGTTGCGGTCCAGACCGCCACGGTCCAGGCTGACTACCTGCAGGGAAAGGTTGCGGAACTATTGGAGTATCCAGTTGCGGAAGACGCCGTAGAAGCCGTGCTGAGTGGCGAAGCCGACTCCACATTTGCCGGCGATTCTTACCTGAGGGATGTGGTGGAAAACAGCGAAGGCAAACTGCACTTCGTGGGCCCCGAGGTGGTACTCGAACTTGGCACTGGGATTGGAGTTCGAGAGGGTGACGAAGTCCTTCGAGAAAAGTTGGACCACGCCATCCAGATGATGAAAGAGGATGGCTCGCTGAACGAGTTAATCAGGAAGTGGTTCAAAGAGGATGCTGTTACATTCTAGTTTGGCTCGTTTGCGATGCGTTCTGTCGCTGCTTTCCCTTGCAGAGGGCGAAAAAGTAACGTCAATCCCGAGTACTGTGGGACCAGCCTTCACCGTTGCCTCTTGTGTTAAACTGGGGCACTGTTTCCATAAATAGCACAGGAGGAGTCATGCCCCCCAAGCAATATGCCAGTCCACCCTCGTTGATCCTGGACCCAACCAAGCTTTATATGGCTACAATACATACCAATCATGGCGATATGCTCGTGGAACTGTTCGCCGCGGAAGTTCCCCGCACCGTGAACAACTTTGTCTTTCTCGCCAGGGAAGGATTCTATGAAGATGGTTCCTTCCACCGGGTTATCAAGGACTTCATGGTCCAGGGCGGCTGTCCCGAAGGCACTGGCCGCGGCGGTCCGGGTTATCGCTTTCAGGACGAGACCGTGAGCCGTCCCTACGTTAAGGGCACACTGGCCATGGCAAATGCCGGACCCAACACCAACGGCAGCCAGTTTTTCGTTGTCCACGGACAGAACGTGGGCTTGCCCCCAAATTACACGATCTTCGGGATGCTGACCGAAGGTGAGGAAACGCTGGATACCCTTGCCAACTCCGCAGTAACCTCAGGCTCAGGCGGAGAAAGGTCGACTCCTACGGAGCGCTTGCAAATCCAAAACATCGAAATCCACGAAAGGGAAGTTACTCCGGCCAGTTAGGGCCGCTGAGCGGGTTAAATATTTCAGGGGAGGGTTCGAAACCCTCCCCTTATTATTTGGCGGAACTGTTTCACCTGTTTTCAACCACTTATTGCCTCGTTGTTCCAACCCGGGGTCTTCGAGCGAACAGGAAAAGCACGCCGCCAAGGAAGTTGAACCCGGCCAGTATGAGGAAGGCCATATCGTAGGAATCCTGTATGTCCCGCATATAGCCGGCCATGGGGGAGCCTATCAACAACAGGACGTTCATCGGAACCGTAGAAAGCCCCAGGATGCGGCCAAAGGACGTTCGGCCAAAGTATTCACCCCGTATGGCTGTGGTCAGCGGATTCCTGCCGCCAAACCCTATTCCGAACAATACGGCGAAGAGATAGAACGTCAGCAGGCTGGAGGCAAGGGTGAGCACCACTACTGCGACAGCTTGTATGGTCGTGAATACAAACAGGGCAATGTTCTTGGGCCAGCGATCTCCCATGTAGCCGCCCACCAACTGGAATGCCATCGCGGTGGCGGTGTAAACAACTACAATCCACCCCGTCGTCTGCACGTCAAAGCCCTTGTCCTTCAGCAGCAGGCCCAGGTGAGTCATAATGGCCAGAATTACCATTGAGGTGAAGCCGTGGCCGAAGGATATTAACCAGAAGGCGGATGTCTTCAGGGCCTGGGCCGCAGTCATGTCCCCTTCATCTTGCGACGCTGGCCGGCGTGCAGTGGCAGCAGGTCTGGGCCTGTCGGCGCGTCCGGAGGGTGCTGCCACTTCCTCCGTCGCTGGTGATGTCGGCGTGGGGGAAATCGGCGGCGGCGGGTCTCCGTCGGGAAGTTGACCGTAGTCCTGGGGCCGGTTGCGTATGAACCTGGTGAGGGGGAACGCTACCACCAGCGTGAATACACCAAGGATTAAGGCAGTCATCTGCCAGCCCAGCCTGGCATGTTCAGGGTCAATGGCCCAGGCAATGGCGGGAACCAAGAGCAGCGCCCCCAGCCGGCCACCCACGTTGGACCAACCCATCGCCGTGGCCCGCCGCCGGGAGAACCAGTTGTTGATGGTGGTCATCAGGGGAAGCCAGCTTCCCAGACCCTGGCCCAGCGCCATAACAATGAATGCCACGTAGAACATCCACAGGCTCCGCACGCCGGCGAATATGAGAAAGCCAATGCCAAGTACAACCAGGCCGATGAAAATCATCCGGCGGGCGCCCAACCGGTCAGTAAGGTAGCCTTCGATGGGGCCCATCAGCCCGCCCTCGATGCGAGTGAAGGTCAGGGCCAGGCCCAGTTGTCCCCGACTCCAGCCGAAGTGGCTTTCCAGGGCCACCGACCAGACGGCCATGGCGTGGTAAAGGGGTACCGTGGCGATGGTCATGGTAAAGCCGCTAAGGGCTACCAGCCACCAGCCGTAGAAGACTCCCTGCGCTCGGCGGGGTGCGGAGATGATTTGACGTGCCAGTCCCAAGGTGTCGCTCGTTGGGGAGGATCAAGTGGCGGTAGTATTGAGCAGACGCCCTCAGGTCCCACCACAGAAAGGGCTAGTGTACCACAGGCATGGAAGGCCCCTTAGGTAATAGCTGATCAACATCCCCCGAGAGGTTGGAACAAGGGCGCCGCCATTCTCGGTGGGATGGATGCGTGGTTCAGGCCCACCTGGTGATTATTGGTCACCGGCAAAGTGCTACTTAAGCAGGACGGGATTCTCCCGACTCAAGCCAGAGTCGGTACACTTCCCGCCGGGTTAAGGAAGTGACGGCCATTACCTCAGCTACCGCTTCCCGAGCCCTTGCCCCTGACCTTCTGAGGTCGGCCAACTCCTGGCGTACCGTTTCCAGGTCAATCTCTTCCTCATTGTGGGCAATTCCTTTAAAGCCTGCCACCACCAGGACAAATTCGCCCCTGGGTGTGGCAAAGTAATTCAGGGCTTCTGAAATTGGCGCCCGCTTGACTTCCTCGTGTAGCTTGGTCAGTTCCCTACATACTGCCATCTGACGGTCGCCCAGGACGGAAAGCAAGTCTTCCAGCGTGGCCCGTAACCGGTGGGGGGCTTCGAATATCACCAGGGTATCGGCCACGCCGGCTACCGCAGCCAGCTTTCTCTTACGTTCTGCTCGACGCCGCGGCAGGAATCCTAGGAAGAGGAAAGAGTCGGCGGGCAAGCCGGACACTGCCAGGGCTGTCGTCACTGCCGAGGGGCCAGGGATAACTTCGATGGAGAACCCTGCTACCGCGACCTGGCGGACGATCTCCGAACCGGGGTCGCTGACCGACGGCATTCCCGCGTCTGTGACCAGGGCAACGTCCCCAGTTTCCAGGGCTGTCAAAAGCTCGGGAAGGCGCGCTGACCAGTTGTGCTCGTTGCAACTGACGAAGGGAACACGGACCTTCAGGTGGGACAGCAGCCGTCGGGTTACCCTCGTGTCCTCGGCGGCCACCAGGGACACTTCCGCCAGCACACGGGATGCCCGGAGGGTGATATCTTCCAGGTTGCCTATCGGTGTACCCACAACAAAAAGAGTTCCCATGAACGGAATATATACCCCTTGGGGCAAGGGTTCAAACCATCGTAGATTCACTTCCCTTGCCGAAATTTGGCGGTGAAGGTAAGCTCTTACGCAGACATTTCCACTTGGCAACTTGACCGAGCTACAACTATTTGCCCAAGTAACAAAGGAGTTCATTATGCCCAACCTGAATGGGGGTCACCTGTTCATCCGCTGCCTGAAACAGGAAGGCATCAAGCGGGTGTTTACCATCGTCGGAGATACCGTGCTGCCCTTGGTGGACGCAGCGGCCGACGAGGGGATTGAATTTATCGACACTCGCCACGAGGGTGCGGCAATGCACATGGCCGATGGGTATGCCCGCATAACCGGAGAGCCTGCCGTGGCGCTGTTCACCGGCGGTCCCGGTTTTTCCAACGCCATCTCGGGCTTGCCTGCTATCTACACTTCAGAGAGCCCGGTGATTTTCGTGGCCGGTTGCGCAGAACTGCCCGAAAAGGGGATGACTACCTTTCAGGAAGTGGACCAGATAGGAATGACCGCTCCGGTTACCAAGGGTTCGTGGCTGATTCACGACCGCAAGCGCATTCCCGAATTCGTAGCCACTGCCTTCCGGACCGCCATGGATGGTCGACCGGGGCCGGTGCATCTGACTCTGCCCATCGACATCCAGGATGAACCCATATCTGAAGAAGAATTGCCTCCCTTCCTGCCCAGCGAATACCGCAACATGGGGCGGCCCCAGGGCGATCCTGCGCTGATCCAGCAGGCCGCCGACTTGCTGAGGCAGGCCCAGCGGCCGGTAATAATCGTTGGAAATCCGGCCCGCTACACTGCCTCCCAGGAACAGTTGACCGCCCTGGTCGAGGCCACGGGGATTCCCGCATTCACAGTGGAACAAGCTCGGGGCATGATTGACGATGAGCACGACCTGTGCTTCGGGTATGCCGACGGAGCCTTGAACGCGACCGCGCGCCGGTTCCGGGAGGCCGACGTGGTGCTGCTGCTTGGAAAACGGCTTGACCATCGTTTCCGTTATGGCCAAATTTTCAGTCCTGACGCCAAGCTGATCCAGGCCGACCCCGCCGCGGCAGAAATTGGCCGCAACCGGGGCGTTAGCGTCGGCCTGCTGGGAGATCTGGGAGCCATCACCGAGCAGTTGACGGCCGCCGCGGGCCAAGGAAATCGAGCCGACATAAGCAGCTGGGTGGCCCAGCTTAACCAGGACCGTGCTGCGTGGCTGGACCAACTGCGTTCCAACGCCACCGCCGAAGAGCCGATGCACCCGCTGGATGTCTTCACTGGCATTGAGCACCTGATAGATGACGATAGCTTCATCGTAATGGACGGCGGGGATTACGTGCAGTGGGGCCGGTCCTACTTCAGCGCCCGCAAGCCCGGCCACTTCCTCCGGTTGGGACCTTTGAGCCACTTGGGCGCGGGCATACCCTACGGCATGGCTGCCAAGCTGGCGCATCCCGAGAGCAAGGTGTTTGTCTTCTGCGGCGACGGTTCCTTCGGCTTCTATCCCATGGAATACGACACCTGCATACGCCACAACTTGCCGATAACTACTGTAATGGGTAACGACTCGAACTGGGGCATAGACAAGACCTTCCAGTTGGCGTACTACGGCCGGGCGGTGGGCACTGACCTGAGGGTCGTTCGCTACGACAAGGTTGTCGAAGCTATTGGCGGTTACGCCGAGTACGTGGAAAATCCAGCAGAAGTAGGTCCGGCAGTGGAGCGAGCCATAAGTTCAGGCCTTCCTTCGCTGGTTAATGTTGTGGTAAGGCCCGGGGCCAGCCCGTTGGCCCAGGCCATGATTAACCGAAGGACGGGAGGTTAGCGTCTGACCTGAGTTTGGGGTTCTACTGGGTCAAAGGAAAAGGGGCAGGCTGCTTACCTGCCCCTTATGTTTGTCAACGCCCATCGTTATTCCTGCGAGTACCGGCCAGACGGGCCGGGCGTCCGCGGGCACGATTTCAATCTTTTCCCGCTTAGTAGTGCCGCAACTCTACTACGTTGTCATCGGGATCGTAGATGTAGAGGGAGATGCCGTCGCCGTGGGAGCCCCACCGCTTGCCTGGGCCGGCCTGGATCTCTATGCCCAACGCCTCAAACTCTGCCTTCAGTGCTTCCATATCGGTGGGCTCGATGACCATGCAATAGTGGTCCTGGTTCTTGGCTCCGTCTTTGCCAAGGGGTTCCTGGTCACTGGCGAAGAGGTCAATGATCGTATCGGCATTTAGCCTGACCGACGGGAAGCGCACCTCTCCGGCCCGCCATTGTTCCACCCGTTCTACCTGCAGGCCCAGAATCTCCGAGTAAAAGCGGAGTGAATCTTCAACGTCCCTGACGCGCAAGACTATGTGATCCAGTTCGGTAATAGTTACCAGAGGGCTGGATACCCCGTGTGTAGTCTCAGTTTGTGTAGCCATTTCGATTCTCCTGCATCAGCTAATGAGTCTGGTCGCTAAGCGGGCACTGAGTTGTACTGCGGGAGACGGCGCCACTGGGGACTTTCGTCATAGTGCTGCATGTCAATCTTGTTGCCGTCGGCATCCTCAATGCCCATGGGATGCTGGACCAGCTCAATCATGTTGCCGTCAGGGTCGTGGATGTAGGTGTAACAACCATTGCTATATTCCCGGTGGCCAAAGGAATTTTCTGTCTCGTTCCGCCGCCCCGGAGTGGTGGTGTAGGGAACCCCAAGCTGCTCCAGGTTTTCAATCAGTTCGTCCCAGTCGTTGATTTCCACTGCGAAATGCACTGAAGGCACCGGAGTCGGATTGCGCGAATCGGTGGTGTGAATCTCGCCGTTGCCAATACGCAGCTGAAGCTGCCGCGCGTTGAGTTCCGGACCACGATCCAGGTACTCGGCGCCAAGAACATCCTCGTAGAACTTCCGAGTCTTCTCTCGGTCGCTGACCTGAATGTTTATGTGCTGGATGAGGGTGACTCTGGACATTTTGCCCCTCCTTATACTGATTTGATGTTGGTTGCTTACGATTAACTCTGACTTTACTACTGAACCCGTCCTTTAGACAAGGGGCAATTCCTACCCGCCAAAGGTGCGCTCACCGCCATTGACGTGAATCGTTTGTCCGGAGATGTAATCGCCGGCATCGGTGCAAAGGAACAGGCACAGATTGGCGATATCGTCGGTGCTGCCCATTCGGCCCGCCGGAATGTCGGACAGGCGGTTGCCCGTGCGGGGCGCGTTTCCGCCGTCACGAGAGGTATCTATCATTCCAGGCACCACGCAGTTGACCCGGATGCCGTTGGGCCCCAACTCGGTGGACAGGGCCCGGGTGAAACCCACCAGTCCAACCTTGGAGGCAGAGATGTGGGCACCGCCGTGACGGCCCTGATGAGCCTGTAGCCCGCCCAGGTTGATAATTCGGCCCCAGCCCCGCTCCAGCATCCCTGGCACCGCGGCCCGCGAGGTGATGAACGCCGAGTCCAGGTCGGTTGCCAGAACACCCCGCCAGTCGTCGTAGCTCATCTCGGTAAAGGGCTTGTGGGGGCGCACCGAGGCATTGTTAATGACGATGTCCAGATGGCCGAACTCAGACAGGGTCTGGTCAAGCAATTGTTCCAGTTCCTCGCGGTTGCCCACGTCGGCCAAAATCGGCAGGGCCTGCCGGCCCATTTCCCGAACCTCGGCCGCCACCGATTCCACATCCTCGCGGTTGGAACGTGCGTTTACCACTACGTCCGCGCCCTCCCTGGCCAGGGCGAGCACGATGGAACGGCCGATATTGCGGCCGGACCCGGTTACCAGGGCTGTTTTTCCTTCTAGCTGCATAGGTCCTCCGTTACTTGGCGAATCCAGTCTGGTTGGGTTCATTTCCGGCCATTATGAATACCAGTGGCGTTCCTGGCAACCAAACTTAGTCTGTGCTGGGTTACGGGCAAGTATGGCTGAAATTCGGCTGGAAGGTTGATGGCTGGATTGTGCGTCCTGGCGGATTGCATTGTTGTAGTCTTGTGTCTAGCGAATCCCAATGCACCGATTTATAATGGCACCATCTTCCACTAGGAGAGTTACGCATGTATCTGGTACGGAGAGTTTGTAAAACCAAGCCAGGCCAGGCCTGGGCCGTGGCCGGTTATCTGGCCAAGATTTGTGAAGCTTACGAAGAAAACGGCCGTGAGAAGGCGCGCATTTATATTGAGGGACAGGGTCTGCCTGGCACACCCAACCGAGTCTATGCCGAGTGGGCACAGGACTCAATCGAGCCTAACTGGCCTCAGAATATTCCTCAGGCTGTCAGGGACTTCAACCCCAAGCTGCAGGAGTTACTGGACGAATACTTGTTGGAAATCTTCGAAGTTGCCACTCCGGAGAAACTGGTGCAGCGGGGCGTTGCCCAGTAAAGGCTGGTCCAAGGCAGGCCTTTAGTCAATGCGGACGGCTTTCTTCCCAGGAACCGGGTCGAAGCCGTCCCATTAATTTACCGACGGTCTTAAGGAGCAATTTATGCTGATAGTTGACGCGCAGGTTCATGTCTGGGGAGCAAATCTCCCCACCAACCCGGCCCACCGGCAGATTACCTCGTTTACGAAGGAAGACTTGCTCAGGGAAATGGACGAGGCCGGGGTAGACGCGGCGGTTATTCATCCTCCGGGCTGGGACCCTAATTCCAGTCAACTGGCCCTGGAAGCGGCGGCTGAGCATCCTAACCGCCTTTCGATTCTTGGCAATTTCCCGTTGGACCAGGAGTCCAGTCGGGGCCTAGTGGAGGGCTGGAGGCAACAGCCGGGTATGCTGGGCCTTCGCTTTACATTCCAGCAGCCTAACATGCTGTCCTGGCCCACCGACGGCACCATGGACTGGTTGTGGCCGGCCGCTGCGGCAGCCGGTTTGCCCGTGGCCCTGGCTTGCTCCGGTTTTCTGTCAGACGTAGGCACAATCGCCGAAAGAAATCCAGAGGTGAAGTTGATAGTTGACCACTTTGGGCGCGGCGGCGGGGCCACCGACTCAGAGGCATGGGCCAACCTGCCCGACCTTCTAGCTCTCGCCAAGTTTCCTAACGTAGCGGTTAAGGCGACCGGGGGTCCGAGCTATTCGAGCGAGGCATACCCCTACACCAACATTCACGACTACATCCATCAGGTCTACGATGCTTTCGGCCCGGAGCGGATGTTCTGGGGCACGGACATTACCCGAATGCCCTGCTCGTGGAAACAATGCATTACCATGTTCACCGAGGAATTGTCTTGGCTCAGCGAGTCTGACAAGGAGTTGATAATGGGGCGTGCTATTTGTAACTGGATCGGCTGGGACCTGCCAGGCTAGGTTCATGTTCTATTATATCGGGGGGCACGAAGAATGGAATTCGTCGAGGTCTCTCCAAAAGCAGCTCCCTATACTCTTTGGCCTTTTATATTTGACCCTTTGATGAGATAGGTTTAGACTGTAGCGAATTGCTATTGCATAGTCCCCCGTCGAATATCATATAGAATTAATGGGTTAGCAAACGGGGCGGCTACCTCAAAGAAGCGAATCAGGAGGTAAACCATATGGACTTTGGTATCTTTCTCGATTTTCCGACTTATGGCGGCGCCCATGAAGATGCTTTCCGAGATACCTTCGAGTTGGTCGACCTTGCAGATGAATTGGGCTTGAATACGGCATGGCTGGGAGAGACGCACTTTACGCCGGACCGGGCCGTTCACTCCGCCCAGATGGTAATTCTCAGCGCCATCGCTTCCCGGACCAAACAGTTGCGGGTTGGCTCGGCGGTGCATGTGCTGCCGCTGGTGCACCCCCTCCGCATTGCCGAAGAGGCGGCCACCGTTGACCAGATAAGCGAGGGTCGTTTCGAGTTCGGTGTCGGTCGGAGCGGCAACATTCGGGCCTACGACACCATGGGCATTGACTACCTGGAAAGCAAAGACCGGTTCCAGGAAGCCCTGGAAATAATAATGCAGGCATTCAGTGGTGAGACTTTCTCCTACGAAGGCAAGTACAACCATATCACTAATGCCCGGCTGACGCCGCGTCCTTATACCAAGCCCCATCCGAAAGTTCGTATTGCTTCCAGCGGCGAGGACAGTTTCGAACGAGTGGGACGCTTGGGATTTCCCATTTTCCTGTCCATGCGGGGTATGGACGTGAATGAACTGGAAACCAACATGAAGAGCTACCACGAAGCATGGACAAAGGCCGGCCACCCCGGGGAGAGCGGCGATATATCAGTACGCTTCCCGATGTACGTTGCTCCCAGCAGTGAAGATGCTGTCGAGGAACCTCGGGAAACCATAGAAAGCTACTTCCGCCGGATGCGTGAGCGGTTCCAACAGGGCCGGTTTGAAGAGGCCTTGGCGGGTACCGGTACTGGCGAGGCACAGATTGCGGCCCGCCGGGAAAGGCTGGCCCGCCTGGAGACAATGAGCTACGAGGAAATTCTTGATACCAAGGTAATTGTTGGAAGCCCGGACCAGGTTATTGACAAGCTCCACCAGTATCGGGAAAAGCTGGGAATCACCGGTTTCACAGCAGAATTGAACCCCGGTGGTCAGTTGCCCAAGGAGGCAGTGCAGCGCAGCCTTAGGCTGATTGCGGAAGAGGTAATGCCTGCCTTCAATTAAGACGAAATCAAAAGGGTTGATCAAAAAGTGACGGGGCAGGCTTCAAACCTGCCCCGTTTAGTTTCTCCCTTTCCTCGCCCCTCTCCACAAGCAAAGGGAGAGTGACTGTGCTTACAAGTTCCGGAGCTTGGGGTCCAGTCTGTCCCGCAGCCAGTCGCCCATCAGGTTCATTGAAAGGACGGTGAGCAAAATAGCCAAGCCAGGGAAGAGGGAAATCCACCAACCATTACCCGCCGCTATCAGGTTGCGCCCATCGGCTACCATTAGTCCCCAGGCCGGGGTGGGCCTGGGTATGCCAACACCAAGGAAGCTAAGACTGGCCTCGAGGAGGATGACTTGCCCGACCTCCAGGGTTGCCAGCACGATGATGGTGTTGACCACGTTGGGAAACAGGTGACGGCTGATTATACGGAAGTTGGAAGCGCCCGCCACCCGGGCCTTGGACACAAAGTCCTGGTTCTTCAGGGCCAGGACTTCCCCACGCACTAAGCGGGCGTAACGAACCCACAGGACCAAAGCGATAACGATAATTACCGTGTGAAAACCTGGCCCCATAACCCCGACCAGGACCAAGGCCAGCAGCACCGCCTGAATAGAGAGCTTGATGTCTACTAACCTCATAATTACGTGATCCAGCCAGCCTCCAAAAAAACCGGCCATCAGTCCCAAAACTGTTCCCACGAACCCTCCGCTTAGAATGGAGAGTCCTGCAACTATGAGGGAAACTCTCGCCCCGTGGATGACGCGGCTGGCGACGTCATAACCAACCTTGTCAGTGCCCAGGGGGTGATCCCAGGTTCCTCCCTCCTGCCACACCGGTGGGGTAAGCCGCTCGGTTAATCTTCCTTCCAGGGGATCCTGGAGCCAAGCGTCGGTGATCTGGGTGGCAAATACACCCGGCAGGGCAAGCACGAATATCAGGATTGCCATTGGAATCAATGGATAGCGCCGTGCCGCTTGCCAGCCTCTGGCTAATCTCCCGCCCGCCTGGAGCGAACCGGCAACTTGGTCGACTTGTTGCATTATTGCCATTGAGCAATCTCCTTACAACCTGACATAAAGCCAGTCGTAATGGTAGCTGTTCAGAATTGACGAGTTTGGTGTGCCTAAAAGTCTCTCACTTAAGAATTCTAAATTCACGAAACCTGGCATTCTTGCCCGTGATTTATTACTGGCTTTCTAGAATGCCGCCTTGATCTCCGAACTACGGTTAACCCTCAACTAAGTCTTTAGCCTTGAATTAGCGGGCTAACTCCTGCGGTCAGGTTAGGCGGATTCTCGGGTCCAGGTAAGCGTAAAAAATATCGACCAGCAGGCTGATAAACACATAGATGAAGGCGAATACGACCACCACACTTTGCACTACCTGGAAGTCGCGAGCCCGGATTGCTTCGATGGCAAGCAAGCCTACGCCTGGATAGGCAAACACGGTCTCAGTAATGACTGACCCGGTTATCAGACCGGCAAACTGAATGCCAAAATAGGTAATAGGAACCAGGGCGGCATTTCTCAGGCAGTGTTTCCAGATAATCTTCCATTCCGGAATGCCCTTGATTCGGGCCAGCTTAACGTACTCGCTGTCTAGAACGTCCAGCATGGCAGAACGGCTAAGCCGCATTCCGGCGGCCAGGCCGAATGCTCCCAAAGCGATTGCCGGCAAGATCAGGTGATGTATTCCGTCTAGAGTTCCCTCACCTTTTCCGGAAGTTGGGAATAAGTCCCAATCGACCGCAAGAATCCAGATCATCATGATTGCGAGCCAGAAATTGGGTACCGCCTGCCCAAGCAAGGCGAACAGCTTGCCTCCGGCGTCCCAGATGGAGTCCTTTTTGACCGCAGATAAAATACCCAGGGGAAGAGCCAGCATTACGCTGACGGTAAAGGCCACGAGGGTCAGTCTAGCAGTAGCAGGAAGCCGCTGGAGAATCAACTCCCCGGCTGACTTCCCAGGCCATTTTATGGATTCTCCAAGGTTGCCGGTAAAAATGTTGCCAACGTAAACAGCGTATTGAACGTGGAGCGGCTTGTCCAATCCCCAATAAGCTCTAAGCCGTTCGTAATCTTCCTGGGTTGCTTCTTCGGGCAGCAGGACGTCTTCGGGATTGCCACTAGCCCGGGTAAGGGCAAATATAATAAGACTTATCGCGAAAAGGGTAATAATGGCATGAAAGACACGAATTATAATATAACGCTGCATCTTGATTGTCCTTTAGGGAATCCCTCGCTGGCCCTTGAGTGTCCCACTCAACCATACAAATGCGGAGATTCTCCTCTGGCGTGGCTACCGGGCTTCAAGAGCAGGGCATGTGCCCACTCCTGCTTCGCCCAGAGTTAGAACTTCTATCCTGACGGACAACTGAGACAGATGCTTGGCTCTGGCGGCACCAAGCCGCTTGCCATTTGGGTTAATCTATCCCCCTCCCCACTCGCGAGTGAGGAGGGGGAATTTAGCCTGGATCACAAGGGAAACTAGCTTACTGGACCCTGTTAGTTGGTTGCGGGAACCTGGTTGTGCCAGTAGTAACCGCGATTCAGGTACGTCCAGTCCTCCAGTACCTCCGGGTTAACTGTGAAGTTGAACCGGAACCAGAAGACAGGAATGGTCCAATACTGGTCGTACCAGAAGTTAGCTACCTCCCTGCCGATTGCCTCCACTTCTTCCTGGGTGTAGACCGTCAAGGTTTCCTCATACTTTTCTTGCATGAAAGGATGGTCGAAGGTGTGCCCCGAAGTATTTGAAGGCGCGTTGGTCCGGACCCGGTCCTGGATCTTCCTGAAGCTGAATACGTTGGCGTACATCATGTGCTGGATCTGCTTGGCCCGCCGCATTGCGGAGTAGGCGCCAGAGTCAATGTCGGTAATGGTCACGTCAATGCCCACCGGACCCCAGTACTGGGGCAGAGCCTCTACAGCAAGGGGAGATTCCGGCTCTCCGGAGGTACGGTAGTTAAGCATTTCGACCTTTACCGGGTTGTCCGGTCCATAGCCAGCTTCGATCAGCAACTGTTCTGCTGCTTCAGGGTCATAACCATAGGCCTCATCCCAGCGGGTTTCCCACTCGGGGTTGTAAATATTGGGATCAAGTACCTCGTGGCAGCAGGCAGTTACGTGCATCCGCTGGCCCTCGCCCTTGAAGATGAAGTCGTTCAACTCGTCCCGGTTGATGGCTTTGTTCATGGCCTTGCGTACCCGAATATCAGCCCACGGGGTGGTCGGATCAAAGTCGGGGTCGCCGGGCATAAAGTACATGCCACCGAAAAAGAGACTCAACTGGCTGAACGCCACCTGGGCGGGAATGACCTTCATGCCGCCGTTTATGGCCGACTCTTGCAGGTCGCGGGACAGAGCGATGGCGTGAATCTCACCGGCCAATAGCCCGGCCAGCCTCGTCGTTTCTTCACCAATCCAGCGAATTTCCATTTCCTGGAAGGGAGACTGGTACCGCCAGTGCTCGTAAGGGACTCGCTCGTAAACTACGCTCTCGCCGAGCTTACGCTCCGTGAACTGATAGTAGCTGGTGCTGGCCGGCTTTACATCGTCGAAGTTTTCGTATCCTACTTCGTCCAACTGATCCTTGCTGAACGAAATCAACTCGAGCCCAGTGGGCAGGTTTGATACCACGCTCAACATGGGGAGGGAGGGGTTGTTCATGTGGAAGGTGATAGTGTGGTCATCCACCACTTCTGCGCTAGCCATCTCTTTCCAGAAACTGGTCGTGCTGGATGCGCAGGATTCGTCGCCCTTAGCGACCGCCATGGTTGCAAAATCCTCGGCTGTCAGGTTGCCATAGCCGTGATGGAAGGGGACTTCTTCTTGCAGGTTGAAAGTCCAGGACTTGGCATCGGGCGTGGCCTCCCAGGACTTCGCCAGCCAGGGGTTAAACTCAGCCGTCACGGGGTCGGCTTCAACCAGGAATTCCACGTAGGGCAGGAACTGGGAGATTATCGGGCGGTTCCCGCCGCAATGCTGGTTGGTCTCCACCTGAATTTCACCCTGGGATTCGACGTACCGGACCACGGTGGGTTCGGCCATCTCTTGTTCCATGGTCTCGGCCGCGGGCGCCGGCATTGCCGTAGGTGCCGGTTGCTCCTGGGCCATAGGCTCCGCCGCTGGCTCGGCAGCAGGTTCGACCTGAGCCACTGGTTCAGCGGCAGGCTCGGGGGCGGAGGCGCCGCACGCCACAACCATTGCCAGAGTTAAGAGAAGAGCTACGAAAAGTACCGCCTTTGAGCTGGATATCCAACGGATCGGCATAAACATTCCTCCTTTTATAGTAGAGGTAGTATGTACCCTTTGGGCCGTATCTAGGCAAATATACAACCGTGTTTGTATGGTGTCAATATCAACGGCTTATTTCTATTGGTAACCGAAATACTATGGCATCTAGGTACTTAAACCGTAATATATTACTCATTATATGGCCGTAAACTGCAATTCTTGCTTGAATGTCTTCAAGTCACCTTCCAGTTGTAGCATCACGTCCGGACATACTAACGAAAATAGTGTGTTGCCCTGCTCTTTCGGAAGGGTTAACATTGGCGCAATACGGGGCCGGATTCCCGGTTATGCCCCAAGAGGGGCTGCGGTAACCGGTGGGAACACCAACTGCCAGGAGGACTTATGGCCGGAGTTTTGGACGCAAAAGCAGCGGGGGCGCGACGCTTCGAGGGGAAAGTGGCGGTGGTTACCGGCGCCGGCCAGGGCATCGGCGCGGCCACCGCCCGAAGACTGGCTCAGGAAGGGGCGGCGGTTGTCATTGGAGACATGGTAGAGGAATCTTCCATGAGGGTGCGCGACGAATTGCGTGAATTCGGAGGAGAGTCGGCAGTCTGCCTCGGGGAGCTTTCCAAGTGGGAAAGTGCGCAGGCTTTGATGGCCTTTGCCCAGGAGCAATTCGGCCGCATCGACGTTCTGGCCAACGTGGCCGGGGGCACCATCTGGTTCCAGTCTTTCCAGTACTACACGCCCGAGCAAATCCAGGCCGAAATTGACAAGAGCTTCTGGACTGCCATGTGGTGTTGCCGTGCTGCCTTGCCGTACATGATCGAGCAGCAGTCGGGTTCCATTGTTAATGTTGCTACCCATGCCGTGACCGGCGCTTTTCGGGTGCCATATGCCGCTGCCAAGGCCGGCCAGATTGGCCTGACGACATCGCTGTCCAGGGAGGTGGCCCCCTTGGGAATCCGGGTGAATTGCATGGCGCCCAGCGGCACTTTGGCCGAGGACCGGGTGACGCCCCGGAACCATGGAATAAGCGCAGTACCGCCGGAACTGCCGCCGGAGGAAATGGACCTGCAGGAAACTTACCGGCAGCAGACGCGTCTGTCAGAAATACCCATGGGCCGTCGGGGCGAAGCGGACGAACAGGCTGCGGCCATTGCCTTTCTGGCTTCCCATGACGCTTCATATATTACGGGGCAAGTATTGGCAGTTGGGGGCGGGCAGCCCTATCCCTTCTGACGGATTCGATGAACCATTGTTGCATAAACAGCGTGCTATAATCGGTGCCAATCCTGCGAAAGTCGGCGATTAGCCGTTAACATGTCCTGGAAAAATGTCGTATCGGAGGAAGTAGCATGGGACTCAAAAAGCTGCTTGTGAAGCCCTTTTCAGGTTATCCCGGGGGTTACAAACACATGCGACGGGGATCTCAAGGTTTTGACCAGACACCTCCTTTTCGCAAACCCGATGATCCAGGGGACCGCCGCAGCAAAATACCGCCTACGGGATTCCGCGAGTACTGGTATCCGGCTTTGCCAGCCAAGGACGTCAAGAAAGATAAGCCGGAAGTCCTTCGGATGCTGGGCACCGATGTGGTCTTTTTCCGGGATACAAATGACGAGATTCAAGCGCTTCTGGACTGGTGTCCCCACCGCTCGGTCTACCTGTCCATGGGGCGCTGCTACTTCTCCGGTTTTGTAACCTGTCCCTACCACGGCGCCACTTTTGACGGCGAGGGAAACTGTGTGGCCTTCCTGACCGAGGGCCCTGAGTCAAAGATGGTAGGAGCCCCGGGAATGAAGGCCCGCAAATTCCCAACGGCAACCATCAAGGGCATGGTGTTTGTCTGGATGGGTGACGGTGAACCGGTGGACCCGCAGGAGGATATTCCGCCGGAAATGTTCGAGGATCACAATATCCACCGTCCGGTCTTCACCATGTTCGACTGCAACTGGGTGCTGGTCCTGGAAAATACCATGGATGCACACAACGCTTTCATGGTGCACAGGAACGCTATCCGCATCCTGAAAAGCCGTTTGGGTGGGCGTGCCCGAACTCCCCTGGGCTACCGAGTGAACCTGGTCAACAACAAGAACGTGCATTACCAGCCGGGTAGGGGCAAGTCGAGCGTGGAGAAATACTACTACGACGAAGAAGGCAACATCCCCTACCAGATGTATTACCCGGGGGTGGATGGAGTCTGGCCCCAAAGCCGGTGGCGCCTGATGTGGACCTGGTTCTTCGACCGAAAGGCGCGCAAGACGGGACAGGCTCCGGGACGCGTCCGCCCCCCACAGGCCGACGAGTCGGGTGTCAACGAATGGAACGGTACCCGCCTGCCCGGCATGTCCCGCACGGGCGGCAACAATGCCTATTTCCGCAGCACCCGCTGGGCCGTGCCGGTGGAGGACAACCTGACTCGCATGGTGTACCTGAATGTGGAACGGTACAGCAAGCGCCCCAATACTTTCCGCCGCCTGTGGAGCTCTGCAACCTGGCCCTACCGAAACTGGGAGTTGAATTTCAACTTCCGCAACCAGGATTACGACGCTGAAAAGTACGTTCAGTACGACTTTCCGGAGTACCTGTCCTCCACTGATTCGGTAGTGGTGGCCATGCGCCGTCTCTTCTCGGAGCATAACCGGGACGTGATTCGCCGTAGGGAGCGGGAAGAGGAACTGCCGGAAATACTGAACGAAACACTGGCCGAGCAAATGGTACGGGAAGGCGATGTCCGCGTAGCCGAAACAGCCGAAGCCTTCGATGTGGACAAACTGCAGGAGGAGCTGCTGCGGCGGGTTTAGGCGAGGGCCCGGTCAGGCAAGTAATTGATCTACTGATCCCCTTCAGGTATCTGTCTGAGGGGGATTCGCTTGGAACTTCAGTATGCAAGACTTTTTCAGTTCGATAGATTCAAATAGTGACAACAAGCCCAGTCAGGCGGGCTTTTCGCTGGACGATGGGCAAGGCTTGAGAGTTGTCAGCTCTCAGTTCCTGGAAGAGAGCAAGTTCGATTGGGCGCTTTTTCAGGGATTTGACAGCATGCGGGTTCTCACCTACTCCGCCAGTATTCCAGCCATCGTAAGGATGCTGGACGAATTTGGGTTCGATAACTTTGAGTGCGTATTTGGCTGCGAAGCAACAATGAGGGACATCAAAGATGTCCTGGCCTTCCAAAGAGTTGCGGTCGGCGACACCCGTGCCGCAATTATGGGATTGTCGGATGAGCGCCACGTTCACATCCTGAACAGGGTACGAGCCGGACAGGCTTCCTTCAGAGTCTTGCGTAGCCACATCGCTCATGCCAAGTTGTACTTGATGGAGAACATGGAGAATGGGCGCAAAAGGGTCATCATCGGTTCTGCCAACCTGTCTGAACGTGCTTTCTCAGGCAGGCAACCCGAAACGCTGGTTAAGTTTGACGATGATCAGAAGGCCTGGGAGCATTACTCCCGAATGTACCAGGGGATAAGAGACTCCGCGTCCGATGAAATACCCCTGCCTTCCGAACGGATTGTCCATGCCGAGATTGAGGTGGAAGAAATACCCGCGGTTGCGGACCGGCAAACCACCCTCGTAATTGACCGCTCCACCGACGGTGCGAATGCCTGGAGTTTTCCGGTTCAGATTGAACGTATCGAGAAGGTAGCCGCCGCCATCGGGCCGCGCCTGGCCGCCGTGGCGCCACCGCTTCGAAGTGGAAAGCAGCAAATAACGCCACAAGTGAAGCGGGAAATAAGCAGAATTCGCCTGGTAAAGTCCGCAGAGGAATCCGACAACAGATTCCTTTCCATCAACCGTACCGAGGGGAAGGCCATGTTGTCCGGAGAGGATTTTCCATTGGATTGGGATTCGGAGAAAGTTGCTGTCGACGCCCGCTTGATGTTGGAATACTTCGGAAATTACGAAGGTGCTTTCGAAGGAGACGTTTCCAGGTTACAGCTTGACTACTTCATATTGTGGTCGTGGCTATACTTTTCGCCCTTTATGTGTGACATGCGCTCAAGGGCGCTCCTGCTAGGCGAAGATGTAGTGCGCTACCCCTCATTTGCAATCGTGTTTGGCAAGTCAAACTGTGGCAAGACCACGCTGGTAGATACTTTGATGACCTCCATGTTTGGAAAGGTCAACACCGTGGACAAGCGAAGCTTTACTACTGGCCAGTTGAGAGGGTTGCAGCAGGCATACAAGAGATATCCAGTGGTTTTTGACGATATCGGACGCAGGGCTTTTTCGAATCATGGCAGGGATATCATCAAGGAAGAACTGCCGCCCCCTGTCGAGGAATATCCTGGTTTCGTGCTTTCAATGAACGCGGAACCTACCGCCTTTCCGGATGAGATTGTCAAGAGAAGCCTCATGATCTACACGACCACAGCGCTACCGCCGCATAAGGAGGAGCTAAGGCAGCGCCTGCACAGCCGGATTCAAGGTGTACGAGATGGATTGACCGGCCATCTTTATCGGCGATACCTGGATGAGATTTTGAACCACCTGAATCAAGACAGCTTGCCCGAGGACTGGCTAAATCTTTCATCAGATATAATAAGCAGTATCCTCGCAGAAACTGCCGTCGCCGGCGATAGTCCCGCATGGTGCCGGGCTCAAAGTTGGCTGGGTTATGCCGAGAAACGGTACGATAGAGTTAAGGCCAGACTCAACGACCTTCTGCGGCCATCCGCCAGCCTCAAGAAAGAGGGAGAATCGCCGAATGGCTGGATTCTCGATGGCCAAAGGGTCATAGTCCTCGAACAACGGGATGCCTTTGGCCGACGGGGCTTCGACTGGGAGGATGTGCCATCCACTCTTATTGACGAGGATGCCAGCGGTGGTGGCCGAACGGTGCTGCACCGATCAAGCCTCGAAGGATTCCTTGGGAGGAGCCTTCGACCACCCAGCAAAGTGTTCTTCTGGAAAGGGAAAAAGTGATTTGCTATACTAAATAGGCTGGGATACTTGGTATAAGATATGGTTTTGCGTCCAGATGCCCCAACAAAGGTCACTCCACCCTGGCTTCAACTGGAAATCCTTCTCTCAATGGATTCTACCTAGCTACGCAAGGACTACTGGGTATTCCATGCTCGTTTCGCCTGCTCTTTTTTCGAGGTAACCACCCATGCCCGCCAACGCTTACTGGATTCTTCTTGTCTTCATTGCCTATTTCGTAGTTCTTATTGGTATTTCCTTATTCCGGGCCCGTCACATGGACGATATGTCCGACTATGTGCTGGGCGGCCGCAAGATGGGTTTCGTAACCTCTGCCTTAAGCGCCGCCTCGTCGGCTACCAGTGGCTGGACCATGCTGGTGTTGCCTGCATTGGCATTTGCCGCGGGAATGATGCATTTATGGACAGTTGCGGCGATTATCCTGGGCCACTGGTTTGCTTGGACCATAATGGCCAAGCGACTTCGCCGGTATACCATCGCGGCGGAAAACTCCCTGACCATACCCGAGTTTCTCGAGAAACGCTTTGGGGATTCCAGTGGCGTATTGCGAACATTGTCCGGATTAGTGGGTATCTATTTCATTACGCTTTACGTTTGCTCCGGCCTCATCGCGGGCGCCAAGCTCCTGGAAGTGGTTTTCGGCTTGGACCATATGGGTAACGGCCACAACATAGGCGTGCTCATATCGTTGGTTGCGGTGGTGTCCTACACTTTTATCGGAGGCTTCCTGGCCGTATCCCGGACCGATGTATTTCAGTCCCTGATTATGCTGGCCGGGTTTGTCATTATCCCCATAGTGCTGATCCTCACGGTCAGCAACCCCTTTCAAGGTGTGGAATCCACAGCTCCAGGTTTCTGGAACCCCTTAACCGACAAGTCTAACCAGAGTTTGGGGATACTGTTCTTCCTTTCTTCGGTGGGATGGGCCTTTGGCGCGTTTGGCGCCCATCGGATTCTCTCAAGATTCATGGCAGTGCAGCGGGAAAGCGACATTGCACGAAGCAGGAATGTAGGTGCGGTCTGGGTTGTCCTAATCTTCCTTTTTGCGCTGTTGATGGGGCTTGTGGCAGCGCCGGCCCTGATGGATCGGGGAATAATTCTGCCTGACGCGGAAAAACTCTACCTGGTCGTGGCAGAAACGTTCTTCCATCCCGTAGTGGCCGGACTACTGTTAACTGCGGTTATAGCTGCGGTAATGAGCACTGCCGATTCACAATTGCTGCTGGCTTCCGCCATAGCTACCGATGACGTGCCACTGATCAAGAGGATTGCCTATTCCATGCGTACCCAGTCCCGAGTGTGGATGGGCCGCTGCATGTTGTTATTGGTGGGTGTAATCGCTGCTGCGATTTCGATAATTTCTCCGGAGTCCGTGTTCGCCCTGGTTTCGCTGGCCTGGGGTGGCATGGGAGCGGCCTTGGGCCCATCCATTATTCTGGCCCTTTACTGGCGACGCTTTAACCGTTGGGGAGCATTGGCTGCGCTGGTATCGGGGACGGCAGTATCTACCTGGTGGTGGTTAATGGGCCTGGGATGGGAGGGCGCCGAGACTCTGACTGACCTGCTGGGGTTTCACGCGACGGTAGCTTTAATGGGTGAAGTTGGCATCTGGCAAATGAACCCTGCTACTCCCGGTTTTCTGGCAGCTGCGCTTTTTGCCGTGGCAGTTACCTTGTTAACAGCCCCTCCGCCACAAGAAGTTACAGACTTGTACGATTTGGTCAACGGACCAAACTGGGTAGAAGCGGGGGAACTGATGAAAGAACCGGAACGAGCATAATCTGGAGCCTTTCCCTAGCTCTCTCTTGGGACTCCGCAGGTATTGATGGGTCCGTTGCCTCGGAATACCCTTGAATGACGGGAGATGCGGTATTCAGTTTGTGGTCTTGGCCCCAGCATAGCGATTGGGAGGTATTGGGAGCCCCAGGTTACCGTGAAGGGTGTTGGACTCGTACTCGGTGCGAAAGATTCCCCGACGCTTGAGGATTGGTACGACCAGGTCAATAAAGTCATTGAAGCCGACGGGCAACACCGAATTGTTTACCATGAACCCGTCGGCGGCGCCCCCTTCCAGCCAGCTTTGCATTGTATCCGCCACCTGTTCGGGAGTGCCGATGAACTTGTGTCGCGACGTAGTCGTTCTTAATGCTACCTCGCGCAAGGTCAGTTTTTCCTCCCGCGCCATTTTCTTCAGCCGGTCGGTAGTGCTTTCCCAGCCATTGCGGCCGAAGTCACCCAGTTCCGGAAAAGGTGCATCCAGGTCAAACTGGGTAAAGTCCAGGTCGTCGAAATAACGGCCCAGGTAGTTCAGGGCGTCTGCCATTTCCACCAGGCCTGCGATTTCCCGGTATTTTTCGTCTGCTTCGGCCTCGCTCTGCCCCACTATTGGCGAGCACCCGGGGAGAATCAACAACTCCCCAGGATTCCGGCCGTATTCCGCTGCACGCCCCTTGACGTCGTCGTAAAAGGCCCTGGCCGTCTCCAGGGACGGTTGGCCGGTAAAGATTACATCGGCGTGGCGGGCGGCAAAGCTGCGACCCGCTTCTGAAGAGCCAGCCTGGATTAGAACGGGTCGGCCCTGGGGGGAACGGGAAATGTTAAGGGGCCCTTGTACAGAGTAGAACTCCCCCTGGTGACTTACGCGGTGCATCTTTTCAGGGTCAAAAAAGACCCCAGCTTCCTTGTCGAAAACAAAGGCATCATCTTCCCAGGAGTCCCAAAGCCCCTTGGTAATTTCTAGGAACTCGTGGGCCATTTCGTAGCGCAAGTCGTGGGCAGGATGCTCCGGCTTGCTGTAGTTGAGGGCTGACCCTTCCAGCGGCGAAGTAACGATGTTCCAACCCGCTCGCCCACCGCTGATGTGGTCAATTGACATAAACTGCCGCGCCACGGTAAATGGCTCACTGTAGGTTGTAGAAAGGGTAGCCGCCACTCCGATGTGGGTGGTGTCCATAGCCAGGGCGGCCAGCAGGGTCAGGGGCTCGAACCGATTCAGGAAAATGGGATGGGACTTTTCGCTGATGTATAGCCCATCGCCAAAGAAGACGAAATCCAGCTTGGCTTCCTCGGCTTTGCGAGTCAAATCCCGATAGTACTGCAGGTTGATGGGCCCATCGGGCACCGCCTGGGGGTGCCGCCAGGATGCCATGTTGCTGCCCGTACCGGAAAAAAAGGCTCCCAGTCGGAGTTTGCGTTGGCTTGTCATATATCCTGCTCTGAGATCCTGGGAAGTTCCGAGAGCCTGGGAAGTCAGGGAAAGGTCTCTATGCCCTGGTTATCATGGCTTTGCCCAGCAATTCATAAGAATGCAGGCGCTTTTGGAAGCCTTCGATGGCGGTTACAGCGAATATCTCGTCCACCCCATATTCTTCACGCACTTGCATTACGCGGTTCTTCACCGTTTCGGCCGACCCGTGGATGACGTTAGCCGGCTGGGTCTGGAAGGTATAGTCTTCTCCGGACTGGCGCCCAAACTCCCTGGCCCCTTCCTCGGAGAATACGGTAAAAGTACGCCCGCTGGCCAACCGGACTCTCACCACGTTGATATTCTCGGCGTAACCGGCGGCTTCCTGGTCGGTGTCAGCCACGATAATTGGCAAGGCAAGCATGGCTCGAGGCTGGAACTCGGGGTCGGGACAAGAGTGGCTGTGATAAAGGTCAATGGCCTTTCGCATTTCCGCCTCGTCTCCATTGAGGAACATGGCAAAAACATAGGGCAGTCTCTGATCGGCAGCCACCTCAGCGCTGACTGCGGTAGTCCCCAGGAGGAAAACATCCGCCGGTTGCGGTGGCAAAGGCGTTGCTACTAATCCACTGGAAAGTGAGTTGCCATTGGCATTACAGTTAAGGAATTGCCTCAACTCTTTGAGCTTGTCATCCAGTGACTTGCCGTTTGGTACGTCACCAGGTTGGGGACGCAGAGCCTGGGTGGAACGGGGCAGCCCTCCTGGTCCTCTTCCTATTCCCAAGTCGACTCGACCAGGAGCCAGCGAAGCCAGAACGTTGAAGTTCTCGGCAACCTTGTAGGGACTATAGTGCTGCAGCATAACGCCGCCGGACCCAATTCGTATGGAGTCGGTGCGGGCCAGCAGGTGGGAAATAAGCACTTCAGGCGAGGACCCCATGTTACGGCTGGAGTTATGGTGTTCAGCAACCCAGAAACGATGATAGCCCCACGCCTCGGCATGTTGGGCCAACTCAATGGTGTGCTGGAGAGCCTGGGCGGCAGTTTCTCCTTTGGCAGCAGGGCTCTGGTCCAAAATGCTCAATTTCAAAGGAATTTCCATAAACTCAAAGCCGGTCTGGGGTTATTCAGCGGGCAAACTGGATGGAGCCCAGACCCATGCACAGAAGATCTGCGGCGAACCATTGAATGCAGGAATTCTACCACAGCCCTGGAGTGCCGAGGAGCGGGGAGCACAGCCTGACAATTCAGGCTGGGAAAGCTCACTTCTATCCGCTTCGGTCCCGGGCCAAAAAGCCCATCTCGTGGACGTGATCGACCATTGCCATAGCCTGACTGGAGCCTTCTGCCCGCACTCTCAATGTCATCACGTGGGTAATATTGTAGACGGACACCGGATTGGCCAGTGTAAAGGCTTCGGCTGGGCTAAGGCCCATCAAAGCCTCAATGGGCGCCCGCAATATTGGGTCCAGGAATCGCTCGAATTCCTGCTGGTTTCCGACATTTCTAATGGGATACCGATGTTCCACGGTGAGTCCGTTGGACATGACCACCGAAATTATCACGATGTCTGCGGGTTGTCGTTCGATTGCCAACTTACCGCTCCCTGCATAGAAACTGGATAGTGGGTACGGGAGCAATCATGGGCAAAGAGAGGCTGTTCCCGCGTATATGAAGCAAGGATTCAAATGATATGAGGATGGAGAAGCGATGTCAAAAATCATGTAAATTTCTTCAAATTACATCGGCGTATAACCTATTAAAGGCATTTATGCTAAACTAATTGGAACTGTTAATGACATGAGAGCACTGATATTTCTGACTTGTGGCCTTCGATAATTCTTGAACTGTGTCTCGCAAAACGGGCCAGCTTAAGTCCCGGGCAAACCCAAAACTTACCTGGTGTCGCGTTTAAGGACAGGCCGGACGGCTGTTAACTGTTCTAGGGGGTGGGGATGTGGTGTTAGAAATTGACTATGGCGCCTTTAGCGTACTCTTGAAAGGAGGACGGTAACAATGACTAGCCAAACTTTTAATTCTATTCAGCCACCAGGCCTGTCGTCCTTCTTGATGGCTGCCCAGGACTGGCTGGACGAAGGCTACGCTTCGTCGGTGGTATGGCAAGTTCTGGAGGCGCGCGAACAGCTATCTGGTGAGATTAAGCGGGCCCTGGATGCTGCCATTCGCAATAGTGGACTAAGGGTGCCTGGGGTAGGGTTCCAGCTGCAAGATGTTCCGGATGCTCCGACTCATCACCTGCATACGCCGGTCTTTCGAAAGATGGAAATCTCGGATGAACTTACCGAGGCTGTCCTCAGGGCTTGGGTTGGTGTCCAGGGAGAGCTTTATGAGAGCGTAGTCCAGCATCTGCAGTGGAACGATGAACCTACTTACGGTCCCGACCGCCAGGAAAGGACCTTTCGAGGTTACTGGGACGCCAAAGATTGGCAGACTAACTTTAACCAATTCCTGGCCGACCGTACCGGCTTCGACCACAACGATGTCGGCTTAATGCTCTGGTATGTGTCGGGCAAATTGCCCCCACCGGCTTCGGAAGTGGAAGACCCTTCAGACCGAGTGGATTTTGAGCGCTGGAAGGAACTCTTGATGGCGCTTCGCCCGGATGCGCCGCAGTGGGAAGCCGCCGAGGAGTTTGCCGCTGCAATAGCAGAGATTCGGGAAGAAAAGGAAAAGCAGCGGGCCAGGGATGCGGTCAACAAGCTCAAGACCAAAATGGAAGACATCTGGCTGGAATACTCCGACGAATTGATTTACCTGGAAAGAAACATTGGGCTTTGGGCTTCTACCAATAGAATTCAACCTGAGGTCGCTCTTGAAACTCTGGCGCAGGTAATTAACCTGGAGCTGTTGCTGAGTCAGTACCGGCCAATCAGGGACCAGGCCCAGAGCCGGAGCGTTGAGTCTTCCCGGGCCGGGCGGAGAGCAGAGCTGGAAGCGGAGATTATCTCCACCGTAAGCGACCTAGAGCCGACATTCTCTCCCTCTGGGGGAACCATAGTTTTTGAGGCGACAACTTCTGGCGCTGACTCTTCCCCTGACCTTGATCAAATTGCGGCCTCAGAATCTATGACACTTGCCGAAGAGGAGATCATTGAGCTTACGGAGGAAGGAGATATTTTAGCGCTGACGGCGGTTGAACCTGAAACCGACACCATCTTTGAAGAAATAGCGGCAGCGGAAATGCTGTCTTTGGAGTCGGAGCTACCACAACCACTACCGCCGGTTGTTGAGGAGGAGCAGACCTCTGACGACAGCGTCAACGCCTCCATTCTGGCCGGCCTGACGTCTCTTCGTGAGGACATTGAACTTCTCAAGGCACAGTTGGGAAACGGTGATTCTGCAGAGGCTACTGTAGATGAAGAAGAAGCCGCTTCCGCCGATCCTGCCGAATTAGATGAACCCCCCATTGCGAATGACTCTCCCGCCGTTGACGGGTTGAACGCAGTTGTTTCGCAGGCGCAGGAACGTTTTCCCAAGCAATTGCTCTTCAGGCTGAATTCAGAATCGTGGGTCAACGGCAACCCCTTTGAAGATCCGCAGTCTGTTCTCGACGCCTTGGAATGGTTGGCAACCGCTTACTTGCCGGCCAGATTGGGCGATATGGACTTCATGAAACTTAACGAGTCCCTCTACCAGGCATGCCGCTGGAAGTATTCCAACAACCGGCACGACAGGGCCTTCTTTCAAAACGAAGGCCAATATCGGATGCTGGTGAATGGAAAAGCCTACTTTCTAAACGAGACTATCGGTAAGGGTGTGGGTGAGGACGCGGTAAATACTATCAGGATAGCTTTTTACTGGGACAGGCAGAGGGAGAGGGTTGTTGTAGGCTATATCGGCCAGCATCAGTTGCTTGCCGGCGAGTGAACCGGCTACCAGAGTTCTCCCCCGCCGCGCCATTCCGCGGATAGTGGTTTGTCGAGGTCGAGCGGCGGCGTCAGGGGCAGCTTCGAGATCATCACCCGCTCTTCCGGTGTAGGAATCAGGGCGTGTCTTTCTTCTGCCGAAAGGTCATGGGTTCGGATGTAGAGTGGTCCTCTCCAGCACTCCCATCACAAGTGATCATAGAGCCGTGTATCCCCAGGACATAAGGCGGCTAGTTGAAATCCCTCATCTGCTGCGGCCTGGATGACTTTCTGCATCACCTCGGAGCCGATTCCTTGATTGCGGTACTCCCGCACGGTCGCAACCATTTCCACGGAAGCAGTTCGAAGCATTGGTTCATCGCCCGCTTGCAGCCACCTCGTAACCACCATCGCGTGTCCAACCGGTCTGTCTTCCAGGCAGGCCAGCACATGGAAGTCGGCGCTATAGGCTGCGAAAAGGAGGGACAGGTCTTCGCCGTAGGCGTCGTCGCATAGATTGCGGATTTCCTGGTAAGTAGTAGGGGGCAGTTGATCGGCCCGGATAACCTGTAGGGATAATTCGGATGGCATGGCATTAATAAGTAACCCCCGCGCTGCAGTTGGCTGCGCGGGGGCTAAGTTTAGTCTAACTTGGCAATTGGGAGACTGCGCGAACCGTTTTTACAGGCGAGCGCCGTCGTACATGCCAACAAAGAAGGGAGGTATCTTCCGGTATATCTGGATCCGGTTGCGCTGAGAGTCGACTATGAACAACCTGTCCTGATCATCAACCTCTATGCCAATGGGGCCGCGCAGGAACCTTTCCCTCTCCAAGCCCTGGGCGATTTCCCGCTGGAGCTTCATGTCAGGGTTGGCGTCAAGCTTGGTTATTCCCCACTTGGACAGGGTGGCGTCGCCCATAATCACGGTTATGAACAGGCCGTTGCTGTCAAAAACCTGAACCCGGTCATTGTCCCAGTCTGCCACGTAGATGATACCTTCTCCATCCACGGCCACACCGGTAGGGCGTCTCATCTCACCTTCCCCGGTACCCCTGCTTCCGAACTTCATCAGGAAGTTGCCGTCACTGTCGAACTTCTGGATTCGGTCGTTGCGCCAGTCGGCGATGTAGATATTGCCATCGGAATCAATATCAATGCCCCACGGCATGTTCAACTCGCCATCACCGGTACCGAAGCTGCCAAAGGACGAGATGTACTTTCCGTCCTTGGTGTATTTCTGGACGCGGTTATTGCCGGTATCCACCAAGACCACATTGCCGTCACCGTCAATGTGGATGCCGGAAGGCTGGTTGAACTGGCCTTCCCCGTCTCCGACCACGCCCCAGGAGCCCAGCCAGTCGCCGTCCTTGGAAAACTTCGCGATACGATTGAGCCACTCATCAGTGATGTAGAGGTTCTCTTCGCCGTCCAGGGCAATGTCGGTAGGCCAGACCAGGGAGCCGTCGGACGCGTTTTCGCCGGTGTCCATCAGGTCCCCGCCCAAGCGACCGCCGTTTCCAATTTCTCCGATGTAGTCCTCGTCCACCGTGCAGACGGTAATGCGCTTCGAGTCGGCGCGGTAGTCGTACGCCCGGCTGACAACGTACATGACATTGTCGGCGCCCCGGGCTAGGGAAACGGGGTTCTTGAAGCCGGGTCCGGCTTCTTCGCCGCGCCCAATAGTGTGGGTGTAACGATAAGTTACACCTTGTACTTCAGTAGTCATTTTCACCTCTGCCAGGAAAGGTGAGAAGAGCGCCTTTAGGGGCGCCCTTCGCTTGTCCTGGGATTATTTCTTGACGAAGTCCAGCTTTTCGAAGCTGCCGTTGACGATAGGCTTGGCGTCGAGACCGAACCAATCTTCCAGTATGGTGGTGTACAGGCCGCGGAAGTCGTTGTTGAAGTGCAGGTCGCCGTCCAACAGCTTGTCGGCTTCCAGGGAGGGATATTCGCCATACAGGCCGCCCTTTACGCAGTCGCCGATGATGTAGGCGGCGCCGCCGGAACCGTGGTCGGTGCCGGAGCCATTGTCGTGTACCCGTCGGCCGAACTCAGTGAAGACCAACAGCATCACGTCCTCGGTGGCGTTGTGCTCTTTGAGGTCCTGGTAGAAGTCATTGACCGTTCGAGAGACTTCCTTGACCAGGTTGGCGTGAGCGGTCAACTGGGTTGCATGGGTGTCGAAGCTGTTGTAGGGAGCCGTGGTGTAAAGTACCCGCGTGCCCAGACCCGCACAGTGGACCTGCGCGATATTCCGCATGTACTGGCCAATGGAGCTGTCGCTGTACTCAATGGTCGACGTGTATTGGGCTGGGGCCGTGGCCAGGATGTCGGCGCCCTTCAATGCGTCCATACCGGTCTGGGACAGGTAGTCCACCACCGGACCGTGGCCCATGGCCGGGGAGTACATCCGGGAGAATATGTCCAAAGCCTCGGAGCGCTGTTCTTCGGCTTCGATGGTAGTCAGCACACCGTAGCTCTCCAGGTTGCCCACGGACGCCACCGGAACTCCACCAGCAACCATGGCACGGGGAAGCCCGCGACCGAAGTTTACGCCGGTAAGCACGTTATCTTTGTTGGGATCCATTTCTTTGATGGCTCTCCCGAGCCAGCCTTCGTCCGCGATCTTTTCCGGCTCGCAGGTGTGCCATATATCCATGGAGCGGAAGTGGGACCGGTTGGGCACGGGATAGCCCACACCCTGAATCACGGCTACCTTGCCATCGTCGAAGAGAGCCTTGAACTCAGGCATGTTGGGGTTAATGCCCAGTTCGTCATTAATAGGCATTACCTGGTCCACGGGAATGTGAACATTGGGCCGGTTGTCCATGTACAAAGGGTTGGTGTACGGGACAAAGGTATTCATAAAGTCGTTGCCGCCGGATAGCTGAAGAACTACCAGGACCGGATCTTTCTTGGTGCTGGTCATATCTCCTCCTGTATATAAATATCTAACTTGGTGTTGTTCCCTACTTCCCTTGCATTAGACGGAAGGCTGGGAATATTTTGACATTCGGTGCTATGCGAACTGGTACTCCTGGGTGGCCACTACGAGTTGGAGCAACTGGCTGACCTGCACGGCGAATTCTTCACTGGCGGTGTTAAGTTCGCTGGTCTTAAGAGCTTGGGACAGGAACAATTCCCTGGTCTCGTCCATCAATTCATAACCGCCCAGGATTTCGAGACAGCCGTCCAGCAGTTCCTCGGCGGAAATAACCTCGCCGTGAGATGCCAAGCGGTTGACAATGGCGCGAATGCCCGGCGCATCGGTGCGGCCCATCTCGCCTGCGGCAAAGTTGACCCGCTCCACCAGTGTGCCGCTGTCAATCCACTCCTTGCCGGTGTGCCAGCCCTCTACCGTGGGCGGGTTGAGCAGGTCCTGGCCCATGTAGCGGATCTGCAGAACCGGGTCATAGAACCGAGGACTGGGAGTCTGGAAGTCTCCAACCAGCCGCAGGGTGCTCGCCACCACTTCGCAGGGATTCTTGACCTTGGCGAAGCGGGCGTTCTTGAAGCTGTCGGAATTGAACAGGACTCGGAGCATGGCCCGAATCTCGTAACCCGAGTTGAAATATTCTTCCTCAAGCGCCTTTATGAGTTCCATGTCCCGAGGAGGGGTGTGCTGCCAGGCAGGAACCTGTGGTTCGTCGGCCACAAAGTAATTGTAGAGGTGGCGGGCCACGAAGCGGGCCGTAGCCGGATGCTTGCAGATGATGCGGACAATGTCCTGGCCGTTGAAGTTGCCGGTTTCGCCCAGGAAGGTCTTTTCCTCTTCAATGTGGTCAAACTTGTTGTAGAGGAACCGGTTGGCGTAGCTGCCATAGGGATACCGGGGGATAGCGTTGGCGATGGTCCAGCCGGTGAAGGCCTGAGCGCAGGATTTCACATCGTCTTCGGTGTAGTTGGCTTCGCCGTCCATTCCCACGCCCATGGAGAACAACTCGAGAAGCTCACGGCCCCAGTTCTCGTTCACGGCTTCTTTGTGGCTAAGCTGGTTGTCCAGGTAATAAAGCATGGCCGGATCGGTAGAAAGATACATCAACAAGTTATCAAACTTGCCCAGACCGTGGGCCCGGAAGTTGTTCAACTCCAGGAGAATCTGGCGGGACCGCATACACTTTGAATCGCCCACGCAGAAGATACCGTGCCAGAAGAGGCAAATTTTCTCTTCCAGTTGGCGGACGGAGTTTACCATTCGGTAAGCCCAGTAACCCTGGTTGGACATCAGGCCGTTCATATCCCGCCAGCCGTGCATGTAGCGGTTCATCACGTCCATTTCCAGGTCGGGTTGCTCTTCAGGATGGAGCAGTTCTTCCACGGTGGCTTCATAGCCCTTGGCCGTACGCTCCTCCAGTTCCTCATACGAAGCACTAAAGCCGGCGCGGCGCATAAGGTGAGCCATCAACATAAGGTCGTTGTTTTCTGCCATACCTCTTACTCCTTCTCTCTATTTCTCCGGTTCATCAGCCCACTCTGAATCAGACACACGAAGCCGACAGATACAGTTGGGCTGATGCGAGAGCTTCGCCTAAGGTGGCAACTGCTTTCTGCCGGTCATTTACCAGCGGAATTATATACCGTGGTCAAGGTAATGTCCAACTTCGGGCGGCTTTTTTAAAGGTAATTAACAAAGGTGTTCAGCAAACGAATTTCAAAACTTGCGTTGACATAAACCTGCTTACCTCGTAGGCTTGGTTCGGTAAAAATTCAGTGGCTATTTGAGGGCAAAGACGGCAAATGTTGGCCCGTGGGTAATCAAAAAGCTGAACCTGGAGGTTATTGCGGATGCGCAGCATAGATATACATGCCCATATAACTCCGGAGAACTGTCTTAAGTCTATGAGGGAGGGCACCGGGTATTACACCCTTAGTCCTGAACTGGTTGCCAGGCGGTTCGTAGACTACACACCGCGGGGGATGTGGACTCCCGAAGAACGAATCAAGGATATGGACTCCCTTGGGGTCGACATCCATATTTTGTCCACTCATTCGTTCCTTTATTGCTACGATGGGGACCTGGACACCGTGGTCCAGATGAACCACGAGTGCAACGATTATGTGGCCGGCTTAACGAAACAGTATCCCGACCGGTTTGCCGGCCTGGCCAACCTGCCGATGCAGGATGTGGCGGCCTCGGTTGCAGAGTTGGAGCGGTCGGTTAATGAACTGGGCCTGAAGGGCGCAATGATAGGGGACAATGTCAACGGCAAGACCTACGACAACCCGGAGTTTTTCCCGCTGTGGGCGGCGGCGGAGCAATTGGGGGCAGTGATGCTGATTCATCAGGACGGGCCCACCGTGGTCAGTCCGAGAAACAGCAAATACCATCTTTCCAACACTATTGGCAACCTTTCGGACCGGGCCGTTACCTTCGCTTCTTTCGTATTTGGCGGAGTGATGGACAAGTATCCTTCCTTGAGGGTATGCCTCTGCCACGGTGGTGGATACACCTGCTATGGCATAGGCAGGATGGACCGGGGCTGGCAAGTAAGGTCCGAGGCGAGGGTGAATATTCCTCAGCCTCCCAGCTCCTATTTGAGCAGCTTCTACTATGATTGTTTGACCCACAGCGAGCCCGACCTGCGGTACCTCATTGATTGTGTGGGTGCAGACCGGGTGGTTTTCGGCACCGACTGGCCCGCCGATATGCAAATCGACTGGCCCGTGTCCTGGGTGCTGGGCCTGAAGAGCCTCACCCTGGAAGAGAAGGAAGCCATACTTTGGAAGAACCTGGAGAATTTGCTGGGGCTTTAGGGTTGGTGTACGACCCAAGGGTGGAAGTGTCCAAAGAGGATTGTCCTGAATCGGCTGGTGCGGCATGGCTCGTGGGAAACGTTGGCTTGACTCTGCATCCGCTTCCTGGCATTGATCGTATTTGCAATATGAATCGGGAATTGTGGTGGCCGTATAGATTGCTTTAGAGAAATTAATTGGCTGGCACGGCAGCCGGTTTGTTGCAGGCTGGACGAAAGCAAAAAAGCCAAAAAAGTGCTTAAAATGTTCTAGTTGCTAGCTTCAAACGGCTAACATCTGTGGTAGAGTTCTTATGTCTACTATGCAAGGTAAGGGGTCACGGAAACCTTGGTTTAGTGGAAATTCAGAGGGTATTTGATGGAGACTAATATGGCTATTGGGAACTGGGGAGCGGGTAGTGTAGTTCGTGTAACCGCATTTCTTAAATTGTTTGTATTATGTTCTATAGGACTGTTGGTCCTGGGGGCGTGCGGAGGATCCTCGGAAGGTCCGGAAGCCGGCGAGAGTCCGGCAGCGGCCCCGGTTCAAGCAGTGACACCGGTTGCCGTTGTGATTCCGACGCGAAGGGCAATGCCGACGCTGGTGCCCACTGAGTCCGTAGAACAGGCGCCGGTAGCTACTCCCCTGGTTGTCGCTCCCAGGTCTTCCATGTTCGCCAGACCGACGGAGACTCCTACTCCGTTGCCAACAGCTACGCCGGTTCCTACCGCGACGCCGCTGCCGACTCCAACAACAGCGCCCACACCCTTACCCACTGCAACGCCGCGTCCCACTCCAACGCCTACGGTGGCAGTGGTTAGGAACCCGTTTGTCCAGGTCTCCCCTGGCAGTGGCCGCACCGGAACCAGCGTAACCATATCGGGTAGTGATTTCGCCAGTGGGTCTCCTGTCTCAATGGTCACTATTGGTGGGATTCAGGTCTCGGCTTCGGCCTCGGTTGGCGCTAACGGCCGATTTTCTACGTTTCTTCAAGTTCCGTCACTTGGGCCTGGTTCCCATGTTGTAAGTGTCACGGCCGGTTCGGATACTGCCTCCTCCAGTTTCACGGTGTTGGCAGAAGTTGTGGAAGCCCGCCCGGTTGTTCCCGCGAGTGCCCAAATAGTGAGTGCCTTATCTCCCTTGGGGAGCAACCTCAGATGGGTAGCCTACTTCGACAACGCAACCAAGAGTTGGTCGTTGTACGATCCCAGTGGGACCTTCACTGTGAGCCAGTTGCCGAGTTTCCTTGGTCCGCCAAGCAGCCTAAGTTCGTATAGTCCTCTCACTCAGGTTCTTAGCGGAAGGTCCTACTACCTCAATGTCGGACGAGATGTTGACGTGGAAATTGGGGGGAAGACTTATGAGCTGACTGCAGGCACGAACTTGAAGAGTTGGTAAAGTTACGACCTAATAAAGGTTATTAGCCGACCTTCCTAAAAACTTGGAAGCAGTCCAAATCCGGGCGGATTCGCAAAGATTCCATGAAGTGAAGAAAGCGGGACAAGCCTCTTAACATGGGCTTGTCCCGCTTCAGTTTTACAGTGTCAGGTTTCCCGCTTAGCTCCGGCAATCTTCGGCGGCACGGGCGGAAATCAACGTGAGACCAGTGGAACTACCTGTTTAACCAGCAATTACCTCTTCATCGATTGCTCTGGTCCGTAGGTACGCGTTCTTTTCGATGTGGTTGCGGATAGTAGTAAGGCCGGTCTCAACGAGATAGGACTCAACCTTCTGCGCCGCTTCTTCCTGTTCCGACTGGGTCAGCAGGTCTCCCACCATTTCGCGGAGATGCCGAAGGGACCAGGCCACCTGCTCCTGAATGCTGGCAACTCCTTCAGGGAAGTCCACGTGTGAATTGCCCGGAGTGCCCAACCGGTCGTAGCCGCCGGTATGCCAGTGGCCTCGATTGGCGTGGCAATCGAACCGTATGACTTCCTCGTTCCCCACGTCTACGCCGATGGTTGGGCCACCGCAGCTTTCTCCGCGGATAGAAAGGATACGAAGGGGCCAAACGTAGGCCGACACCTGACCATCAGAAGACAGGGGAACATGTAGTTCCTCTCCCCAGTAGGCTTCTCCCATGCGCTTAGTTGCCATTGTGAATTCCTCCTTCAAGTTAAATCGCCTTAATCTTGTTCCAGAACGTGGTGCCAAGTTTACTCTCCCCGGGCTGCGGCTTCCAGTTTGGCGAGGTCTATCTTCATCATTTCCAGTATGGCGGTCATAACTTTCTCCGGATTGGCTTCCATCAGTGAGCCCAACTGGACAGGAACTATTTGCCAGGAAACCCCGAACTTGTCCCGTAGCCAGCCGCACTGCTCCTCGGCGCCTCCCTCGGACAGTCCGTCCCAGAAATGATCTATTTCCCTTTGAGATTCACAGTTGACAACGAAAGAGATGGCAGGCGAAAACTGGAACATGGGCCCGCCGTCGAGGGCGGTAAACTCTTGGCCAGCGAGTGTGAAAGACACAATGACTGCGCCTTCCGCAGGGCCGGTGGGGAGTGGCGAACTGCTTGTTATTCTTGAATCAGGGAAGAGGGAAACGTAGAACTCGACCGCTTCCAGGGCGCCCCGGCGAACCAGAGAAAGGGAGTTATTTTTGAAACTCTGCCATATTGCTTAGCAGACCTCCTCTTTCATTTCATCCAGATTCCCGCTTTTTCCCATAGTCAGCACTCTCCAAGTACGGCCGGCCAGGTCTAGGAAGGCCCGGTAGCACATCCAGCCATTATGGGTGGTCTCCCTGTTTTCGCTTCCGACAGAGCCAATTGGCTTCTGAATCATAGAGTCCACTGCCTCCAGGTCGGAGACTGAAACGGCCACCAGAAGTTCGGCGGTGGAGTTGGATTCTGGGATGGCTCTACCCGGTATAAGACCCTGGAAGAAGGGACGAGACAGAAGCATCACGATGGAGTTCTCCCCGACTATCATGTACCGAGTAGCATGTATCGAGCGTTTTCGCCGGAGTAGGCGACATTGAAATCATACCCTGGCGCCTCGAAGAAGGTGCTGAATTTTTCCTGGTCTTCATCGCGCAGGTCTACAAAGAATTATCGGTCTTTGACCATCGCTGCTCCTTTTCTGGGCTGATACGAACATAGCCCGTCAGCCAGCCTGTGTCTTTCCTGTATTTCACTTTAGAAAACTGGAGCAACTTGGCGGGTTTTGCCTAACCATAATCAGGGAATTACAATGCAAGCATTATATGGGCAGTAGTCATTAGGCGGGAGGAACGGATGACCTTAATTGGGGCAGCCAAGGCTGCGGCCTTGCGGTGGATCGAAAATCAGCAGGAGTGGCTTTCAGATTTCCACCAGGAAATTTGGAACTACGCCGAGCCCGCCTACCGGGAGTACCGGTCCGCCCGCGCCTTCGTGAATCTATTGCGGCAACAGGGCTTCGAAGTGGAGGAGGGCTCGGGAGAAATGCCGACAGCCTTCTCCGCCACCTGGGGCCAGGGAGGGCCAACACTGGCAACCTTTGCGGAGTACGACGCAGTACCCGGCAACTCCCAGCAACCCGTTCCCTACCAGGCGCCCCGGGAGGGACTCCATCCCTGGGCCGCCGGACATACTGACCCCCACTCCTCCCTTGGAGTGGCGGCGCTGATGGGGATTCTGGGCGCCAAGGCGGCCATAGAGGGTCGCGGCCTTTCCGGTACCCTGCGAATCTTTGGCGAGCCGGCGGAGAAAATCTGCGGGTCCAAGCCGGTGCATGCCGCCAAGGGCTACTATGACGATCTGGACGCCGCCGTGGTCTACCATCCCCATACCACCAACACCGTTGCCTGGGAGACCCACTGCGGCTCCTACTGGAGCGTGGTCTTCACTTTCGAGTGCCTGGAACCGGAAAAGTGGATGGACGCCAGCTTGCTGGCTGCGCCGGACCGGCCCCATACGGTCGCCCGCTGCCCCGGGGCTCTGGACGCAGTTTGCCTGATGTACACCAACACCAAGTACACCAAGGAATCCATGTTTCCCCATACCGGCACTTGGACCCTAAACGAATACATACTGGCCGGCGGGCAATGCACCTCCGACAACCTGCCGCCGCGGTTCAGCCAGATCCAGTACGCCTGGCGGTCGCCCACTCTGGACATCCAGGACCGCATTTACCAGGTGCTCGAACGCAACGCCCGCCATGCCGCAGAGGTCACCGGCTGCGTCGTAACGCCCCGCTGGGTGACCAAGACGCGGGTCGGCCTGCCCAACCTGGCCCTGTCTGAGCTAGCCTACCACAACCTGGAACTGTTGGGGCCTCCGCTGTTTGGCGATGAAGCGCGAAACTTCGCCCGGGCTATTCAGGAAAACCTGGGATTGCCCCCCGCTGACGAGCCCTTCACTGACGACAATCTGCACCTGCAAACGCCTCAGGGCTATGAAGCTGCGCAGCAACGCAGCCTGCCGCCCTGGCAGCACAACTTCACTTCCGACGACTACGTCGAATACACCTGGCACGCTCCCACCGCCCGCTTGCATACTTCCCGGCCACGACTCCGGCCACCTGAGAGTGGGTTCACTTATCCCATGTGGACTTTGAACGCCATGGGGGGAGTTCCTGACTGTATTGACCCGGGGATGTTTGTAGCCGGCAAGACCATTGCTGCCACTTTGACGGATTTGCTAACCAGCCCGTCGACATTGGAAAAGGCTCAAGCTGAATTTCGGGAAAGGACAGGCGGCGGGGTCGGCGGGGATAAATGGGTGGCCCCGCTGCTGGCGGAAGACTTCGTTCCGCCCGTGGACCTGCGCTGGCCTGAATACGTGGAGACTCCCCGCGGTATGGAATGGTGGATTCCAACTCCGCTGGCGTGAACCATCTAAAACCCTACCATCCTAAACTGACCACCCACTGGCGATTGGCCGGACCCGCTAAATTAAACAAACGAAATCGAGCCCGTTAACAGGAGTAATAAATGCCAGGACTGGAAATAGGAGTGCAGTTTCACTTGCCCACTTACGCCCATGTGCCCCTGCCCCACTTGGTAGAACTGTCCAAAGAAGCGGAGGCCAAGGGCGTATCCCAGATGTGGGTCACCGACAACTTGCGCAGCCGACAGTCTTACGTGACCCTGGCGGCGATGGCATGCAACTTAAACATCAGGCTGGGCACGGCCGTGACCGTTCAGTACTTCCGAAATCCGGTGGACCTGGCCGATTCGGTCGCCACCCTGAGTGAATTGATGGATGGAAGGGAACTGAGCATCGGCCTGGGCAGGGGCAATCCCAGGACACCCCGGCTGATCCGGACACCCCGACCTGTAAGTGCGCTGCGGGAAACCGCCCAAAGTCTGCGCCGGCTGCTGGACGGAGAGGGCGTGTGCTTTTCTGACTACCCGGCTTTACAGGACTACTTCCATTTCAATCCCTCTGCGACCTTTCAGTTGAACTTCAGCCCAACATCGCCGGTCAGTATTTACTGTGGCAGCAACGGCCCGAGAGGATTGGTCGCCGGTGGCGAGCACATGGACGGGTTAATCTTCGGCGGCCATTACCTGGCTGCCCTCCGGACCGGTCGTGTGCCGGGTCTGCTCGACATTTTTGACTCTGCAGTGCCGGAGTCCAAACAAGCCGCCGCTGTTCCCAAAGTAGCCGAGATAAAAATTTCCGTTTCCCGAGATGCTGAAAAGGCCCGGGACTGGGTGAAGGAAAGTTCTGGCCACCGCGTCTTAAATATGTACCGCCAGGGTTACACCCACGAAGACATCGAAAGGATGGGAGTATCCATTGCGGACGCCGAAAAGTTGGACCAGGTCGAAAAGAGTGGAGCTTCAGAGAAAGAGTTTGAATCTGCGGTAACGGACTCAATGGTTGACGCTATTTTCATTGCCGGGTCCCCTGGAGATTGTGCGGAGCGGATGGTGGAAGTGCAGGAAATAGCCCGTTCACAGGGCTTTGGACAGCTAATGTTTTCGGAACTTGGTCCCGATGTGGACGAGGCCTTGTCCCTGCTGTGTAACGAGGTAATGCCGGCTTTATAGACAATTCGCTCAACGTTTATGCAGGCCCAAAAAGTATGGGGCAGGATTCAACCCTGCCCCCATTTCGTGGATCCCTTAGCACTTTAAGAGTCTCAAATCCCTCTACCTGAACTCCGTGCCAGTCGGGAACAGGGACAGGAGCGGAGAGACCGTGGCTATTGAGTCACGGTCAATGCTCTCAACCGTGGTCTTGCCGCACATGCCCATGGTGGCCTCCAGTTCGTCCCGCAGCATTTCCAGCACTGACTTGACTCCGGCCTCACCGTCCACTGCCAACCCCCAGAACAAGGGACGGCCGATCAACACCGCCCGCGCCCCCAAAGCCAGGGCTTTGAAAACGTCGGAGCCACGACGGATACCACCGTCCATGTAGACTTCAATATTGTCGTTGACCGCATCAACCACTTCGGGCAGCACCTCAATGGTGGCAAAGGTGGTGTCCAGGTAACGCGTGCCGTGGTTGGAAACTATGACCGCCTTGGCCCCATGCTCGGCGGACTGGTAGCCGTCCTCGGCCACCATGATTCCCTTCACCACCAGGGGCAGCCTGGTATTGGACGCCAGCCAGTCCAGGTCCTCGTAGGTTGCGGACTGATCCCGGATGTCGTTTGCCCCGGAGGGTGCGTCCAGGCCAAAGGACCAACTGCTGCCGCCAACGTTCAGCGACGGGTCGTAGTTGGGGGACGCAGGCCCCTGGTAATTGTTGCGAATGTTGCGCTCCCGCTTGGGCTTGACCTTGGCGTCCACGGTCAGGCACAGGGCGGAGTAGCCAGCCTCTTCCGCGCGCCGTGCCATTTCAAGGGTGAGGCCACGGTCCCTGAAAAAGTATTGCTGGTACCAGATGGGGCCGGAGGCGGCTTGTGACACCTCTTCCAGGGTACGTGAAGCCTGGGCGCTGAGGACCATCAAAGTGCCGGCAGATCCGGCAGCGCGGGCGGTGGCCAGTTCGGCGTCAGGATGGGCGGCGCTATGGTTGCCGGCCGGGTCCAGCATAACCGGAAAGCTGATCTCCTGTCCCAGCACCGTCGTGCTCATGTCCCGGTCGCTGATATCCACCAGCATTCTTGGCTTCATTACAATGGAGTCAAGAACGGCGCGGGTCCGGCGAAGGGTAATTTCATCGGTGGCGGCGCCGGCGATGAAGTCGTACTCGCCTTTGCCCAATTTAGTGCGAGCGAGTTCCTCGTACTCGTAAATATTTACTGGATTCGCGTTTGTCATAAGAATCTCCCTACTTCAAATCGCCATTAAGTGGGCTAATACTATTACACACTACTCTTTCTTAACAAGGACGGCAGGAGTGAACATGGAACGCAGGATGGAACACTCGCTTGTCCCTAGTTCACGGAAGGAATTGGGACAGATAAGCTGTGTCTAACTCCTCCGTTAAACACCTGCGTCCCAAGCAGGTACGCTCCGTCGGGTCGGTTTACCGGGCGGCAGGCATAGAAGTTCTACGATATACGTTACATAAGTAACGAGAGAACAAATAATATATCCAATATCGGATTAACAGCGACGATAATCTTAGTGAAAACTGGCACAATGTTGACTAATGTTGCAAACTGTGAATAAATGCTCCAAAGGAGGCAGGAAACCCGAAGTATATTGTTTTCGCGGTTCCTTAATATCGCTCTTAAGGAGGGTATTATGGTGACACAAGCCAAACCCAAAGCTTTGGTTATTGGCAATTTCCGAGGAAGGGCCGGTACCATTCACGCCTTGCGCGGTTCCGCCTTCGAGATCATCGAAGCTACGGAAAGTCGGCGCAGTATAAAGCACGTCCTGGAAGACTCCCCTAACGTGGTGATTATCAGCGGTGGGGCAAACAGGTCAGATCGATTGAGTCTCCTCCGCGCCATACGTTGCCTTACCTCGGTCCCCATTCTCGTAATTGGCACCGGTCAAGAAACCCGTGCTGACGAAGTTCTGTTCCACGGCGCCAACGGATTTGTCCCCCACTGTAGACACCTCGAAATGACCTCCGTTTACGTAAACACCCTCTTAAGCCGCAACTAGTCCGTTAGAGTCGGATTGGCCATGGCGCTGTTCCAGTTTCGGCGCTGTAAGTCGTGGTCATCCGGCACTTTCTCATCTGGTTTCCTCTCTACAGGCGCGCAAGAAGCGCTAATTCCCGGAAGGAGGTTTGTAATGGACTTCAGAATCGAAGGGCGTAATATGGTTGTGGGTCGGAGGCTCGAGACCCAGGTTCGGCGCAAAATGGACCAAGTTTTGCGCCACATTCCAGCAGCAGAGGATGTGAGAATAGAAATAACCCACGAACCGACCCGTTCCAGGCAGGAAAGTTACCTGGCCCAACTGTCCTTCAATGTAAAGGGCACGGTCATACGTTCAGAGCGGCGGGGTCCCTCGGCAATAGGCGCAGTACATGGCGCTGCAACCCGCCTGGACCAATTGGCCACCCGATTCAAGGGACAGGTATATCGCAGTCAACGTACTCGTTCCTATATCTCGTTCTCCGAACAGCAGGCTGCGGAGGCTTTTGAAGAGGATATGGAGCTGGCAAAGCAATATCTGCCAAATGAAGAGAGCGAGTCAGCCCTGACGTTATAGTTGTTAAAGTATTGTTCCAAGATCTTGGGCGATTCCAGTTTCCGGTTGGCTAGACGATTGGCGCCGCGGAGATGGCTACTTGTGATTTCCCCTGAGCGTTTTTCCCCGTACTCGGAGATTACGGCGCTAGATGAGGAAAAAAAGGAGAAAAGTATGTATGACAAAGTCTTGATTCCTCTGGATGGTTCCCCCGCAGCTGAGGAAGTATTTCCCCTGGTGAAGGGTGATCTCGCTCAGGATGGGGAAGTAATTCTGGTCCAGGTAATTCCTCCCGCCCGGACCCAAAAGGTAGGTGAGCACGTCATACTGGCTAGCCAACAGGAAGAAGCCGACCGCGCGGAGGCCATGGCGTATCTCAGGTCACTGGTCCGACAGCAGGACAGGGGTGCTAACAACTGGCGCCTGGAGGTGGAAGTAGCAGCCTCGGTTGCTGATGGCATAGTTCGACTGGCCGATCGCGAATCGGTGGACCTGATTGCCATGTACACGCATGACCGAAAACTGCTGGCCCGCCACGTAAAGCGCAGTATCGCCCGGGAGGTGCAGCGAAGGGCGGACAGCGAAGTGCGGATCTTCGGCACCAGGGAACTGGAGGAGCGAGTCGCGGATGCGGCGCCAGCCGGGGAAGCTCAGGAAGGGGACAACCGTATCTTCAGGCAGATAGACGCCTTCAGCGACCTGTCGCAGGAACAAATAGAAAAGGTGGTCGCCCTGGGCTCGAAGCGCGAGGTCTCGGCGGGCGGACTGCTTGGTACCGGCGGCGAACTGGGCGAGTACATGTTCGTAATCCTGGAGGGCGAAGCTCACCTGACCACGCACTCTGAAGTCGGCGAGATATCGGTGAGGATAGCGCGCCCTGGGGAAGCGTTTCCCCTGGCCGCGCTGCTGGGTTCGGGAACCCTTATTACTTCCGGAGAAGCCCTGACCGATATGGAAGTGCTGGCTATACCCAGATCCGCATTGCTGATGCTTTGTTCCCGCGAACCCGAAATTGGCATGAGGATTTACGCGGCGGTGGGCCGGTTGTTCTCCAACAGGTACGCCGAAACGCTAACCCACCTGACCATCAGTGCGGAAAGGGAACTGAGTTCAGGCGACTCATAGAGCACCGTACGCCGATTACTCTGATGATATACTCTAATCGCGTTTATCTTTTGGCGGTAAACCATTGCTCCAAGGGGCATGGGTCCCGCCGGAACGAAACCCATTTCGGTGCGAAAAAAACCAGGATATCCAGGGGGTAAGCTAGTTTGAGTGTTCATGCCTATGTATTGCTGAATTTGGAGCCCGCAAAGACCCGGACAGCCGTGGAGAGGTTGAGCAATCTGCCCGGGACGGTGGTGCAGGAAGTCCTTGGCCCCTATGATGCGGTGATAGAAATAGAGGCCGATACGCAGGAAGATGTTACGGCCCTGCTCCGTAACCGGATACGCCCCATTGACGGGGTAACAAATACCGTGACGTGCCTCTGGTTGTAGACGAGGGCGGCCACGGGACTTGGGGTGGCGGCGGGAAACAGGCCTCGCAGAAACGAACCCGTGGACGGCTTGTGCCGTCGCTATTGGCAGGAGAAACCCTCATGTACCTTAGAATGGTCTGGGGACACCTAAGACCTGGTCGGTGGGAAGACTACGAGAAGTATTATCGAGAAAATGTCTTCCCGTTGAATGACAAGATTGACGGCCTGTTAGAGAGGTCTATTTTGCGTGGAATCGACGGTGAAGATGAAGCCGTCTCCGTTAGTCTCTGGAATACGGAGGAAGACTTGCACTGGTATGAAACCAGCAACCTTCGCAAGCAGTTTGCCGACGATATCCAGACTAACTATGCTACCAGTTGGAGCTACATCACGGGGGAATACTGGGTCCGAACGTTCCAAGTCGTAAACGTGACCAAGTTTTGACCTGAGCAGATTCTTGCTATGTTTCTTCAGTGCGGCCCCGTACAAATGAGCGGGGCTGCACTGGTTTCCCGTCGAAACGTTCATCCAACCGGAGCCCTTTTGAGGTGCCGAAAACTGACATGCAGGTTTCTGATTACGGCGTGTTATCACCTAACTTAAGACAATACCAGTAACATGTTGGCGATAATTGAGCGAATTGACATTATCTGAGTGCACGCATAGTGATAAAGCAGCAAATTATCTGGCAAGAGTCCTTGCAAAACACCTTTTTGTGTTAATATACCCGCAGGTTTGCACAGAGCGTGTCCGCCGAGTAATCCTCATTCTGCGTTTTCAAGGAGGTCATAAATGGCGTTTCGATGGGCAGGTACGCAGCGGCTGTTTGTTTTGGGGGGTGTGTTAGCGCTGCTTTTCATAATAGGTTGCGGTTCCTCTGCTCCCCAAACAGAGACCGTGGAGGTCATTAAAGAGGTCCCGGTCGACCGAGAAGTAATTAGAGAAGTACAGGTGGAAGTCCCGGTTGAAAAAGAGGTAGTCCGGGAAGTTGAAGTAGAAAAGACCGTTATTGAGACTCAAATCCAGGAAGTGGAGAAAGAAGTACAGGTTGAGATAGAGAAGATCCTTATCGCCACTCCAACCCCTGCTCCACCGCCGGCAGCAGCCACCGAATCGGCGGGGCACCTGCGCATGACTTACACGTCAATGGGCAGTGATGGAATTTACCCGAAGGCCAGCAATGTCAATGCCGGCGGCAAAGATGTCAACTCGTCCATGTACGACGTTGTGATTGGCTCTAATGCCCAGGGCGCATTCAGCAAGGACACCGGACTGGCCAACGACTGGTCCGTGTCCCCTGATGGCAAGGTGCACACTGTCAACCTGCGCAAGGGAGTGATGTTCCACAACGGAACCGAAGTGACTTCCGAAGACGTTATGTTCAGCGCATTGGAGGTTATGGAAGAGGACTCGCAGACGGCATTTATCAATGAACTGACGCCGCTGTGGGACAGCTACGAGACACCGGATGCATCTACCTTCGTAATTAACTGCCACACGCCCTGCCTGTATGCCCCATGGATTTTCTCCGGCGTGCGGGGCACCGAAGGGATGACTGTTCCCAAGGCCTACTACGAGGCCGTCGGCGAGGAGGAATTTGCCAAGTCTCCGATCGGCAGCGGTCCTTACCAGTTTGTCGATCAGGTGCTGGGCGCTTCGGTGGCGGTAGAGTCCATTAACCGTCCCCACTTCCGCGGCGGCATACCCAAGTACGCTGAGATTACCTTCCTGGGTGTATCGGAAGAAACCACCCGTATCGCCATGCTGAAATCCGGCCAGACCGACGTAATTGACGTTAGCCGGGAGCGGATAGCCCCGCTGGCCGACGATGGCTTCAACATCTTCTACAAGGAACGGGCCCTGCTCTCTGGAATGTACTTCTTCCAGCAGTGGGAGGAAGGCAACCCCTTCGGGGACATCCGGGTGCGGGAGGCCTTGAACAAGGCTATCAACCGGGACGCCATCTTGGAGCACATTTTCCTGGGCCGGGGCAGCACCACGCTGTACCCCATGGGCAGCTACGCCGCCGAGAGTGGTTATGACCCCGCGCAGAGCTCCTACCCTTACGACCCGGACCGGGCGCGTCAGTTGCTAGCGGAAGCCGGGTACTCTGACAGCAACCCTCTGGAGATCAAGCTGGCCATCTACTCCTTCGGTGGAATCGCCGAGTTCGCGCGCATGATTGAGGCCGTGGGCGCCGACTTTGAAGCAGTGGGGGTGAAGGTCAACTTCCAGCCCACCGAGTACGGTACCCTGCGAAGTATGCGGCGTGCGTTCAATCTCGGTGGCGGCTGGGTAGGCCCCTGGGGCACCCATAACCGCGCGGCGCCGGCGGAAATTTTGAGCATCGTCAAGGTGCTGAAGCACTCCACGGCGACGTACACCACCTACAAGAACCCGGAGTTCGACGCAATCATGGATAAGGCCTTCGCCTCCACCGACCCGGACGAGGTGAGGACACTTATTAGCGAGATGCAGCAACACCTGCTCGCCAATTACGACGGCATACCCCTCTTCGAGGTGGACTCGGCCTTCGCCGCTGTCCCGGAAATTACTTACTGGAATACCGGGAAGGACTCTTACGACAACAACGTGGACAGTCTCTTCTTCCCCGAACTGAGGTGGTAAAAGCCGCCCATAATCGGCGCCATTGTTAATGTCTGGGGCGGGTCCTTGATCCGCCCCGGCAGACGTGACCCATACCTCCTGGCAGTTTTGCCAGCCGTCTCCAACTAAGGACGGACTATGCAACGTTATATTGTAATGAGGGTAGGACAGTCGATAATTGCCCTCATCATCCTTTCGATGATCATATTCGCCCTGGGCCGCTTCACCGGGGACCCGATAATTTTGTTATTGCCACAGGAAGCTACCATAGAAACGGAACTCGCGCTCCGCGCCCACTATGGTCTGGACCAGCCCTGGCCCATTCAATACTGGAAGTTTATAAGCAACGCGGTCCAGTTTGATTTTGGTGATTCAATAAAGTCCAAGCGCCCGGTGATGGACCTGATCGGGCCCAAGGTGATGAACTCGCTCAGGCTGGGCCTGGCGGGCATGGTTATCACCTTGATAATCGGTATACCATTAGGCGTACTGGCAGCGGTTAAGCGGGACACCTTTTTTGACGGTGGGGCCAAGCTGATTGCCATAATGGGGCAGTCGCTACCCCAGTTCTGGGTTGGCATCATGCTGATCCAGTTTTTCACCGTTCAGTTGGATCTTTTGCCGGCGGCGGGGACTGGGGGCATCAGCCATTACATCATGCCCGCCTTTACCCTGGGGTGGTGGGTGGCAGCGGCGGTGATGCGACTGCTGCGCTCCAGTATGCTGGATGCACTGGACGGAGAATACATTAAGATGGCCCGGATCAAGGGCTTGCCAGAATACAAGATAGTATGGAAGCACACGTTCAAGAATGCCCTGATACCGGTATTGACGTTCGCAGGTACTTACCTGGCCACCTTCATTACCGGCGCCATTCTGGTGGAAACTGTCTTTGCCTGGCCGGGTCTGGGGCGTCTGGTTTATGACTCTATTATCTGGCGCGACTTTCCAACGCTGCAAACCCTGGTAATGATGATTGCCGTAGCAGTCATCGCAGTTAATCTGGCGGTTGACATCGCGTACGCTTATATAGATCCTCGAATCAGATACAACTAGAGAGGAGGGCGAAACTTTGGCTACAACCACTACAACCCTGGCCGCAAGGCCCGCCTTCCTTCAGAAGAGCAGACAGGTGGCGGACACGCTGCGGCGTGCTCCGCTGATACCACTGGCGATCATCGTTATCGTGTTGTTTACGGCCATATTTGCGCCCTTGCTCACACCCCATTCCACTACGAAGCCTTCGTTAGCCGACCGGCTTACGCCACCCGTGTGGCAGGAGGGAGGCACTTGGGAACACCCGCTGGGGACCGATGCCCTAGGGCGGGATATGGCAACGAGGCTTATGTACGGCGGGCGTGTGTCAATGATGGTGGCTCTCTTCACCCTCGCGATTGGGGGAGGCATCGGCACTGCCATCGGGCTGGTTTCGGGCTATTTCGGTGGACGGATAGATGCGGTGTTTATGCGCAGCGCTGACAGCACTTTGGCCTTCCCGATCATCCTGTTTGCCATACTGTTGGTGGTGGCGGTTGGTCCCAACCTGGCAAACGTGGTGATTGCGGTTGCCCTGGTGCTTTGGGCCCGATACGCCCGGGTGATTCGCGGAGAGGTGCTGGCTTTAAGGGAACGGGACTTCATCGCACGGGCGCGGGTCTCAGGGTGTTCTCATCTTCGGATTGTGCTATTCCACCTGTTCCCCAACACGGTGAATACGCTGCTGGTGCTGTTGACATTGCAGGTGGGGTGGGTGATCATCGTTGAAGCTTCATTGAGTTTCCTGGGCGCCGGTATTCCACCCCCGACCCCGGCCTGGGGCAGCATGGTTTCTGACGGCAGGGAGTACGTGGACACTGCCTGGTGGGTTTCGGCCATCCCGGGTATCGCTATCATGCTGACGGTGGTGGCCTTCAACCTGTTTGGGGACTGGCTGCGGGACACGCTGGATCCGAAGTTGCGGCAGGTGTAATGAGGGGAAGAACAAACATGGATGGACAGGATTAACAGGATTTGATTGGGAGGTTTATGGGGCGGGTCGCAACGACTCGCCCCATTTTATTTGGCCAGAGCGACGAACACTCTATTCAGTCGCATCATGTCCATCCCGACCTTCCCCCTTGGGGGAAGGTAGTAATAATACTGCTCGCTAGTCGTATCGAACCCTGTCAGAACTACTGGGCCCCCAGGGGGCAGGGGCCACCACGTCCCAGTCAGAGACCACGTCCACCACTGCCGGACGGTTGGAAGCCAGGGCTTCCTCAATGGCGCTTGATATATTGGCTGGGTCGGTTACGCGAATACCGAAGCAGCCCATGGACTCGGCGACCTTGGCCAGATCCACATCGCTGAACTGCCACATGGCGTCGGCGCTCATGCCAGGGTAATTCGCATTAACTACCCGCTCGTCGCCTACTCGGCACTGGTTCAGGGAGCGGTTGTCGTTGACCACGATGACCGCGTTGATTCCGTAGCGTGTGGCTGTTTCCAGTTCCGATATGTGGTACCAGAACCCGCCGTCGCCCGTGAATGCCACCACCGGTCGGTCGGGCAGTGCGCACTTGGCGCCCAGGGCCGCCGGCAAAGCCCACCCCAGGGAACCCGCGGCCCTCATATATTCCTGCTCAGCGTGGTGAAGCTCAATATAGGCCCCGGTCCAAATGCCGGCGTGGCCTGTGTCGGAAACCAGCATGGCGTCGGAAGGCAGGTTGTCGGTAAATTCCTGGCAGATACGTTCCGGCCTGATGGGCTGGGCGTCAGAATGAAAGTCCGGCGCCACCTCGTCACGAAACTCCTGGACCAACTGCTGGACCCGTTCCACCCATTCGGCCCGCGACACCGGTTCCAGCGCTTCCACTAGGCGGGAAACGGTGGCCTTGGCGTCACCCTGGATGGCAACCGTGGTTGGGAAGCTCCGGCCCAGTTCCGACGGGTCGATGTCAATCTGGATTACTTTGGTCCCCGGTAGCGGAATCCGCCAGTCCAGGGTTACCTGGCTGCCGGTCTGGCTGCCGATGAAAATGGCAAGGTCTGCCTCTGCCACCACGCGGTTTGCACACCACCGTGAGTACGCCCCGCAGACTCCGACGGAAAGGGGGTGGTTCTCCGGAATAGTGCCCTTGGCGTTCAGGGCAGTTGCAACGGGGATGTTCAGCATCTCGGCCAGCTTGACCACTTCTTCCTGGGCTCCCGAAGACGTTACGCCACCGCCGGCTATGATGACCGGCCGGCGCGCCTCGGCCAGGACCTGCACCGTGCGCCGGACCAGGTCGGGGCTGGGCTCGGGACGCAGGGTAGACCGCTTCATGAAGTCCTCTTCAATGATGACCTCCAGATCTGCCTCGCCATTTTCGATGACCTCGCCCTGGATGCCCTGAAAGTCCATGTGTACCGGTCCTGGGGCGCCGGTAGTGGCTTCGCGGAAGGCCTGCCGCAGCAGGTGGGGAAGCTGCTCCACCGTATCCACCGCCACGCTGTACTTGGTGGTGGAGCTAAAGGGCTTGAAGTGGTCAATCTCCTGGTAGGAGTTGCGGTACTGGTGGGAAAGAGGCCGGTGGCCCGTGATGGCGATGACCGGTGAAAGGCCCAGGAAAGGGTCCTGGAGTCCGGCGGCCAGGTTTGCTGCTCCCACCGACTGGGCCATGCAGATCGCGGGGCCGTTGGAGGCTCGGGCGTAGCCGTCGGCCATGTACACAGCAGCTTTTTCACCGTGGGTGACGATTCTCTCGATACCCACTATCTCCAGTTCGGCCAATATGCGCCTGGCTATGGAGGGGACGTAGAAGACGTGAGTCAAACCGTACCCCTTTAAAGTTTCCGCCACGAACCTGGCGCCGGTCATCCTTGGCATAGCTAGACCTCCCTGATATTCCTTTCGTTTGTCGGCTGAACATTAGCACCATACCTATTTGCAGTCAACCTGAATCAAAGTGGGCTGATTGACAGCCCATTCCACTTCCCATACACTCTAGCCCGTTTGGACAGACTGGACATAACAAAGGAGACAACAATGCCTGAAATCAGTGTTTTGCTGCAAGGAAGTCCACTGCGCACGGATGTTGGGGTAGTTGGGTTTTGCTCCGTGGTGTTAATTGAGGGAGAGAGGCGCATTCTTGTGGACGTGGGTCATGTGGGCCGGCGTTCCGCTCTGGAGAATGCTCTGAAAGCAAAGGGTTTGACGCCCGAGGACATCGACATAACCATAATGAGTCATGCTCACTGGGACCACAGCCAGAACTACGACCTCTTCCAGCACGCTCCGATGCTGGTGCACCCGCTGGAGCGGAAGTATGCCCACAAGCCCCATCGCAACGACTGGGCTACACCTGCCTGGTCAGGCGCCATGATAGAGTTCCAGCCCAAGATCGAAGAAGTGGAGGAAGGCCACGTCATTGAGCCTGGAGTTACCTTAATGCACACGCCGGGCCACTCCCCTGGAAGCATATCCGTAATGGTAGAGACCCCTCAAGGCCTGTGTGCCGTCACGGGGGATGTGCTGCACTACTCCACGGTTGCCCTTACCCGCAAGAATCCCCTGGTGTTCTGGAATGAAAAGGATGCCACACAGAGCATAGATCGAATAGTGGAGCAGGCGGACATAATCTACCCCGGCCATGATCGTGCGTTCCACGTGGTCAACGGGGAGATAGAATACCTGGCTGAGGAAAAGATGACAGTAGCAGGACTGGATCCTGAGGACCCCAATATCACATTTGACTTCGCCCCGCGGCCAATTTGGATAATGCCGGGGATTGAGGACCAGACATTGGAGCGGTTGGGGTAGGGAAGCGTTGGATTAGGAGCCAAATGCAGGGGCGGGATGTCAATCCCACCCCCGATCATTGTTGGTATGCCCTACATCTCAGCTACCGCCCTGACAATTTCATCGGCTGGCCTGACCTCGCTGCTTTCTTGACTGCAAGCCTCACCGCCCGACGCTCCTTCGGGGGGACACAATGGGGTTCTGTGAAGTGAGGTGCCAGTAACCGCACTTGGCTCGATAAGGCCACTGCCGACCGAATTTCCGCTGGTACCGCTCCGCCGCAGCCTCTGCAACTTCTTTGCTGTTGTAAACAATCTTGTGCCTGGACCTGGTACCGTCGAGGCACACTTTGCAACGGGGCAAGCCCCTGACGTAGAAATAGTCGGGTGAAAAAACCCTTCTCGCCCACAGGGCCACTCCCACCAGAACAGCGAGGGCCACCAATATTGCCCAAGGGTTGTCCCACATCCAACCCAATAATGTGAGCACTAACTCGGTGAAGTTCAAGCAATTACCCTAACGGAAGCTATGTAGCCAGGTCTCACCCTTGAGCCCCAGTCGGCAAACAGTCGGCGACATTTATCGTCCCGACAACTTCACCACTTCTCCAGACCTTGCCGCCTCTTCGATTGCCAGGGTCACCTCTACCGTACGCCGCCCTTCCCTTACGGTGGTGTGGGAGCAGGGAGTGCCCGCGGCCAAGTGGTCCAGCCAGGAACGGGTCTCGTTGGCGATGGGGCCCCAGTACTCGCCCATGGCCCAGTCGCCGGAGGAGTTGCTCTGCATGAACAGGGCGTCCACGTAATGGTCAGGGACATATGCGTGGGGAACACCCTTGTCGGTGAAAAGGAAGCTGTCTTTGTTGTCCATGTCCAGGACAATCACGCCATCCTCACCCAAGACCTCGAAGCGGGCGCTCTGGCCATAGGTGGGATACTTGGCCGGAAGGGCGTAACAAATGCCCAGGTTGACCAGGGCGCCGTTCTCGAAGGTGATGATGGCCCAGGTTACGTCGTGGATGTCGTAGCCCATTTCTTTGTAAAGGCGGTAGTTGCCCCGGGCGATGACCTCCACCGGCCTGACGTCATCCAAGTACCAGCATGCCATGTCCACGTAATAGGTCAGCGCGTCCAGTACCGGCGTGGCCTCGGGCGAACGCTTCAGAATCTCCATCATGTGGGCGCGGGAGTTATAAACCCGGGACTGAATGCCAATAATGCCGCCTAACCTGCCCTGGGCTACCTGCTCCCTGGCCAGCATCCAGCGCCGGTCGTGGCGGCGCGAGTAACCAATGCGCAGTTCAACGCCGGTGCGGTCCACGGCCTCCACAATTTTGTCCGTATCTTCGAGGGTCAAGGCCAGGGGCTTTTCGACGAATACCGGCTTGCCCAGTTCCAGGGCCTGAAGTATGGGCTCCACGTGCTCATGTTCCGGCGTGGAAATGACCACCGTATTGACTTGAGGGTCCGAAATTATCCGGTAGTTGTCGCTGGAGGTCAGGTCGGCGTTCACCTGTTCGCCCAGCAGGCCGGCCTTCTCGGGATCGATGTCAGATACGGCAAGAAACCGCACCGAAGGATGTCGGGAGGCCATGTTGGCCCTCAGGGTTCCTATTCGCCCCGATCCGACTACGGCCACGCCCAGATCCTGTTTTTCCATTGGTTTATCTCCTGGTCGGTTGTCTCTTGATCCAATAATTGACACGAAAAATCACGAATGGTTACTTTGGAACCGTCGTATGTCGGGAATGTCTCAAAGCGGTGGTCGGTGCCAGGCTAAGAGTGACAGGGTCCACGGCCAGCAGCGACCCCTTCAGGGTGTAGGCGCCGAGCAAGGCAGGCGCCGAATCATCTCCGAATACCACGATAGTTGTGGTTTCAATGCCTTCCACACTGACTTGGGCCTCACCAATATCATCCTCAATTACATTGCCATCGTCCAACTCGGACCGCATGTTGCGGGTGGGAATTATTCCTAAACCAGCAAGTACGGAGAAGGGCAGGCATGTGAACGTCGAACCGGTGTAGACTGTTGCATCTATCGTTTCCGACCGGGATCGGTTAGGAGAAAAAACCTCTAGTGTACGAGCAAAAGTTCCCAAGACATACCTCGGTTTCAGTCTTCAATCCGAATTTCAGAGACATTACATGGCTTCAAAAGTATCGGGAAGGACTGCTGCCCTCCCCGATATGATAGCACCAATTTAATTGTCAAGTGTCCTGGTTTGCCCCGGCTGGGAGTCTAGCTCTTCTGGTAAATTCTGCTTCCTGCCTGCCGGAACTCCTCGGACTTTTCCTGCATACCGACAGTAATGGCACTATCGGGGTTCAGCCCCCGGTTCCTCGCGTACTCCCGCACGTCCTGCGTAATCTTCATAGCGCAGAACTTGGGGCCGCACATGGAGCAGAAGTGGGCGACCTTGGCTCCCGTGGCCGGCAGGGTCTCGTCGTGGTAGTCCCTCGCAGTTTCCGGATCCAGGGCCAGGTTGAACTGGTCTTCCCACCGGAACTCAAACCGGGCCTTGGAAAGGGCATCGTCCCACTCTGCAGCCCGGGGATGACCCTTGGCCACATCGGCGGCGTGGGCGGCAATCTTGTAGGTGATCACGCCTTCCTTAACGTCCTGCTTGTTGGGCAGCCCCAGGTGCTCCTTCGGGGTCACGTAGCACAGCATTGCCGTGCCGTACATGCCAATCATTGCGGCGCCGATGCCGGAGGTGATGTGATCGTAGCCCGGGGCAATGTCAGTGGTTAGGGGCCCCAGGGTGTAGAAGGGCGCTTCGTGGCAGACTTCAAGCTGCCGGTCCATGTTCTCCTTGATCTTGTGCATCGGAACGTGGCCGGGGCCTTCGATCATTACCTGGACGTCATGCTCCCAGGCAAACTGGGTCAGTTCGCCGAGAGTCTGCAACTCACCGAACTGCGCTTCGTCGTTAGCGTCGGCGATGGAGCCGGGGCGCAGTCCGTCACCCAGGGAGAAGGGCACGTCATAGGCCCGCATGATTTCGCAGAGTTCCTCGAAGTGGGTGTAGAGGAAGTTCTCCTGGTGGTGGGCCAGGCACCAACCCGCCATTATGGAACCGCCGCGGGACACAATGCCCGTAATGCGGTTGGCGGTCAGGGGCACGTAGCGCAGCAGCACACCGGCGTGAATGGTGAAATAGTCCACACCCTGCTCGCACTGCTCAATAATGGTGTCCCGATAGATTTCCCAGGTCAGTTCCTCGGGATTGCCGTCCACCTTTTCCAAAGCCTGGTAGATGGGCACCGTCCCGATGGGTACGGGAGAGTTGCGAATTATCCACTCACGAGTGGTGTGAATGTCGCTGCCGGTGGAAAGGTCCATTACTGTGTCGGCGCCCCAGCGGGTGGCCCACAGCATCTTCTCCACCTCTTCCCGAATAGAAGAAGTGATGGCAGAGTTGCCGATGTTGGCGTTGATCTTTACCTGGAAGTTTCGGCCAATGATCATCGGCTCGGATTCGGGGTGGTTAATGTTGGAGGGAATAATGGCCCGTCCTCGGGCAATTTCCTCGCGCACGAATTCAGGTTCCACACCCTCGCGGATGGCTATGTACTCCATTTCAGGGGTTACAATGCCCTGCTTGGCGTAGTGCATCTGGGTAACGGCACGTCCTCCCTTGCCGCGCAAGGGATTGCGGGTAAGGCTGGGGAAGGGCTGACCCTTGTCCTGGCCCCGGTACACCACCGGCGATGCCGTGTATTCTTCCACGTCGCCCCGTTCCAGAATCCACGGGCGGCGCAGCGCGGGAAGACCCTGGCCCAAATGAAGCCGGGCGCTGTCATCGGAGTAAGGTCCGCTGGTGTCGTAAACCTTCAGAGGCTCGTTCTGCTCTTCCCCGAACCGCCCTGAGGTGGGCGTCAGGGTTACCTCTCGGAAGGGCACCCGAATGTCATCTCGGGAGCCCCTAGCATAGACTTTCTTGCTTGCGGGAAATGCCGACTGGCCTTGAATCTCCAGGTCTGACTGAGTCTGCGTCATGATCTACCTCCGCAAAAAATTAAGCCGCCAAGGCAAGGGCCTGGCGACTTCTATAACTGCATATGAAGAGACGCCGCTTCCCTGCGCTGGCATTACCCAGATCAGGTTCGTAAGGGTCGGCGGCAAACGGTCCGCCCTCTCAGCCTGGCTTCACCAAGCTCCCCTACGTGTCCAATTAGGTAGGTTGTTAATTGCGGGTATTCTATGGTCTGGGGGCGGGTATGTCAACAACCACATAGGAATCCAGAGGAATCTAATGTAAGTCCTCCTGATTGGCTCCTCTTTCCTGCTAATTCCAGGCTTGCACAGCCTGGGCTCTTTCCGATTTGGAAAGGGGGCAAATCATTAATTGTCTGCAGCAGAAGGGCTGTCGATGAGGCTAACGCTGGAGTCTAGAACGCTGAAGTCGAACTCCTGAGCCGGCGCTACCGCACGACGGGCAAGAATTACCGCGAGAGTGATTACCGAAGAAATCACCAGCGCCGAGGCGAACGCCCAGAACATTTGGCCGCCGCCGGGGGCAGTCAGAGCCCAGGGACTAAGGAGGTCTGGCTTGGGATAATAGAGGGCGCCGATAACAATCCCTACTCCGCCGGCTACCAGTACTCCCCAACCTGTCATTCGGCGGGAGTACAGTCCAACCAGCACCGGCACAACTATGGCAGCCCCCAGCAGGTCAGCGATCAGGAAGACGTAAAGGACACTGTGCCCCTGGGAGGCAACGAATATGGCTGGAATGGCAACAATGACGGTGACGGCGCGGGCCAGAATCATCAGTGAATTGCGCTGAATTCCGAAGCCGGCAAGGTCAACGGCGATACCGCTGGCGATGCCGTTCATCAGGGTGTCCAGGGTGCTCATGGCCAGCATCAGCGCGCAGATGAGCATCAGAAAGTGCATCCACAGCGGGAAGACGTCACCGGCCAGGGCGAACAGTGCTGCTGCTACTTCAGGATACGCGAAAGGTTCCACTGAACCGTTGCCTACGGCGGCGATACCAGCCATGCCCATCAGGAAAGTGAGAGGTATGGCGATGGCTACGGCGCCCCAGAGGCTACGGTTAAGGACTTGCTGATCCCTGACCGTATATACCCGCTGCCACATGCCGGGATGGAAGGCATTGGAGGCCACGATGCCGATGATCAGGACTATGGCAAAAAAGTAGCTGCCCGACGAGTTGGCGGACAGCAGTCCCGCCTGCCGCGCTTCGGACCAGGCTGTGGTATTGCCCATCAAAACAGCAGCGACAACCACCAACAGGAGCAGGATGGGAATCAGAATCCAGAACTGGATGCGGTCGGTGTAGATTGATGTGCGAAGGCCGCCGTATGCTGTGTACGCGATGACTACGATACCAACCGCGATGGCGGTCGCCCAGCCGGGCGAGTCGGTGAGTATGCTGACCGCGGCAGTGATGGCGGTCAATTCGGCGGTGATGAAGATGCCCATGATAAAGACTATGGCAAGGAGGACTGTCACAAACGGGACCAGGCCAAATCGGTGCCGAACGTATTCGGTAATGGAATGTCCCTTGGGCATCAACTGACGGATGCGGGGCCCAACGAACATGTACATGACGGGTATTCCCGCCATGCCAATGGCGTAGCCGACCAGGGAAATGATGCCGAAGTTGGCGCCGGATTCGCCTGGGCTAAGCAGCACCCAGGTGCCGAACATGGACGCCACCAGGGTGGCAATGCCCACGTTGGTGGGTGCGTGGTTTCGGGAGACAGTGTAGTCCTCGACACTTTGGCCACGTCGCCGCCAGGAAAAAGTAACTCCAAGCACGAGGAAGACGGCGCAAACAATTATCAGGGTAAGGATGCCTATGGTCGTATCCAGCAAGAACGTTCTCCGTGCTGACTCTGACTTGGCGACTCAGATAACCTGTGAACAAGAAGATGCCGCCAGGTCTCTGAACTCTGACGGCAAATACATGGCAGGTCCCTCTTTATGCGCCCGAACTACCGGTATCAGGTGGCTGGGCCGGTGGATGCATGACCCCGCTTGAGCCTGACATAGCCAAGGTGCGGCAAGAAGGCTATTCCATTCAGGTCCAATGGTACCAAGCCACGAAAAATCGGCAGCAGGTAACGGAACCGCCCTCTCGAGGGCGATCTGCTTACCGTATCAACCGCTCCGCCATTCGCTCGATCTGCTCTCCCATCGCTTCTTCGGTGTCGCAGTGCTGCGGCCACACCGAGACCCGCAATGCCCCCGCACTCAGGAAGTCGTCAACCTGCCGTCGGGTAGTGTCCGGGGGCTGGCCGAATACCGAAATGGTCAGGGACTCTGGAGTTCGGCCATACTCACCGGCCAAGGCATCCAACTGCTTTCGGCCCCCTTCTACCATTTCGGGAGTGGCGCGATTTGGCAACCACCCGTCGGCCCAGCGAGCAACCCGCTGGAGGACGTTGCGCGCGTTGCCACCCAGGAGCACCGGCGGGTGGGGTTTCTGGTAGGGCTTGGGGTTCATATAGACCGGCGGGAAGTCGTAGTACTTGCCGTGGAATTCGGCCTCATCCTTGGTCCAAAGTTCCTTCAGTGCCAGCACCGCCTCCCGCGCCTGGGTCCAGCGGTGGTCGAAGTCGCCGCCCATCATCGTGGTTTCTTCCCGATTCCAGCCGGCTCCGACGCCGAAAACGAAACGTCCCTGGCTGTGCAAGTCCAGCACCGATATTTGCTTGGCCAGAATCAGCGGGTTGCGCTCGGGCAGCAGGGTAATACCTGTACAGAGCTTGATTCTCTCAGTCACCGCCGCGGCCATGGCGAGGGCTATGTAGGGCTCGGTGAAGTGGGCATAGGTCCAGGGGATTTCACCGCCGGTCGCTGGGAAGGGGCTCTCGCTCTTAACCGGCAGAATTGGATGCTCGTGGTACCAGAGGGACTCAAACCCCAACTCTTCCGCCTTGCGTGCATAGAAGGCCGGATCCAGGGTGTAGGCGGGAAGGGGCACTACCAATCCAACGGACATTTCCTTCCTCCAGGAGGCTGCTACCGATTTACGGGTTTATCACGCTGCGCTGACGGTTAACCACGTAAGTTTCCCGGTTCTCAATAAAGTCTGTGACGGCGTTGGCGACGGCCTCGGGTCGATCGGGTGCCACCAGGTGTGCGGTGTCGTAAACCAATGAAACGTGGCAGTTTGGTATGTTGGCACGGTAAGTGGAGGCGGCCTCCGGAGCAGTCATGCGATCACGGGTGCCGAACGCCACCAGCGTCGGACACTTGATTTCAGGCAGCCACTCTTCCAACTCCCCATCATTGTCCTTGGGCGAAAACAGGCCCTCCAATTCCCAACCGTTGGGCAGCCCACCCAGGTAGGAATGACGCTCCTTGTGGGCCAGCAGGCGGTCGGCCCAGCCTACCCAGTTCAGCGTCGGGAGGTCGGGATTGGGACGAATGGCGGTCGGTGAGATTAACACCAGGGACTCTGCAGGCTCAGGGTCTACCGGCGCGCGCAAAATTGTGCGCAGCGCCAAGTTGGCTCCCTGGGAGAAACCTGCCAGGTTGTAAGTGTCGCCAGCCAGAGATTTCGCCATCTCCCTTACTGCGGCTTCGGCGCCTTCCACCGTGGCATCTTCAAAATCAAGGACAAAAAGGTGAAACTGCCGTGCCAGGGCCTCGTAGAAGGGCCGGTGCCCCCATTGCAGGCTTTCCAGGAAAACGACCGGCAGTCCCGATCCGGCCTCCCGGCAGCCCACCCCAATGTCACCGGCTCTGACCCTGTATTCATTGAAACTGATGGGTTGTGTGGGTTCTGCCATGAATGCTTCGTCCTGTTAGTGCCGTCGAACCGTTCGCGGCCAATCCTCTTTAGAATTCCTTGATCTGCGGCAAGACTTCCTTGCCGAATAGTTCTATCTCATTCATCACTTCACCGTGGGTCAGGCCAGGCTGCTGGAAAAAGAGGTCCATAACTCCGACGCCGCAGCGGTCATGGAATTCCTTCATTTTGTTGGCAACGGTATCGGGGCCCCCGAGGAAATTGACTCCCAGGGACCGGCCCACCACGTCGCCTTGGGGGCTGCCTGCCAAGACGCGGCGCAGGTCAAATTCCCCGCCGGTTCTGGCTGCCTGCACCACTTGAGCCACCGTGCGAGGCAGTTGTATGGCCGGACGGGGTTGGCCGCCGGGCAGTGCGTGAAGCCAGTCCTGCGCTTCCTGGTCAGTCTCGGCCAGGTAAATACTGCCCCGGTACACCACCTGGTCCGGGGTGGGCTGCCAGCCCGCCTCATTACACCAGTTGTAATACTTGTCCGTTATGGGTTCCATAACTTCCACCGGAATGAAGGAAACACCGAGGCCCATTCCGTTCTCGGCAGCGTACCTTACCGTGTCATCACTTCGGGTGGCCATGATGGAAGGAGGCAATGGTTGCTGCACCGGCCTTGGCCAGACCGAAACGGTGCGGAACTGGTAATAGCGCCCTTCCCAGGAGAACGGCTGCTCTTCGGTCAGCGCCTTGCGAATCAGGTCCATGCCCTCAAATAGTCGCTCCCGTCCCTCTGCGGGATTTACCCCGTAGACCTGGTCCTCATTGGGGGTGCCCCGCAGGAACCCCATGACCAGCCTGCCATTAGAGATGTTGTCCAGCATCCCCATTTCTTCTGCTATCCTTACCGGATTGTTGAGGGGCAGGAGGGGGCCCAGCATGGCCAGCTTTACTTTCTTGCACCGCTCGGCCACGGCGGCTGCCATCACGGCGGGATTGCCGGTAGCGATGCGGCCCGAATAGTGGTGCTCGGAAAAGCTGACCCACTCAAAGCCCATCTCTTCGGCGAACTCGCACTCCTCCATGCCTTCCTGGTAGCTTTGGACTGAAAGCTTGGGATCGTGGTAGGCAGGGGGAATGGGCCAGGATTGGGGGAACAGGTGACGCTCAGAGTAACCCATCGCGCCCAGGTAGGATGCTTTCATGTTCCTCCTCAGTGGGTCGCCACGGAAAATCAAGGTGGTATTTGTACCGATATTTTGCCTGAATACGTAGCCGTAAGTTTAGGGTTGGGCAGGTAGCCTGTCAATCTACTAATGAAGCATAGCAGCGTTCCAGCTCAGATGGTTTGGTTCGGAATTTCGTAGGGGCAGACCTGTGTGTCTGCCCAGGTTCTTTGGCAATAACACCTGAATTGAAACGCTGCCCTTCAGTATCGAGGTCTTGTGAAATATCGAGGTCTTGCTGGCCCAACCACAAAACAATCATCTTGACGCATTGGGTCGTCCAAACTACATTATTTCCCGAGCCAGCCTTCATTCAAGTCCTTTAATTGCCAACTCCCGGAGAGAAAGTTATGAAATACGACGTGATCATCATCGGCGCCGGTTCCGCGGGCAGCGTGCTGGCGACCCGTCTTTCGGAAGACCCCAGCCGGTCGGTGCTGCTGCTGGAGGCAGGGCCCGATTACCCGAATTTGGACCAGATTCCCGACGACGTTAAGTACGGCTACAACACCGCCAAAGCCATCGCCGGACCTCACATGTGGGGGTATCGCGCAAAGGCCAGACCCGAACACGACAACACCTTCCACCTGCCAAGGGGCAAAGTCGTTGGCGGCAGCAGCGCGGTTAATGGCCAGGTCTGGCTGCGGGCCGTCCCCGAGGATTTTGACAATTGGGTGGAATGGGGCAACGACCAGTGGGCCTACCCCGAGCTAATGCCGTACCTGAATCGCATAGAGACTGACCTGGACTTCGGCGGCGATTTCCATGGCTCCGAAGGTCCCATTCCCGTTCGTCGCCACAAGCGTGAAGAGTGGTTGCCAACCCAGGAAGCCTTTTACCGGGCCTGCATTGAAGCCGGACTTCCCGACTGTCCCGACATGAACGATCCCGACTCCACCGGTGTGGGGCCACGCCCGATGAATAATGTCGATGGCGTCCGGATGAGCGCTGCCATAACTTACCTCGACATGGCCCGACATAGGCTGAATCTCACCATTCGCGCCGGCGTTATTGTCCGACGCATTTTATTCGAGGGAAACAGGGCAACGGGCATCGAGGTGGACAGCGGCGAGGACCGGTTTGTTATTGAGGGCGAACGCATTATCCTCAGCGGCGGCGCCATTGCATCGCCGCAACTGCTGATGCTTTCCGGTATTGGGCCCAGGGATCACCTGGAGGGTCTCGGCATTCGGGTAGTGCAAGACTTGCCCGGCGTCGGCCAGAACCTGCGTGACCATCCCCTGGTGGCTTTGCAATTCCAGGTCCGGCAGGAATACCTCGACGACCCGGATACGCCGTGGAGCCAGGTAGCGTTGCGTTACACGTCGGAGGGGTCACCCACTCGAAATGATATGCAGATCCTGCCGGGCTGGTTCGCCGACGCCCGGGGCGGCGCTCCTGACGCGGCTGCCGGCATGCGGATGGCTCCCGCCCTGGAAAACGCCACAACTTCCGGAGAGCTTCGTTTGACCGCTGACGACCCCTATGTGCAGCCCGAGCTCAGTTATAACTACCTGGACGACCCTGGCGACCGGGCCCGCTTGCGGGAGGCGGTGCGCTTTTGCATCCGCTTGTCCCAGTCTTCTGCCTTTGAAGGACTCATCACCGGCCGCATGTCCCCTACCGATGACGACCTGGCCTCGGACGACGCCCTGGATGCCTGGATGATGCGAAATGTGTCCACCCAGCAGCACTCCTCCGGCACCTGCAAGATGGGTCCGGCCAGCGACCCCATGGCCGTGGTTGACCAGTTCTGTAGTGTGCATGGCGTTAACAACCTGAATGTGATAGACGCATCGGTTATGCCCGACGTTGTGCGGGCCAACACCAACGTAACAACCTTGATGATTGCCGAACGACTCTCGGACTGGATTAAGGAAGGCAAGGCCTAGCGGCTACCACGGTCTATTTCATTTAGCGCCTTATTTCGCCCTTCAGGGTGGAGAGGACGTGTAAGTGCCTGGATTCACACCATGTACTTCCACGTCCTTTTCTGTTCGATAGAATCTCGGAACTGCGACAAAGCTTACGGCAACTGGCTTGACACCACATATATTATGCTATAGATTGTTGTCGCAAACATTAGCATTAACTGGTATTGTTATGACCAGCTATGAGCAGCTCCTTCAGGTTCTCAGGGGCCAGGGACACCGGCTTACTCCCCAAAGGTTAATTGTCCTGCGTGTGGTTGCTGAAGGCAGCCAGCACATGGGGGTTGATGAGGTGTTCCGCAAGGCACAGGCCGCCTATCCCTACATGGATTTGGCCACGGTATACCGGACCCTGCGCCTGTTCAAACAGGTAGGTCTGGTAACTGAAGTGGCTATAGGCGAACGTCTGCACTACGAGTTGACCGACCCCGGTGAGAAACACCATCACATGGTCTGCCGGGTTTGTCACGGGGCCTTTAATTTAAGTCCTCATTACCTCGAGGAGTTCAACAGCACACTGGTAACTGAATTCGGTTTTGTGCCGGACCTGGACCACTTTACTATTACTGGCGTTTGCGTAAATTGCCGTTCCGAAGGCGGGGAACCTTCGGCTCTTGCACTGGAAGATGATTCAAGTTATGAGGAACATCCTTAGACAGTCGTTTTTCCCGCGTTACTCTCCAATACCCCTGTTGATGGTTCTGCTACTGGCTGCGGTTGGCTGCTCCGGTTCTTCAGTGGCGCCATCTGACCAGGCTCCACAATCCGGCGAGCTGGAATCACAGAAACTCAGGGTCGCCAGCACCGTCTCTCCAATTACCAGCCTGGTGGAGAATATCGGTGGAGACCGCATTTCGCTAACGGGCATAGTTCCCGAGGGAACAAACTCCCACACCTTTGAACCGGCGCCCTCGGTTGCCACGACCCTGGCTACGGCCGACCTCATTGTTGCCAATGGGCTTTTCCTGGAGGAACCCACTATCCAGATGGCGGAATCCAACTTGAAGGAAGGGGCAGTAATTCTGCTCCTGGGTCCCCGGGCCATCACTGAGGATAATTGGGTGTTCGACTTTTCTTTTCCTGAAACCGATGGCCATCCCAATCCCCATTTATGGACTGCGCCAGATCTGGGCTTGAGCTACGCCAGAATAATCCTGGACGAACTGATTCTCCTTGATGCGGAGAACGCGGAGTATTACCGAGGCAACTTCACAAAGCTCGAGGCCAGGATTAACGATCTGGACCAGCGGATAGTGCAGGCAGTGGACACGATACCGCCCGAGAACCGCAAGCTGTTAACCTACCACGACTCCTTTCCCTACTTCGGGCCCAGGTATGGCTTCGAGATAATTGGAGCCATCCAGCCTTCGGACTTTACTGAGCCTTCCGCCCGCGAAGTGGCCTCGCTCATTGACCAGGTAAAAGAGACTGAGGTGCCCGCCATCTTCGGCTCGCAAGTTTTCCCAAGTCCTGTCCTGGAGCAAATTGCCAAAGAGGGTGGAGCTGAATTCATCGACAAGCTACGGGACGACGATCTCCCGGGCCAACCGGGTGACCCGGACCACACCTACATGGGCCTCATCCTGGAAGACGTTCGGATTATCACCAAAGCCCTGGGTGGCGACCCTTCGCCCCTGGATGGCTATGACCCAGGCCCCGTTTTCTCAGGAGAAAGCGGAGCGGTCTATCCCCAATAGCAGTTAAGTAAGCCAATATTATTAATGTATTGTTAAGGAAAGCCAATGCTACACCCATTTCCCCACCATCGCGGGTCGGGGCGACCAATAGTAGAACTAAACAACGTAACCGCGGGATATGAAGGCCATGTAGTCCTGTCCGATGTCAACCTACAAATATTGGAGGGCGACTTCGTAGGTTTCCTGGGCCCCAGCGGGTCCGGTAAGACCACTCTGCTGCGCACCATCCTGGGCGCGTCCAAGCTGTTTAAGGGCGAGGCAACCGTTGACGGCCACCGGGTCAGCCATCGACGGTCCAGAGCATCGTATGTTCCTCAATTGGAAACCATTGACTGGAACTTTCCGGTGACGGTTGAAGAAGTAGTGATGATGGGATTCAGCCGCCACAACCCCTTATTCCCCTGGCATCGAAAGGGAGACTGGAGGGTTGCGAGGGGAATCATGAGGCGGTTGGGTATTGCCCACCTTGAAGGCCGTCACATCCGGCAACTATCCGGAGGGCAGCAGCAGAGGGTGTTCCTGGCCCGTGCTCTGATCAGCAACCCGTCCCTGCTGCTTCTGGATGAACCGACTAGTGGAGTTGACATAAAGACCAGGGACGAGATGATGCACTTGCTTCACGAATTGAATCATCAGGGCATCACCATCGCCATGACCACCCACGAAATCAACGCGGTGGCAGCCCACCTGCCCTGGCTCGTTTGTATCAACGGTCACATCCTGGCCGAGGGCCCTCCATCCGAGGTCATATCCCCCGAAATTCTTAAGCTGACCTATGGCGCGGAAATGCCGGTAATTGAATACGACGGCATGACCCTGGTGGCCGAAAGCCCCCATCACTTCGGCAGAAACGGCAATAGCAAGGTTTCGGTCAACGGAAACGGGAAAATGCTGGAAATTAACCCGGCTGATGAGGTAGTTTGCAGACGTGTGAATGGCAAGCATGCCGTATCGGTTTCCACTGAAGTTCGCACGGGCCAGGGAGTCTCCTAAGTGCTTGATCCATTTGGCTACGAGTTCTTTGTCAACGGCGTAATCGCTGCCACCCTGGCTGGCGGTCTCTGTGGCCTGGTGGGCGTTTATGTTGTGCTTCGCCACATGTCCTACATCGGCCATGGCCTTGCCCACTCCGTCTTTGGCGGAGCGGTGGTAAGCCACTTCGTGGTATTCAATGTAATTTTCGCCGGAGCAGTAGGGGGCACAATTGGTCACCAGGGTCCTGGCGAGCCTTACTTGTTCATTGGCGCAATAGTTTGGGGGTTTCTGTCCGCCCTTCTCATAACCCTGATTACCCGCATGCGGATCATTGGCGCCGACGCCGCCATAGGCATAATAACCACGGCCAGCTTCGCCCTGGGCATAGCGCTAATCAGTTACACCAATTCATTCAGGGATTTTGAAGCCCAGCTGTTCGGAAACATTCTCGGCGTCACACCTGCGGACTTGTTAACCATCCTGGTTGTTGCCGTTATTACGGCTATCGTCTTTTTGGTTGGTTACAAGCAGTTCCTCTTTGCGGCATTCGAGCCCGAGGTGGCGGGCTTTTATGGGGTCCCAACCTGGCTGACGGATACCATTTTCTCCCTGGTGTTGGCCGCGACCATCGTGGTTTCCCTCGACGTGCTGGGAGTAACCATGATTGCGGCGGCGATCGTTATTCCGCCCATTATCGCCCGCCTGCTTACCAACCGGTTCAGGACAATGGTTATCCTCTCGACTGCCACGGGAGCGTTCTGCGGCTTCGGCGGAGTGTACGCCAGTTGGTTGGCGGACATATCTTCGGGGGCCAGCGTCGTAATCTTCTCTTCCTTGCTCTTCGTCTTGACCCTGGTCTACTCCAACCTGAAGAGATTGCTCCCCTTCGGTCCGGACAAGGGCCCTCGAATGGCGAGGGTATCCCAAGGGCAATCCGCGGCCTTCGACTAGAATTCCTCGACGGCTGTGGCGGCATTCCTGAGAGTAAGTGCCGCTTAACTCTCTCTTAACACCGTGTTAAACTGGGCGCATTCCATTTCCGGCTCAGAAAAGAGCGGGAATTCTCCTTTACTCCGCGATCAAAAGGAGGGCCCCTATGGCGCATTCCCATCACCATCATTCCCCTCTGCAGGTAAGCGAAGAACACCGCGGCTTCAGACGGGGCGCGGCGTTTATCATCGGCGGCCTGACCAGTGGGCACGGCGTGTTTCACTGGCTTACCCAAAGCTTCATCGTTGTGCTGCCCGAAGTCCGGGATGTGCTGCTTGGCGGCAGCGTGGTTGCCACTACCAGCATCCAGAGCACCCGGGAAATTGCTTCCGGCGTGGTGTCATTGCCTGGCGGGGTCCTTACCGACGCCTTGCGTCGCCACTGGGGCTGGGTGATGGCCGTTTGCATGGCCCTCTTCGGCGTTGGCTGGATATTGATGGCCGCCGGCGGTTGGACGGTGCCCGGCAGTTCTTGGTTGACCGCAGAACAAGGGGTTGCCGACACTTCTTCAGAACTTAACGTTGCCGGTTATGTGCTCCTGTTGTTTGGCATGGCTGTTGTGGGCATGGCGGCTTCCTTCTGGCACCTGCCGGCGGTAGCGGCCCTCTCCAGCCAGTTCAGCCACCGTCGCGCTTCGGTCCTTTCTTTCCACGGAGTGGGTGGCAACGTAGGCGATGTTATTGGGCCCGTATTGACCGGTCTCCTCCTTTCGACCCTTACGTGGCAGGGGATAATCACAATCTATGGTGCGGTACCAATATTCTTGGCATTCCTGGTCTTCTGGGCTTTTCGCGACATTGGTCGACGCCGTGAGGGGGAAAGCGAAGAGCCGCCAGCCAATACCATGCGCCACCAGATTGAAGAAACGAAGATACTCGCGCGTAACGGCCGGATGTGGGGCATAACGGCTGTGGCCGGCCTGCGGGGTATGGCCTATATCGGTTTCATAACTGTCCTGCCCTTGTATCTGGCCGACGAATTGGGTCTGAAGATGATCGAGGGGGAAGGTGGTTTCGAGAACCTCTTCTACCGGGGTTCGTTGATAGGGCTGCTGGTGCTGGTGGGAATCTTTGCCAGCCCAGTTATGGGTTACCTGTCCGACCGGTATAGCCGAAAGCTGGTGCTGGTACCCGGGATGGGCGTTCTGGCTTTATTGACCTTCCTAATGGCCTCCTTTGGGGACACGCTCACCGGGATGACCATTCTGCTGGCGGGCTTGGGCCTGTTCCTTTACAGCGATCAACCTATCCTGACAGCCACTGCCATGGACATCGTGCGGGAAGGAACGGCGGCCACAACCCTGGGGATGATGTCCACTTCCCGTTTCATCTTCAGCGCCGTCTCTCCCATAATCGCTGGCGCCCTCTACACCATCAATCCCGACAACCTTTTCTACTACACGACGAGCCTCTACGTGGCGGCCATTGTGATATTGCTCTTCATACGCCTGCCCAGCGCTACTCCTCCGGCGCATACTGAGGGTGGCCATCAAGACCACGGTCACCAGCACGCCCACGTTACCGAAGAGGCAGGTGCTTCACAACCAGAGGGTCACGAGCATGGGCACGACCACGGTCATGGCCATCGTCACTAAGACGGCCGTCTGACTTCTTTTGAAATCAGGCATCCTAGAGTTCTCAAGCCAGCTCCCGCACTCGACACAAGTGCGGGAGCTTCTGTCAGCGTTGTGCTCTGTCTGTCGTATTAGCGCTAAAGTCGGCTCGGTTCCAGGCCTAAGCTCGGCAGCAGGCGGTGATATACTTGATCGGCAGGCATGTGAGGTGGTAGGGAATGAACTGCTCCAGTTGTGGTCAGGAAGTAGCTGAAACTGCCAATTTCTGCCGGCACTGTGGCGCGGCTCAAGTGCCTCCCCAGCCCGCTGCCGGCATTGATCCTCTCTCCTCACCGGAGACTTCCGATACGTTAGACCCAACGGAACAACTTCGGGATGTAATCGCCTCCCTGCAGACCCAGGTAGGACATCTGACGGCCAGGGTGTCCGCGCTGGAGGGTGCTTCGCTCGCACGTCCCTCGGTGATATCAAACGCAGCTATAGAGCCCTCCAACGCTGCTCCTGTTCCCGTTGCCTCCTCTTCGGATGCAGTTTCATTGGCTTCCCCGTCGGTCCCTAGTCCCACCCCTGCTACCCAACCTGCAACGTCCGCCGGGGTAGTCGGAACTCCGACTTCCTTTGTAGCCTCCGGCTTGAGTTCCTGGAACTGGGAGTGGCTGGTGGGTGGCAACTGGCTTGCCAGAATCGGCATCCTGGCCCTGATCATCGGTGTGGGTTTCTTTCTCAAGCTCGCCTTTGACAACCAGTGGATCGGAGAAACGGGCCGGCTGCTGTTGGGGCTGGCATTGGGTCTTGCTCTCCTGGCCGGCGGGGAATACTGGACCCGGAAATACCCCGCCTGGGCCCAGGCAGTAACCGGCGGTGGAATTGCGATACTTTATCTGTCGATCTTCGCCGCCTTTGCGCTTTACGACCTAATTCCGGCACTGGCTGCCCTTGGCTTTTCCTTCCTCGTTACCCTGACCGCTGCCGGCCTGGCCATCAGGTACGAGTCCAGAGCAATAGCGGTACTGGGGATTCTGGGAGGATTCGCTACTCCGGTATTTCTCTCTGAAGAGTTGCCCCAACAGTGGGCGCTGCTGGGTTATGTGCTGGTGCTGGACGTTGGCGTATTGGCTCTGGCAACCTTCCGGAACTGGCGTTGGTTTACGCTGCTCGCCCTGATCGGCTCCCTGGTCCTCTTTACTTATTGGGTGGAAAGCGACCTGGAGCCATCCCTGGCTGTTTCTCAAGTGGCAATCACTGTCATTTTTCTCATATTTGTCGCTGCAACAACCCTTTTCCACCTGATATGGAAGCGACCTCCCCAGGCTCTTGATCAGGCGTTGATGGTGGTCAATGCGGCTGCGTACCTCCTCATCAGCTATAATCGACTCTTCGATGAATATCGCGACTGGATGGGGGGCTTTACTGTCATCCTTGCCGCTTTCTATGGGCTGCTGGGCTACGGAATACTGGTACGTTTCAGAGACCAGGTTAATCTGAGCATGTTCGCCGTCGGCATAGCCCTTGTGCTGCTGTCCATTGCCGTGCCCGTCCAGCTCAGCGGCCCCTGGATTGGAATGGCTTGGGCGGTGGAGGGAGCCGTCCTCATTTGGCTGTCGTTTTTCATTCGAATGTACCAGCTGCGGTGGTTTGGAATGGCATCATTTGCGATTGCCGTTTGCTGGCTGCTGTTAAGCGACTTGCCGAACGATTTTGGGGTCTATGTTCCCTATTACGAGAATTACTCCAACGCGTTCTGGCCCTTCTTCAATCCGCGAATTCTTTCGTATGCCATAACCATTGCGGCTGCTTCCGCCACTGCCTTCATTTGGTGGCGGGGTCGGGATGATTATCAGTACGAGGGCGAAGCATATGCCCCTTTGGCCTTCCTTGTCCTGGCGAACCTGCTCACTCTTTGGATATTGAGCACCCAGGTGGTGGATCTCGTGGAATTGGCAGGCGACCGGGGCACGATAGGCTTGCCTTATGTCGGTAACGTCATTAGCCTGTCCCTCAGCGCGCTATGGACAATTTATGCGGCTGCAATGATAGTTCTGGGAATTGTGAGGCGGGAACGCTGGCTCCGTCTGGGCGGGCTGGGGTTGCTGGCAATACCTGTCCTGAAGCTTTTCATCTACGACGCCTTCGAGATGGACCAGGGCTACCGCGTCGCCTCATTTATCGGCCTGGGAGCGCTGCTGGTGATTGGCGGATTCCTGTACCAGCGTTTCAGCAGGGCAATACGGGGGTTCCTGCTTGAATAGGTCTTCAGGGAATTCCAGGCAGATAAGGACGCTCCTCGGCCTCCTGAAACTGCCGAGTCTGATCTCAATATTGGGGATAGCAGTTGTGGCGGGTTTAAGCGCCGGTTCGGTCCTCCACGCCGACTTCTCCCTGGCTCACTGGGAATTCCTCAAACCGATCGAGTTGCCTTCTTCCTATGGCAAGGATCAACTGGTAGAAATTCCCCTGGACCCCGAGGTTTACCGGGAAACAAACACCGGAGAAACCGACCTGCGCGTGATTGCCGGACGAAACAGGGAGGTGCCGTATCAGCTTGTAATTCAGGAGAAAAGGTCGCAAAGAGAATCTGTACCTGTGGAAATACGGGAAATTGGGTTTGTGCCCGGCCAATACAGCAGCTTCGTCGCTGATCTGGGGAAAGATGGGACCCGCCACAATGAGGTAGAAATAGGTCTCACCGGGAAAAACTTCCGGCGCATCGTAACGGTGGAAACCAGCCCGGACGGGGAAACCTGGGCGGTCGTGCAGGATAATGCCGAGATATACGACTTTACCTCGGCCAACAAACAATTCAACGCCCGGGATACCAGCGCCAAGTACCCGGAGAGCACCGCCCGTTATTTGAAGGTCAAAGTGGCGGAACCGGATGCTCAACCGTTGAAAATCGGCGGAGCCTCAGTATTTCTAACTGAAGAAACTCCCGCACGGGAAACGACTTACCTGCCGGAAACTGTTAGCAGCAGCGAAAATCCTGAAACCGGAGCCACTATCCACGCACTGGATCTGGCATCCTCAGGAATTCCCCTCAGTCGGTTGTCGTTTCAGGCGGATTCCGTAAGCTTCCACCGACGCGCGGCAGTGGAGGGCAGCGTAGACGGTACAAACTGGGTATTGCTGGCGGAGGGGGAGGTCTACTCTTTTGACTCTCCCAAGTTCACCGGCAGCCGACTTGAGCTGAACTTCCCGGAGAGCCGCTTCAGCCGCTACCGTTTTGTTGTAAAAAACGAGGACGATTCTCCGCTCCCTCTGACCGGGTTCACTTTCCAGGGCGTGGACCGGAAGCTCCTGTTCCACCCTGAACCTGGCATCGGACATTCTCTTTACTACGGCAATCCGTTGGCTTCAGCTCCCTCTTACGATTTGGAACGAATCCTTCCTTATCTGGATACAGAGGATGCGCTACTGGCAACGCTGGGAAGTCAGCAATCCAACCAGGCCTTTTCCGGCCTCGACGTTCCCTTGACTGAACGCCTGCCCTGGCTGTTGCCAACCGGAGTAGCGCTGGCGGCGTTGGTGGTCGCGGCCCTTTTATATGGTGTGGTACGCCGAGCAAAGACCATTTTCCCGCCTCCCGGAGAAGGAGCATCCTCGTAATAGCGGATTAGCTCAATTTGCTGAAAGAGAGTGGCCCTTCCCAAGAGATTGGGAAGGGCCATTCGGTTTACTCGCGGGCAGGCTTCAGGCGCCGGGGTTCCGTCTACCGGGGTTCGGTCTAGTAGAAGACCGCAGTGCCCACACCGCCGCCGGCCGCGATAACTTCGCCAGTAACAGCCCAGGCCTTGTCGGAGGCGAGGAAGGCGGTCAGGAAACCAATTTCCTCAGCGTCCACCATGCGGCAGATGGCATTGCCCCGACCCGAGCCTGGCGTAAAGTCCTGTTGCTCCACTTCAGTTGCCGTGACCCCCTGCTGAGCAGCGCGGGCTTCCAGCATAACCGCCGTCCGCTCGGTGCGGGTAGTGCCCGGGTGGATGCAGTTGACGGTTATCCCGTAGCGGCCAAGGTCGTTGGAAAGAGTCTTGGTCATGTGGACCATTGAGACGTTCCGAGCTCCGCCGCTGAGATTACCGGCGTTTCGGGCGTTTCCGCCGCTGATGTTAATGATGCGGCCATAGCCCTGTTCCTTCAATATGGGGATGGCGGCTTTTGCGCACCGGAGCGCCCCGACGAACTTAACGTCAAAGTCGGCCATCAGCGACTCTTCGTTTACTGTCTCAACGTAGCCCACCGCGTCATCGGACCCGCCGGGAAGAGACGCGCTGTTGACGATTATGTGCAGGCCACCCAACTGTTCCGCCGCCGCTGCCACCACCTGGTTTACCTGATCGGTCTGGGTAGCGTCCATCTGCATAGGGGTGACGGTTCGGCCGGTGGCGTCGGATATTTCCCTGGCCGCCTCCTCAAGCTGGTCCATTGAGCGGGACGCAATGACCACGTCGCAACCTTCCTGGGCCAGTACCCGGGCAATCGCCTTGCCTATTCCCCGTCCGCCGCCGGCGACGAAGGCCTTCTTTCCCTCAAGTCCAAAATCCATTCCCAATCCTCCTGTAATACACTGAGTCATTCCCCAGGGCGAAATCGTCGTATTCCAAGTTGCTGGAATTCTACACAAAGCCAGGTTTGCGGGCAAGCTGAAGAAATACCCCTGTCAAGTAGTTGGCTTGTACTAGGAGTTGGCTTTCTACTGTATTAGCTTTGACTTGAGGAGGAGGCGGCTGAATACGGCGCGGGGGCACGTGCGACACGTGCCCCGGACCCTGCTTTGGAGATATTCAGTTAGGTAGGAAAAGGCTATTGAGCAGTAATATGGTAAGCGGTAGTGGGTACCACTGACCAATCCCAAGAACGCGTAAGTACTGCCCCCGATGCTGCCCACTGTGACGGCCTCAGGATCGGCGCCTATGTCGTCGGACCGGCAATCGAAGCTGTCGGCAAGGCCATCGGAGTTGATGGTCGTCGGGCTCTGCTCGGCCAGCAGTCTGGCAATTTGACTGCCGCTGTCATACACCACTCGACCCTGGGTGTCCCAAATGGTCGGTGAGCGGGTGTCGCCTTCATTGGCCGACAGGAGGCAGATTCGCACATGGGCGGCGGTGTAGGCGGCTATTTTATCGGGTTTGTATATCCCCAGCGCTGGCCAACTCGTGATAGATATACCGTCGTCCTTGTTGCTGGCGTCGAATTCATTGCGGGCCAAGATGTGGCCCTTGTACGCCAAAGGAATCAGCCGGGTAACCTTGGCGATTCCTGTAAGGTAAGGGCAATAGCCGCCAGATCTCCAGCAAGGCAATCCTGCGGAGGCGGAATTGACATGGGTCTCAGTCAACATCAGACAGACTTTGCATCCGTTTGAGGGTATTCCGGCTGGAATAAATGTCGGAAATCAGGCAAAATAGTGTCGAAACCTGATAAACTTTCCACTGGTATTTGTTCAAAAGGAAGAACTCTGTGACCGGAAAATGGTTGCGCCAGTTCTGGTTCGGCTTTTTCGAGTCAGCAAGAAGTTAAAAAGAGAGGGACATGGAAGCTTATTCCAACCGGAACATTCGCAATCTGGCAATAATCGCTCATGTTGACCACGGCAAGACTACCCTGGTGGACGCCCTGTTGAAGCAGGGCAAGGTGTTTCGAGAGCATCAGGATGTGGGCGAACTGATCATGGACAGCAATCCCCTGGAGCGGGAAAGGGGCATTACCATCCTCGCCAAGAACACGGCAGTGGAATATCGGGGAATCAAGATAAACATTATTGATACCCCGGGCCACGCGGACTTCAGCGGTGAAGTAGAGCGGGTGATGAATATGGCCGATGGCTGCCTGCTGTTAGTGGACGCAGTTGACGGGCCTATGCCTCAGACCCGCTACGTATTGCAGCAGGCACTTCAGCGGAACGTTACACCCATGGTAGTGATCAACAAGATCGACCGTCCCGAGGCCCGAGTTCCCGAGGTCGTCGAAATGGTTCAGGACCTGTTTCTGGAACTGGCGACCCAGCCAGAGCAACTTGATTTCCCTGTCCTTTATGCTTCTGCCAAGCAGGGCTTTGCGGTTGCCAGTCCCGAAGCTGCCGGGACGGATATGCAACCGCTTTTCGATGCAATTGTGGACGTTATCCCGCCTCCCACGGGTAACGTAAATGGGCCTTTGCAGATGCTGGTGGCTGCCCTGGACTACGATAACTACCTCGGTCAGATTGCCATTGGCCGGATTTTTCGCGGTTGTGTAAACTTTCGCGACTCTGTAGCGGTGCTGGGACGGGATGGAGTCGTGCGGCCCGAAAACGTGGAGAACGTCTTTATCTTCAAGGGACTCGAGAGGCTGCCTGTCCAGACGGCCGAGGCGGGAGAAATAGTCGCCATATCGGGCATTGCAGAAATATCAATTGGGGATACCATTGCCGACCCGGATGAGACTGAGGCGCTTCCCTCCATCGAAATTGACGAGCCGACCGTGATGATGACCTTCGGTGTAAACACGTCCCCTCTTATGGGGAAGGAAGGCTCCCGTTGCACCTCCCGAATGCTCCGGGAACGATTGCTTCGCGAATTGCGCACCAATGTCAGTCTGCGGGTGGAGGAGACTGCCAGCGCCGACGAGTTTCTGGTCTCCGGTCGAGGGGAACTGCATTTGGCCATCCTTGTAGAAAATATGCGCCGAGAAGACTACGAATTCCAGGTGTCCCGGCCTGTGCCTGTCACAAAGGTGCTGGATGGCAGGGTACATGAACCCTACGAACAGCTGACTGTTTTCACGCGCGAGGAATTCATCGGCACCCTCTCCGAAAGTTTGGCTGACCGACTGGCTCAGATGACCAACATGGACAATGATGGCAACGGCAACGTGAAAATGGAGTACCTGGTACCTACCAGGGGTTTGATAGGTTTTCGCTCCTGGTTCCTCCGCGCCACCCGAGGAAATGGGGTCATAGACAATCGTTTTGTAGAGTACCGGCCAATGCGTGGCGAGGTGAAGTCTGCCTTCAGCCAGTCGCTGGTTGCCTCCGAGCCAGGCGTTGCTGTCACCTACGGTCTCCTTAACGCCCAGGGAAGGGGTTCTACTTTCGTCGAACCCGGCACGCCGGTTTATGAGGGGATGATTGTGGGGATGCATCCAAAGGAGGATGACATCGTCATAAATGTATGTCGGGAGAAGAAACTGACCAACATGCGTTCCTCCACCGCCGATGTGGCCAAGCGGCTGAGTCCCCCGGTAAGAATGAGCCTTGAGGAGGCTCTGGAGTTTATCGCCACCGACGAACTGGTAGAGGTTACACCCCTGAACTTCCGGCTGCGAAAGAAGCAGCTTTCTGCCGGGGTGAGGTTGCGACAGCGAAGCCGGGACCGGCAGAAAGAAACGGCCGGGGTCTAGCAATGTCGTAGGGTGGGGACAGGGCTCGGACATTCAGAGTCCCGAAATTGAGAAAGGGCGGGTTGGTCATGACCATCCCGCCCTTTTGTTCGGCTATGTCTAATAACCTTGTTGAGTCTCCTTAGTCACCCATAGTCCTGACGGTGCCCCGGTGGTAGCGGTCTACAGTGGTTTCGGGGTCCCAATCGGCGGGAATTTCGGTGGCCCAGGGAGGAACCGGATCCTCAAAGGTGAAAACGAAGTCGCGGTCGCCACGGCCCCGCTTGAACAACTCCTTGGAAGTGGGAAACTCAAAATAGATTTCCAGGCGGTTGCCCTCGGAGTCGGCGAAGTACATGCTGCGCTGGTTGGCATGTTCCACCAGGCGGTCCACGGTAACTCCGTTGTTGAGCAGGTGGTCATACGCGTCTTTCATGTCGTCGTGGCTGTCAACCTTGATGGCGATGTGTGCCACGCCCACCTGGTTGCGCTCTGGAGCGTCCAGGGCGTTGTCCGGATCTTCCACCGGAGAAAGGTCAAAGACGTGCCCTTCGTGGGTGTCATCCCGACCCAGGCTCATGAATACTCCACCATGCTCCGGGTCCTCTTCCTCGATGACGAATCCCAGGACTTCGGTGTAAAACTTCTTGGCTCGCTCGATGTCCCGAACCCGGACAGCGGCATGTCCAATGCGGGAAAGATTGATAGGCATTATTGTTTCCTCCATAGAGTAGGTAATTTGCAGGTCTTTGCCAGCCAGTGAATAACTGTATCCTAGACGGTTCATAACAGTCAACAATGCCTTGCCCTTTCCTGCCATAAGTTGTGTAGATGTGCCCATTCACTGCCCTTACTGAGCGGCCCCCTGTATCACCTGCGAGTTGCCATTACCTCGTTTGCTTACCGGCAAACGGAAGATGGCTAGAAATGGGTGGAAATTGACGAGACCTTTTCTTTTCTAACCTTGACCCTTAACCCGCTGGCAATGGGTAAATGACCGGAAATTGAGGGGGAATGATCTCTGCTCCGCTCGACCATGTCCACTCAAGTGTCGAGGGAGGGTCAATGGGCGGAAATGAGCAGAAATGGAAAAAATTGAGTTTCTGCTTAATCCTGGCTCGGCCGATACCGCCTGGCAAATACCGGCCCTCAAAATGCGAATACCCAGGGCAATCGCGTCTTAATGATAGACTGGGCAGGTAAAGGGACGTGTGGGAGAGCGGGGAGGTAGTGAGGGGTTATGGAAGAAGGGCGGAGGCGGTCGCTGATGGATTACTTTGAGAATCTGGAAGACCCGCGGGTCGAGCGCAGCAAGCGGCACTCGTTGCTGGACATCATCACCATAGCCATCTGCGCCGTCATCTGCGGGGCGGACTCGTGGGTATATGTGGAGATGTTCGGCAAGAGCAAGGAAGAGTGGTTTCGGACCTTTCTGGACCTGCCCAACGGCATCCCCTCCCATGATACCTTCGGTGAGGTTTTCTCCCGGTTGGACCCACTGCGGTTCCAGGAGTGCTTCATGGAATGGAGCCAGGGGGTGGCCCACCTGCTGCCTGGGGAGGTGGTCGCCATCGACGGCAAGACGGCGCGCCGTTCCCACGACACCAGAGTGGGCAAGGGGGCCCTTCATCTGGTCAGCGCCTGGGCTTCGGCCAACACTCTGACCCTGGGACAGGTGAAGACGGAGGAGAAGTCCAACGAAATCACCGCCATTCCCAGGTTGCTGCAACTGCTGGAACTGAATGGGTGCATCGTCACCATTGACGCCATGGGCTGCCAGAAGGAGATTGCCCAGAGCATCCTGGAGCAGGGAGCCGACTATGTGCTGGCGGTGAAGCAGAACCAGGGACGACTGCACGAGGACTTGAGGGACCTGTTTGAGGAAGCCGAGGCAACGGGTTTTGAGGGAGTGCCCCACGACTATGCCACCACGCTGAACAAGGGTCACGGACGCCTGGAACGGAGGGAGTGCCCCACGACTATGCCACCACGCTGAACAAGGGTCACGGACGCCTGGAACGGAGGGAGTGCTGGGCTATCACCGACCCAGACTGTCTGGACTATCTGAGCACTGGTAAGGAGTGGCCTGGGTTGTGCTCGGTGGTGAAGGTAGTGGGTCGTCGGGAAGCGGAGACCGGGGTCACCGTGCAACCCCGCTATTTCATCAGCAGCCTGGATCTCTCGGCAGCAGAGATGCTGGCCACGGTACGGGCCCACTGGAGCATCGAGAACTCCCTGCACTGGAGTTTGGACGTGACCTTCCGCGAGGATGATTGCAGAGTACGCAAGGACCACGGCCCCCAGAACTTTGCCACCCTGCGTAACATCTCCCACAACATGCTCAAGCGGGAGACCAGCCTGAAAGTGGGTATACAGGGCAAACGACTCCAAGCCGGTTGGCGGGAAGATTACCTGCTAAAGGTCCTCCTCAGTTAAGACGCGATTGCCCTGTGCGAATACCCTGGGAGTAGCCCGTATGATGTCCAATTGTGGTAAATTAAGCACACATAACGCTTGGCTTATTGCCAGGCAACAGGGGAGGAAAAGATGCTTGATTACAAGCCCAACATTGTGCTCTCCAATCAGGAGTACGATGTGGTTGGCACCAGGCCCATAAGGCATGACGGTCCGGACAAAGTCATGGGCAGGGCCCGTTATGCTGCCGATGTTCATCTGACGGGGATGTTGTTCGGCAAGATTCTTCGCAGTCCCCACCCTCACGCACGGATAAGGAGCATTGACGCCAGCCGTGCCCTGGCTCTGCCCGGGGTGGAAGCGGTAGTAACCTCCGCCGATTTTCCCGACGTGTCCGCTGAGGTCTCTGACCTGTCGGAAGGCGCGAACGTCAACTATGGCTTTTACAGCCGAAACGTCATGGCCCGTGAAAAGGCCTTGTATCGGGGCCACGCTGTGGCGGCCATAGCAGCAACCAGTCCCCACCTTGCCGAAGAGGCATTGTCCCTCATCGACGTGGATTGGGAAATCCTGGAGCCGGTATTGAGTGCGGATGAAGCACTGGCTGACGACGCGCCTCTGGTTCACGAAAGGCTGGTAACCTTTGACAGCCCGAATTGGCGCCCTGGCGCCTGGGGCGACCAGACGGATAAGGTATCCAATCTGGCTAACCGGTTCGAATTCAGCCTGGGCGATCTGGAACAGGGCTTCGCAGAGGCAGACGTCATAGCTGAGAGAGAGTTCCATACCCGTCCGGTACACCAGGGATACATCGAACCTCATTCAGCTACCGCCCAGTGGAATACCGACGAAACGGTAACAATTTGGGCAAGCAGCCAGGGTCATTTTGCCCTCCGCGACCACACATCTACCATAATGGGGCTGCCGGTTTCCAAGGTGAAGATCATTCCGATGGAGATCGGTGGCGGCTTCGGCGGCAAGGGTATGGGCGGCTGCTACATTGAACCTGTGGTGGCTGCTCTCTCCCGAAAGACCGGCAAGCCGGTAAAGATCGCGATGTCCCGCAACGAAGTCTTCCTTGGAACCGGTCCCGCGCCGGCCACCCATATGAAGGTCAAGGTAGGGGCGACCAACGACGGCAAGATTACCGCTGCGGAAGCTCAGCTTACCTATGAGGCGGGAGCCTTCCCGGGTTCTCCGGTGGCTTCGGCCTGCCGCACCATGTTTGCGCCTTACAACATACCCAATGGTTACGTGGAGGGACTGGACGTGGTGGTGAACACCCAGAAATCTGCAGCCTACCGCGCACCTGGGTCTCCCACCGCTGCCTACGCCGCAGAAACCGTGCTGGACGAGGTCTGCGAGAAGATTGGAATGGACCCGGTGGAATTCCGGCTGATCAACGCCGCCAAGGAAGGCGACCGGCAGATAACCGGCCCAACTTTCCGCAAGATTGGTATGGTCGAACTCTGCCAGGCCGCGCAACAGCATCCCCACCTGGCCGAACCGGTTGAGGGAAAGTATCGCGGACGCGGCGTGGCAGCAGGCTGCTGGATGAACGGCAGCGGCCCTGCCAGTGCAGTGGCCAGTGTCAATCCCGACGGTATTGTGAGCCTGGTTGAAGGTTCCCCCGACATTGGGGGCAGCCGTGCCGCCATGGCCATGCAGGTTGCCGAGGTCCTGGGTATCGCCGCCGAAGACGTGAAACCCTCCATAGCCGACACCGATTCCATCGGTTATAGTTCCGGCGCCGGTGGCAGCGGCGTTACCTTCAAGATGGGGACTGCGGTCTACAACGCGGCGGAGGACATTCGGGAGCAATTGATTGAACGGGCCGCCAAGATTTGGGACGTCAATGTGGAAGACGTCGAGTACAACAAGGGCGTCCTGAGCCACAAGTCTGACTCCGAACTGAGCATGACTTTCGCCCAGATAGCTCGCAGGCTCAATGGCAGCGGCGGGCCTGTTGTGGGACGTGCAACCGCCAACCCTGGGGGCGTAGGCAATGCTTTCGGGCTGCACATCGTGGACGTGGAAGTGGATCCGGATACCGGCAAAGTTGAAGTCCTGCGCTACACCGCACTCCAGGATGCCGGCAAGGCCATCCACCCAAGCTACGTGGAGGGCCAGATTCAGGGCGGCGCCGTCCAGGGCATCGGTTGGGCCCTGAACGAGGAGTACTTCATTGATCGTGAAGGCCTGATGGTCAACTCCAGCTTCCTTGACTACCGGATGCCCACGAGCCTGGACCTGCCAATGATCGATACGGTCATAGTTGAGGTTGCAAACCCGGGCCATCCTTTGGGTGTACGGGGTGTAGGCGAGGTATCCCTGGTGCCGCCCATGGGTGCCGTGGCCAACGCCATCTACCACGCAGTCGGCTTGAGGCTAACCGACCTGCCCATGAACTCTGCAAACTTCCTGGAAGCCAAGTGGCAACAGGAAAATGGGACTGAGTAAGTCGGGCTGATCGACTGGATTAGTCGCAATGTCAGGGGCGGGTTTCTGACCCGCCCCTATGTCTTCTTGATTCACCACGAGTCTGGCCTGGGCAGTAATATTGTCGCCATCCCAGCGGTTCCTTGGGCAATGAGCGCAGGCTGGGCTGCCTCCATAGCAACCACTGACGCAATCCCTATGACCGCTCAGCAGGTGACCACAACCACCTCCAGCCGCAATTGCCCTTCCCAAAGTGTGCCCCGGTGGCGCCAAAAGAAGCTTAAGATGAGCGCCGTTATTCAGCCTGCGTACAGGTGGTTGAATGCAGCAAACCGGCCAGGGTCAAGGTTCTTGTCTCGCAATGCCGGATGGTCGGGGCCATAGCGGTGCGCCCGGAAGTTAGAGTTGGCTCGACCGCCACCCTGGGGCGTGGTGGTGAATTCGGGATTGACGTATTCCCAGACGATTTCCTGGTTAGGCGTTACCTCGAAGGTGCGGCCGGGAGCCCCTTCACAGATAAGAGTATTGCCGTTGGGCAGTCGTTCTGCCCCGCTAATATGAAAGCTGTAGAAGGAAATGGGCGGGTCGCCCTGGTATTGCCACACAACTTCGCTGGAGGACGGGTCAACCTCCACCGCCCGCGAGAATGTAAACCCTGGCCGGTGGCAACCGTTGTCGAATACCAGGATGTTTCCGTTTGCCAGCATGTTGGGGAAATGCTGGTGTGAGATCTCGCCGGGGCCCCACTTCCACTTGAAGTCCCCAGTCTGTTTATCGACAATGCCAATGGTGTCGGTTCGCCGGAAGCTGACTATCAGGTCTCCTTCCGGGGTTGTTCGGAGAGAATTCTGGTGAGTCCACTCTTCGCGGTTTTCCAGGTGACAGATGGCGTCAACCTCTGGATCCAGATGATCCCAGGAACGCCACGAATATACGGTTTCTCCTTCTGGAGTTATTTCCTCAACCAGGTCTCCCAGCATTTCCGCCGCTTCTCCGTTCTCAGGCATTCCACCCTTCACCTGCGCGGCCAGGTCCGCGTCTAATGGCTCGAACAGCAGAACGAGGGTATTGCCGTTGGGTAGCCGTTCGAAGTCGTGATGCAGCAAGGGGTTTTCGTAGCGCCACACCTCTTCCCCCTCCCAGGTCAACTCTATGATGGCGCCAGCCCGCGGACCGGCGCCGCTGGGCCGGCCGCCGGCCCGGGAACTGATGGTGCGCATCAACAGGTTGCCGTTATTCAGCAGATAGCCGTAGCCCAGCCGTTCGGGGTAGTACCATTGGTGGCAGAGCCTGCCCTCCATGTCAATCAGGTTCGTATAGTTGCTGCCGTTGGTGGTCAAAAGGGTGTACCCCCGGTAGCTGCGCTGGGGGGCATAGTGGATGAGTCCGTTCTTGTGGTGACTTGACCATCCCATATGAGCCTCGCTTAGTCATTCTTCTTCAGGTGTCCGGGCAGGCTGCCTGGAGCCAGGAACTGAACTAGGGAATAAAAGCGGCATACCGGTCCAGAATGGGCAACACCGTATTTCTGTCGGCCGACGGTATTGAGAAAATCAGGCGGTTGACCCCTGCTTCAGTAAAATGGTGCACTGAGTCTTCCCGTGGCTCAGTGAAAAGGCATTGGGAAACTATGATACTGTTTGGATCGCGTCCAGCTTCCTCTGCCTGCCTGCGCAGCAACGCGATCTTTTCCGCTAAGCTGCCTTGCTGGCCAGGTCGCCCGCCAATGGGCATCCAGCCGTCGCAGAACTCAACCACCCGGTCGAAAGTGGTAGCGCCGTCGCCGCCCATGAATATAGGGGGATGGGGCTTCTGGACCGGTTTGGGGTAGGACCATATCTTGTCAAAGTCTACAAACTCCCCGTGGAATTCGGCCTCGTCCTCGGTCCAGATGGCTTTCATTGCCAGGATGCGTTCCCGCAGCAACCGAAAACGCCGCCGGAAGTTGGTACCGTGGTTTTCCATTTCTTCCGAATTCCAGCCTCCGCCGATGCCGAACATGAACCTGCCGTTGGAAAGCATGTCCAGGGTTGCTATCTCTTTCGCGGTGATGATGGGGTCCCGCTCCACGATGAGGCAGATGCCGGTGCCTATCTTCAACCTGGTTGTGGCCGCCGCCGCCGCGCCCAGCGCAACAAACGGGTCCATGGAATGCCAGTACTCTCTTGGAAGGTCAGCTCCGCCGGGCCAGGGACTGCGCCGGCTGGCCGGTATGTGGGTGTGTTCGGGAACCCACAGGGACTCAAAACCACGTTCTTCCAGTGCAACGGCAAGCTCGACCGGATTCATCGAATAGTCCGTAACGAAATTCAATACCCCGATATCCATTCCTGTCTCCTATGTTTGGTGGCTCAAGTTTTGGGGGAAGTTCAGAAGAAATTACTGACGTTCTTGGCAGAAATAACAGTCTGGTCAAGAATAATTCTACGATAGGCGATTAGCCAGCCCTTCTCGGACCGGCGCAGGATGTCCTCACGGCTCCCCACGTAGAAGTCCTCTTCCCGCTCTCCCCTGGTCCGGTACATTATGAAGTTGGAATAGACCTTGACCTCGTCGGGACTTTCCGTGGCCTCAAGCTCCACGTTGGAAATGAAGTGGCGGGTACGCGAAGGAGGGTCCTCTGCCCAGGCAAAACCACTGTCCAGACGTTCAATGCGTCGACGCAGGCTATCCAGGTTTTCGTCCATGACTAACAATTCGTCAGGTTCCGTCAGGTCGTGGGAGTCCTGCTGGGCTTCGTCCAAAGAAGCAATGGACTTGCTAATGGGCGCATAACGGGATGTCCGCATTGGCATCCAGTACCGCACATCCTCGGCCAGCAATTCCAGCCATTGATGAAACTGGCGGTTGTCCAGCAGTCGCGCCTCGCGGTAGAGAAACTGTTCAATTTCCTGAAGATTAGCTTCGGTCATCTGTAGTTATGTGTTTGAGAGCATCGATATGAGGAAGACAACAGCGTTCCTTGATTGAAATTGTATCCGGCGGTAAACGTGATTCGTTGGCCTGCTACCAATAGACGTTCAGGCGAGAGTTCAGGTTAATACCAGTTAGTAATAATGCAGGTATCGTGTTTTGCGACTCGCTTACCTACAATTCTGCCCAATTTTCAGCGGCCATCAGTTCTGCCCAGCGGTGGTAGAACTGCCGGTGATTGCTTTCGCTGAGGCGGAAATCGCTGGCCCAGCCGCCCAGGTCCGGTCGGTATTGTTCGTGGCCCAGGCCCATCTGCATGTTTAAATCATAGCGGCGGGATACCACGCCGCGGCAGGTGTGAGTACATTCCTGCCAGTTGTCCATATCGTCCTGTTCGAAGGTTCCGGAAGGGCCGAAGCCTCGCAGTCCGTTTAGCCGCAATGCCTCCTTGATATCTGGAGCGGCGGCCTTGTCCACAAATATCCAGGACCAGATTTCGATTTCGCCAGGCCCCTTGGGATGCCAGACTCGGAATGAGTGGGAGGTTGACCGGATGATGGAAAAGTTAGGAAAAACGGTAGACACAATGGGGTTGATCGTGTTTATCCGATCCCCCAACCGCCGGGCAACCTCGGCACGGTGTTCGTCCTCGTAGGCAAACAGGTTATCCAGTGGAGCTTCGGCGATATCCTTGGCCCCAAGGGCAATGACGCAGTGGCCGTTCCCGGGGGCAATCATAGTGCCTTCAGTGCTGGCCCGCAGCCGAAAATCCCGGGCAAAACCGCTGCGAATGGCTGAGAGATGGCTCCACGCCACATGGTAGCCGTCGCCGCCGAAGTTTTCCGCCGGCAGTTTCCAGTTGCAGGGAACCACCCACTTGTGAACGCCCCCTATGACCTCGACACCGCCTTCTCTGCGGTCAAAGAAGCTGTCCAAATACCAGGTCATTTCGCCCAGGTATTCTGTCAGAGCCGGCGCGTCAGGGTCGAAGGTTGCGAAGAGGAGGCCTTTGTAACTGTCCAGGTGGGCCACAGGTATCAGATTCCACTCGCCCAGATCCAGTTCGCCGAAGTAGGCATCTTGCAGGTTGGGAACGGCCACCAGGTTGCCATCGTTGGCAAAGGTCCAGCCGTGGTAGGCGCAGGTAATGGTTGCGGCGTTTCCAGCCTCGGCCCGGCACAGGCGGTTGCCCCGATGCCGGCAGATGTTCAGGAAGGCGTTGACCTTGCCGCCGCTGTCCCGCATTACAAGGACCGGATCCTCTCCCATGTAGGTGGTGAAGAAATCCCCCGGATTAGGAATCTGGCTTTCGTGGCAGAGAAACAGCCAGCAACGGGCAAAGATGCGCTCCAGTTCTTGCTGGTAGATTTCCGGCTCTATAAAAATTCGGCGGCTAACCAGTCCTCTTTCCGAATCCACCAGTCCCTGGAATTCAGCGACCATAACGACCTCTCTTTATCAGGTACCAAGAGTTCCGCTGCATCTAGGTGGCTGTGAAGCCGCCGTCTATAACCAACTCGCTGCCGGTTACGAAAGAGGACTCATCCGAAGCCAGGTACAACACCCCGTATGCAATGTCCTCCGATTGGCCTACTCTGCCCAGCGGTATTCTTGACTCGCTCTGGCGCAGGATCTCGGGATCTGACTGGCGCTCGGCGGTCATGGGGGTGGCCACGGACCCGGGGTGTACGGAGTTTGCCCGAATGCCGTCAGCGGCGTATTGGATAGCGGTGGTCTTAGTCAGAAGCCTTACTGCTCCCTTGGAAGCATTGTAGGCCGCCGTCACCGTGTCCTGACCCACCAGGCCGGAAATAGAGGATATGTTGATGATCGAGCCACCACCGGCCCGCTTCATTTCAGGAATGGCGACAAGGGTGCCTAGAAAAACTCCCTTACCGTTTACTTCCATAATCCGGTCCCATTCCTCGCCGCTGGAGTCCTCTAATTTGCCCCAGCTGCAGATGCCGGCATTGTTGACCAAAATATCAAGCTTGCCATAGCGGTCAACGGCAGTCTGCACTGCGGCTTCCCATTCGGCTTGGCTGGTAACGTCGAGGTGGACGTAGGTCGCCTCGTAGCCCAGTTCAAGCAATTCGGCTTCCACTTGCTGACCCAGGTCGTCCAAGATATCCCCGAAAACAACCTTGGCTCCCTCGGCGGCAAACATGCGGGCCTCGCAGGCGCCCTGGCCCCGTGCGCCGCCGCTGATCAAAGCCACCTTTCCTTCTAGTCGCACCGTTTACCTCCCAAGGCAATCGCTAAGGCTGACCCTGCTTAGTTAAATACCTAGCCTGGGTTCCCTTTCTTGAGTCTCGAACTAACAGGAACGTATGGTTTGTACATACGCCCCTGCCAGTCGTGCAAGACAGTTGTATTAGCTACTAAACCGGCAAAACCGGTTCGGTCGTTCCCTCAGGCAGCTCAACTTCAAAGGCGTTGAGGACAAAGGCGGTTTGGGCGTAATTACCCATCAAGGCAGTTAGTTCAACCAGGTGCTGGGAGCCGAACTGGTCCAGCGCTGTCTGAAAAGTTGCATCGCTCACCCGGTGGTTCTGGTAAAACTCGTTAACATAGGCTATGACAGCGCTTTCATCAGCGCCAATTGTCGGCAAGGGCTGTCGCTCTCTCAGGGCGTCGATCAGGGCGTCGCTGACCCCTTCCCGCCGCGCGGCCGGGGCATGGGCGTTCCAGACGTAAGGGCAATCCATGGCGCGGGCAGTGGCAATTATTGCCAGCTCCAGAATACGTCGTGGAAAGGTGGTTTCGTACCGCAGATAGCTGGTCAGGCCTGCGCGCCGACGGGCCATTTCCGGACTGTTGATGGTAATGGAACCGGGGCCTCCGGTAATGGGGTTTCCCTCGGTAACTTCGTCATAGGCTTCGCGGAACTGTTCAGGCACCATGTCACGGGTAACGACGGGCAATCGGGCCATGCTATTCCTCCTGGGGATTCTTGACTTTGGTTGCCCCAGTATAACGGCTTTTGCCCGGTTGCTAAACCCTTGAACAGCGTAGCCAGTAAAGTCCATAAGACGATTGGCTGGGTTACCGGCAGCGCTCCGCAAAGGCAAAGAAATCTGACCTACTGGGTCGGAACAGTGTCAAAGGCGAAAAGGAGATGGAGCGTTGGGAAGAGACCGGAGCACCTAGGCCTGGCGCAACTTGGGAGTGAACAGGGTCACAATGCAGGTCAGGACGATTCCTACGGCCCCGATGGCGGTGGCGGCCCAGGGAGCTCCCCACTGTCCGGCAATCGCTCCGGAGCCGGCCCCGCCGAAGGTGTAGGCGTAGATGGCCAGAACCCGGAGACCCAACACCCGACCCCGATACTCCGGAAGTGTGGTTCGCAGCATTACGGTTAACATCATTACCTGGGTTGAGGAGAAGGCAGCTCCGGTCAACAGGAGAATCGCCATGGAAAGGTACAGCGAGGAGGAAAGGGCGAAGAGCGCCATGCTGCCGTGCCACACGACGACGGACATAATCATCAGCTTTCCGACGTGCCGCAGGTTGCGTACCGAGGCCCAGCCAAGGGAGCCACAGAGGGCGCCGATGCCAAAGGAAGCAGTTAGCAGTCCCAGGCCAGCTGAGCCAGTGCCCAAGACATTCTTGGCAAAGATGGGCAGCAGGGCGGTATGGAAGGGCCAGCCGGTCAGGTTTATTACCACGGCCACAGCCAGGGTGGCCCACAGGACTTGCTGTCCCTTTACGTAGCGCAGCCCCTCAATCACCGTCCGGAAAACCGAACCTTGCTGGCGGGAAGTCATGCGAAGGGGCCGTATAGAAAATGCCAGAAGGGCGCTGCAAAAGTAAAGGAGGGCGACTATGGACCAGGTTCCCTCCGGTCCCAGCTTGGCGTAAAGAAGGCCGCCGGCCAAAGGGCCCAGGATGGTGGAAATGTTCATTCCCATGCTGCTCATGGCCGCGCCGTTGCTGATTTTGTCCTCCGGCAGCGTGTCACCTATAAGGGCCTGGGCCGATGGCATCTGGAAGATTCTGAACAGCCCGGCGGTCACGGTCAAGGCGAAGAGGTGCCACACTTCCAGTAGGTCGGTAAACAGCAGGACGACCACCAAAAGGCCCATGCCGGTCATTATCAACTCTATGGAGGCCAGGAGTCGGTGCTTGGGGAGGCGGTCGGCTATGGCCCCGGCGAACAGGGCCAGGAAGTTCAAGCCCATGCGGGCGGAAGCGATAAGACCTACCAGGAATGGATCGTCGGTCAACTCCAGGATAAACCACCCCAGGACCAAGAACTCCATTTGGCTGCCTATTTGAAACAGCGAAATAGAGGACCAAACCAGGGCGAAGTTTCGCTCGCCCAGAATGGCAACGGGATAGGCGGCTTGGCGTAGGGTGCGGTTGATTCTCATTAAGGTTATTGGATAGCCGTTTCAGGTTTCAGTAGCGCGTGACGTCGCCCATTCTAGGGACCCTTCCGGTCAGTTTCCGCAAGGAGGGAAGAAAGGTGTCGCGCAAGCTTTCTGGTTCCTTTAGGACGGTGAAGCTCGGAAACACAAGAAGGCCGGACAGAGTTTATTAACCCTCGTCCGGCCTTCCCTGAGTTTTGGCGGTAAGCGCTGGGCGAATCTCCTGCCGTGAAATGTAGCCTAGACGTTTCTCAACTTCGGGTCAAGCCTGTCCCGCAGCCAGTCACCTAGGAGATTCATGGATAGCACCGTCAATAGAATCGCTACTCCCGGGAAAAACGAAACCCACCAGGCGTTAATAACCAGAGCTCGACCGTCGGACACCATCAAACCCCAAGCGGGATTCGGCGGTGGAATGCCGGCCCCAAGGAAGCTTAGGGAGGCTTCCAAAATAATTACGACGCCAACTTCAAGTGTGGCCAGCACTATTATGGTATTGACCACATTAGGGAGAAGGTGCCTCATGACGATTCGAGTCGTCGATGCGCCGGCCACCTGGGCCCGTGAAATAAAGTCCTGGGACCGAAGGCTGAGCACCTCACCCCTGACCAGGCGTGCGTAGCGAGTCCACAGGGTGAGGGCCACGACAATAATAACCGTAAAGTAACTGGGCCCTAATGCGGCTGCCAGTATTAACGCCAGCAGTATTGATGGAATTGATATCTTAATGTCGACCAGCCGCATTATAACGTGATCCCAAAGGCCGCCCCAGTAACCGGCCAACAGCCCGAGAGCCGTCCCGACTATGCCTCCGCAAACTATGGATATGGCGGCGATAGTCAGAGAAATGCGAGCCCCATAAATGATGCGGCTAAGCATATCCCGTCCTAATTTGTCCGTACCAAGAGGATGCTCCCAGGATCCCCCTTCCAGCCAGGCGGGAGGCTGAAGGCGTTCCAGGATATTGCCCTTTGTGGGTTCGTGGGGGGCGACCTGCCCGGCAAAAATGGCCGGAATAACGAGCACAAACAAGAGAATGGCTATCGTCAGGAGAGGAAACTGGCGTGACCAACTGATGGCCCGCCTTACCCTGCCAGCGGTACCGTCTATTGGCCCTGGAATCGCTTCAGTTAGGTTTGCCATTTCCTGCCCCTATTGCCAACCTGTGGCGCAGACTATTTGGTGTATCGGATTCGAGGATCGAGATAGGCATAAAGTATGTCCACCAGGAGATTGCTTGCAATGTAAACCACGCCAAAGAACAGGACCACGCTTTGTACGACCTGAAAATCCCGGGCGCGCAATGCGTCAATGGCCAGCAGCCCCACGCCAGGCCAGGCAAATACCGTTTCGATTACCACCGAGCCGGTTAGAAATCCGCCCAGGATAAACCCGAAGTAAGTGAGCGGAGCGATGGCGGCGTTCCGCAAGCAGTGTTTCCAGATTACCTTCCAGTTTGGTATGCCTTTAATACGGGCCAGCTTGACGTATTCGCTGTCCAAAACTTCCAGCATGGAGGACCGGGTCAGCCGCATTACAGCCGCTACCTGGAACCAACCCAGGGCAAATGCTGGCATAATCAGGCTGGTCCAACCCTCGCGCCCGGATGCCGGCAGCCATTCGAAGGTTACCGCGAATACCCAGATAAGAATGATGCCCACCCAGAAGGATGGAGCCGCCTGACCCAGGAGGGCTACCACTTTGCCCGCGTAGTCAATGCCCGTATCCTTCTTGACTGCCACCAACACACCTAACGGAAGGGCAAGCAACCCGGCAACCACCAGCGCCAGGGCCGAGAGTTCGAGGGTGGCAGGAAGTCGGGCGAAGATGAGTTCCCGTGTGGAACGTCCGGGCCATTTGATGGAAGTACCGAAGTCGCCCTTAATGACATTACCAACATAAACCAGGTATTGGATGTGCAGAGGCTTATCGAGTCCCCACTGTTCTGTGGCGATAATAAAGTCCTGTTCCGTGGCATCTTCGGGAAGCAAAACGTCCATAGGGTTTCCTGAAACCCTTGCCAGGGAAAATACGATGACGCTCATGGCAAAGAGGGCCAATAACGCATGGAACAAACGAACTACTATGTAGCGCTGCACTTCCTCTACCTCCTGGATTGTCCAGGACAATTCGGCGCTTGAATTGCAGTCCTAAGAGGGCCGACTAATGATAAAGCGCCTCACGCCCAACTTTAGAAGTGGTGTGAGGCGCTTCCGATACTAGAATGTCTCTGGCAACCGTAGCCTATTGCGGCACGGTTTCGATGTATTCCAGGTGAGTGTAGAACCCACTGATGAACCCCGGGAAGACGTAGCTTTCTATGTACTTGGGGTTAATGGCGATGTCCGGAGCTATGTCAAACATGGGCAAAGCACAAATATTGTCGAAGCAGAAGTCACCGATTTCGCGCATTATGCGAGTGCGTTCAGTCGCGCCGACCGTGACGTTCAACTCTTCGATCTTTGAATCCAGGTAGGGATCGACGTAGGTACGTACGGAACCGCAGGTGCAGAAGTACGTCTCTATATGATAGACGGTGTAACTGTAACCGGCTGAACCGGACAAGGTATTGTGAATATCCCACGCTCGGCGCTGCGACCGAATCTTGCTGCCTTCAATGTTGGCGAGAGTGGGCTTCAATCCAATCGCCTCAAAGTCCAAGGCTATTGCCTGACCTATGTCAATGACTTCAGGTAGCGCCGGGTTGGAATCCAAGGCCAGAGTAAATTCGAAACCGTCCGGATATCCCGCAGTAGCCAACAACTGCTTTGCGGCCTCCGGGTCGTAGCCATACATTTCGTCCCAGCGGCCATCCCACTCCGGATTTATCAGTCCCGGCCAAACAACCTCGTCCAGAGACGTGAACTTTACATAAGAAGGAATCTGGACTTTCGCCCCAGGAAGCAGGGCCTGAACGATAGCTTCCCGGTTGACGGCCTTGGCCATGGCCTGCCGGACTTCCTTGATGAGCATGGGGTTATCGGGGTCCAGATCATCGGGCCTGGTGTGGAAATTGCCCCAGAACGTCCAGTGGTGCTGGATGCCTGGGAATACTCCATCCACGAACTCGAAGCCTCTGGAAGTAACCTCTTCTCTTATACTGCGTTCAATGACGGCCAAGTGGACCTGCTCTGTCAATAGGGAGGCGAGCCTGGTCTGTGTCTCCGCGATCGCACGAAACTCAAGATGCTGATATTCGGGTACCACACGCCAGTGGTCGTCCACGGCATCATATGACACGTGAGAGCCTTCAACCCGTTCCACGTATTGCAGTGGTCCGGTTCCGACCATCTTTTCTCCCATGCCTTCGTCGCCGACGGCGTCCCAACGGGCTTTGCTTTCCATGGGAAGGTTTCGGCGTTTGCCCAGGTTGAACAACGCTTCTGGGAGCACAATACCCAAGCGAATAACTACTTCGTGGTCGTTTACGATTTCCACGACTTCAGCAGCCCTTGCGAGAGTTGCCGCCTCATCGTCACCTCGGCTGGTTCCCATGATCTTGCGCCAAGTGCTGGCGCCGCTAGGCGCCGCAGTAGGCTGCACCAAGAGCCACATGGAATGGCGAACATCTTCAGCAGTAAACTCTCCGTAGCCGTCCTGCCATGGAATGTCCTCGCGGAGCTTGAACGTCCAGTCCTTTCCGTTGTCGGCAATAGACCACTCAGTTGCCAATTCAGCGGTGTATCCACCGGTTTCCTTGTCAACGCCAATAAGGTACTCAGAGACGGGCCACTTATCCAGGAAACCGCTGATGTTGACCTTGTAAGAGTAGTTGGAGTCCCACGACTGGCCGCCAACAGCGATGGCAACCTTGTCCAGCCGATCAGAAACGGCCTTGGCTTCCACTGCTGGTACCGGTATGGGCGTGGGAATGACGACCCTTTCCACGACCCGTTCCGAGGCGACTTCCTTTACAACCTGTTTTTCTACCGTGACCTCTACGGGCACTTCCTTGATGACTTGCTTCTCAATTTCAACAGGAACTTCTTTGATAACTTCCTTGGCCACTTCAACTTCCAGTGGCACTTCTTTGATAACCTCTTTTTCAACTATTTGCGGCGCGGCAGAGCCACAAGCAACCACCAACAGCAGTGACAACGCTAATGCGAAGCTTGCAAAAAACCTGAAATTACCAATCAGTCTTCTTGACATATTATACCTCCGACAGAGTGGTTGAAAATTATTGCTCACGGCAACCCGTAAGTCCTCGGGTTAACCACACAAGTAAAAGTCTAACGCCGCTATGGACAGCACTTCCATTGCTAATTTCGCAGAGTATAGATTTGAGGAGGGCCAATGTCAAACCAAACGCCTGGTGAAAATAATGGCCTTTCGAAAAGCCAGTTGCCTTGAGGAAAAAAGGACAAAGATAAGCCTGGACCCGTACTTCACGAGTCCAGGCAGAGCATCGGAGGTAAAATTCGTTCGCCGTTTTCTGCCCTATTTTAAAGGTCTTCTTCCGGAGTAACCTGAAGGGTTATGTTATAGCCGTCGGGGTAGGTGGTGGTGTGTCCCCTGCCGGTCAGGTCTTCAATGAGCCGCACATCACCGGGATTAAAGATGTGGGATGTCCCGTCGCTAAGACCAATAATTGTGCGCCCGACTACGCCAATCTGCCAGCGGCGGCGCGGCGCCGGGTGGTAATCCGAGAAATGTCCCGGCTCACGCTGGGACACGCTGAAGTTCATTTGCGCTCCGTCCAGCTTGATGCCTTTGATCGCATCTTCCGGCAGTTCGTCAATGTGGGTCTCGCCGTCGTCGCCCGTGTACATCCTGTAAACACCCATGCTTATCACTCCCTGTTTTAAATGAAATTGGCCAGGGCCAAGTTAGCCAATGGGCCCGCAACATCCTTATGACAGAGCCCAGAAAACGAAACGGCCTGGCAGTCACCGCAGTTTAACATAAGCCACTATTTGACGAACTCTGGAGATATAATTCCTCCAGTTGTTCCAATATTTCGCTGGCTATGGGTGGTAGGTCCGAGCAGCCTGCTGCCTCCTCTACTTCAGCCACGGACTTGAAGCCGGGAACCACCGTGGCGATGGCAGGATTGTCCAGAGAAAAGCGCAGAGCGGCCCGGGACAGTGAAGAATATTGAACTGTCAACAGGGTGGCAAGGCTCTTGGCTCGGAGGTGGTCCCGCGCTACTTCCGTATCAGGGGCGGTTTCCCGGTCGAGAGTGTCAGCCAATGCTCCGGCAGCGTGTGCGCGAATTCCTATCACACCCACATTCTGGCCTTGAGCTATTGGCAGAGATTGTCCCTGGTCAAAGTCATCAAAGGCGGCTGGCGGTTTCGAAACGGCGGTACGATTCAACAGGTTATAGAGGATTTGAGCTGTGTCGAATACGCCGCCTCCCAGAACTGCTTGTATGGCTGCCCTGTTCCCATCCCATGCTGTAATCCCGATGTAGCGGACCGTCCCTTCTTGAACTAGTTGCTTCATAGCCTCGCCTAGGGTTAGACAGTCTTCTTCGTCCAGTAGAAGGGCGTAGCGGGGTGGCGGTCCCACCGCGGCCACGTACTGGCCCCTTTCCGCTCCTACCTGGTGATGCACCTGTAACAGGTCAACGTAGTCCGTTCCCAGGCGGGACAGGCTCTGCCGGACGGAGTTCCTTACCGCAGCTACCATACTATCAATGTTGGTCCGCTCCTCTTCATTCTGGAGCCTCACCTTGGTGGCAACGTAGACTTCCTGCCGTTTACCCGCCAGCCCTTTGCCCAAGTTCTCCTCGGACCTCCCTCCGCCGTACATGGGGGAGGTGTCAAAAAAATTAATGCCCAAGTCCATGTCTATCTGCACCGCGCGGATGCATTCCTCATCGGTGGTGGGCCCCCACACGTGACCGATTCCAGCCCCGCCAAAGCCCACTTCAGAAACTTGCAGGCCGGTGCGGCCCAGGGTTCTGTACTTCACTTTCCCTCCTGCGCTCTCATTGAATCTTCCTTATATATGGGACTGTACCTGGCGTCGACTTACGAATAGATCGTTGTCAAGAAAAAGCGCTTGCCACCAGGGCAAGCGCCAAAAGGGATTGCTCAGAAATGGACGGAAGTTACATTCCAATATCCGTAGCCGAGGCACGCATTGCCTTCAGGTAATCGACGCTGGCCGTCTGCAGGAGCGTGCCCACATTGCCGTGGAAGTACTGGACACCCATGCTCAGAAACTTGGGAACCAGATTGTCTGGGCAACTTACACCGGCAATGCGCCCGGCGTCCCGGATTATCTTCACGCCCTTCTCCATCTGGGCCTGCACTTCGGGATGAGTCTGCTGTCCAGGATACCCCATGGATTGGGACAAATCACCTGAGCCTATGAAGTAGACATCGACACCATCAACGGTGACAAGTTCTTCCAGGTTATCAATGGCTTCCACTTCCTCAAGCATCAGGCATACCAGGGTATTGCGGTTGGCATCCTTGACATAGTCAGACGTAGAGCCGGAGAAGCCGTACCCGGCTGGCCTGCTCCGACTAAAGATGCCCCGATGACCTTCGGGGTAGTACTTGACCGCGTCAACGGCGGCCCGCGCCTCGTCGGCAGTATTTACATGAGGCACCTGCACACCCCAGGCTCCCCGGTCCAGGAAGGGTGCGATGATTTCGGGCTTGTTGCCGACCGGGCGAACTATAGGAGCTATGCCGCTTAGCTCGGCGGCCCGCACCAGGTCCTCTGAATTGTCCACGGTTATGGAGCCGTGCTCGTTGTCGATCAATACCCAGTCAAACCCCAGACACCCCAGCATTTCCACTACTGGCGCTGATGGGAAAGTAATCATCACCCCGAAAACGGCCTTTCCCGCTTCGAGTTTTTGCTTAAGGGAGTTCTCCTGCATGGCCTCTCCTTTCGCGCGCCGCCCGAGCGGCGCCGGTGGCGTCTTCGTCATTGAAAGTTATTCGGCTGGGCTGATCGGAACCCGGAATTTTGTAAAAACTGAGTACGTAACGTCTCAAAACCGTTCCCCCGATGATACCGGCAATGACGGAAATGCCTGCTGACGTTGCGCCTGCCAGGGCGGCCAGTGGCCTTGAAGTCATGGCCTGGCCGTCCACGCTATCCATCTGAATTATGGCAAAGACTACCCCTAACGCGATGCCTGCGACCATGGCGATTGCACCGCCCACGATTATGCCTCGATACATGGTCCACAAACTCTGCCGGTTGTGCCAGACCAATGATTCCGTAACTACTACAATAGCCATTCCGGCGAGCAGACCAATAATGGACCACCCTATGGCCTCACCCAGAAGGTCCGGCGGCATGTGCCGTGGGTTGGGCTCGATGTAAAGGAACAACAGGCCCAGATTAGCTGAAATCGGTACCGTAGCTATGCAAACGGCCATTACAGCCAAAACGAAGAAGCCCGCTAAAAGTCGGTTACTGCTCAACTTCATCCCTCGTTCCACTGCGAAATTGCGACGGAACTAGCTAAATTGGGGTCCAAAAACCAACAAGGTATATATTTGCCGACAAATCATATTACTAATAATACTTGCGGTCAATTATTTTAAGAATCGATGCTACATTCCTGCCTTGAAGCGGTTCCAAATGGAAATGTGAGTAACTCAGGTAGCGTTTCAATGCAAGTAGTGTTGCCATAGAACCTGGGCAGACACACAGGTCTGACCCTGCAAAATCCCGAAGCAAACCACCTGAATCAGAACGCTACCAGCAACTTCATAAACTATTGACACGCTTCAACTAAATGTTTATATTGCACTGGTTTGTGAATCCGGCCAACCTGGGCGGACAGCTTAGTGCTTGGCTGTGTTCAGATAGCCTGTATCCATATATCTATCTTTGATTGAGGAGGTGGGTTGCCTAGCAATAGTGACCAATGGACTAGTCCTTTGCCAGCGTTGTAGCTGGAAGTCGGACTGAGTTTACCTTGACAATATTGGAGGAATTTCAAGATGCCCAACCACTGGTTAAGAAATCCTAAGGCGCTTTTATTTGCGCCCATCGTTGCGGTAATGGCGTTAGCTGCCGTAGCATGCGGCGCTGCAGCTACTGCCACTCCGGTGCCTACTGCTGCCCCAACCGCTGCGCCGGAAGTTATGGCAGAACCCACTGCAGTTCCTGAAGCTATGGCTGAGCCTGCAAAAGAAATGATGGACAAGCCCGAAACCATGGACATGATGGAGATGTCTGACGTTGTGCCCATTCCCGCCCATGTTGCCGATTTTTACGGTGACGTCACTTATGGCGGAACTCTACGCGTAAACTACGAAGACCCCCTTGAACATGCCAACGCGTGGGGCGCGGGTTCGGGCGTAACCGACCGTTATCGGATGCCTACTGGCGCGTTGCTGGTGATGGAAAACCCCTATGACTCCGGCGCCCCGATCATTCCCGACCTGGCTGAAAGCTGGGAACTGGCTGATGGGCTGGACGGAATTACATTCAATTTCCGTAAAGGGGTTACCTGGCATAACGGAGAGCCCTTTACTTGTGAGGACGCACGGTTCTCCTTTGACACCATGAAGACTGGTAATGGCATCACGGCCAGCTACATGCAGAGCCGTCTTGCCAACGTGCAGGACGGGCCGACCGGGTTTTCCTGCGTTGACGACAACACTTTCCAGATAAACTTTACCGGCCCCAGCGGCGAGTCCGTTCTGTTGCTTCCCCTTGCCAACCGCCGTGCTCAAATTTTCAACAAGGCCTGGTTTGAGGCCGGTGGCGAAGAAGCCATGTTCCAGGACGTTTCCGTAGGCTTGGGTCCCTTCATGTGGGAAGAAGGCCAGAGCGTCGGCGTTGATGAACAGCGTTTCGAAAAGAATCCCAACTACTATTTCCCTGGCTTGCCTTACGTGGACAATTTGGTCATCTTCGGTATTCTGGACGAGTCCGCCCAGCAGGCTACACAGCTGGCTCACCAGACCGATTGGCACTGGGTCCGCAACTGGGGCCAGTACCAGGCCTACGTTGATCACCCTCAGATTACTACCGTGATTCGTGCGACCCGCGGCAACTTCCGCCTGTGGGTTAATGCCCGTAATGCGCCCTTTGACAATGCCAAGGTTCGCCAGGCCATCATGATGGGGATTGACCGCAAGGCTGCAATCCTGGTACTGCAGGACGGTCATGGCGCTGCCGGCGGTTTCGGCTATGCCCCGGGTAGCCCCTGGGAACTGCCGCAGGACCAGGTCTGCTCCGTACCCGGCTGGTGCGTAACTGATGACATGGAAGCCGTTCGCGCCGAGGCCAAGGCAATTCTGGACGGGGAAGGCTTCGACTTTGAAAAGACTTACCTGTTCACCGTAGAGTCGGACGCTCAGGTGCAGGCGCGTGCCACGTTCCTGCAGGAGCAACTGCGGTTGATAGATGTGAAGACCGATTTTGATCTGGTGGAGACCATTGCCTATCGCACACTGGAGTCCCAGGGTACGTGGGGCGACTTTAAGCCTGGTAACAGCACGGTAACCGCCGACGACCCGAACGCCGGCGTTGCAGGCTTTCTGCGCTGCGACTCTTCAGGCAACCATTGGACCCCCAACGGTCCTTGCGACCAGAGCATCGTTGACTTGCTGGACCAGGCCCAGACTGAACTGGACCCGGGCAAGCGTCTAGACCTGGCTCACCAGATCGAGCTGGCGGCCATGAAGCAGTACAGTTCGTTCCCGGTTTACTGGGAGCAGGAAGCTGTGTCCTTCTGGCCGGAAGTTAACGGTTACTCCCACTTCCCGGCCCCGAACGGTTCCTTCCTCAAGTTTATGCATCTCTGGATAGACGAAGGGGACATGGACAATTCGGACAACGCCGGTCAGATCTCCGGAGTTCCTGGCGGAGCCTAGTTCGGTTAGGACTCTGTAAAACAGGATAGGGACCAAAGGCTTAAAGCGGGCCGCCCACTGTTCCGGTGGGTGGCCCTCTTCGCAGAAGACTTTCCGGGCTAAAGGGGTTCTTATCAAAGGCTGTTATCGATTATCGTAATATTGCGATACCATAAGTATTGAAAATCGAGAGAGTTTTGGTTATTTCGTCAAAAGCCCTTGAAAGTAGCACTATTTCTAATATAATTTCGTGAAACCTATAGTTCCAAAAGCTCGTACAACTAGGAAATGATAACTGCCAATTTCATTTGGTAGACTGGCACAAGACCTTCAGAATCTCCGGTGAGGTGTTTACGGTATGAGAACATACCTGATTAAGCGTTTGTTGCTGTTTGTACCGACGGCGTTTGGAGTGTCGATTTTTATTTTCGTGATGCTGCACACCATACCCGGAGATTACGCCACTGCTCTGTTGCTTGGCGGAGAGCCGGGTGAGGCCTATGACGCCAGCGCCGAGCAGTTCGAGAAAATCAGGGAGCAGTTGGGGTTACAGGGCTCTTTGCCTCAACAGTACGCCCGGTGGCTCGGCAACTTCTTCCAGGGTGACTTCGGCACTTCCTGGACCAATCGGAAGCCGGTATGGGACCGGATGGCCCCCAGAATATTCCTGAGTTTTGAGTTGGGGGTGCTTGCGGTAAGCCTGGCTATGGTTCTGGGCACAGTGGGCGGGGTAATCTCCGCCGTGCGCCAGGATACATGGGTCGATTACTTATTGCGGGGCACCAGCATGACAATGCAGGCAATGCCTGGCTTCTGGGTCGCCTTGATGGTCATTGCGGCGCTGGTAGCCATCTGGGGTTGGAAACCCCCGATTGAATATCGCCACCTGTGGGATGATCCGGTTCGCAACATATCGGTGTTGCTCCTGCCGGCTTTCCTGGTGGGATTGCGCAGTTCGGCGGAGATTTTAAGAATGACCCGGTCTTCGGTTCTGGAAGTCCTGCGTGAAGACTATGTCAGGACCGCCGAGGCCAAGGGCCTTTACCGCTCCAAGATATTGGGCCAACATGTGCTAAGGAACGCATTGCTTCCCGTGAGCACTTTGGCCGGGTTTGAAGTGGTGTTCTTGATGAGCGGCCAGGTCATTATCGAGCAGGTATTTAATCTGCACGGAATTGGAAAGTTGTTCATCCAGGGGGTGGCTGCCAGGGATTACCCTGTAGTTCAAGCCATTGTAATGTTCGTTGCCTTGGTGGTGCTCTTGGCCAACCTGGTGGTTGACGTGATGTATGCGTGGCTGGACCCGAGAATCCGCTATAACTAAGAGATCTAAAACTAAGTGATCCAAGCGGGTTAAATCGAAGTGGGCCAAGGGTTTTAACCAGTTTCGCCAGAGGAATAGATATGACTACTCAGAACGATACGTCCGGCGCGGAGAGAGTACGCGAAAACTTAATGGCTGCGGAACCACCCCGCCGGCCAGGGATGCTCAAATACTCTGTCTATTACTTCAAGCATAAGTTTCTGGGCACGGTGGGGCTGTTCATTGTAATTGTAATGATTCTAACTGCCGTTTTTGCGGATGTGTTAGCCCCCTATGCATACCAGCAGCAGAATTATGAAGACGTGCTCGTAGCGCCCAACTTCAACTTCTTGTTTGGCACTGACAACTTTGGCCGGGATATATTCTCCCGCATTGTTCATGGGGCCAGAATATCCATGCTGGTCGGATTCCTGTCGGTGTTGGTAGGGACCGGCATTGGCGCTGTCATCGGCCTGATATCCGGGTTCTTTATGGGGAAGGTCGATGCCCTGGTGCAGCGCGTGGTGGATATGTGGATGTCTTTCCCCGACCTTATTTTGGCGTTGACCATCGTGGCCGTTTTTGGAAATACCTTGCCTAACGTGATTCTTGCCATTGCGGCGACCATCTTGCCCCGAGGTGTGAGGATCATTCGGTCGGCCACCATATCGATCCGGGAAATGGACTATACAATGGCGGCCCGGTCCATCGGAGCTTCCGATTTGCGGACCATGCTTCGCCACATTATGCCCAACACCGTGGCGCCTTTCCTGATTATCATGTCGTCCATGTTCGGCACTGCCATTCTGACCGAGGCGGGTCTCAGCTACCTGGGCCTCGGCATTTCCGAACCCACCCCCTCTTGGGGACGGATGCTGACCGGCCAGGCGGCGCAATATGCGCCCAGGGCTCCCTGGATCATCGCATTCCCCGGCATCTTCATCACGCTCACTGTGATGGGGTTTGCCTTCTTCGGGGATGCCTTGAGGGACTTGTTTGACCCGAGGCAGCGGGGCCGGTAGTATCCACTGCACTGTGCATTCGAGCTTGGTGAGCTTCTCAATCTCCCCCGGAACGGGGGAGATTGCTTTGTTGAGCAGGCTGGTAGAGAAGCAACCAGGATTAGGTAGCGTTTTAGTTTGGGTGGTATTGCCAAAAAACCTGGGCAGACACACAGGTCTGCCCCTACGAAAGCCCGAACCAAACCACCTCAACTGGTACGCTACTCCAGGTTTAACTTTGGTATCAATTGCTAGTTGTATCCCATATAATGAGCCCGCAATTCTAGCGGACCCTTTTCGGAGGTTAAGGTGCGTAGCATAGACATTCACGCCCACGTGACACCCCAGTCGTTCATGAGCGCTATGAGGGAGGGCCGTGCCTGGCATGGACTGAGTCCGGAACCCCTGGACACTGAACCTCAGCTTGAATGGACGCCGGAGCAGCGCATTCAGGACATGAACTCCCTCGGAGTGGACGTCCAGGTGGCCTCGACCGGCGCACAATTCTATAACTATGGCCGTGATGCCCAGGCCGTTGCAGCGATGCACCGGGAGTGCAACGATGAAGTGCACCAGATGACCGTTGATTTCCCCGATCGCTTTAAAGGGCTGGCCCAGATTCCTATGCAGGACGTTGACCTGGCCATCGCCGAACTGGACAGGTGTGTTAACCAACTGGGGATGGTCGGCGCCATGATCGACGACAAGGTCAACGGCAAGACCTTTGATGAGCCGGAGTTTCTGCCTCTGTGGAAGGCGGCTGAGCAGATGGGCGCCGTCTTTCTTATACACCAGGGTGGCGGCACTCTGGTCCGTCCGCGTACCAGCAAATATCACTTGCCCAACACCGTGGGAAACCTGGTTGATCGAGCAGTGACCTTTGCCTCCTTTGTTATGGGCGGGGTCATGGACGCTTGCCCTGACCTGAAGATTTGCCTGGCCCATGGGGGCGGTTACGCCTGCTACGGAGTGGGCCGGATGGATCGCAGTTGGGACGTGGGTCGACTGCCCCAGATTCCCCAGCCACCCAGCGCCTACCTCAGTCGGTTCTACTACGATTGCCTCACTCACAGCGAGACGGCCCTTCGTATGCTCATCGACATGGCAGGCATCGACAAGATAGTTTTTGGCACAGACTGGCCCTTCGACATGCAGATAGACTGGCCCGTTTCCTGGGTGCTGAGCCTGGAAAGCCTGACCCAGGAAGAGAAGGAAGCTATTCTGTGGAAGAACATGGAGAAGCTTCTGGGCATCAGCAGCGCCTGACGGGTCTCAGACGCAACGGTTTCAATGCCTGAACCACCTTCGGCCCTGTGGAGGCGCCGAGAAGAACTTATCCGGAGGCAATAGTGCGCAGCATAGATATTCACGCCCATCTTACTCCCCAGTGCTTTATCCGCGCTGACCGAGAAGGCAGGGAATGGCACGGAATAAAACCCGGGGAGATGCGAGTGGGCCCCCGAAATTCCTGGACACCGGAGCAGCGGATAGCCGACATGGACTCGTTGGGAGTCGACGTGCACGTGGTTTCCACCTTCAGCTTTTACTATTACTACGAGCGCGACCCTCAGGTCATCCTGCCCATGCATCGGGAGTGCAACGACGAGGTCTACCAAATGACGGTGGACTATCCGGACCGCTTCAAGGGCATGGCCATAATCCCTATGCAGGACGTCAAACTGGCTGTGCAGGAACTGGACCGATGTGTTAACGGCATGGGTTTTGTCGGGGCCATGATTGACGACCACGTCAACGGCAAGACCTACGACGATCCCGAATTCCTGCCCCTCTGGAAGGCTGCGGAAGAGATGGGCGCCGTGATGCTGGTGCACCAGCAGGGAGGACAGACCCTGGTGCGGGACCGCAACCCCAACTACCACCTGCACAACACCATTGGAAACCTGGTGGACCGGGCCGTAACATTCGCGTCTTTCGTGTTTGGCGGCGTCATGGATGCCTGTCCGGACCTAAGGGTGTGCCTCTGCCATGGGGGTGGCTACACTTGCTTCGGTGCAGGCCGAATGGATCGGGGTTGGCAGGTACGTTCCGAAGCGCGCGTGAATATTAACCAGCCGCCCAGCTCTTATCTCGACAAGTTCTACTACGACTGTTTGACTCACAGTGAGCCGGCCCTGCGAATGCTCATCGACGCGGTAGGTATCGACAAGGTGCTATTCGGCACCGATTGGCCGGCTGACATGGCCATTGACTGGCCAGTTTCCTGGGTCTTGGGGCTAGAAAGCCTGACTATAGTGGAAAAGGAAGCCATCCTCTACAAGAACATGGAACGGTTGCTCGGGATTTAGCAGGCCTAATTTTAATAGCGGTTGTTTTCTCTTCCTGAATTACGAAAGGAACATCAATGCGAAGCATAGACATTCACGCTCATTCGACGCCCCAGTGTTTCCAGCGGGCGGTTCTGGCCGGTAACGATTGGCACGGCATGACCTCCGCTGACGGTGAGTTGTTTAATCCCCGAAACGCCTGGACTCCCGAACAGCGCCTCGCCGATATGGATTCCCTCGGCGTTGACATACAGGTTGTGTCAACCAATGCGGGGTTTTACCAATATGACAAAGATGTAGCAGTAACTGCTGCCATAGCGAAGGATTGCAACGACGAAATCTACCAGATGACAATGGATTACCCAGACCGCCTGGCTGGGCTGGCCACTATTCCCATGCAGGACGCCACTGCGGCCATTGCCGAGTTGGATCGTGCGGTCAATCAGCTGGGCATGAAGGGAGCGATGATTGGCGACCAGGTTAACGGCAGAACTTTTGATGATCCTGAGTTTCTGTCAATCTGGCAGGCTGCGGAACAGATGGGGGCAGTAATATTTATCCACCAGGGCGGACAGACCATCGGCTCGGAGCGTCAGCCCCGTTACCACGTCCGCAATACAATTGGCAATCCGTCTGACCGGGCGGTAACCTTCGCTGCGTTTACCTTCGGCGGCGTAATGGACAAGTGTCCTGACTTAAAGGTCATCCTGGCCCACGGGGGCGGTTACGCCTGTTTCGGCATAGGCCGGATGGACCGTGGCTGGCAGGTTCGGTCGGAAGCGCGGGTTAACATTGACCAGCCGCCCAGCAAATATCTTGACAAGTTCTACTACGATTGCCTCACTCATAGCGAGCCGGCCCTTCGGATGTTGATTGACTATGTGGGAATCGATCGGGTGGTACTCGGTACTGACTGGCCTGCAGATATGAAAATCGACTGGCCGGTTTCGTGGGTGATGGGCCTGCATAGCCTGACTTTGGAAGAAAAGGAAGCGATTCTGTGGAAGAACCTGGAGAGCATGCTGGGTCTCTAGCCACAAATAAATTTGAAGCAGCAAAGCGGGAGCAGCGGATACTTATGCGATCTATAGATATGCATGCCCATATCAGCCCTGAAGGTTACATCAGGGCTGTGGAGAAAGGGGAGGACTGGTACGGAGTGGGCGGCCTGTCCCACCGGTTTCACCGGGCGGTTCCCCGTACTATGTGGACGCCTGAACAGCGGTTGGCGGACATGGATTCCCTGGGCGTGGATGTGCACGTCCTTTCTACCAACGCAGTTTTCTACTGCTATGATGGTGATGCCGTCACTGTGGCCGCCATGGACCGGGAGTGCAACGACTACGTTTCCCAGCTAACGGAGGACCACCCCGACCGGTTTGCTGGCTTGGCCAACCTGCCGATGCAGGATGTCGCTACGGCGGCCACTGAACTTGAACGGGCAATGACCCAGTTGGGGTTGAAAGGGGCAATGATTGACGATCACGTCAACGGCATTACCTACGACGACCCTCAGTTTTTCCCTCTTTGGGAGGTGGCCGAGCAGACGGGCGCCGTAATTTTGATTCACCAAGCCCTTGAGACCCTCGTCACGCCCCGACTCAACCGCTACCACCTGCCCAACACCATTGGCAATCTGGTGGACCGCGCCGTCACATTTGCCTCCTTCGTATTTGGCGGAGTGATGGACAAGTTCCCCGACCTGCGAATCTGCTTGTCCCACGGCGGCGGATACACCTGCTTTGGAGCCGGGCGCATGGACCGGGGCTGGCAAGTGCGCTCCGAAGCCAGGGTTAACATAAACATGCCGCCCAGCACCTATTTGAACCGTTTCTACTACGACTGCCTGACCCATAGCGAACCTGCCCTGCGTATGTTGATCGATTCTGTCGGTGCGGACAAAGTGGTGTTTGGAACCGACTGGCCCTTTGATATGTGCACCGATTGGCCGGTGTCCTGGGTGCTGGGCATGGAAAGCCTGACCCAGGAAGAGAAGGAGGCAGTCCTCTACAAGAACCTGGAAGAATTGCTAGGCATTTAAGGGCCCCTTTATTTGGAGCCCAACCTAAACAGGAGACTTGCAATGCGCAGCATAGATATACACGCCCACATAGCTCCTGCCACGGCCTCCCATTTGCCCGAGGGGCAAACGTGGCACGGCTTTACCCGCCAGGAAATGAACGGCAGGCAGTTCCTGGTGCAGGGTTCAAAACGACAGTGGCTACACCCTGCATACTCTCTTACGGCCGACGAACGCATAGCGTATATGGACTCGGTGAACGTAGATGTTCACGTTCTGACTACTTGGGTTGGCCTATACAACTACGACCTGCCCGGAGATGTCGGCGCCGCTGCAGCGCGGGACTGCAACGACTACATTGCTGAATTGACCCGTTCCCACCCCGACCGCTTTTCCGGAATGGCGACTCTGCCTATGCAGGACGTGAATGCCGCCATCGCAGAACTTGAACGCTCCGTGAATGAACTTGGTCTCAAGGGGGCGCAGATCGCCGACCACGTTAATAATAAGACGCTTGACCACGAGGACTTTGTTCCATTCTGGTCCGCCGTAGAACAATTGGGGGCCCTGATTTTCTTCCACCAGGAAGGGGACGACACCATCGTAAAGCCACGTGACACCAAGGGTTATGCCATCGACAATTCTATTGGCAACCTGGCCGACCGGGCCGTCACGTTTGCCACCCTCGTATTCGGAGGTGTTCTGGACCGGTTCCCCGACCTAAAGGTCTGTCTGGCCCACGGTGGCGGTTTTGCCTGTTTCGGGGCCGGTCGCATGGACCGGGGTTGGCAAGTGCGGTCCGAAGCTCGAGAGTTGGGCGCGGGCATTCCCAGTACCTACCTCAACAAGGTCTACTACGATTGCCTGACCCACAGTGAGGCCGTGCTGCGCTATATGATTGACTCGGCCGGCATAGAACGCATCTTCCTCGGTAGCGACTACCCCTATGACATGGGTATAGACTCTCCGGTGGAATGGGTCAACAGTCTGGAGAGTTTGACCCAGGACGAAAAAGAGGCAATTCTCTGGAAGAATCTGGAGCGCGTGCTGGGAATTTAACCTTCGGTTGGAAGGTTAGTTCTATGCATGCCGCAGGACAGATCGCTGCTGGTCAGGGTAAATCCAGTTGCACCGACGTTGCTTCGGTGAATTTGGTGAACCCTTCAATTGCTGGTATTATAGGCCTGCTCGTACCGGACGAAAAATCCAAACTATGAGGAGGGACCAATGCTAGCAGATAACATCAAGCTAAAAAACATCAACCACATTACTTACAACGTAAAGGACAAGGATGCCGCTCTTCAGTGGTACCAGGATGTTCTGGGAGTGAAGCAGATTCCCAAGATGGTGAATAGTGACCACCTGTACTGGTTGCAGCTTCCCAGCGGCGCCATGGTCCACATCATTGAGAACCCCGAGGCTCCCTCTGCCCCCTCCCATCACACTGCTTTTGAAGTGGACGATATCGAGGCATCGCAGAAGTACTTCCTGGACAAGGGCGTAGAAACTACCGACATTCAGACCCGCAACGACGGACAGCGAGCCTTCTACATCAATGACCCCGACGGCAACCGCATTGAGCTCTGCACTGTGTCGGGTTTTGGTGTATTGGTCTAAGACCTGTTTTAGGCTGGATCGTTACCAACTCTTTCAGGAGGATAAAGTATGAAGCTGGCATTCTTCGACGATTTCAAGTTGGGAGTAGTTAAGGGCGACAACGTGGTAGACGTTTCTTCTGTCGTCAGCGGTGTCCCTCACACTTCACCCCAGGAACTGATCAACCGGGTGATAGCCGGGTTTGACGACCACCGGGCCAATATTGAGGCACTGGTTGCGGCGGAAAATGGTGTGCCTGTCAGTTCCGTCAGGCTCCGTCCGCCTCTGCCCAAGCCTTATTCCATCGTGTGCATGGCGGTAAACTACATGGAGGATGGCACCAGAGACGAGCCAGCGCCCATCAACGCCTTTCTCAAATCGCCCCACTGCATTGTCGGCTCCGGTGATACGGTAATCCTGCCCGACATTCCCGCTACAATTTTCGAATTTGAGGCGGAAATGGCCTTTGTTATCGGAAAGCGGGCGGAGTTCGTAAAGCCAGAGGAGGCGTACGATTACATCTTCGGCTATTTGAACTTCATAGACGGTTCGGCCCGTGGCGTCTTGCCACCGGGCAACACCTTCTACCAGATGAAGTCTCGTGCCACCTTTGCCCCCATCGGGCCCTATGTAGTGACTGCAGACGAGTTTACCGACGCGCTGAACCGGCAGGTCGTTCTCAAGGTTAACGGAGAGGTCAAGCAGAACTACAACACCAGCGACATGGCCCACAAGATTCCCAGGATCATGGAGTGGGTAACGTCCATCCACCCGCTGGAGCCAGGTGATATTGTAGCCACTGGAACCAACCACCGCGGCCTGAGCGCGTTGATGGATGGCGACGTGTTGGATCTTGAAGTTGAGGGTCTTGGAAACCTGAATCTTAACTTTAAGGACCCCCTGCAGCGAACCTGGGAAAGGGAGACTCGTCTTGACCGCCAGAATCAAGGCTTTGATACCACTACGCCTCAATTGACAGGCAAATATTCTTAGAAAGTCTGGTGGACAACCGCTCTAAGCCTTCGCATTTAACGGGAGGCCTCCGGCAATCGTCCGGAGGCCCCTTTCTATTTGGGCAATGTGGGGCAGTTTGTTATAATTGAAAAGGTCTGCCAAGCATAAGGGCGTATCCTGAAGAAGCCTGAACAGTTCGGACCACATATTGTTGAGGGTTCGAAAAGATGAAGGAAAAGGGTTGGGTGCAGTGGATTGCGGGAGGTGTGGCGTCCCAGGCAGGATTCGAACCCGCGACCCGCTGCTTAGAAGGCAGCCGCTCTATCCACTGAGCTACTGGGACTTTCTGAGTTGTACCCCCATATCCTTAAGGGCAAACGGTACTTTAATCTTAAGAAGAGCGGAAATTGGTGTCAAGGCAGGGCCAGGTTGCTCAATCCCGCGGGAAACCCCGGAGCTTGGTCCTGCTTTCCTTGAATGAGGAATAATTGCATGGTACAGGACAATCGGCCTGTTCGGGTATTAGTTGCGAAGCCAGGATTGGACGGCCACGACAGGGGCGCAAAGGTGATTGCCCGCGCATTGCGGGACGCCGGCATGGAAGTTATTTATACGGGGATTCGTCAAACTCCGGAAATGATTGTTCAAGCTGCTGCCCAGGAAGATGTTGAGGTTCTGGGGTTGAGTATTCTTTCTGGCGCGCACATGGAATTAATGCCGGAAGTAATGCGTCTTCTCAGAGAACAGGAAATGGAGGACGTTCTCGTTGTCCTGGGCGGTATTATTCCGGAAGAAGATCGCCAACCGCTGGCCAACATGGGTATCGACGCAGTGTTTGGGCCAGGAGCCTCAACGCAGCAAATCATTGACTATATCCGAACCAGCACCCACAGAGCGGCGGTTGGCGGATAGGGGTTTCAGGTACCTAAGGGGAAAGGTCACCTGTAGACGGGTAATTGAAGGCGCGTTAAGTTAACTGCAACCAGCCCTGAAACGGGATACGACTGAACTTTTATATCTTTTTTGCTATTCACACTTGACATGTGCATGCACTTCCCACGTATAATCAGTTCCAATTTGCTGGGCCATCGAGTGTGGTGGTCTCAGTTAGACATTGCTTTGATGGGGCGGTGCCCCGTACGGGTTCCTTAAAAGTCGATGCAATATAACGTAGCGCAACTGTTGAAAGAACCCACCGGCTCCATACGCAGAGTACAATTGGAGACTGGGCCCGGATATTTCGGCGACTTGGCAGTTGCTTACGGTGGCAGTCTGGAATTCTTGAGAACTCATCAGGGCTTGCTGGTCCGTGGAAATGTACAAGCCAGTGTGGCGTTGACCTGTGGCAGGTGCCTTAACGAGTTTTCAAGTCCCAGCCAGTTGGAAGTTGAGGAAGAGTTCTACTCCCTGGTTGACGTCAATACAGGCAGAAGGATGGATGACGCCTGGGACTTTGAAGGTACAACTATAGACTTCGATCATGTACTGGATATGTCTGAGGTGCTGCGGCAGTACACCATAGCCGCCCAGCCAATCAAGCCGCTGTGCCGGGCAGACTGTGGAGGTCTTTGCCAGGAATGTGGGGTAGATCTGAATCAGGAAAGTTGTAAATGTGGTGAGGATGCCATAGACCCGAGGTGGAAAGACCTGGCGGCCTTGCTGGAACAGTCGGAAACTTAAGAGGATCTTGAATTATGGGTGCATTACCAAAAAAGAAGGTTACGCGGGCCAGGAGAGGTAGAAGGCTTACTTCCTACAAGTTGAAGCCACTTCACCCTGCTCGGTGTCAGCGTTGCAATACCGCCAAATTAGCTCACGCCGCCTGTCCCCAATGTGGCTACTATCGGGGACGCCAGGTAGTAGGAGTCGGAATGTAGGCCCCCAATCCTTTTGTTGCGAGCCCAATCCAGAGAGACGAGTGTCTGAAGAGCTGGCAACTTTTCCTTCTGGCAGTTTGCTGTCCAAGTAGGGCGAATAGGGTTGAGGGTAGTGGCTATGACGATCACACGAGAAAGTAAGGGCTTTTCCTACGTATTTCCTGGGCAGGGTTCCCAAAGTGTGGGAATGGGGCAGGAGCTTTATCAGGCTTCTCCTGCGGCCAGGGAAGTTTTTGAAGAAGCTGATGACAGCTTGGGCTTTTCGCTGTCCAAGCTAATTTTTGAAGGGCCTCCCCGGGAACTCCAGGATACAATGAACTCCCAACCGGCAATAATGATTGTCAGCATTGCCTGTTGGAAGGCCTGGGAAGAATTTTTGGGGTCCCAGGCCCCAACACCGGTGTCTTTGGCCGGCCATAGCTTGGGTGAATATAGCTCCCTGGTAGTCGCCGGTGCGATCAATTTTGGCGACTGCGTAAGGCTTGTAAGGGAGCGCGGCAGGCTAATGCACGAGGCATCCGAGGTCCGGCCAGGTGGCATGGCCGCCATAATAGGCCTGGACGAATTGGCTTTTGAGCACATCTGTGCAGAGACTGGTGTTGAGTTGGCCAATGTCAACAGCGACGACCAGGTGGTCATCAGTGGCGATAAGATTGCAGTGGCAAGGGCAATGGACTTGGCAACAGCCCGGGGAGCCAAGAAGACCGTGCCGCTGAAGGTGAGCGGCGCATTCCATTCTTCGCTGATGGGCTATGCCCAGGAAGGCTTGATTGAAGCTATTTCCGATCTGGAAGTGCGGGACCCCCAGGTGCCCGTCATAGTAAATTCGCTGGCTGTCGCAGCAACTACGGCGGAGGAAGTTCGAACCGAGTTGGTTGAGGGTTTGTGCCACTGTGTTAAATGGAAGCAGTCGGTGCGTTACATGGTTGATTCCGGCGCCTCACACTTTGTGGAATTTGGTCCGGCCCGCGTGCTTTCCAGCTTGATTAAGAGAATCGACAGGGATGTCGAAGCCATTACCTTATCGGATCCTGCTTCTATCGAGAAGGCAACCCAGGAAATTTAGCGCTGGGTTTCATGCCGTGAGGTAGAAGCCCATTTTTGGTGACTATGCCGAAGGTATTACCCAGAGACCCCAGAAGTTTGGCGCGAGTGGTAGTGTTGCAGGCTGGATTCGCCAGTGACCTGCGAGGGGGTCTCGAACAGCCTAGGCTTGAGTGGCTGATTGAAGAAAATCTGGTTCGCGCCAAGGATGCCAAAAACGTGCTGGCAGCTTCTCAACCCCTGTTGCGGGGACTCCTTGAGAATCGCCAGGAATTGGACAAACTGATTCAGACTTACGCGCCCGCATGGCCTGTCCATTTGTTGGCGCCAATTGACCGCAATATACTGCGAATTGCCCTTTACGAATTGCTCTACCACACAGATACTCCCGCCAAGACAGCAATCAACGAGGCCGTTGAACTGGCCAAAGTTTTCGGTAGCGAAAGCTCAGCGCGTTTTGTTAACGGTGTTCTCGGCACGGTTATGACCGCCTTGTCGCGGGGCGAATTGATTCAAGAAGAACTTGCTTCCGAAGGGAGATGACTTTTTGGCCACCGTTATTGAGCGAGTACGAACCATAGTAGTAGATAAGCTGGGAGTCGAAGAAGGAGATGTCGAAGAAACATCCTCATTTGTGGATGATCTGAACGCCGATTCCTTGGATCTCGTAGAACTTATTATGGCATTTGAGGAGGAGTTTTCGACCGATGATACTCAGGTTGAGATTTCCGATGATGATGCCGCCAACATTCGAACAGTAGGAGATGCGGTCACTTATCTGGTTGATCACGGCGTCTCCGATAGCTAGCTGCGAATTCTGTGGCTCCTCCCCGGCGTAGGACAAGGCGACTTCCCTGCCGACGGTAGTCAAGAGTCTCTGGGAAGCCGTTTATGTGGTGTTTTGCCCGACCTTTGGGGAGCCCCAGTCTCCGAATCAATGTATGAACAGCTTGGAAGAAATCTCACTTCTTGTTTCCCGTTGTACCGAATGCGACCTTCACCAAGGTCGGACTAACTCCGTGCCAGGAGAGGGCGCAGCGGACGCCGAGTTAATGTTCATCGGTGAAGGGCCCGGCGCCCAGGAAGACCGCCAGGGTAGACCTTTCGTGGGACCTGCTGGGCAGTTTCTTGAGGAACTTCTCGCCTCTATCGGTCTTCGCCGGCAGCAGGTGTACATCGCAAATATGGTGAAGTGCCGGCCGCCCCAGAACAGGGACCCACTTCCGGCAGAGATCTCGACTTGCAGCAAGTACCTAAACCGGCAAATAGAGCTGATCGACCCCAAGCTGATCGTAACGCTCGGCCGTTTTTCATTGGCCCGATTTTTCCCGGGTGAGAGTATCAGCAGAGCCAGAGGCAGGGTTCGAGAAAGGGACGGCAGACGCATCTACCCTATAATGCACCCGGCGGCGGCGTTATATCGGCAGGAAATGCGTAATTCTATCATTGAAGACTTTAGTCGAATACCTGACATCCTGGCGCAAGCCGGGGAGCAGCCTGCTCCACTCCAGGAGTCGGGTGAAGTGCAGACCCCTCCGCCAGAACAACTGGCGCTGTTTTAGTTTGAAGCACAGGACATAAAACCAATTTGAACCATAATTTGCGCGTAATTCCCCTCGGTGGTCTGGGTGAAATTGGCAAGAACATGATGGCCCTGGAGTACGGCGACGAGATTGTAGTCGTTGACTGCGGGGTCCAATTTCCTTCCGAGGATATGTTGGGAGTCGACCTGATTATCCCCGATGTATCCTACCTCGTGGAGCGCTCCGAACGAGTGCGGGGCATTTTGATAACCCACGGCCACGAGGACCATATCGGCGCTCTCCCGCACATTCTGCCTCAGCTTGACGTGCCCGTGTTTGCGCCCAAGTTGGCCCACGGCTTGATTGCTGTAAAGCTGCACGAAAATCGGGCCACACGGGGTATGTCGGCCCAACCCATTGAGCCGGACGTTGATTACCAGCTCGGTGCCAACTTTACTGCCCGCTGGTTTCGAGTCTGCCACAGCATTCCGGACGCCATGGGTATTGCCATTTCAACGCCCCTGGGTACAGTGATTCATACTGGAGACTTCAAAATCGATCATACGCCGGTGGATGGCCATACCATTGACCTGAACACATTGGCACACTACGGAAATGAAGGCGTATTGTTGCTTTGTTCCGACTCAACCTACGCTGAGATTCCAGGGTACACTCCCTCCGAGCAGATTCTTGGAGGTGCTCTGGACCGGGCTATCGGCGACGCCCCCGGAAGGGTGATGGTGGCTACTTTTGCATCACTGATCTCCCGGGTTCAGCAGGTGATTGATGCTGCCGCCAGTCACAACCGAAAGGTTGCTATCGTGGGCCGAAGCATGGCCGACAATGTCAGCATGGCCGCAGAAATGGGGTACCTTGACTTGCCTCCGGACACTCTTGTTAGTCTGAACGAAATCCGTGGCTTTTCCCCTGAGCAAACAGTCTTGATTACTACCGGCAGCCAGGGAGAGCCGACTTCGGCCCTGGTTCGAATAGCCAATCAGGACCACCGTGATGTTTCTGTTATGGAAGGGGACACGGTGGTCATATCTGCCACGCCTATCCCAGGCAACGAGCTTCTGGTAAGCCGGACCATTGATAACCTGCTGCGGCAGGGCGCGAGAGTTTTGTACGACAGAATAGCCTTGGTACACGTTCACGGCCATGCGAGCCAGGAAGAGCTTAAGATGATGCTCAGCCTCACCCGTCCTCGCTATTTCGTTCCGGTTCATGGCGAGTACCGGCACCTCATGGCTCACGCCAAGCTGGCATGGGATATGGGACTGGCTGAGTCAGGCATTTTTGTTCTCGAAGATGGAGACGTACTGGAACTGAGTGAAGATGGTGGGCGTGTTGTGGAGTCCGTTCCCGCGGTCCCCATCTTTATTGACGGGCCCGTCACCAGGGACGTGCGAAGTGAAGTACTGCGCGAACGAAAGGCCCTGGCCAGGGACGGTGTCGTAGTCTTGGTGGTGTCGGTGGATGGTCGATCGGGCCAGCCAGCCAGCCCTACCAAGGTGTTGGCCAGCGGATTTATGGAAAACTCAGAGACCGATGACTTGTTCCCGAGGCTATCTGAGCTTATTGACGATTTGGTCAAGGACCGTCAAGAGTTTTCCGACGAACCCGAACGGGTAAAGAACCTCGTTAGAGAGGCTGCTGGCCGTTTCCTGCAAACGGAAGCTCGCCGCCGACCGACTATCGTCCCCGTGCTTCTGGAATTTTGATTTTCCTCTGACAAGTATTGTTTGCGTGGTCTGCGACCAGAACAATGCCAAACTCCCCAAAACTTACTTCGGCTCAAATTCGGACTTCTAAGAGCTTACCGTTACCATAGAGGTATTCTTTTCTCGATTCTTTAATCGATTTGGGGGACTCTATGGTGGATACAGCGCGTCCAATGCGCCGGTCCCCTGCGCCTTCGAGCGGCACGAAAATAAAGTCTAAACTCTTGCTGTTCCTGGATCTATTCGTCCTGCTGTCAATCGTGGCAGCGGGATCGGCTGCGTTCTGGCTATATCCGGAGTCCTTGGAGACGGCTCTGACCGGTCTTGGCTATGGCTGGTTTCCCACGTTGCTTTGGACTGCCGCCGTTCTCCTGGCACTCCGCTATCGTACCGGCTGGTTGTTCCGCTTCTGGAACCTTTGGCTGGCCGGGGCATGTGCCGTTTTCCTGACAATCGGAATTCTCTCCTTTTTCGATGGTGGTTATGGGCCGCTAGCCTTTGTCGGCCTTGGAGGACGCTGGGGAAGAATCGCTGTTGGCGAATCGTACCTCCTGGGCGTCGCCCGCCTGTTACCTTTGGCCCTCGTAATTCCTCTCTTGGTCCGTCCCAACGAAGCTGGCAAAGGTTACTGGTTCGTCCTGTTGAATGCGGGCAAGGGCCTGTGGTATGGCACGGCTTATGTTGTCCAGGGAATTGGCAGTGTTGCCAGCGCCGTTGGACGTGGCGTGGCGTCTATCTTTAGTGTGGAGACCCGCCCTGCCTGGATGACCTCCCTGATGAAAAGCCCAGGACGTCTCTTTGCATCTTCTTCCCATGGCAGGTCTGGAAGTGGGCAAAGAGAGTTGTCCGCTCTTCAAATAGAGGAACCGGTGGGTGAACCGGCCAGCAACAGTGAACCGCCGGAAACAATTGTTCCATCAGCGGCTCAGCCGTTAACGGCGCCCGGTTCCAAGTGGAAGTTGCCTTCGCCGGAGTTGCTGGCGCCTGCTGAAGTCCGTACGACAGACGATAAGCCACTGAAGAAGATGGCCGAAGAAATAAAAGGCGCCCTGGGAGATCATGGCGTTAGCGTGGAAGTCGCAGACATCAAGTCAGGTCCCCGCATTGTTCGATTCGGCCTGCTGCCAGGCTGGGTGGAGAAGAGAGGTGCGGGCAAAGACGGGTCCGATACCCCCGAACGCAGCCGGGTCAGGGTTCACAGCATTCTCGCCAGGGAAAAAGATCTGGCCCTGGCGATCAGCACACCCAGCTTGCGGTTCGAGCCGGTGCCTGGAGAGGCTCTCCTGGGATTGGAAGTTCCGACTCCTACCCCCAGCAAGGTTACTATGCGGGAGGTAATGGACTCTCAGGACTTCAGAAAGATTGTTACCAAGGGTGGTCTGCCTATCGCGCTGGGCTCAGATGCGGGCGGTGACTCGGTGGCAATGGACCTGTCGGGCCTGCCACATATGATGATTGCCGGCGCCACTGGCAGCGGCAAGAGCGTCTGCATCAACTCCATAGTTGCTTCAATGCTGCTAACCAAACCACCGGATCAACTGCGAATGTTGATGGTTGACCCCAAGCAGGTGGAGCTTACTCCCTTCAATGGAATACCCCACCTGGTAGTCCCAGTCATAACTGACGTCGATGACGTCAGCCCGATGCTTCGGGGTGTTATCCGTGAGATGACCCGGCGTTATAAGGCGATGGCTGACCTGGGGACTCGTAACATCAGCGGTTACAACGCCAAGTCCAAAGACCCCATGCCCTTCCTGGTCTTGATTGTCGACGAACTGGCCGACCTGATGCTGGTTGGCGGGTTCGAAATCGAGCAGTCCCTGGTTCGCCTAGCTCAACTGGGGCGGGCGGCCGGAATACATCTGGTGCTGGCGACCCAACGCCCTTCGGTAAAGGTAGTTACCGGTCTGTTGAAGGCGAACATACCTGCGCGGGTGGCCTTCGCAGTTGCCTCGCAGGTTGATGCGCGAGTCATTCTTGATTCCGTCGGCGCCGAAAAATTGCTGGGAAAGGGCGACATGCTGCTGGTCTGCAACGATTCACCCAAGGCGCGCCGGGTTCAGGGAACCCTGGTCCTGGATGACGAGATTGAAAAACTGGTGAATTTCTGGCTGGACCAGAAAGGCCCGCCGCTGCCGGCAATTAACCTCGAAGAAGACGAAGAAGATGCCGAATTTGGGGAGAGCGTAGACGAGAGTCTTGTGGACAAGGCTCGTGAACTGGCGCTAAGGAACCCACATTTGACACCGTCACTGCTGGAACGCCGTTTAAAGATTGGCGGAAGCCGAGCCGAGCAGATAGTGGAAGTTCTGGAGGACGAAGGGCTGTTGATCCCTCGCTAGCTCAACCGGGCTGAAGCGCTCCGAGCAAGGATCAATGGCAATTGTGGTATTATGGGTCTGCCGACCCAGCCTGGGTCGGCAGACCCACTTCATTGCCGGGGCAATTGACTTCCGTTGCTAATAGACCTGCACACCCACAGCTACCCCAAATCCGACGACAGCTTCGTCAGCGTAGATGATTTGATAGACCGGACCAAGACTCTCGGTCTGGATGGTATCTGCTTAACTGACCATGATGAATTCTGGTCTGCTGAAGACGTCAAGGTCCTGTCTGCCAAGCACAATTTCCTGGTTTTGTCAGGAAGCGAAATCAATACTGATGCGGGTCATATCCTCGTATTTGGCCTCAGTGAGTACGTTTTCGGATTGCACAAGCCGGCGTTTTTGCGCCAGATGGTCAACAAACATCATGGTGTAATGATCGCGGCGCACCCCTATCGCCGCCGCTTTTTGGCTGACCCGGGCAAGGACCCCGATGCCAGGGCAGAGATGCTGGAGCGAGCCTTGGCCGACGATGTATTCCGGATGTGTGACGCCATTGAAGGGTGCAACGGCCGTGGAAAGACAGATGAAAACTCTTTTTCCCAGGACATTGGCAATGCCTTCATGCTGAAGGCTACCGGAGGCAGCGACTCCCACCGCCTGGAACAGTTAGGAACAGTGGCGACCAGGTTTGAACGCCGAATTGAAGACCTCGACGGTTTCATTGCCGAAATCAAGGCTGGCAGATTCTGCATAGAGTCTCTTAGCTGAGTTTTGGACCTGCGTCTTGAAGAAGGTCTGGTTGGTTAGTATGGCTCCTGGCAGCCGCAAGCAAGACATTGAGGCCTGTACAAATGACCGAAGTTCTCAAAGTAGAAAATCTGCGGGTAGAATTTGAAACCACCAATGGGCAAGTGAAAGCCCTGAACGGGGTGACTTTTTCGCAGGAAGAAGGTCAGGTCTATTGCGTTGTGGGTGAGAGCGGGGCAGGAAAGAGCACCCTTGCCCTGGCAATAATGGGGCTGCTGCCAAGCTCAGCTACTTTGGTAGAGGGCAGCGTTTCCTTCAACGGCGTTGACCTGATGCGGGCAAGCCCTGATTACATGCGAAGCATCCGCGGTAAAGAAATAACCATGGTATTTCAGGACGCGCAGACCGCGCTGAATCCGGTCCAAACCGTGGGAAGCCAGTTGGAAGAAGTGATCCTGAATCACACCAGCATGTCTGCCCGAGAGGCCAGCCGACTGGGCCAGGAAGTGCTGCGGGAATTGGGCCTGCCCGACCCGCGCCGGATCCTGGGGGAGTACCCGTTTAACCTCAGCGGCGGCATGTGCCAGCGAGTTATGATCGCCATAGCCCTGGTATTGCAGCCCAAGCTGCTCATCGCCGACGAGGCCACATCAGGGCTGGATGTCACGTTGCAGGCGGAGATTCTTGAGCGCCTTAAGCGCCTGTGCCGCGACCTGAACTCGGCCATATTGCTGATAACCCATGACCTTGGCATCGTCGCCCACATGGGCAACCGGGTGGGGGTAATGTACGCCGGGAAGCTAGCGGAGACCGCCGATGTCATTCCTCTCTTTAAGCAACCCCGGCACCCCTATACCTGGTCCCTCATTCAGTCGCTGCCCCGCCTGGACGACGTTGGCCGCAGGTTGCAACCCTTGAGTGGCAGCCCCCCGGACATGCTCCGCCTGCCAGAAGAATGCGCCTTCCTGCCCCGGTGTCACAAGGCATTGAGTCGGTGCCGAATCGATCCCAGCCCACCTCTCGACGAGGTAGACGAGAGGCACCATGTGGCCTGTTACAATCCCATGCTCCCCTGACTCTCCTGCTGGTTCCTCTCGGGCTAGTTTCGCCGAGTGCTGCGGCCTGCCGGGCGCGGGGAAGCCACGGCCAGGTTAGCAACCAGCAATTCCATGGCCAGGTCTTCAGACTCGATCTTGCCCGTTTTCAGGGCCAAATCGGTTTCCAATATGCATTGGAAGCAACTGTCAAGACTCTCCCATGAGTTGCGGCGCGCCTGCTCAGCGGTCTTCCTTGCCACGAAGGGGGGGACTCCCAGCTTCCCTGGCAACTCCCCTGGTGGCACCCGCTGCTCCGTCCAATAGCGGGCGAGGGCAACCAATCTCAGTTGTCGCTCCACCATGCTTACAATGTAGGGAAGGCCAGCGCCGTCCTGTCGCAGTTTTTGCAACAGCCGTAGAGCTATGTCGGGACGGCCGTCGATCATGGCATCCACTGCATTGAAAATACTGGCTTCCCTGACTAGTGCCACCAACTCCTGTACATCCGCTTCTTCAATGTTCCGCCCAAAAGCGTAAAGTGAGAGCTTCTCCAACTCCCGGTCCAACGTCCACAGGTCGTTTCCTACCAGGTCGGTTATTGTCCTGATGGCGGCGGGGCTGATACCGCATCCTTTTCCCTGCGCCGCGTCTTTGACGAAGCGAGCAAGGGCCTCACCAGAAGGAGCCGGCAGATGTTGGGTCTGGGCTACGTTTTTGAGACTGCGCAGAAGCGGATTGTTGTCAGCGACTCCGTGATCAACCAGGAACAGGCGGGTCGTATCAGGCATTAGCGGGATAGCGGTGGCCAAACCTTCCCATTCCCCTAGGGCGCGGCTGCTATTGCCGCGGCCTCTGCCGCCGCGTCCTTCCAGGGTGCCCAATAGCCCATTCACTGTGACCAGGCGGCAAGTGTCCATGAATGGCAAGGCGTTGCAAACTGAAAGCAGTTCCGGCAAGTTGAACTGGCCGCCCATCATCTGGTGGCGGTTGGCCTCTAGCAGGTCGTCGGCGCCAGTTTCCAGGTAGAGCCGCTTCAGCTGTTCCGACACGAGGAAACTGTCACCGTAGAGAAGATGAGCCGGCAAGTTCCCTCCGATTGAAATGCCATTAACCCTTTGGTGAAGAAGGCCCTGAACAGATGAAGACTCTGGAATGAACCGGAATGTAAAGTGGTAAGGGTTCTATGTCCCTGATAAATCTGGGCGGGCCGAGCAGCGGGTTAGGATACGGATTCGTTTGGGCGTTCCACCAGCTCGGTCAGTATGCCAAAAACCGACCTGGGATGGATGAAAGCGATGTCGCCCGACAAACCCTCCCGAGGTTCATGGTCAATCAGCTGCAGCCCCAGGTCATCCACAATCTGAATTTTTCCCGGCAAGTCCGACACGTAGAATGCCAGATGGTGCAAGCCTTCACCCCGCCTTTCTATAAACCGGCCGATGGTTGTGTCAGCCGCGGTCGGTTCCATTAACTCCAGGCGAGTCTGACCCACCTGCACCAACGCACCCCTGATGCCCTGGTCGTCCAACTGCTTAACCTCTGCCATCGGCGCCCCGAAAACCTGGTGAAACAGTTCCAGGGCGGCATTAATGTCCTTGACTGCGATGCCCACATGGTCAATATAGTCAACGGTGCAAACTGGGGAATCGTTCAAAGTGTTGTCCTCGTCAATTGGGTGTTCATCCACAACTTACGCTTCTGCCAGATTCCCTGAGAAACTTGCCCCGTTGGCTGACAATTGTCAGGGCATGCCGCTAAATTGGATACTGGGCAAGGGTCTGGCGCGCAATGAGAAGCCTCTGCACCTCTGAAGTGCCTTCGTAGATTGTCGTGACTCGCGCGTCGCGGAACAGTCGCTCAACCGGCGTGTCCTTGAAATAGCCGTAGCCACCATGTACTTGAACGGCCTTTGAGGATACTTCGACGCACATTTCCGAAGCCATCAGTTTGGCTATGGAGGCCTCATTGATGTAGGGCTGACCATCGTCCTTGAGTGAAGCTGCCAGCATCGTGCATGTTCGGGCGGCATGAACTGAGGTAGCCATGTCCGCCAGCATAAACTGGACGGCCTGGTGCTGGGCGATGGGCCGGCCGAAGGACTCACGCTGCTGGGCGTAGCGGACCGCTTCCTCCATGGCTGCCTGCCCTATTCCGACACATTGGGCGGCGATCATTATCCTGCTGGAATCGAGGATCTCCATGGCGTACCGAAAACCTCGTCCCTCTTCTCCCAGGAGATTCTCCGAGGGTACTGGCGTGTTCTGGAATACGACTTCGTTGGTGCTGGAGGCCCTCATGCCCATTTTCCCGTGCATGGGCGTAACGGACAGTCCCGGCGCGCCCTGGGGCACCACAAAGGCGCTAATGCCCCGGTAGCCCTGGGAGCGGTCCTGGGAGGCGAACACAACCATCGACTCGGCAACGTCGGCGTTGGTTATAAACATTTTGCTGCCGTTGAGGAACCAGGTACCGTCCCGGCTTTCCGCAGATGTTTGCAGGGCGGCAGCGTCGGAACCGCCGCCGGGCTCCGTCAGCGCCCAGGCCGCCACACCTTTCCCTGACGCCAGGCTGGGAATAAACCGGTGCCTCTGTTCCTCGTTGCCGAAGCGATAAATGGTGCTGGTTCCCAGAGACAGATGAGCAATAAGACCGGTGCTGGCTGCCGCATCGCCTCGCGCTACCTCTTCAACTGCAATTGCCACCTGTCGGTAGCCGCCGCCGCTTCCTCCGTATTGGGGGTCAATGGCCATGCCAGTAAGTCCCAGGCGAGTCATGCCCTCCCAGTTCTGCCAATCAAACTCTTCCTTCTCGTCCACTTCCCGAGCCCGGGGCACCAACTCGCGGTCGGCAAAGTCCCGCACCAAGGTTTGCAGCATTCGTTCCTCTTCGTTCAACGTCGGGTCTGGCATGGTGTTACTCCTTTGGTTCGATAAAGCACGAGATGGGACATGGCACGGGCAACTTCTAGCGCTTCGTGGACCTACGTTTGATTGGCGACTCTTCTGACCGCTGGCTAAAAGGCCAACTCCCCCCGCTGTTCACCGAACACGTCACGGAAAACCTGGCAGATCTCACCCAACGTGCAGTAGTTCTCCACGCATTCCAGCGTTGCCGGGACAGTGTTTTCGTTGGTTCGCGCCACTTCTTTCAAGGTTGCCAGGGAAGCCTGAACCTGCGCATTGTCGCGGTCATGCTTCAAACGGGCCAGGCGGTCAGACTGCTGGCGGGCAACTTCCGGGTCTACCCTGAGGAGGTTGCCGATGGGCGGTGTGTCGCTGACATAACGGTTCACGCCTACGACTGTACGGTCGCCAGCATCTACTTCCCGCTGGTGTCTATAGGCCGATTCACCGATTTCCCTTACCTGGTAGCCCTGCTCAATGGCGGCTACCGCCCCACCTTGCCGGTCAATTTCGTGGATGTATTCCAGGGCCCTCCGTTCCAACTGGTCGGTCAAGTTCTCAACGTACCAGGAACCGCCCAATGGGTCCACTACATCGGCCACTCCGCTCTCGTGGGAGATTATCTGCTGGGTGCGCAGAGAAAGCTGTGCCGATTCTTCGGTAGGCAGCCCCAGGGCTTCGTCGCGGGAATTTACGTGCAATGACTGGGTTCCGCCCAGAATAGCCGCCAACGCTTGTACTGTGCTGCGTATGACATTGTTGTCGGGCTGCTGGGCGGTAAGCGTAACTCCTGCAGTCTGGGTGTGAAAGCGAAGCATCATAGACCGGGGATCCTTTGCACCAAAGCGGTCCTTCATGATAGCTGCCCACATCCGGCGCGCAGCCCGGTACTTGGCTACCTCTTCAAGCAGGTTGTTTTGGGCCACGAAGAAGAAGGAGAGGCGAGGGGCAAAGTCATCCACGGCAAGCCCTGCGTCCACGGCGGCCTGCACGTAGCCAATGGCGTCGGAAAAGGTAAAAGCCAACTCCTGTACCGCAGTGGCGCCCGCCTCGCGCATGTGGTAGCCGCTGATGCTGATAGTATTCCACCGGGGAATGTTCTCGGCACAGTACTTGAATACGTCCACAACCAGCCGCATCGAGGGACGGGGTGGGTAGGCGTAAGTGCCCCGGGCGATATATTCTTTCAGGATATCGTTCTGCAGGGTACCGCTTAATTTCGCCTGAGGCACCCCTTGTCTCTTTGCTGCGGCAATGTAAAGGCACAGCAGCACCGATGCGGTGGCGTTGATGGTCATAGACGTGCTGACCTGGTCCAGCGGTATTCCTTCGAACAGGGTTTCCATATCTTCCAGGCTGCAGATTGGCACGCCAACCTTGCCTACTTCACCCTGAGAGTGAGGGGAATCGGAATCGTAGCCAATCTGGGTGGGCAGGTCGAAGGCCACGGACAGGCCGGTCTGCCCCTGGTCCAGCAGGTAGCGATACCGGCGGTTGGTGTCTGCCGCAGTGGCGTATCCCGAATATTGCCGCATGGTCCAGACCCTGCCACGGTACATGTTGGGCTGGACGCCACGGGTGTAGGGAAACTCGCCGGGAAATCCGATGTTATCGTCGGTGGCATCTCCATTGGACGGAGTGTAAATGGGTGCAATGGATATGCCGCTATCAGTCTGGAAACTCTCCCGGCGTTCCGGGAGACGTTGAATTGCCGGTTCCAGCGTATCCCTACGCCAGCGTTCCTGGTTATCCGAAGGGTTGCCCGCCATTTGCAATGCTCGCTCACTGGTACTTTAAGGCCATTGTATCGTTAAAGGTATTACCGCTCAAGCGGACTGGAATCCAGTGAGATGAATAACCTGCACCACGAAGCGAGGCCGAATCTTCAGAATCTCTTTCAGCGCTTGTTCTTGTATTTGGCACTGCCAGGGAAACAATCCTCAGGCAGGGAAGTCGCCCCAAGCGTTCGCGCCCTTGACACTTGGAAATCCGAGTCCATATACTAGCGCAAATTCCACTATTCCAAACGTGGTAGCCGTCAGCCTCTGGTTGGCGAATTGATGTTGTCAGGCACCGATGAGAAAGAAGGAAGTGGTGGTAGTCGGTGGCGGCACCGGTAACCATACTACTCTCACTGGGCTTAGAAACGAGGATTGCAACCTGTCCGCCGTGGTCGCCATGACCGATAGCGGGGGCAGTTCTGGGCGGCTTAGAGACGAGATGGGGCACTTGCCTCCCGGGGATATACGGCGGTGCCTGATGGCTCTGGCTGCAGAGACCCCGCAAGGCAACCTGATGCGTCGCCTGTTTGATTACCGCTTCAATTCAGGCAATGGGCTTTCCGGCCACAACTTCGGCAATCTGCTCCTCACCGTCCTTACGGAAGTCACTGGCAACACCATATCTGCCATTGAAGAAGCGTCACAACTGTTGGGCATTAAGGGCAGGGTATTTCCTGTAACTTTGACCCATTCCACCCTGATGGCCCGCCTGGATAACGGTGAGGAATTGTCTGGAGAATCGGTCATAGACCTGCGGCGGGACAACCTGGACGTGGGTATTGACTATATTTGGCTGGACCCCAAAGCCTATGTCTATCCTCCCGTTCTGGACGCAATAGAAAAGGCAGACGCAATAGTCCTGGGACCTGGTGACATTTATACCAGCGTCTTGCCCAACCTGCTGGTAGAGGACGTTGCAGAGGCGATAAACGCTTCCAATGCGGTGAAGGTTCATATTTGCAATCTCATGACCAAACCCGGCGAGTCCGACGGGTTTAAGGCGTCCTCCTTCGTAAAGCTGCTGATGGATTACCTGGGCACCGGGGCCCCGCTGGACTACCTCATCTACAACGATAGTCCTTTCCCAGCCAGAATGGTGGCAAGGTATGCTGCTGATCGACAATTTCCCGTGGAACTGGACAAGAAAGAATGTGACTCGGTAGTGAAAGAAATAGTGACCGCTCCCTTGCTAGCTTCCGGAGTCTATTTGCGGCATGATCCCGTTGCATTGGCTCAAACCATCATGGCGATAGTCAATAGACCGGTTCATGCCGGCTAGTTCTTCCTGTTGATGTCCTCTGACTACCGGCGGCCGTGCCGGGCATTCGTAGTTTTTCCCGCACTGCTTTGGCGAGGAGACTCCATGTATCCCAGACTTGGAATCAGGGTCCAGTGCTGCGAGTCAACATGTGCGGAATAGTTGGATATGTTGGAAGTCAGTCCGCCTGGCCCATTGTACTGGAGGGCTTGCAGCGCCTTGAGTATCGCGGCTATGACAGCGCCGGCATCGCCGTCTTGGACAGATTTGGCCAGTTGCGCCTTCGCAAGACGGTAGGCAAGGTTGATGGACTGACCCAGGGTGACGAGGCTGACTACCCCGACGGAACTATAGGATTGGGTCATACGCGCTGGGCCACCCATGGCCCCCCCACAGACGCCAACGCTCATCCACTCACCGAGTGCCATCGGCAGATAGCCGTAGTGCACAACGGTATAGTCGAAAACTACCTCGAACTGAAGCACGGCCTTCAGCAGCAGGGCCACACTTTTTCATCCGAAACCGACACTGAGGTTATTGCCCACCTAATCGAGGAGGGCATGAGGGAAGGGTTAGGTTTCCCCGAGGCATTCAGACAGATGGGCCGGCGTCTGGAAGGTTCGCAAGCCATTGCAGCGGTTTGTCAGAGAGACCCCGACAAGGTTTGTGCATTGCGAGCAGGCCATGCCGGCGGGATTGTTGTGGCTCACCGCGACGGTCAGGGGATAGTGGGCAGCGACCTGCCGGCGGTCTTGCCGATACTTCGTCAGCGTCCGGGGCCCGTGGCTTACCTGGATGCCGGAGAAATGGCTGAGGTGACCCGCCTGGGAGTCCGAATACTTGACCTCGAAGGGAACAGTATCTCCAAGGAAATGCGCACCGTTTTCCCCCAGGATGCTTTGGTGGACCGGGGCGGTTACCGGCACTTCATGCTTAAAGAAATCATGGAACAACCCCAGGTGGTGGCAGGCGCACTTCGCGGACGGGTCAATTTTGATGCAGGCCGGGTGGAACTGCCTGACTTCCCGTTTCTTGATGACGAGATAAAGGACTTCCGCCGGGTTGTGCTGACCGGATGTGGTACCAGCTTGCACGCGGCCCATGTAGGTCGCTACCTGATAGAACGCTTTGCCGGTTTGCCAGCCGAGGTAGAGAGCGCGTCGGAATACCGCTACCGGGAGCCATTTCTAGACTCGGACACCTTGGTGGTCTCCATTAGCCAGTCCGGCGAAACGGCAGATACCATTGCCGCCATGCAGGATGCCAAAGAGAGGGGCGCCAGATTATTGGCCATCTGCAATTCCGAAGAGAGCCAGGCGGCCCGTCTGGCAGACGGTTCCCTCTACATGGGATGCGGAATGGAGATAGGTGTGGCCAGCACCAAGACCTTCATAGCCTCAGTTACAATACTCTTCCTCTTGGGCATTTACCTGGGACAAGCGCGGGCGCGTCTCTCGCCTGAAGTGCGTAAGGACTTGATTGCAGATTTGGCCAGTGTCCCCCGGCTTGTCGGTGAAATGCTGGCTGACGTATCGCGATACAAGGTGCTGGCGCAGAAATTCAGCGGCTACAACAGCTTTCTTTATTTGGGCAGAGGCATAAACTCCGCCATAGCTCTGGAGGGGGCCCTGAAACTCAAGGAGGTCAGCTACATTCACGCCGAGGGCTACCCGGCCGGCGAAATGAAGCACGGTCCCATTGCCTTGATAGACCGGAATATGGCTACTTTGGCCCTGGCTCCGCAGGACCGCCTTTACGACAAGATGGCAGGCAACATAAAGGAAGTGAAGGCCCGGCGAGGAATTGTCCTGGGCGTCTTGACGGAAGGCGACACTGAGTTGGCATCCGAAGTCGATGACACATTATTTCTTCCTGCGGCCCCCGAGCATCTTTACCCCCTTCTGGCCACTGTTCCCTTGCAATTGCTGGCCTATTACATAGCTCTGGACCGGGGTTGCGACGTCGATCAGCCTCGCAACCTGGCCAAATCGGTTACAGTGGAATAGCCCCCTTCGCCTTTCACCTGCAAGAATTAACTTATTGTTAACATCTTTGCCTCGACCTGAGGGGCCTGCAGTTGTAAATTACTCCAGTGCTTTTGGCCCTGTTGGCCAGGAACGGGTGTACGGTAACCCGCCTTGTGTAGCCTAGTTGGTTCGCAGTTGGCCGGATGATAGTGTATTTCGGAGAAAATTGGCTCTGAAAATTGACCGAATGCTCCAATTGGAAAGAACTTCAGTTAATTTGTTGAAATTGATTCAATAACGATGAAATAATTAATCATAGGTAATAATAAGTTCTTATCTTCCATTAACAACCGTTTCTCAGGTATTTTTCCTCTATGTTGCTGCGTATCAACCATTCCGGGCTCCCCTTTGACGACTACTTGCATCTGCTCCCCAGGGATTTGCTTGATGAACTGACTCTTCTGGTCGACAGCTTTAAAGGTATGCGGTTTGTTCATGCCAACAGCACGGTTAGCGGCGGGGGTGTCGCGGAAATTCTTCAGTCCCTTGTCCCGCTGATGAACTCTCTCGGAGTCCATACCGAACGTATTGTGGTCAGCCCCGAAAACCCGGAATTTTTTCAAGCAACCAAGAGAATTCACAACTTGTTACAGGGCGCCCAGGGTTCTCTATCCGAGGAAGAATCGGAAGTCTACTACCGGTGCATGGTAGAGGTTGCGGAAGAGATTGATTTCCGTGGTCTGCAAGCGGACGTCTGGTTTTTTCATGACCCCCAGCTTTTGCCGCTGGCTTCCCTTATGCCCAAGAAAAATGGAGAGATGCGCTTCTGGGTTTGTCACATAGACCTGACTGCGCCAAATACCGGGGTACTTAAGGCATTGACTCCCTTGACGCAGCATTTTGACGGGCTGGCCTTTTCCCTTCCCGAATTTGTACCTTCCGTCATAAATGGGAGCCCTCCCCACTACATCACTCCCCCTTCCATTGATCCTCTAACTGACAAGAATCGGTCCATGGGTAGGGACGAGGCACTGGGCATAGTCGCTGCCATGGGTGTGGACCCCGACCGGCCCCTGGTTACCCAAGTCTCCAGGTTTGACTACTGGAAGGACCCCTGGGGGGTAATGGACGCATACCGCTGGGCGCGTGAGGCTGTGCCGGGTCTTCAGTTGGCTTTGCTGGGTTTGAGCCAGGCTGCCGATGATCCGGAAGCGCTGGGTGTGTTGCACAGCGTCAAGGATTATGCAGCCGAAGATCCGGACATTCATACTTTCTTCTACCCGGACGGTCTTCCTGATTCCATTGACCGCATAGTCAATGCCTTTCAGACGGCCTCGGGTGCAGTCCTTCAAAAGTCGACCCGGGAGGGTTTTGGCTTGACGGTATCTGAGGCGATGTGGAAGGGTCAGCCTGTAATAGGCGGAAACGTGGGCGGCATTAAGACGCAAATCGAAGATGGGGTAAACGGCTTTTTGGTCAGCACGCCGGAAGAGTGCGGAGAAAGAATAGTCCAGTTAATCCAGGATGAGTCGCTCCGTGTGCAAATGGGGGACGCTGCCCGCGAGAGTGTCCGTCAGAGGTTCTTGTTGCCTCGCCTTGCCGTTGATTACCTCAGGGCTGCCCAGTCTCTCATTGCCGGCCAAGCCAACGGCCAAATGCATAGGCTAAACGGACAGCGTTTAGACGCTTTTGAAGCATTGGAACAGATGAACTTCGGCAGCAATCCAGCCAGACCAATTTAGGGTTCGCCTTACTTTTTGCAGCATATCGGCCTCTACTAATTCCAGGAAAAGGTTGCCAGGGAGGAGAGGTGAATCTCTGGCAACTCTAGCAGGGGGACGGCCATGTCCAAGACAACGATCTTAGTGATGGTTGACGGCCTGGATCCAGAGTATTTGGATGCCTGCCCGACGCCCAATTTCATTGACCTGGCGCATTTGGGGTTCAGAACCGAGGCAAATGCAATGATGCCTACGGTTACTAATGTCAACAATGCCTCCCTGCTGACCGCCACCTATCCCAGCGCCCATGGTATAACCTCCAATTACTGGTTGGACCGCGAACGCCGAACCGAAACTTACATGGAATCAGGCCAGTTCATTGAGGCTGATACATTCTTCGAGAAGGCGGCCCTCCTGGGAGCCCGTTCCCTGTTGGTGACTGCCAAGGATAAGTTGCGTAAACTGCTGGGACACGAAACCTTTGTCAATGTTTCGGCGGAGTGCCCACCCTATTGGCTAATGGACGAAATTGGCCCTCCCCCGCCGATCTATTCGTTGGAAGTCAACGGGTGGATAGTGGACGCTGCCCGCTGCATCCTGTCCGAAATGTCCTTTGACCTTGCCTATGTGGCAACCACGGACTATCCCATGCACACCTACGCGCCTCACGAACCCGAGTCGGCAAATCACTTGGGACTGCTGGATGTTGCCGTCGGGAGACTGGTGGACAGTGTGGATTGCGAAATTCTCATAACCGCAGACCACGGAATGTCAGCCAAAGAGCGGATGCTGAGTTTGCCTGAATTCCTGATGAGGTACGGAATACTCGCCCGCGCCGTGCCGATTATCAAAGACCGCTACACCGTACATCACTCCAATCTGGGCGGTTGCATATACATTTATCTACACGAGCGGGACCGCCATACCCTGGCCGCCGCCGTGGACCTGCTTCGGCAAGTTGATGGCGTGGACGAGGTCCTTTCGAAGGAAGAAGCCTGCATAAGGTTCAACCTGATGCCAGATCGCATAGGCGACATCGTAGCCTTGGGAGCCAAGGACGTCGTCTTTGGAAATCCCGACGAGGTCACACTTCCCTGCAATCTTCGCTCCCATGGGTCACTGCACGAACAGAGAGTTCCTGTAATCGGGTACGGCGGTGATTTTGATGGGTTCGAATTCCTGGAGAACAAAGACCTGGGCCGGTACGTGTTCGAGAGGGTCCTAAACTAGTCCCGAGCTGCGTTGACATATGTCCCAGCGCTATCGCAATTGGGTTCTCATAGTTGAGCATGCTTGTGTCGACCACTTTTCCAGTTCTTGCATTGATTTACTAGCTGGAAGCTTGATGACAATCACCCTTGGACAGCCCAGGTTTCCTTCGCCTGCCATAGACTCTGGAATGGAGTCTGCCTCTCCCTTGTGTCGGCTATCTGCTGGCAAACGTTCAATGGCTGGAAATGAGCGGAATTGGTGGCAAAATTTTTTCTTATGCCCATCCCTTGGTGACGGCCACTCCCTTCCAGCTAAGCCCGCCCCTTGAAGTATGACTGCCCTTGCAGAAAACTGCTGGGCGATTGCCTTATTCAATTTCTGCTCCTATAATTCTTTCCTGTTGCCTGGAGTGAGTGGTGCCACGGTATAGCTGGCTTAATGGTGAGCTACGCCGACCATGTCGCAGGTTTCCACACTCCTGACACAAGTCGACGCATCCCGGGGGTTCCCAAAAGCTACCATGACTGACTTTCAGCCAATAGAAGTGCTTGCCCCGGCCACGACGGCCAACCTGGGGCCCGGGTTTGATTGTCTTGGAATGGCGCTGGATTTATGGAACCGCCTGGAAGTGTTTCCTGTTGAGCAAGGGGCTGAACAAGCTTCTGCCGTGGAGGTGCTTGGTGAAGGGATCGAGGAGTTGGCTTCGGATTCCACTAACCTTACCTACCGTGCGATGCAGTTTCTCTATGACGAGGCCGGGTTGGAAATGCCCCCTCTGCGCTTGCGCTGCCACAACGCGATTCCCTTGAGCCGTGGGATGGGCAGTAGCGCCGCTGCCATTGCCGGCGGATTGGTGGCCGCTAATTCTCTATGCGGCGAGCCCTACTCTTCCAGCGATATATTGGAGATGGCGGCTACGATTGAAGGCCATCCCGACAACGTGGCCGCAGCAGTGATGGGCGGCATGCAACTGGTGGTGTCCGATGGCCCTCAGCTCTACACGGCCCCTATTCCGGTTCCGGATGACGTACAGGCGGTCCTTTTTATTCCCGATACCCGTATAGCCACAGCTGATGCCAGGGCGGTCTTGCCCAGCAAGGTTACTGTCGCCGATGCGGTGTTTAACATGGGGCGCGTGGCCCTGCTGGTGGCGGGCATGGCCCTCGACCGCACGGAATATATGGACGTTGCTACGCAGGACAAACTGCATCAGCCCTATCGACAGCCATTGTTTCCAGCCATCAAGGTCATCTTTTCGGCGGCCAGAGCCGCAGGAGCGTTGGGGGTGTTCCTGTCCGGCAGCGGTTCTACGGTCCTGGCGCTTACCAAAGGCAGGGAAATGACCGTGGCGTACGAAATGTTTGAGGCGGCACGCCTAACCGCTGTTCCTGGAAGACTGGAAATTACCAGGCCGACGCCTGCTGGGGCCCACACTGCCGCCTGAGGTAGTTTTGAAAAGGGTAGACCGCCGGTTGGTATTGAAGATAGTCAATTAACTAGCCGGTGTTAAAGGGACGATTTCGGGTTGAGCCTGTTAGTACATAAATATGGTGGCAGCTCGGTTGCGGACGCCAATAAGATTACGGGTGTGGCCCGCCGCATTGCCAAGGTGAAGGATTCGGGACAGGACGTAGTTGCGGTGGCCTCGGCGATGGGGGATACCACCGACGAACTGATTGAACTGGCCCATACGGTTTCCTCGGAACCCGACCCCAGGGAGTTGGACCTGCTACTATCGACGGGAGAATTGGTTTCCTGCACATTGCTGACCATGGCGCTCAGAAATCTGGGGTACGATGCTATTACCCTCAGCGGCTTCCAAGCCGGCATACATACCGACGATATGTACGGTCAGGCACGAATTTTCAGCATCGACCCCGCCAGAGTGGAGAGCGAACTCTCTGAAGGCAAAGTGGTTATAGTAGCGGGATTTCAGGGTATAACAGATGATATGGACATAACCACTCTGGGCCGGGGCGGTTCGGATACAACTGCCGTCGCATTGGCGGCGGCCCTGAGGGCTGATCGCTGCGACATTTACACCGACGTGGATGGCATATACACTGCCGATCCCCGCATAGTCCCAAATGCCCGGAAGTTGTCCGAAATCGATTACGAAGAAATGCTGGAATTGGCCAGCTACGGCGCAAAAATGCATCCGCGGTCCATTGAATTGGGCGCCGTAAACGATGTGCCAATATACGTCGCTTCAAGTTTCGGAGATCAGCCGGGAACTCTCATACATCGGGTTGAGAAAGTGAAGGAGCTAGAAAATCGGGTTAAGGCAACGGGAGTAGCTTACCAGGCAAACGTGGCAAAAATTACGGTCCGGTCCTTGCCCGACAGGCCCGGCATTGCGGCAGCGCTGTTTGAGCCGCTGGCGGCTATGGGTATCAATGTTGACACGATTGTCCAGAACACCAGCGCGGAACGAACTACGGACATCAGCTTTACAGTTACCAGGGCAGAGCTGCCCGAAGCTTTTAAACAGGTTCGTGCCCTGCTGTCAGACCTGGGAGGCACCGAGGTGGTCAGCGACAACACGCTGGCCTCAGTACATGTGGTGGGGTCTGGGATGCAGAACACTCCAGGATATGCCTCGCGAATGTTTCGAATACTGGCTGACGGCAACATAAACATTGACATGATTACCACATCAGAGATTCGGATTTCCTGCATCATCAACGAAGACCAGGTTTCCGAAGCGGTACGCCTGCTGCACGAGGGCTTCCAGCTTGGTGAAGAAGGCTGAAAGTCGTCGTCCATTTGTAGGAAGCCTCTGTGACCCAGCTCTTTTTGTCCGTTGTTATCCCGGCGTATAACGAAGAAACAAGGATCGTACATACGCTGGAACAGGTGCACGCCTATCTTTCCCTCCAAGACTATACCTGGGAAATCCTGGTAGCCGACGACGGCAGCCTCGACTCGACTGCCCAACTGGTAGCTAATTTCAATGGTGGACACCCGGGCGTACGGTTGATTTCCCTTGAGCATGGTGGAAAAGGATGGGCAGTCCAGCAGGGAATGTTGGCTGCAGAGGGGAAGCACAGGTTCATTTGTGATGCTGACCTTTCCATGCCTTTTGAACAGGTCGACCGGTTCCTGGATTCGGAAATGCTTGACGCAGACATAAGTATAGGTTCCAGGGAAATGCCCTCCTCCCGCAGATACGGTGAACCGGAGCATCGCCACTTCATGGGCAGGGTTTTCAATTTGATCATTCAGGTCCTGGCCCTGCCCGGAATGCGGGACTCTCAGTGCGGCTTCAAGTGTTTCAAGGCTGAAACCACCACAGTACTGTTCGAGCGGCAGACCTTGGCCGGGTTTGCATTTGACGTGGAGATCTTGTACATGGCGCGGCAGTCTGGGTTGGAAGTTCGGGAAGTTCCCATTGACTGGTTCTATCGAGAAGGCAGCAAGGTTAGACCAATCCGCGATGCGGCGGCCATGGCTTGGGATGTTCTGAAGATACGGTGGCGGTTAGGGCGCAGAAATAGTCATTGAAATTACGAAAACAGTATATTTGGTAATGGTTCCGTAATATTAGTGGGATATTCTATATTCCAATCTTAATAGACATGTGGCCAGTGAGCCGCAAAGGCAAGTCAGACAACTGTATCAAAAAAGTTTAATCTTTCAACCAAAATTACCTTGACCCCGAGAGTTTAACTGTGCAACAAATAGTTACGTAAAACCATAGTCGGGCATTGTTGGGCCGGGAAAGCAGCAATATTATCGGATGTTCTTAACTTAGGAGATCAAAAAATGGAAATGACCAGGTCGGCAGACAAGACGAAATTGCGCCGCGATTGGAGCAGGGACGCCATAGACCTTGCGCTAAAGGGAGAGTGGCAGCGTGCAACCGAAGTGAACCAGGCTATCTTGGCGCTTTACCCCGACGATGTGGAGGCCATGAACCGGTTGGGCAAGGCGTATATGGAACTTAGCGAATTTAACAAGGCCAGGGAAGTTCTGGCTGACTTGGTGCAGAAGGCTCCTTACAACGCCATAGCCAAAAAGAATTTGGCCAGGTTGGAACAATTGGAAAACGCGCCGTCAGGCGGCCGACAGACTAACAAACAGGGCAGCGCACCCAGGTTATTCATTGCCGAAACTGGAAAATCGGGAACCACGGTGCTTCAGAGGCAAGCATCCGCCTCTTTGGTGGCCAGCATTGCCCCCGGCGACCCGGTCAATTTAGTGGTCAAGAACAACGCGATTTTGGCGTATGCTCGAGAGGAAGAGTATCTCGGGCAGGTCGAAACCAAGCTCGCCCGGAGACTATCTAGTCTGATCAGCGGCGGCAATCGATACGAGGCGGCGGTAATCGGGATAAACGATTGGGGAATCACCATCATTATTCGGGAGACCTATCGTCATCCCAGCCTGCACAATATAGGCTCATTCCCCACCAGCGCCAGGGGTGAAAAAAAGACTCAACTGAACCAGGGCATTTTGAAATATCTAGAGAATGCGGACCTGGACGAGGATGGCGAGGGTAATAGCCTTGACTATGCAGGTGTTGCCGACTTCGGGGGCGAGTGGGACGAGTAGAATACGGAAGTTAGAACAGGCTACAAACGAACGGGCCGGGGACATTCCCCGGCCCGTTTGTTTTCTTACTGCAAACAATGGGTGTGAAAGCAAAGCCTCAGTAGAGGTGGCACGACACCCGGTGTCCCGGCGCCACTTCCTTGTCCACGGGAACGTCCACGGAGCACTGGTCCATTGCAAAGGGACATCTTGGGTGGAACCTGCAACCGGAAGGTGGATTGATCGGCGAAGGCACCTCACCAGTCAACACGATCTCCTCCCGGACCAGATCGGGGTGTGAGGGCAACGCCGCCGAGAACAATGCCTTGGTATAGGGATGCAGGGGATTCTGGTAGAGTTCTTCGGTCTCCGCATACTCGACGATCTGCCCCAGGTACATCACCGCCGTCTGGTGGGCCATGTAACGCACTGTCGCCAGGTTGTGGGCAATCAACAAGTAGCTGACGTTGTACTCCGCCTGGAGGTCAACCAGCAGGTTCATTATCTGGGCGCGAATAGACACGTCCAGCGCCGAAACGGGCTCATCCAGCACTATCATCTTTGGATAAGAGGCCAGGGCGCTGGCCACCGCGATTCTCTGACGTTGACCGCCACTGAATTCGTGGGGATAGTTATTGGCCTGCTCTGCATGCAGCCCTACCTGGGACATGACCTCGGACACGCGATCGTCCCGTTCCTCGTGGCTCACCTGTCGGTTTACTACCAGGGGTTCAGCTACGATGTCCCGCACGCGCATTCGGGGGCTCAGCGAAGACCAGGGGTCCTGAAATACTGCTTGTACTGTTGTCCGGTAGTCCTGCAACTCTGAACCGCGGAAACCTTGAATATTCTTGCCGTCCAGCAGGATTTCCCCGTCCGTCGGTGTTTCCAGTCGCAGCAGCAATTTGCTGGTAGTGGTCTTGCCGCAACCCGATTCCCCTACCAGGCCCAGCGTTTCCCCTTGATTTATGGAGAAACTGATGCTGTCCACCGCCTGAACGTAGCCGATGGTCTTCATAAGGATTAAGCCTTTGGTAACCGGAAAGTACTTCTTAAGACCATTGACCTGAATCAGGGGGTTCCCGTTGCTCGTCGTTACCATGATTCGTCCATCCTCCAGCAGTCGGCGGTATGTCCTTCCTTGACCGTATAGGAAGGTGGATATTCGGAGTAGCACTTGTCCCGGGCAAACTCGCACCGATCGGCAAACCGGCAACCTTCAGGAAGGTTGGATAGTAGAGGCGGTTGACCTTCAATGGAGTAGAGACGACTGGTCCTTTCTTCCAGTTTGGGCACCGAGTCTATCAAGGCTCTGGTGTAGGGATGGGAAGGCTCATTGAAGATCTCGCGCACCGGTCCATTTTCCACAACTCTGCCAGCGTACATGACCGCAACCCGGTCGCACATGCGGGCGACAACTCCGAAGTCATGGGTAATGAAGATAACTGCCAGTCCGGTTTCCGCCTGAATGTCTTTCAAAAGCCTCAAATATTGAAGCTGAATAGTTACGTCAAGAGCAGTTGTCGGCTCGTCGGCTATGATAACGCCAGGCTCACAGGAGAGAGCAATAGCGCCAACCACTCTCTGCTTCATACCGCCGCTCATCTGGTGAGGAAAGTCTTCCAAGCGACGTTCAGGGGCCGCCACGTTCACGTTCCTCAGGGCATCCACTGCCCTGGTGATCATATTCTTCCGACCTTCCCGGCGAGCCATTCCCAAGGCTTCCATCAACTGGTTGCCGATGGTAAAAACCGGGTTGAGAGAAGTCTGCGGATCCTGCAGTATCATCGAGATTTGCCGACCCCTGATCTGGCGCATCTCATCATCGCTCTTCTGCAGTATGTCTTCACCGTTCAGCCTGATTTCACCGCTTACTATCCTGCCGGCCGGTTGAGGCACCAACCTAAGCAGAGATAAAGCGGTCATGGTTTTGCCGCATCCAGACTCCCCCACAATTCCCAGGGTTTCTCCCTCCCGAAGGAAGAAACTAACCCCGTCAACGGCCTTTACCGTTGACCCCCGGTTAAAGAAATAAGTATGGAGGTCTTCAACTTCCAGGATGACGTTGCCGGTATCTACACTCATATTGAATAACCCCTCGTATTAGCGCACGTTTGGTCGCCAACAATTATGGAGCCGTACCACCATGGAACGCCGGCCACCAGGAAAAACCTGATGGTCAGGGAATTTAGTCTGCTGCCTTGACTCTCGAGGCAGGAACAGAAGCTCGGACGAAACCCTTTGCTGCCTGTTAGTGGTTTGCCGAGAAACAGTTACCGCTTCCAGTCCAAGCTCTCATATTAAGAGTGTCAGGAATATATACTAGGGTACTTTTCACTGTCAACTTAAGGGCCCGGGTCTGGAAGTGAAACTCCTAATACTGGAGAGTTTCACGCCTGGCCTCGCTGTCCGCCCCGCGATTGGGCATCAAGAGTCATTGCTATACGTGAACGGAAGGGCCTGACTCTATTTACCGACGCAGTCGCCCCCAGCGGAACCACAAACATGGCGCTCTTGCCTGCGGAATGAGGTGAGAAAAAATCTGTAACTTCATCATCGTAGAAGGTCAACCCAGTGGCTCCCAGCCCCAGGGAGTGGGCGGCAAGGTACAACTTTCCACCAAGAATTCCCGCTTCCAGTTGGGCTGCCCGATATCCCCGGTTGCCGAATCGCTCGACAATTCGCTCCAGATCTGCCATGAAAAATACGACGGCTGAAGCATCGTGCGGTAGCGCCTGCTCAAAACCCAGGTGACCGGCCATCTGGCGAAACCCACCTGTCTTTAGCTGGTAGACGCCCCCATCGGGAGGAGAATAGTAATACGCCCCGCCCTCCAGCCCTTCAACTTCGTTGACTATCAAATATAGATCAAGGAGGCTGCCGAGCTCTCCATCCAGGAAGTCTGCTGGAACTCCTCGGGTTGCGGCCTCAAGCATAGACGCAAGAGAACTCAAAGGGATTGGCATGTGGTCAAATCGGCGTGTTGAACCGCGCTCACGAATAGTTTCTCCCAGGGGAGTGGAGACAAGTCCAGTGGTAGCGCAGTCTGGAAGGGGGATAAAGTCGCCGTCAGATTTACGATCCTGAGTATTCATGCTGCCCTGACATCCATTCACCTCAGATAGATCGGCCAGCAATGTGGACTCGTGAGTTTCGCGTATCTCAGGGTAATCTATTTCCCCCGGGGCGGTTATTACTGACGTGCCCCCCACCGGCGGCAAATCGCTAGTGGGGACAGCTGACGGAGCCGCAGAACCCGTTCCTATGGGAACGAGGCAGGTCGTGGCCTCACCCACACCATCGATACCCAGCAACTTGTCAACTTCCTGGTCGACAAAAGCGTTAGTCACCCGCGAGGGCAGACCGGCTGCTGAGGCTCCGGCCAGGAGATTTGCTGCCACGGTCCCATTGTCCCAGAAGCAATAGCGATAGCCACGAGTCCGGTACTTCCACGAACTGCGCCAGAAAACTGTGGTGAAAACGATCGTCACCGGAGCAGACGCAATGCGGTCGTCTTCGCCCGCCGCCCTTGCCAGGTTGCTGCGATAGTCACCCCGTCGCAGTTCGGTTAGCTTGAAACCGTCCGGACCGAAGTGATAAACACCGGCCTCCAGTCCCTCAATGTCGCGGCAGACAAAGTACGTCTCCACCGGGTAAAGCCCTCCGGCCGAGGCAGCGGCTCGAAAGTGAACCTCTCCGGCAGTCCTAAAATTCCCGGTTCTGATTACACCGGCGCAATAGTAAAGCAGTTGTGCCAGGGTACCAATGGTCGGCGGGGCTGTGCCAAGGGCCTCATAAGTGCTTACGGCACCCAGGGTAGGCGTCTCTGGGGATGGAAAGTCGGTAGGCAGAGGGAGCGTTGGCAACCCGGAGTAGCTCTTGTACAAAGGGGGCTTGTTGGCAAGGTTAATGTAGGCCAGCTTGGTGGATTCGTGGTAGTCAAGCGCTGTGGTTGAGTTGCGATTCTGCATCAATGCTGGCCCTCTGGATGGCAAGAATATAGGTTACCGGGTTATTGTAGCGCAGTTTGCTCTCGATAAATTTGAACGGCGGCGTGGTCGATGTAAGAGCCTTTAATGGGTGGGTTGGGTTTCTTGACGGTGACGGTGACGGACTCCAGCGGGAAATCTGCCAGGAGTCTCTCGGCGACGTTCTGCGCAAGGGCCTCCAGCAGGTTGAGGGACTCTCCCTCAACGACAGCTTTGGCGGCTCGGTACAGGTGACTGTAGCTTACAGTATCTTCCAAGTGGTCCGAGTGCGCGGCACGGCTCAAGTCTAACTCAGCCACCAGGTCCACCAGGTAGGTCTGGCCCAAGGCCTTCTCCTCCGGGTTGACCCCGTGGTAGCCGTAGAAACGCATTCCATTCAGAATGATTCTGTCGGAGGACATCAGCCTTCACTCACTCCGGAAGCAACGAAGCAAGGAAGCGACGTTGAAGGTGCATGTTCGGTCCACTCGCTACCTCCGCCCGCGGCTGGCCAGTTGACTTTCTATCTCATCCACCAGGGCCAGCAAGTTTTGGGCCCGCTTGACCACCGGGACGTCCACCATTTTGCCGTCCAGAGAAAGAGAACCTCGCCCGTTAGCCTCAGCCTCGTACCAGGCATCCATAACCCGGCGGGCATAGGCCACGTCTTCGATTAGCGGACTGAACAGTTCGTTGATGGTCCCGATCTGGGCAGGATGAATGGCAAACTTGCCCGTGTAGCCTAATTGACGGGCAACTCCTGCATCCTTGCGCAGCCCCTCAGGATTTCGAAATGCGACGTATGGGCTATCCAGGGAGGCGACGCCAGCGGCGCGGGCAGCAATTGCCACCGTTGCGCGCGCGTGGTATACCTCGTCGCCGTCATCGGTGCGCTGGATGCCCATGTCGTTGGTATAGTCTTCTGCTCCGAAAGCAATGGCAATTGTGCGGGGTGATGTTGATGCCATGGCGTCAACATTTACCATTGACTTGGCGCTCTCAATCCACGGGATAATCTTGATCTGGCCGGAAGCTAGCCCTGCCCTTGCCTCCAGGGGCGCTATTATTCGTTCAATTTCCTGCAAGTCCCAAGCCGACTCGGTCTTGCCGACACTTACGCCATAAAGGTGCGGAGAAATAACCCCAGCCAATTCGTCCCTGGTTAATCCGGTGTCCAACGCATTAAGCCGGACCATGACCCGCTGACCGGATTCCCGCAACTTTGGCACCCATTCGCGGGCAACTTCGCGAGCGTTGACCTTTTCCGCCACCGGCACGGAGTCCTCAAGGTCTACCATGATGATGTCGGCTTCAAAGTCCAATGCCCTTTCCAGCATATTGGCCCGGTTACCGGGTACAAAGATTAGGCTGCGCAATAGTTCCATTTGTCGATTACCCCATATCTCCCCAGGTATCGCCCCACTTGGCTTCGACCTTTAAGGTAACGTCCAGGTCCATTGCAGCAGGCATTTCGTCGAATACCAGGGCTTGAAGGTCGTCCATTTCCTCCCTGGGCACCTCAAATACCAGTTCGTCGTGCACCTGAAGAAGCATGCGCGCCCTCAGGTTCTCGTGATTTAAACGGTCCTGCACTCTGATCATCGCCAACTTCATGATGTCGGCGGCGGTTCCCTGGATTGGCATGTTAATGGCCATGCGCTCTGCAGCGTGACGAACGTTGAAATTGGAGGCGTTAACGTCAGGCATGTAACGCCGTCGGCCACAGAGGGTCTCCACGTATTGGGTTTCCCTGGTCCTGGCCTTTACCTCTTCCAAGTAGCCGGCGATGGAAGGGTACTTATTGAAGTACGTTTCAATAAAACGCGTTCCTTCCTCGCGGGAGAACCCGGTTTGCTGCGAAATGCCATGCGCTGAAAGACCGTAAATTACCCCGAAATTCAGCACTTTGGCGATGCGACGCTGGTCGGACGTGACCTCGTTAATAGGTACGTCGTTCATCAGGGAAGCGGTTGCGGCGTGAATATCCTCACCCCGTCGGAAAGCTTCCAATAATTCTGGATCCTGGGACAAATGGGCCAGCACCCGCAGCTCAATCTGCGAGTAGTCGGCAGAGAAAAGGGTCCAGTCCGGAGCCTCTTCTGCGATGAACGCTCGCCGCACCTGCCGGCCCAATTCGGTTCTGATGGGAATATTCTGCAGGTTGGGGTCGCTGCTGGACATCCGACCGGTAGCAGATCCCACCTGGTTATAGCTGGTGTGGATACGCCCGGTGGCCGGATTGATTAGCTCTGGCAACGTATCAACGTAGGTGGACTTCAGCTTGGAAATCTGCCGGTAATCAAGGATATTGTCTACCACCGGGTGTAACCCCTTCAGGTTCTCCAGCGAATTGGCGTCGGTGGAATAGCCTGTCTTGGTCCGCTTGGTCTTGGGCAGTCCCAGTTCGTTGAAGAGCAGATCGCTAAGCTGCTGGGGAGAGTTGATGTTTACCGTGTGACCGATGGACTCATACAGTTCCATTTCAGTCTGGTGCATTTGCTGGTTCAAGTCCCGCGCCATCTCGTGGAGCATGCCCACATCTACCTTGATGCCCTGCCGCTGCATCTGCACCAATACGGGTGTCAAAGGCATTTCAATTTCATTCATCAAACTGGACAAGTTATTCTGTTGGATTTGCGGTTCCAGCTTGAGGCGGAGGCGGGCTGTCATATCCGCATCTGCAGCGGCATACGGTGTGGCGTCTTCTATGGCAACCTGGTCAAAGGTCTTTTGGCGGGCTCCTTTGCCAATCAACTCGGTAATCTGCTGCATCTCCACGCCCAACAGGTCCAGGGACAGATTCTTCAGCCCGATCTGGTTCCTGCTGAGGAGGTGGGCCGCGACCATTGTGTCAAAGTCCACTGTTCTGCTGTTGATACCGTGGCTGGCCAGCACCATCAGGTCGAAATTGGCGTTGTGGGCGCACTTGACAAGATCCGGGTCTTCCATCAAAGGCTTTACACTTGCCAGTACCTCTTCCAGCGGCAATTGATCACCTTCGCGGTGACCTACCGGCACATAACATGCCTGGCCAGGTTCAACGGCAAAGCTCAGACCGACCAGGTCGGCCTGCATCGGGTCCAGGCTGGTGGTCTCGGTATCAAAGGAAAAACTGCCGGCGGACCGAAGTACGGTAAGCATGGCTTCCAGTGCTTCGCCGGTCTGCACCGTCACATAATCCGTTTCCCTGGCGACCACTTGATCCTCAGCGGGTACTGGCCCAACGCCGGGGTCCCAAATTGGAACGGGAAGCCTTGGAATGACGGTGTGGAACTCCAGTTCAGTCAGCAGGGAAACAACTTTCTGGCGGTCGTATGACCCGGTCCGTGCGGCATCCAGCGACAGTTCCACCGGCGCCTGACGAGAAATTGTCATAAGTATGCGGTTTTCAAAAGCCAGATCTTTGCTGTCAGCCAGAGATTGCTTGACGCTGGGAGGCTTCACTTCGTCCAAATGCTGGTAAATGCCCTCCAGGTCATAGAAATCGTTTAGGAGGGCTATAGCACGCTTTTCACCCACCCTGGGAACGCCGGGAATATTGTCTGACGAATCCCCCAACAGGGACTTGAAGTCCGGTTGCTGGGCAGCAGTTAATCCTCCATATCTTTCGGTCAGTTCCGCTTCGTCGTATACCTTACGGTCCTGAATACTGTAGGACAGGTCCACACGCACGTGGGGAGAGATAAGCTGGAAAGTGTCCCGATCGCCCGTCAAGATTACTGAATCGATTCCCTGCTCCTCGGCAAGGCGGCACAGGGTGCCGATCACGTCGTCGGCCTCAAAACCTTCCACTTCGAAAATGGGCACCCCGAAAGCCTGCATCATTTCCTTGACCCGCCCGAACTGGGGCCGCAACTCGGGTGGCGAAGGCTCCCTTTGCGCCTTGTATTCCTCAAACCGTTCGTGGCGGAAGGTGGGAGCGGGCGTGTCAAAGGCGATGGCATAGTGGGAAGGTTTCCAGTCTTGCAAAGCCCGAAGAAAAACGTTGGTAAACCCGTAGACCCCGGTTACGTCTTCCCCTGTCGTAGAAACGGTCAGGTGGCGCTGCGTGGCTATGGCGCGGAAGGACCGGTGCACCATCGCGTGGCCGTCCATGATCATCAGTAAGGGCTTCTCTGGAACAGTATCAAAGAGGGGCATAGCGGCGGATTCCTGGGCCATAACTGGCACCTCTGATTTTTGCTTTGGGGCTCATCATACCCGGCGCCCGAGGCAACTGTGAGGCCTTGGGCTACGTTACCTGCATTATACAACAGCGTTACGGGCGACAATTGGCGGGGACAGTAAGCTGTCGTACCATTCGTACAGGACAGCCTGCGTTATCCGGTGAAAGCCTCAATTAATGGGAATTGGAAAGTTCCAAAGTTGGCGTTGCAATGATGCGGTGATGCCGACGTGCTACAATGTGAAACGAATTCGGCAGGGTGAATTAACGGAATGCCAATATACGAATATCGATGCGAAGACTGCCAGCAACTGAGCTCGGTGCTGGTCTATAGCTGGTCTAAAGAAGTTGACCGGCCGTGTAAACATTGCAGCGGGACCAACCTTAACCGGGTGGTCTCCAAGTTTACTATGAGGCGTTCCTGGGGAGAAAGCCTGAATTGGGCCCCCAGCGGTGAAACCCTCAGAGATGTCAACGAAGACGACCCACGAAGCCTGGACCGGTTTATGGGACGCATAAAACAGGAAATGGGCGGCCAGGTTACTTCTGACTTCGAAGAAATGCGGCGGGAAATTACTGAGGGGCCCCGCAGCTTTGACACGCCTGAATCCCACGGTCACGACCATGGCCCCGGCGAAGATAGCTAAAGCGCTCTTGTCTATGGCCCCGGAGATCTAGCCTATGCCCATTTATGAATTTCGCTGCGGCAGTTGCAATCAGGTTTCTTCCTTCTTTACCCGGTCCATAAGCTCTCAGCCAGACCCGGTTTGTTCCCATTGCCAGAGCAGGGATATGCAGCGGAGAATGTCGTCTTTCGCAATGGGTAAGACCGTTCAGTCGGTTCATGAGCAACATCCAGCATTGGGCGGCGGTTCAGCCCTGGATTACTACAGTGACCCCCGAAACATTGGGCGGAATGTTGAAGAAAGCTTTCAGCGACACGGCCTGGATATGCCTGACTCAGTTCGAGACAACATCGCCTCGGCCCGGGAGGGATCCCTGCCAAAGGACTTGGATATATGACACAACAATATAACCAGCTCAAGTTTTTGGCAGACACGGTCAGGGGCATCGTTCAGACGTTGATTGCCGCTTGCCCGGACCTGCCGGACGAGAATCAAGCCCTGGGGCGGCTAAAGCAGTTTTCGGCGTCGTTTAATGGTGAACTCGAAGCGGTACGGGCGGCGTTATCCCTGTCCGAAGCTCTTGCGCTTGTCCAGGCTGCTTCAAGTACTTTGACCTCGGTGTCGGCCCTTGGCGGCAGCGACGAGTTGGGCGCTGAGTCCTCGACCTCCCTCCCTCAGGCACTCGCCGAAGTTGAAGTCCAACTTGGCGCCGCCATACGGCGAGAAAAGGCCGACAAGATTAGAGGACTGTACGTGATAATTGACCCGGAGGTAACCGGCGGACGCGAACCTATTGAAATAGCTCGTGCGGCCGTCCGAGGCGGTGCAAGGATGCTGCAGCTTCGCGACAAGTTGCGTGACAAAGGTGAGATTCTTCCCCTCGCCCAGGAACTGCAGTCTCTTTGCGAGGCCAACGACGTCCTGCTTATAGTGAATGATCACGTTGACTTGGCGGCGGCTGTTGGCTCCGGCGGTGTCCACGTAGGTCAGACCGACCTTCCCGTGGCCCAGGCGCGGCAGGTACTGGCTCCGGGACAGGTGCTGGGGCGCTCGAATCGGGAGGTCGACCTGTTGATTGAGTCCCAGGAAATGGGCGCCGACCACGTGGCGTTCGGCGCAATCTACCAGACAACCACCAAGCCCGGAGGGCGCGGACCCCAGGGCCCGGAGCGGTTAAAGGCAGCGAGGGAAGTTACAAAGGTACCTCTTGTAGCCATTGGTGGTATTACCGCCGAAAATGTTGCCCCAGTTATTGGGTATGGGGCCGACGCGGTTTGCGTAACCGCCGCAATTGGGCTGGCTGATGACCCGGAAGGTGCCTCTGTTCAATTGGTGGAGGCAATTGCCCGGGCCGGAGGTAAAGTATAGTGCCTTCCGATTACAGCGACGATCTCTCCCAAATTGCCACCGAAGCCATCGAAGCGCTAACCGTTCGCCACCAGGCCCGGGAACAGGCCTTGGCCGTGTCGCGGGAAGTGATCCGCTTTTCTGCCAATGCCATCAGGGCCGTGCACCGGGGCGACTTCGATGAAGCCCGTCAACTTATTGACCGGGGCGGCCAACGCCTTAAAGAAACCAGGCCGATACGGGATGAGAACCCCGAGATATACTATGCCGGCTTCCTTTCCGATGCCCGCAAGGAATTTGCTGAAGCCAACATAACCCTGGCCGTGATTTCCCAGTCGGATATACCCCACCCGGCCGAGATTGACGTTGACCCACCGGCCTATTTGAACGGAATGGCCGAAGTGATCGGCGAGTTGCGCCGCTATATCCTTGACGCCCTGCGCCGGGACTCCTTCGACCATTGCGAGGCGTTTATGGACGTTATGGATGAGATCTATGGCATTTTGGTAACCATCGACTTCCCGGAAGCGGTTACGGGAGGTCTTCGCCGCAGCACCGATGCAATGCGCGGGGTGCTGGAACGCACTCGCGGAGACTTAACCATCTCTCTGCAGCAGCGGCGGCTCGAGAGGCGCCTGGCAGGCCTGGAAGACGGTTCGTAACTCCTTACCGGAATCGCCCAGCAAACACTGCATATTTTCCTAGGCTTACTTGGTCCATTCGAGGAGAGTTAGATCTTGGCTGAAGTTCGTGTTTCATTCTTGGGCACTGGCGCCGGTAACTGCATTCACCGGGCACATACCGCGATAGTCCTTGACTGTCCCGACGGCACACGATTGCTGTTGGATGCCGGTTCAGGCAATTCCGCCTTGCGTCTTGGCGCTGAACTTGGCATCTATGCCGAGAGTTTCGAGCATGTGTTGCTTTCGCACCGCCATGGAGACCACATGGGAGGACTGCCTCACATCCAGGGTCGCAGGACTCAGATGGCCCCAGATGCCGCCCCATTGGTAGTTCACAGCCTGGAAGAGTCTCTGAGGGGCCTGCAGAACCTGTTCCGGGCGGTCAGTATTACCCATCAGGTTGATCAGGACAGCGTCACCACTACCGAAGGCAATCGTGTGGTGTCCTGGGACCCGGTGGAAACAGAACAATGGATCCAGTTGGGGGAAGACACGCGCGCCCGCTGTTTTCTGGTCAACCATATCGGAGGGGCGGTTGGCTGGCGGGTTGAAAGCGGCGGTGTGAATGTGGTGTTTTCCGGAGACACCCGTTATAGCGACAACCTGGTAGAGGCTTCGCAAGGGGTTGACTTGCTGATCCACGAAGCACTCAGCACTGAGGATGACAAGGAAGGTGCTTGCAGGCGGGGACACTGCACGGCCGCTGAAGCTGCCCAGGCCGCAGCCCGGGCTGGCGCCGGAGAACTGGTGATTACCCATATCGATACCCCCTTCCACGTCAACACCAGGCCTCTGCTCGACGAGGCCCGCGCCCATTACGATGGACCTGCATCGGTAGCCGATGACCTTTGCATAACTACTGTCAGCAGGCCGTAGCGCCACCGGGAAACCTTCCTCTATAGTTTTTGCAGCTCAAACAGATGCCGGCCCCAAGCGCCGGCGCCAAGGAGTTGCAATGCTTGCCAAGAGCCAAACGTGCGCCGTAGTGGGACTGGACGGTTTCATTGTCCAGGTGGAAGTGGACATCTCCAATGGACTGCCGGCATTTAACGTAGTTGGACTTCCCGACACGGCGGTACAGGAAGCAAGGGAACGAGTGCGGGCTGCACTGCGAAACAGCGGCTGCCAGTTTCCCATGCGCCGAATCACCGTTAACCTCGCTCCAGCCGACCTCAAGAAGGCAGGGCCCGCCTATGACCTGCCCATTGCCGTGGGCATCCTCCTCAGTTCGGGGCAAATAGATCTTCCCTACGAACCCTCCTTGTTCCTTGGTGAACTTTCCCTGGACGGCAGTCTCCGCCACACCAACGGAGTTTTGCCAATGGTATCTGTGGCCAGGGAGCAGGGTTTTGCCGCAGTGTATGTGCCCACTCCTGATGCCGCAGAAGCGTCCCTCGTCGAAGGAATTCAGGTTTATCCCGTTCCGACGCTAGCCGCGTTAGTGAGCCACATGTTGGGGGAGTCCCGAATTGAGCCGCTGGAATATGTCGGCTTGCCCGAGAGCAAGGGGCCCGTTGCAGACGGTTATAATTTGGCACACATAAAAGGGCAGGACCACGCCAAGCGCGCCCTGGAAGTGGCTGCCGCAGGTTTCCACAATATATTGTTCAATGGCCCGCCCGGCAGTGGCAAGACTATGCTGGCGAGGTCGTTGCCAACAATCTTGCCCAGAATGTCTTCGGAGGAGGCCCTGGACGCTACCAAGATTTACAGCATCAGCGGTGCCTTGCCCTCCGGCTGCCCACTGGTAGCAGAGAGGCCCTTCCGCGCTCCCCATTACAGCATCTCTAACGCCGGTCTGGTTGGCGGAGGCCGGAGCCTCCGTCCCGGCGAGATCACTATGAGCCACAGGGGCGTTCTGTTCCTGGATGAATTGCCCGAGTTCGACCGCACCGCCCTGGAGTCACTGCGGCAACCTCTGGAGGACAAGGTTGTAACCATCAGCCGGGTATCGGGTTCGGTAACCTACCCGGCGAGCTTTATGCTGGTGGCTGCCCAAAACCCGTGTCCGTGCGGCTATTACTCCCACCCTCGCAAGGAATGCACCTGCAGCGCCTCCACCGTTGCTCGCTACCAGAAGCGCATCAGCGGGCCACTAATGGACCGGATCGACATTTTCGTTGAGGTTCCGCCTGTTGAATACGACAAGCTGGTAGATGAGGAATTGGCCGAGGACTCGACCGTGGTGAGAAAGCGGGTTGAAAAGGCCCGGCAAACTCAAAGACAGCGCTTTGACGAGGGTTCGGATCACTTCAATTCCCAGATGGGAGCCGCCGAAGTCTGGAAGATCTGTCGGCTGGAAGATGGTGCAAAGAGCTTGCTGCAAACCGCCACGAACCAGCTAAACCTGTCGGCCCGGGCTTTCCACCGCATCGTCAAGGTTTCCCGCACAATAGCAGACCTGGATGATTCAGATACCATCAGCGTAAGCCATCTGGCCGAAGCGCTTCAATACCGTTCGCGAGGCCTGAACTAAAGTCAAACTGGATCTTGGTTGCCAGGGAACTCTTAAAAACAGGATCACTCGAACTTCAACTTTCTATCAGTAGCCTGATCCGGGCTCGTTGTTAAACAGGTGTAGCCGATTCCGTGCCGGGCTTAACGCAAGAAATGGCCATTAAGCGGAGCACTAATGACCCTGAACTCCACAGCCCTATTGCGGAATGATGGTGCTGAAAGTGTCGAAATAATCGGGAAAGGTCTTTGAAACGCAGCCCGGGTCCAGAATCGTGATTGCAGCGTCACCCAGGGAAGCCAGCGAGAAACTCATGGCCATGCGGTGGTCGTTGTAAGTGTCGATGGTGGCTGTCTGTATTTCAGTTGGTGGGTCAATCACCAGGTAGTCGGGGCCCTCGACCACGTCAGCGCCCACCTTTCGCAACTCTGCCGCCATTGCCGCCAGGCGATCGGTCTCCTTCACTCGCCAATTGCCGATATTGCGGATTGTGGTCTTTCCCTCGGCAAAGAGTGCCGTGACAGCTACCGTCATGGCTGCGTCAGGAATGTGGTTCAGGTCAAGTTCAAGACCACGCAAGTCTCCCCGGGAAATTTCTATGTAGTCTGCCCCCCGGCGAACCACCGCTCCCATCTGTTCGAGGACGTCGGCGTGCCTGACATCTCCCTGGACGCTGTCAGCCCCAACGCCGTTGACCCGAACCGTACCGCCGCGGATTGCGGCAGCGGAAAGAAAATAGCTGGCCGAGGAGGCGTCGCCTTCCACCAGTGCCGTGCCCGGTGATTGGTAGACCTGTCCGCCAGCCACCCGAAAGACCTGGTAATCCTCGTTTTCCACCGTTACTCCGAAGCGCCGCATCACGTCTATGGTCATGTCGATGTAAGGCTTGGAAACCAGGTTGCCAATTATCTGAATCTCGAGTTCATCCCCAGCCAGGGGGGATGCCAGCAACAATGCCGTTAGGTACTGGCTGGAAATATCCCCCCGCATGGAAACCCGCCCCCCACGAAGCCCGGCGGCCTTTATTCTCAAAGGGGGGTATCCTTCCGCACCTTCGTAGCTTATGACTGCGCCCAACTGACTCAAGGCGTCCACAAGGTGGGCAATGGGACGTTCCAACATACGGGGTTCGCCGGTAAGTGTGTACTCTCCCTCCCCGACGCAAAGGGCTGCACACAAAGGTCGAATAGCCGTACCAGCAATCCCCAGGAAAAGGTCGGCTTGCTGGACCGCAAATGGCCCACCATTGCTCTCCACAAGGCACCTCTTCCCGTTGTCCGCGAAAGTCAAGCTAATTCCCAGGGACTCAAGGGCCGCAGTCATGTATCCCGTGTCGTCGCTTTCAAGAAGGTTATTTACTTCGGTTCGGCCTTGGGCGAGGGACGAAAGCAGAAGTAATCGGTTAGACAGGCTCTTGGAACCGGGGAGCTGCACAACCCCTTCTACTCGCGGCGTTGGTTTCAAAGTAAGTGATTGCATACGTTCCTCACGGGTATGATCAAGTTCAGTGCAACAAAGTTAGAATTTCGAGAACTATCGCAATTAGAAGGCTCCCTTGACCCGAATTACTTCAAGCCGATCATACCTTGGCTAGCGAGTCTCGAATGTCGCCGCTTAAGGCCAAGCCGAGGGCCCATTTTATCCGAACAGTCCACAAATTAGTAAGAAAATACCTTCTTGGGCAGGGCTATTGCATTTGGATTTTGGTGAATTGGGATAGCAATGTGGCAAGGTAGCTGTTGTCCCAGCCGGCCCTTTTCAGCTTGCCTCTCATGGATCCTTTGGAGGGCTCCAGTCGGGCCAGGTTAAGTGCCAGTTTGCGTAGCAGAGCCAGATTATCTGGGCAGTTTTCCTTCCGGTTTCGGGACTGGTCCTCATTGAACACCACGTCCAGCACCCAGTGCAATTGGTTCTCGATTCCCCAGTGGGCCCGTGCGATTTGGTTGAACCGCTCCGGCGAGAATGGCTGGCTCAGCAGGTAGTACCGGCTCTCTACGCTGCTATGGCTTCCCTCCTGGCGACTGGCGGTTATCTTCCCCACCGCCGCCAGGCCGGGCCACTGGTGTCTCCCCTGCAGCCAGGCCACGTCGCTGCTTATGCTGGCCGTCCTGATCTCTATACGTCCGTGCCCCTTGTTGGTCTGGCTTGCCTGTGCCACGGACGTGGCCGAATCGTCGAGGAACAGGCGCACATCATCGTACAGGGACTCCTGATTGCCCTTGAGGGCCAGTACGTAATCGGCCCCCTGATCCAGCAACTGCTGGGACAGTCGCCTCTGGCAGTGCATGGCGTCAGCGGTGACCACCATTCCCGGCAAAGCCAGCATTTCCAGGAGTTTGGGCACGGCGGTGATCTCGGCGGTGATTTCATTGGACTTGCCGTCCACGGCCAGTTGTCCCAGCACCAGGCGCTGTTCTGCGGCCCAGGCATTGACCAGATGCAGAGGCGACTTGGCCTCGGCGCGGTCATAGGAGCGCCGCAGCGTCTTGCCGTCTATGGCCAGCACACCCTGGCAGCCTTGGGCAAACTGGCCCATGAACCCCAGAAACCACTTCTGGAATGCCTCTGGGTCCAACAGGCGAAACACCCTGGAGAAGGTGTCGTGGCTGGGAATGCCATTCCTGAGGGGCAGGAAGGGTTCCAAGAACTCCCGCTTTGAGCGCCCGAAGAGGGCCATGTCGGTGCACGTTTCTCCACCGCAGAGGATGGTGCAAAGGGCAATGACCAGAATGTCGTGCAGAGAATGCCGCTCTGCGTTTCCGTGTCTGGGATCCTCCAAGGGCTCCAATTCCTCAATCGTCATCCCCATCCCCACTGCCTCCACACAACTCGGCGCCAAACCACTGCGTCTCTCTCAACGCATGCTACTCTAACACCTGCAACACCACTCCCCCCAAATGCGATTGCCCTGCTTCTTGGGGCTGTACGATTCCCTATGACGCATTTTGACATAGCACTGCCAACAATGTAGCATATCAGTCGCCGAAGATGAGCTTTTTCAGCGCCACTTCCGGCGAAATGAGCGACAATTACAAGAGGGACAATAAGTGTCTGACGAACAAACGGGTAAGCCAGGGGGAACCGGGATGAGTTCCCCCCTGATTCCGCCGGCAACGAATACCGAATTTGCCAGGGCCCTGGAAGAATTGGTTTCTCTGGCCCGACAGGGGCACCAACCCGAGTGCGAGAATTTCAATCCTTCCGACCAATGGTTGGTAGCCAATATGCCAGTTTTCCAGGATATGGCTACCGAGGAACGGGAAAAGGTCCTTGATGTGGCAAGCGCCATAGTCAGGGAGAATCAAGAGACCAATTCCGCCGGTCGGGCTGCCACGAAGGCCTGGCCAGGAGTGGCGGTTCGCCTGGATAGTGGCGGAATGGGATTCTTCAGTCAACTGGGTGTGGTGCGGCGCCCTGATCTTACCCAGTATTACGTAGACGGCTTTACGCCCAACCGGGATGCACTCTCCTTCAGCGTAGAAAACCAGGCCCTGTTCATTGAGGTATTCGACTGCATTGCCGCCAAACTTCGTGAATGCCTTTCTTCCGGACAAACGGTGATTCAAACCGACCGCCAGATCTGCGACGCCCCCGGCCGATCTTTCCATGCTCGGCAACTGCTGTTTGGGGCCGATTATCTTCAGCTTCCGTACATGTGGCGGCAGTTGACATTTGACTTGCCCGAGGCCGAACGTGCCGAGGCTCCTGACATCATGGAGGTGTCCATACCCCACTGGTTCGATGACTTGGGTATGTCGGATGAACTGAAGAGTCGGCTGAAAGAACTGGGGATCAACCAACTGGTTTTTAAAGCTCCCACAAAGGGGCTGTCTCTTCATTTGGGCTTCGACTATGTGGGTGAGCACAAGATGGGCCCACTCTCAATTGCCATGCATCAAGTGAAGCAAAATAACGGTATCGCGATACAAGCGGCCCTCAGCCTGGCCCGCATAAGAAACCTCGGTGGCGCCATTTCCAACACGGCCGTGATTACCGTTGGCCCTTCCTTGCACGGCAAAAGCACACTAACAATAATGATTGAACTGGCCAATAGCCAGCTCGCCAACCTGCTCAGCCTGCCAACAGACCCCGAAGAAGGGGTCTACCCGATGAACGACGACATAGTTCTTCTTCAACCCCTCAGGGAGCCAATTGTTTCTAACCGTGGAGGCAATCGCTACACCCTTTCCCACAGTATCGACGGTACTGAGAACAATTTCTACGCCATGCCCTTCGGACTCAACGAGGCCGAAGACCCGATAACCTTTGATGCTGTTAGAGGATCCGCTACGGAACCTAATCCCCAGGAGACATTGGAGAATGTGCCGGTAATTCTACCTGGCGATGCTGGCGCCGCCGCTCCAAACTTCCTTGAAAACCCGGTCCGCAACATGCGGGTTACCTTATCGCGGCGCCGTTTGCTGGCAAGGAAGGGCGTAGGCGGCCTGATTGAAGCCATTACAGGTGGCGAGTTGACGGAATCGGTCCATGTGCCAATGGAGTACACGGACCGGGTGTTCTGGCAGGAAGTGATGCGTCAGAATACGGTTATCCCTCCCCTCCGCCGGCTCAGCTTGGAACAATATATTCGGGTCTTGATGTATGGCGAGGCAGTCCAGATGGGCGCGGCTATTGGAGCCATTGGTCGTCCCTACGTGGAGTATTTCTCAGACCCCTTTATCATCGGGCTTGAAGATGAGAATGCCAACTTGATGTACCATATCCTGCAGCAGTTGGCCTGGGGAGGGATGCCACAAGAGTATTACGTCTTTAATACCGGTGGGATCGGAGCGGACAGCAACGAAGAGGCCAGCGGGGCCAACTACAAGAAGATTCCCCGGGAACTGACTCTTATGCTCCAGGAGGCGCTGCTGAGGGATGCAGTGAAGTTCGAGTATGACCCCATCCTGCGGTCCGAAGTGGGTGTCGCCATTGTCAATGCCCAGGGTAAGGAAATTGTTGATCTTCGGAAGGAGTGGCTTCCGCGGGAAATTTACGGTGAAGAAGAATACACTTCCAGGGTTCTTGAATTGCGCCGCCGGCGTTATTATGGTCGTGATTCTCAGGACAAGGCAGGCATCCTCCGTTATACCAAGGTAAATAACGCGCTTATAGACTTGGCAGACGTACCTGCCCCAGCCAACGAGCGGGAACTCACCTGGCTATTGTCCTTCTTCTGGCATGTAGATCAGGCCTACGATGGTTTGACGGAGTTGATGGAACACATTGGCGAAGGGCAAAGTCCCTTGACCCATTTGCTCTATGAACTTCAGGACAAGTACGAAACAGGAGTTGCCCAGGGATTGCAGTTAACCGAGGCTGGCAAAGTGGCCCTGCCTCGGCTGGGCCTGAATGCTTCCTGAAAAGCGCGACCCACGTTACTATGAAAACGAGAGACTCTGTTTGATCTTAGAGTAGAATTGATCCCATTCCGTAAATTAGTGTGAAGACCGGATTTAACAATGAGTATGGAATCCAGCAAAATCAGGTACCCATTGGGCGCCCTTTCCAAGATTGAGGCGGAGACTTTTGGCGAACCTGGCAAGCGGACCTTCAGACTGGTACTGGAATCCGGACGGGCCCGTTCTTACGTTTGGCTGGAGAAAGAGCAGTTGTTTCAGCTTGGCGCCGGACTCAAGGAAGCCGTAGACCGGCAGACGGAGTCAGAGCGTGAGCAAGGCAGTTCTCCCTCTGCAGCCAGTTGGTCGGGAGACGAAACTCTCATCGAATTCAAGGCGAGGGCGCTCTCCGGCAGACACGATCAGGATACCAATTCCTTTTACATGCAGGCCCAGGGCGACGCTGAACAAGAGTCGGATGATGAGCCTCCCTCGGTGAGCTTCTGGATTACCGTTAACCAGGCGTTGGTTCTGGCAGATGAGAGCCTGAGGATCTGTGCTTCTGGAAGGCCGCCTTGTTTCCTCTGCGGGTTGCCTATAGATCCCGCGGGTCACGTATGTCCTCGGGCCAACGGTCATGCCGTGTTCGAAACCGGTTAATGCGCTCCGGCTTCGGCTCCGTCCTAATCCTGGCGTCTAAGGAAATTCCTGGTGGCATCTGACCAAAGCAATGGAGATCTCCTCAGGCACGGGGAATTCCAAACCTGCGAACTTACCCCCCTGGGCTCCAACTACACTTTCATAGCATCGCTGCAGCTCGGCGGACGCGAATGCAGGGCTATCTACAAGCCCCGAGATGGTGAGGTGCCACTGTGGGACTTCCCCAGAGGGACGCTCTACAAACGGGAATACGGGGCCTACCTCTTGAGTCAGGTTCTGGGCTGGGACTTCATCCCCCGCACGATTGTACGGGATGGCCCCTACGGCATAGGTTCCGTGCAGGAATATGTGGACCACGACCCGCGGCTCAACTATTACACTCTCGGCGAAGGGGATGCTGAAGATCTAAGGATGATCTGCTGCTTTGATCTCGTGTCCAACAATACCGACCGGAAAGCAAACCATGTATTGGTGGACGAGAAAGGAAAACTCTGGGGCATTGACCAGGGCCTGACATTCCACTCAGACACCAAGATCCGCACTGTAATCTGGGACTTCGGCGGCGAACCCATTCCTGAAATTTACCTGGATTCGTTAGATGGGCTGACCGGGCAGTTTCTAGACCCCGCAGGGACCTTCAGGGAACTCTTGGAATTGCTCCTGCCTGAAGAAGTGACGGCTTTGCAGAAGAGAGTCCAATGGGTCTTATCCGAGAGAGCTTTTCCGGGACTGCCAGGCCGTCGCCGCCGCCACTAATGTAACGTCAGCCCCGGCCCCGGAAGTCTTTTTGTCCGATTTTCTCGTACTTTTTAGTCTGTGGGGCCAGCTGCCAACAGCGACAGGTCAAAGTCCACCAGACTTTCCAACAACGTGTGAGCCTGGCTGACATCCAGATTGCGTGTATATTCAGTTCTTACCGCGATTGTGTGAGCCCCTGAGGCTACTGCGGCGGCTATTCCGATGGGGGAGTCCTCTATGGCAATACACTCGCCCGGGTGAACACCAAGCCTCTCCGCGGCCTTGATGTAAATTTCCGGTTCCGGCTTTCCCCTGCTGACGTCGTCTCCTCCCAGCACGGCGTCGAACGCCCCGGTCAGGCCAATGGCGTTCAATTTCAGGTCAACCCACATGTGCAGCGAAGAGGAGGCTACCGCCTTCGGAAGGCCTCTCTCGTTGCAGGCCTCGATTAACTCCCTCACGCCCGGCTGTGGCGCAAGCTCCTCCATCATTACCTGCCGAACGATGTCATCGTATCGCTGTATGTACTCTGAGGCAGGAAGTGGCAGTGGGCGACGAAGTTTCAGCTGCCGCCAGGTTTCGTTAATGGTTGTTCCAATCAGAAACTCCTCGTTTTCCTTGACGGAAACCGGTTCAACTCCTTCCTGTTCCAACAGCTTGTTTATTGCGCTCAAGAAGAGGGGTTCACTGTCCACCAGTACTCCGTCCATGTCAAAGAGAATAGCCCGGTATCCATTCATGTCGATGTAACTCTCCTGTAGTCTGGCTAGATGACAATTCCTGGGATGTTGCTCTGAGGGTATTGGCTCTCCGCCTTCATTATAGGGGCACAATTGGCGGCTAGGGCAAAAAGTATTGTGAGGTTGGTGAAACAGATCATTCGGCGCTTAAGGGTCTTTCCCACAGTTCCCCAAGAGCATTACCTGCTCTCATCGCTGACAAGGAAACAGGAAGACGCTTTGAAGACTGCCCAAAGGTTATCTCCCTTTGCGATTCCCATTTCATTGAGAGAGGTGCCGGTGATGTGGCATTTCAGGTCGGTGTCGTGGCAAGCCAGCGTTACCTCGTACCCGGGAGGACGCAGTTGTATGTCGGAGACAGTGCCCGGCAAGCGGTTACGTGCTGAAGAACCACGGGGCTCGGCGTCAGCAAGAATAATATCAGATGCGCGGATTCCCACAGTTACCTGCTTGCCGCAGTCAACGTCGGCAAGGGGAACCTCTAACTGAATTCCTTCCTGGGAATTGCCAACGCAAACCATGGTCCCGTCCTGAGGGTGAAGGGCTGCTATTTTCAACTGCAAAAGATTTTCTACACCTACCAGCCGGGCCACTCGTCCCTGGCCGGGCTGGCCCAGGATTTCCAGAGGGCTTCCGGAGGCCTCTACCTTGCCGTTATTGATTACCTGGATTGAGTCACCAATACTGATGGCCTCTTCAATATCATGGGTTACCAGGATTGCCGGTACTTTCGCCTCTTGAAGACTGGCTCTCAGTTCCCTACGCAGGTTCCGTCTGAGTTCCTGGTCCAAGGAGCTGAAGGGTTCGTCCAGCAGCATTAACGCCGGATAGGGCGCGAGGGCCCGGGCCAAGGCTGCCCGCTGTTGCTGTCCGCCAGAAATCTCGTGGGGTCTTCTATCTTCCAGACCAGTCAGTTTAAACCCCTCGACAAGCTCTTTAACCCGCGCCTGGAGCTTGGAGGGGTCTCCCCATAAAAGCCCATAACCTATATTGCCGGCTACAGTAAGGTGGGGAAACAAGTGGTAGGTCTGGGTGAGAAAGCCGAGTCCCCGGTGATGCGGAGGAACCCATACTTTATTCACGCTGTTAAAGACCACCTGACCGTCAATTTCTATGCTTCCTTCTTGGGGCCTGATCAGGCCAGCGATCGCCCGGAGCAGCGTAGTCTTACCCGAGCCAGACGGACCGAACAGGGTAAGAATCTCCCCTGGCTGGGCTTCCCAATCCATTGAAAGATGGAAGTCCCCAACTTGGTACTTGATCCAGCCCCGGGTTGGTCTGGCTGGCCGGTTTTGGTTTTCTTGCGTCTTCACTGGATTGACTGCCATCTGGCCCGAGTGATTAGAGTCAAAGCAATCAGCACCAGCAATGTTCCTGCCAGCAGCATGACCGAAAGAGCGATTGCTGTGCCCAGACTTGTCTCCAGTGCGGTCATTATCGCCAGGGGCATGGTCTGGGTCCTTCCGGTTAAATTGCCCGCAAACATGATGGTCGCTCCAAACTCTGATAGAGCCCTCGCCCAGGCAAGAGCAACTCCCGTCAGCAAAGAAGGCGCGGCAAGGGGCAAAGTGATGCGTAGAAAGGTTCTCCAGGGGGATATCCCAAGCGTTTGGGAAATATCCTCGTACTCCTTGGGCACCGACATGAACCCGAGCTTTGCTGACCGGACATAGAAGGGAGCCGCCACAAATATCTGGGCGAACACAACTGCCGCCGCAGTGAACGGTAAAGCCACCCCCAACTGCGAAAGGAAGGGACCGAGCAGGCCCTGTCTGCCGAAGGCCAGCAGCATCGCCACGCCGGCTACGACGGGCGGCAGAATGATCGGCAACTCGACCAACTGGTCGATTACCTTCAGGGGCAGGGAGTTACTCCTTGCCAGTAAACGCGCGAAGGGAGTTCCCACCAGGACCACAATTCCAATGCTAATGGTGCTGGTAACCAAGGAGAGGCGGAGTGCCAGGAGGGCCTGCTCGCTAACCAGGCTGCTCAGGAAATCGCTTTGTTGGCCGGCCTTGATCAGAAGAGCCACTACTGGCAGGCATATGAAGAGCACATAGACGGCCGTGGCGACTGATCCTAGAGGATTCCATGAATACAGCCTTGCGTGTAAGTTATGCATGAATTGAAGCTTATACGTTGGGCAATTCCATGGATTTCCTAACGGCCTGAGACTACCCAATCTTCTCGCTGGCGATCATTGACTTGCGCTGCGCCAGGTGGTCCAAAGCCGTGCTCTTGAAGTGTCTCTTGCCCCTTGGCTGAAAGCAAGTACTTGATAAAAGTGGCAGCTGGTTCCGTGTCGGCAAGTGCTGCGACGGGATAGTCTGCAGAAACGTTAATCGAGTTGGGAATGGTCACTACCTTTACCCTCTGGGAGACATAAAGAGGTCTGGAGTCCGTTCTGTAAGTGAGACCCGCGTCGGCCTCTCCGAGGGCCACCTTTTGCGCCACGCTGCGCACATTGGTCTCTCGAGACACTATGTTTGCGGCGAAATCATGGGCCAGTCGCGGGCCGTATTCAGCGCTGGCCTCCAAGTTATCCAATATTGCTTGCGAGTAACGCCCGGCCGGAACCTCATGTGAAGCAGCGACTATCCTGACTCCGGGTCTGCCCAGCAACCCCAGGATGCTGTGAAAATTGAGGTAGGTTGACGATTCCTGGATGGCCTGACCTGCTTCAATGCCCTTCACAAAGTCATTACTAACCAGAATGACCAGCTGATTGCTGGAAAAGCTGACTGCCCTACCTACCAGCATACCTCCCTTCGCCAATTCATTTATTTGGACCCAGTCCGCAGAAGCGAAAATGTCAGCCTGGGCGCCATGCTCCAATTGAGTTCTAAGCCTCTGGCTGCCATCAAAGTTTAGTCTGACTGAATGGTCCGGGTGCTCTTGCTCGTATGACTCAGCGAGGTCGTTGAAAGCTTCGCTTAGCGAAGCAGCCGCAAAGACCGTTATTTCCAGATTCGTTCTATCGCTTGCCTTTCCGTCGCCTGGGTTATCGCTGCTGAATGCCGGGGCCTGGCAGGCAAGCAACATCGCAATCACTATTGCAAGGGACAAGGCGATGGCGATGGAACGTGGGTCGCTTCTTGGCAAAATGCTGAATCTGATCCTGGGCATTCCTTCAGAAAAGCGGGTTGCAGTCTGCTGTCCCCAAATAAATCCAGCCGGAGTCTCGTCATTTGGGTAATTCGGTTCATACACAGTCTGAAAATTTTATGTTTGCCGCAAAGGGCTGTCAAACGGAGCAGTCATTGCCTGCTCAGCGATGAGATCGGGTGACTTACTGACGGAACTACCAAACCTGGTTGAGTTCTGAAAAGAAATGGGGCCCTCATGAGAGGGCCCCTGATTGCCTGGGTTTAGCCTGGACCGTGAGCAAGCCCACCGTCCAGACCTTAGGGATTTCCTGATTACCTGTCTACGATGGTAGTACCTTCCTGTGCAGTGATGGGTTGGGTGAACTCATCGTACCGCAGGGTTGCGGATGCTACCACGTCGCCCTGGGAGTCGGCCTGCACCGTTATTGTGAACTCTTGAGTGTCGCCCGCCGCCAACGACGGGATGGCCGCGTAAGTCACCGTACCACTGGAAATGCTACCGCTCGGAGCAGAAACTATGGTGAACTCGGCCGGCAAAGTTACCGTTAGCCTCACGTTGGTCATCGGAGAGTCGGAACTCTGGTTGGTGATGGTAACTGTGTAGCTGCCTTCTTCGCCAACACCCATCGGGTCAACTGTGTCGATAATGCTGACGTGAGCCGCGGCTGCTGCAATGATAGAGATATTCACTACGGCGTCGGCTATCGCACCTTCGGCGGACGTCACGTTGGCCGTATTGATTACCTCGCCTACTGAGTCACCTCGCAGGGTTACGTTGACGGATACGGACTGAGCCACATCGAGATTGCCGATGGACCAGGTAACCACACCGTCGGCCACAGCGCCATTGCTGTCGCTGGAGACGTAGGACATCTCAGCCGGTATGTTGTCGGTGATCGTCACACCGGTAAGGTTGGCCGTACCGGCATTCGTCGCCGTAATGGTGTAGGTGCGTTCGCCTTCAACGTACAGCGCTGCTCCGCCAGTTTTGCTCAGGCTAACAGAGGGCTGCAGCACGTTGACCGTGGCTTCAGCAGATACGGTTACACCTCGATCGGTGGCAGTTGCCGTGTTGACATGGGTACCAGCCTCGGCGGCGGTAGTAGTTAAGGTTATAGTCTCAGTGGCGCCTGGCTCAATGGATGCGATAGTCCACTGGAGACTGCCATCCTCTCCAAAGCTGCCTTCGGGTGTGGATGTGACCTGCTGGAACGCCGCTGGCAGGGCATCCGCCACCACTACGTTGGAAGCAATCGCGTTTCCATTGTTCGTGACAGCAATAGTAAATACAGTTGGCTGACCCAGAAGCGTGGAGTCGTTGTCGGGCGTCTTAGTTATCGCCAGGTCAGACTGCGTTACCAGTGTAGTGGCCTGCGCGGTTGCTGAAGCTCCTTCGAAGGACTCGGCAGTAGTAGTATTAACCACTTCACCCGGTTCTCCGGTAGTGGCTACCAAAGAGACGGTTTGAGAGCCTTCCGAGTCCAGTGCATCAATCAACCAGCTAACTGTCCCGTCCGCGCCAACACTCGCTTCCGGACTGCTGGAGACGTAGGTCAAACCTGCTGGGAGGATGTCGGTAAGGACAACGCTAGTGAGGGCACCCGCGCCATCGTTGGTTACCGTGATTTCGTAAGTCAGGTCGTCTCCCGAAATGGTTTCTGCGGGAGCAACCTTGGCCAATTGCAAGGAACCAGGAATGATGCTGGTCAACTGAGTGTCCTGGCCCGTAATTCCTTCGGTGGACACTGCCGTTGCAGTGTTTATCTGCTCTCCGACGTTTGCCGCGGACAACATCATGGTCACTGTCATGGATTCGGACGGTGCAATGTCGCCCAAGCTCCAGGTAACAGTGGAACCGTCAGACCCGCTGGCAGCGGGATCGGAACTGATAAACGTCAGGCCGGCCGGAAGTTCGTCGGTCAGAGTAACGTTAGTAGCCGTGCTGTCGCCGGAATTGGTAATTGTGACGGAGTATTCGGCAGTCTTTCTCAAGCCGAGGTTGTCAGGACCTTGCTTGTCCACTACGAGAGTGGGTGATTGCCACTGCTTGGTATGGGTGTGCCGAAACATGGTTTTTCCGGTACCCGCTTCCAAGACCTGAATAAGGATCTGGTTGTCGCCAATAGCAGGGGCCACCTGGCGCAGAACAGTAGTGGTTTCCCCGTTCTCATTAGTGTTGGTCGTAACCGAGTCTTGTGCGTCGCCGATGGTGGCGGCAGGGTCACTGTCTATTATTGCCCAGCTGACCTCTACGCCAGGGATCGGAGAACCATCTGAAACCTTGGTTATCCGGACCAGCAAGGGATGGTCCGTGCCGACCAAATTGACGGCATCTGGCGGGAATTCCACAGACATGTCTACCCAGTGTTTGACTGCAAACACCTTGTGAGAGTTGTCGTCCGCAATCTGGGGAACATATGCCGTTACGTCGGTGTCGCCGGTACGGGTGGCGGTGATTGTCAATGTGGCTTCGCCGTCTTCATTGGTAATCACCCGGCCAAAGAAATTATCTACTTTGCGAGGATTTTCCCCGCCCAGGTTTACAATGTCGCCCACAGCATCGCCAAACCGGTTGAGGAAGACTTCAACCTCAACGCCGTTGGCCGGCGCACCGTCTTCACCGTTCACGCTTACGGTGAACGTGTGCTGGCTGAAGATGGAGTTCCAGTCTTCAGTCGGACTGATAGTCACTTGCGTCGGAACAGGTCCGTCTGCGTCCTGTTGGGCAATCGTAGTCTTTGAGATTGCCGCCAGGGTCTCACTTGCGGCAATATCGGCCCGGGTTTCCTGGTCGAGCCTAACCTGTGGGAATCTGGTGTAGGTGGCTACCGAGGTTGTGGCCGGAGAGGGAGCGTCGAGATCGTTGCTCTGCATGGGTTCAACGTGAGTCGCAATTGCAGGAGCAACTGTCGAGGATGACTGGTTGGTTAACATTGTGCCGGCAATCACGCCGGCTAACGCTAGAACGGCAACAATGCCGACAATCCAAGGGATACTCTTAAAGGTAGTTAGGCTCATTGGTACCTTCCTCTCTAAGGTTTGTGGTAGCTGTGGGAGACTGCTTACTGCGCCGGCGTATATGCGGACAGGGTGAAAACCGGCTGGAAATGCCGGAATTCGACGCAAAGATTTTTGCATTGCGGTTATGGAAAGTCAAGGGGTACCCAATCTGATATACCCTTTTCTAAGGGCATATAAAGACAGTTTGTGAAGATTGTTTTATGGGAGACCACCGGAGAGGTGAGCAAACCACTATGGCCTGGACATTGGAGCAGTTTAGGTAACCCCAGAGGTTATGAAGGATTATACGTCTTCCAGGGATTCTTTCGGCAATAATCCAAGAAATTTGTGATTTTAGGGTTGACATCCAGGATGACCGAACTATAATAGGAAGTTGCCGACTATGCCTCAGACACCTTTTCTTGCTTATTTTCCGAAGCAACTCTTGGTCCTTGGTACCAGTGTGTCCAATTTTTCCGGCTACTAATCCCCACCCTGCTTTCGCTATAAGGAGAATGGAATATGGCTATTTCTCCCGTTACAAACGGGCATCACAGAGAACAGTCCAATGGCGCCGGTTCCAGTGCTGCCAATGTAAAATCTTATGCCCGTATTGCAGAAGTGCTGGACGTTCCGCATCTCATTCTAAGTCAAATTCAGTCGTATGACTGGTTCAAGTCAGACGGTTTAGCCGAAGTCTTCAGGGAATTTTCCCCGATCACTGACTACACCGGAAAGAAATATGAACTTCATTTCCTTGAACATAGTTTTGAAGAACCTAAACTCTCGCCTACCGAATGCAAGGAACTGGAAAAAACCTATTCTCAGCCATTGAGCTTGAAGGCCTTGCTCATTAAGCTGGAAAACAACGAGAGGCTCGAACAAGACATATTCATGGGCGAAATACCGTTGATGACGGAAAACGGCACTTTCATCATTAATGGAGCTGAACGGGTAGTGGTCAGCCAGTTGGTTCGGTCTCCAGGCGTCTATTTTAAATATGAGAAGAACACCACCAGCGACCGTAACCTGTGCGTTGCCCAGATTATTCCATCCCGAGGGGCCTGGCTGGAGTTTGAAACCAGCACCAAGGATATTTTGTCCGTAAAGGTGGACCGCAAGCGCAGGGTGTCCGTAACCACCTTTTTCCGTGCACTGGGTGTTACCAGGGACGAAATTCTGGAGCGATTTGCCGATGTCGATACCGACGAGCGGCATCAATACATCCAGACAACCCTGGACAGGGACCAGGTACCCACTGATCGGGATCTTCATTTCCGTGAAGACGATCTGCGGAACGTTTGGGAGTGGCTCAGGCCCGATGAGGACTTTGAAATTGATACAGCGCGCCAGATAGCCTGGGCTCAAATCGAGCTATATCGTCGCCTGAGGCCCGGCGAGCCTCCAAGTGTCGAGAACGCCAGCAACCTGATCAAATCGTCATTTTTTGATCCTCGCCGTTATGACTTGGGTCGGGTCGGGCGCTACAAGTTTAATCGCCGCCTGGGCATTGAAGACCGGACCAACCTCCGGATACTCACCCTTGAGGACATGCTGCAGGTTGTACGAACCCTGGTACTGGTTAACCGCGGCGAGGAAAGGGCTGACGACATTGACCACCTCGGCAACCGCCGGGTTCGCGCAGTAGGCGAACTGGTTCAGAATCAGGTCCGAATTGGCCTCTCTCGCATGGAGCGGATGGTCAAGGAAAAGATGACCCTGGTCGACATTGAGGAGGTAGCCCCCCGTGGCCTGGTTAACGTCAGGCCGGTGGTTGCCGCCGTCAGGGAATTCTTTGGTGGCTCCCAGTTGTCCCAGTTTATGGACCAGACCAACCCGCTGGCGGAGCTTACTCATAAGCGGCGTCTTTCGGCATTGGGTCCCGGTGGTTTGTCCAGGGAACGGGCCGGTTTCGATGTGCGGGATGTTCATTTTTCGCACTATGGCAGGATCTGCCCGATCGAGACTCCGGAGGGGCCCAACATCGGCCTGCTCAGTTCCCTTTCATCTTATGCCCGAACTAACCCATACGGTTTTATCGAATCTCCCTACCGTCGGGTACTTAAGACCATAAGCAACACTGCCCCTGACCTGGAAGGGCGGGTCGTGACCGAGAGTGTCGTGGATCCTGAAGGCAATGTCCTGGTGGCCAGCGGCAGGCGGATTCCCCGCACAAAGGTTAAGGCTGTGCAGGAACTGCCCAGCGGTACTATTTTGCGGGTTCGTCCTTATGTGGCCGGTGGGCCCGAATTTGTGGAGTACATGTCCGCGGACCGGGAAGAGAACTTCCGCATTGCCCAGGCCAATTCTGAGCTTGATGATTTGGGCCAGTTCGTCCATGATCGCGTCGAAATCCGGTTAGGTGAAAACTATATTCAGGATTCTCCAGACAATGTTGATTTGATGGACGTTTCGCCCATGCAGATCATGAGCATTTCCGCAGCCTTGATACCCTTCCTGGAACATGATGATGCAAACCGCGCCCTGATGGGTTCCAACATGCAGCGTCAGGCTGTACCGTTGCTGCGGCCACAGGTTCCAGTGGTGGGGACCGGTATTGAAGAACGGGTGGCTCGCGACAGCGGACAGGTGGTGCTGGCCAGTTCCGCCGGGGTGGTAACTTCGGTGTCCGGCAAAGAGATTGTCATTACCGACTCGGAAGGAGAGGACCACCACCAAAATCTGATCAAGTTTTCCAGAACTAACCAGGGCACCTGTTTTGATCAGCGTACTATTGTTCAGAAAGGTGACCGGGTACTCAAGGGAGACACCTTGGCCGACAGTTCCTCTACCGACCAGGGCAAATTGGCGCTCGGCCAGAATGTGCTGGTGGCCTTTATGTCCTGGGAAGGTTATAACTACGAGGACGCCATCATCATCAGCGAACGGCTGGTCAAGGACGACCAGTTCACGTCGATCCACATCGAAAAGCACGAGATGGAAGCCCGCGAGACCAAGCTCGGCCCGGAAGAAATAACCAGGGATATCCCAAATGTGGGCGAAGCAAGCCTCAGGGATCTGGACGAGCGAGGTATAATTCGCGTGGGCGCCGACGTGGGCCCGGGCGACATTCTGGTTGGAAAAGTAACTCCCAAGGGTGAGACTGAATTGACCGCAGAAGAGAAACTGCTGCGGGCAATATTTGGGGAAAAATCCCGTGATGTGAAGGATACTTCTCTTCGCGTTCCCCACGGGGAGCGTGGCAAGGTCATTGATGTAAAGATTTTGAACCGCGCTAATCGGGATGACCTGCCGCCTGGGGTTAATGAGGCGGTCCGCGTCTGGATTGCCCAGACCAGAAAGATATCAGTAGGCGACAAGATGGCGGGGCGGCATGGTAATAAGGGAGTGGTCTCACGTGTTCTTCCAGTTGAAGACATGCCTTTCCTTCCTGACGGCACTCCAGTAGATATGATATTGAACCCCATTGGCGTACCTTCCCGTATGAACCTTGGGCAGGTTCTGGAAACTCATCTTGGCTGGGCGGCTCGCGGGCTTAACTTCCGCGCTCAGACTCCGGTGTTTGATGGCGCTAAAGATGATTCCATCGAGGACTCGTTGTCACGACTTTGGTTCGCCGAGCAGTCCGGAGCCATAGACAATGGCCCAACCGACTGGTCTCCCAAGATAGATTTCCCCGTAGTGGAGCAGTGGCTGCGGGACCGCGGGTATGACCCTGACCGGATGTTTAGCGACGTCTATCGTGGGGAAGCTCGGGACGCCTGTTTGCGCATTTGGCTCAAAGACGCAGCGGGTGTGGATGCCAGCGGACTGTCCTCCGAGGAAATGCATGAAGAGGCGTTGAAGGCACATCGCGACCATCAGATAGCCCCTCCTATATTCGGCAAGTTCCAACTGTATGATGGCCGTACCGGCGATGCCTTCGACCAGCTTGTAACGGTGGGCAGCATTTACATGCTTAAGCTCATACACCTGGTGGAGGACAAGATTCACGCTCGTTCCACTGGGCCATATTCGATGATTACCCAGCAGCCTCTGGGCGGTAAGGCTCAATTCGGCGGGCAGCGGTTCGGTGAAATGGAAGTGTGGGCCCTGGAAGCTTACAGCGCCGCATACAACTTGCAGGAGGTGTTGACGGTAAAGTCCGACGACGTGGCCGGTCGGGTAAAGACCTACGAAGCCATAGTTAAGGGAGAACCCATCGGCCAGCCCGGGGTTCCCGAGTCTTTCAACGTCCTGCTCAAGGAGTTGCAGAGCCTTGGCCTGTCTGTAGAGTTGCTGAACGAAGAGGACCGGCCTTCCTTGCTGGATGGGCTGGGGGATGACACTGAGCTATATGAACCAATGGAGGCGATTTAATGGTCAGGATGCAAGACAGAACGGAAAGTCAGGCTACCAACTTTAACGCGATTCGCATTTCCGTCGCCTCTCCCGAACAAATTCTGAATTGGTCTCATGGCGAGGTAACCAAGCCGGAAACAATTAACTACCGCACGCTCCGACCTGAAAAAGATGGCCTATTTTGTGAGCGGTTGTTCGGTCCGACCAAGGACTGGGAGTGTTTCTGTGGTAAGTATAAGCGCATTCGGTACAGGGGTGTCGTGTGCGACCGCTGTGGCGTTGAAGTAACTCGTTCCAAGGTGCGTCGCGAGCGGATGGGGCACATCAGGCTGGCTGCTCCGGTGGCCCATATTTGGTTCAGCAAGACCACACCCAGCAGGTTAGGCTTGCTCCTGGACCTTTCGCCTCGCAACCTTGAGCGTGTTCTCTATTTTGCCCAACACATCATTACTTCCGTGGATGATGAGAAACGTATCGAAATTATCGAGGAAGAAAGGCTCAGGGTAGAACTGGAGAAAGAACGCCTTCAAACTTCCAATGACGAAAAGCTGGCAGAACTGCGACAGAAGCTGGAGGCTCTGGAGGCCTCGGAAGATCCGGAGGCCATACCTGAAGCTGCCGCGGTGCAAGCGGAGCTGGAGGCCTTGCACGACCAGGTAACCAGGGAAGAGGGAGACCTTGATATCAAGCTCCAGGAGACCATAAACGAGCTTGAAGATTTGAGGCCTTTGCGAATCCTGGCCGAATCCAAGTATCGGGAATTGAAAGAGCGCTACGACGACCTGTTCGAAGCAGGAATGGGCGCTGAGGCTATCCTCGATATTCTGCGCACCCGTGACCTCGAAGCAATCCGAGAGGGCTTGGTCAAAGAGATGCGTTCAACTTCCGGGCAGCGGCGGAAAAAGGCCATCAAGCGCTTGCAGGTGGTTGAAGCTTTCCGTAACAGTGGGAATCGTGTAGAGGACATCATCCTGACCGTACTCCCAGTTCTGCCTCCTGAGTTGCGCCCCATGGTTCAATTGGACGGGGGCAGGTTTGCTACCAGCGACTTGAACGATCTGTATCGCCGAGTCATAAATCGCAATAACCGGCTCAAGCGCCTCATGGATCTTGGCGCTCCCGAGATCATCATTCGCAACGAGAAGCGGATGCTGCAGGAGTCAGTGGACGCCCTGATTGATAACGGTCGGCGTGGTCGCCCGATTCAAGGCAGCCATAATCACAAGCTTAAGTCCCTGTCCGACCTCTTGCGGGGGAAGCAGGGTCGCTTCCGGCAGAACTTGCTGGGAAAGCGGGTTGATTACAGCGGCCGTTCCGTAATTGTAGTGGGCCCCGAGCTGAAGATGCACCAGTGCGGACTGCCCAAGCGCATGGCCCTTGAGCTGTTCAAGCCCTTTGTGATGCACCGCCTGGTAATGCTTGGTGTGTCGCCAAACATCAAGAGTGCCAAGCGGATGGTAGAGCGGGCGCGTCCCGAAGTGTGGGACATTCTGGAAGAGGTGATCAAAGATCGCCCAGTAATGCTGAACCGGGCGCCTACCTTGCACCGCTTGGGTATCCAGGCGTTTATGCCGGTGCTGATTGAGGGTAACGCGATTCAGATTCATCCGCTGGTCTGTTCTGCTTTCAACGCCGACTTTGACGGCGACCAGATGGCAGTGCACGTTCCCCTTTCTCGCATGGCAGTGCACGAGTCCCAGGTGGCGATGTTGAGCACCCATAACATGTTGTCGCCGGCTTCAGGTGAGCCACTGGTGGCGCCGACCCTGGACATGGTTCTCGGTTGTTACTACCTTACAGAAATTCAGGCTGGGGCCAAGGGGGAAGGCAGCCACTTTTACGACTTTGACGAAGCTCGGATAGCTCTGGCATCCGATCACATCGGCCTGCGGGCGCAGATCTTTGTCCGCAACATTCCCAGCTACGAGACCGACGAACAATGGGTGGAAACTACGGTCGGCCGGTTGATATTCAATGAAAACCTGCCGGATGGCATAGGCTTCAAGAACTATGTGTTTAACAGCCGGGCCATCAAGAACCTGACCGCCGAGTTATATCAGAAGCTGACCAATAATGAGACGGCGGAAGCTTTGGATAAGATCAAGGACCTGGGCTTCAAGTATGCCACTACGTCGGGTATCACCATTGCCATTAACGACATTCAGATTTCCGGCAAGAAGTCAGCAATTCTCAGGGAAGCTGACGGCTTGGTGGATAGTTACGAGGACCAGTACCTTTCCGGTCTGATGTCCGAGGACGAGCGTTATAACTCTGCCATCGACGCTTGGACCAGGGCTTCGGACCAGACCGAGCAACTGGTTAAGGACGAGATTGAGATAGGCAATTACGGTGGAATTGGCGTGATGGCTCTGTCTGGCGCCAAAGGTAACATTATGCAGATCAAGCAAATGGCTGGCATGCGGGGGCTGATGAGCAACCCTGGCGGCCGCATTATTGACCTGCCGGTGAAGTCCAGTTTCCGTGAGGGCCTTTCTGCGCTGGAGTACTTCATCTCCACTCACGGCGCCCGTAAGGGATTGGCCGATACGGCGCTCCGTACTGCCGACAGCGGTTACCTGACCCGCCGCCTGGTGGACATTGCACAGGAAGTAATCATCCTGGAGGAAGACTGCGGTACCTTTGATGCCTATTACATCGGGACCAGGCCCGATGGGACGGTTGAGGCTACATTGCCAGAGCGCATAGCCGGTAGGATGGCGTCCGCTCCTGTAGTGGACGAGACCACAGGTGAAATGCTCGTCGACCGCAATGAAATGATCGATGATGACATAGCCGAAAGGATTGTGGCGGCGGGAGTAAGCGAGGTGCCTGTGCGGTCCCCATTGATTTGCGAGGCTCCACGCGGGGTCTGCCAAATGTGCTACGGACGTCTGCCTGCCACTGGACATGTAGTGGAATTCGGGCAGGCCGTGGGTATCATCGCCGCGCAAAGCATCGGTGAGCCCGGCACCCAGCTTACCATGCGTACTTTCCACACCGGCGGCGTAGCTGGCTCAGACATCACCAGCGGTCTCCCCAGGGTTGAGGAAATATTTGAGGCACGCGTTCCCAAGGGCGTGGCTCGCCTGTCCGAAATAGACGGGGAAGTGCGGCTCCCCCTGGATGGAGAAGGTCGGCGCCTTGTAGACGAACCCGTTCGGATAGTTGATCGGCAGGAGTACCGAGAGGAGTATGTTCTCCCGGAGGGCGTCCAGTTGCTGGTGGATGACGGAGACGAAGTGGAAGCAGGCATGCTCATGGCTGCCACTCTGCCGTCGCTGGGTTATGAAACGGATTCAGGTGAAGAATACCAGCCTCAGCCTGTTCAGGAAGTCGTGGCCAGCGTAAACGGCCGGGTTGAACTGGAAGAGGGCCTCATATCAATTGTCTGGGAGGATCTTGAAGAGCGAGAGTACCTGCTTCCGGCCTCCTCGGAATTGCTGGTAACGGACGGTGACCAGGTCAAGGCAGGGGATCGGCTGACCTCGGGCCCCAAGAATCCCCATGATATCCTCAGCATTCAGGGGACCAGTGAACTTCAACAGTACATGGTAAACGAGGTGCAACAGGTTTACCGCTCCCAGGGTGTGGGAATCCACGACAAGCACATCGAAATCATTTTGAGGCAGATGCTGCGCCGGGTTGAGGTCAAGTCTATCGGTGATTCGGACTTTATTCCTGACCAGGTGGTGGATAAGGGCGTGTTCCAGGATAACTGTGGCAGGGTGCTGGCTGAAGGTGGCGAACCAGCCACGGCCGAACCGGTCCTGCTGGGCGTGACTCGGGCTTCCTTGCGTACCGACAGCTTCCTCGCGGCAGCATCCTTCCAGGAGACTACCCGAGTCCTGACGCAAGCGGCTGTAAGCGGCCAGCACGACTACCTCCAGGGGCTTAAGGAAAACGTGATCATCGGACGTCTCATTCCTGCCAGGGTCGAGTCCACAGTCTTGGCCGAAGAGCCCGAGTTTCCTGCCCTGGCTGGCTTCGAAGAGGTCGGGGCCGTCGAGGAATTGGTGGCTGCCGGTTGGCTGGAAGCCCCGGAAGGTGTCCCCGGTATGCAGACAGCCTTTGGCGGAAGTTCCGAGAGCCTTGCCTCTTCAGGGTTCTTCGTTGAAGGTGATTCGGCGCTAATCGGAGCCGAAGAGGATGACGGGACTGCCGAGGACGATCTCGGTCTGGGCGGTGACGAAGTCGCTGAAGAAAACCTTGGCGCCATTGGCGCGGAAGGCGATGCCGAACTCTAGAGCCACAGAAGGCGCCGGTTCAATAGGAGAAGGGACTTACTCTGATCTCTCTGTTGAGTTGGCGCCTTCTCATTCCCGCGGCCTGAAGCTAGCCAACCCGGTTATGATCGCTTCAGGGACTTTTGGATACGATGGCTACGGCCGCGGTCTGACCCCGGAAATGGACCTGTCCCGGTTGGGGGCAATAATCCCCAAGACCCTCACCCGGTACAGCCGTGAAGGCAATCCTGAACCTCGCTGGTATCCGGAATCTTTTCGCGTTGCTCGTGAAAACGGTGAACCAGTGATGCTTAATGCTATAGGACTAACCAATCCCGGTATAGAGGCGGGCCTTAGGGACCTTTCCCCCGAATGGGACCGGTGGGATGCTACAGTAATTTTAAGCCTCTCAGGTGAGAGTGTTGAGCAGTTCGGGGAAATGGCCGCTTTGACCCAGGGCGTACCAGGCTTTGAGGCAATAGAACTCAACCTCAGCTGTCCCAACGTGGAGCAGGGAGACCTGTTCAGCTATAGCCCTAGGGGAACTTTTGAGGCAGTGGGAGCGGTAAAGAATTACGCCGAGGTTCCGGTGCTGGCGAAGTTGGCTCCAAACGTCCCCGACATAGTTCCTATAGCCAGGGCGGCGGTTGAAGCGGGGGCTGATGCACTGACTATCTCCAATACGATACCGGCTATGACCATTGACCTGGAGTCTCGTCGCCCGGCGTTGGGCAACATTACTGGGGGACTCTCGGGACCAGGCTTGCATCCGGTGGCAGTTGCCATGGTTTACCGGGCAGCTCAGGCGATTAATGTACCCATTATCGGGGTAGGAGGCATATTTACTGCCGAAGACGCCCTGGAGTTTATTCTGGCAGGAGCGACAGCAGTGCAGGTGGGGAGTGCGAATCTGGCAGACCTGTGGGCCCCGTTCAAGATATTGGAAGGGATACGGTCCTACCTGGGAGAAGGGGGCATCTCTGACATTAAGGAGCTAATTGGGGCGGTAGAATTATAACCAGATAAAGTACATGTTCGCACGAAAGGGGCGGGTCAAAAACCCGCCCTTTTTGCTTTTCTTGGCTAACGATACGAGCCGAAAGCCATGGCTGCTCAGGCTGCGACCACGGCTGACTCCTTTGTGGCTACCGATAGTCCCGAGCTTTCGTTGTCTACAACCAGGTGGTCGCCGCTGCCGAATTCCCCTGTCAGTATGCCCTTGGACAAGGCGTTCTCCAGGTGCCGTTGGATGGCCCGGCGCAGGGGGCGGGCACCGTATACCGGATCGAAACCCTCATCAGCCAGCCAACTCGCTGCCGACTCTGAGAGTTCGAACGTGATCCCTTGTTCTTTCAGCCTCTCAGCAACGTCCTTCACCATCAGTTCCACAACTTCAACAATTTGCGGCTTCGTTAGAGGCTGGAAGACTATGGTCTCGTCTATCCGGTTCAAGAATTCGGGCCGGAAAGCCTGTTTCAAGGCATCTTGCACCGACTTTTCCAGTCGCTCTTTCTCGCTCTCAGCCGAATAACTGGAACTGTTGAAACCAAATCCCTGCCGGACCAGGTAACTTGTGCCCAGGTTGCTGGTCATGATGATCACCGTGTTTCTAAAATCGACGGTTCGTCCGTGACCGTCGGTCAGGCGCCCGTCCTCCAGGATCTGCAGCAAGATGTTAAAGACGTCTGGGTGTGCCTTCTCTATTTCGTCAAACAGGACCACCCGGTAAGGGCGGCGGCGTACCGCTTCAGTCAATTGACCGCCTTCGTCGTACCCTACGTACCCAGGAGGAGCCCCAACCAGGCGGGACACCGTATGCTTTTCCATGTACTCTGACATATCCAGGCGGACCATATTGCTTTCGTCGTCGAACAGGAACTCGGCCAGGGCCTTGGATAACTCAGTCTTGCCAACGCCAGTGGGGCCCAGGAATATGAAACTGCCGATGGGCCGCCGGGGATTGCTCAAACCTGACCGGGCCCGTAGGATAGCTTCGGATACAGCGCTGACCGCTTCCTCCTGTCCGATGAGGCGCTGGTGAAGAATTTCTTCCATCTGGACCAGGCGCCCTGCCTCATTTTCCAGAAGCCGTCCCGCAGGAATGCCGGTCCAGCTGGACACCAGGCTTGCGATGTCCCCGTCGTTCACAACCATGTCGACTCTTCGGTCTTGGTTCAAGTCCTCCCGTTCTGCCTGGAACTCTGCCTCCAACCGCAGTCGCTCCGACTTGAGTTGGGCGGCCTGCTCGAACTCGTCGCGCTGGGCGGCGGCCTCCTCTAGGTCACTTAGGTGGCGGATTCGTTCCTCCAATTCATGGAAGCTCGGTGGCATGCCCTCTGCGTCGATGCGCACCTTGCTGGCTGCCTCGTCGATAAAGTCGATGGCTTTGTCGGGCAGTTGCCGTCCGGTAATGTAGCGGTCGCTGAGGCGGGCGGCTGCCTCCAGCGCCGCATCCTCGATCTTGACCCTATGATGGGCCTCGTAGCGAGGTCGCAAGGCTCTCAGGATTTCCACTGTATTCTCAATGCTGGGTTCCTCAAGGTATACGGGCTGAAACCGCCGCTCCAACGCAGCGTCTTTTTCAATGTGCTTACGGTATTCGTCCGCGGTTGTCGCCCCAATGCACTGGAGTTCGCCGCGAGAGAGGGCGGGTTTTAGCAGGTTGCTTGCATCCAGCCCCCCTTCGGCCGCTCCGGCGCCAACCATCGTGTGGATTTCATCAAGGAACAGGATGATCTCCCCTTGGCCCTGCTTCACTTCGTCCATTACGGCCTTGAGACGCTCTTCGAACTCGCCACGGAACTTGGAGCCGGCAACCATAGACCCCATATCCAGGGTCAGAACCCGCTTGCCTTTCAGGGAGTCGGGCACGTCGTTACTGGCAATCCGAGATGCCAGCCCCTCGGCGACGGCGGTCTTGCCTACCCCTGCCTCACCAATGATGACCGGGTTATTTTTCTTGCGGCGGGTCAGGGTCTGAGCCACCCTCCGGATTTCCGTGTCGCGACCAATGACGGGGTCCAGTTTGCTGTCGATGGCCAGCTTTGTCAGATCGATACTATACTTTTCCAGTGATCTGTAGCGGCTTTCGGCACGCCGGTCGTCAACGCGGTGGGCTCCGCGAATCGTGGTCAGGGCCTGATAGACCTTTTCCTGGTCAATCCCGAATTCCTGAACCAGGCGGGCGGAATCCCCCTGAGGCTCCCTTATGGCGGCTATGAAAAGGTGCTCAACGCTGATGAATTCGTCCTTGAGCCGGCGGGATTCCTCCTGTGCCGTGTCCAGCAGGCGCTGGATGCGAGGAGTGGTATAGATTTGCCCGCCCTTATTGGCCAGTTTGGGAGAAGCTTCCAGCAACTGTTCCAGGCGGGATTTGACTGCGGGGACCGAGATGCCCAGGTCGGCCAGGATTCGCGCCGGTACACCCTCTTCCTGGTTAAGCATGGACAAGAGCACATGCTCGACATCCCACTGGCTATGCCGGAAATTTCTGACCAGCTCCTGGGAATCTTGCAATATCAGTTGCGCTTGTTCGGTAAAGTCTTCGGATCTAAGGGTCATTGTCTCATCTCCTGGTTCCATCCCTTGGTCAGAAAATGTGGGTTACCTGACCGCAGGGAGACTAAAGATCGCTAAATACGGACTAGTTAAGATTGTGTGCGATCAAATTGGTCTATTCAGGGCGCCGCCTGGCAGTCGGTGGGACTGAGCCCGACTGATGGCGCATTTCTTCGATAGTGGCGCTGAGGCTCTTCACCTCACGTTCCAGTTCATCGATCCTTGCCATCAGTTTCAAGGCCACTTCAGCCCCGGCCAGGTTCACTCCCATGTCCTCAGTAAAGGTCTTGATGCGTCGCAGCCGGTCAATGTCGGCCTGGGAATAAAGGCGCTGCCTGCCGTTGGTACGGGAGGGCCAGATCAGGCCGACTCTTTCGTAGTAACGCAGGGTCTGGGCATGCAGTCCCACCATCCGCGCCGCGATGCTGATGACAAAACAGGGTTCTTCGGAATGACCTCTTTGGTAAACCATGTTCATATCCTCTAGTTGTCCAGTCCTCTAGTTGTTCCGCAATTCCTTGAGCTTGCGGTACATTTCTTCCTCTTCCGGCCCTGGGTTGCTGGGTAACACTGCCTTGACGGTGGTATAAAGGCTTCCCTTGCCGCCCGACTTGTTTAGTTCCGGCAATCCCTGGCCAGCCATGCGGAAGCGGCGTCCGTTCTGAGTGCCGGGGGGTATGGTTAAAGCCAGCTTGCCTTTCAGGGTAGGAACCGTTACTTCGGAACCCAGAACGAGGTCTTCTACTGGAACTTCCAGCTCTGAGTAAAGGTCCTTGCCTTTTCGCTCGAAACGAGGGTGGGGCATTACGGTTACGGCCAGGTAGAAGTCTCCGTCCCCACCTGAGCCCGCCGGAATGTGTACCCGGGAACCGGTATCCACGCCAGCCGGAATCTTGACCTCTAGGCGGCGTCCGTCGGGCAGGTTCACCATGCGGGTTGCTCCTTCGGCGGCTTCGGCCAAAGTAACTTCCGCCGGATACTCAGCGGCTGGCTGGCGGCGGACCGAATGTTCCGAACCGAAGTTGGTAAAGAGATCGTCAAACAGGTCCCCGGAACCAAAGTTACCGAAATCGAATGTGGATCCGTGGTTGCCGTCGAAGTTTCCGCGGGTGTAGAAATTGAACCCGCCCCGCCCCCCGCCCCGAGCACGGGCCTCCGACTGTTCAAGTTCGTCGGCGTGCATCCAGCGGTCGCCGTACTTGTCGTACTTGCTTCGCTTGTCTGCGTCAGACAGTACTCCGTGGGCCTCGTTAATTTGCTTAAATGTTTCTTCGGCGCTGGAATCGCCGGGGTTGACGTCCGGATGATACTGGCGGGCCAGTTTTCGGTAGGCCTGCCGAATATCTTTATCGCTGGCGTCGCGGGCAACTCCCAGAAGTTCATAGTAGTTTGTTGCCATTGTTGGCACCTCTAAGGGTGGTTACATTGATGGTATTATTCTATTATTGAGGGACTACATAGTCAAGAATATTTATAGTGAAGTAATAATAGAATTGACAAGTAGCACTCAAGTATTTACCATAAATTCTGCAAGCCTGATATAACTCATATCAGGATTTCGGATAACAATTATGTTAAGACTCAAGGAGGTACAACTATGGTAGTACGACGATGGGATCCTTTCACGGAACTGCGCCGGATGCAGGAAAATATGGACCACCTGTGGCGCGGATTTTCACAACCCTCCAACGGCAGCACCGAAATGGAAGGATGGGCGATCCCCCTGGATGTGGTTCAGGATGGCGATAACATCCTGGTACAGGCCTCAATGCCCGGAGTCAACCCGTCGGACCTCAGCGTGACTATCGAGAATGACGTGTTGACAATTCGCGGCCAGACTGCGGGGGAGAGTGAAAAACAGGAAGGAAACTACCTGATGCGAGAACGGCACACTGGGTCTTTCCACCGTTTCCTGCGCTTGCCGGATACGCTGGACGTGGACAGGGCCGACACCCGGTATGATCATGGTGTCCTGACCATTGCCTTCCCCAAGCTGGAGGCCAAGCAGGCCCGCCAGTTGCCCATCACGGTTGGCGAGCGTAACCAGGTGGTTGAGGGCGATAAGTCATAAAATTGTCCGGTAGCCCGCTTAATTGAGAGGGGCCTACACCGCCCCTCTCTTGCATTGCCAGTAATTCGCTATGCCGGCGTGGTGCATTGATTGCGTATCCGGTGTTCTTGTGAGGGGAGTGGGAAGATGCTACAATCTCTAAGCTGTTTGAAGCGTTAGTCCGCCTTGGCAGCCTGCTTATTCCCCAGTAGCTCAGCGGTAGAGCGGGCGGCTGTTAACCGCTAGGTCGCAGGTTCGAATCCTGCCTGGGGAGCTTTTTCCTCGAAAGGTTTAGAGGCCACAGATTCCTGTGGCCTCTAGTTTTTGTCTGGCATTGTCCGCCCTGGCTAAGAGCTGGGGCTATTCTTTAGCACTTCGCCACAGGTGGCAGCCGGTGATGCCAAACATGATGGGCAGCAAGGTATCTACCGCAGCCCAGATTATCCACGCCTGGTGGTTGCCGTCCAAATAGCCGGAGCCTTGGGCCAAAAGGGAAAACCAATTGTGGAGGAACAAGATAGTTACCCCGGCGGTAACGTAGAATGCGGCGTTGGCCTCAAAGTAGGCTCGATTCAGGGCGCCGCCGTCTTCCGTTGCCTCCATCGCCTTCTTCCGAGAGTAATTGTGGATTAATGACAGCGCCAACCCGATTAACATCAACACATCCACTACATGCCAGATGCCTGGGACGTCCAAAGAGTCTAACAGGAACGTGTTGATGATGAAGAATATCGCAACCACAACGGCCACGATTATCAGGTAAGCCCCGACCAGCTTCTTTAATGCAGCCATATAACCTCCCTCATTCTCCCTTTCGCGTAAGCTTTGAGGTTCCCTCCTTTATCAAGGTCAGTTGATATCAAGGTGGGTTCTATATAAGGCAGGATATCATAAAAAGGGCCTGTTCCTGTCTTTCTTCGCCTTTCCTTCACAAATCACGACGGGACAGTCCCAGCCCGTTGGTTGCGCCTGCAGGTGACGCAAGACTAAACTGTGTCGCATAAGTCCGCCAATTGGGCTCACCCGCTTTCGGGTGAGAAGGAGAGCAAGTCTGATGGCAGCAGCCAATTACAGCCACACCCTGGGAAGCCAGGGCAATTATTCCCACCGGCCGATAGTGTGGGGCACCAGGGGCATGGTCGGCGGGGGAACCCAGCTAACGGCACAGACGGGCATGCGAATATTGTGGCAGGGTGGTAACGCTGTGGACGCGGCGGTGGCCTCGGCCCTGGCGGCTGGCGTAATGGAACCCACGGCTCATTACACGCTGGGCGGTGAGGTTGCCTTCCTGTTTTATGACCGGACCAGCAAGGCCGTGCGCTCGGTAGTGGGTCAGGGCTGGGCGCCGCAAAGAGCGACCATTGACCATTACATGGAAAAGTGGGGTGAGATTCCTTCCGGAGTCTTGAGTACAACCGTGCCCGGCGTTATATCGGCTTTGCTGGCGATGCTTTCCGAATACGGCTCCATGTCCTTCAGCCAGGTGGCGGAGAGTGCACTCCATTTCGCTGGCAAGGGATTCCCGTCCTATCAGCTTTTCGTGCGGGCAATGGGTACTGCCGACCGCATGGCGAACCTGCGCAAGCACCCTGAGTCGGCCAGGATTTTCCTGCCCAACAACCAGCCTCCAGAACTGGGCTCTATGTTCCTGCAGAAAGACCTGGCCCGTACCTTGTCGCTGATGGTGCAGGCGGAGGAGCGGGCGCTGGGCCAGCGAGCTTCCCGGGAGGCTGCCATTCAGGCGGCCAGGGATGTTTACTACAAGGGTGATGTGGCGAGGCGCATGGTCAAAGCATTGCAGGACTTGGGAGGCCTTTACGACTACGAAGACTTCGCCGAGTATGAATCGCCGATGGAGGAACCGATCTCGGTAACCTACCGGGGTTACCAGGTCTTTACCAACCGTTCCTGGACGCAGGGAATCAGCCTGCTGCAGACACTGAACATACTGGAGGGATTTGACCTGGGAGCCCTGGGGCACAATAGTCCCAGTGCTATGCACCTGCAGATTGAGGCACTGAAGCTTGCTTTTGCCGACCGGGAGCGGCACGTGGGTGATCCGAACTTTGTGGACGTGCCCTTTGACGGGTTGCTTTCCAAAGAATACGCAGCACTTCGCAGAACTCTGTTAGATTCTGACAGGGCGCGGGCCAGTTACCCGCCGGGAGACCCGCGAAAAATGCTGGCGGTGGACCCGAGCTATGTTGCTACGAACAGGGCAGAAGAAGCGATGGCCGTTGGAGGTGATGGCGACGGCACCACTTACCTGGCCACGGTGGACTCGGCGGGCAACATGGTATCGGCGACTCCGAGCAGCTTTGGCGCTTTGGCCCAGGGCATGGTGCTGGGGGATACCGGCATCCTGATGAACTGCCGGGGCTGCTATTTCTGGCTGGACGAGGAAAACCCCAATTCGCTGCAACCCCGGAAGCGTCCCAGGACCACCCCTTGCACTTTCATCATCTTGAAAGATGGCGAACCGTTTATGACACTTGGAACGCCTGGTGGTGACAGCCAGCCGCAGAGTAACCTGCAGACCCTGTGCAATGTCATCGACTTTGGAATGAATGTCCAGGAGGCTGTGGAGGCGCCCCGCTTCTGCGGGTACAGTTTCCCCCAGTCGCCATGGCCCCACGAGGAATATGCCAATCTCCTGGAAGTCGAGGGACGGGTGCCGCCGGACCTTGTAGATTCCCTGGTTGACAAGGGACACCAGGTAAAGGTCATCGGCCCTTGGGGAATCAGCAACGGTTTTACTCCCATCCTGGTGAATTCCAGCGACGGTGTCTACCACGGTGGCGCCGACCCCCGTAAGGAGTCGGTAATGCTGGGATGGTAACCAGACTTGGTCCGGTGACCTGGGACGTGCCTTTTGGATAATCGATTATTTCCCGGCAATCGCTTGGCAATAAGGAGAAACTAATGGTAACCCTGGTAACTGGCGGAACTGGATTTGTCGGGTCCAACATCGTGAGGGAACTGGCCTCACGAGGCCATGAAGTTGTCAGCCTGGACATCGGTCCGGCGGACTCCCTGAATTACCATTACCTGGGCAGCCTGGCTTCGCAGGTTACCTTCGTAACCGGCAATATCCTTGAGCCGGCGGACCTGGAATCGCTGCGCCAGTCTTACCGGATTGAAAAGATTGTGCATGCTGCCGTTTTCACCGTGAATCGTACCGACCTGGAAACGGCGCGCAGCAAGGACATTGTGGACATAAACATTACCGGCACGGCCAACATGCTGGAAATGGCCCGCCTGACTAGCCCGGAGCGTTTCGTCTACATCAGTTCCGGCTCGATGTACGGCATGACCCGGTCGCCGGACCAGTACTTCAACGAAGACGACCCCTCCCGGGCCGATACCCTTTACGGAATTACCAAGGCCGCCAGTGAGGCCATCACCCAGCGATACGGTGAGTTGCATGGCTTCCCCACGGCCAGCCTGAGGCTCAGCACACCTTACGGCCCCATGGAGCGGGTTACCGGCCACCGGGACAATATGTCTGTGCCCCACCAGTGGACTGGCAAGCTATTGCGCGGGGAACCCATTGTCGTCAATAACTCGGGCTTTGGCCGGGACTACACCTATGTCCTGGACATTGCCTCAGCCATTGCGACCGTTGTGGACTCGAATGATCTGCCTCATGACCGCTACAACATCACCAACGGCGTTTGGGTTACTTGCGACCAAATTCAGCGAACCCTGGCCGAAATCTTTCCAGAAGTACGGTTGGTGGATGAAGAGCACGATTCCGGCTCACCCGCGGCGTCCACTCCTACCCGAGGGCCCTTGTCGGGCTACCGCCTGTGGCACGATTTTGGTTGGACGCCCCAGTTTGACCTGGCAGCAGGCCTTACCCATTACGTGGATTGGCGACGGGAGACGGGGTTCCTGGATTAGCCTGAATTGGAAAGTCCGCGAATCAGACGGTCTTCCTGATCCTGTCGAATGTACGCCCTGGCAATCCGAAAATGCCCCCAGGAGTAAGACATCATGGCCCTGCCCCCTGACCGAATTGATTACCTGCCCATCATCGACCGCCCGGTTATCAAGTGGCCCAACGATGCCCGGGTAGCGCTCTGGATTTCCCCCAACGTGGAACATTACGAGTATCAACCCGTCAACGAGGGTGTCCGCAATCCGTGGCCACGCACTCCCTATCCGGACGTGCAGCAGTATTCCTACCGAGACTATGGCAACAGGGTTGGTTTCTGGCGGATGCTGGAACCGCTGGACAAGCACGGGATAAGGTGCTGCGTCTCCCTTAACCTTGCGGTGCTGGAGCACTTCCCTGAGATTGCCGAAGCAATGATGGAACGGGACTACGACTACATGAGCCACGGCATCTACAACACCCGTTACCTTTACACCTGCTCCGAGGACGAAGAGCGTGAATTCTACCGGGATTGCATTGACACCTTGAAGCGGCATACGGGGAAGCCTCTGAAGGGCATGCTTGGTCCGGCCATTTCGGGCAGCGTCAGCACACCGGACCTGATGGCCGAAGCGGGCCTCATTTACCATACGGACTGGTTCCACGACGACCAGCCTACTCCTATCAAGGTGAAGTCAGGCAAGTTGATTTCGGTGCCTTACTCAATTGAACTCAATGACTCGTCGGTGCTGAGGGACAACCATTACAGCGCCCAGTATTTCGCCGACATCTGCAAAGCGCAGTTTGACCAGCTTTACGAAGAAGGGGCTGAGAGCGGTCGGGTCATGTGTATCGCGCTCCATCCCTTCATTATTGGCCAAGCCCACCGTGTAAAGCACCTGGACGACATGCTGGATTACATAATGTCTCACGATGGAGTGTGGCAGACGACTGCGGACGAGATTGCCGATTACTACATCGCCAACTATTACGATGAGGCCATGGCGTATTCCCAGCGACTTGCCGAGGCATCAACCCAATAGCGCCTTATTGCGCTCCGACTATGGCAACCCCCTAAGCTCACCGGAGGATAGACGTTATGCCCGCCCAACGCACCCTTGGTATGGACCACCCGCATCACGAATGGTCACCTATAGTCAGCCGGTCGGCCCTTAAGTGGCCCGGTGACGCTCCGGTTGCGCTAAGTGTGGTGATTCCGCTGGAACATATGGAGTGGCAGGCTCCCCCGGGCAGCTACCAGGCGGCGCGCCTGTCCGGCGGGTCTGCGCCCAGGGAGTTTCCCGACTATGCCCGTCTTTCCCACCGTGAATACGGCCATAGAATCGGCATTTTCCGTCTGCTGGACGTGCTGGAGAAGCATGGGATACGGGCTACCGTAGCGATGGATGCGTTGACTGCCGAGCACTACCCGTTCCTCGTGCGACACTGCCTCGACCGTGGGTCCGAGATTATCGGCCACGGCATATCGGTTAGCAGGATGATCACCAGCAATATGACCGAGGCAGAGGAGCGGGACTATATCGGGGCCTCCGTTGAAACGCTGACCAAGGCCACGGGGACGGCGCCCCGGGGTTGGTTCGGCCCCGAATACGGGGAGTCGGACCGTACCCCGCAATTGCTGGCCGAGGCGGGGATTGCTTATGTTGCGACTGGGCCAACGACGAGCAGCCTTACCCTATGACGACCGGAGACCATCGCTTCTTTGCCTTGCCCCTCCTGTACGAGTTGGACGACGTGGTGGCTATTTCTCAGAAACTGATGCCCGTGTTTGAATACGAACGGATGCTGGGCGAGAGCTTTGACGTCCTGAAGCAGGATGGGGTCGCCAACGGGCGGCTGATGGCCCTGAACTGGCATCCCTGGCTGGTGGGCCAACCCTTCCGAATTGGCTGCATTGACCGCGCGTTAGGTTACATCATGGGCCAGGGCGGGGTCTGGGCCGCCACCGGGTCGGAAGTTATAGACTGGTACCGTAATCAGTCCGGCTAAAGGAGGGGACAGTTGGCATCTTCACTCATACGAGGAAAGCATCTGCTGAGTCCTGCCTCTGATGGCGGGACGACTGTCGTCTCTGACGGGGCGGTTTTCCAGGAGGATGGGATCATTGTAGCGGTTGGCCCGTATCAGTCCCTGCATGCCAGGTTTCAGGCAGATGAAGAGCTAGGCGGCCTGGAATACGCAATAATCCCCGGTCTCGTCAATTCCCACCACCACGGACGCGGTGTGACTACCCTCCAGATGGGCACCTGCGACGATGCCCTGGAACTCTGGATTCTGGACGGATGGGGCAGGCGACCCTACGACCACTACCTGATGACCCTCTATACCGCGCTGAACATGCTGGAATCCGGCACCACCACGGTAATGTACAACCATCCGCAAACTGCCACAGCAACCCTCCGCGAGGACGTGGACTCAGTCTTGAGGGGGTTTCTTGATGCCGGTATGCGGGTGGCATTTTCCAGCTATTTCCGGAATCAGAACCGGGTCGTTTATGCTGCGGACGGCGATTTCCTGTCCGGCTTGCCGTCAGATCTGGCAGAGGGTGTATATCGGCACCTGGCTGCCACCGACATGACCGACGATGAGTACTTCGCTTTTTTCCGGGAAATATATGATCGTTACATTGAGGACTCTACCGGTAAAGTGAAGGTCTTGCTGAGCCCCAGCAACGTGCAGTGGAACACGGACGAGTTTCTGCAGCGTACCAGGGAGACAGCGGTCCAGTATGGTACGCCAATTCATATGCACCTGGTGGAGAGCAGCTACCAGAAAGAGTACGGCATCCGTGCCTGGGGCAAGACGCCCGTGGAACACCTTCAGGACCTGGAGTTCCTGGGGCCGGAGCTATCGTGCGCCCATGCCGTATGGCTCACTGAACGAGACATAGACCTGTTGGCAGGCGCTGGAGCGACGGTTTGTCATAATGCCAGTTCAAACCTGCGGCTTAAAAACGGGATAGCGCCGGTCAATCCCATGCTGGCCCGCGGCCTGAACGTGGCCATGGGCACGGACAGCACGGCGATCAACGATGATGACGACTTGTTGCAGGAAATGAGGTTGGTTAGCAAGCTCCACCGGCAGCCGGGAATCGGCGCTCCGGCAATTTCGGCAGAGCAGGTGCTGGCCATGGCAACGGCAAATGCGGCGGCACCCACTGGGTTTGTCGGTGAGATAGGGGTGCTGGAGACAGGGCGTAAAGCTGACATGGTGCTGATTCGATTGGAGGACCTGGAGGACCCTTACCTGGACCAGGATTTGCCACCATTGGAGGCTGTGCTGGGACGAGCCCGAGCCCAGGACATTGACACGGTAATAGTGAACGGCGAAGTGCTGCTGAAGAGCGGCAGCCACCAGCGACTCAACAAGGACGAGATTCGGCGGGAGTTGCGGGACCAATTGGCCCGTCCATTGGAGCCACAAACACTGGAAACCCGGAGGATGGCAGCCAGGCTACGGCCATATGCGGAAGAATTCTACCGAAGCTGGGAAGCCGAGGGCGGGGGGCCTCCCGCGGGTGCACCTCATTACGTCTACAACAGCCGGACGTGAAGCCGGTCGGGAAGAAAGATAACTCAAAAGAAGCGGGGCGGTCCAGGAACCGCCCCGCTTCTTATTTTCACGCAGTCAAGTGCGCCTCATATGATGTAGGTATGTCTCCGGGTGCTTACTCCCACGTTGCGAAGCCCATGGCACAACCGGTTCCCGCCGGGGAGCGGTAGCAGGGCACGTAGTCCACTACGGTCATGTCCAGGTTTTCAGTGGCCCCTGCCACGACAATCCAGTTGCGAATTTCCGAACTGCCGGAGTTAATCTTTTCCCTGGGCAGGGCCATCAACTGTTCTACGCTCTTGGCCTGCATACCGGACAGCGCGGCCTGGTCGAGTTCTTCATCCACAACAAAGTGGCTTAGGCCCCCTGAAGCCAGGATTCCAACGCGGATATCCTTCGGCCAGGATGCTATGGCGTCCTGCAGCGCTTGCCCCAGGTTATAGCACCGTTTGGGCGTGGGTTGATTCGGGGGGTAGTAGGTATTGAGCATTATCGGTATGGTGGGGATCGTATCGCTGGTCATAAGACGGTTATAGACGTAGCCAAAAGCATGTCCAATTCCTCCCCTGGCCCGCCCTCCCTTTCGTGGGTCCAGGTGGCTGGACCGTCCCACGTCAAATTCTGCTTCCATTAGTTGCTCTATGATATGGCGGCCAAACGAAGAATCGGTGGGGGCGTATCGGTCCTCAGTTTGGTAGCCAATCAAGTGTTGTCCACCCGTGGAGGGGCCCGCTTCGTGGCCGGCCACCTTTACCTGGTCGCCCCAGTAAACACAGAAGGCTGGCATATTGTCGTCCAGGAGGTACTCCTGCTGGTCGTCCCCTACCATTACCAGAACGTCCAGCTTGGCGTCGTACAGCTTCTTTGACAGGTGGGCGATGGCTTTCTGGTTCTGCAGGTGGCGCTGCTCAAACTTTTCCGGAGTGATTTCTTTGGCTATGCGGGATGCGTTGCAGCGGGCCAGCAAGTCCTCAAAGTTTGACGTTATGCCGTCAGTGCCGATCAGTTCCAGATGTCCCTTGTCTCGTTCGCCCCTGCCGGCCCATCCCTCGGGCGGGGTGCTCAGCTGCGGGCTGTGGGAGGACGCCAGGCCCAGTACCAAATCTGCCATTTTTCAACTCCTTTGGCCGCTCTCTTGTAGGCCCACTGCTCATCATCTGGTGGGATGTTAGCACCATGAAGGTTAGGTTACAATGTTGCCGCCCTGGAACTCACTGGACAGGCTTGAAGTAATCGCAGGTGTCTGAATGAGGGCTCTGAGCATTCGGCAGCCGTGGGCGTGGCTGGTGGTTAACGGTTTCAAGGACATCGAGAACCGGACTTGGAGCACTTCCTTTCGGGGCAGGGTCTACGTGCACGCCGGTCAACGTATGGTGTTGGAAGATTACCCTGAGCAAAGGGAACACATTCGTCGGGCCGGCATAGTGATTCCAAGTGACTTGCCCAGGGGAGCGATTATTGGGGAGGTGACTATCACCGACTGCACTGGCTGGTCAGATAGCCCCTGGTTTTGCGGCCCGTACGGGTTCGCTTTGGAAGACGCCCTGGCCTATTCGCAGCCTGTCCCTTATCGCGGCCAACTGGGTTTCTTCTCAGTGGACGAAGGTGTAGTAGCGGAGCGGTCGCGTTACGGGAAGCTACTCTAGATGAGACGGCCTTGAACTACCAGACTCTGCCACCCAGGCCAATGATAACTCTGCCGCAAGCGGTCCGCCAGTGCTTGCGGAAGTACGCCAACTTCTCTGGCCGAGCCACCCGGGCAGAATTCTGGTGGTGGTACCTGGCCATGAGTCTTGTGCTCATGGGGTTGGCAATCATTGACGGCGTAATCAACATGGCCTTCCTGGCCCTGGATGTGGGAATAATCAGCCCCCTTACTTTTCTCGTCGGCGTTGGGATCATCCTTCCATTCTTGGCTGTTACCTCGCGCCGTTTGCACGACATTGGCAGGAGTGGCAGGTGGCAGGTGGCGTGGTTTGCCATAGATATCGTAGCTTCCCTGGTTTTCCTGGTTGCTTGGTTTTTCGTGTTTATTCTCCTGTTGGGCGGAGGGACGAATGGAAGCAATGAGGTAGAGGGTTCTAACGGCGGGACGTCGATTTTGGTTTGGATACCGTTGTTGGCAGCCGCATTAGTTTCGGCAGGAACTATCATTGCCGTTTATATATGGGCCCTGCTGTGGCTGGTCAGACAGAGCGAGGCGGGCCCCAACCGCTTCGGCTCTAATCCTAGGGCGCGGGATGATGAGAATCTAGCCATTGCTGAAACACCGACCTAAAAACCTTCACCATAAATTCGTGTGGTAGTCTGTTCGGTGGAAGGGGATTCTGCTAGAGGGTAGAATAGGGGCCAGGGAAGAAATTCCACCCGGAGACTGGAGTGCAAGACGGACCGCTCCCCCAGTCAAAGCCCATGATGACAATTCAGGAATCGGTACAGGTGTGCCTGCGGAAGTATGCCGACTTCAGCGGGCGAGCCACCCGAGCCGAATTCTGGTGGTGGTTGTTGGCTACTACTTTGGTGAGCTTCGCGATTAGCGCCGTAGATACGGCTATCTCCACCTTGTTGCGTACCTTTTCCGATTTTGCATTCAGTCCCTTTTCGACTATTTTCGGCCTCGTGGTCCTCCTGCCCAACCTGGCTGTTACCGCTCGGCGACTGCAGGACATCGGGAAGAGCGGCTGGTGGCAACTGGTTTGGTTTGTGATAGCCGGAGCCGGCTGGATACTGTTTGTCATAGGTATTATTATCACGATAGTCGGGTTGGTTTCCGGAGACGCCTTTGCCGGAGTAGAAGAAGGAGATTTCTTCGCTAACGCAGATTTTGCAGATTTTGTGCCGGCGCTGGTAACGTTCCTGATTGCGATGCTGGTAAGCCTGGCTGTGTTCATTTGGTACTTGGTCTGGCTGGTCCGTCAAGGTGAATCTGGAGCAAACCAATATGGACCGGACCCGCGAGCCGTTGATTAGTAATAATGGTACTCGAGGCTTCGCTATCCCTAAGGGGCGGGTAATGGTTGTCGTAGAATCGGCAACGACGGGAAATTATTCACTACCTTTGACGCTTTCCACTCTTTTGCTAATTGGCGGCCTGATCACCCTCTCGATGATTGCGGCAATTGCAAATTGACTTGTCCACTGGCTGGCCCGCCCGGAAGTGACGGGTCCCAACTGGTATGGGCTGCTTCAGGGGCTATAGCGGTGGAAGCCCAATTGTCATAGACTATGCGCGGTGCCCATGGTGGGTTAAGAATCTGCACGCGCCAACATCGCTGTAAGTTACCCGGCCTGGCAAAGGAGGTAACCCAATGACGATGCCCAGTGTCCAGCAGTCACAACCCTCCATGTCATTCTTTGGAGCCATCAAACAGTGCTTCAGTAAGTATTCAAATTTTAGTGGACGAGCCAGCAGGCGGGAATACTGGTGGTGGATTCTGGCACTTTCCATTGGGTGGTTCATTCTTCTTGCGTTGTCTTCCACTGGGTATCTGGCATTGCTCTTGCCGGTTTTTGGACTGGCGGTATTCTTGCCCACCCTGGCAGTTACCACCCGCCGGCTCCATGATATAGACAAGGCCGGCTGGTGGCAGTTGATCTGGCTTGTCTTGGCAGGACTGGCCGTGATACCAACGTTTATTGGTTTGTTTGCTACCATCGCCTCGTTCATGGCAGGTGCGTCCCAGTTGCTTATAGACGGATTCTTCGAATACCTTGCCACCGGTGAGAAGGTGGAGGACAAGTTTCCATGGAAGCTTTTCTCTCCACTGATAACCGGAGTAGTGATTACACTGTTGATCGACTTGGCTATCGCTGCCTGGGCTCTGTTTTGGCTGATCAGACGTGGCCAGGCTGGGCCCAATCGGCATGGCCCCGACCCGTGGGCCCTGCCTTCTATGCGACCGGTAGTGGATTCCTCAATGCGATCACCCGAAGCTTTTGAATAGTCTCGCACTTTAATCTATATCTGCATGGAGACAAAGAATGCCTAAAGTAATCCCGGTACCCGACGACCTGAGCCAGCCTTTCTGGAATGCAATAAATGAGAAGAGGCTGGTGCTTCAGAACTGTACGTCTTGCGACAAGCTCCAGTACCCTCCATTGGCGTCCTGCCAGGTTTGCGGTTCCGCCGAGGGATTGGAGTGGAAGGAAGTGGAAGGGAAGGGGTACGTGGCAACCTACATTGTTATTGAGGATGGCCGCCTGAATCGCCGAATGCCCGACCAGCCTTACAACCTCGCCCTGGTTACGTTGGATGCTGACCCATCTGTTAACTTCTACTCGAACCTGCCTGGGGTGCCGGCCTATGAGGCTCCGGTGGGTGCCGCCGTTGAGGTAATGTTTGAAGAAGTGGCGCCAGGGCAGTTGATACACGAGTGGCGAGTGGTGGAGTAAGTGGCTGAGCCTGGACTCAATCAGTTCTCGGCAAGCGAATAGCTTCAAGCGAGAAGGGCAAAGCCTGTGTTGCCCGGGACTAAATTCGTATCTTTGAAATTGCGAAAGGACAACCGATGACGAGCAGCAACGATTTTCAGTGGCGCAGGGACAGAGACGGCCTGGGGGTTTGGGAACACCGGGGCCAGGTGGCAATCGCTGGTTACGGGCATTCCCCGGTCGACCGGCGTTGGGACGGTGTGTCCTTGGACGATAGTTTGGGCGCCTATGCCATACTGGCGTGCGAAAAGGCTATGGAGCAGGCCGGGGTTACCAAGGACCAGGTAGACGGGATAGTTTGCTGCGACAGCCACATAGCCGGCGGCAGCGGAGGGTCGGCGTCGCAGTGGGCGCCGCGTCCCTATTTCGACCCGCCTTACGACTCGGAGTTTGGGTTGACACTGATAAATGGCCAGTGGCTGGCCAAGACTATGGGTATGGAAAATGTTAAATTCGCGCCGACCGGTGTGCCCACCATCGGCGAGATGATGGGCATGGCATCCCAGGCGGTGGGGGATGGTGTTTGCAACACCTGCCTGGTCATTTATCCCACGGGCAACCTCGAGGGGCGCTACCGCCGGGGCGGCGAGAACGCAGACGACTACGCACGAGGGGCCCGTCAGTGGACTGTCCCCTGGGGCAACCACGGGGGAAATGACTTCATCAACATTTTCCCCCACAACCAGTACTGCCTGAAGTACGGGGGAGAGCACGACGATTTGGCGCCCTTTGTCATCAACCAGCACAAGAACGGGATGCTGACGCCGTGGGGATTCAACTACAACCACGGTATCGAGCCTATTTCCGTGGAAGACTACAAGAGCTCGCGTTACATCCTGAATCCTCTGCGAATCTGGGACTGTGACCGTCCGGTCAACGCCTCTGCCGCCTACCTGTTCACGACGGCGGAGCGGGCGCGGGACATGAAGTCGCAGCCAGTGTACGTGTTGAATCACTCCCAGCACAATTTCAGGTTCCGGACCACGCAGCCTGATCTGAACGAGGTTGAGATGTGGACTGACCGGCAGGCGGCTCGGATGTACGAAGGTGCCGGATTGGGTCCTGCCGACGTCGACATTTTCAATCCTTATGACGGGTACTCCATCATGACCCAGTTCTTTCTGGAGGGGTTCCAGTGGCACGGAGTGAAGCGGGGCGATGCCTTTGCGTTCTATGCCGAAGACATCAGCGTAAAGGGTCCCCATCCCTTTAGCTCCAGTGGCGGCAACCTGGGTAACGGCCGGACCCGCACGGCCATGTACACCGACAGCATCGAGCAACTGCGGGGCACGGCTGGCGACCGGCAGGTAACTGTGCGGGCGGAGACTGCTCTCTGCGCGTTCACCACCCCCAGCAGCGGTGGATGGCTGATGCTGGGGAAGCACCCGAGCTAGAGTGTCTGAAGAAAGTCACCAAGGCTCCATTACTTTGTGGCCGCTCATTCTGAGCTTGCCCCGGGATTGGGCGGCAAGTAAACGAGAAAGGAAAGCCAATTGACCAAACTGATTAGTTTCGATATAGACGGTACGCTGGAGGTGGGCGACCCTCCTGGTTGTATAACCCTGGAGATGGTTCGCGCCGCTAAAGCCAGAGGCTGCATAATAGGTAGCTGCTCCGACAGGACCGTGAGCAACCAGCAGAGAATCTGGCAGGTCGCAGAGATAGAAATGGAGTTCACGGTGCTGAAGCATCAACTGGACTCGGTGAAGGAACGGTTCGAGGCGGAAGATTATTATCACATCGGCGACACGGACTTGGACCGCCAATATGCTGAGCGAAACGGGTTTCATTTCCTGTTGCCTGATGTAGAGGTTGTGCAATTGTGGGAGGCTGCGGATTAGCCAGGGTGCAGCAAACCAACTGCTGATTGATCGTTTCCGGAGTGCCCGCAGCGACAAGGGGCTGGCAGTTCTGGAGGGCTTCCATACGCTAAAGCACGCGCTGCGCTTTGGGGCCAAGGTGGGTGAAGTTGTTACCCGGGACCGGAAGCATCTGCAAAGCCTTACCGAGTCCTTGTCTCCAGATCTGGCAGGTATCCTCGGGCGATACACTATTGAGGTTCCTGACGAAGTCTTCCGGCAACTTTCCCCGGTGCCGCCGGCTACGGGCGTGATAGCCCTTGCTCAACGACCCCAATTTGTCGCACATTCCATAGATCGCAACAACCCCGCTCCCCTGGTCCTGCTGGAGAACCCGCGCAGCCACGGAAATGTCGGCGCGGTCGTTCGAGTTGCCGCGGCCGTCGGGGCTGCAGGTGTGGTTACCACCGGGGAACACAATCCCTGGCATCCTTCTGCGCTGGTAGGTTCGGCCGGCCTGCATTTTGCATTGCCGGTGGGCCGTGAGCGTTGCCTGTCCACAGGGAGCCTCATAAAGCGACCGGACTGGCTGGCGGCTCGTCACTTACTGGCGGTAGACCCAGATGGCGAACCGCTGGTGCGGGATAGCATTCCGGAGGGCGCCGTGCTGGCTTTCGGAACGGAAAGAGAGGGGATGAGTCGGGAGTTGCGGGCCGCCGCTGATGGTTGCATTTCGATACCGATGCAGCCAAGCGTTTCCAGCCTGAACCTGGCAACGGCAGTCGCTGTGGTTTTGTATGCGTGGAGGCTCGGGTAGGCCTTAAAACATACCGTCCCCTCTCTGGGCAGCGTTTAGAGTCCGCTATACCATTCTTACTTTGTCCAGTGCTGGAAAGTCGAATCTGACCCCGTGACCCGAGTCTCCGGACGGAGTGAACTTCCCGTCCTTGGGCAAGACCGGGTTGAGGACGTATCCCGTATTGTTCAGGTTGAGCGTAGGCAGGTGCTCTACCAGGTAGCCGTTGGATACTCCGCAACAAAGGTGCATGGATATTTCCTCTACCAGGTGAGGGGCCATGGGCAAGCGGTAGGCATCGGCAAGGCGTGCAATACGGAGCCAGGGGGTAATTCCGCCGACCCGGCAAACGTCGGCCTGTACGAACTGGATGGCGCCCCGCTGGAATAGGTCAAGGAACTGATCGGGCTGGCATTCGCATTCGCCGGCGGCCAGGGCCACGTTGACAGTTCGTCCCAGGCGCTCGTAGCCGGCGTGGTCTTCCGTCAGAATTGGTTCTTCGATCCAGAACAGGTTGAACTCCTCCATGGCCCGGGCGCGGGTTATGGCCTCGCCTACCGTCCAGCGCTGGTTGGCGTCCACCATCAGCGGGGTGTAGGGACCGATGGCCTGCCGTACCGCCCGCAGTCGGTCGACATCCTCGTCCAACCGCTCGCGTCCCACTTTCATTTTGACTCCCCAATAGTCCTGGTTCACGAAGTTAGTAACTTCATCCAGCAAATCCTCAGTGGAATATGCCAGGTCGAGGCCGCTGCCATAGGCGGTCACGCTGTCCCGGTAATTGCCCAGCAATTGGAAAAGAGGCTTGCCCGCATATTTGGCGGCCAGGTCCCACAGGGCAATGTCCAGGGGAGCCAGGGCCACGGCAGTGAGGCCAGACATGGTGATATTGGGGAACACACTATGCCACATGCGGTCATAGAGGCGTTCTATGTATGAGGGGTCTTCGCCAATAATCCGGGGAGCCAATAGTGTGTCAACGGCTTCCTTCATTCCCCTGCCGCTGGTTCCGTGGCTATAGGTCCAGCCCACGCCGTCCAGCCCATCGTCGGTGTAAACGTGGGCCATGAGAAGGCTGGTCGAATCAATTTGCTGAGTGGAGTTGGACAGCCCCGCCTGGCGCTGGATGCGGTAGAGGGCCGTTTCTACTTTTTCGATTCGCAAGGTTCTTATCTCCGGTTGGCAGGAATGTAGGAATGATAGGTGGGATAAAGCGCAGTGGGATTTGTGCCGTTGACTGAGTTGAGAATAGTATTTGGGCGGGCCTCAAGCCCGCCCTTAACTTTTCCTTGTAATCTTGCCCAGCGGCCAATTTCTGGTTCCCGGATTCTACGCAGGCGCTCCCGCCAGGGCCAGGCAACGGGATATGAAGGCCTTTATCATCCCGATGGCCCGGTCCGATTCTGGGCCAGGCATGTTGCCGAAGCCGTGGACCATCTCCTGGAAGTATTCTACCTGGATGTCGCCCCCGGCGTTCCTGAATGCGGTTTCAAACCGCTGCGGGATGGACAAGGGTACGTTGTCATCCCGGGTACCTTGGACTATCAAGGTGGGAGGCAGCTGTACCTTTTCGCCCCGTTCCAGAATCTGCTGAGGGTTTCCTTCCTTCATGGTGTCCTGGTCCAGGAAGTAGGCTTCGCTGGAAGCCGCCAGCCGTTCATTGCTGGATTCCTGAGCATACAGATAGCGGGCGTATGGGTCGAGAACCGGCCAGCAGCAGACCGTATAGGCTACGGTGGCATCAATGCCTGGGGCCCCTGACAGCTCCAGGGCTGCGTAGCGGGAGTCTTTGGGCCGCATTGCGCTGAGCATCAGAGTGTGTCCGCCGCTGGATGAGCCCATGCCTCCAACAGTCAGTGGGTCGGCGTTGAATTCGGCCGCGTGGGCCTTCAGCCATCGGATCGCGCAGTTGACGTCTTGTACCTGGGCGGGATAGGGATGTTGGGGAGCGAGGCGGAAATCGACGGCTGCAACTACTATGCCGCTGGCTGCCAGCGCCCGGTTCATCACCTCATCACTGGTAAGGTCACCCCGGTTCCAGGCCCCGCCGTGGACATCAAGCAGCGCTGGGAAGGGACCGTCTCCCTTGGGCTGGTAAACGCGTACGGGCCACGATTGCTGACCGTCTTGGCGGTAAACCTGGTCAATAATATCTATTTCCACTTGTTGTGAGGGATTGTATGTTGCCATGTCACTCTCCAACCCTGGGCCCCCATGTCTTCATGGGCCAGGCAGTTATCAGGTATTTCTTAAATCAAGGCTTCCGGCGTGAAGATTCCTTCCATGTCTTCGGCTGCCGCACGGTCTTGGGGTGTAACCCCGAGTGAGGTTTCCATGAACCAATAGACCTGCTTCAGGTGATGGGTGCTGTGGCTGAGGATGATGTTCAGTAGTTCAACCACGGTTACTTCCCCACCATAATGAGCAGGAACCACGCGATCGAAAGACTCATTGTCCCCACTGTTGAGAAACTCAACGATGTTTGCGATGACTCCTTCGGCATACTCGGCGATTTCATCAGCAGAGTTAACGCTTGCCAGGCGCTGGCGGCAGGCCTGCATGTCTTCGGTGGTCATGCTGCCGGTCTTGTGGCTCAAATAAGCCAACTCGGGGAAGGACATGATGTGGACGATGGTGTCCCGAAGGGTTTCCGGACGCCAGGCAACGTCGCTCTTAAGCTGATCCGGTCTGAGTTGCATGGTGGCGCGTATTGCAGCGTGCAGAATCTTGCCGTATTTTTCTGCCAGCCATCCGGTCCTACCGGATAGGTCAACCTGGGTGTCAAGCTTCAGGGTGGCAATAAGCTTTCTGGGGAAATACCCAATGATTATTTCTTCGTCGATCACAGTTACAGGGGCGGATTTTACGCCCTTGCTTTCCAGGAATTGCTGGGCGGCGGGCTCGCTGGCGATGTCGTGGTGCTCATACTGAACACCGTTGGACGTGAGAAACTCTTCCAACGTCCGGCAACTGAATCAACCAGGGTTGGTGTAAACGTGTACGCTGGTCATGGCTCTTCTCCAGTTTTGACGGCCCCGGAATGTTGTTCTTATCGGTCTGCAAAACAGTGCCTCGACACCTGAACAGCCGTCGTCGTTTGGTAAGTGCAGAATAGCGGAAACCCGTTGGCATAGCAAGGCAGGACGCTTATAGGGCTCTTATCCTTAGTGCAATAGCCTGCTAGAAAGAAGCCTCTTGAAATGAGTTCAATGTGCGTACACAAGGGCCAACCGCCCACTACTGTTGCTGAATCCAGCTCTTACCGGGGAAGCAACGTATTTGGCAGGCTCCGTTTAACTTGCGCAACAACCCATCCCCAAGAAGAGCGATTGTGGGATGGGTGGCTTGCTGTATAATTGGCCGAGAAACGGGTGCGGAAAAGCGTTTATGCTTGCATGTCGCAACTCGAGTTCCCGCACACTACCAACGGCGGTAGGGAGACACCAGCTATGGCCAGTGATCTCTTGATTCTTGATGAAAAGCCTCAAGCGAAGTACCTGATTGCCGGCTGGCACCGGAATTGGTCGGATGGGGGCAGTATATCCAGTGGACTCCCCAAGTATCTTATAGACCAGTTTGGGGCCAGGAAGATCGGCCGAATGGGCAGGGATATCGAGAAGCTCTGCTATCCCTTCCAGGTGACCGGAACCCATGACTCCTACCGCCCGGCCTGTGCGTTTGACGAAGGCCTCCCCAGTGCGCCGATGCACTGGGACAACGACTTCTACGACGCCGGCGGAGGGCTGATAGTCTTTATGGGCGAGGAACCGTGGTTTGAGTTGGACCTCTACGGGGAAGCTTTTTTCCTGGCGGTAAAGGAACTGGGAGTGGAGCAGACGGTTACGGTGGAAGGGTATAACGGCCCTGCTCCGCCAGATGTGGAGCGGCGAGTGGGTTGCGTTTACAGCAGGGCCGATATGAAAGAGGAACTGGAAAAGTATGGCATTCAGTTTTCCAGCTATGGTAGCGGCGGGCGGCAGGGCCCAACCATAGGAATGGCCGTGGTGACAATGGCTCACTACCTTTACGAGGATCTGAAAGTGTTCCGGCTGGGGGCAATGGCCCCGATGTATCCCTTTACCACCCAAAGCAACCAGCAGGTGGGAATAATAACCGACTACCGATCGTTCTTCGATATTATGCGGCGGTTGAAGGCGATGTTTGGGCTGGACATCGACCTCACCGACCTTGAAACCCGCGGAAACGTGGAGTCCCAGAGGCTCAAAGAAACCCTGGACAGAATTGGAAATGCCAACTCCAACGCCAGGCAGATAATTGAGCGCGTGCGTACGGATTACAGCTTCACACCTTTTCAGAATCCGGTGGATCTGGACCCGGGACTGGACCGGGCATTGGACGACATACTGCACAGGGCCCCGGATGGATCGGACGACCCGGAGTAGATAAATCACGACCCAGACAGATCGATTGGCACGAGCCATTGAATGCGCTCACCGGCCAGATTACTGGCGAAATGGGTTGAAATACCAGGGGGAAACACAAGGTGCGCCTTAAAGGAAAAACTGCACTGATTACCGGCGCGAGTCGAAATATCGGCAAGGAAATCGCGCTAACATTTGCCAGGGAGGGTGCCGACCTGGCCCTTTGCTCGCTGCAAAGCCAGCAAGAATTGGACGAAGTGGCAGCGGAGTGCCGGGAGTTTGGGGTAAGTACGTTTGCCACTACGGCAGATGTATCAGACTCGGACCAGTGCAGGCGCCTGGTGGCGGAGTCGTTGGAGTCCCTGGGTAAGATCGACGTCCTGGTTAGCAATGCCGCCGTCCGTCCCCACCATCCACTACTCTCGGTAACTGATGAAGATTGGCATCGGGTCTTCGGTATAAACCTGCATTCCACCTTCTATCTGTCTAAGGCGGTGTTGCCTGGCATGATGGAAAGGGAAACGGGAAGCATCATAGGCATCGGAGGCATGGCGTCCATCACGGGGCGACCGGACACCTCGGCAGTCACTGCTGCGAAGACCGGGTTGTGGGGTTTTATACGGGCCGTTGCCGCCGAGTTCGCTCCCTACAATATCCGGGCGAACATGGTAAATCCGGGGACGATAGATACCACCCGGCGCAACCCGGAGTGGTTCGCCAGGGAATCGCGGCGTCCCACGGGCTCAGATGACCAGTTGCGGCACATTCCCCTGGGCAGGCAGGGAACGATTTATGATATTGCCAATGCTTGCCTCTTCCTGGCCTCCGAGGAATCGTCGTACATAACGGGCGACCAGCTAAACGTCGTTGGTGGCCGTTATCTGGTGGCCGCGGCTACGGACTAGCCGATTTGGAATTACTTGACATAAATGAACAATAATTGGGGTTGGGAGGTAAACCTTGGCAGAAACCGAACGGCGAGTAGTCAATACAGCGAGCGCTCCCCAGCCTTTGGGCGCTTATTCTCAAGCTATAAGGGTCAAGGCCGGCGAGTTCTTGTATATTGCGGGCCAGGTAGGAGTCGATAACGACGGTAACTTGGCCGGTGACGGTAGCCTGGCGGCTCAGACTCGGCAGGTCTACGAGAACCTCGGCAGCATCCTCAGTTCCGTCGGGGCTTCTTTCAGCGAAGTGGTCGAGTTCACTACCTACGTGGTAGGACGAGAGTCGGTAGTCCCCTTCATGGAAGCTCGCGCCGGAATCTTTCCAAGCCTCTATCCCAACGGCGACTACCCTCCCAACACCCTTTTGGTAATTGAAGGTCTGGTTCGAGAGGAATTCCTGGTAGAAATCAAGGCCGTGGCAGCGTTGCCGTAGACCGCGGCAGATTTTTTCCGGCTTAACAGGTTTGTGCAATTGGGGGCAAATATCAATAGCGAACAATCCGACGGCGCGCGCGCCGCAACTCTGGACGAAATCCACGGCCTGTTCAAGGCGGCAGTGGCCGATGACCCCTCTCTCTCCCTTCTCAAAGGCTTCAAGGTTGATTTCTCCGGCAACCAGGATTTTCACAAGGTATACCTGGCCGTCCGGTGCCAGTGTGGGACCGCGGGTCTGCTTAGTGTGGAAGTCGCGATGGACAAGACCCTGCCGGAAGTAAGGGGAGCCATGCCAAGCCTGCTGGAGAACCTGCAAACAAAGGTAAGGATGTTCAACAGCATGTCTTGCGAAATGCACGCCCGAATGCGACAAGGTGGGTTATAATGTTAATAGACTGGTTGAATTCAGGCAGTTTCCGGGTTCAGCGATACAGGCATACCACGGGGTAACCAAGGAGAGGAAGGGATTGCAGCGCAAGTTGACCTATGACCAAGCGTTCCAGGGAGCCAAGAACTTTTCCGAAAAGTACGTGGAACGCGGCCCCTACGAGTTTTTCCCGGAGCAGGAAGTGGTGGAGGTGGTCCAGCAAGGGCTGGCCGAGAACCAGGTAAATCACGGATATCGCTACTGTCCTTGAATGCCCCTGAGCGGCGATCCCGTTGAGGACCGCAAGAAAATTTGCCCCTGTGACCGGCATCACGAAGACATCCAGCGCGACGGCTTTTGCATTTGAATGTTCTTCGTTAGCGAAGAGTTTCTTCGCAAGTATGAACAGGGCGAGGATTTTGCCCAGACCATTGACGAGGCCGTAAAACCCGGAGAAGGCTTGTTCGACCAGGATTACAAGTCAAAGGCCGATTTCAAAAGCGGTTAAGAGGCAGAACTTTCCAACACCGGTCGTCTGCCGAATCCAGCACAGGAGACAGTTGTTATGGATATTACGGTATACACTTCCGCAGGTTGAGGCCCCTGTCACATGGTGAAGGTGTATCTTTCACGCAAGGGCCTGGAATTCACGGAAAGAAACGTCTCGGAAGATGAAGCTGCCCTGGAATCCCTCATGGCCATGGGGCTGCGGAGTACCCCGGTCACTGTTATAGGCGACCAAAACATAGTCGGCTACAGCCCACCCAAGCTTGAAGCGGCCCTTAAGGCTGCCGGGACGTAGGCCGCCCGCGATCTATTAGACTCCAGGTTTTCCCTCAAAAGGAAGCTCTTTCGTCGGTTCATACGAGCCTGTTTGAAAGAGTTTCCTTGCAATAGCACTTACTGGCCTTAGCTTGACGGGCTAAGGCCAGTTGTTTGTGTCGCCCCTCAAACAACAGTTGGCAGTCAGGACAATTCTCAGTAGAACTCCTGCTTCTTAATCTGTTCTTCCACTGGCTGCATTATTTGCTCGTATAAGACCTTCTTGTCTTTCAATTGAAAGAACAGCCACCGAAGCAATACGGGGGCGCCTCGTGACTTTGGCTGCCACGTTATGGACCATTGCGTACCGTCTCCAAAAGGTTCAAAGGTGTCAATCCGATCCGACCAGTCTGAGTCCAGGGCTTTGATCTCCCTTCTGTAGGGAGGGTCAAATGCATAAGACCAGCGATGGGCACCCGGGGATTTGTCCCTGAAAGTGTAGGTTGTGCCCTCCTGGCTTTCCAGACTGCCGTACTTGTCCTCCAACAGGCGAGTGTCCGGGTCTCCGTAGGCCGGAAACGCTGTGATGTGGGTAAATGCCTGCGCTGGGCCCACGGGCAAATGGGTGGAAATGCTGATTTCGGGCATTGGTTCCTCAAGGGCGGACCCGCTCAGGTCTCGCCCTACTTGATTCGGCAATTTGACAGGTCAGGCTAACTACGGAAGTAGGGTATTACCTCTTTTGCCATGATCTCCATCTGGCGGTATAGGCTGGCAGGGTCGGGAGACAGGAAACCGAATATGAAATCTCGAACCCCCGCGTCAATACGTTCCTCAATTCCCTTGATGCAGTCCTGGGGAGTGCCCGTAAGGCAAAGAGCCTGGGCAATATCCTCGGCGCTGCGTTCCGGAGTAACGTACCGCTGCCCCACGTGGGCAACGGCAGTGGCCTGGGCCTCGTCCCGGTCGGTGCCAATTGCGGTGGGCTGGTTTAACCCCCAGTGAAAACCGGTCAGGTCCCTTCCGGCTTCCTCGGCAATCTGCCTCACCTCGTCGTTGGTGGCCTTGAGTCGGCGCACGGTGAACAGGTAGGGATACCAGCCTTCGGCATGCAAGGCGGCCCGGCGCATGGCCGGCTCGCTGCGCCCGGCTATCCAGGTTGGCGGATAAGGCTGCTGGTGGGGGCGCGGCAACAGGGTTACATCCTCAAAGTCGAAGAATCGCCCGTGATGGGTAACATGTTCTTCGGTCCAGAGTCTCTTCATAACCTGCAGCATCTCATCGGTCCGGCGGCCTCGGGTTTGGACCGGAATACCCAGGGCATCAAACTCAATTCGTGTGCCGCGCTGGCCGCTGATACCTATTCCAAAGTCCAGACGTCCTTTGGATACAATGTCCAATGACGTAACCAGCTTGGCCAGCATGATTGGGTGATAGAGGGGAGCAATGACGATGCCCGTCATAACCTGCAACGTTTTGGTGGCTCCGGCCGCCGCTGCCATCATGGGTATGTTGAGCAAAGTCGGCCGGGGAGGGTTGCCGTCCATTATGTGCTCGCCCGTTGTTATCCGGTCGTAACCCAACTCCTCTGCTTTTTGGGCGAACTCCACCACGTCCCAGTATTCTTCCACGGTGAAATTGCAGCCGAAGGTGATGTGCGGCGTAGTCATTGTTACTCCTTGGACGCAGGCCCAGGCGGAAAATCAAATTAGTTGGCCTATATCCGTGAGTATTTTAGGGGTTGGGGTTGTTAGTGGCAATTGGATGCGGATGGTAGGCTCCTCAACCTCGTCTCATTACCCAGCGGGAGTATGGACGAGGTTGAGTATGAGTGAGGAGGGCTATAATGAACACTTTCTCTTGTTGGCACTTTCTGAAATTAAATGAACTCCCTCGTTCGGCGCGCTACACACGGACTTCAGCATAATGAGGCGGCTATTGCACTACCTTGGTGTCAGGTCGGAAGGCGGCCCAGGCGAACCAGAAGTGGTTGGCGTGAACAACGGGAGTCAGTTGGCTCCCGGTAAGGGGGCCCGACAGAGCCTGGCCGAAGATATTCCACCGGCTGCCGGTTTCCTGGTCCAGGAAACCGGCACCTTCAGCACTGAAGGTAAGGGTCTGTCCCTCAAATTCCCGCAGAAAAATACCCGTTGAGCCCACCTCTCTGGAATCCGCAATACGGAAGCCGTCCAGGGCGGAGCGAGCGCCGGGACTGAAAAACACGACCATATCTTGGCCGCTGGTGGAGTAATTTACTACATTCTCGGCCTCAAGGAGAGAGAAGGGAAAGGCTAAGGCTTCGTCCCCAACGGTTAGGGCAGCAACCCTCTCCGTGGGCAACAGGCGTTCGTCGGTCTCGCCAAAGAAAAGAAAAGGGGACTGCCCCACCTCATCGTAGCCCACATAGGGATTGGAGCCATAGTTCCGTGAATGACCGGTGTCGCGAGAAAGGACTTGGGCTCCCGGGTAGGTCTCCTTGAAGTCCTGCCAGGCGACAATTGTGGCGGGCAATATGGCCAGGCGCTGCCCCGTAAGCTGGCCCACGATGGCCTCGCCTGTAAGTTGTTGCCACCAGGACTGGGTCTGGCGGTCCCACATTATCAGGTCGCTGTTGCGGAGGTTTCCTGACACTCCAAAGTCGTAAAGTACCCTGTCCAGCCTGCGGTCGAAGACAATGGCCGAGTTGCACAAAGGGCAGAAGGTGGCGGCCACCGGTACCTCGCCCACCGTGTCATTTACGATTTCGTGCCAGGTCAGGATTTGCAGAGGGTATGCCCTGGCCTCCCCGTTCAGTTCCAGGGCAATCACGGGTTCCTTTTCTTCCAGCCATCCGTCCGCTTCATCAACTGACACAAACTTCGGGTCGTCAATCGGCGGTATGCCGTCCCTGGGCACTCCACCCGAGAAGATTTCATTGTACGGGATGCTGCGCTTGCTGAAGTCCGTTTCCCAATTGCCCGTGTAAATCCCTGCCTGGCGCAACTCCTTTGCCCATTCAGGTTCTGCTCCAACAGATGGTTCGGTGGGGCTCAGAGTTGGTACCGCAGTGGCAGGAAGTTCAGTGACGCCGGGCATAGCAGCCGTCGGCAAGGCGACTGAAGGGGAGGACGTGGGCCGGACTTGGGTTGCTAAGGCAGTCGTCGGGAACGGTTGCAGTGTCGGAACATCGGTTGGTTGCGCAGGTAGCGTCGCCTGGGTGGCTTCTTCCGCAATGCTGAGAGGTGCCGCTGGCGGGTCTTGACTCGCACTGGGGCCACAGGCAGTTACTGCGACCAGGACCGTCAAGAGCAGCGGAGTGAAGAAATGAAGAAACCGAAGTCTGGGTCTTAGCATTGAGGAAACTCCGTTTTTCGAGTGAACGTGGTGAGTTTTTGGAATGTATCTACCCATAATTACGACGCAAATTGCAAAGCGGATCAGGTATGCGGGGTAATTGCTGGGGGAAGCCTACGCTCGGAGGTGGCTTGCGTCAATTCGGAGAGCCTTTTCTTGGTCTGAAGATTCAGAGTAGAATACGGGAACCAAAGGGGAGGGGGGCACTTAATGGCTACGGAACAACAGGGCAAGTTTCAGGTAGATGAAGCGGCAATCCGGCGCACCGTGGAAAGTCTCAAGGGAAGGAATGTCGAGGCCGTGGTGGCGCAAAATGGGGACGAAGCCAGGCAAATTCTGATTGATATGATTCCCGATGGGGCGGAGGTGTTCAAGAGCACTTCCGAAACGCTGGATACCATAGGTTACTCCGAATATATTCGGGAAACCGACCGTTACAAGAATCTTTCATTGGAAGTCTCGGCGGAACCGGACCGTGAACGGCAGAGGGAATTGCGGCGCCTGCCGGGGTGGCCGAATACTTCGTGGGCAGCGTCCACGCAATTGCCGAGACTGGCGAAGTGCTGGTCGCCAGTGGTTCAGGAAGCCAGTTGGGGGCATACGTCTTTGACGCCAAACATGTGATTTGGGTGGCAGGAGTACAGAAAATCTGCCCTACTCTTGATGATGCTATGGCCAGGATAAGGGGATTTTCGGTAGAACGGCACCACGAGTGGGCTGTGGCTCAAGGCCGCGCTGCGGCTCCCATGGGAAAGTTGATGATTTTCGAGAATGAACAGAATGTGAATCGCATCAAGATGGTGCTGATTAAGGAGTCGTTGGGGTGGTAAGAGTACCTATCTATCGCATAGTTACCCGAAGGACGTTTGACCGCCCGTCAGGCTTGAATTACCATTAGCGCAACAGGCCTCGGCACCACCAAATCGCAATTATCGAGGAGTTTGTATATGGCCACTGCTCAAGAACAGCTCTACGACGTTGGCGGAGTAACCATGCCGCGTCCCTTCAAGATTCGGCGGTTGGGCCACTTTGGCTTTAATGTCAATGACATGGAGGCAGGTCTGCGGTTCTACAAGGACTTGCTGGGATTCAAGGTTTCGGACCACTTGAATTTCAAGGGGAACCCCCAGCGGGCGGAAATCCTCAAGGATGTTCCCGACAAAGACTGCCAGGGCGCGTTTATGCACCACGGCGGCGACCATCATTCCTTCGTGCTGTTTCCGAAGAAGGCACTGGATGTGCTGGGCCGGGGCAGCGGTCACGAGGGCGACGGTGACGTTACCATCAACCAGATTACCTGGCAGACCGGGTCGCTGGCGGAAGTGGTAAACGGTCACCACTATTTCGATGATATGGGCATTCCCATCCGCCGTACTGGCCGGGACATGCCGGGCAGCAATTGGCACACTTACGTTTGGGACCCAGATGACAACATCAACGAGCTTTACTACGGCATCGAACAAATAGGCTGGCTGGGCCGCAGCAAGCCTCGGCCCATGCACTACCGGGGATTCGGTGAAGCTCCTACACTGCCGCAAATGTCCGAAGAGGCCGAGGTAGACGAAGCGGTAGAAAAGGGAATCGAAATCTTTTCCGGAACACGGGATAGCGAAGCAATGCCGGCGGTGTATGACGTTGAAGGCATCCTGCTGCCCAGGCCCTTCAAGATTACCAAGATCGGCCCTGTGAATCTCTTCGTGCGAGACCTGGATGCTGCCGCGGAGTTCTATGCCGAGCGGCTGGGCTTTGTTTTCACCGAGGAAGTCAACTTTAGCGGACACCGGGCAATTTTCATGCGGAACGGCAACGAACACCATAGTCTCGGGCTGTTCCCCAAAGCGCTGCGGGAAGAACTGGGTTGCAGTCCCCACACCTCGTGCATGTCTTTCGGGGTAGAAGTGGGCTCTTACCGGCAGTTGAAGAACGCCGTCGCGTTCCTCAAGGACAATGGCGTTACCTTCAAAGATATTCCTGCGGAATTGCACCCTGGCGTCGACTATACCGCCTTTGCGCAGGACGCAGATGGGCACCTAATAATGCTTTACTACTACATGGAACAGCTGGGTTGGGAAGGCCAGCCGCGTCCCAAGGAACTGCGGCGCAACGTTGGAAATACCGACGAGTGGCCGGAAACCCTGGAAGCACTTTCCGACACCTACGTGGACCAGGTGTTCCAGGGGCCCTTGGGATAGCCGGGAGCCTGCTGGCACGGCCCTTCTCACCAGGGTTAGATTTAGGAAGGGGCTAGAGTATTTCGTCGCGTATGAGTCGGGCTTCCCGATTCCTGAAAGGAGACATGACAATGCGCCAATTGACTAGCAATGTCTATGTAGAAACCGAGTTGCGGGGTTGCAACCATGGCTTTGTAACTACTTCTGACGGCGTGGTGATGATTGACAGTCCCCACAAGCCTTCCGATGCTGTGAAGCTGAAGGCGGAGATTGCCAGGCACGGTCAGCTAAGGTACATAATCAACACCGAACCGCACGGCGACCACTGGACTGGGAATGCTTTCTTCGATGCGCCGGTGATAGCCCACGATGGTGTCCGGACCCGCATCCTTGAGACGGATCTGGAGGAGCATATCGAACGGGTGGCAAACTTCGGGCCGGAAGAGGGCCCGCTGATGCAGGGCTACAAGCCCAATGTACCTATCATCACCTTCAAGAACGGCATGACCTTGCGGGTAGGCGACCACACGTTCCGAATGATTCATATGCCGGGCCATACTCTGTACCAGGCGGCTATAGTCATTGAGGAAGAAGGCGTAGTATTCACCAGCGATAACATCTTCCACAAGGTGCAAACGTGGCTCCACGAGGCAAACCCCGACCTGTGGCTGACGGCCCTGGAATCGCTGCGCAAGCTGGACGAGGACATTTTCGTGCCCGGGCATGGCGATCTCTGCGACAAGGGCTACCTGGATGAGCAGGGTTCCTTCATCATGGAATGGCGGGATTACGTCAAGGAAGCCATCGACATAGGCATGACCCGGGACGAGGCGGCCCTGAACCTGAACAGGTTCGTAGACCGCTATCCCATGGATGTGGGGCAGGCAGCCATGGCTCCGATGGTGATGCGGATTAGTGCGGCCAACTTGTACGACTACTTGACCGGGGGATGGGAACCGCCGAAGCCGGCCAGCCTGGCCCTGAGGCCGCGCGGAGTATAAAACAGTTCTTCGGCAAGATGATTGCCAGGAATGACAAAAGTTCGAGGGGCGGGTTTCAAACCCGCCCCTCCGTTTTGCCAAGCCAATTCGGCACCGGTGTCTTTGCTTTAGGCGGTTGCCACTTCAGCCTTCTTCGCGTAGTGAGGCATTACCTCGGTGGCAAAGAGTTCGATGGAGCGCATTGCCTGCTCGTGGCTCAGGTCACCCCACTGGAGAGAGCAGACAAAATAGTTGGCCCCGGTTGCCACGTATTCGTCCATGTACTCGCGTATGGTGTCCGGTGAGCCGGCGATGGCGCCGAAACCCGCGCCAGATCCGGAATGGCCGTCACCAAGACCGCCCCGCAGGCTGGACCGGCGCTGCTGGCGTTCCAGTTCTTCCATGGAGGCGTCCAGGTCTCTGCGCTCTTCCCGAGGCAAATCTCTGGGCGGGGCCGAGGACGGACGAGGATTCATTCCAGACCCGTAGAACTGGGTTAGACCCCGCCTCTCTGCTTCAAGCCGGCGCGGAGTACCCAGGTTCCAGCGGTAGGACTCCCAGGCCGGTTGGGCCTCGCGCTGGGCCTGTTCGTCGGTCTCGGCCAGCAGCATGTGGTTGACCAGTCCAATCTTGGGTTCGGTACCCTGAATTGTCAGGGCTCCCTTGCCCTGGTGCTTCTCCCATTCTTCCTTATAGCGCCTTACATTGGCCTCAAAGCCGTCCAGAGAACCGACGATAATCGTATTCATGCCGTCCATGGCCGCAGTCTCGACGTTCCGCATGTACCAGAAGGGCGGGAATGGCGCCTGCTTGGGCCGGAGCCGCATGGGCAGTTCGTCGAAGTTGTAGAAGTCTCCGTGGAAGTTCAGCTCATCGTGGCTGAGGCCTTCCTGGATGCAGCGCAAGGTCTCTTCGTAGCGGGTCGCGTTTAGTTCTACGTCCGTGTCCTGCCCCCAGAAAAAGGCTTCAAAAATGCCGCCGCGGCCCACGCCCAACTCCAGCCGTCCGTTGCTGAGGTGGTCCAGCATGCTGATCTCTTCAATCAGCCGGACCGGATGGTGCAGGGGCAGTACGTATACGCAAGGGCCGAACCTCAAAGTGGTTGTGCGCTGGGACAGCGCTGCCAGGAACACATTCTGGGAGGGTGCCAGGCTGTGTACCGCGGGGGTGTGATGCTCGGCCAGATGGTAGGAATAGAAACCGGCTGACTCGAGCCGTTCCAATTGGATTAGCCGCAGGTCGTAAATTTCCTGCAGAGTCATGCCGTGGCAGGGTTCTATATGGTCAAATACCCCAAACTCTAATGCCATTGGGCGCTCCTTTGACGAAAAGTCATCAGTAAAATTTTCGCATTGCGCCTATTTTACTACCGCTCTTGCGGTATAACAACTTCGACGATAATCCGTGGCAGCGTCGTAAGACACTCGTTCAGGGCCCTATTTCCCCTCTCTTATGAGGTCGGCAGCACGTTCGCCAATCATGATAGTGGTGGCGTTGGTGTTGGCTCGGGTAATTTCGGGCATTACCGAGGCGTCTATGACCCGCAAGCCCTCCAGCCCATGCACGCGGCAGTACTGGTCTACCACTGCCGTGGGGTCCGATGACGGCCCCATCTTGCAGGTTACGGTGGTGTGCCCGGCGATTCCTGAATTTCGTACCAGCCAGGCGTCCAGCGCAGTGTCGTCCGCCAGGTCGGCGTCACTCGGGGCGAGGCGTTCGCCCAGCAGTCCCTCAAAAGCGGAATGCTGAAACAGTTCCACGCAGCGCCGTACGGCGGCCCTGAGCCGGGAACGGTCAAGAGGGTCGGTCAGGAACCTGTAGTCGAGGTCAGGCTGTACTTTGACGTCATTGGAAGTCAGAGTAAGCTCACCCTGGCTGAAGGGCAGCTCCAGTCGGCATCCAATGCGAATGTCCGGAGTTGCCGTACTTTCCGGATAAGAGGTCGTCGGTTGGACCTGAATGTCGTTCCGGGGGCTTGAATCCTCAGAAGTAAACCGGAGACCCACCTGGTTGCGGGGCGCGTCTGAAGCTGGCCGGTTGCCTTCAATCAAGCGGAAGCTCAGGGACGCTGAGGGATGGTTCTTCATGTTCCGTCCCACGCCGGCCAGATCGTGCAAGGGTTCTATTCCCAAGTCCTTAAGGTGCTGTGCCGGGCCCACGCCGGACAGCATGAGCAATTGGGGAGACGCGATGGCCCCGCCGCTAAGGATTATCTCCTCCCCTTCCGCAACAAATATCTCGCCGTCGCTTTCCACTTCCACTCCCGTGGCCCGCTTGCCGCTAAAGAGAATGCGATGAGCAAGCACGTTGGAGCGGATTGTGAGGTTCAAGCGGTGGCGGCAGGCGTTGAGGTAGGTAATGGCCGTGCTCATTCTAATGCCGCCGGGATTGTTCAGGGGAAAGGCTCCCACACCGGTTGCTTCCGGGTGGTTCATGTCGGGGTCTTCTGCGAAACCTGATCCGACGCATGCTTCGTGAAAGGCGGCCTGAATAGGCAGCCAATCTTCACGGGGGTGACGCCATACGGGTATGGGACCTTCCGAGCCGTGAAAGTCGTCAAGGATGTTGGCGTCGGTTTCCAGGCGACGGAAATAAGGCAGGGTCTTGATGTAGGACCACTCGTCGTTGCCCGCCTCGGCCCAGGCGTCAAAGTCCTCAGGCAAGCCCCGGAGGAAAATCTGGTGGTTGATTGCGCTGGTGCCTCCGGTCACCTTGCCCCGGGCCACCAGCACAGGTTGTGAACGCTCAGGCGTCGACCGGCCCATGAATGACCAGTTGTGGGGAGCGTCTTTCTCCGATGCAGCCTGGTTCAAGTCGAATTTCAGTTCCTCGGGCAGAGTATCCGGGTTGGGATAGTCGGGCCCTGCTTCCAGGAGCAGGACCGATCGGTTTGGGTCTTCGCTGAGGCGGTTCGCCAGAACACACCCAGCAGAGCCCGCGCCGACAATGATAGTGTCATATTTCATGGTATTTCCTTGGTCTGACTTTTGTTGGTCGACCTATACTGCCGGTAAGAACTAGTCCGGCAGACCCCGTTGTTCGCCCCGCTCTATGCTTATAACAATTTCACAGTTCGCAGAGGCATCGCTTCCTTCGCTGCCATTACATTCGTCTTCATCGCCGGCGCCGCCATCCAGAAAATCGTCGCCATAGTGTCCAATAAGCGTGTCGTTTCCTTCCAGCCCTTGAACAATGTCATGTCCGCCGAATGCCAGAATGGCGTCGTTGCCCTTTCCCCCGATCAGAACATCGTTGCCTGTGCTGCCAAGGAGGACGTCGCGCCGGTAGAATCCAAACAGGATAGCCAGAATGTCATCTTCCTCTGCCACCACGTCGGCCCCAAGGAGAATGTTGTTTCCCTGGTTGCCGGACAGGAAATCGCCGCCGGCCTGGCCTATCAGCAGGTCGTCGGACTTATCGCCCCTGAGAAAGTCGTTTCCGGACCCGCCGATAAGCTGATCAACTCCGTCGCCACCCAAAAGGTAGTCGTCGCCGGGCCCGCCTATGATCAAGTTATCGCCCGAGCCGCCACACAAGATGTCGTGGCCTCCCTTGCCGTCTATTCGGTCGTTGCCGGCACGACCCAAAATTACGTCGGGGCCGTCGGTGCCTATCAGGATGTCATCTCCTGGGGTCCCCACATGGGTTGCCAATGCGCCAAGACAATAGACGTGCTCCTGCTCGTCGACATCGTCCTGGGGAGCGGCGGCTTCGGGTCCTATGTCGTCATCATGCCAATAGCTGCCCAATACTATTTCCTGGGAGATGATCTCCTTTACAGGCGGCGAATCGCTGGCCCGAGTTTCTTCCGCGCTCCATAGCAAGAGCGTCGTCACCATAAAGACAACACATGCGCAAACTAAGGTCAGTTGGCTGGAAGGGGTAGGCAGGTGACCTATTATCATTTAAACCTTGAAGACTTTGTGAAGAAATAGTGAATGATTGGTTTGCGGGATTTTCGGCTCTTGAGCAGCCTGAATTGAATGGTATTATATCCGCAAATGGCGAGGAACGGTATGATTCGTGATCGTGGGCCAGCGTGCCAGCATGAATTAGAAAGAGAGATTGGGTTCCTGCGGCAGCCAAATTGCAGGACATAAGGTGGGGCCATGATCGAGCTAAAGATAGAAAACGGCCAAATCATCGATGGAAGCGGAAGTCCAGGTTTTTTTGGCACCGTGCTCGTGGAGGGGGAAACAGTTAGCGTTTTCCGAGGCGATTCCGGCCACATTGAGGCGACCAGGGTAATCGATGCTACAGGACTGGTGGTGTGCCCTGGCTTCGTGGACCTTCATTCTCATGCGGGCCTGACAATTTTGGGCGAGCCACACCACGATCCCAAGGTGCGCCAGGGCGTAACCACCGAACTGGTGGGTATTGACGGAATATCCCACGCTCCCTTCAAGACTCAGGATGAGTTGCACCGCTACATCTGGCTGGACTCTGGATTAAACGGCTACCCTCCCATGCCGGCAGACTGGCTGACCGTGGCTGAGTTGCTTTCCAAATACGACAATTCAGTGGCAGTCAATATTGCTTATATCCTGGGCAACGCGCCGGTCAGGATCTGGGGTGTTGGCTGGAATGACCGTCCGGCAACGGCGGCAGAAATGGAGGACATGAAGGCTGTAATTCGGGAGGCTATGGAAGAAGGCGCGTGGGGACTTTCCACCGGCTTGGATTATCCTCCAGGTTCCTATGCAGATACGGCCGAACTGTCCGAACTGTCCGCCGTTACGGCTTCGCTGGGCGGCTTCTACCATACCCATACCAGGGCGAGCCTGCGGGAGCAAGGACTGCTGGCGCCTTGGGAGGAGGCCCTGGAAATAGGGCGCCTGAGCGGCTGTCCGATTCACCTAACCCACTATCGCCAGAGCGCACAAGGTTCGGGCAGCCACCTGGATTACCTGGGGCTGGTAGAGAAGGGTCGAGAAGAAGGGCTGGACGTTACCTTTGACTGTTATACCTATCCGTATTCCGGCACCACCGTAACTATCGGACTGCCCCACTGGGCCAAGGACGGCGGTCCGGAGCGACTGATGGCTGCCTTGCAGGATGCTGACGACAGGGTGCGGATGAAAAGAGAACTGCTGCCGGAACGACTGGAAGGGAACTGGTTGACCAATTTCACGCAGCCTCAGAACAGGAAGTATGACGGCCGTTTGATCACCGACATTGGCGAAATGCGTGGACAGGACCCCGCTGACGCGCTTTTCGATTTGCTGGTAGAAGAAAACCTCGGAATATCTACAGTTGGCTTGGGCACCAATCCTCAAACTCTGCCCGCTTTCGTGTCCCACCCCTATGGCATGATTGCCAGCGACGCAATTCTATTTGGCGAGTACCCAAATCCGAGGACCTACGGGTGTTTTCCCATCGTCTTGGCTGAGTTCGTTCGCGCTGAGCAGCATCTGCGTTTGCCTGAGGCTATTCGCAAAATGACCTCCTTTCCGGCCCAGAGGCTGGGGCTGCCCAACCGGGGACTACTGAAGGACGGGTTCAAGGCCGACATCGTGGCCTTCAACCCGAATACGGTGAAGACTCATGCAACCCGCGAGGACCCCAAGCATTACCCGGTAGGGATCGAGTACGTAATAGTTAACGGCAAAGTTGTGATTGAAGAGGGTCAAAATACGGGTGCTCTGCCTGGCCGAGCACTTCGCAGAGGGAGGCGTGACTAGTGGATACCTACTGTCGTAACTGGCTGAATGCGATGAGGGATCCGTGGCTGCTGCGCTCTTTCTTTCTTCTGGCGGTGGCCATGGGAGTCATGGCAGCAACGGCTTGCGTCGGCATGGAGGAACCGACTCCCATGGTAATGAAAACTCCTACCCCGGACCCCACCAATACGGTCAATACTGAAACTGGCTCGCCCACATACCTGGCCGGATTGGATCTGTTCAACATGAACTGTGCCCAGTGTCATGGAGAGAAGGCTACTGGCAGCGAGGTGGGCCCCCCGTTGATTCACGAGGTATACCAGTCCTACCATCACCCCAATTTTTCCTTTCACACTGCGGTCAACAAGGGGGTTCCCGCGCACCATTGGTTTTACGGCGATATGCCGCCCATTCCAGGCCTGTCCAATGAGGATGTTGAAAAGATAATCTGCTACGTCAGAAAGCTGCAGGACGACAGCGGAATGCCTGCGGGGGATGCCTGCTGATCATTGAACAGGTTTATTTCCCGGTCAGTGCGCCGGTCCAGGCGGGAGTCGTATGGGAAAAGGCACGTCCGGGTAATTTTCGACCAATCTCTTCCAGACGTCGTGGCCAATACGCTCAGCCCGGCGCAGGATGTCCTCTTCATCAATAGTTAGTGCTTTCCCGTCGCGTAGCAGCCAATTGCCATTGACCATCACCGATGAAATGTCTGCGGGTTGGCCGTTGTGAACGAAGCCGGAAACAATTCGCAAGGTTGGCACCAGGTGGGGCTTAAAAGTATCGACGACGAAAAGGTCCGCTCTGTTGCCAACTTCAAGCGTACCAGTCCTGTCCGACAGGCCAAGAATAGCTGCTCCTCCGCTGGTGGCCCACTCCAATACGTCCTCGGGTTGAGGAGACATTTCGTCACTTCGGCGAACCCGTTCTTGAAAGAGGCCCGCCCGCATAACTTCAACCATGTCCTCGGCCATGTTGTCGGAACCCATTCCTACGGGGCAACCGGCCGCCTGCAATTCCCGGATTGGGGCGGCAGCGCCTCGTCGGGCTGCAATAGCGGCGTTATTGGATATTCCCACTCCAGCGTGGCCCAGCACGGCAATTTCTGAGGGCGTAACGTAGCGACAATGGGCGGCCACTAACCGGGGCCCCAGGAAATCGTTGGCGAACAGGTAGTGGGTTGGGTCTACACCCCTGGTCCGCATTACGGCTTCTATTTCGATGCGGCTCTGGGAAAGGTGGATGGTATATCCCACTTCCTTGGACTCAGCCAATGCCCGGACTTCTCGCAACATTTCGGGGGAACAGGTTTCTGGCGCGTGCGGGGCCAAGAAGCAGGTAACCCTGCCGTCATCGTAATTGTGCCACCTGCTTACCAGGTCGGCGCTACGCTGGACCCCATCCGCCCTTCGGCTATCTTCAAATTCGTAGAATCCCTCTCTCAATCTTACGGGGTTGATGTCGTTGATGTTGTCGGAGATGACCAGCCGCAAGCCGGTATCGGCCAGAGTCTGGGCAAACTCGCCCACGTGGTCCGCAATTTCAAGAAGGGTAGTGGTGCCGCTTCGGAGGGCCTCCAGCGTACCCAGGGTGGCAATTACCTGGCGTTCTTCAGTCGTAAGCAATGACCGGGTAGTTGTTGGAAAGCGAAGTGTGGTAGGGAAGCCGAAGTCTTCCAGGATTCCGCGGTCGGCGGTCGCCAGAAGGTGAGTGTGGCAATTAACCAAGCCCGGGAATATTGCCTTGCCCCGGCCGTTGATAACCTCGGCGTCGCTGAATTGGGATACTACCTGTTCGGTTGGCCCCAGGGCAACGATTTCTGAGCCCCGCACCGCCAGCGCCGAATCGTAGAGGACTGTTCGTGCCGGATCCCCAGTTACTATCGTCGCGTTGCCAATGATAGTTTCCATTGCATTTCCCTCTCAGTTGGCGGACGCCGGACCAATTTTCCAGTCACGTGAACGCATCTTCGAGTCGCCATTTGGGAGCCAGATGCCCCACTCTTTGCAGTTCGCGGACTATACTTCTTCTTGACCACATTTGTCTCGCTATAAGGGACGGAGTTCTCCACCATTTTCCCCTGTACGAGGTTCAATGTTGGCTGACATACGGTCGGGCGTGGTGTAGGATTTGGACACATCCAACCGGCACGTTCCTGACCAAGGTGGTGAATTGAAACACGCCCTCATCATACGCCACGCGGCGCCGGAAACGTTAGGCGCCAACTTTACCAGCGTGTTGAAAGAAGCTCGTTTCCAACTAATTCCCTTGGACCTGTTTGAATCGGCTCCCGTATACGGAACATTCCTCGCACCTCGATTGAAAGAAATAAGCCTCATTATCACCCTGGGTGGCCCCCTTTCGGCTAACGACGATTTCGCCGCTCTCAAAATGGAAATGGAATACCTGAAAGCAGCGCATGACTCAGGCGTACCCATTCTCGCGGTCTGCCTTGGAGCGCAATTGCTGAGTAAAGCCCTGGGTGGGTGGGTTGAGCCCACCGGTGGGTACCAGTTCGGACTGCGAAAAATCTCAGTTACCGGGGACGGGGATTCGGATCCGGTGTTCGGCAAGATTCGGACCCCCTTGGTGCCGACTCTGCATGGCGAGTGCTTTTCAGTGCCAGCAGGGGGAACAGTCCTCGCCGAGGGCCATATGCTGCAGCGAGACGGAGGCTATCGAAGAATCAACATGGCTTATCGGCTGGAAAACAGTTACGGCTTTCAGTTTGAGCCCCAACTTACGTACGATGAATTGGTTATTTGGAACCAGGAACTGTATGACGATTACCTGCTGATGGGTGACCGTTTTGATCCCAGGGAAGAAGCGGCGCGCAACCTCAGTGAGTTTGTAAAGTTCGCCCCAATTCACGAAGCCCAGATGCGAGAAATGCTGAAGGCTTTCCTCGCCGAGGCCGGACTAACGCAACCGGGTGCAGTTTCGGAAATCGATTATGGGAAGGGCTCTCTATGACGGTCATGACCGGCGCTCGCGCTTTCCTGGAAATGCTCCGTGCCGAGGGAGTCGACCACATCTTTGGCAATCCGGGCACAAGTGAAAGCGCGATTATGGCGCTGCTTCCAGAATATCCGGACATCCAATATATGCTGTCGACTCAGGAAGGCGTTGCCATGGGCATGGCCGACGGATTCGCCCTGGTCTCCGGAAGGCCTGCTGTTGTCAACTTGCACATCGAAACTGGCTTGGCCAATGGCATTAGTTTGCTGCATCATGCCATGGACGGTGGCGTTCCCCTGGTCCTGACCGCTGGCAACAAGGATATAAGAAAACTGGCTGAGGGACGGTCAGACCTGGCTGAAATGGTCCGGCAGTTTACCAAGTGGAGTGTTGAGGTAACGCACCCGGAGCAGGTGCCGGGAGTCATGCGCCGGGCGTTTCAGGAGGCCAAGAATGCACCGACGGGCCCGGTGTTTGTAGGTTTTGCTGCCAATGCTCTTGATGGCTCCGCCGAAATGGAAAACACACCTTCGGCGCCTGCCGCGCTGCCGCCAATGCCTAATCCCAAGGCAGTGGAGGAAGCGGCAAGGCTGCTGGCGAGTGCTACGAGACCGGTAATGATTGTCGGTGACCGGGTAGCCCAGGCAGGCGGAATGAAGGCGGCGGCCGTCTTGGCCGAGCGCCTGGGTGCCGGAGTGTACGCGACCTCAATAGCGCGGGCCAATTTTCCGTCCGGGCACCCGCAGTTCCTGGGACGGATCAATCCCACGCTCTCGGCGGGCCGCCAACTGTTGGCGGATGCAGACGTGATACTGGCAGTCGGAGCCAATGTCTTTTCGGGATTCTTTTATCTTTCCGGAAGCAGCCTGGGTACATCAACGAGATTGATTCACCTGGATTCCGCCTTAAGGGAAATAGGCAAGACCGAGCCTGCCGATGTGGCCATAGTCGGGGATCCCAAGGCAGGTATGGAAATGCTAGAAGAGGCGGTCAAGGGCCTGGTCGAAATAACTCAGGCCGACCGAATTCAGGCTCAAAATGCGGCCTATGCCGCACTAAAAGAAGATGCCTGGGAGCGTCGGCAGCAACAACTGGGTGAGCTATGGGAGAGGCGCCCTATGGCTCCGGAGCGGATGATGCACGAGATCGCCGCAGCTCTGCCATCCGAGACAATATTGGTTGATGACTCGCTTAGCTCCAAGGACGCCCTGCACGGGGCTATGCAGTTCAATGAACCGGGCAGCATCTACGGGGAACGAATTGGGGCCATAGGCTGGGGAATGGGGGCCGGTTTGGGAGTAAAACTGGCTGAAAGGGAACGACCGGTAGTAGCCGTTGTGGGTGACGGAAGCGCAATGATGACGGTGCAAGCGCTGTGGACGGCGGCAAATCATAACATTCCCGTCATTTACCTGGTCTGCAATAACCGGTCCTACCGTATTCTTAAATTGAATATGAACATTCACCGTCGGGAAATTCTGGGGCAGGAAATGGGAGAAGATTTCGAAGGGTATGTGGGGATGGACTTTGCTCTGCCACTGAACATTGCCGGCATAGCTGAGGCCATCGGCGTCTATGGCAGAACCATCAGTGACCCCCGGGAAATTGGGCCGGAAATTGAGAGAGCCCTGGGGTCTGGAAAGCCGGCGGTGCTGGACGTGGTTATTGACGGCAGGTTGTGATGGTTCGGATAACGAATGCCAACAACATCTCTTGGAACACCGTGAATCTCAGCCGGACTTATCTCGCTTAAGGTATCTTGGTTCGGTTCTCGTCATTTGACCACTGACGCCCCTGGCAATTCCGTTCGCGGTATGGCTGACTAGGTCTACTGCGAAGTGATTAATCTTTTACGCCTTTTTGGCCGCCATCGCTGACCTGACTATAATGAGCCGACTGCTGGAATGGCATGAAACTGGGGAGCCGAGAATGGGTGATATTTATCTGGACTATAACGCCACTACCCCCATCGACCCGCAAGTTGCGGAAGCCATGCTGCCATACATTCATGGACTCTACGGCAATCCCTCCAGCGGCCATTCCTTTGGTTTGGCGGCCCGGGAAGGGGTTGATCGGGCCCGCGGCCAGGTTGCCAGTCTATTGGGGTGTGACACCGACGACCTAATATTCACCAGTGGCGGGACTGAAGCTAATAACCATGCCATTAAAGGGGTTGCCCTTGCCTACCGAGCGCGGGGCAACCACATCATCACTTCCGCCGTTGAGCATCCAGCGGTTACCGAGGTTTGCCACTACCTGGAGGGTCAGGGCTTCCGAGTAACCTATCTTCCAGTGGACGAGTACGGAATGGTGGAAGTGGGCCAAGTAGAGGATGCGCTCACCCAAGAGACTCTGCTGGTTACCATAATGCACGCCAACAACGAAGTTGGCACCATAGAGCCGATCGCTGAAATAGCCCAGGTTGCCCATTGGTATGGGGCCCTGGTGCATGCGGACTGCGCCCAATCTGTCGGCAAGATACCCGTGAAGGTGGACGACCTGGGAGTTGATTTACTTTCCATCGCGGGACACAAACTCTACGCGCCCAAGGGCATCGGCGCCCTTTACATAAGGCCAGGAGTTAAGCTGGAAAAGCTGATGCACGGCGCCAACCACGAGCAAAACCGGCGGGCTGGCACTGAGAACGTCATAGAGATGGCGGGCTTGGGTATGGCATGTGAGCTTATTGAACATAAGCTTGGGGTGCATACCAGCCACATGCGTCAGATGAGGGACCGGCTTGAAGAGGGTTTGCTGGGTCTGCAGCAGGACGCGAGAGTAAACGGCCATCCGGAGAGGCGGTTGCCCAACACCTCCAGCGTGAGTTTCAGGGGCCTCGAGGCCGACCGGATATTGGCAAACCTTGGGACGGTGGCCGCGTCTGCGGGCGCTGCCTGCCACAGTGACCAGGTTGAGGTGTCCCACGTGTTGGCCGCTATGAACGTTCCATTGGAGTTTGCCATGGGAACTTTGCGCTTTTCCGTGGGACGCTATACTACCGAGGAAGAAATCGACCGGGCCGTGGCGGAGGTTGGAGAAGTGGTTGGCGAGTTGACCGGCGTCCAGGCAACCGCCGACTGAAAGTTACCAAAACGGAGCATGAGTGTTCCCAGATCCGCCTGGCCTTCATGGCTTGTCACACTTTTGGAAGAAAAGTTTAGGAGAAGAAGAGCATGACTACGCAATCCAACCCGGGTGCACTGGATGCAACTACATTGGCTGACTTTCAGGAGGCCTTCGGGGCCCAGCCTGCACACCAGTTGATGCAGAATGTGGTTACCCAACATGACGTCAACGATGTTGCGTTAAACCGCAACATTGTTGCAGAGGCAACTCACACATTTTCGACCACCCTGGATGAATGGGGAGTAACCAACCAGGCCAGGTCGGGCCGCTGTTGGATGTTTGCCGGTCTTAACCTCTTCCGCTCCGAAACCAGGAATCTGCTGAAAGTGAAAGAGTTCGAGTTCAGCCAAAGCTACGTGATGTTTTGGGACAAGATGGAGAGGGCCAATTACATCCTGGAAGCCGTGATAGAAACTGCAGACCGGCCCATCGACGACCGGGTGGTGGCCTGGTTGTTGCACCAGCCACTGGGGGACGGCGGTCAGTGGGACATGTTTGTCAGCCTGGTCAAGAAGCATGGGGTAGTCCCCAAGACCGTCATGCCTGAGACAGAAAGCTCAGGAAACTCCATGCGAATGAACGCTGGGCTCAACTACCAGGTGCGCCAGGGAGCACGTGACATTCGGAAGATTTATGGCGAAGAGGGCGGTTTGGACGCCATGCGCCAGGCCAAGCAGGAAACCCTGCAATCCATCTACCAGATTCTCTGCATACACCTGGGCAATCCACCGGCCAATTTCAACTGGCAGTGGAAGGACAAGGACGGGGAATTCCACCGCGACGGAGCCATGACGCCCATGGAGTTCGCTGAAAAGTACATTGCCACCCCCATGGACGAGTACGTCTGCCTGGTTCACGATCCGAGGGAGGGCAATCCTCCGGGCCGTACTTACACCGTCCAGTACCTGGGAAACGTGGTAGACGGAACCCGGATCAAGTACCTTAATGTAGATGTCGAACTTATGAAGGACATCGCCATGCGCATGCTGCAGGACGGCATGCCGGTTTGGATGGGCTGCGATACCGGCAAGCAGATGCACCGGGACAAGGGATTGTGGGATGCCGATTTGTTTGATTATGGTAGCGTCTACAATGCCGAGTTCTCCATGGACAAGGCGGAACGTCTGGAGTATCACCAAACTGCCATGACACATGCGATGCTGTTTACCGGAGTGGACGTTGTGGAAGGCAAACCGCGTCGCTGGCGGGTGGAAAACAGCTGGGACGATAAGGTGGGAGACAAGGGCTTTTTCCTGATGAACGATTCATGGTTCGCCGAGTACATGTTTGAAATAGCCGCTCCCAAGAACTACCTGCCAGAGGACTTGCAGGCTGCCCTGGACCTGGAACCGGTGGTGCTGCCTCCGTGGGACCCCATGGGAAGTTTGGCGGGAAGATAATCGTAAGTCGGTAAAGGGATTGCCTGATTCCACAGAGTCCGTCGAAAAACTGAGTTATGGCGGCGATCGGCACGTTTCAGAAATCTTAGGCCATCCCTTTACACCGGGATATCGTATTTGGGTCCCCATTGGCGAACATTGTTGAATGTTCTTGCAGTACCTTTCATTCAACTCTTCCTGGGACTTCATGCTCCGGGTCCAATGACAGCCGCCACTGCACATCCCCTGTTGCGCTCTCCTAAGATGGCCTTTGTGATGCAGATTTACCCCACCCTGTTCAAGGGGGGACAGCTGGCGGGGAGTGAATGAGCGGAAATGGTGGGGAAGATTTTTTCTGCTCATCCTTGGCGCCTGCCAATCGCCGGTGACGGTGTCCGACACTTGAAGTGCGATTGCCCCGATCCTTTACATAAACACAATTGACACTACTACCCTTGCGTAGTAATCTGCCCACAGGAGCGGACAAGCCAAGTGGCTTTTTTCGCTCAACGCAAGCTCGAAACATTAGCAATAAAATGGAGGTAACGGTATGCCTTACGAAGGTTTAATAGCGGAAACTGTCAATATCAATGGTCACAATGGCGACCAGATTGATGCCTATCTTGCCAGGCCGTTGGGCGCTGGTCCTTTCCCCGGAGTTGTATTGATCCACCACATGCCCGGCTGGGACGAGGCCTCCAAGGAGATGGCCCGCAAGCTGGCGTACAATGGTTACGTCTGTATTTCACCCAACCTGCACTTCCGGGAAGGGCAGGGAGACCCGACTGCCAATAGCACCAGCGTTCGCGAGGCCGGCGGCATGCCCGATGACCGTACTCTCGGCGACGTTGCTTCTGCCCGCGACTACCTGCGATCTTTGTCGTATCACAATGACAAAGTCGGCGTCATAGGATTCTGCTCCGGTGGCCGCCAGACTTACTTGGTTGCCTGCCGGCTGGACGGCATCGACGCTGCGGTTAACTGCTGGGGCGGTGGCGTAACCACCGTACCGGAAGGTGAACTGGAACTCTCCCGCCAGCCCGTGGCGCCTGTCGATTACACCTCTGGTCTCAACTGTCCGCTGCTGGGTCTGTTTGGCAACGATGATGCCCGACCCTCTCCGCAGGACGTAAACGACCTGGAAGATGCGTTGAAGGCAGCCGGGAAAGACTACGAGTTCTTCCGCTATGACAACGCGGGCCACGGCTTCTTCGCCGTTGACCGCCCCAGCTATCGGCAGGAAGCCGCCGTGGACGGCTGGAAGCAGGTCCTCCGCTTCTATGGTACTCACCTGGCTACCGGAAGCCGGGAGATGGCCGGAGTAGCCGACAACGACTAATCCTTATCAGAGAGGATCATGCCGATAGGCGGAACTGCTAATAGTTGACTGTGGCGCCACTGATTTAACAGATCTGTGGCGCCCTTGCTATGTGGAAGATAGAATAAGGGCTGCCCGATTTCAAACAATTCCCAGTTGGGTTGGGTTGAAAAGCAATACAAATCGGCCAATGGTGGGACTGCAGTGCAGATTATTCGTTAATTATCGATGAAAGTGTTGACATTGCATTCGAAACTGTGATAGTTTGCACAAGTTAAAGGCTATGATGGAGACGAGTAGGCAAGGCGCGGCGCTCAGCGAGCCTGGTTTGGTGTGAGCAGGTACGCCAACTTTGTTGAAAATCCCTCCGGAGCTGCCAGCCCAACGGCAATTAGAAGGTGTAACAAGGTTGCCTAGTAAGCCAGGCCGAGGTTCGTCGCTCGTTATCCGTGACGGGGCATGTTAGTGCCGCTAAGAGAGGTCCGGTAAGCCGGATAAATAGGGTGGTACCGCGGGAATAGATGTATCCCGTCCCTATGTGGGGACGGGTTTTTTTATTTGCCTACGGGCGGCCTTCCCGATACCTTTCTCGGCGGGAGAAGGCAAAAGTATTGGAGGCTGCTGTGCAACTTAAAGGATCGGAAATCATCTGTGAGAGCCTGCTCCAGGAAGGAGTGGACGTAATTTTCGGGCATCCCGGCGGGGCGATCTTGCCCTTTTACGATGCCCTGTGGAGCTATCCTCAACTGCGGCATATCCTGGTTCGTCACGAACAATCGGCTTCCCATGCCGCCGATGGTTACTCACGCGTTACCGGCAAGGTAGGAGTGTGCGTGGCCACTTCGGGCCCCGGGGCAACCAACCTCGTAACCGGCTTGATGGGGGCCAAGGCCGACTCAGTGCCTATTGTTGCAATTACCGGCCAGGTTGCTAGGACCGCATTGGGGTCAGAGGCGTTTCAGGAATGTGATATCTGCTCTATAGCTTCCGTCTGTACCAAGCGGACCTACCTCGTGATGTCCGCAGCGGATCTGCCACACACAATCCGGGAGGCCTTCCAGATAGCCCAGGAAGGAAGGCCGGGACCGGTATTGATTGACGTGCCGCGGGACGTGCAGCTTGAACTGGCCGAGTTTGAGTATCCCGAAATTCCGGTGCCGGCACGGGCTGCCATGTCTGAAGAAAACGAAGCTGCGGTTGTGAAGGCAGCCAAGCTGATCAACGAGGCTGAGCGTCCGGTGCTAATCGCCGGCCACGGTGTACTGGCCTCCCATGCCTGGGACGAACTGATGGAGTTGGCCGAGGCCACCGGAATTCCTGTGATAAATACCCTTCTTGGCCTCAGCAGCTTCCCGCGCAATCATCCACTCAGCCTGGGAATGCTGGGAATGCACGGTATGTATTGGTCGAACATTGTGGTCGACCAGGCAGACTTGGTTGTTGGTTTGGGGATGCGCTTCGACGACCGGGTAACTGGGAAGGCATCCACCTTCGCTCCCCACGCCCGAATCGTTCACCTGGACATAGAGTCCAGCCAGGTCGGACGGAATGTGCCGGTGGAAGTCCCGCTAGTGGGTGACGCCAAGGTAATCATGCAGGCGCTGGTCCCGCTGGTGAAGAACGTCGACCGGCCCGAATGGATGAGCTACATTGAGGGCCTGAAGAAAGACCATCCATCCTTGGCGATTCCCACGACGGACACCCTGTTGGTGCAGCACGTATTGTCGGAAATGAACGAGCTGATCCAGGAGAATCCGGACACTGTGGTAGTTACAGGAGTAGGCCAGCACCAGATGTGGGCGGCCCAATTCCTTTTCTTTAATGGGTACAACACCTTTGTCTCGTCGGGTGGCCTGGGAGCCATGGGGTTTGAGCTTCCGGCAGCCATGGGAGCGCAGGTAGGGCAGCCCAACGTTCCAGTGTGGAGCATTGCCGGTGACGGCGGAATTCAGATGACCTCGCAGGAATTGGCCACAGTGGCACAGGAGAACCTGCCGGTCAAGATAGCCTTGATCAACAACGGTTATCTGGGAATGGTAAGGCAATGGCAGGAGATGTTCTTTGAAAATCACCTGAAAGAGGTGCCGATACCCGGGCCGGACTTCGTTAAACTTTCCCAGGCTTATGGGATACCGGCGATGAAGGTAACCCACCAGGAAGATGTAATGCCGGCCTTGCGCAAGGCCCAGGCCCACGATGGCCCATACTTGATCGAGTTTGTAGTGGACCCGTCGGTCAACCTTTATCCAATGGTGCCGCCGGGCGGATCACTGGGCGAAACAATGGAAGACCCCTTGACCGTCGGGGCGACAACCAGCTAGGGTATTAAAGTCGGCAGGGAGAGTCTGCCAGAATCCCGTTTAGCAGGGTGCAGTTTTGGAAGAAGTTACCATTCAAGAAGCATCGCGGCGGCTGAACGTCTCCCAGGACGTTATACGCCGGTACATTCGTGAAGGCCAACTAAATGCCAGGCGGCAAAGCGGCGAAGAGGGCCGGGCGTGGGTGGTGGAACTGCCCGAGGAAGGCTGGCAGGATGAGCACAAGGACCACATTAACCAGCTGGCGCAGCAGTTGACGCCGTGGTGGTGGCCAAACCCCCACCGGAGGGGCGAAGTCCACTATGTGGATAGCCTGGGCATAGAGGAAGTGGCGCCAGTATATTTGTGCGGCATGTCTTCTGAGGACTTCTGGCCGGCGGTGGGTCATGCTGTAGAGCAACGGTGTCCCATCTGCGTGGACGAGGTAAAGCATCGCGGGTTGCCAATGGAAACCCGAGAATAACAACCCTTCGCAAGTCATCAGCGGCGACAATTGGGGCCGTTGCCTTCGACAACTTCTGGTCGTAAAAGGCAACGGCCCCAATCTTTGGTGGCCTTCGCGGGAGGAGAAAGGAAACTAGCTGACTTGGTAAACCCAGACCTGGTGCAAAACCTCAGGTTCGCCCTTGGGCAATGGCTGGAAGGTGTCGCCCACCTCCAATAACTTCCACAACCCGGCTGACTCCAAGGCATCCATCTTTTCCTTAAAGCCGTTTTCCACGTAAATATCGGTCCTCAAGCTGAACACAACGTGCCCGCCGCTCCTGGTCACGCGCACCAATTCGTCCAACGAACCGGCCGGGGCGTGGCCCTGGGTAAACACGCCGACAATGATAGAGGCGTCGAACTGGTCGGTGTCGTAGTCCAGCCTTTCCCCCATGGTCATCTGGTCTAAGGCCTGGTAGATATTCTTCTCCCGGGCCACATCCAGCATTCCAGTGGAAAGGTCCATGGCCGTCAGTTTACGATACCCGTACTGGTGCAGGCATTCCCCTACCAGGCCCGTTCCTGCTCCCGCATCCAGTATTGATGCTTCCTTGTCAACGTGCTTGGCCAGTGAGTCTGACGTGCGCTGCGGAGATATCCAGCCAAAATCGGCCTCCAGATCCGCATCATACTCCTGAGCCCACTGGTCGTAGCGCTCCTCCAGTTCCTGTTCGTTCTGGGAGGAGTACACCCATTGAACACGATTGTTCTGTGTCATTTTTATCCTCGAATCTCTCCGGCGCCGGGATTAGCGGGCAGACAGGTAAAATATCCTACTTGCGGCAAACAAACATCGCCCAGCCAACTTCCTGGTTATCCACGGCAGCGGCAGTTTCCCGGTAGGCTTCGGCCAGGAAGTCGAACCTCTCCCGGTGCTCTTCGTTGCCCTGGGATGCCGCATTGCTCAACATGAGATAGCTGGTCTTAAGATGGGCCGATATGTCGTCGGCGATCAAGACTTCAAAACCCGCAGCTTCCAGGGCTTCCTGGTAGGAGGCGAAGCTGAAGTCGGTGTCAAAGAGCAAGCGGTCATAGACGAACGTTTTGGCCTTTTCACTGATGTTGGGCTGAGGCTTAATAAGGTCGTCAAAGACGAAGATGCCCCCGGGTTTGAGGACCCGGTAAACCTCTTCCAGCACTTTGACCTTGTCGGGAACGTGGTAAATGGTGGCCTGGCTCCAAGCGTGGGTATAGGAATTGTCCTCGATAGGCAAGTCCGTTGCAGAGCCCTTCTTGAAGGACACCTTGTCTTGCACTTCCCGGCCCTCGTCGTCCAAAGAATCAATGGCGTTGGCGATCCGGACGCCGCTCAGGTCTACGCCGGTAATCTGGCAACCGGAGGACTTGCACAATGCCACAGCAGTGGTGCCACTGCCGCAACCCACGTCTATCACCACAGAGTCAGGGTTAATCTGGCCGCGTTGGGCCATAACCTTGTTGAGGTTGGCCCCCGCCTCCAGGAAGGTCATGTTAGCGCCTTCCTCAAATAGTCCCCAATGAACGCTGCCGTCCTTGTCCCAAAGGGCGCGGTAAACGGCATCCTCGTGGTCGTAGTATTGTTCGGTTTCGGCCTCACTAAACGGCGATGGCATTTTCAATCTCCGTCAAGTAGTAAGCGAATTCGTTGGATTCAGTTACCATTACGGCCTTGGGCTTCACCGGATCCTCAGTCACTTCGAACGCCATGATGATGACTTTGTGACCGGGGTTGGTCAGCTTGGCGGCGGCGCCCTGAACGGAAATAATTCCGCTGCCCCGCTCGCCGGAAATGGCATAGGTCTCAAACCGGGAGCCGTTGTTGATGTCGCACACCAGCACCTTTTCGTACTCCCAGATATCGGACTTATCCATTAGATTCTGGTCAATAACGATGCTGCCAACATAATCCTCGTCACAATTGGTCACCGTTGCCCGGTGAATCTTCGACCTCATGAGCTGTCGCATGTAATCCTCCTCCTAGTCTGCTATTGGTCACCGTTTAGTCGTTTTGGGGTCAACTTAGCGCGCAAGTTTCCACGGCCTGGGCTCAAAGAGCTACCGGGAAAGAGTCGTCCCACATCAGTTAGATACGTTTCGCCGTAGAATGGCGACTAAGTATCAGCCACGCCTACCCAACAAAGACTCTTGTGTGCAGGTAGCTGAAGAAGCTAAGGCTCGCAGGGGAGCTGGCGGCTGGGGAGAGAAGCTGTGTTACCGAAGTAGGTAAAAGAACGCCCCGTTACATTTTCACGCCACGTATAAACCATTGTACCGGCATGCCCATCGGGCTGGGTACTCTCAGGTTTGGCCTGACGCTTTCGTGATAAACTTACACGCATCCTCGGCTACCCCCTTTGATATATAGGGTGCGTCGTTTGTGCATATTATAGGCACCCTTCGATGATGTCAAATATTAATGTGAATATTATCTCTCATACATAATCTGGCATGCCCGGAAAGGTCTTACTTCCCGGCACAGATACACGTTAATTCGTAAAAATTGGAGTTTTTTGCATTGGAAATTGTGAAATTTGGGCAGGCAATGAATGAGGGGGTACTTAAGTGTTTGATCTGCTGATAGACCGGGGCCGCATTGTTGATGGTACGGGGCAGACCTGGTTCCGTGGAAGTGTGGGGATAAACGGCGATGTCGTTTCCGTGCTGCGCGGCGATTCTTCCTCCATTGCCGCCGACCGGGTAATTGATGCAGGCGACAAGGTAATCTGTCCAGGCTTCATAGACATGCACTCCCATTCGGACCTGATGCTGCTGACGAGTCCAACCAACGATGCAAAGTTGAGGCAGGGCGTTACCACCGATGCCCTCGGAATGGATGGCCTGTCCTATGCTCCGACCTCTCCCGACCGGTTGGAAGAGCTGCTGACTTACCTGGCCGCAATCAACGGCACGCCCCCCAGGGATCTGCGCTGGGGCCGGGTCAGCGAATTCCTGGATCTGCTGGATGGTAAGGTTGCCTGTAACGTAGTTTATTTCGTACCCCATGCGGCAATCAGAGTTGAGGCTATGGGCTGGGAAGACCGACTGCCGACGGAAGCTGAGTTGACCCGTATGCAGGAATTGGCCCGGCAGGGAATGCGGGACGGCGCTTTCGGTTTTTCCACGGGGCTCACCTACCCACCCGGAGCATACAGTGATACCGATGAACTGGTGGGGATTTGCGAGGCCATTCGCGACAACGGCGGCATCTACATGACCCACGCCCGGTACAGCTTGGGTGACCGCCTATTGGACCCCTTCCGGGAGGCGATCAATATTGGCCAAAGCAGCGGTGTGCCAGTCCACATTTCCCATTACCACAGTCCTGTGGAAGGGTTGGGTGCGAGAATGGTTTCGCTGGTGGACGAAGGCAGGAATGCCGGTATCGACGTGACTTTCGATCAGTATCCCTACCCAGCGGCGAGCACCGTGCTGCACTCCCTTCTGCCCTATTGGGTCCACGCCGGTGGCCCCAACCTGCTATTCCGACGTATACACGAGCAGAGTATCCGGGACGAAATCGGGGACACGGTGGAGCCTCAATGGGGCCTCAGCCTTGACCACTACATCTTCAGTCACATTGGGTCTGACAAGAACAAGGAATGGGAGGGTCGGTCGCTGGTTGACCTGGCCGAGCACCAGGGTAAGAGAATGGTCGATGCCATTTGCGACCTGCTCATCGAAGAAAACCTGGAAGTCGCTTTCGTGGCTCGTACCGGCAACCCGGAAAACATCCGCAATATCGCCAGGCATCCTGCCCAGATGGTAGGTTCCGATGGGCTGTTGACCGGCAACCACCCTAATCCACGCAGTTATGGAACTTTTCCCTATGTGCTGGGACAATTCGTCCGGGAGGAGGGTCTCTTTCCTCTGGAAGAAGGAGTGCGAAAAATGACTTCCTACCCGGCGCAAAGGTTGGGGCTGAAGGACCGGGGTATCATTCGCGACGGTATGAAGGCCGACATAGTGGTGTTTGACCCGGATGAGGTTGAAGCGAAGGCCACCTTTGAGGACCCAAAGCAATACCCTGTCGGAATCGAGTACGTGCTGGTCAACGGACGGGTCGTGATTGATAAAGGGGAGCATACGGGAGCGCTGCCCGGCAAGGCACTGCGGTCCCAGTAAGCTGACGTAACAGCAAGAGGCAAGATGCCCGCCATGCAGCCCTTGGGCTCTAGGCGGGCATCGTCATTTGCCAGAGGATCCAGGGGGTTGTTATCGGCCCTTCCAGACCGGCGCCCGCTTTTCAGCAAAGGCGCGGACGCCTTCCTGGGCGTCTTCCGAGAGTAGCACTTCGTCGCGCTTTTTCTGGGCGAAGGCCACCCGGTCTTCCATGTTCATTTCGGAGCCCTTGATGGAGGCCTCCTTGATTGCGGCCAGTGACAGCGGCGCGTTGGCCGTGATCATGCGGGCCATTTCCTCGGCCCGAGGCATCACATCTTCCGGGGGCACCACGTAGTTGACCAGCATCAGGTCCAGAGCCCTCTGGGAGTCGACAAATTCCCCGGTAAACAGGAACTCAAAAGCAATGTTTCTTGGCACGACCTGGGACAGCAGGGCGGGGCCACTAACCGAAGAAATGCCCCGTTTGGCCTGGGGCCAGCCGAAACGTGCCTCCGTGGAGGCAATCCGAATGTCGCTGCCAAGGGCAATGCCGCAGCCCTGGGCCAGGCAAATTCCGTTAATAGCGGAGATGATTGGCTTGAAAATCCTCGACTGCTCCACGTAAAGGTCGCCGGTGGTAACTCCCTCGTTGGCCTGGTCGTTGGCCATAGCGACGAGGTCGTGGCCGGTGGAGAAAGCACGGCCCCTTCCCGTTACGATAGCACACCGCACCTCGGGGTTAGTCTTGACGTCCTGGAACGCCTCCCAAAGTAGCTGCCGCATGTTCGGGTCGATGGCGTTCAGCTTCTCGGGACGGTTCATGGTTATATAGGCAATGCCGTCCTTGATTTCATAAATTGCTTCGGGTTCGGTCTGCGTGGTCAAGGTAGTTTCCTCCTCAATTGATGTTGGCAGGGGCGATTGGCGACTTGCCAAATCGATTCCATTCTCTTTTCTTGCCAATTTAATGGTGCAGGTTAAATTATCCGAGAGCCTGTGGGCTTGGTACCTATAACGCCCGCCTGCTCAAGATCGTCTATTTCCGGTTCATTCAGGCCCAACAACTCCCGGTAGACCTGGCGATTATGCTGACCCAGGGTGGGAGAGGGCCAGTGGACCTGCCCAGGGGTCTTGGACATACGCCAGGCAAATCCCTGGTACCACTTGGGCCCGACTCGGGGGTGGTCCACGTAGTTAAAGGTACCCCGGTCAAGGTAGTGCGGGTTTTCCAGCAAGTCGGGGCCGCGCAGTACAGGGCCGGAGGGTACGCCGTGCTCTTGCAGCAATCGGGTTATCTCCCACATGTCGCGATCTTTAGCCCAGGCGCCAATGATCTCATCCAACTCGCGTCGGTGATGCAGCCGACTCTCGTTGGTAATATATCGGGCGTCTCCGGCCAAGTCTGGTCGCCCAATTGCGTCGGCCAACTGCCGCCATTGCTCATCGCTGGTAGCTGCGATGGTGACCCAGCGGTCGTCTCCCGCGCAGGGGTAGGCGTTTTGCGGTGCGAACCAGGGCGAATGGTTTCCCATGCGTTCGGGTTCCTGCCCACTGATCTGGTAGGCCAAGACCTCGCCGCCGATAAGAGACACAGCCGATTCCTGCTGGGAGACGTCCACGAATACTCCCTTGCCGGTCCGCCGGCGATGCCTTAAGGCCGCCAGTAAGACGCCCGCGGCGTGGGAACCGGTAATCGGGTCACCATGATTGATTCCCGACTTCATGGGGCCGTCATTGGCATAACCGGTCATGTGGGCCATGCCTGAAAGCTGCTCCTGGCCAATTCCATATGCCACATACTGTTGCCAGGGACCGGTGTTGCCAAAGGCTGGCATGGAGGCGTAAATCAGGTCTGGGCGAATCTGGCGGAGGGTCTCGTAGTCGTAACCCAACCGGGAAAGGCTTCCCTGGCGGAAGTTTTCTACCAGTACGTCGCTGACGGATACCAGTTCTTCGAAGACCTTCCGGCCTTTTTCCTCGGTCAATTCCAGGGTGATGCCGTACTTGCTCATGTGTAGGCAGTTGAACCAGCCGTTGCGATTCCAGGCCTCCTCGCCAGGGTCCGAATCCGGGTAGGCGGCGATCCCGGGCGCCGGGTTAACCGGTCCCCGGTGGGAGTCATATACGCGCATGGACTCCATCTTGATGACCTCGGCGCCCATGTCGGCCAGCAGCTTGGTGCAATAGGGCCCGGCCCAGATACGGGAAAGGTCCAGAATGCGGTAGTTTTTGAGAGGTTGCGCCGCGCTCATCTAGATGACTCCCTCAGCGAAGAGTCGCTCAACTTCCTGGCTGGAATAACCCAGATCGCCCAGCACTGCAAGGTTGTGTTCGGCCAGCAGGGGCGCCCGTCGATAGACCCAGGCTTCGACCACCTTTGGGTCGGGGCTGATGGGAGGGCCCGGGTACCGATGAGTTCCGGCAATGGGGTGTTCCAACTCTACGAAGTATTCTCGGGCCACCAACTGTTCCATTTCAAGGATATCTTCCATGCCGGCTACGAAGGAAAATCCCAAGCCGTGGTCCTGCCCGGCCTTAAAGATGTCTACCTTGTCATGCTCCAGCAGCCACGGCAGCATCAGGGCATCCACCTCATCGGCGTTAAGCAACCGGCCCTGTCGAGAAGCGAAGCGGGAATCTGCCAGCTCTTCACTTTCCATGATGTTTGCAACTTCCGGCCAATTCTGGTCTGGACCGGCTATGATGCCCACGAATCCGTCCTGACAAGGGTAGATGCCCCAGGCAGCCCGCCCATAGCCCCGATTGCCGACGCGCGTGAATTCGACACCGGAATAGCTGTATTGCATCAGGGCGTTTTCCAGGACGTTGGTTCCGTACTCGGCTATGGCCAGGTCAATGTGTTGACCCTCGCCGGTATCTTCGGCGTAAAAGAGGCCGGTCAGCGAGGCGACGAAGGCGTTTTGGCCCGCGCCCAACTGGGCCAGAGGCGCACCCTCCTTGAGCGGTGGCTGCTCCGGCTCGCCGGTGATGTTCATCAGACCGCCGGTTGCGTACAGGTTAATTTCGGAGGCTTTCCAGTCCCGGTAGGGGCCTGTCTGGCCGTAATTTGAGATGGAGGTCATTACCAGGTCAGGATTTATGGCGACCAGGGAATCGTAGTCCAGGCCTAGCCGTTCCATGACACCCGGGGCAAAGTTTTCGACAACAATGTCCGCGGCTCGAACCAGTTCCTTGGCGATCTCTCGGCCCTTGTCTGACTTTAGGTCCAAAGTGATGCTCTTCTTGGAGGTGTTCAGGTAGAGGAACCAGGCGCCACTTTCGCCGGGCAGGCGTTGACTGGCGAAAGGTGGTATGCTCCGGACCGGGTCACCCGTGCCGGTCCGCTCAATCTTGACAACGTCGGCGCCCAGGGTGGCCAGCAGCTTGGTGCAGTATGGGCCGGCAAAGTAGTGGCTGAAGTCAACCACTTTTACGCCTTCCAGCAGTCCGGGCATTTAGAGTCTCCTGAGTTTGCTCTGCGGGCTTGGCGGGTTCCGTCAAAAGGCAGGCCAATTTGGCCTGTTAAGAGCCTGCAAAACTGCGAAAATCAGAGTGCATTGTTGCATTGGCTTGCCGTAATTGCAAGGCTGTCCGGGAATGGCCACCGCTGGTATGCCACTAACAGGCTGGCTACTGCTGGGCTGCCGATTTGTGCTATTCTCCCTGCAAGCAGCAAGAACTACAAAGGACATGAGCAATGGAAAGGCCAATCTTTCAACCCGTTGGCACCCGCGAAGAAGAACTGGACACCCCTGCCCTCGTGGTGGACCTTGATGTGATGGAACAAAACATCGATACGGTGCACGGGTTTTTCCGGAGAGTGGGTCCCGATGGGGCGACCCTGGAGACGGAAGCTCTTGTCAGGCCGCATGTATCCTGCCATGGTTGCCCGGAGGTAGCCCAGCGCCAGGTGTCGGCAGATGAAGGCCTCCTAGATGAACCGTCCAGCTGCACCGGCGGAATAGCTGTAAGTTCCCTGGGAGAGGCAGAGGTTTTCGCGGCAACGGGATTCAATGATATTTTGATCGCCGGGCGGGTGGTAACTGTGCCCAAGATTCGTCGCCTGCTGGCCTTGGCGCGGGACAACTGGATTTTCTTGGCAGTTGATAATTTTCGCAATGTACAGGAACTGTCGGACGCGGCCTTAGCCGAAGATGCCATCCTGGGTATCGTAATTGACCTTGATGCCGGGTACGGTCATGGTGGCGTGGCGCCCGGCCCTGATGCGGTCGCATTGGCTCGATCTGTTGATGCGGCGCCGGGCCTGGCCCTCATGGGAATCACGGCCAACGAGGGGCCGCTGCCCTTTACCGACCGTACCGAATTGGAAGCCGAAACTCGCCGGCGCTTGCAGGCCGTGGTTGACACCCGGGAACTAATGGAGAGAGAGGGCTTTGAGGTTCCATTAGTAAGTGTCGGCAACACCTTTGATTACGATGTGGCAGCATCCATTGCCGGCGTGAACGAGGTTCAGGCTGGAACCTATCCCTTGATGGATATGGAAACCCTGGGCGTGCGCCCTGAACTGCAACCGGCTGCCAAGGTTTTGGCCACGGTAATCAGCCATCCGGTGAGCGGTCGGGCGGTGGTGGACGCCGGACACAAGACCATGGGCCCCGATTTTGGTGTGCCGAGGCTTGAGGGTATCCCCGGGGCTGTGGCTACTAGATTCAGCGCCGAGCACGGCATTCTGGAACTGGATGGAGATGCCAGTGAGCGCTTGATGCCTAACGACAAGGTGCGTCTCATTCCCCATAACTTGTCCCTTTGCTTTAATCAGTTCGATTACGTCCGGGCGGTTCGGGATGGAAAGCTCGTTGGGTATTGGCCCATATCGGCGCGGGGGCAGTTGGGTTAACAACCGGTTGCTTTCCGACTCAGTCCGAAGGCACGCAATTATTTGTTGGAGGCCTTGAAATGCAGCAACTATATCGACCTCAGCCCGGCACTCCGGTTGAAGAACTTGATACCCCATGCCTGATCCTGGACATGGATGCCCTGGACCACAACATGGCCGTGATGGCCAACTTCTACGAGGGTCGGCACAGCAAGCTACGGGGGCATAGCAAGAACCACAAGACACCTGCCATAGCCCTCAGGCAGATCCGGCTTGGAGGCACGGTCGGCGGGGTATGCGCCGCCAAGGTTGCCGAAGCTGAAGTTATGGTGCACGGTGGCGTGCCCAGTGTGTTCATAACCAGTGAAGTAGTTGCGGTTCCGAAAATCGAGCGGCTTTGTACTCTCGCCAGGCAAGCAGAAATACTGGTGGCCTGCGACAATGAGGAAAATGCACGGGCCCTGTCCGGTGCGGCGGCTGCCCGCGGTGTGGACATTGGGGTGGTCATCGAGCAGGAAACCGGGCTGGTCAGGTGCGGAGTCCAGGAAGCAGAGGCAGGGGTGGCCCTCGCCAGGCTGATCGATTCTTTGCCGGGGCTATCCTTCAAGGGGATAATGAGCCATCAAATGATGGCCGAACCCTCATCCGACCGGGAAGACCGGGTAACCGAGGCCCACCGCTTGATTCAGCCGGTCCTTGACCTCCGGGAAGCCGTGTTAGCCGCCGGACTGCCTGTAGAAATCATTTCGACGGGCGAGACCTGGAGTTACGACGTGGCGGGGGATATGCCGGAGGTTACTGAAATCCAGGGCGGCAGCTACCTGGTCATGGAGACGGGATACGAATACATGCCGGACTTTCAGTTTGCCGGAAAGGTGCTGAGCACAGTTATCAGTTCGCCCATGTCGGGTGTGGCTATTGGTGATGCCGGTGCGCGGGCCGTCGGTGGCCTGAAAGGCTTGCCGCGAGTTGAAGACAGGCCGGGAGTTGAGGCCGTGGATATGGACACCGATCGTACCGTGTTCCAGGTGGCCGAGGGCGAGGTGCTGGAGGTTGGAGATCAGCTCACATTGATCCCCGGCCAGCAGGACGCCATGGTAAGCCGGTGGGATAGATTCATCGGTGTTAGAAAGGGAGTGGTGGAGGCGGTTTGGGATATTCAGGCCCGGGGTTGCCATAACTGAAGAACCTGAAGGCGCACGGAGCATCGCAAATGAAAAAGGGGTCAGGTTTTGAAAAGTAACCTGACCCTTTTCTGTTGCTCAGTCGTTGAGGCCTGGCCAGATCGGCACCGACAGCAGTTCTTTCAGTTTCTTTGCACTGCTATGGGGCCCTGAAAGGACTGGCACTGGGCAACCGGCCTGCAGCCGGGCCAGCGCCGTGGCCATGGAAAACTGGCCCAGCAGAATGGCATCCACCTTGTCCGACAGACCGTTAACCAGTTCTTCCAGGCGTTGATTGAAAGCTTCTTCCCCTTGGGTCCGGAACAAGGGAATCAACTCCTCGGCGAAGCACAATTCGGTCTCAATGGACCGTCCTTGTTCCTCTGCTGTTCGGTGGAGATAGTACTCGGAATCCCTCAGGGTTGCGCCCACCGAGGCAATAATTCCTATCCGCTTGCCCGAGCGCACTGCCTCTTCCATAACAGGGCTGTATGAGGACACGAGAGGCACATCCACCAGGTCCTGGGCAGTTTCGACCACCGGTGCGTAAACGGAGCAAGCCAGCCCTATGGCATCTGCACCATATTCCTCGCAGTAACAGATGAGTTGACTCATTCTGCGCCGGAGTGTCGGCGTAATCTGGCCCTTGAAATCAATGAAAAGGGCTTCGTCCAAAAGGTTGATAACTTCCGCATCGGGAAAAACTTCGCCAAAGGCAACCTTGACGGGCGGAACCGACTCCGCCAAGGCGTGGATCATGACTATTCGCATCGGTTTTCCTTCCCCGCTTGGAGCGGGGCGTCCAGTTAATTGCACACAGAATGTCCCAATTCTAACACCGAATTGTCATCGTTAGAATGGCCTGTGAGTTGTTTTCTTGTATCAACATGGCTGATATCGTCAAACTATGGCAACGTACCACTATGGGATTGGAAGCGACTCCCATACCCAGAAAATTAATCAGAACAACTTGGGTTGGTGAAACTGCCCGTCATTGGTCGTATTGTGCCTGGGGTTCTTGCCGTGTTGCTGTCGATGGGAGCGTAGCTTAGCCTTCTCTATTTTCTCCGCAGAAGTTTGGGAAACCGGCCTTGTTTCTACCACTAGTTTGTCACTTCGGCCAAACTTACCACTTTCGCGGTGTTCGGTTGCTCTTCGGGCAGGGTTGTTGGTAGAACCAATGTATTTCGTACCTCCCTTTGGATCTTTTATCGAGTATTGAACAACTTCCCCGTCCCTGATTTGCCCCTTTGGTTTGGCAAGATTGTTGTTGCCTGAACCGTTTCGAGCGCAGCTTCCTTTGGAGGCACTGCTGTGAGGCCTGCTTCCTCCTTGCGCGCCGTAACTTCCTCGACATCCGCTCCCGCTTCTCGAACCGGAGCTGCCTGAACCAAATCCTCTAGCCATGTCTAACCTCGACGTCTTCACTTGGGTTGGCCTATTAAGGGCAACCAATTTTGGAGAATCCCAATAATAAGATAGAACCCCGTGCGCAATCGGCGTACTGAGGAAATAACTATTCGCCTCCCTACTCCTCCTGCTTCAGCAAATTCCGCAACTCTTCCTTGGCTTTTCGTATTTCTTCCACCTTGGCCGAGATGGCCTTGAACAGGGGTTCCCTGACCTTTATGCCCTCGGTTATCAGGTAAGCGGCGGCTTCGGACCGGCTGCCGGCCACTTCTGCCTCGACCAGTTCATCCAGTTTGCCGAGGCTGTCTTTGTCCACACGGACCATGACGACGTTGTCGCGGGCCTGGCGGTCTCCCGAAGTCTTGCTCTTGATAGTCTCTTTAAGGTTTTCGGCTGCTGTCACGGCCTCGTCGGTCCCACGTACCACGGCGTCGGTAACCGTCTGACCTACGCCACGTATCACTCTTTCCCTCTTCGGGGCTTCGTTGTTCTGCATTAGATTGCTCCTATCCACTAGAGTATTACAACTTACACGTAAGTGTATTACTGAGCATAACCTGTTGTCAACGCCTGGCATTACCCTATTGAGGAGTGGGGTCTAAAGAAAAAGACCCAGTCCCGAAAAGGACTGGGCCTGTGGAATACATAGCTTGCCGAGTTTGCGGAATCGAACAGCGTTAGTTACAGGCCGACAACCTCGCCGTCCGGGGATACGTCCATGTCCATCGCACGGGGACGTGTCGGCAAGCCTGGCAGGGTTTCAATACGGCCGGCCAGGGCGTAAAGGAAGCCCGCGCCCACCGAAGCGCGGATGTCGGCTATGGGGAAGGCATACCCGGACGGGCTTCCCCGCAGGGTTGGGTCGTGGGAAGTAGAAAGGTGGGTCTTGGCCATGCAGATGGGCAGGTTACCCCAGCCCTGGGCCTCGAACTGGCGCAGGCGGCGCCGGGCTTCCACCGACCAATTGACGCTGTCGGCATGGTAAACCCGCTGGGCGAGGGCCAGCACTTTGTCCTCCACTGGCGCGTCCAGCGGATAGGCATAGGTGACATCGGGCGCACTCTCCGCGGCATTGACCACGGCTTCTGCCAACTCTGTCATCCCTTCGCCCCCACGGGCGAATCCGTCGGCTTCCACGGCCGCATCTGCGCCGGCCTGCATGGCAATGGCGCGGACGGCATCCAGTTCCTCGGGGCTGTCAGTGCCAAACCGGTTAATAGCTACCACGCAAGGGAGTCCAAACCCACGCACAATGTCAATGTGGTGGGCGAGATTGGAGCCGCCGGCGGTTACCGCGTCCGGGTTGGGTGTGGCCAGGTCGCGCCGGTTGGCCCCGCCATGCCACTTGAGGGCCCGAACGGAAGCCACAAGAACAGCCTCACAGGGTTGTAAGCCGCTTTGGCGCGCCTTGATGTGCATGAACTTCTCGAAGCCCAGGTCCGAACCAAATCCCGCCTCTGTAATTACGTAATCGGAATACGCAAGAGCGACCTTGTCGCCGATAATGGAACTGCATCCGTGGGCAATGTTGCCGAAAGGACCCGCGTGGATAAGAGACGGCTGGCCCTCCAGGGTCTGGACCATGTTTGGCATAGTTGTGTGGCGCAGCAAGGTCATGAGGGAGCCAACTACTTCCAACTGTTCGACGGTAACCGGTTCGCCGGAGTCCGTGAAGCCAACCACTATACGGGACAACCTTTGTCGCAGGTCTTCCGGGTCGGCAGCCAGGGCAAGGATAGCCATGATTTCTGACGCTGAAACGATGTCAAAACGAGTCTCGCGCAAGGGACTGTTGTTACTGCCTCCTACGCCGGCGATGAGGCTGCGCAGGGAACGATCAGAGGCGTCGGTAACCCGCGACCATTGGATGCCGGTGGGCTGAAAGCCGGGAATTTGCTTTCGGAAAACGGCGTTATCTACAAGGGCGGCCAGCAGGTTGTGGGCCGAGGCCACGGCATGGGCATCCCCAGTGAAATGGATGTTTATCTCATCCTCGGGCACCACACGAGCCATGCCTCCGCCGGTACCGCCGCCTTTGATGCCGAAAATTGGGCCAAGAGTGGGCTCTCTGAGGGTAACAACGGCCTTGTGCCCCAGCTTGCCCAACCCCTGGGTCAGGCCCACCGAGGTGGTGGTCTTGCCCTCGCCGGCGGGGGTAGGCGTTATGCCTGTAACCACTATGAGCTTACCCGGTTGGCTTTCCCTGCCTTGCAGGGCTTCCAGGGAAATCTTGGCCTTGTAGTGTCCATAAGGTACGAGGTGTTCTTGAGGTATTCCCAGTTGTCCGGCTACTTGATTGATGTGCAGCATGATTTCTCCTTGTTTGCCTTTTGAGAAATAGTTTGGTCAAAGCAAAGGGCCCCGAGTAACCCGGGGCCTTGAATGAATGGGTTTCCTAGCGGGCCTCTCTTTTTATTATAAGCCTTTAGAGGTTATCTCTCCCTCCAATCTCTCAATATCCTGCTCACTCAGATTGAAGTATTTGGCCTCCGGGTGGTGGAAAACTATGGCGGAGACAGAACCCTCCGGGTCCATCATGTAACCCTCGGTTAGTTCCACCCCAATGTTGCCGGTAACGTCCAGCAACCGGAAGAGCTGTTCCTGGTCTTCCAGACGGGGACATGCCGGATACCCGAAGGAATAGCGGCGGCCCCGGTACTGGGTCCGGAACAGGTCCTGGAAAGTCAGGCCGGTCGGGTCGCCAATGCCCCACATCTGCCGGATCTGCTTGTGCAGCAACTCTGCAAATGCCTCAGCCGACTCCAGTGCCAGGACTTGCAGGATATGAGAGTTGAGGAACTCGCCTCGGTCCCGCATTTCGTCGGCCAGGGTGCGCACCGCCGGACCGACGGTGGTGGTGAACATCGCCACGTAGTCGGGTTGGCTTGCTCCCACCGGGCGGCCGTAGTCGGCGAGGCACAGTCCCTCTCTCTGGGACTGACGGCCAAAGTAGAAACGCTCCTGTATGGTCTCACCATCTGGCGCATACACCAGAAGGGATTGTCCGTCGGACCTGCACGGGAAGAACTTGAACACCGCATTGGCCCGAATCCCCGGGTGGGCCAGCATGATGTCTTCGACCTTCCTCACTGAATCGCGCAGTTCCAGGGCGTCGCTTTCTTCGCGCTGTAGGGCCTCTTCAAACCGCCCCTTATAGCCTAGATGCCTGACATAGAGCATCTGGGGATTGATGTACGGGAATATTTCGTTCAGGTCGTAGTCATGAACGACATGCAGCCGCAGGTCCGGGGGATTGGGTACCTCCAAGTTGTGACTGATCTGGGCCGGGGCCACGTCAGAAACAGTGCTGGAAGCATCCGCGCTTTCCCTGGCCTGGGCGGACCGGATGAGTTCGTCAGTCTCAGTTTCAATATCCGCGGCCAGCTTTTGGCGTTCGTCGGCGTCCTGCAACGTGTTTGCCAGGGCCAGCCCGCTCATGGCGTCCTGAGCGTAGGCCACCAGTCCTCCGTATTCCGGGGCAATGCGCAGGCGCGTGAACCGGTTAGACAAAGCAGCGCCCCCCACAAGTATGGGAGGGCCAACCCCTGCCTGGCGGAAATCGCGGACCGTCTCCACCATCATCTGGGCTGACTTGACCAGCAGGCCGGACAGACCAACTATGTCCGGGTCATGCTCGTTACAGGCAGCGATCAGGTCCTGCGGCGGTACTTTAATGCCCAGGTTGATAACTTGATAGCCATTGTTGGACAAGATAATGTCCACCAGGTTTTTGCCAATGTCGTGAACGTCACCCTTTACGGTGGCGAGAATTACCTTGCCCTTGGTGGCCGAATCGGCCCTTTCCATGTGCGGTTCCAAATGGCCAACGGCGAACTTCATCGCCTCCGCTGACTGAAGCACCTCGGCCACAATCAATTGGTTTGCGTTGAACTGCCGACCTACCTCGTCCATGCCAGCCATGAGGGGGCCGTTGATGACTTCCAAAGGCCCGCGTCCCTGCAACGCCTCGTCCAGGTCCTCGGACAGGCCCTCCTTTGAGCCTTCAATAATGGCCAGCGCCAGCCGCTCGTCCAGAGGCAGCTTGCGGCGTTCCTCGGTGGTGGACCTAGGCGCCTTGTCGCGGAAGTGGGCGGCAAAGGCAGCCACCGGGTCTTCGCCCCGGTTCCAGATCAGGTCTTCAGAAAGCAGGCGTTCCTCTTCGGGGATTGAGGTGTAACGCTGCATCATTTCCGAGTTGACGATTGCCATGTCGAGGCCGGCCTGGACGCAGTGGTAGAGAAATACGGAGTTGAAAACTTCGCGTCCAGCCGCGGGCAAGCCGAAAGAAACGTTGGAAATTCCCAGGACCGTCTTGGTGTTGGGCAAGGTTTCCTTGATTAATCGAACGCCTTCTATGGTCTCTGCGGCGGAACCCACGTAATTTTGATCACCGGTGCCGGCCGGGAAGACCAGCGGGTCGAATATAAGATCCTCTTCGGGGATGCCGTAATTTTCGGTAAGCAATTGCCGCGAACGCAGGGCTATCTCCAGCTTGCGTTCCCTGGTGATTGCCTGGGCTTGCTGCTTGTCGTCGTCTATGCAGCCGACCACCAAAGCGGCGCCGTAAGCCCTGGCCAGGGGCGCCACTGCCTGAAAGCGGGCTTCCCCGTCTTCCAGGTTAACGGAATTGATGATGGACTTTCCCTGGAGCCGCTTCAGGGATGCCTCGATTACGGCGGCGTCAGTGGAGTCGATCATTATGGGGCTCTTAACCTTCTTGGTAACCAGGTCAAGAAACTCTATAACGTCGGACATTTCGTCCCGGTCCGGATCCTGCAAACACACGTCCAGGACGTGGGCGCCGTTTCTAACCTGGCGTCGGCCAACCTCAGCGGCCTCCTCGAACTTGCCCTGGCCGATGAGGCGGCGGAATCTCCGGCTGCCGAGGACGTTGGTGCGCTCGCCCACGATGGCAGGCCGGGTGTCCTCGTCTACTACCAGGGCTTCTATTCCGGAAACTCGGGTTTCCTGAAGCTTCACGGGTGTCCTGGGGTTGGAAATGGCAGCCCGATCGGCCAGCAATCGGATATGTTCCGGCCCGGTGCCGCAGCAACCGCCAATGACGTTGAGCCAACCATTGTCGACAAAGCGGCCTATAGCGGCGGCCAGCATTTCTGGTGTTTCGTTGTACTTGCCGTCCTCGTCGGGCAGGCCGGCGTTGGGCACGCAGGCGACCGGAAAACGGGACAGGCCAGCCAAAGTGCGGACATGGTCAGTCATGAAATCGGGACCGGTGGCACAGTTGAAGCCAATCCAAAGCAGGTCGCGATGGGCCAGCGAGGTATAGAAGGCTTCAGCGTCCTGGCCCGCCAGCAGTGTTCCCATGGGTTCGATGGTGCCCTGTATGGCCACCGGAATTTCGTACCCCAGGTCAGTAAAGGCCATGTCAATGCCGATGAGGCCGGCCTTCACGTTGATGGTGTCCTGCGTGGTTTCTAATAGCAGCAGGTCAACGCCGCCCTCAACCAGACCCATTGCCTGCTCCCGGTAGGCCTCTGCCAGTTCGTCAAAGGCAATTCCGCCCGTAACCGAGATGGTTTTGGTAGTGGGCCCCATCGCTCCGGCCACAAATCGAGGCCGGTCGGGCGTGGACGCGGCATCCGCCGCTTCTCGGGCCAGTTTGGCGGCGGAAAGGTTTAGCCTGAGTGCCTCATGGGCCAGGTCGTATTCCGCCAGAACTACCGAAGTAGACCCGAAGGTGTTGGTTTCCAGGATGTCCGCCCCTGCATCCAGGTAGCCCTGGTGAATGTCGGAAATCACATCCGGTCTGGTCAGGGTCAGGTATTCATTGCAGCCTTCGTAGTCCGCTCCGCCGAAATCCTCCGGTCCCAAGTCCTTGCCCTGAATCGAAGTACCCATGGCGCCATCCACGACAAGAATTCGTCGAGCGAGTAGCGTTTTCAGTTCATTTATACGGTCTGAGTTATGCATAGTTTCACACTGGTAAATTGTTGGGGATTAGAAGCCAAGCCTATAGGCCGGGGCGTAGGCTGTCAAATTAACGACTTCAAACAGGCTTTCAAATACCGGTTTCAGGGAATGCCTGAAATTGGATTAATGTATATCCTTAAGCTGGCTGTCCAAGTCTGACCGAGGTGCCTCCAAATGACAACTTCTCCCATTGTACGCGAAGCTCCAAACCTGGTAACTCTGTTGAATAGACTTGCTGGTGGCAAACCCGTCATGCCTGACCGGGGGCGCGGAGTCTTAACAGGCTTGGCGGTGGGGAACCTGTTGGGCCTGCCGGTGGAAGGCCTGTCCGCCGCTTCGATAGCCAGAGAATATTCGGACGGGGTAACCGAAATCAATTCCTTTGAGCGGCTGCAACCCATGGACGACGACCTGGCCCAGGCGGCGGACCTGGGAGAAGCTTTAGTGGCGGGCGGAGATTACATCAACGATTTCGCTCGGCGGTTGGTGCGGTGGCGCCGGAATAACGGCAGGGGAATCGGCATAACCACATCCGCTGTGATTGGGTTGTTGGAGGACGGGCACCTTCCACCGGAAGCAGGTCGGATTATCTACGAGGAACGAGACCACATCGCACCCAATGGCGGACTTATGAGGTGCGCTCCCGTGGCCCTGGCCAGGCATTCCAATCCGTCAGAGTTGGTCAGGGACAGCGCCGCCACCTGCGCGGTGACTCACTTCGCGCCAACCTGCCAGTGGTCCTGCATCATTCTCAATTCGGCCATCGACTTGCTGTTGAAGGGAATTGACCCGCCAATCCAAAACATCATTGAAGCCGGAGTGGCCGACGGGGCCCCGGTGGAAATTCAGGATTGGGCCATGCGGGTCAGTGAGGACATTGGAGACCTGGCTTTGGATCAGGGACAAATCGGGCATACCCTGCTCTGTTTGCAGACAGGGTTATGGGCTGTTGAGACATCTTTGGACCTGGAAACTGCTCTTGTACAAGTGGTAAGCGCCGGTGGTGACACAGATACAAATGGGGCGGTGGTTGGGGCCGTTCTGGGGGCGCGGTACGGGATCGACGCGATTCCGCGGTGGTGGGCAGCGTGTGTCCCGCAGAGGGAGAGGCTGGACAATCTGGCGGTTAAACTACTGGTCGCCGCCCCCTAGAGGCAGCGACCAGTAGTTTCCATACTTTTGCTGGAGCCCAATTGTCCTAAGCGAATCGTGCCGCCAACTCTGTACGATTTAGCTCCAGCCAGTGGGAATTAAGCCGGATGCGCTCAAGAGCCTGTCGGATTGTGCGCTCTCCGGCCGGGGCCGGATGTTCCTCGAAGAAGGCCTCCACCTCAGGGATTTTTTCAGCTTCCACGAAGTTCCCGCAGACTGAGACCAGCCGCATCAAGCCGAAACCGCCCGCGCCGTATCGGCGGTCGAATTCAGCCCATTCGTCCTGCACGAACTGCCAGGCGAGATGGCGCCCCTTCAGGTTGCCTGCGACCGCCGTAATCACGGTAATCGTGTCCTGCGAACGGACGTCGTCGGTCAAGGCGCGACTCAGGGTTTCCTGCAGCAGTTCCGGTTGCGTGAAGCGGGCCAGGGAGAGCAGCAGCCGGATCTTCTCTTCTTGCAAATCGGTCTGCCGTTCCAGTTCCCACAGTTGGTCATAAGTCTGCTGCTCTCCGCCCTGGGCAGCGAGACTGAAGACCAAACCCCGGACGTCGGGATGCAGAGAGCTTGAATCCTTCAGGTAGCCAGCAAAACGCTCCTGAGCCTGGGCCAGAAATTCCTGGTCGCCGTAGCTACCGGCCTGGCCGAGGACGGTGGACCGCAGCAAGGCATCCAGGTGGCCTTCACCCTCTCTTGCGTCCCAGCCAATCCGTCGGGCCGCTGGACCAAACAGGTCGCGGGCGAAAGCGCGGAAGTTCTCGTTGTAAGGTTCCTCGGCCAGCAGGAAGTCAATGTCCCGAAGGTTGCTGGCCAGGTCACTCCAGACCGAAGCGTCAGTCTCGCTTTTGTAGGCGGCGGCAATGTCGAGAAACTGGGTTACCGGCAGCAGACCTGCCTTGGAGAGGGCGTAAGCATCGTTCTGGATGCCGAGGCGGTCTGTCGCTGGCAGGGTGAGGGCGCTGATGGCCGGTATCAGGCGTTGCCAGTCCTCTTCAGAGTAGTTGACGCGGAAGAAACCCGTCTGGGAAGGATTGACCTTGAACCAGGAATCGCCGCCAGTCGGACGGGGTATCTGAATCCGGGCCTGTGGTGCATCCATGACCAACGATGCCCCCTCGCCGCTTCCGCTTTGAGCAACGCCCACCGGAACCTGCCAAACCAGCCCCTCAGGCTCAGACTCGCCCAGCAGGTTGTCATAAACAAAGCGCTCCTGGGTCAGGGACAGCTCCACGTTGTCCCCGGATTCCTGGGTCTCCACCCTCAGGACGGGATAACCCATCTGGCCGGTCCACGTGTTCATTATGGCAGTCACGGGCAGTTTGGAGGCATCCTCCAGTGCTGCCCAGAGATGCTCGGTGCGGGCGTTGGAATACTGGTTGGCGTCCAGATAGTGATGCAGACCCTGGCGAAATACCTCAGGGGTCAGGAACTGCTCGAGCATGCGTATCACCGAGGCTCCCTTGCTGTAGCTGATGGCATCAAACAGTTGGCTAATCTCGGCCGGGTCCTTCACTTCCTGCTCAATGGGATGAGAGTTCTTCAAGCCGTCCAGGCTCAGGGCTCGGTTGGTATCCATGTTGACGAACTGGGTCCACATTTCCCATTCCGGGAACGCCCAGTCCGTGGCCTTGGTCCCCATCCACGAGGCGAAGCTTTCGTTCAGCCAGAGGTCGTCCCACCACTCCATGGTCACCAGGTCGCCAAACCACATGTGGGCCATTTCGTGGGCCACTACCTCGGCCACCCGCTGGCGGGTTCCCGCCGACGAATTCTCCGGGTCCACCAAAAGGGCGGTTTCGCGGTAGGTTATGCAGCCCCAGTTTTCCATGGCGCCTGCCGCGAAGTCCGGAATTGCGATGTGGTCCAGTTTTTCCAGCGGGTAGGGGATGCCGAAATAGTCGTTGAAGAAGGAGAGCATGCGTGCCGAAGTCTCGAGGGCGAACCGTCCCTGTTCTTCCTTGCCACGGGTGGTCCAAACTCCAACGGTGGTGTTGTTAACGGCTTCCTGCTCGATATAGGTCAGATCACCGACGATGAACGCCATCAAGTAGGTGGACATAATTGGAGTGCGGCCAAACATCACTGACTTGTAACCTGCGTCAAGGCCAGCCTGTTGGATTATGGGAGTGTTGGACACTGTCACCATGTTTGCCGGTATGTTGAGAGTCAACTGGAAGGTGGCTTTGCAGGCGGGCTCGTCCCAGCAGGGGAAGGCGCGCCGTGCGTCCGTGGCTTCAAATTGGGTGGTAGCCAGATAGCTTACTTCGCCTTCCGGGTTGACATACTGACTCCGGTAGAAGCCGTGCAGCCGGTCATTCAGTTCTCCGGTAAAGCGCAGGTCCAACTGGGCTTGCCCGGGTTGAACCGGTTCGGCGAAGGCAAGACTGACAGTTTGACTGTCGCTGTCCAGGCTAATGGATGCGGCCCTGGCAGAGCGCCCACCCTGCGTCAGGGTGGCCGCCGGTATCTTCAAGTCAGCGGCGTTCAGGACTATTTCCGACGTGGCCTCTTTGACATCAATGTCTATCACTTCCAGCCCGTCGAAGGTGAAATTCTCCATATCGGGCTGCAGGGTTATCTGGTAGTGAACCGGTCGGACGTTCTCCGGCAATACTACGGCGTCGGCGTTGGGCATGATTAAGCTCCTGTCAATTGGATCGCTATTACTTGTATAGAGGGATGAACCAGTGGTTGCGAAGAGTCTTTCTATGAAGTGTAAACATCATAAGGCCAAGCGTTGACCGCTTCAAGAATTATGGTCGTTCTCCGGTTTCTCCGAATTTACATCTTCATTGCTCATTTCGGCCATCATAGCGTCTCGGTATACCTTGAATGCTGCTGCCCTGGTAATGGCGTAATGAGTGATTGGGCCCAGGACCAGGGCTATGATGAGGCTCGTCAAGAAGGTGTGCCAAGTCAAGAGTTCCAGGCGAGGGGAGAGCTGGAAATTGGGTTCAATTGAGCTCAATTGGGGGAAGAGTTCCAGAAAAGCAACAGCCACACGGAAGGCAAATATTGCCAGGAACCACAGCACGGAAAGCAAGGTAACGGAAAGGTAGTCGTATGAACTCAGGCCAACCTCGATGTAGTAACCCCCAACTCTCATACCCGCCTCCATCTTCCTTTCCGTTACCCTAAATCAGAGCGGTTACAACAGGAATATCTGGCAAAAGCATTTGGCTGTCAACCTCCAGGTGTAATGCTATAATGGCCCAGATTCACAAGAGCATGGGATTTGATTGAAGAATCCCACTGATTCCAACTTACGGGAGAGTATTTTTTATGCCGCCGCGGACGATGTTCGAGAAGATTTGGGACGCCCACGTGGTACATGAGGAACCGGGGCAGCCCACAGTACTTTACGTAGACCTGCACTTGATTCATGAGGTTACTACGCCTCAGGCTTTCGAAGGCCTGCGACTGGCCGGCCGCAGCGTTCGCCGCCCCGATCTGACCGTAGCAACAGTGGACCATAACACCCCCACCTGGGACCTGTCCCTTCCCATTACCGATGAGATTTCCAAGGGCCAGCTGGATGCCATGGTGGAAAACACCCGCGACTTTGGCCTTACCCTGTTTGACCGGTTCAGCCCCTACCAGGGGATCGTCCACATCATTGGCCCCGACTTGGGTTACACCCTGCCTGGCAAAACGGTGGTTTGCGGTGACAGCCACACCTCTACGCATGGCGCCCTGGGTTGTTTCGCGCTGGGCATCGGAACGTCTGAAGTGGAGCACGTGCTGGCGACGCAGACCCTCCGCCAGTTCAAGCCCAGGACCATGGAGGTCCGGGTCAACGGTCAGTTGCCCAAGGGCGTAGTGGCCAAAGATGTGATCCTAGGCATCATAGGGCAGATCGGCGTGAACGGTGGTGTAGGTCATGTCATCGAGTACACGGGTGAAGCCATCCGTTCCCTGTCTATGGACGGTCGCATGACGGTCTGCAACATGAGCATCGAGGGCGGTGCCCGGGCCGGCATGATCGCGCCCGACCAGACAACTTTTGATTACGTCACTGGCCGTCAATTTGCGCCAAAGGGCGAAGAGCTGGAAAAGGCCATAGAAGAATGGCGGAAGCTGCCCACCGACGAAGGCGCGACCTTTGACCGGTTGGTGGAAATAGACGCCGCGTCCCTGGAACCCTTTGTCACGTGGGGTACGAACCCGGGCATGGTGGCCAAAGTAACCGACCGGGTCCCTGACCCCGCTTCTTTCGACGAGGCGGCGCAGCGCGAAGCTACAGGGCGGGCCCTCACTTATATGGACCTGGAACCCAATACGCCGATTTCCGATATTAAGCTGGACCGGGTGTTCATCGGCGCCTGCACAAACTCCCGATTGGAAGACCTGCGAGCCGCCGCAGAGGTGGTCAAGGGTCGCAAGGTGCATCCTGACGTTTACGCCATGGTAGTACCCGGCTCTGCCCTGGTCAAAGCCCAGGCCGAGGCCGAGGGTCTGGACCGCATCTTCACGGAGGCGGGGCTGGACTGGCGGGTCGCGGGTTGCTCCATGTGCCTGGGCATGAACCCCGACATCCTTTCGCCGGGTGAGCGCTGCGCATCCACGTCCAACCGGAACTTTGAGGGAAGGCAGGGAAAGGGTGGTCGCACCCATCTGGTAAGTCCTCCCATGGCCGCAGCCGCGGCGATTACCGGCCACTTTGTTGATATCAGGGAATGGTAGGAGTTAGCTGAAATGGAACCATTTGTGAAGATTGACGGCGTAGCAGCCCCCCTGGATCGGGTAAACGTTGATACTGACGCAATTATTCCGGCGATCCACCTCAAGAGCATCCGCCGTACGGGTTACGGCCAGTTCCTGTTCGAACGCTGGCGTTTTAACGAAGATGGAAGCACCCGTCCCGAGTTTGTGCTGAACCAGCCAAGTTACGCCAATGCCAGTATTTTGGTGGCTGGGCGAAATTTTGGCTGTGGCTCCTCGCGGGAGCACGCTCCCTGGGCCCTGAACGAGTACGGCATACGTTGTGTCATTGCCCCCAGTTTTGCGGACATTTTCTTCAACAATTGCTTCCAGAATGGGCTGTTGCCCATCGTGTTGCCCGAGGAAAAAGTTCGCCAGATTATGGATCTGGCATCGGAGAACCCCGGCGTTCGCCTGCACGTGGACCTGGAGGCTCAAAGAGTTTGGGACGAAAATGAAGAGATCGTTGTCGATTTCGACGTGGACCAATTTCGGCGTTATTGCCTGCTGAACGGCCTGGACGATATTGGCCTTACGTTGCAGCAGGAGGATAAGATAGCCGCTTTCGAGGCGGCGCGGGGCTAAACCTGATAATGTCCAGGCGGTGAACCTAATTTGAAGAGAAGGGGTGAGGGTTTGAATACAATTGAGGCCATCTCCGAAATTCTTAAGCGGGAAGGCGTTGAATATCTGAGTTGCTTTCCCACCACCCCGGTAATTGAAGCGGCTGCCGCTGTCGGCATCCGGCCCATTGTCTGCCGTCAGGAACGGGTGGGCGTGGGCATTGCCGACGGCTACAGCAGGGTGACTGACGGTGAGGTCCCCGGTGTCTTCGCCATGCAGTACGGGCCGGGCGCCGAGAATGCCTACCCGGGCGTCGCGACTGCTTTTTCCGATTCGACTCCTATGCTGCTGCTCCCCCTGGGGCATCCACGGGAGCGGCAGGGAATAATCCCCCACTTCAATTCTGTGGCCAACTACGCCGGTGTTACTAAGCACATCGAGCAGATAAACATGGCATCCCGCACCTCGCAGGTCATGCGCCGGGCTTTCGCGGGAATGCACCAGGGTCGGGTCGGACCCGTGATGGTGGAGATACCGGCTGACGTGGCTTTGGAGGAAGTGGACGAGACCGCGTTCTTCTGGAGCCAAAAGGTGCGCCGTGTGGCCTCCCAAGGTAACCCCACCGACGTGGAGGCAGCGGCCCGGGCGCTATGCGGGGCACGGTATCCTGTTATCCACGCCGGCCAGGGAGTCTTGTATGCCCGGGCCTATGATGAGCTAGTCGAGTTGGCGGAATTGCTCCAGATTCCGGTTATGACCACACTGCTCGGCAAGAGCTCCTTCCCTGAAACCCATCCCCTGGCGTTGGGCAGCGGTACTGGCGTAATGTCGGGGCCGGTGTACCACTTCGTGCGCCGGTCGGATGTGATGTTTGGAATCGGTTGCAGCTTCACCAGGCACGGCATGTCCATGAACATTCCGCCGGGCAAGACCCTGATCCACGCCACCAACGACCCAAGGGACATAAACAAGGATTATGACGTGGACTATCCCATAGTGGGAGACGCCAAGCTTGTGCTGCGGCAAATGATCGACGCCTGCCGGGATCTGGTCGGCGACACCCGCAAGAACGATGAAAGTACCACTCGCGAAATTCGTTCCGAGAGGGATGCCTGGCTTAACGATTGGGCCCACAAGCTGAACGATTCCGGGACACCGATAAATCCCTACCGGGTAATCAAGGAATTCATGCAGACCGTACCCCCCGGCGAGGCCATTATTACTCACGATTCGGGCAGCCCGAGGGACCAGATCATGCCTTTCTACCGGTCGCAGGGGCCGCGCAGCTACCTGGGCTGGGGCAAGTCTCACGGTCTGGGCACAGGCCTGGGCCTGGTAATGGGCGCCAAACTCGCCAAACCGGAAAAGGTGTGTGTCAATTTCATGGGCGACGCCGCCTTTGGAATGACCGGCCTTGATTTCGAAACTGCGGCCCGAAGTGGCATTCCCATAATTACCGTGGTGCTGAACAACTCCACTATGGCAGTGGAAACCGGGGCTATGGCCACCTCTCACGAACTTTACGGCACCCGCGATCTGGGGGGCAACTACGCCGATATGGGACGAGCTATGGGTGGCTATGCCGAGCGCATTGAAGACCCGTCAGACATCTCGGCGGCCTTTACTCGCGCCCGCCAGCAAACGGAAGAGGGTCGGGCGGTACTGCTCGAGTTCATCACCAGCGCGGAAGTTGATACTTCTCACAAGCGGGCTTTCTAGTCCGACTCGTAAACTGAAAAAGACTGGGCCCGGCTAACACACGCTAGCCGGGCCCTTTTGTTTACTCTATCTTCTTCTCCTATAATCGGGACAGCCGCACAACAGTTAGGGCCATTTGACTTTAGGAGTAGAGAGAATGCCATCACATTCCAAGTACCTGTTTATCGCCAGCATGGATGTTGAACCTGACCGGGAGGCTCGGTTCAATGAAGTCTACAACACCGAACATTGCCCGTTGCTTTCACAAGTCCCCGGCGTAGTTTCCGTTGCCCGGTTCGAGACTCAGGAATTGGTGATGGTTATGGGAGGCGAGACCCGCAGGATCGTAATTGAAGGCGAACCCAAACACCACGCCCTGTACGAACTGGAATCGCCCGAAGTGTTGACCGGACCCGGCTGGAGCGAAGCGGTGGACGCCGGCAGTTGGCCCAGCGATGTGCGGCCTTATACTTTGAACCGCCGCCACACTCTGTTGAAACTGACCTATCCGGAAAGTTAGAGGCGGGATTCTGACCCCGCCTCTTTGCTGTACCTGTAGCTGTGAGTGGCTTATTGGTTTGCCAGGGGGATAGTGGCCGTTATGCAGGGAGCGTCACCGTAGGATGCGGTGGTGTGGCCCTGGCCGGTGGTATCAGCAACCAGGCGGGCGTCGCCGGGGCCAAAAATGTGCTTTGACCCGTCGCCCAGGCCGATTTCCAACTGTCCGGACAGGATTATGACGTACTGGGCCCGGGGCGCCGGGTGCCAGTCCTGGAAACGGCCCGCGGGGGCCTCCCGGAAAGTGATGGTGGTGGCTTCTTGGGCGGCGGTCCAATCCGGGGTGTTGGCCAGGTCAATCGTCTCGATATGGGTCTGGCCGTCGTCGCCGGTGTACATGCGATAGGTTCCCATAGTTTCCTCCTCGTGCGTTTATAGGTTTATGCGTCTACAGGGTCATTACGACCTTGATTATGCCATCTTCCTGGTTCTCGTACATTTCGAATGCCCGCTGGACTTCGTCAAAAGGCAGGCGGTGGGTAAGCATCTGCCCCGGGTCGCACCAGCCTCGATGTTTCAGGTCCACCATGGTCCGTATCGGGGCCATGGGCTCCCGCAGGCGACCTCCGGTGGTTGGGATTAAGGTGGGTTGCCGTTCCATTAGCAGGTTGTGCTCCACCGGTATAAACTCATCACCCTGGATTCCAAACACCATTATCTTGCCGAACCGGGACACCAGGCGCAGGGCGGTATTGAAGCTGTCCGGATAACCGGCCGCCTCCACCACAACGTCCGCGCCCCGGCCCCCGGTAAGTTCTTCCACCGCCTCGATAACGTCAACCTGGTCCGGACTGAAGGCGTGGGTCGCGCCCATCTTTTTTGACCAGTCCAGGCGATAATCAATGGGGTCGATCCCTATTAGCCTCTGGGCTCCCAGCTTGGCGCAGAGCATGGTGAAAGAGAGGCCGATGACACCCTGCCCTACTACCACCACATCCTTGCCCAACAGGCTGCCCATTTGCTGGACCGAGTAGAGGACCGTGCCCGATGGCTGACAAAGCACCCACTCAGCCATATCGCCGTCGTCCGGGAGAGCGCACATCCACTCTGGGCCTGAAGCAATATACTCCACCAGGCCGCCGGAGTTGACGCTCCGACCTGGGTAAATGATTACTCGCTGGCCTTCCCGGTATTCCTGGGTACGGCTTTCCACCACTACTCCGGCGCACTCGTGGCCCGGTACCCCCAGGCGGCCCGGGTAGTGGTCTTCTGGGAACAGGTGGCTGTACTCGTGGCGGATGTCGCTGCCACAGACTGAGATTTTTTCCAGCTTGATTAAACACTGCCCGTCCTGGGGAGCCGGCATTTCGGCGTCAAGAATTTCAAACTGGCGGGGGCCAACTAGCCTCGCTGCTTTCATTTATGGATAGCCTCCAAAAACAATCAAACATTGGTGAAAAATTTTGTGTTGAACCGGAACTTGGTAATTATCTCAATACCGACGGTGAAAATCGCGGTAGTGCCCAGCGGGCCGTATCGCTAGTTGTTACCCTCATCATGACCTTACCCCAGCAAGGGGGATGGCTTTGGAGACAGTTTCTTAATCGATAAAGTTTTCCTTGGGGCCAAAAACCGTGATCTGGGGGCTGGGTTTGCTAAGTTCCTGCTCGATCCGGAGGGCCCACGGTTTCAGGATGCCGTAAAGGGTATCGTTGATGGGTGTGGGAACTCCAAACTCCCGAGCCATGCTGATCGCCGTCCCGGTAAGGCCGTCCAGTTCCACCGGGCGTCCCTCCAGAAAGTCCTTGCCCAGGGATGACATGCCGGTGGCAGGAAAATTATCCAGGGAGGTCATGCACCATTCGAGGGAATCTTCCATTATCGGCGCTCCGGAAGCCTTTCCCACCTCCAGGATTTCTGCGATGGCACCCTGGATGATTTCTCTTGTCTCTGGGATTGAACGCATTTCACCGAAAAGGGTTCGGGTGGCTGCGCCAACGGCAGCCGATCCGGCGAGGTAAGAGAACTTCTTCCAGAGCATACCGGGCATGTTTTCCTGGAGTTCTACGCGCCAGTTTGCTTCCTGAAACACCGCCAGGAGCTTTTCGCAACGCTCGGTAATGCCCGGCTCCAGTTCTCCGAAGGAAGCCATGCCCGGTCCGCCCTGGGTGACCACGCCGGGTTCTCTAATGCGGCCTTCCATGTAACAGGACCCAATAAGCACCCGCTGCCGCCCGAAAACATCTACCAGTTGGTTGCCATTATCGATGCCGTTCTGCAGGGTCAAGACCAGGGAATCGGGGCCCATAAAGGGCCCTATTGCGTTGATGGCGTCTTCGTTGTCATACATCTTGACGGTGAAGAGGACCAGATCCTGGGGCCCAACTTCGGCAGTATCTTCGAGCGCGTTGCCGTGAGCAGTGAAGTCACCATCGTTGGCGCTTTCGACCCGGAGTCCGTTTCTTCTTATGGCTTGAAGGTGAGGCCCACGGGCTACGAAAGTTACTTCGTGGCCGGCCCGTGCCAGCAAGCCGCCGAAGTAACCGCCGACTCCTCCGGTTCCCATTGCTGCGATCTTCATGGTCATATTCCTTAAATTGTCTTATTGATTCTTGGCCGAAAATTGCGGACTTGACGCAAAGCCGCGACAGCCCAACTCCACTTACAGGAACCTGCTATTCAATTGGGTAGCCGAACTCTTCCCGGAGGTCTCGCTTCATCACTTTGCCCATGACGTTTCGCGGCAATTGCTCGATGAAGACCACCGAACGGGGTCGCTTGTAGCCGGCCAGATGCTGGGAACAGTGCCCCATCAACTCTGTTTCAGTAACCGAATCGGAGTTTCGCACCACCAGCGCCCTCACCTCTTCGCCCCATTCCAGGTCGGGAACACCAATGATGGCGGCTTCATCAACCAGGGGATGGGCCATTAGCACCTGCTCCACCTCTTCCGGGGAGATCATCTCGCCGCCCCGCTTGATGAAGTCCCGGGCCCGCCCGGCCAGGTAAATGTACTCGTCCTCGTCCTGGTAGGCCAGGTCGCCGGTATATACCCACCCGCCTTTGATGGTATCGACGGTCGCGTCCTGCTGTTGCCAGTAGCCTTTCATCATCCGCGAACCACGAGCTACGATTTCTCCCACGTCTCCGGTGGCTACCGGATTTCCCTCTTCGTCCACGATCATAACTTCAACGTCGTTCAGAGCCTTCCCGATAGAAGAGAGTCGTCGCAACTTGACTTCCACCTCTTCTGGAGAGCCGTCAAGAACGTGGTCTTCCGGGGGAAGCATGGTTATGGTGGAGGCGGTTTCGGTTTGGCCAAAGGCATTAATGAAGCGTACACCGGGAAACTCTCCAATGGCCTGGCGGATCACCGGGAGGGGCATCGGTGCCGCGCCGTAGGTAATAACACTCAGGGCAGACAGATCATAGCTGCGGAATTCCGGGTAGTCCATCAGGCGTTTCAGCATGGTTGGGACTAGCATGGCCCGATTGGCCCGGCTGTCTTGGGCCAGGGTCAGCCATTCCCGGGGGTCGAACTGGCGCATTACTGCCAGGGTGCGACCACCATAAATGGCCGCTAATGCCGCCTGCAAGCCGGCAATATGGTAGAGGGGAACCGTTAGCAGGTTGGTCTCTTCCACATCGGGGTCGGCAGGCTCCACAGTAGAAAGCAAATAGGAGGCGAAGCTGTCGTGGGTCAGTTGTACTCCCTTGGGAACGCTGGTGGTGCCGGAGGTAAACATAATGACGGTTGTGTCGTCTTCGTCCCCTTCAGGGAAGTGAAGTTCGTCGGGAGGGCTCAGCAAGAGGTCATCATATGAGTTCTGGCCGGGCCCCGCCGGACAATCAAGGGTAATGACTTGATCTGGAGACAACCAGTCCAGATTCTTGATTAAGGGAAGGTAACGTTCGCCGATGAAAAGAACGCTTGGCCCGGCGATTTCCAGCATCTGGGCCAATTCTTCGGCTTTGGCACGGAAATTGAGGGGAACGTAAATGGCATCCAGCAAGGCGGCGGCGAAGTAAATTTCAATGCTCTGGTGGCAGTTGACCTGCATCGTGGCCACTCGGTCGCCCGGCCCAATGCCCAGATCAGCGAGTGCGTTGGCCACCCGGTTGACACGTTCCTGAAGTTGGGAAAAAGAAAATTGCACCCCTTCGAACAGCAGGGCAGGTCGGTCGGGCACGATGGCGCTGGCAATGATCAAAAACTCGCTGGTGTTCATTTGGTCCGTTTCCTTGGTGTATTCACTGTTGGACTAGAAGCAATGCGAATGGCCCTCAACCGATTGGAGTGATCAAGATCCTCCAAAACACTTCACCTGCGAATTTGGCTGGGTAATCTCGCCGTAAACCGTGGTGGCGACCCTCGCTTCCAACTCCAGTCCTTCTCGAAGGCTTAAGTCCATTCCTTCACGTATAGCCCTTTTGACATTGTTGGCGGTGCCAGACGCATCACTACCGAACCTGGATGCGAACGCCCTCGCCGTCTCCATAAGTTCTTGACCTGGCACGACCTGGGTTATCAAGCCCAACTCCAGGGCTTCCGTTGCATTGATGCGACGTCCGGTCAGCAACAAATCAAGGGCAGCGGAGGGTCTGCAACTACGGGGCAAGGTTTGACTGCCACCGGCTGCCGGTATCATGCCGAGATGCAGTTCGGGCATGGAAAATACGGTGTCATCAGCCGCGATGCGCAGGTCACAGAGTAGCATTATTTCTATTCCGGAGCCGATGCAGTAACCATGCACCGCTCCTATTACAGGGATAGCCAGGCTGTTCAATCGTCCCCATACATCCCGCTCCCAGCGCACCTGCCGCGCCACAACCTGTGAAGGTACAGTGCCGAATTCGGTCAGGTCGGCCCCGGCGCAAAATGCCCTTCCCTGGCCCGATATTATCAGGGCGCTGACCTCGTCGTCTAATTCTACGGCAGCCAGCGCTTCGAAAAATTCATCTCTCATCTGGACGTTATAGGCATTCAGGGCAGAAGGTCGATTCAGGGAAATGTGGGCGATTTGGTCCAATTTTTCAAGCATTATTGTGTCGAAAGCCGACACTGGGCCTACCCTTGCCATCGGTCTAACGGCATGGCGCGGTCATACAGTTCGGCCAGGTCCACCTCGGTGTAGCGGAGCCCTACACTTTCCAGAACATGAGCGTCGCTGACCTCGACAGTCATCAGCGAATGCTTGTCTGCCACCTCCTGGACCTGGGGTTTTCTGATGTGCCAGTTGTGGATGTAGTTGTCTATCTCAATGGCGTGAACATCGTCCTCAATGATGACGTTGGGAGAGTAGTAGCCGGGGTGGCAGTAGATCCTGAAAACTCCTCCCTCTGGAAGGAATAATTCACTGACCTGGTATTCGTCAAAGGGACTGTGGGGCGGACGAATTTCAATCTCCCAGCCGGGAATGATGATTACTTCGCCGGGGAAGTGCTCCTCAACCAACTCGCGAAACTCAGCGCCCCACTGCCAGTTATGGTGGTCGGTAATGGCAATGCCGTCGATGCCCTGTCCCTTTATCTGGGCTATCACTTTTTCGGCAATGGACAGGGAAGGCGGCTGGAAATTAAAGGCTTCCCAAATGTGCGTGTGTAGGTCCAGTTTTACTTTCAAGTGTGCTATTCCTCTGGCGCAGTTTCGCCGGGGCCTTCGTGTGCTGATTTCCAGTTGGCTTCGGTTCAGCTACCGTCGAATTCAGGAGCGCGTCGCTCCTTGAAAGAAGCAATGCCTTCAGCCCGGTCTGCCGTGCTTTGCAGAATGACACTCAGGTCCGCCTCGAGTCTCAGTCCCTGCTCCAGTGTCAGGTCCATTCCCTTGCCAATCGCCTCCTTGGCGTATCGGGCTGCGATTGGGGCGGAGGCCAGGACCTGTTCTGCCAATTCTCGGGTGGCTTCTTCGAGGCGTTCTCGTGGAACAACCCGATTAACCAGGCCGACTCTTAGCGCCTCCGCGGCATTGAGGGAGCGACCGGTCATCGCCATGTCCAGAGCCCAGGCTGTGCCAACCAGGCGGGGTAGCCGCTGGGTCCCTCCGTCCCAGGGGAACTCGGGCTGCCCGGATGCTGAAAGCGCGAACTGGGCTTCGTCCGCCGCAATTCTCAAGTCACCGGCCAGGGCCAGTTCCAGTCCTTGTCCAACGGCGGGGCCGTTGATGGAGACAATAACCGGAACAGTCAGAGCCTCCAGTGAGTCGGCCACCTTCAACCTTGCCAGCTGGTCTGATATGCAGCGAGCGGTGCCGCCAATTCTTGCGCGGCCATCCGAAAAACTGTCGCCGGTTCCCGTGATGGTAACCAGGCGCAATTTGTCGTTCTCGCCGATTCGCAGGCAGGCGTCGCGGAGTTCCTCAGCCAGGAACTCGTCGATGCAGTTCCTGGCATCGGGACGCAGCAAGACAATTTCAGCAGCTTCCCACGCACCAATGGTTTCAGTTTGAAGAGAGATATTCCTGTATGGAATGACGAAAGCCTGCTCAGACTGCAATTAATGGAACGGGTAAATACTAAGTGGCAGACAATATCTTGACAAGTGGTTGTGCCTTTATTAGGATGAATTAGCAGTCTCAGGGCGAGACTGCTAAAAGTGTGAAAGTCCAGATCGAAAGTAAAAGGAGGAAAGAGTAAATACCATGTCTAATTTTGCTCCGCTAGGAGAGCGGATAATTATCAAACCTATAGAACAAGAGCAGACCACCCGTGGTGGAATCTTCCTGCCGGACACCGCTAAGGAAAAACCTCAGGAAGGCGAAGTCATCGCTGTAGGCCCAGGCCGAGCCACTGACGAGGGAAGCCGGATTCCCATGGAATTGAACGTGGGCGATCGGGTCATTTACTCCAAGTTTGCCGGGACCGAATACAAAGACGGCGACGACGACTATCTAATAATGCGCGAAAGCGACGTTCTCGCCAAAGTTTCCTAGGCGGGACCTGGGATCCTTCGCCCGCCTAACTGAGTGGGCGGGCGATAGAAATGCCATAGCAAGCTAGATTCAATTCAGGAGGAATAGGATGCCCGCAAAGAAAATGGCTTACTCGGAAGAGGCTCGAAAGACGCTTCGAGTAGGCATTGATACCCTGGCCGAATCCGTCAAGGTTACCCTGGGCCCCAAGGGCCGCAACGTCGTACTGGACAAGAAGTTTGGTCCGCCTCTGGTCTGCAGCGACGGCGTAACCATCGCCAAGGAAATTGAGCTTCCCGACGCCTTTGAGAACATGGGCGCCCAGCTGATCAAGGAAGCAGCTACCAAGACCAACGACGCTGCCGGCGACGGCACCACCACTTCCATTGTGCTGGCGCAGTGCCTGATCAACGACGGTTTCAAGAACGTAACCGCTGGCGCCAACCCCATGGCCATCAAGCGCGGAATTGAACAGGCCGTTTCCGCCGTCGTGGAAGAGCTCCGCGGCATGGCCCAGCCCGTCGAGACCCGCGACCGGATCGGGCAGGTTGCCAGCCTGTCAGCCCATGAAGAGGCCATCGGCGAGACCATTGCCGAAGCCATGGAAAAGGTCGGCAAGGACGGCGTAATCACCGTTGAAGAGTCCAAGGGCCTGTCCGACGAGATTGAGTACGTCGAAGGTATGCAGGTCGACCGCGGTTACATCTCCCCTTACTTCATCACCAATGCCGAACGCATGGAAGCCGTGATTGAAGATGCCGGCCTTATTATTACCGACAAGAAGGTCTCCGCCGTTGCCGACCTTCTGCCCGCTCTGGAGAAGCTTCTCCAGGTCGGCCGCAAGAACGTCGTTGTCATCAGCGAAGACGTGGACGGCGAAGCCCTCGCCACCCTGGTGGTAAACAAGCTGCGCGGAACCCTGAACATCCTGGCCGTGAAGGCTCCCGGGTTCGGCGACCGCCGGAAGGCCATGCTGGAAGACATTGCTATTTTGACCGGTGGCACCGTCATCAGCGAAGAGACCGGCCGCAAGCTGGACTCCGCTGTTGTCGAAGACTTCGGTCAGGCCCGCCGGGTCAGCTCCACCAAGGACGAGACCACCATTGTTGAGGGTCGCGGTTCCGAGGAAGCGATCCAGGCCCGCATTAACCAGATTAAGACCCAGATTGAAGAGACCACCTCTGAGTTCGACCGCGAAAAGCTGCAAGAGCGGATGGCCAAGCTGTCCGGTGGCGTGGCGGTCATCAAGGTCGGCGCTGCCACCGAGATCGAGCTGAAGGAGCGCAAGGCCCGCGTCGAGGACGCCCTGTCCGCCACCCGTTCCGCCGTCGAAGAAGGCATTGTCCCCGGTGGTGGAGTTGCCCTGGTCCGCGCCCAGCGTGCCCTGGACAATATCGCCGGTCTGAGCAACGACGAAGAAGTCGGCGTGAACATCATCCGCCGGTCCCTGGAGCAGCCTTTGAAGCTCATCGTGGAGAACGCCGGTTCCGAAGGCGCCGTCGTCCTTAACCAGGTCAAGCAGCAGGCCGACGACTACGGTTACGACGCCGACATTGGCGAGTTCGGCCCCATGATGGAACGCGGTATCGTCGACCCGGTCAAGGTCACCCGCTACGCGCTGCAGAACGCCGCCAGCGTTGCCGCCATGGTGCTGACCACCGAGTCCATGATTACCGAGATTCCTGAGCCGGCTTCCGCAGCCCCCGCAATGCCGCCGATGGACTACTAGGCTCCATTTAACGGCAGGCCGGAATACGGCCGGTTACCAACCCTGAATGGTAGACCGCCCCGATAAGTTGGGGCGGTCTCTTCTTATGGGGCACCCGCGTTATCAGCTCAGGGCTTTCTCATCAGGGTTTACAACGGTAAGTGTTCTTGGAAATCCGTGCATCAGCCCCCACTTCCGGGACTCTCTTTGGCCAGCGTATGCCTGGTCAGTTGACAACCGTTACTGGACAGCCCCTGTTACTTCCCCCTGCCATATTGTTTGGTAGACCAACTTCCACCAACCCGGTTCCGTTAACCTGCTCACGGGTGGTCAATGGGTGGGAATGAGAGGGAATGGCGGGAGAAATGGAAATCTTTGCACAACCATGTTTGGTATATTTGCTGTCAGATGGTCAATGGGCGGAAATGAGCGGTAATGGAGGGAGACTTTTTTCTGCATCTCCTCCCACTGTACGTTCCGCCCCGCAGTGTTTGATCCTTGAAGTGCGATTGCCCTGACCTTCACCCACTTGGGGATTGCTGGTAGAATTGGCCTCAAAAAATTGCGAGGCATCATTTTGGCCCAGAGTAAGGTATATTCCTCGGCGCAGGCCAGTTTAGCCGATATTCAGGAAGGCTCCACCGTGCTCGTATCCGGTTTTGCCGGCCACGGCGTCGCCAACGGCCTGCTGGCTGCGCTGGAAGCAGGTGGTGTCGGGGGCCTGACGGTCGTTTATTGCAGCGGGCCAGTTGGCGTCGCCGGGTCTGATCAAGAATTTCCAGCCTCCGCAATTTCTCGACTGGTGACCAATGGACAGGTCAAGAAATTGATCTCCCCCCTGCCCTTTGCCCCGGGGAATGGCGGCGTAATCCAGGAACAATGGCAGACCGGTCAGTTGGAAATTGAGGTTGTCCCCCAGGGAATCCTCGTAGAAAGGTTGCGCGCTGGCGGAGCCGGTATTGGCGGTGTTTTTCTTGCCACCGCGGTGGGTACCAGGTTCGAAAGAGGTAAGGAACAGCGCTACTTTGCCAATGGAGAGGCGGCGCTGGAATTGCCCCTGAAAGCCGATTATGCCCTGATTAAGGTATCGGTTGCCGACACCTTGGGAAGCGCAATTTACGAAGGCTCAGGACGTAACTGGGCTCCGGTCATGGCCATGGCTGCCAGGATAACCATAGCCGAGGCTGAACATATTGTAGAACCCGGAGAGGTGAACCCGGAGGGGATCATATCTCCGGGAATTTTCGTAAACCGTATTGTAGCTGCCAACGACTAGTTTTATCTGCGATACAAACAGGACTACCATGCCCGACAGACTGAATGAACTTACCATGGCGCGGCGTGTTGCCGGCGAATTTAGGGCGGACCAGGTGGTTGCCTTGGGAGCAGGTTTGCCGGCAAGAGTCGCGGATGTGTTACCTGCAGGGGCCTCCGTGCAGTTGCTTTCCGACGGTGGGGTGTTGGGTTATCGGGCCGCTACCAACGATGGCGAATCGGAAAAGGGCTCCTTATTGGGAACAAATGGGGAAACGATCACCCTGAGTGCTGGCGGAAGTGTGCTCGGAATGGTTGACTGGGCCGCCATGCTGCGTGGTGGTCACGTGGACGTGGCGGTGGTCCAGCCCACGCGCGTCAACGCTGCGGGGGATTTCATTGGTTGGACTACTGCGGCAACACCGGGCCTCTTCGCCCCCGGGTCGTCGATTGACCTTTCCTCCGGGGGGTGCCGGCTAATTGCCATGCTTCCCCATGCTGGTACGGACGGAAGCCCCAACATTGTGGGTGGGACTTCTCCAGTAGCCGACGGGCGGGGTTGCGTCAACCTGATTGTCACTGATCTGGCTGTCCTTCGGGTAGAGGAGTCAGGATTGGTGCTTGCTGAAGTGGCTCCAGGCTGGACAGCCGACGACGTGGCTTCATTGACCGGAGCACCCATTTCGGTGGCGCCTGATGTAAAGGAATTTTCCTCCAGTCTTGATTCCTTGAACGCCAGCCGAATCAATAAGGTATGTCCCGACGGGCCCGCAGCCATCGGGGATATGCTTGACGGCGCCGTCGTCATGATTGACGGGTTTGGCGGTCCCGGCGGCATGGCCCACTACCTGCTGGTGTCCTTGCGAGACCAGGGGACCAGGGAACTGACCATAATCAGCAACACCATCGGAATAGCCCGGATCGTCAACTTTGGCACTCCCGCTGGCAAACTGGCCATAGACCATTCACTGCTGGTGGAAAGCGGCCAGGTGGCCAAGGGCATTGCTACCTACCCCGTTTCCCCCTCAGCCTCCCGCCCCAGCACCTTCGAACTGGCCTACCGCCGGGGTGAAGTGGAGTTGGAACTGGTGCCACAAGGAACCCTTGCAGAAAGGTTGCGGGCCGGTGGAGCCGGAATTCATGCTTTCTACACCCCTACAGGCGTGGGAACACTCATCGCGGAAGGGAAGGAAACCAGGACAATTGACGGTAAGGAATACGTCCTGGAATTGGCCTTAAGGGCCGACTATTGCCTGATTCGGGGCCACAAGGCCGACACCCTGGGAAACGTGGTCTACAAGGGCACTTCACGAAACTTTAACGCGGTCATGGCGCCGGCGGCCGATATAACCGTGATTGAGGTTGACGAAATTGTGGAACCCGGGGGACTGGATCCGGAGTTGATAGTTACGCCGGGAATTTACATAGACCGGATTGTGAAGCGGCCCGAGGGCTTTTCTCCCTACGAATAGGCTGACCGAAAGGTCGGCAATCGAGGTCATTCTATGGTCGAAGAAAAAGAAAGGCTGCCCCGCGAGGTGGTTGCCATGCGGGTGGCCAAGGAGTTGCCCAATGGTGGCTTCGTTAACCTGGGAATCGGCATCCCGACCCTGGTTTCCAACTTCATTCCTGATGGCAGCGTCGTTTTTTATCACAGCGAGAGCGGTGTTCTGAACTGTGGCCCCCTGGCTGAAGATGAAGAGGAACAGGACATTGACCTGATCAACGCCGGAGGCCAATTCCTGCAGATAGTGCCCGGCATGGCCTTTTTCAGCACCGTTGACGGATTCGCCATGATTCGCGGCGGCCACGTGGACGTAACCGTGCTGGGGGCACACCAGGTTTCCGCCACGGGTGACTTGGCTAACTGGATGCTGCCCGAACGGGGTGTAGGCAACATTGGCGGGGCGATGGACCTGGCCGCTGGCGCCAAGCAGGTCATAGTGGCAATGGAGCACACGGACCGGCAGGATAACGCGAAGGTAGTACAGGAATGCTCCTATCCCATTACCGGAAAGGATTGCGTCTCTTTGATAGTAACTGACCTGGCAGTTATGCGGCCCACGCCGGAAGGCCTGGTGCTTATCGAAGTCGCGCCCGGGTGGACCGCCGAAGAAGTTCAGGGCCTAACGGATGCTCAGTTGATCATCTCACCCGAACTGAAAGAGTACGAGCTTTAAACGAGTTCCTCCTAAGTCGCCACAGTAGTTTCTTTTCACCTCATGAGGCTCACTTTGGTAACCTTGGCTGCGGGCCACGCGTTCCAAGGCTCTCTGGAAATTCAAGCCGACATTCTTACTCAGCTTGCGGCGTCTACTAATTGCTCCGATTTACTCGCACCCTGGAGGATAACTCTTCTCCGAAACCCGCCTACCCGAACTGTCGAACAGGCCCGCGGTATCGGGATCAGTGTTGTGCCAGATTGACCTGCCATAGCCGAAAGAAAAACCTCCCCACTGTGGGTGCACTTGATTGGTGTAGACCCGGATGCGTCCCCCTTCCACAAGGGTGTAGGACTCTTCAAACGTGAATTCTTGCCCACTGTCGCCCAGGTCTGCCAGCCTCCACCCCTTCAGGTTTACCGACTGACTGCTCTTGTTGACTATTTGCACGTACTCGTCCGCTTCCGACCGAGGCTCTTCTCCGTCAAAGAAAATGCACTCTATAGCGACGCCAGTAATTGGTTCGGGCGGTAGCGGTGTAGATGTAGCCGTCGGACTTGGCGTGGCAGTAGGTGAAGGTGTTGGAGAGGGAATGGGAGTAGCGGTCGTGGTAGATGTAGGAGTAGGAACAGGTGTGGCAGTTGGCTCTGGCGTTGGCGTAATTGTCGGCGAAGGCAAAGGGGTGGGTGTCGGATCGGGCGTTTGAGTCTGTCTGGGAAATGGCGTGGGGGGTGGCGAAGGTGCCGCGTTCGGGGTGAGAGTGGGAGAGGAAGTTTGCGTGGGAGTCACCGTAGGTTCGGCGGTTGAAGTTGGGCCCGACGCCAGAGTGGGAATAACAGCCGGTGTAGGGGTCGGGTTCGGCGGTGGCACCGGCTGGGGAAATGCGGTTATAGATTGAAAGTGGGAGGCTTGGGCCCCCTGTACACTCAAGTCGTCATTCAACTCAAGGGGAGCGGGACTGGTGGTCGCTTCCTGTAAGTGCGAAGGAGTCGGTACGGAAGCGGGGGGCCCTGTTATGAGTGGTAAAGTGACCGTGGCAACAGGGTTGCCCGCACCTAGGTCCTGGTTGTTCGTGGGAGAGGGAGCAGCGGGTGCTTCGCTAATCCCCTCCGGGGGTTCAGATGATTCGGATTGTGCATTAAGGCCAAAGGCAGACCGGTTAGGCCGTATTACGATAGGCCCCTGATTTTGGATTCCTGCGTTGGACAACGGCAAAACATGGGGCGTGGGAATTGGTGAAGGATTCAAAGAAATGGTCGGTACGTGGTCAAAGGTGTCAATCAAATTAGGCTCTCGAGAAGTATCGGAATTCGCTAGCCCTTCATTCAAGGAATCGCTCGACCTGCCGCCGAAGACATCGCATCCAGTCAGAAGAGCCAAAGCCGAGATCAGAAGTATCACTAGCACGCAGGAAGAGAGGTTGCCAAATGCAGTTATCGACATTGCTCTGCAATTTAACGTGCGCCTCCCCTTGACGCAATGCCTAGCTTTCGGAGGGTTGTCTCTCTTTTGACTTGCCCCTGAGTCTGGCAACAAATCCAATCCTCTATAACCATAGAAGAGTCTCACTTGTATTAGCCAGACTGAATTCACTACCCCAGGCCAAAACCAGCGGATTTTCCCAGTTACCCGCAACCATTCCAATTTGCCAAATGTCTTGGCTGTGCTATAATCGGGACTATCAGATACGCGAGCCTAGGAAATCGGCATTCAGGCAGCGTTGATGGCTTGGACTGTAAGAAGAGCCGGTCGACCTGACTGCAATGTTGGCAGGGGATGAAGTGAGGATGGGGTTCCGGCCCGCAGCGTTCGACTCGCTCAGGCGGGTTGATTGATTTGAGGCGTACCCAGACATCAGGGCACTTCAAGAACTAATTCTAGGAGGAATATCGTGGACAAAGGAAGTGTAATCTTTAACGCTGGCCCCGTGGACATTACCTTGGAATACCGGGAACTCATGCCCGACCAGGGCCTGTGCGTACAGGTCTTTGGCAAGGTTGACGACAATGACGTAGAGATCCTGCGTTTTGACTGCTTTGACCAGTTGCCTCATTACCACTATGGCCCTGCCAACAACAACATCCGGTTGAACATGGACAAGACCACTGTCGGCAACCCCTTCGGCTGGACCATGGGCCATCTGCGAACCAAGCTGCCCGAAATGATTCGCCGCTCCGGTTACGACGCCTTGGCCGACGCCGTGGCAGCCAATCCTGTCTCGGAAGCTACCCTGGACGAGATCGAGTCCCAGGGCCGCCAGATGTCCGTTAACATGCGCCGGACCGTAGCCCATAAGTTTGAGCGAATGCTTGATGACGACGTTTACACCGTTGGCAACCTGCGAATCGGCTTGGAATACCGCTTTGCCGGCAATTCCGAAGGGCTTGCGATTCACGTCCTCTCCGACGTGGCCGACCAGACCGTGGAACTGTTGGCCTTTGACTGCTTCGTCAACGGCCCCCACTACCACTACGGTCCCCGGAACCAGGACATCCGGATTTACTGGGACACCACCACCTCCGGCGATACCCTGCGCTGGACGCTGGATCAGTTCTATGCCGGCAACCTGAAGAAGATGATCGATCGCGCCGGCTACCCCACCATCGCCAACGACGTGGACGAGAACCTGCTTCAGGCCACCATGCCGGCCATCGAAAAGCGGGCCCTCGAGCTGGTCGAGGAAAACCGTGGTGGCAATGACCCCAAGGCCGCCCTGTTGAAGGAAATCGAGACCCTGCGGGAGCGCGTCGCTGCCCTGTAATCTCGAAGCTCCTTCTGGCTAACCAGGTAAACAAAGACGGCCCGGCTTTTAAGCCGGGCCGTTGAGTTTGTCGTTAGTAGACGCGAAAACAGAAGGACATTGCGCGCTTCTTGGAAGGACTTATTCGTCTCTACATCATCGTATAGCCGCCGCTGACGCTGAGGGTCTGACCGGTAATGAAACTGGCGGCGTCGGAAGCCAGGAACACTACTGCATTAGCGATCTCGCCAGCCTTGCCCATACGCCGCAAGATATAGGCCCGTTCCACTCTCTCCAGCACATCGTCGGTGAAGATGTCCCGCATCTGGTTCCACATGCTTTCCGGGCTGATTTCTTCCTCTTCAGGAGGAACTATCAGGCCTGGGCAGACTACATTCAGTCGCAATCCGTGGCGGCCCGTCTCTCTGGCTATCGCCTTGCTCAGGGCGATTACGCCTCCCTTGCAGGCGGAATAGACGGCCTCCCGGTATTCGCCCATTCGCCCTGCATCGGAACTTATACTTACAATCGATCCGGTTTGGCGCTCGATCATATAGGGTAGGACGGCGTGGATGCAGTTGATGGGGCTCCACAGGTTTACCGCCACCTCCTTTTCGTGCTCCTCCCTGGGCTTTTCCATAAAGAGCCGGTCAATGGTCCATCCCACGTTGTTAACCAGAACGTCGACGCTGCCGAACTCTGCTATGGATTGGTCGACCATGTCGCCAACTTGGGAACGGTCGGTCACATCGGTCTGAATTACCTTAACGCGGCTGCCGGTATCCATTCGTGAAACTTCCTCGGCCACCAATTCACCCTGGGCCGCCGCCAGCTCAGCAATAGTAATGTTGGCGCCTTCAGCAGCGAATGCGTGGACTATAGCGCGGCCAATGTTTGAACCGCCCCCGGTGACGATTACGTTCTTGCCTTTGAGTCCCAGTTCCATGAGTGAACTCCTACGGATTGTCTGGCAGGAATATTCCAATTCCTTCGCTCTCGCCTGTTTCCAGTCCTGCCTTGCGGACGGATTCTCCTGGCAGAGGGCTATGGACCCGGCACCGGTGGAATGCCGCCAAAGCGCAGTCTGAGCAGCCCTTTGATGTCCTCTGTTGCGGTATTGGTAATGTTGACCGTACTGGTTGGGTCGTCGTCCCATTTCACCGGTATGGACTTGATGCGGTAGCCCCGCTTGGCGGCGATTATCAACAACTCGGTGTCGAAGAACCAGTTGTTGTTTTCAATGGCCGGAATGATGGATTGGGCGGCCTGGCGGGTCAAGGCTTTGAAGCCGCATTGGGCATCGGGAAAGGGCGTAAAGAACATGGACTTGATAAGGAGGTTGTAACTGCGGGAAATGAACTCCCGTTTGAAGCCCCGGGTGACCGTGGAATCACGGCTCAATCTGCTGCCAGTAGCCACATGGTAGCCAGATTCGAGGGCTTCGACCAACTGGGGAAAGTGGGTTAAGTCGGTAGACAGGTCCACATCCATGTAGCTGATTATATCTGCGTCGCTGGCCAGCCAAGTGGATCTCAGGGCCCTTCCCCGCCCTTTTTGGGGCAAGTAGAAATAGGAGACGTTCGGGTATTGCTTCGCCAGTTCCTCTGATACCGACCGGGTCCCATCAATGGAGGCGTTGTCCGCAATGGTGACTTGCCAAGGGTTTACCAGGTTTTCCCGGAGGAATTGAGTCAGTCGGGCAATGCTGTCGGGCAGGGCCGCTTCCTCATTGTAGACCGGTATTACTAAGTCAACGGAGGCAGCCATTAATGAAAGCTCTTGAGGCAAGCTTCAATCGGTACAGGGAGGATACAGCACTTTCGTACAGTGGACATGACATAAACTGCCGAGGGTCTCAGAGCGTCAAGCCGAACTGTCCAGGGAATAAGACTGCCAATCATCAGTGGCGGAAGTGGCGGACACCGGTAAAGACCATGGCAATGCCGTGGTTGTTAGCAGCTTCAATGACTTCGTCATCCCTGATGGAGCCGCCCGGCTGGATGATAGCGGTTACGCCCGCTTCTGCTGCAAGTTCAATGTTGTCCGGAAATGGGAAAAAGGCGTCGGAGGCGAGGACGCAACCCTGAGCTTTTTCGCCTGCAATGCGCTGGGACAAGTGAACGCTGACCACCCGGTTGGGCTGCCCGGCTCCCATACCCATGAGCGTGCGGTTCCTGGCGAAGACGATGGCGTTGGACTTAATGTGCTTGCAGGCAGTCCACGCAAAGGCCAGGTCGTCCATCTCTGTCTCGGTAGGAACCCTCTCGGTAGCTGTCTTCCAATTGGCCGGACTTTCTGCTATTGAGTCCGGAGTTTGTATCAAGACTCCACCGGTAATGGGACGAATGTCCAGAGAAATGCCCCCAAGTTCCGCTCCGCCAGAATTGACTGCCAATACGCGCAGGTTTCGTTTTCGTTGCAGGATTTCCAGTGCTGCAGGCTCGTAGCCCGGGGCCACCACTACTTCATAGAAGACGGGATTCATGGCTTCGGCAGCTGCCGCCGTGACGGCACGGTTGAACCCCACGATGCCGCCAAAGGCCGAAACGGTGTCTCCATCGTAGGCCTGTAGATATGCCTGGGCCAGGTCTTCGTGGCTGGAAAGCCCGCAGGCGTTGGCATGTTTGATGACTGCGGCGGCCGGCTCAGCGAAGTCGTTGACCGTTCTCCAGGCGGCGTCTGCATCCATGAGGTTGTTGTAGGACAGTTCCCTTCCGTGCAACTGTTGTGCACCGGCAATGCCTCCACTTTGGGAGCCCGTTGGTACATAAAGGGCGCCCTGCTGATGGGGGTTCTCTCCATAGCGGAGTGTGGCCACCTGTCTGAACGCCAGGTCCAGACTCTCAGGCAAGGACTCTGTTGCCGACGATTCCTCCGTCAAGTAACAGGCTACCGTAGCGTCGTACTGGGCAACGTGTTGGAAGGCTTTCGCCGCCAGCCCTCTGCGTTCGACTTCAGTGAGACCCTCACCGGCTAGCCGGTCGGCCACCCACCCATAATCATCCGGATCCACCACCACAGCTACCGACGGGAAGTTCTTGGCTGCGGCCCTTAGCATTGTGGGCCCGCCGATATCGATGTTCTCCAGGGCATCGTCCATCGTAACGGCAGGATTGCTGATGGTCTCGGCAAAGGGATAAAGATTTCCAACCACCAGGTCAATGGCGCCAATGCCGTGCGCCTCCAACTCACCGATATGGGCTGGCAGGTCGCGGCGCGCCAGAATGCCACCGTGAATGACCGGGTGCAAGGTCTTGACCCGCCCGTCCAGGATCTCTGGTGATCCAGTGACGTCCGAAACCTGTTGCACTGGCAGCCCGCCTTCTTCAGATAAAGTGCGATGGGTGCCTCCGGTACTGATAAGTTCGAACCCTGACTCCACCAATTTCTGACCAAATTCAACTATTCCGGTCTTGTCAAAAACGCTAACTAATGCTTTCACCGAGCTATTCCTTTGGTAGCCAGCCGTGGCATGGCTAAACTGTTGTACTGATGAAACGAAAGGGGACTTTTAGTCGCTGAACGAAACCTGTTCGTCGCCGTTGCGCTCCACCACTTGGCCCACCACAACTGCGTCAGGGGACGTTTCCCTTAACTTGTCCACCGCGTCTTCCCGGCAGACTGCCACCATTCCGAGGCCCATATTGAAGACCCGAAGCATTTCATCCTCTGAGATCTGGCCCTCCGACTGGATCAAGGAAAATATGGGCGGGACTGTCCAGGACCCTCTTTGGAACTTGGCTGCTACATTGCCTGGCAGAATCGAAGGAACCTTGCCGGGCAACCCTCCCCCCGTAATGTGTGCCAATCCTTTCATTGACCCCAGGGCCGGTTGAAGCTCAGGATAATAGCAACGATGCCTCGTGAGCAGTTCTTCGCCCAGGCGGCGGTTAAGGTCTCCGAATTGTCGGAACAGCACCGAGGGGTCTTCGTCACTGTTGAAGACACGCCGCACCAGTGAAAAGCCATTGGTATGAAGCCCGCTGGAAGGTATTCCCACCAGGCAATCGCCCGGCACTATGGTGCTGCTATCCAGTATTCCGTCCTTCTCCGCCACGCCGACCAGGAATCCGGCCAAGTCAAAGTCTTCATCAGAATAGATGCCGGGCATCTGGGCCGTTTCTCCGCCGATCAGGGCACAACCGACCTCTCTACAGCCCCAGGTAATGCCTCGAAGCAGGGTTTCCATGCGCTGCTGGTCAAGTGTGCTGAAGGAAACGTAGTCAAGGAAGAAGATTGGTTTGGCGCCTTTGGTCAAAATGTCGTTAACATTTAGGGTGACCAAGTCCTGACCGATGGACTCGAAGTGGCCCAGTTGAGCGGCAATTTTCAGCTTGGTACCCACGCCGTCGGCGCTGGCTACCAATACCGGGGCCCGGTACCCGGAGAGTTCGAACATCCCGGCAAAACCGCCCCCGGAACCCATTACTTCCGGTCCATGGGTCATGGAGGCAAAGGCCTTGATTCGGTCTTTCAGGTCTTCCATGGCATCCAGTTGAACCCCGGATGCCTGATAGGTTTCGCCGGTCAATGCTTAGTCTCTCCGTTATAGTGTCGGCGTACGGTACCGGCGCCGACCTGCAAATAGGAATGATGTAAAGGGGTGATATCCGTAACCGACACAGTATTCAGGTCTCAGATTCCAGAACCAGCTTTCCCAAATGCAATTGAACAGGCACGGGATAGTTGCCGGTAAAGCAGGCGTCGCAGAAACCTCCCTGTTCGCCCTGGGACACCCTGAGCAGTCCTTCAATACTCAGGTAGCCGAGGGAGTCGGCGTTGGCTAAAGCCCTAATCTCCTCGACGGTCTTATTGGCCGCAATCAACTCCGATTGGTCGGCCATGTCCACGCCCATGTAACAGGGAAACTTGATGGGCGGCGCGCAAACCCGGATGTGGATCTCTTTCGCGCCCGCGCGGCGAAGGACCCTTATTACGTGAGGTGTGGTTGTGCCCCGCACAATGCTGTCGTCCACCACCACCAGACGTTGGCCCTTGATTACTTCCGTAAGGGGATTGAATTTCTGACGCACTCCAAGATCCCGGAGGCGTTGCTCCGGTTCTATGAAAGTGCGGCCCACATAGCGGTTTTTGATCAGGCCGTCACTGTAAGGTATTCCAGACTCTCGGGCGTACCCTACCGCCGCTGCGGTGGAGGAATCCGGGATTCCAATTACAAGGTCGGCGTCCACCGGGTGTTCCCTGGCCAGTTGAGCCCCCATTTCCTGGCGAGCCGAGTAAACGAGGGTGCCATCAAGCACACTGTCAGGCCTTGCAAAGTAAATGTGCTCAAAGATGCACATGGCCCGCGACTTTTCCGAGTCTTTCCTTACGGCCGACCTCATGCCATCCTTGTCCAACACGATTACTTCGCCAGGGCTGACATCTCGCAGATATTTGGCCCCCAGGTGGTCCAGGGCGCAACTCTCCGAGGCAATTATCCAGCCTTCACCCATTTTTCCGATACAAAGCGGACGGATACCAAGGGGATCTCGGGCGGCCAAGACGGTATTTTCGGTCATGGCCACCAGCGAAAACGCGCCTTCAAGTGTGCGCATGCAATGAAACATGCGCTCTTCCCAGCTATTTCCTGGGGCATTGACCAGCTGATGGGCGATGACTTCCGAGTCGGTGGTGGAGTTGAAGCGGCAACCCCACTGCTCCTTTAGTTGGACTTTCAACTGGGAGGCGTTAATGATATTGCCGTTATGAGCCAGAGCCAACTTGCCGGCCAGGCCTTCTACAACCAAGGGTTGGGCGTTACAGAGCTGGCTGGTGCCTGTAGTGGAATACCGGGTGTGGCCAATGGCAAATTCACCGGAAAGAGGGAGGAAGTCGCGTTCGCGAAAGATTTGGGTGACCAGACCCATGTCAGTGTGGACATTTAGCTGATGTCCATCTGCGGCGGCTATACCGGCGCTTTCCTGGCCACGGTGCTGCAGAGCGAACAACCCGAAGAAGGCTACGCGGCTGGCCTCGGTACCTGGAATGTAAACACCGACCACACCACACTCTTCGCGAGGATGGTCAAAGGGGAAGCGGAGTTCGTGATTCACGTCCTCAATACCCACGCAGGTATTCTACGTTCCCTTAACAGTCTCGGTCAACGAATACAGGCTGAATTCCTAGTCCTGGCACAATATTGGTACTCCCCTGGACCTGGAATGTGGCGGCAAGGCATTTAATATACGGCCTTGCCAGGTGAAGTCCCAACGAATCACAGACTCGGTATGATCGTAACCTTGCGGTCGTCCCCAAAGCCCACACTTTCAGTTCTTATTCCCTCGCGTTCGGCTAGTGAAATGTGGATTATTCGTCGGTCGGCAGCCGACATAGGTTCCAGGGTGATGCTTCGCCCGGTTTGGCTAACCCTTTCTGCCACTTTATTGGCCATATCTTTGAGTGAAGCTTCACGCCGCTGCCGGTACCTTTCTACGTCGAGTACAACCCTGACACTTTCGCCGAATTCCTTGCGGACAATCAAGTTCACGAGAAACTGGAGTGACTGAAGGGTTTGTCCCCGGCGGCCGATTAACAAGCCGGAATCGTCCCCGGTAATGTCAATGACCGGACCTCCAACGTCGGGGTCGTCTGTAGTACGCACCGAACAGGTTACGTTTACCCCGGAGGTAGCAAGGATGTTGTTTAATGCCACCATAGCCAGACCCGTAACCGTACCTTCCTCGGCGCCAACGGCGGGCATGGACTCTTCGGAGTCTTCTTCGACAATCGCTGTTTGGTCCGCTTCTGGTGGAGTGTCTATGGATTCAACAGCGGGGGCGGCGCCACCGGCCGTGGACACTCCCAGCAGGGTGACACGAACCCTGGCAACCTCTGCGCCAATGCCAAGGAAACCGGCCTTGCCCCTACTTAGTATTTCTACCTCGACCTCGCTGCGGTCGACGCCTAGTTCCTTCAGCGCCAGCTCTTCGGCCTCTTCTACGGTTCTGGCGGTTCGTTCTACTGACTCCATCGTCTTCTATCTCCTCGGACGCCGTATCTCTCTCGGCGGACTGGGTCGGCTGGCTTGACGACCGCGCCGACCTGGGAATCAATGGGAACAACGGCCCCCAGCCGGTAATGAAGTATTGGATTCCTACACCGATTATATTGGAAACAATCCAGTACAGGGGCAGTCCGCTTGGCCATTGGAGGGAAAAGAATCCCAGGAAGATGGGAATCATCCAAAGCATCATGTTCTGACTGGACTGCTGGCGAGGATCCGGAGAGGGGGTCATCGTCATCTTTTGCTGCACCCAGGTGGAAGCTGCCACCAGGATGGGCAAAACTATGGGAGAGGGGTCCGGTTCTCCCAGGCTTAACCACAGGAAGGAGTCGTTCAAAGGAGCGGCAGAGTGGATCGGTACGAAAGTGATCCAGGAATATAGCTTCTGAGACAATCCTACCAAGTCTTCGGGTTTAGTAAACAGAGTCTGAATGAGGACTCGGAAAAGGCCTATGAGGATAGGTAGTTGAACGACCAGCGGGCCCAGGCAACCTACGGGGCTTACCCCTGACTCGCGATACAATTTCATGGTTTCTTGAGAAACTCGTGCACGGTCGCCGCTGTAACGGTCCTGAATCTCCTTCATGCGGGGTTGCAACAGGCTCATTCGCCGCATTTGGCGAATTTGCTTGAGGGTCAGGGGCAGAGTTATCAAACGTACCAGAACGGTGAAAACTATAATGGCAAGCCCCATGTTGTTGAAGCAAACAACGTACAACACCATAAGGGTGTTGAGCATGGGGCGTATTATTATTTCATTCCAAAGGAGGAAGAAGAACTCCAAGGGGACTCCTAAAAACGCAACGCGGTGGCCCGGCGGTTGCCTGTCCTAAGCGCTAATTGCATTGCCTGTGGATCGAGCTATCGAAACACCAAATTGACTCTTTATCTTGGCCCTCCGTAACCGATATCCTGCGAACTGTACCTTCATCGCCGCCTACAAAGACCGAATGTCGTTGAATCACCGAAAGGCCTGGCGTTTCCTCTCCGACAGATGGCGCCGAAGGCGCACCAACAACAAGGGGTGACTTAATCTCGCCATTTTCCAGGCTGGGCAAGTTACTGATCACTTCCCCGTCAATCAAGTCTGAAGGGCTGGTACTCAGTAGGCGCATTCTGCCATCCACTGAGGCCGCTACGAGTCCCAGGGGAACCAGGGCGGGCCTGGAAGCAATCGGCGACTCCATGTTGTGCTGCCACAGGGCCCCCTTGGGTTCGCCCGAAGGAGGGACCGATCCGTCCAGGGCATATATATATCCGTCCATTGAAGGAGCAAAAATTGTTTCTCCGTCGGTAACTGGACCTGCCCAAAACCAGTTGTCACTCTCGAAGGACCATTCCAGTTCACCGTCGTCCGCGTCCAACGCATATAGCTTCTTGTCGAAAGACCCCACAACTACATTCCCCTGGAAAAGAAGAGGGTTGCCGACTACGGCCCCGCCCGTCTGGTAGCGCCACAGTTCGTTGCCGTCCCTTAGATCCACGGCATATACGGTGTGGTCCTGCGAACCAAAGTAGGCGATGCTGTTTTGGACTGAAGGTGTAGACCATATCCTTCCCTCGGTACGGAAGGGCGACCAGGGCAACTCTTCTCCCCTGGCTGCATCGAAGGCATAAAGATTGCCGTCTTCGGAGGCGACCAACAAAATAGTGGCAGGGCCGGTATCGCTGCGGATGACATCCGCAAGCACTGGGCCGGCGATTATAGGTTGAGGTTCCTGCGAAGGATCGTTTCTGACGGCCCTCTCCCAACCGCCCAGGTCTTGCCCTGTTTCGTGGGAAATGGCATAAATGTGCCCGTCCACCGCTCCAATGTAAACCAACCCCAATTCCCGGCTGACCGCGGGCGGTCCAAATACGCCTGCCAGCCCTTGTCCGCTACTCAGAGGAGGAAAAGTCCACGCCACTCTGGGGGTACCGGAACCAAAGTCCTCGAGGGCAATGAGTTTCACTTTGCGCTCGTCGTCGCCTAAATCGAGGCCCAGCTGCGAACCCAGGTCGCCAAGGTCCGACCCCATCTGCGAGGCAACGTAGACCCGAGTGGGATCACCGGGGTTTTCCGAAAAGGTTACGGAAACCGGTGTCCAGCCTATGTTGTCACCACCTAGATTGGGGGTGCAGGAGATTGCAAGCAACGCCAAAAGCATAGCCGACAACAGTCCTAGCCTGTTGGCGAGCGGCAGCCTCAAACCCGGCCTGCCATTGGCGTGGGCATCAAACGATTTCAAGAAATGGTGCAGTTGTCTAAGAACGGAAGGGAAGTATGAAATAAAGGACATCTCTTATGGTACCGGATCGTACCCTTTCCCTCCCCAGGGCCTGCAATTCAGAATGCGCCGGAGCCCAAGCAAACTTCCCCGCCCCAACCCATATTCTGATATCGCCTGGGCGGTGTAATGGGAACAACTTGGAGTATAGCGGCAAGCCGATGGGAGGTAGGGTGAGATTGCCGCCTGGTAAAAGCGTATCAAACTCACGGCGGCATATCTCATGTTTGACTACTGTTCCGAGGATGGGCTGGTCTTGGCCAGTTTAGCGCGTAATAATAGGCTGTCTACTGCGTCCTTAAGTTGACGAAATTCCACGCTGCTGGCCCCGCGACGAGCTATTATGACTGCGTCCCATCCTTCCTTAGTGTTGGTCTGTCGGACAGACTCCCGAAGTCTGCGCTTTATCAGGTTTCTCGTTACGGCGTTGCCGATACGTTTGCTTACAACAAAGCCGAATCGGCTGTGTTCCAAACCGTTTGGTAAAACTCTTATTACCAGTAAGCGGTTCGCCGAACTGGCGCCGTCACGATGTATTTGGGCAAAGCGCTTGCTTTCGGTTAGACGAGAACGGCGTTCCATTCTTGGGCAGCCCGCTAGACCGTAAGGCGGTGCCGCCCCTTAAACCTTCTGCGACGCAGGACTGCCCTCCCGTCTGAAGTGCGGGAGCGAGCCCTGAAGCCGTGCACTCTGGCGCGGCGGCGTTTTTTTGGTTGATAGGTTCTTTTAGGCATTGATTGTGTACACTCCAGTCCGGAGATTATAGGGTTGCTTGCCCATTTGCGTCAAGGCGGCGATGCTCCGCGACCGGGGCGCCCATGGTTTGTAGCGATGGTTTTCAGTGTACGACCACCCTGTTGGTGGTATAATACACACCCAATATTCCTTGCATGCCCCTGGAATCAGCGGGAGCACCATAGGGGCATCAGGCAGGCCGAAGTGGCGGAATGGTAGACGCGCCGGTCTCAAAAACCGGTGGGGGCAACCCCGTGTCGGTTCGAATCCGACCTTCGGCACCAAGTCCTTCTTATATTCCTCTCTCTACCTCGCGCATTCCCTGTTACAATACCGCACTGTGGCCGCGGGTTCTCCACTCACTCGCACCGGGGACTGAACGAGGTCTGGGCTATCTATTTGCGTGGAGAATGTAGATTCGTATGAACATAGGTTTAAGCATTCCCCGCTTGCCTGATGCGGAAGGAATCCGCAGGTTCGTGCAGTGTGCGGAGGAATTGGGGTTTGAGTCTGTCCTGGCGGGAGATCACATTCTTCTGCCCACGGGCGGCACAAACCAATACCCCTACACCGCTGACGGGTCCTTTTCGAGGCCGGCGGACGAGCCATTTCTCGAAACTATGACCATGCTGGGGTATATGGCTGCTTGCTCAGAGACCATCAGGCTGGGCAGTACGGTGATTATCCTTCCCTACCGAAACCCGATTGTGCAGGCAAAGATGTTCGCATCCCTGGATGTGCTGAGCGGCGGTAGGATGATTTGCGGCGTGGGTGTGGGCTGGCTGGAGAAGGAGTTTGATACTCTCGGGGTTCCTTACGCCGAGCGGGGCCCCATGAGCGACGAGTACCTGGAAATTTTCCGGTGCCTGTGGACCGAAGCCAACCCGGAATACCACGGAAAGTATTTTGACATCGATGGAATCCAGTTTTACCCCAAGCCTTTGCAGCAACCTCAGGTGCCGATCTGGATAGGCGGGCATAGTCGGGCGGCACTTCGCAGGGTGGCCAAGTACGGCGACTGCTGGCACACCACCAGACAAACGCCAGACTTCGTGGCCCAAAACCTGCCTTACCTGAGAGAGCAAATCGAACGGGCAGGACGCGACCCCGGCGCTATTTCCATTTCATTGAAACGAAGCCTGCACTTTACGGATCTGGATGCTTCTGAGGAAAAAACTGTCCGTACCGGTGGCGTAATCATCGCGACCACTCAAGAGGTGATTGACGACGTTTACTATTGTCGGGAATTGGGCATCGACCAGCTAACCTATGATTTCCGAGTGGACGGAATTGATGCCTGTATCGGTGTAATGGAGCACCTGGCTTCTGAAGTCCTGCCGGTGGCTCACCGGTTGGGATAAGGTACCTCAAACGGATTACGAGGCCCACGGCAGGTTCAATAGCAATTGCCGGTATGGGCTAGAGGCCATTTTCCTTGAAGACCTTAGCCCTCTCCACCAGGGACTCGGCCGTGTGCTGCATGTTGGCGATCTGGGTCTCACTTACCTGCCGCTTAACCTCTCCAGGTATGCCGGTTAAGAACGACCGGTCCGGCACATCGGTACCGGACAGTACAACGGAGTTGGCTGCGATGAGGCACTCCTTACCGATGGTGGAACGGTGCAGGAAAGTGCAGTTGTTTCCCAGCAGCGAACCGGTCCCGATCCGCATCCCGTGAACTACAACGCTGTGGCCTACGGTAACATTGTCCTCAATTACCAAGCCATTGCCGTGAATTACGGCCCCTTCCTGGACGTTGACGTTATTTCCTATAACAACTTTTTCCTCGCCATCAGCCCGGATGGTTACACCAGGCCAGATGCTGCTGTTTTCACCGATCTCGACGTCCCCGACGACGTAGGCAAATTCGCTAATCCAGGCGGAATCTGCAATTTTGGGTTCCTTCTCACCAAGGCTGCGTATCAAAGTTTTCCTCCTAACGGGTTACTTCACTAAGCCTGCCAACGCAGGTCAAGTGGTGTGGCATATCTATTGCAATGCAGGATTATACCCTAATCCAGAAATGAAAAGGGGAAGGGCATTAAGCCTTCCCCTTCTGCAAGTGGTTTTTGTCCCAAAGAGACTAAAAGGGCTTCTTCCAATGCGCGCTACCTGGCGGCCCGCACTGCCTGTCGCGCCTCCATGTCCATGTCTCGATCCCTGATAGCCCTTCGTTTATCGAATTGACGCTTGCCTCTTGCCAAACCCAGTTCAACCTTTGCAACGTGGTTCTTGATGTAAAGCCTCAAAGCCACGATGGTCAAGCCTTTTTGGGCCACTTCATCGGCCAGTTTGGTGATTTGTTCCCGGTGCAGCAACAGTTTACGGGAGCGACGAGGGTCGTGGTTATAAATGCTGGCCGGGTCATACTGGGCTATATGTGAGTTGAATAGCCACATTTCGCCATTCTGGTACCTTGCGTAGGCTTCTCGCAGGTCCACTTTGCCGGCTCGAACCGACTTGATTTCCGTACCCGTGAGGGACAGGCCTGCCTCGTACCGGTCAAGAACCTCGTAATTGAAAAACGCCTGGCGGTTGGTGGCAATCAAGCGGTTGTTCGGCTGTTCCTTAACCACTGTTTTTTTCTTTCTGCTGGGCATATTGTTTACCTTTAGGTTTGACGAAGTTCGGTTAGAACTGTTGGTTGGGCGAAGGACCCACTTGTTCTTCCAGCAATTGCACGGCCCGTTGCAATTGGGTATCTGTTTGCGCGTCTGGCTCGGCTACTATTTCGATGGTAGGGTCTATTCCAAAGCCCTCAATCAGAGTGCCATTCGGCGTATACCATCTGGCTATAGTGTAGTAAATTCCCGAGCCGTCGGAAAGGCGGTGCCTTGTATTGACACTCCCCTTGCCGAAAGTAGTTTCTCCGATCACCGGCGCACGATCGTGGTCCAGGATAGCCCCGGCGAAAACTTCGCTGGCGCTCGCGCTGTACTGGTTGACCAGCACCACCATGGGAATATCCTGGCCTGAGCCTCCTGAAGCCACCTTCCACTCCCGACGCTCTCCCTGGCCATTCAGCTCGTAGGTAACCAGACCATCTTCGAGGAACTGGCTGGTCACGTCGACTACTACGCCAAGTAAACCACCGGGATTGAAGCGCAGATCAACGACTAATCCCCGGCCTCCGGCTTCCTTGAATTCCTGGAGGGCTTCTTCTACATGCTGGTTGGTATTGGAAGCGAAACTGGTGATTTGCAAATGCCCAATATCGTCTTGGAGCATGGTGAAGCGTACTGTTTCCAGGGGGATCACTCCTCTGGTAATGGGAATCATGACGGGCTCCGTCTGGTTCGCGTGTCGAACCAGCAGTTGGACCGTTGTTCCTCTTTGTCCTCGGATACGAGAAACGGCTTCCTGCAGGCTCAGATTCTCGGTGCTCTCGCCATCCACTGCCAGGATCACGTCGCCGGCCCGGATTCCTGCTCGCTGTGCGGGGGTGTCAGGCAAGGGTGCGATAACCGTTAATAGTTCGTCCCTAATTCCCACCTGGGCGCCGATTCCCTCAAAGACCCCCTGGATTCTTGATTCTTCTTCACCGAACCGTTGAGGGTTAAGATAAGAGGCATAGGGGTCGTCCAAGGCGTCCAGCATCCCCTTGATGGCGCCGTCGCTCAGTTCAGATGCGTCCAAAGTTTGCCGGTCAATATGCTCGCGTTGGAGCAGGTCCCAGACTTCTTCAAGGCGTTCAAATTCCGGGGGCAAGCTCGAAGAAGAAACTGAAGCCTGTGTCTGCGCTTCGAACGGGACCTCAATCGCATAGTTTACGGCTAGCGCCAAAGCGGCGCCGACTGCCATAACCAGGAGATACGTGCCAAATAGTCGAAGCTTGTTCACGTTGTAAGCTGCTCTAACGAGGATAAAGTAGCCGACTTTCCGTTGTTATAGGCCATTTCCTAATTCTAAATTGTAGCATACGACGATATCTTTAACACAAATGGCAATATCTATAATTCCATTCAAGAATAAGTATACGAAATAGGAGAGCCCTGAAAGCTGGCCAGATAACTTGATGAAACGATTTCATTGACTGGTTTCCTTCATTGCTCTTGGCTCTGTCCATACAACCGCGCCTCCCCATCTTTGACATTTCTGTATGACGCTTGGCTATATGAAGGGGCTATCCAAATTGACACTGGAAAAACCCCGCTGTTAGCATACCCTCACTCACTATCAAGCAAGGAGCACCCTTGGCAGGCATACTGGCTCATGGAGCATACATACCTCGTTTCAGGTTGGGTCGTGAAACTGAGGGCTGGTCTGGACCTCAAGAACGGGCAATAGCCAACTTTGACGAGGACAGCGTTACCATGGCGGTGGCGGCAGGCCTGGACTGCCTGCAGCATCGGGATAGAGGCCAGATAGACGGCCTCTTTTTCGCCAGTTCTACCGTCCCCTATGCCGAGAAACAGGCCGCAGCCATCGTCGCCACAGCCCTTGACCTGCGGCGCGATATATTCACGGCGGACGTAACCGATGTGCTCCGGGCCGGAACCACTGCCCTCCGGTCGGCCTTGGACGCTGTGGTGGCGGGTTCGGCCAACCAAGTGCTCGTGGTAGTTTCCGACAGCCGGCAGGGAGCGCCGCGCAGTGAGATGGAGCGCAATTCCGGTGACGGCGCCGCAGCTTTCCTGGTTGGCGGTGATGGCGTTATTGCGGAACTGTCAGGGTCCTACTCTCTTACCGAAAACATGCTGGACAATTGGCGGTCATCAGGAGATGCCTTCGTCCGCTCCTGGGAAGACCGGTTTGCCACCGAAGAGGGCTTGGAACGAATAATTGCCGACGCTGTGGCCGGCTTTCTGGAAAAGAACGGTATGAGCATCCAGGACTTCTCCAAGGTTGCTCTTTACGGCCCCGATGCCCGCCGCCATGCCCGCTTGGTCCGAGGATTGGGGTTGCAGCCGGATCAGGTACAGGATCCTCTCTTTGGCCGCCTGGGAAATACTGGCGCGGCATTTCCCTTGATGCTTCTGGTAGGGGCACTGGAATCGGCGCAGGCGGGTGACCTGTTATTGGCTGTTTCCTATGGCGACGGCAGCGATGTTCTGGCATTTCGCTCGACCGAACATGCTGAAGAAATGACGCAAAAATCGAGCGGACTGGCTGGCCACCTGGAGTCACGGGCAGTGCTAAAGAGCTATGAGACCTACGCCCGTTGGCGCGACGTGTGGACTACCGACGACGCGGCCAGGCGTCCCACGCCGGCGTCGCCTTCAGTGTCCGCAATGTGGAGGGAGAGCGACAAGAATCTGCGGCTCTACGCTGGGAAATGCAATGCCTGCGGCTACATTCAATATCCGCCCCAACGGGTCTGTGTGGATTGCCAGGTTGCAGATGACTTCGATACCGTTCGTCTCAGTGACCGGCCGGGTGAGGTATTTACCTACTCCATGGACTACATTGCCGGGGCTGTAGATACCCCCCTGGTAGTCAGCGTGGTCGATTTCAAGGGTGGCGGACGCCTCCTCTGCATGGTGACCGACCGGGAATTGGAGGAAGTCCGAGTGGGAATGCCGGTAACGATGAGCTTCCGAAAACTGAGAGTCGTTAACGGTATACACAACTATTATTGGAAAGCGGTCCCAAGACGTTTTGACGCCGAATCCAGGGCTACAGAATCGGAGGACTAGCATGAGTGGAATCAAGGACCGTGTGGCTATTATCGGGATGGGGTGCACCAAGTTCGGGGAACGTTGGGATGCCAGCGCCGCCGACCTGATGGTTGAGGCTGCTTACGAAGCCTATGGAGACGCTGGTATCGAGCCAAAGGATGTGCAGGCTGCCTGGTTGGGTACGGTCAGCAGTTTTAGGACGGGCCAACCCCTGGCGGAGGCCTTGAAGCTCGACTATATACCCATTACCCGGGTGGAAAATGCCTGCGCCACCGCGACTGATGCCTTCCGCAACGCCGCTTACGCCGTGGCAGCCGGGATTTACGACATTGTTTTGGCGGTCGGTGTCGAAAAGCTCAAGGACTCCGGATTCTCGGGGCTGGCCGTCCCCGAGGCTCCAGGCTCGGACGTTGCGCCGCCGGCCCCGCCTCCTTCCCAGTTTGCTATGGCGGCTACCCGATATTTCCACCAGTACGGCATACCGTACGACGAAGGAAAACATACCCTGGCACAAATAGCAGCCAAGAACCATCACAACGGCACCCTGAACTCACGGGCCCACTTCCAGCAGGAAATCAGCCCGGAACAAGTGGTGAACGCTCCGATGATTGCCTGGCCTCTCGGTCTCTTTGACTGCTGTGGCGTGAGCGACGGGGCAGCGGCCGCCATTATCACTACCCCGGAGATTGCTCGGACTTTCCGTCAGGATTATGTGCTGGTAAAGGCCCTGGCCTTATCCGTGGGCGCCTTCGGTGCCATTAGAAGCGACTGGGACTTCACCCACTTTCCCGAGAGCGTTCGGGCCAGCCAGTCGGCGTACCAGGAAGCGGGCATTTCGAACCCCAGGGCAGAACTCGACATGGCCATGGTCCACGACTGTTTCACCATAACCGAACTTATAATTTATGAGGATCTGGGATTCAGTCCGCGTGGCCGTGGAAGTGAAGATGTGGCTGATGGCACCTTCACCCTGGAGGGCGAACTGCCGGTAAACACCGATGGCGGCCTCAAATGTTTTGGCCACCCGATTGGGGCCAGTGGAATCAGGATGATTTACGAGGTCTATAAACAGCTTCAGGGAAAAGCGGACGCCCGCCAGTTGCAAAAGGCCGATTTGGGCCTGACCCACAACCTGGGAGGTCGCCCTGGTTCCTTTACCTGTTCCGTAGCAGTTTTCGGCGCCGCTCCGTAGAATGCAAGGGGAAAACATAGTTACGTGATTGGCACAGATCAACCTGATTGGTGGAGTGTGTAGGGACGTCGATAGGTAAACAAATTTCGGCTGACCATCTTGGTCAGCCGATTCTTTAATGCTAGCATGTTCGACTTCAAATTTACTAAAGTGATATTCATTGAAAAAACGGCAAACATAAGCCTTGACTGGGCGAATGGCAACTTGATATAAAAAATCTGGAATCTGGGTAAGAGTGTTGTGAGGCGGTGTTCCTTGTTTTACGGGTATAACCCGGCTTATTTTGTAGCCTTTTTCTCTGTAGTTCTCCATTTGTTCGGAAGCGTTCCGTTAAAGGCGTTCCGCAGTTTTTGGGCCAGCGCGGCCCCGGAATTGTCGAATGTTTTGGACAGGTTCGGCGGCTCCTACGAACTGGAATTTCCGCAATACTAGGCATCCGCAATACTAGGCAGAAGAAATCCTTATGCAGGAAACGGAAACTATTCAGGTGTTGGGCCGTGGCACCAACGTCGATTTCACCATTGATGACAATGTGCCCTTTGAAATTGCAGAAAGGAGCCTGCGGGAGTACCTGGAGGTATGCCGTGGACTCTATTCCAGCGGCACTGTATCGGTAAATGTAGGTCGTCGCATCCTGGTTCCCGAACAGTTGACTGCTATCAAGGAAATATTGGACCGGGAAACGGGACTTACGGTGACCCGCTACTGGTGCGCTCCCGAGATTTTGCAAAGAGCTCTGACGGCACTGACAAGTGTGAGGCCGGAGTTGGCGTCTCCTGGTCTTGCCTCCACGAATTCCTCCTACTTTGGCGAATCTGATATTGGTAGAGAGGATGTCCCTGTTGTTGGGGATGATGACAACTCTTCAAGTCGTCAGGAGAGTTCACTACCAGAGGACTGTCAAGACCGGGAAGTCGATGACCGTCAAATGGTACTGGACCTGTTCGAGGACGGAGGGTCACTGCTTGATGGCGAGGAAGGTACTAACCCTGCTGCGGTGTTGCCTCGAGTTAACCCGGCTGAGGGCCAGGAAACCGGTGTTGCCGCAGAGAATGAGTCGCCCGACTCCGAGCAGGGCGGCGATGATTTTGCTTCCCCCAGTGCCGATTCTCCCTCCCGATCCGGGTCGGAACCAGGGCAAGAAGTAGAAACCGGGGATTTGTCTGGGTTGCCGTCGCCTGGAGTTGAGAAGTCGGGAGAGGGATATGCCAATCATTCTGACATTGGGCCCGCCTTGCCCGGGAAGGAAGCTGCTCCCTGGCTGCGTCGAGGAAGTGAGGCCCTGATCATTAAGGCCACTTGCCGTTCCGGTGAAATAATTGAATATCCGGGTGACGTGGTGGTGTATGGCGACGTCAATCCTGGAGCCGAAATCGTTGCCGGGGGAGACATAGTAGTGCTGGGCGCCCTCAGAGGTTTGGCCCGGGCCGGCGCCGACCATAATACCAAGGCAACTATTTTCGCTCTTAATCTGGAATCCCACCGCATGCAGATTGGCTCGTACGTGGGCGAGGCGCCCGACGACGTGAAGCTAGCAAGGTCTGACAGCCGTGCCGTGGCGCCCAAGATTGCATATTTGCGCCGCGGTTCAGTCTTCGTAGTCCCTTTTACCCGGCGGCGTGAAGATTACCAGGGAGGAATACTTTATGAAGGGTAAGACCTTAGTCGTCACGTCGGGCAAAGGAGGAGTAGGCAAAACCACCACGACCGCGAATATTGGTACCGGCCTGGCTTTGCGCGGACACAAGGTGGTAGTTATCGACACCGATATCGGCCTCCGTAATCTCGATGTGGTGATGGGACTGGAGAACCGCATCGTCTACGACTTAGTGGACGCCATTGAAGGCAGGTGCAAACTGCACCAGGCAATGATCCGGGACAAGCAATTGAAGGAGCTGTATCTTATCCCCGCTGCCCAAACCCGGGACAAGAACTGCATCAGCGCCGAACAGTTGACCGACCTGTGCGGCAAATTGGAGTTGGAGTTTGACTACATAATTATTGATTGTCCTGCTGGTATAGAGCAGGGATTCCGCAATGCCATCGGCCCCGCCCAGGAAGCGATTGTGGTAACCACTCCCGAGGTCTCCGCCATACGCGACGCTGACCGAGTAATCGGACTGCTGGAGGCGGCCGAACTTCATGGGCCAAGGCTAATCATTAACCGGGTGAGGCCCGGCATGGTAAAGAGCGGCGATATGTTGGACAAAGACGACATCGTGGAGTTGTTGGCCGTGGATATCCTTGGGATGGTGCCTGCCGACGATCGGCTCATTACTGCCACCAACCAGGGAGTTCCTGTCATCCACGACAAGAGGTCCCCTTCAGGCATGGCGTTTTCCCGAATTGCCGCCCGCATTGACGGTGATGATGTTCCGCTTATGGACCTTGAACCCAAATCCGGGTTGATGGACCGAGTCAGGTATCTCATGGGGATCAACCGAAGCGAGTACACCCATGCTTAGTCGATTGCGTCGGACCATGGGCCGAACCGATACGAAGGAAATGCCGGACGGCACCAAGGATATCGCACGAGAGCGACTCCAAAAGGCAATCAATCGGGATCGCTACGACATGCTGGAGCCCGACGTCAAGGACAATTTGCGACGGGATCTGCTGGCTGCAATCTCCCGTCACCTGGAAGTAGGCGACGAATTCCAGGAACTCGAAATTCGCCGTCTGAACCAGTCTTTCTATCTTGTAGCCAGTGTGCGCATACAGGGCATACCTCGTTGGGCCGCAGTTAGCTAGGTCTCTGCCAGAAAAGCATCGGCATTCTTGGCGAAGTACGCCCTGCCCTCTCTAGGGGATCGGCTTTTCTTGAACTGGTTACAGGTATATAATGCCCGAAATCGAAACGGCGAAGATCGGTAGCGCCTGGAAAGGGAAGCCGTAATCCCGTCTGGTAACTCTTTGACATTCTCTGGTCTTCGGGTCCCGGTTTCTTCTCCCACCAGTGCTGGGCTAGGTGCGCAGCCTGAACTTCAGCTAGTTTCCGGAGCGCGATTTTGGCAGGTAGACTTGGCGAGGCATTGGCCACGCCCTTTAATCGCTTTCTACAGGCGTTAGAACACAAGGACTACCTGACCCTATGGACAGCGAACCTTTGCGCGGGCTCTGCGGCCTGGGCACTAATAGCGGCCAGGGCCGCCCTGACGGACGATTTGTCTGGCGGGTACTGGTGGGTGGGACTCGTCACCTTTGCCGCGATGATTCCCCGGGTGTTTTCCACCGTAATTACCGGTTTCCTTGCTGACCGGTTCGACCGCCAGACTGTGCTCCAATGGACCTACACGCTTAACCTGGCTCACAATATTCTGCTGGCTCTCCTGGTGTTAGTGGGTTTAGTCAACGTCTGGTGGCTGGTGGCCCTTTCCCTACTCAACGGAACTTTGCGTTCGGCGCAGATGACTACTACCCAGTCCCTTGTCCCCAACCTTGTGCCCCGGGAATTGTTGCCTAATGCCATTGCCCTTAACGAGGCTACCCAGCAAGGCTCTCGTTTCCTGGGTGGCCTGGTTGGATTCCTGGTTGCCCAGTCCGTTGGTCAGGAACCCGTGTTCTGGGCCTGTGCCGTGCTTTATGCGATTGGGTTGGTCCAAGTTGCCCGTATAGCGACCCGTTCCACCGGACGCATGGATGCCCGCCGAGGATTCTTCGGCAACCTGGCGGCTGGTTTCGGTTACGTTTATTCCCACCCTACGGTCCTGGCGATGGTCCTGATCGTTCTGGCCCACTGCGCTTTTACCATGTCCTACGAATCCATGCTGCCCATTCTCTCGGAGAACAAACTGGGCATACCCGGTGAACGCGGCAGCCAATACCTGTTAATGGGTGTGGGTATCGGCGCGCTGGTCACTGCGGTCTGGTTGGCAGGAATACATAGCGAAAGAGTAAGAGGCAAACTATTTCTGATATTTGGTATCTCTAGCGGTTTTAGTCCGATAGTTTTGGCCCTTTCATCTGACCCATTCCTGTCCTTGTTGGCTACCATAGCAGTAGGCATGAGCCAGGGTGGTTTCATGACCATCACCCACACGGTAATCCAGTCCATAATTGACGATTCAGTGCGCGGACGGGTCGCCGGCGTATATTCTTTCCACGTTGGTGGAAGCATGGCTTTCGCCAATTTGTCCAACGCCGGCCTGGTGGATGTTGGCAATACGTTGACGTACTTCTCATTTCTTTCGGCGCCCGTAATTCTGGCCGGCGGCGGCTGTCTCTTTCTCACTGCTATGCTTTTCAGCCTGGCCAGTCGGTCGCTTAGGTCTATCTACTTTCCCCGGGTTGCCGCTCCTTCCCCAGCTTAGATATTTCCCGGTGATTTGGGCGTAGAGACCTAGTTTTTTAGCCTCTCTCACGCACAACCGGGTAATCTTCGCGTCCGTCCGCTGTCGAGACCAGGCGGGTCTTGTCAGCGGTTTCTTGGTGCAAATTGATGTGGCAGATACAGCTCCAAAGCGCTCCGTGCTAATATTTGGACTATCGTGGTGCAAGGTTTAGTGTAGGAACCGATTGTAAGGGGAGGTGTGTAGTGACTGGATACCTGGCTCGAATTAGTGCGCAGAGGCCGTTGGTCGTCATCGGCATTTGGGTTCTCCTGGTCGTGGTTAGCGTAGGAATCTCAGGCGCATTGTTGGATAGCGCAACAACCACCGACTTTAGACTGGCTGGACGCTACGAATCTGAAAAGGCCTCCGCCTTGCTGGTAGAGCGTCTGCGTGGCCCGGAAAAACTGGCTGAGATTGTAATCATCCAGTCTCCCACGATGACGGTTTCCGACGAGGGCTTTCGCGCCAAGGTGGAATCGGTACATGACGAAATCTCTGCCCTGGGACCGGAGATTATATCGGGCGGTATAGGCAACTCGCCGGTGTCCCACTACTATCAGGTGATTGATGCCGGGCCCGCTATATCTCCTGAACAACAGCAGCAGTTGCTTCCCTTGTTAGTTTCCGCAGGCCAGAATACCGTTATGTTGCATTACACGCTGGCCGGTACGTCCCAGGAAGCTACCGCCAACGTCGCTGACGTCATCCACATCGTAGAAGAGGCGAACCAAGGGAATGACTTCACCGTTCTCATCGGCGGGAACGCCAGCGTTAACCATGAAAACTTCGAACTGGCAGAGAGAGACCTGGCAAATGGAGAGCGGTTCGGCGTCCCCGTGGCCCTTATCGTGCTGCTGATACTTTTTGGCGCGGTGGTCGCCACCCTGCTCCCCCTGGGGCTGTCAATTGTTTCCATTATCATCGCCCTGGCAGCGGTCTCCATCATCGGCCAGCAGTTCCAGCTAGTTTTCTTTGTCAACATGATGGTGGTTATGATCGGCTTGGCAGTGGGCATCGATTACTCACTGCTGATAGTTCTGCGCTTCAAGGAAGAACTGGGGCATGGCCTGTCGCCGCGGGAAGCTGTCGCGCGAACGGGCAATACGGCAGGACGAACGGTGTTGTTCAGTGGCGTCACCGTCGTGCTGGCGCTGGTCGGCCTTTTCATCGTCCCCGCATCCTTCTACCAGTCCCTGGCCTTGGGTGCCATCCTGGTGGTGCTGGCCACGCTGGCAGCTACCCTGACCCTATTGCCTGCGGTCCTTGCATTGTTGGGTCAGCGGGTGAATTTCCTTACGATACCCTTCCTTTCGAGATTTGCCCTTAAGGGCGCTGACACCTCGGAAGGGGGATTTTGGGACTTCATCACTAAAACCGTTACCTGGCAGCCCATCGTTAGCCTTCTCATTGTCGGTGTTCCGATGTTGCTCCTGTCCTACTTCTACCTGGATATCCGTACCGGCCTCAACGATGTGAACACTTTCCCGGACGAAGCTGAGACTAAGAAGGCATTCCTGTTGATGGAGAAGGAATTTTCCTTTGGAGAGGTAACGCCCGCCGGCTTTTTGAGTCCGGCTGAAATCGTGGTGTCCGGCGACATAGACGACCCGAAAGTGCTTGGGGCAATTGAAAAACTGAACCAGTCGCTGGTGGCCGATCCGGCATTCCCTCTGCCTCCCCGGCCAATGGTGGTGAATGACGACCGGGATCTGGCCCTGCTGAGTTTACCTTTCCCCGGTAAGACCAACAGCCCTGAGGCGGCCGACGACATGACCGACCTCCGGGAGCGGCATATACCGGCTGCCTTTGAGGGAGTTGCCGCCGACGTATATGTGGGCGGACCGACTGCTGAATCCACAGATTTCTACGGCATTGTCGATGTTTACACTCCCATAGTCTTTGCCTTCGTTCTGGGCCTCAGCTTCCTGATCTTGATGATGGTTTTCCGGTCCATTGTCATACCGCTCAAGGCTATCCTCATGAACCTGCTGTCCGTGGGAGCAACCTATGGACTGCTGGTGCTGGTCTTCCAGAAGGGATTTGCAGCGGACCTGTTTGGGTTCCAGCAAGCAGACGTCATTGACGCCTGGATTCCCCTGTTTTTGTTCACGATTCTATTTGGCCTTTCTATGGACTACCACGTATTCCTCCTCAGCCGGATACGGGAACGCTACGACGAGAGCGGCAACAACACCGAGGCCGTCGCCTACGGCCTTCGTTCAACCGCTGGCCTGATTACCGGCGCGGCGTTGATTATGGTGGTGGTGTTTGGGGCATTCGCTTCGGGTGTAACTGTGGTTAATCAATTGGTGGGATTCGGACTGGCAATAGCAGTATTTCTGGACGCAACCCTGGTGCGGTCGGTGCTGGTGCCGGCAAGCATGGAAGTGCTGGGCAAAGGCAACTGGTACCTGCCACCATTCCTCCGTTGGCTTCCCGACCTTCGGGTAGAGGGTGAAGAAAGCTAGGTTGGAGTTCGAACCAAATAGGTAGCCGTATATGTCGTGTGTTCTGAACTAAAAGTCGATTCAGGTGTGTATCGTCGGCCGACCGATGGTAGATAAGAGGATAGAGGCTACTGTTCCGGAGTTCTGGGCGACCGCCAGGATTGAAGTGAGAATCGGTGGGGCAGATAGAGTTTAGACCAGCCGAATAGTAGCGCAATTGGCATGATGAAGTGCAAACGCTTATGGTTATTCCTACGGACTACATTCAAGGTTATGAGAAGGACCACACTATTGCACCCGAAGTGGCGGATAATTAAGTTGCGCATACCCTGATCGGAGATACGGTGGATGAGGAGATGGCAGCAGACCTGGCGGAGTTCAGGCCCCAGGACCAAAACCGGCTAATTGAGGGCGGCATGGACAACGAAGGCTGGGATGCTTTTCCAGACGCCCCGGATTCGCTGCCAACATTCTTCGATAATGCTTCAGCCACGCCAGATTGGGTTGACCCCTCCGCTTTTAACCCGGGAATCCGTATGTTCCACCGGAATTCGAGGCCCTTTCTGGTGGCATTTGTGGCCGGGGTTCTCATTGAAGGCTTCACGACCAACTTTGCCAAGTCTTTCTTCGTTACCGGCAGGGTGCGAGACCAAGACATCAGGCATTTGACAAAAAAACCGCTACATGATGGACATTTTCCTGCCGGGTGGTATGGACCGTGAAAGAATCGGCTGGAAGTTGTCGGTCCGTATCCGCCCAATTCACGGACGAGTGAGGCTTCTATTGAGCGCGTCGCTCGAATGGGATCAAGAAGCGTGGGGGTTGCCGATCAGTTCGGCGCATCTGGGCTATGCTATTTCCGTTTTTTCGGCGAAGTTGCTGAAGCATATGAAGACCCTGGCGCTGACTACAGTCAAGAGAGTACGACGGATTCATGGCAATCTGGCGCTACAGCGGTTGGTTGATGGGCATCCCTGAAAGCATCCTGTGCAAGGGTGCGAAGGAAGCCTTGCGGCTGTATGAAATTGGGCTCATGTTTGAGCCCTCCTGAGAGTTTGAATCCATAGTTATGGCCCACGCCCTGATTAACTCTGCGCCGGTGGTCGCCGGAATAACCGATTCAGCCGAAAGGCATCATTTGTCCCAGTATGTGTATCGCCAGACTCGCGGGCTTATTGGCAAGACCATGGCAGACGAATTGGAATTTCCGCGAGGTTCTTCCTTCGGGGTGATCGCCAAGTTTCGTTTAGACGAATGGCTGGACCAAACCCGGCGAAAGTTGAGAACCAACTACAGTCTAACTTCCAACCTCAACAAATTCTCCGGCCTGCTTGGGACGTCTCTATTTGACGAAGAAGGTATCAGCTACAGATTTGCGGACCACGTTTACGCAGAACAATCTACCAAGTGGTAACGCCTGCGATTAAGCAAGGGGATGACCCCTACTTTTCTGACCAGCACTGAAGCAATCTCGTTCCCCCTTAAGGTCAGACAAAGAGAAGGATAGTCCTTCCAGACTGACTTGATACCCTTCCACAGTTGCCATCGTTGCTGTTGAATCAACCACTATGGGCCGCGATAACTAGTGCTCGTGGTCCATTTGCCTACAGAAACGACGCCGGTGTTCCCTCTCACAAACTGCTTCGTTACTTCCAATGTCCAATTGGCTTGGTTGGTAAGCCTTGTAGACCTAGGTGATTTGCTCCCATCCAGGTCCTCCTAACCGTTCGCATTGACCTAAGCCTCAAAGGAACCTCGGCATTGTTACCACGGTCAGTTTCCCCCATCCTTAGCTGGCTCCCTTACTCTAGGGTCCAGGGGAAGGTACATTCATAGAATTCGTTCAATGCCAGCCGATGTACATAGGGTTGGCACTTGGATTTCGTCGGTGATGGTTGTAACCTTGTCCTGACAGCCGAATTCAGAGGGCAAACAGTTGATAGTTCGGCCTGTCAGGAGGCCCTTTGGCGGTTCAACACATTTCGGAACTGGAGCGATACCTGGAGCTGACTCCCATGTCCCGCGCCAAGTGGGAAGAAGCATGTGAGTATTTGCCAGGCGGGGACAGTCGGAACTCCATATTCTGGAAACCGTATCCTGTCTTTATTACTGATGCCTCCGGAAGTCGGGTAATGGACGCTGACGGGGTACAGCGCATCGACTTCATTAACACCATGACCACCATGATCCTGGGACATGGCCCGGCCCCGGTTATAAACGCGGTACGTCGGCAGTTGGACAAGGGGTTGGGATACAACGCCCCCAATGAGCGACAAGTGGACCTGGCCCGCATCCTCTGCGATCGTGTACCCAGTTTCGATCTGGTCAGGTTTACGAACTCCGGTACCGAGGCCACTTTGAACACTCTCCGGGCGGCTCGAGCTTTTACCGGTAAAACTCGTTTCGCCAAGGTTGAGGGAGGATATCACGGTACCCACGATGGAGTTACGGTGAGTGTGCGGGTAGATCCTTCGCTGGCCGGAGACCCGGAAAATCCAGTGCCAGTTCCAGCCAGCGCCGGGCTGGTCCCGGGCGTAACCGATCAGGTAACTATAATTCCGTTCAACGACTCGACGACCGCCTTGAGGATTCTGGAAGACAATGCTGAGGATCTGGCTGCAATAATCATTGAACCGGTAATGGGTTCTGTGGGAATGGTTCCTGCTCAGCCTGAGTACCTTTCGATGCTTCGGGACTATGCCACTGCCAACAACACTGTCTTGATCTTCGATGAGGTAATCAGTTTCCGGGTTGCCCCGGGTGGTTCACAGGAATATTACGGCGTGACGCCGGATATGACCGCTTTGGGCAAGATCATCGGTGGTGGACTGCCGGTCGGCGCATTCGGCGGACGAAGAGACATAATGGAGCTTTACGACCCAACCGCCGGGCCCGTGGTGTCCCATGCGGGCACATTTAACGCGAACCCACTAACAATGTTGGCCGGATCGGTTGCCATGGAGCAGTTGACGTCCGAAGTGTACCGTAATCTGGCAGCGCTAACCGAGGAGCTTAAGCAAGGTATCCGGGAAATCTGCTCAACACTGGAAGTACCGGTGCAGGTTACAGGCCTGGGCTCCCTCTTCGGAATCCACTTCTGCGACCATCCCGTGAACAACTACCGGGATATTGCCAGTGGTGATCATGAGTTGAGGGACCGCATGTTCCTGGGCTTGTTGAACGAAGGCATCCTGATGGCTTCCAATCTGGTGGGTGCGACTTCCACCGCAACTACCGAGGGCGACATTGAAGCCTTCCTGCAAGCCTTTCGGACTGTGCTGGCAAGAAACGTCTAGAGGAAGGGGTTTCCTTCTCCAGTGTTATTGAGAGCCAAACAATAAAGGGCATCCCGCGAACCCGGGGATGCCCTTCATGGTAGCTAAGTAAGCCACCAGTTCAGTCAACGGGAGGTCGCTTCACCCACTTTTCAGGTGCCGGGTAAACCGGCGTAGCGACGTTGCGGATTATCTCTCCGTCAAACCAGTCCGCTACCTCGGCCCGCCACTTGGTGTAGTGCGGCGCGGCACGGTGGGCCTCTACTGCGACATCGTCGTCGTAAACTTCGTACAAATGAATGCGGTTCTCGTGCTCGTTGTCCTGCAGGACATCGAAGCGCAGGCAGCCTGGCTCGTCGTTGTTGGAGCCAATGGCATCGCCCATCATTGATGCCATGAACTGTTCCTTAAAACCTGGCTTAATGTTGATGGTCACCACTAGCGCGATCATTCTTCCTCCTCGGGTCTTGAGTTTTCTCAATTTGGGGACTGGCTAACCAAAAGCCAACAGAGAATCACCGAATCCTGTCCAAATCAGGGCCATTATATCCGGGGCTATTGGGCAAGACAACTGAACTCTGTCGCTTCGGGTTCACCAACTTGTGTGATTCCGTTAGATCTCAAGGCATTCGCGGGGTCTTCTGAATTGGAGCATACTCCACTGGGGAGCGGAACCATCCGTCGCGCCATAATGACACTAAGCGTTGGCCGTTGTAGAATGGCACCAAACCCACCCGATTGGACTCGATTGCCAGGAGGGACAGGAGGCTTGATATGGCGGATATTCCTGTGGTTTATACCCTGACTGTTTGACCGGCCTCCGACCGGTTGCGCGACGCGTGGCGTCGCCAGGGAATCAAGTATGAGGAAAAAAGGGTTGACCAAAGCCAGGACACTTTGGACGAAGCCCTTCTGTTCGGAGACAGTGTGCCCATCATAGTATATCCCGACGGCAGTGTGGAAATAGGTTTTGAAGGACACCGAGGTTGAGAAATCGGCTGACGGCCAGTTGGCCGTACCGGCGAGTATCGAAACCAATTTGACATAAAGCCACAGCAATCAGGAAGACAGGAGGAGCAGTTTATGGCCAGCAATACCAGCGCAGTAACTCCCCAGCGATTCAGCGAGGGGTTCGCCTATTCAGACTACATGGCCCAGATCAATGTGAACAAGGGCCGGATGGATGGTTTCTACGAAAACTTCAAGGTGACGCCGGAAAACGAAGCTGCATTGAAGGAATTGGCCAGCAACCCCGACGGCCCCACCAAGATGCTGGTGTTGGGTGAAGACTGGTGTGGCGATGTAGTGCGGGGTTTGCCCGTACTGGCCCGCATGGCAGAAGCCGCCGGGTGGGAAATGCGAGTTTTCCCCAGGGATCAGCACCACGACATAATGAACGAATTCCTCAAGAATGGGGAATGGATGTCCATTCCCACCGCTGTCTTTTACACTTCGGACCACCGCTACATATTGCACTGGATCGAACGCCCGGAAGTGGCCGAAAAAGAGATCATGGAGATTGAGGAAGCCATACGGGCCGAGAATCCCGACATCAATGACCAGGACTACGGACGGGAGCGTCGGGCACGCACGGCGGCCCGGGCGGAAGCCTGGCAACAGGCCACCGTTGAAGAGATTATTGACCGGCTTCAGGCCAACCTTGCGACGTAGCCTCCGGTACCCTCGGTAGACGAGAGAATATGAAGGGCCGTTGACCATTTGGTCAGCGGCCCTTCATTTTGTATGGCCTGCCTTTCAGTGAACTTTCAGAGGCACCGGACCAAACTGTGCTTCTTGGTCTGTCCGAGATCAGCCTCGAACGGCGCATGGACTAACCAGTAGCAGCGCTTACTCTCAGCCTACCGCTAGTCCCCGAACTTCCTTCGCCTTCTCCGGCAAGGGGTGGCTGGTCCAGGTTGCCCCGTCGTCCATCGAACCAAAGACCTGCCCGTCACGAGCAGCGCAGAATACGTGTGAAGGTTCCCGTGAATCTATTCTTACCGCCATCATCGTGCTGTTGGCGGAAATACCCGCACCCACCGGCTCAAAGGTTTTGAACAGATCTCGGCTGCGGAACAGGGCGCCCTGGCTGCTGCGGGCCGCGGCTCCGATGGACACAAAGAGCATGTTGGGATCGTGGGGCGCTGCATACAGGTCTCGGGTGTAGGTTATTTCCGAGAACTTTCCAAAGTCTATAGGAATCCACTCACTGCCCCGGTCCGGGCCGATGAAGGGCCCTACCCTGGTGGTTATGAATACCGTTCGGGGCGATGCAGCCGTGCACTGTACTCCGTGAAGATCCAGAGTGTCCTCGCTGGGGGCCAAGCTGCCGGTAATCTCATCCCAGGAATCTCCTCCGTCGGTAGAACGCATCACGCCGGCCACTTCCAGTGCAGCGTACATCTCGTCCGGGAAGCTGGGATCGGCGGTGAGCCCTATGACGCGGGTGGGGAAGGCCATGCTGACTTCGTTCGAACCCATGGGCAGGTTGAGCTTGGTCCAGGAGTCACCCCCGTTGATGCTGCGATATAGTTCGCCCGGGGCGGTGCCGGCGTAAATGACCTGGGGATCCCGGGGGCGGAACAGGAAGGTCCAGACCGGCGGCGCCAGGGACGGGTAGTCAAGGCGTTCCCAGTGATTGCCCCGGTCAGTGCTGCGGTAGGGTCCTTCCTGGGTGCCGGCGAAGATTATCGACGGGTTGCTGGGGTGGACGGCTACCCCGGGCACAATCGGATTCTCGGGAAGGCCGTTGGTCAACTCCTCCCAGCTGTCCGCGCCGGGTGATAGCCGGTAGAGGCCACTGTTTTCGGCGCCAACGTAGGCGTAGGTATTGCTATTGTTGGAAGTCACGGCGAAATCTCCTTTTCTTTAAGTGTTGGTGGAGAGGAATTGGAGCTATTGCAACAAAATGAAATAGCCTTGTCAACTTGCCTCAATGAAAACGCCGGGACGCTCATTAGAGCCCCGGCGTATCAGTAGACCTCGGATTCGTGAACCCGGTATGTAGCGTTCAACCTAGATGCTTATCTCTTCCAGGTCAACCGTGTATTGCTCTATTACCGGGTTCGCCAGCAGCTTGTCACACATCTCGATCACTATGGCCTCAGCCTGGCTGCGGTCGGACTCGCCAACTCTAACCTCTAGGAACTTTCCTACTCGCACTTCTTCCACCGACTCAAATCCCAGGCTGTGCAAGCCTCCCAGCACGGTAATGCCCTGGGGATCGTTCACGGTTGGTTTGAGAGTTACGTATACCTTTGCCAGGAACAAATCAATCAACCTTGTCTGTGAGGTTCAGGTGAAATGGAGTCCGCACAGGCCTGCGTCTGCACCTTCCCCAGCCCAAACACTTACTCCATTACGCCGCTGGTAGTGCAGGGAGCGCCGTTGGGGAACTCCGGTCCCAAAGTACCGGCGTAAGTACGGAAGAACTCCTCGATACGGTTTTCGTCAACGCCCTGCATGGTATCCAGGACACCCCATGCGGACAGGGCAACGGATCCTTCGGCAATCTTGTCGTAATAGCGGAACACTCCCCAGGCCGGCGCCAGTTCAAAGTTGTTGTTGAACTCTTTCAACTTATCCAGTTCTTCACCGTCGGGAAGGTTATAGCTGACCACAATGTTTCCGTGTTCCAGGTTATGGACAATGCGTTCGTCGGGCAGACCGTCATCGTAGAAACCGCAGCGTGCCCACCAGTCCCAGTGGTCTCCGGAGGTCGGAGGAGAAGTGCTGTAGGCGACGTTTTCGTCTTCAGAAACGTGGATACGCGTGGGCATTACTTCCTGGAGTTCGCCGATGCCCTCTACGTATTCATCGCTGTTGCCAACACTGTCGTTCCCCTGGAAGCTTATGCCGCCCACCACAAAACCTGCGATTACCAGGAAGGCAATGATTCCGGAAGCAGCTACATACCAGTAGTTGGTCTTGCGACGAGGCTGGGTGATGACCATCTCCGCGGCGCGTCCCCTCTGTGAGGACCTGCGCCGGCGGCGCCGTGATTCAGGCAATTTAAGAACCTCCAGATTGAGGGCTGTCTGGTCGTTAGAAACTAGAGTTCGGTGCCGGTAAGCCTGCGATAGGCCTCTTTATAGCGATCGGTTGTCAGGGCCACCACCTCGCCGGGAAGTTCGGGGGCGGGCGGTTCCTGGTTCCAGCCCTGCTCCACCAGCCAGTCGCGGACGAATTGTTTGTCAAAGTTTGGCTGGGACTTGCCAGGCGCATAGCCCTCCATATCCCAAAACCTGCTCGAGTCCGGCGTCAGAAGTTCGTCAATCAAGATTAACTGGCCGTTGAGCGTTCCAAATTCCATTTTCGTGTCGGCCAGGATAATTCCTCGCTCACGAGCGTAGTCATGGGCAAATTTGTAGACCGTCCTGCTGGCTTCTCCCAGTTTCTGGGCCATGTCGGCGCCCACCATGTCCTCGACCTCCTGGTCCGACATGTTCTGGTCGTGGCCTTCCTCGGCCTTGGTGGTTGGAGTAAACAGGGGCTCAGGAAACTCCATTCCTTCCACTAAACCCTCGGGCATAGGCTTCCCGGAAACTGTGCCCTGTCGACGGTATTCCGACCAGGCAGACCCGGTGATGTAACCTCTGACGATGCATTCTATGTCTATACGTTCCGCTTTCTTTACGACCATAGCCTGGCTGGCCAGCTCAGCAGATATGCCCTCCAGGTCGGGATTCTTGACCAGGTAAGGAGTTGCATCACCGGAGTCGGCAAGAGTTACCAGGTGATTGGGAATCAGGTGGGCCGTTTGAGCGAACCAGAAGCTGGATATTCGATTCAGCACTTTGCCCTTTTCGGGAATTCCTGTAGGCAATACCACGTCGAAGGCGGAAATGCGGTCAGTAGCCACCATCAACAACAGTGAGTCATCAATTGCATAGGTGTCGCGCACCTTGCCCCGATGAAGTAGGTTTGGCAATCCGGATTCAATCAGCATACAAATACCCTGTTATTAGTATTGTTGTTCACTAGGTTGGAAATGTTGCTTAAGCTCTTGAAGCATACATGGGCCCACCGGACGTGTTTTCGAGTTTAACAGCTAACCCGGTTGCCTCTGATATTCCCCTTCGGGACATGGAACTCTTCTCAAGCTTGGGCCACAACCTCAAGTGGGAGCAGGCCAATTCGCTTGAAAGTGTCATCCACGTACCTGGTGTAATAGCCGTAATCGAACAACTCTTCCATATCGCTGCGAGGGAGCCATTCCCTGGCTTCCCGGTCGGAGCGCAGCAGTTCGCGAAAATCCTCTCCAAAGTCCCAGCTGCGCATGGCGTTTCGCTGGACTACCTTGTATGCAGCCTCCCTGGCCATTCCCTTGTCCACCAATGCCAGGAGTACTCTCTGGCTGAAGACAAGGCCGCGGCTGCTCTCCACGTTGACCCACATACGGTCGGAATTCACCTTCAGGTCCTTCACGACTCGGGTAAAAATGGAAAGTATATAGTCTAGTGCCAGGCACGAGTCCGGCAGAATGATGCGTTCGGCTGAAGAGTGGCTGATATCCCGTTCTCCCCAGAGGGCCACGTTCTCCAGGGCGGTTACGCTATGCCCACGTATAAGCCTTGCCAGGCCGCAAATGCGCTCGGCCAATTCCGGATTGCGCTTGTGGGGCATGGAAGACGACCCGGTTTGTCCCTGGCCGAAGGGCTCTTCCAACTCGTGCAATTCGGTACGCTGCAAGGAGCGTATCTCGGTGGCGAACTTCTCCAGTGATGCCGCCACAAGAGCCAGGGTGGTGACAAAGTGTGCGTACCGGTCACGCTGGATAACCTGGTTGGATACTGGCGCAACTTCCAAACCCAGCCGCTGGCACACTTTGTCTTCTACCGCAGGGGAAATAGTGGCGTGAGTGCCTACGGCGCCGGAGATCTTGCCAACTCGAATGCTCTCGCAAGCTTCCTTGAGGCGGTCCAACTGCCTTTTCAGTTCCTCTCTCCACAGGGCCAGCTTTAAACCGAAAGTCATGGGCTCGGCATGGACACCGTGGGTTCGGCCCATCATTATGGTGTCCTTGTAAGCCACAGCCTGTCTTTCCAGCGTCTCGATAGCTTGAGACAACTCCTGTTGGAGCAATTCTCCAGCTTCCACCATTTGCAGGCTCTGGGCGGTATCCAGCATGTCGGACGAAGTCATGCCCAAGTGCAGCCAGCGCCCCTCTGGACCAATGCCTTCAGTTATAGAACTGAGAAAGGCAGTGACATCGTGCCGCGTTGTCTCGAACAGTTCCATCATTCTCTGATGGTTGTACTGGACCGGACGCAGCCGTTCCATGTCTTCCAGGGGAATCACGCCCTCCTCTGTCCACGCCTCGGCTACTGCCAATTCTACATCGAGCCATTTCTGGTATTTGTTCTCATCCGACCAGACTTTTTTCATCGCCGGTCGGGAGTATCGATCTATCAATCCTTACCCTCCCTGGGCTTGTGGCATTTCAGGGCAACTGTCTATTTCCCTTCGGATATAAGCGCATAAATTTATTGGAGGGGCGGAATCAGGTGCCAGTCAATCCCAGCAGTTCTTTTGTTGTGGCCATCACGTCGCCAAAATCGTTAAAGAGGCGATAGGGGACACTTTGCCGATCGCACTCTTCTGCCAGAAAACTGTGGGCAAAGACCGTATCCGCCCTCTCGGCGCCCTCAAAGTCGGAGCGGCCGTCCCCCACGTAAATAACGTGATAGCCAAGCTGCTGATACCGGTCCACTATCAGTCCCTTGGAATTGCCCCGCTCTTCCTCGCCAGGGTACGCGTGGTGATAGTAGTAACTGATCCCTTCGGGCGTGAAACGGGTATTAACGCAATAAACAGGAACGTCCGCGGCCCCTTCCTTTTCCAGCAGGGCGCCTATGTAGAAATCCAGGCCAAGGCTTACCACTGCCAGCGGGCTGTTAATTTCTTGACAATACTCCCACAGTTCCCGAAAGTGGGGGCGCAGGTCGGCGTTTTCCTTAACGTACGCCCGCATGGTCTCCCGGTCGGCCTGAATGTCGTTAAAGGTAATTTCCTGGTATTCCTTGAGAGAAAGTTCACCGGCACGAAAACGTGCGCGTACATCCTGCCAGGAATTATCACCGAACTGGTGGAGAAGCATTTCCGCGACGTTTTGAACGGCGGCAGTGTCGTCGAAGTCGGTAAGAATTGCCGGATTCACGCTAGCGCTCCCGCAACTGCTTCCGGTAGTTCTCGTAGGCTTCCCGGATGTGTTCGTGGCGGAGGCCCAGGATTTCGGCGGCAAAGAATGCAGCGTTTCTCGCTCCCCAAGCTCCCACCGCCATGGACGCTACTGGAATTCCGGGGGGCATCTGGGCTGTCGCCAACAGTGAGTCCCAGCCGTTAAGTTCGCTGGATGCCAGGGGTATGCCAATGACCGGCAAAGTACACCAGGAGGCCAGGACTCCACCCAAGGCGGCGGAACCGCCGGCAGCGGAAATCAATACCTCTATACCCCGATCGCGGGCTGTAGTGGCGTATTCCTGCACCCGTTCGGGAGTCCGGTGGGCTGACATAACCCGGACTTCGTAATCTACCTGCATTTGCTCCAGGACTTCTAGCGTCTCCTTCACCACAGGTTCGTCGGAGGCGCTGCCCATTATTACTCCTACTAGTGGCACGTTGTCATTCCTTCCCGATTAAGATATGTATCCTTAGTCCAGGTCCATTTCGTCCCGGAAGGCATCCAGTACTGCCGTCTCCAGGACTTCGCGTTGCTGACGGACTTCTTCGCCGTTCACCAGCATGCAGATGCGGCCGTTAGTCTTGCCAAACTCCACATCTACGGCACACTCGGTCACATCATCCCAGACGAGTGAGAATCTAATCTCCACACCCTCCTCGAGGGTGCCTTCGTCCGTCTCGATGTCATCGTCGTCTGCGTCGGCCATCTCAAAGGCTTCATCGTCATCATCATAGTAGTCCATAAGCGACGTCGATTCCACTTTGCCGGCCCCCCCGAGGACCACCTCATTGAGGTCCACCAGCATCTGAGCGATATGAAGGGACGAAGCCAGTTGGTAAAGTTCCTCACGTTCCCGTTCGGTCTCCGGGTCCTCTTCCACCGGCTCACCCATAGTACGCGCCAGCGCCGTATCGAGATCTTTCTTCAATTCCAAAAGATTGTCCCGCCAGGCCATCAGTTCCTCACCTTTTCGGCTTGCCTTTTTCCTCGGCCGCCACCACTACAGATTCGCCCCCTGCTGATGCGACGGCAGGGATTCCTCGGCTAACAAAATAGCAAAACTCATCGACTTCGCGGAAGTCCGCCAAGCCGAATTCGGGGCGCAGTCGTTGTGCTGCGTCCAACAGGTCCATGTATCGCAACCCATAGTGGCCTTTGTTCAAGCCTTTGGGATAGCGGCCCAGACGCCTGAGTGCCCGCTCGGCAGAAGGGTTCCACACTCCCAACAGACCCGGTTGCCTCAGGCAGAGCATGTATGAAGCGAATTCCTTGCCGGCCCCGGCCAGTTTATACGCACCATCCCCGGCCACGCATTCGTTGAAACGAGCTTCAAGGGTGATAGTATCATAGAGCAGAAAATCCAGAGTATCAAAAACCTCGGGCAAAGGATTGCTGGCAAATTCTCTGGGCTTGCTGCCTCCGGAAGCTCGATACAGGGCCACCGTCTGCTTCTCGGTCAGCGAAGGCAACTGGCTCTGGTCCAGCCACTCCGCCATTTCAACCGCACGAGACCAACGCCGTTTCCAGAAGGTGGCCAAAGCACCCGTTTGCGCGGTTTCCCGGTAAGCCTGCGCCAATTGAAACCGGTCTATAGGAAGCTTGGCTACGGTCACAGTTCTCTCCGGTTACCCTCGGAAAGATCGCCGATGTCGCGCCGGTAATTTGCACCTTCGAAATGAATCTGCTCCACTCGCCGGTAGGCCAGATTGCGGGCTTGCTCGATCGACTCACCTCGGCCCACTACCGTCAAAACCCTGCCGCCGCTGGTCAATACACGTGCAACCCCTGCATCGTCCTTAACCTGATTGGCGCCCGCATGGAAAACCAGGGTGCCCGAATCGAAACTGGTTGGCCCGCAGGTGTCTGTGCCGTGATCCAACCCGGTTATCTCTTTACCCGTCTCGTAGGCGGCCGGATAGCCACCGGAGACCATTACAACGCCAACGTGCGCCAGGGAACTCCAGGAAACGGATGTCCTGTCCAGTGTACCCTCGACACAGGCGATCATAGCTTCAACCGGGTCGCTTTCCAGCTGCGGCAATATAACCTGGGTTTCCGGGTCTCCAAACCGGCAATTAAACTCCAGGACCTTTGGGCCCTCTCTCGTAAACATAAGCCCCGCATAGAGCATGCCTTTGTAGGGGCAACCCTTGTCAGCCATTGCTGCAACAGTTGGCATAAGGATTTCTTGCGATACCTGTTCCGCGAGGTCGCTATTCCAAAAGACCGGCGGCGCGAAACTCCCCATGCCCCCTGTGTTTGGTCCCTGGTCGCCATCACCCACCTGCTTATAGTCGCAGGCTGCCACCGGCATGGACAAGTGCTGTCCGTCGCTGAAGGCAAAGACGCTTACTTCAGTGCCCTCAAGCCACTCCTCAACAACAACGGTATCCCCGGCGCTGCCGAATATCCGGTCGTCCATACAGCCCTTTACCGCAATTACGGCCTCTTCGATGTTAGAACAAAGCGCGACTCCCTTGCCCGCGGCCAGTCCGTCGGCCTTGACCACCACCCTCCCCTCGTGGGTGTAGAGAAAGTCTAAGGCAGCAGTCTGATTTTGGAAGACACGGTAGTCGGGCCCTGGGACTTCGGCCTCCTGCAAAATCCGCCGAGCAAAACTCTTGCTTGCCTCCAGTTGGGCAGCGTCTTTATTGGGGCCAAAAGTGGGTATGCCAATGGCAGTCAGTCGATCTGCCAATCCATCTGCCAGCGGTTGCTCAGGCCCAACAACAACGAGGTCAACCGCCAGTTCTTTGGCAACCGTGCAGACCCCTTCAACGTCTTCGGGAGAAACCGGTATGTTGGCGGCAATCTGAGCGGTGCCAGAATTGCCGCCCACCACCCACAGGTCCGAAACCTGGGGGCTAAACTTCAGGCGCCACGCAAGGGCGTGTTCTCTGCCACCGGCACCGACAACCAGGACTTTCAACGGCTAGAGACTCCAGTATGAACTCTGATGAAGCTAAACGTACCGAACATGGCTGAGGGTTATAAAACCACAAGCTTTCAACTATTTAAACGATCATTTACTTAAACGGTCTCTCGTCAGCCTGAAAGCCAATTCAGGCTATTCCCATTCGATGGTACCGGGGGGTTTGCTGGTAATGTCATACACTACCCGGTTAACCCCCGGGACCTCGTTCACTATTCTGGTGGAAATCCGGCCCAACACATCGTAGGGCAACCGCACCCAGTCCGCCGTCATGGCATCGCTGCTGGAAACGGCCCGGATGGCGCAAACATAACCGTAAGTGCGGAAATCGCCCATGACTCCCACGGTACGACTGTCACTTAGAACCGCGAAGCTTTGCCATATTTCCTCGTAAAGTCCCGCCATGGTAATCTCGTCGAGGACAATCCAGTCGCATTCCCGCAATATTTCCAGTCGTTCTTCGGTTACCTCGCCGATTATGCGGATGGCCAGACCCGGCCCAGGGAAGGGTTGCCGCATCACTATTTCACGGGGCAATCCCAATTCAATCCCGACTTCTCGAACTTCATCCTTATACAGGTAACGCAGGGGTTCGACCAGGGCCAAGTCCATGTGCTCGGGTAGGCCGCCGACATTGTGGTGTGTCTTAATTCGAGCGGAAGCCCTGTTGTCAGGTGTCTCGCTCTCAATCACATCCGGGTAAAGAGTTCCCTGTGCCAGGAACTGAGTGCCGCTCAATTCGGCTGCCGATTCTTCGAAGACCCGGATAAATTCTTCCCCAATGGCCTTCCGCTTGACTTCCGGGTCTGTCACGCCGGCCAGCCTCGTCACAAACCGCTCCGAAGCGTCAACGTACAGCAGATTCAATCCCAGGTTTTGCCGGAAGGTGTCCTGTACCTGCTCTGCTTCATCCTTTCTCAACAATCCGTTGTTAACGAAAATGCAGGTAAGCTTGTCGCCGATAGCCTGGTGGAGGAGCAAGGCGGCCACGGAAGAATCCACGCCTCCGGAGAGGGCGCAAATCGCCCGGCCGTCTCCTATCTGGTTTCTGATTCGGTGAATAGAGTCGGAAACGAAGTTCTCCGGAGTCCACGTGCCACGGCAATCGCAAACCCGGTAGAGGAAGTTTTCCAGGATTTCTTGCCCGAGAGGAGTGTGCTCAACTTCCGGATGGAACTGGAGGCCGAAAAGAGTTTCCCCATTGCTTATGGCGGCATAGGGAGAATTGTCAGAGCGGGCTACCGAAGCAAAACCTGTCGGAAGGGAGTCAACCCGGTCTCCGTGGCTCATCCAGACCTGAAAGTCGCTGGGCATACCGGCAAACAGACCGCCTTCGGCCTCGTTGGCGGCGTGCTGGCTGAGTGTGGCAGACCCGTACTCCCGCCTGTCACCAGGCGCGACAACGCCGCCCAACTGGTGAACCAGGGCCTGCATGCCGTAGCAAATCCCCAATACTGGCAGCTGTTGCTCGAAAACCCAACCCGGAATTAGCGGGGCACCTTGCTCGTAAACACTGGCTGGGCCCCCCGAAAGGATAACTCCCTTGGGTAAAATGCGTTCCGTAACCCGTTCCCAGGTCGAAGAGGCAGTAACGACTTCCGAATAAACCTTCAGTTCCCTGGCGCGCCTTGAAATAAGGTGGCTGTACTGGGAACCGAAGTCGATGATGACGACGCCTTCGCCGATGCTAGTGCCCGTCGGTTGGGTATCCATGGAGCCAGTTTCGGGATTGGCGACCATAATGCAATTTCCTGGCCTTAGGCGTCTAAAGAACTTACGAATTCAGTAAAATTTTAGCTTCGATAATATACCACAGCGCCCTTGCCGGTGCCAGTTTCAGCGGCCCGCAGCAGCGTTTCGGTTAAGGTGGTTTGGTTCGGGATTTCGTAGGGGCAGACCTGTATGTCTGCGCAGGTTTTATGGCAGTACCACCTATGTTGAAACGCTACCCGGCCGTTGGCAACCCTCGCTGCTGTGGTTTACGGCTTGCTCAAGGTGACCTTGGGCCTGCAAAGAGATCAGCAAGTCGCCAGACCGGCTAATTTGACCTCCCTATTTGAACACTAACTGGACTGGCGTTGAATCCCGAGTCCTCACCTGCAACGGCAACGGGCTTCAGTTGTGGTGCATCTCCCCCATCTGGTTTACACAAAGGGCGATCACCTTCGCCATAGTGTGGTTTACAAAGAATACCAGTTCTGATATATTACTTTCGCTGGAGACAGAAGGGCCGTTTTCCAGCCATTTGTGTGGCGCATTCGTCTAGCGGCCCAGGACACCGCCCTCTCAAGGCGGAGATCAGGGGTTCGAATCCCCTATGCGCTACCAACCCTCCCATCAGTCAGAAATCAATCCCGGTTTGACCAATGCCGCCTTTGGGCGGCCTTTTCTTTTGCCCTATGCGTTATTCAACCACCAATGGGGCCGCCGTCTGGCTTATACTTACCCCATGACGACGCTCGCTCTCGTCCTGGTCTTGATCGGTTCCTTTGCCCATGCCAGCTGGAATCTGCTTCTCAAACGCTCCGATAACAAGGAGGTGTTTGTGTGGACCCTCCTGGTATCCGGCAGCGTGTTGTTGGCTCCCCTGGGGGCCGTACTCGCTTGGCAATACCCCATTACTCCACCCGGCTACTGGCTGATCCTGGCTACTATTGTGGTGCACGTCTACTATTTTGTGCTGCTGGGGCGCGGCTATGCGCGGGGCGACCTGTCCCTGGTGTATCCCATTGCCCGGGGAATCGGCCCCATGCTGGTGCCGGTTCTGGCGGTGCTTACCCTGGGGGAGCAAATTGCCTTGCCCGCCGTGCTGGGCATTGTTTCGATCATAGTGGGAATTTACGTAGTCTCCTGGTGGGGCCGGTTCCGCGAAATTTTGACTGCTCCCCTGTCCTTTTTTCGGGATGGCGGTATTCGCTACGCTCTTCTCACGGGACTGACCGTAACGGTCTACACGCTTGTAGACAAGCGGGGAGTCCAACATGTCCAGCCGCTACTCTACATGTACCTGCTGACCCTGGGCGTCGCCGCCGGCATGGCGCCCTATATTCTGCGCAATTATGGGTGGGCGCCTGTCCTCCGGGAGTGGCGGGCCCATAGCTGGCCCATCGTGGCCGCCGGGTTACTGGTATTTGCCGCTTACGGATTGGCTCTGATCGCCTTTTCCCTCTCCAGGGTCAGTTACGTTGCTCCTGCCCGCGAGGTAAGTATTGTTATCGGGGTGCTGGCCGGCGTATTTATACTTAAGGAGCCTTTCGGTCGCGGCCGCCTTCTTGGTTCCTGCCTGATAGTCCTAGGGCTGGCGTTAATAGCGATTTCCCCATAACTCTGCTTCTGCCCCGGCCCGGTGACGCCATTGGCGTCAGCGCTGATGCTGGGCCGGTATCCACCGGCGAATGTTATAATTTTCGGTATAAAGGTATCCCAACCGAGGTGTTAGATAATGATCAGCCAGGAACGATTGGTAAATTCCTTCTGCGATCTGGTACGGATTGACAGTCCTTCTGACGAGGAGGAAGAGGTTGCCCAGCATTTGATAGCCCGGTTGAGTGATCTGGGACTAAGTGTTGAGCGGGATGCCCACGGTAACGTCATTGCATCGGAGCCCGGGGAGTTGCCCCTGTTGCTGTCTGCCCACATGGATACAGTGGAGCCGGGACGAGGGATTGTCCCGGTTATTGAAGGTGAGAGAATCGTTTCTCAGGGTGAGACCATCCTGGGAGGTGACTGCAAAGCCGGTGTTGCGGCAATTATGGAAGGTTTGCAATCTGTAATGGAAGAGGGCCTGCCCCACCGGCCAGTGCAAGTTGTTTTTACTCGAGGCGAGGAAATTGGGCTGGTGGGCGCCACAAATCTGGACTATTCCATGATCCGGGCCATTGAAGCTGTGGTTTTCGATGGTAACGGCCCGGTAAATACCATAACCGGTTCCAGTCCCAGCTACATGAGCTTTGACGTTACGGTCAAAGGCCGGGGCGCCCATGCCGGTGTGGAGCCCGAAAAAGGCCTTTCCGCGATCCGCATAGCTTCAGAAATCATCCAGGACCTGCCTCAGGGCCGGCTGGACGAGGAAACGACCTTCAACGTGGGGCTCATTTCCGGCGGGACCGTGAGAAACGCGGTGCCGGTCGAGGCCTTCTTTGGTGGCGAATTTCGCAGCCGCAATACCGAGACCTTCGATCTAATGAGGATGCAACTGCTGACCACCTTGAATCAGGCGCGAGATAAGTATCGGGACGCAACTATTCAGGAAGAACTGGAAGTGCTTTTCCAGATGTATAACCTGGATCCCGAAGAGGGCGTGGTCCGCATGACCCGCCGAATCATGGAAGAAATGGCCCTCACTCCCGACATTCGACCTTCGGGCGGGGGCACCGACGGCAATGTAATGCGGCGACAGGGAATCCAGAGCGTGGTGGTTGGGATGGCCACAAATGAAATGCACACAGTGGACGAATACGTGGTAATTCCGGATCTTGTGGACACGGCAACCTTTTGCCGCAGGCTGATAACAGACGGCTCATGACCAACGGTGTCAATCTAAGTGGGGCCGGCTATTAGCTGAATAGGCGAGTCCGAGGGCCACGAGCCTCGAGCAAGTCTGCAAGTCTATTTGCTAATTCCGAGGAGAGCCTTTTCCAGTTCCACGGCAAATTCCCGGCGCTGCCAGGACCTGACCTCGGCAGCTCCCAGTTCTTCGTTCCAGGATTTCGGGTCTTGTGCCAGCCGCTCAAGGCTGATGGCCGGCCAGATCAGAGCCGGGTCCAGTGCCAAAGCGACGCCTTTTCCCGTTCGCCACTCCTTGAGGCGCTGCAACCTGACCTGAACCTCTTTGCTGGGAGGTTGGTGCCGCCTGGGACGTGGCTCCCTTCTTATGCCAGGCCCGCGCAGTCCCTTTTGTATCGCCACCCTAATGTTGTTTCCGGCTCTCCGGACCAGTGATGGTGAAAGTCCTGGGGCATTCTCCAGCGGGGTGTGTGGCTCTCGGGCAAGGAACAGCAACACGTCGTTTCCCATAATTCGATAAGGCGGTACGTCGGCCCTTTCCGCTTCCGCCTCTCGAAGCTCAAACAACTCCTTAAGAACCGCCACTTGTTGAGGGTCAAGCCGATCGCATCCTTTGACCCGAAAATAGGCAGGTTCCGTGTGTTCCGTTGGGACGCGACCCGCTGTTTCAAGTCTGCCGAATTCCTCAGCAACCCAGTCAATCCGACCTGTTTCTCCCAAAAGGCGCCGCAACTTAGCCGCCAGCGGAATGAGGTGTTGAACATCGGCTGCCGCATAAGCTGTGGCTTCTACGCTCAAAGGCCTCAGAGCCCAATCGGATCTTTGCAGCCGCCGACTCTTGGGAATGTCTACGTCCAGGTAAGCCTTTATGACAGCAGCCAGGTTTGGGCTGAGCATTCCCATGAATCTGGCGCAGGTTTCCGTGTCAAACAGGCCGGAAACCTCGAAGCCATACTCACGGTAAAAGCAGCGCATATCGTAGTCCGCGCCGTGCATCAACTTGGCAATCGAGGAGTCTTGCAGGATCTGGCCCAAGGCTGAAAGGTCTCGAACGACCAGGGGGTCAAGCAGGTAGGAAGCGTCGGGGCAAGCTATCTGAATCAAGCAGATCCTGCTTCGATAGGCGTGCATGCTGTTGGATTCGGTGTCAATGGCCAATTCAGGGAAGCTGGCCAACCTGTCCGCTACCTTGTCCCACCGTTCCTGCGTTGCTATTAGCTGGGCTTGCTGCACACTCGTCCCGCCAAGACAGATTCTACCTGAGGCTCGATTATAGCAGAGCACAATAGCCTTCCTGCCCCATATTGCCAATGCTATACTTGGCCCCTGACCAGCAGCCTGCCACTGGAGGCAGGCTCAAATACGCCAAGAACAGTCTAACCGGAACTAGAAGAGCGGAGGAACTCATGAACGGAGCAGAATTGAAGGCAACCCTGCAGGAGGGAGGCCGCGTCTACGGCACGATGATCACCCACGGACGCAACCCCCGCTGGGTTGAAGCCCTGGGTGGCATTGGCCTGGATTATGTAGTGATCGACACGGAGCACGGCCCCCGGAGCCGGGCGGAAATGGCCGATTACCTGGCTGCCTTCAGCAATTCCCCGGTGGTACCCATCGTTCGTATTCCCATACCTACGTCCCACTACGTAACTATGGCCCTCGACGCCGGCGCCCAAGGAATTCTTGCTCCCTACTGTGAGTCTGTGGAGGAAGTCAAGGAGGTAATTGGCGCGGCCAAATGGCGTCCCCTGAAGGGTGAAGCGGTCCTACGCCTGATGGACACTGGGGAACACGTCAGCGATGCCTCGCGGGCTTACCTGGAGAACCGCAACCGCAACACCGTCGCCATCATTGGCATTGAGAGCGTTCAGGCGGTCAACAACCTGGAAGAAATTCTCAAGGTGCCGGGCATCGACGGCATCTTTGTAGGGCCCAATGACATGAGCATTTCCATCGGATTCCCCGACCAGTACGACCGGCCGGAATACCAGGAAATAATAAAGAAGGTGATTGACACCTCTGAAGCCCATGGCATACCCACTCTCGTCCACCACCAGACGGCAGACCTTTCAGCCCATTGGGTGCAGCAGGGAGCCCGGTTCGTACTACACACTACTGACCGTCGGACGTTAGCTGAGGCTTATCGCCGGGACTTCGCCGCGCTGCGGGATGTGGCAGGCGAGGGCTAAGGGGAGAAGCTTCGGGGTTACCGCCTAAGGGCCGCCCGGCGTCTCCCAGCGTCTTCGCAGGGAATCGACATAAACCCGGTCGTATTCGCCATGGTGGCCGGTGTGAAAGGCGTCGGCCAACTGCTCGGCCCACAAGTATTCCACGTCTTCCCAGCGAATAGGGTATGGGGGCTGGTCAAAGAAGAAGGTAACCGCTTCCCTGGGGGTCGGAGCCTGCGTATAACCCATCATCTGGAAGTTATCGTAGTAGTTTCCGTGTTCGGAAATGAAGCGGCCCTTCATTGCGGCCAGGATAAGGAAGGCTGGCATGCTTGTCCTCTGACCAATAATGGGTAACCCGCAGTAGTGGATACCAATGAATGTGGACCAAAATTAAATTGATCAGCGATTTGCCTATCTGGCAAAGATCTGGACCGTAGTTACGTCGCCTGCTCCCGAGCACTGGGCCATACCCACCCTCGCGTTAGCGACTTGGCGCGCTCCCGCCTCTCCGCGCAACTGGGTTACCGTTTCGTGTACCATTCGAATGCCCGTGGCGCCGAAGGGATGGCCCATGGCCAGCAGTCCGCCGTCGGTGTTCACCGGAATATCTCCGGTCAGTGCAGTCCGGCCCTCTACGGTTGCTTTCCAGGCGTCGCCCCTGGGGATCAATTGCAGAGCCTCGATCTGTTGGAGTTCACCAATGGTGGCCGCGTCGTGCACCTGAACCAGGTCCACATCCTCCGGGCCCAGCCCGCTCATCTCGTAGGCCGCGATGCCGGCTGGTTCGGTCCGGTAGGGACTGAAGGCCGAATGGTCGCTGCCCCTCCCGTTGTAGTTTCCGGATGTAAGAGCGGCCGCAACCACCCGGATTGCCCGGGATTCGTCCAGGCCATAACGGCCCAGGGCGTCCCTGGCACACAGTATTGCCGCAGCCGAGCCCTCGCTGGTAGGACAGCACTGGAAAAGGGTCAACGGGTCGGCAATGGGTCGGGATGAAAGAACATCCTCTACGGTGTATATCTCTTTCCGGTGGGCGTTGGGATTCAGGGCAGCGTTCTGGCGAGCTTTCACCGAGACTTGTGCCAGGGCAGTCGCCGGTGCGCCGGTTTCTTCCATGTAGCGCCTCATGCGCAGGGCGTAACCGGCCATCATATGGTCGCCGCCAATGAAGCGCTCGGGGCTGTCGGCTGCGGTTACGGTCACGGGACCGCCCGGCACCTTTTCGGCGCCGAAGGCCAAAGCCATGTCGTAAATACCGGAGGTAATGCCCCAATATGCTTGCCAAAAGGCTGTGGAACCACTGGAACAGGCGTTTTCCACGTTAATTATCGGTACGCCGGTCAGGCCGAGGCCAGCCAGGGCCGTCTCTCCTACCGACATTCCGTGGTAGTAGACGTGACCGAAGTAGGCCACCGGAATGTCCTGCCACCGAACTCCGCCGTCCTTCAGGGCCTCGACAACCGCTTCCCTGGCCAGGGTTGCCAGGTCTTTGCCCCGAAACCTGCCGAAGGGGTGGAGTCCAACCCCCGCGACCACAACCTCTCGTCCCGGTTTGAACTGGGTCACGGCAGCGCCTCCGCCCCTGCTTTTCCTGACCGGTCGTGAGGGGCCCACTTGTAAACTATTCTTGCGTGTTCGGGCTCTCCGCCCCAAACCTCCTGAAGGGCCAGTTCTACGTCCACGCCTATTTTCAACTGGGCTTCCGAAATGCCCACAACTTCGGCCAGGACGTGCGGGCCCTCGGGCAACTCCACCTCTCCCAGGACGTAGGGAACCGGCCCTGGCCAGCCGTTTGGAGGTACACGGACTATCGTGTAGCTGTACAAGGTTCCTGTCCGGCTAAGGTCAACAGATTCCAGCTTGTCCGATGTGCAGGCCTGGCAAAATGCCGCGCGTCCGAAGACGTAGATTGAACACTCCTGGCATCGCATACCTAAAAGTGTTCCAATAGTGCCCGCAGTATCTTCGAGCCGGAGTCGGGCTGGATCAACCGATACCGATTTGGGCTCTGGTGAAGTGGTCATGAAGGTTGTAAATCCAAATGAGTCTGGCTGAGGAGGAAACGAGATTCAGCTTAAATCAGCTACAATTTACTGTCAACAAACCTTGAGTTGGGTGGAGGAGTACCATTTCCGCCTGAGAAAAGCCTTGGGAATAGTCCGGTAATTTGCACGCTCTAACTGATTTCTCTGCAATGGCATTCTGTACGGCAGCTATGTTTTGAATATCTTGGTTAATGTGCGAATAGACACGGCACACACCCGTAACTTCATAGTTCATTATTAATAGCAAGCTATCAAGCCAAGGGGATTCTGTGCCCGCCATCATACAATCCCAGTACCCTGTCTTCGGCTCGGGTTAGCTTGCCACAGCCGAGGGCAAGGGCTAATATTGGGCAGTTGGCGGCATATTCAGGTAGACGATTGAAATAATATCGCCGCACATCAGGGTCCTGACCGGACCAGGCAATCCCAATTCAGGGAAATGGAGGGAATCGTGTCCGAAGCTACGATCAACGGTTTCCGTATGTACTATGAAACTCACGGCTCAGGAACCGCCTTGGTAATGATACATGGCGGCCTCGGTGGTGGCGAGGGCTGTGCCCAGATGATGGAACACCACGCCGCCGCGCTGTCTGACCGGTTCCAGGTCATATCATATGACCGGCGTGCGGCCGGGCGTTCGGAGACCCCTGCCGAAGGTTATTCCATCCCTAACTATGCCAACGATCTTCATGCCCTCTTGGGCCACCTGGGTGTCAGCCGGGCCCACATTCTGGGTTCATCCGCTGGCGGTCCTATCGCACTGCAGTTTGCCTTGGACCACCCGGATATGACCCTGTCCCTGCTGCTAATAAACACAATGACCTACGTTCAGGAGTCCGAGAGGGCCGTCCGCATCAGGGAACTGGACGAGATTAAGCAGGTATTGAGTGAAAAGGGTAAAGAGGCTGCCGTGGAGGCCGGACTTAAATCCCGGTGGCCTGGATTACGCGAATCTCAGCCTGAACATTTCGCCAAGCTGAAAGCCATAAACCTGGAGCAGTTTGACGGAATTGTGAAGACCGTTCAGAGCTACCTTGATATCCAGGACTCAATTGAAACCAGGTTGCACGAACTGGTCATGCCTTCGATGATCGTGCATGGTGATGCGGACAGCCGGATTAATATTGCCTGCGGCCTGCAACTGCACCAGGGCATGGCAGGCTCGGAGTTTCACGTAATACCCGGCGCCGAACACGGTTTGCTTACTAACGAGGCACGCCGGACCAGGGGTCTGCTCGAGGAGTTCCTCGCGGAAACCGCGGCGCAGCTCAGGATTTAATCTTCAAGATCCTGGGTTCTTAATGGGCTCATGATTCAACAGCGAGGGTTCAGAATGGGCACCACTTCTATAGACCACATCGCCATGCCCACTGCCAATGCGGAACTGCTTATGGAGTTCTACAAACGGCTGGGGTTCACTATCAATGACGAGGAAGCCTGGCGCGAAGGCGAGGTTGGGATTTTTTCCATCCAGGTCGGGGACTCCAAGATTAACGTCCACCCCGAGGGCTACACCGCGACGTTGCGGGGCAACACGGCCGTGCCCGGCTGTACGGACATCTGCTTTGTCTGGGAAGGAACGGCTGAAGAATGCCAGGAAATGTTGGCAGAGGCCGGTGTCGAGGTCATTCGGGGCCCCGGCCCTAGAAAAGGCGCGAGGGCCGGCGGAGGCCTGCCCGCGGTCAGTTTGTACGCCCGCGACCCTGACGATAACCTTCTGGAGTGGATGATTTACCTTTAGCGTCCCATCCCTCAGAAAGGTAAAGAGAGAACTCGGATACCAGACGGTTAACAGGGCCAGTCCTCAAGCTGTGGCCCTGTTCTATTCAACCACATAAGGATGTAATCAGATGGCAAGAATGACTGGCAAAGAAGCCTTGGCCCAAATGCTGGTAGCTGAAGGCTTGGAGTATATATTCGGCAATCCGGGCACCAGCGAGACCCCTTTCCTTGACGTCCTGCAGGACTACCCCAGCTTGCAGTACATTCAGGCTCTCCAGGAAGGCACCGCAGTCGGAATGGCCGATGGCTATGCCAGGGCGACGGGGCAACCGGCTTTCGCCAACATTCACATCGCCGGCGGCCTGGCCAACGGCGTCAGTGCCCTCTATAACGCATATAGGGGCGGTACCCCGTTGGTTCTAACGGCCGGCAACTCCGATACTCGTATGCTCCTGAGTGAACCGGTGTTGTCCGGTGACCTGGTGGAAATGACCCAGCAGTTCACCAAGTGGAGCGCCGAGGTGCCCAACGCCGCCAATATACCCATGGCGGTACGCCGAGCCTTCAAGGAGGCCAAGACTCCTCCCACCGGCCCGGTGTTCCTGTCCTTTCCGTGGGATACCATGGATGACGAAGTAGACGTTGACATAATTGCTTCTTCAACCGGCTATTACCGGATGCGGCCCGATACCGACGCCGTAGCCAAGGCCGCCGAATTGCTGTCGCAGGCCGATAACCCCGTCATTGTTATTGGCGACCGGGTTGGGCAGGCCGGAGGCGCCGCCGAGCTAGTTCGGGTTGCCGAGCAACTGGGTGCCAAGGTATTTGCCAGTTCTTACACTTATTCCGAGGTCAGCTTTCCTCTGAACCACGGACAGTACGCCGGAATCCTTAACCTGAACAGCTCAGCCACCCGGCGGCAATTGGCCGACGCCGATGTGGTTCTTGCCATTGGCACCAACGTATTCTCATCATTCCTTTACGTGTCTGAACCCTTCATTTCTCCCGGCACCAAATTGGTGCATATGGACAGCAGCCTCAAGGAAATAGAGAAAATTTATCCCACTGACCTGGGAATTCCCTGCGACCCCAAGGCAGGGCTGGCCGACCTGGCCGAGGCGCTGGACCAGGAAATGTCAGCTTCCGCGCGGGAAGCTGCGGCCACCCGGGCAGCTACTCTTTCCGACGCCACGCGGCAGGCCAGGGAGGCTTACCTCCAGCGGATGCAGAACATGGGCGACAGCCGTCCCATGCCCGTTGACCGCATGATGTACGAGCTTGCCCAGGCACTTCCGGAGAACGCCATTCTCGCGGATGAAGCGATTACTTCAAGGAACTCATTATTGCAGGCCGTTGAGCCGTCAGAGCCAGGAAGTTACTACGCTATTCGTGGCGGCGCTCTGGGCTGGGCTATGCCTGGGGCTCTCGGCATCAAGCTGGCAAACCCTGACCGCCCGGTAGTGGCTGTTGTAGGCGACGGAGCCTCAATGTATACGGTGCAGGCTCTGTGGACGGCGGCCCGCTACAACATTCCCGTGACCTACGCTATCTGCAACAACCGTTCCTACCGTATCCTCAAGGTGAACATGGACGTTTACCTGCGGGGAATGCTGGAAGATAACGAGCGCGACAGCGAATACGTCGGCATGGACTTTGCCACCCCGTTGCCTTTGGCGGAACTGGCGGAAGCTATGGGCGTGGCCGGCCAGAATGTGGAAGACCCCCGCGAGTTGCGGCCGGCACTGGAAAGAGCCATTGGCAGCGGAAAACCGTCCGTGGTCAATGTGAGTATCGACGGCTCCCTGTAACGACGGTTCATAATATCCCCGGTGAACAGCGAGAGCCCCGAGGCCTGAACTAAAGCCTCGGGGCTCTTTCAATGTATGCGGGGCCCTGCGTTTATCTGAAATTTCAGATCACAGTGTCATTGATTTCCTACGAGTCAGGCTGTTCCTCCATTCCCAGGGCAATAATCTCGTCCCAGTCCTCTTTGCTGACCGGCTGTATTGATATCCGCACACCTCGCTTTACCACCATCATGCCCTGCAGTTTGGGGTTCTGCTTGATTTCCTGCAGAGTAACCGGACGGTTGAATTCCTGGTCCGCCACAATATCCACCATCAACCAGGTTGGGTCGTCGGGGTTGCTCTTGGGGTCATAGTACTTCGCCCCCGGTTCCCAGGCAGTAGAGTCGGGATAAGCTTCCCTGACCACTGTGGCTGTGCCCATGACAGCGGTAGGCTTGGCGCTGCTGTGGTAGAAGAGTACGCCGTCACCAACCTTCATTTCGTCCCGCATAAAGTTGCGGACCTGGTAATTCCTGACCCCGTCCCACTCGGCGGTCCTGTCTTCTTCGCCAAGCAGGTCTTGAAAGGAGTAGTTGGTCGGTTCCGACTTGAACAGCCAATACCGTCTTTCAGCCATATTTTCCCTTACCCTTAAGCTATGGTTCTCGCCGACGGCTGAGTATTAGCCCCGGCTTTCCACCAAGCCCCGTCACGGGACTGCTAATGCCTCGAGAAGTCGAGCGGAAGTTCCTGAGTGGTATTTCCCGGCCCTGAAACCTGGCGGGTACCAAACAAAGGAAATTGAAGCCTAGAGGGCGATTTCACCTTCTTCGTTGGTCCGTATGCGGATAGCGTTGGCAACGGGAGTAATAAATATCTTGCCATCGCCAATGTTGCCGGTACGCGATTTCTCGATGATGATGTCAATCGCCTTTTGCGTGTCTTCGTTCTTGACCACGGTTTCCAGCTTAACCTTGGGGAGCATGTCCACAACATAGCTGCCGGCGACTCCTCTTGGGCCGCCAACTTCTATTCCCTTCTGTGCCCCTCGACCGGTTACCTGGGCCACGTTAATGCCTAACACTCCCGCGTCAGCCAGCGCGTCCTTAACATCGTTCAGTTTCTCTGGTCTGATAATCGCTTCAATCTTGTTCATACCACCCTCGCCGGCTATCAATTTTGGTCGCATCAATATCGTAGGCAGCCTGCGCCTTTCTTGCTGACAATTATAGACCATACCGGTGCGTTCCAGCACGAGACCCGCTACTTTCCGTTGACCCCTACGTCTCCGGTATCACCTGATGCGGATACCTTCGGCCTCCCTGTCGAAACAACCTTCAACCAGGTTGTCCCGTTCCTGCCGCAACAGGTCCTTGCGCACCCGAAGGCTGGGGGTGCGCGGCAGTTCTTCACGCACTTCCAGGTATCTGGGCACCTTGAAATAGGCCAGATTATCTGCGCACCAGTACACGATTTCTCTCGGGTCAACATTGCTTGGAGGTCTTGGCGTCACGTAAGCTTTGACCTCGTCCTCTCCCAAGTCCGAAGGCACAGCGATAACAGCACAGTCCAACACCGTAGGGTGCCGCTTGATTACGTCCTCAACTTCCTGGGAGGAGATGTTCTCTCCTCTCCGGCGAATCACGTCCTTCTTCCTGTCCACGAAGTAAAGGAATCCGTCCTCGTCCTGCCATCCCAGGTCGCCGGTGTGGAGCCACCCGTCTCGGAGAGCCTCAGACGTTTGCTCCTCATTGCGCCAGTATCCCGGCATCACCGCGGGATTCTTGATGGTAATTTCGCCAGGGTGGCCCGTGTCCAGAGGCTTGCCATCGTCGCCCACAATTCTGATTTGGTTCACGAATCCCGAATCGGGATGGAGCCGGGGCTGGCCCGATGAATTGGGGCGCCGAGGATGTCCTATTTTCTCTATAGCTCCATAGCAGGTTTCAGTCATCCCAAAACCCACGATGATTTCCGTGCCGAATCTGTCCTTGAACGCCTGAAGAAACTCGGGCGAAAATGCTGGGGAACCGTAAAACAACCGGACATTGTTGTTGCGGTCCAGGTCCGATTCCGGCTGTTTAGCCAGTACCGGCATCATCATTCCAATAAAGTTGACCACGGTGGCGTCGGCCTTCCTGACCTGGTCCCAAAATCGGGAGGCACTGAAACGCTCTTCGACAACCAACGTGGCTCCGGCGGCCAGGGAACCCATGGTGGAGTAGTACTGGGCGTTGGCGTGGAAGAAGGGCAAACAGGTGAAGAATCTTTCATCTTCGGTAGCTTCCGTCCAATGGGCAAACCCCTGACCGGCGGTAACGTACATGAGGTGAGTTACCTGGACGCCCTTGGGATTACCGGTAGTGCCGGAAGTGTAAACCAGCATTGATATCTCATTGGCAGAGATATCAGGAACATTGGTCAGTTCGGGGGCGCCGGACAGCGCGTCGTCAAACTTGGTCCACAATTCCTGATTGACATCTTTCTGACCTGTGGCAAGGTCGGCGGGACCGGCGTCCTCAGATTCAAGCGGTGTCGTGACCAGCAGTCGATGCCTTACGCTGGCGGTGAGGTTAGAGGCCGCATCGGCCACGCTTTGTAGTGTTGTGTGAGCAACCACTGCGGTCGCTCCGGCGTTATCGAAGATATACGCGGCTTCGTCCCGCTTGTATGCGGTGTTCACCGGAATGCTGATGGCTCCAATAAGTGAAAGCCCAAACCAGCAGTAATGAAACTCGGGCACATTGGGCAAGAGCAAACATACCCGGTCTCCCCGTTGAATCCCGAGTCCCTGGAACATCGAGGCCGTTTGCTTCACCCTCGAATAAAGCTGCCGGTAGGTAATGCTCTGCCCCGCAATTTGCAGGTACACCTTATCTGGACTTCGATTGACTGCTTGGTCCAGAAACTGGCCCAAGGATATTTCCCACGTCGGTTTCTGTTCTGTGGCGGGGCTTCTTTTGTCCGTTCCCATGTCGCCCGTTCCCTATGGTGAAGACTCCGCCCAGCCTTAGCCGGCAAGGCTACGATTGGTGGGACAGCAGATGTTCAAGCTATCACGCAGAGATTTGAGGGTCAATAGTTGTGCCGTCTTCGGGCAGGCCAATCGCATTCAGGCTCCTGTCGGTCGTGGCCTGCGAATCAACTGCCTTTGCCACTGGGCCTCCCCGGACAGAGAACTGCTGGATAGGGAGTTGAACGAAGAATTGCTCTCTTAAAACAGGAGAGCACTACTCTTGAAAATTGGGCACAGTTACCCGTTCATTCGAAGGGGTTTCCTTGACAAATCAGGTACCAAAACCCTACAATCCGGCCAATTCGCACCCCCTGTTTTGGGAAGTGCAGAGGGAATATGTCCCATTGTTTAGCCGATCCAGCCCGATAGAGAAGGAGGACTCTGATGTATCAGTGGCCTAAGGTAGTTTACAAAGAAGAAGGCATGCGGGAAGGCATGCAAATTGAGGACTCCAGCATTTCCGTTGACGACAAGATTGAACTGTTGGACGCCCTTTCCGAGACCGGCCTTAAGCAGATTGTCGTTGGCTCTTTTGTCAGTCCCAAATGGACGCCCCAGATGGAGCGAATTGACGAGATCGTAAGTCGCTTCAATCCCAATCCCGACGTCACCTATACTGCTTTGGCGCTGAATTCTCGCGGTGTTGAGCGGGCGCGGGCTTACTCGCCGCCGCTTTCCATTGAGCGGGATCCCTACCCGCGACTTTCCTGCCACATGTGCGACGTATTCGTCCGCCGCAACACCAACCGCTCCCAGATGCAGGAAATGGAGCGCTGGCCTCAGATTGTAGCCCAGGCACAGGAGTTGAATGTCCTCGAAGCGGGCATTGGCTGCAACGCCAGTTGGGGTTCCAATTTCCTCGGAGAGTTCCCTGTGGACAACCTGATGACCCTCTTCGAACGCCAGCACAGCATGTGGGACGATGTGGGAATCAAGGTAGTCAGCTGCTCCATGGGCGACCCTATGAGCCACTGCACCCCTGCCAAGGTTGAAGAGAGCATCTCCCGGGTCAAGGAGCGCTGGCCCGAGATTAACCACTTCCGTTTGCACCTCCACAACGGGCGCAATATGGCTATTGCCTCCGCCTATGCCGCTATGCGGACCCTGGGTCCCGAAGACACGGTGGAACTGGACGGCACCATCGGCGGTTACGGTGGATGTCCTTACTGCGGAAACGGCCGCGCCACCGGCATGGCTCCCACCGAGGACCTGGTCCACATGATGGAAGACATGGGCGTGGAAACCGGCGTTGACATTGACAAGGTAATTGACTGCGTTTGGATGGCTGAGCGCATTATGGGACGCGAACTGTTCGGGCATGTTTCCAAGGCCGGTCCCCGGCCCAAGCGCGTAGATCAGCTTTACGACATGAATATGCCCTTCGTTGAGACCCTTGAACAGGCACGCCACTTCAAGCAGGGTCCCAGCGTTTACGAAGGCGGGATCTACCCCTACGCCGAGCCCATTTCCAGTCCCTACCGGGAGCGGGTGGATAAGGGTCAGCCTGCCTTTGACCCGGCTGGGGGCGACTTCCCCTGGAAGCAGGACTGGTTCCCAGCGAAGGACTAGGAGATACCACAAGGCAGGCACAGATTGGCGGGGCCGCTCGACATGGTGGCCCCGCCCTTGTTTGTGTTCAGTGATTTGCACCAGTGAAAAGAGCTTCCCGGACAAGTATCATTGGTTTCAGGCACTGCCACTACCAGAAATAGGTGAAAAAATTATGACGACCAATCCAACTGACCCAAATCAAATCAGACTCACCGGCGAAAATTCGTTCATCCGCCTGTCTCATGACGGGGGTGCAAACCAGTCTACCCGCACCAGCCATTGGCGCGTGTTGCTATCTCCTGCCGGGGCGGGTCACGTACTTTTTATGAAGAGCGACGAGACGGATAACGAAGTCCGAATTTATGCGGACAACATAGCCCTGGCGCGCTGGCTGCAGGATGAGATCGAATGCCTGCTCTTCCCCGAATTCGCCGATCAGGACCTTCCGGTAATGGATGCGGAATTTTCCAAGTCGGGCGACGTGCGCTCGTTCTGGACCGAGAAGATCCTTAGCGATGATGAGGAAATCCACCTGACCTGGTATGACTTTCTTGAGCCTTACATGCTCCGGGTGGAAGCTGGCACGATTCCGGGCCGGCCTCACGGCGTATACAGCTGTTTTATTCCCTCGAGGCGGGCCCAGTTAACCATTAACGGAAACGTAGTTGAGGGAGATACCTGGCTGGAAATGCGGGGTGACAAGCAGAGTAGCAGCGCCTGCCTGGCTTGGTCGGAGACCTGGGTCCGTCCTTAGCTCCAAAGCACGCTTTTGGTAAAGCAATTTTAACCGGCGCTAAGTCAATAGAGTCGAAAGAGAGGTAACTGCCAATGGCGCAGCAAGAGATAGCGGGCAATTCCCCCGGCACCGATTTGTTTCCCCAGTTCCGGCAGGAAATCTACGAAATGTACCAGTTGGAACTCGCTGGCCTATCCGATGAACAGCTTGACTTCCAGTCAGACCGCTGGGGCTGGAGCGAGTGGAGTATCCGGCGCAATGTCAGCCACGTAGCCTCCGGTGACTTCCGGTGGTTTCTCCAAAGGTGGGGAGAGAATCTGTTTACCGACGGTCTGCCGGAGATTGACGATTGGCAAGGTATAATCGACTCTCCCTACGACCGAAGGCTCGACGAAACCAAGTACTGGGAACTGGACTCGATCATGGAAGTGATGCTCAAGAGCATGGACTTCTGCTGTTCAATCCTGGCTTCTGAAACTGTCGACACAATGCGCAGCAAGGAAATTGCCGCGACGGTTGGCGGCCAACTTCATTGGTTGGAGGCTCATCCCAACGGTGTTCGCGAAGATCCGAATAACCCGCCGCAGGGCTACGTAACGCTGGAAGCTACCTTCCGGCACCGTTACTTTGAATACTTGACCCATCTCTTCAATATACAAAGGCTAAAAAAGGCCCAGGGCCTCGAGGTGCAGGTGGATATCCCCTTCGTAGGCTATCATGCCTTGCCCGACTGGGACCGTAGCGAACCATAGCTGCATCTATTTTCATTCGAACCTGTGCCTAAGGGCAGGACTTAAGAGGATTTGTCCCCTTAAGTCCTGCCTTTTATTTGCTCTTGGGATATGTGAAGCGGCCCCGGATTTAAGGTCCGATTTCTGGACTGTGCAATCTCTCCCTGGCCAGGGCTAGGGCCCATACAGACTGGGCTCCTGCCTCCATTAACGCAACAGCACAAGCTCCCAGGGTGCTTCCCGTGGTGCAGACATCATCAATCAGAATACAGGCCAAGCCGTCGACCCGGCCCCGGCAGGCGAACGCTCCATCCGTGTTTTCCCTTCTCTCTGCACTATTGTTGCTGCGAGCTTGAGAGGGAGAGTTCCGGGTCCGGACCAGCAGCCTTTCTGCCACGGGCAGGTCAATATGTTTGCTTAGTTCCCTGGCGAGAAGTCCGGCCTGGTTGTAGCCGCGTTCCCGCAACTTCTTGCGGTGTAAAGGCACGGGAAGCAGTGTATTGCCTGGTAGGGGATGCTGCCTCAGGTACTCCGCCAGCAACTCCGAAAACTGCGGAGCGGCCACCTTGTAATTTCGGTACTTGAAGGCATGGACGGCGTCCCTGACCAGCCCTTCCATCAGGTAAGGGGCCCGTATGCCCGAAAGACAGTTGGTCGAGAACCTGCTTTGCTGCCGGCATGCCTCGCAAACCCCGTGTGTTCCTGGGCCTGAACATACGCGGCAGTAGGGCAATTCCAGGTGCGGCAGGGTTGTGGCGCAAGAAGAACAAAGAAACTCGCCTTCTTTTCCGCAGCCAACGCAGTGGATTGGCAAAATCAAGTCGATTGCCGAGCGGGCGATCTTGGCAGCGTAGTTTCCCAGTCCTGTCGGCATTTCATCCAGTGAGGGGGGCAAGTGCCATTATTGGCAGGATAAAGAGTGGCAAGCTATCGGGTGGGACAAACACCCCTAGGGGGCCCTTTCTCGAGCATTGAGCCAACTCTCCAGCATTCTGGCGTCGCCGGGAAATGCCATTGGTGGCAGGGAGTCCAACTCGAAAAACCCTACATCCAGGGCCTCAGAGCCAGCCTTAAGCCGGCCCCCTTGCTCCAGCCCGCTGAAGGCTGCAACTATAACCGTGCGGCCCGCTTCCGAGAAGAGGCCAATCAGTTGGTCTATCACGACTTTTAGGCCCGTCTCTTCGAACACCTCCCTGGCCGCTGCCTCTTCCACTACCTCGCCCCGGTCAACATAACCACCTGGAACGCTCCAGAGGCCGTAACCCGGCTCGTTGGCCCGGCGCACGAGCAGGACCTTCCCTTCCCGGGCAACAATGGTAACGGCGGCCACCTTGGGGTCGTAGTAGACTATTTTGCCGCAGGAGGGACAGACCGGTCGCAGAGTACCGCTGACTTCTTTCACTTCCAGAATGGAAGCGCAGCCGGAACAGTACTTGTCTCCTTGGTCTAATGAAACCACAGGGACTTCTCAGCAGGGGGACTGACGCAATAAGGCTTCAACTTCCTCGCGCGTCGGCATCGAGTCCTGGGCCCCACTCCTGGTTACTGACAATGCCCCGGTCGCCGAGGCCAACCTGACCGACTCAGCCAAGTCTCGACCTTCTGACAGGGCGACGGCCAGAGCACCATTAAAAGCATCTCCTGCCCCTACTGAGTCGACGGCCTCAACTGCAAAAGCTGGCACGAATTCTCCGCCTTCCGCGGTGGCATAGTAAGCGCCCTGCGGCCCCAGCGTAACAATCGCAGTGCCAATTCCTCTGCTCAACAACGTCCCTGCGGCCTGCGCTGCCGTTTCCCGGTCGGTGACCGGCATGCCCACCAGGGCCTGGGCGTCGGTCTCGTTGGGTGTGATAATGTCGCAGCATTCGTAGAATGCGTCTGGCAACGGCCGTACCGGGCTGGGGTCAAGAACAACTCGGACTCCCTTCGCTTTCGCTGCCTGCGCGCACCGGAGAGACAGTTCAATCGAGACTTCCAGTTGCAGCAATAGTGCCGCTGCCCCGTCCAGGAGACCAATTACCTTGGCCTCCTCGTCAGCCCCACACGTATTATTGGCCCCCAAAACCTGGATTATCTGGTTTTGGGCGGCGGTGTCGATGCTGATGACAGCGATTCCGGTGCTGGTGTCCGGAGTGACCCCCACGGGTGAAATGTCCACCCCTGAGTCAACAAGGGCTTGTAGAGCAGGGGAGGCGAAGACATCGTCTCCCACGCGTCCAACCATAGCCGCTCTTGCCCCCATGCGTCCGGCTGCGACGGCCTGGTTAGCCCCTTTGCCGCCGCCGTAGGTAAGGAAACGGTTCCCCACCACGGTTTCACCAGCTCCAGGAAATCGGTCTGTCATAGTGACCAGGTCCATGTTGATCCCACCCAGCACAACTATAAGGGGAGGTTCTTGGTTTGCGAGCATAATTCTCGTTTGGCAGCTTTGGCTTTGGCCCAGTTTTGGCTCCGGTTGTGGATGGGACTAAACCTATCACCAGAATATCGGTGGGTCAACGGGCGCCCAGCCAGCGCTAACCATACCCGTGCTATAATTCCGCCCAGAACGGGAAAGCTGGGTGAGTCAACGTCCAAACGCTTTTCCCTCCAAACTTATCCACAGGGGAATGATCTTACATGGTCGCGGCGCTGGAAAGAATCAAGGTAGTTGATCTGACCCGGACCCTGGCCGGTCCCTTCTGCACCATGATGCTGGGCGATATGGGCGCCGACATTGTAAAGATAGAAGAACCGCAAAACGGCGACGAGACCCGTTCCTGGACGCCCTTTTGGAACGGTGAAAGCACCCAGTTCGTTTCTTTCAATCGCAACAAGCGAAGTCTCAGCCTGAACTTGAGGGAAAAGGAAGGGCTGGAAATCGTCCGTACCCTGGCGGCGGACGCTGATGTCATGATCGAAAGCTTTCGGGCGGGCGCCCTGGACCGTATGGGTCTGGGGTATGAGGAAATTCGCGGCATAAACCCCGGTATCGTCTACTGCTCCATTTCCGGGTACGGCCGCACTGGCCCGATGGCGGAAAAACCGGGCTACGACCTGATAATCCAGGCTTACAGTGGGTTGATGGACCTGACCGGAGAACCCGAAGGAATGCCTATGCGGGTCGGCTTTTCACTGGTAGACCTCTTCACCGGCATGATGGCCTTCGGGTCCATAGTAACTGCCCTCTACCACAAGCGGGAAACGGGGCAGGGCCAACGCCTGGAAGCCGCATTACTGGACGGTCAGGTAGCCGCCCTCAGTTACCACGCCACCGCCTATATGGCCACCGGCAATGTGCCCCAGCGCATGGGGTCGGGACACCCCAGCCTGGTGCCCTACCAAAGCTTCCGCGCGTCCGACGGAAACTTCATCGTCGGCGTGGCCAATCAGGGTTTGTGGGAACGGTTTTGTGCCGGAATCGGACGCCCCGAATTGCTGGACGACCCACGGTTCAAGACCAACGACGACCGCGTGGTTCACCGGTCGGAGTGCATTGATACTTTGAACGAAATCTTCCAGGCTAAGACCGTGGCAGAGTGGGTTGAGATAATCGAGCAGTGCGGGGTGCCCTGCGGCCCCATAAATCGCGTTGACGACGTCGTAAACGACCCACAGGTCAATGCCCGCAACATGATTGCAGAACTGACTCATCCCAACGTGCCCGACCTGCGCATTCCTAACTCCCCTCTCAAGCTGGCGGAGACTCCAGCTGATATAAGGCGACCGCCGCCTTTGCTGGGCCAACACAACGACGAAATTCTGAGTGAGCTAGGTTACGACAAGGACGGCATCGCTCTTCTAAAAGAGAAGGGTGTTATCGGTAAAGGTCCTTAAGAAGTTGCCTGCCTCACATTCAGCATAAAAGGACTCCTCATTCATGGTAAAGAAGAAGATTCGTCTGGTACATACGTCCGATGTCCACCTTGGTGTGGACTGGCGGGCTGATCTGTCGGAAAGGGCCTTCAGCAGATTGATAGAAAGTGTGGCCCTGCTCGAAGCCGATGCCCTCCTGGTGGTCGGAGACGTTTTCGACCATGCGCGTGTGCCGGACCGGGTTCTCGAGTTCTACTTGGAACAAATTGGTCGTTTGCAGTGTCCGGTGGTAACTCTGCCAGGCAATCACGACCTCTACCACGAGGATTCCCTGTATTTGCGTCAACCCTTCCTCGATGCGCCCCCCAACTTTTGCTTGTTTGAGGATTGGGAAGGACAAACGATATCTCTACCCGAATTAAGTCTGGACTTGTGGGGCCGGGCTATGCCCCAACATACTCCCGAATTCAGGCCACTGGCCGGCATGCCCAAAGCCACCCAGGGCCATTGGCTGGTTGCCTTGGCCCACGCCCATTTTCACTTCCCCGAAGACAAGGACCGGAGGTCTTCTCCCATTTGGCCGAGGGAAGTTGCCGATTCACCGTGCGACTATCTGGCATTGGGCCACTGGGAACGGCACGTTGAGGTGTCTCAAGGAGATACGGTAGCATTCTACTCGGGCTCACCATTGGGAGCGTCGCCGGACGATGAACACATTTCGGTTAACCTGGTCGAATTGGACCCGGAGACCGGGGTTAACGTCAGGCAAGTTTTTCTGTCCCTTGATGACGACCTGGGTGTGCGCCAGATTAGTGCGAACGAAATAGCTGCGGGAGGCGTCAGATGAAGCACCTGAGCAGGGAAAAGCGAATATATTACCTGGATCCTGAAGGCGAACCCGCCATAACCATCGATTCTGGAGAAGAATTGATGGTGGAGACTTGGGACGCCTTTGAGGGACTAAGGGAGCCTGCGGCTTTGGATGCCAAGGCATTGAAGGGCCCTGCTACTGGGCCGATCTACGTCAACGGTGCCGAGCCGGGCGACGCCCTTAAAGTGGAGTTCTTGAAAATAACTCCCAAGGAAGGCCCCGCGCACATGGTGATGCCCGGGCGCGGCTTCCTGGAGGAAGAATTCACCGAAGGCTATCCCACGGTCATGACCATTGAAGGCGACAAACTTCTGCTACCCAGCGGCATAAAATTGACCATGAAGCCCTCCATGGGCCTGGTGGCAACTACGCCCACCTACGTTCAGAACACCGCCAGCGACAGCGGCCCCTATGGCGGCGACATCGACATGAAGGAACTGGTGGAAGGCAGCACCATTTACATGCCGGTGTTTGTCGACGGCGGCTTGCTTGCCCTGGGTGATTGCCACGCTCTGGTAGGCGATGGGGCGGTCGCGGGTACCGGAGCCGAGTGCTCTTCCGATACCCACATCAGGGTCACGGTGGAGAAAGGAATGAACATTGCCAGCCCCCGCGCCCTCACGCTGGAGCACTTCGTGGTGCTGTCCTACGGTGAAGATCTTTCCCCGGCCATGAAGCAGGCGGTGAGGGACATGGTTGACTTCCTGGTACGTGAGAAAGGCCTCGCTCCCTACGATGCTTACACCCTTTGCAGCTTGGCTGGCGACGTCAGAGTTTCACGAACTTTCCGTCCCATCAGTCCGGTTAAGATGATGCTGTCGCGGGAAGCTTTGGGGCAGTTGGGATAGGGTTCCCCCGGGAGTTTCCTAATTCCCCGAGACTTTAAGGGGCAACCACAAAGGTTGCCCCGTTTGCATTCGCTAAACCGGGTGAATCTGGATATTGGCGACTTATGGAATGCAGAAGTCCAGAGACATAGCGCTGGTATTTCCTACATAACGGAAAAGCCGCCGTCCACAGTAATCACCGCGCCCGTAACATAGTCTGACGCCCTGCTGGACAGGAAAACAACTGTCCCTTGTAGTTCGTCCACTTCCCCCCAACGCCCTGTGGGGATGCGGTTGCTTATCATCTGGAACCGTTCGGGTTGGTTTACAGGAATATCCGATGTGAGTTCAGTCATAAACCAGCCGGGCAGTATGGCGTTGGACTGGATATTGTCCTTGGCCCAAGCCACTGCCAGGCTCTTCGCAAGTTGTACCACGCCCCCCTTGCTGGCTGAGTAGGGCGCGCCACTGCCTCCGCCACCAAAGATCGAATACATGGACCCTATCCCAATGATCTTCCCGCCTCCCTGCTCCTTCATGTGAGGGTAAACCTCGCGAGCGGCCAGGAATGAGGCCCGCAGGTTAACGTCCAGGACCAGGTCCCATTCCTCCGTGGAAGTCTGGTCTGGAGTTTTTCGCACCACCGTTCCGGCGTTATTGACCAGGATGTCTACCCTGCCAAAGGCACTGACGGTCTCCGCCACCATCTGCTTGATCTGAGCCTCCTGGGTAACGTCAATGGTCATCCCAACGGCCTGGACTCCCATGGCTTCCAGTTCTCGAGTAGCCTCAGCGGTCTTTTCCGCATTTCGAGCCGCCACAGCGATGTTGGCCCCGGCAGCTGCCAACCCCCGAGCCATTCCCAGCCCCAACCCGCCGTTGCCGCCGGTTACAATCGCCACTTTTCCTGTCAAATCAAAAAGCTGCCCGAAGTCCATCTTCACCAAGCCCCTATGCAAGATTTCAAACTACTCTACCATAACGCAGGTTGCTTCATGCGGCATTGGCTTCTTTTACATAACGCTCAACACGAGCCACGCCTTCAATGAAGGGTCATTTGTCGTTTGTCGGAAAGCGAAGCCTCTGGATGAAGAGTTCTAACAAACCGGCTCTCCGAGTACGGTTAGGACGACAGCAGATAGGCCGTAAGTTGACACTCCAGGGGGTATATGGTACGTTTCCAACGCTTCCAATAGCGGATTTCCGTAATTTTGAGGTGGGTTAAATGGATTCAACGGTATTGCTGATTGTCCTGCCGCTGGTGGCCGGGGGCATTGCCCTGGTTTTTGCCGCCATTATGGCTTTCCGAGTGGTAGGGGCCGAAGCCGGCAATGAACGAATGACCGAAATAGGCGACGCTATCCGGACCGGGGCGTCGGCTTTTTTGCGCCGCGAATATCTGGCTTTGTTGCCTTTGGTTGTGGTGGTGACGGTTATCCTCGCCGTATTGGACTATACCCTGTTCACCCACGATATCGGCGTACCTGCCACTGCCATTTCCTATTTGGTTGGTACCATCTGCTCAGGATTGGCTGGCTTCATTGGAATGAACATAGCGGTTCGGGCCAACGTGCGCACCGCCGCCGCCGCCATGCGTGGCCTCAACCCTGCCTTGCGGGTGGCTTTTTCCAGCGGGACGGTGATGGGTGTCACCGTAGTCGGCATTGGCCTGCTCGGTGTAACCATTCTTTACCTTGTTTTCCAGGACATTAGCGCCGTGGCAGGCTTTGGATTTGGCGCCAGTTCCATCGCCCTCTTCGCCCGTGTCGGTGGCGGTATCTTCACTAAGGCCGCCGATGTTGGGTCCGATTTGGTCGGAAAGATTGAGGCGGGCATACCCGAAGACGACCCCCGAAACCCCGGCGTCATTGCTGATAATGTGGGCGACAACGTCGGTGATGTGGCCGGAATGGGTGCGGACCTGTTTGAATCCTATGTAGGCAGCATCATTTCAGCCGTTGCTCTGGTGGGCGCGGGAACCCTGTTTGCCATGCAGGATGGGGATCAGGTTCAAGCTCTCTTCCCGATGCTTCTGGCGGGGGCGGGCATTATCGCCGCCATCCTCGGCACATTCGTCGTGCGCAGCGGTGAACAGGCGGACTTCGAAAAGCTGCTCTGGGCCCTGCGGTACGGTATTTTCGCCGCGGGCGGGCTGCTTATTATCTTCGCCGCCGTACTAACATTCACCATTACACAAGAATGGTCCTGGTTCGGTTGCGTCGTAGCAGGCCTCGTGGCCGGAACCATAATCGGCCTGGCTACCGAGTACTTCACTTCATACAGTTACAAACCAACTCAGCGGGTCTCTGAGTCCTCCCAGACAGGAGCCGCAACGGTAATAATCAGCGGCATCGCCAGTGGCATGCTCAGCACTCTTGTCCCGGTCATTTGTATCTCCGTCGCAATCCTGCTGGCCTATTGGTTTGCCGGATTCTACGGGGTAGCTCTGGCCGGTGTGGGCCTGCTTTCCACCCTGGGCATTACCCTGGCTACCGACGCTTATGGCCCCGTTGCGGACAACGCCGGCGGTATTGCCGAACAGGCCCAGCTTGACCCTCAGGTCCGGGAGCGCACCGACGCCCTGGATGCCCTCGGCAATACCACCGCCGCTACCGGCAAAGGCTTCGCCATCGGTTCGGCGGCGCTCACCGCCCTGGCATTGCTGGCCGCCTACGCAGTTAGCGCGGAGCTAATCACTCTGGGCGAAAACGGACGGTTAACTGCCGGAGGAACTGGGATAAACCTCCTCGACCCGAGAATCCTGGTTGGTGTGGTAATAGGGGCAATGCTTCCCTTTATTTTCTCTGCGTTGACGATGCAGGCGGTAGGCCGGGCGGCCCAGGGCATTGTCGACGAGGTACGCCGCCAGTTCCGCGAAATTCCTGGTCTTATGGAAGGCGAAGCCCAACCCGATTCGGCCCGCTGCGTTGATATCAGTACCCGGGCAGCGCTGCGTGAGATGATTCTTCCCGGCGTGATGGCGGTAGTCGCTCCCCTCGCCACCGGTTTCATTCTGGGTCAGGCGGCCTTGGGCGGCCTCCTTATCGGCGCGATTGCGGCCGGCTTTATGTTGGCAATTATGATGGCCAGCGCCGGCGGCAGCTGGGACAACGCCAAGAAGTACGTTGAGCTTGGCAACTTCGGCGGCAAGGGTTCCGATGCCCACAAGGCCGCTGTAGAGGGCGACGTAGTCGGCGACCCATTCAAGGACACTTCCGGCCCGTCCCTGAACATCCTGCTCAAGCTGATGGCCATAGTTTCCCTGGTGTTCGCCCCGGTATTCGGCACCGGACTGATTACCCTGTAATAACCGGCTTGCAGCATCGCTGCCTTCGCTCGGAAACAGGAAAGGACGTGGCACAGTCGCCACGTCCTTTCAATTTGTACTACTTCGGCTGAAACTTTAGTTCAATTGTTGCCCCGAGACACAGCCTCCAGTTGCACCATTTCCACCTCAACCGACTTGCCCTCAATCCTCAATTTGGCCAATGTGCCTAATGAGCCCGGTCGGTGCTTTCGGCCCGGGTAAGTAGGGCTGCCCGGGTTAATGAACAGGGCGCCGTCGTACCAGCAAACAAATTCCTCGTGGGTGTCCCCGAAAATCACGACGTCCACTGGGTCCCCAAATTTCTTTGCCAATATGTCGGCGCCCCTCCCTTGGGGAAACACCAGTCCCGTGCCATCCGGGGTCGTTGGAATCCTGGGGGTTGGCCACTGGATGTCGTGCACCATTCCAATGCTAACGCCTTCAACCCGCACGATACGGGTCGTCTGGGCCAGCCGGTCTCCCGGTTCCATGGGGTCTTCGTAACCCCGTACCGCCAGCACAGGCGCAATCGTCTCCAGATAATCCAGTACGCCCAGACACTCCAGGTCGCCGCAGTGCAGGATCAAGTCCATCCCTTCCAGCGCTTTCAGAACCTCGTGTGGAAGATCACGGCCGCTGCCTGCGGAGTGGGTGTCGGATATCAGGCCCACCTGTTTCAATGGGGTCTACCTTTCTGGTCGGCGGAGTGTGGTCGACGGCCAGGGCTAATTGCGGTTTTCCCAGAGAGTAAAGTAATCGGGGGAATCGTCGCGCAAGGCCTCGGTTAATTCCTGGTAGCTGAGTTCCTTAAGGACCTGGTTCTCCTCGGAAACCAGGCGGGAAATTACTCCCTCCCATTGGACAATCTCGGCTCCACCAGGATAGGTCTGAAGCAATTCACGCAAGCTGTTGACCAATTTGTCCGAGTGCATGGCCAGAGCGCCACCGCTTATGATAAACACAACGACCGAAGGCAGTTCCTCTTCGTCATGAGAGTCGAACCCCAGCCTCTCCAATATGGAAGACATGGCCACATTGCGGACGATCTCCTCCAGCCTCAGGGGGAGGTTGATTATATGCGCAAAGGGATAAATGTTTCCCTCGCGAAGTGTGTTGGAAAACTCAACTTCGAGGCTGCTGAGGAAGTCGCCGTCGAATACATCGTCGGCGTTCATCAACATTACTTCTGAACAGTCGTCCCGCAGGTCTACGGCCAGGAATTCCTTGAGGTGGGGGAAGATGTAAAGAATGATGTCGGGACGTTCACCGTCCGGCAATTGGCCGTGGAAAGGGTCATCAATCAATGAGGTTCTCCTGGAGGTGGAGCTGCGGCAAGCTGCAAATGTCTTTCAATTGCCGGCAAATCCAGTCGTTAATATCTTCGCGGTTAACAGATTCTGCCAGGAGGGATGCCCTCCGTTTCCGTTCTTCGGGGTCCATATTAATCGCCTGGTAAAGGGCTTCCATGGTTCCCTCCACGTCGGTGGGGGAAACAGGTAGGGCTCCTTCCGCAAGTTGCTCGAAGGCGCCGCTGGTTTCTGAAAGCACCAATACGCCGTCCCTGGTGTTTACCACCGGTCCTTCCTTGGCGACCAGGTTCATCCCTTCCATCAGAGTGTTCACCAGTAACACATCATACAACTTCATACCGGCAATAGCCTGGGTGTAGTTGTTCTCCATAAATGTGGTGATGGGCTGCCAGTCTTCGGTCCCGAAGGTCTCATTTATCTTCGCGACCAACTGGTTGATTTCTTCCATATAGCGCTGGTACTGCCGGATGTGGGTGCGGGACGGCACCAGGAAGGCCAGGAAGTTGATCTTTCCCTTTAATTCGGGATGGCGCGACAGCAGAAGTTCAAAAGCACGGAACCCACGCACCACATTCTTGTTAGGCTCTGCCCGGTCTATGCGGACGATGGTAGTGGTCCCGCTCCGCACCGATATCAACTTTTCCTCGTGTTCCAACGCCCTGGGCGAGTTGGAAATGCGCTGGACTTCCCCCACGTTGATTGAAAGGGGATACAACCTGACATAGGTCGTCAGGTCTTCGCGCTGTATTGAATGCTGATTGCGGTCTACCGTTGCTCCGGGAACGAATTCCTCTACCGTGTCGAGAAAACTCTGCCGGTCCTGGGTCGTTTGAAAACCCACTATATCTGCGCTCACCAGTGACGAGCAGATCCGGCGGGTTATGTAAGAGGGTATCATCTGCCAGTAACGGGGTGTCGGCCACGGAATGTGAACGAAGTGTTGGATCAGGGCATCAGGGACTTCCTGGCGCACCATTTCAGGCAGAAGGTAAAGATGGTAGTCGTGCCCGATAACCACCGGCGGCATTTCGCTACTCCGCGCCTGGTCAACCACGGCACGGGCGAAGGCCTGGTTCACGGGCACGTAACCGCCCTGCCATGCATCATGCACGCTGGCATCCACATTTGGGTTGTACGGCGGGTTCCACATGTAGTGCTGAAGGAACCACAGGAGAGGATTGCACAGCACGTTGTAGTACTTGTGATACACGCGTCGGGGAGTGACAACGTACCTTAGGTCAATCTTGTGACCTGGAAGGGGAGATCTGTAGGTGGAACCTTGAGAGGACCCGGCTATCAACCGGTCGCCTTCACCCATAGCGCTGGCGATCCAGTTAAATTGGGCGGTCTGTGCCAGGGAGTTTAACGCGGTTACAATGCCTCCGCTGCCTCTCCGTGCCTCGGCTCTACCGTCCGGGGCGACATAATGCTCTACCGGTCCCCGGTTGCTGGCCAATATGAGAGACCGCTGGCTCAAAAGAGTATCGCAGAGACGTCCCAGGTCAGCCATAGCGGGCTCCGCCGCTTCCGTCGAAATACTGCATTCCTCTACCCCACCCCCAGAGTCGCCATTCATCTTCTCCTTTGAAAGGCAACCACGCTGCGCAACGTGCCAAAGCGTTGCGGGACGTGCAGAGCAAAGAATCAGAAGCTTGTTTCAGATTAGGATATGGCAATGACCTTGTCAAGGCAATCCGTATGTGAGGAAGCACACGTCTATCTGGTACTGCGAGCCGAAACTTGTAGAAGATATCGTATACCCTGGCAACGCCGCCTGGAGGTGAAGGTACTACCAAAGATAAAGCAAGGTCAATTGATCCCCGAAGCCCGCTCTTCTACTCCCGCGCAATCATTGCTATCTGGCGGATGGCAGACACTACGTACTCGAGTCCTGAAACTGAAATGTCCGCCTCAGTGGCCTGGTCGGTGTCGTCGGGCCTCTTGTAGAAACCCTCAATCCACACCGTTCTTAAACCGCATGCCTTGGCAGCGGCCACATCGTTAAAAGTGTGGTCACCAACATGAACAGTTTGGGAAGGAGTGGCGCCCAGTTTCTCCAGGGTTAGGGCAAAGATTTCAGGAGAAGGCTTGGAATAACCGACCTCGTCTGAAAAGGTCAAGACATCGAAGTAATCCAGCATCCTATGCTCCTGGAGAAACTGCCGAAACAAGAACCCAGGAGTCATTCCGGTGTTGGAAATTAGTCCTACTCGCGAGCCCATTTCGCGCACGCCACGTAGCACATCAATCCCGGCAGGGTGAGGCTCGGCGGGATGCTCGAGGAAGGAATCGGAATAAGTGGATGCTATTTTCTGGAAAGTGGCTTTCGGTATATCAGAGGCCAGGTCGGGGCTAATCGAGTCTACGAAGATACTTACCTGCTCGTTGAAGGAAATATCCAAACCGCTTTCGCGAATTTCCTGGCATTGCCGAACGCCGGCTCGGTAGGCTTCTTCAATCCGCCCAAGATCGAAAAGGCGACCAGCTTCGAGCAATGCCTGCTGAGCGCCCTCGAGTCTTGCCTGGGTCCTGATATGTCCTACTTCAGGCCGGTCCAGCAGCAGGGTTTGCCAGAGATCGAAAGTTACGGCGGTGATCGCAGCCAAGAGCTAAGCTCCAATTGTTCTCGGTTGTCGAAGAAGGTGACGAAGGTAAGGAAGAACAAACACTGCGGAATGGCGCAGTGACTTCGCAGGCTTAAATTGGTGGACGCCTGTGACGCCAATCGCACGCTTGTTCATAAGCGTGGGCCGCCCGAAGCACTGTGGCTTCATCGTAAGGCCGTCCGGCCAGCTGCAATGCTATGGGCATTCCCGATTCGGAGAAACCGCAAGGTACAGTTATAGCAGGCGTACCGCTGATGTTGTATGGCCTGGTGTATTGGGTAAGGGCTCCGGTTACGCCCACTGTCTGATCTCCAATACCAACCTCTGTAGCCAGGATCGGAGGAGCTGTTACCGGTTCGGTGGGCCCGGCCAATAGGTCTACTTCCCGAAATACTTGAGCCATCTCGAAATTGAATCTGGCCCTACCCTGCTGTGCTTTCAGGTAATCAGCGGCCGTCACGAAGAGTCCAGCCTCTAACCGCAATCGCACTGAAGGCGTGAGTTTGTCCCCTTCCCTGGCGAGCAGGTCACGATGGTATGCGGCAGCTTCCGACATCAGTATGGTCCCTGAAATTGCCTGGGATTCGCTGAACAGGGGCAGTGAAACCTCATTGACGGTGGCACCCATCTCCGCCAATTGGGAAATCGCCGCGCGAACTGCTGTTTCCACCTCAGAGTCAAGGGGAGCGCTGAAATACTCTTTCACTACCCCGATCCTGAGGCCTTGTACGGATCCGGTTAAGGCGGCCGTATAGTCGGGAATCTCCCGCGTGGTAGTGGCTTGATCCTTAGGGTCGTGTCCTGCTATCGCATTCATGGTGATGGCAGCGTCTTCAACTGTCCTTACCATGGGGCCCGGGTGGTCCAGGCACCAGGAAAGAGGCGTCAGACCGGCCCGGCTTACCAGACCGTAAGTGGGCTTCAGGCCTACAATGCCGCACAGGGCTGAGGGGATACGAACCGAACCACCGGTATCACTGCCCATCGTAATGGTGCACTGCCCCGAAGCCGCCGCTGAACCCGACCCACCGCTGGAACCGCCCGTAACCATTTCAGGGTCCCACGGATTATGCATGTGTCCATAGTCGAAATTTTCGCCGGTAGGTCCGTATGCAAACTGGTGCATATTGAGTTTGCCCAGCAGAATGGCCCCGGCCTGCTGGAACCTGGTGGCAACAGTGCAGTCTTCGGAGGGAATAAAGTTGTCGAGTATCCTTGAGCCCGAAGTGGTCCTGACCCCTGCCGTATTAAACAGGTCCTTTAGGCCCACAGGTATGCCGTGCAGCGGGCCGCGATAGTTTCCCGCCTGAATCTGGGTTTCAGCCCGGCGGGCCACTTCTCGGGCGTTATCGGCCAACAGCGTAATAAAGGAGTTCAGAATTGGCTCCGTGGCCTCGATTCTATCCAGGTGGGCGTCAATTACCTCTACCGGCGATACCTGTTTATCGCGAATGAGCCGGGAAAGCTCTCCGGCGCTCATGTAGCATAGTTCCAAAGCGTCCACCAAAAACCTCCTACTCTTGATAGAATTGGGCTGGATCGAACGCGGCATCGGGTTCAAATCCCGTGGCGTCGATCTCGGCCAGGCGTTCGTTGGCTGCCAGAGCGTTCTGCACGTAACTGAATAGCTCATCCATGTGTGGATCACTTGAATCCAAGCCAGCAGTTCGGGCCAGATAATCGAAGCTCTCTCTATCCAGCGGATTTTCCGTTGGCATCTCGCTTACCTCTTTCCACTAACTACGATTCGGGGGATTTCTCCCTTGGTGCTCTTCCGCCCCAAGTGTGAATTGACCGCTATTATCAATGGTGCAGTTAAGTCTTGCAAATGTCGATAAGAGGCAGGGCAATCGCGTCTTAACTGAGGAGGACCTTTAGCAGGTAATCTTCCCGCCAACCGGCTTGGAGTCGTTTGCCCTGTATACCCACTTTCAGGCTGGTCTCCCGCTTGAGCATGTTGTGGGAGATGTTACGCAGGGTGGCAAAGTTCTGGGGGCCGTGGTCCTTGCGTACTCTGCAATCATCCTCGCGGAAGGTCACGTCCAAACTCCAGTGCAGGGAGTTCTCGATGCTCCAGTGGGCCCGTACCGTGGCCAGCATCTCTGCTGCCGAGAGATCCAGGCTGCTGATGAAATAGCGGGGTTGCACGGTGACCCCGGTCTCCGCTTCCCGACGACCCACTACCTTCACCACCGAGCACAACCCAGGCCACTCCTTACCAGTGCTCAGATAGTCCAGACAGTCTGGGTCGGTGATAGCCCAGCACTCCCTCCGTTCCAGGCGTCCGTGACCCTTGTTCAGCGTGGTGGCATAGTCGTGGGGCACTCCCTCCGTTCCAGGCGTCCGTGACCCTTGTTCAGCGTGGTGGCATAGTCGTGGGGCACTCCCTCAAAACCCGTTGCCTCGGCTTCCTCAAACAGGTCCCTCAAGTCCTCGTGCAGTCGTCCCTGGTTCTGCTTCACCGCCAGCACATAGTCGGCTCCCTGCTCCAGGATGCTCTGGGCAATCTCCTTCTGGCAGCCCATGGCGTCAATGGTGACGATGCACCCATTCAGTTCCAGCAGTTGCAGCAACCTGGGAATGGCGGTGATTTCGTTGGACTTCTCCTCCGTCTTCACCTGTCCCAGGGTCAGAGTGTTGGCCGAAGCCCAGGCGCTGACCAGATGAAGGGCCCCCTTGCCCACTCTGGTGTCGTGGGAACGGCGCGCCGTCTTGCCGTCGATGGCGACCACCTCCCCAGGCAGCAGGTGGGCCACCCCCTGGCTCCATTCCATGAAGCACTCCTGGAACCGCAGTGGGTCCAACCGGGAGAAAACCTCACCGAAGGTATCATGGGAGGGGATGCCGTTGGGCAGGTCCAGAAAGGTCCGAAACCACTCTTCCTTGCTCTTGCCGAACATCTCCACATATACCCACGAGTCCGCCCCGCAGATGACGGCGCAGATGGCTATGGTGATGATGTCCAGCAACGAGTGCCGCTTGCTGCGCTCGACCCGCGGGTCTTCCAGATTCTCAAAGTAATCCATCAGCGACCGCCTCCGCCCTTCTTCCATAACCCCTCACTACCTCCCCGCTCTCCCACACGTCCCTTTACCTGCCCAGTCTATCATTAAGACGCGATTGCCCTGCGATAAGAGGCCACCGGCTTGAGTAATTCCATGTCCGTTCTGAAAGGCGGTTTTCCCTCGCGATCAAATTCCCGGGCGAATGTAGTCTAATGCATTATCATTCGCACCTTTATCCTTCCGTGCTGGGTGTGCTAGGGTGAACTGGCAATTACCGCATGATAGCTAAGAATTTAGGCCTCAAATCGGAATTTCCAGCTGGCGCCGTTGGATGGGGTCATAAAACATAGGAGAGTTGTAATTGTTCTGTCCAAGCTGTGGCACGCAACTTCAGGAGACCGCCGCCTTTTGCCCCCTTTGCGGCAGGGATGTCCGACCTTTAATGGACGGCGCCCGGGCCACAGCCACCACAAGTTCGGAATCGGTCGTTTCATGGCAGGGCGGGCAAGTTGCCTTGGGCATCTTGATCGTGGGACTGGCGTTCCTGATTATCAGCGCATCATTACTCTTGCTGGAGCGGTTTGAAGGAGGCATGGCCTGGGGCGCCTGGTTGGGCAGCCACGCCATCGGATTAGTAATTCTTGCTGCAGTCTGGCTGCTGGCACAGCGCAATGGCCGTGTTCATCTTCCGCTGTTGGGGCTTTGCCGGCCCCGGGTTTCGTGGGCCCACTCACTACTGCTGGTGGCTCTGGTATTAGGGTTAAGCATAGGTGGAACTGCGCTCTATGCGTGGGCAGTTGGACCCCTGGGCATTGATTTGTTGCTTCCTCCCGATGTGCCAAGGGATGTGGTCTTCGGGGGTTTTGCTGCGGTCTTGACCTTCGAAGCCCTAGCTGGCTGGACACCATTTACTGAAGAGATATTCTTCAGGGGTTTCGTAATGAGTGGCCTGGTGTCTCGCTGGGGAATAGTCGGGGCGTCTGTGGGAAGTTCCCTCATATTCTCGCTGTTCCATTTGTATCCCGGGGTATTGATTCCCATTTTTTTCACGGGACTGCTGTTGGCCGTCCTGTACCGTGCTACCGGTTCCATTTGGCCTCCAATTATTGCCCATGCCGGACAGAACACCATTGCCCTGGTTGCCATAATCTATGGGGGCTAGACAACAGGTAGGGGTTGGGCTAGAGTTTCCCGCAATAGCAAGTTAGCATAGCGTCAGGCTTTCACCGCAGAAGACACCTGAAGCTTACTACGGTGATAACCTCTCTGGAAGAACATTGGACCGCATCAAGGAAAAATTCGAATCCATAAAGCGCGAAGGGCGGCCGGGCCTGATCGTCTATCTGACTACAGGATTTCCGGATATCGAGGCAACCCTGGAATTGGTGCCTGCTTTGGCTGAGGCCGGTGCGGACGGGATCGAACTATCAATACCTTTCAGCGACCCCTTGGCGGATGGTCCGGTCATACAGGAGTCCAGCTACAAAGCTCTGCAACGTGGTGTAACTCCGGATGACTGTCTTGATATGGTGTCCAAGGTACGGGGCAAAGTGCCGGACACTCCTCTGATATTGATGACCTATTTCAACCCGGTTTACTCCTATGGGCTGGAGCGCTTTGCTCAACGGTTAATGGAGTGCGGTATTGACGGGGTCATTCCAGTGGACGTTCCCGCTGAAGAGGCCGGACCACTTTACGAACAATGCTCTCCCAGGGGCATACATATCGTCCCGTTGTTGGCGCCCACCAGCACTGATGAGAGCATAAAGACCGCGGTCGGCATAAGTTCCGGTTTCATCTACTGCGTGAGCGTGACGGGAATTACCGGCGCCCGAGATCAGGTATCGCAGCAAAGGCTGGGCCTGTTGGAAAGGGTGAGAAAATTCACTTCGCTGCCCCTCGCAGTAGGATTCGGGATTTCTCGACGGGAACATGTTGAAACCGTCTGCCAGGAAGCCGAAGCGGCAGCGGTGGGTAGCGCCCTAATCCGTACAATGCTAGAATCGCCACGAGATGAGGTGGTGGAGCGGTCAAGTAAACTGGTAGCTGAGCTGGCCGGCAGGAACTGGCCGCCGTCCGAAGGAAGGATGCAATGACAGTTTGCCGCGGACTGAGGGGGGCCACCAGGGCCGCCACCAATTCTGCCGAAGGCATTTACGACGCTACGCGTGAGATGTTGCAGCGCCTGATAGATTCGAACGCAATAGAAGAACGTGATGTGGCTATGGCCTATTTCACCGTTACTCCCGATTTGAATGCAGCCTTTCCCGCCGCCGCCGCTCGCCAGTTGGGCTGGACCAACACTGCCCTGATGTGCGCCACCGAAATACCCGTGCCTGACTCCTTGCCGAGTTGCATTCGTGTGCTTATACTTATCAACACCGATAAAGAGGCCGACGAATTACATAATATCTACCTGAAAGGAACGGATGTCCTTCGTCTTCAAGGTGTTGAAACTACGTAATGTCAAGGTTGGTTGCTGTGTCCATGAAAACCGAGTCAACCTCTCTGGTTAGCCGCTACTCCTACGGCCTCCGGGCCGTTTGTTTTTTTCATAAACCAGCTTCTTTTCTCCTTAGAAGGGTATTCGGAAAACCTAGACAAATTTCCCCCCAATATGGATAAATTGGGGGCAATCTCAATTCAAGAAGGTGCAAACAAATGATAGTCGTAATGTCCAAGGATTGTACTCCTGAACAACTGGAGGAGGTTAAGGCCAGGATCGAGCGTCGTCCCGGCCTGATGCCCCAGGTCTCTGAAGGCGCGGAACGTATAGTCGTAGGAGTTGTAGGCAGTGTTACGCCTGATATGCGTGACGAAATGGCCCTCTTGCCAGGGGTTTCGGAAGTAATTCCCATCACCAAGCCTTACAAGGTGGCCAGTCGCGAATTCCGCTCCGAAGATTCGATAGTGATGGTGGGGGACGTCCCAGTTGGCGGCCCCGAGCCGGTGGTAATGGCCGGTCCCTGTTCCGTTGAGGACGAAGAGCAGATGGTCAGCACCGCCAAGGCGGTCAAGGCCGCTGGCGCTCGAGTTCTTCGGGGTGGCGCCTTCAAGCCACGGACTTCACCCTATAGTTTCCGTGGCATGGGTCTCGACGGCCTAAAGCTCCTGAACATTGCCAAACAGGAGTCAGGCCTGCCCATTATTACCGAGGTGATGACACCCGGCGATGTAGACACAGTTGCCCAGTATTCAGACGTGCTCCAGGTCGGCGCCCGCAATATGCAGAACTACAACCTCCTGGATGCCGTCGGTGAAACCAGGATGCCGGTGATGGTAAAGCGTGGGCTGGCCGCTTCCTACGAGGAATGGCTGCTGGCCGCTGAGTATGTTCTGGCCGGTGGCAACAATAACGTGATGCTTTGCGAGCGGGGAGTTCGTACCTTCGAAAGCATGACCCGTTTCACGATGGACGTTGCGGCCATACCTGTTATAAAACGGCTGAGCCACTTGCCCATTATTGGCGACCCCAGCCACAGCACCGGCCACTGGTACCTTGTGACTCCCGTCGCGCTGTCAGCTATTGCCGCGGGCGCTCATGGTTTGCTGATCGAGGTGCATCCCAATCCGGACCTCGCCAAGTGTGACGGCCCCCAGTCGCTCACTTTCGAAAACTTCTCCAACCTGATGAACCAGGTGCGGGCAGTCAAGGGCGCACTGGCGGGGGAGCCGGTCGGAGCGTAAATAGCGCAGCAGTCAAGTGCCTCTTCGGCAACCAGCAGTTTATTAGAACCTGTTCTTGAAGAGCGAGGGCGAGGTATCATTGATGATTCCTTTCCCCGCTTTTCCTTTTAGTGACTTTGTGGGACACAACCGCGAGGCCAGCTATGGTAACAGGGTAATATTTAATTCTACCTATCATGCAGATTGATTTTATTGAAAATATGGTGGATACTAGCTTTATAGCTAGTTCGTAGGTAGAATTGCGGGAATTACTCGGGTACGTGGTTTTACTCAGCCTGGCAACGGGGTGTAGTTATGTTTCCTCAAATCACACTAAACTCCCTGACCCGCGATGACGTTCAACGCGTGGCAGACTGGCTCGGCGACGCGGAAGTTAATTCCCTTTGGTACGGCGTTGACGAAGCAGGCCAACCGCTTCATATGGGTTATTCGCCCAAGGATGTATTAGAGGCCCCCGAAGGAGAATGGGAGCAGTCCCTGGAAGACGAGGAGTTCCGAAAGGTTTTTTCCGTTTATACCAGTGAAGGAGAGCATATTGGTGAAGGTCAGCTGGTTTTCGAGTGGCCTCTCCTTGAAGCCCAACTTTTTTTAATGATTGGCCGCAAGGATCTGTGGCACCATCACTACGGTACTTCAGCTATCATTGCCATGTTGGACGAAGCCTACGAGACCTACGAATTGCACCGGGTGTGGGTGGATGTGCCGGAGTATAATGATAATGCTCTGCGCCTTTGCCGGCACGTGGGATTCGTTCTGGAGGGCCATTTCCGAAAAACCCACCGAAAAGAGAATTCCTGGTACGATTCCTTTGCTATGGGGTTGCTCTCTGACGAGTATGCTCGCCGTCGGGACCGAATCTTGAGTATGCCCCAGGAGTGTTAAACAGAGGTCGAACCTGCCTTGGATTGATTTCCAGAGCTTGGATGGGTAAACCTGAAGTACTATGCCGAGGTAATAGCTATGCCAGTAATAACGATTAACGGCCCGATTGGCAGCGGCAGCTTCGAAGTCGGTCAAATGGTAGCTGAGCGGTTAGGTATCGACTACGTGGACCGGATGGTCCTTGCAGAAGCCGCGCGGCGCATTGGCTCACCGGTAGGCAGCCTGGTGGAGAAGGAACAGCGAATCATCCGCTTCCGCGAAAGGATGGGTCGTTTCCTGCAGACCATGCTGGAACGTTCGGCAATCTCCGGCGTTGGCGGTGAACCCTATTTTGGACACGGCACCGAAATGTTGCCCGCCGAGACTTATACTGAACTATTGGGCGAGTCGCCCAGCTCCACACAAACCGTAAATGATAAAGCCTTCATTGACACTACCAGCGCAGTTATAAAGGAAATAGCCGGCACCGGAAATGTGGTCATCATCGGGCGCGGTGGCAACATGATTCTGTCCGACTTCCCAGGGGCTCTTCACGTGGGCATGCTCGCGCCCCTGGAATCAAGAATAGAAAATATCATGGTCCGAGAGCATTACGCGAGGGAAGAGGCTACCAAGTTCGTTGCCGAATTGGAGGAAGCCAGGGTGGCCTTCTTCAGAAAGTTCTTCCGAGTCAATGCTAACGACCCCGAACTCTTCCACCTCATTCTCAACGGCGCGAGGATTCGGCCCGAAATAGCTGCTGAAATGGTTGTCCATGCTGCGGAAGATCTGAGGCTATCTACTGAGAGTGTGCCTGCCTAGCTGGGCCCACTGTTTGCTTCTCTAAATGTGTGGCAGGGGCCACTTTGGCCCTTGCCCCATTTTATGTTTGTCTGACCTTGATTCTGCTGGTGGTTGGTTCCTCTCTCACCTTACCTCATTTCTCCCACCAACGAGCCAAAGAACTCTTGATAAAGGTGTAGGCCTGTTTGATTCCTCTATCCGACGCTGATGCCCCCGGTGTAACTTCCTCACCCATCAACAAAGTCATTATCGGACTGAACCTGCTGGTATTTCTTTATGAACTGGCATTAGGGGGACTGGGGCTCCTTTTCGGCGGGGACAGCGTCAGGCTGACAACCTTTTTCTTGACCTGGGGATTCATACCCAGGGAACTTACAGAAGGCGCTGCTTACACTACCTTTATTTCCCTCGGAGATATCGATACGCCGGTTCCCACCTGGGCAACAATAGTCACCTCGATGTTCATTCACGGCGGCCTACTCCACCTGGCCGGCAACCTCATGTTTCTCTGGGTATTCGGCAGCAACATCGAGGCATGGCTGGGGCACGTAAAGTACCTGGTTTTTTATCTGGTCGCTGGAGTTGGCGCAACGCTGACCCATTGGTTGTTTGACTCTTCATCCTCGGTTCCATTGGTAGGGGCCAGCGGAGCCATAGCCGGCGTTATGGGCGCCTATCTGATGCAGTATCCCAGGAATCGCATTAATTCCATCATAATCTTCTTCTTTATAACCGTGGTCCGCCTATCGGCGACCTGGCTGCTGGGGTTCTGGTTCCTTTGGCAGTTGGTTCAGGCTGTTGTATCCATAGGTGTATCTGCCCAGGTGAGTGTGGCTTTTTGGGCCCACGTTGGAGGCTTCGTAATGGGCATGGTTCTCGTCGTCCTTTACAAGATGGTGACGGGGCAACCTCTGCGACCATCTCCTCCCTCGGCAGGGCCGTCACAGGCAAGTACGAAATACTGGCGCGGCAGGCCTTTGGACTAGCCTGCGGTTGCCGTTGCCCGACGGTCTACACTGCCTGGGCAAGGTCTTCTATCAGGTCAGAGACATTCTCCAGTCCCACCGATACGCGAAGCAAATCGCGGGGAGTCTCCGTGTCATGTCCTTCTATAGAAGCGCGATGCTCTATCAGGCTTTGGGTTCCGCCCAGGCTGGTCGCTCTAATGAAAACTTTGACCTTCGCGGCTGTCCTAATCGCAGCCCCCTCTCCTCCTTCAACCTGGAAGGAAAGCATTCCGCCATATTGCGACATTTGCTGGGCCGCTATGTTATGGCCGGGGTGGCTTTCCAAACCAGGGTAATGAACGGCCTTTACCCTCGGATGGTCAACCAAGAAGTGAGCAATTGATGAGGCCCGTTCGCTGTGCGCCGGCATTCGCAGGTGCAGTGTCCTGATTCCTCTAAGGACCAGCCAGCAATCAAAGGGAGAAGGCACTGCCCCAAAGTTAGTCTGAATCGACTTTATCCGGCGGTACAATTCCGAATCTTCGTTACTGACTACTACCCCTCCCAGTACGTCTTCGTGGCCTCCCAGGTACTTGGTTGTCGAGTGCATAACTATGTCCGCTCCCAAGCTCAGGGGCTGTTGCAACATCGGACTTGCCCAGGTGTTGTCGCATGCGCAAATCGCCCCGGCCATGTGGGCAATTCGGGAAACTTCAGCCAGGTCTGTGATTTTCAAGAGAGGATTGGAAGGAGTTTCAGTCCAGATCATTTTCGTTTTGGGCTTCACAGCCTGGCTGACTGCATCGAGGTCAGTCATATCGACCCAGGTCGCCACGAGTCCCCAGTCAGCAAAAACGCCGCGCATAAGGCGTGAGGTACCGTGGTAGCAATCGCCGGGCAAGATTACGTGGTCGCCAGGACTCAGAGCCTGGAAGATGGATGCTATGGCAGCCATGCCTGATGAAAACGCGGCAGCGGCGTACCCACCTTCGAGAAGCGTCATGCACTCTTCCAGTGCTTCCCTATTTGGGTTATTGCCGCGCGAATATACGTACCCACGCGAATATTCTCCGTCCTCGTCCCGCTCGTAAGTGGTGGACAAGTAAATCGGAGGAGCCACGGCGCCGGTAGCCGAATCAACTTTGTGTGCGGCCTGGGCCGCTATAGTTTCAGGTCTCATGACATCCCCTTCAGGTTGAATTGGATAATGTACAAGCCCCAGCAAACGGCCCGCTTGAAAAACCGCCGAGAAATCCTCCAAGCTATCGAATTAGGGTTCCCATTGATGAAACTCATTGAGTGTTCCTGCATGAAACTAGTTCAAGCCCCTTTCCTTTCCCTTCGAGAACCAACGGGCGCCAGGGTCGGTGACAGCCGCTGCTGGACTGCTCCAGTTGTCCCCTTCTACCATGGTATTTGTAAGGCAGCCTGCCCTACCCATGTTTAGGCTACCTGCTGGCACAAGAATAATGAGCGGAATAGAGCGGAAATGGCAGGAATTGTTTTACAACCCCGGTTCCTACTTGCTGCTGGCACAACATCGATGGGGAAAGAGCGGAAATGGCGGAGAAGTTTCTTGGCTCTCCCCCGGCATTGGCCACTTTCGCCCTGAAAACTTCGACCCCTGTGATGCGACTATCCTGAACAAATTCCGTCGGTACATTATTTTTGCTTATTGAATGTGATACTATAACAGCCACTCGAAAACCCTATTATTTACCACTCTTTTGTGGAGGAACAGATGCTCGACTACAAGCCAAATATTGTCTTGTCTAACCAGGAATACAACGTGGTAGGGACTCGGCCGGTTCGGCCGGACGGAGCAGACAAAGTGACCGGCAAGGCCAACTACAGCGCTGACATAAACTTGCCTGGCATGCTCTACGGCAAGATGTTGCGCAGTCCCCACGCCCATGCCGTAATCAAGTCATTAGACACCAGCAAGGCCGAAGCCTACCCCGGCGTTCGGGCCGTAGTCACTTCCGCCGACATCCAAAAGCCCTCGGGCCGTGCTTCGGAACTGGCCGAAGGCGCTATGGTTAACTACAGGTTCCTCAGCAATAACGTGCTGGCCGATGGCAAGGCCCTGTACAAGGGACACGCTATCGCTGCGGTAGCCGCCGCCAGCGCTCACGCCGCTGAAGAGGCCCTCAAGTTGATTGAAGTTGAATACGAGGTCTTGCCGCCGGTTATGGACGCCAAGGAAGCAATGAAGCCGGACTCTCCTCTGGTCCACGAGCGTCTGGCCGGCATGACCACCGTCTCCATACGGGCGGGCGGCGTGCTGGACGACGACGATCCTGCTAACGGCACCAATATCGCCAATCACTTTGAGTTCAAACTTGGCGACCCGGACGAGGGTTTCAAGGAAGCCGACGTCATAGTTGAAAAGGAAGTTTCCACGGTCGCCGTCCACCAGGGCTACATCGAGCCTCACTGCGGGACTGCCCAGTGGCACGAAGACGGCAGCCTGACCGTCTGGTCCAGCAGCCAGGGCCAGTTTACGGTGCGTGAATACACGGCCCGCCTGGTTGGAATTCCCGTTTCCAAGGTCAGGGCAATTCCCATGGAGATCGGCGGCGGTTTTGGCGCCAAGTTGACCATGTACATGGAACCCGTGGCCGCCTTGCTGGCTCGCAAGGCCGGCGCTCCCGTCAAGATGGCCATGAGCCGTACCGAGGTCTTCGAGGGTTCGGGCCCGACTTCCGGCACCTACATCTCGATAAAGCTGGGTGCGACCAAGGAAGGTAAGATCACTGCTGCCACTGCCACTTTGATCTTTGAAGCAGGGGCCTTCCCTGGCTCCCCCGTTGCTGGCGGCGCCCAGTGCATGATGTCCGCCTACGACATTCCCAACGCCTACATTGAGGGCTATGACATAGTGGTAAACCGGCCCAAGACGTCGGCCTACCGCGCACCGGGTTCTCCGGCAGCCGCCTTCTGCATAGAAACGGCCATTGACGAACTATGTGAAAAAATTGGGATGGATCCCGTAGACTTCCGCTTGATGAACAGTTCCAAGGAGGGTGTGCGTCGGGTCACTGGACCCCTCATGCCCAAAGTAGGCTTCATCGAGACCCTGGAAGCGGCCAAGACGCATCCTCATTACTCGCAGCCCCTTGAGGGCCCCTATCGTGGCCGAGGCATTGCTAGCGGCTTCTGGGGCAACAATACGGGCCCTTCCAGCGCCGTAGCCCTGGTACAGCCGGATGGCAAGGTCAGCCTGACTGAAGGGTCGCCTGACATCGGTGGCACCCGCGCTTCCGTTTCCCAGCAGATGGCTGAAGTCCTGGGCATTCCCATGGAAGACATAGCCTCCCAGATAGGTGACACCGATTCCATCGGCTTTACCTCCAACACCGGCGGCAGTGGCGTTACCTTCAAGACAGGATACGCCGCCTACGTGGCAGCCCAGGATATCAAGCAGCAGATGATCGAGCGCGCGGCCAAGTTGTGGGATGTGGATGTCGAGGACGTAGAGTACGAGAACGGCGTTCTGCAGCACAAGTCGGACCCTGAGTTGCGACTCACCTTCCAGCAATTGGCGGCTCGACAGAATCCCACGGGCGGACCAATCGTGGGTCGGGCCGGGGTAAACCCGGGCGGCGCCGGTCCCGCGTTGGCAACCCACATTGTTGACCTGGAAGTAGACCCGGACACCGGCAAGGTTACGATTCTCCGTTACACCGCCTTGCAGGACGCCGGAAAGGCCATTCACCCCAGCTACGTCGAAGGTCAAATCCAGGGCGGCGTGGCCCAGGGAATCGGCTGGGCCCTCAACGAAGAGTACTTCATCAACGACCAGGGCCACATGGTAAATTCCAGCTACCTGGACTACCGGATGCCCACCAGCCTGGACCTGCCAATGATCGACACCGTGGTGGTGGAAGTTGCCAACCCTAACCATCCCTTCGGTGTGCGTGGCGTAGGCGAAGTTTGCATAGTACCCCCGATGGCCGCCATATCCAACGCGCTTTACAATGCCATCGGTGTGCGGATGAACAGCCTGCCGATGAACCCTGGGGCAGTCCTTGAGGCTCTCTGGGGCAAAGAGAACGGCAACTAGGGAATACCAGCGAGTAATAGCCATGCCTGAAGTTTGGATACCCACCACCATGCAGAGCCTTACCGGAGGTCTTCATAAGGTTCAGATAGAAGGTCGCACGGTCCGTCAGGTCATCAATAACCTGGACCGGGAATTTCCCGGGGTCAAGGCCATCCTCTATGACGAAGAGGAGGACGACCTGCAGGCGGGCATCGCCGTGATTGTGGATGGAGAAGCCAGCCAGATTGGATTACTGGAGAGAGTCCAGGAAACCAGCGAGGTTCATTTCCTGCCCGCGATAGGCGGTGGCTGAACACCAGGCTCGGTAATGATCTGTTGAATTGATGGGCCGGGCAATTTGCCCGGCCCTTGCTATTGGCCGGTCATCCTCAGGCTGGTCCAGAAAGTTAGTTTAGAGCGCTGGGTGCTAGAATGGTCTCAACTACGGCTCCAGTCGCAGATTTCGCGGGTCAATTGCGAGGATGAAACATGCCTGAAGATTCAAACAATCGCAACATCGATGCTGCCTGGCGCTACCATGACGCGACCAAGCATTCCTGGCACAGCGTCCACACCTCCAACCACCGCCTGGACTGGAACAATCAGCCCTCTCCCTTCAAGATTTACCCTCAACTGGAAGGCCAAAGACTTCCAACTGATCTGGTTTCCAGTGATCTTCCTGCGCTGGCAGCTCTAACCGCCCCTGACGGCACCCAGGATAAGTCAGTAGATCTCAGGAGTATTGCGGGGCTCCTTTACTACGCCGCCGGAATCACCAAGCGAGGTATAGTGCCGGGCGGTCAGCTATTCTTCCGTGCCGCGGCCTGTACCGGCGCCCTCTACCACATCGAGCTCTACCTGGTCTGTGGTGGCCTCGACGGCCTGGAAGACGGTGTGTACCACTTTGGCCCCCAGGACTTCTCCTTGCGCCAGTTGCGAAAGGGTGATTACCGGCGAGTGCTGATTGAGGCTTCCGGCCAGGAGTCTTCTGTAGCCCATGCGCCGGCAATTCTGGTTACAAGTTCCGTTTACTGGCGCAATTCCTGGAAATACCAAAGCAGGGCGTACCGGCACTCCTACTGGGACAGTGGGACAATCCTGGCTAACCTGCTGGCAATGGGCCGTGCCTACGAGTTGCCACTCAGGGTAGTGACTGCTTTCCTAGATGAACCCGTAAATCAGCTGCTGGGTCTGGACACACTCAAAGAGGCGGCGCTTCATCTGGTCCCGGTGGGCAATACACCGGCACCTGGGCCCGCGGATTACCCTGATATGCCATCATTAGAGCTGGAAGTCGCACCCTATTCGGCCCGGGAAGTTGACTATCCCCAGATCAATGAGGTCCACACAGCAACGTCATTGGTTGATCCAGACGAACTTTTGGAACTGCGAGCGAACCTCCCCCAAACGGTGGATCCAGAAATTTATGGCGACTTGATCCCCTTGGCGCCCATGCCGGAAGAGGGGTTACCCAAGGAAACCATTGAACCTGTGATTGTCAGGCGAGGGTCCAGTCGCCGTTTTCGCAGGGCTCCAATAACCTTTCCCCAGCTATGCAAAATGCTGGAATGCGCCGAACAAAATATTTCAGCCGATTTCTTGGGTATCCCAAACAGCAGCCTCACCCAAGGCTACCTGGTAGTCAATGATGTGGACGGCCTGGAACCGGGAACCTTCGTCTTCCACCCTGAATTGAAGGCGTTGGAACGACTCCCAAAGAGTGCATCGAGGCAGGAAGCGGGTTATCTGGGGCTGCAACAGGAGTTGCCTGCCGACGCCAGTGTTAGCATTTATTTCCTTGCCGATCTAAACGCGGTGCTAGAAAGGTACGGCAACAGAGGATATCGAATGGCGCAGACCGAGGCGGCAATCCGCGCCGGCAAAATATATTTGGCGGCCTATGCTATGCGGCTGGGAGCGTCCGGTTTGACCTTTTTCGATGATGATGTCACCGACTTCTTCTCTCCCCACGCCGCGGGCAAGAGCGTAATGTTCCTCATAGCGGTGGGACGGCCACGGGCAAGACGGCGGGCAGCAAACTGAAAGCCGCAGTAAGAAGGCGACGTTGCTGTTGTCAATGTTGAAATTGGCCCCTAAATTGCCACAGATTCTATTTTCACAATCTTGCCGGTTCGCGCCGATTCAATGGCGGCCAGTGTGGTTTCCACCGCCCTGAGGCCATCCACACCGGTGGCTTCAGGCTCCCGGTCTTCTGCGATGGCCTGCTGAAAGTCCTCAGTTTGGGCGATGAAGTTCCCCAGGTAGTCATCGGGATAGGCCTCGGACCGTTGCACTGTGTCCGAAACGACTTCAATCTCTCCCTTCTGGGCCTCCCACACGGTTTCCTTGCTGGTAAACCGGCCATTAATTCCGTAAAGGGCCAAGTCATTCCGGGTGTCGGGCAACAGGCGGCCACAGACCAGGGTGCCCAGTGTCCCGTTACTGAACCGCAAAGCCAGCGCGGCTATTTGCTCCAAGGGTCGGACGGGGGTCTGCCCGTCGGTAATGGCCGCCACCTCCACAATCTCCTGCCCCAGAACGAACCGCAGCAGGTCCATGACATGGACGCCGGTTCCCATCATGGTGGAGGCCCCGCCGATCGCATCCGGGTCGTCCCACCACTGGCGCAGCCCTTCCCGGGGCGGAAACACTTCCTGGCCCCTTGTCCCAAAGCCCCACTGGCCTTGTGCCAGAGTAATCCTTCCGAGGGTTCCATCGGTTACGAGGTTGCGAGCCACGATATGTCCGGGGTTGTGGCGCAGTTCGAATCCTACGCCAAGTTTTACATCTCGGTCCCGACAGCCCCGCACCATTGCCAGGGCATCTTCCAGTGTGGTTGTCATGGGTTTTTCGCACAGCACGTGTTTGCCCGCTGCGGCTGCCTGAATCGCCTGGCCTGCGTGCAGCGAGTTGGGGGATGAAATGAATACCCCGTCAATGCGGCTGTCTGCCAGGATTCCATCCAGAGAACTGTAGCCGGTCTTGGCGCCGTGACGTTCCGCAAAGGCATCAGCCCTGGCCTGGTCGCGGCTGTAAACGGCTACCAGTTCGGCATCATTGGCAGCGTTGATGGCCGGCGCTATCTTGTTTTCAGGATGTAGTCCCGTGCTGATAATTCCCCAACCGAAAGCCAAAACACACCTCCAGGCAGAGCCACTCTGAAATTGGTGCCAACGATAGGGAAAGCTTGCCAAGGTGTCAAACTTGTGAAAGGGAAACGCGGTAGTCTGGCCGAGGCGAAAGTGCCGGCCAACAGGGAGAAATTCGGTTTCACATAATGAGTTAGTTGCACGCGAAAATCCTTTTCCTTGACATTGGTTGGCAGGAGTCTTAAATTAGGGCGTGTTCTGTGCAGGATTGCGCGGCACTTTTAAAACGATAAGAATGTTTCCGGGGCACCGTTACGGTTTAATTGGGAAGGCGGTGAGAGTCCGCAGCGGTTGCGCCACTGTAAACGGGAAGCACTTCGGCGAAGACGCCACTTTCAAATGTCCGGCTACAGGTTCTGTTCGAACGGTCGGCTGTTTTGATGGGAAGGCGCTGAGGGTGCAAAGATCCGTAAGCCAGGAGACCTGCCTCGGAAACCGGGACCCTCGCTCTGCGCCATACGGAGTCGGTTCGTGGTGGAAGCTTGCTGTTGGCTTCTGCTGAGTTGAGAGATTAACCGATTGCCCGGGCACTGAGCCCGGGTTTTTCATTTTTAGGAAGGGAGAATTCTTCTCCACCAACCTGTGGATAGGCGCTGAATGAGCACTGAAAAAGCTGGAATTTCGATGACTGTCGTGGCTGTCGGTCCGGGCGACCCGCGAATGTTGACCCTCCGCGGTCGTCAGGCCCTGGAATCTGCCGATTTGGTCGTAGGATTCAAGACAGTCTTGGACGTGGTTTCCGAGTGGTGCGGAAAAGCTGAAGTCCGGGCGATGAGCTATCGTGACCAGGAAGAAGTTCTTGAGTATGCCGCCAACCAGGTTGCGAATGGCAGTAATTGCGTGGTGTGTTGTTGGGGGGATCTGAACGTCTCCGCGCACGAGTTGCTGGCAAGAGTTTATCGCCGTGCTGAACATGTTGAGCTAATCCCCGGGGTCAGTTCGATCCAGATGGCCTGCGCCCGATCCGGCATTGCCCTGGAGGAGTCGCTGTTTATTACCCTGCACCGGCGCGATGGCGGTGAGTCGGCCCTGGCAGAACTGGAACATTACCTGCGCGAAGGGCAGCGCAACATCATCCTGTTGCCCCGCCCGTATGACCTGATGCCCCCGGGTATCGCCTCTGACCTCGTTGCCGGTGGCATTGACTCGAGCCGCCCGGTAACCGTATATCAGCGTCTGACCCTCGAAGGGGAAAAAGCCTGGACGGGAAGCCTGCAAGAATGCGCCGCCCTGACGGAAGAATTCAGTGACCTCTCTATTATGGTTTTCTTGCGCTCCACTGTTGAAGGACACTGACCGGAAGGTGTCGAGAATTTGACCACCCCATCAGAAACAAGCCGGAATTCGGTCGTCTTCGTAACCACCGCCGACACCGACATTCTTACCGCCGACCGTGCCCTGTCGGGGGTTCCTGAAGGCTTTCCGCAGGTCCGCGCTTACCATCCGGTGGCGCTGGAAACTGATGATGCTCGTCAGGAGATTCTTGAGTCCGTCTCTGAGGCCGGCGTGGTCGTCCTTCGTCTATTGGGCGGGAAGCGGGCCATGCCCGAAACCTTCGATTCGCTGGTGAGCCTGTGCCGCGAACGGGCAATTCCTCTTATTGCCTGCCCCGGTCACCAGGAATGGGATGAAGACTTGGTTACCGCTTGTTCGGTTCCGGTGGCGGAACTGGAAACGGTTTTCTCCTACTTGATGAGAGGCGGAATCGACAACTTCCGCAACCTGTTCCTTTTTCTTAGTGATACCTACTTTGGCAGCGAGTTCGGCCACGAAGCGCCGGAGCCCGTGCCTTGGGAAGGAATTTATCATCCCGACGCAGACCCCGCGGAAACTATAGACGTGGATAGCTATGTTGCTGCCCGTTTCCAGTCCGGTCAACCCAGTGTTGGCCTTCTCTTCTATCGCGCCCACTGGATGAGCGGCAATCTTCAGTTCGTAGACGACCTGATACGATGCCTGGAATCCAGGCAGGTAAACGTACTGCCGGTCTATTCCTACAGCCTGAAACACAACCCCGAAGAGGATGGACAGCGCAGCCGTACGTTAACTAACTTCATGGCCGACTCCGGCGGAGAGGCCCGGGTGGACTGCATTATCAACACCATGGGCCTGGCCATGAGCGACCTCAGCCAGGAGGGGCCCACCATTGCCACTGGTTGGTCCGTTGACCTGCTGGACGCGCTGGACATTCCCATAATCCAGGGCATAGTCAGCACCGGCTCCCGCCAGGAATGGGAAGAAAGCTCCCTGGGCCTGGGGCCCATCGATACGGCGATGAATATAGCATTGCCCGAATTTGACGGGCGTATCATCTCGGTTCCCGTGTCCTTTAAGGAAGAGACTGCCGGCAGCAACGGCAACGGGCTTACCGGACCCAGGCTGCAACGTTACGTAGCCGCTCCCGATCGAATGGAAGCGCTGGCAGGGTTGGCCGCCAAATGGGCTGCACTGCGCCTAAAGCCCAACGCCGAAAAGCGCATCGCTGTCATCATGAGCAACTACCCCACCAAGGATGCCAGGATTGGCAACGCGGTAGGGTTGGACACCCCCGCTTCGGTAGTCCACCTTCTGAACGCCTTTAAAGCTGCCGGGTATGTGGTAGAAGACATACCATCCGACGGGGACGAACTGGTGCACCGACTTATTGAGCGGTGCAGCAACGATCGCGATTCGTTGACCGAGGAACAGATGCGTCTAGCGGCCGGTCACGTGGAACGACGGCAGTATGCCCAGTGGTTCCAGGGTTTCCCTTCCAAGGTTCAGCAGCAATTGCAGGATGCCTGGGGCGACCCGCCTGGCAATGTTTATCGAACCGGTGACTCCCTGGCCATAGCTGGTCTGGATCTGGGCAATGTGTTCGTGGGACTCCAGCCTCCGCGCGGTTTCGGAGAAAATCCCATTTCCGTCTACCATAGCCCGGATCTGACCCCCACGCATCACTACATTGCCTACTACAGGTGGATTCGAGACGTTTACAAAGCTGACGCCATGGTCCACGTGGGCAAACACGGCACCCTGGAGTGGCTTCCCGGCAAGGGCATAGGGCTCTCGCAGGCCTGCTATCCCGAGGAGGCGCTGCAGGACTTGCCCCTCTTTTATCCCTTTATCATCAACAATCCCGGGGAAGGCACCCAAGCCAAGCGGCGTACCCACGCCACCATAATTGACCACCTGATCCCGCCCATGACCACCGCTGACAGCTACGGAGACATTGCCAAGCTGGAACAGTTGATGGACGAACACTATCAGTGCCAGACGCTGGACCCTGCCAAGTTGCCCATGCTGGAAAGCCAAATCTGGGAAATGGTCCAGCAGGCCGAACTGCACCGCGACCTGGGTGTGGAAGATCAGCCCGACGATTTTGGCGAATTTATGCTCGAAATCGACGGCTATCTCTGCGAAATCAAGGATGTCCAGATCAAGGATGGCTTGCACACCCTGGGACAGCCGCCTACCGAAGAGCAACTGGTTGGTTTGCTTTGTGCCCTTACGCGGCTTGATATAGGAGGAATTCCCAGCCTGCGACGGGCCCTGGCCGATGCCCTGGGGCTGGACTACGCGGGATTGCTGGATGATCCAGGCCGGGCGGTTAACGGAAATACGCCTGTAAGGTTAGTGGAACTGGATACCGAAACGCCGGTTCGAAGCGCCGGCGACGTTATCGAGCGACTCGAGGTGCTGTGCCGCAGCGCCTATGAACAGTTGCAGGCCGGGTCCTTCCATGGCAAAGACGTTCCCGGGATAGTATCTGACCTGCTGGGTGGCCCTGACACCGCAACCGAAATGGTTCTTCGGTACGTGACCGACTTCATTTACCCGGCCTTGATGCAAACCTCTGATGAGATAGGGAACCTGATCCGCGGATTGGATGGGAGATTTGTCCCACCCGGGCCCAGTGGCGCGCCGACCCGCGGGATGGCAAATGTCCTACCCACTGGACGCAATTTTTACTCCGTTGACCCCAAGACGTTGCCATCGCCCGTGGCCTGGGAAGTGGGCAAGGACCTGGGCGAGGCGTTGCTTGAGAAGTATCTCACGGAAGAGGGCAGCTATCCCGAGATGGTTGGCGTGGTTGTTTGGGGTACATCGGCCATGCGCACCCACGGCGACGATATTGCTCAAATAATGTATCTGTTGGGTGTCCGCCCGGTATGGCAGGCGGAGAGCCGTCGAGTCTCCGGTATTGAGTTAATTCCACTGGAGGAACTGGGCCGCCCTCGAATAGACGTTACCGTCCGTATCAGCGGCTTCTTCCGCGACGCCTTCCCCAACTTGATCTATCTTCTCGATCAATCGGTAGAGTTGGTGGCTTCCCTAGATGAGCCTACGGAGCAGAACTACGTGGTAAAGCACCTTCGTGAAGACCTGGCGCAACGAAGTGAGAACCCTGGAGAGGGTCAAGACGCCGAGGGTGGCACCGAGCGGTCTGCTTCGCTTTACCGCATCTTCGGCAGCAAACCAGGTACCTACGGCGCGGGAATACTGGGGGTTATTGACGAACGCAATTGGGAAACGGTTCAGGATCTGGCAGAGGTCTATACCGCATGGGGTGGGTATGCATATACCCAGCAGGACTTCGGCGTCAGCGCCCGTCCCCAGTTCCGGCAGCGTTTCAGCCAGATAGTGGTAGCTGCCAAGAACCAGGACAACCGAGAGCACGACCTATTTGACAGTGACGATTACATGCAGTATCACGGCGGCATGATTGCCACCGTTCGGGCCCTGACCGGCCGCAATCCCCGCCAGTTCTTTGGCGATAGCTCCGACCCTTCGCGTTCCCGGGTCAGGGACTTGCAGGACGAGGCCAGGCGCGTGTTCCGGAGCCGGGTGGTCAACCCAAAGTGGATGGAATCCATGAAGCGTCACGGCTACAAGGGGGCCTTTGAACTGGCCGCTACCGTCGACTACATGTTTGGGTACGATGCCACCGCCCAGGTCATCGAAGACTGGATGTACGAGGACGTTACCGAGGAGTACATCCTCAACGAGGATATGCAGCAGTTCTTCCGGCAGAGCAATCCCTGGGCTATGCGAGGCATCATCGAGAGGCTGCTGGAAGCCATTGAGCGGGGGATGTGGGAAAACCCGCCGCCGGAGATCCTGGACAAGCTGCGAGAACTCTACCTGGAACTGGAAACAGACTTGGAAGCTAGACAAGAGGCTGGGCAATCCCCATAATGGCGAACTCAAGAGGATCCTGAGAAGGCCGGGGAGGCAGGATATGGAAATACTGGGCGAACTGATCCACGAACTAACCTCTGACGATAAGATGATGTGGGTCATTGGCGGTGGCGAAGTCGCCAGTGAAAACACGTCCAAGGGAATCAAGGAACCCGATTTCAGCAATGGTTGGTACACTATAGAGGCCGATAACTGGCACTTTCATCTGGCTGAAGCCTCGGTCAACGGCATCCAGTTTGTAGAGGCAGATAGCCACGGGGGATTAAAGTCCTTTTACGTTCGGTTTTCCAAGGACTGGGAAGAAACGCTGGTGCGTTGCTACTTCCCCAATCCCTACCTGGATGATGACCTCAACCGGGTTGAATATCAGGCCGATAAGTACGATGCTTTCCTCGAAATGAGAGACCGCTACGTGGGCCGGGAAGAAGGGGTTGTTTACGTTCAGCGTTAGTCGGCTTTTCGTAAACCGTCGACACAGTGTCAGGTATTGGAGCTTGGGGCTCTTGAACATAACCTTTGAGGGTAATAGACTGTGAAACCAGATACAGAATTGGCTATCTGGCGACATAGCGAAACAGGGCAATTAACATTACAGGAGGCAGAAATGTTGACAATCTTGAGAAGCGTGTTTGGTGACAGCGCCGCCCCGGTTTGGGCTCCCTGGTTGCTGCTCGGCGCCGCGGTACTTTACATGGTAGGCTACGTTGACTCCAGCATTCACGGTGCGGCTCTCGGTTCTCCCGCCGTCCTCGGCGCAGTCCACGAGTTTTTCCACCACGCTCGCCACGTCGCCTTGATGTGCCACTAGGCCGGACTACCTGATGTGCCCCCGTTGTGCGGGGGCACGTTCTTTTTCTTAAACGTTTGCCATGCTGACTGGAAGCACTGCGCTTTCCGGAGGGGGTTACCTGTGGTTACGTCATTGGAATTTTGTTGAACGGCTTGTGAGGCAGAATCATGCGTAACATACTTCCCTCGGCGATGGTAATGGGAGCCGTCGCCGGCCTGATTGTTGGTGGATTCCTGAACGTCTTCAATGTTCCGGTTATGGAATGGGCTATTTCCCTGGAGGCAGCCGCTGCAGCCTCTTCTGGCGAATCGGGGACAGCCGGGTTATATGCCTCCCTTGGATCTCTGGGAGCGCAACGACTTGGATTGGTAGTCGGTTTGGCTGTATTGGGCGTTATTTACGGCGCCGTCTTCACGGCTCTGTTCCGGCTGGTGAGGCAGGCATTCCCGGGTTGGAACATTTGGACTTGGGCCGTCATAGGTGGCGCAATGGGCTTCTGGTCCATCTCCCTCTTTACCCAGCTCAAATACCCCCTCAACCCGCCGGGTGTTGGTGAAGAAGCGTCTCTCCTGGCTCGTCAGGGATTCCAGTTCCTGTTTATTCTATTGTCCGTCGCTGTCGTAGCGGTTGCCGGTCTTGCGTTTCGGCAAGTTCACCGGTTGGGCTGGGAAGGCTCTCAACGTTACTTGGGATATGCGGGAATAGCCCTCGGGTATGCCATTGCGGCTCTCATTATCTTCGTCGCGATTCCCGGGAATCCTGATCCCGTTCCCCACTGGATTCCTCAAAGCCTCGTAATAATGTTTCGCACCTTTTCCATTATCGGACACCTGCTCCTCTGGATGATTATGGCCCTGGGGGTTGCCGGGTATATCAGGTACCAGGAAAGAGGCATAAATGTTACCGGTGACGCGATGATGGAGCGAGACCTGTCAGGTTCGTCCCATCCCTGATCCAGGGACAGTTTCTCACGGAGGAGCTTCTTTGACCCAAATGAATCGGGAACCTTCCTTTCCCTTTACCGCTATCGTGGGACAGACAGCCATGAAAAGGGCGTTGCTCTTGAACACCGTCAATCCCCGGATTGGCGGTGTGTTGATTCGCGGCAAGAAAGGCACTGCCAAGTCCACAGCCGTCCGCTCCCTGGCGGCCCTGCTACCGGAGGTATCGGTGTTGCAGGGTTGCCCCTACAGTTGTCCGCCGGAGGCCCGGCAGGGATTGTGCCAGTGGTGCGAATCGGGTAGCAACGACAATCCCCCAGTCAGCCACCAGGTGCGCATTGTCGATCTGCCGGTGGGCGCCAGCGAGGACCGGTTGGTGGGTTCCCTGGACATTGAACAGGCCATCAAGTCCGGCAGCAAGAGTTTTGAGCCCGGTCTTATTGCCGCAGCCCACAGAGGCATTCTCTATATTGACGAAGTAAACCTCTTGAACGACCACCTGGTGGATGTTCTGCTTGACGCCTCAGCAATGGGGCGCAACTATGTGGAGCGCGAGGGCATTTCTGTTAGCCATGCCGCTGAGTTCATTCTGGTGGGCACGATGAACCCGGAAGAGGGTGACTTGCGCCCCCAGTTGTTGGACCGGTTCGGCTTGGCGGTAGAAGTGGATGGAATAATGGCCGCCGAAGAACGGCGCGAGGTCGTGCGCCGGCGCATGGCCTACGAATCTGACCCTTTTTCCTTTATGGACCAATGGGATGAAGAGGAAGGCAGAGAACGGGACCGACTTCTTCAGAGCAGGCAGTTGTTGGGCCAGGTAACCGTCAGTGAAGATATTCTGGGCTTAATTACCGACATATGCGCCGAGTATCAGGTGGATGGACTGCGTGGCGACATCGTAATGTACAAGACGGCCAGCACCATTGCTGCTTATGACGGCCGCACCGATGTTGATGTGGAGGATGTACGCGAGGCGGCCCTCATGGCCCTTCTCCACCGCCAACGCCGCCAACCCTTCCAGCAGCCTCACCTGGTGACCGAACAACTGGATAACATGCTGGAGGAATACCAGAATCAGTCGCGAAGCCGTGAACCTGAGGACAACAGTACCTCCACCCCGGACCACAATGAGGACGAGTCTGACCCCTCGGATTTAGGCGACGACGAACAGGAAAGCGACCCAGATTCGGGTGCCGGCCCTCAGGACCAGTGGTTTGAGACCGGAGACCCCTACAACATTCAATCCATCCTTCTTCCTCCTCCCGATAGGCGAGAACGGCCTTCTTCAGGCCGCCGTGCCACTACCGTCAGTGGGACAAGCGCCGGACGCTACGTTCGAGCCCAGATTCCTCAGGGGACGGTTTCGGACCTGGCGCTTGACGCGACCCTCCGTGCGGCCGCGCCCTATCAGGAGCGCAGACGTGAAGGTACGGGTGTGGATGCCGATTCGAGGCTCGTCATTGAACCTTGGGACGTGCGGGAAAGGGTCAGGGAGACGAAGACCGGAAGCCTGATACTTTTTGTGGTAGATGCCAGTGGCTCCATGGGCGCCCAGCGACGTATGGTCGCAGTAAAGGGCGCAGTGCTTTCGCTGCTCCTGGATGCCTACCAGCGCAGGGACAGAGTGGCTCTGATCAGTTTCAGAGGCACAGGTGCAGACCTCCTTCTGCCACCGACCAACAGTGTGGATTTGGCCCAACTTTACCTTCAAGAGATGCCCACCGGCGGACGAACCCCATTGTCGAAAGGCTTGTATCTGGCCCTGGAAACTCTGGAGACGGAACGATTGAAAGACCGGAACGTCCTTCCCCTGGTGGTGGTACTTTCGGATGGCCGCGCCAATGTGTCCATGGACGGCGGAAGCGGCCAGGCAGTAGAGGAAGCAAGGGGGTTTGCCTCAATCTTTGATGACAAGGGTATGACGAGCGTAGTCATAGATACTGAATTGGACTTCATCAAGCTGCAGATGGCCAAGCCACTGGCTGAAGCAATGGCAGCCCGTTACCTGAAGCTGGAAGACCTGAGGGCTGATAGCCTTGCAGACGCTGTACGAAACGAGCTTCCTTCGGCCACGGGAGGGGCGGACTCAACCCCAGATTCCAGGGATGGATCGGCAAACGAGATGCGCCGTCTTTACGACAGCCTGGGTTGATGCGGTACGTCGATGCTCGTGCACGCTATGCCGTATTACGCCTGATTCGGGACTTGCACACAATCAATGCTCCGTTCCAGTCTTCTTTATTCCTTCACATGTAATTCTTTACATCACATAACTAAGTTGGTAACCTTTTTCTTATATTTGTGATAATCGTTCGGTCACGGTGGCCGATAATCCTTTCTTCTTTGAGGCAACCCATTGGCAAGAGTCCTTCCCCACGCCGATATGGACAAGATAATGTCCCTTTCCAAGCGGCGTGGTTTCGTCTTTCAAAGCAGTGAGATTTATGGCGGCCTGGCTTCCACATGGGATTACGGCCCCCTGGGTGTTGAACTCAAACGGCACGTCAAGGAAGCGTGGTGGCAGTCGGTAATCGTGGGCCGTGACGACATGGTGGGCCTTGACGCGGCTATCCTGATGGCTCCGCAGGTCTGGGTGGCCAGCGGGCACGTCGAGAACTTTTCGGACCCGCTGGTGGAATGCCGAAGCTGCCATTTGCGCTTCCGGGCCGACCAGCTTGAAACTGAAAAGTGCCCAGAGTGTGGCGGTGAGTTTACTGAACCCCGTCGCTTCAACCTCATGTTTAGGACCTTCATGGGCCCGGTTGAAGACACGGGCCACGAAGTCTTTCTTCGGCCGGAGACCGCCCAGGGCATATTCGTCAATTTCCAGAACGTCCTTAACTCTTCCCGCAAGAAACTGCCCTTTGGCATTGGCCAGATCGGGAAAGCCTTTCGCAACGAAATAACCCCTGGCAATTTCACCTTTCGCACCCGCGAGTTTGAGCAGATGGAGGTAGAGTTCTTCGTAAAGCCGGGCACCGACGAGGAGTGGTTGCAAAGCTGGGTAGAGGAACGGTTTAACTGGTACGTGAGTTACGGCATCCGTCGGGACAATCTTCGACTGCGGCGCCACGACCCCGACGAATTGGCTCACTACGCCAAGGATACTTATGACATCGAATACCGGTTCCCCTGGGGCTGGGGCGAATTGGAGGGCATCGCCGACCGCACCGACTTTGACCTGCAACGCCACGCCGAGACCAGCGGCGAGGATCTGACCTATTTTGACGAGGAAGACAGGGAGCGATACCTTCCTTACGTCATCGAACCCTCCGGCGGGGTAGACCGGGCCACTCTGGCCTTTTGGCTTGATTCCTATGATGAAGAACCGGATGGACAAACAGTGAGAGTCGTTTCTCACCTCCATCGTAAGCTGGCTCCGGTTACTGTGGCTGTGCTTCCTTTGAGCCGTAATGCTCGACTGGCTCCCACTGCCAGAAATGTTCACAATTTGCTGCGGCGCCATTTCAGCACTCAATTCGACGATGCGCAGAGTGTTGGTCGCCGCTATCGTCGCCAGGACGAAATTGGGACACCGTACTGCGTCACGGTGGACTTTGATACCCTGGATGACCATCAGGTAACTATTCGAGATCGGGACACAATGAACCAGGTCCGGGTCCCCTTAGCAGAGTTGGTGTACATTCTGCAAGACAAGGTGGAGCACGGTTGGTGACCTGATCCTCTGGAGTCTCGGTTGGCTCCATCAGTTAGTCACGCTATTGGTTCTCAGCGACTGCACATGGACAAACCCGGGAGTAGATGTGAGGAGGGGAGGCGGCAGAAGTGACAATTCTTGATTCAGCGCTTCGTTTGCCGGAGTTGATAAGTCAACTTGCTCAGCGACCCAACTCCGGCGAAGTGTACAAAACCAGGGATAGGGAAATGGCTGGAAACTTGGTAGCGGAAACTCTGCGCGGCGGGTTGTTTACCCGGATCGTGGGCAAGAGGCTTCTCTTCTTCCAGGAAGTAGGGTCCACCATGGATGAGGCACTGCGGCGTGCCGAGAGGGGCACCGAAGAAGGAACTGTTGTTGTAGCAGAGACCCAGACTGCCAGCAGGGGACGTCAGGGCAGAGCATGGGTATCCCGAACCGGTAACCTGTATCTTTCAGTGGTGCTTTATCCTTCTCTGCAAACCCTGCCCTATCTCAACAGTCTGTGTGGAGTGGCGGTAGTTCGGGCCATAGCAAATATCAGTGGACTGAAGCCACGAATTAAGTGGCCCAACGATATCCTGCTGGAAGGGAAGAAAGTGGCTGGTGTTCTGGTCGAGAGCGCCATCGCTGGTGAACAAGTCCATCACTCCATAATCGGCATCGGTATCAATGTTGCCCTGGAAGCTGATGAGATTGATGAAATTGCAGGTGGCGCCATCAGTCTGAACCACGCCTCCGCCGGAGACATTCCGCGCGACGAGTTGTTGCGCGAAATCCTTCAGCAGTTGGATGCCCTCTATATCCAGTTGAACCATGGAGACACGCCCGTGGAGGAATGGGAAGAATTGCTGGATACCCTGGGGAAACGTGTCAAGGTAACCTGGCAGGGTGAAGAGTACGTGGGTTTCGCCGACGGCATAGATGAGCAGGGTAGCCTGCTGCTTCGGGAAGACGGCGGGACAATGCGGACTCTTGCCGCGGGAGACGCTACCTCTCTCCGTCCAGCCCCCTAGGGATTTTGCAGGCGAACTAATGCTTGAACAACTGAGTCTGGATGGCCAAGTTGTCGTGGTTACCGGAGGCGGTACGGGCCTAGGATTGGAAATGGTCCGCCACCTCGCACGGGCGGGCGCGAATCTGGCCATCGCCGGTCGTCGGCCGGGTCCCATCGAGAGTGCGGCAGAGGAAGTAAGAAGCATTGGGCAGTCCGCCATCGCGGTGCCTACCGACGTGAGCAGCTCGGCTCAGGCCGACACTCTGATAGAGTCTACCGTACAGCATTTCGGCCGGGTTGATGTTCTAATCAACAACGCAGCACTGGTTTCCGACAGCATTCCCACCCCCATCTGGGACATTTCCGACGAGGACTGGCAGGCGGCCCTGGACGTCAATCTGAGCGGCGCATTCTTCTGTTCTCGCGCCGCTTCCAAACCTATGGTCGACCAGGGTAAGGGGAAAATTATCAACGTCGCCTCCGGTTTTGGCATGCGGGGTGGCCGAGACATCTATACCTACTGTTGCACCAAGGGCGGGGTGATCCAGTTGACCAGGGTCTTGTCCTTCAGTCTGGCCCGCTACGGGGTTACTGCCAACAGCATCGTGCCGGGATTCATACCAACTGTTGGCACCGACACCGAAATGAGGGAATCGCTCCCCCGGTCCGGCGCATACTTACCTACTGGCAAGCTGGGCCAGCCAGAGGATATTGGCCCAGTTGCGGTCTTCCTGGCATCCCCCGCTTCCGGCTACATGACGGGAGAGACCTTTACCCTGGACGGCGGTGGTCTTGCCGGTGGCTTGGCCCCGACCGGGTATGCCCCAACGGTTCCGCTAGAGCCATAAGCGATTTCCTCTCTTACACCGAATCTTCCCATTGTTTCCATTCGGAGGGATTGAATGCCTCTGCTGCCTCAGTATGACTTGACCGGAAAGGTTGCTGTATTGTCCTCAACCGGCGGAGACGAAGCTCCATTTTTGGGGCAGGCCCTTGCTGAAGCCGGGGCCACTGTTTTTGCCGTTGCCCGCCGCCAGAATTCGCTGGAAGCCATACTAAATGCCATGCCGGATAGCGGTGAAAGAAGTTCGGCAACGCATAGTGGCCAAGTTTCTTTCCTGGACTCAGCGGAATCCGTTACCCGGGTTTTGACCGCCGTCGACCGACTGCATGGCCGCGTTGATATCCTGGTGAACGACAATCGGAGCATGTTCGCCAAGCCGGTGTTGGAGATAGATGCTGGCGAGTGGGACGAGCTTCAGTCTCGAAATATCCGGGCGGCATTCTTGCTCAGTCGGGGTGTCGGCGCCAGAATGATTGACCAGGGATACGGCCGAGTAGTGAACATAATGTCTGGTCTGGCGGAGCGGGGGATGATCAATGGTTCGGCTTTCAGCGTTAGCCAGGCTGGTCTATTGGCCCTGACCCGTTCCCTGGCCGTGGAATGGGGCCCACACAACATCAGGGTGAATGCAATCGGTACCGGGTGGACGGTTGCAGAAGATATTCCGGTTGAGGTTCAGCAACAGGAACAACTGGTACGCTACATACCCGTGCGGCATAAGGGTCATCCCAGGGACATTGGCCCCCTTCTGGTTTATTTGTGCTCCGAGGCCTGCGACTACACCACGGGTCAACCCGTGTACGTTGATGGCGGCCTTAACGCCCACCCCTAGGAGGTTTCTTCTCCTGTCTGGCGCTGATTTCCGGAGCTGTCGATAGTCATTGCAATGATTTCCCGTTGAATGCCAAATAGGGCGTGGGGTACAATACCCCACGATGTCGATGCAACCTGTCACCCGTCTCCGGGGAATGTATGATCTGTCGCGGGAATCCTGGCTGCGCAAGCGGACCTTGCAGGACTCCCTGACTTCGCTCATCGGTGGCTATGGCTACCAATACCTGGAAACTCCTCTCCTCGAAGGCACTGAGCTCTTTCTCAGGCAATCAGGCGGCGACCTGGCGTCAAGGATGTACAGTTTCGTTGACGCTGGAAGCAATCAAGTCAGCCTGCGGCCCGAGTTCACTTCTCCAATTATGCGCCATTACCTGGAAAAGTCCGGGGATATTGTTCTCCCTGCCCGCTTCCAGTATGCCGGCCCGGTCTTCCGCTATGACGTCGCCCATCCCGAGGGTAGCGGTCAGTTCACTCAGGTTGGTGCGGAGTTGATAGGCGCCGAGAGTGTTGTCGCGGACGCGGAACTGCTGACATTGGCTGCCGAGTTACCTCGCCAAGCGGGGCTGCAAGATTTCTCGATTGAAATGGCCGATCTGGACGTCTTTCACAGCGTTTTGAACGTGGCGAGAGTTTCCGATCGTGCCCGCAGCTTTATCCTGGCTTCTATACCCCAATTGAGAGAAGGAGAGGACGCCCTTGCCCAAGTCCAGGAGAGGGCATACCAGTTGCACCTGGGAGATCGGCTACCGGAACACCAGGACCTGGGGGCTGCCATCACCGGCTTGGACGACCAGCAGGCTCGGCAGGTCATTCAGGGGTTCTTGCAATGGAACGGCACAGATTCCCGCCGGTTTGGCGAACGTGATCCTGAGCAGGTGGTAAACCGGTTCCTTCGCAAGCTACGGGGCAGCGACGAGGCAGGACGCCTGGAGACGGGGCTTAGGCTGGCCGCCGACCTTGCCGGAATCCGTGGCAAGCCGGCAGACGCTATTAACGCTGCAAGGCAGGTGGTGGAATCTGCTGGCGCCGATTCGATGGCCCTTGACCGGCTAAGTGAACTTGCAGAAACCCTCGAAGCTTGTCCCGAAACTCGGGGAAATGTGACCGTTGATTTTGGGCTGGCCAGGGGGCTGGCCTATTATAATGGGATTGTTTTCGAAGTTACTCACCCTGAATGGCAGGGCCCCCTTGGCGGTGGCGGGCGCTACGATGGACTGGCCCGCGCTTTGGGTAGTGCAACCAATGTCCCAGCCCTGGGTTTTGCCTATACCCTGGAAACTCTGTTAGCATTAGCCGAACGGCAGAATAGCCAGTACGGCCCGGTTCCTGGCAGTGCAACTGTACTGATTGTGTCCGAGTCCGATAGCGAGTTCCACAGCGCCCTGCAGGTGGCCCGAGAGTTCAGGGGAACTGGGGCGACGGCAGAGTTGGATGTTACCCGTCACGACTTGCAGGAAGCCATGACCTACGCCGCATCAAAGGGCATTAAGCAGGTGGTCTTCGTAGATTCCAATGGAGAACAGGCCGTACACGATGTTGAGTAACGGTACACTTTCCAACAGTGGTCTCTCCGCAAATCGGAGGGATGCTGCACTTCGGCTGGTCATTCCCAGCGATGGCGAACTCTACGAGCCTACGCTGAACTATCTGGGCTCTTGCGGCCTGTCAGTCCGGCGTCCGAACTCCCGGCAATACACTGCCACCATAAGGTCTCTTCCTGGCGTGGAGGTACTCTTCCAGCGCAGCGCGGATGTGACCACCAAGGTAGAGGAAGGAAGCGCGGAACTGGGAATCACCGGACTGGACCGTTACCTCGAGTACCGCACTGACGAGCGCACTGTAGTGAGCTTGTTGGACGATCTGGGTTACGGCAGGTGTGATTTTGTCCTTGCCGTTCCCGACGCCTGGCTTGATGTTTCCTCGATTGATGACTTGGCGGATCTGGCTCTGGAGTTTAAACAGCAGGGCAAGCAATTGCGGATAGCCACCAAATACCCCAAGTTGTTGCGGGAGTATTTGTTCAACCGCGGAATCAACTACTTCACCCTCGTGGCGGTTAGCGGCGCTCTTGAGGCAGCCCCCGTAGCAGGTTACGCAGACTTGATAGCTGACCTGACAGCTACTGGCACAACTCTCCGGGAAAACCGTCTGAAGACTTTACAGGGTGGCACTATTCTTACCTCCCAGTCATGCCTCATCGGGAATGTAACCACTCTGTTGCGATCGAAAGATGCCCTTGGATTGGCCCGGGAGTTCATCGAAATGCTGGAGGCCCACATGCGGGCCGAGCCTTATTACCGTCTTACCGCCAACGTGAGGGGCGCCTCTCCCCAGGAAGTCAGCGCGACCGTCCTTAGCCGCCCCGAAGTCTCAGGTCTTCGTGGCCCGACTATTGCCCGAGTCTACAACGTAGAGGAACAGGACTGGTACGCTGTCAGCCTCCTGGTACGCAAGGACCGTTTGATGGAGGCGGTGGACCATTTGAGGGATTGCGGAGGCATTGAAGTTTCGGCCTCCCAGCTGAGTTACCTCTTCAAGGGCGAATCGTCTGTGTTCAGCCGGTTGCTCGACCCTGCCGCTGAATCTGTTGAAGAGATCGGGGGTTTATAGTGCCTAACCTCCCGATGCATATCTTCATTGCCCAGCAAGTGGCCCAGGAATTGGACTGGGGTTTTGTCCACGATAATCTGGGCAGTTGTTTTCTCGGCTCCACTACTCCGGATATTCGGGCAATGACAAAGTGGGACCGGGAATTGACCCATTTTGCTCCCCTCACCCTGGAGTCCGTGGGCACGGGTACCCAAAGAATGTTCGAGCTGTATCCAGCACTGGCTGACCGGCGCAATCTCAATCCGGCTACCTCGGCCTTTGTATTGGGCTACGTCAGCCACTTGACTGCCGACGAGGTATGGATAACGACCATGTTCAGGCCTCATTTCTCCCGGGATAACACAGTCGCGGGCAGTGAAATGGAAGCCCAGATCTGGGACAGGGCGCTCCAATTAGACATGGACCGACGGGCCCACTTGGAAATGGACGGATTGTCCGTCGCCGGCGACGCCATTTGTGACGGAGAGCAAGGTGTCGAGATAGAATTCATCAGCGCGGAAGTGCTGGCCGAGTGGCGGCAATGGGTAGCGCGTTTCATGGGCTGGGAATTCGATTGGCAACGGCTTAAGCGAGCCTTGAACCGGATGTATCGCGACAACGACGATGTTCAGAACATGGTGGACTTGTTCCTTTCTGATATGCCCGAAAGCCTGGAAACAGTTTACGAAAAGGTTCCCAGGGAACGAGTGGAAACCTACCGGCAGACTGCCGTGAAACAGACCTTGCTGCAGATAAAGGAGTATCTTGGTGAAGCTTAAGGTGGTGCGAGGGCTGGCTGAGGCCGAAGGGGTACTGGCCCGTTTTGACCCCCTGGATTTGGATTCTCTGCCCGAGTCGGTGAGGGAGAGGACGAGGCAGGCCTTTGGCGATGACGTTACTCCTGAACAGTCCATCATAACGATGCTGCGCGAGGTTCGGAGTGAAGGCGACACCGCAATTCGCCGCTACACCAGGCTGCTGGACGGCGTCGATTTGCCGGAGTTGAAGATTAGCGAGGCTGAACTGGCCGAAGCCCGCAGCAGTATTTCGTCGGAACTGGAATCGGCCCTGCTGCTAGCTGCGGAGAGAATCACCGACTTTCATCAGGCGACGTTGCCCAAGAACTGGGTGGACCTGGAGCAGGGCTTGGGTGAAATGGTGCGCCCCCTGGAACGGGTGGGCCTTTATGCTCCTGGCGGAACCGCCGCCTATCCATCAACCGTCCTGATGACCGCCATTCCCGCTCGTGTCGCCGGAGTCAAGGAAGTTATCTTGACCACTCCCAGGCGAGGCGCGGAGCCGTTGAATCCTGCGGTTATGGCGGCCGCTCACATCGCAGGAGTGGATGCTGTCTACCAGATTGGTGGAGTTCCCGCCATTGCAGCCATGGCCTACGGCACCGAGTCAATAGCAAAGGTGGACAAAATTTGCGGGCCCGGCAATATCTTCGTTGCCTACGCCAAGAAGCTGGTCCAGGGCCAGGTGGACATTGACGGTATCTTTGGCCCGACCGAGACGATCGTCATTGCGGATCAGACGGCGCAGGCCAGCTTTTGTGCCGCCGACATGATCGCCCAGGCGGAACACGATCCCCTTTCCACGGCTATCCTGGTAACCGATTCCAGCCAGTTGATTGAACAGGTGGAGCAGGAACTGGAGCTTCGGCTTTCAACTCTGGAGCGAGGCGATATGGCCCGGGATGCTCTGGAGCGGCAGGGTCGCATAGTCCTTGTTGAAGACCTGGATGAAGCAGTGGAACTGGCCAATCGCATCGCTCCAGAGCACTTGTGCATGATGGTTGCCGACCCCTGGTCCTGGGCGGGGAAGGTGAAGAATGCCGGTGGGCTGTTCCTGGGAGAGTTTTCCCCGGAAGTCATGGGCGACTACATTGCCGGCCCCAGCCATGTGATGCCTACGGGCGGCACGGCACGTTTCAACTCGGCTCTCAGTGTGCATCATTTCATGCGCACCATGCCCGTTGTAGGCCTGACTCCCCAGACTTTCAGGAATTTGGGGGAAGCGGCAGTGCAGATAGCCCACGCGGAAGGCCTCACCGGCCATTCCGGCGCCATCGAAGTGCGGCTGGAAAGTCTGAAAGCCCGTGCCTAGGTTAGACCAACCCATGTAACCTACTATGCCTGCCGCTATTGCAGTTGGCCGCCGGGCAACTATTATTTTCTGGACTTGGATATGACTGAAGTCAAAGACATGCTACTTCCCCACATCCGTCAGTTGAAGACCTACGACGGCGTTGACCCCATGGAGGTATTGGCACAGCGGGCCGGAATACCGCCCGAAGAAGTCATACGCCTTAACGGCAACGAGAATCCCTTTGGACCTTCTCCCGAAGTAGTTAAGGCTCTCGGCAGCTTTCAGCATTACAACCACTACCCGGATCCCGACCAGCGCCAATTGCGGGAGGCTTTGTCCGGATACCTGGGCGCCTCGCCAGACCAGATTGTTGCCGGCAATGGCAGTGACGAGCTGATAGACATGATTCTTCGAATGTTCCTCGGGACAGGCGAGAACATTGTCATTCCGACTCCTACTTTTGGCATGTACGCCTTCTCCGCCGAGGTCTGCGGTGGAAAGGTTAAGTCGGTTCCTCGCAACGAGATTTTCGACATAGATGTGGAAGCCACCGTTTCAGCAGTGGACGAGCATACCAAGGCTATTTTCCTGGCCTCCCCCAACAATCCCACTGGAAACACTGCTTCAGAGGGGCAGATTCGTGCCCTTCTGGCTACCGGGGCAATTGTTGTTGTTGACGAAACTTACTACGAGTTTTGCGGCCAGACTATGCTGCCCCTGGTTGATGAATTTCACAATCTCATAGTGCTGCGGACCTTTAGCAAGTGGGCCGGTTTGGCCGGCCTCCGTATTGGGCTCGGGGTAATGAACCCTGACGTTGCCCTGACAATGATGAGCATGAAATCGCCCTACAACGTCAATTTAGCTGCTGAGGTTGCCCTGTTAGCTTCCCTTGGGGACCGGCATACTCTGCTGGGCCGGGTCCAGGCGATAGTTACAGAAAGAAAGCGGATGATCGGGCTGCTTGAGCAGATACCCGGTATCCAGGTTTGGCCGTCCCAGGCTAACTTTGTCCTCTGTCGGCTGCCTGAAGGGCGAGGACAGGAGATCTTCGAAGGCCTATGCCGCCGGGGAATCTTCCTGCGTTACTTCAACACCCCACAGTTGCGAGATTACGTCCGGGCCAGTGTCGGTCTGCCGGAAGAGACCGACCAGGTTATCAAGGCTCTGTCCGACCTGGTGGAGGCTTAACGATGGAAAAGTTGGGCGCGTCCGGGGGCCCTGCTGACCTGGCCCAGCCCGCCAGTTCACGCACCGCCACCCTTAACCGGGAAACCGCGGAGACGAAGATCTCCCTGACCGTCAATTTGGACGGCCAGGGAAACTATGAAGTTGATACGGGGAACGGCTTCCTCGACCACATGGTTAGCCAGATCGCCCGCCACGGTTTGTTTGACATAAGTTTGCAGGCACGGGGCGATGTCCACGTTGGATGGCACCATCTGGTGGAAGACGTGGGCATTCTGCTGGGACGTGCTTTCCATGAGGCGCTGGGAGAAGTGCGGGGCATCCGGCGAATGGGGCACGCCATAGTGCCTTTGGACGAGACCTTGGTGATGGTGGCCCTGGACCTGAGCGGCAGAAGTTATGCGGTCGTGGAAACAACTCTTGACGAAACCATGGTGGAAACTCTCTCGGGAGACTTGGTGCGGCATTTCTTTGAGTCTTTCGCCCTGGAAGGCAGAATAAACCTTCACGCCAAGGTTTTGACTGGTGTGAGCCCTCACCACAAGGCCGAGGCCCTGTGCAAGGCGCTGGCCCGTGCCCTGCGGGACGCGGTGGAATATGACCACAGGGCTACCGGGCAGGTTCCCAGTACTAAGGGAACGCTGGAAACCGGTTAATAGCGCCCCTGGCGGCAGGATTCGGCCCTATTCTTAAAGATAAACGGGACGCTGTTCAGCGTCCCGCTCTTGTTATATACCCGGCGATTGGCTGCCGAATCGCTGTTTATGCTATCTTCCCTTCCTCGCTATGAACTCCGGGAATGCCTGCTCGGCGTTGTAGCCCCGCACCCGGTTGGTGGTGAAGTCCCGCTCGTTGGCCCACTGCTGTTCCAGGCTGCAACCCATGTGCTGAAGCAACAATTCCTTTATGCCCATAACTGACTCGCGCCGATTCTTGGCGATAGCCGTCCCTATTTCCATGGTCTTGGCCTTCATCTGGTCTGCCGGCACGAGGTGGTTCAAAAGGCCTATCCGATAGGCTTCCTCCGCCTCTACGACCCTTCCCGTAAACAGCAACTCTTTGGCTATGGGCCAGCCCACCTGGTTGGGCAGCGTCCAGGTAGAATTGATCCGGCCATAGGCGGCAGCGAGAAAGCGGAAGCTGGACCTCTCGCAGCCAATTCGTATGTCCAGGGAAGAGGACAGGACTGCAGCCCCGCCGTAAGCCAGGCCGTTAATCATGCCAATGACCGGCTTAAGGGATGCGCTGATATCGTAGGTGCCCCTGGAACGGTTTTGGTCCTGCTGCTCGCGCGAACCCTGGTCGGTCTCACGGTCTCGCTCTCTCTGTTCGTGAATATCGCCACCAGCGGAAAAGGCCCGTTCGCCAGACCCGGTGAGCACGATGCAGCCGACATCATCGTCGGCGTTCATAGCTCTAACTGCGTCCTGCAGTTCACGGTTCAATTGCCGGTTCATAGCGTTCAGCTTCTCTGGCCGGTTCAAGGTCAAAAAAGCTACACCATCTTCCTTCTCAACCAGGATAAATTCATAGTCCATAGCTGCCTCCCGTCTGCTGGCGCCGCTGATCCAATTGGTCAGCCCAGGTGCCAGAATCTCAAATCTGTGGCCTATTGTATGGCTGCCCATAAGGGGTAGTCAAACGAAGTGGGTAAGTGACATTTCCATTTTGTCGGGAACAGCCCAGTTTCGGAGCATTCAGAATCTTGCAGGGCTACATAGGCGAAATCCGCGCCAGCAGGCTGTTGTTCTGGGGTTCTCATTGGGGAATATTCTTGCATATCTTGTAACGAGCCCCTCTCAGGTGGCTTTGTGCTCCAAGGTACGCCGATGCTGATGATATGCGTCGCTGGACAGCCTTTATTACGTCCTCCTACCATAGTTTTAGATTTACTGCCTGTCAGACCCAATTCCGGATGCCCGTGGCCGGGGCGGGAATGGCGAGAAAAGGGTTTTTTCTGATCCCCCGCACTTGCTCCCGTTAACTGTTGGGAGAGGGTCGATGAACAGGAATGGTGTGTGAATCAGAGTTCTTGCCCACACACTTGTCCTGCCTGCTTGCTTGAAGAGGGTCGTTGGGTGGAAATGATCGGAAATGGCGGGAAATCAGATTATGCTTCACCCTTGCTTCGGGCAATCCCGCCAGGCAAGGCCCGTTCCAAAGTTGCGATTGCCCTGTGGCGGCAAGGGGATTCAATTGACATATCACCCGCTCGAAAGGATGATTGAAACACTATGTATGTTCGTGAACAAGAAAAGCAGGCTTACCACGGGAACTGGCTGCACCAGCGTCGGCGGGAGAAGATTCGAATAGTCTTGCTGTCGTTGTTTGTGGCGGTCTTCCTGGGTAGTCTGGTGGGCCAGGCACGTGCCCAAACTGCGACGGAGGAGGCTCTCTTACTGGATATCAGCGGCACTATTAACCCAATCAAGGTCCGGTACCTGGAACGGGCTCTTGACCAGGCTAAAGAGACTGGAGCTTCCCTGCTGATAATTCGGTTGGATACTCCCGGTGGTCTGCTCGGCTCCACGCGGGAAATAGTGGAGATTCAGTTGGAGTCCGAAATCCCCACTGTGGTTTACGTGGCACCGCGAGGTGCGCAGGCAGGCTCTGCGGGCACCTTCCTGACTGCAGCGGCCAATATTGCGGCGATGGCCCCAAGCACCAACATCGGCGCGGCGACTCCTGTATCCGCCTCTGGCGCTGAATTGGACGAGACAATGGCCAGCAAGTTGACCAACGACACTGCGGCGCTGATTCGCGGCATTGCCGAAGAACGGGGACGAAACGCTGCGAAACTTGAAGATACGGTCCGCACCGGGGCTTCCTTCACGGCGACTGAGGCCCTGGAACTGGGAGTGGTGGACCTGATAGCAACCGACGAGGCAGACCTGTTGCGTCAACTGGACGGCTGGGTGGTCAAGACAAGAGATAGAGAATGGACGTTGGATACGGACGGTTTGGCCCTGCAGCCCCTTGAAAAAAACGCATTGGAGCATTTTCTTGAATTTCTAGCCAACCCGGATGTGGCCTTCCTGCTGCTGACCATTGGGGGCTTGGCCGTAGTTATAGAACTCTTCAATCCGGGAATGATCGCACCTGGAGCCATTGGAGCGGTCTTGCTCATCCTGGCTTTCCTGGCTCTTGGAAGCCTTCCGGTGAACTGGGCTGGCGTCGCCCTGATTGCCGTTGCCATGGTGCTGGGCTTCCTTGAGACCCAGGTTTCCGGCTTTGGAGTGCTGGGGGTCGGCGCCGCCATCTGCCTGATTTTGGGGGGATTCTTGCTTTTTGCCCAGTTCGGCGATCCGTCTCCCACCCTGCCGCCTGTAACAGTTAATCCCTGGCTGATTGTGGCTACCGCCGGGACTCTGGGAGCAGGTCTGCTGTACCTGGTTTGGACTATCCACAAATCTCAAAAAGAGGAGCTAGGCGAAGACACAATTCACCTGGTGGGCCGGACAGGAACGGTGATAACTGAACTGGCTCCGCGGGGTATCGTTAGAATGGAAGAGGGAAATTGGACGGCGGTAGCCGATGATGATAGGGTTATTGGAGAGGGGGAGAGGGTCATTGTCGTGGAAATGGACGACTTGGTGCTTACGGTAATTCGCTTTGATGAGGTCGAGTGAGCGAGAGTGCTTACTATCTGAAAGGCCAATTAAAGTCGGCGCACAGAGAGGTGTGAAATGTCAGCGGGAATCGTAATAGTCCAGCAACAGGAACGAATGGTGGTACAAAGGTTTGGGCGCTTCGACAAAGTGGTCGGCCCGGGATTTCGTTTCCTGGTTCCGATCATCTTCACCGGAACCAAGGTAGGAATTTGGGAGAGAACCCAACGCGTTCCTACCCAAAAATACATAACAACCGATAACGTAGTAGTTGACCTGGATTTCGTAATATACTACCAGGTTCTGCCCGACGAAGAAAACCCGCGCAAGGCAGTCCTGGATGTGCAGAACTTCGAGGCGGCCGTCGTTAATCTGGCTGTAGCCGAACTACGGTCCATCATAGGTAACTTTAGTTTGGCGGATGCTCTCGCCGAAAGAGAGAGGATTCAAGGGCAATTGCAGTTGGCCCTTGACGAGAGTACCGGCCGGTGGGGAGTGAAGGTAAGAAACGTAGCCATTAATGAGATTGACCCGCCTACCGGAGTGAAGCAGGCCATGGAACGGGAAAAGTCAGCCGCCGCCATTAAAACTGCCGATATCACCGAATCCGAAGGCCAAAGGCAGGCCCAGATAAACCGGGCCGAAGGCGAGAAACAGTCGGCTATTTTGCAGGCCGAGGGCAACCGCCAGGCCGCGATTCTGGAAGCCGAAGGTGACCAACAGGCCACGGTATTGCGGGCTCAGGGGTTCAGCACAGCTTTGGATCGGATATACAGTGTTGCAAACACGGTAGATGCCAAGACTATGAGCTTACAATATTTTGAGACCCTAAAGTCCCTGGGGTCCAGCCCTTCAACCAAGTTCATATTCCCGATGGAGTTTACCTCAATGCTGTCACCATTCCTGGGCATGGGCAACAACCAGCCACCCACAAATGGCGGCGGGAGTGAAACGAACCAGAATTAGCCAAAAACATGCGAACCCATTAATGGATAACCCCCTGGCGTTTTTGGAAACGCCAGGGGGTTTCTTTCGTTGGTGGCTTAGTGGAAAAACGAAGAGAAGGACGGGGCGCTAAATTCTTACAAGCTTTGGGAGAGCTATGAAGCCCTCACTGTCGCTGCCTACCAGGTCAGTTTCTTCGCGGGAGTGGAGCATTGCCGTGTGAGCGTTCATCAAGGCGTCGCAGGAACTGCGGTCCAGAACATCCATGTAAGGGTCAAGGCCTTCAATCAAATTTGGTAGCCTTTCCTTCATGAACGGCAGGCTCTCCGGCCGGTTCTTGGAAGGCACTTTGTCACCGAAGAGGACTACCTTGGTGGCGTGGGGATATACTTCAATCAACCGGTGTCCCGATTCCGACAATTGCTGGTTCAAGGCTACGGCCCGGTACACCAGCTTGCGAATGATGGATCCTTTGTTGGTAAAGAAACAGCTTATGCCCATGCGTGCCAGTTCCAGTTCGGCCTGCCGGCCTTTTCTATCGGGAGACTCCATCCTGCAATCGCAGGCTGGTTCCAGGCAACAGAGGCCGGTCGGCAAACTGAGGGGACTGCCAATGGCAATAAACTGTGGACTGAAGCGTTGGGCCACTTCGAAGAGGCCCTGGTCGTCGGAGAAAGAACCGATGAATGTTAAGAAGGAATCTGAGTCTACGACCGTTAGCGAACTTTGCTGTTTGGTCGAGGTCTTGAGGTCCACACCCATATAAAGCATACACAACCCTTTCGTGAAACCTTTAGATTCAGCGAGGAAGGCACCGGAAACCGGACACCAATAGATCTAGGTAGGGATTCGCCCTCGCCGCTTAGGAAAGTGAAGCCAGCCATTTGTTTTTCTCGAGCAGTTCGGCCGCCGTTGAAAAGGGCTCACGTTTCCCGATTGCAATATCTTCAAGCATCAAACGGAGGGTTGGGTCGTTCTCAATACGGGCTTTCAGCCTGTGGTTCAATTCCTCTTGGATAGATTCAAGAAACTCAGCTCGTCGGCGGTCGCTTCGGCGCTTTTCCAAGAGGGACGGTTGCCCCAGATCATTTGCGGGGGCAGACGCGAAAGAACGATGCTCCTTTACTTTTTCCCAGAGTTCTTCAATTCCAAGGCCTCTATCGGCCTGGGTCAGTATGACTGGCGGCTCCCATTCCTGGGGTTCCGACGCGATTTGAAGCATTGCTTTCATCGCCGCCGCCATTCGGTCCGCACCCTCGCGGTCCGATTTGTTTACAATGTAAATGTCAGCGATTTCCAGGATTCCTGCCTTAAGGGTCTGTATGGCGTCTCCGGATTCCGGCATTAGCGCCACTATCACGGTGTCAGCCACGGTCATTATTCCCAACTCGGTTTGGCCGACGCCCACCGTTTCGACAAGTATGATGTCTTTTCCCGCCGAATCCAGCAACCTGACCATGCCTTTGACGATGCGGGGCAGACCTCCCCCCTGACCTCGGGTGGAGACGCTTCGGATAAACACTCCGGAGTCCAGGTAATGGCGTTGCATCCTGATGCGATCGCCCAATATCGATCCGCCGCTGAAGGGACTATCCGGGTCTACTGCAATTATGCCGACAGTAAGTCCCAGATCGCGGAGGTGGCCGGTAAAGCGGTCAACTAGGGTGCTCTTCCCGACTCCCGGGGGGCCGGTAATGCCGATTGTGTAGGCATTGCCGGTATTGCAGTCCAGTTCTCTAATAACAGGGGCCACTGCTGAATCTCGCCGTTCCAGCGCAGTCATCATTCGGGAGATGGCCCGCTGGTCCCCGCCCAGCACCCTCGCTACGTCATCGTTCATCCGGCAGAGTCTCCGGCGGTGGCCCTTGATATATTTACCATAACACTGGCAAAAAAACTGCGTCAAGGTAGCCGTTGGGTTAGTGTTGATAACAGTATTTCGTAACAATACGAAGGCGTATTACAAACTCACGCCTGAAAAATACTATTTGGAGCGATGTATTTTGGTAAATCGTAAGAAATGATCCAAATATCGGAACATGAACAATTGTCAATAATGGTCAAAAGTTAAAATATTACCAAGAATCGCATGAGCATTTAAGGGTAACCCACTGCAAACTCATGCAAAGATCACAGGCGACTTCGTAAATGGAAACTCCCCCGAAGTGTCCTTTGTCAGCTAGAAAATCGCTTTCAAACCGCTGATCAAAAAATTCGGGGGAGGAAAAAAGGGTAACCTGAACTGTAGGTTAGTGGTGGAATCCGGTCTCGAAGCCCCGGGCGCTGCCTGAGATCAAGAGGTCCGGCCGGTTGCCCCAGCGCCGCAGGAAACGCCCAAAATTCTTTCGGCTCATTTCGTCTCGTTGGGCGTCATCCAGTTCGGTCCACTGGCGGTGCTCATGCCTGACCATGGGCAGGCTACTATCCGCAACGACCCGGTAGCCCTTTTCCTTGAACTGGAAACAGTAATCAATGTCCAGGTTCCGGTAAAAGCGGAATCCTTCGTGCATAAGCCCTACGTTTCTGACGGCCTCACGGCGAAATGCCATGCAATAGGCTTGCATAGCGTCGGCCTCGCCCTTCTCCACCTCTTCGTGGAAGTGCTGCATATCATCGGTGGTAAGCCCGTAGGGCCCAAAGATTCCCACGGTTTCATCAGCCAATTGCTCGGCAATAGTACCGAGCACATCTCCCGTTATTTCAGTGGACGCATCAAGGATGATCACGTGCTTGCCCCGGCTTAGCTTTACCGCGATATTCTTGCCAGCAGCATCGCCAATTACGTGGTCGCAGTGAACGACCTGGAAGTGGGAGTCTCGTTCTTTGTACCCTTCCAGCCATTCGGCGGTTTCGTCGGTGGAACCGTTGTCTATCGCGATGATCTCGACATTGAAACCATGCGAATGGTTCCGCATGGCCCTGATACATCTGCTCACGTCATCAGCGTAATTGTAGGCATTCAGGACAAATGTGAAATCGTACAGGTCTGGAGAATCCAGAGCTGATTCCACTTCCCGGGAAGAAGAAACCCAGTCCCAGCGTTCTTCCTGCTGTTCCAGGGGAGTCTTGGGACGAATTCTCGTTGCCTGCGGTGTGTCCTGGACTACGTAGCCGCACGTAGCAAGTTCCTCCCGAAGAGTATCAGCAGTGGCAAAGTTGACCTGCTCTCTCAATGTGCTTCTCTGCTCGGCGGTTGTCACAATTGACTCGGGAAGCTGATAGGAACTGGGCACCGTATCCAGGTCCAATCCGAACATACGGTCAAAGTCAAGCAGCAACGACAATTTGGCCTGGCCCGGCAAGTCCGACCTGACCATCTCCCAGGTAAATGCCAGACCGGTGGGCAGGTCAAGGTCGTTGTTCACGGCACTCCAAAACTTTTCCCGCCACTCTTCGGTTGCCGGCGGCAGTTCGGACAGTTCGGGTAGATTCCCCCACTCCCAAATGCGGTTCCTTAAGTTTGATAGAGCCTTTTCGCTGGCCTTGAGGGAATTGAAGGTGAAATTCATCCTGTGCCGGTAGCGGACGGTCATGCATAGGTAGCGGAATGACAGTGGGTCAATACCCCGAGATACCAGATCGTCCAGCAAGAACACGTTACCCGACGACTTGGCCATCTTGGCCCCGTCGGCCAACAGGTGTTGGCCGTGAACCCAGTAGTTGACGTGAACGTCGCCGAAAGCGCCCTCGCTCTGGGCAATTTCGTCCTCGTGATGAGGGAAGACGTTGTCCACCCCGCCGGTGTGAATGTCGAAACGTTCCCCCAGGTATTTGTGTGCCATGGCGGAACACTCAATGTGCCAACCTGGGAAGCCTTCGCCCCAGGGACTGCCCCACTTCACGTCTCGACCCGGTTCGGCTGCCTTCCAAAGAGTAAAGTCTCTCGGGTCGCGCTTTAGTGGATCGGCTTCAGCCCGTACGCCTTCCAGCAAATTGCCACCGACGTTGCGGGACAGCCCGCCGTACTTGGAAAACTGGGGCACATCGAAATAGACATTGCCTCCAGTCTCGTAGGCGTAGCCGTTGGCCATCAATTGTTCAACCATCGACACCATTTCCGGTATGTGGTTGGTTGCCCAGGGGAAAACGTGGGCCGGCAGTATATTTACCCGCTCTTCGTCCTGGTAGAAACTGTCAGCATAGAACTGGGCAATTTCCTGAATCGTCTTGCCTTCGGCGAGCGCTGCCATGATCATCTTGTCACCGCCGGCTTCAACCAATTCCTGGCGCATATGGCCGACGTCGGTAATGTTCTTGACGTGATAGACATCTAGGCCCTGTACCATAAGGGCTCGCCTGATCCAGTCCGCCATCATATAGGTGCGCAAATTGCCAATGTGGGCATACCGGTACACTGTTGGCCCACAGGTGTACATGCTTATTTTGCCAGGTTCAATGGGGTGGATTTCGTCCACCTGCTTGGTGAGGGTGTTGTAAAGGCGTAGCAAAGCTCTTCTTCCTCCTTCACAAGCCCTGAGCGCCCCAACCGGCGCACCGAATTATGCGGGGCTGGACCTGCGTGAAAAGCCAAATTTAGGGGAAACGTCGAAGTGTCCCACTCCAGTGGGCCCCTAGACCTGCCAAAGTTTAACACTTGTGGAGTGGATTTTCACCTTAAACAGATTGCAACAGAGGGAGAATCCGGTTAAATGGGGGTCCACAATTGGGACAGGCAATTCAGACAAGTCAACTGCGGCCGTCAGCATGAGCAGTTGCCTCGAGGTCTTTCAGCTAAAATCGGTCGGCGGCCTAATGTGGTCTCCCTTTCAGTAATATTGCATTCCTGGTATTCAGAAAGCAGGTTCACTCGTCTCCTCGGCGAAACCTCGGAGTCAACGGCTTCCGATGGCTTCAGTCCGTGACAGGTCTGGAGGTTAACGGGCTACCACTACACCATTGGCCTTAAGTTGGGCAATGCGTTCCTTCGTAAGCCCCGCTTCCGCCAGGATTTCCTCCACATCAGTTCCCAATAGCGGTGTGGGTCTCCCCACACGCATGGGAGTTTCGGACAGATGTGCAGTGCTGCCCAGATGGTCCGCGCTTCCCTGACCTGGGTGATCCCTTGTTACTATTAGACCCGCTTGCCTGACATGGTCAGCATCCCGAAAGTCTGCTATCCCCATATTCTCGGTGGCTGCTATCCCCGCGCCCTTCAGGCGTGCAACCCAGTGGGAACAGGAATTTATGGCAAAGACTTTGGCCAATTCCTGGGCGATTTCGCCGTCCTGGGCTGGTTGGCCCTCACCGGCCTTAACAAACTCGGGATTATTCGTCAGATGAGCAAATTCCTCCAACTCGAAGAGGTTCCTAATTGCGTGTGAGTCCGGGCAATGCAGGTAGAACCAGCCCTCGCTGGCCTGATATAGCCGGGAGAAAGCAGAAATGCCCCGAAGCCCTCGACCCTCGGGCTCATTTCGTTGGTGACCGTCGAAGCTAAGAAAATAGGGAGACTGGAGCAATCCGGCGGTCAGGGCCAACCCGCTGTCCACCGACTGTCCTTTGCCGGTCCGGTTCCGCTCGTGGATGGCCAAAGCGACCGCATATGCTCCCATCATGCCTGTCCCGTAGTCGTTTACAGGATAAGGCATGAGCATGGGAGGGTCTTCCCGACCCCCACGGCGCACCTGCATTCCGCTGGTGGCCTGAGCTAATTGTTCCCAACCCGGACGTTCGCTCCAGGGTCCGTCATAGCCGTATGCGTTCAGCGACGCATATATCAGGTTCGGTTTTCGTTGGCAGAGGCTTTCGTAGTCAAGGCCCAGCTTGGCCAGACTGCCCTTGCGGTAGTTCTCCACAACCACGTCCGCGGTTTCAAGGAGTTCAAAAAAGACCTGGCGACCCTCCTCTTTCTTGAGGTCCAGCAATATGCTGCGTTTGCCCCGGTTCACGTCAAGGGAGCCGGAAGGATCGTAGGGCCTTGAAGGGTCGTCAATTTTAATGACGTCGGCGCCGTACTCGGCCAGGGTTCGTCCGCAAGTGGGACCAGCCAGGACAATACAAAGGTCCAAAACCCTGACGCCTTGCAAGGCGCTGAGTAACTTTCCGTCCTGGCCGTTAACGGACTTTGGGCTTGCCGATACAGTCCCAGCGGATTGGATGTCCAGATCCTTCAAGACTTCTTCAGTGTGCTCGCCAAGCAGGGGAGCACGGCCCTGGATAGCTCCGGGGGTGCCTCGCAGCCGGACTTGAACGCCGGGCTGCTTCATGCGCCCTAGGACTGCGTCCTCAACTTCCTCCACCATTTTGGCATCCAACGGGTGCGGGTGGGCCAGCCATTCCTCCACCGTTTTACATACGGTACAAGCGCCGCCGGCGGCGCTGATAGACTCCTGCCATTCCAGGGCAGTACGCTGCCGGAAGGTATCTTCAAACCGCTGCGTCCACATATCGGCAGTTTCTACGTCCAGGGGCTTCCCAAAATCCGCAACTGCCGCTGGCCCCCAGTCCGGGTTCCCTGCCGCCTCCAGGAACTGGTAAACAAACCTTTGGTAGTTGCCGTGATTCTGTACCCAGCGCCCGTCGGCGCACTGGTACTGGCGTTGCATCGGCAGGCGCAGTTGAACGCGGGGGTCAGGGTCTTCGATGTCGTGGAATCTGACCAGGTGGCGTCCCATTGCTGTAAACATGGCGTCGTAAAGGGGGACTTCAATACGCTGCCCCAAATGGCTGCGATCCCTCGCGCAGAGGGCCATGGTGACTGCAACAGCCCCAACAATGGCGGCGAAAGTGCTGGCAATGGGCAAAGGGGAGTACAGGGGTTCGTCGGACCCCTCAACCCGGGGGAAAAGACCCGTCGCGGCGCCAATTACAGGTTCCCATCCTTGCCGATGTCGATCAGGGTGACTTTCGCCGAAACCTGGAAGGGAGCAATACACGAGTCTGGGGTTTGAGGCGGCCAATTCTTCGTAGCCTATTCCAAGGCTCTCGGCGACGCCTGGCCGGAAATTCTCTATCAGCAGGTCAGCGTCCAGCGCTAACTTGCGGGCGGTTTCCCTGCCGTATTCGGTCTTGAGGTCCAGGACTACGCTTCGTTTGCCCCGGTTCCAGGTAGCGAAAGCCAGTTCTTTGCGGGCCGGGTCTCCCTGCGGACGCTCAATTTTCGTGACTTCGGCGCCTTGGTCGGAAAGGAGCATGCCCAACAAGGGCCCCGCGATGTAGTGACCAAAGTCCAGAACCTTCAGGCCCCTTAATGCTCCCGAAGCGGCCTCTGTCGCAGTTTCATTCTCGGTCATCTCTAATCCTCAGCCAATTCAATGCTTACGGAAGTGCCGGACCCAACCTGCCTGAATACTGTTACGTCTCCGCCTGCCTTGCCAATAACGGTAACCGCGCTGGCGGGGCGTATTTCGTCGCCTCGACTGGCCGGCGTACGTCCAAAGAAGATGCAAAACGCCCGACCGGGAGGCCAATAGCCCAACTCGCCCACTTCCACGGTCCCTTGACCGTCTTCCAGTCCGACATCCACGGGAATGCCGAAATAGATCTCGTCGCCCCAGGTGCTGGCCGAAGCAGAAATAGGCAGGGTTTCTAGAATTGCCCGAGCTGTCTCGGTTTCGTTAAGTGTTGCCTCGACCTGCACCGGCCCGGCTGTGATAAGGATTTTCCGGCCCATCAATAGCTCTCCGTTGATGTGCTTTATATGGCAAATCTACATTTGAATAGAAATCCCATCATCGGCTCAATTACACTTGAGCGTCCCTGGTCAGGACCTGACCGAAGGAGCAAATCTTTCCGGCCCGCAGTGTTCCAGGGGTACGTCCGTCATTCCCGTTGTTATGAGGTCTGCGGTGGCCTTGCCCATTCCGGGACTCAAGAGGATTCCCTTCTTGCCGGCTCCGGTTGCCAGGTAAACGTTGTCCCAGCCTGGAGCCTGCCCCACTATGGGCATATAGTCGGGCGTTATTGGGCGGAGGCAAGCGGTATGTTGTGCCAGGGTGGCGCCTTCCAACTCGGGGAGGAGCTTCGAGGCTGCACCCCAGATGGTTTCCCTGGCTGCTTCTGTGGGTTCTCTATTGAAGCCCTCATTGACCTCAGTGGTGCCACACCAGATCAGTCCGTCCTGTCGTGGGTACAAAGAGGCTCCGGCGCCATGAAAGTCTGATGGCAGATGAGGGCCGTCCAGCTGCAGCCGCAGAATTTCTCCCTTCAAGGGGTCCACAGGCAACGAAATGTCCAGCCAGGGTTCAGCTTCTCGAGACCACGGGCCAGCAGCCAACACAACCTGGTCGCACTCAAGCTCTCCGTCGTCGAGGATAACCGACAGCACTTTTCCGCTGCTGACGCGAACACCCCGCGCTGCTCCCGAGCGCACTTTTACTCCCTTCTTCATTGCGACTTCCGCCAGAGCTTGGGTGTAGTACAGGCTGTTCAGCGTAGCGTTCCCGTAAAGCCTGACACCCCCTATAAGTCCAGGAGAAAGACGGGGTTCCAGTTCCAACAATTGACGCCGGTCAAGCAACTCTCCGGAAAAGCCTTCGTCCCTGGCATCGTCAAAAAGGGTTACCGACTCCTGCAAAGCGGGAAACTCTTCCTCCGAGAAGGCCACTTTGGTCAGGGATACGATACGTCCTTGAAAGTCAATGTCGCTTTCCTGTCTCAGCGCGCCCCACAGTTCCTTGTGCAGCTTGAAAGATGTCATGGCCAGCGCCGAAAGAGGCCCGGGAATACAGGACCCCTCCAGCGGATTTAGCCCGCCTGCCGAAAATCCTGAAGCCTGAGAGCTGATTCCCTCCCTCTCGACAATAGTTGCCTTCATCCCTGCCAGTGACAGGTAATAGGCAGTAGCACAACCGGCAACCCCACCGCCAATAATGACGACATCGCTGGTTTCAGTCATCCTGAAGAGACTCCTAAAATTTTGTTGGAAGACCACCGTTCTGGGAAGAAGAATTGGCTTGATGTAAAATGTACATCAAACCAACCGTCAAGTGTGGAGACAGCATGCCTATATACGAATATTATTGTGGAAACTGCAATGTTGAGTACGAAGCGATTCGACCCGCTTCCCAAGCAGATGACCCGGTACCTTGCAAGTCATGCAGCCAGCCGGGACAGCGACAGTTGTCCACTTTTTCCTTTAAGTCAAATACCTTTTCCGCTCCCAAGCTTAAGCCGGCGGCAAAGCCGAAACGTTCCTACACTGTAGAGAGCCAGGAAAACCTGTAACCCCGGCTAGTTTCTGTCGCCACCCTCCGTGGCCCGGGCCTCATTACAGGGAATGCAGGCGCAGATTGAGCGCAAGAATCTGAAAGTATAGATGCCAGTGTAGTGCGCGTCGCTCCAGAGAAACTGAAGGGCATAGTTACCCACCGGCATCTGGTCTACCGCTCGTACATCACCCGGAACAGTGGCCGGATCCAGGCGTGGCCGGCCGGTCATCTCCTCAACGCAACTGGCGCACTGACAGCGCAGCCTTAGCATCCGCTGCGGATATACCCCGCGATGGCCGTCGTCCCACAGGACGGTTATAGCTGCGCCCTCGATTTCTACTTCTTTGGGAAAAACCGCTTCTTCCATTTAAGCTGACCCGTTTCCTATTTTCAGACCTTTTTCACTTCGGTGGACACTTAGAGGCGGGACTCCGGCGCCTGAACCTCGGCCAACCTGGCTGGACGGGGCATTTCGTCGGGATCCGTGGGTATCTCGATAATGCTGGGCCCGTCGACGTTCAGGGCCGCTATCAATGCATCTCCGATGTCTTCCGGGCGTTCGACATAGAACCCGTGGCCACCGAAAAGTTCTGCATATCGGTCGTAGCGAGGATTGTTGGTGTCGGCGCCAACGTAACGTTCGTCAAAGGCGTAACGCTGGTATGCCTTCTCCGAACCCCAGCAACTGTTATTCATGATTACTGTTACAACCCGCAAGTTGTAACGGACGGCCGTGGCAAATTCCTGGGCGTTAAAAAGGAAGCCACCGTCGCCGTTGAAGTTGACTACCGGGCGGTCGGGCGCCGCGAACTTTGCACCCAGCGATGCTGGGAAGCTGAAACCCAGCCCGCCAAGGTCAAGAGAAGTCATCAGGCTGCGAGGGTGGTAAAAGTTCAACCGGTCCTGGCCAAAGTTGGGCGCCAGGCCCGCATCCAGCGCAACTATGGCATCCCGGGGCATTACCTTTCGCAGTTCGCCATAGACCCGCTGGGGTTTGATGGGACTGGAACTGTCCCTGGCCTCACCCTCCAGCCTGCCACTGCGGCGCGCGGCCCAATCATGGATATCCGAGACCCACTGGGGGTTGGCGCGCGGTTCCTGCTCGCGTACCCTCTCCAGCATCTCCTGCAAAACCGCCTGGGCATCCCCTTCGATGCCGACCTCTACCGGATAATTCCGTCCGATTTCCTGGGGGTCGATTTCTATTTGGACAATGCGAGCGTCGGCAGGGACGTAACGATTGTCATAAAAAGTCGTTGATTGGCTCAGCCTGGTGCCGGCGGCCAGAATGACGTCGGCCTGCCTTACGGCTTCTATACCTTCTTCCGCGCCCAGCCTGCCCAGGTGACCCAGGAAGAGGGGATGGTCGTTGGAAACGGCGTCCGCGCGACCGTAAGAGGTGACAATGGCGGCACCCAGCAAATTGGCCAGTTCCGCGACCTCTTCCCCGGCGTTGCTCCACTGGACTCCGCCGCCGGCCACGATAACCGGCCTCTGGGCGGACAAGAGGGTGCGGGCCGCCCGGTCGATCAGGTCTCGGTCACCGCGAGAGCGGGTTTGGCCGGAGCGATAGCTTTGGGGCGGCAGCAGGTCCAGATCAATCTCGGCGCCCGGCAGCAGGTCCCTGGGGATGTCCACCATCACGGGCCCCATCTTACCGGACGTGGCAATTCGGAAGGCCTGCCTCAAGGCATCTGGCAACCTCTCTATCTTGTTGATCGGAAAGCTGGCCTTGGTGATAGGCTTGAACAGGGCTACCTGGTCGAATTCCTGGGTAGAATCCCGGTACTGGTGGTCGCGGGATGCGGAAGGAGCCAGCACGACTACCGGCGAGTGGGCAACATAAGCCGAGCCAATACCGTAGGTGAGGTTCAGGACGCCCGGCCCGTTGGTGGCCAGGCACACGGAGGGAGCGCCGGAAATGCGGCTGAACCCGTCGGCCATCAATGCCGCGCCCTGCTCGTGGCGGACTCCCACGAACTGCATGGAATCGTCGTCATAGAGAGGGTCCAGAATGTCCAGGAAGGAAGACCCTACGATTCCAAAAATATGGGAAACGCCTTCCTGTCGGAGCATTTCAATGACGGCTTCGCCGGCCTTCTGACGTGGGGACACGCTGAATACCTCCGTAGGTTGATACTGGCTGAATTGCTCAGGATTTGAATGCGGTGCAAGTTTAGCATAAATGGCGAGAGGGTTGAGGCAGAGGCTGAAGTCTGCTGTCTTGCTAAAATAACCTTAAATCAATAGCCAGAGGTATTGATGGTAATGGAGACTAGGCAATGAGTGATCCATATCAAAACGAAACTATACGAAACTGGTTCTTTTCCAACAAAATGCCCACTCACAGCCTACCGAAATGGATTGGAACGGTAGGCTCCAATCCATTTGAGGAAACTGAATTTGACAATTTCCTGAAAGAATTCGGGTTTGAGATTTCTGCACCTTCAAGAGAGTTAAGTGTATTGATTATCGGAAGATCGGAATGGGATGAAAAAGCCTTGCATGAGGTGATTGAGAGCCGGAGAGGCAGAGAGCTTAGGGTTTACTCGCAAGAGATGTTGCTGTCCTACCTGGGTTCTGGCAAAGACCCACTAAACTATCCGGAAGTCTCGACTGGCTTCAGCGAAGGGCACCCCGCACTGGAGCACATCATAGATTGGGGCTTCGATTGGCCTAACACAAAAATAGTACCTCCATTGCAGTCAACGGGTACAGTGTCGGCAAAAGGATGGAATGACAAGAGTATCCTTAAATACATGGGGTACAACACGGGGGTAAAAGGAAGAAACCCAGATATGCGAAGGGCAGCTATTAGGGGAGCTTTCTTAGAGCAACTGCCGACTGAATCCGCCTCCTATGGCGTAAGGGATTGGGGAACTGCCGGGTCCGGAGTTCGACTGCAAAAAATAGCCGAACGCTTGAGTATTAATGTCACTAACCAAAGTGCGCTTGGCCACCACGAAGCTGCACAGCAAAACCTTGATGACCTGCGTTGGATCAAGACTGAGTATTATGACGGAAGGTATACGTTTCGCTGGCCGTCCCACACAGCAATATGAGGAGACTTCAAACCAGCGATCCTTTGAATTGGCAAGAATGCCACTAAGAGAAGATTCAATTTTACCGATAGAATCCAACTCAGTCTTGAGGTCTGCTCCTTGACAACCCCACTCCCGATAGTATAATACGCCATAGTCCAGAATTGGTCTGACCACTTGGCTAGGGCAGGCAGATGCAGGAACGTATCCATAGCGTTAGGCGTCACAGGCTGTACGAGGAAATCGTGCAGCAGTTTCATGCCCTCATCCGCCAGGGAATGCTGAAACACGGCGACCGTCTCCCCTCGGAGCGAGAGCTGTCGGAACAGTTCAAAGTCAGCCGCAGTTCAGTGCGGGAGGCCATCCGGTCCCTGGAACTGCAAGGATTGGTGGTCAGCAAGCGCGGGTCCGGTACCTTCATAAACACCGAAGACCTGGAGGCTACGTTGGACCTGGTGGCGGCGAATCTCAACGTCGGAGAGGCAGCTCTGCAGGACGTATTCGAGATGCGCCACCTCATGGAACCCCACATCGCGGCCCTGGCGGCCCAGCGCGCCACCCTTGATGAGGTGGAAGCCATGCGGGAAATTTTGGAGGAGCAGCAGCGCCAAATCGATCTCGGTGAGACCGGGGTTGAATCTGATACCGCTTTCCATTTTGCCCTGGCGTCTGCAACTCACAACTCAGCCCTGATCAAGGTAGTCAGCGCGGTTGAGGATATTCTCCAGTTGTCAAGGGACCGGTCCCTCCAGGAACCGGGAAGGCCGCAGCGTTCCCTGGCGTCCCATTGCCAGATACTGCAGATGGTGGAAATGGGTGACGTGAACGGGGCGCAACAGGCCATGGACCACCACCTGACATCGGTAGAGCCTTCGGCCCGACCGGCTGTGGAAAGGGAACCCGCTGTCTTGCCGGCTGACGATTAAGGGCATCTTTAGAACCGAATTTTACCCACGACGGAACCAAGAGCGGCTCATCGCCCAAACCAAAAATAACAGGAGGAACCGATATGAGCACAGTAGCTGTGGAGGTGGTGTACCGGGGCATTTTCCAGAAAACCCTGGCTCGGAACATCGTCCGCTCCATAGTGTTTGCTGCCAGGAAGGAAGGCAAGATCGGCACTGCATTTGGACGCTACGGCGATTCTCCGGAACGTAACGGCATACCCGCCAAGCAGTTTGCCATCGTCGCCGACAACGCAGAAGAACTGGAAGAGAACCTGGCAGTTTACGAGGCGCAGGAAGTTGACGTAACCATCAACGTAGACGACACCATGTGCAAGGGCATTGAGTCGTGGGCATGGTACGGTTTGCAGCCCATCAACGCCCTGACCAAGGCCGGAGGGACCTTGTTAGTCACCTCTCGCCAGGAAACCGATGAGTTGATTGAGGACATCCACCAGAAGGACCAGCCCTACAATATTTCGGTGGTGACATCCATTCCCAGCTTCTCCGGGCTCTGGGTTTACAAGGACGACCACACCGACGTCCGAATACTTGGCGCATTGGCCAAGGTTTGCCCTCAGCTGGTGAGCCTGGAGTCCATGGTTGAGGCAATCCAGGACCAGGGCTGGGATGACCTGAAGGTCCGCTCGGCCGAACGGGCCTACGAACGGACTGGAATGCGTCCCGTTGAGCCTGGCGAAGGCAACCAGGAGGAGCCCTTCAGTTTCGACCTGCCCGGTTGGACCACTATGGAAGAGGGTCTGGTCATCAGGGGAATCGAACAGGGCGGCGGTTTCCGTGGCGGCGAAGAGGGTTATCAGCCCGTCCGCAACTCCGTTTTCAAGAAATACAGCACCCGCTCCATGCGCCCCATTGTAAACTTCGATACTTGCATCAAGTGCACCCTCTGCTGGCTACAGTGCCCGGACACTTGCTTCGACGTGACTCCGGACGGCCTGTACGATGCCAACCTGGATTCCTGCTGCGGTTGCGGCGTCTGCGAAGCGGTCTGCCCGGTGGCCGACTGTGTCACCATGATTACGGAGGCCGAGTTCAACGACAACGACAGCCAGTACGAAATGTGGCAGAAGGACAAAGAGGGCTACACCCAGTGGATGACCTCATTGATTGAGAAGCAAAAAAAGGTTGATCGCACTCACGGCTTCCACCACGTTGGCGGTTATGCCGAGCAAATTGCCGAGGTAGCGGAGGATTAATGACTACTGTTGAAGAACAACTGTTTATGACCGAAAAAGAGGAGTTGATCAGCGGCAGCGAGGCCGTGGCCATTGCATGCGCCCTGGCCGATGTTGACGTGATCACTGCCTACCCCATACGGCCTTACGATACGGTGATGCAGTACGTGTCCAAGCTCAAGGCCGACGGCGCATTCGACTGCGACTTCATTGTGGCCGAAAGCGAACATTCCCAGTTTGAGATTGTAAAGCACGCTTCCTCCGTGGGAGCCCGCACTTTCTGCGGCTCGAGCGGCGTTGGCTGGTTCTACGCCTTTGAGGCCATCGCGGTGACCGCCGGTCTTCGCCTGCCCGTAGTGGCGATGGTCGGTAACCGCGCTCTGGACGACCCCGGCGCCTTCGGCGTGGAGCACAATGACGCCATGGCCGTCCGCGACCTGGGCTGGATGCTCTATTGGGTCGCTACGGCGCAGGAAGCCCTTGATATTGCGCTGATGGCCTATAAGATCGCGGAGGACTCCCGGACTTTCCTGCCCTTTGCTCTCAGCTGCGACGGTTCATTCCTTACGCACTCCCAAGCCATAGTCAACGTTCCGACCCAGGAACAGGTGCAGAGGTTCCTCCCCAACTATGATCGGGGCCGCCTGCAGTTGCACCCGGACAACCCCATCACCGTCGCTCCCCAGGTTAACGAAGACTGGCTGATGGAGATACGCCGGCAGTCGGACGAGGCCATGCACCGAACACCTGCAGTCATCAAAGAGGTGTACGAAGAGTTCAAGCAGGTCTTCGGGCGCGGCGACCCGAGCCCATTCCTGGAAGAGTACATGACCGATGACGACCCGGACATCATTCTGGTCGGCATGGGAACCCTCGCTCTCCCCGTCCGCGTCGCTATCCGGCGTATGCGCGAGCAGGGTAAAAAGGTGGGCTTCGTTCGCATGAAGTTCTTCCGGCCGTTTGCCACTGAGGAAGTCCAGCAAGCCCTGGGCAACGCCAAGGCCGTGGCCGTGGTTGACCGCGACTATTCCTTTGGTTCCCCTTCCTTCGGCGGCGTACTCTTTAACGAAATCCGCTCCGCCCTGTATCCGTTGGAGAAGCGGCCCCATGTGGTAAACTTCATTGCCGGACTGGGTGGCCGCGAAGTCCGCGTAAGGGACGTGGAAGACATGGTAGATATCACCCAAAAGGCGATAGATACTGGTAAAATAGAGCTGGAATGCAACTGGATCGGAGTGAGGGATTAGATATTATGACGCTAGTACGAGACCTCCCCCAGGTTCGGGGTGTCAAGAACATACCAGTCCAGGAAGGATTTACTTCGGGACACCGCACCTGTCAGGGCTGCGAATCGGCGCTGACCATGCGGTTGATGATCAAGGCCGCGGGCCCTCGCACCATTGTGGTGGGCAGTACCGGCTGCATGTATGTGGCGAACACCACTTACTACAGCACACCTTGGGTAGTGCCCTGGATGCACACCCAGTTGGGTTCCTCCGGCGCCGCTGCCACCGGCACGGCCGCCGGTCTGGCTTCCATGATGCGCAAGGGCAAGATGAAGGACGAGCCCATCAATGTCATTGCCTTCTGCGGTGATGGTGGCGGTGTGGACATGGGACTGGCGGGTATTTCGGCAGCCCTGCAGCACGATGAGTACAACCTGCTTATCCTCTGCTACGACAACGAGTCCTACGCCAACACCGACATTCAGGTGTCCGGCAGTTCCCCTTGGGGCGCCAACTCCACCTTCAGCCCTCCAGGCAAGGTTCACCGGATCATGAACCGCCGCTGGAAGAAGAACACTGCCCCCATGCTGGCCGCTGGTCACCCCAGTTGCCGGTATGTGGCTACCGCTTGTGCTTCCTACGGTCTGGACTTCACCAACAAGATTCGCCGGGCCCTGACCATTGGCGGACCCACTTTCATCCACGTCATTGATCCCTGCCCCAAGGGCTGGGACTATGACCCCAAGTATTCTCACGAGCTGGGTATGCTGGCCGTGGAGACGGGTCTATGGGTCCAGTACGAGATCGCCGACGGCGAACTGATTCTTAGTGGCCCCTCCAGGGCCATCAGCAACGGCGTCCGCCAGCGCAAGCCCGTCAGGGACTACCTGCAGCGCCAGGGCCGCTTCGCCCACCTGAACGAAGAGGACCTTGAGTTCTTCCAGTCCCGCGTTGACGACAGCTGGGAAAAGTGGTGGATTCCTGGCATCGTACCCTTCAGTCCCCCTGAAGAGTAGGGTTGAAACGGAGAGATTTAGCCAAGACAAAGGGCGCCGACAAGTGCGGCGCCCTTTTCTCATTTAGGCCCAATCTGGTAGACAGATCCTAAAGTCCCCTATGCACGTGCAGGAAGTAAGCCAGTTAAGAACTGTTTTTCCTCGCTTCTACCTCAACTTGCCTAAACACTCCTCAAGTCTTAAAGTAGGGAAACTTACCCTGACAGTCCAGAAAAAGGAGCGTACCATCAATGGATCCGATTAATCTTTACGACTATGAAGCACGAGCAAAAGTCAGGCTTCCTCACAACAACTGGGAATTTATCGAAGCCGGGGCCATGGACGAATTTACTACGGCCCGCAATCGGTCTGCCTTTGAAGATTTGACCATTCGACCCCGTTTCCTTCGCAACATCGACAACCGGGACCTGTCCACTACCATGTTGGGCACGGAAATCAGCATGCCCGTTTTTGTTTGCCCCGCTGGCGGCCACAAGCTGGCTCATCCGGATGGAGAACTGGCTACAGCCCGGGGCGCCGGGATGTCGAATACCTTGATGATGCTCAGCACCTCTTCCCACTACAGTATGGAGGAGGTTTCCGGTGTTGCCTCCGGCCCTCTGTGGTTCCAGCTATATCACCGGGGCCACGATCTGACGGAGATGCTGGTACACAGGGCGGAGGAGGCAGGCTTCAAGGCCATAGTGCTCACGGTCGATACGCCAGTGCCCTCCGCTAAGGAGCGAGACGTTCGCAACCAGTACGTCAATCCCGCCGAACTGGCGAACTTCCGCGCGACTCCTGACCGTTTGGCCGAGGTCAGTGGCACTGACGAGGCTCCCAACTGGCAACCGTCCCAGGTTCCACCGCTGAGCTGGGAAGAGCTGGACTGGCTGCGGGGCCTGACTGGGCTGCCACTGGTACTCAAGGGGGTAAGGACTGCCGAAGACGCTCATATTGCCGCTGAGAGCGGCGTAAACGGCATCCTGGTATCCACCCACGGCGGACGGCAGATTGACTCCACGATGAGTTCGTTGGAGATGCTGCCTGAGATCGTTGAGGCTGTAAACAATAACTGCGAGGTCTATCTCGATTCGGGTGTTCGCCGTGGCAGCGACGTGCTGAAGGCGCTGGCCCTCGGCGCCAAGGCAGTAGGCGTGGGACGGCCATTGTATTGGGGCCTGTCTGAAAACGGCGCGGAAGGCGTCCACGGTGTCCTGGAAATCCTGCGGTCAGAGTTTGACCGAGCAATGGCAGTCTGCGGTCAGACTTCCGCTCAGAACCTGGAATCCAATCTCATAAACATCCCCTACAATTGGGGGCCGGCGCGAATGGCGCCCTAACTTCAGTGGGCATGGCGAAACTAAGAAGGGGCAGGTTCGAAACCTGCCCCAATTGTTAATTGGCCTAACCGGGTATTCGGGGATTGAGCAACGAGGCGAAGTTATACCGGCCACCCCTCCATCCGGTATGCCATGTCCCAAAACATGTACTCATAGCGGCTGCTAATCAGGAATGCCTGGCGCATCGCCTCAAGTTCTTCCGGCCCAGCCTGTTCTGCTGCAGCGTCAACGAAGCCTCGCCAGGCATTGACGCTGTTCTCCAGGAAGCCCGCCACGTAAAAACTCGTCCACAGGCTATACAGAGGGTGCTCCGACGCCCCCACTTCGTCCTTGAGTTCGTGGTAGGTCCACGGACAGGGAAGTAAGGCAGCGGCTGTGGGACCGAGGCCATAGAGAGACGCCGTGGTCAGCATGTGGTTGACATAAGCCGTGTTCGTGGGCGATCGGCCCACCTCATTGATATAGTCCGTTGAGACATCAGCGGCTTGCAACAATTGATGGTGCAGTGGCCGTTCGATCGGCGTCATCACCCGGTGGGATAACTCTTCGAGGGTCTGGGAATTAGGGGCTTTGGCCATTGCCATCACTACAGTCCTGCCAAATCCCTCCAGGTACTGATAGTCCTGCGTTAGGTAATACCGGAATTTCTCTACCGGCAAGGTACCTTCCTTAATTTCTCTCAGAAAAGGGTGTGCAAATATAGCCTCCCATATCGGTGCAGCTTCCTTTCTTAGCTGCTCACTGAAAGATGACATGCCTTCATCCCCTTTTCTACGAATATACGCACTGGACCGTATTTCGTTCCACGTCGGCTTGGTGGCCCTCACGGCATCCAGTGCCAGGCATTCGGTGGCCTCACGTCAAAGGGCTGGGCACGGTAACCAGGGCTTCGCCGGTTATAACCTGCTCCCCACGGCCGTTCTCAAGCCAGACCTGTGCCTGCCAAACAACCCGGCTGCCTTCGGCCTCTTTCACGGTTGCCAGACCCTGGGCTACCAGGGTGTCTCCAGCATAAATGGGCCGGCGGAAATTGACGTTCAGGCTCCCTCCTTGCCGGAAATCAATGCCGAAACGACGATCCAGCAATTCGTGCAAATATGCTGTCCCTAACTCTTCCGGGGCCACCGCGGCGGCGAGGCCCATACCGCTGGCCAACCCTGCGTTGGCCTGGAGGTTTGTTGGCTGTGTGACCGGCCCACCCGGCGTACGTCCAAGCAGAGTCCGGTTCGCAGTTTCGAATTTCTCGATCACCTCGTCCGTAACTCGTTGCTCCACTTCAGGAATCGTCTCTACATCGATCGATCCCCTCCTACGGGAAGGACGTCGACCAAGTCTTCCGGCTGCCCTAGCGGTGCCGAACTGGAAAGTGTGCTGGCTTCGCAGGATCTCGGTCCCGATCTCGTCAACGGCAAAAGTCTCTACTACCAGCCGTTCTGCGCCCCTCTGGAAGTAGTGACCCCTCACCCAACCGGTCACCTGAACCCGTCTGCCCGTGACCGGCGCGCGGTAGTATTGATCGCTATGGGTAACACTGTCGGCCTGACCCACAAATATTTTTTGCGCAAGGACTTCCAGGCACTCTCGGGCTGCTAAATTAGGGAATTCAGCTACAGAGTAACCGACGGCATCACGGTATAACCCCAGAGCTTCCGGAGTCACCAGATACTCCAGATTACCCAGTTGCAGCCCTATGGGTATCCCTCTGGCGTTGCTGATTTGTCCGGTCATTCGCCGCTCAGCCTTAGATATTGTTCCCAGTCGGACTCGGCGGCCTCTGAATTGCCGAGCTCTCGATTCACTCCGGCTCTTGCTCGATAGGCGGCCGTCAATTCTGGTTCTATTTCGAGGGCGTGGCTCAGGTCTGCCAGGGCTGCTTGATAGTCTCCACAGTCGGAGTGGGCTATACCCCGGTTCATGTAGAGGTTGGGAAAGTCTGGTCCAAAGCGGCGCGCCTCGTTGAAACTGGCGATGGCATCGGCAGGCTTGCCAAGGTTGCGCAGGGCTATCCCCCGGTTATAGAAGGCGTTTGCGAAGGTGGGCACGCTGGCGATGGCCTGGTCATAGTCGACGACGGCCTGGTCATACTGATGAAGGTCGCTGTAGAGGTTGCCCCGGGCGTAGAGAAAATCCGGCTCCCGCGGCCGTATCCTTAGCGCTGTAGAGTAAAACTCCAGGGCCTCTTCCAGCCTGCCCAGGTCACGATGGGCAATTCCCAGGTTGTACCAGGCGTTGGGCATTTCGGAATTGAGGTCAATGGCCTGAAGAAAATCCGTAATGGCGTCGTCGTAGTTCTTCAGGGAAGCGAAAGCAACGCCCCGAGCGTAATAGAAGTCTGCGTCTTCCGGTTCCAGTTCAATTGCAAGATTGTAGTCCCGAATCGCCGCTTCGTAGTTTTCCAGATGTCTATAGACAACGCCTCGGGCGTAGAATGCAACGGGATAATCCGGTTCAACTGTAACTGCATTGGTATATTCTGCGATGGCCCCGGCGTAATTGCCCGAATTGCGCTGAGCTATTCCGCGATAGTAGTAGGCGGCTGCAAATTCAGGGTTAATTGCCAAAGCCTGGTCAAAATCGGTAATAGCGTCCTGGAAATTGCCCTGCTGCAGATAAAACTGCCCCCGGGCTAAATAGTCATACTCGGAAGGTTCTTGTGCCATAGTTCAGTGGGCCCCAAATTTGACCTTATTACTAGACCACTAAAGATAAGACCTGAGCTGCGGGCAGTCAATTGTGGAAGTGAAAGCGGGTCCGGAGTTACTTAGAACTCCACCTCATACATATCGTAATGAGAAAGGTTCATACCTAAATTAACATAAACCTGTTGGGCTTGGCGGTTAGAGCGTTCCACGTAAAGGCGAAGGCCACAGACGTTCCCTGCGCTCTGAGCTTGTTGCCAGACATAGTCATAGAGACGTCGAAACACTCCCTGGCGCCTAAATTCTGGGTCAACATAAAGACTCTGCAACCACCAGAAATGAGCGTTTCGCCAGTCGCTCCACTCTTTGGTGATCATTAGCTGACCCACTTGCCGACCTTCTGTTTCCGCTACCAGGTAGAAGCCAAGGGAATCGTCCTCCAGAAGGGATTCAATGCCTGCCTTGAGGGCGGACAGGTCCAATCCTTTATCTTCAGTCTCCTGGGCCATTGCAGAGTTGAATCTGACCAAGGTGTCCAGGTCAGTATTGGTGGCGCGCCTGATGGTGATTTCCGTTGGCAAGGCTCCTCCTCGAATGCTGATAACAAGGGTCAAATGATGGTCCACCCGCCATCGACTATCAACAGCTGGCCGGTGGTGGCGCCGGCGGAGGGACTGGCCAGGTAAATTGCCGCTCCCACCAGTTCCTCCGCTAGCATACGGCGGCCCAGAGGCATATGAGCCCTGAGGTCGTACTGCAATTCATCGGCGGTGCGAGTATCCGCAAGCAATAATCCGGGAGTCTCCGTTGGACCGGGTCCAATGGCGTTGACTGTGATGCCGTACCTGAGCCACTCCAGTGCCAGCACTCGGCTGAGGTTGGCCAAGCCCGCCTTGCTGGCGCAGTAAGCCGCCCGATTTTCGCCGGCCACCACCGCCAACTGGGAAGAAATGCTGATAATCCGGCCAAAGCCCTGGTCTATCATGGGCCGGGCAGCGGCCTGGGCGCAAAAGAAGGGCCCCTTCAGGTTGGTGTCGATAACTGCGTCCCAGTTCACTTCCGTAACTTCCAGGGCAGGCTGACGGCGTCTTATACCAGCATTATTGACGAGAATGTCCAGTCGGCCAAAGTCCTTGACTACTTGGCCAATGGTCGGCGGGATGCTGTCCAAATCCAGCACGTCCAGCACGTATGAATGACTCTCCACTCCTTCATTCTTGACCTGTTCCGCAGTCTCCTCGGCGCCATCCATTTGTTCTGCCATGTCGGATACTGCGACATTTGCTCCGGCCTGAGCCAGTCCGACGGCAAGGGAGCGCCCTATTCCTCGTCCCGATCCCGTTACCAATGCTGTCATTCCTTCCAGGCTCAATCCACTGTAGGGCATCAGGTCAACGCTCCTTATTCCAGATTCTGACTAAATTATATCAACACTAATGCCCCACCAAAGCATTGCCAACGGGCTTAGCCCTGACTAATATGCCTACAGGACTGCTTTGCGGAACCCTTTTCGCCGGGGACCAACAGGAGAAATAACCTATGGCCGACCAAAGCATCAAGATCGAGGGCGCTCGATTCCTGGTTACCGTTGACCCCCAGCGGCGAATCATTCAGAACGGGTCGATCCTCATCGAGGGACAGCGTATCGCCAGGGTAGGTAAAGTTGCGGAACTGGAAGGGGTGACTGCCGACCGGGTCATCGATGCCAGCGAAATGGTCGTCACTCCCGGCTTCGTCAACGGGCACATGCATATCAGCTATGCTCACGCCACTCGGGGCATTTTCCCCGATGATCTGGGGCCCGCGTACTTGTCCAACGTTTTCAGGCTGCAGGGAGCGATGACGGACGAAGAGGAGTACCTGACATCGCTACTCGCCATTACCGAGCTTCTCAAGTACGGGACCACCTGCTTCATGGACCCGGGAAGCACCAAGGGCCTGGACACTTGCATGCAAGCCTATGAGGAGTCCGGGTGCCGCATCATAATTGGGTGGCAGGTAACCGACCAGCCAAACCCCATTAACCTGCCAGTTTACGAGACTAACGAGGCAAAAAGGGTGATGGAGCAGGTCATTCGGGACTATGACCACAGGCTGGATGACCGGATTCGTGCCTGGGCCATGCCTTTTTCTCCAGGCTTTTCCTCCGAGGAATTGCTCCGATCTGCCGGGTCTCTGGCTGAAGAATTCGACACTCGCATGACTCTACACTTCAATAATAGCTCCAGCTACGTGGACGGATGCCTGCAACGGAACGGATGCCGGCCCACGCAACATTTGGAGTCCCTGGGCATACTTGGTTCGCGTATGACCCTGGCCCACGGTCTGGGTTTGGACCAATCTGAAGTGGAGTGCATCGCCAACAGCGGAGCATCGGTAGTAATGTGTCCCACCGCGGCCATCAAGGGTGGCAATGGCGTCGCCCACGAAGGTATGCTGCCGGAATTGTTGGATGCCGGAGCTATCGTGGGCCTTGGTACTGACGCCGGAAACAATTCAAACTTGTTGGAAACCATGCGGTCCATGTACCTGGCTGCGGTGCTCTACAAGGACGCCCGCCGGGATGTAGGTATGATACCGGCTGAGACTGCTCTGGAACTGGCTACAATAGGAGGGGCAAGGGCACTGGGTCTTGATGCCGATATTGGTTCGATTGAAGAGGGCAAGAAGGCAGACCTGGTCCTCTTTGATACTCGCCGTGCTGAGTGGCGCACGCTGTTCAATCCGGTCAACAATCTTGTATACAATGCCGACGGACGCAGCGTTCACACGGTAATAGTTGACGGGCAGGTTAGGATTGAAAATCACCAACCCTTGTTCGTTGACGAATGGGAGTTGGTACAAAAGGTGCAGGAACTGGGAGAGGATCTTCTGGCACGCACCGGTGTGTCCTATCCGTCCCGCTGGCCGGTGGTGTAATTATCGGCGAACCAGCCACTTCAGGGGTATGTTTGACATAAGGATGGTCTGGAACTTCATACGTCGCGCGACCAGCGAGGGGTAATATGGAACTGCATGAGAAATTTGGCGTTCTGCTGCCCACCAGGGGTGTTCTTGTTTACGCAGATGGCGGAAGGCCACGAGTAGAACTTAACTGGCAGATGGCCGAGACAGTGGAACGGCATGGCTACGACTCCGTTTGGGTCGGTGACAGCATCACTTCCAAGCCCAGGCTTGAGCCGCTGACCATCATGTCGGCGCTGGCAGCCCGAACTCAACGGGTAAGAATTGGAACGGCGGTAATGCTGACGGCCTTGCGCCACCCGGTCCACTTGGCCCATGCCCTGGCCACCATCGATAACATTTCCAACGGTCGAGTTATCCTGGGGGCCGGCGCCGGTCGCGGCGACAACCAGATGTACATCGACGAACACTCGGCGGTGGGTGTGCCCGTTGGTGAACGAGCTGACCGGATGGAGGAAGGAATAAACCTCCTTCGCGCCCTGTGGACACAGGAAGACGTAACAAATGAAGGCGACTATTATCCCTTGGAGAACGTAACCCTGGAACCCCAGCCCCTGCAGCAACCACTGCCCGTCTGGATTTCCAGCAACTGGGTCAGACGCGGCCTGAAGCGGGTGGCGGAAATGGGTGACGCCTGGATCACCAACGTGCCCAGTGTCGAGCTATTCAATCGATGCTGGGACCGGGTTCAGGAAAACGCAGCAGAGGCAGGCAGGGACGCCAGGGAGATGACCAGGGCACTGTATATTTCGGTGAACCTGAATGAAGAAGATGATGCTCTGTCTGAAGGGGACCAATTCATGCAAGCCTATTACAGTCGCCCCTACGAAGCGGTCAGCAAGCAGCTTCTCTGCGTCTTTGGTCCTCCGGAAAAGTGCGTAGAAGCCATTTCGGACTACAAGGAGGCGGGGGTTAACTATTTCATAGTGCGGTTCGCATCGCCCAACCAGATGGAACAACTCAACCGCTTCACTAGCGAGGTGCTGCCCGCATTAAGATAGAGGATGCGTTGGCAAGGTTCGGTGGCAATAAAAAAGGGGCGGGTTCAATCCCCGCCCCGATTTCTATTCCCATGACAGTAACGGAAGGTCCGTTCCACTCCCTATTCTGCCTCAATCGCTTCTTCTCGCATAACGCGGCGCAATACCTTGCCAGCCGCACTAACGGGCAGTTCGTCCCTGAAGTCCACAATGCGGGGAATCTTGTAGCTTGCCAGGTGGCGCTGGCAATGCGCCAGGATATGCTCCCTGGCCGACTCCTCGGTCTCGAATTCATGGATTTCCCTGAGGGCTATGACCGCCTTTACTGTCTCGCCCCGGTAATCATCGGGGATACCCAGGACTGCGGCCAGGCGAACCGATGGATGCTGGTATAGCACCTCTTCAACTTCCCTGGGCCACACCTTGAATCCGGCAGCGTTGATTACGTCCTTCTTGCGGTCAACAATGAAGAAATAGCCTCGATCGTCCATGTAAGCCAGATCTCCCGTATAAAACCAGCCTTTTCGAATTGCCTCAGAAGTCTCCAGAGGACGTTTCCAATAACCCTTCATTACTTGAGGTCCCCTCAGTGCTAATTCACCGATTTCTCCCAGGGGCATCTCGTCAAGACCATCATCTGCGTCAAACACCCGTGCGTCCGTGTCAGGCAAAGGAACTCCAATGGATCCTGCCCGGGCGTCGTTAATGGGATTGGCGTGGGTCAACGGCGACGTTTCGGTAAGCCCGTAACCTTCGACCAGTACCTCGTGACCCACAAGCGAGTCAAATGACTCTTTAACAGCTTTTGGCAGTGGGGCGGCACTGGTACGGCTGGCGCGCAAAGAAGACAGGTCATATTTGTCGGCGTTCTCGTGGTTCAGCAGGGCGATATACATGGTGGGAACCCCAAGAAATCTGGTGGCCCGGTAGTCCTGGATGGCCTTCAGGACTCTTTCAGGGCTGAATCTACGGAACAGCACAATGGTCCCGCCGACAGACAGCGGGACGCTCATGACGCCGGCAATGCCGCCTATGTGAAAGAAGGGAAGTGTAGCTACAAATACCTCGCCGCCTGGTTCATAGCCAAACCAGTCACGAAACTGCACCGCGTTGGCCACCATATTGGCGTGAGTAAGCATGGCGCCCTTGGGAATACCGGTGGTTCCGCCCGTGTAGGGGAGCAAGGCCAGGTCCTCGTCTACATCGAGGGACGGTAAGTCAGTAAGGGGGGAGACGGAGGAAAGCAGGCTGTCCCAGGATATGGCCTGGCCGTCCGCGTTTCCGCCGGCAACTATGACGTTTGATACAGGAGTTTCTGCAAGAACTTGTTGTGCCGTGGGGTACAGGTCGGCTTCACAAAACAGGACTTTGGCTCCCGAATCGTTGAGGTGGTAGGCCAGTTCCTCGGCGCGATACATGACGTTGCAGGGTACAGGCACTGCGCCTGCCTTCAGGATGCCGTAGAAGCCGGTAATCAACTCAGGAGAGTTCTGAATGTAGTAGGCAACGCGGTCCCCCTTCCTGACACCCAGAGAGACCAGGGCCGCCGCGAATCTGCTGGAGTCTTCCTCCAAGGACAGATATGACGTGGTAACGGGTTCATTGCCTTCGGATGGGTCCTGGTAGATGATGGCTGCCCGCTTCGGATAACGGGCGGCAGACTCCTGAAGGAAATGGTAAAGAGGAGCCCGGGGATAGTCCAGAATGGACGGCATCCCGGGCGAATAAGAGCTAAGCCAGGGTTTCGGATTGGTAACCATGACGGGCAGCCCTAAGCGGAGAATCCCGTTTCCAACTGGATCATCATCCGGCTAAGATCGCTGACGTATTCTTCCATTTGGGCGATTCCCTCGTCTCCCAGGTGGGCGAACCGGCGCTGGGAGCCAACGTAGTCGCGAACAGTGGACTTACGCATAATGTTCTGCCGTTGGAATACGCCGTCTTTCCACTCGTAGAGGGGCCATATACCGCTTTCCACCGCCAGCCTTGACACCTCAATCCCCTTGTTGTCGTCGTATCCCCATGAGGGGTTGCAAGGTGTCAGTATCTGGATAAAGGCTGGCAGCCTGGTGCTGGCGGCCTTTAATTTGCGTTCCAGGTCCTGGGGATGGGAAGTGGAAGCAGTGGCTACGTATTCCGCCCCACTGAACATAAGCATCAAGGCAAAGTGCTTGGGGTGCCGGAGCTTCCCTGACGGCCGGACACTGGTGCGGGCCATGGGTGGCGTGCTGCCGGTGGCGTGGCTACCGCTGGCGGCATGAGCCTGGTTGTCGCACACGACGTGGAGGTATTTGTAGCCCTGCTGGAAGCTGGTTGCCAAATCTTCCAGGCCAAGGTCAATCTGCCCGTCCCCGTCAATTACCACGATGGGCCGATCTATGTTTCGGACCTTCATGGCCGTGAGCATTCCGACAATGCCGCTGTCATGGGTTCCCAGTCCGCTGCGCTGCAAAAAGTCGCGTCCAATGCCGCAGCCCTGACCGAATATAATTGGGTCTTCGTCCTTCAGGTGGTCGAACACAATATGCATAACCAGCCGAGTAGCCAGGTTTTCCGGGCAGCCCGGGCACTGGTTTGCGGTGACGTTCATGTAGACCCGCTGGTCGGCAGTGTCCTGGATCATCTTTATTGGCATTGCTTTACTCCCCCAATTCGCAGGTTCCTATTAATGGGACATCGCCATTTATCAGAACCAGGCCCTTTTTTGGTCTACATAGATTCTCTGAAACTCTGCTTCCGATTTCGTGATGTAAATGATGCCTTCAATCAGCACGAGGATTCCGATAACAAACAGGAATAAAAACCCGATCAACAAGAAAGCAAGGAAAAAAGAGACCGTTGAGGCAACCAGCAGCGCCACGCCTGGCCCCGCATAACCAAGGTAAAACTTGTGAATGCCTAGACCTCCGAGGAATATGGCCAGTAACCCGGCTGCGATCGGGCTCTTGGTGCTCGTCCCTGACGCAGTGTGCTGGATACCCTGAATTCTGAAAATGTTGCTGGCGGTCTCACCCACAAGTTCAAAGTCGACACGTAATCCTGCGGCAGGAGCTACCATAGGATCTTTCCAGTCGGTTCCAAAGAAGGTGTAACGGTTCCCGTCATCTGCGGAGATGACGCCTTCGTTGTTTTGTGGCCAGTAATACAGTATCTGCCCTTGCATTTCAGCCGCTACTCCTGAATGGTGCTCGACGCGTTATCTGTTCAACACCTGGCCCAGCATTTCTTCGTCTTCGATCACCTCAAAGTGCCAGTCCAGGGCCTTGGGAGTTCTCTCGCCGCGGCAAGCCGCCAAAGCCTCCTCTGCGGCGTAGACAACGTTGTAATGGGTTACGTCCCGCCCGCCCAAACCAATGATTCGGCCCAGGACCGCAGGAGGGTTGGGCTGCCCAAACAGCGAACTGCGCAGGTCGTTGTAGACAGCGGCGACCGTGTTCCGATCCAGAACTACCACGCCCTTCACGTTCTGCAGCGCATCCACCAGGTCCTCGCTGGGGAATGGGCGGTATGTGCGAATCTTAACCAGGCCTACCTTCTTGCCCTGCTCCCTCAAGAGATGCACGGCCAGCCTGGATGTTGAGGACAGTGATCCCATTGCGACAATGGCAACCTCAGCGTCTTCCATCTGGTAGGTCTCGATGAGGCCTCCGTAGCCTCTTCCAACCAAGTTTACATAATCCTGGTGTGCCTGCTTTAACCTGGTCTTGGCAGTGACGTTGAGCGCCTCGTCCAACTGGAACCGGCGTTCCATGTATTCTCGCTCCACGTCGATGTAGCCATAGCCGCTCATCCGGTTCCCGCCATAATAGGCGGCGAAATCCAGGTTCTTGATGAAGTCGACCTCGGATGGCAACTCGTAGGGCGGCAGAAAACTGTCAACCGCTTCCTGGCTGGGCGCCACTACCGGATAGCTGTTGTGGGACACCTCCCAACCATCGTAGGTAACGAATGCCGGAAGCAGCACATCAGGGTCCTCGCTGACCTTGTAGGCCTGAATAACCGTGTCCATCACGTCCTGGGCATTCTCACAGTGGTAGTGCATCCAGTGGATGTCCCGGTACATGATAGTATCCTGGTCGTCGGACCGGACGATAGCCGGTGGCTCCAGGGCGCGGTGTGCCACCACAACCACGATGGGAATGCGGGCATAAGAGGCAAATATCAACTGCTGGGCAGCTATGAGCAAGCCTTCCGAATTGGTGGCAAAAGAGCAACGGGCGCCCGACTGGGTAGCAGTAATTTGCGCGTTCATAACGCTGCGCTCGTGCTCCAGTTCGATTACCTCCGCAGGCAGCTCTCCTCGCTGTATCATGCGGGATAGCTCTTCGCCCACTTCGTCGGATGGGCCAATGGGAAAGTAGCACAGCACTTGGGTGCGGGCCAGCTTCAAGGCAAGGGCTGCCGCCTTGTTGCCGGTCAGCGCCTCGCGTCTAGCTTGGGCTGGAGAGGTCATTAACGGTCTCCTGATTCCTGTCAGTTACTAGATGTCCAGGTGAATTCGCTGGTGGGTGGCGATCTCCGGCCGATGGGGCTCTGCAGTGATGTCCGTATATTCCGGATTGTCCTTCTTGACCTGGTCCTCGTCCACCATCGTGAGCGCGCTGCCAACGCAGACCTCGGCGCAAATTCCGCAGCCGCGGCAGAAATCAACATCGATACGATAGCCCTGGTGGGGCAGGTCCTTGCGAATGATAAAACCGGTACCGTCGGGGCACATCACTTCGCTAATGCAAACGCCCGGGCAGATGCACTTGTTGTCCTCGCAGACGGGCACTTTGTCCCGCCATACGAAGGGGCTGCCGTTGCTGAACCCCGGCAGTTTGTCGTAACGGTCAAACTGATAATACTGGGGCAGGTCCTCCACCGGGGTATGCTCCAATCGGGCGGGCCGCCGGTCCACCTGAAACTTCACGCCTCCAATGGCCTGAACCGTCTCGTATGCCTCGAGGGTGGCCTCCGCGTTACGTTCGCCAACTGTACCTGGAAAGGTCTCCCTGATGATGGAAAGCAGTTCATCCATGTCAATTGCTTCGGTAATGCGCGCATAGGCTCCCAACAGGGTTAAACCAACGGGAGGCGGATTGCGCCGGAGCAATCGCCCGGCAATGCCAGTGGCATCCACTGTGGCAACCACGCCCTCCAGATTGAAGGGCAGTTCGATTTCCTGAGGTGACTTGGGAGAATTTACCAGGAGCGTACCCCGATTCATTCGGCCTATGGCGTCGGCGATCAACTCGTGGGTGTTGTTCTTGGCGGTCAGCAGTAATTCTTCCTGAAAGACTATAACCTCGGAAGGGTGATAATTGGCGCAACTGGCCATGGCTTCCGAGTCGGAAATCTTGACATAGTTGATCACCGGGCCGCTGCGGGCGCGGGTTCCAGGATAGACATTGACCGAAACGAACCAACCTTGGTTGGCGTAAAGCTTGGCCAATGCTTCGCCGGCCTGCACAGAACCCTGGCCGGACATGCAGAGAAGGTTCAATTCAGTGGTCTGAAGCATGAAATCACTTCCTCAGGGTCCCGTGACCCGATTTGCCCGCCTATTCTACGATACCCATAGGTCTAAATCAAACCTGCAGCTAACTAGGGAAGACAGGAGAACTGGGGAGGGCTCAGATGCTAGTCCAGCTTGTCGAGGAAGTGAATGATGTGGGGGAGTACCACATCACCCCCGTGCCAGGCCTCCATGTGACCCAGGCCAGGCATGGACAAGAACTCCAGGTTGATATGCCCTTCCACGCACCGTTGGGCCAGTGGATGTGCAGGATCTTCCTCGCCCGCATAAACGAGACCCGGAACGTTTAGGGAATCCAACTTGTCCTCAAACCCTGCTGAATCGCGAATGGCGGTGGTAAGTGAGATAAGAGCCTCGATGTCGTTTTCCTGAAACTGGGCTCTTACCTGGGCGGGGATCAGGTCAGCGTGGTGACCTCCGGCCGCCAGACCGTCTCTGGTCTTCGTAAACCGGTCGATCCTCCTGTTAAGCGGGCCAGGATCACGTACGTAGGGATGCATTCCTCCAAGCACAAGGGAACGCAGTAACCCGGGAGCTAAAGCTGCCATACCAAAGCCGACCCAAGCGCCAAAGGAATAGCCCATGAAGTCTACTTTAGTTTCTTTCAGGGTAGCCAGAACCTCCACAAGGTCGGAGACCAGCAGCTCCATTCTATAGTCCGAAACAGCATGTGGCTTATCGCTCTGGCCATGACCTCTCGCGTCAACCAGGATAAGTCGACGGCGCTCGGCCAATTGGTCAACATAACCGGCGTCGGTCCAATCTTCGGAGCGTTGCATAAATCCGTGGAGCAGGAGCAATGGGACGTCGCTGCGGTTAACTCGCGAGCCGGTTTGCTCCTGAACGCTGTAAAAAATCCTGACGCCGTTATTGGAGATATAGGGCATGAATAGCGTGGACGGAAATCAGGTGCCCGGAGCCTGGTTTGCCAGGGGCACTGCGATAGTAATCCTAGGCACATCACTGGTCACGCGGGTTGTGTGACCCTGTCCGGTCAAGTCCTCTACCAGTACAACTGCGCCCGGACCGAACCTGTGCAGAGAGCCATCACCCAGGCCGATTTCACCTTCTCCGGACAAGGTGATGATGTAATTTCGGCGCGACTCGACGTGCCAGTCAGCGAATTGGCCGGGTTGCTGGACCCGGAATCGCAACTCTGTTATCTCGGTCAAAGAATCAGGATTGGGAAAGTCATCTGTTTCGATGTGGTCGATGTGGGCCTGACCGTCATCGCCGTTGTAAATTCGCGCTATTTTCATGTGGGCAAGCTCCTTATAATCAGGACCGTAGGGATGGTTAGGAAGCCCATTTTCTTGGTGCTGTGACCAATGGGACGGTTCGCACAATCGCTCAACGGCTTCCATCCATACACTGCAAGGGAAACAAATACAGTCGATTTCTCCCGGCGTCCTAATCTCCAACCGGTACGGCACCAACCTTCTCCGGGAAGAAGGCCTGCAGAATCTGATGGGCAATGCCCTCTGCGTCAAGCTGCAAACGGTGGCGCTGGTCAACCGCGGTTCCGTGTTCAATGAAGGAATCGGGCATACCAATTCTATGCACGACTGCGTCGTCCGCACCCGCGTCGGCCAAGGCTTCCAGAACGGCGGACCCAAACCCTCCGGCCAGCACATTCTCTTCCACCGTCACGATTCGCTTCGCGCTTCTGGCAGTGTCCAGGAGCATATTGACGTCCAGAGGCTTAACAAAAAGCGGATTAACGACTCCGCAGGCAATTCCGTATTCTGCCAGCATGTCGGAGGCTTCCAGCGCCGCCGTTGCCGTCTTGCCGAGTCCAAAAATAACAACGTCGCCGCCTTCACGGACTACCGTCCCACGTCCCAGCGGCAATTCTCTGAGATCCTTGTCCATTGGGCAGCCTGTTGCCGTGCCGCGGGCGATACGAATGGCGAAGGGACCCGGGTGTTTGTATGCGGTATAGATGAGATGTTGCAGGTCGTTCTCGTCCATAGGCGCCGCGACTACCGCGTTGGGAAGGCAGCGCAAGTAAGAAATGTCCAGGAATCCGTGGTGAGTCTTGCCGTCTTCACCTACTATTCCTGCCCTGTCCGCGATTATCGTAACCGGGAGGTCCTGCAAGCAAACGTCGTGGACAACTTGGTCAAAGGCGCGCTGGAGGAAGGTAGAATAAATGGAAACGAAGGGTTTGACTCCTGTCGAAGCCATGCCCGCCGCCATGCTTACCGCGTGTTGTTCTGCAATTCCAACGTCAAAAACGCGGTCCGGAAACTGTTGTCTAACCTCTTCCAGTCCGGTGCCCTCAAGCATGGCCGCTGAAATACCTACCACGCTCTCGTCTTCGGCCATCAGTTTCTTGATGGTCTCGGCGAATACCTTCGAATAGGTCGGGGCTCCGGAACCGCTTCCCAAAGGAGAACTGGGCTGGTGGAACTTGACCGGATCGTCCTCAGCGGGTTCATAACCGTGACCTTTGTGGGTAACCACATGGATAACGGGCACTGGGCCGCCGGTTAGCTTGGCCTGCTCGAGGGTCTGTTCCAGTTGCCTTAAGTCATGCCCGTCTACTGGGCCAAGATATTGGAACCCCAATTCCGTCCAAAAGACGGTCGGCAGAATGAAGCTGTCCAGACTGTCGTTGAAACGCTTGACCAGGCGATAAATTCCTTCGCCGGTGGGTACCCGCTTGGAGAGGGCCCTCATGCGCCCGATCATCGCCTGGTATTCAGGGTGCGTTATCACCCGCTTCCGCCAGTTGGTCAGGAATCCTATGTTTTCCGATATGGACATGCCGTTGTCGTTCAGGACGACAATCAGCTTCTTGGGGTCGAGGTGGACTATGTTGTTCAGGGCCTCAAAACTTGAGCCCGAGGTCATAGCGCCGTCGCCAACAATTGCTATAGTCCACGAGTCCTGAGCACGAGTGGATACTGATTGCGCTATCCCCAGGGCAATGGAAAGGCCCGTGCCAGCGTGACCCGCGCAGAGAGTATCGTGCGGGCTTTCTGAGGGCTCTCCGAATCCGGAAAGGCCCCCTTCGAGCCGAATGTCCTTGAATTCATCGCGACGACCCGTCACCAGCTTGTGGCTATACATCTGGTTTGTGGTGTCCCAGACAATGCGGTCCCTGGGGCTGTCAAAGACGCGGTGAAGAGCCAGAGTCAGCTCTACAACGCCCAAATTGGAGGCCAGGTGGCCTCCTCGTTCGGTAATTACCGAAATTATTGTGTCCCGAATTTCCTGGGCCAACTGGTCGAGTTCGGAGCGATTCAGCCCGCCAAGATCCGACGGATCGTCGATTCTTTCCAATATTCGGGTTGACATAAGGCACGTCCTAAGTTAGTGACATGGTATTTCGTTATGATAGGGACGCGGCATTCTGGAACAAAAGGTGACTTTTAGCGTAAAGCGTAGGATAACGGCTTCGGACTGTCAAGAATTGAAGCGATTGTACCTTTGGAGCGTAAGCGCCTCCTAACATAAATCAAGGAAAATCCACTGTGTGGTATGTTCCTTCTTACGGAAAATGCCGCTCTACCCTCCCACTCACGAGTGCTCAACTGGCCGAGATGTCAAAAGCCCGCGGATGAACCGCGGGCTAAGATTCTTTCTGATATGTCGCTAAATCATATGCCCTTGACACGATACGGCGACCGACACCTGGATATCGTGTATAGCCTGGGACATGGCCTGGCCTATGAGGTCTAACTTGCTCACCTGCGCAATTCGGTCCGCCGCCCTGGTATGTTCTTGTCTGGATAGCAGGCGTGGGAAAATTCCACAGGCATCTGCCAGGCAAATTATCATCTGGTCCCGTGGGTCAGGAATTTCATCGCTGAACAGGACATTCAAGATGCGAAGCTTGACCTCTCTCTCGACGGTTCCATCAACAGAGGGATAGCGCCTGGACCGGAAAACCCAGAGGAAGCGATCGTCTTCGTTCTCCAGGATTCCCTTCTCTACCAGCCTCGCCAACACCTGCTCTCGAATGCTGGTACCTGACTGGGACACGTACTCCACCCAATGACGAGTGTCGTGGTTGTCTCCGGAGGATATTTCCGACAACACTGGATCGAGGATAGAGTCACCGACGGGCGTGTTGTCAATCAGAATCAAGTTATGCAAGTCGGTGTCAATGCGATTTTCCATGGCCAAATCCATCAGGACGGCACCCGCAATGGCGTAGTCCATGGACCACGTAGGGATCTGGATAAATCTGCCATCCTCGTCGCGGAGCAAAAGCAAAATTATCTCCTCAACAAATTTCAACATCTATAAAACACACCTCCAACTAGAAATTCCCCGCCTGCCTGTTGCCCAGTTCCCGAGGAGCAAGCAGTGGATTCCACATTCAGCCGAAGTAATGAATATTGCCCCCAAACCAGCGAAAAAATGGTGCGATGGAGAGCGCTTCCCTCTTTGTATATTGTATCACAAGGGCCAGAATCTGACGGGTGACGTGCGCCTGGTGAAGGAAAGCGTCAGCATGTGCCTGGAGCAAATGAGGAAGAGTCGCTAAGGATGCAGTGATCAGTGGTGGGCAGTACTGGACTCGAACCAGTGACCTCCTGCGTGTAAAGCAGGCGCTCTAACCATCTGAGCTAACCGCCCAAAGAGGGGGACACGGTAGAACCGGCGTATCTTGGTGTACCCGTTTACATAAGGTCTTCAACAAACATGGCGCGCTTGGCGGGATTCGAACCCACGACCTCTGCCTCCGCAGGGCAGCGCTCTATCCGCTGAGCTACAAGCGCGTAAACGTATTTTGGTCACCAGCGACCAAAGTTGGTGCCGAGGGAGGGATTTGAACCCACACGTCCATAAGGACACTGCGCCCTGAACGCAGCGCGTCTGCCGTTTCGCCACCTCGGCACGGCATAGTAGAACCAGTCCAAGGTCACCAATTCTGGCCCAAGTGGTGGGCGATGGAGGATTTGAACCTCCGACCTCCTCGGTGTGAACGAGGCGCTCTAACCACTGAGCTAACCGCCCTTCCGGTTCCGCTAGGCAGGCAATTATAGGGAAAGTGGGCCAACAGCGCAACCCTAACGGCCATTGCCTTGGCGAGATTCCTGCTTTGGATGGCAAGCCCCAAACAAGGTTGAAGGACCATTTGCCATCCATCCTACTGTGCCGTCATTCCGCCGTCTATCACTAATTCGCTACCGGTTACGAAGGAGGACTCGTCCGAGGCCAAATAAAGAACACCGGCGGCAATATCCTCCGGCGTTCCCATCCTTCCCAAGGGTGTCCTGCCGACCCTCAAGTCGTGGACGCCAGGCAAAGCGTGGGATGCGGCAGTCATTGGACTGTCTACAAACCCGGGATGTACTGAGTTTACCCGGATCCCTTCCGAAGCATATTGGATGGCTGCGGCTTTGGTGAAGATACGCACCGCTCCCTTGGAAGCGTGGTAGGCTGCTGAAGTTTCACTGCCAACAATTCCGTATATTGAGGAAATGTTGATAATGGAACCGCCGCCGGCCTTGCGCAACTCTGGAATGGCCAGCTTGGTCCCCAGGAATACCCCCTTGCCGTTTACTGCCATCACTCGGTCCCAGGTTTCGGCCTCGGTCTCCTCCACAGCAGTCCGACCACTGATACCGGCGTTGTTTACAACCACGTCAAGCTTCCCATATGTGGCAACGGTCACATCAATAACTCGCTGCCAGTTCTCTTCGTCGGTAACGTCCAATTTCAGGAAGGTTGCCCTGCCCCCCGTCTCGGAGATTTCGGCTTCGGTCGCTTTACCTTCTTCCTCAAGGACGTCGGCCAATACCACTGCCGCCCCCTCTCTGGCCAGAAGCCTGGCGGTGGCGGCCCCAATTCCCCTGGCTCCTCCACTGACCAATGCCACTTTGCCCTCAACGCGCATGACTATTCTCCTCGAAGTTGGTTTTCAGTGATGTTACAGAAGTACAGGGAGTTTCACAACGAAGCCCGAAGAGCGGTTTAATGGGAGAAAGTGTTATGTTAAGGAAAAAGCCGGAAAGCAAGGGGTGATGTTACATAACGTCTATTGTGCGAACCAACCTGTCAGGGACTCTTTAGGACCCTTGGGCCCGATTCTTGCTCGATGCTCGGCGCGCGATCCTCCGGAGCAAAAGGGCACAGCTTGGTCAGTCTCCGGCCGCCGACTGCAGTACAGTGAGGGGGCCATCGATATCGACCAATTGGGTCTCCACTTCTTCCAACAGCAGGTCCAGGTTCCAGCCTTTGGCCGCGGACACCAGGACGTTGGGATACGACTGTAAGCCGGCAGGAGTCAAGACATCATCCGCCGATTCCCGCTCCTCCAGCAAATCCATCTTGTTTATCACGAGAAGGCGGGGTTTGTCGCTCAAGCCAAGGGCTTCCAGTGTCTCCTCGACAACTTCGGCCTGTTCGGGAGCTTTCGGGTGAGTGATGTCCAAGACGTGCAGGAGAATGTCAGATTCGGACAACTCTTCCAATGTTGCTCGGAAAGCTGCCACCACCATGGGAGAAAGCTTCTGGATAAATCCCACTGTGTCGGTCAGCAGCAATTCGTCTCCTGAGGGAAGACGAATGCGGCGAGTGACCGGATCCAGTGTGGAGAACAACTGGTTCTCCGCCTCTACATCAGCGTCACACAGGGCGTTAAATAGAGTGCTCTTGCCTGCGTTCGTATATCCGACCAGGGAGGCAGTCGGAATGCTGGCTTTCTTGCGGCGCTCAATGTAAATGGACCGCCGCTCTCTTACCTTGTCCAGTTCTTGCTGGATCTTCTGGATATGGCGCCGAATCAGCCGACGGTCCGTTTCAAGCTGGGTCTCCCCAGGGCCCCTGGTGCCAATCCCGCCGCCCAATCTTTCCAGATGGGACCATTGGCCTACCAGTCTGGGCAACAGATACTGGTGTTGAGCGAGTTCGACCTGCAGCTTGCCTTCGTGAGTTCTGGCGTGGCGACCAAAAACATCTAAAATGAGGGCAGTTCGATCAATGACCTTGATCTGCAACGCAGCTTCGAGGTTGCGCTGCTGGGTCGGAGTCAGTTCGTCATCGAAAATGACAGCGTCGGCCCTTTGGTCGGCTGCCAATTCCAGCACTTCCTGCACCTTGCCTTTACCGACGTAAGTGGGTGTGAGCCTGTCGGACCGCTGCGTTACTCGACCGACGACTTCTGCCCCAGCGGCGTCGGCCAGGTAGGCCAATTCATCCAGGGTATCGTCCAATTCCCATAGCTGATCACGGTTCTTCAGTTCCACCGCTACCAGTATGGCTTTTTCCCGATCGGGTTCGGTGCTGACAGTCTTCTTTGGAATGGGCTTATCCCTCCCTGGGTGCCGGTATGGCCCAGGATTCAAGACGCTGGCAACCCGTTTCCACCCGCTCATCGGGTGTTGTCAACGACAGCCTTATGTAACCTTCGCCGTATTGGCCGTAGCTGGACCCGGGGGTTACCACGATATCTATGTCTTCAAGGAGGCGGGCGGCGAAATCGGCCGAAGTAAATCCCTCCGGCACACGAGCCCAAATGTATAGGCTGGCCTGGGGGACCGCAACCGTCAATCCCATTTTCCTAAGGGCTTCTACAACCCGGTCTCGTCGCCGCTGGTATATGACACGGTTATCCTCAATATAATGCTGGGGCCCAGTGAGGGCCTCCATGGACATTTCCTGAATGGCCTGGGGAACGCCAGAGTCCAGGTTGGCCTTGATCTGAAAGAGGGCTTTAATCATGTCGGCATTGCCCACAGCCATCCCCATCCGCCAGCCAGTCATGTTGTAGCTCTTGGACAATGAGTGGAACTCGATGCCCACGTCCATTGCGCCATCTATTTCCAGCATACTGACGGCCTTGTATCCGTCGTAACCGACTTCGCTGTAGGCCGCGTCGTGGAGCAAGGCAATATCGTGGTCGCGACAATAAGCGACGTATGTAGCCAGATCTTCGGCGCTTGCCACTGCACTGGTTGGGTTGTTGGGGTAGTTGAGCCACATCACCTTGGCTGCTCGGGCTACGTCTTCAGGAATGGCGGAAAGGTCGGGAAGCCACCCATTTTCCTCGAGCAGCGGCATTATGTAACTCTCTGCGCCAGCAAACATGGTGCCTACGCCGTATACCGGGTATGCTGGGTCGGGCACCAGTGCAATGTCGCCCGGGTCGAGGAAGCAAAAGGCGACGTGCCCAATTCCCTCCTTGGCTCCAATCAAGGGCAATACTTCCTTATCCGAGTCGAGCTTTACGCCGAACCGGTTCACGTACCATTGGGCAATTGCCTGGCGCATCTCCGGCAGCCCGTCGGTCTCAGGGTAGCGGTGATTGGGTGGATGCTGGGATGCAGTTAATAGCCGTTCGACTATGGGTTCGGGGGTGGGAATATCCGGGTCGCCGATGCCAAAGGTTACTACGTCGGCTCCTGCAGCCCGCTTCTCAGCAATAATTCGAGAAATTTCAACGAAGGGATAGGGAGAGAGTTTGCCAAGTCTGCTGGAAAATTGCACTTTGCCACTCCTGGGAAAAATCAGGGGACTGTTGTTCTAAAAGAATTCTTGCCTGTTACCACTCGCCACTAAATACTTCTGTAGCCGGACCTTCCAAAAAGACCTCGCCCTCTCCGTCCCACTCGATGGTCAGAGTTCCCCCCGGCAGGGTTATGTCAACCCTGTCCTCGACCAGTCCCTGCAGCCTTGATGCCACGGCGATAGCGCAGGCTCCAGTGCCGCAGGCCATAGTTTCTCCGGAGCCCCGTTCCCAGACTCTGGCATCCAAGTGCGAAGCGTCCACCTGGTTCACGATTTCGAAGTTTACCCGGCGCGGGAACATGGGGTGGCCCTCCACCAGGGGGCCTATATTGTGCAGCGGAAATTCTCCAATTGGCTGATCAATATAGGTGACGGCGTGTGGGTTGCCCATGGAGACAAAGGCCAGGAAAAGTCGAAAGTCACCGGGTTGAATTGGATACTTGAGCACGGGACCGGCATTGGAACTCATCGCCGGATCAAGACTAACGGGAATGTCTTGTGGGTTCAAGCGGGGGAATCCCATGGAAACCCGGGCTCCAGCAACACCGTTTGGGTCGTAAATGGGATAGACGGTCCGAATACCGGCCAGAGTTTCGACGGTTAGGCCCTCGTCGGGACGCGCCACAATTTCGCGTTCAATGGCGTACTTGGCGAAGCACCTGATTCCGTTTCCGCACATTTCACCTTCGGAACCGTCGGCATTGAACATCCTCATTCGCAGATCGGCCTGTTCCGAATCCAGCACGAGAATAATGCCGTCTCCGCCAATGCCAAAATGCCTGTCGCTTAAGGTCCGGGAAAGTGCAGGCCAATCTTCTTCCATTTGGCGGGCGTCGATGTAAACGTAGTCGTTACCGGCTCCGTGCATCTTGGTAAATTTCATCAGACCCTCTTCTGGCAGGCTTCGGCTATTCTACCACAGTAACCGGGTTCTGAATCTGGATTACTTGTAAGACGACCATCTGTAGGTCTGAAGTTCAGCCGCGCTGAACAAGTCATCAGAAGCGCCATTCAGCCAGGAAATTCGCGGGTCACTCAGCTTGAACCAGGAGTATTGGCGCCTCGCCAAGCGGTGGGTCTGGAACTTGGTGCGTTGGATGGCATCTTCCAGGGTAATGTCACCGGACAGGTGCAGACCTAACTCGCGGTACCCAGGGCATGCCAGAGAGCCCTCGCCTAGACAGAAACCCATTTCGGTCAGGAGCGTTGCCTCCTGGAGGAAACCCCGATGCATCATTAGGTCAACGCGCCGGTCAATGCGCTGGTAGAGGTCTTCCCGTTCCATTGTCAAGCCGAGAATGGGACCAGGGAGTCCCAACCCTGTTGCCTTGCCGAACGAGGAAGGCCTGTTTCCGGTTAAGTGATGGATTTCAAGAGCACGTATTACTCGCCGAATATTGCGAGGATCCAGTTCCGAAGCTCTTTCGGGGTCGATAGACTGTAGCAGACGGTGCAGTTCTTCGTGACCCATTTCCGCTGCCTCCGACTCAAGCTTCTTTCGGAATTCCTCGTCGGGGGGGACTTCTGGAACGTCCCAACCTTCTAACAGAGCCCAAACGTACTGGCCTGTTCCACCTACTACTATAGGCAGCTTGCACCGCCCTTGTATTTCGGCAACAGTCTTTTTGGCAAGAGACAAGAAAACACCCAAACTGAAGTTCTTGTCGGGAGAAAGAAGGTCAAGGAGATGGTGAGAGGCCAGTAGTTGCTCTTCCGCGGTTGGCTTGGCGGTGCCGATATCCATGTGGCGGTAAACCTGGCGGCTGTCGGCGTTGATTATTTCGCCGTTCAACCTTTGGGCAAGCTCAATGCCCAGTCGAGTCTTGCCCGCTGCGGTTGGTCCGACTATGTAGACTATCGCTGGCTCACTGGCGGGCATACCGCGGCGGCCACTTGCCACGTTCTAGGAATGGCCGGACTTGGCTAGCCCAGCCAGTCGGACAACTTCCATGAAGGATTCTGATTGAAGGCTTGCTCCCCCAACCAGTGCTCCGTGGATACAAGATTGAGCGGCGAAATCGGCAATGTTGCCGGCGTTGACGCTGCCGCCGTACAGGAGGGGAATGTCATCGGCATCGGTTCCATACAGGGAATGAAGCGCCCCTAGTATGGAACCTCCCATGATTTCCGCCGCTATGTCCGGTGTCGCTGCCTGACCGGTGCCGATGGCCCAAACAGGTTCGTAGGCTACTACCAGCCCACTTATGTCAAGTCCTGCGGTGCCGTCCAGCCCTGACATCACCTGCCGGGCAATTATTTCCCGTGCTTGTCCCGACTCCCGTTGCTCCAGGGTCTCGCCTACGCAAAGAATTGGTTTCAGGTCGTGCCCAATGGCAGCCTTCACCTTCAGATTAATCTGCGCATCAGTCTCACCGAACAACTGGCGTCGCTCCGAGTGGCCCAGGATTACGTATTCGCAGATTCCAACCAGCATTGTTGGGGAAATTTCACCGGTGAATGCGCCGGAGTCCTCCGAGTGGATGTTCTGGGCCCCTACTTTGACGGTGGAACCGGAAACTGCCTCCTTGACCGTGGGCAGCGAAATTGCGGGAGGGCAGAGTATGGTCTCTACGCCTCCAGCGGTGGCCGCCAGGCTGCACACCCCCTCAGCCAGTTCCCTGGCTTCCGCAAGGTTCGTGTTCATCTTCCAGTTTCCGGCGACGATGGTGGCTGGCATCCTAGAAAGTTCTCCTCTGTAGAGCGTTGGGAGCGAGTTACGGTCCGTACTTGGTCAGCTTGCCTGCGTGGGACATGGCAAGCAGCATCACGTAGGTGGCCGGTATGCTTCCGATGGAGCCTGTGTTGCAGGCTCTCTCGTCGAACGAGGGGACACCCTCGCCCCTGGTAAGCTGGGAATGAAGCATAAAGGGCACTGGATGCCAACTGTGGGCGGCCATTATTGCTGGCGTGGAATGGTCGCCGGCCACCATGAAGACGTCCGGATTCAGTTCCCGGATCCGGGGGATCAAGGGATCCAGATCTTCCAGCGCTCGGACTTTGGCCTCGAAATCTCCATCTTCCCCCGCGGCGTCGGCCGGCTTGTAGTGAATGAAGAAGAAGTCGTGGTTTTCGAATTCCTCGTGCAGGGTATCCACTTCATCGCTGAAGGTGCGACCCGTGGGGACAATGCGCATATTGGCTACCGTGGCCAGCCCGCGATACATGGGATAGGCGGCGATGCCAGCAGGATTTATTCTGTAGATCTGTCCCATGGGCGGCAGAGAGGGTAATTGTGCCCAGCCTCGAAGCAAGACCATGTTGCCCCTTTCTTCTCCTGACAGTAGATTGCCCGCCTGATCGACAAAATCGTTAATCAAGGTTGCCGTCTTTTCCGCAGCGGTGTCCAGCGACTTTACTGGCAAGGCAGGCACGCCCGTAATCTGCGGGTCCGTCTCGGTTATTGCCTCTGATAGCCCTTCCCCGCGCAGCCGAAGTACAAATCGGTAGTCCTGGACGGGAAAAACATCCACCTGCACACCAGGCAATTCAATCGTGTCCAAACGCTGGCACAAAGGGGTGCTGAACTCGGTGGGAATGCGGCCGGCCCTGCGGTCTACCAGGTTACCGTCGCCGTCAACGGTGCAAAAGTTGCCTCGTGCCGCTACGTCGCCGGGACGCAATTCCACTTCGATTCCCAGGGCTTCCAGGGCGCCTCTGCCGATTATGTACTTGAGGGGGTCGTAGCCAAACAGAGCCAAGTGACCCGGGCCGCTGCCCGGCGCCACTCCCGGGAGGACAGGTGTGGTGACCCCGCAGGCGCTTTCCCTGGCCATGGCATCCAGGTTCGGCAGATTCGCCGTTTCCAGTTCAGAGCGTCCTGTGTCCGGGTGGGGCAGCCCACCAAGTCCGTCAACAACGAGAAGAACAATTTTCGAAGAAGTGGTTACGTAGCAATCGTGGAGTTGCTCCAAATCAATCATGTCTGCCTCGACCTTTACCCTTTATGTTATGTGGAAACCCGGAAAGAGAAAAATACGCCAGCCGTGATAGCTTAGTCGTCTGGCAGCGCCGCAATTCCAGGCAAGTTTCTACCTTCGAGGAATTCAAGGGAAGCGCCTCCGCCGGTGGAAACGTGGGTCATTTCGTCCATCAGGCCAAGCTCTTCAACGGCCTCGGCCGTGGAACCGCCGCCGACTACGGTTGTAACGTCCTGCAAGCCGGCAATGGCGTTGGCAACGGTGCGCGTACCTTCACTGAAACGGGGCATTTCGAAAACACCCATAGGCCCATTCCATATGATAGTGCGGCAGGATTGCAACTCTTCGGCAAATCGCGCGGCGGTTGCTGCCCCCACGTCCATAATGTACCAGTCATCCGGAACCTGTTCGACTGGAACGGTTTGACTTTCAGGAGGGTCGGCTGCGAAGGCGCTGGCAACCACGACGTCGTTGGGCAAGTGAATGCCAATGCCTCTCGCCGAGGCGCGCTCCATCACGTCTCTGGCGAAATCAAGCCGATCTTCTTCAACGGAAGAAGCCCCGATCCTGTAGCCCCGGGCCTTTAGAAAGGTTACCGCCATTCCCCCGCCAATGAAAAGGTGGTCCAGCTTCTGCAGCAGGTTTTCCAGGACGAGGATCTTGTCGCTGACCTTGGCGCCGCCCATCAATGCCGCCAAGGGACTGGCCGGAGACTCCAAAGCTTTCCCCATTTGTTCCACCTCGCGCTGGACCAAAAGGCCCATGGCGGAAGGCAGGTAGTCGGTGATGGCCGCCGTCGACGCATGCGCCCTATGGGTTACCGCGAAAGCATCCATTACGAAACAATCAGCCAGAGCGGCCAGACTTTGTGCAAATTCAGGGTCGTTGGCCTCTTCACCGGAATGGAATCTCAGGTTTTCCAGCAGCGCGATCTTGCCTGGTCCCAACTCCTCAATTTGCGCTGCTATGTCGGGTCCGACGCAGTCAAGCAAGTTCCAGACAGGATGCCCGAGGAGTTCCGCAAGGCGGTCTCCAACCGGTGCTAGCCGTAATTCTTCGACCACTTTCCCACCGGGGCGCCCGAGATGAGAGCACAGGATGACCCGGCATTCCTGTCGCAGCAAATAGTGGATTGTTGGCAAGGTGGCCCGCAAGCGTTGGTCGTAGGAGGCAATAACTTCTACTCCCTGTTCAATGGGAATATTGAAATCCACTCTGACCAGGACTCGTTTCTTGGCGACATCGAGGTTAGAAAGGGTGCGCTTCGCCATAGTTAGACTGTGCTCCCGCTCCGCTGCGTTATGCGCTGAAAAATTCTAAATTGGGAGAAATCGCCTGCTGAGCCAGGGCGTGAATCCCCACTTGTCGTTCACCAGAGATGCTCTCAGACTCCAGGATCTCCAACGCCTGGTCAACTAGCTGCTTGGCTCTTGACTCTGAGTAAGCTCTTGCCCCGGTTTCATCCATAATTTCGATAACTCTGGAGAGATCTCCGGCCTCCAGCACCCGTTTCATGTAGGCGGTACCTATCTCGCGCTTGGCCGAGGTGCTGCAGTTCTCCAGCGTGTAGATAAGGGGCATGCTCTTTTTCTTGTTTAGGGCGTTGCTGGCGGTGGCGCCGTCGCCGTCTTTCCCCCAAAAGTCTGCAATGTCCCTGGATATTTGCCAGGCCATGCCCAAGTTCACGCCCAACCCACGCATCCTGGTTTGTACCGCGTCGTCGGCCCCCGCAGCCAACGCCCCTCCTGCTGCGGCGAACCCGGTCAGGGCTCCGGTTTTCCGGGCAATCATTTCGTCGTACTCGCCCATGGTAACTAGCATACGGTCCTGGAAACCCAGGTCGGTGAACTGACCTTCGCACATGGCAAGACAACTCTTGTCCAGCATTTCCGCTGCTTTAAGGACATTATCGGCGGGTATTCCTTGTTTGAGAAGGCGCATAACCGCCACACGGGCCATTGCATGGAACCCGTCACCGGCGTTAATTGCCTGGGCTGGACCCCAGACCCACCAAATGCTGGGCCTGGAACCGGCATCTAACCTGCCAGCCTGAACGTCGCCATGGACCACCGAAAAGTTAAACAACAGGTCCGCCGCCGCTGCCACGGGCAGAGACGGCACAAACTGGCCGGTGAGGACTTCACATACAGTCGGCGCAATAAGGGAATGGAAACTTTCCCGCGTTGAAAGATTCTCAGGTTGTCCATGCTGGTCAACCCAGCCAAGGTGGTAACGAAGCAGGTTATACAGGAAGCCCTCGCGGGTTGCAAAACACTCCCGAAGTTCTTGCTCCGCTGCCTGGCGGTAGATTTCTAAACGGTCAGGAAAAGAAATGCTATCCCCCTGTGCCCTTTGTTTCGGCCTTTTGGTCAGCGAGTTCCTCCCAAGCTTCGGATACTTGGGTAAAGGGAATTGCGCCATCCCTCAGCAGGACCGGAACAGGACCAGTCAAATCTACGATAGTGGATTGCAGCCCTAACGGCGCCGGATCTGCGGCAATGACTGTATCCACTGCCTCTCCCAAGACGTCACTCACTTCTTTTGAAGTCTTCAAGTCTGGTTGGCCGCTTCGATTGGCGCTGGTACCGGTTATGGGACGTCCCAGTTGGGAGGAAAGCCATAAGGGAACCCAGTGGTCGGGCATTCTCACTGCCACACTTTCGCGGCCTCCGGTTACCAGCGTCGACAGGTTTGGCTGTCTCGGCAGAACCAGGGTAAGGGAGCCGGGCCAAAACCTGGAAGCCAGCTTTCGGGCTGCCGCAGACTCGACTCTCGCAACTTCTCTAACTTGGTGCCAATTGGCAACCAGTACTGGGAGTGCCATTTCCGCAGGGCGACCCTTTATGTCAAATATGCGCTCCAGCGCCCGTTCATTGGTAACATCAGCAGCCAAGCCAAACAGAGTATCTGTAGGCAGGGCGACTACACCACCTTCCAGCAAGAAAGTGAGAGCGTCCTCCAACCCTGGCGAATCGTATCCCTGGGGTGGCGCAGCTACATCGGAGGCGACAATTTTAGGGTTGTGGAGTGTCAAAAGTCGTTACCTGTTTTGGCTGTCTAGATGACGGAAAGTTTAGCACGTCCGGTCTCTGTGGGTCGAGAGAAGTGAGGTTCGTTGGAGCATGGCGCAGACCGGTTAGTCCGACCAAACCCACTTTATGTAAATGAACTAGGGACAAGGACATTCTCAGAGCCGATTTCTGGGCATTCAGGGTGTGGAATACCTTCTGGGTTCTAAAATGGCCTTAAATCGTCCCTGAGTGAACGCAGTTCACGGTCCGAACAAGAGAGGCGATTCCCCATGTTTATGTATAGTCCATACTGCTTAACGAAGCTATTGCCTCTGCTACACTGTCGTCAGTTAACCGATTTCATACAGGCGGTGAAACGCATTGGATGTTGGGAAGTTCCCTCCAGAGTTACTCGGACGACTGTTGGCTAAAGAGGGAATTAACGATCCGCGGGTATTACTGGGTCCAAGGGTGGGCGAGGATGCTGCAGTTGTAGATATGGGAAACAGTCTGTTGGTAGCAAAGAGCGACCCGGTTACCTTTGCAACCGAGCATATAGGTTGGTATTCAGTCCAGGTAAACGCCAATGACCTGGCGTGTACTGGTGGTGTACCAAAGTGGTATCTGGCAACTCTGCTGTTACCGAGTATGTATACCGAAGCTGAAGCAGAAACTATATATGACCAAGTACTTGGAGCGTGCAGTGAAATAGGTGTTGCACTAATTGGGGGTCACAGCGAAGTCACATATGGAATAGAACGGCCCATTGTGATGGGAGCCATGCTTGGTGAGGTAGAGAAGGACCAACTAATTACTACGGGAGGGGCTCAGGAAGGGGACAGCATTGTCATCACGAAGGGGATTGCCATTGAGGGTACGGCGGTTCTTGCTCGCGATAGGGAAAGAGACTTAATGAGAGCAGGCGTTCCACAGAGTACCATCGAAACAGCTAAGCAATATCTGTACATGCCGGGTATCAGCGTACTAAGAGACGCAAGAATCGCCTGCTCCGTAGCTAGCGTACATTCGTTACATGACCCCACGGAAGGTGGTTTGATAACTGGCCTCCGAGAAGTGGCCCAGGCTTCGGGGATGGGTCTGGCCATAGAAGAAACGGCGATACCCGTTTTGCCGGAGTGCAGGGATATTTGTGGAGCCCTGGATCTGGACCCGTTTGGTTTGCTGGCTTCAGGTTGCCTCGTCATTACACTGGCGGCAGGAGAAGTCCCAGCCCTGCTAACGGCCCTGGAACAGGAAGGAATAACCGGTTGGGAAATAGGCCAGGTGCTGGCTTCCGAAGAGGGTCTGATCTCCATCGGTTACGAGGGCGAGAAGCCGATGCCGGCGTTTACGAGGGATGAACTGGCCCGTTACATTTCCGAGACCAAAGAATAGTGTACCTCTGTACATTTACCATGCAGTCAAATTACATACATATTACACTGCATTACATTATTGATGGGTTTTCAAATATACATTACGTTACTTTAGGGAATTATCTTGGTACACTTTTAGCGCCTGAGAAAGGTGGGCCGCCGTAGTATTTCCACCACTAACCGTGATTGAAACTTTCTTCCCCTTGAGGTCGGAGATCTGCTTTAATGCCCCTGCCGTTGCTGCTGCGCCGGCTCCCTCTGCCATCGTATGAGCTTTTTCTACCAGTAAACCAATGGCAAACCGTATCTCGTCGTCGCTTACCAGGACAAAATCGTCCAACTTGTGCCGGATAATCCTTTGCGGCAACTCGTAGCCGCTCATGGTGGCTATTCCTTCGGCAAAGGTATCCATTGGCGCCTGTACCAGTTGACCTTGTTTCCAGGAGAGAATACCGGCAGGGGCTCCCTCTGCTTGAACAGCGCGCACCTTTATTTCCGGGCTAATAGCATTGGCTACCGTGCAGGCGCCCGCAACCCCGCTTCCTCCGCCCAGGGGCAAGTACATTACTTCTACATCGGGCAGGTCCTCAATTATCTCCAAAGCCTGAGTCCCCGCCCCAGCTATGATCAATGGTTCCTCGGTTGGGTGAACGTAACGGTAACCCTCCTCGCCTACCAACCGTTCCGCGTGGGCCTTTGCGTCGTCGAAAGTCTCTCCGTAATAGATCAACTCGGCCCCAAGTGCTTCCATGGCCGCGACCTTAATTGGATTGGGATCTTTCTCGGGCATGGCAATAAGGGCGCGGGCCCCAAACACCTGACACGCATGGGCAATTGCCTGGCCGTGGTTGCCGGTGGAAGCAGTTATTATTCCGCGTCTTCTTTCGTCCTCGTCGAGGCTGGCAAGAATATTGATCCCTGCTCTTACCTTGAATGCACCCAGAGGGTGGTACTCCTCGTGTTTCAAATAGACTTCCGCCCCAAACAACTGGCTTAACCCGGCCGAATAGTGGAGCGGAGTACGAGCCAGGTACGGAGCGATAGTTTTCTTTGCTTTGTATACATCCCTTAAAGTTGGTGGCTGAATCATATTGCCTCTCAGTTACTTTCCCTCTCCGCTACTTTCTGTGGTTCCTAATAGCTTGTTCTTCTACTGGTCGGTGCCAGCCTAGCAAAGCGTTAGTTCATGGTCAAACCTGCGTCTCCAGAAGTAAATAACTGCATTCTCAGGACCGTTTGCTTAACCACTGCGTTTATACCCTTTCCGTGGTAACCCGGATTACCTTACTGCTCAGGGCCCAATGTACAGCGTCATTGGTCCGCCAATTGAAAATGCAGTTGGACTATTCATGTCGACGAGTCATGTCATTAAGTAAGATGTAGGCCATCGATGAATTACACTGAAGAATTGCTGCCGTGTAACACTGTGTAATCTACTTTGTCTCCCGTGTAAAGTCGGCGAAGCGCCCCGCCCCACTCGTGTAACCACCTAGACCCCTGCCTCGCCCCACCGCGGTGCCAAGTCCCTCAAAATCCATTGCTCTGAGAACCCGAATAAGGGCTATTTGCGGCGCTTGAAGGGCCTTGAACACCTCTAATCGACTCATTTTGTATCTAGTTTTATGTTCCATTTCTTTCTTAAAAAAGTATAAAAATTGATTTAGCAATATATTGACAATGGCCGGAACAGTCGTTACAATTCATTACATCAAGTTACTCAGCACTATTTCACCACTAACAAGGAGGAGTACTATGGCCAGGAAGACCAAACTAATGCAGCGTGTAGAAAAGGAACACCAGCGGCCGCTGGAGCGGTTACTCCCCGAGATGGTTAACGAAAAGGGACTGTCGATGACCGCCGACGAGTTGGGCGTGAGTAAGGCTACACTCGGGTACTGGCTGTTGAAGTTGGGCATCAGCGTACGTCGAGTAGCGCTGGCACCGGGGGAGACCCTGGAGGTAAAGAGAGTTAGCTAATCTGGCTGCTGGTCTGGCATATGACCGGAGGAAGTATTCCTAAAATATGCCTTGGTGGTGGATGTGATGAGAAGGGTTGTCTAGAGAAACAACCAGAAACTGGAAAAACCGCCCGTCGGGTCCGACGGGCGGTTTTCTTTTTTGACCTTTTTGAGAAAAGACTCTCTCTTCGAGTCTAGTCACCCTCCAGGCCCTTGGCTCCAGGAGGCGATTTGCGGGGTTTCAGGGTATACAGGGCCCGCATGCCGAAAAACTGCGCTGAGTGAGCCCCTGAGCGCAATCTCCGAGGCTTATGTACACTCGGTACACGTTTATGTTCACCCGGTGGAGAAGCTTGTCTAATTGACGCATATGGCCTCTTCCTAACCCCGAAAAATGTCCTCGGGCAAGAATGCAGAAACGGTTACGTTTGGCAGGTCCACGATGTTGCTGATTTTCAAGTCCACGGCAACACTGCAGATAATGTACGCCTGTTCCCTCGTCCATCCCCTTTCCTGGATCAGGTAGATCATGTTAATCAAAGCGTTACGGGCTGCCAGCGTCAGGTCCGCTTCGCCCTCCTGGGTCCCATCGTCTCTGATCGGCATTCCCATGGTCGCGATAAAGTTACGGGGGGCTGCCCATTCGGGCGGCAGAAAGTAACCGGGGTGGGCGTATCGGGGAAACCGAATATTGTGGCGTGCCGCTTCCCCCTTCAAAAGCCTGAAACGGACAGCAGCGGTTGCACCCATTTCTATGGCGGTGATGCAGCACTCTGAATCTCCTTGAGCAAAGTGGCCGTCACCAGCGGAATAGAGGGCTCCGTCTACGTTTACCGGAATCAGCAACCTGGATCCTCGTGTCAATTGCTTGGCGTCCACATTCCCGCAGTTTTCCCTGGGCGGCAGCGTTCGCAAGCCCGTTTCTGCGATGGTACCTCCGGCAGGAATGGCGTCTTCCGGGTCCGGCGGGGCTGCGGTACCTCCCCTGCTAACCAGGTCTGCTTCCCGTGCGGCCCATGCCTCCAACTGAGTATGGGAGGGAGCAATTCCGGCAGTACCCATAAAGGAACCGTCGATTATTCGGACCCCCGGTATTTGGGGTGAAGTTGCCCATCCGTCCTTGATTTCCCAATGGGCCAGGTAAGGCTCGGTAAAGATGTCTCGCAGGAAACCGGCGCCGGGGCGGTTCCGGGTCCAGCCTCGAGGCTGGGCCACAATGTCAAGGTACTCGATTTCCAGGAGGTCTCCCGGCTCAGCACCTTTGACGTAGACGGGACCAGTCAAGGGGTGCGCCACTTTGGCGTCCAGTCCTTCCAGATCTGCCGGGGTCATGCCTGGCTGAATTTGGCAGTCGGAAGCGTCCCTGGTTTCGAGAACCACCTCTTCTCCCTGCTCCACTTCAAGGACTGGCGGTATGTCGGGGTGCCACCGATTGTGCCCTTTTATCGGCTCTTCCTTAAGACGCTTACTGCGGTCGATTTCAACACTTTGCATCAGCAACACCGCCATTATGTTAATTTTCAGTGCTGCGTGGATTCTAAGTTGCCGGCATTTCAGGGTCAACGGGGAACGTTCTCTTCAAGGCAGACCTTGCCAAGGCCGGGCTCCAGTAAGACTGGCTCCGGACACAGGCAGGCAGCTTGTTTGCGATCTCGCCTGTTAAGGCTGGCTAAGGGCACTACAGGGTGTCCGCGGGCTATGGGTGACGAGGCAATTCAGCTTGACCCGCCTAACCCTGCGGGTTATCATCCGCCCAATCTTAGGGCAGCGCGCAAGAGGTTCCAAAGCTGCCCCACTTCACCAAACCTACTATGCACAACTACCGCCGGGAATTCGTTCTCCGGTGGCGGTTTTGGAGGAAGTATGCCCCAGGCACATGAATTGATTGTCCAAAGTCTTGAAGAAGCAGGGATTGAGTACGTATTTGGCATCCCCGGGGGTGGTACCGGCCAGATTTTCAACCTTCTTGTCGGCAAGGAGGATCGAATAAAAGCCATTCTGTGTCGGCACGAGCAGACCGCAGCCATTATGGCGGACGCCTATGCCCGGGCCAGCGGGAAGCCGGCCGTCGTGATGGGTCAGGGCCTGTTTATCGGGTCCAATGCTAGCTTTGGAATAATGGAGTCTATGCTTAGCAGTTCCCCCATGCTGGTGCTTACCGATACCTCCGACGGGGGCAATGCCCTGCATCCGGCCAACCAGTCAGGTTCGGGAGAGTACGGAAGCATCGACCTGCCCACCATTATCAAGTCAATGACCAAGTACACGTCGCTGGCTACCAGCCCTAAAGAGGCTGTGCTGGGAACCCAACTGGCAATTAAGCACGCAACCAGCGGGCGACCTGGGCCGGCAGCGGTCGTAATGCGGTCCGCCACCATTGCCGGCGAGGTTGACGTAGAATCCCCTCCCTTTATCCACAACGCCGCCGGCTACCTCAACACTGCCAAACCCCAGAGCGCTCCCAAGGATATCGAGAAGGCCATTGAAATTCTTTCCTCCGCCAAGCGACCAATCATAATGGCTGGTAACGGCGTGCACCAGGGCAAGGCCCACGCTCAATTGCAACAGCTTGCGGAAATGTGGGGCGCGCCGGTAGCTACCAGCTATAAGGGCAAGAGCGCCCTCGCCGAGACTCATCCCCTGTCCCTGGGCATGGCGGGAGTGTACGGCCAGGAGGCGGCAAACCGGGCAGTGGGTGATGCCGATGCAGTAATCATCGTGGGCGCCAAGTTGAGCCCTCAGGACACCGTTCGCGAGCAACCCAATGTGTTCGACCCCTTAACCCAGCGAATAATCCAGATAGACATAGACGAGCGGAACGCCGGTTGGACCTTCCCTATTGAATTGGGGCTCATCGGCGATGCCGGGAGCATTCTTGCCCAGTTGGTGGAGGCTTCGCAGGAAGCCGCGCCATCGACAGCTTCCAATCGTGATGAATGGACCGCCAGTGTTCCAGGACGCAGGTCTTCAGTCGGATTTTTTGACGACCCGGCAATGCACGTGGACTCTTCTCCGGTTACGCCGCAACGCTTAGTAGCCTTGTTGCGACAGACCATGCCAGACAACACGGTTTATGCGCTGGACGCCGGCAACAACCGGACGTGGATGGCTCATTTGTACCAATCTGCTCAGGCCAATACCTTCTTTGCCCCTGGCGGCACCGCCGGAATGGGTTGGGGTTTACCCGCCTCTGTAGCCCTCAAACTGGCTTACCCGGACCGCCCGGTGGTGGGAGTAACGGGAGACGGCGGCTACATGATGACGGTCAATGCCCTGTCCACTGCCATGCAGTACCAACTCCCGATGATTTGCATAGTGTTCAACGACAATGCACTGGGCATGGTACGCCATCACCAGCCAGAAGGCCGGCGCATTGCCTCCGAATTCATCGACACCGACAACTCGGCGGTGGCGCGGGGTTTTGGCTGCTTTGGCGTTCAAGTCAATGACTCCCGCAATCTGCCTGACGCCTTGAGGGACGCGCAGGCATCCGGGTTACCTTCAGTAATTGACGTGGTTATTGACCGTGGCCCGTCGCCGGACGACTGGCGCGCTGACCTCAGGACTGCCGGAGAGACTTAGGCTTGAGGCATTGCGATTCGTCCCGAGGCTTGTATGTCTGAATAATTGTGGGGCAGGTGAGAAACCTGCCCTGCTCTTATTTTTCCCAGCCGTGCTTGCAGGCAAGTAGGAGAAGAGTAGTTTTCGGGGGAAGGCCATTCCCTTAGCCGATTGTAGGGGTCAAAAAATTTAGGTATATTCCCCTTGCAGACTGGACAAGCCCCATGGCAGAGCGGTCAGACTGCATTATGTAACCTGAATACTAAGTGAGGCATTCGATGGCAATCTGGACTGAAGCCCAACTGGCATCTATCGACAAGATGCTCAATCCCCAATCGGTAGCGGTGGTTGGCGCTACTCCCCGCATGCAATACGGTGGCCGCTTCCTCAACGCTATGTTGAAAGCCAAAGATCGAGTGAACATTTATCCGGTCAACCCCCGCTACGACGAAATCATGGGCCTACAGTCCTACCCCAGCGTCTCTGATCTTCCCGAGGCGCCAGACCTCGTGGGTATCGTGGTGCCCTATCACCAGGTAATGAATGTGCTTGAAGAAAGCCATGCCAAGGGTGCCAAATCGGCCATAGTCATATCGGCGGGCTTTTCAGAGCGGGACCTGGACGATCGACGGGACCTGCAAGGTGAAGTAGGAGCCTTCGCACGGGAAACTGGCCTTCGAATCTGTGGTCCCAACTGCCTGGGCGTTGCCAACGTCCAGGCGGACATCTGGCCCTCCGCTTCGTCGAGGGGTTCGGATGGACTGAGTGGCCCCATTGGACTGGTCTGCCAGAGCGGCGCATCGGCCTTCGGCCCCTTCCTGACCAGGGCGGTTGAAGAGGGTATTGGCTTGAGTCACATTATCTCCACTGGCAACGAGGCCGACCTGGACTTCTGCGACTTTGCCCGCTACCTGCTGGATCAGGACTCGGTGAGCGTTATCGCTGGATTCGTAGAGGGCTTCAAGGATGCCCGCAAGCTGGTGGAGGTCGCCAAATTGGCGGCGGAACGGGGCAAGCCCATTGTCATGATCAAGATTGGCCGATCCGACCTGGGCTCCCGCGCCGCTCGCTCTCATACCGCTGCCCTGACCGGTGTGGACGCCCTCTATGACGAGGTCTTCGCCCAATACGGAATAACCCGTGTTCAGGACTACGACGAACTGCTGGAGGTGTCCCAACTCCTGGCTCACACCCACAAACCTGCAAAGCCCGGCGTGGCCGTGGTGTCCCATTCCGGCGGGATCAGCTCTTTGACCGCGGACATGTGCGGTCAGGCCGGACTGGACCTTCCTCCCCTGACTGACGAGGCACGGGACGGCATCAACGACGTACTCAAGGGTTTTGGCTGGGCGGCGAATCCTTCGGATGTTACCGGATTCGCCAACAGCGATTCGTTTCCGGAGATTATGCGCCACATGAGTGAGCAGCCGGAAATAGGCACCCTCGTCGTGGCCAGCGCCGGTTCCGATGCCCAGGCCGAACAGGTTATTGCCCAGCGGGATGCCAGCGAAAGGGGTCTCGCGTTTCTGTGGACCGGAACCCGATCAGCCACTGCCGGTCTGGCCAGGCTGAAGGAAGCACGAGTGCCCGTCTTCTATGTTCCGGACAAATTGGCATTTGGCCTCCGCACTTTGCTCAATTATCACCAGTGGCGGCACAGCCGCCAGGCCGAAGGGTTCGGGCAATGCCCGGCCATCACCCAGGATCAGGAACAGACTGTTGCCGGGTTGAAGGCTCTTGGGCGCACTGCCTTCTCCGAGCATGAAAGCAAGAGGCTAATTGCCGCCTGGGGCGTGCCTGTGGCGCAGGAAATAAATGCTGGCGACCCCGCGACGGCGGTAGCAGCAGCGGAGAGTATCGGTTTCCCGGTTGCTGTTAAGGCCGACTCTCCGGACATCTTGCACAAGACCGAGGCTGGAGTGGTCAGATTGGGGCTGAATAGCCCCGAGCAGGTGAGAAGCGCAGTTGAGGAGGTCATGTCAAATGCTGCCATGGCCGCACCCGAAGGAACAATAAATGGGGCGCTAGTGCAGGAAATGGTTTCGGGAGGCGTCGAGGTTATTGTCGGTGCTTCCTACGACCAGCAGTTGGGGCCGGTCCTGCTCTTCGGTACCGGTGGAGTGACCGTGGAAGTGTATAACGATGTAGCGTTACGCCTTTGCCCGGTCACCAGGGCCGAAGCCGTCGAAATGATTGACCAGGTGAGAGGGTCGAGGCTTCTCAAGGGGTTCAGAGGTTCGGCTCCGGCAGACATTGATGCCTTGGCCGACGTGTTGGTGCAGGTCTCCCATATGGCGGCGCAGCTTGAGGGCACTCTTTCCGAACTGGATATCAACCCGCTGATGGTACTGCCTGAAGGGCAGGGAGTTCGCGCGGTAGATGCGCTGGCAGTGTTTCGGGAGTAGGTTCCTCAGTTTCATTGGGCCCTTAATAACAGTGCCAGGGGGCATGCGGCTGGGGATTTAACCTCGATGCTTCCTGGCGCTTACTATTCCCTGGTTCCACCGGATTTACTCCCTTTCCTGCAGCAGGTTACCGCCCAGGTCAGTAATGCTGTCAATTTTGACCAGCACCGCCGCGCCCAGCCGGTCCGGGTCCCGGTCCAGTTCGGCCTGCACCGTTCGGTGCATAACATTGTTTCTGATGGCCCCCGACTCGTAAACCGTGGCCCGCCCATGAAAGCGCCAGGTTTTCCGGAGCGATGAGTTTCGGTAAAAGATGACGACGTGAGGATTCTCTGCCACATTCTCCAGGGCCGACCGCTTGGCACGCTCCCAATAAGCCAGAGTTTCCCGGTCAAACACCATCACACTGCCCTTCATGCTGATTTGCGGCTTTCCGTCCTTGGTCGCAGAGCCCAAAAGACAGGTGCAACGGTCGTCCATAGCGCTGTCTAACAGTTGCCGCATCTGATCATCCAAGTAGATCATGGTTGTAACTCCTCTTCTTATGGGGCATTCATTTACGGTACCCATCCCATATGAAGGATTTGGTTATGGTAAAGAACAAATATAGTATAATGCCGACGAGCGCCCCTATGTGGCGTTAACGAGAGATTTTATTCCTGGGGACCTGTCAATCGGCGGTGTCGGTGCGGAACAATTGTCTGCCAGCGGCCCAATCTTGCTATTTGTGGAGTCAACCATTGGTCAAGTGTTTGGAAATTCATGACCTGCCTGAATCCGGCCAGCTTCAGCTCGTACTTCAGGAGGATGAAGGCGTCAAGTCAGCTCCGGCGTTCCAGTTTGGGAACCCACTGGATGATTCTGGACGAGCAGAGATTTGCTGGTACTTTCAAGAGTATCTGGATAGCCCTCTTGGCGCATCCAGAGAACGCGCCCAGACAGTCGAAAACGGTTTTAGAAATTTGGGACGGCTGCTGTTCGAGTTTGTCTTTGGGGGCGGCGAAAACCGGGAGATGTTCGCTGCCGCCGCTGCGGAAGGTTTATCCAACTATCAATTGGCTATAGTCTCCAATAGACCTGACCTTCTTGCCGTTCCCTGGGAATTGATGAACACTCCGGAATCAGGATTCCTGACTTCGACTTTATCGTCCCTGGTGCGCCGGTCCAGCCCGTTGCCGCTGGTTCCCTTTGAGCCGAGCCTCACTGCCGAACAGCTTAATGTCTTGATGGTTTCACCCTATTCCGAAGGCAGTGACGGCGCCTATGCCGGCGGCTTGGCGACATCCCTTGTTCCGGTTTTGGATTCGCTGGACGTGCAAGTGGAACTGGATTTTCTCCGGCCACCTTCGCTGGACTGTTTGAAGAGTATGTTGGCAGAAAATAGTTCCAGGTATCACGCGGTCCATCTTGATGGCATTCTCTTGGACGAAGAGGGAAGCATACTGCTGGAAACAGAGAATGCCTCGGGCGAATCTGTCAGCGTCGACCAGATTGCTGAAATTCTTCTGGCAGCGGATGTTCCAATAGTTATGGTAAGTGCTGGAGACCGGGGCCCCCGCCAAACCGAGGTAGCCAAAGGCTGGAACGAACTTGCTTCAAGATTTGCGGCGGCCGGCATACCGGTCTCTGTCGCCGTTCCCCACCGGTTCCACGACCCGTCGGTAAGCGAAGGCTTTCTGCGGCGTTTCTATCAGACTCTCGTCAGGGGTGAAGACGTGGTAGTGGCCCTGAGTGGAGCTCGGTCCGGCCTGATGGAGCAGCCCCGCCGGTCATCCCTGGCTGGCCCACAGGTTTCCTGGGATTGGATAACCCCAGTCCTTTGTCAGGCGCGCCAATACTCACCACCGGTCATTGCGGCTGAAACGCCCAACCCGCTGGGAGTTCCCGTGATTCAACCGCAAGAGGAAACTCCCGCCGAAAGCCAGTTTCCCGTTGCAGGGCAATACGGGTTGGTTGGACGCCTTTCCGAGATGGCGCAACTGGAACGGCAGCTTGAGAACAATGCTGTGGTCCTCTTAACCGGCAATACCGGGGTTGGCAAGACCGAACTGGCCTTGGGTATGGCTCGCTGGTACCAGAAGACTGGACGAAGGGAGTTGCCCGGCGGCGTATTCTATACTCCCTTTGAAGTTGCCCACTCCGCCAGCCTGGAAAGGGTTGTCCACGAGATTGGAACTTCGCTGCTTGATTTGAAATTTGCAGAAATGAGCGCGGATAGGCAGCGCGACTGGGTTGTCGATTACCTAAAGGAACAGCCCTCCCTCCTGATTCTGGATGGAGTGGAAATTATTGCGGGTTTTCCCGAGGGGTCCCCAGGACTTCTGGAGGAACCTGAGAAAAGGGATTTGGCCCAATTTATTGCCGACATAACAATCCCAGGTGCCAGCCGGGTTCTGCTCACCAGCAGGAATGTAACTGAAGACTGGTTAACAGGTCCTTATTCCCGTTTAACTTTAAGCGGCTTGAACCAGTACGATCGAAGGGATCTGGCGACTGCCATCCTGGCCAAGGCAACAGTGGAACCGGATCGGGTCAACGAAGATGTCGTGCGCTTGGTTGACGACGTGGAAGGCCATCCCCTGGCTTGCCAGGTAGCTCTTCCACTGTTGAAAGAGACGCCGGCCTCGGTAATTCGCGGTGAGCTGGAGCGCGGCCTCGCCGAATTTCCTGAAAGCTCGGTGGAGGATGGTCGCGACAATTATTTGACTGCGCTGATGGAATACTCGTGGTCCAAGATGTCTCACCGCAGCAGAACTCACCTTCCTTTCCTGGCTCTTTTCCAGCGCAGAGTAATGATGGACATCCTGACCCACATCACGCAGGAACAAGCCTACCGCTCAGCCATGGGTGAAGAACTGGGTTGGGGCGCTTGCCGAACCCTGCTGCGTTCCGGTCTGGCTGCCGGTTTTTTGGAGCCAATCTCTCCCAGCGTTTACCAGGTTCATCCCGCTGTTCCTCGATTTCTTGGTTCCAAGTTGGGCCGCCAGCTTCGTGGTGACACCATTGGCCGTCTGGAGTCAGAATTCGTGCGGGTCTACGCCGACACGGCCGATTACTTCATGGAATCCCTCTACGAGAACCAGGCTTCAGGAGCAACGGCGGTGCTCGCCGAAGAGGGCAACTTGAACCAGGCGTTGGGTCTGGCATTGGAAGCCCGCCAGTGGGACAATGCCCAGCTGATTGTTCAACCCTTGGCCCAGGTATACCGCATGCAAAGGCGAATCCCCGAGTTGCGGAGGCTGCGAGCACAGCTTTTGGAAGCTGTGGGTGGCTCAGCTTCCGAGGCTGAAGAGGCAGGCGCCATCGACCTTTGGATGTACCTGCTGGGTACCGACGTCAGCGAATCGGTCGAGCAAGGCGAAGTTCAGCGGGCCCTGGATTTGAACCAGCAGCTATCGGACTACCTCACTGAGCTTCCTGAGGCAGAATCGGACCCGAGGGTCGCATCCGTTTACCACCAGTTCGGGGCCATCGCCCTTCTATTGCGCCGCCTGGACGAAGCTGCCGGTTGGTTCCAGCGGTCGCTGGCCATTATAGAGAATGAAGAAGATCGCGCCGCCGTGGCTGACGATTATTTTGCGCTGGGTCAAGTAAGGCAGCAACAGCGCCTGTATACCGAGGCCAAAGAGTGGTACAGCAAGGCATTGGATATTCACCAGCGGCTGCCCGACGAAGAAGAAATGGTCAAGGACTACCGGGCCCTGGGCCTGGTAACCCAGTTGAAGTTTGAACACAAGGAAGCGGAAAGCTGGTTTCACCGGGCCCGGGACTTGGTTGAAGAGCACCGGGACGAGGAGACGGCCGTACTGATTTTCCATGAGCTGGGTACCGTCTCCCACGCTCAATATAATTTCGACGAGGCCAAGTCCTGGTACCAGCAGGCGCTGAGCTTGAGCGATCGACAGGCCAACACGGCACAGATGGCCACCGAATTGCACTTCCTGGGGCTGCTGGAGCAAGATAGAGGCATTGTGTACGAAGAGGCCGAGGAATGGTATCTGGCCGCGTTGGAAAGGCGGGAGGAGTTGGGGGATCGCCGCGGGGCAGGGGATGAATGCCGCCAACTGGGCGTGCTCTTCCACGAACAAAAACTCTATGACCAGGCGGAGAATTGGTACCATCAGGCACGGGAAATCTTCGAAAACCTGGGCGATGTCCAGCGACTGGCCCGTACTTATGGCCAGCTGGGCATGGTGGCTGAGGAACTGGATAATTTGGGTGGCGCCTTGGAGTGGGCCACGCGTACTTACCAATTAGTGACAGAATATGAACTGCCCGTGCTTATCCAGGTCAAAGCCCACCTGGCTCGGTTAAGAGATAAGTACGGAGAGGTTGAATTTGGGCGTTGGTGGCTGGACTTTACCGGTGACGAAGCCCCAACGGATCTGGATGTTGATACCAGTGGAATTCTGTAAACTATTCCAGGGCTGATTTCAGTGATAGTTCCTCACTTAGCGTCCCATTCCATAAGGCTTTGGGGAGCGGGTCGCCAGGCTGAAATACCTTCTGAAGATTATCAAAATGGAGCTTTCGTGAGCTAAAGGAGGCAGGAAATGTCAGTAGGCAGGTTGGAAATTACCTCCCGGATACCCTTTGCCAATGGAGAATCGTTTGGCGACGTTGGACCTTACGAACAATTGGACGGTACTGTGTATTTTACCGTTGACCCGGTTAATCCGGTTAACGAAGGGGTTACGGACCTCAGGCTGGCTCCCCGAAGCAACACGGGGGAAATCCATTTCTATTCGGATTTTCGCATCCTGAAGCCGGTGGCCCAGGAAAAAGGCAACGGCAGGCTTTTCTTCGACATACTCAATCGTGGTCGTGGCCCCTGTCTGCGGAACTTCAACAACGCTCCCGACCTGGCCCCCGACGAACCTTTGCAGGCAGGCAACGGTTTCTTGATGCGCCAGGGTTATACCGTGGCTTGGTGCGGGTGGCAGCACGATGCCCCTGACGTGCCGGGAGTCCTTCGCCTTTACCCACCGGAAGCACGGAATACTGACGGCAGCAGGATTACAGGCAAGCTGGTCGTTACGTTTGTTCCCAACGAGCCAATAAAGCAACAGTTCTTGTCGGACCGCAATCACCGCCCCTATCCCGCGAATAACCTGGAGGACTGGGATTCGGTTATGACTGTCCAGGATAGTGAGGATGGTCCTGAGCAGGTCGTTCCCAGGGAGGAATGGAGATTCGCCCGTGAGGAAAACGGTCAGGTTGTTCCGGATGCGGGATATGTTTACAAAGCTTCCGGATTCGAGCCAGGCAAAGTTTACCAGGTCATTTACTCCACTACCGGAGCGCCGATAGTGGGGACAGGCCTAGTGGCGACCAGGGAACTGGCTTCCTACCTGCGGCACGGCGCAGAAGCCGATGGCAACCCTTGCGCCGGAGCCCTGGAGTACGCTTACAGTTTCGGTTCGTCTCAAAGCGGCAGGTTCTTGAGGGACCTCCTTTACTACGGACTCAATTATGATGAACAAGGCCGCAGAGTATTCGACGGCCTTATCCCTCACGTAGCCGGGGCCAAGCATGGCGAGTTCAACCAGCGGTTCGCCCAACCTTCCAGCCAGGCTAGTCGCAGCCCCAACAATCTCTTTCCTTACAGCGACTTGGAGCAAACCGACCCGGTGACGGGGGAGACGGATGGCGTGCTGGTACGCTCCGCTGCCCAAGGCCCGTTGCCCATGATTATGTATACCTATACCTCCTCTGAGTATTGGGGCGGCGGCGGCGCCCTGGTTCATATCGATTTGTCCGGGACGAAGGATGTGGCGATTCCAGACGAAGTGCGCGTATATCACTTTGGCGGTGCCCAGCACCCCTTGGGGACGCCCTATCTGCGCGACAATGATCCCGGCAACGGCAGCCGGGGACAACAGCCCTTCAACTGCCTTGATTATCGCCCCTTGTTACGGGCTGCCCTGGAAAACCTGGACCGCTGGGTCACCGATGGCGCCGAAGCCCCGGCCAGCCAGTACCCCCGGTTGGATAACGGTACCGCGGCGGACCCGGAGACTGTGTCCGCGACCTTCAGGAAGATTCCGGGAGTGAACACTCCGCAACCGATGCGTCGCTTTAATCGGCTGGACTTTGGTCCCCAGCCTGGCGTCGCCAGCAATGTGCCTGTGATTGTGGGTGAACCCTACCCGCTGTTGGTTCCCACCGTCGACGAAGATGGCAACGAACAGGCGGGAATCCGATTGCCACTGGCGACGGTGCCCCTGGCCACTCACACTGGCTGGAATTTGCGCCACGCGGAAATTGGCGGTGAAGGGCAGATCCTGTCCTCAGGCGGAGCAACGGGTGGGACCTTGGCCGGTTCTACAATTCCCTTCCCGGCAACCCGCGCTGAAAGGGAAAATTCAGGCGACCCTCGGGTTTCAATAGAGGAAAGGTATTCTTCCAGAGAAGACTATATGGATAAAATCAGAGCATCGGCCGAAGACTTGGCCCGGCAGGGCTACGTTCTGGACGAAGACGTCGAACTGTTGGTCTCGCAAGCCGGGGACCACTATGACGAACTGACGGCCCGGGTTGGGCAAGCGCAGGCGGCCGACAATTAGGCCCCTGCCTTTGAAGCCTTGAAGACCCGGGTGAGGCAGACCCCAAGCGGAGAATTCTATGGATGAAACTACCCGGCTGTTAAGCAGTTATTCGGCTCAGTTGACCTACGAGGACCTGGACTCGGCCACCATACATCAGGTCAAGCGCACCTTGGTAGATACTTTGGGGTGCGCCATGGGTGGCTATCTTTCTGAACCAGCCAAGATTGCTCGTGGCTTGGCCGGCGCCGTCACGGGAAACCCGGCGGCAAGGGTGCTGGGCACTAATGATTACAGCTCTCTGGATATGTCGGCTTTTGCTAATGGGTCCATGATTCGCTATCTGGACTGCAACGATTCATACTTCACTCCCGGCGGCGGGCACCCCAGCGACATGATTGCCGCAGTGCTGTCAGTAGGAGATGCGTATGACCGGGATGGACATTCCTTAATCACGTCTATTGCGCTGGCTTACGAGGTGTTCTGTCGGCTGTCTGACCAGGTCGTTAGTGGCGACTTGGGTTGGGACCAGGGAATGTTCAGCATCGTGGGCGCGACCTGCGCGGCCGGAGCTTTGATGGGCCTTGGCGATCACGAACTCGGCAATGCCATTTCTCTAGCCCTCGCTCCTAACCTGCCCCTGGGAGTCACGCGGACCGGAGAACTTTCCATGTGGAAGGGTTGCGCCACGGCCAGCGCCACCCGGGCGGGCGTTTTCGCCGCCCAATTGGCCGCCGCGGGCATGGCGGGCCCAGGAGAACCCTTCGAGGGAAGGCGCGGGCTTTGGGAACAAGCAGGGGTTACCGAAAAGGTTACCCTTGACCGTTTCGGAAGCGACGGCCAAAAATTTTTGATCAACGATACTACGTTCAAATTTTACCCTTCTCAGATACACACTCAGGCCCCAATCGGCCTCGCTGTGGAGTTGCGACCCCAGGTGGATTTGGCGGAAGTCGAGTCTATCAGTATCGAAATTTATAAGTCCGGGGTGAGCAGTCCGGCCAGTGAACCCGAGAAATGGGACCCGCAGACCAGGGAAACAGCCGACCACAGCATCCCTTTCCTGGTGGCTATGGCGCTGCAGGATGGAGCGGTTACACCGGGGAGCTTTACGCCCCGCCGCATCGCGGATCCGTCCTTGAGAGCGCTGATGGGCAAGATGACCATGAGCGAAGGTCCCGGCTTTACTGAAAAATATCCACAGCAATACAACTGCCGGATAAAGATCGAGTCGTCAGACGGAAGTAGCAAGGTCGCTTCCACGTCTTTTCCCAAGGGCCACAAGGAAAATGCTCTGAGTGATAGAGAAGTTGGCGAAAAGTTTTGTAACCTGGCCTCTTCTGTGCTTTCAGAGCAACAATGCTCCGAAGCGCTGGAGCTTCTGTGGAACGCGGAAGACACTCCACTTCTTTCGGTGATTCTTGACAGTTTGGTAGTATAATCGGCTACTTTGGAAGGGCAACGTGTCTATGCCTGATTTCACAAGACCGGATTTTCGGACCCTCTTTGCCCAGCATATTTCCCTTCCCGACAACGAGATTGACCTGCAAAAGGCCGCGCTTTGTCTGGCCGGTGAAGAATTTCCTGATCTGGATGTGGAAGGGTATTTGGTCCGTTTGGATGAGATCGCTGGGAGTATCAGGTCTCAAGCCGGGACGAAACCCGATCCGGGGGACCTTGCCCGCGCATTGAATCACTACCTGTTTGAAGCGGAGGGCTACTCCGGAAATTCTAGTGATTACTACAATCCTGAAAACAGTTTTCTGAACCGTGTCATGGACACCAGGGTTGGCATTCCAATAACTCTTTCGGTCTTGTACTTGGGAGTAGCAAAGCGCCTGGGTTTGAAATGTTATGGAGTTGGTATGCCCGGTCACTTTCTGGTGGATGTCCAGGAATTGGACCTCTATATGGATCCGTACCACTCCGGGCAGTTGCTTTCAGCAAGTGACTGCCGCCGCCTTGCCCAGTCCATGTTGGGCCAGGGTATAGAATGGAGTGACAGTTTTCTGGCGCCAACTCCCAGTAAGATGGTGCTGGCCCGTATGCTAAACAACCTAAGGCACATCTATTCACACGGGGGAGACCTGGACCAACTGACTTCCGTGTTGGAACGAATGCTGTTGATTGACGAGTCAAGTGTCCCCTTGTACAAAGAGTTGGTGGCCTGCCAGATTAAGATGGGTAGGACGGACTCGGCCGTCCGGTCTCTGCAATCCCTGATCCGGCAGTCCAGTGACGAGCAGGAGATCGCCGCCGCCAAGAGCCTGATTGATCGGCTTCGGCGGGAACGGCTTACGGGATATTAGGCCTCCCTTGTAATCTCATTGAGCAATCCAAATGGTCGGAGCTAACGTATACTTGGATGACTGGCCTGTTGACTCCGGTCAGCGGGAGAGTAGGGGTGACTGAAGACCAGATCCTGGAGGACCAGGAACTGTTGAATCGGATCGCTGCCGGTGAAAAGGACGCCTTGGAGACCATTTATGAGCGGTATTCATCGGCTGTTTATTCGCTGGCCAGGTACATGTTGCGCTCGGAGGCCGTGGCGGAAGAGGCCACCCAGGATATTTTCCTGAAGATTTGGCTCAAGGCTGCCAGCTACAGCACTTCGAGGGGGCAGCCGAAGACCTGGATAATGAGCGTAGCCCACCACCAGATTATTGATATTATACGGTCCAGGAAGCGGTCAGCTGCCTTGTCTGACCCCCACGAATACGAGACACTGGACTTGCTCCCATCCGCTCAAATAGCAACCGACGAGGCAGTGGTACGCAACTTGGAGGCCGAACGGGTTCGGGAGGCGTTGGATAAGCTTCCCCCGGCCCAGCAAGAAGTAATAGTCATGTCCTATTTCGGGGGCTTATCCCAGTCTGAAATCGCAGCGAAATTGGGACAGCCATTGGGCACCATCAAGACCAGAGCCCGTCTGGCTCTGCAGAAACTTAGGGAAGAACTTCGACAGAATGACGTTGAGTAACCAGCATCCCTCATATCCTTCGGGGCATCCGGAGGACTTATTTGACGCTTATGTCCTGGGGTCCCTTGAAGAGGAAGAGCGGGACTGGTTCGAGGCTCACCTGGAGTCTTGCGAGACCTGCCTGCAGGGGCTGGAAGGCTGGGAGGAAACGTCCGCACTCTTTGCCCAGGCCGTGCCCCAATTCACTCCTCCGGCCCAGTTGCGGGCCAGCATAATGGAGGCAGTGGACGACCTGCCCCCGGTGTTTTCACCGCCTCCTACCCACACAATGTCTGGAGTTGCAAAGGCTGAGCCAGCCCCACGATTTACGCTTGGCAGCTTCGCGATGCCGTTGGCAGCGACACTGGTGGTTGGTTTGCTGTCGGCTTCCCTAATTTTGAATGTGGTCACCACCAGTCGACTGAATTCTTTGGAAGAGGAACGTGCGGCTACTAACGCCAGGCTGGCCGTACTGGAAGATGGGCAGTCGGCAGCAAGCGCCGGCATCCGGCGATTGGCAGAGGATGGGCAGTACACCAGCGCGAGCTTACAGCAGGTTATGGAAACCAGCTATCTGATGGCTAGACCGTTTACGCAGCCACTTCTTTTGCGACCCACTGACGGCAGGAGTGACTCGGAAGGTGTTCTGCTGGTTACCGCGGATGGGCAAAAGGCAATTCTGATGCTTGCCAACATGGACCAGCCCCAGCCTCCCCAGGAATACCAGGTTTGGCTGTCGAGGAACGGCCAGGAGTTGCCGGTGGGACAAATTTCGGTGGACTCATCGGGCTGGGGTACCATGGCGCTCAATCCACCGGAAAGTCTCTACGGGTTTGACTGGATGAACCTGACAGTTGACGAACCTTCCACCGGGGCCGGTAACGGCGGTGAAATGGTGTTGCAGACCAGGATAATCTCGCCAGGCGCCAGATAAGCCAGTCCAGGATGGCATTGAATTTGCCTCTTTCTATGCAGGTTCGTTTTATGAATTGTCCCCAACGCCAGCCGCGAACAGGGGAAGATGATCTGACCTGTGAGATTTGCGGCACCCAAATGATCCAGCGCCAGTGCAAGATTCGCTGCCCCAATTGCGGATTTACCCGCGACTGCTCCGACCCCTAGGCATCTTTCAACTCTTGACTTCTGACGAGGTTATTTGAACATCGCTGGCCTTTTGCTATACTTGGGCCAAGCTTTCCGGCATGCGTGAAACAATATAGGGAAAAGGAAGTTTGTTACGCTGGTGGGAAAGAAAATGTTGCTGGATTCGTAAAGGAGAGATGTGCTATGGGTATTAACATCAAGGGCATAGGCCATGTGGGTATCCTGGTTTCCGACTTCGAGCGTTCATTCAAGTTTTACACTGAGGTTTTGGGCCTCCAGGTGACCAACCACCGGAAGCGTCCCGACGGCAGTGAGACTGCTTTCCTAAGGTTCGACGAGACACACCATGATGTAGTTATCGCCGCTGCGCCTGTAGGGGTAGACGTATCTGATGCGATTCCTGCCAACGCCCGGTTGGTGCAGCAAATAGCATTCCAGGTAGAGGACCGGGACGAGTTCATGAGGGCCCTCGCCCACCTGCACACCAAGGGTGTCAAGATCATTAACGGGCCCACCACTCACGGCATTGAGAGCGACAACAACATTTACGGCAGCGGAAGCCGCTCCTTCTACTTCAGTGACCCCGACGGCAACAGGCTGGAGATATTCACTGATGGTATGAAGGTAAGGAACGGCGAGCGCTTCCCCAGCCCGGACTATCAGGAAGCCCTGGAAGACTTCATGAAGACTCAGAGGGGTGTAGGCGTCTAGTTAAACTCCGCTCTGTTAGAAACACGGTACTAACTACGGGCCCTCGTTTAAACGAGGGCCCTATGTATTGCCAATCTTGTGTAGCAAGGCTATCCGCTGAAAGGCCACCACTCCGGGAACTCCCGAAGCCTTAGCCAGCGAAAGAGCTGGGGGTGTGCTTCCACGGCCAAACGCATTGCTTCAATTACGGGTTCACGTACTGACTCGTGGGCCTGTTCTGACGACCTCAACTTGAACAGATGATAGCATTCCCGCAGGTTGATCTTGGAGAGAACTCGGCGATAGTGGCCGTGGGTTACGAGGTATTGGGCTGCCAGTGGCGAGTACTGCGCCACTTGCCGGTAGCCCCGTACCGAAAAGTCCATCGCCGACTGAAACTCAGCTTCAAGTCCGGCTTTCTTCAAGAGTTCAGGCACCTTGAAGCCCAGGTCAGGAGTCATAGCCTGGGGAAAATAGGACTGCATCCGGTGACGCTTGAACTCCCGGTATGCCCCGTAGTCCATCACGAACTCGAAGACGTAGTCCACCAGTTCGAACTCCCGCAAGGGAGCATCATGGTCGCCAAAGTGCCCCATGAAGCCTTCGATCAAACCCAATCGATCTTCCTGGCTCATTTCCGTGGCCTGTAACCAAACACTCTCGTAGTCCGAAGACGATTGTCTGAAAAGAAGGGCTGCTGCCAGCCTTTCTGCAGCAAGTGGGTCGAGATGGACCAGCCGGACGGTGACCGACGGGGAGCCGGGCGAAAGTTCATCGATCGGTAATCCTAGCTGCCAGTCCCTTCGAAGCGATTCCTCCAGGAACTTGTTCCTGTCCGCATACTTTATGAGCGTGGGGGTAATCTGGCGTCCCTGTTCCCGCATTTGCTCTCCCAGGTCCCGTTCTTCGGAAAAGCCTGATGACATCAGCTTGGATATGGCGTGTTCCAGCACCCGGGCGTTAGCGGTTAAGCCCACGTTAGTGAGAGTGGCCGATGGCAAAACTGCCCGGCAATTGTCGGTGGCCATACGGCGCAGGCGCAGGTTGTAGGCTCCATCTCTTTCCCTCTCCCTTTGGGCGTAGGCTCCCCGCAAATATTCCATGCAGGCATCAAGCAGGCGATGGTAACTGGCGAATAGTACCTGAGCCGAGGAAATGTATGCGGCGCGGGCATCCTGGTTGCCGTCCAGCTCCGAAGGGACATGGAAGTAGTCCTTGGGCATCACCTGATAACGGGAGGACTTTTCTGTATAGGAAGCCAGCCGGTTGTCTTCTAGGCTGTCGCAGGCAAGCCGGGAAATGTTCTCCACCGCCAAATGGACTACGGCGTGCTCAGCAACCGAAGCATGACCGTATCCCAGCACCCAGCGCTCGTGGAAGTCGGCAGCCTTTTCCTGGCTGACTTGGTCCGCTATTACATCGAAGGGCTCGGGCCTTCGGGAGGTCATGGCGAAAGCGACCGCTATTTCCTCCTCCGTCAGTTTATGGGCATCCAGAGGGTAAACCCGTGGAGAATAGGCGGCTGCGTGCGATGAAGTCATGGGGATTGGTCCCTTATGGCAACTTGGGCGTGGGCGACCCGGCGACTCGAGCATAAGCAGTGGCGCCGGAGTAAAGGCGATTCCAAAAACGCATCTATCAACTACAGGAGAAGGCTAATCGGCTGTTCGAGGAGACTCTTTACTTCCACCAGGAAGCGAGCCGCTTCGGCGCCATCGGCCACACGGTGGTCGGTGGACAGAGTGGCCTTCATAACCTGGCCAACGGCTAGCTGCCCTTCCCGCACCACCGGCTGCTCTTTGACCGTACCAACGGCCAGGACTGCGGCATGGGGCGGGAAAATTATCGCCGCGAAGCTGTCTACGTCAAACATTCCCAGGTTGCTGATGCTGAAGGTGGTACCGCTGTACTCCTCGTTGCGTAGTGAGCCGCTATTGGCACGGGTGATAAGGTCCTTGCTGGCTGAGGCGATATCCGCCAGCGACTTGTTACCGCAGTCGCTGATCCCAGGAACTATGAGTCCAGCCTCAAGGGAAATGGCAATTCCAATATTGATGGCATCGTTGAACTGCAGATGATCTACGCGGAAAAAGGAGTTGAACTTGGGGTGGCGGCCCAAAGCTACGGCGCAGGCCCGCACCACCATGTCATTGACGCTTACACGGTCTTCGGCCGGAAGAGCTTCGTTTATTTCCCCACGCAGGGTCATTGCTCTTGCCATGTCGACGTCGGCTGTCACGTAGAAATGGGGAGCCTGCTGCTTGCTGTCTACTGTAACTTTGGCAATGGCCTGCCGCATGCGCGACAGTTCCACCCTGTCTCCAGCTTCTGCTTCCTGGGCATGGGCTGCCGCTTCGGGTGAGGCTGTTCCTAGTGCTTCAGCGGGCTCGGTGGTCGGGGCTGCAGGGGAAACGTATTCCAGAACGTCCTTTTCTACCACTCGTCCGTCAGGTCCAGACCCTTGGATGGCTGTCAGCTCGATCCCCTGTTCCCGGACGAGGCGGCGCGCCAACGGAGAGGCCTTCACCCAGCTTCCAGATTTGGATATTTCGCGGTCGTCAGCGGATGCCGGACTGTGCTCCAGGACGTCCTTTTCTACGATTCTTCCGCCGGGCCCCGTGCCCGTTATTTGGGCAAGGTCGACACCTCGTTCTCGTGCCAATCGGCGTGCAATTGGGGACGCTCTAACATCGCCATCTCCCCGTGCGGGCACTGCTTCCAAAGTTTTTTCTGGGACAGCTTCGGTTACAACTGTTTGTTGGTTTTCTTCAGAGACCGATGATTCCGAATAAGGGGCTCCAACTGATTCTCCGGGCTCGGCGATGACCGCGATAGCATCCCCGACAGCGACTGGTACGCCTTCTTGGGCTACTTGACGGTGCAGGACTCCACCCGTGAAGGCCTCGAACTCTACGGTAGCCTTGTCGGTTTCGATATCGGCGATAACTTCACCGCGGGCTACTTCCTCTCCCTCCTGCTTGTGCCAGCGTACGACCGTTCCTTCCCGCATGTCGTAACCCATTTTGGGCATCACTATGGTGGTAGCCAAATCAGCCTCCTGTGCCTTCCGGTGCAACAGCGGAGCCGTTACATATGCACGGCTCGGCCTTCGGCGGCCAGTGCCGCCTCTTTAATTATCTCAGAAATTGTTGGGTGTGCATGGACCAGCCAGCCCAATTCAAGAGTTGTTCCTTCGAGGAGACGGGTCAAAGAAAGCTCGCCCAGCAACTCGGTAACTTCCGGGCCGACCATGTGGGCTCCAAGGATTTCGCCGTAGCGGGAGTCAACAACCAACTTGATCATTCCGTCAGTCTCACCCATTCCCATGGCCTTGCCGTTAGCCTGCAAGTTAAACTGTCCTATCTTAATGTCGTGGCCTGCTTCCACTGCCTGGGCTTCAGTAAGGCCGAAACTGGCAATCTGGGGTTGGCAGTAGGTCGCCCGCGGCATCATCGAGTAGTCCAGGGGTTGAGGTTCCAGGCCGGCGATAGTTTCGACGGCAACTGTTGCCTGGGCCGAAGCAACGTGGGCCAGGGCCAGCTTACCGGTTACATCGCCTATAGCATGAATGCCGGTTACATTGGTGGCCATGTGGTCGTCCACCTGGACGTTACCATTGTCTGTCTCGACTCCCAGCGCCTCCAGTCCGAGGTTCTCACTGTTGGGCTGGACTCCTATTGCCACCAGTACTTTGTCACACTCGAGCTTCTCTTCTGATTCGCCTTTGGCTACCGTGACTCGGAGGCCGGTGCCTGTATCGGAGACCCCGGTTACTCTCGATCCTGTCATTATCTTGATCCGGTGGCGGTTGAAAGCTCGTTCCACCTGACGGCTGATTTCCTCGTCCTCATTCGGGGCTAGGTGGGGCAACAACTCTACTATCGTAACCTCCACTCCATACATTCTGTAAAGGTATGCGAATTCAAGGCCTATCGCTCCGCCCCCGACGATAACGATGGACTGGGGCAGTTCTTCAAGAACAATCGCTTCCTTACTGGTTATCACTTTGTCGCCGTCAACGGGCAGCGGCGGAATGCTGCGGGGCCTGGCGCCGGTGGCGATGATAATGTTCCGGGCCTGGAGTCGTTGGCCATCGGGAGACACCTCGACAACACCGTTGCCCCTTAAGACAGCCTCGCCAGTAATGTGGTCGACCTCATTCTTGCGTAACAGGTAGCTGACGCCTCGTACGTTGCGATCTACTACCTTGCGGCTCCGGTCAATGGCTGCGGAGAAATCTGCCGAAAAGTTCTCGAACTTCAGTCCGAATTCTTCGGCGCGATTGAAGTAGGAAACAATCTCAGCATTCCTCAAAAGCGCCTTGCTGGGGATGCAGCCCCAGTTCAGACAAACACCGCCCAGGGCGTCCCTTTCCACAATAGCGGCTTTCATCCCTAACTGAGCGGCCCGTATCGCTGCCACGTAACCGCCAGGACCGGCTCCAATGACTACCAGATCATATTCCCCAGCCATTATCACCTGCTTTATATCTGAATTGCGCCGATTATACCTTGGCATTGGGCGTTGAACAAATTTTTTCTAGAGGGGTACCCGGCTGGGGATACCCATTTTGCGCACTGCAAGTTCTTCCTTGACTATTAAACCGGAGACAGTTTTGCTATGATTGAAATCACACTTAGCGCACTTTCGGAGGCGACATGGGTTTCGGGCCTATCGGGCTACCCCAGATCTTGATTATTCTGTTGATTGTTCTGCTGATTTTTGGCGCCAAGAGGCTCCCTGAAATCGGATCATCGCTGGGCAAGGGGATCCGCAGTTTCAAGAGTTCGGTGACCGGCGAGGAAGAATCCAACCAGACCACCGTCAAGAGCGAGACAACCGATTCAAACACTGAACCCAAGTGATCAAATGAAGCGCGCATTGACGGGTTTTGGGGGCGGCGCAAAGCCGCCCTACTTTATTGCCCTTCAGGCAATGAAGCGACTTCATTTCTCCCCCTTTGACGCGCCCTACCGGCCAGCCACGCCAGGAAGATGCCAATTTCATACAAGGCCAGCAACGGTGCAGCCACCAAGGTTTGGTTAAGCGGATCAAAAGTGGGAGTGATAATTGCTCCCAGGATGAAGGCAATTACCACCCAATACTTGCGAAACCTTGAGAACATCCTTGAACTGACAATGCCTAATTGGGCCAGCAGATACATTATCACCGGTGTTTCGAAGGCCAGTCCCATCCAAAGAAGCAGCCGGAGCATGACATCCACCAGGTTGCTTATTCGTACTTGGGTTTGCGCCACGTCTCCGCCGAAGGTGAGCAGAAAGGGTATGGCCCGGGGCGTCAGCACAAAGTATGCGAAGGCCAGCCCGCAGAAAAAGGCCAACAGTGCGCCAGGCATAAACAGGAACAGGTAACGCCGTTCGCCGGACGTCAGTCCCGGCGCCACGAAGCGGACTACCTGGTAAAGAATCACCGGCAAGGCCAAAACAAAGCCGCCGACCATGGAAATCTTCACTGCGGTGGACAGCCTTTCGGTAACCTGTGTAACGATGGGAGTAACCACGCCCTCGTTAATCAGGTCCTGCGCGGGCCACTTCAGCAATTCCAGCAGTTCAGTCCAAAAGTAGAAGGCAACTACGGCCCCGACTATCAGGGCTGCCAGAGAAATAAAGACGCGTCGGCGCAGCTCACCGAGGTGCTCAATCAGGGTTAGTTCGCGGCTGCTGCTCATTCCCGTCTCCCGTTCCCCTGGTGGGGACGGCTCCCGTGGGAGGAGGTTCCGGCGGCTTAGGGGGTGGACTAGCTGGAGAAGAAGTGGTGGATTGCTGCTGTCCACTAAGGTCGGCGGCGGCAGTCATCTCATTTACTGTGCGCCGCATATCGCCGATCAATTTTCCGGCGGTGCGAGCCATCTCAATGGCCTTGGCCGGGCCCATGACCAGAAAGGCTATGAGAAATATCAGGGCCAGTTCCAGAAATCCAACGCCGAACAGGTTCATTTCTGTTCCGCCTCGGTTCCCTTAAACGGGCAATCTCCGAAACACTGCCAGCCCAGCGACGCCGGCTTGTGGGACGGCACAGGATAGCCCAGTTCTTCCAGCATCTCCATAAGCCGGCAGAGAGGAAGCCCCACCACGTTGGTATAACAACCCCCCTGCAGGGTAGCGGGTCCAAAAACAGTGTCCTGGACAGCATAGGCGCCGGCTTTGTCCATGGGAGTGCCCGAGGCGATGGACTCTTCCATCTCCTCGTCGGTAAAGTCTCTCATGACAATTTCGGCGGTCATGTGGTCGGTTATGGACCGGCCAGTCGCGACGTTCACCACGGTTAGGCCGGTAGTTACCTGATGTTCCGTAGCCCGAAGCTCTTGAAGCATATTACGGGCGTCGTCCTCGTCCTCTGGTTTGCCAATGGAGCGGCCATTCAGCACCACCGTGCTATCCGCTCCAATTACAAAACCCTCTTTGACTTGACCTGCTACCAGCATGGCCTTGTCGCTGGAAAGACGCCGCACCATCTCTTCGGCCGACTCGCCTTCGAGCTGTTCTTCCGGAGCGTTGGAGGGGGTCACCTCAAAACGCAGGCCCAGTTCGGTCAGCAGTTCCCGTCGTCTTGGAGATCCTGAAGCAAGAATTAACGGAGGCGTGGCTTCTCTAAGTGAGAGCACTGCAACGCACTCAACGTGATGGGTTTGTGGGAACATGTCCAGGGGTTGGACTCGTTCGATCGCATAGTTGTTGGCGCAAAGCAGTTTCAAGTCCCTGGCCAGAGTTTCGGGGTCACAGGAAACGTATACCAAAATGGGCGATTGGAGTATAGCCAGATGGTCCAGCGCCGATGGCTGGCAACCAGCTCTTGGCGGGTCGAGGATAACCACATCGGGGCGTTCCGGCAGGTCTGACAATACGTCCTCCGTCTTCCCCAAAAGGAATTGGACGTTTTCTGCTCCCACTGCATTTTCCTTGGCATCAGCTACGGCTGCGGAAGATTCTTCGATGGCGTATACCTGCTTTACGAAGGGCGCCAATAGGATGGCAAACGTGCCCACACCGGTGTACGCATCGAGCAGCACTTCATTCCCGGAGAGACCTACTGCTTCCCTTACAACTTCAATCAACTGCGCGGCCTGGTCAATGTTGACCTGAAAAAAAGAAGGAGAAGCCACTCGAAATGTGCGGTCCCCAACGGATTCGATGTAGTGTTTTTGTCCTGTAGTTATGGGAATTTCAGGATTCTTCAGAGGAGGCTGCACCAGGTATTCGCCGGTCTCCCGCCCAGCCCTTATAGCGAGTTGGGTTGTCTCCCCGCAACGGTCCTGTAGGTGGCCCAGGATGCTATTGATTCCCTCGTGCATCAGCATGCAGTTGTCGATGTGGACGAATCTCCTGGTTTCCCGGTTGACGAATCCCAGGTCGCCTTCTCTTCCAACGGTGAACCTGGCGTGGTTCCTGTAGCCGTATTGAATGGGAGAGGGAAGAGTGGGGAGTACCCTGACGTTATTCAGCCCCCCAACCCTCTCGAGGGCATCAATTACCTTGTCCCGCTTAACTTTGAGCTGGGCCGAGTAGTCCATGTGCTGCCATTGACATCCGGTGCACAGACCGTAGTACTGGCAAGGCGCCTCAACTCTTGATGAAGAAGCATCGATGACTTGCTCCACTTTGGCGGCTACGTATTTTCGGTGAACCCTGATTACTTCGGCTATAACTCTCTCACCGGGAATTCCACCCAGTACAAATACGTCCTGTCCGTCGTGGCTGGCCATGGCCTCTCCCAGGCGTCCCCACGATTTCAACGACAGTTCCAAACGTTGGCCGACAGTCAGTTTTTCTTGTATCAATGGACCCTCCACTTCCCACTATAAACCAAAGGCGCAGGTTTATCCAAGATGGCCACTATGTATCGCGAACGCCTAGAAGCAGCCGTTGAACAGTTTTACCCACCCCTTTACCGTGTTACCGCTGTCAATTGCAGGTTGACCGAGAGGACACCCAAAGATACACTAAAGGAAATCTGGCGCTCGTAAATGGGTTCCAAAGTGGGAAAATGGGTGGCCGGCTGAGCGCAATATCATCGACGGGAACTGAGGTTTCCCAGGAGGAATAGATGCCCGAACCAGTAGACGTTAACGAGAATACTTGGGCCGACCAAGTTGAAGGCTCCGATTTGCCGGTACTGGTAGATTTCTGGGCCGAATGGTGTGGCCCCTGCAAGATGATTGCCCCCGCAGTCCATGACCTGGCCCTCGAATATGATGGCAAGCTGAACGTTGCTAAATTGGACGTGGACAACAACCCCAACATTGCCATGAAGTTTGGTGTTCGCAGCATTCCTGCCCTGATCTTCTTTAAGGATGGCCAACCGGTGGATCAGGTAGTAGGGGCGGTTCCCAAGGGCGCGCTGAAACGTAAGATAGACTCGGTTTTGGGCAGCTAGCGCCTTTCACCCGCTTTCTCCAGGAAAGTAACAGGGGAGTGGAAGGGGCCCGGTGGCTCTTGCGGACTTCAAATCCGTTGTGCCTCGTGAAGAGCGGGGTAGGTGGGTTCGACTCCCTCGCACTCCCGCCACCTTTCCTCGCAGGTTTGCAGTATTTAGAACGCCCGGCCACAGCAAGTGGCCGGGCGTTCTTTGTTGCGTCGCCGTTTGAGTGCAGTTTCGGAAGCAATCTTGACCTTGCCGCTAGCCAGTCAGACCCTCGGCGCGCTTCAAGTCTTCAAGCTCCTGGCCGATGAAGGCGGCATCTTCACCCTCTCCGTTCAGAGCGGCCAGGACCCGCTCGCCTGACAAGGGCAGTTCCCGGATTCTCACACCGACGGCATCGTAAATGGCGTTGGCTATTGCGGCCGGCGGACCAAAACCTGGCGGTTCCGCCACCGCCCTGGCTCCAAATGGGCCGTCCTCCGACGGAACCCGAACCATTAAAGTCTCCAGCTCAGGCAGGTCGAGGGCCAAGGGCATGAGGTAGGATGCAAATGAGGGATTCCGGATCGCGCCTGTTTCCGCGTCGAACTGCAAGTCCTCTGTAAGGGCACGTCCAATGCCCTGCACGGCGCCGCCCTCCAATTGACCTTCAACCGCCATGGGATTTATAGCGACTCCAACGTCCTGGCACTGCACGTAGCGGGTGAGTTTTACTTGACCTGTTTCCTTGTCCACCACGACCTCGGCTGCCTGGGCACTGAATACCGGGGCGTAAGGCAAAGTCGACAGAGATGCGTTGCCGATTACGGGTCCGGTGCGGGAGTTGACACTTATTGAGGCCAATTGTCCTATGGTGAAGCCCTGTGGGGGATTGTCCTGTACATAGACCCGCCCTTCTGCGCATACCAGCGCGTCTTGGGGAACACCCAAGCGGTCTGAAGCAAGAGCCAGCAGCTTGTTGCGGGCATCTTCTGCTGCCAGCTCAACCGCCTTCCCCTGGCTGTAAACGATACGACTTCCACCACTGGGCCCGGTGAAGGGAGCCAGGTCCGTGTCCCTTCTAGCGACAATAACCTGGTTGTAGCCAATGCCCAACGCCTCGGCCGCTATGGATGCCAGCGACGTGTCGCTGCCGGAGATGTCCACCGAGCCGGTCAACAGGCTGACCGTACCATCTTCGTTGACGCTTATTGAGGCGGTGGACGGGCCCGTGCCGCTGCGCCATTCGCACAAAGCAATTCCCACGCCTTGTCCTTCGGGCATTTCCTTGGGCAGCCCCAGTCGTTCCTTTATGGCCATCAGGCATTCTTCCAGGCCGTTCCCTGGTACTCTCGAACCGTTGACCGCCGTATCTCCTTCCTTGATTGCATTCTTCAGCCGGAATTCCAGTGGGTCTATCCCGATTTTGTGGGCAATCATGTCCATGTGCGACTCTACGGCAAACGTCATGTCGGCAACCCCGGAAGCCCGGTAGGAACCGACGTATACTTTGTTTGTGTAGGCCCCGTATGATCGCAGCCGGAAGTTGGGAATGTTGTATGCGCCTAGGCCATGGCCTATGCCGGAGTTGGGCCCGGCCCCCAGGTAGGCGCCGACGTCAAAGATGGTGTAGGCCTCTCTTGCCACGATTGAGCCGTCTTTGTTGACTCCGGTCTTAAGGTAATTCGTAACGGGATGGCGAGGGCCGTTCAGAGTGAAGACCTCTTCCCTGGTGTTAATAAGTTTGACCGGGCTTCCCGTCTTCATCGAAAGCAAGGCAGGAAAGGCTTCAAAGGCCAGCCGTAGTTTGGCGCCAAAGCCTCCACCCAGTTCCATTGGGATAATTTTGATGTTGGAGAGCGGCATGTCCAGTACTTGGGCAAGCTGAGCACGCACCTGGTAAGGGCCCTGGGTCGAAGCCCAAACCGTTAAGCGCCCATTGGCCTCCACGCTGGCCACACAGGCCATTGGCTCCAGGAAACCCTGGTTAATGCCCTGGGACCGGAAAGTGTCTTCGAAAACAAAGTCGGCATCCTTGAACGCCTGGTCTACGTCTCCCCGGTCTGCATCCAGAAGGGTACAGATATTACCTCCCTCGATGGTGAAGCCGTAGCCCTCAAAGCTCTCCAGGTCAGGATGTACTGCGGGGGATCCTTCTCGAAGGGACGCCAGGGGATCAACCACTGATTCCAGGTCATCGTATTCGACCTGGATCAGACCGATGGCTTCCTGGGCCGTGATTTCGTCTTCCGCAGCCACCGCAGCCACCGGTTCGCCAATGTAATAGACTTCGTCCCGGGCCATTATGTAGCGATCCTTCAACGCCCCGGAGCCGAATCGAATTTCAGGGAAGTCACTTCCGGTTATTACGACGCTAACACCCGGTAATGCCTCTGCTTTCGAAGTATCTATGCTTACTATTCGGGCGTGACTGCGGGTGCTGGCCAGAATCTTGCAGAGCAGCATGCCGGGCAAATAGACATCTCCGGCATAGGTTGCTCGGCCTGTAACCTTTTCCCAGGCATCAACCCTGGGATTATTTTGCTCCAGGACCTTGTATGTGGTCATTTCGTTAACTCCTGACTAAGGACTGGGATAGCTGTAATTCTCAATTACCCGCATAGCCAACGGTATGACATAGAACCTTTTCAAGGTATTCCAAATGCAAACAATGCCGAATCAATTCCCGGCGTCGGACATCCTGTCTGCCGCCAGCATTATGGCTTCAATCACTTTGGTGTACCCCGTACAACGGCAAAGGTTGCCCCCTATTGCAAACTTTACCTCTTCCTCCGATGGTTGGGGCGTTTCCTGGAGCAAACCGGCGGCGGCCATGATAAGGCCTGGAGTGCAGTACCCGCATTGCAGACCGCCTCGTTCAATAAATGCCTGCTGTACGGGATGTAAACTCTCTACTGACCCCAGTCCTTCAATGGTTGTCACCTCAGAATCACGGGCGCTAAGGGCCAATACCAGGCACGACGTAATGGGCTTGCCGTCGAGAATGACAGTGCAGGCCCCGCAGTCCCCTTCGTCGCAGCCTTTCTTGGTACCGGTCAGTTGCAGTTCGTCGCGAAGAGTGTCCAATAGCGAGTAGTAGGGCGCAACCAATAACTGTCTTGGTCGGCCATTTACCTTCAACTGGAGAGGTTTCTTATTCACTGAATACCTCCTCGAGTGTTTGCAGTTCTGTTTGACTAATTTAGTGGATAATCGCGGATTGTAAGGGTTTGCGGACTAAAAGGCCGTTTGTACGGCCAGTCGCCGCAATTCCTCAAAGGGCATTGCCTGACCGCCGGCAGTACTGAGGGAATATTGAAGGGTCCGCAGGGTGAGGGCCCCAACCATGGCCTTTCGGTATACCGCAGTACCGCGAACGTCGTCAATCGGAGTAGCGGCCTCCTGTGCCAGCGCCGCCGCCTCAGCCAACGATTCCTGGGTCAAGGCTTTACCCTTTAGGGATTCTTCTGCCGCTCTTGCCCGAAAGGGAATCGGCCCTACCGCGCCCAGGGCAATCCGGGCGTCGCGACACGTCCGACGATCATCTTCCAGAGAAATCACGGAGGCGATGCCAACTGTAGCAATATCCATTGCTCCCCGAGGGCTGTGCTTTATGTAAAGAGACCCCGTATTGGGCAACGGCGTCGGCAAAGTTATTTCCGTGAGGATTTCGCCCGGTACGAGCGCGGTACGACCCGGCCCTTGGAAGAACTCGGTCAGTGGCAAGGAACGGTTGCCTGCCGAACCGGCAACCGTGCACTGCGCGTCGAAAGCCAGCAGGGCAGGAAGCGTGTCGCCAGCCGGGGATGCGTTGCAGATATTTCCTCCCACAGTTGCCAGATTCCTTACCTGGACGCCGGCGAAGGACGTGGCGCCGGCAGCCAGCGCCTGGTAACGTCGCCTTACCTGGGGATGGGACTCTATAGCCTGTACCGTTGCCAGGGACCCGAGCCTGAGTCCGTTCCCGGAACTATACGAAACGCGGCTCAAACTGGAAATTCCCTTCAGATTGACTACGTGGGAGGGGCGCCAGAATCCCTGCCGCCAGCGCACCAGGAAATCGGTACTGCCGGCGACTGGCCTTGCGTCTTCCCCATGCCGCTCCAGTAGCGAAATGGCTTGACGAACATTTCTTGCTTCCAGGAAATCAAACCTGAGCATTGGAAACTCCTGGTACGAAGTTACTTGCCTGTTGCTGAGGGTCCCGTACGGAATCTACGCTCTAATTTTGCTTCAGTAGCCGCAATTATATGGGCCGCTGGAAAACAGGGTCAACAAGAACAGGATCGACAGACGTAAATACGGACACTCCTACCGAGAATGCGCACGATATTTAGCCGGTCTAGTGCCTCTCTCATCTTGAAGCTATGCGGTTGCTACCGGTTTTGCCTTCTGTTACCCTAACCCGCAATCGGCTACGAGTCCAGTTCCCAGTAGTGTTGCCAAGTCGGTGTGTTTCCGGTCCTTTCCAATGAAGATTTTTGAGGAGACAATTGGCACAGGCTCCTGAAGTTAATGTTTCCCTGTTTGTAACCTGCATAGTCGACCAGCTTTATCCGCAAGTGGGTGTAAGCGCGGTTAATGTGTTGCGCAAGCATGGCGTCGTGGTCGACTTCCCTTTAGACCAGACGTGTTGCGGACAACCCCTCTACAACTCCGGCTTCACTAAATTGGCCCGCCAACTGGCCGAACGAGTCCTGAACAGTTTTTCCCTGAGTCAGTATGTTGTTGTTCCCTCGGGTTCTTGCGCGGCCATGCTCAAGGTCTTCTACAAGGAACTGTTTTCGGGAGACCCAGTGTTGGAAGAAAAGGCGGCCCACCTGTCCGACCGGGTCTATGAATTTTCAGATTTTCTCGTAAAGGTTCTGGGGGTGAAGGATTCAGGCGCAACCTTTCCGGCAAAGGCTACTTTCCATTCCAGTTGCCACCTGTTGCGCGAGATGGATGTCAGGGAAGAACCGCTGAAGCTGCTCGAACAGGTAAGCGGATTAGAACTCACTGCTCTACCCCAGGCAGAAACCTGTTGTGGTTTTGGCGGGACTTTCTCGATCAAATATCCCCACATCTCCGAGGGAATGATGGCGGACAAGATTGCCAATGTGCTTTCCACAGATGCAACTACCCTCGTCTCATGTGACATGGGCTGCCTAATGCACATTGGCGGCGGGTTAAGTCGTCAAGGACTCAATGTGGAGGTCCGGCACATTGCCGAAGTCCTGGACGGAGCGGCCGCTGATGGAGGCACCTCTGGTGGCTGAGATCAAGACCAGGGAATTCGGTTATGCGTCGGGCGCCGCAATGCAGGACGAGAATCTGCAGCGGGCGCTGCGACAGGTGGGTGGCGGTTTCAATGATGCCCGCCTGGATGCTATCGATGAAGTAAGTTGGGAAGCTTGGGAAGAATGGCGTGAAGAAGCGCGTCAGATCAAGATTCATACTCTCGATCACCTGGATTATTACCTGGAGCTATTGCACGAACGAGTCACGCAAGCGGGCGGACAGGTTCACTTTGCTCACGATTCAGCCCATGCCAATGCCATAGTCGCAGAAATAGCGCGGTCCAGGCAGGTCAAGGTTGCTACAAAGAGCAAATCCATGGTATCGGAAGAGTTGGACCTGAACCGTACCCTGGAAGCTGCCGGGATAGACGTTTACGAGACTGACCTGGGTGAATATATCATCCAATTGGCCGGGGAAACCCCGTCCCATCTGGTCGCGCCAGCCCTCCACAAGACCAAAGAACAGGTGTCTGAGCTTTTCCACGAAAAGCTGGGCGTCCCGCTCACCGACGACATTGAGGAAATGGCCCGTGTGGCGCGGCATACACTTCGTGAGAAGTTCCTCAGCGCCGATCTGGGCATCAGCGGGGCGAATTTCCTGGTGGCCGAAACCGGTTCCCTGGTCATAATAACCAATGAGGGCAACGGCCGCCTCTGCACTTCTGCTCCCCGCATTCACATCGGGATTACCGGGATGGAGAAGGTGATTCCATCGGTTCAGGACCTCGCAGTATTTCTTCGCCTGCTGCCCCGTTCTGCTACCGGTCAACGGTTGACGAGCTATGTCAGCATGGTTACGGGTCCCCGTCGACCGGAGGACGAGGACGGCCCCGAAGAGTTCCATCTGGTCTTGGTGGACAACGGCCGCTCTCGGCTGCTTGCCGACCCGGAGTTGCGAGAGGCCCTTTACTGTATCCGCTGCGGGGCTTGCCTGAACATCTGCCCGGTGTATGGAAAGATCGGCGGTCACGCCTATGGCTGGGTTTATCCTGGCCCCATCGGAGCAATTGTTTCACCTACGCTTGTTGGTCTAAAAGAGGCGCGGGACCTTCCCCAAGCCTCCAGCCTTTGTGGCGCGTGCCGCGAGGTTTGTCCGATAAAGATAAATATCCCACGCATGTTGCTACACCTGCGTCACAAGATCGCGGAGAGCCCGGACGAGTCTGAAATCTCGGCCACTACCTCCGAGAAGCAGGCTGCCCAGGGTTATGCCTGGCTGATGAGCAATCCCTCTGCCCTGTCTGCAGCCAGCAAGGTGGGCCGGCTGGTTCAGACTCCTTTCGTTTCCGACGGGAAAGTAACAAAAAAGGTATCCCTTCCACTGGTTTCCAAGTGGACTGGAGGGCGTGATCTACCTGCTCTTCCCAAGCAAACATTTCGGAGTATCTGGTCGAAAGAGCTTGAAAATAAAGCTCAGGGCGAGAACTAAAGGGGCTTCTGGTGGATGATCAAAAAATTTCAACGCTGGGGGTACCCAAGGAAGAGTTCCTGGCCCATGTCCGCCACTCCCTGGGCAGGCAGGAATCGTCCGAACCCGAGGTTCCATACCACCGACTGACCGAGAGTCTGGCGGATTTGGAGGGCCAGGCAGCGGCCTCGAAACGGCGTATTGCTGAGGAATCAAGCGCACTCTTGGAACGGTTCGCCGAGACAGCCCAACTGCGGAGTTGGAACCTTTTTCGCACGACAAGCTCGGAAGAAGCAATCGGTTTCATCGTCGAACTGGCCCAGAGGTTGGACGTTTCTCGAATTGCAAGATCAGACCAGCCCGTATTCACTGACCTGCCGGTCGAACCGGCCTTGTTAAGCCAGGGAATTGAGTCAGTCATTGTTGCTCAAGACGATGACAGTCCCCGTCAGCAACTTCGCAATCAGATTGTCAGCTCTGGGATTGGAATAACGGGAGCCGACTACGCCGTAGCCGAGACCGGTTCAGTGGTAGTGATGCCACGCAAGGGTTTGAGCAGGCTGGTTTCCCTGGTGCCACCGGTCCATGTTGCCGTGGTTAGGGTTGAGGACTTGGTCGGGACCCTTGATGACGTGTTTCTGTTTCGACGCCTCGAATATCACCGGAATGGCGGGGACATGGGCAGTTACCTGAATTTCATTTCCGGTCCCAGCCGCACTGCCGACATCGAAATGAAGCTGGTGGTGGGGGTTCACGGTCCCAGGGAAGTCCATTTGGTTTTGCTCGGTTAAAGCACCACTTCGAAGAAGCAGCCCCGGAGGCTATAAGATGCCTGTCAGGATCGGATTCAGCCAGTTTCGCAAGCAAATGCTTGAAAAGGAACTGGAGAATATCATGGGCCTATTGCCCCAATTGGGCGTGGAAAAAGTCTATTTAACCGGGGACATGGTTAGCGGAGACATATCGCCGGAAAGCAGGATTGACCTGGTAGTAGTTCATGACACCGATGCGACTTTCGGGCGGAGGGCAGACTTCTTTTCATACCATTTGAGCAGCATGGTGTCCGTGGACTGCCAGGTCTACACGCCGGAAGAATTCGAGCAATTGCGCGACACATTTCCGGCGCTCATAGCCACATTAAAGCATGGAAGGGAGATTTTCAGTGCCGAATAACTTGGCCGAAGGGGCTCGCTGGCTGCGCCAAGCCGAACAAGACTTGCTGGATGCCCAGTACAACCGGGAAGGAGGGCGCTTCAACCTGGCTTGCTTCCTGTGCCAGCAGGCGGCTGAAAAGGCCGTAAAAGCATACTTGTACCATCGCGGCGCCGAGGATGTCTGGGGGCACTCGCTAATCGATCTTTGCGAAGACGCCAAGTTATTTGAGATGTTCTTCGACACCGTGAAGAGTGAGGCCCGCCAGCTGGACAAATACTTTGAGATCACCCGTTATCCTGGTTTTCTGCCCGGCGGAATTTGCTCCGAAGCTTTCGAAGACCTGGATGCTGAACGCGCCCTGTTTCTGGGCAACACGGTTGTCGATTTCGTGAAATTACGACTGGATTAATCACAGTCTAGCTTTTGAACCCTGTCATCAGCAGCCGAACGGTGCGTTCTGCTGCCCCTTCAAGCAATTCCTCTGTCCTGGCGAGGCTGCGTTCAAAGCTCATTGGCCGGTCGGCGATACAAACGACTGCGGCTATGCCGTGCTGGTATAGCTCTTCATATCCGTCACCCAGGCTGCCGGCCAAGATGACGGTGGGTACCTGGTACGGCGCCGCCTTTCTGGCCACTCCCACGGGAGCTTTGTCATAAATGGATGACAAGTCTGCCCTGCCTTCTCCGGTCAGAACCAGATCGGCATCCCTGATGTTTTCATCAAACTTGAGGACCTCGCAGACCAGGTCAATACCCGACTGAAGTCTGCACTGGGCAAAGGCCATAAGACCTGCGCCTAAACCCCCTGCCGCTCCGGCACCCGGGTGGTCTTCGTTCAGGAAGTCGATTCCCAGGTCCCGATGGGCAACGCGGGCAAAGTTGGCCAGGGCTAGGTCAAGTTCGGCTACAATCTGCGGCGTCGCGCCTTTCTGGGGGCCGTAGATGGCTGAAGCCCCCGAGGCGCCGCATAGCGGGTTGGTCACATCAGTCGCGCCGATGATAGTCACTTCTCGCAGCCTTGGGTGGAGATTGGATACGTCGATCCGTTCTAGACGTGCCAGGGAACTACCTCCTTTGGGCAGAGGTTTGCCCTGGTCATCCAGGAACCGGGCTCCCAAGGCTACGGCCATGCCCATGCCTGCATCATTGGTAGCGCTGCCGCCCATTCCCACGACTATCCTGGAGAACCCCTTATCAAGTGCCTCCTTAATGATTTCACCGGTCCCGTAAGTGGTAGTTGTCCGTGGATTGCGGCGACGGGGTGGAACCATGGCAAGGCCGGATGCCCGCGCCATCTCTACTACCGCGGTTTCGCCATCACCCATAACGCCCCAAGAAGCCTCAACGGCATGACCCAAGGGGCCAGTAACAATGTTTCGAAATATTTCGCCGCCGGTGCTGTCCACCAGAACTTCCAGTGTGCCGTCTCCGCCGTCTGCCACTGGTACCAGCGCGGTAACCGACTCGGGTGAGGCCTTTAGCACACCCCGTTCAATGGCCTGAGCTGCCGACAGGGCCGTTACACTTCCCTTAAAGCTCTGCGGTGCTATGACTATCTTCATTGTCCGCATCCACCCCTTCTTTCAAGTTATATCTATTTTAAACTCTCTCTGCTAAAATCGGGACACGCCGCAGCTATGCTGCGGTCCCAGGAGGTACTTCGTTGCCATCAAAAGAAGAACTGAAGCGCCAGGTATTTGATGCCATCGACGCCAAGGCGGATGAGCTGGTCAACCTGGCGCAGACCATTCTGAACAATCCCGAGCCTGGCTTCAGGGAAGTTAAGACCGCCCAGCTTGTATCGGGCAAGTTCGCCGAAATGGGCATTCCGTTCAGGTCCGGACTCGGTTTGACTGGAGTACGGGCCGATTTGCTCGGCGGCAGCCCTGGTCCGACCATGGCATTGATGGGAGAGCTCGATTCATTGATCGTCAACGAACATCCTTATGCCGATTCTACTACGGGTGCCGCCCACGCTTGTGGACATCACTGCCAGATCGGCATGTTGATGGGGGCGGCCGTTGGACTGAACCAGCCTGAGGTTTTGTCGGCATTGAGCGGCCGCGTCGCGCTGGTGGCAGTCCCTGCCGAAGAATACATAGAAATAGAATACAGGGACGGGTTGCGCCGCGAAGGCAAGATAGAATTCCTGGGTGGCAAGCCGGAGTTGATCAAGCTGGGCGAATTCGACGACGTTGATCTGGCCATGATGGTCCATACCACCAGCACCGTTGAGGAAGGCAAGCTCTGCATCAGCGGCACCAACAATGGGACAGTGGCGAAGAAAATTCAGTTCCTGGGGAAGGGGTCCCATGCCGGCGGCTCTCCTCATCTTGGCATCAACGCCCTTAATGCGGCTACGCTGGCACTCACTGCGATTCACTATAATCGGGAGACCTTCCGTGATGCCGACACAGTGCGGGTCCATCCCATAATCACCAAGGGCGGAGAGGCAGTAAGCGCCGTCCCTGCGGAAGCCAGGATGGAAACATTTGTGCGCGGCAGGACCCTCGATGCCATTATGGACGCCAACAAAAAGGTTGACCGGGCCCTCCGTGCTGGGGCTATGGCCGTAGGGGCAGGCGTTAGAATTCAGACTATTCCCGGCTACATGCCACTTAGTCAGAACCAGCAGATGAACGAACTCTTTCGACCCAACGCTGCTTCCCTCGTTGGCACGGAAGGAGTTGGTCACGTCGCTCATCGAACGGGATCCACCGACATGGGAGACATCAGCCAGATTATGCCGGCCATCCATCCCTACGTGGGGGGAGCAACTGGCCTGGGGCACGGTGCTGATTATGTAGTCAAGGATTACCAGTTGGCGGTAATTACGGCGGCCAAAGCCATGGCAGCCACCGTGGTGGACATGTTGGCTGACGGAGCCAGCGCGGGCAGCAAAGTGGTAGCGGAACACCGCCCTGAAATGACCCGCCCGGAATATCTGAAGTTCATGCGGTCTTTGGCCAGTGAACAGACCTTTGAGGCAGAACAAATATGTTAACTAGGGAAGAATTGAAGCAAAAGGCTGTCGCTGCAATCGACCGTCACCGTGATGAAATCATTGGGGTAGCTCGCCAGATTCTTGACAACCCCGAACCGGGATTCAGCGAGCACAAAACGTCTCAATTGGTTGCGGACAAGTTTGACGAAATGGGCATTCAGTATCGTCGGGGGCTGGCACTTACTGGAGTCAAAGGACATGTAGCGGGAGGGGGCGGCCCGGGCCCCAAGGTCGCCGTCATAGGTGAACTGGATTCATTAATAGTCAATGAGCACCCCCATGCAGATGAGGACACCGGCGCGGCTCACGCGTGTGGTCACCACTGCCAGATAGGTATGATGCTTGGGGCCATTCGAGGGCTGACTCAACCGGAGGTGCTGGCTGAACTGTCGGGGGAGTTGGTGCCATTCGCGGTGCCAGCCGAAGAGTTCATTGAAGTGGCGCGGCGATTGCAGCTGCGTGAAGATAAGAAGCTTGAATTCATGGGGGGCAAGCAGGAACTAATCAGGCTCGGCGAATTCGACGATGTGGACATGGCCATGATGTGCCATACCGCCAGCGACATGGGAGACCACAAATTTGCGGTGGGAGGCACCAGTAACGGCCACGTAGTAAAGTACGTGCAATTCCTGGGCCGCGGGTCCCACGCCGGTAGTGCGCCACACCTGGGAATCAATGCTCTGAATGCTGCCTCTTTTGCCCTCCAGGCCATACACAGCAACCGGGAAGTTTTCCGGGGCGAGGATACGGTTCGCGTTCACGGGATAATGACCAAGGGCGGCGAGGCTGTAAACGCCGTTCCTGCTGACGTGCGGCTGGAGTGGCGAGTGCGCTCTGCCTCTCCCAAGGCAGTGGTTAAGAATTCAGCACTGGTGGATCGGTGCTTCAAAGCCGGAGCCTTGGCGGTTGGAGCCAAGGTTAACATCACCAATATCCCTGGCTACCTGCCTATGAAGCATGATACCCATCTGCAGGAGCTGTTCAGGCAGAACGCGGTTTCGGTAGTAGGGGAAAACAGGACCCTGGTAATCCCAGGACGCCGCAACAGGGGCGGGTCTACCGATATGGGGGATTTGAGTCACCTGATGCCGGTTTGTCATCCCTATGCCGCAGGAGCCGTCGGTTCGGGGCACAGCAAGGAATATCTGGTTGCCGACTACGAGACCGCCGTAGTCAATCCGGCCAAGGTAATGGCAATGGTGGTAATAGATTTGCTGGCTGATGGCGCCAAGAGAGCCTCGGAAATTACCAGCTCTCATCGTCCTGCTATGAAAAAATCTGCTTATCTCCGCTTCCAACGGGAGAGGGCGGATTTCGTGGAGTTTGATGGAGCTCAGTAGTCCGCAAGCCAGGGCAGAACAATCGGTAGGGCAGGTTAATTAGAAGGGTCGCACCTGAGGGAGCGACCCTTATTACTTGGTCTGATCCATTGTTTTTTGAAAGCAATTGACCCACTTAGAAACTGATAAACGAAGGCAAATACTGCATGACGGCCCCGGCGATTAGAGGAATGGTCAGATTGTCATCTAAAGGGGATGGGGCCAGTTCAACCAGGCCGGCGACGACCGCTCCGGCGACGAATATCCACTTAAATTCCGTTACTCCTGCGATAACCAAAAGGCCAATCACCAGTAGCGACACGGCAATGAAGGCTAAAGTCCCCACCGGAGACTTTCCAAAAACCCGCGGTCTGGGTATGGGACGCCCTACCAGGGCGGCCGCGGGGTCACCCAGGGATAAGAACAGCAGGACGGCTATGGCAAGAGACTTATCAAATAGCAGGAAGGCGAAGCAGGCGCCAATCAACAGGTAAGTAGCGCCAGTGATTCGACGGTCCTCGTCCCTTTTGAGAAGCAAGCGGAGGGATTGCAGAAAGATCCGGTTTAGCCAGGCAATTCGGAAGCGGATGAGATCCAGGGCGAGGCTCACGACAGCTAGAATTCCGGCTAGCTGGGCTGGCAAGGGGTCAGACACGAAGATCGCAAAAACTGGTATTGATGACCCGACAGTAGCGTGGAACAAACGTCGGGGCCATGGTGCGCCGCCACGGGCTGGAATTCCCGATTCCTGCGGAATGTTCAAGGCCAAGGTAGTTCTGAGGTGACAGGCTGAGGCGTCAACCAAAGTTGCATTGAGCTTAACCCAGCCAGTGACCTAACAGGCTCAGGTATCCCTAGAACTCAATGGTCAGCCCGTCCCCTGCTCTCCACCGTAGTTCCCGTATTTCCACGTCCTTGGGAACCTCGAAAATCAACCAACCATCGACACCGAATCCCTGCAACAGCTCAAATGCTCTGGTGGTTCCGTCGTCGTAGGAAGTATTCCAAAGGAAACAAAGGTTTCGCGGCTGCTGGTCAGAAATTGGGCACTGGGCAACTCGTTGCTGAGCCACATTTTCCGGAGTGCCAATTTCCTCGGGCCGTTCCTTCACGTTAATGGGAAAGTACTTCTCGTGGAAGAAATCGCGCACTTCTGCGGCGCCCTGGTCGATGTCAACGATGGCGCTGGTGGCCTTGTGGTTTTCCACCTTAACCCGCATCATCAAGAGTTCCTGGCCTTCTTCTTCCGGGGCGATCCGGTAATAGGTGGGGGCCTCGCCGCCCCTCGGAAGTGTGTAGATTAGCTCTGGGGCCCTCTCCATAGCTACAACACTAACGTGCAGGGTGCGCCCCGTATAGTATTTTCCCATTGCCGGAGAAACGTCAGCGCAGCCGAGGATAGCCAGCAATGTCAAGGAGAAAAAAACAACTAACGAAGTCTTAAGGCTTGCTTTTGAAAACAAAGAATACCTTTTCATACCCTCTTCAGGAACCTGTCGTAGTTAGTGTGGGCAGTTGGCGCAACCGACTAACGAGGTCAACCAAAACGCCCATTAAATAATCCACTTCTTGCTCGGTATTTTCCTTCCCCAAAGTAATTCGGAGGCTGCTCCGGGCCAATTCAGCCGTTTGTCCCAGTGCCAGTAATACATGCGAAGGCTCCAGTGAGCCGGAACTGCATGCGCTGCCACTGGAAGCCGCCACGCCCGCCATATCCAGGCCCAGCAGGACAGACTCGCCTTCAACACCCTCGAAGGAAAAGTTTATGTTGTTGGGGAGCCGTTGAATGGGGTGGCCATTCAGATTGGTGTCAGGCACAGTCTCAGTGACTTCCCGAATTATACGGTCTCGGAGGGCCGTACAGTTCGCAGAAGTGTCCTCCCGGCTCGTGTCGGCCATTTCCAATGCTACGGAAAGCCCCACTATGCCGGCGATATTCTCCGTGCCCGATCGCCTCTCCCGTTCCTGCCCGCCGCCTAATAAAAGCGGCATGTAGGGCGTTCCCCGTCGCACAAACAGGACACCGGTCCCCTTTGGCCCATAGAACTTGTGCCCGGACAGGCTAAGCATGTCTACGCCCAGTCTGCGCACGTTCAGGTCGAGGAAACCGGCGGCTTGAACCGCGTCCGTGTGCATTACTATAGTCCGGTCCAACTCGCCTGCCCGCTTTTGTACCGCTGCTGAAATCTCGGTAATTGGGTTAATGGTTCCAATTTCGTTGTTGGCGTACATTATGGACACGAGGGTAGTCCGTTGGCCGGTTGCATTGTAAACCTGTTCTGGGCTGACGTTCCCATATTCATCCACTGGAAGAAAGGTCACGTCGTAACCCAGGTTTTCAAGATATTGGCAGGTATGGAGCACGGCATGATGTTCTACGCTTGAAGTTATGATGTGGTTTCCCGTCTCGTGCAGGGCAGTGGCAGCGCCGATGATTGCCGCATTGTCCGATTCGGTGCCACCGCTGGTGAACACAACCTCGCTCGTCCGACAAGCCAACACCTTGGCCACACGCTCCCGGGCGCCATCCAGCGCATAACGAGCTTCCTGACCCACGGTATGCACGCTGGAAGGATTTCCATAAAGCTGGGTAAAGTAAGGCAGCATAGCCTCGAGGACTCGAGGGTCGGTGGGAGTGGTTCCGGCGTGATCCAGGTAAATGAGGCCTGGAGATGACATAGATAACCTCAGTTGCAGCCTGCTCAACATTTTAGCACAGCCAGCTTCCGTCCGTAGGTAAGATATTGCAGACGGAATTGCAGCACACGGCTAATGTAGATCAAAAGCAGTCCTTGGAAGTACGCCTGCCGAGAGTTCAGGCATATAGGCGCCGGTTTACAGGCGGAGCTAACGCCGTCGCCGCCGCAACTGCAACAAAAGCAATATTTCCGACCGGCTAACTAGTCCTACGGGATAGCCTTCGCGAACCAGTGCGACTGTTTGCCAACCTTCGGCGTCCATACACTCCATGGCATCAAAGGCTCCCAGGTCGGCATTCAAGGTGGGAAAAGAGTCCAAAGGGGCCATGAGTTGGCCCAGCGTGGCGTTCTGAAGAAACTCTGAAGAGGTATTAGCCACAGCCTGGCCAGTGACTATTCCATACGGCGGTCCATCAACCAATATCCCATGATAATTGGACCTGGAGAGGGCCAACAAAGCCTCTGTCGAAAGGGCTGAAGTGTGACCGGGAAGCAAGGTCCACTCTGACGTCATTGCCTCGGAGACCCGGCAGGACCGGAGCTGCTCCCTCATTGCCTCCTGGCGGTAGTTGGTGGTTGCAACGTAAAACAGAAACCCACCGACCAGCGCCATCCAGAAGGATTGGAACTCGCCAGTCAATGCCCAGGCGATTCCTCCACCAACCATGATTATCCCGAGACCCTGCCCGGCTCTAATAGCCAGCTTGGTAGCCAACCAATAGTTGCCGGTCACACCCCATATTCCGGCCCGAAGGACGCGTCCTCCATCAAGGGGAAAACCCGGCAGCATATTAAATATGCCAAGGGAAAGATTTATGGCGAATAACGTAAAAAGGACAGCGCTCAAGTAAGAGCTGTATTCCCCAAACAGGTACCAGGAGACTCCCAGAATCACCGCCAATGCCAGACTGGTGACCGGACCCACTACCGAGACCAGGAACTCAGTTAAAGGGCGCTGGGCCTCATGAGCGAGCTGGGACACCCCGCCAAAGATAAACAGAGTGATGCCACGCACTGGAATCCCCTTAGCCAGAGCTACCAAACTGTGGGACAACTCATGCACGAGCACCGAAAGAAAGAAGAGCACTGTAGTCAGGACGGCGACCGTCCAACGGGAAGCCAAAGGCCAATGGGGATAAAATTCGCTGAACCTGGCCGACATCAGGAAGATTACCAGGCCGAAGACAATCAGCCAGCTATAGTTGATGCCTATGGGTATGCCGAAAATCTTCCCCAGTCGGATAGACGCGTCCATTTGCCTTTGTTACCCATTCTCCTGTCTGGTCATTCTGCACCACACCATGTCCTTGGATGGCAGCTGCCGAGCAAACAATAAGTGTGAAATGAGCCCCTATATTCATCTAAACATACGGCACTCAAATTAGCCAGTAAAGGCAACAGCGCGAGATACCAGGCATGGTGGAAAACTCGAAAATAAAGTAGAAAAACTAGCGGACTATAAGTGTGAAAACGGGGCGCAAAGTTGCGCCGGTCAGACCAGGTATGGTCGAACTGGTGAATGGGGAGATGTGGCGGCCAGCCCGATTATCTTGTAGATAAGCTTTGCCGCGGTATAGGTACAGGCAGGTGGCCCGTCTTGGGGAGCCAACTCGTTGACGTCGAATCCCACGATTTGCCTGGTCTCTGCCACGGAACGCAAGATGGCCACGATGTCATGCCAGAACATTCCCCCGGGCTCCGGGGTTCCCACCGCTGCCATCAACGACGGGTCCAGAACATCAAGGTCAATGCTTATGTAAACCTGCTCTCCCAGGCCCGATACAATTCTACGGGCATATCCCTCTACCGTTTCCTCCTTGGGTTGGGGCCAGGCAAAGGCAGGTAGTGCTGCGGCTTGCAGGTAATCACGCTCTTCGGGAGCCATGCTGCGCACTCCGGCAAGGGTTACCGGGCAGTGCTCGTTAATGCGACGGGCGCCCGACGAATGGCCCCAGGACGTTCCGAGGTAACTGTCCCTCAGGTCGGCGTGGGCATCGAGGTATAGCGCGGACATATGGGGATAGGCTTCCAGGTGGGCCAGGGCCGACCCGATGCATACGGAATGGTCGCCACCAATTACCCCCACCAAACGATCGGAGGACAGAAAGCTCCCCACGGCACGACGGACTCTTTCAACCATTTGCGCGGGGTCTCCGGTATGTGGTTCGACGGACTGGGTAGTATGAATGCCCACTTGGGAGACATCCAGATCCAGTTCCCAGTCGTAATCTTCCAAAGCATAGGAGGACTCGATAATGGCGGAAGGCCCCTGTCGGGCACCACTGCGAACGGAAGTTGTACTGTCGTAAGGTACGGGGATCAGGACTACCCCGGCTGTCGACAGGTCAGACTGATGGGGAGGAAGCGCCAGGAAGTTAGACGGGATCCAGGGCAGGTTTATGTCATCCTGTCCGTCCAAGATACAGTACGGCCCCTAGGAAAGGAGAGCGGAACGTTGTTCCTGGGTTTCGGTAAGGCCCTGGTCACCATTGAGCCATTCGAGGCCACGGTCAAGAAGCCAGGTTTTCATATCCTTTAGGTCAAACAAGTCCTTGGCGTCACGCGTGGCCTGTTCGTTGTCGAAAGACTTGCAGGAAAAGATGTCAATATTAACGTAATTCCTATAAGGAAAAGTATGAATACTGATATGGCTTTCCGCTATTATGACGAATCCTGAAACCCCGGCATCTTCGATCTTGGGACCATTGTATTCCAGGACATTCGGGTCGGTGATCCTGGTCATCCCAAGTTTGTCCGGATAGTTGATCAAAAACTCCCTGACCAGTTCCGCGTTCCACATCTTGCCGGTGTCGCCAGCGTATCCGTCAATAACCAAGTGCATCTTTGGTGTCTTTCGCCTCCGAAGGGTCAAAAAATCAAGCGGGGGACGGTTACGTCCCCCTGGTTACTCTTGGCAAATGCCGACGTATAGAATATCATCACTAATGCTTTTGTTCAACGTAGATATATGAGGGGGAGTAGGCGAATCTTTTGAGTGGCGACCTCACGACGGGCTCGTCGGATGAACCGAATTTTTCGCCGGCTTGAGAATGGAAGAACAAAAAACTGATGCCTTGATGATTCAAGCCAATGACTTGACACACTATTATGGCCCCCAGCCTGCTATTGAGGACGTCAATTTTGGCGTAAAAAAGGGAGAAATCTTGGGTTTCCTGGGCCCCAACGGCGCAGGCAAGACTACTACCATGCGTATTCTGACCGGATTTATGCCCCCCACCCAGGGGAAAGTAACTCTGGCCGACTTTGATGTGGTGGAGCAGTCGCTTGAGGTAAGAAAGCGGATCGGCTACTTGCCTGAAACTGTTCCGCTCCACACTGAAATGCAGGTGACTAACTATCTCAAGTACATGGGAACTCTGCGGGGCATGCCGGCGCGCCAGATCAAGCGCCGGGTTGGGGATGTTGTCGAGGTTTGCCGATTGCAGGACTACCACAAGACCATCATCGGCAAGCTGTCCAAGGGATTTCGGCAGCGTGTGGGCATTGCGCAGGCCATTCTTCACGAACCGGAAGTTCTTGTATTGGATGAACCAACCATCGGTATTGACCCGATCCAGGTCGTGGAAACCCGTCGTCTAATCCAGGATTTGGGTAAAGAACAGACCGTGGTGCTCAGCAGCCACATTCTGCCGGAAGTGAATATGATCTGCGAGCGGGTGCTGATCATTCACGAAGGCCGTATAGTCGCCGAAGACTCGCCCAGTAACCTGGCCCAGCGCCTTCAGGGAGTGGACCAGTTACAGGTTGAGGTTGGTGGGCCGGTTCAGGAAGTGCTAGCCACGCTCCGGCGCGTACCCGGGGTTGCCGAAGTTAACCACCGGTATCAGCAGGGCCGCAACCTGTTTATTGTCCAGGTTCAACGGGGCCGGGATTTGCGGGATGAGATTTCCCGAGCCGTGGTCAGCAACGAGTGGAGTCTGCTCAGCATGCAGTTGGTGAGCATGAGCCTTGAGGACATTTTCCTGCGACTAACTACTCACGAGGAGCTCTAAAATGCGGACAATCCAGGCGGTGGCCTGGAAGGAAATTCAAGCCTATTTCGGCACTCCTATAGCCTACATTGTTGGAATGATTTTCCTGGCTATAACCGGAATTATCTTTGCTGCCGGCGTTGTGCCCAGCGAGAACAACCCCTTCCCCGAAGCCACTCTAGCCACCTTGTTCAGTTCCATATGGAGTACCATTCTCATTGTTCTGATTGCCCCGGCTCTTACCATGCGCCTTCTGGCGGAGGAGCAGAAGTTGGGAACAATCGAGTTGCTTCTTACGTCTCCCGTGAGAGACTGGGAAATTATAGTTGGAAAATATTTGGCCAGTTTAGCGTTCCTGGTCGCTTTGCTCGCCCTTACTCTGTACTATCCCCTGCTTCTTTATATCTTTGCCGAACCGGATATGGGTCCCATTTACTCGGGTTATCTTGGCATGTTCTTGTTTGGGGCCGCAGCTTTGGCGATTGGCATGTTGACTACGACCATCACCAGCAACCAGATTGTAGCCGGCTTTGTGGCCATGGGCATTATCGCTGCCCTGTCTTTCGTCCATTTCAGTTCGGACCTGGTTGGGGGACTCGCTTCCGTACTAATCAACGAGATAGGGCTCCAGTCCCACTTTGAGGATTTCGGAAGGGGCGTTATAGACACCAAGCACATAGTTTATTTCTTGAGCGTCACTGCCGTGTTCCTTTTCCTGGCAATCCGGGCGCTGGAATTCCGGAGATGGAGATAGAATGAGCGAAGAACCTACAAATGTGAGTGGGGACTGGAGGCGGCGCCGCAGAGGCGGACGTTCCACCCGTCCCCCTCAATCTGAACCTCTGGAAACTACCGCTGTAGAGGAAGAGGAAACTGAAGAAGTAGAAGTAAGGTCCAGGACACTCTTCAGCTTTTTTGAACCGTCCCTTAACGCTATCGGCACATTTGGAACTCCGCTTGTTATCGCCGGCATAGTTGCCATCGTCGCGGGGGCAACCCTCGTGGCCTTCGTAAGTTCCATGCGCCTTTACGGCTTCATCAGCCTCGGTTTTGGAATATCCCTGCTTGTCCTGGTTGGCCTCATCTCGCTGAGTACCGTAGTGGCAGCCTTCATCAGCCGTACCGGCAGGTATGGCGTTAATTCACTGATAATGCTGGCGGCTTTTCTGGGTATTATTATTGTCGCTAATGCGGTCTCTTTTGGGACCAATGCCAGAGTGGACGTTACCGCCACCAATCAATACAGCCTGGCCGACCGTACCGAGCAACTGCTTGATGACCTTGACCAGGATGTCGAGGTTATTGCGTTCTACAAGGCGGAAGTCTCCCTTGGCCCCCAGGGCAGCGCTAGTGTTGCCTACCAGTTGCTCAATCGCGAAGACAAGGTTCGTGAGACTTTGCGCGAATTTGAGGCGACTCGCCCCACCAGGTTTCATTCTTCATTCATTGATCCGGACGTTAACCCCCAGAGGGTCAGCCAGTACTTTGGCGCCACTCCGATTGCCTTTGTCAACGAGTCGATTGTCGTAAAGCTAAGGGAGGGAGATGTTCTGGACGTAATTCAGCCCAAGGATGCCGAGTACAGCCACCTGGAGCAGGACCTGGTCACCAGCATCCTGCTGGTAACGGGGCAGGAAAAGAAACCCATTTATTTCCTAGATGGACACGGCGAGCGCAGCATTTCTAGTGATGGCTCAGATGGCTACAGCAATGTGCGCGTTGGACTGGAGCAAGACAATTACCGGGTGGAGCCCTTGCGGTGGGCCCGGCAGAACGAAGATGTCGGCGTACCCGATGATGCCGCGCTGCTGGTAATCGCCCGACCGACCGGTGACTTGCCGGAAGCCCATGCCCAGGTATTGAACCAGTTCTTGCAAGGAAAAAATTCCGACGGTAGCGACCGGCCCTCCGCAGGTCGGCTGGTGTTCCTGGCCGACCCGGATACCCCGGAATCCTTCAGGCAATTCATGGCAACCTGGGGCGTCGTGATCAATACGGGCTACATTCGCGACCTGGACGGTTCATTGCCTGGCAATCCTCATACATTAAGGTTGCAGACTGTAAATCCAATGGAACTTCCCGGAGAGGTTATCTCCCAGATTCCCAGGGATGTTCTTGAGACCCTCCTGCAAATTACGACTCCCAAAGGCAATTCCCTGGACCTCGTGCACATGCCGGGTGCGGCGGCCCTCCAGTCATTTGACGACGGTTCCGGGTTGAGGCAACCCGTCCCCCTGGCTTTCAGCTCCGGCAACAGCTACGTAATTCAAGATATCGAGCGAACCGAACCAAGGACGGACCAGGATAATGAACCGGACCCGGTTGGTCCCTTTACTCCGGTTACTTTCGTGCGGGCGCTGGGGCCAATTGGCGCGCCGGTTCCGTCAGACCCGTCCTCCGTCAACGAGAACGATATAGCCAGCTTGGTGGTGATGGGCGACTCTGACTTTGTGTCGAATAGTTTCTACGACCGGGGCAGTGGAAAAGACCTGTTCCTCAACTCGGTCAACTACCTGGTAGGAGACCATTCCCTGGTTTCCCTGCGGCCGAAGGTCATCACCACCAGGGAATTCAACGTAGACCGCAACCAGGAGAACTTCGTGAAGTTTTCCTCCTGGCTGTTGCTGCCGGGCTTGATGGGATTGTTGGCTGCTATGGTCTGGTGGGTTCGGCGCTAGGTAAACCGAGGGAAATCAGCGAGGAAAGATTGAAGCAACCCTCCTTTCTGGTTGGTCCGGTATCTCCGGCGACACCGATTCAGTTCTTGTGCAAACTGCGTATTCAGTGGATGAATTTCTTTCGGTTTCAACAACAGGTAAACGCTAGATGAACATACGGCTCACCGTTCTTTTGATTATAGTGCTCATCCTTTTTGGTGGCACTTTTGCTGGAGTAATTCTCACCAGGGACCCGGAACCCAAACAGGACCAAGCCTGGCTTTGGCGAGTGGATGATAATTCGCTGGTAAATATTACCGTTACGTTTGAAGGTGACACGGTTGAGTACCAGAAGAAACCAGGTGGGATACGCTGGTTCATAGTTGAAGAAGACGGAGACCGCCAGGTATACCAGGACAAGTGGAGCGGTACCCCTCTATTGCTTAGCGGCCCCAAGGTCAACCGGACCTTGTCCGATGAAATGGAAAACCCTTCTCAGTACGGATTGGATCCGCCTGTCACGAAGGTTCAAATGACCGAGCGTACCGGCCGCACCTACGAGGCGCACTTGGGCATCATAACGCCCGATGGGCAGAATCAATACGCCAGGCTGGTCGGCTCCCCAAAGCTCTTTATCGTCCCTCAGATTTGGGCCAGAGTGGTGAATCGCCTTGTATTCCAGCCCCCTTATCCCCGCCTTTACGATACTGATATACAGGACCGGGAGCTCTTGAATACCGGCAAGCAGGATGTCGTTTACTTTGAAGTAACTATGGATGAGGAAACGGTCATCTACGGCTCTGACGCCACCGGTGAGACTTGGTTCATCATTGAACAGGGAGAGGGTGAAGCTGAAGATAAGGAATTTGAGATTCCGGCGGACCTTTGGAATGGTGAGGATGAGCTTCTCGAGAACCCCAATGTCATAGAAACCGTAACTGAAGACCTGGATAATCCTGAAGAGTATGGATTGGAGCAGGCAATGACCAGTGTTTGGCTGGCCACAAATGCCGACCAGACCCACGAATTCTTTCTCGGAGACCTGACGCCTGACGGCAAACAACGTTACGCTGTCACTTCCGGACAGCCGGAGTTGTTTACTGTGCCGGCAGAGTGGGCTGCGGCAATCGAAAAATTGGCCACCGACCCGCCTTACCCACCAACCGAGGGCAGTTAGTCTAGGCAGTGGGATGCTAAAGACTCCCTCAATACCTCAAGCTTATCTTTTTTCCTTGAGCCGGCGCTTCCGGCTATATCAGCGGGCGAGGTGCATAGTTGAAGGCTGAAATTCTTTCCATTGGCACTGAGTTGCTGATGGGCGAGTTGACCGACACCAATGCCTCCTGGATTGCAGGCCAATTGCCACCTCTGGGCATCCAGTTGCAGTGGGTTTCCATCATCGGAGATGACCTGGAAAAGCTGGCGGACGCATTTTCTCGGGGTCTGAAACGGTCGGATATTATCTTTACCACTGGAGGGTTGGGGCCGACTCAAGACGACCTTACCCGCGAGGCGATGGCTCAAACCTTGGGAGAAACGCTCACTGTCCAGCAGGAGGTTGTCGGCAACCTCGAGCGTTACTTTGCGGGAAGGGGCATTGAAATGCCTTCCCATAACATCAAGCAGGCCCATCTCATCCCTTCCGCCCGGTTTGTCCGCAACCGCAATGGGACGGCTCCAGGTTGGTGGGTTGAGAATGATGGCCGGATAGTAGTGTGCATGCCCGGCCCGCCAGGAGAGATGCAACCCATTTGGCACGAGGAAGTGGCCCCACTGCTCAAGGAAATGGTGGATGAAGAAGTAACCATCACAAGAAATATAAAGACTCTCGGCATGTCTGAAGCTGCTATAGACGAAGAAATATCCGAGTTTTTCGGACACGAGAATCCCTATTTGGGAATATATTCCAAAGCCGATGGAATACACCTCCGAATCATAGCCAGGGCAAGAGATGAGGAAGCCGCCCGCGATATGATAGTTCCGGTTGAGGCAGCTATCACAGACAGGTTGGGTCCGTACATCTGGGGTTACGATGCAGAGACCCCCGAGCAGGCTGCCGGTCAGGCTCTAACGGAAGCGGGCTTAACCCTGGCTACCATGGAGTCGTGCAGCGGCGGATTCCTGGCCAACAGCATTACCGACATACCTGGTAGCTCTGCCTACTTTAGGGGTGGGATAGTGGCCATGACGCCGGAAATGCTGATGGCAAACGGTGTGCCTTCGCACGTTTTGGACAATTACGGTGCTGTAAGCGAAGAAGCTGCCCTGGCAATGGCTTATGCAGCCAGGGACGGCCTAGGGGCTGACTATGGAGTCGCCATAACCGGAGTGATTGGGCCCAACCCCGAGGAGAATCAGCCGCCGGGTCAGGTGTATGTGGCCATCGCGGGGAGAGAGTCGACCCGTAAGCTGCAATTTCGCACTCCGCCACGTCGAATCGTCATCAAGCGCCGGGTGGCCAACACGGCGCTCACGGAACTTCGTAAGCTGATCGTTGCAGAGAAACAATAATGCTGTAGCGTGGTTCGAAGTCAACAAAGAATGGGGCGGGTTACAAACCCGCCCCATCGCTTTTCCCGAAGTCTTCCTGACCCTCTCCAGGGGCTTCATTTCCCTGGCTAGGCGGTCAATTGCCTATAGAGCATGGGCAACCGTTCTGGGAGCGCCCAGATGTCGCCCAGGACCTCGTATCCCATATCACCGCACATCTCCTTGAGGTAATCGTGGCCCGCCTTGTCCACGGTCAGGCAGAAAGGTGTGATGTCTTTCCGCTTGGCCTCCATCAGGGCCATGTGAGTGTCATGGACGGCGTATTCCTTCTCCACACCTTCCCTGCTGTAGCCCCGGTCCTGGGGACGTCCATCGCTGATCAGGAACATTATCTTGGTCGGCGAGTCCTGGTTTTCCAGCTTGGTTATGGCGTGGCGGATGGCGCTACCCATGCGGGTGGCATGGAGAGGCGTTATCTTGTCTATGCGCCGCTTGATGCGCTCACTGAAGTTTTCCTCAATATCCTTGATCACATAGAACTCTACGTTCTCCCGCCCGTAGCCGGAAAAGCCGTAAATGCCATAATTGTCGCCGATAGATTCCAAGGCCGAGATCAAGAGGGCTGTGCTCTCTTTCTCAAGGTCGATAATCCGCTTGTAGTGCCGGCGGACCAAGCCTTCGCGACGCCGGCGCAGCCAGACCATGTATTCTACCGGATCGTCGGGGGCATCCCGGTCGTCCACGGTGTGGCGACCTTCGTCGATGGCCTCCGCTGTGGAAGCGCTCATGTCCAACAGGAAAACCACAGAAACGTTCCGTTCAATCTTGTTGCGCCGCCAGTAAATTTTCTCATCGGGCGGCACCTTCATTCGGATGTCTGCCGCGGCCTCCAACGCCGCGTTAAGGTCGATATCCTCGCCATCTATCATCCGGTAAATTTTCCGGAAGGTTTCTGGCATTATCAACTCGAACTGCCGCTTGATGTGGTTGAGCAGAGTTGAGTAGTTCTTCAACGAATCGTTGTAGAAGGCTGAATCACCTTCGTCCAGGGACTTCTCCTTGACCACGCACCAGCGCGGCTTGTAGTCATTGGCGCGGAAGTCCCACTCGTCATAGACGTATGTTTTCGGTTCACGGGCTTCCAGTTCGCCGCCTTGGTCATCGTCGTGCAGCAGCGGCCCGTAGCCTTGACCGGGTTGAGAATTGGGAGGAGGCACACCCGCCTCCTTCATAATATTCTGAGCGAAGGTGCTCATACTGTTGTTTATGTCACCCTGCTCTGCGTCCAACTCAAGCTCCGCGCTATCCTGCAGCAATTGCTCCAGCATCTCCTGGGAAAGGGGCTCCCCTTCGCCCTGCTGGTTTTGGTCCATTTGAAGCTTGGTGAGGAGTTGCACCATCTCGGGCTTGAAGTCGCCACGATAGTCCACGGGCTCCGGAGAGTCATAGGGGTCGCCTTCGCCGCTGTCTCCAGAGGCATTTTGAGAGGCCTGCAGCTTGTCCAGGAGAGACTGGAACTCCTCCTCGGAAAAGTCGCCAGGTTCCTCCATATCTTCAGGTTCCCACTGGTCTTCGGGTTGAGTCTCGTTCTCCAGGCGCGAAATAATCTCGTAGGCCCGCAGTGTTGCTTCTGCCGTGTCTTCCACGTTGGCCGAAGCATCCCTCAGCACTTGCAGAATCTGGGCCAGCATGGTGGCCTCTTCCTTGAAGTCTACGGGGACGGGGAGGTTGTTGAACTGGTCCAGGCTCATCCTGATCAGAAGTTCGACAAGGGCCTCCTGAAGAGGTAGGTCCTCTACCTCCGGCCGGCGGGCCAAGGTTTCCGACTGCACATCCATGGCGACCCGACGAATGCCCGGGTATTCAACCTTAATACGGAAATCCAGCCGGCAGTCCTCCAGGACTGTAAAAAGATCAAAGGCCAGGCGGCGGTTGTCGAAAAGGCTGAGGAAGCGTCCGATGTCAGTATAGGCGCGAACTTGGCCGTCGGCCTCTACGTCGCCCACCAGCACGTCGTCGCTAATTTCCTGAGCTCCCCGCTCCCTCTCCACGGCATAACGCCTCTCCTCCTCAAATCGGAGGGCTGGCCTGGTGAAGTCGTAGGAAAAACTGCCAAATTCCAGGTGGCCCACCTGGTGGGTAGCGACCACCTTGAACCACGAAAAATTCTGGCTCTTGTCCTGGTAGTGGTCCACCACCGGCGGCAAGAATACCTTCGTGCCGTCCGTGGATGCTGTGTCCTCATCCACCCAGCCGATGTTCCGGCGTACCAGTTCCTGGGTGTTCAGGACTTCTATGGGAGAGCCTGAAAGGGCACGGCAATAGAGCCTGACTACTCCCTTGACTCGATCCAGTTCCAGGCTGGATGACAGGGTCTCAAGCATTGACTCCGATGTATTGGACTCTACCTTGAAGAACGCGATACCGCTTTCAGGGTTTTCCTTTAAGAGCTGAACGCCTTGATGGAACCAGGTGTCCAACTGGTTGATAGTAACCCGGCGCAACACGCCATCCAGGCTTTTGAGAAATGACGGAACCGCTTCCGGAGTCACGGCAAGCAGGCCTTCGCACAGGTCCAGAATGTGGGCCTGCGAACCCTGGGGCACCTCGCTCAGCGCCAGACTACCGTCAGAAAGGAACCGAGCCGTGTCTCGAATTCCAACCTTTGTGAGACGCTCACCCAGCTTCAGGAATCGACTGGTCTGGCCCTCTTCAATCTGTTGCAAAGCCTTGGGCGCTACTTCGAAACAGCTCTTGACCTCACGCCAATTGCCATCGGACAGGGCTCGGCACATGGCCAGGAAAGCTTCGCGTTCCCGCCCCATTACCGGCAGAACGTCCTTGCCCAGGGTAAGGCATTCCACGGCTATATCGTAGGACTTGTAGGAAAGAGCCTCGATCAGGGACGCGAATACCTCAACGTCCCAGAAGGGCAAGCTGCGAATCAGGTCAGGGCTCACCTCGAAAAAGCGGCCCGACAGCGTGCTTGATTTCCATGTTCCCTTGTACAAACTGCGGCCCAACCCAGCCCAGCGGGGTATGTACTGGGGTCGCAGGTTGGACACTATTGACGGGCTGGCTTTGAAGAAGGAGACAGCCAGGGCCGGAGAGTCCTGGGACAGATACGTCCCGCACCGGGCCCACTGCATGAACGAGGGAAAGGCCAGCGATCGGGCTACCAGCGGACATACGCGGTAGTACTCCACCGCCGATTCCCAGGACCGGACGGTCTGGCCCGCAATAGCCGCTCCTTCCTTAGCCCAGAGGAGGAGTTCTTCGGAAGAAAAAGAGGATTCCATTGCCTCGGATGCTTCCCGATAAGCATCCATTACGCCGGGAGGGAATTTGGATAATTCCGCTTCTATTTCATCAAAGGGAGCATTGCTCAAGACGTTAGCCCCTCCTTCTTAAGAGAGTCTTTCATGATGTCCAGAAATTGCTGAAGGATCTTGGCAGTGGCGCCGAAGACCACGTGCTCTTCAAACACGTAGGAATAAGCCGTACTCAGGCCTTCGCCGGTCCAACGAGTTTCCCAACGGATGTTTGCCGGATCATAGAGGGTGGCGATGGGGACCTCCAAAACCTCGGCTATTTCCACATCACTGGGCTGAAAGGGGTAGGGATAGGGAATTTCGCCAACAAACACTCTGACGCCGAACCCGCTGCGGGTAACCGCGTCGTCCAACTCGCCGAGAATGGTAACGTGAGAGGGGCTGATGCCCATCTCCTCCTCCGCTTCCCTTAGGGCGGTCGCAGTGAAGTCGCCGTCTTCAGGGTCGCGGGCACCACCAGGAAAGGAAATCTCGCCCTTGTGGTGTTCGACTTGCTCCGACCTCTTGTTCAGGAGAATGCAGTATTGGCCGTCTTTGGGGTACAAGGCTATCAATACGGCAGCAGGCATAAAGCTATCATCGGTCACGCTCCATTTGGACCGGTGCGCCAGTGCCTGCCTTACCAGGTCGGGGGTGGATAAACCCATCAAAACCTCTATTCGAAGATGGAGGAAACCACCTCTTCCACGCTGCGTTGTAGTTCCGCTTCGTCAGTAAGTGTCCAGACTATGGCCACCTGGCAAGCCCGACGTGCGGGGATACCTTCTCGCATCAACCGACCGGCGTAAATAAGCAACCGCGTGCTGGCACCCTCTGCGAGCCCGTGATCTCTGAGATTGCGTACCTTCTCGCCTAGCTTAGCCAGCGCAGTGGCCTGCTCTTCAGTACAGCCGCTTTCCTTTTGAACAATCTCTGCCTCGATGTCAGCCGGCGGATAGTCAAACTCCACCGAGATAAAACGCTGGCGGGTGCTGTGCTTCAGGTCCTTCAAAGCACTCTGGTAGTGTGGATTGTAGGATATACAGAGGAGAAAACGGTCGTCAGCCTCGATTATCTGCCCCGTCTTTTCCACCGGCAGGATTCGCCGGTGGTCAGTCAATGGGTGAATCAGCACCGTCGTGTCCTTCCGGGCTTCCACTACCTCGTCGAGGTAAAGTATTGCGCCAGCTTTAACGGCGCGGGTCATCGGGCCGTCTATCCAGCGGGTACCATCGGAATCCAGCAGGTAGCGTCCAACAAGGTCGCTGGCCGTCAGGTCTTCGTGACAGGCGATCGTTACGAGAGGCACACGAACTTCGCCTTCCCGGACGTCTTGCACCTGGCGTTCCCCATCGGCTGGCCTGACCACGGCCATGTTCCTACCCAGTTTCCAGGCCATGTATTCTACGAAACGGGTCTTCCCGCAGCCGGTGGGGCCCTTCAGCAAAACAGGGATGTGCTGGTTGTAGGCCGCAGTAAAGAGTTCCAGTTCGTCACCAACCGGGCGGTAATAGGGTTCGCTTCGAACCAAGAACTCTTCGATTGCATACTCTTTGTACTGAGGTTCATTCTGTTCCTGTTCGGACTCAACCATTTCTACCATTATGTTCGTCCAATCCTTCCTTCGACTCTGCGTTCCCAAATTTCCTTGACGGTATTCTCCAGATCCGGCAACTCTCCTGAGTTGCTGACTACCTCGGTAGCCCGCCGAGACCGCTCTTCGGAGGACATCTGAGAGGCTATACGCTTTCGAATCTCATCAGGTTCGAAACCGTTTCTCTCCTGTAGCCTGGCTACCACAGATTCTACTGGAGATTCCGTAGTCCAGACTTCATCAACCAGCGCGTCCCAACTTGCTTCAAAGAGGACTGCTGCCTCCACGACAGCCACTACAACACCTTGTGTCTTCAGGCCGCACAATTTGTTCCTGACGATGGCTGCCATTCTGGGATGCATTATCCCATTCAAAGTGGCCAACTGTTCAGGATCGGCGAACACGATGCTTCCAAGTTTTCGGCGGTCTATCTCTCCGTTCTCTTGCAGGATGTCGTCGCCAAATGCCCTTACGACCTCTTCCCAAGCTTCAGAATGAGGAATATAGGCCTCGTGGCCGACTTGGTCGGCGTTTATAACCTCTGCGCCCAGTTCCTGCAATAGCCGGGAAACTTCAGTCTTGCCTGTTCCTATGCCGCCGGTAAGGCCAATGACTAACATTTGGGCCCCATTTCTGAAAGCACTCCGGCCATTCTAACAAGGGGGTAGGTAAGGGTCAACCTTACGCTAAGGCCAGAACCAGCCGTGACACTCCCTCGTGGCTCACGATTACTCAGGTTAATGGTCACAGGTCAATCTTGATCTCTCCCCAGCGATTCAGGAAGGCTTCCTGCAGTTCACGGAACTCTTCTCTATATTCGGCGGTATGAATGGGGCTGGTGGTCATTATCACCGCGTCTTCGCGGTTATCGGAATAATAGTTCTTGCGAATGCCCACTTCCTGAAACCCGTACTTGTCATAGAGCCGCTGGGCAATAAAATTGGAAACACGAGCTTCCAGGGTAAGGACAGTCGAACCGCGTTGCATGGCTACCCTGACGGAACCGATCAGCAGCAATTCTCCTATCCCGTTGCCTCTCAGTTTTTCCCTTACGGCGATCTCGGTGATATGAGCTTCATTGCCCTGAAACCACAATCCCACATAACCGGCAACATCCTCGAGTTTTCCGTCGTCGGAAGTTGGCTTGCCCACCATGCCCTTAACGCCACGTACCATGCGACCCCATAGGGACGCGTCGGATGGCTCCAGCTCGTTCGACTCCGAAGATGGGGGAGCTGCGTCCAGCGCTTCCTCTAACCCTTCGGGTTGGCAAGCAACCAAATAGCGGGCATATCGATTGTTGAGTTCCCGTTTGAAGGAGGTGCCCAGCCTCAAGGGCAAGAAAGCCTCCCGTTCGATATCGATGACCTGCTCTATGTCCTCGGACCGCAGTCGTCGAATTGCAATGTCCATTTCTTGATGCTTACCTGAAGTTGATTCGAGAAGTGTAATGCCGCTTTTGGCGTCTCGCCTACGATGCAGCATTTTATCATAGCAAGGCAGCACTGTGGTCTTGGTGATTTTCCTCCGGCTCTTTTGCCCATGCAGAAGCTAACGACTCATGGGGAAAATGAAAAGGGACAATCCTCTTTAATCTACTTGCTTGTTTGCGATTCTCTGTTGGCAATGGGTAAAGGTGCAGAAACCTTGCCATAAACCCCATCGTAGCCTGGTTCGATGTGAATTTTTCCCTCTCTGGCTTTCAGAACTGCGTCAACCAAGTCGACGCTTGCCGCCTGCACGAGTTCTCCTTCTTTGGCCCACAGTAAAACTCGTAACTCCGACCCCAACTCTCTTACCAGCGCCTGGTACTCGTTTAACACTCCCTTGGTATTGGGACCGTGCTGTCTGACTGCTGCAATTATGTCAAGGAGCGGAACCATTCTGAGAAAAGGCGGCCTCCCCTGAAGGGAGCTTATGGAGCCTGTCGGCGTAGGGGCTTCACCCCTTGTTGTCCTTGGCATGCCTTCCATGACGTTTTCCCCCGCCAAATCCAGCACCCGATGCAAGACACCCAGGGTCAACGGCCGGTGGCATTCGAGGCAACGGCCCTCGTTTGAGTTAGATTCCTCAGGGTGACTGCTAACTCCGCACTTCCGGTGGCCGTCATAATGATACTTGCCTTCTTCCGGGTACATTTCCACCGTATAGTCGACCAGGTTGCGCTGCAGGCCTATTTTCAGCCCCTCGTAGCTTGGTTGGCCTTCAAACACAGTAACTTCCCGGCCAAGCTTTGGAAGGGAATGGGCGTCGGAAAAAGAGACGATAGCCTTGTTGCCCAGTTCAGGCACCGCCCAATTCATTTCCGGGTCACTGGAAAGCCCCGTTTCGATGGCGGGTATGTAGTCAACGACATCGCCAAAGGCCTCGGACAGGCTGTTGAAGCCTGACTTGGAACCATAAATGCCGTACCAGGGAGTCCAGGCGTGTGCAGGAACAATCAGGCAATCGGGGTTAGATTCCAGTACCAGATGCGTGAGATCCTGGACCGAAATACTTAGCGTAGGCCTCCCGTCAAATTTCAGATTGCCGCAGGAGGAAAAGGCCTCGGTCAATCGAGCTGCGGTCTGCATGTCGGGGCAATACACCAGCAGGTGCACTCTGCGCCCTCGGCCTCCCTGTTTATAAACGCAGCTAACTTCTGTTCCCATTACGAAATTGACTCCACCGTAGCTGTAGGTGCCGGTAGAGTCTTCTGTCAGGTTTTGCTTTAGTTCCTCTGCCCAAGTGGGGTGGGTGAAGTCAGCTGTGGCAAGAAGGTCAATGCCCTTGAGGCGGGCCCAGCGAGCCAAATTGTCCAGGGTAAGGGCACTGCTTGTGGCGTATGCATAGGGGGAATGGAGGTGTAAATCGGCAACAAAGGACATTGCCCAAGTCTAGCACAGTACCTGGTAGAGGAGAAAATGGTGAGGAGAGAACGGAGAGGGAAGTTGAACGCAGATCAGGTCGCCAGGGATAGAAGCAACTCTCCCATTTCGGCCGGTAATTGTAGTGAAACCTGGTGGCAAGAGTTCAGGTGCTTAATGTCAACGTTAGGAATCAGACGAGCCATTGATACCTGCACGGTAGGAGGCAACAACCGGTTTTGGTCAAGCACCACATAGCTGACCGGGCAAGGAATATCAGACAATTGCAGACTCACCCTGGTTTCCATCAGTCTAGTGGGCAGGGGCCCAAAAAACCCCAGTGCTCGCGTTATTTCTTTAGGTTCCATTTCGTTGCATAGGTAACGGGTAACGAAGGAGCGAGGAAGCCTTACATCTCCGCCCCAAAGCTTGCCCAGGTTCATTCTGGTGGAAAAGTGCTTCCGCACCGAGTTGGGAAAGCAGGTCAACGGACTCCGGTCTCTTGCCGGCATTGCGCCCGATACCAGGGCCAGGCGCTTTGGAGGAGAGGGGAGTTGCGTCGCTGCCTGAAGCGCGATCATTGCTCCAATGCCATGGCCTACCAGAACCAGGTCGCGCATGCCCCGCCGTTCTACGGTTCGAGTTATGGCCTGGATGCACTCATCCAGCCTTACTTCGTTTGTATCCCCTTCTTCATCACCTCCGTGACCGGGGAGGTTTAGCAAGTAGAACTGGCTAGCATAGCGGGGAGTAAAGAGTCTTGGAGGATGTTCTTCAGGAGCAGTAACACTTCCCCAGACTTTGTTCCAGAACCAGGCTCCCTGCCCTACGTCATGTACTATCAGAAAGTCGGTCATTCCAGTCTTGGATATCTCCTCAGAACATGCCTTCTTCGGCATCCCAAATTTGACACTAATATCTTATTTTCCGGGCAGGGCAAGCCCTTCGTTACAATTTACGCCCAGAAGCAAATGCTGAAAGGCAACCGCTTGCAACTACTTGAAGGAATTGGTCAAAGCCTGCATTAGCTCTTCATCGGACCTGGTCGAGACCGTTCGCGGATCTAGCAGCACCCGGTCGTCCTCGATCCGCGCAATGACCGGAGGGTCAGCTTTTCGCAAACGTTCCATAACTTGCTGGGCGCCCCCTGGCACCGTACTGCAATCAAGGGAAAGCACTCTTGTAGGCAGAGTCTCACCGGGCAAGCTGCCTCCTCCGATGGCGGAGCGACTGTAGTCAACCTTGGCCTGAACTCCAGGGATTTCCTCGACGGCCTTCTTCCAAGTGATGGCACGTTCTTCCAGAAGCTGCACCGGGGAGGAAATCATTCGCCATATGGGGATCTCCCGCTCAGCTTCTCCCCGCAGATAGTGCACAAGAGTGGCTATAAGGGAGGCCAGGCTCATTTTGTCGATGCGAAAGGCCCTGGCCAATGGGTGGCGCTCCAGTCGGCTTACCAGGTCCCTGGTTCCAACTACAATCCCCGCCTGGGGGCCCCCAAGCAGCTTGTCCCCGGAAAAGAATGTAAGGCCAACGCCTGCCGCTACACTCTCCTGGGGAGTGGGTTCGTGGGCCAACCCGTAATTCTCGGTCAGGAGAAGGGAACCACTGCCCACGTCGTGCAAAACCGGAATATTTTTTCGGGCGCCCAATGCAACAAGTTCTCCGGGTTCGACTGCTGCGGTGAAACCTTCCACGCGAAAATTGCTGGCGTGAGCCTTCAGGAATGCTCCGGTATTCGGTGTAATTGCGTCCTCGTAGTCTCTGGCGTAGGTACGGTTTGTGGTTCCCACGTCAACTAGTATGGCCCCGCTTTGAGTGAGCACGTCAGGCACCCTGAACCCGCCGCCTATTTCAACCGCTTCTCCCCTTGAGACTATAACTTCCTTTCCTGCTGCCAAAGCTGACAATCCAAGAAGCACCGCAGAAGCGTTGTTGTTGACCACCAATGCAGCTTCAGCGCCCGTCAATTCCTGGAGGATGTTTTGTAGGTGGGCCTGTCGGGTACCCCGCCGCCCGTTTCCGAGGTCAAATTCGAGATTCGAGTATCCCTGCGCGGCCAGGATTGCGGCCTCGGTAGCGGCACGACTGAGGGGAGCCCGCCCCAGATTGGTGTGAATGACAACCCCGGTCGCGTTGATGACAGGTTGAGGTGCCGGGCGGTTCATGGATTCCAGGGCATCTCGCGTCGCCGAAGCTACCTGATCAATAGTAGGGGCCGCAGAGCCGTTCATGACTTCCGCGCGGGCACTGGCAAGTTGCTGGCGGACTACGGACACTATCCACTCTCTGCTGTAGGTCCTGATCTCCTTGCTCAACAAGTCGGAAGCTACTACTCTCTCCACGCTAGGTATGTTGCGTAGTTGCGTCACCTTTACGTCCCCTCTGTATGTTCCCGCCCTTGAATCGCGACGTTACTTTCAAGAATAGCAACAGAGCATTCGCTGGAAGAAGCTGCCAAAATCAACCAACCCCAATAATTCCGGGAATGCCCAGCCTTCTGTAAGGTATCTTTGAGCCCATCGACAAAGATTAACCACATCCCCGCCGTTTATCATTGATGGTCTCAGCGGGAGGAATCCGAAGTACTTAAACTTCTAGCCAGCCCATCATCCTTAAGTGCTAAGGCAGTGAAGCCCTAAAGGACTTCGGACCCCATGGCAAAAGAAAACCCAATTTATGTACACCAGCCGTCCTAGTTCCAGTAGAAGCAAGGTCCTTGCTCTTTAGGGCTTGAGAGTCTCACCACCGTTGGATAGAAGGGTTATCCCGAGTCGAAAATGCGATTGCCCTTAGGTGTAGATTTTCGGCCTGCCCAGAACTAGGAAAGAGACGACTATCCTTGGATCGTCTCATTCCTTCACCCAGCTTGGCTCAGCAGTCGTACTGCCTGGAAGACAGGGTGTCTCTACAAGCCAGCTATATTCTGGCACCCTCAAGCGTTGGAAAAACATCTACCCCTCAGCCGGAAAACACGGTTAATGTGTGTGGTCGAACTTCTCCCTGTGTCGGCGGAGCAGGTCCTTACCGTAGTCGTTGCCGTTGGGAGTTCGCACTACGGTGTGGATATGATTGCGTGAAGGGTGGTCGTTGTCCAGGAAAATGCCATTCTGGTGGTCGAACTCGATAAGAATGACGGGACTGTGAACCCGGTAATAGAAAACGCTATCCTCATCGGTGCCGCCCATCCAGGCAAAGTGGGTCTCACTGAGATGCTCCCTAATCTCGTCCATCTTGAGCTGGGCGTGATCGGAACGCATCCGGTTTACATAGGTGCCAATCAGGTCGAACATGATGGCCTGTTGATGGCTGGAAAGGTCGTCAAAATTGATGCCCTCGTAGCGCATCTCAAAATTATCCCTGAAAGCGCCGGTAAAAACCCCGGAAGGAACATCATCAGAGACAAGCGCTTTGCTCCGCTGCTCAGCGGTCAAAGTGCGGGCAAGACTTAGCGCGGTGCCCTCCTCCGCCTGGAAAACCTGAGTTCCGGCGTGCTTGCCAATGTCCACGGCAACCGGCTCTGAACCCATAAACATAGGGGTCATTACCATCTGGTCCCCAATCAGGAAGCAGTTAACGTTGAGATGATGTCCGTCGAATTGCCAGCCCCACGGCTCGTCCGGAGAAGGCTCGCCCATGATGCTCAACCAGTACAACCATTCACCAAGCTCCTCATCACTGCCTGTAATCTCCCGAATGGACTCGTTGAGTTTCATAATATTACGGGCCAGTTCGAAGCCACTGGGGCTGAAACCTTCTCGTAACAGGTTGAAGGCTAAGTCCCGCTGGTCTTGGGTCATGGGCTCCATCATGGCACCGTGGCGCATTAGAAAAACGTGGATATTGCTCCACCTACGCCAAGCATCGCTTTCCACTGAAAACAGGGCGGCGTCGCGCTGCCCAGAATCAAGGGAATTCAGCCAGTCTTCAGCGGCTCGTTTCATCCCTTCATTAGAAAGCCCGGTAGTTTTCAGGGAGAATAGACCCGGCACCACTTGACCATCGTTAGTCAATCCCTTGAAGGGTTCAGCGATTTGCGTCTCAGCGTTTCGAATATTGGTTGCCATCTGCTCCGGCATATCAGGAGCCAGCCTACGGCCAGAAACGACAGGACGGTTTCGTACTTTGAAGTCCTTGAGCTGGAGCGTCATAAGTCTTGTTCTCCTGGATGAAGATAACCAATTATACTACGGGGCCACTCCCATATGAGCGACCTTCGAGGTTCCCGCAGGATTCCTTCCCCTATCCCAAAAAGTTTCAAAAGTGCAGGTACAGTACTCTTACGAAACAATTGCTTTGGCGAGTCTGGTTTTCGGGGAGAGCGAAGGCTCGACAGAGTGGAAGCAAAAGCTAAGGCCTCTGACTACCGATGGCCTCTACGTACAGAGAGTACAGGGACTGGCTACAGGTCATAAACAGACGGTTCTTCTTTAAGCCGCCAAAACACAGGTTGGAGCAGGGTTCCGGAAGGTGAATTCGCCCAATCAAGTCACCGTCAGGCTTCAGGCAAAGCACACCGTCCCTAGTTTGGCCGGCCCAGCCTACGCTAGTCCACAAATTGCCGTGGAGATCGGTTCGCATGCCATCGGCGAACCCGGGTGCCATATCAGAGAAAACCTGGCCGCCACAAAGCTTTTTCCCATCTAACACCTCGAAGACCCGGATGTGTCCCGGTGCAGCCGGGTCGTGGGAGATGCCGCTGTCGGAAACGTATAACCGTGACTCGTCTGGAGAAAAACACAGCCCATTGGGCTTTACCAGATCGTCGGCTACCACGGTGGCTATGCCGGTTACGGTATCCAAACGGTAGACCCGCGTGGGTAATTCGGCTTCGGCTCGCTGTCCCTCGTATCCCACCAAGATTCCATAGCCCGGGTCGGTGAACCAGACAGCTCCATCGGAATGAACTACAACGTCGTTGGGGGCGTTGAGGCGTTTGCCGTCGAAGCGGTCCAGCAGCACGGTAAGGCTCCCGTCGTACTCGGTGCGGGTTATCCGACGGGACAGGTGCTCGCAGGTAATTAGGCGCCCTTGCAGGTCACGGGTGTTGCCGTTACTGCAATTGGAGGGCTGACGAAACATCGTGACCTTATTCGTTACCTCGCAGTAGCGCAGCATCCGGTTGCTGGGGATATCGCTGAAAATCAAGGACCTGAATTCCCCAAACCACACCGGACCCTCGGCCCAGCGCGCTCCGGTGTAAAGGCACTCCACGGCGGTATTCCCAATCCTGTAGGCAAGGAAACGTGGGTCCAGCACCTCCACCGCAGGATCTGGGTAGCGAACTATCCCCTGGTCCCAGCGGCGTCTCAGTTCAGGAGTCCATTCGGAATTATCTTCCATTGCTCACTTCCTCGATGCACGAGTGTTGACCTCAAGGAAAAGCCAAGTCTCACGTTCTCTTCGTCTATGGGGTTTCGGGGGAAAAAGTCCATCATCGGAATAATCGCTACCGGTTGATTCCAAAAACAGGCCCTAGCGGAAAAGGCAAGAATCCTGACTGGTCTCCATCTTTGAGTACTAAGTCAAGGTTAATCAAGAGGACCTTAAGCCTTTCGGACGATTCAAGGCGACAACTACCCGGCCGGTTCCTCAGGAAAACAAGGGAAAGAATTACTGAGGGACACACGTAAATCGCATTTCGTAGGCCGGGCTCTGCTGGGCGGATATGTGGGTAGGCAAGATAGGATAAAACCAACCTCCCTTCCATTTCCGCTCATTGACCCTCTTGCCATGATTTAGCGAGAGGACGGGGCGGCAGGCGGTTATCTAAAGAGCATGGTAGGAGGCGGCAATGGGGGATGTCCAGTATAGGATGTCAAAAGGCTGATAGGCAGTTGCTCCCAGAAGGATCTTAGGAAAGGGTTGATACATCAATAACCCGGTATGTTCGCCAGAGAAAGCCCGTAGGCGAAAGCCCTGGAGCACACCTCTCAAAGCTTGGCATTTGGCAGGGGAAAGTTATAAAATAACTTGTGCATACGCCTATTGGACGGCCTCAGAGAGAGTAAACTTGATTTGGAGCTTTCCTGGGAGGTGGCTATGAAAGGTACATTGATAGGAGTTGCGGTCTTTGTATTGCTTTCCCTTTCCGTAACGATTGCCGCGGTTGGGGCAGTTTCGCAGGCCTTGAGCGATGCGGAGGCGCCAGAGGGTGTATCCGGTATGGCCTTTTCTCAGTACGAGGGCTTGGCTGAGAAGGTCGAGATCCAAGAGCGGGGCGGCGCTTATCAGGCTTTTACCTTTGTGTGTCCCTTCCACTAGACTTTCGCGGCTCGAGCCTTTCAAGTTGAAGGAGCCGCCTACATCGACCTTCTTCCACTAAACAATCCCAACGATTGCTTAGCCTTTTACGGAGCTTTTCAATGCAGGCAGGACTTCCCCCCGAACTCGATGGCCTCAAGAACATGGTCCGGCAGATTGTAGGAGACGAGTGCGTCCCTCTGGAAGCCGAATATCTGGCGAATCCACCCCAGGAGGGAGTGGATGACGGAGGGCCCAAGGGGATAGCTGAGACTGTTATGGGGATAGTAGGGTCGCTGTCTCCGGAAAAGTGGGGTCGCCTGAACCAGGTGTCCAAAGACACGGGAATCTTCACTTCATTTGTCCCTGAACAGTACGGCGGAGGCGGAATGGGAGCCCTCGGACACGTGGTGATGGACGAAGAAATCCACAAGAGCATTGTTCAGTTGCCTACCTCTCCCGTGCCGATGATGATGATCGGTTCCTGCACTTCGGAACAGGAAGAGAAATACCTATACCCGGCCATTCAGGGAGACCTGAACTACGCCTTTGGGCAAACCGAGCCTCAGGCTGGTTCCGACCCAGGCGGGATGATGCAGACCAGGGCCGTGAGGGACGGAGATGACTGGGTCATCAGCGGGACAAAGATGTTCATATCCGGCGCCGCTTCGGCTGACTTTCTCCTGGTGCAGGCGGTGACCGACCCGGAAAAGCGGCAGCGGGGCGGAATAACGATGTTCATCATCGACAATCCCACTCCAGGTTTAAGTTTCGACCCTATAAGGGTGTGGATTGTCCCCACTCGCGCCCAGCAATACATGGTAAATCTGGACGAGGTTCGCGTGCCCCAAACCCAGGTTTTGGGGGAAATTGGGATGGGTTTCAGCCTGGGGCAACAATGGCTGGTTCACCATGACCGATTGCTGAGAGGCTCGATGGCATTGGGTATCCTCACAAGGGCCCTGGAAATGGCCATAGATTGGGCAAAGCAGAGGGTTACCTATGGGCGACCCATTAGCGAGCGGCAGGCAATCCAGTGGATGCTGACGGATGTCTACATAGACATCATGAATTTGCGCGCGGTGACCCGAGAGACTGCGGCCAGGGCCGACCAGGGTGAGGACGTTCGGGTGGAAGCCTCTATGATTAAGTACTGCGCCGGCGAGTGGGGCTGCCGAAGCATAGACAAGATAATGCAGATTTTCGGCGGGATGGGGGAGACCCTCGACATGCCCATTCCTCACTGGTATCACCTTTTGCGCCACGCCCGCATTGGCGGTGGTACCTCTGAAATCCACAAGTTCGTAATGGCCCGAGGCCTGCTGGATGGAAGGGTATCCTTCCAGGGTTAGGTGCTCAAGGCCGTGACTTGAACGGTCTCTTTTTTTGGGCGGGTCTCCACCCCGTTCGTTTTCTGTAGTTGGGTCCTGGCAGTAACTCGCGGCCAATGGCAAACACGGAATTCATGCTGAAGGACTCGGCCGAAAGCTGTAGTGACCATCCCACCCTTCCAGTTACGAACCGCTCCGGCATTTTGTACTGCTTCAATTGTGTCATCGTCGGAAACCAGACTCCTGCATACAATCTTGCCTGCCGCATGCTAAACGACCGTTTCCTGGCAGAAGACGCAGTGCAGGAGAGTTTTACTTCCGCTTATCATTCTTTTGGCCAATTCCGTGGCGATAACTTGCGTGCCTGGTTGATGCGTATTGTCGCCAACAATTGTCGGGATATGTTGAGATCCAGCCGATCACGTCCATCGGTACCCCTTGACCCGGTAGCCTCTAATCCCGAATCAGGCGACTCCGCAATTTCTGCAGCCAGCGTTCCATCCTCCCTTGAATCGCCAGAGGATTTTGCCGAGAGAGCGGAGTTGCGACGTACCATTGAAGCGGGGCTGTCCTCTCTGCCAGTGGAAAGGCGTCAGGCGCTTATCCTGGTGGACATGCAAGGTTTCAGCTACGAAGAAACCGCATCAATCCTGAACTGTTCGCTTGGCACCGTGAAATCAAGAATAAGCAGGGGGCGGCGCGACCTCAGAGACTTCCTGCTATCAACGGGGGAACTTCTTCCCTCCCGCTTCCGTCAGGAAGAATAAGGGTATGTGGATATTCGACAGACATAGACACTTGAGCCACGACAGGTTGTCTGAGTACGTTGGCAACCGCCTGTCAACGGAAGAAAGGGCCCGAATAGGTGTGGCCGTAGCCGAGTGCGCCCATTGCCGGAAGGAATTGGAAAGTCTTGGGGAGACACGTTCGCTGCTTCAATCTCTTCCCCAACTCGAACCTTCCCGCAGCTTCGTCATGGCGGAAGCGCCTGTTGCCGCCGCCGGAGTGGCGTTGGCGCCCGCCCGCCCCTTGGTTTTCAGAGCTCCCTCATGGGCCTATGCCGGGGCAGCCTCCCTGGCAGGACTGGCGATAGCGCTGGTTCTGGTCACGGACGGAGGCGGACTTTGGCCTCGCCCGGGTGGGGAGAACTTTCCGGAATCGATGACCATGGCCTCACCAGCCCAAGGAGGGGTGCCGGTGACCACTTTGGCCTCGGGCTCTCACGCAGAGGTAGCAGAAGAAGCTCAGGCGGTGCCCATCCCTGCTAGTGAGCCCGCCATGTCATTGGCACAGGCCGCACCGGCCCAGGAAATGGCCGAGGCGACTGTTTTGAACGAAGTCCCCAATGCCAAAGAGGCTGAGGTTACAGTTGGAGTAGAGGCTGAGCGCGCAAGGTCAGCATCAGCCATTGTAAGTGGGGCGCCTCCAGAATCGACATCCGTACCTGCTGCTATGGACGTTCCGGAACCCGAAACGGCTGAGTCGCCAGCTCCTATGCCTTCCATCAAGATGGGGAGTTCGGCCGTAAACGCGGTTGAAGCTCGTCCTCAGATTGCCTCCGATCAGGAAGTAACGGCAATGGCGAAGGCTGAAGCGACTGATACCCCAACCGGGGTGTCAGGTGGAGCGCCCACTACCCTTGAACCAGCAGGTGTAACGGTTCCTGAGAGTTCGCCAGGCGAGGCACTACCTCAAGGTGGCATGGGCCGGCAGGGTCCGGCGGGTGGGGATAGTGCGGCGGGCCCCCTCGGGCCACCAGGGCCAGCCGGCGAAGCAAGTCCCCAAGGCTCGGCAGCGCTGCCGGGTCCGGCGGAAGGGTATGCCATTGGATCCTCCAATATTTCAAAATCTGCCGTAGTCGGGAAGCAAACGGTGGCAAGTGGCGGCAGCATTGAAGCTAGCCCTGCTGACCTTCCTTCCCCGACCAAAGTTCAGGGTACTGGATACGCTGACCGGGAGGCCTCTCCCGTGACTGCTGAACAGCAGGATACCGTCGAATCCGAGGCTGTGGCCGAGTCCGTGGAGGCTGGAAGATCTTTGCCTGATCCAAGTCAGGAATCTCCGGGAAGCGCTTCTGTAGTTGGTGAATCGGAAGGACCTGAGGGCCAGTCTTCCCCTGACCTTCCACCGCAGGCCGATTTACCAACTGGGGAAACGTCCCAGGAAGTGCCTCCAATATCAATGTCCGGAGACGGAGCTGGTGACACCGGCGCATTTGCTACAGGTAGTGAGCTGGGAGGGAAAGCAGAAGTGCATTCAACTGCCGAGGCCTCTCCCGGGGCCGTAAGCGAAGGCCCTGCGGCGATTGAAACAGAGGCGACAAACCAGGACAGGGTGGTAACCTCAAGTACTGAAGAGCCAGAGGCAAAGGAAGTGGAACCTTCCGCAATGGACACGAGCAACAGCCTCGAAGAAGACTTTCCCGGAGTTCTTTCGGAATCTGATAGTGCGGATGGCGACAGGCCCGAGGAATCCTGGCTGGAATCTAGGTGGGTGGCAATTGCAGCGGCGGTGGCAATTGTAGTGGTGCTGGCTATGGCCTCGGCTTACCGCTTTGTGGGTGCCAGGAAGTCCACACGTTGACGGGGAACAAAGCAAGAGTCTATTACGTCTTATTTCTCGAGTGGTCCAATACAAGACAAGAGAGGAAAGAATGATTTCAAAGAAAATACTTAAGCAATTGTTCGTATTCGTCGGGCTAGGCATAGTGGGCGTTGTGCTCATGGGTTGTTCTTCACAGGCACCCTTAGGCGGTACAGCGGCGACGACTTTGGAAGGTTCAGAGCCCGCCGTAGAGGGGCGGCAACCGGTACGGCAAGGAAACATCCTGGAGGATCCGTTGCTCCCAGTCAGCGTCGGTGCGGGAATTGACAATGACGCCAGATTCAGAATGCAGTGGGACTCGGAAAATGAAGGAGGGCTGACAGGAGGTTGGAAAAGGCAGGCCTTGGTGAATTCGGCAAATGATTCTACTGGCTTGGGGATTTTGGCGGTGGGTTCGGGTCGCGCCACTTCGGCCCCGGACCTGGCATTGCTGAGGCTGGGCGTAGAATCGCTGGCCAGCACAGTTGGCGAAGCGCGTACCACGGCTGCCGAGGCCATGACGGCGGTAGTAGCTTCGGTTAAGGAGGACGGAGTAGAAGAAAAGGACATTCAAACGGGCTATTTCAGCATCCAACCCCGTTACACCGGCCGGGAAGTTACCCGATGCATTGAGGTCGTGACTTCGGATGACGCCACTGAACAAGATACCACTGAACAAGGCACCACTGAACAAGGCGCTGCCGGTCAAGAGGGAACCAGTCAGGAAGGAACCAAGCAGGAAGGTGCCTTGACCCCGGCCGAGGACCAAGAGTGCTTCCAAGAATACCAGTCGGTCATAACCGGATACCAGGTCAGCAACAATGTCACCGTGATAATTCGCGACCTTGAAACTATCGACGACGCGATTGATGGAGCAGTTGAGGCTGGCGGGGACAACATACGGTTCAACGGCCTTTCCTTCTCGCTGGAAGATACTTCGACGCTAAAGGATGATGCTCGCACTGCTGCGGTAACCGATTTGAAGGGAAGAGCCGAACACTTGGCTACCCTGAGTGGCGTTGGATTGGGCGACCTGGTTTATATAGCTGAAGTTGGCAGGATCGATCCCCCCGTAGTCAGGGCAGAGTTTGCCCTCTCCAAGGCCGCGGCCGACTTCGGTGGTGGTGTATCCACTCCTATCTCGCCGGGGGAAGTCTCGATAGAAGTCAGTGTTCAGGGCCAATACCTGATAACTTATCCCGATGGGGACGAGAGTACCGAAGAATCGGCAACTCCATAAGCCCTTATGGATCTGGGCTACATTGGCCTCAACAGGATATTGAAGAAGGTTGTCTTGAAAAGGCCTGACCTTTAGAATCACAGTAGCCCCGGGAAGTGCCGGGGCTACTGCTTCGCTGGGCCGAGGCATTCATGGGACAACAGCATGGTGGCATTCCATGGTATTGAGTGACCGGACAATCAAACAGGCTTTGGCCGAAGGCAGAATCGTAATCGATCCCTTGGACGATTCGGATATTCAGCCTGCCAGCGTTGACCTGCATCTTGATCGGAAAATCCTGGTGTTCGGAAACCACCAGCAGCCTTATATCGACGTTAAAGAAAGTCTGGAAACCCTCAGCGATCTGGTAGAGATTCCCGAAGATAAACCATTTATTCTGCATCCCGGGGACTTTGTGCTTGGAAGCACCGTCGAGCACATCGAACTTCCTGAGGACTTGGTCGCCCGGCTAGAGGGCAAGAGTTCTCTCGGCAGAATCGGGTTGGTTATTCATTCCACGGCCGGGTTTGTGGATCCCGGGTGGAAAGGCAATCTGACCCTGGAGCTGAGTAACCTGGCGCGGTTGCCCATAACGCTCTATTACGGGATGAAGATTGGCCAGATTTCGTTCCTGAATCTGACAACCCCCGCAGAGCGACTGTATGGCTCTGAGTCTCTGGGCAGCAAATACCAGGGGCAGACTGAGCCGACGGCCAGCCGTTTCCATCGCGACTTTGGTGTATCAAGCTGAAGAACTTTCTTGGCCCCGCTCCGGCCCCGTCGAAACTTACTGGGAGGATGGCAACCGGCCAAAGCCAATGAGCGTTAGTCACCCCATGCAACGAGCAATCGACCTGGCCCGGGGGGCGCTGGGCAGCACCAGTCCCAATCCCGCGGTAGGAGCCGTAGTGGTCCAGGATGGGGTCATTGCCGGAGAAGGTTATACGCTTCCGCCTGGACAACGACACGCTGAAATCGGGGCTTTGCAACAGGCAGGGCCTCTGGCCAAAGGTTCCACCCTGTACACGACGCTTGAACCCTGCTGCCACTTTGGCAGGACACCACCCTGCACTGACGCCATAATCTCTGCCGGAGTCAAGGAAGTCATTGCTGGCTCCATTGACCCTAACCCGCTGGTAGGGGGCAAGGGCCTGGAAAAACTGCGAGTCGCCGGCCTCGAAGCCACCTTGGAACCCAGCCCCGACGTTGGCGAACTGTACGAAGGGTTTGCCAAGCATGTTACCACCGGGTTGCCGTTTGTATTGGCCAAGTTTGCCATGAGCCTGGATGGGAAGATTGCTACCTATACCGGCGATTCCAAGTGGGTGACCGGCCCTTTGGCTCGGGATGAAGTGCAGCGGATGCGGCGCGAGTGCGACGCAATCATGGTGGGAATCAATACCGTGCTTGCCGACGATCCCCAGCTAACGGCCCGCGCCGATGACGGGTCTTCCTTGGACCGTCAGCCTCTCCGAGTTGTGCTGGACAGTCATTGCCGGACACCCAGCGAGGCTCGTATGCTTCGGGAACCCGGTACGACGTTGATTATTGCTTCCGGAGAAGCCCCGGGTCAGGAAATAGAGCGACTGCGGGCCGCGGGCGCTGAGGTCTGGAGTGGGCCCCTGCATTCTCCTGGAATGGTCGAAATGAGCGAGGTCCTGGTGGAATTGGGGCATCGAGACGTCGTGAGTCTGCTGGTTGAGGGCGGCGGCATTACTTTAGGAAGCCTGTTTGACATGGGCCTGGTGGATAAGGTTAGTGTATTCATTGCGCCGGTCATTATCGGGGGAAGCCAAGCCTCTTCACCTATTGAGGGACATGGGCCCGAGTTTATGTCCCAGGCTTGGAAAGTAGACAAGACTGAGATCAGGCAGATAGGGCCCGATTGGCTCATTACGGGGTATCCCAACAGGACTCCTTAGCTGGAGGTTTATGTTCACTGGAATCGTAGAAGAAGTGGGGACTGTAAGCGTCTGCCAGGAATATGGCCTTTCCGTGAAGGCGAAGAAGGTTACCGAAGACTTGCGGCTGGGAGACAGTATTGCCGTGAACGGAACTTGCCTGACGGTGGTGGAGTTAGACAAAAGTCAGTTCAGGGTAGACCTGGCTCCGGAAACACTCCGGCGCACTTCCTTGGGGGAACTGGAGGTTGGGAGGCGGGTCAATCTCGAACGCCCACTGGCGGTAAGCGATCGGTTGGGTGGGCACATTGTTCAGGGACACGTGGACGCTGCGGGCAGGGTTATGTCAATTCGTCCGGAAGGTGATTGCTACATATTCCGGATACGGACGCCCAAGCGATTGATGCCTTATGTGGTGGAAAAGGGCTTCATCGCGGTGGACGGAATCAGCTTGACAGTGGTCAACAAAGGGGCTGCATCCTTCACCGTTTCTGTGATACCATACAGCTTCTCAAATACCAACTTAGAAGAAAAATCGGCAGGGCACCGGGTCAATGTGGAAGTGGATATCCTGGCGAAGTATGTCGAGAGCTTGCTTGCCAGGTAGGTGATTTTCCGGGAGCCGGTGAATGGATGGGAGGCGAGAGCAGGATTCGGTTTTTCGAGGAGACGGGTAAGCACTATGCCTCTATCTAGCATGGAAGAGGCCCTAGCTGACCTCAAAGCTGGCAAGTTTCTGGTAGTTGTTGACGACGAGAAGCGGGAAAACGAAGGCGACCTGGTAATGGCAGCCGAAATGGTTACTCCGGACGCTGTCAATTTCCTGGTAAAGTACGGACGGGGTCTGCTGTGTATGCCGATGAAGTCGGACCGTCTCGACGAGTTGGGTATTAAGCTAATTGAGAGCGAGCACGCTCCGCATGAAATGCCTACCGCATTTACCATGTCAGTGGACTACAAGGTGGGGACAACCACCGGAATCTCAGCCGCAGACCGTGCCGCAACCGTCAACGCCCTAATTGACCCCGAGGCCAGGCCCGACGAGTTTTCCCGCCCCGGCCATCTTTTTCCTTTGCGATACCAGCCGGGCGGCGTTTTTGTCCGTCCCGGGCACACCGAGGCGATTGTAGACTTGTGTTCCATAGCAGGTATGTACCCAGCCGGCGTTGTTTGCGAAATAATGAACGACGACGGCTCAATGTCGCGCCTGCCTGACCTCGAGACCTTTGCCGACGAGCATGGTCTGAAGATCTTGAGCATTGCTCAGATTGTCGCACACCGGCGGCGTTACGAAGACAATGTAACGCGGGTGGCGGAAGCCCGCTTGCCTACCAAGTACGGGGAATTCAAGGTTTTTGCCTATGAGAGTCCCTTCGACCCCGGCGAGCATATTGCGTTAACCCTAGGTGAGTGGAGTCCTGACCAACCGGTCTTGACCAGGATTCATAGCGAATGCCTTACAGGGGACGTTTTCGGAAGCATGCGGTGTGACTGTGGCGAGCAGATGGAATTGGCCCTTAAGAAATTGAGCGAGGAGGGGACCGGCGCCTTCCTCTACATGCGACAAGAAGGCCGTGGCATTGGCCTTCACAACAAGATTAAGGCCTATTCCCTGCAGGATGGCGGCCTCAATACGATCGAGGCCAATAACCTGCTTGGATTTGACGCTGATATGCGCCACTATGGCATTGGCGCCAAGATTTTGGCTGATCTTGGAATCAAGAAAATAAAGCTGCTCACCAACAACCCCAAGAAATTGGTGGGGCTGTCAGGATCCGATGTTGAAGTGGTGGAGCGAGTCCAGGTTGAAGTTCCGCCCAACGATGAAAACCGCGAATACCTGGAAACCAAGCGGATAAAGTTGGGTCATATTCTTGGTTCATGCTCATAGTCGCCAGTTAAACCGTTGAAATGCAGAAGGGGCTGACCCAAAATGGTCAGCCCCCTTTCTTTTCTCTGCCTGAAACAGGGCAACTAGCTGAAGTTTGCCCCCGCTCAGTTCAATCGCGATATCAGATAAGCCTCAATGAAGTCGTTCAGGCCCCCGTCCAGGACCGCATCGGGATTGGTGCTCTGGAAATTGGTTCGGTGATCCTTGACCGACTTGTAAGGGTGCAGGACGTAGCTGCGTATCTGGTTGCCCCACTCTGCCGCGACCCTCTCTCCCTTAAGTTTCGCCAACTCCTCGGCGCGCTGTTCGTTTTGCCGGGCCAGCAACCGGGCCATCAATATTCGCATGGCGTACTCCCGGTTCTGGTGCTGGGACCTTTCGGTCTGGCACGAAACAACCATCCCGGTGGGCAAGTGAGTTAGACGTACCGCGGAAGCTACCTTCTGAACATTTTGGCCGCCCGGACCGCTGGAGCGGAAGGTGTCCAGCTTTACGTCTTCGGGCCTTACTGCGACTTCTTCTTCTTCCCCTGCCGCTGGCAGCACTTCTACCTGCGCGAACGAAGTGTGCCGCAGGTTGTTAGGATCGTAAGGGGACAAGCGCACCAACCGGTGGACTCCTCTTTCGGCGCTCAAGTAACCGTAGGCGTAGGGCCCGCCGATTTCCAGAGTTGCGCTGCGGAGGCCCGCTTCGTCGCCGTAGGCCATGTCCATAATCTGGACCGTCCGCTTCTCTACCTCTCCCCAACGGGCGTACATATTGAGCAGCATTTCTGCCCAGTCCTGGGAATCGGTGCCTCCGGCGCCGGAATAGACCGACACAATGGCAGGCCGGCCGTCGTACGGGCCCGCCAGAGTCAAGGCAATTTCCTCACGGGCCAGGGACTTGGACAATTGGGCTGCGTCAACCCCTATCTGTTCCAGCAGGGACTCGTCCCCGTCCTCCAGGGCCAATTCCGTTAGCTCCAGCAAAGTAGTTGCCTGGGTAGACAGACTCTGCCAGAGGGAGAAGGTTTCCTTGAGGCCTCCCAGGGTTTTCATGTCCTGTTGGGCTTTACGCGGATCGTCCCAATATCCAGGCTCGGCCGCTTCACGCTCCATCAGCGTGATTGCTTGTTCCTTAGCCGGAAGGTCAAAGATGCTCCACGACAGATTCTACCTTCTGGACCAATGCCTCTAGTTCTTGCTTTAAGTCTTCCATGCCTTCACCTTAAGAATCTTGTGGTTCACGCTCTGAATAACGTGAACTACTGTATATTGCTGATGCGGTTTTCGAGACCCAATTATACGTTTATCGTTCTTGTTTTGCCAGTTGGTTTCAGGTTCCGATAAGGGGGAAGCTGCGTTCCGGCTCAATTGGTTTGGTTCGGGATATAGTAGGGGCAGACCGGTGTGTCCGCCCAGATTTTTACGGAAATAACACCTAAATTGAAACTCTACCTACTGGGGAATCCACGTTGCCTTCAATCTGCTGGGTTGATAAAATTTTTGAGTTGGCAAAAAGGGAAGCCAGCATTTTTCCACCAATTGCCTAATTCTACCAACTATCTATGAGGTTCACTCTTGGAATTTATTGCCATAGGGCTCCTAGGCTTGGCTGCATATCTTATTGGTTCTATTTCTCCGTCATACGTCCTTGTCCAATACATGAAGAAACTGGACATTCGGGAAGTGGGCAGCAAGAATGCGGGGACCCTCAATACCTACCATCAACTTGGGCCTTGGTGGGCCCTGCTGGTTTTTGTATTCGATGCGGGTAAGGGGGCATTAGCTGTCCTGCTACCCTCCTGGATAGGAGTGGCCGATTGGGCAGTTTATGTGACGGGATTCCTCGTAATCGTTGGCCACAACTGGACCGTACTGGTGAAGTTCCGCGGGGGCAAAGGGGCTGCCTCCCTCATTGGTATATGCCTGAGTACTGTGCCGGTTGCCGGCATGCTGGCCGTGATACCAGGGGTAATCTTGCTTTATTTCTCAAAGAACGCAATTGCCGGGCTGGTGCTGGGATTTGCCACTCTGAACTGTCTGGTTTTGGCTGCGTGGATTCTTGGAGTAGACTGGCTTGCTGCAAGCCCGGGGTGGAAGCAGTTTGTGCTGTGCCTGCCCTTGACCCTGTTCGTTGCCGCAGTGTATGGCATCGCCATCAAGAACCAGCTCTTGCAGGCCATTCGGCAGCGCAGCCTAAGACATGCATTCTACGGCTCCTGACTTCCAATACTTTTGCTTTCTGTTTTCAGGTCGCGCCAGGACGATGGCGCGCACAAGTGATAGCCACGTTATCTTTCTTCAGGTATGTTGAGTATAATTGGTTGGCCCGGTTCTCCGGTCCCGCGAACAATTGGTAACTTCCCTGCAAACACTTTCCAACCCACTACAGGATGTCTTTATGCTGGACCACGGATTACTTGACCATTCCAATGTTGATGCTACCGATGCCCTGCGCCATCGAATGCGGCATTCTGCGGCCCACGTTATGGCCGATGCTGTATTGAAGGTTTTTCCGGAAGCGAAAATGGGTATCGGGCCCCCAACTCAAGACGGTTTCTATTACGATTTCGATGTTTCCCGCCCTTTCACTCCTGAAGATCTGGAAAGCATTGAAAGCTTGATGCGACAAACAATCGCTGACCGGCAGCCTTTTGTGAGAGAGGAACTTAGTCGGGCAGAAGCGTTGAATCTGTTCGCAGATCAGCCTTATAAGCTCGAAATCATCGGCGACCTTCCTGAAGAAACTACCCTCAGCATCTATCGCCACGGAGGCTTCATAGACCTCTGCCAGGGACCCCATGTGGATGGCACGGCGGATATCCAGGCAGTAAAGCTGTTGAATATCGCCGGCGCGTACTGGCGGGGCGACGAGCACCGGCCAATGCTGCAACGGATTTATGGCACTGCCTGGGAGACCCAGCAGGCGCTGGACGACTACTTGACGAGGCTGGAAGAGGCTGAACGCCGCGACCACCGCACACTGGGTCGCCAGCTGGGCCTATTTTCCGTGCACGAGGAAATTGGGCCGGGTCTAATTGTGTGGCATCCCAAGGGCGGGGTAGTGCGCTCTCTCGTGGAGGACTACTGGCGAGACATCCACTACCGGCACGACTACAACATAGTTTACTCTCCCCATATAGGGCGGGCCCAGCTTTGGGAGACCAGCGGTCACCTGTCCCACTATCGGGACAGCATGTATGCGCCCTTGGAAGTGGACGAGCAGGAGTACTTCCTGAAACCCATGAATTGTCCTTTCCACATCATGGTTTACAGGTCTTCGCTCCGCAGCTACCGGGAGTTGCCCTTGAGAATAGCGGAGTTGGGCACGGTTTACCGCTACGAGCGTAGCGGTGTACTTCACGGGCTTATGAGGGTGAGGGGCTTCACCCAGGACGATGCCCATATCTTCTGTTTGCCGGAACAGGTGGAAACCGAAGTGGGTGGTGTCCTTGACCTGACGTTTGAACTGCTGGACGCTTTCGGTTTCACCGACTTTTCCATATCCCTTTCCACCAGGCCGGAGAGCTACGCCGGTGAGTTGGACTTGTGGGAGCATGCTACCGATTCCTTGCGTCGGGCACTGGAACAGCGCAGCCTGGTTTACGATATTGATGAAGGCGGTGGAGCATTCTACGGCCCCAAGATTGATATCAAGATAAAAGACGCCCTGGGTCGCAACTGGCAGTGCACGACGGTCCAGTTTGATTTCAACCTGCCTGAACGGTTTGACCTTTCGTTTATGGACGCCGAAGGGGGCCGGAGTCGTCCCTACATGGTCCACCGCGCGATACTGGGGTCACTTGAGAGATTCCTGGGAGTTCTTATTGAGCACTATGCCGGCGCCTTCCCGCTGTGGCTGGCTCCCACCCAGGCAGTAATAATTCCCATCGCCGACCGTCATCAGGAATATGCTGAGTCAGTAAAAGCCCGACTGGAATCGAAGGGTTTCAGAACTGAAGTAGACGGTCGCAGTGAGCGAATGAACCTCAAGATACGCAATGCCCAGCTGCAGAAAATCCCCTACATGCTGGTTGTGGGGGACCGGGAACAGGAGGACGACGCAGTAGCCGTACGTACTCGTGAGGGAGGCAACCTGGGCGCCATGCCGGTAACCGACCTGCTAAGCCAACTGGATGACGAGTTGGCCGGTAGAAGTGTTCAACAGTGCTAGAAAGAAAGGCCCAAGGTAAGGAAGTAGACAATCATGCCCAACCTATTGATTAACGAAACCAGCCCTTACCTGCTCCAACATGCCAATAACCCTGTGGACTGGCATGCCTGGAATGAGGAGGCGCTGGCGAGATCCAGGGATGAAGACAAACCTATTCTGCTAAGCATCGGTTATTCCGCCTGCCACTGGTGCCACGTGATGGAGCGGGAGTCCTTTGAGGACGAATCGATTGCCAGCTTGATGAACGCAAACTTCGTCAACATCAAGGTGGACCGGGAGGAGCGGCCTGACCTGGATGCCGTCTACATGGAAGCTGTTCAGATGCTGACGGGCAGTGGCGGCTGGCCCATGACTGTATTCCTGACGCCGGAGTGCAAGCCCTTCTACGGAGGCACCTATTTTCCTCCAACGGACCGGATGAACATGCCTGGCTTTCCTAGAGTATTGTTGGCGGTCACCGAGGCCTACCGCACAAACCGGAGCGAGGTGGAGCGTGTAACCGGCCAGTTGACCGAGCAGATGGGGCGGTCGGGTCAATTGCCACAAGGCAACAATCTCCTTTCTGTGGATGTTCTTCACGAGGCGTATTCGCGTCTGGCAGCTAACTTTGATTACCAGAATGGCGGCTTTGGCGCGGCCCCAAAGTTTCCCCAGCCCATGACTCCAGAATTTCTCCTTCGCTACCACAGCCATGGCTACAATCCCCGAGCTTTGGATATGGTGGAGCTTACGCTGCAGAAAATGGCATACGGGGGTATGTACGACCAATTGGGGGGCGGATTTCACCGCTATTCAACCGATGCCTTTTGGCTGGTGCCCCACTTCGAGAAGATGCTTTATGACAATGCGCTGCTGGCCCGGCTCTATCTTCATGCCTATCAGTTGACGAACAAGGAACTGTATCGCCGGATAACTGAAGAGACGCTGGATTATGTTCTCAGGGAGATGACGGACCCGCTGGGTGGCTTCTACTCTGCTCAGGATGCCGACAGTGAAGGAGTTGAGGGAAAGTTCTTTGTCTGGACACCTGAAGAAATACGGTCAATCCTGGGAGACGCCGACGGAAATCTGTTTGGAGGGTTTTACGGGGTGACCGACGCCGGTAATTTCGAGGGTTCAAATATATTGAACGTGCCTCAGGATCCCCAGGCTTTTGCGTTGGACCACGGCATAAGCGAGGAATATCTGAACTCCATAGTCGCCCGGGGTAAAATCCACTTGCTGACTGAAAGAGAGGAACGGATTCACCCCTTCAGAGATGACAAGGTAATCTCCTCGTGGAACGGGTTGATGCTCCGGGCTTTTGCCGAGGCCGGAGTGACCTTGAAGCGGCCTGATTACCTTGCCGCCGCCTCGGCCAACGCCAATTTCCTCCATAATGAGATGTTCAAAGATCGTCGACTCCTGCGCACCTATCGCGATGGTCAGGCCAAGTTGCAGGGCTTCCTCGAAGATTACTCTTGTGTGGCCGACGGTTATCTGGCTCTGTATGAGGCCACTTTCGAGCGGGTTTGGCTGGATCGGGCCGTTATGCTGGCCGACACCATGATCGAACTCTTTTGGGACGACGGGGTAGGAGGGTTTTTCGACACAGGCACCGAGCACGAGTCGCTAGTAACGAGGCCCAGGGATGTTTTCGACAATGCCCAGCCATGCGGCGGTTCCGTTGCAGCGGAGGTGTTGCTCCGCCTGGCCATCCTGACTGGAAACGAAGACTACAACCTCAAGGGCGCTCAGCCGCTAAGGCCGATCAGTCGGGTGATGTCCCAGGCCCCGGGCGGAGCGGCGTACTGGCTTGGCGTCCTGGACTTCTACGTTTCGATCCCCAAGGAAATAGCCGTAATAGGGCCGGCAGGTGATCCTGCTACTGAGGCGCTGAAGGATGCGGTGTTTGGACGCTATCTGCCAAACAAGGTTGTAGTCGGGCTGGACACTGCAATGTCCCCAGAAAGTGATACGGATGGGTCACCCGTTGAAGGGATACCCTTGTTGGAGGGTCGAGAAAAACTGAACGGCGGGCCCACAGCGTATGTGTGCCAGAATTATGTGTGCCAATTACCCGTAACCGATGCAGAATCGCTGGCTGAACAACTGGAAAGTTAACTTCAATGTCCTGGTCCTGCGCCGGACAGTAATAGCGGTCAATCAGCCAGATCGAAAGACACTCTCAAAATGTTGCCTTCCGGCGCAAGACTGTCTGGTACCTTGGCCCATTCAGCTATCCGGTAGCCGACCACCCACGATATTCCCCTTTCCGACACGACCAACGGAATATTGTTCCGCCACTGCACGGGCACCTTTGCGTCGATGAAGAAGTCCTTAAGCTTCTTTTCTTTTGCCATGCCCAAAGGCTGAAATCTGTCGCCTTCATGGCGCGTCCGCACCGCAAGAGAACTGCCCAGGACTTCTGGTTCCAAATAGGCAGTGTAGGCATCGGGTGGCGCCAAATTGGCCAATGTGCCCAATGGGATTACTTCCAGGATTACGTCCCAATTCCCCGCGTTACATACCTGCCTGGATCCAGGCTCCTCCGACGTGGTTAGCTCACAGTAAGAGTTCAGGTAGGGAAAAGGACTTTGGTCCTGGATTGCATCGGGACCAAGGCTTGCCTCTGTGGGTGTTATTTGAAAGACGGTATTACGAGGCAGATCCAGGCTGGCTCTTGGCTTCGGGCCTGTCACGAGGTCGGACATAGCCCGCAAATGGCTTTCCCTCAAGCGCCGAGGATCTCCATTGACTGCGATATATGCCCGCCTCAGGGCCATTGGCCGCAATGCTGGATGCAAGCCCCGCAGGACTTCACGACTCAGTGTGACGCCTGCTCCCTGCATCGCCCCGTCTTTATCTTGAGGTTGGGAAACATGGATTGACGGCCACAGGCGTTCCAGTTCCTTCTCCAGATAGTCGAACTCAAGGGAAGATGTTTGGGCCAGCCTGACCAGCGCGTCCTGAACCCGGGGATTGTACTCTGAGGCCAAAAGGGGCATCAGTTCCCTGCGGACCCGATTGCGGGTGAAACGGAACAAATAGTTCCCACTGTCTTGCCGATATTCCCGGTCCAGTTCCCGGCAGTATGCGACTGTTTCAGCCTTGGTTACCTCAAGCAGTGGTCGGAAGAGTACCGGACTAGCCAGGCCGGTAGGCCAGGGCCATGGGGCAATTTCGGTCATGCCTCTCATACCGGGCAGTGCAGCGCCCCGGAGAATGTGCAAAAGGACCGTCTCTGCCAGATCGTCGGAGGTGTGGCCCACAGCCACTGCTGTCGCCCCTATTCTCTGTGCCACTGTCGCCATGAATTCATATCGCATCTCCCTGGCGCCCTGCTCAAAGGAAGAGATGCCTTGTTCCTTTTGGTAGGCAATTGGGTCACGTTTTTCAACTGCAACCGGGAGCCCGAGGGTATGCGCCATGGCTTCAACGAATCTGGCATCTTCGTCGGCCTCTTCGCCACGGAAGTCATGGTTCAAGTGGGCTACGTGCAGGTTTATGCCGCAGGATTGCCTGAGATGACTAAGGCTGTAAAGCAGAGCTGAGGAATCTGCCCCGCCCGACACGCCAACCACCACCGTAGAGTTGTTGTGAGCCAGGCCAGTCCGCCTCAATGAAGCGGTCACTCTCCTGTCTACATCAGAAACTACCGGCATAGGTTAGCGGCGCTAAGCGGATACCGAAGGAGCAACAGTTTGCAAGTGGCCGGTGGAGTTGTAGGTTAGAAGCCTCCGACCCCTTGGGGCGCTCTCAAAGACGCTTACGGAGCTTAGGGCAAGGTGCAATCGATGAAAGTTAGCCAGGGGGATACCGAGCAGCTTCCCGCAAATGGCCCTGATTGCGAAGTTATGCGAGACTATCGCCAGGCCTTCTCCGGGGCTGTGGGTTTGTTCCAGTTCCAGGATAACCTGCCAGGCCCTTTCTTCCAGAGTCTGTAGCGACTCCCCTCCTGGCATTACGGTAAGCTCGGGGCGGGAGTTCCAGGTTTCAAAAACTTCGGGCCAACCCGCCCGCATCTCCTCACCTTTCACACCTTCCAGTTCGCCCAGTGCCAGTTCCTTTAGCCCTTCCCTGGTTTCAACAGGTATCGCCAACGTTTTGGCCATTTCCTCCGCTACCTGCATCGTCCGTTTCAGAGGGCTGGAATATATAGAGGTAATTCCCCATTCCTGAGCAGCCATCGCAGTCGTTCTGGCCTGCTCAAGACCCGTGTCGTTCAAGAGCGTGTCGTACTGGCCTTGAAAACGCCCCAGCTTGTTCCACTCGGTTTCTCCGTGGCGGACCAGGTAGAACTTCACCGCTCAACCCCTTCAGTGGCGGGTTCAACTTGCTGAACGAGTACTTGTTCTATTCTTACTCCACTCATGGAGCGCACGGTCAGCTTGAGATTTCTGTATTCGACTATCTCTCCAGCTTCTGGAATATAACCTAGACGATCGAGGATAAAGCCGGCCAATGTCTGGTATTCTCCTTCGGGAAGATCCAGGCGAAGCCTCTCGTTGGCTTGGATAATGGTGATGCCTGCATTTATCCGGTAAGTATTCTCGTCCACCTGCGTAACTTCGTCATCAACGTCGTCCCGCTCTTCGTCCACCTGACCGACAATGACCTCAAGCATTTGCTTCAAAGTAACGAGTCCGGCGATACCTCCGAATTCGTCGACGGTCAAGACCAGGCCGTACCCGGCCTGCTGCATTTCCGAAAAGGTGTCAGAAACGGTCTTTGTTTCCGGGACGAAATGAGCTTCCCTAAGCAGGCCAGTTACACTGTCTTCAAGCTCTACTTCACCCTTTCCCAAGGCAAGCAGCACGTCCTTGTTTGACAAGACCCCAACCACGTTCTCTGTATCGCCGTCAAAAACCGGAAAGCGGGTGTGGGTGTGTTCAGCATAGAGAGCCAGGAAACGCTTTAGCGTGGTTCCCTGCTCGACCCAGACGATTTCCGTCCTAGGGGTCATTATTTCCTGAACCTTTTGGTCCCCGAACCGGAATACTTTGTCCAGCAATTCGGCTTCCGTCCGTTCTACGGCGCCGGTCTGAGCGCCGGCTTCGATCAGAGATCTTATTTCACCCTCGCTTATTCGATCGTTGGAGTTGGTGATTCCCAGGATCCTGGTGAACATGTTCGTGATGGTCTGGAGCACCCGGACTCCGGGATACAAGACGAACTCGACAATGGAAAGGGGCCGCGCGTAGGCAAAAGCCAAGGTCTCAGAACGGTTCCAGGCTACTGTCTTGGGAAGAGTTTCGCTGAAAATCAAAAGGAGCAAAGTAACGCCCGCTGTAGCCACCAATACCGCCAGACCTTCGTTTTCGATCATATTGAGGGCAATGGCGGTGCCAAGGGCGGCGGCGGCCGTGTTGACCAAATTATTGCTCAGCAACACCGTGGCTAGAAGCCGTTCGGGTCTGGCAACTAGGTGTTGCACTAGCTTGGCGTTGTGGCGCCCGATGCTCAATAAGTGAAGCAAGCGGGCCCTGGGCAATGCAATGAAAGCGGTTTCTGAAGATGAGAAAAAGGCGGACAAACCAAGGCAGATTCCAAGGAGGATTAACCTACCTAAATCGTCTGACTCCATTGTGGAACTCTATCGCCTCCTGAGGCTCAAATAATTATGTTCACCAAACGCAATAAACCTTTATGCGTTGTTACGGGTAGGATAATAGCATTTGCAGGTTTGTAGTGTAAAGTTGACCGCTATGCCCGGCGATTCTACCATGTCTCTTGTATTGTGAACGGCGATGAAATCCGGTTGGCTTCAAATTACGTTGGTTTCATGGTATGCATTGCCAACGCCATGGTTTTCGGGACTGGCAATTTAAGCACAGTTTGGGCGGGAACAGGATGGGACTCAAGATTCTTGGAATTGAAACTTCTTGCGACGAGACGGCGGTAGGCGTTGTTGAGGATGGCCGTCGCCTCTTGTCCAATATCGTATCGTCCCAGGTAGAACTCCACTCTCCCTACGGTGGGGTGGTACCGGAAGTAGCATCTCGGCAGCATATAAGGGATATGACGCCCGCGGTTGAAAGAGCGCTATTTGACAGCGGAATCTCCCTTTCAGAAGTCGATGTGATAGCTGCGACCTACGGACCGGGTCTGGCGGGATCGTTGCTCACGGGTTTAAATACTGCCAAAGCCCTGTCATTCAGCTTGGGCAAGCCACTGGTCGGCGTAAATCATCTGGAGGGCCACATCTATGCCTCCTGGCTAGCCAGGGGCAACGATGCCCGTCCTGAAGACTCACCCGGCTTCCCACTGGCCTGTCTGGTCGCCTCCGGCGGCCACACCGACCTGATACTTATGGAGGGACACGGGGATTATCGACTGGTAGGCAGGACAAGAGATGACGCCGCCGGAGAGGCCTTCGACAAAGCGGCCCGCATACTTGGCCTGGGATTCCCTGGGGGGCCGGAAATTCAGAAAGCCTCGGAAGGGGCCGAACCGGGTGACATTCCTCCCCTTCCGCGAGCGTGGATGCGGGAAACCCTTGATTTCAGCTTTAGCGGAGTTAAGACCGCGTTACTCCACCTGGCACAGGCCAAGGGGGTCTATCCTGCCGCCCAGGACTTGGTCGGGACAAATGAAAACGATGCCAATACCGGGCGCTTGGTGGCGGAAATGGCGGCCAATTTCCAAGAATCGGTGGTGGAGGTGATGGTGGTCAAGACCCTGGAGATGGCGCGCCGTTACAACGCAAAGGGGATTGTTCTGGGGGGAGGCGTTACGGCCAACGCCAGGCTTCGTGCGGAGATCAGCAGGGCCTCCAATTTGCCAGTGATAATTCCACCGCCGGTCCTTTGCACCGACAATGGGGCGATGATAGCAGCCTGCGCCTTTTTCCAATTCAGCCGGGGACAAGAATTCGGGTTGGAACTGGACATTGACCCAGCATTGCCCCTCGGGTAAGCGCTCCTGGACAAGTCACGATTGGTCTGGAAAATATCTCAGGATACTCTGGCCGGGAAGCCTTTGGATTACCTAGACGTCCTTGGGACCAACCAGCGAATCCCAGCGGTCCTGACGACAGATGAAGAGGCACTCTACCACTGCATGTATGTCGGGAATTCGTTCCGCACCCAAAACCGATAAAGACAGGTTCCAGTTGGAGCCTTGCAGGGTGATATTGCCCCCAGCCCGGCGGACGTTATGCCTCCAGTACAGCCAGGCGCCAACCAAGACCGCTGCCAATAATACAAAGGGTACGAAGTCTATGTTCAGGCCCGGGATGCCCGGTCCTTCAAGCTGCCCTGCCATCCAGTAGGCCACCAACAAGTAAAACACAAGCGCCGCGGCCATGGTCAGGATGCCTCTAATGGGTGACAACGTGCCTCTTTCAGCGGTATCCACCACAATCCCTTTCAACTCTTCCACCGGCAACAGGGTCGCCTCGTTGGAATTGCCCCCGTCCCGGAAAAAGAGAATCCTGCGATTTGTGGCTATCAACAGTTGGCCATTCCCCGACGGTTCGTCCAGAACACCCTCCTCCAGGGAAAAGACCTTCGCCACCCGTTCCTCGGGCATAAGTGCTATGCCGCGGATACGAGACAGATAGTTTCTGGTTTGTCTTGATTGGTCGATCAAGGTTTCCCTCCGAAGCAGACGCCAGGCTGTGGCATGTGAGCGGCTCTCTGCTTCCCTGATGAGCAGCAACCGGGCTTCAAACGCCAAACTGGCGTCGGTTGCCTGACCCCTCCTCTTCACCTGAACGAACTCCTTACGTCGCCACTGGTGGGCCGGAAAGTTCCGGCGTATGTTACCATTGCGGTTGCTTGGGAAGCCAGTCCTTTCGAAAATTCGAGGGAAGGTAACGAGGGAGGCTAATATGTCGGATCTGACCAACGAAGAAGTCCACGCTCTGGGTCGTTCGGTAGGCCTGGATATAGAGGAACCCGAACTTACCCAGGTTGGATATAGCCTGAACGCCATCCTGGAAGCTATGGCGAGCATTGATGCTCCGGGGGTTAACCGTGTTGAGCCATTGCCTCTCATTTTGCCGAACCCGGAGGAACAGAAATGATACCGAGTGAAATACCCTTCTTGTCCGCAACCGAACTTGGTGCGGCCATTGGCAGTAGAGACATCACCCCTCTGGAAGCGGTGGATGCTTATCTGGCCCGGATATCGGATGTCGGCCCCAAGCTAAATGCATACATCACCGTTTGCGCCGACGAGGCTCGGGAAGCTGCAAAGAAGGCTGGCGAAGAAATCGCTAAAGGGGAGAACCGGGGGCCCCTGCACGGTGTGCCTGTAGGGGTCAAAGACCAAATTTATGTCAATGGCATAAGAAATTCCGACGGTTCCAAATTCCTCGAAGAGTTTGTGCCGGACTACGATGCCACCGTCGTCGCCAATTTGCGGCGGGCGGGCACCATAATTCTAGGCAAGCTGAACATGAGCGAGTTCGCCATGGGGGATCCTATCAGTTCCTATTTCGGCGCCGCACGCAATCCCTGGGACCTGGAACGAAATCCTGGCACTTCGAGCACCGGTTCCGGCGCCGCAACTGCCGGGTTCCTGTGCGCCACATCATTGGGTGAAGATACGGGCGGTTCCATACGCGGCCCTGCGGCAAACTGTGGGCTGGTGGGAATACGCCCTACCTGGGGCAGGGTGAGCAGGTTTGGCGTGGACGGCGCATGTTGGTCGGTTGACACTATTGGCCCCATTTCTCGCACGGTGACCGATTGCGCCGCGACCATTGGCGCCATCGCAGGACACGACCCCAACGATCCTTATACGGGGAGGGTGCCTGTCCCTGACTACATGTCGGCGCTGACCGGGGACATTCGGGGACTAAAGGTAGGACTCGTGACCGAACTCATGGATACGGCTTCGGGCCTGGACCTGCAAACTCATGATGCTGTGGCCGCCGCCGCCCAGGTTTTGGCTGAACTGGGGGCAGAAGTCAGGGACATATCGTTGTCCATGGCCCAACAGACGGGCCCGATTGTGAGAACCATAACCCATACCGAGCGGGTGAGTTTGCGGCCTGAATGGGTACGGGAACGGCCGGAAGACTACCACGTCAACACGCGGATAGCCTTTATGACCGGGAACCTGATACCAGGTCAGGTCTATTACAAAGCGCAGAAACTTCGTGCCATTGTCCGGCAGCAGGTACTGGACGCCCTTAGGGAAGTGGATGTGCTGATTCAGCCCACTTCTTCAGGGCCGGCGGGCAAGCTGGACTTCACCACCGGAGTAGCCAGCAAGGAAGCAGCCGCCCAGGCACTACATGAGGGCAGCTATCGTGGGCCATACAGCCTGAGCGGGGCGCCAGCACTGTCCATTCCTTGTGGCTATACAGACCCGGACGACGGCGGTCTGCCGCTTGCGTTGCAGATTGCTGGGAGACCCTACGGAGAAGCTACTGTGCTGAATGTTGCCTACGCCTACGAGCAGGCTACGCCCTGGCACGAACGAAAGCCGCCAATTTAGGGCCCTAACTACAGCAAGAATAAAATCGCAGCGTTTGCGAAAAGAACAAGCTGGAGAAAAACAGATGACGCTACCAAATCCTGGCGCCTGGCAAGCCAAGCTGGAAAATAGCTCACCGGAACTTTACAAGGAAATAATGGACGTCAGGAACCACGTTCTAACAGACGGGGCTCTGCCGCTGAAGGTCAAAGTATTGATGACCATGCTTTGCGATGCGATTATGGCACACCCGGACGGAGTAAAGAATATTGCCAACCGTGCGCGTGCCGTTGGCGCGACAGAGGAAGAGATTGCCGAAACGGTTGGCGTAGCCTTTGTTATGGGGGGAACGGCAGCGCTGACGACCGCCTGCAATGCCTTCAAGGACTGAGCAACTATCCGGGCAGCGCCGATTTACGCCTGCCATTGCCATGCCAATGGTTGCTGCCGAACCAGGCCGAACCCTCCATTCCCTTGAAAGCACAAAACCTGGTAGACCTCAACCTGTCCAGCAAAGCGTCAACAGGGAGGCAATATGGTTACAGGAAATCTGTCTCGTAGTCTGGTCTATGGTAGAAAGGGCATCGTATGCTCGAATTCGCCCCTGGCTGCATCCGCCGGAATCCAGGTCATGCAGGAAGGCGGCAATGCCTTTGATGCCGCCTTGGCCGTAGCTGCGACCGAGGCGGTAACGTTGGTGCCCCTGTGCAGCATGGGAGGGGATTCCTTCATTCTTGCCTACGAGGCAGCCACCGGTCATTTAACGGGTATCAATAGCAGTGGGGCGGCTCCAACGGGGGCTACGGCGGACTACTACCGTTCCAGAGGCCACGAAACCATGCCCATTGACGGCCCCCACTCCATATCAGTGCCCGGAGAGGTTGCGGCATGGGAAGAAATGCACCGCCGCTTTTGTACCATGCCTTTCAGCCAGTTGCTGGGGACTGCTATTGGCTATGCTGAAGAAGGATTTCCCGTATCGCCTGGCATAGGCCGCAGCTTTGCCCATGCAGTGGACAAGCTTGCCCAATTCCCGGCCAGTGCAGCGATTTATTCGTCAAACGGGGGAATGAAAGCCGAAGGGGACATGCTGGCCAATCCGGACCTGGCCCGCAGCCTGCAACAAGTAGCAGTGGGAGGCGCCAACGAATTTTACCGTGGCGATCTGGCCCGCCGCATGGTAGAAGAGTTGAGAAAGGCCGGAGGGCTGTTCACTGAATCCGACTTTGCCGACCACCGGCTGGAAGTTTACGACCCCATAGCCACTGGCTACCGGAATCATGTGGTTTACCAGACCAGGCCACCCACTCAGGGTTTCCTATTGTTGGAGATGCTAAACCTGGTTGAAGGCTTTGACCTGGAATCGCTGGGGCAAAATTCTGCCCAGTCTATTCACCTGATGACGGAAGCAAAGAAAATTGCTTATGAGGACCGGAACAGGTTGGCAGGCGATCCCCGATTAGTTGAATGGCCGCTGGAGGAACTAATCTCGAAGGAATATGCCGACCGGAGGCGCGGCGAAATTGACCGGGCCCATGCTAATAATGGTATTGCGACGACACATGAGGACGGCGACGGCAATACTACATACTTCTGCGTGGCGGATGGCGCCGGAAACTGCGTGTCCTGGATCCACAGCCTTTCCAATGCCTTTGGTTCCGGATTTGTGGCCGCCGGCACCGGAGTGTTGTTCAACAACCGGGGTGGGCGCGGGTTCAGCCTCGAACCAGGGCATCCCAATGTGATCGAGCCTGGGAAGCGCACCATGCACACTTTGAACTGCTACATGGCTTTCAGGGATGGCCAGCCGGTTATTGTTGGCGGAACGCCCGGAGGCGACTACCAGCCCCAGTGTGGCCTCCAGGTTCTGGCCAACATTATCGATTACGGTATGGACCCGCAGGAGGCTGTTGAGGCTCCTCGCTGGTGGAGTTTCCCTGGCACTGACCCGGCGAGTGTCAAAACTCCCCTTGAATTGAGACTGGAAGCTGGCATGCCACTGGAGACGGGCAAAGAGCTGGAAGCCTTGGGCCACAAAGTGGTGCGGCGGCAACCTGGCATCAATGACGGCAAGGTGCAGCTGATTGTCCGCGACTCGAACACCGGGGTGCTTAAGGGAGCTTCGGACCCTCGAGGTGACGGTCACGCCGCTGCCTGGTAAGGGAATGGTGAAAAATAAGAGGAGGGAGAAGACTCCTCTCCCTCCCCGAAGACGGACCCAGGAAGCTTGGCTACCAGGGCTGGGGCATGAAGAACTCGCGCTCCCGGTCATCAAATCCCTGAAGACTTTCCCGTACAATTCCAGGATATTCCAGGGCTGCTCTTACTATTCGACGGTTAAAAGTACTTGTGGCCTCGGAACTCAGGTAGTCATCGACCGGCATCCAAAGGCATTCTTCGATTTCCTCTTGCTGCATAGTGATCTCACTGCTTAACGGGCTGAGGCGGCAAACAAAGTAGATATCGGACTTGCCGTAGCGGTAACCGTGCCAGTGGCGAAAGCAGGCAAGCGATTCGAACTGGGTGTGAACCCCCGTCTCCTCCAATACTTCGCGAATGGCGGCATCCACCAGGTGCTCGCCAGGGTGTACCGCTCCGCCGGGCAGTTTGTAAAAAGGAGGCTGCCCAGGGTTGCGGTGCTTCTCGCATACCACTAGCAGTTCCTTTTCCTCGCTCAGAACTACCCCACCGATGCCAATGTAGTGAGTAGCGAAGGGTGGGATAAATGCTCCGGGTTCCAGTTGCAGGGTCATCATCAGATACTCGTCGCTTTCCATACCCGGCGAATACTGGTTTGGTCGCTCACCGGAGTGGTGGAATGAAAACCCTGCCGCCACAGCGACGGGAACCAGGGCAGACAGACCGATGGGCACTTCGAGCCAGACAGCCTTATATCCCTGGTCCTTCCAGGTACTAAGGGACTGAGCCAGCTTGTCGCGAAAATCATGGGGGTCTGGCGGTAGAGCGGCGGGATTGGGGATAATGCCCCCAAATGGGTTGGTTGTGGCTTCCAGCAACGTCGTCATCGTCCAGTGCACCGTTGATTCGGAAAGAATTATTCGAAGTATAGCACAGGCCAATTGACGCGCATTTGATGCCTCATTAGACTGCCTGCTACAAGCTCTCAAGACCATACGAAGGAGGCAGTAACTTGACCAGCCAAGCATATGACACGGGAGTCATCCAGACGGCTTCCAACGCTTATGCCTTCATACAACCCAACGGAGCTACCAACGCCGGGTTCATAGTCAGTGAAGAAGGCATCATTGTAATTGATTCTCTTATGACCCCTTCCCTGGCCACGAGGCTCCTGTCGGAAGTACGAAAAGTATCCAGGGCGCCCATCCGATACCTGGTGGACACGCATTACCATGGCGACCACGTCTTTGGAAACCAGTATTTCGTTCCTGCCCCGATTATTGGACACGTGAACTGTCGAGAGGAATTGATCGAGAAGTTCGATGCCAATATGAACCGGTACACCAGCGGCAGGCCGGAGCTAATACCGGAGTTATCCCAAATCAGGATGACCCTTCCTGACGTTACCTTCAATGACAGGATGGACCTACGGCTGGGTGACCGGGAGATCAATCTTATTTACCTGGGTCGGGCCCACAGTTCCGGGGACATACTCTTGCATTTGCCCCAGGATGGCGTGCTGTATGCCGGAGATATCGCCTTCCACCGGGTCCTGCCTGCCTTCCCGGACGGACACATCACCAAGTGGCTGGACGTGATGGACAAGACTCGCGAGATGGACTTTGAGACCATCGTGCCCGGTCACGGACCGGTGGGCACCAAGAAGGACTTTGACGAGGCGAGGGAGTTGATGGCCCACCTTAATGGGGAAATCCGTAAGGGCTACGACGCAGGCAAGTCTGAGGACGAAACCTCATCTGGGGTTAACTTGGGGAAATTTACCGAGTACTTGGGCCAGGACCGCGTTGGCTTGATTACCAGCATGGCGTACCGTGCCTATCGCGGAGATCTGGTCTAGTTCCTTCGGTCGTTGCGGGAGGTTAACAGTCGGTAAGGCGGAGAAAGTCGCCGAGTCCGGAAGGTCATGAAATTTCGCATCACCCAAGGTAATTGGATATTGCATTAGAGGTTGTATCAAGTGCTATAATTGGTGCCACAAGGAACCACCGTAGGTAAGTGAGGGATTCACCAGGGTAAGCAGGACAACTTTCTACAGATGCAGACGTAATTCGTTGTAAGTGGTTGGGTTGCCGAAGTGCTTTCCCCTGTTGTAATCTATCCGCGCATACTTGGTTTCAGAGAATTTATCTAGAGGAGGTAGACCCCGTTATGCAGCAGGCTGCAAGGACCAAGATAGACGCCGGCGCTGTAAGCTTTGTCGTACAGCACGAGCTTTGGGATGGCAACCTTCAGGACCACTCCGATCAGGGTGTGGTAATTCTGGTGGAAGCCAATGACACCACTTTGCTGCGGTTCAACTGCTTTGATCTCGAGCGCAGCTACATTTATGGACCGGAAAGCAAGAACAAGCTTTGCCGGATGGATCCCGTTGTTGATGGCAACCCCATCATGTGGTCGGTGAGGCAGATCAAGAACAACCTTCCTGCGATGCTGACCGAGGCAGGCTACGAAGACCTGGCCAGCAGCGTCAATATGGACGAGGTTAAGGCCGTCGTGGGTGAGGTCGAGTCCACCGCCCGTGAGGTATATGCTACGGGCCGCAACACCGTCAAGCACAACCGTGGTCACGATATATTCGAGGCTGGCGCCATTCGCTTCGGTTTGGAAGTGCGCAAACAGGCTGGCGGCGATGGCGGTTTGGCCATTCACGTTTTGGCCGACCTGGCTGGAACTCCTGGCCGGACCTACACCGAAGAGACTGAACTTCTGGCCTTCGACTGCTTCCGGGACGCCCCCCACTACCACTATGGCCCCCGGAATAAGAACCACCGGATTTTCTGGGACCGCACCCTGGTACCGGACACTCTCGAGTGGACCCTGAACCGGTTCAAGAACAAGGACCTTCGGGACATGATCGCCCGGGCCGGCTACCCCGGCGTGGCTGCCGACCTGGACCAGGACCTGATTGATTCGATCATGCCTGCTTTGGAAGCCAAGGCTCGCGAACTGCAGCCCGGCGCCGAGGTAGAAGTGATTGAGGGTCCTGCCACCCCCAACCTGGTACCTAGATAAGCATTCAGGTTTATCCTGCTTAGTAACCGGGTTGGCTGGCTAACTGGCCAACCCGGTTTTTTATGAATGGGTATGCCCCCCTCTCAAACTTCTCCAACGGCCGAGAACGGCTACAAATTACAGGCTAAATCGGTGCCCGCCGTCCTCAGTGCCTTCCTTCTTTGTATTCTGATTGCGGCTGTCTGGATTATCGGGCCTGCCATCGGTTACTCCGAACCCTTTGTTGGGGTAACGTCCTCCACCGGACAGAAATTTCCCGAGGCCTCCAGCATCGAGGGCATTTCGGACTGGATTAACAGTGAGCCTCTGGCCATCACCGACCTTCGCGGTAAGGTCGTAATGCTGGATTTCTGGACATACACCTGTGTCAACTGCATCAGGACGTTACCTCAACTCAAAGATTGGCATGACCAGTATTCTGACGACGGCTTGGTCATTATTGGAATTCATACACCCGAGTTTGAATTTGAAAAAAACACAGGCAATGTGGCGCAAGCAATGGAAGCCCACGGAATTTTCTGGCCCGTGGCGTTGGACAACGATTACGTTACCTGGGATAACTATGAAAACGTGTTTTGGCCTACCAAGTACCTGATTGATGCCAAGGGAAGGCAGCGTTACCACCGAGTGGGCGAGGGTGCTTACGAGAGAGTTGAGGAGGAGATTCGGTTGTTGCTTATTGAATCTGGCAGCGACCTGTCCGATGACCCGCCAACTAACTTTCCAGATCATCTTCCTGACCCAAAATACACCGAAGCGCCCGATCGGGAAATCACCAGGGAACTGTACACAGGCTACGAAAGGGGCGACTTCGAGCGGGAATACTACGGAACAGGGTACGTTGACCAGGCGGAGTATTACTCAGAACCAGGGCAAAATATTTTACTGGAAGCTCCGGAATACCTGACGCCCGGGTATTTGTACTTTAACGGTTCCTGGATAAACGAAGGACAACGTGCTCTGCACGGCAGGGTTAGCGAAGGCTTTGAAGATTATGTAAGCCTGGTGTATTCGGCCCGCACGGTCAACGCCGTTCTGGCAGCAGCGAACGGAGAACCAGTCAAAGTCCTTGTGCAGCTGGACGGCGAGTTCCTTACGAATGAAAATAGAGGGCCGGACGTGACTATCGGAGCGGATGGGGAAAGCTACCTGTGGGTTAATCAATCACGCATGTACCAGGTGGTAGCAAGTCCCAGCTATGCGCAAAGAAAGGAACTGCGGATCAGCGTCAATTCGAATCAGCTTGCAGTTTATGCCTTCACATTCGGGATATACGACCGGGGTCCCTGACCTCACGATAAGAGAGGGCCGTCCCATGCCGGACGGCCCCGCAACGTTACCTTGATGTCCGGTCTGGTTAATGTAAGTGACAGGCTGCAGTGTGGCCAGGCGCAAGTTCCCGCGTCTCCGGAATCTCTACCGCGCATCGGTCCATGGCAAAGGGGCAACGGGTATGGAAGCGGCAACCTGTGGGCGGATTAAGCGGTGAGGGGACCTCTCCCGTCAAAATTATCTCATCCTGCTCAGTGTCAGGGTGTGATGGCAACGCTGCCGACATCAAGGCCTTGGTGTAGGGGTGCAGCGGATTATTGAACAACTCTTTGACTTCAGCGTATTCCACAATTTGGCCCAGGTACATTACGGCGATGGAATCGCACATGTAGCGTACCGTGGCCAGATGGTGGGCGATCAACATGTAGCTGACTTCGTACTCCTGTTGCAGGTCCTTGAGCAGGTTCATTATCTGGGCCCGGATGGAAACGTCCAGCGCGGACACAGGCTCGTCAAGGACGATCATTTTCGGATTGAGGGACATGCCACGGGCAATGGCCAGGCGCTGGCGTTGGCCCCCGCTGAATTCATGCGGGAACAGGTTTGCGTGATAAGAATTCAGGCCCACGTCCTGCAAGAGCTTTTCAACTCTTTCTACGATTTCTCGCCTGGGCACATCCCAATTGATCACCATCGGCTCCCCAATCAGGTCTTTCACCCGCATTCTGGGATTCAGGGAACTCCAGGGGTCCTGGAACACTGCCTGAACCGAGCTTCGGTAGGCCCGCCGATGGCTGGAATCCGTGTGATGGATGTCTTCTCCCTCAAAGAGGATTCGGCCCTCAGTAGGTTGCTCCAACATCAGCAACAACTTGGCAGTGGTGCTCTTGCCGCAACCCGATTCTCCAACTATCCCCAGGGTCTCACCCCGTTGGATTTGGAAGGAAATGCCGTCCACAGCCTTCAAATAACCGGTAGTCTTTGAAAACAGCAAACCCTTGGTGACGGGAAAGTACTTTTTCAGGTCCCTCACGTCCAGCAGGGCGGATTCCTGGTTGGATGAGACGGGCGGTTGCGCAGCAGTGGTCATGCCAACCTCCAGCAGGCAGACTTGTGGGTTTCAGATACCTGGAAAGCGGGAGGATATTCGTCCCGGCAGCGGTCCATAACATAGGGACAGCGGTCGGCAAAGGCACAACCGGGAGGCAGGTCGTGCAGGGCGGGCGGCTGACCTTCGATGGCGTACAGTCGTTCCACGTCTTCTTCCAGCTTGGGCACCGAGGCCAGCAAGGCCTCCGTGTAAGGGTGGGAAGGAGTGTTGAAAATCTCTCTGACATCTCCCATTTCTACGATCTTGCCAGCGTACATCACGGCCACTCGGTCGCACATCTTGGCCACGACGCCGAAGTCGTGGGTGATGAAAATCAGGGCGAGGTCTTGCTGCTGTTGCAGGTCTTTAAGCAACTTGAGATATTGCGCCTGGATAGTAACGTCAAGAGATGTTGTCGGCTCGTCGGCGATCAACACTGAAGGCTCACAGGAAATGCCGATGGCTCCCACTACCCTTTGGCGCATACCGCCGCTCAATTGATGGGGGTAGTCCTTTACCCGAGACTCAGCGGCAGGAATGTTCACCTTGCGCAACACGGACAAGGTGTGCTCCAGCACACTGCGCTTGGGAATGTCCTGGTGGATTTGAATAGCCTCATTGACCTGGTTGCCGATGGAAAAGACCGGATTCAAGGAGGTCATGGGGTCCTGAATAATCAGGGCTATCTGGCTGCCGCGCACCCGGCTCATTTCGTTCTCGGTCAGCTGAAGGATATCCTGTCCTTGCAGGACAATTTTCCCAGATACAATTTCGCCTGGGGGAGTGGGGACCAGGCGCATTAATGAAAGCATGGTTACGGACTTGCCGCAGCCCGACTCGCCAACAATGCCCAGAGTTTCTCCGCGGCGCAGGTCGAAGCTGACACCGTCCACTGCCTTTACCGTGCCCCAACGGGTGCTGAAATAAGTGCGAAGGTCTTCTACTTCAAGAACTACTTCGTTTTCCAAGTCATTAGATGCCATTTACGGCCGCCCTGGTCAAAATTCGGGAAGAATCTACCAAACCACCAGACATTGTTGCCTTATGATTTGAGCCGACTCTAACGAAGGTTCATACCTTTGTCAACGAAGGACGAGTACGGCCACAAACATAGCAAGCCCACTATTTGGCCGCGAGCATATCGCAGGCCAGTCCCAGCATAATCTTGGTGCCGCTGATGAGGCTCTTAATCCCCACTGACTCGTTGGTTCCATGGGTGAAATTTAGCATGGGGTCGTCGTCCGGGTGAGAGCCGGTGAAGCCGTAAGTTACAGTGCCCAGGGGACGCGTGAAACGTGAATCGGTAAAGCCATTGCTGATTGCCGGAACCCATTGGATATCGCCCCGGTCCAATGCTTGAGCCGTTATCCGTCGGAGGCTGGAAGAAAGTTCAGACTCGAAGGGTGACGAATTAGGGCGGGCCATGTAGTCAATCTCGTAGGAAACGCCTTCAATTCCCTCCAGGACTTCGTCCAGTTGTTGACGGACGTACTGCTCGTCCTGGTGGGGCAAGGTGCGCACATCGCAAGTCAGCCGGATGGACTCGGGGACGCTGTTGGACTTTATGCCGCCCCGGACCATGGTTGGAGTAAGAGTCATGCGGGACAACGCCCGCAGCATTGAGGCGAATCGGGGATTGTCCGACTCGATGTCGGAAATGATGGCGTCGACATTGGCGGGTGAAGCTTTGTCCTCGATAGCAAAGGTCGAAAGGTGGTCGAAAATGACGGTAGAGGTATCCCGCTCGGGACTGTAGCCCTCAATGGAGTTCAGTGCTGTGCTTAACCGATAGAGGGCATTCGTTCCCTGCCATGGCACGGATGCGTGGGAACTGGTGCCCTTTACATCGATTTCCACTTGTAATCGGCCTTTTTCACCTACGCCAAGTATGTAGGTCAAGGCGCCAGCCGCGCTGACCGGAGTGCCACCCCCTTCGTTGACGGCATAAGGAGCGGCCAGCTTGTCAGGGTGATGGTCGGCCAGCCAGCCAAAACCGTACCTGCCGCCATGTTCCTCATCGGCGCCGGCAGCCAGGATAAGTCCGTTTTCCAGCTCAATTCCGTTGCGCTTCAACAGGCGAAAGGCCATTAGCTGGCAGGTAAGGAGTCCCTTGCAGTCGGAGGCGCCCCGGCCGAATATCCTGCCTTCGTGGATAGTGGCGCTGAAGGGAGGAAACCGCCACTTGGACTCGTCCTCAACCGGCACCACGTCAGTGTGGGACATGAACATCAACCCGGCTTGACCCGAGCGGCCTTCCAGCCGGGAGATCAGATTGCCCCGGTTGGGAGCGGATTCAAGGATTTCCGAATCGATGCCGTCGCCGGCAAGGAAGTCCCGCGCCAACTCGCAAACCGGGGTTTCGTCGCCGGTGGGCATGAACCCGGTGTTCACTGACGGAATTTGCACCAGGGCTCGTTCCAGGGCGATAACTACATCCTGCATGGAGTCAACCTGGGCGAAAAGCTCTTGCAGATCTGGCATGGCTCAAGTCCTAGATTAAATTCGATTGGGTTCGATAGCGGCGAGTGTAAACAGCGGAACAAACGGTGTCAACGCTATTCGTGCAGGAGTAGCTTTCCTCTGTTTGGGACCAAAGTTTGGAAAGAAATCATGGGCAAATTTAAGCTAATGCCTGCTTATGCCTGGTGAATTTCTATTTGTCCCCTTGTCCAAGGGCAGGAGCTATAATGGGCGCAAAGTGCAAAATCAATGAAGTTTAAGGAGAGGCAAGTATTGGCGACGCAACGAGACTTTGTTGGCTATGGACGGAACGTACCTCAAATCGAGTGGCCGAACGGGGCCAGGATAGCCATATCACTGGTGGTAAATTACGAAGAAGGGTCCGAATGTTCCCTGCTGGACGGGGATGACCATCACGAGACCAACAATGAGGTGCCCTCTCCCGTTCCGGCTGGACAACGGGACCTTTACAACGAGTCTTTCTTTGAATACGGGAGTCGAGTTGGTGTCTGGAGGCTGCTGGACATATTCGACCGGCACCAGGTCAAGTCAACCTTTTATTGCTGTGCCCAGGCGCTGGAGCGAAACCCAGAACTGGCCAGGGATATTGTTGCTCGAGGCCACGAACCTTGCGGCCACGGCTACCGCTGGTCAGAAGTGCACCGGATGACTATTGAGGAAGAACGCGAAGACATGCGAAAGACGGTGGAATCCATAGCCGCCACCACCGGCGAGAGGCCTTTAGGCTGGTTTACTCGCTACGGCCCCAGCATCAACACAAGGGAGCTAGTGGTCGAAGAAGGAGGTTTCGTCTACGATAGCCTTGCAACCAACGATGACCTGCCCTACTACGTATCCGTCGGCGAAAGGCCGTGGCTGGTGATTCCGTACAGTTTCGAGACCAACGACGCCCGTTTCTGGCGGGGTGGCTTGGTCAGTACCGGCGATTTCTTTGAATACCTGAAGGACTCCTTTGACTGCCTATATGAAGAAGGTAGGTCCCATCCCAGGATGATGTCTGTGGGTTTGCACTGCCGCATTACTGGTCGACCGTCTCGCTCCCGCGCGGTTGAAAAGTTCATTGAGTACGCCAAGGGTTTTGAGGACGTCTGGTTCGCCAGGCGGATTGATATAGCGCGTTGGTGGCTGGAAAACTATCCCGCCTAGGACACTCAGTACAGTCACTGTAGCTTGGGCACCGGTGACCGAGTGGAATCCAGGATTGGAGGACAATTGCCATGAAGTTCGGCGTTTGCATTCCGCATTACGGTCGAGCCATAGACACCGACAGTCTCACTGAAATGGCCGTCAAGGCCGAGGAAATGGGATTTGACTCGGTATGGGTTACGGATCACATTATAGTGCCTCATGTGCTGCCGGACCGCCCTCCGGAGATTGTGTACCGCCACAATATGCTGGAGCCCATCACCCTCCTGGCCCACCTGGGAGCGGTCACCAAGCGAGTTAGTCTTGGTACCAGCGTCGTCATCTTGCCTTACCGAAACCCGGTGATACTGGCCAAGGCCATCGCAACTGCCGACGTGCTTTCCAACGGACGGGTCATATTCGGCGCCGCCGTTGGGTGGATGGAAGGCGAATTTAAGGCGCTCAATGCCGATTTCCAGAAGCGGGGCGCGGTAAGCGACGAATATTTGCAGTTGCTTAAAGAACTGTGGACCAATCAAACTCCCAAGTTTGAAGGTGAACTCTTTTCCTTAAATGATGTAACGTTTTCCCCGATGCCGGTGCAGCAACCGCACCCGCCTGTCTGGATCGGCGGGCGAAGTCGGGCGGGAGCCCGGCGGGCGGCGAAGTATGGCGACTTCTGGCACCCGGTGCAGATTCCGGCCAGCGAGGTTCAGGAAAAGGCCGACTATATGCGCAACTACTGTCGACGAATTGGCAGGGAGTCTCCTCCCCAAATATCTTTTCGGTGCAACCTTCAGTTCTCCGATTCCCCCGTCGCAGGAGATGGGGGTGCGCTGCAGGGAACGACCGAGGACATAATCGGGGACATCCGGGACTACGCTGTTGCTGGAGTTAGCCACATCATAATGGAGATGCCCGGCGAGTCCTTCCTCGACAAGTTCAATGCCATGGAGCGCTTCCAAAAGGATATTTTCCCCCTTGCTCCGGCCGAAAGCTGACAGCGTTACTTCGTTCCCGCCCTACTTGTGAAGCGTCGAGTTTTATTGCGCCTTTCGAAGCTTTGTGGTAATTTTATGCTAGCAATCTGTAGCCGGAACTTAAGCAAAGAGGTGAAGGTATGAGCTACAAGCCGAAGTTCCTGGGACACGTAAACATGTTCGTGCGAAATGCCGAGAGGTCCCAGCAGTGGTATGAAGATATCCTGGGCCTGCATACTTATGATTTCAAGCCTGGGCGCGCGGCCTTTATGTCTGCTGACATTGAGCAGTCCCATGAAATTGCCTTGATTGAAGTGGGCGAAGAGGCGCCAGGCATCCAACACCGTCAAGTTGGCCTGAACCACATGGCCTGGATGATGGAGAGCCTGGACGACCTGAAAGAGTTTTACCACCGGCTGAAGGAAAAGAACGTCCCCATAGGCCACATCTCCGACCACGGCATCTCCATAGGCATCTACTTTAGTGATCCGGACGGGAATGGTGTCGAGGTATCATACGAATTGCCTCGGAGCCAGTGGAACCGGGAAGAGAATATTTTCATGGGCGAAGGCCGCATGTCTGGACATTTTCCCGGACCTTGGGACGAAGAAATGGCAGCTACTCAAGCGCCTGCCAGATAATTGATTCGTGGATAGACAGTAAGAAGAGTTATAAAGCAAGAGTTTGGAGGAAGGGTATGCCGAGCCAAGAAGACATCGCCTTAATGGCTCATCTAATGCGTCGAGCAGGTTTTGGCGCCTCCCGTGCCGAGTTGGAAGAGCGGGCTGCCAAAGGCTATGAGGCCACTGTTGAAGAGTTGCTTAATCCAGGTGACGACTCCGGTATAGACGAGGACGAGCTTTACCGCTATTTCCCTCAGTTTGAAAGTTCCCTGGCGCCGGTGGCCGCCCAGACCGAGTGGGTTTACCGAATGGTAAATACCAGGTGGCCTATGAAGGAAAAGATGGCGCTTTTCTGGCACCAGCTTTTCGCCACCGGAAATTCCAAAGTGGATAACCCGCCGGAGATGCTGGCACAGGTTGCCATGTTCCGGAAAGAAGGCTTGACCAACTTTCAGAATCTGCTGGTGAATCTGGCCCAGAATCCGGCAATGATTTACTGGCTGGACAACAACGGCAACCACTACGGCGCTATTAACGAGAACTGGGGCCGGGAGTTGCTGGAACTGTTTTCCATGGGCGTGGGCCACTATTCCGAGGACGACATTAAGGAAGCCTCCCGGGCTTTTACGGGCTGGACTATTGGCACCAAGCCGCCTCGCCAGCCGGTGGGCCGCTTCTACTGGAGCTTCGAGTTCAAGCCTGAAGACCACGATTACGGGGAAAAGCAGTTCCTTGGAAATACCGGCAACTTCAACGGTGACGACATTGTCGATATCGTCGTGAGGCAAGAAGACACGGCTCGATTCCTTTCCCGCCATCTATACAATTTCTTTGTAGCAGACGAGCCTCAGGTGCCGGCATGGAACATCACCCCACCCAATGACCAGGAAGCAATAGACACCCTGGTGGAGGCTTACATGGACTCGGGCGCCGACATCAAGTCCATTCTAAGGGCCCTGTTCAACTCCGACTTCTTCAAGAACGCCCGGTATGCGCACGTAAAGAGTCCCGCCGAGTTGGTGGTCAGCACCGTTAGGATGGCTGGCCATTTCAACCAGCCGCGTACGGGCTTCACCCAGTTGGCCTTCGAGTGTGGGTGGCAAGGGCAGGAATTGATGAACCCGCCCAGCGTGGAGAGTTGGCACACCGGTTCCGAGTGGATTGACGGCGGCGCTTTGGTTCGGAGAGTAAACTTCGCCGCCAAGTTGCTGTCCGACACCTCGCTGCCGGGTATCAAGTCGATACTTGCAGGACTGAGAGAGCAGGGGACTTTGAGCCCGGCGCAATTCGTAAACGCTTGCCTGGACCTCGTTGGGCCGGTGGAAGTTGACGAAGGAACCTACCAGGAACTGTTGACCCAGGCCCAGCAAGGTGGAGACATCAGTTGGGACACGGAAGACGCTGCCGCCGAATCTGAACGGCGCACCGGAGTTATGCTGGCTTTGATTGCCGCAACCCGGGAATTTCAATTCGCCTAAGTCGGCGACTCAAAGCCGACCAATATTGCCAAAACAGGAGGGCAACCCAATGGCCTCAACCAAGAAAGATCCGGTGCTGGTGGTATTGCAGCTCTCCGGCGCCAACGACTATCTGAATACCGTGGTACCCTTTACCAATCCTTTGTACCGGGACAACCGGCCGAACCTGGGGTTGCCGGAAGACCAGCTTATCAAGTTTACCGACGACTTGGCCTTCCACCCTAGCATGGCTCCCTGGAAGGGCATCTGGGATGACAACAAGATGGCCATCATTCATGGCATTGGCTATGAAAACTCGTCCCGCTCTCACTTTCGGTCCATGGACATCTGGCACACCTGCGAGCCGGACAAGGTTGGAACCGAGGGCTGGCTGGGCCGAGTAATTCGTGATCTCGACCCCAGTGGCGACAATGTCCTGAAGGGCGTTAACTTTGGCCAGGGGCTGCCTAGGGCTATGGCCCTGCGCGGCGTGCCCGTTACGTCCGTTTCGGACCTGGCTTCCTATGGTGTGTTGACCGACATTCCCGCCATCGGCGGGGGCGAAGAGCGAGACCGGATGCTGGAGCTCTTCTCCCGTGTGTATTCACCTGCCATCGGTAGTGGCGATGTTATGGACTACCTGGGGCAAACCGGCAGGGACGCGCTTAAGGGCGCCGACATTATCAAGACCGCCCCCGAACAGTATTCGTCCTCCATCGAATACGGCGACAACCCCATCGCAAAGAGTCTGAAGAGCGTGGCGCAGGTGCACCTGGCCGGCCTTGGAACCCAGATCTTCTATACCCAGTACGGTAGCTTTGACACTCATTTCAACCAGTTGCCCGCCCATGCCAAGCTGTGGACCGATGTCTCCGGAGCGGTAAACGACTTTTTTGCCGATCTGCGAGAGCATGATGCCTCTGATAACGTGGTAATGCTGGTCTTCACTGAGTTTGGACGCCGGGTACACGACAACGGCACCGGCTGCGACCACGGTAGGGGAGGCGTAGCCTTCGCCATTGGTGATGGGGTCAACCCCGGCATGTACGGGGAGTATCCTTCCTTGAGGGCTCAGGACTTGCTGGAAGGTGACCTGGTTCCCAGTTATGACTTCCGCGGCTTCTATTCAACCTTCGCCGAGCGTTGGCTGGGGCTGGATGCCAATCCGATAGTTGGCGGCGAGTTCGAACAACTCGACTTTCTGTAGGCTGACACCTGGTAATCTGACCAGTTAATTGACAGGGTAAAGTAACGGCATGGGGCCGCTCCTTTGCCCTGTCTGTATTATGTCAAACAAGGAGGCAGACATGCTCACAACCGTCGCCGCAGGGCGAGTTTTCGACTACAGTCACTGCATGGGAATGTACGCGACCTCGGGTATCGGCTTCCTGGTACCCATGGATTTTGCCCTGGGCAGCAACAACACAATGTATGTACTGAATCGAGGCGTCGACGAAATTACCCTGCGCATCAGCAAGTGCACGCTGAATCACGAGTTTATCGCGGACCTAGGCCGGTTCGGAATGGGAGACGGCCAGTTTGTCTGGCCCATGGCTATCGCTCTGGATAGTGACGAGAACATCTACGTTACTGACGAAAACCAACACCGAATTACGGTCATGGACAAAGATGGGCAATTCCTGAACAAGTGGGGGGAATCTGGCAGTGATGAGGGCCAATTGAGGGGCCCCGCCGGACTGGTTGTCAGCAGCGACAACAACGTCCTGGTAGTGGACAGCCAGAACCACCGCGTTCAGAAATTTACCAAGGACGGACATTACCTGGGCGGTTGGGGCGCCGAGGGAAGCAACCCCGGTCAATTCAAAAAGCCCTGGGGTATTTGCACCGACGGTGAGGGCAATGTTTACGTTGCCGACTGGAAGAACGATCGAGTCCAGAAGTTCTCCGCCGATGGCAAGTACTTGTTGGAGTTCGGGGAAACGACCGAAGGTGTGGGTATCCTGAACCGGCCCACCAGCGTAGCAGTGGACTCTGAGGGCGACGTTTATGTAGCGGACTGGGGCAATCACCAAGTGAAGGTATACGAGCCCGACGGCAAGTTTATTGCCTCTCTGGTGGGGGACGCCGAGACCCCTTCTCCGTGGGTTCAAGAATACATAAACGCCAATCCCGACGTTGCCAAGGCCCGCCGCCGCACCAACATGGAAGTCGAGTGGCGGTTCAATCGCCCCATAGCCGTCAAGCTAGACTCCGAAGATCGGCTTTATGTCGCCGAGGCAGTGCGACACCGCATACAGATTTACACAAAGGAAAGGAACTACGCAGAAGCCGCGATAAACCTGTAGGTAATCTGCCAAAAGCGAAGGGGGAGAACTGCAGCGAGGGTGGGAATCGATCCCACCCTCGCGTTCTTTTGACCAACTACTCTAACGCTTCAGTCAGTCCTGGGATTCCCTCCCGGCCCGCCGGAACCGTAATGGATGCTCCAGTCAAGTCGTCACCGACAGGCTCGTACCGGCCACTCAGGTGCTGTGCCAGGAAGGCTTCGGCCACTGCAAAGAAGGAGAGGTTGTTTTCCGGCCTGGCAAACCCATGGCCTTCGTCCGGATAAAGAACGTAGGTTACGGGAATCTCCTTGTCTTGCATTGCCTGAACTATCTGGTCCGATTCGGACTGCTTGACCCTCGGATCGTTGGCGCCCTGGCCGATGAGAAGCGGCCGGCAAATGTTGTCCACGAAGGAAAGGGGAGAGCGCTCTAGCAGTAGCTTGGTCCCCTCCTCGGTGCGGTGGTCACCCACGCGGCTGGTAAACAGGTCAATCATGGGTTGCCAGTAGGCGGGGACAGTATTCAGCAAAGTAACCAGGTTAGAAGGGCCGACTATGTCTACTCCGCAGGCGAATACTTCCGGAGTAAAGGTCATACCGACCAGTGTGGCATAACCGCCGTAACTGCCGCCCATAATTGCTACGCGCTCCGGGTCGGCGATTCCCTGGTCTATGGCCCAATTCAACGCGTCAATCAGGTCATCGTGCATCTTGGCGCCCCATTCATGGTTGGCGGCGTTAATAAAGTTCTTTCCGAATCCCGTGGAGCCGCGAAAGTTCACACTTAGCACAGCGTACCCTCGGTTAGCCAGTAACTGGTAGACGGGATTGTAGCCCCAGGAATCCCGAGCCCAGGGGCCGCCGTGAACCAGCAAAGCCATGGGCAGGGACTCAGGTGTTGTGCCAATTTGCTGAGGGTCGGCTTCCAGGGGCAAGGAGTAGTAGCAGACCAGGTCCAGCCCGTCGCGGGCCCGGATTGTGACAGGGTGAACTTTGACCAAGGGCAGTCCCTCGAGGGCCTGTCGGTTGGTGAAAAGGAATTGAGCTTCCCGCTCTTGCCGAAGATACCGGTAATAACGTACCGGGCCGTCATCCAGCAGGTAGGCAACTATCCAGCAACTGTCGTCCAGGGTGCGGCTGACAACTTCCATGTCTCCGGGTGCGACAGTAGACAGGTATTCCAGGTCGGCGGTTAGGGCTTCCTCCAGTACTTGCCACCTCTTGCGTTCGTAGTTGAAAGAGACGGCTTGAATGTTCTTTTCCGTGGGGTGGATCAAGGTGTCGTCCACGTCGGCGCGATAGTCCGAAGCCAATTCCGTTTCCGAGCCCGTCTCCAGGTCTATCGTTTTCAGCGCGGCTGTATCACGTCCTCGACTGTCGACCAGGAACAGGATCCGGCCCGTCTTGTCAAAACCCAGTGGCGAGGTGGTTACCGAGTCTTCCATCCCGATGGTGAATGAGTGTGTCCAATCCCCATCCGACGACTTTTGCAGGTATTCGGAACCTCCGTCGGGAGTTAGTCGGGCGGCAAAACGTATGTTGAGATCGTCATCCGTTACGAATCCTGCGAATCCGTCGTTCTGTTGTACCAGGGTGCGGTTGCCGGAATCCAGGTCCACCCGATAAATGTCGTGGAACTGGGGGTCCCGGTCGTTCAGTCCAACGAGGAGGTGTTTAGGATGTTTGGGGCTGGCTTCCTGGATCTGAGCACGCACGCCTTCAATGGCAGTGATGTCTCTGGACTCACCGGAGTCCACGTTGACCGTGTATATGTGCCAGTTCTCGTCCCCACCGGTGTCCTGGAGGTAAGCGATCTGGTTTCCGTTATAAGTCCAGCCGTGCAGGCGGATCCCGCGTCCGGTATCACTTGTAACGGACCTGGCCGAGTTTGGGTTGTCGGCGGGTGCTACCCAAACGTTGAGGACACCATCGACCGGGGCCAAGTAACTGAGGTATTTTCCGTCTGGACTTATCTGAGGCGAGGCCTTATCGGGGTTACCGAAAAGCAATTTCCTGGGAATCAAGGCAGGTACCGCAGGAGGGTTTGACTGGACCATTTAAGGTATTCCTCCGAAACATTGTATTTAAAAACGCGAAAAACCGCTTTTCAATTTTTGAGAAAAGCGGCCAATTGGTAACCCAAGCGCCAATACCACGAAGATCACTGAGATTCGACGCCTCCGACGGTAATTTCCGAGACGTCGGCGCCCGTTTCGACTAGAAGATTCCTTATGTGGAGCTCCGTTTCCTGGTATGCTCCTTCACCGATGTGGTCAAAACGAATAACGCCGCTCTGGTCGATCAGGTACTTGCGGGGCCAGTACCGGTTACCATAGGCCCGCCAAGTCTTGAAGTCGTTGTCCATCGCCACCGGCCAATTGACTTCGAGCTTGGGAAGCGCCGCTCTCACATTGTCCTCGTCTTTCTCGAATTCAAACTCAGGTGCATGGACCCCAACTACCACCAGACCCTTGTCGGCGTACTTGTTATACCAGTCCCTTACATACGGCAGGGTACGCTTGCAGTTAATTCAAGAGTAGGTCCAGAAGTCTATGAGGACCACCTTGCCCTGCTGTGCCTCCAGGGTCAGGGGTTCGCTGTTGAGCCACTGAACAATGCCCCGTAATTCAGGAGCTGACTGGGTGCCTGCGGGCGTGACAATTGCCGGGGTCGGAGCAGGTTGAGGGGTCGCGGTGGGCCGCGCTTCCAGTCGTTCGGACCTGGTTACTTCGGCGGAGACCGTATTTTCTGAATCGTGAGAAGCGTTCTGCGTTGCCCAAAGTGCAGCGACGATCACTACCATGACCGCGGCAGCCGAAACTAAGGGCAGTATCTTGCCAAACCTGGAATGCAAACCTGATTCCAAAACTCTTTCTTCCCTGACTATTTTCCGCTGGGGTCACCAGATCATACGAAAAGGAGAGGAGGCGAGAATTTCGCCTTAACCTCCTCTCCCAATTTCATGAAGAACCCAATGTATACCTTGAACTCACTTTCTAGTCGTCGGCCGGGACCGGATCCGCAACTCGGCTGGTGAAAGCGGGCATTACATCTGCAGCCAGCCATTCCAGTTGCTCAAGAATAACCTTCTCCGGGGTGCCCACAGGGTGGCTCATGCCGACTCGGTCGAGACCCGGGTATTCTTCCTCCAAGGCTTTGAGCTGTTCGATAATGAGGTCTGGCGGCCCACACAGGAAGCCCTGGCGCTCCACGGCCCGCCCGATGGTGGGCAAGCCGGCGGTCGGGGCCCGCTGGGGATCGCCCATAGCCTCTATCTGATCGTCGCTCAAGGAACGGACAAGTCGCAGTGGCCCAAACATTTTGAGGTTTTCCTCGTAGTATTTGGCTGCCTCCTTAATTGCCTGCTCCTGGGTGTCTGCCAGGAAGAAGTGGAAACCGATACCTAGGTCTTCACCCAGCTGAATGTCTTCCCTACCTGCCCTTACTCGAGCATCCCTATAGGCTTCGATCACATCGCGGATTGCGCCTCCCTCGGAGACTCCTCCACCAATCATTCCCTTGATACTGTGTTTGGCCATGAAGTCCAGTGCCCGGGGTGTGCCGCCCTGAATAGGCTGCCAAGTCTCCACGGGAAGACTTCTAGGCCGGGGCACCAGGGTTATCTCTTCCAGTTCGTAGCCGCGGTAGGGGACTCTTGGCGGAACGGTGTAGTACTTTCCCTGGTGGGAGAAGGACCGTTCGTTGAAGGATTTGAAGATCAAGTCCACCTGTTCTTCGAACAAGTCCCGGTTGGCAGACTGGTCCAGCAAAGGCGAGCCAAAGGACTCGACCTCACGGGTGTGATAGCCGCGACCAACCCCGAAAATCACCCGGCCCTGGGTAAGAATGTCGGCAGTTGCAAAGTCCTCTGCCAGACGCAACGGGTTCCACATGGGAGCGATATTGAACCCGCAGCCAAACTTGAGATTCTTGGTCAAGTGGGCGAGATGCACATTTAGCATCAACAGATTGGGTATGCACTCGTAGCCCTCCGGCTGGAAGTGGTGCTCCGCCATCCACATAGTATCGTAGCCCAGGCGGTCCATGGTCTGGGCGATTGCCTGCGCCTTATCGAAGGCGGTGGCCAGGTATTCGTCAGAGAAAGACCGGTCATTGACGGGTATACCGCCGTAACCGACGTTGTCCATGTCTACGTGGCCTGCATAAAGGCTGTCGAACTTGGTAATCATCGAACGCCTCCCTGGAGCTTTCTTTAGCGCGATTATAGTTTATTGGCGGCCATACTGAAAGCGAGAAATTGAAGTGCCCGCTGACTTAGCGGAAGCTCCGGCAATAAAATATGAAGAAGGGCTTGACGTCCTAGTTGTCCTACCGAAGCCGGCGTAAACGGGGCATAAACAGCCCCATGGCCAAAGCCAAGACAATGAGAGCCACTCCGTTGACAAGCAGAGCGGTACGGGAATTGGTTTCACCGGCCAGGTATCCGACTTCCAATTGTCCCACCGGCGCCATGCCAATGCCGAATATCCACGATCCCATGGCTCGTCCTCGTTGTTCGTTCGAGACGCTCAGCTGCAGCAGAGTGTGATGCAGTATGTCCGTTGCGGAAGCCAGGAGGTTAATGAACATGACGCATATGACCGCTACCCAGAAATAGGGAGATTGACCGAGGAGAATTTCGCCGATACCGAAGGTGCCGATAATGCACAGGAGCAGCAATCCTCTTCTCCGCAGCCGCTCCATGGCAGCCACTGCGAACACTCCAACGGCGCTGCCCAGGAAGCGAAAGGCGGTGAGAAGGCCCAGACCGAAGGCTCCCACCCCCAAGACTTCTTTGGCCAGGATGGGGAGCATGACCTGGTGGGAAAAGCCCTAAATCTCGGCCCCGGCCGTGGAAATTATGAGACTCAACATTACGCGATTAGTCTTGAGGGCGCGGAAATAGTTCCACAGGTTATCCAGAATGGCTTCTCGTTCCACCGGTGCCGAAGCGCCGGCTTCATGTAACCGGCGCATAATCAGAATTCCGATACCGTAGGTTATGCCCATCACCAGGAACGCCGCCGCAGGACCCTGCCAGGCTATCAGCACGCCGGTAACCAGTGAGCCGATTATTCCCCCAATCCACTGGGCAAGAGACACCAACGCGATGCCATTTATTGCCCGGCGACCTCCAACTATGTCATAAACGTAAACCTGGCGGGACGTCATATAGAAGGCCTGGGCAGCTCCCAGGAGAAATGCAGTAACCAAAAGCAACCAGATGGACAGCAGTTCGTCGTAAAGGAACCACGCAGCAAGCAGGGAGAGCCCCAACATCACCGCGCAGGAAAGTCTCATTATCATTCGGCGATCGAAGCGGTCGGTGATTGAGCCGGCAACGAGTCCAACTATCAGGTTGGGGGCTGAGCGAGCAGCAAAAATAGCGCCAACCATGCCGGCATTGCCTGTCATATCGAATACCAGCCAGCCCAGGAGCACTTGCTGCATGCCCCAACCTAACTGGTTGGAAACGGTCGAAAACCAAAGAACGCGAAAGTCAGGATAGCGGAGGGCGTTGGACAACCGAGCCAGCGGATAGCGAAATCTTCCGCGAGGCCTGCGAAAAGATTTGGAGGGGGATGTCATTGTTTAGTCGAGATTCGGCGCAAAGCAATGAGGCAGGAGACTACAGCGGGAATGCAAGAAGAATACCTTTCGAGTGTTACGAATGCAAGAATGGGGTTGGAGCCTCAAGTAATGATTGCATTGGCGCTATGCCACCCCGAGCGAGGCTTGAGAAGCCTATCTGCTGCCACGCAAATTGGCCAGGTCTACCACGCAGGTCACAGGGAATGGATTCATCTCCCCCAAGCAAGGAATAAAGAACCCGAGTGGGAAAGTGCATATCCAGGGAACATTAGAATCGGATAGGAGAATGTTACGAGGCGGTACCGGCAATGGGGCGAGGAAGACCAGGCAGGCAATATGGCAGGCGATATAGTGCAGCACTCCCGACAGTGGCCAAGGTCATGCATGAACCATGTCAGTTACCGTGAGGCTTTCTATGGGTTGAATTGGTTGTCCATTTCTGGCAATATGTCGATATGAGAATAGGTGCATTTGAAATTGTAGAACCAATCCCAGAGCTTCGAGATCCCCACGCCTTCGCAATGATACGTCCCTGGGTTGACGTCGGCAGCGTTGGTACCTTGACCCTGAGCCGGCTGGAAAGATTTTTGGGTTCCAAAGATCTTGGCAAGCTGGCAAGGCCAGGCAATTTCTTCGACTTTACCAGATACCGGCCCAACATCCGCCTGGTACAGGGAGAACGAAGGGTTACCATACCAAATAGCAACCTGCGATACGCCACTTCAGAAGATGGCCCGGACTATCTGTTCCTGCACATGATGGAACCCCACGCTGGCAGTGAGGATTACACCGACTCTATACTGGAAGTGGTCAAATACTTCGGGGTAAAGCGATATTGCCGGTTGGGGGCAATGTACGACGCTGTTCCTCACACTCGTCCCCTGCTGGTTACCGGCTCTTTGGGAGAAGTTCCGCAAACTAAGCCAGTGCCGAATTTGAAGCTCCGGAGCAGCAATTACCAGGGTCCGACGACCATCATGAATTTGGTCTCAGAAGGCATCGACCATATGGGCATTGAGACCATAAACTTCATGGTGCACCTGCCGCAGTATTTGCAACTTGAGGAAGATTTCACCGGTACTTCCCGGATGATTGAATGTCTTAGCTCCGTATACCCGAATATTCCTTCAGACCTCGCTCCGGTCCGGCGTGGGCAACGTCAGTACCGGGAGCTTACTTCGGCGGTCGAGCGCAATTCCGAGCTTAAGTCGCTTATTCAACAGATGGAAGCTTATTACGATGCCCAGCAGGACGAGGAAGAAGCATCAGTCGAGGGGGCAGGCGCCGCTTCCGACGTGAATCTGTCGCCCGAGATTGAGAGGTTCCTCGACGAACTGGGACAACAGATGGGTAACGAGGAGTAAGCGGTTATTGTCGAAGGCTGGCAAGTTGATAAGTAGGCTGCCAGGCCATCTTTCGGGAGTTTTTGCTCAGAACGTGGCTGGTAGCCATTAACCCCCGGATATTGGACAGCCCGGGGTCCACTTTTCAGGAAACTCCCTGCACCTGCCAGGCCTGCGCTGATAGATGCGACAGGCGAAAGAGTCCGGGTCAAGCATGGGACAACGCTCTCCCTCATGGTCGGAAAACTTAACCCATCCACCACCCTGAAGACCTCGATTCACATGTAGCTCGACCCCAAGAATCTCTGCTTCCTCGATAAAGCTGGGCAGTTCCCCCGCAGCCAGTTCCAGCAGAAGGGGCCCGCGACAACACATGGCTCTGCAAACATTCATGCAGATGTGGCTGGCTTCCTGGATTGACAGGCCCGGCTTCAGGTATGGTGACATAGGCGTAACATCGTACTCGGGACAAAGTTACGGGGTACGGAAACGAAAGTCAGAGAGACTGTCTGGAATCCATCGAGGGGGAAACGAAGATGAAGGCTGGTGGCGACGGATGGATTCGAACCAACGACCTAGCGCTTATGAAGCGCCCGCTCTGCCACTGAGCTACGTCGCCACCTAACAGGCCCACCGACCAGCCGCCAGGTGGCACCTAGGGCAATAATAGTAAAGGTGTCCAGGTATAGCTGTCAATTGCGGCGGAGGACAGTTTTCCATCGGCCAACCGGCTTATGAGAGAATTCATGACCAATTCCCATGCTGATTCCGAGAGCGGCAGGCTCAAATCCGAAGCTTCTGCCCTGTTGTCCGATACTGCCGAACGACTTCAGAGGCTGTTGGTTGAATTGGCAGGAAGTCTAAGGCCCTTCCCTTCATTCCTTGGGATGGTTTCTGTGCAAGCGGTTGAACTGGAGCCACCCTTCAAGCCCGTCACGGATTTGGGTTGTATTGTTGTAAACCCGCAAGGGGAAATATGCCGCCTGGAAATCACATCAATAGAAGGTGTAGCCGGTCTCATTGAAGCAGACCAAGTGGAGGAGTTCCAGGCTGTTGACCTTAGCCCGGCGGAGTACATCGTGTACGCCAGTTCGGCGATAGAGGTTCTGGCTGAGGAGCTAAGGAGAAGGAACGGTTAGGGATTGGCCCTTGGAGCAGCTATTCGAGGGTTATGTCTCCGCTCTGACCGCCTCTCTTGCTGACCAGTCGTACCGCAGAGATCTGCATTCCGCGGTCAACTGCCTTGCACATATCGTATACCGAGAGGGCGGCTACAGAAACTGCTGTCAGGGCCTCCATCTCTACGCCCGTCTTACCCGAGGTGCTGGCTGTGGCCGTAATGTTGACTCGGCTGTTGGCCTCGTCTGCTTCCAGTTCCACGTTAACTTTGTTCAAAGGAAGGGGATGGCAAAGGGGTATCAGTTCAGCAGTTCTCTTGGCGCCCATAATGCCTGCCAACTGTGCAATGGTGAAGACGTCGCCCTTCTTGACCTGACCCTCAACTATCAATCTCAGAGTATCAGGCAGCATATGTACCGAACCCCGGGCTACCGCCTCGCGATCGGTTACGGGTTTCCAGCCCACGTCCACCATTTTGGCGCGGCCCTGTTCGTCCAGGTGAGTCAATGCAATTCCTGTTGAAGCAGCGGATTGACTGTCAAGGCTGGGCATAAGGGATTCTCCTGAGAACTGTCGTTGAGTTGGGGCTGGTTATTCTTGCTACCGGAGAAGGGTGACTCATAACGATCCTGGAGTCCGCCTAGGCTCCGCACCTCTTGCATGGGACCAGTCCTGCCGCCAATGCTTCATCGTGGGAACTGAATTGAAAGTAACCACCCTCTACCGCGATGAATCCTTCGGTGAACTTGCAGCCCCGCCGGTGGAAAGTCTTTCGATTGGAGGTAACGCTGGCGACATAGTCCAATTCCATGTCGAGCGGAGTGCCGCCGTTTTCCAGTTCTTCCACCCTCTGCCGGAGTTCGTCAACCGCCCCCCACAAACTCTGCATTGTCCGGTCCTGAATCATGATGCGTCCTCCGGCTGTACTCTTCGCTAATCTAGGCTTACCTGCTTTCCGGTGATCCTGAAAGCGTGGACACCCCTCAGCCCTAGCCACCGATATGGTACATTTCCACTTTCTGCCGGGAATTTTGCAAGGGAGCCAATTCTGTCCTTTCTTCTGAATAACGGTCGGAACGGAGGCCCCAAAGTGACTGAATGCGCTCGTTCAGTTCTTCGTCAGTTGCTCCGGCCCGCATTTTGTCTCTCAAGTCTACGCCATTCGAGGCAAAAAGGCAGGTATAAAGTTTGCCGTCGGTTGAGAGACGTGCACGGGTGCAGTCGCCACAGAACGGCATGGTGACCGATGCGATTACCCCGATCTCTCCAGTTCCGTCCTTATAGCGGTACCGGTTGGCCACTTCTCCTCGATAGTTGCTGTCCGCCGGTTCCAGGGGGAGTTCGGCGTCGATCTGCTTGATAATTTCTGTGGAAGGCACGACGTGGTCCCACCTCCAGCCGTTTCGGTTACCCACGTCCATGTACTCGATGAAGCGGACTATGTGTCCAGTACCTTTGAAATAGCGGGCCAGGTCGACCACGGAGTGGTCGTTTACTCCCTTCTGAACAACCGCGTTAATCTTGATGGGTGCGAGGCCCACTTCCGCTGCCCTTTCAATTCCATCCAGGACTCGCTGCACGGGGAAGCCGCGACCATTCATCTGCTTGAAAATGTCATCATCCAAAGTGTCCAGGCTTATGGTTACCCGCTGAAGGCCGGCATCTTTTAACTCTCTGGCTTGTTGGGGCAGCAGGTAAGCGTTGGTGGTTAAGGTCAGGTCGAGGGAAGAATCCACCTCGTAAAGCATGGATATCAGGCGGGGCAAATTGGTCCGCAATAAGGGCTCGCCGCCTGTAATCCGCAACTTGTTCACACCCAGGCCGACGAACAAGCGGGCCAAACGGGCAATTTCCTCGAAACTCAGAATCTCTTCCTTGGGCAGGAACTGATAGCTCTCGCCAAAAATCTCGGCCGGCATACAGTACGTGCAACGGAAATTGCACCTGTCGGTAACTGATATTCTCAGGTCCCTCAGGGGACGTCCAAATGAGTCAGTTAAAGGCAACTCTTGAATCCTTCAGAAGGTTAGGTAGAAATGTTGGGTTAATTCTTACGCGCTTTCGAGTGTACGTTGCAAGATGCTGACCGCGCGCCGCGCCGCGTCCGCCCGGTGGCTAACCTTGTTCTTTTCAGCCATCGAAAGCTGAGAAATGGTACGGTCGAAAGACGGGAGATAGAAAACTGGGTCGTATCCAAATCCCTCAGAACCTTGTGGCTCGTATTGTATCATTCCTGCTATAGACCCCACCACCGACGCCTCCAGTCCACCGGGTTCACAGATGGCTATGACGCACCGGAACCGGGCGGTTCTCATCTCCCAGGGGACTCCCTGCAGAGTTGACAGCAACAGTGTAACCCTATCCTCGTCTGAATTGCAGGACTCACCTCCGTAACGGGCAGAGTGTACTCCGGGGTCTCCGCCCAGGGCATCAACTTCCAGTCCTGAATCGTCGGATAGTGTGAGCATGTTCCCCAGCGCCGAATATGCACGAGCTTTCAACCAGGCATTTTCATGAAAGGTGGTTCCTGTTTCATCAACGTCATGTGTTATTCCTGCGTCGTCAAGAGATATCAGGTCGACAGGGAGGCCGCGAAGCAGTTCCTGATATTCCTTAACCTTCCCTCGATTATGCGTGGCTACCAGCAGCTTCTTCTTGTCCAATTGTAATCCTTTCCTTCTGTGTGTTCCCCGGGAAACAGTCCGTAAGCATTAATTCGACGCTGGCAACGACATAATTCTTGCTCAACAACGGGTTAGATAACGCCTCTCTCCTCAAGGTCTGCCAACTGGTGCTGATCGAAGTTTAACCAAGAACCCAGGACTTTGGCGTTATGTTCACCCAGTGTGGGACCAGCTTGTTCCACTGCCCCGGGCGTCTCGCTGAATTTCGGAATGATGCCTGGCATTAGGGTCTTGCCGATTTCAGGGTCTTCAACCTCGATTACGTCATCCCGGTCCTGGTAATGGGGGTCGTTGACGATTTGGGCGCTGCCGTACACGGGTCCCACAACTCCGCCGGCAGGAACCAAATTTTGCAGGATCTGATCCAGTGGTGACGCTCCAAGCCACTGTTGGAGTATGTCATTCAGGGCATCTTTGTTTTCCAGGCGGGCTGCGTTGTTCGCGAAGCGGGGGTCAGAAAGAAGGTGGGTTAGTCCCATGGCTTTGGCCAGCGCTTCCCAGGTGCTTTGGGACGTGGCAGAAAGACCCAGCCAGTGCTCGTCCCCGGTGCGAAAGAGGCTGCGTGGAGCCGCGTCGGGAAAATCGTTGCCTACCCTCTCTCGAACTATGCCCAATAGGTCGTACATGGGTATATGAGGGATGCAGAGGCGAAACAGGGGTTCAAAAAGGCTGAGGTCAATAACCTGGCCCCCAACCTTGACGTCAGAAGTGCCTTGTGACCCACTTACGGTTTCCCTGCGGTAGAGGGCCATCATCCCGGCCATTGCCCCGAATACCCCGGCAATTTCGTCGGCAAGGGGTATGGGAGGCAACACTGGTGGCGTGTCGGGGAATCCGGTCATCGCAATGTAACCGCTCATGCACTCGGCTATGGTGCCAAAGCCGGGTCGATCCCGGTAAGGGCCGGTCTGGCCGAAGCCGGAAAATCGCAGAATTACCAGTCCGGGATTTACTTCATGCAACCGCTCGGGGCCCAGCCCCCAGCGTTCAAGAGTTCCGGGACGGAAACCTTCTATCAGCAGATCGGCCTGTTTCGCTAAGTCCAGGAGTACCGCCTGCCCTTCTGCACATCCCAAGTCCAGCGTCAGAGATTGTTTGTTGCGGGAGTGAACCTTCCACCAAAGAGAAACCCCGTTGGCAAATGGGCCCCAGTTGCGAAGCGGGTCGCCGCTGCCGGGTCGCTCAACCTTGACCACCTCGGCGCCAAAGTCGGCGAGCAGGCTGCTTGCTGTGCCGCCGGCAACTATGATGGACAAGTCAAGAACCTTTAGGCCCTTAAGAGGCCCGAATCCATCTCCGTCTCCTGAGTGAGCACTCTGATTATCTGTGGGCAATCCTTCACTCCCCTTTGAAGAAAGTCCTGATTTCTCGTAGGACTTCTTTGGGATGTTCCATGGGCAGAAAATGGGACCCAATGCCCATAGGTTTCACAGTTGCCCCTTTAACCATTTTAGTAAAACGCCTGACGCCTACGTCCTGCAGGGTTTGCGCTTCCGGGTAACTTCCCAACAACAGGAGGAACTGCCCACGCAGTTCGTCAAGATACCTGGAAACTTTAAGGGACTCTCGCTGCTCGTAAAAGGTCGCCTCAACCTCTGGCAAGCACTTCAGCTGCGCTCGGCCGTCGGGGAGCAACCGGGTTCCTCCCTCGATATACGATTGAAAGGCGACTTCGTCCCAGTCTTTAAAGACCGTGCGGCCCCGATATGCCTGGTACATTGCCTCTCTGCTGTCCCACACCTCACGTTTCATGCGGGTTCGGTTGGCACGTTTTCGTAACTCGCCAGGCGGGGCGTTTGCCGGACTTTCTCCCACCCGGGTTTCGGCAAGGCAAGCCTGGACGATTCTGCCAGGCAGCTCTGCGGCAGCCATCAGCGTCGCCAAGCCACCTGAAGAATGGCCAACCACTCTCAGGTCTTTGAGATCGAGCGCCTCAATCACCGCTGCTACGTCCTGCCCTACCAGTTCAAAACTGTACCCTCGGTCAGAGGCATCGGTATCACCGTGGCCCCGCTGGTCGAGAGCCAATACGTGGTAGTCGGCAGCCAGGTCCTCGGCCAACGGCAGCCAACAGCTTGCACAAAGGCCAGTAGCATGAACCATCAGAACGGGCGGACTGGCACTGTCACCCCATTCAAAATAGTGGTGCTTTATGCCATTTGCGGTTACGTAACTGCTGGTAATTTCCATATCAAGATCGTAAAGGGCCAAAAACGTAAAGGAATCCTTGATTTTTCCCGGGCGCGGGCCACAGAAGTAGGGCAATAGGCTAGCTGGAACTATTTTAGCGGCCCTCGACAGGGTTATCTACTGGGCCAAATGCCGCCATCCGAGTGGCAGAGCTACAAACTTAGATTGTGCTCTTTTTCACTATCGGCCCTGATAGGCTTGTGCTATAATTTTTCGAACGGCTGCAAGGGAGGTCGAGCCTGGCTGTATGCTAGAGGACTACTTTCGGCAATACGGTTTGATTGCCATTCTCGGCTTGGTAGCTTTTGCAGTTCCTGCCAGCTTAATAGCTGTTTCCTGGCTCAGTTCCCGCCTGGGAATACGCCCCAAGAACCCTACCCCCGTCAAACTTGAACCCTACGAGTGTGGGGTGCAAACTATTGGCGGCACCTGGAATCAGTTCAACTTCCGCTACTATCTGTTCGCTATCCTGTTTGTGATTTTCGACGTTGAGGTAGTGTTCCTCTATCCATGGGCAACCAAGTTTATCAGGCTGGAGCTTTTTGCATTGATAGAAATGGCTGTCTTCGTCGGGATCCTGCTGGTTGGTTGGGCCTATGCATGGCGGAAGAAAGACCTGGAGTGGGGGAGCTAAGCGATGCAGATTCCGTCGGGACAGGGGCAGCTTCACGACCGCACCTGGGGCATTGACCGAGAAGAGGGTCAAATAGTCAATGACTTGATAGCCGTCTCGTCGGAGCCTATTGAGGTACCATCCATCGAGGTTCCTGAAGACTTGAGGAACAACCTGCTGGTAACTTCGGTAGATGCCCTGGTGAACTGGGGCAGAAAGTCGGCACTGTGGCCGGTCTCCTTTGGGTTGGCCTGCTGCGCCTTTGAGATGATGGCTACGGCCATGGGCCGATTCGACATAGCCCGTTTCGGAATGGAAGCCTTTCGAGCCTCTCCGCGGCAGGCAGACCTTATGATTGTGGCTGGAACTGTTACGTGGAAAATGGCCCCGCCCATTCGGCGCATTTATGACCAGATGGCCGAACCGAAATGGGTTGTATCCATGGGAGTTTGCGCCACCAGCGGCGGGCCATATTACGGTTCCTACAGTGTAGTGCCTGGCGTTGACCACATTATACCCGTGGATGTTTACGTGCCCGGCTGCCCACCGCGCCCAGATGCCCTGCTCTACGGAATTATGGAACTTCACGAGAAGATAAAGAAATACCATCATTTGCGAAAGAGCGGAAGCCCTCTCCTGGCGGCCAGTAGCGATGCAGAAGAGACCGAAAGCCAGTGATGGCAATGCGCGAAATTACTGGAAAGGAACTGGCTGACGCCTTGGGACAAGGTTTTCCGGATGCCGTCGAAGCATTGGATGAATCGACTGTTTGGATTCGACCTTCACGCGTCAGGTCAGTTGCTGAGTTCTTGAAGGACGATCCCGCTCTTGATTTTCAGTTCCTCAATTCCATTAGCGCCGTGGATTATTTGGAGTTCTTCGACCTGGTGTACCACCTAACGTCGCTGCGGCGGCAAAGCACCGCGGTATTGAAAACTCGGCTGGTGGGCCGCGAGGAGCTTTCGGTGCCGTCGGTTTACCAAGTGTGGCGGGGCGCCGACTTCCAGGAGCGGGAAATCTGGGACCTCATGGGCATCCGATTCGAAGGGCACCCGAACATGAAGCGGATAATGCTTTGGGAAGGCTTTGAAGGTCACCCATTGAGAAAGGACTTCCTGTAGTCGTGTTCGGGCAAGCGTTTCCCATTTGGCTGCTCCGTCATGACGAGACATGTCCTGCACAACTGGCCCCGACTAACATGATCGCTTTTTGATATGACGATTCGCACCGAGCCAATGACCGTCAACGTGGGGCCCCAGCACCCCAGTACCCATGGCGTTTTTCGCGTTCGCATTACTTTTGACGGTGAAGACATTGTTGAAGTAGAGCCGGTATTCGGGTATCTGCACCGGGGAAGCGAGAAGCTGGCTGAAGAGAGGAACTACGTCCAAGTTGTAACTCTCACCGACCGACTGGATTACACCTCTTCAATGATCAACAATCAGGCTTATTGCCTTGCAGTCGAAAAGCTGTTGGGGGTGGAACCCCCTCCTCGGGCTAAGTACCTTCGAACCCTTACCGCCGAACTACAGCGAATTGCCAGCCATCTTATCGCAGTGGGTTTCTTTGTGCAGGAATTAGGCGCCTTTGGAACACCGCTCATGTACGGCTTCAGAAGCCGGGAACGAATTCTGGAATTGTTTGAGATGCTTTGCGGGGCCCGAATCACAGTCAGCTACATGCGCCCTGGAGGGGTGTTCGCCGACGCACCAAGGGAATTCTGGCCAGGCTTGAACCGTTTCCTAGAGGACTTTGAGAGCGAATTTGCTGAGATGGAGCAGTTGCTTCTGGGGAATGAAATCCTGATGGTGCGTACCCGCGGTGTAAGCCCGATACCGCCCGAAGTTGCCATCAATGGGTCAGTAAGTGGGCCGGTGTTGCGTGCGAGTGGAATTAACTGGGACTGGCGTAAACAGGAACCCTATGACGCCTACGACCAAGTGGAATTTGACGTTCCGATAGGCTCCAATTGGGACAATTATGACCGGTTTTGGGTCCGAATGCAGGAAGTCCACCAAAGCATCTCGATCATTAAGCAATGCATCTCACAGATCGAGCCGGGTCCGGTGCGACTTGACTTACCCCTGGTGCTGCGGCCCGAAGCAGGAAAAGAAGCTTACGGAAGGGTGGAGGCATCCAAGGGGGAGTTGGCCTTCTATTTGGTGAGTGATGGTGGAATATCGCCCTACCGCTGTAAGATAAGGTCACCTTCCCTGATAAACCTGACTATAATCGACCATCTGTTGGTTGGTTGGAAGCTGGCCGACATGATCGTTTCCCTGGGCAGCATTGACATCAACATGGGCGAGGTCGACCGGTGAATTGCCAGTTAGCCTCGGACAATATCCTCTACAGTAACGGCTTGTACCGCCTGGCTTATGATCTGGCGGGACACGTGTTGCCATGCTGGCTATCCTACATGGTGGCAGGCCTGGTGATAGTGTTCATTCTGGTTAACGCGGTTTTACTGGGTGCTGCCGTGATAACCTGGGGTGAGCGGCGCCTGCTAGGGCGTTTCCAAAACCGGATTGGGCCCAACCGATGGGGCCCGTTTGGCTTGTTCCAGCCTCTGGCAGACTTGCTCAAGCTGTTGACCAAAGAGGACCTGATGCCAAGTGGTGCAGACCGGCTGGTGTTCCCACTGGTGCCAATTCTTATGGTAGCACCTCTGCTCCTGATGACAGCGGTCATACCATTTGCCCAGAATACGGCTCTGGCCAGCCTTAATGTTGGGGTACTGTACATACTTGCGGTCAGTTCAGTGACTTCGGTAGCCATATTCATGGCGGGGTGGTCATCTAACAATCGTTACGCAATGTTTGGAGCGGCTCGGGCAGTGGCGGTGCTAATCAGCTACGAGGTTCCCGTTGTGTTGTCGCTGCTGGGTGTGGTCATGGTGGCTGCTTCCATGTCATTGGGCAGCATCGTTGGGGCCCAGGCCCTGCCTTTCATATTGGTACAGCCGCTGGCATTCTTCGTCTTTTTGGCAGGAATGTCGGCAGAACTGAATCGGTCACCATTCGACGTCGCGGAAGCTGAATCGGAGATAATCGCCGGTTATCACACTGAATACAGTGGCGTTAAATTTGCCCTTATTCAGGCAGCCGAATTCGGTGGCGTTGGCGTAGTTGCGGCAATCACTGCAACCCTGTTCCTGGGTGGCTGGTCCGGTCCTCTGTCCGAGTATCTGGGTTGGCTGTGGTTTCTGCTAAAGACCGGAATCGTTGTGTTTCTATTTGTCTGGTTTCGAGCTACCTACCCGCGCCTCAGGATCGACCAAATCATGGCGTTTTCCTGGAAATTCCTGCTGCCGCTAAGTCTTATCAACCTGTTCGCCGTCACCCTGGAAGTTTTTCTTCTCCGTGGAGATAACGGGACGTTGACCGTGGGCGATCTGGGATTAATGGCAGTGATAAATTTGGCGGTCGCCGCGGTATCAGTGTTCGTGTTTGGAAATCTCATAAGGGACAAGGTAAAGTTGCAGACCCGTCGGCCAGAAAGTGGGATTGTGCCCGGGGTCTCCACCATAGAAGTGAGGTGACATGTACGGTCTGGCATTGGTTAAAGGCTTGCTCGTAACCCTCAAAAACGTAACCAGGAAACCCTTCACCATACAATACCCTGAGGAAAGGGCTGCGCAGCACCCAAGATTCAGGGGAGAAGAGTTTGTGTGGTACGAAGAGCGCTGCACCGGCTGCGCTTCTTGCGCCAAGTATTGTCCCCTGGGGATCATCAAGATTGTGACAGCGCCTAGCGAAACCGCCCTTCCCCAAGGCGATAAATACCGCCTGGAAGTCTTCGACATCGAATTGCAACGGTGCATGTTCTGTGGGCTTTGTGTAGAAGCCTGCCCTTATGATGCCTTGTTCATGGGTAGCGGATTCGAACAGGGGCAGTACAGCCGCAAGGACATGGTAATAACCATTGACCAGCTTCGCCACGCAGAAAAACACCCCAGCACCTGGTTTCGTCCCCAGTTGGAGGGATACGAAAGCGACCAGCCTTCCGCCAGCAGAGCGCCAACAATTGCCCAGGGCGACTCTCGATTCACCTACGACCCCCGGGGAGGTCCTCCCCTGGGCTGGAGAGAAGTAGGCCGAGAAGCTTGGCGGTGGCACCAGCGGGAAAAGGCCGGCATGCGCCTGGAACAGCAAGACTCAAAGGCAGCCAGCGAATCGGAGAGTGGACCCGTCAAGGATGAGTAGACTAGTTGGCTACGGAATAAACTTGGGTCCCGCTCCAGGGCAGTGCGTCGTTTTGGAGGCCCAATGCTGACGGTTCAGGACGTCGCGTTCTGGCTCTTGTCTGTTGTCGCAATAGGTTCCGCGCTGGGGGTAGTACTGGTAAGGGACCTGTTCCGTTCGGCCCTCTTGCTGGCGGTGGTATTTGTTGCCGTAGCCGGATTCTTCGTCCTCTTAAGCGCAGAATTCCTGGCGGTCGTTCAGGTGTTAATTTACGTTGGCGCAATATCGGTTCTGTTTATATTCGCCATAATGTTGACCCGAAACGTACGAGAAGGGAATTTGCCCAATCGCTTACAACTCCCAGCCATTCTCTTTCCCGCACTTCTATTGGTTGGGCTCATCGCCGCCGCGATGGACACCGATTGGCGGCCCGTGCCTGAAGCAGCTACTGCCATGGTGGAAAGAGCACAGACCCAGGCCGTGACCAGTCAAATAGCGGGCGGCAACATTGGTGGGACGGTTGACCCAGGTCAATCGGTCCAGGAATCGGGTTTGGCCGACCTGTTGATAGGTTCCTTTGTTCTTCCGTTTGAAGCCGTTTCCCTGCTGCTGCTTGCGGCGTTGATTGGGGGGCTGGCGCTGGCCCGGTCCAGGGAGAGCTAGCGGCAATGACCCTCGAGACTATGCTGATAGTAGCCGCCGTCCTCTTTGCAATTGGGCTGTACGGAGCACTAGCTCGCAGTAACGTGATCGCGGTTCTAATGTCCATCGAAATTATGTTTAATGCAGTTAACCTTACCGTGGTTGCCTTTTCCAAGTATGTCGCCCCCCTGGCATTAAGAGAAAACATTGGAAGCGTACTTACCGGCCAGGTCTTCGCCATATTTATCATAACAGTGGCCGCAGCCGAAATAGCCCTGGGCCTGGGCATAGTATTTGCAATGTACCGGCACACGGAAACCGTCACATTGACCGAAGCCAATCAACTGCGTAATTGACAGGTCGGCACTTTATCCGACCAAAGGCGGCAGTCCCGAAAAAATGTGGGTGGAATTCAAAAAGGCGCCTAATCTAATGCTGGCAGAGATGTGGAAGGAAGTTCTGGAAGGGGAAGGATTGCCAACCCGGATCCTTCCGGAAGGCGATATCCGTGATTGGGGGGAGAGAGTTCCTTTTCAGATTTACGTACCCAAGGGCCGTGAGCACGTGGCCGAAGAGATTCTGAGGAAGCTATAGATGGTCACCGAGTCACTGGTTTGGGCAATATTTATTCTTCCCCTCGCTGCTTTTCTCCTAATTACGTTAATTGTCAGGCCGTTCTTTAACCGTTTCGCCGAAGTTAGTGGCTACCTTTTAATATCAGCGCTGACCGTCTCCTTTGTATTTTCCGTAATGGTGTTGTATCAGGATAACGCCGGCGCGGCGCTAGCCTTTGCTCCCCATACCTGGATTGACCTTGGTGATGCCTCAATCCAAATGGGCCTCTTGCTGGACCCGTTGACCAACGTAATGCTGGTGGTGGTAAGCGGGGTCAGCTTGCTCATCCAGATATATTCCCTTGGTTACATGCGCGGCGACCCCGGGGTGGCCCGCTACTTCGGTTATATGTCCCTGTTCACTGCGTCAATGCTGGGGTTGGTATTGTCGGCCAATATCGTCCAGCTCTATGCCTTTTGGGAACTGGTGGGAATTTCTTCGTACCTACTGATTGGGTTTTGGCATGATCGGCCTGCCGCTGCCGCCGCCGCGAAGAAAGCGTTTATCGTCACCCGCATCGGTGACGTTGGTTTCCTGCTGGCAATACTCTATCTTTTCTTCCACGGGCCGGAATTTGCCTCCGCGGGCCTCAATCCACTTCACATTCCTGACATTTGGCAGGCTGCCCAGCCGCTGGCTACAGGGGTCACAATCCTGGGCGGAACTGCCCTTACCTTGATTTGCCTGGGGATATTTGCGGGGGCCGCAGGAAAATCGGGGCAGTTCCCTCTCCATTCCTGGCTGCCGGATGCCATGGAGGGCCCCACTCCGGTCAGTGCCCTTATTCACGCGGCAACAATGGTGGCCGCAGGCGTGTTCCTGGTCGCCCGTTTCTTCCCGCTTTTCCAGGAGACCAGGGAAGCGATGATGGTTGTAGCCTTGATTGGGGGATTCACCGCATTTGCGGCGGCTACGCTCGGCCTGGTAATGAACGACATTAAACGGGTCATGGCCTATTCGACAGTGAGCCAACTGGGATACATGATGGCTGCCTTGGGACTGGGGGCATTTGGCCCCGCACTGTTCCACCTGTTTACCCACGCCTTCTTTAAGGCGCTTTTGTTCCTGGGGGCAGGCAGCGTTAACCATGCCACAGGAACCTTTAATATGCGCTATATGGGTGGTCTCCGTCAGCGCATGCCCTGGACTTACGCTTTAGTGCTCATCGGAGGACTCAGCCTGATGGGCATAGTCCCGTTGGCAGGGTTCTGGAGCAAGGACGAAATTCTTACCGCTGCTTGGCTGGGTGGCGGACCCGTGGAGCCGTGGGTAGCCCGAACGGTCTTTGTCTTGTTGGCTGCCGGGGCGTTGCTCACCGCTTTCTATACATTCCGCATGATTACCCTTACGTTCCACGGGGAATTCAGAGGCGGGGGAGCCCAGGAAATTGAGGATATGGTTGCCCGACAGGAGACGCCGCCGCCCACGGTTACGGACGAAGTTCATCTCCTGGAATCGCCGCGTGTCATGGTGGTCCCGATGGCTGTGCTGGGTATTGCTGCAGTGATTGCCGGTTACCTGGTTAATCCCCAGTGGCTTAAGAACTTTATTGGTATACCGGGGCATTGGTTCTCCCATTACGTAGAATCGGCTGTTCTGTTCGGCCATCCGGAAACTCCGGCTTTCCACTGGGGAATTGCCGGGATTTCCACAATTGCTGCACTGGCGGGGATTGGTCTCGCTTACCTGCTTTATGTTGCTTTGGCGGCAAAGCGAACCCAGCCGGTATTGGAAGCCTCCCATCAGGTTGCTTCCGAGCATGGCGACGCGGAGTTGGAGGATATAGAAGCCGTTCCTGAAGTGGCGCATGCCCCCTCTCTCTCGGCTGTCGCACCCCAAGCGCCGGAACCCTTGGCCAAGGCCGGGCCAATATACACCCTCCTGGCCCGCAAATACTTTGTGGACGAACTCTATGAAGGTCTGCTAGTGCGGCGGGTCTTTTATCGATACTTTGCCGGCATAGTCGATTGGCTGGACCGGAGTCTCGTTGACGGGCTGGTTGATCTGGCATCATGGTTGGTCCGCCAACTGGGGCGTCTACTGGCCCAATTCCAGACTGGCCAAGTCCAGTTCTATGGTGCAGTTATTGTCTTGGGAGCAGTGCTGATGCTGGTGGGATATCTCGCGTTTGGCACTGGCCTGGGAGGCTAGGAAATGTTTGCCTTTCCGGGGTTGCTAACGCTTACAGTATTTGTCCCGGCAATTGGGGCAATATTGCTTTTGGCGTTAGTCAGGGGTGACCGGGTAGTACGAGGGTTCGCGTTCCTGGTAGGGCTAGTTGACTTATTGCTTTCGGCGGTCGTCTTCCTGTCATTTGACCGGGGAGAAGGGGCAGCCAGGTTCCAGTTAATAGATCGGCTGGACTGGGTCACTGCTGAGACCTTTAATGCCAGTTATCTTCTCGGAGTTGATGGCCTAAGCGCCCCGATGGTGCTCTTGACCGGGCTGTTGGGTTTTTGCGCCATCATAGCCTCCTGGTCCATCAAGGAAAGAGTAAGAGAGTATTTTATTTGGCTGCTGCTGCTGCAGACAGCAGTTATGGGTGTATTCACCTCTCTGGACTTCCTGCTTTTCTTCCTCTTCTGGGAGTTGGAACTCCTGCCAATGTATATGTTGATAGCCAGTTGGGGCACCGGCCGAAAGACCTATTCTGCAATGAAATTCCTCATTTTCACTATCCTGGGCAGCGCGTTTTTGCTGGTGGGGATAGTGGCAATCTTCCTCAGCCAATCAACCGGTTCCTTCGATATGATGATCCTGCTGGAACCGGGCTCTATGCTGAACGCATCTTCGGCAGCGGTGCCGCTGGGCCTGATATTCTGGCTCTTTTTTGCGGCCTTTGCGGTGAAACTGCCCACCTGGCCGGTCCACACCTGGCTCCCCGACGCTCATACGGACGCTCCCACGGCTGCCAGCGTAATGCTGGCCGGTGTCATGTTGAAGATGGGAGGCTACGGACTGCTGCGGGTCAATGTAGGGATGTTCCCTGGTGAGGTAACTACCTTTGCCTGGGCATTGATACTGCTTGGAGTGATTAGCGTCTTGTACGGGGCAGTAGTCACATTGAGGCAAACCGACTTGAAGCGTCTAATCGCCAATTCCAGTGTCAGCCACATGGGGCTGGTGTTGGTCGGGATAGGGTCAGTAGGCGCAGCCGCCGGGCAGGTGACCGGCTCGGGCTTGAATGGCGCCGCCATGCAACTGTTCACCCATGGCACCATAACCGGATTGCTGTTTGTTGGCGTGGGACTCATATACGACAAGGCTCATACTCGGTACATTCCCGACCTGGGAGGACTAGCCAGCCGTATGCCAATTGCCGCTGCTGCCCTGGCGATCGCAGGATTTGCTTCCCTGGGTTTGCCTGGATTGAGTGGTTTTGTTTCGGAAATCCTGGTTTTCTTTGGCGCCTTCCGGGCATTCCCGCTTCAAACCTTGCTTTCAGTGCTTGGGATAATCCTGGCCGCAGGTTACATTCTTTGGATGTTGGAGCGGTCCTTGTTTGGGCCCAGCCGGGAGCGTTTTGCCACAATAACCGACGCCTCCCCGCTGGAAGCCATACCCCTGGCCCTCTTGGTGGTCAGCATCGTACTTGTAGGAGTTTACCCTGCAATTCTTACCGAAGTCTTCGATACAGCTATTGAACCCATGGTTGAAATGATTAACGCTTCTTCAATAAACTCCGTCGGCACAAGGTAGCGAGAAAGTACCGACATGTCGCTCCAAGATCTATACCTGATTTCACCGCAATTGAGTATGGCCGGGCTGGGCATACTGGTCATCCTGGCCGATCTGGTAATTGGTCGCAAAGGATGGTTGAGCGCTCTTGCGCTGGCCGGGCTGATGGTCCCTCTATGGTTTGTTTTGGCTCAGCTCTCCGATTTGCCTGGCGGACTGGGCAGCTTCGGAACAGACAATCTTGTGCCGGCCACCAGCATCCTCGCTGACAGCCTGTCAGTTGACCGGTTTGGAACCTTTCTTAACCTCTTGGTTGTTGCGACGTTGGCGCTGGTTTTCCTGGCGTCCGTGTCTTATGTCAATGCGCTCCCACGTCTGCAGGGAGAATTCTATGGGCTGATGCTGCTCTCGGCCAGCGGAATGATGTTGCTGGCTTCAGCCACTGAATTGATCACGATTTACGTGGCTCTGGAGCTAACTACGCTTCCCTTGGTGGCGATTGCCGCATTTCTTCCCAGCTCCAGGTCCAGCGAAGCCGGCATGAAATTCCTGGTTATTGGAGCCATTAGTTCGGGGCTGACCCTCTATGGAATGGCGCTGCTGTACGGTTTCAGTGGCAGCACGACACTAAGCGGCATTGCTCTCGCCCTGAGCGGGCCGGTCAGCAACGAAATACCATTTGGCAGCTATGCAGTGCTGATTGGGGTAGTCGTCCTCACTGCCGGGGTTGCCTTCAAGCTTTCCTCCGTTCCTTCGCAAATGTGGGTTCCTGACATTTATGAAGGTGCTCCGATACCGATGGTCGCTTTCTTGTCCGTAGCCAGCAAGGCCGTGGCTTTCGCCTTGCTTCTTCGGGTCCTCTACAGTGGTTTCCTGGTCTTTGACGGCAACTGGGGAATGTTGCTGGCTGTGCTGGCAGCGCTGTCTATGACTGTGGGAAATCTCGTTGCCATTGCTCAAAGCAATATTCGCCGCTTACTTGGTTACAGTACCATTGCCCACGCCGGTTACATTCTGGTTGGCGTTGCTGCCGTAACGCAAGGCGTGGCTGCCGGGGACGATGGAGGACTGTTTACTACATTTGGACCCAGTAGCGTCCTGTTTTATCTTGTAGCATATTCGGCAGCGAACCTGACCGCATTTTTTGCTATTCTGGCGATCCACTCTCGAATTGGGAGCGACCTGATTGAAGACTATGGGGGAGTATTCAGGCGCTACCCGTTTGTTGCTATTGCATTGGGTTTAGCGCTTGTCGCGCTGGTTGGGGTCCCTCCCACCGGTATTTTCATCGGAAAAATTTATCTCTTTCTGGCGGCAGTCAAGAGCGACCTCGCATGGCTCGCCATTCTTGGAGCAGTAAACAGCGTTATCTCGGCCTACTATTACATCCGAATAATCAGGGTTATGTTCCTGTCGCCCGAATCGGAAGCCGTGGCGGCGGTGGGTTACAGCACCTCAACCCCGGCGTCTGGACTTAACCGGAATGGCAGATTCTCTTTGACTGTTGTCGCCTTAACCGTCACAGCTGTTTGCACTGTTCTTCTGGGCATCGCATTTGGACCCATATTGCAGGCGGCAGAAAGCGCAGTAACGGCCCTCCCGGGGGTGCTGGCTCCGTAGAGCCATTGTTAACCCTGCGCTAGGGTTCAAAAGAGAGTCGGAAAGGTTCTCTGGGGGCGGCGGTTTGTAAGGTCTGTCTCCCCAAGAGGAAACGGGGCACCCCTGGTTACAAGTCGTAAGTAAAATAACGCTTTTCGGCGCCAATTGACACTAAATTTGTGCAATGTTAGACTGCCAGTTCCTGGCCCGGTCTCGAAATGATTTATTCAAAGGGTCGGTTTACTTGTCCAGCCAAATACGAACTATAGGCATCATCTACAACGCCCGCATACCCGAGGCTCTGGATCTGAGTACTGCTATAGTTAACGAACTCTCATTGGAACAGAGGAGTTGGATTTCTCCGGCGGAGAATCTGGAGGAGCTTAGAGATCAGGTAACGGAAACTGAGCTGGTGGTTACAGCGGGCGGCGACGGCACTATGTTGCGAGCGGTACAGGTTACCGCTCCTCTTAATGTCCCGATGGTGGGCATCAACATGGGGCGACTGGGCTTCATGACCGAACTGCAGGTGCATGATGCCCTGGAAAAGCTGCCGTCATATTACCGGGGAGACTACAGAATCGATTCGCATAATATGATTATGGCGCGAATCGTACGCGCTCCAAATTCCGCCACCTCTGAAGTTGAGGGCCCATTTCACGCTTTAAACGATGTGGTCCTTTCCCGCGGTGGGGTTTCGAGGGTTGTGACAATCCGGACTACTGTGGACGGCGCAGAAGTGGCATCACTAAGGGCCGACGGCATTATATTGGCCACGGCGACGGGCAGTACCGGGTATAGTTTAGCGGTTGGTGGGCCGATTCTCGATCCCCTTTCGGAGGGCCTGGTCTTAAAGCCAGTGGCGGCACATGTGGGTATGTCTGCTTCGCTCGTGCTTGACACAAAAGCCAAGGTAGGTCTTTACCTGGAAGGTGCGCAGGACGCAGTTTTAAGCGTGGATGGATATATTGAACGCGAGTTGCAACCCGGGGATCGTGTGGAAATTGAACAGAGCCCCTTCAAGGCAAGGTTCTTAAGGGCGCATCCCAGCCAGCATTTTTATGCCACGTTGACACGTCGGCTGGGATTCAGCATTAGAGGGCAATAGGTAAAATCCTGCTTGCCCTCAAGCGCTATGGCAAAAAGCGATTGAATCCAAAATCGAACGGACGAACTTGTGGAAAGAGACCTAACAGAAACTACACTGGAATCAACCTTCCTATATGAAGGCACAATTCTGAGCCTTCGGAAGGACCAGGTACAGATGCCCAACGGGCGCCTCACGGTGCGGGAAGTGGTAGAGCACTCAGACTCGGTGTGCATGGTACCCCTGGACTCGGAGGGGCAAGTTCTGCTGGTGCGACAGTATCGTAAGCCTACGGAATCCGTCTTGTTGGAAGTGCCGGCGGGTGGCATAGAGGAAGGTGAATCCCCGGAAGAGGCAGCAATGAGGGAACTTCAGGAAGAAGTTTCCCATATCGCCAACACATTGCGGCCCCTGCCGGGTTTCTGGCTGGCTCCGGGGTGGTGCGATGAGTACATGTATACCTACCTGGCAACCGACCTTCAGCCGTCGTCCAAGGAGCAGGACTTTGACGAGATGGTCGAAACCGTTAGAGTTCCACTGACACAAACACTGGAACTAATAGCCCGCGGGGAGATTTGCGACGCCAAAAGCATTGCTGCGCTCTTGCAGGCTATGCGGGTTGTTGGCGAAGATGGTTCTGTGGATAATTAGGCGATAGAATGGGCAAGGGCCCCCAGCCATGCCCGAAAGCTAGGGGAGAAAACAGAAAAATTATGCTTGAGCATGATGTCTTGGTAATAGGCGCCGGGCTGGCGGGAATGAGAGCAGCTATTGCCGCCAGCGCTAATGGCGCCAACACAGCTATTATCAGCAAGGTGCACCCGGTACGCAGTCATTCCAACGCTGCCCAGGGTGGAATCAACGCCGCCCTTCTGGACCGGGGGGATGACTGGGAAGACCACGCCTACGATACCATCAAGGGCAGCGATTTCCTGGGCGACCAGGATGCCATTGAGGTCATGTGCAGTTCCGCGGGCAGGGCCCTGATAGACATGGAACACATGGGCGTTACCTTCAACAGGGATGACGAGGGAAAGCTGGGCACTCGAGCCTTCGGAGGGCAACGGCGTGCCCGGACCTTCTATGTGGGCGACTTTACTGGACAAGCGCTGCTTCACGTCATGTTCGAGCAGTTGATTAAGTCGGGAGTCCGCAGCTATGAAGAATGGTTTGTAACTTCGCTGATCGAGGAAGAAGGCCAGGTGGCTGGGGTAACCGCCCTTGAAATTCGCACCGGACAGCTTCATGCCATCAGGGCCAAGACAGTGATTTTCTGCACTGGAGGGTGCGGCAGGCTGTTTGAGCCTTCCACTAATGCCTTGATTGTAACCGGGGACGGGATGGCTCTCGCTTATAACGCGGGCGCAGGCCTCATGGACATGGAAATGGTCCAATATCATCCCACAACCCTGGCGGGAAGCGGCGTCCTGCTTTCAGAAGCTGCCCGAGGTGAGGGCGCTTATCTGAGGGACAAAGACGGCAATCGCTTCATGGAAAAATATGCACCCAACATGATGGAACTGGCTTCCCGCGATGTGGTGTCCCGCGCGGAACAGACCGAAATTAACGCTGGCAACGGGGTTAATGGCTGCGTTTTCCTGGACTGTACCCACCTTGGCGAAGCCCTGATCATGGAGAAGCTCAGCCAGATAAGGGAAATCGGCATAGATTTGGCTGGCGTGGACATGGTAAGAGAACCGGTTCCCATACGACCCGGCATGCACTACATCATGGGGGGCATCAAAACCGACATTGATGGTTTGACCAGCATTCCCGGCGTCTACGCAGCCGGTGAATGTGCTAACGTCAGCGTCCACGGCGGCAATCGACTTGGGGCCAACTCTCTACTGGATACTATCGTATTCGGTGAACGGTCCGGCAACCATGCTGCGAATGCCTGCCGCAGCCTGAATTTTATCGACTTTGACGAGCGCGAAGTGGTCGCTCGGGAAGAAGGACGCATTCGGGATATGTTGGAGCGTCCCGACAATGGAGACCGTTGGGGAGCCATACGCCAGGCGATGGGCGAGTCAATGGTCAGCAACGTGGCCGTCTTTCGCGATGAACAGACCATCGGCGAGGCCATCCGGGACCTGGAGGGGTTGCGGGAGCGCTATTCCAGAGTGCCAGTGCAAAACAAGAACCGGGTGTTCAACACCGACCTGATATTCGCCCTGGAACTGGGTTACATGCTGGACGTGGCCGATACCATCGCCTTCAGCGCCCTGGAACGCAGGGAGAGCCGCGGCGCCAATTCCCGAACCGACTTCCCGGAACGAGATGACGAAAACTGGCTGAAGCACATTGTAGCCAAGAGGGGCGAGGTGGGACCGGAACTCTCTTACTTGCCCGTCACCATTACCAAATGGCAGCCCGAAGAGAGGAAGTATTAGTCAATGGACGTTACCATCAAGATCAGGCGATTCGATCCGGAGTCTGAGACTCCAGTTAGCTACTGGGAAGATTTCGAAGTATCGCTTCCCGACAATGCAACCGTACTGGACGCACTGATAAAAATCCGGGAAGAGCAGGACGGAACCCTGACCTTGCGCTGCTCGTGTCGCAGCGCTATCTGTGGTTCTTGCGCCATGCGGATCAACGGCCATGCCGGGCTGGCCTGCAAGACGCCGTTGGCCCTGGCTGTCGACGAGAACAACACCGTTACGGTGGAACCCGCCGGCGTTATGCGCGTGATGAAGGACCTGGTAGTGGACTTTGAGCTGTTCTGGGACAAGATCCGCGCAGTGGAACCATATTTGCAGCCCCAGGGAGCAGAGCCGGAAGGCGAGTACATAGCCTCCAACGATTCAATGCTCCACCTTTCTGGTGTAACTGCCTGCATAATGTGCGGGGCCTGCGTGTCCGACTGCACGGTACTGGAAGTTGATCCTACCTTCCTCGGTCCTGCGGCGTTAGCCAAGGCATATCGTTTCACGGCAGATCCTAGAGATGGAGACCGGGAAGGGGTTTCCCGGGATAGGCTGCGCAGCCTCAGTGAGGCCACTGGAATGTGGGATTGCACTCGCTGCAACGAGTGTGTCCAGGCCTGCCCCAAGGGCGTGGCCCCGATGGACCGCATCATGGCCCTGAGAGATCAGGCAGTCAGCGCGGGATTCACTAACAACAACGGCGCTCGCCATACCAGCGCCTTTACCGAATCGGTAGGTCACAGCGGTCGCTTGGATGAACTCCGGTTGCCCATAAAAACAGCGGGTGGGATAACCAATGTGGGCGCCATGCTCAGCTACGCGCCCGTAGGCTGGCGGGCCCTGACTCATGGCAAGATGCCTCCTATACGCCATAAGAATGTGGAGAACGTGGAAATCGTGCGCCGATTGTTCCGCAAGCTGGAACCGGATTTGGCTGGCCCGCAGATTGGCAAGAACTCGCCATTTGGCTGACCTATAAAAAAGGAAGCAATATTAAGCAATATCGGCGATCCGCTTGGATTGACCAGACTCAGTGACAGCTTGCAACCAGGCTGATCGTGTCCGTGCCCTAATACAGGGTATATCAACAGGAGGGACCAGAAAGTGAAGTATGCTTTTTTCCCCGGTTGCGTTTCCCAGGGAGCCGCACCGGAACTTTACCCGGCAGCCAGATTGATCTGCGACCGCATCGGCATTGAGTTGGAAGAGATTCCGGGTTGGACCTGCACCGGGGCCGGAGTGTTGCAAGAGAAGAACCAGTTCTTTGGCGATACCCTGAATGCTCGTAATTTTGCGAAGGCAGAGCAGATGGGCCTGCCCATTCTGACAATATGCAGCACCTGCCAGGGTGTAATGGCCCAGGCAAATAAGCGAATGACCAAAGACCCGGAATATTTGACAGAGATTAATTCCCATCTGGCTGAAGAAGGATTGGAATACAAGGGCACTGCCGAGCCCAAGCATCTTCTCTGGACCCTTATTGAGGATGTGGGACTGGACAAGGTTACCGAGCTTGTTACCCGTCCCCTGGCCGGGATTCGAATGGCCCCCTTTTACGGCTGCTACATAGTACGCCCCACTGAGGCGCTGGACATCGAGGAGCACCCGGAACGCCAGACGTCGCTGGAGACACTTATTGAGACCCTGGGCGCCACGGTTGTCGACTTTGAGGGAAAGACCCGCTGTTGCGGTTTTCCCATCCTGACCATCAACGAGAAGAACTCCATGGCGATGGTGGGAAAACACACTTCTGAGGCCAAGGACCTGGGTGCCGATGCCATGGTCACGCCATGTCCGCTTTGTCATCTCAACCTCGACGGGTACCAGCCAAAAGCAGCGGCCCAGTTAAAGCGTAAGGTTGACTTGCCTATTCTGCATATGCCTCAAGCTATCGGGCTGGCCATGGGCATCTCCCCGCAGGAACTTGGCCTTCAAAAGCATATAATAAGTACTCAACCGTTATCTGTTAAGCTGGGTGCAAGTCGGTAAACAGCCCGTAAAATGCGGGTAGTAGTTGACAGTGAATAAATTGACGGCGGCGCAAACTTGGCGCCGCCGTCTCTTTTCCAGCTTGTGGGGCTACCCTCCAGCCCCTTAGGCATAGACGAAAATGGAGACTTATGCAACATTCCGTCGCACCGATACCTGAAGTGCCTGAAGATTGGCAAAAGGCGTTGGCTATTGTCGCCCATCCCGACGACCTGGAATACGGCGGAGCCAGCGCTATAGCCAAATGGACGGCTCAGGCTAAAGAGGTCGCGTACTTGATGGTGTCCAGCGGTGAAGCCGGTATTGACGGTATGCATCCTTCGGAAGTCGGAGCTTTACGCGCCAGAGAAGAGATAAATGCGGCCGCCGTTGTGGGAGTGAACGACGTGGAGTTCCTCGACTACCCGGACGGCATAATTGAGTACGGGCTACCACTGCGACGGGACTTGAGCCGTGCCATACGCCGGCATCGCCCCGATGTCCTTATCACACTCAATTACGACCTGAAGTTCTCCTCGGGTCACTTGAACATGGCCGACCATCGTAACGTAGGACTGGCGACACTTGACGCTGCCAGAGATGCTGGTAATCGCTGGATTTTCCCTGAATTGGTGGCTGAAGGGTTGGAGCCGTGGAACGGCGTCCGATTCGCGGTGGTCCTGGGTGTCGATCAACCTGCGGCCGGCCATGGTATAGATGTGTCTGGATATTGGGAGCAAGGTCTCGAGTCACTGCGCCAGCACCAAGCTTACCTGGTCAACTTGGGCGCCGCAGCGACCAACACATTCCAGATCCTCACGACTCACGCCAGCCAGTCGGGGAAAGCTCTCGGTTGCGAGTACGCAGTATTGGCCGAGTTGGTGATGATAAACGAACCGTGGAGCTAGAGACAACTGAACATGACGCCGCGGTCTGGTATATTGTCACGGCGCTTCGCACCTCAATGACCCCAAGCTATTGCTGCTCCAGCGTACTATAAAGGTGTCTGACTGACCGATAATGCGGAATGGCTTGTCAAGAAAATGGCATACACCAGTCAAGGAAAGCTGAGCCATACGCCAGACAAATTTGAGGGGATAGGACTTCCTATCCCCTCAATCTTGCGCCTACAATCTCGGTAAAGGGACTGTGCTTTAGCCGTAGGCAGCCGCCCCGACTTTGTGTCCCATATTAGTTATTTAGTCAGGGTCGGCACAACTTCCCTGGCGGCATCCAGCGTCCGTTGCACGTCCTCTTCACTATGTACCAGGGAAGGATAATATTTCTGGGGCCAGCCCTTCAAGATCCCTCTTTCCAGCATGCCGTGGTTGAGGCGACTCATCAGTCCACCGTCAGCAGCCAGACCGTCCCGGTAGTTGTTTACCGGAGTGTCAGAGAAGTAAATGTCGAAGATACCAGCTTCACCACAACTCTGAACGGTAAAGCCGTTCTCAGAACAGATCTGCACCAATCCTTCACGCAGTTTGTTACCTGTACCACGCAGGCGCTCGTATGCTCCTTCTTTCCTGAGTTCCGCGAGGGTGGCCAACCCGGCAGCGCAGGCTACAGGATTACCGTTCAGAGTCCCTATCTGGTTTACGTAGTCATCAGAATCAACCAGGGACGAGTCATACACGGACATTATGTCTTCCCGCCCCATGACTGCGGCCAGGGGATAACCGCCGCCCATGATCTTGCCCATGGAGCAGAGGTCAGGAGTGACCCCGTAATATACCTGCGCCCCGCCGTACTCCAACCGGAATCCGGTTACGACTTCGTCAAAGATAAGGGGAATGTCGTATCGGTTGGTTAGATCTCTCAACCCTTGCAGGAATCCTGATCTGGGTGAGATGATCCGTTGGACCGGTTCGACAATAACGGCGGCCAGTTCGTCATGGTGCGCTTCAATAATGGACGACGTGGTGTCCAGGTCATTGTAAGGCGCCACGAGCATCAAGTCCTGGATGGCCTTGGGAATGCCTCCGCTATTTGGCACGGCTTGGGGAAACTCCTCGGCGGAAGAAGGTGTTACGCTCATCAGTGCATAGTCGCTTGTGCCGTGGAATCCGCCTTCGAATTTCAACACCTTTTCGCGTTTTCGATAAGCCCTGGCAGCCCGCATGCACTGAAAACATGCGTCGGTCCCGCTGGTGGTGAATCGCACCTTGTCCGCGCAAGGGACAGAGTTAACAAGTTCCTCAGCCAGCAAAACGGCCTTTTCATTGGTAGTGAAGAAAGTGCTGCCCTGCCCAACCGCTTCGATTACTGCTTCCACCACGGCGGGATGAGCATGGCCGAGGACCATGGGCCCAGAGCCCATCAACCAGTCTACGTATTCGTTTCCGCTAACGTCCCAAATGTGGGACCCCCTGCCTTCCCGGGCCAGAAAATTTACCGATTCCGGAAAATTGGTATTGCCCGACCCACCCCCGGGCAGGTAACGGGCCGCCTTGTCCAAGAGTTCCCTTTCTCGCGAGCTCCGTCCAGCCACTTTCTAACCCTCCCACCGCGCATAAATTTACCCTCTAGATAATATTTTACAATAACTCAGCAGATTGCGTACGACCCACATAGAAACGGCTTCAAGCGAACCCGCTTGAAGCCGTCAAATCACTCGGTTTTTTGCCTTGTCAGAGGGAGGACACAACTCTTGTGAAGTGCTGATGAGTGCGCCGACGATAATGTTGCTTTATCTTCTTTGTCAGGACTGCTGCGCCTTCGCATTTCGCATTACTTCGACCAACTCCTGGACGCTGGCCGCAGAAGCCTCGAGAGCCTTCTGCTCGTCTTCCATAAGCTTGATCTCGATTACCTTTTCCATGCCGCCTGCGCCGACCTTAACGGGAACTCCCACGCAAAGCCCATTGATCCCGAACTCGCCCTCCAGATAAGCGCAGCCGGGTAAAATGCGCTTCTTGTCCAGCAAAATGGCTTCCACCATCTGGGTTATCGAGGCTGAGGGAGCGTAGAAGGCGCTGCCTGCCTTGAGCAGGGCAACAATCTCGCCACCACCCTGTCGTGTCCGCTGCACCAGAGCTTCCACGGTTTCCTCAGACAACATTTCGCTAATGGGAATGCCACCTACCGTGGTGTATCTGACCAGCGGCACCATGTCATCGCCGTGACCGCCAAGAACGTAAGCCTGAACGTCCTCTACAGAGACATTCAATTCCTGGGCAATGAAGGTACGGAACCGGGCCGTGTCCAACACACCCGCCATTCCAAATACCCGGTTGCGGGGAAAACCACTGGATTCGAGGATGTTCTGGCACATGGCATCCAGGGGGTTGGTAACGGCGAGGATGATGCAATTCGGGGAATACTTGACCACCTGCTCGGTTACCGCCGTGGTGATGTTCATGTTGGTCAAGAGGAGGTCGTCCCTGCTCATACCGGGACGCCGCGCTATGCCCGCCGTGATGACCACCACGTCGGAGTCAGCGGTGGCCTCGTAATCATTACTGCCGATCACCTGGGCGTCAGATCCAATGACCGGTCCCGATTCCAGCATATCCAGGGCCTTTCCCTGGGGGAGGTCTTCGACTACGTCTACCAGGACGGTATCGGCATAGCCCAGCTGGTGAATTCGCTGAACGGCAGTAGCGCCTACGTTGCCGGCTCCTACCACGGTTACTTTGCTTCTCATCTAGTTAGTGCTCCTCTGTTTATTTGGATGGGTTTGGCAGTCTGCCTAGCTATTAGACCGAGGCGTAGTGGCACCATTTGTTCTCGTTCAGCACGTTTTAATCCTTGACCGGCACGGTTCGGTTCCATTAGCAGCCAGCATTATTGCGGACAGGCCCGTAGATATGCCCACATTAGCCTGGCATTAATTCCTGCTTGCATCGTAGAGGCCTTAAAGGCATCTCGAAATCGCACCAAGGTTACCCTGACTCATACTCTTTCCTCGATAAGCCCAGTTGAGGAGAGGGGCTGTCAGTCACCGTGCTTTCAGGTCGTTATGAAACGAACGGCTGAGAGCCATCACGCCTCCGCCGGTCGGTGTGCTACTAGATTGCGTCCAAAATAGCATTCAGGGTTGCGCTGGGGCGCATCGCTTTGGCTGCCATGCCGCTGTCGGGGCGGTAATAGCCGCCGATATCCACCGGCTGTCCTTGAGAATCGTTCAATTCCTGTACGATTTTCTCTTCGTTGTCAGCCAACTGCCGGGCTATGTCGGTAAAGCGGCCCTGCAGCTCCTGGTCCTTGGCCTGGTTGGCCAGCATCTGCGCCCAGTACAGGGCGAGGTAGAAGTGACTCCCGCGAGTATCCAACTCATTTACCCGACGTGAGGGCGCCCTCTGGTACTCCAGGTGCTCGCCTATCGCCTGATCGAGGGTCTCCGCAAGCAGTCTTGCCTTATCGCTGTTGAGAGCCTCGCCAAAGTGCTCAAAAGAGGCAACCAGGGCGCAGAATTCTCCCAGCGAATCCCATCGCAGATGTCCTTCCTCAAGAAACTGCTGCACGTGCCTGGGCGCCGAACCGCCCGCGCCTGTCTCGAACAAACCGCCTCCATTAAGCAGGGGTACGACCGAAAGCATCTTGGCGCTGGTGCCCAATTCCAGAATGGGGAAGAGATCGGTCAAATAGTCCCGCAACACATTGCCGGTCACCGCAATCGTGTCCTGGCCGGCTCGGCTGCGCGCCATCGTCGCACGTACGGCATCAATGGGTGACATTGTGCTGATCTCCAAGCCTGTAGTGTCATGGGTGGGCAGATACTGGTTCACCTTCTTGATCAGCTCAGCATCGTGGGCCCGGTTCGGGTCCAACCAGAAAATGGCCGCCTGGCCTGTGATCCTGGACCGAGCGACCCCAAGCCTGACCCAGTCCTGAATGGGGGCGTCCTTGGTCTGGCACATCCGGAAGATGTCACCTTCGCCAACCCTTTGCTCCATCAGGGGAGTTCCAGATGCGTTTACAACCCGGATCGTCCCATCGCCTGGAGCTTCAAAGGTCTTGTCGTGGGATCCGTACTCTTCTGCCGCCTGGGCCATCAGCCCCACATTGGCGACGCTACCGATAGTTGACGGATCATACGCCCCATTTTCCTTGCAATCGTCTATTGCGGCTTGATATAGGGACGCGTAGGAGCGATCAGGAATTAGCGCGACAGTATCGTGCAGCTCGTTATCGGGGCCCCACGTGCGCCCGCCGTCGCGGATAATTACGGGCATAGAGGCATCAATGATCGTGTCACTTGATACGTGCAGGTTGGTAATGCCCCGGTAGGAGTTCACCATCCCCAGCGCTGGGCGACTCTCATAAACCGCCTGGATGTCTGCTTCAATTTCCACTCGCTTGTCTTCCGGAAGAGCCTGAATCTTCGTAAGGAGCTCGGCAACCCCGTTATCCGGATCCACCGCGAGCTGAGCCAATGCGGCGCTGTGCTTTTCGAACACATCCTGATAGTAAACCGATACGCAATGTCCGAAGATAATCGGGTCCGAAACTCGCATCATGGTGGTCTTCAAGTGGAGGGAGAGCAACACATCGTCGGCCTTGGCTCTTGCCATTTCGTCGGCGAAGAACTGGCGCAACGCCCGGACATTCATCACGGCGCAGTCGATGATTTCACCGACCTGGATGGAAATACCGGACTTGAGCACCGTAACGGCCCCGTCGCCAGCTACATACTCGATAGCGGCGGTCCCGGCCTCCGTCGTAGTTACGGCAACTTCACTACCGTAGAAGTCCCCGCTGTTCATGTGTCCAACACGAGTCTTGGATACATCCGGCCAGTCCTGCATCATCCGATGAGGATTCCGCTTGCCATGTTCCTTCACTGCCGTGGCGGACCGTCGGTCGGAGTTCCCTTCCCGTATGACCGGGTTGACCGCGCTGCCCAGCACCCTGGAATAGCGAACCTGGACCTCGCGCTCTTCGTCCGTCGCAGGTTCATCAGGGTAGTCAGGAATATCGTAACCCTTGTCCTGCAGTTCCGCGATTGCAGTCTTTAGCTGGGGAATCGAGGCACTGATATTTGGCAGCTTAACAAGGTTGGCTGACGGCTCAAGGCACAACTCGCCGCACATGCGGAGATAATCGGGGATTTTTTGCTCTTCCGTCAGTTTATCCGGGAAATTGGCGATAATACGTCCAGACAACGATATATCCCAAGTTTCCAGTTCAATACCCGAACCCTTGGTGAAAGCCTGAAGAATTGGAAGCAGCGAGTGCGTGGCTAAGGCCGGAGCCTCATCAGTTTCCGTGTAGATTATTTTGGCATCTTCTGCCATTTTCCTCTCCTTACTTAATAGATATTAACGGCCGTTACCAGCGGCGAAGACATGCTAAGCTACTGACTCGGCCATCGGAATTTTTCACTAGCTTTGTATCATGAAACAAGACCGCTTTGAGGAGCCGATACTTTCCGGGCCCGAAGCGGGTTGCATTGATGTGAATGGGCACCAAGCATTAGTATGTTGGTGTTTTCCAGGTTGGGCCACCTGTCGCCTGGCCTGGGAGACTGAGTATTCCCTTCACGATTCGAGCGAAGACCTTGATTTCTTTCTCCGTAAAACGGGACATGGAGTGCATCCGGGCTGACCGGTTCACGATGGCCGGGCCCCCGTTAATCCCTAATTCAACTTCACCAGATCCCTATGTCCCGCAGCAGGAACTCCGATGTATTCTGGGACTAGTGGACAACGGCTCGGCTGACAACTCCGACGCCCACCGCCCGGATACTTCGGGGCGTTGTCCTCGCTCAGGTACAGCCAATGGTATTGGAGATTCATCCTTTCGACCCGCCCTAGTTGCTCGTCGAACTCCCCACCGGATTAGTTCTTCGCTGCCTCGATTTGAGACTTGTAAGCCAACTCCCTATCCTTTAGACACTCAAACCATTCGATTGTCGTAGGCAACAACCATTGGCCCACCAAGTGGGACGAAGCTCCCGCATTATACAATGAATAGGTTCTGCTAGGTAGTCCCCGAAAGCGATTTCCAGATGGTACAACCATTTTCCTTCCTTGAGCGGTCGGAAAGTTGTATCATCTATAAAGCGTCCTCTATCTACCAGAGACGTACAATGCCTCGACCGTGGGAGTGGCTGCTGTCGTTATAAACACCTTGGGCAGGAAAGAGAAGTGAGAAACCTCGGCAACCTTCTGGTTCACTTATTTAACCGTCAGGGAAGGATGGATCGGATCTTTCCGTCCTCCGTCCATGATCGTTGCCTGTTCTGCGAAGAGGAAATTGCAGACACGACTGCTTATAAGAATTACCGTGTTTGTCCCTACTGCCGCTTTCACTATTCCTTATCCGCTCGTCAGAGAATTCAACTCCTGGCTGATCGAAGGAGCTTTAAGGAATCCCACAAGTACCTTAATTCCCTGGCGCCAATTTCATTTTCCCAGCGGGGGCCCTACCGCAACCTGGTTAGCAAGGACCAGAATCGTACCGGCTTAACCGAGGCCACGGTGACCGGAGCGTGCCGTATTGACGGCATCAGGGTAATGCTCGTTGTTCTGGACTTTGGCTTCATGGGCGGCAGCATGGGTAGCGTGGTGGGCGAGAAGATCGCGTTGGGGCTGGAAGCGGCTGCACGGCAGGACTTGCCGATGGTGGCTGTAGTAACCGGAGGAGGTGCCCGCATCCAGGAGGGCGTGCTCTCCTTGATGCAGATGGCCAAGACCGTGACCGCGGCCAACCGTTTCAAGGCAAAGGGACTTCCTTTCGTCGTCGTGTTGGCCAATCCTTCGACCGGGCAGGCCTATGCCAGCTTCGCCAATCTGGCTGACGTCATTCTGGCGGAACCGGGGTCGCTAATTGGACTGTCTCCACTTCGAGCCCTGCGAGAATTATCCCCAACTCCATTGCCACCGGATGCGCACACAGCAGAGTCCCACCTGGAGCACGGCTTGCTCGACAACGTAATAGACCGGGAGTCATTAAAGGCTCGATTGACGACGCTTTTGAAAATGCTTACCGGTCAGAAGCTTGGCAAGAGTGAATTTCAGCCGCCCGCAAGAAACAGGCGTGCGGTAGGGCCCGACCCCGAAGTCTGGGAAGCGGCGGCAATTACCAGGCATGGTGAACGGCCCTCGGCAACCTACTACATCCGCAATGTTCTGGGCCAGTTCTTTGAATTGCACGGGGACCGTCTCAGTGGTGACGACGGGTCCATAGTAACCGGAGTGGGTTACCTCTTCGACAAGCCTGTCGCTGCAATAGGACAGCAGCGGCCCTATTCACTGGACGGAGCCAGGTACCATGTCAATCCTGAGGGGTTGCGAAAGGCCCAAAAGCTGATAAATCTGGCAGTGAGGTTCAAACTGCCGATTGTTACTTTCATCGACACACAGGGGGCAGACCCGGGGCTGGAAGCGGAAGAGCACGGAATTGGAAATGCCATTGCCACTACTCTCTCCACCATGCTGGAAGCTCGTGTCCCCATAGTTTCCGCCATCATAGGTGAAGGAGGCAATGAGGGGGCTCTGGCTCTCGGCATCTCCGATCGCATAATAATGCAGCAATACGCAATTTTCTCCCCGATATCCTTGAACCGCACGCCAGGGGGCCCTTATGGGGATCCTGAATTGGATCGGGAAGCAGCGGAAGCCCTTATGCTCACGGCGCGGGATTGTCTGGAACTGGGCATCATCGATTCAATAGTTTCAGAGCCCCAGAACGGAGCACACAATAACCCTAAAGAGGCCGGTTCAATCCTGAAGAATGAAATCTCCCGGCGAATTAAGGAGGCTTCCAGGCTTTCGCCAAGCAAGTTGGTCGGCGAGCGCTATAAGAAATTCCGGCAAATGGGGGAATCCAGCGCCTATTCGCAGGAGGCAATGGACCGGGAAGTGGAATTGTTGTTACAAATCTCGGCTAGTTCGCGCCGCTCCGTCGCCAAAATGCCTACGCCAAGAAAAGGGGCTCCGGAAAAAGCATCCGAAGCCCCTGTTGTTCCTTTGGAGGTTGATTAGATCCATCAGGCAAGCCAAAGTGTTTGGCAAGTCTAGTCTGAATGGGTCTACCCCGGTTCTCTTCCTAGTGCTTTCAGGCTGCTCTTCATTCCTTCGATCAGGTGAGAAAACTCTTCCCCTACCGCCGAGTCAAGGAGCGCAGTGGGGCAACTGCTGTCCCGGTAAGCAGACCTCAACTCAAGCGCTCCGAGGTAAGGGGCGTCGACCTCTTTGGCCAGGTTCTCGCCGCCGCCCTGCCCGAAGATATCCCCCGTGTAGTTCTCCACGATACCTACCACGTTCAGATTCAGCTTGCGAATCATGTTGATGCACCGCTTGGCATCAATATTGGCCAGTTCCTGGGGAGTGCTGACCACCACAAAACCATCCATTGGCAAGGTCTGCATTACCGTCAAGGGCGAGTCGGAAGTACCAGGCGGCATATCCACTATCAGATAGTCCAGATCGCCCCAGTCAGTCGATTGAAGGAACTGGTTAATGGCGTTGTGAATCATGGGGCCGCGCCAAATAATTGCTTCGTCTTCCTTCTCCTGGAAGAAGGACATGGAAATTACTTTTACACCCCACTTTTCCGCCGGAATGATTTGGCCATTAACGTAGTCTGCCTTTTCGGTTACACCCAACACCTTGGTTACGTTTGGGCAGTCGATATCCACGTCCAAAAGGCCGACACTATTCCCATCCTGGGCCAGAGTGGCCGCCAAATTTACGGCTACGGTTGTTTTCCCCACCCCGCCCTTACCGCTGTAGACACCAATCTTAGTCTTTATTGTCGACAAGCGTTCAGTAATCTGTCGTTTCTGCTGCCAACTGCGCTTGATCTGCTCCAGCCGTGCATTCTCCTGGGGCGTCGTCATATTTCCTCTCAGCCAAGCCGGCTAAATTGACCGACCAAGCGTACCGTCTTTGGGTTATTGAGCGCTGCTAGATGCCAAGCATCATGCGGGCTTCTTCACTGATCATTTCGGGCGACCAGGGCGGGTCAAAGGTCAGTTCGATTTCCACTTCTTCAACTCCGTCGAGATCCTGGATGGCCCACTCTGCCTGCTGAGCAATGTGGGGCCCCATCCCGCAACCGGGAAAGGTAAGCGTCATTTGGACGAATACATTGTTCTCGTCAGTGACCTGCACGTCGTAGATAAGACCCAGGTCAACGACATTTACGGGAATTTCCGGATCATAAACGGTCTTTAGGGCCTGGTAGATTTCTTCGCTTGTCAGTTCGGCCGGCATAACGCCTCCTTAACCTGATGGACTGGATTCAGTATATGGAACACTTCCCCCAGGGTCAACGACTGGCCACAGGCTTAAGCGTCTGTTGCAGTCCGCAGCCTACGCAGACTCTTTGACCCCATGCATAACTCTTGACCAGAGAAAGTAACACTAAGGGATCAACAAGAGCTTGCCGGTAGTTGCCCTGGAAGCTAACTGTCGGTGAGCCTCAGGGGCTTCCGCAAGCTGGAAAAGGTGCTCCACCCTTAGCTTCAATTCCCCAGAAAGCACCCACCCCAAAACATCGCCGGCCCGCTGTCGCAATTCTTCTTGGGTCACCGTGTAATCACCCAAACCGGGGCGCGTCAAATATAGGGAGCCATTGCCCAAGATCCTGGGGTCAATGGGCGGCACAACGCCGCTGGCCTGACCGTAAAGGACCATGTAGCCTCGCCTGGCCAGGCAACTGATGCTCTTGTCAAACGTCGTAAGGCCCACGGCATCGTAAACAGCCTGCAAACCCGCGCCGTTGGTTTCATCCTTGATTACATCTGCAAAGTCTTCCCGGGTATAGAGAATAACGTGGTCGGCGCCTGCGCCTCGAGCCAACTCAGCTTTCTCTTCGGTGGAAACTGTTGAAAAGACATACCCACCCAATTTCTTGACCATCTGTATGAGGAGTAAGCCAACTCCCCCGGCTCCGGCGTGAACCAGCACTTTGTCGCCAGGCTGCACCGCGTAGGTGGAGTGACAAAGGTAATGAGCCGTCATGCCCTGGAGCATTGCCGCGGCTCCCTCTTTGGCGCCGAGGCCTTCGGGCATCTTCACTAGCCGGGCTGCAGGGACAACTGCCTGTTCCGCATAGGATCCCTGGCTACTGCTGTAGGCGACAACATCGCCCTCCCTCAGGTCGGCTACGCCAGACCCAACAGCCCGAACAACGCCCGCGCCTTCTACTCCTATCGTCCGGGGCAAAGGGGGTCCGGGATTGATACCAGCCCGGCTGTAAATATCGGTGAAGTTGACGCCGACCGCCTGAATCTCCACCAAGGCATCAGATTCACCAGGAGTCAAATCGGCGATGTCCCGGTATTGCATTACTTCGGGCCCGCCGAATTCATCTATCTGTACGGCTTTCATGCTTGCTCCTCTTATCTGGGATGAGTGTCGAAGCTGTCATTTCTACTTGCCAGCCGTAGTATAACATCAGGACCGCTAACTCCGACCCTTGACCCCGAACCGAAAACGTCCCATGGAAATGGGGCTACCCTAACCAGTTCTTGGCACCGATACTTTCTGGGGCATTGGGGTTCTAGCGTCCGGTACTGTTGCCAGCCGATCAATCGACGAATTTGAGGATCTTCCTATATGTGCCATGGTAAGGCAATGGGATGCCGGGTTTGAATTCAATTGGGCAGTCGAGGGTGACATGCTGTTAAGGAAGACCACAGGTCGAATTGCCAGTACCTGCAATAACTGTTACCATACAAGCAATTTAGCAGTCCCCTCTCCTCTTCCAAACCACAGTACTTTCAGTGATAGGACCTGAGGGCAGTGAGTAGATTTCCCCTACAGTGGAAAGGCTCTACGTGCTTCCAGCAAATGGGGCCACCGTTGCGCTTTATGGCTTCTGCTTCCTTCTTTAGCAAGACCTTTGGTGACCGTATTTGCTGTTGTAGTCGATTGGCCCGTTCATATCACCAGACTCTTTGGGAGGGCCATCGATTTCTCGGGATTGTGGAGAGAATCCTCCGTGATCGACTACCATTTAGCTGGCGTTCTGTACCAGCCGCCTATTCCGCAGTCTGAATGAAGCCGCTTCTTCAGAATTCTTAAGGAGGTACCCTCTTGGTTACGCCTAACAATATTGCCGCCGAATCCGTCGCTGATCCTGTAGATACCTTGGAAAAGGCGGCTCCCTCAAATTTACACGAAGCTCTCGGCCTGTTTGTTGCCGACAAGAAAAGCGGAAAGAACGCCAAGAAACCCATGGATGGACACCAGGAGATAATCCGATTCATTGATTGGTACGGACGGGACCGGAAAGTAAACGACCTTTCTCCCAGCTTGGTCGAAGGGTACGCTCGAGAATTTTCCCAGCGAGGAGCTGAAGCACAAAAGCGCCTGACCCCCGTAAAGGAATTTCTCGTGTTCCTGAGAAAGATGGAATGGATCGACATAAATCTCGCCGTCCATTTGAGGGCCAGCCGGGCCCGTCGCACTTTGTCTGGGCGGCAGACTGCGGCCGCCAATGGTCAGTCAGGGCCCCGTCTTAGCGAGGAAGGATACAATCGGTTGATCGCGGAACTGGACAAGTACAAGGTAGAAAAAGTGAAGGCTGACTCGGAAGTCAAGGAGGCCATGGCAGGCAAGGACTTCCGGGAAAACGCGCCGCTGGACGCTGCCAAAGAACGCCAGGGATTCGTAGCGGCCAAAATCAGGGAGCTGGAAACTGAAGTCGCCAGCGCACAGATACTTTCCGGTGAAGCACAGGCCAACGCGGGCAAGAGAGTGGTGGTGGGCAGCAGCATCACCATCAAGGACGTCTCATCCGGGAAGAAAATTAACTACACCCTTGTGGACAAACGGGAAGCCGATGCATCTTCCGGTAAGATTTCCACAGTTTCCCCGGTCGGGCAGGCGCTGCTGGACCGGACGGTTGGAGACACGGTGAACATCACGGTGCCCAAGGGTACCCTTAGTTACCTGATAGAAAAAATCGGTGCTTAAGGCCTTTTGGGGCTCAGACTGTTGGGTGCTCGGTGGCCCGGTAGGCCAAGAGTCGCCCAATAGGAAAGTAAATGATGAGGGGTGAGTTTGACTCACCCCTCATTTTCGTCCCCTATTATGCATATTACTAAGGAAACAGCCTGACTAAGAAACTCTAATCCAGCTTGTTAAGTTCCTCCAGCACCATTTCCGGGTTAGGGAGTGTGCCCGGAGCGTAGGTTTCCCGGAATTGGACGACTCCGTCCTTGTCCACAATTATGACGGCCCGAGTGCCGGCGCCCCTCTCTTCGTTCCACAGGCCGTAGGCGCTCGTTACTTCGCCCTTGGGGTGCCAGTCGGACAACTCAGGGTAGGGTAGTCCACCCATGGCGGTGCTCCAGGCCCGGTGGGCGGCGATATGGTCGCAGCTGATGCCCAGAACTTGGACATTCGCCTCTTGGAACCGGTCAAAGAATGACCGGAAAGAGGTAGCTTGCGTGGTTCAACCAGAGGTAAAGTCAAAGACGTGGAAGGACAAAATAACCCTTTTGTCGCCTTTGAACTGGCTGAGGGTAAAGTCGCCCTCACTCACCGAAGGCAACTTGAAGTCAGGCGCAACATCGCCAATTTCTGCTGGCATATATCACCTCTGCAAGATGGGTAGTGGTCCGCACCTGGTGCGGAGTGGCGCCCTGATTATACTCCATAAGAAGGCGCGGTACTAATGGCCCATGGAGCCAATGTGAGTCGATGTTCGTATTTGGCGTCTACCCATTCATCGACGCCCGTGCCATAATGCAGACGAACTTCACACCATGTTCCAAAGGCATTGGAGGAAAGAATGGAAGTCTACGAATGCATTCGCAGTCGAAGGACGGTAAGACAGTATAAGCCTGATCCGGTGCCCGAATCTGTGATCATGAAAATTCTGCGGGCGGGCCGCTGGGCCCCCAGTTCCAGCAACTCTCAGCCGTGGAACTTCGTGGTTGTCACCGACGCTGACACCATTGCAAAACTGGCTGAGGTTGCGACTCAAGGGGCATTTATCGCGCAGGCCCCTCTGGTAATGGCTATCATTATGTCTCCCGGGGCCCCCCGGCCTCAGCTTGACGCAGGCCGTGCACTCCAGCAGATGGAGTTGGTGGCTTGGGATGAAGGACTGGGCACCTGCTTTGTGGGAGTTCGCGCCGAAGAGCAGCAAGTAGGAGTGAAGGAGGTGCTGGGTATACCTGCTGACTACCACCTCATCACGCTAATGCCCTACGGGTACAGGACCGGGCTCCCCTCAGGACGACCCAGTGTACCCCGTAAACCTATGGAGGAGATTGCCCACCGGGAGCGGTTCGGCAATCCCTATGTCTCCGCGTAAATCACAGAACAATTTTGGGGAGGAATGCCATGCCTTATGCCAATGTGAACGGTATAAACCTGTATTACGAAGACTACGGCCCCAAGTCCGGCCCTGCGGTGATTCTGACTCCCGGTGGCCGCAACGACACCAATGGCTTGCGACCTATAGCCGCTCTGTTGTCCGCGCACTGCCGAGTCATCCTGCACGACCGGCGCAACTGCGGCAAGTCGGACGTAGTTATTGACGATGAGCCTTCTGAACAGCACAGTTGGGCCAAGGAGATGGCCGATTTGTTGTTGCAACTAGATGCCGCCCCGGCCTATGCAGTGGGCGGTTCGGCCGGCTCCCGCACCAGCCTGACCATGGCGGCATTGCGCCCCCAGGTAGTAAAGGGTGTGTTGGTTTGGGAGGTCAGCGGCGGCCCCAACAGCGCCGCTGAAACCGCCCCCAACTATTACGGCCAGTTCATTACCGCGGCGGAGCAGGGCGGTATGCCAGCGGTAGTGGCGACGGAATACTTTGCCCAACGAATTAAGGACAACCCGGCTAACGAGGAAAAACTGCTGTCCATGGACTCGTCCGAGTTTATCGACGTGATGAGCCGGTGGCGGGACACCTACTCGGTTCCCAACCCGGTCGGCGAACTCACCGAGGCTCAATTGGCCGGCATCGCCTGCCCGGTGGTGCTGTTTGAGGGCAACACGCCCGACGAGGTGCACCACAAGTCGGCGGCGGAGCGCGCGCACCGTCTGATACCAAACTCGGAGCTGCGACCCTCGGCGTGGACCCACGAGGAATGGGACATCATCGGCCAGCACGACCACACCTTCCCCGGCATAGCAGCCACCAACCGCTACCACATGAAGGCCACATTTTATGCGGCTCAACTGCTGGAATTTATTGCCAAGGTGGAGGCCCTGGAGCCGGCCAAGGTAGGCTAGAAGAGCTCTAAAATTCCAGCAGCCGTGGCCGAACACCTTGCACATAAAGACAGGGGCGGGATGCATCCCGCCCCTGTCGGTTTTCTGCGGACTTAGCCTCTCTCTTTAACCCCCGTTCTTCTCTGCCAGCGCCTCCAGCACTGCTCCAGGGGTTATGGGCAGCTTTCGGACCCGGGCGCCGGTGGCATGATAGACCGCATTGGCCACGGCGGCCAGGGGTGGGATTATGGGTCCTTCACCCACGCCCCGCAGGCCGAAGGGATGGCGAGGATTCGGCACTTCGATGATTACAGCATCGATCATGGGCATGTCCAGGGTAGTGGGCATCCGGTAATCCAGGAAGCTGGAATTGGCCATGGTTCCGTCGGGAGTGAAGAAATATTCTTCATTCAGCGCCCAGCCGATTCCCTGCACCGTGGCCCCTTGAATCTGCCCCTCGACGAAGCTGGGATGCACCGCCTGTCCTGCATCCAGGAACGCTGTGAATCGGATTATGTCAACCTTTCCAGTGTCCGGGTCCACCTCGACGTCGACTATGTTACCGGCGAATATCGGGCCCACGCCGGTTGAAGCGGCTGAGGCGGAAGCAGTCACGGGACCCCCGGTACGCATCAGTCTAGTTGCAAGTTCTTTAAAGGTGAGCCGATCTTCGGTTTTGGCACAGATGAAGGCTCCATCCTGGAAGTTCACATCCTCGTCCTCGACTTCCCAGAGCAAGGCCGCCCGCCCCTTCATACGCTCTTTGACTTCCTCAGCAGCGGCAATGGCGGCAAGTCCGGTATCGAAGGCGGTACGGCTGCCGCCGGTATTTGCCGTGTAGCCAACACTGTCGGTATCGCCCACAGAGGGATTTACATCCTCGGACGAAATGCCCAGCACTTCAGCGGCCTGCATGGCAATGGCGGTCCTGGTTCCGCCGATGTCCACCGAACCGGTAACTATATTGATGGTTCCATTACTGTTAACGTTAATAGTGGCCGAGGAGGTCTGGCCACCCTGGGCTCGGAAAGCCACTGCAACCCCTCGACCGCGATTGGGCCCGCCCAGCGGCGCGTTGTAGTGAGGATGATTCTTCATGGCTTCTTCGAGTTCGACGCATCCAAAAACCGAGTGGGGGACGCCATTGGGCATCCGGTCACCTTCTTTAACTGCATTCTTCAGACGCAGTTCCATGGCGTCCATCCCCAGTTCGTCTGCCAGTTCATCAATGGCACACTCCACGGTGAAGTTAGCCTGGGGTTGGCCTGGCGCCCGGTAAGACTGGGCTTTCTGCTTGTTGCAGACCACGTCGTAGCCGTCAACCAGCACGTTTTCAATGTTGTAAGACCCAAAACCCGTAATGGCGCCGCCGCCCACCGGAGCACCGGGGAAGGCGCCAGCTTCGTAAACCATGTGTACCTGACCAGCAGTGATAACCCCGTCTTTCCTCGCACCGATTTTCACCTTCATGAAAGTAGCTGAGGCCGGGCCGCTGCCTTCAAATACCTCTTTGCGGCTCATGGCAATCTTGACCGGCCTGCCGGTCTTCTTGGCTAGAACAGCAGTTACCGGGGCCAGATAGGTCACCCCCTTGGCGCCAAATCCGCCGCCAATTTCCATGGGGATCACTTTCACCATGGACTCGGGCACGGCGAGGATTGAGGCGGTGGTGGAGCGAACGGCAAAGGCACCCTGGGTGCTGGTCCAGACGGTCAATCGCCCGTCGGTAGACCACTGGGAAGTGGCGACGTGAGGCTCAATGTATCCCTGGTGCACCGTCTGGGTCTCATATTCGCGTTCGATGATTACGTCGGCTTCAGCGAATCCCTGTTCCACATCGCCCAATTTGTGCTGCAAATGCCCGGCAACGTTGCTGCGTTCCCCGGTATCGTCCCCGGGGCCGAACCGCTCGACTCGGAAACGGGTGGTCATGTCGTCATGCAGCAGCGGAGCGTCTTCCTTAAGCGCTTCGTGCAGGTCCAGCACAACGGGCAGGACTTCGTAGTCAACCTCAATGAGGGAAAGAGCCTCCTCTGCGACATGGGGATTTGTAGCGGCTACTGCTGCCACAGCATGTCCACGATAAAGGACCTTTAGGTCGGCCAGGATGTTTTCCGCAATAATTCGCGGATTACTTTGCGCGTTTTCAAAATCTATTTTTGGCCGCTGCTGGACTATGGGGAAGTCCTGAGCAGTTGCGACTGCCATGACACCGGGCAGGGCTTCGGCCTTGCTCGTGTCTATACTGCGGATCCGGGCGTGGGCGTGGGGGCTCCTGAGAATCTTGCCGTGCAGCATTCCGGGCAAGTTCAGGTCGGCGCCGAACCGCGCTGCCCCGGTGACTTTATCGTAACCGTCGTGGCGCGCCGGACGGGTGCCAACCACGTTATATCTGTTCTCGGCGGTGGTTGTCATTTGAAACCTCCCTGGCCTATCGGGGCCAAACCGAAGTATAGAATAGCGTTGAGTATCTGAATGGGCCTAGTCTAGGCAATAGGCCATAGGGTGTCAAACCAACCTTGGTTACCATAGAGATCCCTGATTCCAGCCGCAGAAATGGGAACCCGAACGTCAAAGTGAAGCAATCGTGTGAATGAGGTTCTGCGGCCAGCCTTGTCGGTGTGGTAAATTGTTCCAATGGAAGCGACCTTTCAGCGGGGCGTATATCTCCCCGAACTTGACCTGTGGCTGGATTCCCTCCGCAAGCGGGACTTTGGCCTTATCTCCCACGCCCACTCCGACCATACTGCAAGGCACCTGCGTCCGGTCCTGACCGGTAACACTCGCATCCTCTTGTCCGACTATTTAAAGCGCTCGGACCCCATAACCCTTGAATACGGGGAACCGCTGGACCGAGGTGACTACACTCTAACCCTTTACCCGGCTGGCCACTGCCTGGGTTCGGCCCAGGCTTTGATTACCAGCAAATTGACCGGAGAAAGGCTGCTGTATACGGGAGACTTCAAATCCCGCCCCAGTCCCATAAACGAACCCCTGGAACCCGTGGAATGCGACACGCTGGTGATCGAGTCCACCTACGGCAAGCCGGAGTACGTCTTCCCTGCCGAGGAAAAGGTGCTCGAAACGGCGTTTAATACGCTGCGGATGTGGTTGTCAAAGGGGGAGCGTCCCGTCGTGCAGGGATGGCGCCTGGGGAAGGCCCAGGAGATTATGCATCACCTGCTGGCACAAGGCTTTGAGCTGGTAGTAGAGGAGAGCATTTTCCAGGTAGCGGAACTGTACCAGGAAGCAGGAGTGGAATTTCCGGGGGAGTTTTCCTGCCTCAACGGCCACTGGGCCGAGGGTCAGATTCTGGTTTGCCCACCTGGGTTCCGGAAGGCTCGAGAGATGAACTTGGCATTAGGAAAGCGGTATATGGAGTTGACCGGCTGGGCCTCCGGCAAGGGTGGCCGTGGCTGGGGACGCCGAGGCGATGCCAGTCTGGCCTACAGCGACCACGCGGACTTCAACGACCTTGTGGAATATGTGCAAAAGGTAAGCCCCCAACAGGTCTATACCGTAAACGGTTTTCCCGACCTGGCGGCTCACCTGCGTACCCTCGGTTATCCGGCGGTGCACCTGGACGGGAAAAAAGGCCAGCAGGACAACGGTGGTTTCCAAATGAAGCTGGTTTAGTAGTGGGAGAGGTTTAGGAATCCTTGCGGCAGATTGTTCCAGATGAGCTTCGAAATAGAGTGAAATAACGGGACGGTCCGAGCGGCCGCTATTTCATGTTGCGAGGTTCTGGATTCCGGCTTTTGTCCAAGACACGGGGAAGAGTAAAGGCGGATGCTACGACACCCGCCTCTTTTCTTTGCGTTGACCTGAAACCAAACCTAGTCCGGAGTAGTTCCCACGGCCGGGAGGCTGGCTTCCTCGTCGGCAGCCAGCATTCTGTTGACGGCGCTGAGGTAGGCCTTGGCGCTGGCCACAATAATGTCAGTTGAAGCGCCTCGACCGAAGAAGGTGCGGCCATCGCTCTCAATTCGGACGGTAACCGTACCAATAGAGTCCAGGCCCTCGCTGACTGACTGGACATTGAAGTCCACCAGCTTGGTGGAACAGCCGATGACCCGGTCTATGGCCTTGCAGGCCGCGTCAACGGGACCGTTACCGGTGGAGGCATCAACCACCTCGTTACCGGTCGAATCGACCAATTTTACGGTGGCGGTCGGGATATCGTGGTCGCCACTGGAAAAGTGGATGTGCTCCAGGACGTAACTGACTGCCTCACTGGCACTACGCTTTTCCTCGTCCATCAGGATTTCCAGGTCGCGGTCGGTAACCTCTCGTTTCTTGTCAGCCAACTCCTTGAAGGACTCAAAGACGGTGGAAATCTCTTCCCGGGAAAGACTGTAACCCAGGGCTTCGAGACGGGCCTGCAGGCCCGCGCGACCGCTAAGCTTACCCAACACGAGGCTGTTACCAGGCACGCCTACCCGTTCGGGCTGCATTACTTCGTAGGTCGAGCGGTCCTTCAGTACTCCGTCCTGGTGAATGCCCGAGGCATGGCGGAAGGCGTTTTCACCAACAACTGCCTTGTTGGCCTGGACGGACATTCCGGTGATCCGGCTGACCAGGCGGCTGGTAGGGTAGAGTTGGGTAGTGTCGACATTGATGTCCACACCAAACAGGTCCTTGCGGGTGTCCAGGCCCATGATTATCTCTTCCAGAGAGGCGTTGCCGGCGCGTTCGCCGATCCCGTTGATACAACCCTCTACCTGGCGGGCGCCGGCTTCGACGGCGGCCAGGCTGTTGGACACTGCCAAACCCAGATCGTTGTGACAATGCACGCTAAGGGTAACCTTGTCCATGCCGGTTACCTTCTCCTGAACTTCCTTGAGAAGCCGGGCAAAGTCTGATGGTATAGCGTAACCCACCGTGTCAGCGATGTTGACCGTGGTGGCGCCGGCGCGGATTACCGCCTCCAGCATGTCAAAAAGGTATTCGGGGTTAGTACGTGTGGCGTCCATTGGAGAGAACTCGACGTCGCTGCAATGACTCTTGGCCCGCTCCACCATGGTGACGGCCATTTCAATAACTTCTTCCCGGTTCTTGCGGAGCTGGTGCAGCACGTGAATGTCCGATGAAGACAGGAACACGTGAATACGAGGGGACTCGGCTCCCTTGATGGCTTCCCAAGCCTGGTCGACATCATTGGGATGAGCCCTGGCCAGGGAACAGATCACCGGTCCACGGACTTCCCTGGCAATGGTGCTGACCGCCTGAAAGTCGCCCGGCGAACTGGCTGCAAAGCCTGCCTCGATGATGTCGACGTTCAGCTTTTCCAGTTGCTTGGCAATCTCGATTTTCTCGTCCACCGTCATACCAATTCCGGCAGACTGCTCTCCATCGCGGAGGGTGGTATCCAGAAATCTGACAGAGTCGTTAGCCATAACCTTACCTTTCCTTCTTATCTATAGTTTGTGAGATGGGTTAACAACTTTTGCGGGAAAGGGAGGCCAGGGTCACGCAGTCCACCGCAGCCAGCCCAGCCAAGACCAGCGTACGATGGTGAACTGCTATGCAAGTTACCTCCGCATTCATTTTGTTACCTCCTGCCGGGGTGTTTACCGGCGCCTGCTGCCAATGCAGTGTCATGAATTTTCCTTGATCAAGGGGCATCCTGGGATCAACTCCCAGACAGGGGTTATCTCTATTTGGGGTCCATCCAGGGCATCATCGCCCGCAGTTCTTTGCCAATATTCTCAATGGGAGCGGTCTGGGCCGCTTCCCGCATGGGACCAAATCGTGGCCGACCCTCGTGGTTCTCGGTTATCCATTCACGGGCGAAAGTGCCGTCCTGGATTTCCCGCAGCACGGCCCGCATGTTCTCGCGCACGTGCTCGTCAATTATTCGGTCTCGGCGGCTGAGAGAACCGTATTCCGCGGTGTCGCTAACGGAGAAGTGCATGTAGTTATGACCGCCCTGGTACATCAGGTCAACGATCATCTTGAGTTCGTGCAAGCACTCGAAGTAGGCGATCTCCTGGGGATAGCCAGCCTCGACCAGCGTTTCGAAGGCAGCGTTAACCAGCGCTGTTACGCCCCCGCAGAGGATGCTCTGCTCACCGAACAGGTCACTTTCAGTTTCGTCTTTGAAAGTAGTCTCCAGTACGCCTGCTCCGGTGCAGCCAATACCCTTGGCATAAGCCAGCCCTATCGACTTGCCGTTGCCGGAAGCGTCCTGATGCACAGCCAAAAGAGACGGCACTCCAACACCTTCCACGAAGAGTTCACGCATGCGGTGGCCGGGCGCCTTGGGGGCGACCATCATTACGTCCACATTCTCAGGAGGAACAACTTCCCTGTAGTGGATACTGAAGCCGTGGGCGAACATTAAGGCGGCGCCCTGCTTAAGGTTAGGGGCTATCTGCTCCCGATAGGTCTGTCCCTGGACGTGGTCGGGAATCAGTACCATCACCACGTCAGACTTTCCTGCCACTTCAGGCACATCGGCAACTTCGAGCCCTTCGGCCGCTGCCACGTCCCGGCTTCGGCTGCCGGGATAGAGACCTACCATTACCTTTTGACCGTTGTCTCGAAGATTAAGTGCGTGAGCATGGCCCTGGCTGCCATAGCCGATGATGCCAATAGTCTTGCCTTCCAACGCGCCCAAATCCGCGTCCTGGTCGTAGTAAACGTTTACCATTGCAGCAATATTCCTTCCTTAGTTCAATTTCGAGTTTGTGCCGTTCAAGTTTGGCACTTTACCTAATATGAGCCCAATTCGTAAGCTTCGTTAGCCTTCAGATGGTCGCCGTGGTAGACGAGCACGAGATCGTCGCTGACCTTGCCATCTGCCAGGCCACGCACCATTGCAACCCTGCCGGTGCGCATCAATTCCAGTACGCCGAACGGTTCCAGCAAATCGTAAAGGGCCTGAATTTTGTCGCCGCTGCCGGTTACTTCGATGACCATAGACTTCGCGCCCACGTCAACGATTTCGGCGCGGAAGGGATGAACCATCTCAAGGATCTCTCCCCGAGTTGCCGGAGTTACTTTCACCTTTATCAGCGCCAATTCCCGCGAGACTATTTCCTCGTCTGAAATATTGGCGACTTTTACTACCTCGATTAGTTTGTCCAGCTGGCGGGTAGCCTGGTCCACGGTGTACTGATCGCCGTCAACCACGAACGTCATCCGGGACAGCCCCTTTTGTTCGCTGTTTCCCACCGCCAGGCTGGAAATATTAAAACCGCGACGCCGGAAAAGTCCGGCAACTCTGGTGAGGACACCCGGTCTATCCTGGACCAGCGCAATAATCGTATGGTGTCTACCGTTGCCGTTCATTTAGAAAATCCTCTCGGTAATTGGTTCTTCCATCATTTCCTTGACCGACTCGCCAGCTGGAATCATGGGATAGACCTGCTCGTCCTGCTTGACGATAAAATCCATAACAACGGGGCCGGGTATTTCCATAGCCATCCGTATTGCCGAGGCAACCTGGGTCTTGTCAGTCACCCGGATACCTGTAATTCCGTAGGCTTCGGCCAACTTCACAAAGTCAGGATTACCGGAATAGACCGTAGCGAAGAAGTCCTTATCGTAAAAGAACTCCTGCCACTGGTGGACCATTCCCAAAGTACCGTTGTTCAAAATGGCAAACTTTACATCAATGTTGTTTTCAACTGCGGTAGCCAGGTCACACATGGTCATCTGAAATCCGCCGTCTCCTGCGATAGACCAGACCACCTTGTCCGGCCTGCCGACCTTGGCGCCCAGGGCTGCCGGAACCTCGAAGCCCATTGCTCCCAATCCGCCGGAAGTCAGAAGGGAATTAGGTTCCTTGTAAGCGTAATGCTGGGCGGCCCACATCTGGTGCTGACCCACGCCGGTAACCACAATGGCCTGGCCTTCGGTAATGTCGGACAACTGCTTCAATACATACTGGGGAAGCAGTTCATCGGTCTGTCGAATGTAAAGCGACGGATGCTCCGCGCGAAGAGTGTCTATATGCTGCAACCACTCCACGTGGGTTTTGCGCTCCACCAGGGGCAGCATCTGGTTCAGCACCTGTTTTAGCTCGCCTAATACCGGCACGGTGGCTTTTACGTTCTTATGAAACTCTGAAGGGTCCACGTCCACATGCACGACCTTGGCGTTGGGGGCAAAATCGGAAAGGCGGCCCGTTACCCGGTCGTCAAACCGCATTCCCAGCGAAATCAGCAGGTCTGCACTGTCTATTGCCAGACTGGCATAAGCCATGCCGTGCATACCCGGCATTCCGGCGTGAAGAAAGTGATCGGTTGGGAAGGAGCTTATTCCCAGCAAAGTGGTAATGACCGGGATCTGGGCCTTCTCCGCCAACTCCTTCAACTCGCTGTATGCATGGGAAATCAACACGCCATGACCGGCCAGGATGACCGGGCGTTGCGCCTGGTTGATCAGTTCCACGGCTTGGGAAAGTTGGAGGTCATCTGCCTCCCCGGGTGGGTTATAGCCCTGCAGGCTGATCGACTCAGGCCAAACAAATGGTCGCCGGTCGCCGGCCAGCACGTCTTTAGGGATGTCCAGCAGCACCGGTCCAGGTCTGCCAGTGCGGGCAATGTAGAAGGCCTCTTTTACTGCCTGCGCTATCTCGTCAACTTCCAGGACCAGGATGTTATGCTTGGTTACCGGCAAAGTGATGCCTGTAATGTCGGTTTCCTGGAAGGCGTCTCGACCAATGGCCGGGCGGGGCACCTGTCCGGTGATGGCAACTATGGGGATAGAGTCCATCATCGCGCCGGCAATCCCGGTAACCAGGTTGGTCGCCCCGGGTCCGGAAGTAGCAGTGCATACTCCTACTTTGCCGGTGGCGCGAGCATACCCGTCAGCAGCCATGGCAGCGGCCTGCTCGTGCCGAACCAATATGTGCCGGAGCTGCGGATATTCACTTAGTGCCCCATAAAAAGGCAGAACTGCTCCACCGGGAAGGCCGAAGATTACATCCACTCCTTCCTTAAGCAGGCTCTCACAAACAATTTCTGCGCCGGTTAATTCCATTTTTCCCTCAGAATTGCCAAATAAAAAAAGCCCGTCCCCGAAGGGACGGGCTCGAATTTCTTACCCGCGGTACCACCCTTCTTTTCCGGCTCTCCGCCTGATAGTGCTGACGGAACCTAGAGCCGGAACAGCTCTTTCAAACCTATAACGGGGTTAACCGCCACGCCCTACTCTGTTCAGGCGGGCCGCTCCAGGGCGAGTTGGGAGCCTTGCTGTCGCCGGACTTTCACCATTCTCCGGCTCTCTGGGGACAGGGTGCTCTTAATACTCCCTTTCCATGCGGCAGAGACAACTGAAGGAATGCTAGCAATTGCAATCAAGATTGTCAATAGAAATGCCAGCGAAATATTGGCGAAATTGCCGGTAATCAGAGGCTTTACAAACCTTCAACCAGCACCATGTTGATTGTTGAGGAACTTGTACGAAGCTCGTTCAATTCATTATATTCGCCTGAACTTAACCACTCCCGTGCTCGCGCCGCAGATTCGAATTCCATTACCGCCAAGCGCGTCGGAGTCCAGTTGCCTTCAACCACATCGATGTCGCCACCCCGGACCACGAACTTGCCGCCATAAGCTTCAACGGTCGAAGTTACCTTTTCCATGAACTCTCCGTATCCCGCTCGGTCCGTGATTTCAACCTCCACAATCACATAACCTGACATCACCAACCTCCTTATCCTGTGGTCTCTCGGTCCTGTGGTCTCTCGGTCCTGTGGTCTGGCGGCGTTCTCCGCTCATATGCCTGGATTATGATGGATTATGTTTGAATCAGCCCTTCCTGGGGCTGGGTCCAAGGCAGGGCATAGAAGGGCGCAAACTGGGGAGCCCTGGGTATTGGCATATCACCAAACGGCACGTCAATAATCACCGGGGCATTGAGTTCCAGGGCCTGCGGTATTAGAGTCTCCAGGTCTTTAGGATCGTCCGCCCTCAAGCCCACTACGCCGAAGCTTTCCGCGAATTTGACGAAGTCCGGATTATGGAGGTCAGTCTCGTATGTGCCGGAAAAGAAATCGTCAAGGTCGCGGGCCACATTGCCATAGGAATCATTTCTAAATACAACTGTAACCACGTTGATGCCGTACTTGACAGCGGTGGACAGTTCGGAAGCATTGAACATGAACCCGCCATCGCCGGCCATGCATACTACCGGCTGTTCCGGCTTGGCCACCTTGGCGCCAAGGGCCGTTGGGAAAGCGTACCCAAGGTTGAAGGAATAGCCGGAGTCGATATAAGTCTTTGGGTGGTTCACCTGGTAGTGGGTACGAGCGTAGTAGCCAAATTGGGTTACGTCCCAGACAATTATGGCGTCCTCCGGTAGCCCTCTCTGCATTGCCTCCATAACGGGATACTGCGGCTCTCGGAGGCCGATGTCGTAGTAGGCAATGAGCCGCCGGGCCGCAGCTACGGCCTCCACAGGTGAAGAGCGGTCACCGGCTTCGGCCTCCAAGAGAAAAGGCAGCAAGGCCTCCATAGTTGCTTTGGCATCGCCGTGCAGGGGTAACGTGTTGGCCTGGAGCCGAGTAAGTTCAGTATCGTCTATGTTTATGTTAACCAGGGTCGATGCTTCACCCGCGGGATTTCCAAGGGAGAAACGAGCGCCAACCCCGATGACGACATCAGAAGACTGCATCACCTCGAAAAGCTGGTTCATCTCCTGCCGCTCGCCCCTGGCACTGAAGCAGGAACCGTAACACAGGGGGTGACGGTCAGGAATAGTGCCCTTGCCGCCACTCGAAGTAATTACTGGGATATTTGTTGCTTCGGCCAGCTTGACGAGAGCTTCTTCACCATCGGAGCGGGCCACACCGCCTCCGGCGAAGATAAGGGGCAGTCGGGATTGGGCGATAACACGGGCAGCCTCCCGGAGTTGGTCAGAGTTGGGCACAATGTTGGACACGGGAGCCGGGCTGCGAAGCTGAACATCCTCCTGTTCAACCGCCGCTTCCGGGGGAAGCTCGATCAACACGGGCCTGGGTCGGCCGCTGCGCATTTGCCGGAATGCTTCGGAAACGGTGTAGGGAATCTCGCGGGGACGTAGCGCCCTCCCTCTCCACTTGGTCAGATTCCGTACTATTTCCTGTTGATCCAGGACTTCGTGGACCGCTCCCAGATTTTTGCCTATCATGCCCCGGGGGACCTGTCCGGCAATCAACAGCACCGGCGAGGAGCGCGCATAAGCGTTTGTCAAGCCAGACGTGGCGTTGAGCAAGCCGCAACCTGGAACTACCATGGCCACACCCGGCTTGCCTGAAGCGCGAGAATAGCCGTCAGCCATAAAGGTGGTTGACTGCTCATGGCGAGTTGCGATCATTCTAATCCCGGGTTCATCGCGTAACGCCGCTACCACCCCGTACATTTGAATGCCCGGGACTCCAAAAACGACCTCTACCCCTTCTCCGGCCAGCGACTTCGCTAGGGCTTGACCACCGCTCATTCTAGTCATTGATCATCAACTCCAGGTCCATTGCAAAATCTGCAACACAGAGGGCAGATCACTCACCCCTTGCATAAAGTCACTTTTATATAATTGACAAAAGCCTTATTGCTGTCTTGTCCACCTACTAACTACCGTTGAATTCAAGGATATGCACTCTGCTTCAGGCCAATTCTTTCGTCGGCAACTTCTTGGTACGCCGAACTTCCTGCTGAACTTTGACAGTCCGTCCGAACCTTCCATACTTTACCTAAGTATGCTAGGCAATATTCCTTGATTCTGCAACACGGAAACCTAATAGTAAAAGCTTCTGAACATCGCTACCGCCTTGCAATTAAATTATGCTATCCTTGTTGAAATTTTCACCTGACTGCTTATCGTTGCAGAGTCGGAACTCCGGTTAGAGGCTTTCCGACTGCCACAGGAATACACTTGGCACAAAGAATTTTTATAGGTGTCGCCTGGCCTTACGCCAACGGCCCTCTCCATTTGGGCCACTTGGCGGGTTGCTACCTCGGCGCAGACATATTTGCCCGCTACCACCGGATGCGCGGCAATGAAGTTTTGATGGTGTCAGGCAGCGACACTCACGGGACCCCCATTACCATCAGGGCCGACCAGGAAGGAATTTCTCCTGCCGAAGTGGTTGAGCGGTATCATGCGGATTTCCTCGCTAGCTGGGAGCGATTGGGGATATCTTTTGACCTCTTTACCCACACCAACACGGAAAACCACGAAAAGGTTGTCCAGGACATATTCCTGTCCCTTTTGAATCAGGGATACATCTACACAGACAACATGCTTTTGGCATTCTGCCCCGGCTGTGAGCGTTTCCTGCCTGACCGCTATGTTGAAGGAACTTGCCCCCATTGCAGTTACGAGCGAGCCCGAGGCGACCAGTGTGACCAATGCGGCCGCACGCTGGACTCCCAGGAATTAGTGCAAGCCTTCTGCATCCTTTGCGGCGGGCCACCTGAGTTCACGGAGTCGGAGCACTTTTTCCTAAAGCTGTCGGCCTTTCAGGATAGCTTGCTGGAGTGGATCAAGGACCAGCCTCACTGGCGGGCGAATGTTTCAAACCAGACACGCAGTTTCCTGGAAGGCGGCCTTAAGGACCGGGCCATCACCCGCGATCTGACCTGGGGCGTTCCCATTCCCCTGGATGGATATGAGGGAAAGCGGATTTACGTGTGGTTCGAAGCGGTCATTGGTTACCTTTCGGCCGCGGTCGAGTGGGCTGCCAACTCGGGTCAAGCGGAGCGTTGGGAGGATTTTTGGAAGGACCCTTCCACTCGCAGCTACTACTTCATCGGAAAAGACAACATCCCTTTCCACAGCATTATCTGGCCGGCGATGATCATGGGTTACGGCAACGGGCTCAATCTGCCCTACGATGTGCCGGCCAATGAGTTCTTAAGCCTCGAAAACAGGAAGTTCTCCACCAGCCAGAATTGGGCAGTGTGGGTCCCTGACTATTTGGACCGGTATGAACCCGACCCGCTGCGCTACCTGCTATCCATAAATATGCCTGAGACCGGAGACGCAGATTTCTCCTGGAGCGAATTCGTCCGGAGAAACAATGAGGAACTGGTCGCGACTTACGGAAACCTCGTTAACCGGGTTTTGTCGTTCACATATCGCAATTTCGAAGGGCTCGTACCTCAGGCCAGGCAGCTGGACGAGATAGACAAGCAAATGCTTGATGCGGCCAGGGCAGCGCTGGATGACGTGGGAAACAGCCTGGAACACACTCGGTTCAAGGCCGCCGTTGGACAGGCATTTGGTTTGGCGCAGGAAGCCAATCGATACCTGGACGCCAAGGCTCCGTGGCGGTCCATAAAGACCGACCGGGACGACGCTGCCAATACCTTGAATGTTTCGCTACAGGTGATCAATTGCTTGAAAGTCGTTCTCGCGCCCTTCCTGCCATTTAGTTCGCAGAAAGTTCACGAATACCTGGGCCTGGAAGGAACAGTGGAACAGGAGCGCTGGGACTTTGAACACCTGATTGGGGAAGTGCAGGGCGGAAGTGTCCTGCGGCAGCCCGCGCCGCTGTATATCAAGCTGGACCCCCAAGTTGTTGAAATGGAAACACAACGGCTTGGCAACGAGATTTCGTAGAGGCTGTTTTGGCACAGGGACTGGACAGCCGCGCTGTCACCATATACTCCCCTATATTGAAAGAATTATCCCTCGTTGAGGAACGACTCCACGACCTGGCAAACACTTCTTTCCCCGAACTGGACCCCCTTCTGGACCACGCGCTTTCCCATGGCGGGAAAATGGTACGCCCCGCTTTGACCTTGCTTGCTTCTAATATCCTTCCGCTGGAACTCGAAAACCCGGTCCGAATGGCGACAGGAGTCGAGCTTCTTCATTTGGCGACTTTGATTCACGACGATACGGTTGACGACGCGGATACCAGGCGCGGCCAGGCATCAGTCAGCGGCCGATGGGGGAAAGAGGTAGCCGTGCTGTTGGGCGACTACCTGTTTGCAACTTCGGCAACCTTGGTCTGCGATACGGGCAATCTGAGAGTGGTTCGGAGGTTTGCCGAAACCATAATGGAATTGGCCAGTGGCGAATTGATCGAGTATTTCAACACCTTTAATCCCGACCAGGAATTGCACCGCTACTACGATAGGATTTACCGGAAGACGGCTTCACTTTTCCGAACGGCTTCGGAGACCGGCGCGGTGCTCAGCTCGGCAAATGAGGAGCAGATCAAATCCCTCAGTGAATACGGCTACAACATCGGTATGGCCTTCCAGGTGATGGACGACCTGCTGGATATCCTGGGAGAGGAAGCCGAGTTGGGGAAGCCCGTTGGTAACGACCTGAAACAAGGGGTTTTGACGCTCCCAAGTATTATGCTTATGCAGCGCTACCCGAATGACAACCCGATTCCTGAGCTCTTCCGGGATCCCGAGTTGGATGGCAATCTGGAACGGACCATCGACATGATTAATAATTCGTCAATAATTCCTGATTGCTTTGCCATCATCCATGAATACTGTGATGAGGCCAACCGGGTCCTGGGTGAGCTACCCGAAGGGGAATCCCGTGAATCGCTGGAATCTTTGGCAGGCTACGTCAGAGAACGAAGCAGATAAGCCTCCACAGCCCGCGGCTTCGGCTGATTTCTTTTTCAGCCAAGTCCTTCGCCCGCCCACTTTATTTCCCCTCCAACAATGGTCATTTCAGCATGTGTGTGCTCTATTGTCTCGGGACTATCGTCGTCAAGAGCGGCGTCGAGCAATGCCAGGTCAGCCAGCATCCCTCGACGAATTATCCCCTTAAATGCTTCAGTGCCTTCAGCCTTGGCACCGCCAACAGAGTAGGTACTAAGAGCTTCACCGATTGTCATGGAATTGGGCCCTTGCCTGCCGTAATCGACATCGCCAGAGAGGCGCGGAAACCGTTTGCCGGTTTTAGTCAGAGAAGTAACTGCACTGTAGATTCCTTTCCATGGCGAGGGGTCAATGATCGGCGAATCCGAACCGAAGGCAAGGGGTACTCCTAACCGGTGCATAGCCGTGGAGTCATAAAGAAAGGGAAGCAGTTCCCGGTCAACGCGTTCCAAGTAATTGTCACCACGCCAGTAAATGAATCCCGGCTGAGTGACTACAGTTAGTCTGGATCGGGCCAATTTACCCATCAACCCGGGCGGACACTCAGCACAATGCTCAAGGCGCTTCCGGGGCACGGGCACGTGGTTTTCACGTCTTGAGTCGACGGAGTGAGCTGAACGAAATTCGGGAATCCCCAGCACAGCGTCCACCGCTTGCTGCTCAACAGCGTGAATAGCAACAGGAAAGCCTGCTTTTGACGCCTTGGAGCACAACCAATGCAAGTCCTCCGGCGCTGGATACAACCTGCCAATGGTGGCTGTCAACATTATTTTTGCGTGTCCCAGTCTTAAGCTGTCACTGCCTGATCCCCAACCAAGTCCCTCTTCGACAAATTCCTCCAAGCAACCAGCACCGGCCATCATGGTCATACGGGGCGCGAATTTGGCATTGTCGTTAAGTGAGTTGAAAGTTCGCCACTGTTCCATTCCATTGTCGGGACCTGCATCCTGCACCGAAGTGATCCCATACTTGAGGAGCCTGGCACTTAGCCCGGCAACGCCTGATTCCAGCTCAACAATTGAACGTGTGTTGCCCAACCTTTGCCTCAAAAAGCCACCCATTTCGAACAGGACTCCGGTTGGTTCTCCCGTACCGGCTTCCCGTTCAATAACCCCATCTAGCGGATCCGGTGTCGAGTAATCTATCGCGGCCAGCTTAAGTGCAAGACTATTCAAGACTGCGGCGTGCCCGCTGAAGTGCTCCAGGCGGACCGGATGATCGGGGGTTGCTGAATCCAGTTCAAGTCGGGTGGGGTACCGGCATTCCCGAAGAGCTTTGGGGTCCAGGCCATAACCCCTTATCCATTGTCCGGGCGCCAGGCCACCGGCGTAAGCCCGCAAACTGGAAAGGAGGTTAGCGATCGAAGAAACTTCTCCATGGCCACAATCAAACCCGGACAGCGAGGCGGCGGTAGACAGCACATGGCAGTGGGCGTCGTTCAGTCCAGGGATTAACGGAAGCCCCCGGCAGTCGATGGCTTCTGTCTCAGTTGCCTTGAGTGAGAAAACATCGCTGTTGGAGCCTACCCCGATAATTCTATCTCCAGCAATACCAACAGCCTCCGCGTGGGGTTTCCTCGGGTCGAAAGTCCACACTTTGGCGTTGTACAAGATCAAGTCGGCGTGGATGGCCATGGACACGCTACTCTAAAACCAATGTCAGCGGTTGCCTGGTTTTCTGCAGGAGGGAAAAAGATTGACAGCGTCTAGTACTGGGCAAGACTAGAGGTTTAAGACCGCCGCATCGTGCTGCAAGTCAGCGTGGTAAGAACTACGCACCAGGGGCCCCGAGGCGACGTGCTTAAATCCCATCTCGGTGCCAATTCGCGCCAGTTCTGAGAACTCGGAGGGGTGATAGAAACGGTCAATAGCTATGTGCTTCGGAGAGGGCCGCAGATATTGGCCGATAGTTAAGAGGTCGCAGTCGACCTCGCGAAGGTCTTGCATGGTTTCAACGACTTCCGAGACTTTCTCGCCCATGCCAACTATGATACCTGACTTGGTTACGGCGGCCGGATCAATTTCTTTGGCATTGGCCAACAGATCCAGCGAACGCCGGTAATCACCCTTGGGCCTGACCCGTGGGAATACCCTCTTGGAAGACTCTATATTGTGATTTAAAACATCGGGCCCGGCTTCCATCACCCTGGCCAGGGCATCCTTGGAACCCGCAAAGTCTGGAATCAGGACCTCAACCTTGCAGTCGGGAGATTCGGTGCGAATTCGCTTAATGCAAGACGCAAAAATGAATGCTCCACCGTCAGCCAGGTCATCCCGGTTGACGGACGTAATGACGCAATAGCTCAACCCCATCTTCCTGACCGTTTCCGCCAAGCGGCCAGGTTCCTGCAGGTCAATCCCCTGGGGCCGCCCGGTTGTTACGGCACAATAGTGACAGCGCCTAGTGCAAATGTCCCCGAGAATCATGAACGTGGCGGTGCCGCGGCCCCAGCATTCCCCGATGTTAGGGCAGTGCGCCTCTTCGCAAACGGTGTGAAGTTGATGACCACGCATCAACTGCTTAAGTTCCAGGTAGCGAGGGCTGCCCGGCATAGCGACCTTGAGCCAGTGAGGAAGTTTGGGTCTAACAGCAGTATTTCCGATTGGTTCAGTGGTCAATGCAAACTTGCCTTCGGCTCATTTAGCCTTTCCGAGTATGCCAGGAAATTAGGATTGTAATTCTTATGAAAACCGCACAATCCTGGGTCGCACGCGGCATTTTTCCGCGACGATGATGGCTTCAATTTCTGCCACCGTTTGCTCCAAGCAATTGTCGCGATTGACCACGCGGTAATCGTATTGCCCGGCAAGGGCCAGTTCCTGGCGCGCAATTTGGAGGCGCCTTTCCAATTCTTCGGTGGTTTCTGTTTGTCGTCGGTTCAATCGGCCGGCCAGCTCTTCGATGGATCCGGGAGCAATAAATATAAAAAGTGCCTCCGGAGCAAGGTCACGAACTGTGTCGGCTCCCTGGACGTCGATTTTCAGAAATACATCTTTACCGGATTCCAGTGCTTCCGCTACCTGGCTCCGGGGCACTCCGTACCAACGACCGGCATACTCGGCACTTTCCAAAAGTTGGTCGTCTTCTCGAAGTTTGTTGAACTTGCCCTCGTCCAGAAAGATGTAGTCTACTCCATCTCTTTCGCCTGGTCTTGACGCGCGGGTGGTCGCAGTCACAACGAAGTGCCAGGGTTTTTCTTTCTTCTTCAACTCAGCAATGGCTGCATCTTTCCCCACACCTGAGGGACCGCTGATAACAACCAGCAACGGCATCGGCTGCGTTACATCGTATGCTTCGTGCATTTCGCTGTTTGGATTTTGAGACAAACTACAAACCCCGGACCGCTCTATGGTCTATCGCCGGTCATCCCCGTCTCGGGAACCGCGAAAGAGCCGACGCTGAGCATCCAGCAATCTTCGACCTACGAACATGTCGCCCATGCTTTGAGCGAAAGTTGGCAATTCGCTGTGCGGATTGTATTGCCTCGCCATTGGGCCATACTCTCCGGCCATCCACTGTGCCCGCCCCCTGCTTGCTTCGACAAAGATGTCCAGAATGGCTTGGGAATCCAGGTTGTCTGAATCGGTAAGCAACTGTCGAATTCCGTAGAGTTCCCTGATGAAAGTATCTATCCAGGACACTATGGGCTCCGGGTTTGTTATGCAGATGTCCCTGTGCATGACGGTGTCGCCCGAGGCCAGGCGAGTCAAATCGTGGTACCCGCTGGACGCCACACGGGCAATATCGTCCCAGTTCGCACTGCCCGTGGTGCAACCCACCAATGCCACCGACAAGAGGAATGGCAGGTGACTTACAGCGGCCACAAAGCTGTCGTGCTCCTCGCTGCTGATGTAATAGGGCGTGGCCTCAAGGGCTTCTACCATGGTGCTTATTTCGGCAACCGCGCGCTCATTAGCTTTCGCGCTGGGAATAATGCAATATGTCTTGCCCTTCAACAGATTAGGGTCAGCGCTTTCCGGGCCGGTGGTCTCCTTGCCAGCCATGGGGTGGCCACCCACAAAATGGACACTGTCTGGCAGCAACTCGTCGGCCCACTGCAGGACAGCCTTCTTGGAACTGCCCACGTCCGTCACAACGCAGCCTTCAGGCAGATGTGGCCCCATGACTTCCATCAATTCCCTCATGGCCACGATGGGTGTCGCCAAAACGACAATGTCGGCCCCTTCCACGGCATTGAGCAGACGATTCTCCATGCGATGAAATGCACCGCTTTTCTGGGCGCCGCTTCTGGCGCTCCCACTGGAATCGGTACCCACCAGTTCAACGTTAAGCAACGATGAGTTGCGCAGGGCCATTCCCAGGGAAGTGCCCATTAAGCCAGTACCAACGATAACAATTCTAGGCATTTGTCCCCTCCCGGTTGCCCTGAACGCGCAACTGTGGTTCTTGTTTCAGGTTCTAATCTTACACTATTCGTTGATACGAGCAAACTGGGGTTCTTGATTTGCACTAGCCTCGACTGTCCCCTCATAAAGCTCAAGTATGCCGAGCTAAAGAAGCTAGTGGGCAGAGGAAAAAGGGCAAGAGAGGCCTAGGAATCGAGAGAGGCCTAGGAATCGAGAGTCGCCCAGGGTTGACAAATGTAACCATGAAACGTAGGGTATCCTTGGCGAAAGCGACAGGGAAGGGGTAATCCACCATGCCAGCCATGAGCCGCCTCTCTCAAAGGGAGATCCCCAATCGTCGCGGACCGCATTCAGGTCCCGTGATCCACCAATTCCCTCTTTCACAGGCTTTATGTAAACCCCCGGAATCCACTGGGCCCTTTCGGGATTCGGCCTCCTGCCACCGGTTGCCATTGTACGAAAACGGCTACCGCGATGCCCTCAAGTCCAAGGGCGTGAATTGAGCCGTTCGCCTGACATTGGCGGCCCATACCTTCAAGGAGGATATCCAGATGCAGAACCAAAGCAATCCAGGAGATGGATTGGAAAGTGTTGCGCTCCAGAACACTTCTGCGCCTGAATCTGAATCCGTAGGAAATGACGGCAGCCCATACATTTCGGTTGCTTCACTTTGGAAGGTCTTCGGTAGGAATCCGGAACGGGTGATGGGCACCGAGCATGCCGACAAGGACAAGTCCTTCTTTCAGAGTGAATATGGGAATGTGGTGGGTTTACGGGATGTTAGTTTTGACGTCAGGAAGGGAGAAACCTTCGTGGTTATGGGTCTCTCCGGCAGCGGCAAATCGACGTTAGTCCGTTGCCTGCTCAGGCTGATAGAGCCCACCGCCGGTGACATCGTCATCGCTGGTGAGAATGTCACCAGAATGTCGGACAAAGAGTTGGTGGACTTCCGGCGCGCCAAAATAGCAATGGTATTCCAGCATTACGGCCTGATGCCCCATCGAAACGTCCTGGACAACGCGGCTTGGGGCCTGGAAGTGCAGGGCGTGGAAAAGGGAAACCGGCAAGACCGGACCAGGAAGGTGCTGGACATGGTCGGGCTGGCCGGGTGGGAAGATGCTTATCCACGCCAGCTGTCCGGCGGCATGCAGCAGAGAGTTGGATTGGCCCGAGCCCTGGTGGTGGACACCGATATTTTGCTGATGGATGAGCCCTTCAGCGGACTCGATCCTTTGATCCGGCGCCAAATGCAGGACGAACTCTTGAATCTGCAAACCGAACTGCAGAAGACCATCGTATTCATTACGCACGATCTCAACGAGGCACTAAAGTTGGGAGACCAAATTGCCATTATGCACGACGGCGCTGTGGCTCAGATTGGCTCCCCTGAAGATATTGTCCTGAGACCAGAGGACGAATACGTGGGAGATTTTACCCAGGATGTGCGCCTGGAAAGCGTGCTAACTGCCAGCAAGGTAATGGTCACGCCCAAGGCCACGGTTATGGGCCGCCAGGGCCCCCGAGCTGCCTTGCACACCATAGGAGAGAGCGACGGAGATGTGGCTTGGGTGGTAGACAGTCGTGAGAAATACGTGGGTCTCTTGTCAATTAGCAACGCAGAGCGGGCTCTGCGCGCCGGTGTGAAGCGTTTTGACGAGGCGTGGGACTATGTGGACCGAAGTTATCTGCCGGTATCTCCAGATACAACATTCGATTCCCTGATTCCAATTGCCATGTCCAGCGACTTCCCCATTCCGGTGGTGGGCGACGGCAATACTCTTGTGGGCGAGGTGCATCGAAGCGCCCTTGCAGAAGCGCTGGCCGAAACATCAACGGTTGACACCGATTATGTGGCTAACGCGGCCATGAATGCTGCCATAGCCGCGGAGAACGAGGCAACTAATAGCTAGTTCGCAGTGACCGCTCGCCGGTAGATGGCTTACGCAAATTGTGGCGGTTGAATTAGAGCGAAGACCCTTCAGCAGCTTGTACCGCCCTTTCCGGAGGGAATTATGGCTTCCTTAACACGAGATGACTCAGGACAAAGCAGTTCCGGTGACCCGAAAGGTACGCAAGAAATTGAAAGAGGTGGCAGTTCCGCTGCCTCCCTAAGTAACCTGGTTAATTCCGTACCAACACTATACAAGTGGGGGGCTGGTCTGGCCCTAATCGCCGCCGTCCTCGTTGTCAGCTTGGTCATCTGGGGCCCAGGTATGGAGTACCCCACTACTGTTTCAACTTCGCAGATTCCTACTACTGGTGGAGCAACAATTACCCTTGAAAAAACTATCCGACAACAAACCGGTGCAGGGATAGATTCGGCTGTCGGTTGGATTACTGTAACGGGAGCTTGGCTTTTTGACAGCATCTCCACTGCCGTCACCTACGCTCTAAAATACATTGAGGACTTTCTGAAGTGGGTCCCTTGGCCAGCACTAGTGCTGGCATTGACCATGCTCGCTTTCGCGATGGGACGTTGGGCCTTGGCCACTTTTACGGCCATTGCCTTGCTCTATATTGGTTTTATGGACCTCTGGCAAAACACAATTGACACAATTGCTTTAATGGTTGTTGCCGTTGCTGTAGCCATGGCAATAGGATTGCCATTAGGGGTGTTGGGTGCGCGTAGCAGGATTGCAGACAATCTTATGCGTCCCATATTAGATGGTATGCAGACCATGCCCAGCTTCGTGTACCTGCTGCCGGGTATCCTCTTCTTCGGGCTGGGCAAACCCGCGGGTATTTTTGCTACCATTATTTATGCCGTTCCACCGGTTATCCGATTGACTAACCTGGGCATTCGCCAGGTATCTCCGGAGACGGTTGAAGCTGCCCGATCTTTTGGCGCGTCGCCAATGCAGGTGTTGACCAAGGTCCAAATTCCCATGGCGCTTCCAACCATAATGGCGGGGATTAACCAGACAACCATGATGGCCCTCGCGATGGTCACCATTGCTAGTATGGTTGCCGCGGGTGGGTTGGGTGACAATGTTCTTCGGGCCCTACAAAAGAACGAAACCGGTAACGGCGCCATCGCGGGGCTTGCCATCGTTTTCCTGGCCATTGTCATTGACCGGCTGACCCAATCCGCAGCGCGGAGCCGCCAGCAATCCATGGGAATCGGCTAATGAATTTATTGGTACCGGTTAAGAAGCTGGCTAATTGTTGTTTGACAGTGCAATGTGACACTGCTAACATTTTTTGGTTGGGTCAGATGCCAGTAGCTGGTAGGAATCATACACAAACTTAATGGGGAGGTACGTTACCTTGTTTGCTAAGTATCGGTTAATTCTGCTGATGGCGGCCATGTTTGCTATTTTCGCCCTGGTTGCCTGTTCTTCGGCTGCGCCCGCACCTGAACCCCAGATTATCGAAAGGGAAGTCATCGTTGAGAAGGAAGTCCCTGTCGAAGTAATCCAGGAAAAGGTCGTCGAGGTCGAAAAGGAAGTCGTCGTCGAGGTCGAAAAGGAAGTCGTCGTTGAGAAAGAAGTTCCGGTCGAGGTAATTCAGGAAAGGGTTGTTGAAGTCGAGAGGGAAGTCGAAAAGATCGTTGAGGTCGAGAAGGAAGTCGAAAAGATCGTTGAGGTCCCCGTAATGGCTCCCGAAGGCCCAAAGGAGCCAATAATCTTCAGCGACCTTAACTGGACCAGCGCTCAGATCCAAAACCGAGTCGCACAATACTTGGTTGAAAAAGGTTATGGTTATCCAACAGACGTAGTGTTCGGTGCCACCTTGCCCCTTTTCCAGGGATTGAGAAAAGGTGACACACACGTGACGCTTGAGATTTGGCTTCCAAACCAAATCGAATCTTGGACTGAAGCAATCAACAATGGTGAGGTAGTATCTGTCGGTGCCAGCTTGGGCAACGACTGGCAGTCCTCATTTGTAATCCCCGCTTACCTGCAAGAACAGTATCCTGACCTGGACAATGTAGAGGATTTGAAAGACCAGCAATACAAGGATCTGTTCAAGTCGGCGGAGACGGGAGACAAGGCGCGCATCGTCGCCTGCGTCATTGGATGGGCCTGCGAAGAAGTGGGTGCCCAGCAACTGGTGGGGTATGGACTAACCGACCATGTGGAAGTGATTAACGCTGGTGATAGTGCAGCACTTAACGCTGACTTGTATGGCGCCTACGAGCGGCAGGAGCCCTGGTTGGGATATCAATGGGGCACAAACGAGCCCGCCTTGGTATTGGACTTGGTCCGTTTGGAAGAACCAGCCTACAGCGATACGTGCTGGCTTACTAACAAGGCCTGCGCATACAAGGACGCCGACGTGCTCATTGCTGTGCATCCTGATCTGCCTGCGGTAGCCCCGGATGTGGTTGCAATGCTTCGCAAGTGGGACTTTAATATAGATCTTTATAAACAGGTGGCGGCTTGGCAGACGGCCAATCCTGATGTGGACAATAATGCTACAGCACTCTGGTGGCTGAATAGCTTTCCCGATGTTTGGGGCGAGTGGGTATCTGACGAGGCAAAATCAGCTATTCAAACTGCCTTAGCTGCAGGGGAAACACCTGATGGCTGGCCAGAAAGCTAAGCGCACCTCTCGACACTAAGGGTTAATGACTAGGGGCGGCCAAATTGGCTGCCCCTTCTATTTGGCCTGTTATAATGGCCCAGGGCGAGAATTGAAGTGCAATTTCCGTACTTGGTACTGAGGGTGATAAATGACGACCCGAGACCCTATATCCGATGCAACTCTGGATGTCCTGAAAAGCATTCCCACCCAGACCCTGATTGACGGACTGTGGGTAATGGGCTGGCCGATGAGCTACATCGAAGGCGCCCGTCCTTTACAGCGTGGGCAGAAAATGGCTGGCCGCGCCGTTACGCTGCGGTTCGTGCCCCACCGGCCGGACCTGGTCCAGGACAAGCCGAAGGGCGACCAGTCGGCCGAATATGTGGCCTATGAATTGTGCGGCCCCGGCGAGGTCATAGTCATTGACGCCATGGGGTGGACTTACAGTTCCATCGGCGGGGACATCAAATTTATGCGCTTGCATCAACGCGAAGTAGGCGGCCTCGTTACTGATGGTTCAGTTCGGGACAGCAACTCCCTCATCGAATACGGTTTTCCTGTCTACTCGGCGTCAACTACCGCCAAACAGGGCCCGGCCGAGTTCTGGCCGTGGCAGGTCAATGATGCCATCCAGTGCGGCGGCGTCTTGGTGCGCCCCGGTGACGCCATCGTTGGTGACGACGACGGCGCTGTCGTAGTACCTCACTCCGTTGTCGACCAGGTTATTTCCATAGCCCACGAACGGGAAGAAGTGGAAGAGGTAATCAAGGCCCAACTTGAGGTGGAGCGCTGCTCCCCCGGTAAGTATTACCCGTTCAACGACCTGACGTGGAAGCTCTTCGAAGAGAAAACGGGCAAGACCCGAGAGCAACAAGCCCGTTAATCAATTGTTTGCCGACATTAAACCCTAAGTGACCCAGGCCTGACCAAGAATTCAACAAACCGGAGGAGAGAAAATGCCCAGACTCCCAGTGGCAACCAGAGAAAGCGTACCCGAAAACCAACGTGAGATCTTCGACGAAGTCGTAGGCGGCGGAGAAGTACCCAACCGGGGTCCAGGCTCGGTTACCATCCACGCACCTGGAGCAGCCAAAGTCGCCACCGCCCTGAACCAGTATTTGCGACGCGATTCCAGCCTGTCGCCGAAGATTCTGGAATTGGCCATGCTGGTGACGGCCCGCGAAATGGATTGCCAGCATATTTGGAACGCCCACGCAGCCTCGGCGAGGGATGCCGGTGTTCCCGACGAACTGGTGGACGCCTTGAGGGAAGGGGAAGAGTTGCTGGACCTGGCGCCCGACGAAGAAGCGGTTGTCAACTACGGTCAGGAGTATTTCCGGACCCATCGGGTCAGCCGGGGTTCCTGGCAGTCGGCATTCGAGCAGTTTGGCACCGCGGGCCTAGTGGAATTGACCTTGGTAATGGGCAACTACGCCATGTTCGCATTTTGTATTGACGCCTTCGATACCGAATTGCCCCCCAGTCGAAACGAGAAGCTGCTGCCAATTTAAGGTCGTACAAGCGCCTTGGATTCGGTGGCATGGATTTCTGAAAGCAGAGATGGGCAGTCTTGAAGACTGCCCATCATTAGTTCTCGGGATTCCTAGTAGACTGACACAGATGCATTGATGGGGGATAGGGTAGAATGGTTCAGTAGAGAGAAGGTGGAGGAGTGAGGTGAGAGTGATGGTAAAGAAGTACCGGGTGGAGTTGGGGGAGGAGGAGCGGCAGGGACTAAAGGGTCTGGTATCGAGGGGGAGGGCGGCAGCCTACCGACAGACCCATGCTCGGATTCTGCTGTTAAGCGATGAGAACCAGGCTGAAGGGGCGATGAAGGACGAGGAGATAGCCCGGTCCCTGAAGGTGGGGAGGGCGACGGTGGAGCGGGTGCGGCGGCGTTGCGTGGAAGAGGGTCTGGAGCGTGCCTTGGGGCGCAAGGAGCAACTGAACCGGCCGCAGAAACGACTGGATGGTCAGGGGGAGGCCTGTCTGGTGGCGCTGGCCTGCAGCGAACCACCGGAGGGCCGGACCAGTTGGACGCTTAAGCTGCTGGCGGACCGGATGGTTGCGTGCGAGATAGTGGAGAGGGTCAGTTCCGAGACGGTGCGGCGGACCTTGAAAAAAACGAACTCAAGCCCTGGCTGAAGGAATGCTGGTGCATCCCGCCCCGGGAGAGCGCCCAGTTCGTGTGCGCCATGGAGGACGTGCTGGAGGTCTATCATCGCCGATATGAGGACAACGAAGTGCTGGTCTGCCTGGACGAGACCAGCAAGCAGCAGGTGCGCGAGACCCGCCCGCCTCGGCCGCCGCGTCCCGGGGCGGTCCAAGCCTATGACCACGAATACCAGCGCAACGGGGTGAGCAACCTGTTCATGGTGTTCGCGCCCCTGGAGGGGTGGCGGAGGGTGGAGGTGACCGAGCGCCGGACTAAAGTCGATTGGGCGCGCCAGGTCCAGCAACTGGTGGACCAGGACTATCCCGACAAGGACCGGATCGTGCTGGTGATGGACAATCTGAACACTCATCACCCCAGTTCATTATATGAGGCCTTTGAACCCGCCGAGGCCCAGCGCATCGCCCAGCGGCTGGAGATTCACTATACCCCCAAGCACGGCAGTTGGCTGAACATGGCCGAAATAGAATTGGGGGTGCTGGGACGCCAATGCCTGGACCGCCGCATTCCCGACCGGGAAACCCTGAGGGCAGAGACCGCAGCCTGGCAAAGAGGGCGGAACCAAGACGCAATCCAAGTCAAATGGCGCTTCACCACTGAGGATGCACGCATCAAGCTAAAATCCCTTTACCCATCGCTACATCTGTGTTGATCTACTAGTTCGCCTCGGGTGGGGCTCAACTTGCCGAACTATATATCTGAACTCGGTGTCGGAGGCTGTCCACGATATAGACTAGCCCGTCGGCCCCGATTTTCACCGACGTGGGTCCCCAGAATAGTTTCTCCACGTTGGCCGAACGCTCCCATTCGAATCCCCTGTGGGAGTCATACTCCGGCCTTGGTTCAAGCTCAGGTTCCAGGTCCGCTTCATGTCGAGCAGTCGCCTCATCCGGGTTCGCTGAGAAATAGTCCTTTGCCCATATAGAATCCTTGGATTCCCCTCGGTAAGCAGCCAAAAACTTTCCGTCGCCGTCCAACACCTGGACTCTCTCATTGCCCCAATCAGAAACAATCATGTTTCCTGCACTATCTACGGCCAGTCCGGACGGCCGGTTAAACTGCCCCTTCCCGTCCCCGGGTTCGCCGTACGTGACAATGAACTCCCCGGCGGCGGAGAATTTGTGAATCCGGTCGTTTCGCCAGTCCGAAACATAGACGTTGCCGTCGCGGTCAATAGCAAGCCCCCAGGGCATATTGAACAAGCCGGGGTCAATACCAAACCCGCCCCATTGGGCCAGAAATGCTCCATCCCTGGAATACTTCTGTATTCTGTGGTTCAGGCTGTCAGCAACCAGCAAATTCTGGTCTAGGTCGAAAGCGATAAAAGAAGGTCTATTGAATTGCCCTTCGCCCGAGCCTGCAACACCCCACTTGGTCAGAAATGTCCCATCATGGTCGTAAATGGAAATCCGATTCAGGGCTTCGTCGGCAACGTAAAGTCGGTCTTCTGCGTCAAAGGCCAGGGAACTGGGCCACCAAAGATCTCCGTCGCCGGTTCCGCCGGTGGCGAACTCCCCCAGGTATTCCTCATCTGCCGCACACATGGTGATTCGCTTGTAGGCGAGCCTCACACCAACTTCCGGCCCGGCACGATTGAGAACGTAGAGAGTGCCTTGAGAATTCAATGCCAAGTCGACGGGATTGTTGAAACCCCGGCCTTGATTAGCCATGAACCCTAGAGTGTGGCTGTATTGAAGCGATGCGACCATCGTCATGGCCATTACCTCTTCCTCAGTTGATCCCCGTATCGGGGGCATCCAAACGAACTTAAGCGAGTTGGTACTCCCGGGTCGCCACTATGAGTTGAAGCATTTCGGCAACGCGAGACTCAGCGCAACTCTCTGCTCCCCTTCCTGAAAGCTCGATCATTCCTTCCCGCCGAGCGTGGTTTACCAGGCTTTCCCGCGTGGAGTCGGCTACCTCAAACTGGCCGACAGCATCCAGGCAGGCGTCAACAAAGTCTTCCGGTGGGAGCGATTCGCCTTTAGACCTGATTCTATGTAGCGCCGCCTGCACGCCCGGCCTGCCCACATCCCCCATTTCCAGGGCTGCCGAGTTCACCCTCTCCACGAGGTTGCCGGTGTCTATCCATTCGCGGCCCGTATGCCAACCCTCAACCGTAGGAGGATTCAGGATTTCCTGGCCCATGAAGCTGACGTCCAGCGCCAAATTCACAATGCCCCACTCCGGAAACTGGTAACTTCCTGCCAGCCGCGCCGTGCCGGCTACCAGTTCGGTAGGACTCTTGACCTTGGCCAGCCGTGCTTCATCACCACGGAAAAAGTCGGACGTAAACAACGAGCGCATGACCTCCCGGATATTCCCCTTGGACTCAACAAACTTGTCTGCCAGGTATTGAATAGAGTCCTCACGAGGTGTGTCCGAGACGAAATACCCGTAAAGCTTGGATGCCACGAACCAGGCGGTTGCCGGTTGTTCACATATAATGTCAATTACATCCTCGCCATTAAATGGCCCGGTCTGGCCCAGAAATGTCTTGGTGGTTTCATCGTGGTCTTCGGGCAGATATTGAAACTGCCAGTCCAGCCGGCCGTGGGGCCAAATAGAATCCCGGGAGGCCCTGATGCTCATATATTCGGCGTTAGCGATAGTCCAGCCGGTAAAGGCCCGCGCGCAAGCCTTAACGTCGCCCTCGGTGTAGTTGCCGATCCCCATGGAAAAGAGCTCCAGCAGCTCTCGCCCGTAATTCTCGTTAGGCGCATCCTTGTGATTGTCCTTGTTGTCCAGCCAGAAAATCATGGCCGGGTCGCGGGAAAGTTCCAGCAGGAGGGTGCGAAAATCCCCAAGTCCGCAGCGTCGAAAGGTATTGGTCTGGTCTACCACTGCCTTGGCATGGTTCAGCTTTCCATAGGCAGTGGCAAACAGGCTGTGCCAAAACAAGGCCATCTTTTCTTCCAGAGGACGCTGGGTGTTGATTATGCGATACAGCCAGTAGGCCTGGGAGCTTTCAATCAACATGAGGCTGTTTTGGTCAATATGGTAACGGCGCAGGACGTCCTCATCTATTACTGGCGCCCGCTCGGGGTGTAGCAATTGCTCGACTGCGGCTTCGTATCCCTGGGCCACGTATTCATCGAGCTCATCCCTGGTGGCGCCAAACCCGGCGCGACGGAAGAGGTGGGCCATTAATGCCAGTTCGCTATTTGCCATCACTTGTTCTCCAAGGATAGATAAGTAGGGCTGTTGTTTTTTTCGAGCTCGGGGTTTCTACAGACTTTGGGTAAAGTGAAGAAATCTGCCCACCACTGTGAGAAGTATAGCACCAGCCGCTAGTTAGCGGCTGGCGTACCCTCAAGGAGAGATGTGGTCCTATGAGAAAGAATGCTATTCCTCTCTACTCTTGAAATCTGGCACATATCCCGCGATCCAGCCCAGCTCTTCCTGGCGAGACAGTGGCACTACGTTTGGAGACCCCGCAGGAGCAAGTTGTTGTCCGATTATCTCAGCCTTGGTTAAACTTCCAATCTCGCCAGCAGAAAACCCCAACAGTTCTTGTAAGATTTCGCTGTTGTCTCTTCCCAGTTCCGGAGCCGGACCCTGCACCCTGGGTTTGGCCCCGGTTAGCCGCCAGCCTCTTCCAAGGTATTCCCTGCTGCCCAACCCCGAAGTTGGCGGGTGTTCCGCCTTCTCAAAGAAGCCCCTCTGCCGCAGATGTTGGTCCGCCAATAATTGTCCAGCATCCAGCACGGGTGCTGCTGGCACTCCTGCAGAAGTTAGCCTCCGCACTGCCTCACTCTGTTCCAACCCTCGTGACCATTCTTCTACCAGGGAATCCAATGCGTCCTGATTCCCCTGACGCACTATTGGGTCTGTAAAGCGGGGGTCGGCGGCCAATTCTGGCTGACCTGTGGCCTGGCAGAATGCGCCCCAGTCCTGTTCATCACGCACCGCCAGCGTAATCCACCGATCATGGCCCAGGCAGGGATAGCAGCCGTGGGGTGACATGCTTTCGTGCCGATTACCCATGCGCCGGGTACGGCGGCCGTTGAAGGCGAAGTCCAGGAGGCCCTCGCTGAAAAAAGAAACTCCGGTCTGGTACATCGCCAGATCGATCCACACGCCTTCTCCGGTCTGGGCGCGCCGGATGAGTGCTGCCAGGATCGCCAATTGGGCCGACCAGCAGGCCAGGAAATCAGTGTAAGAATTTCCTATCTTGTTGGGCGTCGAGCTAGAGCCCAAGTTACTTTCGGTATTTGGGTCGAGATAACCCATGAAGGCTCCGGAGGAGTGGGTCGGTTCCAGTGCCGAAGCCATTGCCCCGAAATCGCTCCAAGGGCCACTATGGCCGTAGCCCGTGTTTGACACCAGGATCAGATCCGGTTTGACGGCCCTCAGGTTGTAATAGTCCAGCCCAAATCGGCGCGTAACCCTCGGCGTGAAATTCTCGAGGACTACGTCGCTGATGCCAATAAGGTCAAGCAGAATTTCCATCCCTCGCTCCGAACGCAGGTCGAGGGTCAGGCTGCGTTTGCCGCGGTTCAGGGTCTGGAAGGTTCCCGCCCGGTTCCAGTATTCAAGGCCCGGTTCGTTTTCGGGGTATGGACCGGTCAGGGTGCGAGTGGTGTCCACGAAGGCGGCGTGGTGGGTGTCTATCTTAATAACGTCCGCGCCCAGGTCAGCCAGGTGCGCCCCAACGTAGGGCATGGCAAATACCCGGCTGAGGTCTACCACCCTGATTCCTGCCAATGGTAAGTCGCTCAAGCTCCGATCCTAAAAGGAGAATTGACCCAAGTAGCCTGTGGGTTCAAATTTGGATTGCCTCTTGGCTGCAGGGCCAGGAAACCCGTCTACCAGTTGTCCTGGGCAAAATTTCCTGCATCAGACAATGCCGTTAGACCTTAAGTAGACCAAATCTGCCTTACTGAGGCCAAAACGGTTGCAAAAGACTTCCCGATTGTGCTGGCCCAGGAGGGGTGCGGGGCTGGTAATTTCTCGCGTCCCCGACGATAGACGGGGCCCCAAACCGGGATACAAAGCCCCGCCCGCTTCAGGATGGTCAACTTCGATGAAGAAATCTCTTGCCTCCAAATGGGGGCAATCGTAAATGTCACCGGCATCCTGCGCCATACCAAAGACCAACCGACGCTCTCCGGAGGCTTCGAACAGAGGTTTCCTGTCCCAGTTGGCCAGGCCTTTGACCAAAAGTTGCTTCAACTCTTCACCGTGTTCAATACGTCCCGATCCGCTGGAAAATTTTCCGTCTTTGAGACCTTCCAAGCCGATCAGGTCTGCGACAACCGACCATGGCTGGGAGCCCTGCACTGAAGGGACCACGTAACCGTCTCGGGCAGGCATAAGCTCCTCAAAGCCTGAGCCCCTTACCGGCCGACGTCCCTTGATTGCGCCCATGTAGTTGAAATAGGGCACTGCCTGCACCATGTGGGTTGCCAGGCATTCCATGGCACTGACTTCGACCTGTTGGCCCTTTCCCGTCGTCAATCGCTGAAAGAGAGCGGCCGTTGCTGCCGTGGCGGCGTTTACTCCTGCCACGTACCAGGACTGGTCCAGGGCGTTTCGCAGTGGCTCTCGGTCAGAGTCGCCGGAGTGGTACATATGGCCGCTGTAGGCAAAGGTTACAATGTCGGTTGCCGGGTAATCGCGGTATGGTCCGCTGAGCCCGAAGGGGGTGATGGACACCGCAATTAACGCAGGGTCGATCGCTGAAAGGGCAGGATAGTCCAGGCCAAGGGCCAAAGACGTGGCGGGCGCAAAGTTCTCGACCACGATGTCAGCCCTGGCAAGCAAACGATTGAGAATGGCTCGCCCAGTACAACTGGAAATGTCGAGAGTGACGCCCAACTTGCCGGCGTTCAGGTAGAGATACGGCAGGCTCTTCTCAGGATGTGGGTCATCACCGCCAAAGGGACCCTTGCGGCGGGTTGCTTCTCCGGTCCCGGGAGGCTCAACCTTGATAACTTCCGCACCGTATTGAGCAAGCAGTTTCCCGCAAAAGGGAGCGGAGGTGTCTCCGCCCAACTCCAAAACCCGTACCCCCGATAGCAGTTCCATTGCTACCAGGCTTCCTCTTCCCAAATCAGGGGAAGGGATTGGCCTCGCTTGGGCAGAATTATAGTCGCTTGTCCGGCGGCAGTCTGATTACCTCGGCTGTTGTTCAGTTCCACAGTACAGTCCACTAACCCGAAGCCGTCAACTTCTCTCTTATCTGTAACAACACCCGACGCAGTCAAAACATCTCCCGGAAAATCCATTCCCCGGTGTTGCACAGAGAAGCGCTTGAACCACCCTTCTTCGCCTGCAAAGTCAATCATAAGTTGTCCCAGGTACTGGTTCTTCAATGAACCGTTGACAACGACGTTGGCCAAACCTTGCTCCAGTTGGGCGAAAGGAAGGTCCCAGTGAATGCGAGCGTAGTTGCCGTTTGCAGCAGCCCAGCGTACCAGGTGAGCAGTAGTCATGGGCCCTTTGGTTACGGGTGGCAGAACGTCACCAACCGAAACGTCCTCGGAGTACCGCTGGCCCATGGAAACGGGTGAAGGCTTGGGCAGAATCGTGTCTGCTCCGGGTGGGGCAACCGGTACAGTCTGCAACTGGGGCGCGTCCCCTTGTTTCTCTGTATCAACCCCTGCCTGCTCTGGAAGACTGCGGTGGATGCTGACTCGCTTGGCGAGGCTAATGACCTGTCCCAGTTGGTTGGTCTGGGTTTCCAGCCTAACAACGAAGACCAGCATCCCTGACCGACCTTGTTTCTCGAATATATCCAGGATCTTGAATTGGCGGGCAATCCAGTTGCCGGCGTAAGCGGGCCTAAGGAATTGCCAGTCGCTGCCCCCATTAAGGCCGTAACTGTTAAATGGCAGCGGAACTTGAAAATGGGATTCCTGGCCCGCACCAAAGTAACCGATTGGGGGACCGATGTCCTTCCATGTTGCCAGGGGAGGGCACAGGATTCCGGCAAACCGAGACTTGCTGGCGTACTCGGAATCCTGATACAAAGGATTGGCATCCTCTATGGCATCGGCCACGTCGAAAGCCATTTCCTCGCTGATCGGAAACCGGTTCCGCTCGGGTTCGGTCTCCGTGCCGATAAGGGCACGGACTTCGTCGGTTATCAGTGTCTCGGGCATCGGGGCACTCTCCTGAATCACCTTTCAAAGAGGTTTGAACAGGTCCCTATTCTACCCAGGCGCGAGGTGCTATGCCTTCAATGTCGGTTACAACGTCAACGACGGAAGGCTTGTTGGATGCTGCCGCCTCTTTCATTGCATCTTGCAGGTCTTCGGGACGCTCCACTCGAATACCGAACCCACCCATGTCCTCGGCAAGCTTGGCAAAGTCGGTGTCCGGGAATACCCAAAGTTCGTCCACGTTGCCCGTCACGCCAACACTCTCGTAGGCCCGCTCGTTGCCCCGCTTTTCCTGGTTCAAGGAGTGGTTATTGTTGATGACGGTTACTGTGTTGATGCCGTATCGGACGGCGGTTTCCATCTCGCTGAGGTGGTACCAGAATCCTCCGTCTCCGGTGAAACAGACCACAGGTCGGTCGGGGACTGCACACTTGGCCCCCAAAGCTGCGGGGAAGGCCCAGCCCAGGGAGCCGGCGCAACGGAGAAAGGTCTGGGTCGGTTTGAACAGGTCAATCATCGTACCGGTCCAAATTCCGGAATGGCCGGTGTCTGAGAGAAGCACGGCATCCTCCGGAAGGAAATCAGTAATTTCCTTGCAGAGCCGTTCGGGGCGCATTGGTGAAGCGTCGGAATTGGCCAACGGCGCCACTTCTGCCCGCCACTCCTGGACCAGTTTCTGGGCGCGCCCGACCCATTCGGCGCGACCCCCCAGCGGTTCCAGGTGCTCTATCAACTTGCGGAGTGATGCCTTGGCATCGCCCTGCAACCCGACCTGGATGGGGTAGCTGCGACCCAATTCCCCGGGGTCTATGTCCAGTTGAATTACCGGGGTGCCGGACCGGGGAATCTGCCATTCCGTCGTCACTTGGCTCCCGGTGTGGCTTCCAATGAAGAACACCAGGTCGGCTTCGGAAACCACCCGGTTGGCGCACCAGCGGGAGTAGGTGCCGCAGACACCTACTGACAGAGGGTGGTCATCAGGAATGGTTCCCTTGGCGTTCAGAGAAGTGGCTACGGGAATTGACAGCATCTCAGCCAGTTCCACGACCTCGGCCTGGGCGCCCGAAGACGTCACGCCGCCGCCCGCCACGATAACGGGACGGCGGGCCCCGGTAAGAGCCCTGGCAGCATCCCTTACCATTTCAGTTTCCGGCTCGCCCCGGAATGGCGGTACGTGGGTAAAAGGGGCCTCCACTACAACCTCCACGTCCGCTTCCACGTCCATTATCAATGCCCCCGTAGACCCCTGAAGGTCCAGGTGTGTCGGGCCGGGAGCGCCGGAAGTTGCTTCGCGGAAGGCCTGCCGCAACATTCTGGGAAGCTCTTCCGGGCTGTCCACCAAGGCATTGAACTTGGTAACCGCGTTGAAGGGCTGAACGTGGTCCACTTCCTGGTAATAATTGCGATTTTGCTGAGTGGGCGCCCCTCTGCCGGTCAGCGCTACCACTGGAGAGCCGCCCAGGAAAGGGTCCTGCAAGCCAGCGGCGAGGTTTGCCGCCCCAACGTTCTGGGCCATACACACTGCCGGCCGCCTGGCAGCACGGGCATACCCATCGGCCATGTAGGCCGCCGCCTTTTCGCTGTGGGCCATTATCCGTGCTATTCCCACTTGTTCCATTTCCACCAGAGCGCGAGTTACGATCATCGGCATATAAAATGCGTGAGTTACTCCGTAAGCCCTCATGGTTTCTACGAGGAATCGAGCGCCGGTCATTCTTGGCATGGCTGAACCTCTCTTCTATGCTTGGGTTCGCTACTCTGTCGGATAATAACGTTAGCTTCAGTAGCTGGCAAGGGGTATGCCGGGTCTCTTCTCTGTCCCCTTCGGTTGATGGGTGAGTCCTCCGATGAAGTTCACAGCAGGCCAAATCTCGCGAGCGAGTTGGGTTCACAATAGGTGTTTCCGGCTCCGATAATTCACAAGAATTTTCCAGCCAGGCCAGGGAGCAGGCTACACAATCTAACCTCGAAGGGGTATAGTTAGCCAAACCAAAGGCATTTATTTCATTCGTTGGAGGCGGCGATATGGCAGAAATCCTGGGTCTTGGGCTTACGCATTCCCCTTCACTGATTAAGCCCGACGAAGAAAAGGACTATTCCATCGCAAGGAGCTTGCGAAATCCCAACCTGCCACCGGAGCTAAAGATTCCCACCAACTGGCCTGAACCGATGCGCATTGAGTACGGCGAAGACGAAGGATTGGAATCTGCCAAGAAGGCGCGGGCGCGGTTGGTCAATGGCTTTCGCAGGCTGAGAGAAGAGTTGGATGCGTTTAACCCCGACTTCGTCGTGATTTGGGGCGACGATCAGTACGAGAATTTCAAAGAAGACATTATTCCCCCCTTCTGTGTGATGGCATACGACGAAATGGAGTGCCAGCCCTTCGCGACCCAGGATGGCGGCACACGGCTCAATGTTTGGGACGAACCCGGAGATACCACTTTTAAGTATACCGGCCATCGGACTGCCGCCCGAGCCATGGTCCGTGGCATGATTGAGCAGGGCATCGACATGTCCTACGCCTACAAGCCTCTGCACGAAAAGGGCGGACTGGGCCATGCCATTCTGAACACCCTTCTTTACCTGGACTATGACCGCAAGGGGTTTGACTATCCCGTGGTGCCCTTCCTTGTGAATTGCTACGGCAGTCGGGTAGTGCGCAACCGGGGCGGCGCCGTCCAATATGAGGAGGAGTTTGATCCCCCTGGTCCTTCACCCAAGCGCTGCATGGAAGTGGGCGCCGCGGTGGCACGAGCATTGAAAGAGAGCCCCTACCGCGTGGCGCTGATCGCATCTTCCAGTTGGTCTCACGCTTTCCTAACCGACAAGAATCACTGTCTCTATCCCGACGTACCCTCGGACCGGGCTCGATTCGAGGAACTGCGCGACGGTGATTACGAAGCTTGGAGCCGGCTCTCAACGGACCAAATTGAAGACGCCGGACAGCAGGAATTGCTGAACTGGATGTGTATCGCCGGGGCCATGCAGGAGCTGGACTATAAACCGGAGATTATCGATTACGTAGAAACGTACATCTTCAACTCCAACAAGTGCGTAGCCCTTTTCAAGCCTTAACCGGCCGAGAGTTCATCTGGTAACTTGAGGGGCAGGTTTAGCGACCTGCCCCATTTCAATTTCCTGGCAGAACTGGCAATAGAAAGGGCGGGCCCTAAAACCCGCCCCGCTTACGCTGAATGTATCCCGACCTGTTCCAGGCTATCCCTCAAAGACTGACTCTATCGGTTGGTGCCCGGCATTTTCCGCATAGGGCTCTTCCCGGTACAGGGACAGTGCTTTCATTACTGGAATGTCCTGGATCGAGAAGAGTATGGCCTCTTCGTCGGTGTCGTTGGCGTGCTCGTGCCAGGACCAGGAGGGCACTACCAGGAAATCGCCTTCACCCCAATCAAAGCGCTGGCCGTTAATGACGCTATGTCCCTTTCCCTTGAAAACCTGGTACACCGCGCTGGTCGTGTGGCGGTGGGCCTTGGTGTTCACCCCAGGCCTGATCATTTGAATCCAGCAGGCCATTGTTCGCAAGACCGGGCCGCCGGTTGCCGGGTCCGAGAACTCCATAGCCACATCGTCAAAGGGGCTGCAATCAATTTCTGCCAGGCTGTGCAACGCGGCGTGGCTTCGCTCCCACTTGTAGTGCCAGAGAGGGGAATACGGCGTGTTGCTGTCTTCCCACGCGGGACGCAGGGCGCCGGAAGCATATTTGCGTTCCGACTCGCCGACGCCAACTATTGGCTGCTGGTCTTCGGGAAACTGTTCGTAGAAAGTTGCTTCAAGATTGTTGACCAGGGGAGTGTCCAAGCCATCCAGCCAGATCATGGGCTCAGTGCCTTCGTTGTTGTGGTCGTGCCAGGTCCAGGAAGGTGTTAACACCAAGTCGCCGGGTTCCATGTAGCACTTGTCGCCCTCCACCGTGGTATATGCGCCGGTGCCTTGCAGCACCCAGCGAATTGCGGTAGGAGTATGGCGGTGGGCCGGAGCGTTCTCCCCAGGCAGCAGCAACTGCAGGGCAGCTGAGATAGTGTGCGTGGTCCCATGGTCCAGGCCGGGATTGGCCAGGCGCAGGACCCGGCGTTCAACGTCGCGGTCGGGGGTTACTATGTCGCCACTGCGCAGAACCAACGGCTGTGCGTTGGACCAGCGCCAGGCAAAAGGCACTACCTGGGGCTTTCGCTCCAGCCTTCGCCCCATCCAGGCAGCGCGCAGGCCGGCGGCTTCAGTTCCTTCGTAGAACTGGTTTTCCTCCTCAGGGCTGACTCTTCCCAGTAGTTGAGTCATGGCATTCCTCCAACGTAATTGAGGCTAGCTATTGCGGCAAATTCTAAATCGGTGATGTCCGGGTGTCAATTGAAGGGTTGGTGTATATTCTTGTTGTCACTGGGGGTTGATGCCTACGGATTAGCGACTAACTTCGGAAGGAATACTAGAGAATTCAACCACAGATTTGTTTGAGAGGACACAGGATGATCAGAGAGTTGTCAGGCAACGCAGATACGATCCTTCACAATGGCAAAGTAATAACCGTTGATCGGCATGATTCTTTGCAACAAGCAATCGCCATCAGGGGCGATCGTATTTTGGGCGTTGGAAGCGATTCGGACGTAATGGCATTGACGGGGCCCAATACCAGGCAAATCGACTTGCGCGGGCATAGCGTGATTCCAGGAATAGTGGATATCCACGCACACCTGGACAGGGAGGGATTGAAATCTATCTATCCTACCCTCCAGGGGCTAAGGTCTATAGAAGATATTCTCAAACGGGTCGAAAAGTTGGCTAGCGAGGCAAAACCGGGAGAATGGGTCGTCACGATGCCCATCGGTGACCCGCCAAACTACGCAGATATGCCGCAGTCTTTGACCGAGGGGAGGTTTCCCGACCGCTGGGACCTGGACAAAGCATCGCCTGACAACCCGGTCTATATTAAAGGAATCTGGACACCCTGGAATGTACCCCCTTCCGTATCGATAGCCAACAGCGCCGCACTGCAACGGGCCGGGATTGACCGGGATACGATTTCTCCAGATTCCAGCGTCACCATCGAAAAAGACCAAAACGGGGACCCCACCGGTGTTTTCATAGACACCGGCCGCTATCCTTCGGTGGAATTTACACTAATGAAGGCAGTCCCCCGGTTCACGCCAACCCAGCGGTTCGCCGCATTGAAGGAGTCCATGAGCCTCTACAACTCGGTGGGCACTACCGGTTCCTACGAGGGTCACGGCGTGGCGCCGGAAGTAATGCAGGCATACAAAACGGCGTGGGACGCAGGGGAGATGACGGTAAGGGCGAACCTGACCGTAAGCCCGAACTGGCAATCGGTGGAGCAGGCAGCAAAAGAAATGGAGAGCTGGGGACATTCATTTTCGGGGCCCGGTTTTGGCGACGACTTCTTGCGCGTTAGTGGCTATTTTATTCAATACGGTGGCAATCGTTACACCGCGGAAGCTAGGTCCGCGCTCTTGCCATTCACCGGCTGGGCTGGATTTATTCAGAGCTACCACTCCCCCGACTTCTTCACCCAGACGGTTAAGCTGGCGGCACAGTATAACTTGAGGGTAAACACCCTGGTAAGGGAGACCCTGGAAGAAGTTCTCAACGTTTTCGAAGAAATCAACCGAGAAATGCCTCTCAACGGACGTCGCTGGACTCTGGCCCACGTCCTGCAAACTACGGACGAACAATTGGAACGAATTAAGAACCTCGGGCTATTGGTGGAGACTATTCCCTTGACAGAGTTGTGGCTTAGAGGCGCTCCATACCTGGGCGATCCCGACCTGGCAAGCGGGGCCGTGGCACACCGGCGTTACCTGGAACAGGGAGTAGACTTCAGCTTTGGTACCGACAACAAGCCCTACAATCCGTTTGCCACCCTTTGGGCTACTGTGGCTCGCCAGGAGAGAGTTACCGGCCAGACCCTGGGACCGGACCAGTGCCTGACCCGGCTGGAGGCTCTGCGTGCATTCACCGTAGGCGGCTCCCGCTTCTCTTTTGACGAGAGCAAGCGCGGCTCCCTGGAACCTGGGAAACTCGCAGACCTGGCAGTTCTTACTAACGATCTCTTGTGTATGGCAGAGGAAGATATCCCTGAACTAGGCTCGAAATTGACCATGGTCGGAGGCAATATCGTGCACCAGTCAGAAGACTTCTAACCTGGGTAGAAGGCCGGAGTTGGCACAGACATTCTTAATTGGATGCTGTCCCTGCCTCCTCCTACTCTGCAGCGGCGGAAATTCCCGGGTCAGACCCGTTGAACAGATTAGGGCATGCCTAGTCCACTACTGCAATGGCTGCCAATTCAACCTTCAGCTTGTCGTGGGTGGCCAGACGGGTGACGCCGATGGTGGCGGTACCGGGCCGGTGGTCGCCAAAGTATTCCCACCACACCTCATTCATCTGGTCCTGTTCGTCCACGTCGGTCAGATACCTCGTAACTTGCACCACGTCGCTGAAGGTGGCTCCACAGGCTTCGAGACCCTTCTTCACGTTTTCCAGTGCCATCCGGGTCTGGCCCGCCATGTCCATAGGAATGTCGTCGAATTCGGATTCGATATGTGGGTGGCTGTGATAAACCTTGGCGGCGTTAACGCCAGCCAGGAACAACAGAGAGCCGCCGGTTACCTTGACGGCTGGGGCATAGGGCAGGTTCACCGAAGGGTCCCTTTCGGCGGTGTGAATAACCTCAATTCTGCTGGGCAAGATTGGCTCCTCCTGTCTTACATTGGCTTGGGGGTTTGATATGGGTTAGTGGGCCCTGTGGCTTCACCGCGTCGTATTATAGTTGACCAGGCTACCCCCCGTTCAATTCCGGTTGACAGTGTGCCATCGCCCAACTAAACTTCCGCAAGCTCACGGGCAGCGGGGAATCCAATGACTGCAGGCGGCTTCAAAAAAAGGGATAGGTGACAACCGTGACTCAGATCAAGAGCTTTGGAACGATGAATGTGGACTGGGAGGAGCGCGTAGATTTTGAACGGCTGCGCACCCAACGTCTCAACCGGATCAAGGGGCTGCTCAAGAACTCGGAGTTGGGCGCCATCCTTTCTTTCGACATGAACAACATCAGGTATCTCACGGCAACCATCATTGGTACGTGGGCACTGGACAAACTGGTGCGCTACTGCCTGCTGCCCCAGGACGACGAGCCGATTCTGTGGGACTTTGGGTCGGCTGCCCGGCACCACCAGCTCTACTGTCCGTGGCTAGGCGAGCGGTCCCGCGCAGGCATTTCCACGTTGAGGGGCGCTACGCCGCCTTCGGCTAACCTGGCGGAAGACGTGGCAAAGAAAATTCGCGCCGAGTTGGAACTGCGGGGCCTTCAGAATGAGCCCATCGGGGTCGACGTGGTCGAGCCTGTAGTGCTGTTTGCATTACAGAAAGAAGGATTGAACATAGTGGATGGGCAGCAGTTGATGCTGGAAGCCCGTCGCATAAAGACTCAGGACGAGATAACACTCCTCAACACCGCCTGCGCCATGGTGGACGCGGCTTATGATGTTCTATACCAGGAATTAAGGGCCGGAATACGGGAAAACGATGGCGTTGCCCTGGTCAACAAGGTCCTCTATGAACTTGGATCGGAATTCGTTGAGGGGGTGAATGCCATTGGTGGCGAGCGAACCAGTCCCCATCCTCACCTTTTCGCTGACCGGATTCTGCGCCCTGGTGACCAGGTCTACTTTGACATTCTTCACAGTTACATGGGGTACCGCACCTGCTATTACCGGACTCTTGCTATCGGAAGCGCTTCCCAGTCCCAGATAGATGCCTATAAGAAGTGCCGCGAGATTCTCGATGTTTCCATAGACGCCGTTAAGCCCGGCATTACTACAGCCGATATCGTCCAGCATTGGCCCAAAGCTGAGGAATTTGGGTTCGCCAATGAAGAGGCAGCATTTGCCTTGCAGTACGGCCACGGCGTCGGACTGAACATCTGGGAAGCGCCCATTTTCAGCCGTCTGTTCTCCCTTGAACACCCGCAACCTATTGAGGAAGGGATGGTATTTGCCCTGGAGGCCTTTTGGCCGGCCTCCGACGGTTGGTCGGCGGCTAGAATTGAGGAAGAGGTTGTGGTGACTGCTGATGGGCCGCAGGTAATAACCCGGTTCCCGGCCGAGGATTTAATGGTCGCCGGGGTGAAATATTACACCGCAACGGGTCCACTGCCCAGCACCAGGGATGCCCAGTCCCACCGAAACCGGCCAGCAATGCCCGCAGCCCACGCCCAATAGGCCCACGTCAGCCAGAGACAACCTGCGGCCAAAAGTTCAGGGCGGGTTCTCTAACCCGCCCTGATCATATTGCTCGCTGCCCTGTGTCCTGTTAACTATTGCCCTTCAGGCGGGTCCGACATACCCATGAGAATGTCCTCCAGGGTACGGTCCAAGGCGGGATCCAGGTTCACCGGTTCCACGTAAGGCGTTACGTTATAGTCCGAACGCACTTGCTCGATTATGCGCTTCGCCTCGGCGTTGTTCTCCGCGATCCTGTCCAGGTTTGACTGCAATTCCCTCGATTCTGTTTCTCCCAGCGCCAGTAGTTCGCTTAGGTCAATGTCCAGCTTGAACATGGACTTCAATCTGCGCATGATGTCGTAGAAAGAGCGGTGGTCGCGGAAAATACCCATCTGTTCGTTGTTGGAAACCACGAACGGGTACATGGGGGCCATAGCCCCCAAGCGGAACATTTGAACCTCCGGGTATTCGAAGTGAGCCAGCGACACCATGGCCATTCCGATAGTTGGCCCCCTGCGCCCTTCGGTACCGCGGCTGGACATTATTACGCTGTACCGCTCCAAGTCTTCCTTCATGTCAGCTCGGCTGTACACGCAGTTAATGCGGCGCTCCAGTTCCGGCGGCGCCGGGCCGTTCACGCCTTCCACTGCCACAGTCTGTTCAATTCCCAAGTCTTGGACGGCCTGGAAAAAACCTTCACCGTAAATGTCAATTCTGCTCCAGGGTTCCTCGCCAAGGAAAATGATGAGCCCGTTTCCGGCATCGTAGAAGTCGTTTTCCCGGGCCATTGGACTTGAGGGAAGTCCTTCCTGAAACGCCGCAGCCGGACGAAAGGTATCATGGGTACCAGCAACCTGGAAGGGGAAGCACATTTCGGAGACTCTGTCGCCCAGTCGCCCAATGCGACGGGCGCCCAATTTTTCGATCAGGTATCGGGGCAGTCCACTGGAAATCCTGCCGCCGTTGGACCACTGGCGGCGCCAACCGGCGATCAAGTATTTTGCTTCGGGTCTTTCGTGGAGGACTAACAACTCGTCTGCCATACAGAGTTCCTCCCTAAATTTCGTGCCCTATTCGGGCGTGCCTTGCATTGAAGGCAGCTGCCTGTCGCAACAATTATAGCAGGATGAGAGCACAACTATCGTACGCAAGTCTGACCAAAGGCAGGCACTAGCGGCCCAGCTTTATGTCGTCCGAAATCTTTTCGGCCAACATTATGACTGCCGGATTGATTGGCGCTCGAACCAGGTCCGGCATTATTGAAGCGTCGACTACCCTCAAGCCTTCCAGCCCGTAGACCCTCCCGAACTGGTCTACGACTGCCATGGGATCGTCAGGCGGGCCCATGCGGCAAGTGCAGGAAATGTGAGAATAGGTGGTGGCTTCCTTGAGAAGCCAGTTGTCAAATCCGTCTTCCGTTGACAGGTCTTCATCAGAAGGAGCCAGGCGCTCCCCAATGAACCCGGCCAATTCGGGACGGTCGGCCAACTCCAGGGCCTGCCTGACTCCTGCCCGCATCCTCTCCCGGTCAAATGGTTCCGCAAAATAGTTGTAGTGCATTGCTGGCTGCACCCGGTAGTCGGGAGAAGTGAGTTTCAACTCTCCCTGGCTGGTGGGCAAGAGCAGGGTTATCATCATCTCGGTTACTCGCTCAACGTCATCAGCATTTTGGGGATGTTCTTCGATGACGTGCCCTCTTGGCGGCACAAAGCACGACAGGCTTATGCCCAGGTCATTTCTCAGGTCGGAACCGGGGGCGGTAATCCGCAGGGCCGCCCCACCAGGCGCGGACCGACTTTGGACTGGGTAACCCTCGGGAAGGCTCCACGTTACGTAAATCTTGGGGTGGTCTTTCAGATTTCGGCCCACTCCCGGTGCATCAAGTACCATTGAAATACCCTGGTCGCCAAGCTGGTCCGCTGGTCCCACGCCTGACAGCAGCAACAAATGGGGAGAACCCACGGCGCCGGCGCTCAGGATTATCTCCTCCCCTTCAACGGCAAACGCCTCACCGCCGGACTCGACAATCAGGCCCTTGGCCCGGTTCCCTTCAAAGATGATCCGTTTCACGTGGCAATGAGGCTTGATTGTTAGGTTGAGCCTATGCCGGGCCAATTCGAGGTAACCAAGAGCAGTGCTGAACCTTATACCCTGATGGTTATTAGTAATGCCAGGCCCTACGCCTCCCGAGTCCGGGTTATTGTGGTCTTCAGTTTCTTGAAAGCCGCTGGCAACGCAGGCATCCCGAAAGGCCCGTTGGGATTCATGCCATGAGCCCGGGTCAGAGTGGTGCACGAAAATCGGGCCCTCGGTCCCGTGAAAGTCGTCGTGATGGTCGGCATCGGTCTCCTGGCGCCGGAAGAAAGGCAATACCTGCTCGTAGCTCAAGGAATCGTTTCCGCAGGCTGCCCAGGCATCAAAATCTTCAGCCGTTCCCCGGTAAAAGGCCGAGGAGTTTATGGCACTGGAACCGCCGGTTACCTTGCCTCTTGGAACCTGCATTGGTGGCGCCAGGTCGGTGGCAGTGGCCGTGAACTGCCAATTATGTGGATTGGTTGGAAGCCAGGATGGGTGACCGCTGGCAGTCCGGGACCTGGGCGGCACGGGGGCCGCGCTGAAGCCATACTTAAGTTCGTCAGGTAGTCTCTCGAAGTCGGGGTAGTCGGGTCCTGCCTCCAACAGCAGTACCGAACAGTCAGGGTCTTCCGAAAGCCGACAGGCAAGTACCGAACCTGCGGAACCTGCTCCAACTATAACGTAGTCGTACTTCATAACTTCCTGCCAAGACCCTCAACAAGAAAGTCAACTTCAGGGCTACTCTTTTGGCGCCTGCCAGGTGAAGCCAGCGGCGATGCTCAAACTGTTACTGGACTCAAATGCTAATCGACGCCGACCAAAGGACTTCCTGGCCGGCGTCGGTTCATGAATCAAGTCAGCTACTCTGGCTAATCATCTGCGGGAGCAGGCTCCGCAATTCGATTGTCCACCAGTTCGGCGCTGCAAGCCGCACCATCAAGCAGGCCCCATTTGACCATCCAGTGGTAGGTGTCCTCAACTATTTCATCGTTATAGGGAGTGTTATACGAGTAGCGAATCCTGGAAAGGTGGAAATCCTCCGGAGTGATGCTGCCATACTTGATTGCCACAGAGGCAAACCTGGGCTCGTCGATGAGGTAATGGAGGTACTTCCGCTTGTCCTCGTTAATCATGTCGACTGCCTTCACCACCGCCCGGTTAATGGCGGTAAAGGTTTCCTCGTCCATGTTGTCGCTGGCGTTTTCGGCTCCCAGATAGTGTCCCTCGCATACTGGGCGGCAACCAAGTTTCTCCGCCAGGGTTATCCAGGGTTCCATCAACGTGGCGGCGGCTACTTCCCCGTTCATCAACGCTTCAAACCGGTACTGAGGAGAACCATAGTGAACGAGCTTCAACTTTTCTTCCGGCAGATAACCGGACAATAGCCGCAGCGCGACGTAATGTGAACCGGCGTGGAACTGCACCGCCACAGGCTGATTGCCCAATGTGCCGGGATAGTAGTGTGGGGAATCCCCGCGAACCAAAATGGCCTGGCTGGCTACCGCGGAGCGAAGAGCGATTATCTTGGCCCCCTGTTTGCTTTCATAGGCCCGACGGACCTGACCCTCTTCTCAAGCGCGGTATATGGATACTTTGGCATCCTCGAAGGCAACGTGACCCAGTACTGGGTTAACTTCTTCAGGGTTTTCCGTGTGGGCTACCTGGCCGCTGCTGATGGCGGTAACAAACTCCATGTCAATGCCTTCCGCCTCAAACAGCCCCTCGTCCTTGGCAACGAGCCAGGGCAAGCTGAAAATGGCTCCGTTTATTTCGCTGACCACCTTCTTCATTGGCGCGCCTCTCCGTCAAACGCTTTAATTCTTGCTGATATTGAGATTGTCGATAAGTTTAGCAAAGGTGAGCTAGTCCGTCTATCGAATCCCACCAAGTGCAAGAAAAGACTTACCAATTCAGTGCATAACTGCTCAAGACTTGGCGCCTCCTGTTGACACCGTCCTGGCCCGAGCAAATCCAGCACCGCACCTCCCTTTCCGCACCTGGCTTGGAGTGGTTAAGGTTGCTCTTCCGGCTTTGTTCAGCTTGACGCTTCCGGGTGGCACAACTACAATCCGGTACACCAAAAGATAAAGCTATTTGCCAGGTGTGGAGTACGGACAGAGTGCCCGACACTACGCTGGCAGCAAGAAAGGGTGGTAAATATGCCTGAAATGACCGGAGGCCAGGCGCTGGCCAAGTCCTTGTACCTTGAAGGAGTAAGGGTTATCTTCGGCCTGCCGGGCGTTCAGTTGTACCATGCCCTCGACGGTCTGCAGGGCGAGCCTGGCATCCGTTTCATAACCACCCGCCATGAGCAGGCAACCACCTACATGGCTGATGGATATGCTCGCGCCGGTGGTGGCATTGGCACGGCGATGATGGTACCGGGACCCGGCCTGCAGAACGCCTCGGCTGGCATTGGCACCGCCTTCGCTGCCTCCTCTCCCGTCCTGGTCGTCTCCGGCCAGATTGAACGTGACCTGATAGGTTCTGACCGGGGTATCCTCCACGAGGTTAATGACCAGTTGGATACCATCCGTCCGGTAACCAAGTGGGCAAAGCGCATTTTGGATCCGGCTGAGATTCCCGACGCGGTCCACGAGGCCTTCTATTACCTCAAGACCGGGCGGCCCCGGCCTGTCGAGATTGAGATCCCGCCAGAAACTTTGGCAGAAGTCGCCGACGTAGACTTGCGCGAACCCGAAGAATATCCCAAACCAGTCGCAGAAGCGGAGAGAATACGTGCCGGGGCACAGACGTTGAGTGAGGCGGCCAATCCGCTCATTTGGGCGGGCGGCGGGATAATCTCCTCCGGCGCCCAGGAAGCGCTCCTTCGTGTGGCCGAACACCTGCAGGCCCCCATCATTACCACCCCCGAAGGTAAAGGGGCGATTTCCGAACGCCATCCCCTGGCCTTGGGCGCTCACCGGTTGCGTAACGATCCTGTGGCAAGGGAAGAACCGAACTTTGACGCCATACTGGCCGTGGGCACCAGGATGGCCAACCCGATGTGGTTAGGTGGGCAGAAAGTCGTACAGATTGATATTGATGAGGCTGAGCTGGGCCGAAACTACGAAAACACTTTTGGCATTCACGGTGACGCCCGTCTGACCCTGGAAAGCTTTTACGAAAACCTTGTGCAGCTAAGCCCAGCCCGGGAAAGCCGCGAGGAAGAGTTCAATGCCCTGCGCCAGCGCCGGTCTGAAACTGCAATACGCGTGGAACCCCAGGACTCCATTGTGGAAACTATTAGAAACGTAATGCCGGAAGACGGAATTCTCATCTCCGGCATGACTCAGATCGGGTACTACAGCCGAGCCTTCTTTCCTGTATATGAGCCGCGCACCTTCCTCACTTCGTCCTACGCTGGTAACTTGGGTTACGCCTTCCCGGTGGCCTTGGGAGCCAAGGTTGCTCAGCCCGACAAGGCAGTGGTCGCAGTTTCTGGCGACGGCGGCTTCCTTTTCAACTCCCAGGAGTTGGCGACGGCAGTGCAGTACGGGATAAATGCCGTTGTGATAGTTTTCAACGACAACGCTTACGGAAATGTCCTGCGGGACCAGGTCAATCGTTTTGAGGGAAGGGTTTATGGGGCGGCCTTGCACAACCCTGACTTTGTGAAGCTGGCGGAAGCCTACGGCGCACGGGGAGTAAGAACTGAGATAGGCCAGTTGGGAGGTGCGCTGGCGGAGGCTCTGGCAGTCGACGCTCCGACATTGATTGAAGTTCCGGTACAGGCTATGCCCACTCCCTTCGAATAGCGTAGAGGTTAATGCGAAAGACGGTCCTGAAGGAAGGCAGCAGTGCAAGACAGTGTGCCAGCCAATTCCGCCAACGGCCCTGTGCGTTTTGGCATTTTCGACTGGATAGACGCCAACGGTAGCTCAATTGCTGATCTTTACGAGCAGCGGCTCAAGTTCATCGAGTACGCGGACTCGGCTGGCTTCTATTGTTACCATATGGCCGAACACCAGGGCACGCCATTGGGCATGGCTCCTTCTCCCAGCGTTTTCCTCTCTGCCATTGCTCAGCGCACGAAGAACATCAGGTTTGGCCCTCTCGTTTATCCGCTGCCTTTTTACAATCCACTTAGGCTCGTGGAAGAAATCTGCATGTTGGACCAGCTAAGCAGAGGCAGGCTCGAAGTGGGCGTGGGAAGGGGTATCTCCGCTTATGAGCTGGACTTCTTTGATATCAACGTGGACGAGTCACGGGACATGTTCCGGGAGGCCCTGGACGTCGTAATAATGGGGCTTAAAGAAGGGAAAGTTTCCTATGAAGGCGAACACTATACCTTCAGGGACGTTACCTTGCCCATTCAACCCTGGCAGCGGCCCTATCCTCCTCTTTGGTATCCGACGGCCAACCCGGACTCGATCAGATGGATTGCCAGCGAGGGAATTAGTACGGTGACTCACTATCCTCCCATGGAAACCATGCGAGAGCATATCGACCTGTACAAATCGGTTTGGGCCGAAAACCTGGGCCGTTCTGATCGCTTGAACGCCCACGAACCCGAGCCCAAATACGGAGTCACCCGCCACATCTACGTGGCAGAGACTGACGACCAAGCGCTTAAGGATGCCAAAGAAGCCTTCGCGGACTTCATTGCCAACTTCAATCATTTGCGTATCTTGAACGGCGATGACACTGGCCGCACCAATTTCCTGGCCGACTTCGAGGGGCGCATGGCTGACGGATTGCATATCGTAGGGTCGCCAGAGACGGTGGCAAGTACCCTTAAAGAGCATTTGGGAATTACCGGATCCAATTACTTTGTGGGGTCCTTTTTCTTTGGCACCCTTTCCACCGAACAGACGCTTAACTCCCTGAGGCTCTTCGCGGAGCAGGTAATGCCCAACTTTGACTGGGTAGCTCCCTAGTCCTGCCTGCGGCTGTTTAGCTTCCAGCCTTTTTGGACCGTTGCTGCCAAATGAATGGCATAAACACCCTCTCCCTACTCCACGACCGCATCGTAGGTTGTTTCCACTGCCCCCGGCTGGTAGCCCACCGGGAACGCATTGCTCGCGACAAGGTTGCCAGGCACCGTGAGGAGGATTACTGGGGTAAGCCGGTGCCCCCTTTTGGCGACCCCGATGCCAGAATCCTGATATTGGGCCTGGCGCCGGCAGCCCACGGCGGGAATCGCACGGGGCGGTCTTTCACTGGAGACCCCAGCGGCGATTGGTTGTTTGGGGCTCTCCATCGGGCCGGGTTTGCCAGTCAGCCGACGTCCTCATCTTCCAATGACGGCCTAACCTTGAATGATGTGTACATCACTAATGCAGTGCGATGTGCCCCGCCGGACAACAAGCCCAACCCGGCAGAAAAATTGGCCTGCCGTCCCTTCCTGGTCAAGGAATTGGAACTGATGCAGCAGGTGCGGGTCGTAATAGCTCTGGGCAAGTTCGCTTTCGACGCTTACCTGCAAACTCGATCGGCGGCAGGCCTGACCAACCCGAAGCCACTGCCAACCTTTGGACACGGAAACACCTGCCTCCTGGACGGAGGAGTAACTCTGTTGAGTTCCTACCATCCAAGCCGGCAAAACACTCAGACCGGGAAACTCACCCCGCAGATGATTGATGACATCTTCCTGGCGGCCAGAGAGCTAATCGCCGACGAAAACCCAGGCAAGCAATGATCAATCCCGTTCCAGGAACCGCCTGACCGCTTCCATCATGGGCGACCTGTCGTAGGTGGCGTACATTATTTGGGCGTTACGCACCAAATCGCCGGCGAAGAAACGTTCGTAATGAAGGCTACGAGAGCCGAAAGCGCTGCAGGATATGTCCCAGGCCAGGTGGAACAGTTTGGTCCGGTCGGCAGCCGAGGCCGAGTCGGTGGCAAGGTAATGCTCCAGGTCCGGAGCAATCTCGGAATCAAAGTCGGCCTGGCTGGGCAGTGCCATCAGGCTGCTGGACCCCAAGAGCTGCATGATCTCCACCATCCGCGGGTAGAAACTGCGGGCGTACATGTTTTCTGCCACCGTTAGCGGGAATCGGGCCGGGGTAAACAGCCCCCACTCGTCCGGGGCGGCATCGACCTCGGCAGTTCGAAGCAGCGCCTTGATGATTTCCAGGTTCATGATCATTTCAGCGATGCGCTCCTGTACGTGGGGCTGTTCGCCGGAACCCAGGGTTTCCACCATCAAGGACGCCGTGCCCAGCAGGAACTCCGTCTTGGCGACGATCCGCGTCACTACCTGGTGGAAGCTGTGCACTATCCAGCCGGTGCGGGCGGTCATGTTGTTGCAGGATTCCACGTTGCCAAGCAGGAACACCCGTTCCCAGGGCACCAGGACATTGTCGAAAATTGCGACCGCGTCCATCTCCTCAAAACGCGCTCCCAGGGGGTGGTCGAAGGGAGAGCGGCCGTAATCGAAACTCTCCCGGCAAATGTAACGCAGACCAGGTGTGTTGCTGGGAATGGAAAAAGAAACCGCGTACTGGTCAGCGTTATCCGCGGTATGGTGTGACCGGGAAGGGTATACGGCTATCTCATCGGATAGCGGCCCCAGCGTCGCAAGGACACGGGCGCCGCGCACCAGGATGCCCGCGTCGGTCTCCTTGATAACCTTGAGAGCCACGTCTTCGGCTAGGGAGTCGGTAATATAGCGCTGGGGAGAGCGAGAACGCTGAGGGTTGACCAGGGTATGGGTCAGGCAGAGGTCCTCCTCCCGAACGTGTTCGTAATAGCGCCGCACGTTTTCTCCGAACCCCTCCCGGTCCTGTTCAAAGTAGGGAGCGGCGGAGGCCATTGCCACGAATGCCGCGTTCATATAATCGGGAGTTCGGCCCATCATACCGCCATGGAAGGAAGCCCAACGATAGAACATCCGCCGGCGACGTTCCAAGTCTTCCAGGCCCTGGGGCATCAGGAAGGACATACCCACTCGGTCGCCCGAAGTAGGAGACCCGTAGGTCATTTCATCGACCAAGTCACTCTGATGCTGCATGTCGTACAGGTCCGCAACTGAACGAGCCCCGTTGGCAAAGCCGGGATGAGTCGTCACATCCTTGACGCGTTCCCCGCCAACCCAGACTTCGGGTGGCCGCTCTCTCAACCCTTGCAAGTATTGCTTCCCAGTACGAGCCGGCATAGTGCTGGACCTCCAATCGCCTTTTTTCCAGTATAGCAGGGAAGGAATCCTGGTATCTGACTGTCATTGATTGCCCGCCAACAGAAATGTGCTTACTATAAATTCCAGTCCCATAGCGACCTGGCTGCTCATACTTATGCTCCTGAATTAGGTCAAATTGTCGCATCCCCTCTAACTAGAGGTGGAAGCCCTTGCAAGTGCCTATCTTTTTTTGAGCAGCCACACAGGCCGGAGGCAAAGAATGCCAAATTACTCAATCAGCATTGGGAACGTGGAACTGATTTCTCTCAGTGACGGTGAGCCGATCTGGTCGCCCTTTGATCCATTTCCCCACATTCCTATAGAACTGTGGCGTGAGTTTCCCGAATTACTGGACAGCGACGAACAGATTCACAGTCGTTACGGCGTTACGGCCATTCGCTCGCGAGGCAAACTCATCATTGTGGACACAGGTTTGCATGAACCGGATGGGACACTGCTGCAGGACATGGAGAGCAAGGGCGTGGACCGGAACGCCGTAGATATGGTCGTATTTACTCATTTGCACCTCGACCACGTTGGCTGGAACCTGATCGAGGGCCAACCCACCTTTCCCAACGCTCGCTACCTGATTCCCCAAGAAGACTGGAACCATTGGACCCAGGAGTCTGTATTGGCTAATGAGCCGCACATAGCCGAACAGGTCATTCCGTTGGAGGAATTGAGGGTAATGGACCTGATTGGGAACGAGCACAACATTACCGACGAAGTCACTACGGTTGCCACCCCGGGGCATACGCCAGGTCACGTCTCCATCGTCATTGCATCCCAGGGCGAACGGGGTTATATTCTTGGAGACGTAGCCCACACGCCAGCCCAAGCCCATTACACCGACTGGAGCCCTAGTTTCGACGATCAGCCGGACTTGGCACGCACTACCCGCCACGCCGTGCTTGATATGCTGGAATCGGAAGGGATCGTGGTGTCAGCGGGACACTTCCCCGCTCCGGGATTCGGCCACTTTGTGAGGGTGAGCGGCCGGCGACAATGGAGGGGTTTATAGCCGGTTAACCGGAATTGCTTAACCCCAGTGGGCACGGCGGATACCGGCAATTCAACTAATCGCCATTGCGCCAAATTTCTTGCTTTGAGGAGCAACTATGATCTACGAAGTCAGAACCTACACTCTGGAGCCCGGAACAGTTCCCCAGTTTGAAGAGAGTTTTGCCGAGGCATTGCCACACCGTGAAAAGTATTCACCGCTGGCTGCTTTCTGGCACTCCGACATCGGTGTCCTAAATCAGGTAGTCCACGTTTGGGGATATGAGGACTTGCTGGATAGGGAAAAAATTCGAGCAGAGGCCGCCAAGGACCCCAACTGGCCACCCCGGGATACCAGCATGATAATGAATATGGAGTCGGAAATCTGGAATCCTGCGCCCTTCATGCGACCTTTGGGCGGCGGTCAGGAACTGGGCGATGTTTACGAGATGCGGATTTACACGTACAAGCCCGGCTCTATCCCCGAACTTCTGAGTCGGTGGGAAAAGGCTCTTCCGTGGCGCGAACAGTTCTCGCCCTGCGTCGCGGCTATGCATACGGAACTGGGCGCGTTGAACCGCTGGATGCACATCTGGCCTTACAAGGACTTGAACCACCGGAACGAGATCCGCAAGGCCTCCAGCGGGACTCCCAATTGGCCCTCAGGAGCCCCGGGCCGAATCCGGCAGGAAAACAAGATACTGATCCCCGCTTCCTTCTCTCCCATGCGCTAGCCTTTGCCAAGTCTGGCCCCCGCTTCCCACACTGCGCGAGTTGTGCTTGGGTGGCGGGGTTCGCCAAACCTGTGACCGATGTCATTTACCAGCTTTTTTGACTCTGTAGAAACGCCTTCCTTCGTGTATGATGAGACGGAAGTCGGCAGAGTGCTGGATATCGCCGAATCACTGCGCCGTACGTCAGGTTGTCGCGTCCTATACTCCATTAAGCCTCTATGCTTTCCTCCATTGCTGGAATTGATGGCGGCGAAACTGGACGGTTTTGCCGTCAGTTCCCTATTCGAGGCGCGATTGGCCCGCTCCATCTTGGGTGACCGGGGGCAATTACACTTCACTAGTCCTGGCATCCGCCCGGGGGAGCCTGAAGAACTGGCCTCACTCTGTGACTACGTTGCCTTCAACAGCTTGACCCAATGGGAAAGGCACAGTGGGAAGTTTGTTGGGCGGGCAAGTTGTGGTTTGCGAGTTAATCCCGGCCTGTCCTTTCTTGATGATGAGAGATATGACCCCTGCCGAGAAGGTTCCAAGCTAGGAATATCCCTGGAATCCTTGTCAGAAAATTTGGGGAACCACAAGGCTTTCTTGAATGGGATAGACGGCACGCTGATTCACTCCAATTGCGAATCTATTGACTTCAGAGAACTCGAAGAAACCGTGGCCTTGCTTGAAGAAGAGATTCCCCAATTCCTGGGACGCCTAAAGTGGATCAATTTGGGTGGGGGCTATCTCTTCAACAAGGATGTGGATATCGGGCCGCTGCAGAGAGTCATTCGGGTGCTTCAATCTAACTGGGGACTGGACGTATACCTGGAACCGGGAGCGGCCTTTGTCCGTTCGGCTGGGTATCTTGTGGCTTCCGTGCTGGATATTTTTCCCAGCGGGCGCACGAACATTGCAGTGCTGGATACAACGGTGAACCACATGCCCGAGTTGTTGGAGTTCGATTTTGAGCCGGACATCGAGGGGCATATGAACGACGGCCAATGGGAATATACTCTCGCGGGATGCACTTGCCTGGCCGGAGACTTGTTCGGTGAATACCGTTTCAACAAACCGCTTTCAATTGGAGACCGGATCATATTCAGAAACGTGGGTTCGTACACCCTGACTAAAGCGCACATGTTCAACGGAGTGAACCTGCCCAGCATTTATTCCCTGGGGGACCGAGGGGAGTTGAACCTGTTGAAGACTTTTGGATACGAAGACTTCTCATCTCGTTGGAATACGCATGCCGGCAGTTCTGTTTGAAAGAGAATTAATCGTCCCCCGCAATTACCAGAAAAGGAACCCACTGTTTCACCTGGAAGGCGCTCTCCTTTCTCAGTCGGAAGGGGGAGACGTTCCAATCCGATTGGCCGTTACATCTTCCTCAGAAGAAGGCTATCACTGCGAAGTAGGTCTGCTTTCTGGCTGGGAGGGCTCAGAATTGCCTTCCCTCTTTCGTTGTCATCGCCGGTCCCTTGAAAACAATAACCAATTCACTTGCGTGCTCCTGGTCCCCACCGGCATTGGCGCAGAGATAGGAGGCCATGCCGGGGACGCCACGCCGGTCTCGGCGCTGCTGGCGGCCGCCTGCGACACACTGATCACCCACCCTAACGTCGTTAATGCCTCGGACATAATAGACATACCCTCAAATGCTCTCTATGTAGAGGGCAGCGTTATTAGCCGCCTTCTCTTGGGTGTTATAGGACTGCAGCCGGTGCGCAGAAACCGGGTCCTGGTGGTTTTGGGACACCATGACGACGACTTATTCATCCATGCGGCTATTAACTCTGTCAATGCGGCCAGGGCCAGTTACGGTTTGACAGTGCCCAGTATCGTAAGGTTAGGCCCGGAATTTGAAATGGAGGCCAATTACGTCGAATCTGGCAGGGCCGCGGGAAAGGTCGGGGGGCTGAACGTTCTGTTTAGCGCCTTACAGGAACGAGACCACTCCTTTGATGCGGTGGCGATAACTTCACAAATCCTTGTCCCTGCCGGTTACCACGCGGACTATTTCGAGAGCAACGGCGAGATGGTAAATCCGTGGGGCGGAGTAGAAGCCATGCTGACTCATGCCGTTTCCACCATTTTCAATGTGCCTTCTGCTCATGCGCCTATGCTGGAAACCCAGGAAATTGCTAATGCTGACCCGGGCATCATCGACCCGCGGATGGCGGCTGAGGGCGTATCCCTTGCCCTGATACAGTCCGTATTGAAGGGCTTGCAACGGAGCCCGAGGATAGTATCCGAACTGGAAGGGATGAATCATCCCAGCGTGATAACGGCCGCCGAAGTTTCTTGCCTGGTAATCCCGGACGGATGCGTGGGGCTACCGGTGTTGGCAGCTTTGGAGCAGGGAATACCTGTAATTGCGGTCAAGGAAAACCGCAACCTCATGAGGAACGACCTGGCTGACCTGCCCTGGGCTGAGGGACAACTTATCCCCGTAGACAACTATTGGGAAGCAGCCGGAGTGATTTCAGCTCTCAGGGCGGGTATTGACCCTGCGGCAGTGCGTCGCCCGATTCCTCTTGCACCCGTAAATTGGCACCTGTAAACGGTCATATTCCGAAGTTTCTGGCACGGGATATCTAGAAAAGAAAAGCGGAACGCCATCGCGTTCCGCTTGAGTTTCAAGCCCACTGCTGGGTCACTACCTAGCCCGGAAGCAAGCCATCTCCGATGAAGATATGCTCGGCCTCTTCCAGCGTCAAATCGATTTCCGGTAGTATGAAGTCTGACTCAACCAACTCATCCAACGGCAACGGCGATCCCTTTTCCCTGACCAAAGAAATCATTTCCAGAAGCAGGGAACGAAAACTCTCTTCATTCTCGGTTTCCACAGCCTCAACCATGCGGTTGTCAATGTCATTCAGGTCGTCTATTACCGCGCCCGGCAAATTGAACTGACCTTCACCTAATATTCTAACGATCATCGTTCGACCACCCAGTCCTGTTGATACTAGCTAGATCCCTGGTTCCTCAAGGCGTCCAATTCGGCATCTACGGCAGAACCGCTCGACGATGGCAGCGCCCTGGTCTGGCTTGCGGGGCTAATGCCCTTAAGGGCCGCCAATTCATCCTCGACGCTTTGCGAGATGGAAATCTGCGAAAGCTCCCTTTCGATATCATCCTGGGGGCCGTTAACATCATCGAGAACACCGGTGGCCACCAACTCGTCAATGGCGCCGGCCTTCGCCCGCATCTGGTCCGTTTTGTTCTCTGCACGTTGCACCGCCAGCGAGACGTCCCCCATTTCTTCCGAAATCCCGCCTAGAGCCGCCCCGATTCTTACCTGGGCCTGGGCCGCGGTGTACTGAGCCTTGATAATTTCCTTCTTGTTGCGGAAGGCGTCGACCTTAGTTTGCAGGCGCTGCTCCGCGATGGTGAGCTTCTGTTGCTCCTGCTCCATCCCCTCTATCTGTTCGTCCAACCCCTGCAATTCGATTACCGCATTTTGCTTTCGTTGGAGAGCCAGACGGGCCAGGTCCTCGCGGTCAGCATCCAGGGCTTGCTTGGCCTGACGTTCCAGCCTCGTTATGTTTTCTTTAACCTTGGTAGCCTGCTGCTGGATGCGTCGCTTGGCCGTAACCATTTCGACGACTCCTCGCTTGACGTTCTGCAACATTTCGAGTTGCTTTTCGTAGGAATAGTCAAGAGTCTCCCGCGGGTCTTCCGCGGAATCCAATATGCGGTTCATTTTCGACTTTACGATGGTCGACATCCTTGAAAACATTCCCATGGGAACAACCTCCAGCTAAAAGAAACTTCCCGGCCCTTTCCGGCAGCTCAACTTGCAGCTTCTCGATTGGTTCTAGATTTACTGTCCTTGTCCCAACTCAGTCTCAGTATCTATCCTTCTTCCCGAAGATAGCCATGGCGCCAACTATAACTCCGAGGACAATGCAGATTGCCCCAAGAATCCAGAGCAAGAAGTTGAGGATGCCGCTGACTAACAGTATCCCCAGGACCAACAAGAATATTGCGACACCAATTCCACCAAAAGACCCAGATATCGACATGAACTATTCCTCGCCTGATTAAGGGGGTTTCGGACCGGTAGGGTCAAATTGCCAAGTTTTGTTCAACCGCAAGAATATTACGGACACAGAAATGGATTGCATCGGCAACAGTCGGTACGAAGATTCACACACCCGTACTTTCCACAACCATATTCCTTCAAGTCAACAATACCTTCCCTTCCCCCTAGGGTCAAGGGAAACCAAATTACGTTGCAGGGCAATCATCATCAAGAGGACGGGATTTGCCAAGAAGGACTTGATCGATGCCAATGTGGGAGCAGGATCAACAAATCCCCCCCGTTTCCGCTAAATTCTGCCCGTTCTTAGTCTTGGCAGTGTAACAGTGAGTAGCCGAAGGACGGGAGGTATCGCAAAGACTATAGCGGTAGAGGGTAACAGGGCCTGCCCAGTGACGGTTGCTATCGATCTCGGATCACGTTCGTCCAAAAGAACAATGGTAGAAGAGTTGAACACGAAAAACCAATAACGGTCAGCAATGCGTGCAGAATTGCGACAACCCGGAATTCTGCCGCAATCAGGTTCGGCCCAGCAAGAACTGATTGACTGCTTTATAGGAGCCTGCTAACCCGTGCTATTATGTAGTGAGTTTAGAATAATACGCCGTGGTTCGGGTTCAGTAGTTCGGAATCTTAGTCCTGATTCAGATTACCTGGACAGCATTGAGTAGAAGGTAAGTGAGGATTGGGGGTCAGCAATGTTACGGTCTCTTTTCGGCAAAGGTAAGAAAAAACGAGAACCAACGAATGCGCGCCTGGAAACGAGCATTCGAGATGCCAGGGTCGGGGACGTCGTAGTCATCCAAGGGTTGGCCCTGGAGTACGAAGACTGTTACTTCGTAGTGGAGAATATTCATCGGTATGGGGGCAGCGGCATCGTCTGGTTTGAACTGGTGGTCGCCGACTCCGACAATCGCATTTGGCTGGAATGGTCCGAGGACGATTCCGGGCTATTTGTTACCGCAACTGACAATCGCCGCCCCGTTGGTCTGGAATCCATCGGCTTGACGGAGTCTGACCTTATGTCGATCGATGAACAACGATCGATAGACCGCTCTCTAGTTGTAGATGGATTGCGCTATATCTATCGCAATAGTTTTGAAGCCTTCTATTTTCGTGACAATAGGCCAACCAACGGCGAAGGCTTTTACATGTGGGAGTTTCTTGCGGAGGACGAGAGTCGGACCCTGGCAATAACCAAGTTTGAAGATGTCCCATTCGAAGCCCACTTCAGCGAAATAATGGACCCGGACAACGTTCACCTCTATCCCGGCGAAAGGCCGGAACACAGGAGCCGGTGAGTGAGATGCTGGAAGCCCTTAACGATTCGTTAGTATTTTTCCCGAGGGGACTGATCTACGTCGCTCTTGGCGTTGTGGTGATGGTACTGGCCAAGTTTGCCAGGGATCTCACTACGAGACACAGACTGGACGAGGAAGTAGTCCAAAAGAAGAACCTCTCCGAGGCATTGCGGATATCTGGCTACTTTTTTGGAGTAGTGCTGGTATTCGTTGGCGCTGTTTACCAACCTACCTACCTGGCGCAGGTCGACATCGGTCTGGGATTCAATGCAGACTTTGGCATTGACGTTCTTCGGGTTTTCCTTTATTCACTAGCCGGCATTGTTGCGCTGAATCTGGTGCGTGTTGTGATGGACCGGCTGGTGCTCTACAAGTTAGATGTTGAAAAGCAAGTAATACAGGACCAGAACTCGGCAACAGGTGCGGCCGAGTTCGGACTATTCGTGGCCACGGGACTGGTTATCGCGGGCGTCCTTTCCGGTTCGGGAGGGGAGAGCGAACTGTCAGAGGCCCTTATTTCCCTGGCTTTCTTTGTATTGGGGCAAATAGTGCTGGTCTTGTTCGCACTTTCTTACGAGTTTACAACCTCATTTGACATTCACGAGGAGATCGAAAAGGACAACCTTGCAGTTGGAGTCGCCTTTGGTGGGAACCTTGTCGCCATTGGCCTGGTTATGCTCAAGGCCTTGTCCGGAGATTTTCAGGGTTGGCTGCAGGGCATAACCGAGTTCGTTATCTTTGCCTTAGTTGGATTTGTTCTGCTCTATGTGCTGAGGCTGCTGGTGGACTTGCTTGTGCTGCCAAGAGTCCGAGTTTCTGAGGAGATGTCTTCGGGCCAGAATGTGGGAGTTGCCTTTCTCGAAAGCGCCGTGGTGATCAGCTCTTCCCTGATTCTCTTCTTCGCAATTTAGGAGGAAGCTGGATAGTTGAGGATAATGTTCCGCGCGAATTGGTGGGGTAGTTTTGCCGTTTGTTGAGCAACTCCTGGCCCAACAGATCCATTTGGGTTTCGTTCTAAGAAGGAGTAGCATTAATACTATTTCCTATTCGCGCGATTAATCGGCCTTTTCTGCCTGCTTCTTCAGCCGCTTCCAGAAGTGAAAGGCCCTGGTCCAAGATCTCTTCCAAAGGCTCGTCGGCCAGGACGCTCCGGTTCACGACAGGCTCCAACAAAGAGTTGAAGAATTCGTCCTTCCCGATTAGCTCCGTCCAGGAATCCGCAAACTCATCAAGCGTTCCGTCGTAGAGCCTCAGCAAGAAGATGGTTCGAACCGGGTCGAGGCCGTCTAGACAATAAATGGCAGGCCGCAGATCTTCTCCATGCCCGGTACCGAACAGGGCACAGTCCGTATCGTCGTCCCATACCACGTCTCCAAAAATATCGTACTTATCGATGTACGATTCGGTCTCCCTCAACAGGTTGCCTATGTATTGCCGGCCCTGTGACGTAATTTCTAACCTGCCACCGCCTTCAGAAAATGTGACGAGGCCCTTCAGGCACAACTGCTGAATGGCGGCCGTATCCGGACTTCCTTCTTGAGAGTCCTTCAACCCCGGCGGTTGGTGTTCATGCTTGTCCAGGAAATAAATGGCGCTGCAGGTTTGTAGCCAGTTCAGCAAGTCGGTTTCGCCAGCCGTGTATCCATTCACTAACGCATACTCAAGCGCCTGATATTCGGGGCGCAACATCAGCGATAGTAAATTGCACTTGCCCCCGTCCTTGTCAGTGATGGGAGAAAAATACCCTTCAACGTGGCCCTCCATAGCGAGAGGGGCGCCCCTTGTATCACTCATATGCAGGGTACACAGTCCACTCCGGAATTGCTCCACCACCCCCAGGAAGTAGTCGTAAATCTCGGGCAGGTCAGGGTTCTCTTCCAAGTCGAAGGAATCCTGTATGGCCAGTTGGGACTCTTCCTCCGCTGGGAAAATCATGTCAAACAGGTAGCCAATGTCAATGGCGGCAGTTTCCCCTGGGAAATCCATTTCCAGGAAGGCGTCTTCTGGCAAACCCGCCATGGTCAGCTTTACTGTCAATCCAACAATGTTCATAGATTCCTGTACGCCAGGTCAGTTGCCGATCAGTTTCTGGAAACAGACCATTTCCGTCTGTTAATGGCTTTGTGAGGTCCGGAAAAGAACTCCAAAACCTCTTATGCCTTCAACCCCTTAGCCCAGACCAATGTGGTTACCCGCCCTTTCCCCTTAGATTCAAGTGACCGCCACCGCCAGTGAAGCTGCCGCTACGGGCGCGGCCGGACGACGAGCCGAAACTGGAACGCGAGGACCTTGAGACGGCGCTGCTGGACCTGAAGGCTCCCGAAGTCCTCTGCGTCTGCTGGTAGCTTTGCCGATTTGAACTGAGGTTACGGCTGGAGTCCTGGTAACGGGAACCGGCGAAACCCTGCTGCCTGGTGGAATACCTGCTATTTCGCGCGACCTGGCTGGCATACCGGCTGGAGCCACGGTAATTTGCCCTACTGCGCCGAATTGAAGAGCCCCGGCTGACCGGGGTGGAATAGAAATAGGGGCCCGGATAGAACGCGGTGGCCAACATATAACCGAACAGGAAGCTTCCTCCCCCAAAGCTGCTGTGGTAGTAGCCGTTGGCGTTGTGACCGCGCATTTCGTGCTGATCGTTGTTCTGTACGATGGAAAAGAGCTGGTCATCCCCAGAATCTTCGATTTCGTTGTTTCCGTTCAGGTCCTCCCAACCCTCCAGGGTCAGGTTGTCTCCGTTCTGCTGGGCGCGGATCAATATGATTCCGTCGCCTTCATAGATTTCATTTACCCGTTCTTCGAATTCGGTGGCGCTCTCGGACTCCTTAAATGCCTGCTGAACGTCGTCCAGATTTATGCGGCCGGCGGCACCGTCGGTGGCGGCCCAGGTATCATAGGATGGACCACTGCTGCAAGCGGCTATCAGCGGGGAACCGGCCACCATGCTTCCGGCAAAAATTGCCGCGCTTAATCTCCTCAGTCTCGGTGCCATCTCAACTCCTTTAATTGGGCCCAACCACGTTGTTGGAAGATAATGCCTGGGAGTCCTCTCCCTTCGATGCGGGAGGAAAAGCAATCCGATAGTTCATGCTACAAGTTGACCAATTTCCCGGCTTAACTCAGAATCTTCGGCTTTTTCGTCGGACACCCGGGTAACGGTCTGCAGGGGAAACGTCAATATGCTCGAAAGAAATAGATCACTTAGAGTTTCCTGGAACCGGTCCCACTGCTCCGCCGCATGAATTATGTAGTCTGCAACCGCCGACTTGTGCCCGATGCTGGCAGCCACAGAACTGAAAACTGACCGTCTCAGGATCTTCCTATGCTGCAACCAGGCCTCGTCGCCGCATTCCAGGAGCAATTGCCGTGCCAGTTCATTGAATCCCTCGATTCCGATATGGGCCCGACGGACTTCCAACATTTCCATCAGTTGATCCGCCAACCTGTGGGGAACTTCGTCCAAAGCAACCCCCCGGAGGCTGGAAAGGTCGACTTCAAACATATGGCGGGCATCTTCGGACAAATTAGCAAACTGTTTTGCATAGTCGATTGAGTCCATCCCTGGGAAGTGCGACTCAACCAAACGCCGGGCAGTGTCAGCAACGAAGATCGGCAGGTTCTCTGCCGGGTTGGCCTTGTTCAATAATTGGCCGCGCATTTCGTAATAGGCAGCGCTGTGCTCATCAACCACTGCAGAGTAGTCGCCAAGAACGCTGCGGCGATGGGCCGCCTCGGTCTCCGCTTCAATTTGACGACTCCTGATAAAACGCTCAACCTCTTTGCCTTCAAAGTACGTTCGACCGCCGTTATCAACTTTGCGACACCGGTCCAGGTTAGGACCTCTCTTTCCCAATGAGAACAAAGACTGGTCGTCCCACGACAGCAGCGCCCGGGAGGAACCAAAATTTCCCTGCCGGCCGCTTCTTCCTTTCAATTGAAGCGCAACCCGAGGGAACTGATTAAATTCAGAACTTACGACGTGCAGTCCCAAGCCAAATTCCAGAGTTGGAATGAATCCAATACCTTTGTCTGGATTGCTGGGGGCATTTTCAAGAGAGACTACCAGGGAATAACACCCTTGTTGGTCTTCTGCCGCAACCACCAATCCGGGTAGGGCCAACAGAGATTCCCGAAGCAGTTGCCCCTCCGTCTTGGAATTGCACCGAATCCTGACATGGGGACAATCGCCGGCCATTCGACTACGGACCCGGGCGACGCATTGACGGAGGACGTCCCGGTCCAAGTCAGCAGCCAGGACTATGTCTGTTCCGCGTCCAGCCATATTGGTAGCCACGGTAACGGCGCCGAAATTTCCTGCAGTGCGGACTATCTCAGCCTCTTTGAAACTATTGACGGCATTTAGCACCTGGTGTCCGATGCCGGCGCTCTGCAGCGCCTGGCTGAGCTTCCAGGATTGCTCGACTGTCTGTACACCCGCCAACACCGGTCGCCCAAGCAGGTTGCATGACACAACTTCAGCTACGATGGCGGCGGTCCTATTTTCCTCAGTCAAATATATGCGGGTAGCCAGATCGGAACGTTTTGGAGGATATGTGGTTGGTACGGACGCTACCTTTAAGGAATACCGCCGCCAAAACTCTTCGGAGGCATCGGATGCTGTTCCAGTTGTTCCGGCCAACGATGGGTAGCGGCAAACAAAACCTTGCACCGAAATCTGGGCCAGGCTCTCGTGATCCGGCTCTACCGCGACCCCCACTTTTGCCTGAAGCGCGGGCTGCAGTCCGTCCTGGTAGGAATTGTCCGGCTTAAGTCTGCCGGTGTATTTATCCAGGAGAAACACCGAGCCGTCAGCAACCATATAGTCCACGTCTTGCACCAGGATCAAGTGCGCACGAAGGGATTGATACACCTGGTTAGCCAAGTCAAGCCGGCGCATTGCTCTGCGGGAGAGCTGACCCTCCAGACTGGCATCGACCTCATTCCTGGAAGTGGCAACGTTGAAGTCCCCCAATTGACCTTCCAGGAATGCCATACCTTTTTCGGTCAGGGTTACCAGATTCTCCTGCGGGTCTGCTATGTAATACAGGCCACCAGTCAAGGACTCATCGGGAGAGTCGTTACCATTGGGGTACAAGCCCGCCATACCCCGTCGATAGGAACGCGGGTAAATGAGGGCCAACCTTCGCAGTTGCTCGTTACGAGGACTGGCCAGCAGACCCAGGCAGACTAGAGTCGCAAAACTGGCGTGCGATGGGTCTGTATCTCTTAATGTGGTCAGGTATTCGCTGGCTAGATCTTCCTGACGGGCCACCATTCCAGCTACCGCCCGATTGACCCGGTGCAATGGCTGGGAATTACCTACGGGAGCTCCCGCTATGATAAGCGGGGTGTCAGCTTCATCAATTAAAGCTTGGTCGACTTCATCGACTATGGCCACCTGAAGGAGCGGTTGGATTACTTCTTGCCTCCCACGAGCCAGATTGTCCCGTAGATAGTCGAAACCAAACTGGCGCAAGGTACCATACACAATGTCACACTTATAGGCCGCTTTCCTTTCAACGTCGTCCATGGCATCAAGGATGGCGTCCACCGAGAAACCCAAAGAGTGGTAAACCTCAGCCAAGAGCCGGCAATCACGCTCGGCCAGGTAGTCGTTGGCAGTCAGGATATGAACTGAACGTCCCAGCACAGCGTGCATAACTGCGGCAAAGGCAATGGCCACCGTCTTGCCTTCCCCAGCCTGCATTTCCACGACCTTGCCTTCCAGGAGTAGAACGCCGGCAAGGAGTTGCTCATCCGTAGGGTCGTAACGGAAATTCCTTTCGGCGTCTTTGCCTTCCATCGCTTGATAGAAAGAGGCGGGAAACTGTAAGTCCAACCCGTAGCGCCCCGGGGAGGCCGATCGCGCCAACTTGATGGCGTGGACTATGTTGATTTCCTCTGAGTCCAGCTTTGCGGCGTTTGGTTCGCCGTTCGCGACTTTGAAGCAGTCACCGAAGTCGGCCTGCCTGCGAGGGTTGTTAAACAAACGCCAGGCGCCAAGCTTTCGCCGGATACACTCGTCGACTATGGCAAATACTGAGGGCACATAGTCAGCCGCTCCAGGGCGGCCGGAAGAGCTCTCGACTTCGGTCTTGATGCTCTGCAGGGCTTCCTTGAGTCGAAAGTCGGAAAGGTCCTGGACCTGTAACCTGCTTCGGGAGCGACGTATTTCTTGAACCACTTCCTGCTTGCGCTGTCTCCCAGAGGCTGGCCAGGCACGCCCAAACTTGGAAGCACCATCAAACAGGGTTCGCGCAACCCTCTCCAGTCCCGCCAACCGACGGTTCGTGGCAACGGACTCGAAAATGCCAATTGACTTTGGATTGATTGCAGCCATTGTCCCTTGCCCTCATACCAGAGAGGAACAAATCAGGATAAGCGAAATACTACAAGCCCGGCATCATGGTCGGGGAGGTCCCATTCATTATAACGGAGTAGCAGGTAGTCTTTTGCCGCCAGTATATTCCCGGCTGTCGTGGGATATGAAGTTACAAACTCGCGACCCACTTCAGATTCAAAGTCCCAACAGGGGCCAATTTGCCAGCGAAATCCTGCTCGACGCGCTATAGCCCGGTAATCAGCAGCTAGTCGTTCATAGTCCTTATCGTTTCTGAAAGGCAATGGAGCAATGTAATAGTCGCCGGACAAATAAAGACCAAGCTCGTTTTCGAAAACCTGGACCATATCCGTGTCGGTTAGCCAGCCTTCCATCGCAAAGAACAGGTTTTCCGGAATGTCCTGAGGAACCCGATGGTAATAATAGTCTTCCTCGGACTCTACCATTCTCACCTTGATCGAAGGTTTGTCCTCGTAACCCAACAGGTTCTCGGCTGATTGACCGGTGAGGAATAGAAAAGGGATGTTGCCATTGGTGGCATCAACGAGGAGGGGCACATCGTCAACTTGATAAAGCAATGCGGAATGCTGCCAGTACCGCATGTACCTCCGGGCGAATCTGAAATCGAAGGTATTCAACAGATTCCTCAGCCTGGCTTCAGGGACCTGATCACGGGCGCCATCGCCGCCTATCAGATATTCTGACTCAAACCCGAAGTGGTCCGTCAGGAATTTCAACGCTTGAACTTTTTCGGTGCAAATGCCGCCCGCCCCGGTTGCAATGTTTCGGACGGTTTCATCTCCGGTTTTGAACATCAGCTTGTCACCCACAAACCGGGAATAATTCTCGAACTCGCTGTCCCAGATGCGGCGCGCCAATACCTTGACGAGTTCCAGCCTGCTCTGATGTGAGTCAAGAAGCAATGCTTCCTCGGCAGCAGCAGGCCCGAGGTAGTGCTCCAGGGTCTCGGTTACAAATCTATTGAAGAAGTCTGGCTCATTGGCCCACCGCCGCCGGTGGAAGCCACTCCAATTTCGTGCGTATCCAACATTGGTACGGTCAATGGTCAGGTCAATTAAAGAGGTCCAAACATCGCCGACCTTGACCTCAGTCTCTTGGGGCCTGTCTACCAAATCAATCGCGCTGTTGTTCTGGGTGACGGCAATTCCGGAGTACATGGCTATCAACCGACCCTGATCGTCGCAGGAATAAATTAGGTCCTGCAGGGCCTTCAAGGAGGTAAGAGAACCGGGGGTGATTCCCTGACGATGGAGCAACTCCTCCTCTGGGAGTCGCAAAAGGTACTTGTCCAGCAACTCTCCCACTGAACAGTCCGAGTCAGCCTGGTCCAAACGGAGAGTTACTGAACGTCCGGTATATGAATCGAGAATGCGGAGAATTCTTGGCTCTTGTACTAATTTTGGATCAACAGGCATAAATTTCTCAGGGAAGCAGGCAAGCGTCCTGCGACACGATCATAGGTGCATTATAACGGTAGCGGGGCAACCCTAAGAGAACTGGGATTACAGCCCGCGATAGCCCTTCAGAAGCCCGAAAGAGGAAGTCGGAGAATCACTTCACCGACCCAACTTGCAATGAAGAAATGAGGCCAAGAATTGGATGGTCGGGGTGAGAGGATTCGAACCTCCGACCTCTTCGTCCCGAACGAAGCGCGCTAGCCACTGCGCTACACCCCGAATACTGCCGCCGTACCCGAACTGCCAAATTACCAAGGGCCCCACGGCTGTTACGCAAGCCACCCCGCACTGGAAGTGAAGGCAGCACTTAACTGGTCAATTATACTACAAGCGTTCCCCACAAATACAGGAATGGAAGGAAACGCCCCCAAGGGAACGACATAAACAAGCGGATTCAGCACTTTAACCGAAGAGCCCGTAAAACTGTTCTTCTTTCGCTACTCTACCCGCCCGCCTCAGCCAACATTTCTTCTGCAATTTCGCTCAGTTTGTCCTTGTTTAGCACCCCGTCCCATTTCTTATGCAGATCGCCGTCTGCGGTGACAAAGATGGTGGTGGGAAGGCCAAACACCCGGTGCGCCTCTACAATCGCGCCATCATCCGTGAAACCTGCCGGATAGGTTACTCCCAATTCGGCCAGCAATTCCTGGGCATTTTCCCTGGAGCCGAGTCCCAGGTATTGCCCGAGGTCAACACCAATCAGCGTAACTTTTCCCTCGTATTCATCACCGAATTCCTGAAACTCCGGCATCTCCGCACGGCAAGGAGGACATAGGCCGGCCCAGTAATTCAGCACTACCGGCTTGCCCTGGAGGTCAGACAAAGAAATTTCAGCAGAGCCCAACTGTTCTTGTCCCTGGTAAAGGCCAATCCTGAAATCCTCAACCTTGTCCCTGGATTCCGCCTCGCTTGGGGATCCCGGGTCGGTCGCACCATTATTGCACCCAGCAACCAGCAGCAAAGCAGCCACAAGGAGCGGCAATATTGGTAGCCGGCGCGACGGAAAATTGACCTGCATCCTTCCTGTGTTCATAGTAGCCCAAGATCGTCGAGAATCATTCCTGGAGGCATCTCCCGCCAATTAGCAACATCTGTGGCATTACTTGTTAAATTGTATTACGAGGCTTGAAGACAAGAGGATTCAAGCGGCGCCGCAGCTCCCTTATTTCACCCGGTTCAGGGTCTGGAGGTTCAGTTAACCAGGTTGCGCAGCCGTTCCTGAAAAATACTCAGGCGTTCCAGCGTCTGGGTGAGCCTGCGCATCCATTGGTCTCCCAGGGAGCGGGAGGAAAGCCTTATTTGCCTGTTGCCCACACTCGCCGCCGAACCAAGGGCACGTTGGAGCGGAACTTTGGCGCTCCCAACGTCTTGCCGGAGACCGAGGGTAATTCCTCCAGTGGATTGCAGCACAGATTCAACCCCGGCCGTAGCGGCCAGAACTCGCAAATCGACCAAGGTTAACAGATTCTCTACATCATCAGGCAGTAGACCAAACCGGTCCCGCATTTCATCTCGAAATGCGGGCACCTCTTCCCGGCTCTTGGCACGCGCCAAGCGCTGATAAAGTGCAAGCCTTGTCGGAGTGTGCGGGACATAACTCTCCGGAATATTGGCTGCAATTGACAGTTCTATCCTGGGTAATTCGATGGGGCCCTCAGCAGGCTGGGAATTGCCATCGCTGCCTTCGCCGGCCATAAGTTCAGACACCGCCTCTTCGAGCAATTGACCGTACAGTTCCAGGCCCACCGCATGAATCTGCCCGCTCTGGGCCGCTCCCAGCAAGTTGCCCGCGCCCCTTATTTCGAGGTCCCGCATCGCAATTCTGAAGCCAGATCCCAGATCCGATGCTTCAAGGATAGCTTGCACTCGCTTTTCGGCTGCTTCCGTTATCTGCCTGCCCCGGGGCAAGAGCAGGTACGCGTACGCTCGGTGCTCTCCCCTGCCAACCCGGCCTCGCAACTGGTATAGCTGGGAAAGCCCAAACCGGTCGGCCCGGTCCAGAATAAGTGTGTTGACGTTGGGCATATCCAGGCCGGATTCAATGATGGTGGTGCAAACCAGGACGTCCGCTTCGCCATCCGCGAAAGCCTCCATTGCTTCTTCCAGTTCAAGCTCTGGCATTTGACCGTGCCCGATCATAAAGCGGGCTTCCGGTACAAGCTCCGCCAAATCAGCCGCTGTCTGTTCGATCGTCCGAACACGGTTGTGCAGAAAGAAGACTTGCCCGTCCCGCTCGATTTCCCGAAGGATGGCCTCTCGAACAGTTTCCTCATTGTATTCTGAGACGAAGGTTTTGACCGGCAGGCGGGCTTCTGGAGGTGTGTTCATTACGCTCATGTCCCGGATTCCCGTTAAGGCCATGTGCAGTGTTCTTGGTATGGGGGTGGCGCTTAGCGTCAGCACATCCACCTGGCTTCGCAAACGTTTCAGAGTTTCTTTATGGCCCACTCCAAACCGCTGTTCTTCATCCACTACTACTAACCCCAGATTCTTGAAGCGGACATCCTTTTGAAGCAACCGATGGGTGCCGATAACTATGTCTACAGTTCCCTGTTCGAGGCCTTCGATTACGTCCTGCTGTTCTCTTGGGGTGCGGAAACGGCTCAACACCTCCACTTGTAGCGGAAAGGGGCTGAGGCGCTCGCTGAACGTGGCATAGTGCTGCTGGGCCAGTACGGTTGTGGGAACCAAAAGTCCCACCTGCATACCGTCTGACACGGTCTTGAAGGCGGCTCGCAAAGCCACCTCCGTTTTGCCGTACCCCACGTCTCCACAAATCAGCCGGTCCATCGGCTTGATCTGCTCCATATCAGCCTTGACTTCGTCAATGGCGCGAACCTGGTCCGGCGTCTCCTGGAAAGGAAAGGAATCTTCCAGTTCCCGTTGCCAAATGGTATCCATGCTAAATTCATGCCCTTCCGCGGCCTTCCGGGCGGCATAAAGCCTTAAGAGTTCCTCCGCCATTTCACGGGTCGATCCCTTTACTCGTTCCTTTATTCGCGCCCATTCCGCCGTCCCCAGGCGGGTCAATGTTGGCGGTTGATCCTGCGCTCCCACATAGGCTCCCACCCGGTCCAAATGGTCTGTGGGAACGTAAAGCTTGTCATTCTCAGCATATTCCAGGACCAGGAACTCCTTCTCCTCTCCGTTATCCTCCATATGAGTGGTTCCGGCAAACCTGGCAATACCGTGATCCACGTGCACCACATAGCTTCCTGGAACCAATTCTGAGAGGATAATATCCTCACCCAATTGCTCCCGGCTGCGAACCGGCCGGTAACGCCGCTCCTTGACCGTGCCGAACAATTCTGAGTCAGAGAGCAGGGTTATGCCAGGATGGTGATCATTACCTTCAGTTTCCCATCCCTCGTTAAGGAAACCTTGCACCAGGTGAACCTGCCCTGGAATTGGCGGTGCGTCCAGAGACTCTCCAATGGAGGTAGCCACGTTTGCCTCAGCGAGAACTTCGGCGAGACGGAGAGTGTGCTGGGTTATGGCGACAACTATCCGCTTTCTCTGCAAGTCGGCCGCCACTTCATCGGTAAATTGGCCAAGCTGACCGAAGTACGATTTGGGAGCGCGAAAAGAAGCATCAGCGTCGTCTGCCAACCAACTTTCGAGGTGAGCCTTGCGTGGGTGTTCCCAAATACGAGCAGAAAGCTGGTCCCATTCCAAATAGGGTGACGGGAAATTCCTGGGAAGATCGCCCCTGGTTTCCCTGCTCTCGCGCATTCGGAAGAACTTTTCCTCGAGGTCCCGTGCTTCAGTCTCCACCTGGGTCTTTCGATCCAGTACCAGGAGTCCATCGCCCGGCAGATAGTCCAGCAAATTGTGGCGATTGAGGATTCCGTTGTAGAAGGACAGCGTTTCTATGTTGGGGGTCGCAAACAACTCTACGAGTTCTTCGTCAAACCGCTCCCGCATCCAGGAGTTACAGTCCGAAAAATCCAACTCCCCTATTCGCTTTTCTATCGCGGCCCGGTCGGCCAGTTCGGGAAGCTGTTCGCGGGCGGGCATTATTTCTACGCATCCGGGGTTCGGGTTGTCTTCAGAGAGGGGGAGTGAGCGCTGAGTGTATGGATCAAATCTGCGGATGGTATCGACCTCATCGTCCCACATTTCGATTCGGTACGGATTTTCTGCATGAGGAGGAAAGACGTCAATGATGCCGCCGCGCAAACTGAAGCATCCCGGGCTTTCCACCACCGGTTCGTGGCGATAGCCAAGTTTCACCCAGTCGGCCAGAAGCTGGTCGGTGCTTCGAATTCGTTGACCACGGCCAAGCCGGCGGGACGACCAATTGCCAGGTTCCAGAGCTTCAAAAACCCCGGGGGACAAGGTATATCTCAATACTGCGGCCACCGAAGCCACCACCAAGGGTGGATTCTTGCAGCCAGTTTCCCAGGAAGCCAGCGCGGACAATGCGACCAACCTCTGGTTCACGGTTCGAGAGTCTACCGCCAGGCGCTCAAATGGCAGGACCTCGGGTTCCGGCAGCAGGTAAACGGGAGCCGTTTCGCCCAGATACGTCATCAACTGGTCATACAACGTACGGGAGTCGTCCGCACGAGGAGAAAGAACCAACGTTGGCGCTTGAGTCTTGGTCCACAGACTGGCTACGAACAGGGGCCTTACACCTCTGCGGGCAGCAAAACCCTGCCCTGACGCCTCTGGTCGCGTATGCTTATCGTCGGTCCCAAGTGGAAAGTCATTGGCAAGTAGAGACAGAAGGCCTGGAAGCGACATCCAGAAATAAACTCCAAACTTATTACCGGCCTCACAAGGCTGGCAGTCAATAATTTGCTGCAACAATCAAAAGGGCTAACGGCCAGCGTTAGCCCCGATCGTCATCCATTCTATTCCTTCAAGGGGTGATTAACAAGAATCGATGATGCGGATCCCGACTCATCGTTTCGTCAAAGATTTCATCTGACTGTCCAGTTTAATCGCCAACCCCAATGGCCATGAAGACCGGTGGCCGAACTGCAACTTCGCCTCCTTGCATGAGTTGAAAACGCGGGAGATATGACTCCAATCATGCATTGAACTCGCCAGAGCACACTGAGCTTCGTGCTATAATTATCCAACTCGCTTAAAGGTTCCCGGATTGCCATCGAATGCTGCATTCCCAATCCGCACATCTACCGGACCGTAATGTCCAGACCGTACTCTCCCCAACAGATCTCTGAGTCCAAAATGGCAGCCGCCGAAGAACTGCGCTACCGAAGGATCGTGGTGAAGGTTGGGACCAGCGTCCTTACTGACACCCGAAACAATGGTGGGCTGAACCAGGCCGTGATGGCAAACTTGGCGGAACAGATCAGCCGGCTGCGACGTGAAAAGGGCGCAGAAATGATCTTGGTAACTTCTGGGGCCATCGCTGCCGGGCGGCAGGGCCTGTGGCAGGCAGGTCTGGAGTTGGCCGAACGGGATATTCCCTCCAGACAGGCCCTGGCAGCCATTGGGCAAGGCCGGCTCATTCATGCCTATGAGCAGTTGTTTGAAGCTCACAATGTGCATGTGGCACAGGCGCTACTGACCATCAATGACCTGGCAGAGCGACAGCCGTACCTGAATGTCAGGAATACCCTCACCGCACTTCTGGATATTGGGGTTGTACCCATACTCAACGAAAACGACGTAGTAGCAGTTGACGAAATAGGCGCGGTGTTTGGTGACAACGACCGGCTATCGGCCCTGGTGACCAATCTCGTGGACGCTGACCTTCTCGTTATTCTGACCGACACCGAAGGACTGTACACTGCCGACCCTTACCGGAATCCCGATGCTACTTTAATCCCGGAAGTGCATCAGATTGACAACACTGTCAAGGCAGCTGTAGGGCAGCACCGGAACCGCTGGGCAAGAGGCGGCATGCCAACCAAGATCGACGCGGCAAGACTGGTTACATCAGCGGGCATTTCGATGATCATGTGCAGCGGAAGAGCAGAAAATGCGATAGTTCGTGCGGCCCGCGGCGACAGCATCGGCACTCTGTTTCATCCTCTGGGAGGCAAGCTTGAAGCCCGCAAGCGCTGGATGCTCAGCAGAGTGGAAGATTCCCAGTGGGGAGAGATAGAAGTGGACGGGGGGGCGGCCGATGCCCTCCTTAACAGGCACGTCAGCCTGTTGCCCGCGGGCGTCAGAGGCGTACGAGGAGAGTTCAGCCGGGGAGATATCGTCTACATAGTGGACGAACCTGGAAGGCAAATCGCCTGCGGTATCGCAAATTATTCCGCAGCGGACATAGCCCGAATCCGAGGCTTTCAGTCCGACGGCATTGCGGCAATTCTGGGTTATCATTATGGTCAGGAAGTCGTACACCGCAATAACCTGGTCCTCATTTAGACTCTTTCCAGGGCAAAGACTCCCAAATCAAATCTGTACAAGAGAACGAGGAAAACCCATGGCCACCAACACCCACGTGGACTCGTTACAAACCCTGGGAAAGACTGCAAAGCTCGCGGCCAAGGAGCTTTCGCGCCTGTCTGCAGACATTAAGAACCAGGCCCTTCTGAATGTGGCCGATGCGCTGGAATCGGAGCAAGGGCCGGTTTTGGAAGCAAACAAGCACGATTACGAGTCCGCCCTAGCCGATGGCATGAACGAGGCAATGCTGGACCGTCTTCTGCTAAACCCGGAAAGGCTGAAGGCCATGGCCAGCGATGTCCGCACCATCGCGGCTCTTCCGGACCCGGTCAACGAGGTGATAGAAGCCAAGACCCTACCCAACGGCCTGGAAGTGGAAAGGCGGCGGGTGCCCCTGGGCGTAATTGGCAGCATTTACGAGAGCCGCCCCAATGTGACCGTGGATATTGCCGCCCTCACTCTGAAGTCAGGAAATGCCTGCATCTTGCGTGGAGGCAGTGAGAGCATTCGTTCAAACCTGGCGCTGGCCGCGTTGCTGCGCCGCGCTATTGGCGAGGCAGGGATCAACCCCGATACCATTCAATATATCGACAATCCAGACCGGGCCCTGGTCGATGCCATGCTGCAGATGAAGGAGCACATTGATCTGCTCGTACCCAGAGGCGGCCCCAACCTTATTAACTTTGTGGCCAGCAACGCCGCCATGCCAGTGGTGGCCGGTGGCGTGGGAGTTTGCCACACTTATGTTGATCGCACTGCCGACCTGGAAAAAGCGTCTGACATCATTTTTAACGCCAAGGTGCAGCGGCCTACGGTTTGCAACGCCCTGGACACGGTGCTGCTCCATGCCGAAGCCGCGCCGGCCTGCCTTCCGGATATTGCCCACAATCTCTGTGAGGCGGGCGTGGAGTTGCATTGCGACCACAGGGCCCTAAGCATCCTGGGACCGGAATCTGGGCTAAATGCACTCCCAGCTACCGAAGAAGACTGGGGCAAAGAATTCCTCTCCCTTACAGCCGCAATAAAAATTGTTGATTCTTTGGACGAGGCACTGGAACACATCGACACTTACGGGTCCGGGCACACGGAGGCCATCATCACGCGCGACTCTGAGGCCTCTCAGCGCTTTCAGCGGGATGTGGATGCCGCTGCCGTGATTGTCAACGCCAGTTCCAGGTTCACTGATGGGGGGCAACTTGGGCTGGGCGCGGAAGTGGGCATAAGCACCCAGAAATTCCATGCCCGCGGCCCCCTGGGTCTTCGGGAACTGACATCTTACAAATGGGTCATAATCGGTGATGGTCAAGTAAGGGAATAGCGAACACATTAAGTGTGCAATGAAAACTGGGCAGGTAGTCGACCTGCCCAGTCTGCTTTTCAGGATTGGCGTGTTCAGGGGGCTAATGTGGCTACTTCTTTCGGCCAATGGCCCTGAGGGCCGCCTCCTTGACCTTGTCAGGCGTCAGGCCGCACTTTACCATCAGTTCCTCTGCCTTGGCGGATTCGCTGTATCCCTGTAGAGCAACCATCTCCACCGGCACAGGGTAATTCTGTCCGATGGCCTGGGCAACTATGCTGCCCAGCCCGCCATGGAAATAATGCTCTTCTGCGGACACCACCGCCCCCGTATCGCGGGCAGCGGCTACAATGGCCGCTTCGTCCACCGGCTTCAAAGTGTGAACATTGAGCACCCTGGCTTCCACCCCCTCGGCGGCGAGCATATCTGCCGCGTCGAGGCTCACTGACACCATAACGCCAGTGGCAACAATGGCTACGTCAGTGCCGGCCCGGATCTCTTCCGCCTTGCCCAGTTCAAACTTGTAGCTGTCATCGTGGACCACAGGCGTGGCTGCGCGTGAGAGACGAATATAGAATGGGCCCTTGGTGTCGGCGGCCGTCTTTATTGCTTGCACGGTCTCAACAGTGTCGGCTGGTGATACTACCGTGAAACTGGGTAATGAACATATCAGCGACAGGTCTTCAATTCCATGGGCAGACATTCCGTCTTCTCCGGTCAATATGCCGGCATGGGTGCAGACCAGTTTGAGATTCAAGTTGGCCTGGGAAACCAAAACACGAAGCTGATCAAAGGGCCGGCCTACGCCAAATACACTAAAGGTGCTCACGAAAGGAGTCTTACCACTGGCAGCAAACCCGGCGCCCACTCCAATAAGGTTCTGTTCCGCGGGCCCGAAATCAAAGAAACGCTCGGGATACTTGTCTCGCCACAGGTGGGTAAAAACGGAGACATTCAGGTCACCGCCCAAAACCACTATGTCCGGGTAGGAATCGGCCATTTCCAAGAGCGTTTCTCCATAAGTTTGCCTTGTCGAGGCCATTTTCCTTTGCGCCACCATTAGGCCAGTTCCTCCATAGCTTTCTCAAACTCGTCGGCGTTGGGAGCCCGGCCATGGAAGCCGGGGTTATTCTCCATGAAACTAACACCCTTGCCCTTGACCGTATGGGCGATGATCGCCGTAGGCTTGTTCCGCCGCCGGCGCGCCTTATCCAATGTGGCAAGTAGCTGTTCCATGTCGTGACCGTCGGTCTCAAACACCCGCCAACCGAAATCCCGCCACTTGCGAGCAAGGGGTTCCAAACCCATAACCTGGTCCGTGAACCGGTCATTCTGGATGCGGTTCCGGTCCACTATGGCTACGAGATTGGTTGCCTGGTGATGGGAGGCAGACATGGCCGCTTCCCAGATTTCTCCCTCGTCGCATTCCCCGTCGCCCAGCAACGCGTAAACCATGTAATCCTTGCGGTCCAGGCGTGCTGCTAGTGCACAACCCAGCGCGAAGGAAAGCCCCATTCCCAGGGAGCCGGAGTTCATTTCGACACCCGGGGTCATAGGGTGAGCGTGACCCTGAATTCGGCTATTCAGTTGCCTGAAGGTTGCCAATTCCTCCCTAGGAAAGAACCCTGCCTTGGCGAGGACAGCGTAGAAGCCTGGAGATGCGTGGCCCTTGCTCAGGACGAAGCGGTCGCGGTCGGGCCACTGCGGGTTGGTTGAGTCGTACCGCAATATCCTGAAATAAAGTGAGACCAGGATGTCCAATTCTGAAAGAGAACCGCCGGGATGTCCACTGCCGGCGGTGTAGATGGTCTGAATTATGTCCCGTCGCAGTTCTTTGGATATAGCCTGCAACTCGGGAATGCTGTAAGTTTGCCCCGTTGCTGAGGCGGTAACGCCATTCATAATGTTTCTGACGATCTCCAATACATTGATCGGAGCGAAGTCTTCAATTTTCCCACCAAGGCTCCGCCAAGTTGACCGCCCACGATTATAATTGTCTCGTTCAAAGGTGTCTAGGGAGGGATTTTGGTATATTTGACATAGATATCTCTTCCTCACACCAATCGACTACAGGGAAAGCCTGCTTTATGCATAAATCCAATGATTGTTGATTTTCATTGCCACATCTTGCCTCCCATTTTTCAGGCCCGCTACCAGGAATTGTCTGAACGGGACAACACCTATGCCACTTTGTTTCCAGAACCCGGGGCTAACACTGCGACAGCGGAAGCATTGCTCGAGGTCATGAACACTGCAGGCGTCGACTATTCAGTGGCCTTAGGCTTCGGGTGGTCCGACCCGGATGTAGCCCGGGAAGCCAACGACTATGTTATTGGGGCAGTTCAAGAACACCCTGACCGTCTCGCAGGTTTTTGCTCGGTCAATCCTGCCTGGGGCGACGCCGCATTGATCGAGGTGGAACGCTGTGCGACCCTGGGAATAAAGGGGATTGGAGAGTTGCACCCTGACTCGCAAGGATTCGACATCACCAGCCGGGAAGATATGGAACCGCTGATGGACCTGGCTCATTCGCTGGGCTTACCAATTCTGATTCACACATCTGAGCCAGTGGGTCACACTTACCCGGGTAAAGGCAAGACTACGCCCGACAAGGTTTACCGGCTCATTCGCAACTTTCCGGAGAATGTCATCATTTGCGCTCACTGGGGAGGCGGATTGCCGTTCTATGGGTTGATGCCCGAATTGCCAGGGGAACTGAAGAACGTGTACTTCGACACTGCGGCATCGCCTTTTCTGTACAACAAAGATATCTTCGAGGTAGTCTCTAAGACAATCGGCCACGGGAAGATCCTATTCGGGACCGACTACCCTCTTATTCGTCACTCGCGGCTTCTTGCTCAATTCGAGGAGTCCAACCTGAACGAAACCGCCCGGACCGCAATTCTAGGGGGCAATGCCGCCGCCCTTTTGGGGCTGGTCTGACAAGGCATTTCTCCCATGAGGTAAAACCCATGCCAGGAATATGTCGTGACTAACCAGGAGAATTCGGAGTTCGATACTTTAACCGACTACCTCAGCCCGGGTCTGGACATAGTGTTCGTCGGGCTGAATCCGTCCACCTACTCGGTGCGCGTTGGCCACTACTTCGCAAATCCTCGCAACCGATTTTGGGCAGCCTTGAATCGTTCCGGGTTGGTAGGGGAAGAGTTGACCCCTGAAAGAGATACCGAACTGGCAAAGTATGGTATCGGGTTCACCGATGTGGTCAAACGGCCCACACCGCAGGCGTCGGGATTGCGGGCGGCTGACTATCGCGAATGGTCTCCCATTCTTAAGGAGAAACTCGAGCATTATCAGCCCTTGATCGCCTGTTTCCACGGCATGACCGGGTACAAGGCCTACCTCAAGTACGGAGAGGGAGTTGCAGAACGCCCAGAACTGGGCCCACAAGAGCGGCGAATTGGGGAGGCAAAAGTCTTCGTGGTGCCCAATCCCAGTCCGGCAAACGCGCAATATTCCCTGGATGATCTGGTTGCCTGGTACCGGGAATTGGCCCGGTTCAGAGACGAGATGAAGTCATGACAGAAGGCAAAGATACCGTCAAGGTAACCGATACTGTCAGGGTATTTGTTGCGCTTGACCTGCCTGACTTTGCCAAGGCAGCCTTGGTGAAGGCCGTGCGGGAGCTTCAGGAATCCCTGCCGGATGGAATACGCTGGGTGGCACCGAAAGGAGTCCATCTAACCCTGAAATTTCTGGGTGATGTTAAAGCCAGTTTGGTGGAGGACATTTTCGGTGCGATGGGGACAGCTTCAGCTGGATATCCCCCGGAGCCTATACAGTTGCAGCTGAACCAATTGGGTGTCTTCCCCAATATCAGGGAGCCTCGGGTCCTGTGGGCTGGCGTGACAGGCGACATGAATGACATGGCCCGCTTACAACAGTTGGTAGATGAGTCCTTGGCCACCATCGGATTCGCCAGGGAACGCAGGCCTTTTCGCCCTCACTTGACCCTGGGCCGGGTACAGGATAGGGTGCCCCAGTCAGACCGCCGACGAATAGGCAATGTCATCAGTCAGTTCTCCTTGGACGATGGCAGGCCGTGGCAGGCGGAAGAGATGCACCTGATTCGGAGTACACTGACTCCACAAGGCGCCATTTACGACTCCCTGGGAAAGGTAAGTTTCGTCAGGGATAAATAGGTGCAAGAATGTCAAACCAGTTCCTGTCGATAAGTCCAACCCCGCCGTTCGATTTCGAATTCACTGCCGAGAATCAGCCCTATTACCGCAAAGGTGAGGGTCCGGCCCTGGACCTGTATCAAAGGTTGCTGGACTTGGGCGACAAGCTGGTATTGGCGACCGTGTGCTGCAAAAGCGACGCTGAGAGTGCCGAACTGGGCGTAGAGTTGACAGGAGCCAGGCTTACCCCTGCTGAGCTTGAACTGGCTCAAAATCAGCTTGAGCGGCTACTGGGAACGACCCAGGACCTCCAACCCTTTTATCACTTCGCGGCAGATGATCCAGTAATGGCAAACCTGGTCCGTACCTTCTACGGCATGCACCAAACCCTGGCTCTTTCAGTCTTTGAGACGATAGCCCAGGCAATTATTGGGCAGCAATTGTCGGCCAGCGTGGCCAGGGTGATACGAGCCTTGCTAATCGAAACTTATGGGCCAACCCTTTCCATAGATGGAGTAATACACCGGGCCTTCCCTCGCCCGGAGGCGATAGCCGGGGCCACCGTTGAAGAGCTAAGGGCGCAAAAGCTTAGCCAGCGAAAAGCAGAGTACCTGCACGGGCTGGCTTTGGCGGAACTGGAAACCCCAGGTGGCCTTGATAGTGTAGAAAGCTTTTCCGACGAGGACGTGATCAAGGAAATTACCGCGTTGAGGGGCGTGGGAATGTGGTCCGCTCAGTGGGTATTGTCCCGGGCCCTGGGAAGAGAAGACGCATTTCCGATAGGTGATTTGGCCCTTAGACGAATAGTTTCACAGCTCTACTTCGGCGGCGAACCGCTTACGGACCAGCAGTTGGGGGACTATTCGATGCGTTGGTCGCCCTTTCGTTCCCTGGCGACATCCTACTTGTTTGCCTCATTAAGAACGGGCCGAGGGCAGGACGTTACAGTGGTCTATTAGCATTTTGCTGACGTAGCCCACGAATTTGCACCTGCTCACCAAGCCCGTGCCCTCACTCCAAGAATCGCCGCCAACAAACTTCGCGGGTTCTCCAAAGCCTATTGGAACATCCTCATCAGACTCTTGGGGTTGCGGGTTCGAGAGAACTGGCGCATCAACTTCTGTGTCTGCTTGAACTGGTTCATCAAGCGATTAATGTCCTGGGGTGTGGTACCGCTGCCGCGGGCAATGCGCCGGCGCCGGCTCCCATTAAGAATGTCGGGGCGTTTTCTTTCTTCCGGCGTCATGGACCGAATGATGGCCTCGACCCGCCTAATCTGGTTGTCATCAAAGTCTGTCGGCATTTTGCGGGACATGTTATTCATACCCGGAATCATATCCATAATTTGACTGAGTGATCCCATTTTCTTGACACTCTGGATCTGATCAAGGAAATCCTCCAGGTCGAAGGTCGCCTGGCGGAATTTTCTCTCCAATTCTTTGGCCTGTTTTTCGTCGACAGCCTCCTGCGCCTTTTCGATCAGAGTCAGGACATCGCCCATTGCCAGAATACGTGAGGCCAACCGGTCCGGGTGATATTGTTCCAGTCCGTCAGACCTCTCACCAACACCCATAAATTTAATGGGAACACCGGTAACCCTGGTTACCGACAGGGCCGCGCCTCCCCTGGCATCGCCATCCATCTTGGTCATAACCAGGCCGGTCAACCCAACACGATCGTTGAATTCCTGCGCAGCGTTGACCGCATCCTGACCGGTCATGGCGTCCACGACCAGCAAGGTCTCATGGGGCTGCGCCACCGCCTTTGTGTCTTCCAACTCCTCCATCAACTCATCGTCAATGTGAAGGCGGCCGCCGGTGTCAATTATGGCCCAGGTGAGACCCTGTTGCCGGGCCCGTTCCACACCGTTTTTTACCACCTGGGGCACGTTGGAGGACTGAGGTTCTTCCGAGTAAACGGGCACATCTAACTGCCTGCCCAGGGTTTGGAGTTGGGAAATAGCCGCCGGTCGCCGCAAGTCAGCGGCAATCAGAATTGAGCTGTGGCCTTGCCGCCGGAGTTGCAAAGCCAGTTTTGCAGCCGTCGTAGTCTTACCGGAACCCTGAAGGCCGACCAGCATCAATACTGAAGGAAGTTGGCTGGAAGGGGTTAGTCGGTGATCGCCACCGCTAAGGATTTCCGTAAGCTCTTCGTGAACTATCTTTACCACCTGCTGCCCAGGGCTCAGGCTCTCGAGTACATCCGCCCCTAAAGAACGCTCTTTCACCTTGGCCACAAAATCCCGGGCTACCCGAAAGTTGACGTCGGCCTCTAGTAGAGAACGCCGCACCTGCGCCAGGGCTTCGTCAATATCCTTTTCGGTCAAACGACCCTTGCTGGACAGGCGATTGAAAATACCTGTCAACTTATCGGTTAGATTTTCGAACATTCCTGACTCCCGCTATCCTGGGTCAAAGTTGGTTGTTGGCACTTGCACTATTAAGGGAAAACCAAATGAACATCTGGCAAAGCGCTATTAATGTTAGCAGACCAGTGTCTTCCAAGATAGGGCACAATTTCCCGTCTTATGACAACCTCCTACGTGATAAAATTCCCTTTGATCCCAGTTGGATTATCAAACAACCAAGAGGACCCGCGAAACGTGATCCCCCTAAAGCTCTATCTGAAGAACTTCCTTTCCTACCGGGAAAACGTACCCCCACTGGATTTTGAAGGGGTGCATGTGGCCTGTCTTTGCGGAGACAACGGCCACGGTAAATCTGCCTTGCTGGACGCCATCACCTGGTGCATCTGGGGTAAGGCCCGGGGGCAGGTGCAGGACGACCTTGTTTCTTACGGCGCCGAAGAAGCTCGCGTGGAGTTGGATTTTATGGCCCGGGAAGGGCGTTATCGTGCCATCCGCAGTCGGCGACGCGCCAGTGGCCGCCGCCGGCAGGGTGCCAGCGACCTGCAACTTCAAGCGATGAACGGTGATGGCGCGTTTTCCCAAGTCGTAACCGGCAATTCGTTACGGGAGACCCAGGCAAGAATAGAGCAGCTTGTGGGGATGGACTATGAGACGTTCATCAATTCTGCGTTTCTGCTTCAGGGAAGGGCTGACGAATTCACCAACAAGACACCCGCGGACCGGAAAGCAGTCCTGGCATCGATTCTGGGCCTTGCAGCTTATGACCGCTTTCAATCGAGGGCCCGAGAGCGAGTAGGAGAAAAACGAAGTGAAACGGACCGCTTGGACGGCGAATTGGGCAGGATACGAACCGAAGTAGAACTCTTGGGGCAGCCCGCCCCGGAGTTGGACGAGACGAACCGTCGCCTGGCGGATATCGGAGCGCAGCTATCTGGGAATCGCAAGCTCGCCGAAGACTTGAGAGCAACTGTTGGCGCTTTACGAAGCCTGGAAGCTCAATTGACCGAGCAACGTAAACTGTCGAACCAATTGCAAGGGGAAATAGTCCAGGTAGAATCAACCATTTCTGCGATAACAGTCCGCATCAAGGAACAGGAAGCGCTTATCTACCAGTCAGAAGACATCAATTCGGGCATTAAGCAGTTGCAAGCCGCACAAGCTCGCTTTACCGTTCTCGAAGCATCCCGCCAAGAGTACGAAACTCTAAGGCAAGAGAAAAATGACCTCGCCAGATTCGTCGAAATCGAACGTACCCGTGTTGAATCGGAGGTCGGACAGCTTAACCGGAGAATAGCGGGGGAATTCGCCCCCCTGGCTGAAGCGGAGCCAACGCTAATTGATGAACTGGGGACAATTCGCAAGGAATTAGCGGTCCTGGCAGAGGATGAAGAGGCACTGGCAGAAATAAAGGGGCAAATCGAGGGTTTGGCCACAAGCATTGGGGAGGCTCAGTCTCTGGCCGCCCGTTACCAAGCAGAGGGAGAGCAGTTAAACGAAAAGCTGCACCTTCTCAAGAACACTGACCAGGATACGGCGGTCTGCCCCCTTTGCCTCTCCCCTTTAAGCGAGGACGGTTGCCATCGTCTGGCTGACAATTACGAGGCCGAAATAACAGAAAAGCGAGAACTATATCGCGGCAACCGAACCAGATTACAGGGATTGGAGGAAGAAAAGGCGGCATTGGAGGCAAATCTTGTTCTCCAGGAACGATCCTACTCAAAGGAGTTGAACCGGCTTAGGGAACAAGGCACCAGAACAGAAACGCAGCTGCAAGCCTCCAGGGAGGCTAAGGCGGAGCTTGGTCGGGCCAAGGATCGCTTGAAGGGACTGGCCGCCATACTTGATTCTGGCAAGTTTGCCCAGGATGCCAACTCAAGACTGAATGCCGTGGCAGAGGCAATGGAAGGCCTTGCCTTTGAGGAAGACACCTACCGGCAAACCATCCAGGCGATGCGCGACCTCGAAAGCTTTGGGCAGTTGAAGCTTCAATTGGACAGTGCACTAAAGGAATTGCCCCAGGAAAAAATAGGGCTGCAGAATGGTGCGGAAATGCTTCAGAGGAAGCTGGAAGAGTTGGAGAATCTGCGCGGGCAGATTAAACAGTCCGAGACTGCAATAGCGAAACTGCCAGAGATTGAGGGGCGCCTGGACCAGGTTTCGCTAGAAGTATCGCAACTGGAGCGCGACCAACAATCTGCACTTTCCCAAAAGGGATTGTTGGAGGGGAAACTCCAGCGACTGGATGAGTTGTCGCAGGCGCTGGAGCAGACCCGCCGCCGCCTGTCCGCTTTGCAGGAAGAGTACGGTGTCTATCAGGAGTTGGTCAGCGCCTTTGGACGCCAGGGTATCCAGGCAATGTTGATCGAAACGGTTGTTCCGCGGCTGGAAGAGGAAACCAACGTGCTCCTGGGTCGCATGACGGACAACCGTATGCACGTCAAGCTTGAAACTCAGCGTGAGAGGCGGTCGGGGTCTGGTGAGCCTATTGAAACACTGGAAATCAATGTCAGTGACGAACTGGGATCGCGCAGCTACGAAATGTACAGCGGAGGAGAAGCCTTTCGCGTAAACCTTGCCCTGAGGATAGCCCTGTCCCGGGTATTGTCGCAAAGAACAGGGGCGCCCCTTCCCACCCTGTTTATAGACGAGGGTTTCGGAACCCAGGATGCATCAGGAAGGGAACGTATCCTGGACGTAATCAGCGCGATTGAGGACGACTTCGACAAGATAATCGTGATTACGCATCTGGACGATCTGAAGGACATGTTCCCGGTGCGTATTGAGGTGCAGAAGGACGCCAACGGCTCTACGTTCTGGTTAAGCTGAGCCGCTATAGTGGGTAAACGACTGAAGAATTGGAGAGGCAATGCTGAACGATAATTTGAAGCAATTCGTGGCCGAAAATCGACGAGGGGTTCTTACTACCTTCCGGAGAGATGGTTCGGCGCAAATGAGCATAATTACCTGCGGTCCGCTGCAGGATGGCGTGGCATTCACCACTACCCAGGACCGGGCAAAATTGAGGAATCTGCGCCGGAACCCCCGATGCACCCTGATGGTGGCCAGAGAAAACTGGTCGGCCTATGTTGTGCTGCAAGGTTCGGCACGGTTGTTGTCGGCAGATAACACTGGCGCAGACGAATTGCGCCTGGCTCTCAGAGATGTTTTTCGAACAGCGGCAGCGACCGAACACCCCAACTGGGAAGAGTATGATCAGGCCATGGTGGAGCAGCGAAGGTCTGCAATTATCGTGGTGCCAGAGCACATCTACGGGGGCAATGTCTCCTAGAACGGGCTGCGAGGCGAAGTAGTGAAGAAAGTTGGGGTGTCGGTCCTTGTGCTGAAGAACGTCTCCCCGGTCTTGCGACGCTAGCGGCGGGATTCCAAAGACGCCAAGAGCTTGGTGGAAGAGGCAGCTATTTCCTCCACTGCTTGCTCAAAGGCTTTCCGGTTGACCTTTGATGGCGCTCGGTAGCCACTTACTTTCCGGACAAACTGCAATGCCGCAGCCTGGATGTCATCCGCCTCTGCGGAAGGCTCCTGGACACGCAGGTTTTTGATGCTTCGGCACATTCCAGGTTTTCTCCTGATATCTAATTACTGCCCCTTTAGAACTGGTAGGGACTTGGTCATAGGCCGTTAAGGCCAGTTCCACTGAAAGGTAGAATAGTGGCCATTTTTTCCGGAATTATCCCAGGTCATCCCGTGGTCGTTATAGGTGCTGGTTGTGCCTTCCGCCAGCGCTAGCGAAGAACTAACCGGATGGCCGGTGTTGACCAGGGTCATTGCCTCGGGCCTGCGACCGACCACCAAGCCCTTCACATTGAAGTCAATAATACCTGGGATCTTGACGCTTCTTTCGTGACCATCAACCGTAAAGTCAATTGGGCAGTACTTAATCCCCAAGTAGTTCGAGGTCAGCGCCATCCAGCGTTCCGAAGGCCCCCCAATCTCGCCAGACAAAATTCGTCCCAGGGCGGCGCGTTGAAACTGGTCTGCCCTCTCGTCGACGTAGTTGGCCAGCGTCCAGTTGCCTTCACCCATGATGCCGGGTGTGTACGCCACCACCACGAAGTTAAGGTCGTCCAGCGCCACTCCTTGGAATTCACCCTCCTGAATGTGAAAGGCAAAGGCCACATCGCAATGGCCTTTTGTAGGGACGGCCGGGCCACCCCGCACGATGCAGGGACAAAGAATCTCGCAGTTGCAATTCTCGAAGTAGTCCCCTTTGAGGCTCCAGCGTTCTTCCGTTGTCACTTGTTGCACCTCCCGTCTCTCGCACAAATTCACAAAAAGCTCGCCCCTGCTCCGGTAACGGCAGCAGGGGCGAGTGCTGTGTCAAACATGCCTGGGGCGAGCCAAACTGTCTATTTGCTGCCGAATGGCTGGATCAGGACCCGCAAAGTGCCATCGTTTTCCTTGCGTTGGGTCAACAGTCGATGACCTGCCTGCTCCGCCCAGTAGATGACGTCGTAAATGTTAAGGGCATCGTGAAGGATAGCTTCGACGAAAGAGCCGCGGTCGTCATCCATCTGACGGCTCAGGGCTGCGATAACGCCGGCGCAATTCTTGCCGCGTCCGTCAATGACCGCCCAGCCGCCGTTATGACCATTACCGTTGCCATTGGCGCCTGCCGGTTGCCGACGCACATCAATCTGGCCTGTTTTGCGCAGGTCGAGTTGTTCCTTGAAGTGGGCTACGGCTTCCCAGGCCACTGCGCGGTCCCGTTCGCCACTGGAGCAAACCGCGCCCCGAACGCCTACGATGTCCGGGTTGACCCGGGCAAGTTCATCCAGGTTGTCGAGTTTCAGGTGACCCGACAAGGCGGTGCTCAAACCGGCCTGCTTGGCCTCCATGACCATCTCCCGCAATCGGGCCTCGGGTATAAAGTCGAACAGGTTCCGGCCATCTTTGGTCAGAGTATCAATCAAGAAACCGTCACATTGTCCTTCAATGGCAAGTTTGACCATCAGGTCCGGGTCCAGGCCACCCTTGAACAGGTGATTATCTGCAAAGAGCGACCCGATCAGCTTGGTCTCAAATCCATTCAAGGCCTCTCGGGCGCCCTGCAGAATTTCCACGGCCGAATCGTAGTCAGCCTCGCAGAAGCCTACCTTCACAGATGTGGCATCCAGCATTCCGGCGGCGCGGACCGCCATGGCTACTGTCCCGGCCTGGTTAGGAACTACACCCAAGGTTACGCTTACGTGCTTGTGAGCCGGAATCCGGCGACGGGCCTCTTCTACCAGCTTGGGATGCCCCGAACCCACCAGAGCTTCCTGGAGGTTCTTAACATCGATTATGTCGGCACCACCGCGGTCGGCTTCAAGAGCCTCTGCCATGTCCTGGACGCTGACCAACAGCATCATTCCGGACTCAGACAAACCGCTTCTGCTGTTGCCATTCAGCCAGGGAGCATGGGCCCGGGGCTGGGCCGGGACTGACTGGGTCACAGCAGTTTGAGGCCTGGGTATCAAAGGCATCAATTCCCGCTTAAGCTCGGCTTTTTCATCATCGGTCAAGGGCATCAGAGGAGGACGGACTTGGCCGCCTGCCATGCCCATAAGCTCGCCCCAATACTTGCACATGGGGGCTGGAAGGACCCCGCCGGACTTCTTGACCGTTCCACCCCACCACTTGTCGGAAAGTGCTTTGATGTCCTTCAGATGCTTGTCGTAAAACTCAAGGTCCAGGTCGCCGCGACTAGCCCGGTTAATGAACTGGACATAGTTGTTGCACTCGGGTGTATCAAATCTCCAGTCGGAGGTATTTGCAAACATTACCTGCTGGTGGAAGCCAAGTTCCTTGGCCTTGGGATAAATCCATTCATCAGGAGTGCTAATGATGGACTGCTTTCCAATCATCAGGTGTGTCTCAATAGAGATTTGCTGATTAAAACTGGCTTCCTTAACACCCACCACATTCGGTATCTGGCAAAGCCGCTTAAGTCCCTGGGGACTCATTACAATGCCGAACTGGGGTGAGTTGTAAAACATGATTGCCATGTTGGTGTGGTCGGCCAGAGTCTTGACGTAGTCGTAGACTACCTCTTCGGTCTTGGCAACCATGTAAGGGGCCGCCACTACCAGCAAGTCGAACCCGTCTGACTCGGCACGGTCGGCCAAAGCCAACATATCCCCGACAGATGTGTGGGTTACGTGGGCGGCGATGCCCCACTGCCCTGCTGCCTCGTCGGCCACGACATCCATTACGCGGGTTCGTTCGTCAAATGTCAGGCTCCAAAATTCGCCCATTCCCCAGGTGCAGCCACCGCCTCGCGTACCAAGGCTGCGAATGTAACGCATGTTGCGCCGTAGTCCTTCCTCGTCCAAGCGGTTGTCCGGGGTAAAAGGAGTCATAATTGTGGTCCACTGATCTTTCAGGAACCCCCACGCCCACTCCTGCGCCTCATGCTTCTTGTAATTAGCCATCAAACCTCACCTTCCGATTTTTGCTATCGAGACAGGGAGTTCCATCGCAACGAAACCCAAAAGAACGACAACAATTACTGGGTCAATCTCGTTCCTGTTGGCATCCTGAAACGGGCCGACCAAATCTTAGCCGACCATCCAACAACCCATTGTAAGCAACCCAATTCCAAGCGTCAACCTGACGAAATGAGTCGATGATGGGGGACGCAAGAGGCATGTTTTCTACAACGGTTGAGTCACTTGCGTGCCCGTCACGACCGATACTCCGTCAGGCTAATGGCTGGCAAGTGGGACAGAAGAAAGTTCCGCGCCCCCTCAACCGGATGCCCAATATGGGTGTGCCGCAGCGAGGACAGGGTTCGCCTTCTTTCCTTGGAATGGTCCAGGTATGAAGGGCTGAGGGAGGATCTGGCCAGAGTTCGTCACGCGCCGCATCGTATAGGGCAATAGCAGCCTTGAGCACCTTGACGATACTATTCCGCAGATTGGCGATCTCCCCTTCGGTTAGACTTCCCGCCTCCCTGGCCGGGTGGATACCTGAATAATAAAGGGATTCGTCAACGTACAAGTTTCCAAGGCCGGCGACCACGGACTGCTCAAGAAGCAGTGCCTTGATAGGGGCGCTGCGGCCTTCCAGTTTCACGGCCAGGGCTTCTGCGGTGAAGTCATCTGACAAGGGCTCCGGTCCCAGCTTGGGCAGAGCATCGTCCAAAGATGAAGTCAACCAGAGGTGCCCGAACTTGCGGGGATCACGGAACCACAGGACTCTCCCATCATCCAGGTCAAAGAAGTGGCGCACCATGGGATCCAACTCGCGGGAAGCGGGTTGGACACTGACGCCCCCCGTCATGCCAAGGTGAATAACGAAAGTGTTCCCATCATTCAGGGGAAGCAGGAGATATTTGCCACGGCGCTGAATGGCTTCCACTCGTCTCGAATGAAGGCCTAGAACAAAGTCCTCGAGAGAAGGGACTCTAACAGTCGGGGCCCACCCAATGTGAATCCCGTTAAAGATACGCCCAACTAATTCCGACCGCGACAGAATACATCGAGCGTTTTCGACTTCAGGAAGTTCGGGCATCAGCCAAAAGACGCAACAATATTACATTCAATGCAGCCCGCAGCTAGACATGGGGAATCCGGGAGCATGGGCTACAGCCGCTTAACAGCCAGGGTAACTTCCATACCCTCTATTTTCTGACTTTCGACACCCACCGGATTTTCCAGGGGGCCGGCAACCAATTGATCGCTCAGGGTCTCCTGGCTGATGTAGTCGGCGTGGCTCCCCATAACCCGGGCGATTTCTTCGGGTCCGTCATAGTAGGTAGCTATGCGGTCCGTGAGTTCAAAGTTCGCGATCCGCCTCAGGCCCTGAATCCGGTGGGCCAACTCCCGGGCCAAACCTTCGTCGGCCAATTCCGCTGACACTTTGGTATCAATGGCTACCAGGCACCCCGGTTCTACAGAAACCCAGTAGTCCTCTACCTGGTGGATCCCGTGACCGGAAAATTCGCCCTTGTTTCTGGCTTCCGTAGCCGCTCTCACCTGGTCGAAATACTCCTGCGCTTCACCTTCAAAGTCCTCTAAGACCGTGAGTTGCTTTATGTTGAGCTCCTCCAGAATTTGGGACTGCACCTGCGCAAGGTACTTGGCTTGCCCCCAGACTTTCACCTCGGCAAGAGGCTGACGCACCTTAACGCCGGCGCGGGAGCGCGCTGCCCGTCCCATGCTGGAAACCTGCATTGCAAGGCGGGTGGCTTCCATAAGCTCCCGGTCAATGAACTCGGGGTCCGGCACCGGGTAACTATCAAGATGGACACTGTCCGGAGCCGCTGAATCGGCCGAGCAGACCAGGTTCTGGTAAATTTCCTCCGCCATGAAGGGTGCCAGTGGCGCCATCAGCCTGGACACCGTAACCAGACAGCGGTGCAGAGTCGCGTAGGCGGAGAGCTTGTCAGTGTCGTTTTCACTCTTCCAGAACCGGCGGCGGCTGCGGCGCACGTACCAGTTGGAAAGCTGGTCGATAAACTCCTGAAGCCTGCGCCCCGAGTCGGTGGGATTATAGGCATCCATGTACCCGTCCACCTGCTCCACGAGGACGTTCAACTCTGACAAAATCCAGCGGTCCAGTTCATTTTCTGACTTCCAGTCATGGGGTACCTGGTCGGGATGGAAGTTGTCAATGCTGGCGTAGTTAGTGAAGAAAGAATAAACGTTCCACAATGTCAGTAAGACCCGGCGAAGCGTCTCGCTGACCAACTTGTCGGAAAAGCGCCGAGGCTCTCCAGGGTGGGAAGCCGTAAAGAGGTACCAGCGGAGGGCGTCTGCGCCGTGGGCGTCAAGAACCGTGTCCGGCCTGACCACGTTGCCGACGTGCTTGCTCATCTTTTGGCCGCGGCTATCCAGAATCAAACCCAGGCAGATCACGTTTCGGTATGAGGGCTCACCCTTCAGGAGTGTTGCCAGCGCATGCAGGCTGTAGAACCAGCCGCGAGTCTGGTCCACCGCCTCACAGATGTAGTCGGCCGGGAACCGACCATCGTCGCCAATCTTGGAGTTGTCAAAGGGGTAGTGCCACTGGGCGAAGGGCATGGCCCCGGAATCAAACCAGGCATCCATCACTTCAGGAATACGACGCATCTGTCCGCCGCACCCATCCTGGGAGCAATTAAGCGTCACATCATCGACGAATGGTCGGTGAAGGTCAAGATCGTCCAGATCACCTTGACTCGCTGAAGACACTATTCCCTTGAGTTCCCCCACGCTGCCCACGCAGATGCGGTGGTTACAGGTCTGACATTGCCAGATGGGAATTGGGGTTCCCCAGTACCTTTCCCGCGAAATGGCCCAATCCACGTTGTTACGAAGCCATTCGCCAAAACGCCCTTCTCGTATGTACTCAGGGTACCAATTTATGGAACTGTTGCCCTCCACCAGGCGGTCCTTCTGGGCGGTCGTCCGTATATACCAGGAAGACTTGGCATAATAGAGGAGGGGAGTATCACAGCGCCAGCAGAAGGGATAAGTATGACGATAAATGTCCCTATGGTGCAGCAACCCGCGGCCATCCAGGTCCTGCATAATTTCTTCGTCGGCCTGTTTAACGAACTTGCCGGCGAAAGCATAGCTGCCAGTTATGTTGCCCTGGAGGTTAACGGGCTGGACAAAGGCCAATTCCTTCTCCCGGCCCAACCCCAGGTCCTCATCACCAAAGGCAGGGGCTATGTGTACAATGCCTGTGCCGTCGTCCATGGAAACAAAGTCAGCGGATACGACCTTCGGAGAAAAGTCCGTCGTTGGAACCAAGTCGATGCTAGTAGTCCCACCAGGCCCGGTCTCACGCACAAACCGGCGAATCTCGGTCTTAAACTCCGCCGGGTGGTAAAGAGGCTCGTAGCCTGTACCAACCAGATCCGAACCCTTGAGAATGGCGACGCTGGCATACTCTTCCCGCATGTTTGATTCCAGCAACTGGCTTGCCAGAATCAATCGCTGCTTCTGCCCGTCATCGTCCAACTCAACGACCGTATACTCTGCATCGGCATCGACTGCCAAAGCGGTGTTGCCCGGCAGGGTCCAGGGAGTGGTGGTCCATGCCAGGAAAAAGGTGTGCACATCTTCTACCAGGGGCAAGCCGTTTACCGGTTCGACCATCCGAAACTTTACAAATACGGAAGGGTCGGGAGTGTTTTCCTGGTATCCCAGTGCGACCTCGTGGGAACTCAGACTGGTCTCGCAACGAGGACAGTGGGGTGTTCCCCTAAGACCTTCATACAGAAGGTCTTCATCCCATAGCTGCTTCAGGATCCACCAGCCGGTCTCAATAAAATCGTTGTGCAGGGTGACGTAAGGATCTTCCATATCGACCCAAAAGCCGATGCGGTCAGTCATTACCTCCCATTCCTTGACGTACCGGAAAACACTCTCACGGCATTGTGCATTGAACTTTTCAATACCGTATTCTTCGATCTCCCGCTTGGAACTGAGTCCGAGTTCCTTTTCGATTTCCAGTTCCACTGGCAGGCCGTGGGTGTCCCATCCACCCTTCCGGAGGCACCGATACCCCTTCATGGTCCGGTAACGGCAAATAACATCCTTAAAGACGCGGGCCAGAACGTGATGAATCCCGGGGCTGCCGTTGGCGGTGGGCGGGCCCTCATAAAGCATGAAGAGGGGCGCATCAGGGCGTTCCGACTCCGTACGCCGAAAGACGTCGTTTTCCTTCCAATACTGAAGGATCCGGGCGTCAAGCTCCGGCATACTTACCCGGCTGGGGACGGCTTTGAACATGGCTGGCAAACCTCTAAAATCGGGTGAATGTTGAAGGGCATTATACCCCAAACAATGGGGAAAACAGGCGAATGCGATCCGCCTTGGCTGTGTAAATGTTTCGACAAATAATGGGTAGACCTGTGTCGCGCCGGGATTACACTTTCTCGGGGCGAAGCAACCGTTCTATCCCAGGGTTAGGCTAAGACCTATCCCAAAGCCGCCAGAAGTGATGGACAGGCCCGTGGCCTCGCCCGAGAGGATAAGAATTGCGAATTGCTTCGGTTACGTACTCTTTTGCCTGGGCTACCGCCTCTACAACCGATTTCCCCTGGGCCAGTCCTGCGGCGGTAGCGGAAGCAAAGGTGCAACCAGTGCCGTGAGTGTTAACCGTATCAAATCGCTCCGAAGTAAACTCCAAGAACCCAGTCCCGTCGTAAAAGAGGTCAGTGGCGGGCCCCTCACGGTGCCCGCCTTTCACTACCACTGCCCTTGCTCCCATGCCAATGATTCTTCGGGCGGCCTCCCTCATATCCTCGTCGGTTTCCACTTTCATCCCGGTAAGGGTTTCTGCCTCGGGCACATTTGGCGTGACAATAGCCGCCAAAGGAACCAGGCGGGTTCGAACAGAGTCAACTGCTTCCTGCCTCAATAGCGGGTCTCCACTCTTCGCTACCATTACCGGGTCAACTACCAGGTTCCTGATTCGGTGTCTGTCCAGCTCTTGTGCAACAACCCCGACTATTTCAGAACTTGAAAGCATGCCGGTCTTTACTGCATCCACACCTATGTCGGAGACCACTGCCTGAATCTGGGAGGCGATCAGATCGGTTGGGAGTTCGTGAACGGCTGTGACCGCCACTGTGTTCTGCGCAGTTATCGCGGTTAGCGCCGAGGCGCCGTAAACGCCCAGGGCCGCAAAAGTCTTCAAGTCAGCCTGAACACCTGCACCGCCACCTGAATCGGAGCCGGCAACCGTCATTGCTACTGGCATTTCGCTATTTGCCATCTTAATCCTTTTGCAAACCGGGGAAATAACTCGCTGGAGTTAGGTTTCTTGCTCAGCCCTGTCTCGCAGGACATCTCTCGTGTACACCGAAAACATTCTCGGATGCCAATGACCCGCACAATCAGAAGCAAAAGGGAACCCTTACTCCGGCTCTGATTCTGGCAACCTCCACTCCCCCTCCGGAGCTTCGGCAGTTACCAGGTCAGTGTCGGTGCCGTCGCCGTCCAGATCGGAAAGCGTGCTTAACGCGATGGCGGGCAGGGTCTCAACATGCATCCCTATCCGGTGGCTCATCTCAAGTGAAAGCCTTGCCACGGCATCGTTATCCTTGGCATCGGCAAGCATGACGAAGTCGTAGCGGCCCAATACCGCGTATTGGGTCAATATCTCGGCGCCTTCGCAATCACAATCCCGGACAGACTCTACGACCAGATCGGGATTGTCACGAAGACGCCTTTGACCGTTTTCAGTAATATTTCCCATCAAAAAATATAGTGCCATATTCTCTCACTCGTCTATTGTTCCACAACAATAGTTATGTTGACTCAAGGCCTAAGTATATCATTGGATAAGAAAACGCCGAACAGGTTGATGATGCAAATTGAACGTGCTTCACTGGCAAGACAACGATATGCTTTGCCATGAAGCCAACTCCGAAGCGCCGGAAATTTCCTCGCTTTGGGCATTGACATCCCTTTGCCGCATTGCTAGAGTATCAAATTACGTTGAGATGTGCCCTTGAATCTAGGGACGAGGAAGACTCCGGTATGCCTACAGTCAACCAATTGGTCAGAAAAGGACGAAAACCTGTCCGCAAAGGGACCAAGGCCCCTGCATTGCATTGGGTCCAGAATTCCCTACGAAACAGGATCAAATGGGGCGAAGGTTGTCCCCAACGTCGCGGAGTGTGCATTCAAGTGCGCACAATGACTCCCAAGAAGCCTAACTCGGCGCTACGTAAAATTGCCCGGGTTCGGCTGACCAACGGAGTTGAGGTCACCGCGTACATTGGTGGTGAAGGCCACAACTTGCAGGAGCACTCGGTGGTCCTTATAAGAGGCGGGAGGGTGAAAGACCTTCCTGGTGTCCGCTATCACGTAGTACGAAGTGCGTTGGACACCGAGGGCGTCCAGAATCGAAGGCGAGGCCGCAGCAAATATGGGGCTTCAAGGCCATAGGTAAAGTACTCCTGGCCTGACTGCAAAGCAGGCCGGTAGCCAAAAAAGGTAACAGTAGACCCTCTAAGTTCACTTCTTGGACAGGGGGAGAGAGAATCCTGTCCATAAGTGAAATTTTGTTTTGTATTCGTGTTTTAGGGTGCAGGCAGTATGTCAAGAAGAAGAAGAGCCATCCCTCGGGTAATACCTGAAGACTCCCGATACAATAGCGTTCCCTTGGCGCGGTTTATTAACCGGGTGATGACTCGTGGCAAAAAGACCACTGCTCAACGGGTTGTTTATGGCGCTCTGGAACTGGTGCAGGACGAGTCACGGCGGGACCCAATGGAAATTTTTGAACAGGCCCTTAAGAACGCAACTCCCTTGGTTGAAGTTAAACCCCGCCGTATTGGCGGGGCTACTTATCAGGTCCCCACAGAGTTAAGAGCCAATCGCAGCGAAGCGTTGGCCATGAGGTGGCTTATTCGCGGGGCGCGGGGCAGGACAGGTATGCCGATGCGTCGCGGACTTGCCAATGAGTTAATGGATGCAGCGCGTGGTGAAGGTTCGGCGGTCCGTCGCCGAGAGGAATTGCACCGAATGGCTGAAGCCAACCGGGCTTTTGTTCATTATCGCAGATAACTTTAGATGTGCTGCAGGATTGGGAATTCGAGGTGCCCAATAAATGGTTTCTGCTTACCCAATAGAAAAGATTCGTAACATAGGCTTCATTGCCCACATAGACGCGGGAAAGACTACCGTTACAGAACGAGTTCTGTATCTGACCGGCCGTATTCACAAAGTCGGCGGCGTTGATGAGGGCACTACAGCTATGGACTACATGCCCCAAGAAAGAGAACGGGGCATAACAATTACCGCAGCCGCAACTACCGCTGAATGGAATGAGCACCGGGTGAATATCATTGACACTCCCGGCCATGTGGATTTCACTGCGGAAGTGGAGCGCAGCTTGCGTGTTTTGGACGGTGGCATTGTTGTCCTGGACGCCGTCGCCGGGGTTCAGTCCCAGTCGGAAACCGTTTGGCGCCAAGCCGACACTTATATGGTTCCCCGCATCTGCTTCGTCAATAAGATGGATCGCGTGGGCGCCAGTTTTTCGCGAACTATAGAATCCATCAAGCGTCGCCTCAAGGCTAACCCGGTACCGGTGCAGTTACCTATGGGCGAGGAAGATGGTTTTGTTGGTGTAATCGACCTGCTGGGAGGAAGAGCTTCCGTCTACCCGCGAGGTCGAGATGCCAGTGGCGGACTTACCCCTCCTGAACAAATACCAGTGCCCGATGAATATCAGGACGCTTACGATGAATACCGGCAGGCCATGATCGAAAAGATCGTGGAAACTGACGAAGCTCTGCTTATCCAGTATTTGGAAGGTGAGGAACTAAAGGAAGAAGACCTTCGTTCCGCCCTTCGGGAAGCTACAATCCATCGCCAACTGGTTCCCGTGCTTTGTGGCAGCGCCATATCTGGCAAGGGTGTTCACCCTCTGTTGGACGCCATTGTAGAACTTCTCCCATCTCCGGCAGATGTTCCACCTGTTGAGGGCATTGACCCCAAGACTGAAGAGACCCATCTACGCTTCCCTGATGAAAAAGCTTCTTTGTCAGCGTTGGCATTCAAAGTGGTAACAGATCCATACGTTGGCCGCCTGGTCTTCCTTAGAATCTATTCTGGCTCGATCAAGGCTGGCGGGTCAGTATTGAATGTCAGCAAGAATCAGAGAGAGCGAATGGGTCGGTTGCTGCATATGCATGCCAACCACCGGGAAGAGCTAGAGGCCATAGGAGCAGGAAACATCTGCGCCGCCGTTGGCCTGAAGAATACCTTTACCGGTGACACCATTTGCACAGCAGACAGCGCTTTGATCCTTGAACCCCCCAAGTTCCCCGAACCCGTAGTCTCCGTTGCCATAGAGCCCAACACAAGAGCAGACCAAGACCGACTCTCCGACGCCCTTCGCAAGCTGTCCGACGAGGATCCTACTTTCCTGGTCAGATTCAACGACGAGACGGCCCAGACCGTTATTTCCGGCATGGGAGAGCTCCACCTGGAAGTTCTGGTAGACCGCATGCGTCGCGAATTTTCGGTGGAAGCCAACGTTGGCAGCCCACGCGTGTCTTACAGGGAAACGCTGACCAAGGCGATTCGCAGCGAAGGCCGGTTCGTGCGGCAATCCGGCGGCCACGGCCAGTTCGGGCACGTGTGGGTGGAAATCGAACCCCAGGAACCCGGTGCCGGGAACAGTTTCGTTAACGGCATAACGGGCGGCGTCATTCCCAGGGAGTACATTTCGGCGGTGGAAAACGGGGTCAAGCAGGCCATGGACAACGGGCCAGTAGGCGGATACCCATTGGTGGATTTGAAGGTCACTCTCTTCGACGGCAGTTATCATACTGTGGACTCCTCCGAAATGGCTTTCCGGAGTGCCGGCATGTTGGCAATTCGAGAGGGCGCAAGGAAGGCAGGACCTGTCCTTCTGGAGCCGATGGTAGAGATGGAAGTAGTTACACCCAGTGAATTTCTCAGCGAGGTTTTGGGAGATTTGGGCACCAGGCGAGCCCAGATCCGACACATTGAGGGTGAGGAAGACATCCAAACCGTCCGCGCAATGATTCCTTTGGGCGAGACCTTCTCATATACTACCGCCCTTCGTTCAATTACCCGCGGGCGGGCCACCTTCACTATGGAGTTCAAGTATTACGAGCGGGTTCCGGAAAACCTGGTGAGAACCCTGGTAAACGTCTAAATCGATATTTGATCTGGATTCTTAGGTTAGGAAAGAGCTTTTTATGGTAACTCGGCAAAAAGTAAGAATCATCTTGAAGTCCTTCGAGCACAAGGTGTTGGATAGTTCCACCGAGCAAATAGTGGAAACGGCAGAGCGTACCGGCGCGCGTATTGCAGGTCCAGTTCCCTTGCCCACCCACATCCGCAGGTTTTGTGTTATTCGGGGACCTCACGTCGATAAGGACTCCAGGGAGCACTTTGAAATCCGGACCCATAAGCGCCTTATCGATATTCTGGAACCAACCTCCAAGACCATAGATTCCCTTACCCGGCTCAACCTGCCGGCAGGCGTCGACATTTCCATCAAGTTATAATCGCGGTTCAAGCTGCGAAAACCCAAACTTTCAGGAGTCTAGAATGCTCCGCGGATACCTAGGCAAAAAGGTCGGCATGAGCCGAGTATTTCAGGAAGATGGTCGGGTCGTCCCGGTCACCATGATTCAAGCCGGTCCTTGTTCAGTTACCCAGATCAAGACCAATGACACCGATGGCTACCAGGCTGTTCAGCTGGGTTTCGATTCGGTCAAGAAGCTTAATAAACCGAAGACCGGACACCTTAAGGGCAGTCCATTAGCTCGTCATCTCAGAGAAGTTAAGGCAGACGACATTGACGAGTTTCAATTAGGCCAGCAAGTTAAGGTGGATATATTTGAGCCCGGCGAGTTAGTCGATGTCATCGGGAAGTCCAAGGGTCGCGGCTTTGCAGGCGTAATGAAGCGGCACGGTTTTGGCGGAGGGCCTCGGACCCATGGTCAATCCGACCGGGCCCGCGCCCCCGGTTCCATCGGTGGTGGTACTACACCAGGCAAAGTGTATAAGGGCTTGAAGATGGCTGGTCACATGGGAAATACCCGCATCACGGTCAAGAACCTCGAGGTGGTAAAGGTGGATGCGGATAGGAATCTTCTGTTTGTTAAAGGTGGAGTACCCGGCGCCCCCAATGGACTGTTGATGATTCGCAGGACAGGCAAGCGTACTTCCCGAGCTAACTAGGAATTTCAAAGGATACGGAAATGGAACTCCCCGTAATTGACCGGAACGGACAAACGATTAGCCATGTGGAAGTGGACGACGCCGTGTTCGATGTCCCTATGAACCATGCCTTGGTCCACCAGGCGGTCGTGATTTACCAGGCCAACAAGCGGCAGGGAACTCACGATACCAAAACCAGGGGCCAAGTTTCAGGCGGCGGCCGCAAGCCTTGGATACAAAAGCATACGGGTCGAGCTCGACAGGGTAGCATTAGGTCGCCCCAATGGAGACATGGTGGCGTTGTTTTCGGCCCTCACCCGAGAGACTATCGTATGGACTTACCCAAGCGAATGCGACGATTGGCCCTTAAGTGTGCGCTGTCAGAAAAGATACGGACGAACAGCTTCCTCTGTATTGACAACCTGGACGGCCTGGATGGCAAGACCAAGTCTATGGTTGGCTTGATTGAATCGCTGGGTCTCTCCGGTAGCACCTTGGTGGTTACAGAGAGTCCCAATCCCAACGTAGCGCAGGCAGGCAGAAACCTGAAGGCCATCTGGACTCTGCCAGTCAATCAGTTGAATGCACACGAACTCCTACGCAGGGGCACCGTCTTGATAACAGCGGCTGCCCTTAAGAAAGGAGAAGCTCTTTGGTCTTCAGAACCGGTACGCCGGCCCAGAATGGTTCGCGCTGCCGCCGATGAGACCGAAAGTGAGGAGGAGGCCTAGATGAATATCTATCAGGTATTGCTCAAGCCCACTATCACTGAAAAGAGCACCCTGCAGCAGGAGTCTGGTCGGTATACTTTTCAGGTAGCGTTGGACGCCAACAAGGGCTTGGTGAAAGAAGCCGTTGAAAGGAATTTCGGCGTCACCGTCACGGCCGTGAATATCACAAAATTGCGTGGCAAGCAAAAGCGGTACGGGCCGAAGATAAAGAAGACACCGGACATCAAAAAGGCCGTGGTCACACTCAGGCCCGGCGACCGCATTAACTTGGTGGAAGGTCTCTAGCCTAGGCCGGACATCAGGCGAAGGCAAGAAGGTTTTACTAATATGCCATTAAAGAATCTGAAACCCATAACGCCAGGTACACGCAATGCTGTAAGGGCATCGTTCGAAGAAATAACTCGGACCAAACCTGAAAAGTCATTGCTGACTCCACTGGCGAAGCACGCCGGTCGAAACAACCGGGGTCGCATAACTACTCGCGCTCGGGGAGGCGGTAGCCGCCGGATGTACCGCGTCGTTGACTTCAAGAGACGCAAGGAAGGCGTGCCCGGGCGGGTGGTATCGATCGAGTACGATCCCAACCGGACAACTCGTATAGCGCTGATCTATTACGCCGACGGAGAAAAGAGCTACATCCTGGCCCCTCTCGGGTTGGAAGTGGATAGCTGGGTGGAAGCAGGGCCCCGCGCCGAAATCACCCCCGGCAATGCTTTGCCTTTGCGTAATATACCTACCGGTACCGTGATCCATAACTTGGAGTTAACCCCTGGTCGGGGCGGGCAACTGGTGCGCAGCGCTGGAGTGGGAGCTCAGGTTCTATCCAGGGAAGGTGAGTACGTTTTGATCCGCCTGCCTTCTGGCGAGATGCGGAGAGTACTGCTTAACTGTCGGGCCAGCATAGGACAATTGTCCAACCCTGACCACAAGAACGAAAGTTTGGGCAAGGCCGGTGCCAGCAGGCACCGGGGCAGGCGTCCAAAGGTCAGAGGCGTTGCGAAGAATCCGGTCGACCATCCTCACGGAGGTGGCGAGGGTCGCTCCCCCATTGGAATGCCGGGGCCCAAGTCCCCCACCGGTAAGCCCACGTTGGGCCACAAAACTCGAAGAAAGAAGAAGACAAGCGGAAAATTTGTAGTACGGGGCAGGCGACGATAGTTTATGTCCAGATCAATCAAGAAGGGGCCATACGTACACCCCAAATTAATGAAGAAAGTTGACGCGGTTCAGCGGTCGGGTGCGGCGACGGTAATCCGTACCTGGTCGCGGGCATCAATGATAATGCCGGAAATGGTTGGGATAACCTTGGGTGTTCACGATGGACGGCGACATATTCCGGTATTTGTTACTGAGAATATGGTGGGCCACCGTTTGGGCGAATTTGCCCCAACCCGCACGTATAGGGGACACGTTTCCCGGTCCGAGCGAACCAGCCGGGTGAGGTGAATCATATGCCGCCGGTAAAAGCAGTTGCGAAACAAATTGGGGCTTCCCAGAAGCGCCTGAAGCCCATCCTGGATCTGGTTCGGGGCCAACAGGTGGAAGATGCGCTCAACACTTTAAGCTTGTTGCCTTCCCCCTGGGCGAGGACCGTCTATAAAGTTGTCCAGTCCGCTGCTTCCAATGCGGAAAACAATATGTTCATGGAGCGGGACAACTTGCAAATAGTCCGGATTACTGCGGATCCTGCCAGGTCGATCAAGCGTTTCCGGCCTAGGGCTCGCGGCCGTATCGGCAGAATTACGAAGCGCTCCAGCCACATTACCGTAGTCGTAGACGAAATCGGAAGGGAGGCCTAACCTATGGGCCACAAAACACATCCTTACGGATTCCGGTTGGGCATCATCAAGGACTGGAAGACGCATTGGTACGCCAACAACGCTACCGGTTATAGAACGCTGGTATTGGAAGACTTAAAACTTCGCAATACCGTCTATGCCGAATACCGGGGCTTTTCCGATGCAGGAATTTCACGGGTTGAAATTGACCGGGGTGCCCAGGACACGGTGATCAATATTCATTCGGCACGTCCAGGTATCCTTATAGGCAGAGATGGCGAAAGAGTTAAGAATCTGCGCAGCAAGCTAGAGGGTATAACGCGACGCCGGGTTCAACTCAATATTGTTGAAATTGAGCAGCCCGAGTTGGATCCTTACCTGGTAGGTCGCAATATTGCCGACCAACTGCAGAGAAGGGTTGCTTACCGACGAGCGATGCGGCAAGCGGCGCAGCGAGCAATGCAGGCCGGCGCCCAGGGTATCAAGATCATCGCCAAGGGGCGTATCTCGGGCGCTGAAATCGCCCGTACCGAAAAGCTTATGATGGGGCAGGTCCCACTCCACACTCTCAGGGCCGATATAGACTACTCGTTGGCCGAAGCGGCAACTGCCATGGGCCGAATCGGTATCAAGGTGTGGATATACAAAGGAGAGATACTGCCGCCCGCACCGGAAATAGTTGAGGAACTGGAAACTATAGAAGTCAGGGTAGAATCTGGACCTGACGATGAAGATTTGACCGAGGCCATAGCCGACGATGTTATCGGCGGCGTGGCAACCAGGGGGGCTTTCGATGTTGCAACCTAAGCGAACCAAGTACCGCAAAATGGGCCGTGGGCGGCGCAAGGGTATGGCCACCACAGGCAACAGCGTTCACTTTGGCGAATATGGCCTCAAGGCCATGGGCGCTGAATGGATCACTGCTCGCCAGATCGAGTCAGCGCGGGTCGCCATTACTCGTCACCTCCAAAGAGGTGGCCAGGTGTGGATTCGAGTTTTTCCTGACAAGCCGGTTAGCAAGAAGCCAGCCGAAGTACGAATGGGCGGAGGCAAAGCGGCGAATGACCACTGGGTCGCCGTGGTAAAGCCCGGTCGCATACTGTTCGAGGTCGGCGGTGTGCCAGGCAATCAGGCGGTGGAGGCGTTGCGTCTTGCTTCTCACAAGCTACCTATCCCGACCAAGACTGTGCAACGGGACCAGGTTGCTGCCAGTCTGGGCAGTAACTAACTGAAGGGACGGAAATCAGTATGGACATTCAAGAAATTCGTTCCTTGACCAATGACCAACTAGGTGAGGAGTTAAGCAAGACTTACCGGGAGTTGATGAACCTCCGCTTTCGGGCGGCCACCAACCAGTTGGTCGACACGAACCAACCCAAGAAAACACGCAAGGACATCGCCCGCCTGCTTACGGTCATGCGCGAGCGCAACATCACGGTGAATTAGACATGTCAAAAGAAATGCGAAAGATCCGCACCGGCGAAGTAGTCCGGACCAGTATGGAGAGGACCGCTGTAGTAGAAATGGTGTGGAAGCAGCGTCATCGGTTGTATCGAAAGCAGATGCGCCGGGTTACACGCTTCTACGTGCACGATCCCCTTAACCAATGTCGCATTGGGGACACGGTTCGAATCCAGGAAACCCGTCCTATTTCCAAGACAAAACACTGGCGTCTACTGTCAATTCTCCAGCGCCGTCAAGTGGCAGAAGTGCAGCCTATTGAACTGGAAACGGACCTCGACGCTGAAATAGCTGGCACCGCAACAGAAGACAGTGCGGAGCATTCGGCTGCGAATGAAGAGGGGGATGCCGAAGAATGATCCAGACTTATACTCGCCTAAACGTAGCCGATAACAGCGGCGCCAAATTGATCAGGCTAATAAACATTCCCGGCTCCAGCCGGCGCAAGTATGCCAAGGTTGGCGATGTAATCGTTTGTACCGTCAGGGAAGCCGTCCCCAATTCGCCGGTACGCAAGGGGACTGTAGTTAAGGCGGTAGTTGTTCGCCAGGCCCAAGCCCTGCTTCGACCTGACGGAACCTACATCAAGTTTGACGATAACGCGGCAGTGATTATCCAGGAAAACCTTATGCCTCGAGGGACGCGTATATTTGGACCCGTGGCTCGGGAACTTCGCGAGAAGGGCTTTATGCGCATAGTTTCCCTGGCGCCTGAGGTGGTCTAATGAATATTCGTGCCGGAGACAGCGTGCTGGTCATCGCTGGAAAGGAAAAGGGCAAGAGCGGCCGAGTGGAGCGCCAAATCCTGTCCGAGGATCGGGTTGTGGTTGAAGGCGTAAACATTATCACCCGCCACATCAAACCCAGGCCGGGATTGCGCCAAGCGGGTCGGATCCAGCGAGAAGCCCCGATTCACATTTCCAATGTGATGTTAATTTGTAACAAGTGCAGCAAGACCATTAGGCCCACGTCCGTATCATTGGAGACCGGTCAGAGGGTCAGGGGCTGCCCGAAGTGCAAGGAAGTGATAGACGATGCCCGATAATGAAGACGTAGAACAGCAGGCAGAGGCCTCGGCTGAGGCTACTGAGCAGGCTCCCCGACGGCAGCGTCAAACCCGGGGCCGCCGAGCGGCAGGAGCCACAGCAACGGCTGAACCGGAGCTTGCAGAACCCACTGGAGCTCCATACCCCAGGTTGTTGGATACCTATAGAAACGAAATAGTGCCTGCAATGATGTCGGAGTTTGGGTTCACCAATTCTATGCGGGTGCCGCGAGTTGAGAAGATCGTCGTAAACATAGGGCTGGGAGAAGCGCTCACCAACGGTCGCGCTATGGAATCCGCCACCCGCGATTTGACCACCATCTCCGGTCAGAAGCCTATTATCACCCGTGCCAGGAAGTCAATTGCTGGATTCAAACTGCGGGCCGGCAACCCCATAGGGACCTGCGTCACTCTTCGCGGTGCCCGTATGTATCATTTCCTTGACCGGCTTGTCAATACCGCCCTTCCCCGTATTCGGGACTTTCGGGGCATTTCCAGGCGGGGCTTTGATGGTCGAGGCAACTTCTCCATAGGCATTCGTGAGCAAATAATCTTTCCCGAGATAGATTACAACCAGATAGACCGTTTTCGGGGCCTGCAGGTAACAATTATTACTTCGGCCCAGAACGATTCCGAGTCCATCCGGATGCTGGAAATGTTCGGTATGCCCTTTGTGCGCGAAAGTCAGAGCTAACTGTTAGATTACAGACTGAGGAGATACTTTGGCAAAGACGTCAATGATCCAAAAGTGGATGCGGGAACCCAAGTATCCCGTGCGCAAGTACAATCGTTGTAACAGATGCGGCAGGCCACGGGCCTACATTCGGTACTTCGGCATTTGCCGTATTTGCTTCCGGCAGTTGGCCTTAACCGGTGATCTGCCGGGCATCCGCAAGGCGAGTTGGTAACGGCCCCTGTAAGACCTCAAGTTTATAGCTCTTTTGATGTCAGGAGATTAACGGAAAATGCCGGTTAACGACCCAGTAGCAGACATGCTGACCCGGATTCGTAACGGGATCCACGCCCGCCATGAGTCAGTCTTGGTGCCTCATTCCAAACTGAAGGCGGCAGTCGCCACAATTTTGAAAGAACAAGGTTATATCAGGGATTATGATATGCCCAGGGGGCACCAGTTTCCTACGATGCGAGTGCATCTGGCCTATCGGACCGGTAGGGAACCGGTAATCAGTGGGCTGAAGCGCGTGAGCAAGCCCGGTCTTCGGGTTTACGTTGGGAAGGGCGAGATACCCAGGGTATATGGCGGGCTTGGTTTGGCCATATTGTCCACCTCAAGAGGTGTTATGGGGGGCCGCCAGGCCTGGCGACTCGGCATTGGAGGAGAACTACTCTGTTATGTCTGGTAACACACTGGAAAGAGAACAAACTGAGGGCAGGACCCTGTCAAGAATCGGTCGGAAGCCCATACCCATTCCTGCGGGAGTTGAGGTTGAAGTCCATTACGGGGGGGTAACCGTAAAGGGTCCCAGGGGTACTCTGACCCAGAATTATCACCCCGAGGTAAAAGTTACGGTAGAAGATGGTCAGGTGCTGGTGGAACGCCTCTCCGAGAGAAAGTTTCATCACTCCCTCCACGGCCTTACCCGAAGCCTCATCGCCAACGCCATCGTTGGTGTTACAGACGGCTACACCAAGACCCTAGAATTAATGGGAGTCGGATACCGGGTACAACAGTCAGGTGAAGGAATTGTCCTTAATGTGGGCTTCAGCCATCCGGTGGAAATTCAGCCACGCGAGGGCGTAACCATGGAGGTTGAAGGTATCAACCGCGTCCATGTACGTGGCATCGACAAGCAGAAGGTAGGGGAATTGGCGGCTCAGGTAAGGAAGGTACGCCCACCCAACGCCTACAAGGAAAAGGGCATTCGCTACCAGGGAGAAATTCTCCACTTCAAACCCGGCAAGGCCGCAGCACGCAAGGCCTAGCAGTTCCGGTACTCGATCACTTTACGGAGTAATTAATAGGAAATGCCCAGAGACAGAGAAGCCCGACAATTGAGGAACGTACGGCACCGTCGTGTGCGCAGGAAGGTTTCCGGTAATCCGGAGCGGCCTAGGCTCTGTGTATTTCGCAGCCTGCGTTCGATTTATGCGCAGATAATTGACGACACCGGAGGCAAGACTATAGTTGCGGCCTCCAGCCAGGATGCCAATACTGAAGCAGGTCAACCAATTCGGCCCAAGATCGCTTTGTCGTCAGCCGTGGGCCAGTTGCTCGCCCAACGTGCCCTGGAACAGGGGATTACCAAGGTCGTATTCGACCGGGGCGGGTACAAGTATCACGGCAGGGTTAAGGCCCTGGCCGAAGCAGCACGTGAGGGAGGTCTTCAGTTCTAATGGTAACTACTGCAAACAGGCCTCGTCCAAACCGACCGCCCCGCGAGCGCGAAGAGGATCCTTCCGGTTTCACCGAAAGAGTAGTTTATACCCGCCGAATCGCCAAGGTAGTCAAGGGTGGTCGAAGGCTGCGATTCAATGCGTTGGTAGTGGTGGGCGACGGCGATGGCAACGTCGGAGCAGGCATGGGAAAGGCCTTGGTCATTCCCGACGCCGTGAGAAAGGGAAATGCTATCGCCCGCCGCAATATGGTGAAGATTCCCATTAAGGGCAGCACTCTCCCTCACGAAATAACGGTTAAGGTTGGCGCCTCCATTGTTGTGATCAAACCTGCTCCCGAGGGAACCGGTATTATTGCCGCAGGCGCAATGAGGGCCATTCTGGAACTGGGTGGCGTACGGGATGTCGTCGGCAAGTCGTTGGGCTCACGAAATCCCATTAACACGGTACAAGCCACATTGGAAGCCCTGCGGCGGTTGCGGGACCCTCAAATTGAACTAGCTCGCCGCCTAGGCAACAGAGCCGCCGACTAGGACGGAATCAGACAGGTGATAAGATGGCCCAGCTTAAGATTACGTGGATTAGAAGTTACATTGGCAGACCAAAGGACCAGCGCAAGGTAGTGCAGGCTTTGGGACTGCGTCGGTTGCACCATAGCGTGACTCACGGCGACACCCCTACAATCAGGGGAATGGTGAACAAGGTCTCCCACCTCGTAACAGTCGAGGAAATCCCTGAGGGTTAACACGGAAATTCCTAGGGCGCTCCGTAGCGCCAAATATCCTACCAGACAGCTACCCCGGAAGCGGCACAGGTGAGCAAAGGGTGTCGCCCCGGGGCAAATTTTCCAGGAGAAGGAATCCAGCCATGATGGAGCATCAAATTATCCCCTCCCCGGGTGCCAGAAAGGCGCGAAAGCGTGTAGGGCGCGGAGATGCCGCCGGGCAAGGCAGCTACGGCGGGCGGGGTATGAAGGGCCAAAAATCGCGGTCCGGTTATCGTATCAGGCCCGGTTTCGAGGGTGGTCAGTTGCCATTGATTAAAGGTCTTCCCATGAAGAGGGGCTTCAACAACAAGTTCAAGACCCACTTTTCTCTGGTTAAGCTTGAAGATCTGGCTGGTTTTGAAACTGGGGACCGAATTACCCCTGATTTGCTTTACCAGAGAGGTGTCATACCAAATCTGAAGTCTCCAATAAAGGTTCTAGGAAACGGGGAACTCGGAACGGCTTTGACCGTTGTGGCAAACAAGTTTACGGGTTCGGCCCGAGCCAAGATTGAAGCGGCCGGTGGTACAGTGGAGGAAGTTTAGCTAGATGATTTCGGCTGAGGCACAGGGGGGGCGTTGGCCACGCCTAATTCAAGCCGCTATTGACGCCTTTAGCCTGCCAGACCTGAGGTTTAAGATTCTCTTTACCTTGGGAATGCTGGCTACTTACCGGTTTGTATCCCATATACCAATTCCAGGCATTAACACGGCTCAGCTCAACGAGTTGTTCGATAACAACCAGTTGCTGGGTTTTCTTGACCTCTTCAGTGGCGGCGCATTAAGCCGCATGAGCATAGTGGCGCTGGGGGTATTCCCATATATTACTGCGTCCATCGTAATGCAGTTGCTGACGCCAGTTATACCGTCTCTCCAGCAGTTGTCCAGAGAGGGGGAAGCCGGACGAGTCAAGATAAACCGGATGGTTCACTGGCTTACCGTCCCTATTGCCGTGGCTCAGGGCTTTGGGCAGTTGATTCTTCTCCAGCAAAGCAACGTGCTCACTAATGTTGGCTTTTCCGGAGACGCACTGCTCCCCACCGTGGCTGCCATAATTTCTATGACGGCAGGCACCATGTTCCTGGTATGGCTCGGTGAGATGATTACCGAAAGAGGCATCGGGAACGGCATATCGCTGATAATCTTCGCCGGTATCGTGGCCGGTTTTCCTGGCCTGATCACGCAGGGTTTCCTGGACCGGCAGGATGTGCTGGGTATTGGCTTTTTTGTCATCATTGGCGTCCTGATCATCGCCCTGATCGTGCTCTTCAACGAGGCACACCGGAGAATTCCGGTCCAGTACGGCCGCAGCATTTTCCGGGGAGGTCGCATGTACCGCCAGAGCGGCGGCACTTACATACCCTTGCGGATAAATTCTGCGGGAATGATCCCTTTGATTTTCGCCTTTTCCATAGTAATCCTGCCCGGAACAGTTGCTACCTATTTCGCTACCAACACGGGAGCCATTGGAGATGTAGCCAGGTTCTTTGCCGACCTGTTCAACCCTACATCTGCAATTTACTGGGTGTTGGTGTTTATCCTGGTAGTGATATTCACCTTCTTCTATACATTGGTAGTCTTTCAGCAACAGAACCTGGCCGAAAATCTGCAACGTAATGGCGGATTCGTGCTGGGAATCAGGCCTGGGAGGCCTACGCAGGAATACCTCAACCGCGTGATAGTTCGCATTACGACCGGCGGTGCCTTGTTCCTGGGGTTTGTCGCCATTGTTCCATATCTGGCCTCGCTGGTGACCGACGTTCAGGCCATACAGCTGAGCAGCACCAGTCTCTTGATTATGGTGGGTGTCGGATTGGACACCTTGAGACAATTGGAGGCCCAGTTGTTGATGAGAAACTATGAAGGATTTCTGAGATAACTCGTGAGTTCCTCGTTAAGAATGGCCTTGTTCGGACCGCCAGGGGCAGGTAAGGGAACGCAGGCCCAGTTACTTAAAGACCGGTTAAACATTGCCCACATTAGCTCGGGGGACCTGTTCCGGTTTCACCTGCAGGAAGGCACCCCCATAGGGGTCAGAGCTTCTGAGTTCATGAACCAGGGACTCCTGGTACCAGACCATCTTGTTATTCAGATGGTGCTGGAGAAGATCGCGGAACTTGGTACAGATTCTGGATTTATTCTGGATGGCTTTCCTCGAACCCGGGCCCAGGCGGTTGCCTTGGATTCGACACTTCAGGAGCAATCCATATCTCTGGACACGGTATTGCTTGTCAGTGTTCCCGAGAGTGAGTTGGTGCGCCGCTTGGGTGGAAGATTCTTGTGCCGAGACTGTCAGTCTCCGTTCACTCTTAATGAATCCCAGTTCAGTTCGCCGCCTCCCTGCACGAGGTGTGGTGGCGAACTGTTTCAAAGACAGGACGACCGTCCCGAAGCCATACAGGTCAGAATCGGCGTTTACAACGAACAGACAGCGCCGGTCCTGGACTTCTATAGGCAAAGGGGATTGCTGAGAGAAATATCGGGGGTTGGTCCAGTTGAGGACATCAATCAGGAAGCGTTGAAAGCTATAGCTCTGGACACTTCTTCGCAGCTCGGATAGAATTGTAGTTTGCAATAGGCACCATAGGGAGTACAATAGCCAAGATGAATCGAAAAGGCAAAGTCGAAACCGCTTCCAACACCGCTTCGCCGTACACCGGTGGAATCACAATAAAGTCCGCCCAGGAAATGGATGCAATGCGCCACGCCGGCGCCATTGTCGGGGCGACCTTGACTCTATTGAAGCGCTCTGTCGAGCCTGGTATTACGACTCGAGAGCTGGACAATATTGCGTTCAAGGAAATTACCAGCCACGGGGCCAAGCCAACGTTTAAGGGTTATCGCGGTTTCCCCGCTTCGATTTGCGCTTCAGTCAACGAAGAGATAGTTCACGGCATTCCTGGCAAACGGGTGCTTAAAGAAGGCGACATTATCAAGATGGACGTAGGAGCCACCATTGAAGGGTTCATTGGTGACGCCGCTGTCTCGGTTCCTGTTGGGACGGTTACTCAGGAAGCGATTGATTTAATGGAGGCCACACGGTTGAGCCTGGAAGAGGGTATAAAGGCTTCCCAGCCTGGTAATCGCATTGGGGACATCGGAGCCGCCGTACAGACCTATAGCGAAGCCAGAGGCTATGGCGTCGTACGGGAGTTTGTTGGTCACGGAGTGGGACGGTTCCTGCATGAGGACCCCCAAGTGCCCAACTACGGGCAAGCAGGGCGAGGGCAACTATTGCGGGCGGGCATGTGTATTGCTATTGAACCCATGCTCAGTGTCGGCGATTGGCATACCAGGATTCTCGACGACAACTGGACAGTAGTGACCGCTGACGGTTCCCTCTCTTCCCACTTTGAACATACCATTGCCATTACCGAGGACGGTCCGGAGATTCTGACCAAGCATACTTAGGGAACTGGATTATGCCGATTGCCCCGAGCATCGGCAGCAATGAATCAAGGAGGGTTATGCCGAAAAAGGAAGCTATAGAGGTAGAGGCCAAGGTTACCGAGGCTCTCCCCAACGGGATGTTTCGGGTAGAACTTCCCAACGACCATCAGGTTTTGGCACATGTTTCGGGCAAGATACGAATGCATTTCATCCGCGTATTGCCTGGAGACCGAGTCCTGGTGGAGCTTTCCCCTTATGACTTGAGCCGGGGTAGAATCACATACCGGTTCAAGTAAGAGTTTTTCGGCATAGTGTTCTTTCAGAGATCAGGAGGTCCAATTATGCGAGTAACTGCATCGGTCAAACCAAGATGCGACAAGTGTAGAGTTATTAAACGAAAGGGCGTGGTTAGGATCATTTGTCCTAATGCGCGCCATGCCCAGCGGCAGGGATAGTTCACCGGAATTTCAGGAGGATCAGTTTATGGTTCGTATAGCTGGCGTTGACGTACCCGACCGCAAGCGGGCGCACATTGCCCTCCGAAGCATTTATGGCGTTGGCCCCATAATAGCCGCGGAAATATTGGAGAAAGTCGGCATTGACCCGGACATGTCTCCCAGAATGAATGAACTGGATGAGAATCAGGTTGACCGGATTCGCGAAATTGTTGACCGGGAATATTTAACCGAGGGTGACCTCCGCCGCGAAGTCAACCAGAACATCCGTCGCCTCATTGAAATTGGTTCGTACCGCGGCCTGCGGCACCGTAGAGGGTTGCCGGTTAATGGGCAGCGCACCCGGACAAACGCGCGTTCCCGCAAGGGTCCGAGACGGACCGTTGCCGGACGCGGTCGCCGCACCGGTGGAAAGAAGTAATCCAGTATTAGTTTGAGGAAGGTTTATGCCCAGGCCAAGAACACGTAGAAGAGAGCGTCGCACGGTTCCACAAGGGCGCGCTTACATATACTCCACGTTTAACAATACTCTGGTGAGCATTACAGATTCCGATGGAAACGTTATTGCGTCGGCCAGTGCAGGGACAGTTGGCTTCAAGGGTTCCCGCAAGGGGACGGCTTTTGCCGCCCAGAGAGCAGCAGAGCAGGCAGCCCGCCGGGGAATGGATATGGGACTGCGCATGATTGATGTTTTCATAAAGGGGCCCGGTGCCGGCCGTGAAGCGGCAATAAGGTCTCTTCAGGGTGCGGGCCTGTCAGTAACCAGCATTCGAGATGTGACGCCAATTCCCCACAATGGCTGTCGGCCACCGAAACGACGAAGGGTGTAGTAAAAAGGATTATGGGAAGATATACAGGGCCATCCTGCCGGCTTTGCCGAAGGGCAGGAGAAAAACTTTTCTTGAAGGGTGACCGGTGCTTTACCCCCAGGTGCGCAGTGGAACGCCGTCATTCTCCGCCAGGAAACCAGAACAATCGCCGCCGCCGCCCATCGGACTATGGAGTTCATCTCCGCGAGAAGCAAAAGGCCCGCCAGATCTACGGGGTGATGGAAGGCCAGTTTCGGCGCTATATGGCGGATGCTTTCAGCAGTCCGGGTATTACAGGTTCGAACTTGCTACGGACCCTGGAACGGCGCATGGACAATATTGTGTACCTTCTTGGGTTTGCCGATTCGAGGAAGCAAGCACGACAAATGGTCAGGCACGGTCACTTCCAGATCAGAGGTGTGAAGACCAATATCCCTTCCTACTTGGTAAAGAACGGAGATACCATCTCGTGGAGAGAGTCCTCGAAGAATAGCGATTTCTTCAGGGAGCGCACCGACGGCATTCCCAAGCGCCCAATTCCCGCATGGCTTTCCCTGGATGTCAATGAGATGGTGGGGGAAGTTGTGGCGCTACCCGCGGACGAGGACCTGACCCAGTCCATCAATTCAAGGCTAATTGTAGAGTTCTATTCGAGGTAGTAAGTCTCATGCTGGAAACTTATATCCTCCCATCGGCCCCGCCGGAAGGGGCGTCAGAAAATATCAAACCCGGCATTACGGTGCTGGAGTCAAATGACGAATACGCCAGGGTTGCCCTGGAACCGCTGGTTCCGGGGTTTGCCCACACAATCGGCAATCCGTTACGGCGCTTCCTACTTAGCTCCATCAAGGGCAGCGCCATAACCTGGGTAAAGATCGAAAACGTGGTGCATGAGTATACGGCCGTCACCGGGGTTAAAGAAGAGGTGATGGACCTGCTCTTGAACATCAAGCGCATTCGCATCCACGCAGACAGCGAGCGCACCGGCAAGATGCGGCTGGACGTGCAGGGTGAGGGCCGGGTTTGTGCCGGTGACATTGCTACATCCAGCGACTTCGAAATTGTTAACCCGGAGTTGCATCTGGCAACCTTGGATGGCACAGAATCCAACTTGTCCATTGAATTTAATGTTGAGTCCGGTTTAGGCTATCGTCCGGCGGCCCAGTCTGAAGGAAGCGCTGGTATGCAGGTTGGCGTGCTGCCGGTTGACGCCGTTTTCAATCCGGTCAAGAAGGTCAATTACACCAGGGAACCCACCCGGGTTGGACAGCGAACTGATTATGAGAGACTGGTTCTGGAACTTTGGACGGACGGTACTATTGCTCCGCTGGACGCACTGGGTGAAGCCGCCGAAGCCCTGGTAGACGACTTCTTCCTGTTCAAGAATCTGTCGGGTGGCGGCGCCAGCACTTTTAGCAGGCCCAGTCTTAGCCTTTCTCCGGAGACTTACCAAACCCCTATTGAGAGGTTGGACCTTTCCCACCGCACCCTGAACTGCTTGAAGCGTGCCCACATAACTAGGGTTGGCGAAGTGCTGGAAATGTCTGATGATGAACTGCTCAAGATTCGGAATTTCGGCGAGAAATCTCTCACCGAATTGCGCAGTAAGCTGGCCGAACAGGAAGTGGGTTCTGCTTCCGGCTTGGAAGATTCTGAGTTACTTCCAATCGGCGTCGGTATAGTGGACGGAGTCGAGAGCGACGACGAAGATCGGGGGCTGGAAGGCATTACTATAGTCCAGTCTGCTCAGCCTGGTACTGACATCCTCGGTGCCCTCGAAAGCGTCGCAGTCACTGACGACACTGATACGGACGAGGACTTTGAAGACGACCTGGACTACGATTTCGATGACGACGACGAGGAGGATTCCTAGACAATGGCATCCCATCGAGTGGCCGGCCGCAACCTAAGCCGGTATAAAGATCAGCGGAAGGCTCTGCTGAGAGGCCTCACTTGCGAATTGATTCGCCACGAACGCATCACGACCACACTGGCAAAAGCCAAGGAAACCCGGATCGTCGCAGAAAAATTGATAACCCACGGCAAAAAGGGTAATTTGCACCACCGCCGCCTGGCACTAGCCCAGATCCCAAATAAACAAGTGGTGAAGAAGGTATTTGACGACTTGGCGCCCCGGTACGAGACCCGTCCCGGTGGCTACACTAGGATTGTAAAACTCGGCCCGCGCCAGGGCGATGGGGCCCAAATGGCGGTAATCGAACTCGTTTAAGGAAATATGCGCTGGCTGGGGCTGGATTACAACAAGCAATGAAAAGCGTCGAAGGGGCAAACGCCTTTGATATCAGGTCCGGTCGGCGAATGGCTTTGCTTGTTGAATACGATGGTACCGAATATGCAGGATTTCAGTTTCAACCTAACGAACCCACAATCCAGGGGGAAATAGAGAAAGCACTCAAGAGGTTCACAGGGGAGGACATACGGATTCGGGGAGCCAGCCGTACCGACTCGGGAGCACACGCAATGGGTCAGGTGGTTGACTTTGTGTCTGAGAGCAAATATAGCACGGAGACCTTCGTTGGCGCCCTTAACTACTATCTCCCACGGGACATCCGGATTACTGAAGCCAGCGAGACCCTGAACGATTTCCATTCCAGGAAAGAAGCGCAGAGTCGAATTTACCAGTACCGAATCCTGAACCGCGCGTTCCCTTCGCCTTTGCATCAAAGGCACTGCCATTGGGTGCGGGAGCCTCTAAACATAGACGAGATGAATCGGGCGGCTCAGGACCTGGTTGGTATCCACGATTTCCGTCCGTTGGCGCCGAGTCATCCCGTACAGAAAAGTGCGGTACGCGAGGTTCACCGCTGGGACGTAGCGGCAACTGAAGAAGAAGGCCTTTTGGTGACGATCACGTGTGAAGCCAACGGCTTCATGCAGCATCAAATACGAAGAACCAACGCCGTCCTCGTCGCAATTGGCAAGGGAACTTGGCCAGGGGATGCGTTCACGACCATATTGAGAGGCCAACAAGTAAGTTTAAATGAATTAGCGATAAATTCGATACCGACTCTGCCTGCCAAGGGCTTATGTCTCCGCGAGGTCAAGTATCGAAATTCTTGGACACAGGTCGAAAACAATCATGAAAAGAACTAGCACTTACTTTCCAAAGCCTGGACAGGTCGAGTCAGAATGGCGACTGATTGACGCCACAGGACAATCATTGGGCCGTTTGGCCCGGGACGTGGCGGTTGCCCTGCAGGGCAAAGATCGGCCCACCTACACGCCTCACGTCCTAACCGGCGATCATGTAGTCGTGGTAAACATGGATAAAGTCAGGATTACAGGTGATAAGCTCCTGCAGAAGACCTACTACCGCCACAGCGGTTATGTCGGGAATCTCAAGAGCTTCATCCTCCGAGACGTGTTGGAATCCCATCCCGACCGGGTGTTGCAGTTGGCGGTGAAGGGAATGCTGCCGCGAAACAAGCTGGGTCGGGAAATGCTGAAACGCCTCAAAGTTTACGCCGGAGATACTCACCCCCACGAGGCGCAAATTGGACAGTTGTCGGAACAAAGAGAAGGAAATTAAGGACGGTTAACAGCTTTGGTGCAGGCGGAAATTCAACAGCAGTATTTCTATGGTACAGGCAAGCGCAAGAGGGCTATCGCGAGGGTACGGCTTTACCCTAACTCTGACGGTGGACCGATGATGGTCAACGGGAAGTTGGTTGAAGACTATTTCAACTGGTTGCCCTGGCAAGTCGTCATCAATGAACCTTTCAGGGTGACGAACACCACCAACCGGTTTCAATTGGTCGTCAAGGTAACTGGTGGTGGTGTAAATGCCCAGGCTGAGGCCATCAGGCACGGCATCACACGGGCTTTGATAGTATATGACGAGGGACTCAAGGCAACCTTGCGACGGCACGGCCTCGTCACTCGTGACTCCCGCATAAAGGAAAGCAAGAAGTACGGTCTAAAGCGGGCCCGGCGGGCTCCTCAGTACACCAAGCGCTAGTCTGGAAGCACAAATCTCGAAACATAAATTGGGGCAGTCAGTCATGACTGCCCCAATTTATGCTCTCTGATGATTCTCCTGCCACTCCCCAACTATAGAGGCCTACGGTCCCGTCAGTCCCCCGATGGTCAGCCAATAAAAGATGATGTAGGTGCCTGCAAGTACCATCAACCAATATCCTACCGGCTGAATGTATGGCAATGCCTTGCGCAACCCACCCACCATGGCTCCCCTGAAAAAGGCTATGCCCAACGTCAGAGCCAGTATCACCAGGCCCATTCCTGCGGCGAAAAGAAGGAAATTCGCCAGAGTGTTAAAGAAGCCAGCGTCTGAAGCGGTGAGGCCGAGCACAGCAAGGAAAATGGGCAGGGTACAACTCAGGGAGGCGGTCCCGTAACTTAGCCCGAACAGGAAATACCCTTTGAAGCTCACTTGAGCCGGATCACCGATTCTGGAAGCAGCTCGCGCCGCTATTCCCGTATATAGCTTTCCCCCTCCTACCAGCCAGGCTCCCGTCAATGTCAGAAGCACCCCGATGAGAAGACCAATCCACGGTATATAGCTAACAACAAAGGCTGCACCAAACCCTATAAGGGTTCCAGCAACGCCGAACAGCGCAACAAAGCCCAGAGTTACAGCCGCACCTACCAGAAGTGCTTGTGCCAGTTGCCTGAAGGGTCCCGGCCGGTCTTCTTCAGAGGCTCCCGAACTCAGGTAAAGCCCCAAGTATGCCGGCAGCATGGCAAAACCGCAGGGATTGACGGCCGAGGCCATCCCGGCGGCGAAGGCAAAAAGGGACGTAGCGCCAACCAGACCACCCAGGAAACTCCCTGACCGGCCGGACAGCCTCTCTACGAACAAGTTCACAAAGTCAATGTCTGTACTGCTGCCAATGGTTTGGGACCCAATGACCGCCACCAAAATAGATCCCGCAGCCACCAGGGCCGCAGTTATGTATCCCCTTAAGTTGCTTCTCACACCAATCGCGGACACTGCATATACCTTCCGGAATCAAGTTACTTACATTTATTATAACTTTTGAAAAGGTAAGCAGGATAGACCATCATGATGAAACGACTCGGGGCAGAGAGGCGCTTTCTCCATAAATATGAAGACCTTCTGAGCGCGTTAAGAAGCCATTTGCAACGCCGCAAGAAGAAGGGGACGTGTAAGTCGCACGTCCCCTAAGTGGTCAGCGCCACCCGCTATACACCAAGGTACTCTGAGGCAGCGTCCAGGAGCCCGCTTACGAACTCGGGGCTTTCGGCTTCGCAGTATATCCGGAGCAATGGTTCGGTGCCGGAAAACCGGTATGCCAGCCAGGCGTTATCAAAGAAGAGGCGTTTGCCGTCGATATCATCCGACCCCCTGACGGGTAAACCTGCCAGTTCGGTCAAACGGTCTGACTCTATCCTGGACGAGATTTTCGGTTTCTCGGAGGATTCAAAGGCCACATCACGCCTATGGTAATAATGAGGACCAACGATGGAGAACAACTCCTCAATCAACTGGGACGGAGTCTTCCCGGTACGAGCCATAAATTCCAGTATGTAAAGACCGCTAAGGATTCCATCCCGTTCAGGTATATGGCCCCGGAAGGCGAACCCGCCACTCTCTTCACCGCCCATTACACCGTCAACTTCCGTAAACTTGGGCCCGATGTTTTTGAACCCAACCTTCATGTCATGAACGGCCACGCCATAACGCTCGGCTAACTTGTTCAGCATTATCGACGAGGTTATTCCCTTCACTATCGGCCCCCTCAGGCCTTTGTATTCCAGTAAATAGTAGGCCAGAAGTGAGAAGACCTCGAGGGTACTTATAAAGTTGCCCTTCTCGTCAACTATGCCAACTCGGTCGGCATCTCCGTCGAGGGCAATGCCAACAGAAGCTTCTTCCGCAGGGATCTGCGCCTTGAGAGTGGAGAGGTTATGGGCAATCGGTTCGGGCTGGTCCATGCCCGGAAATGCCGGATTTCTGTACCCGTTCAGTTCAGCAACTGTGGTTTGTCCCCCTGTAACCAATCTGGGGAAGTAGCCCGCTCCTGCACCGAACATGGCATCGATCATCACTCTCATGCCTGCAGCTCGTATCAATGGCAGATCGACCAGCGAGGCCACTCGTTCCAGGTAAGCTGGCATGGGGTCAAATTCCTGCACCAACCCCTTTTCACTCGCCGTTGCCAGCGGAAGAGACCTTGGTGCCTTTACAGCTTCGATTTTCTCTTCGAGTCGATTGGTAATTGCGTCAGTGGCGCTGCCGGCATATTCGGGCTTGAACTTGAAGCCGTTCCAGTTACCTGGGTTATGGCTGGCAGTGATGATTGCGGCTCCGGCAGCTTGCTGTGCCAAAACACTGAAGCTTACGACGGGCGTGGGAGCTGTGTTCTGGGTCAGAAAAGCGCGCACTCCATTTCCGGCACATACGCTAGCGACCGTTTCTGCAAATTCCCGGGACAAAAACCTTGTATCGTAGCCGACCACCAGACCACGGTCGGCCATGCCTGTTTCCAGCAGGTAGTCAACCAAGCCCTGGGCACAGCGTGCCACATTGGCAAAGGTATAGTCCTCTGCGATCAGGGCTCTCCAACCGTCTGTCCCGAACCTAATGGGAGTGGTCATATTTCCTCCCCCTTTATCCTAATAAAATCCCCCACTCCAGCCGTGCCGGAATCGACAAGGCCGCAGTGAGGGATGTTGTTACCCAATCCCTATACTCGATTTGAGAGGACTAAACCGATGTGGATTAAAGACCTGCCTTCTTTCGCAGCATATCGGCTTTGTCGGTACGCTCCCAGGGAAGATCCACGTCGTTACGGCCGAAATGTCCATAAGCAGCCGTCTGTCGGTAAATGGGCTGCCGCAGGCTGAGGTCCTCGATAATGGCGCCGGGGCGAAGGTCGAAGTTCTCCCGGACCAGGTCCTCAATACGGTCGTTGTCCAGGTGGTTGGTGTCAAAAGTTTCTACCGAAACGGAAATGGGCTCGGCAACACCGATGGCGTAGGATACGATGACCTCAACCCGGTCGGCCAACCCGGCGGCAACCAGGTTCTTGGCCACGTAACGTGCGGCGTAGGCTCCGGAACGGTCTACCTTCGTGGGATCCTTGCCGGAGAATGCGCCACCCCCATGCCGGGCGATGCCGCCGTAAGTGTCCACCAGGATCTTGCGGCCGGTTAGGCCGGTGTCGCCCTGGGGGCCGCCCACAACAAACCAGCCGCTGGGATTGACGTAAATCTTGGTGTCATCGTCCATGAACTCGCCGGCGATGGGATCAATCACATGCTGCTTGATGTCCTTCCGCAGCTGCTTGGTAAATGCCTCTCTATCGTCCTGGTCCTCGTGCTGAGTACTGATCACGACTGCATCGACCCGGTGTGGCCTGCCGTGGCGATATTCAACAGTAACCTGGGACTTGCCGTCGGGGCCGAGGTAGGGCAGCACACCGTCCTTTCGCACCTTGGACAATTGTTCCACCAAACGGTGAGACAGGTCCACGGTCAAAGGCATCAGGCCATCGGTTTCATTACAGGCGAAACCGACCATCATCCCTTGGTCGCCTGCTCCGGTGGCCCGCCGGGCATCAGCTTCCGATTCACCCCGGTGTTCCAGGGAAGTAGTGACGCCGCTGCTGATGTCCGGTGACTGCTGGCTGACGTGGGCTATCACGCCACAGGAATTTCCATCCAGGCCATATTTGACATGGGTATATCCGATTTCATTCATTACCTTTCGGGCGATTTCATTGAAGTCCAGGCTGGACCCCGTTGTAATCTCGCCGGTTACCATCACCAGATTCTTGGTGGCAACGGTTTCGCATGCGACACGGCTCATATTATCGCCGGACAGGGCGGCGTCCAGCACTGCGTCGGAAATCTGGTCGCAAAGCTTGTCCGGGTGGCCTTCGGTCACCGATTCAGAAGTTAACAGATACTTGGGGGAAGTCATAAATTGTATTGGCATGGGTTAATCCTCCGTTAGGTAGGGCAGCGGCCGGTTGTTTCCTGAATTCGCGACTGAACTTTCCAGTCTACGCCGCCGCCCACTCAATCTCTAAGGGAACGAAGCTGGTTTCCGAGCCCGGTTAGGTCCCTTCTTCCCAACTTTCTTGATACCGCTGTTGATTCGCCGTCAGGGAATCTATTGCAATGCCCATGGACGCCAGCTTGAGGCGGCCAACCTCCTGGTCGGTCTCAGTGGGAACAACATAGACCCCCGGGTCCATATTGCCGTGGTTCTGGACCAGGTATTCCACGCTCAGGGCCTGGTTCGCGAAGCTCATGTCCATGACCGCGGATGGATGACCCTCAGCAGCAGCCAAGTTGATCAGGCGCCCCTCGCCCAACAAGTAGAGCCGGCGCCCATCAGTTGTGGTGTATTCCTCGACGTAGGGCTTCACCTCCCGGTGGCTGACTGCCATCGCCTCGAGGGAGGGGATGTCAATTTCGACGTTGAAGTGACCACTGTTGGCGATGATCGCCCCGTCGGGCATCACGGCCATATGATCACCGTCGATAGTGTGGAGGCCGCCCGTGACGGTAATGAACACTTCGCCAACTTTGGCCGCTTCCATGCCGGTCATCACGGTGAAACCGTCCATTACCGCTTCCAGTGCCCGGACCGCGTTTACTTCGGTCACGATCACGTGGGCGCCAAGGCCGCGGGCCCGCGAAGCAACGCCTCGACCGCACCAGCCATATCCGCCGACTACGACACGGCGGCCGGCCCACAAAATGTTGGTGGCCCGGGTGATGCCGTCCAGGGTGCTCTGCCCGGTGCCATATCGATTGTCAAAGAAGTGCTTGGTTTCCGCTTCATTTACGGCAATTATTGGGTATTTAAGCGCGTTGTCCGCAGCCATCGCATTGAGGCGGATTACTCCGGTGGTGGTTTCCTCGGTACCTCCGACCACGTTTGCCAACAAATCTGAGCGGTCCCGGTGCAGCATGCTGACCAGGTCCGCGCCGTCGTCCATGGTGTACTGCGGTGCGTGGTCCAAGGCAGCACTCAAATGCTGGTAGTAGGTGTTGTTATCCTCTCCCTTGATGGAAAAGGTGGGGATGCCATACTCGCCGACCAATGCCGCGGCCACATCATCCTGTGTGCTCAATGGGTTGCTGGCGCAGAGAACCACGTCGGCCCCACCCTCTTTAAGGGTTATGGCCAGGTTGGCCGTCTCGGATGTAACGTGCAGGCAGGCTGCCATACGCAGGCCTTGCAAAGGTTTTTCCTGGGCGAAACGCTCCTTGATAATGCGGAGCACTCTCATTTCTCTTTCTGCCCACTCAATGCGGTTTACACCGCCTTTGGCCAGGGATAAGTCCCTGACATCGCCCTTGGTTTCTTGTAAAGCCAAAAGTAAACTCCTTATTGGTTCAAATTTCCGCTACGCCGGTTAGCCTAGGCGTAGCCCGGATAAGAGGTTGGGTGACCACCGGCTATCCACGACGGCGTGCCGTCTTCGATGTTGTACAGGTTCTCCGTGTCGTAGCCCATGGAAAACGCCACTTCACAGGCCAGCCCGCTTCGGACACCCATTGCACAGATAAACAGGACCTTTTTGTCCCTTGGTACCTCATCGATTCTGTCCGGCAAATCGTCAATGGGAATGTGTACGGCTCCAGATATGTGGCCCGTAATCCACTCGTCGTCCCGCCGAACGTCGACTACCAACGTTCCTTCGGCGTCTCCGTCAAGAATAGAATGAGCTTCGTCGGAATCTACCCGGTAATAGGGTTCGCCGGGTTCTCGCCTTGGCATAATCAATACCTCCTTAAAAAATCGAAACCCCTTCCATTTCTCCCTTTCCAGGAATTGGGGTTTAGTTTATGTAGTTGCCAACTATTGGCCCCAGCTTATGTTTAGTCTCTTCCGAAATCCCGCGGGGGTCGGTGATGATGGCATCCTTAAGGGCCACATTGCAGCCACAGTTCTCCGACGGCCCCAACTGGGGAATCACCTTGTGCAGCATTTCCTTGGAATGAGCCACGTTCTGCAGCAAATTCTGGACTACCATTTCTACCGTCACCGTCTCTTCCGACTCGTGCCAGCAGTCGTAGTCGGTAATCCAGGCCATCGTGGCGTAACACATTTCAGCTTCCCGAGCCAGCTTGGCTTCCGGCAGCGCGGTCATGCCAATTATGCCTGCGCCCCAGGAGCGGTACATGAATGACTCGGCCTTGGTGGAAAAGGCGGGACCTTCCATGACAATCATCGTCCCGCCCAAGTGGGTGGTGACACCGACTTCCTGACCGGCAGCGGCGATAACGCTGCTGGCGCCGGGGCAAAAGGGTTCGGCAAAACCCACGTGGGCAACCACTCCCTCGTCAAAGAACGTATTGTGACGCTGCCGAGTACGGTCGATGATCTGGTCCGGAACCACCAGGTCCAATGGGGCAAAGTCCTCTTTGAGGCTACCCACGGCGCTGACGGAGATGAGTCGCTGCACTCCCAAAACTTTCAGGGCGTAAATGTTGGCCCGCGCCGGTATGCCTGTCGGGTTTATGCGATGGCCCCTGCCGTGCCGTGGCAGGAAAGCGACCCTCGTCCCCTCCAGTGTGCCCACCACCACGCTGTCGCTGGGTTTGCCATAAGGAGTATCTACGTCTATGTAATGGACATCGGTCATCCCGTCCATGTCATAGAGGCCGCTGCCGCCAATTACTCCAATAGTAGCTTCCTGGTCCGGCATAGATACTCCTAAAGATTGGGCACTTCTTCGGGCGTGTAGAAGGTGGACCGAAATACCCGGTTCACTACCTGTCCCTCCGCGTCTTCATAAAAGTAAGGATTAATGAATTCCCAGACCACCTCGCCTTCGGGTGTCACCTGGAAAATCCGCCCAAACATGCCCTCCGTTATTAATGTGTTCCCGTTGGGCAACCGCCTGGCCCCGGAAATGTAGGGACTGAAAAAGTTGTAGGGCGGCGAGTCCTGATACTGCCAGACAATTTCGTTGGTGGCCGGATTAACCTCAATTACCCTGGAGAAGGGCAGTCCAGTATGTTTCCGGTGAGAGCCGTTGTCGTAAATCAGGACATTCCCGTTGGCCAGCAAATTGGGGTCGTGCTGCTGCGCCAAGACCGTATCGCCCAGTTGCCAGGTAATTTTCCCTGAATTCTTGTCGATGATCCCGACCGTAGATATATTGCGGAAGCTGAACATCACCCGGTCGCCATCCAGAGGCACCACAGTATTTCCGTGGCTCCATTCATCCCGCAGGTCATTGAATGTAAGGATGTGACGCTCGGGGTCCAGGTGTTCTGCCGCATGCCACTCCCATACCCGGTTGCCGTCGGCATCTACTTCCACGATGACATCGGCCCACATACCTTCGGTGTCCGTACCGGGAACTCCGCCCTTGACCTTGCTTGCCAGGCTCGGACCCATCAACTCCACCGTCAGGTACATGGCGCCGCCTTCCGGGGTGCGCCGTGCGTCGTGGTGGTGCTCCGGGTCGTAGTGTTCCCACACTACATTTCCCTGCCAGTCCACCTCAAGCATTGCGCCCCCCTTGAACCGCTTCCAGGAGGGAAAACGCTCCCAGGTCTCGTCCCGGGTCTTTCCACCGTAGAACAGGTTGCCATTGGGCAGAAGGTAGCCGTACAAACCTGGTGGGTGCGGCAAATTCCACTGGTGAGCTTCCTTGCCTTGCGCGTCTACCAGGTAAACCTGGCCGCTGCCGCTCATGGGGGCAAATACTACATAGCCGTTGCAGGCTTTTGCATTGTCGCAAACAGTCAGTCCGGTGCTCGCCATGCGGCGCCGGGTTTGTTGGTCGGTAACAGGCATTTCTCTCCTCAATGCACCAGTGATTCGGAGGACTCAGGGGTTAGGGTCCACCGACGGCCAGTTTCAGCCCTTCCACAAAGGGCGGTCGCACAACCCCACTCTCCGTAACGATAGCGCTGACGTAGCGATAAGGCGTAACATCAAAGGCGGGATTCAACGCCTCAACGCCTACTGGGGCAGTGGGCTCACCCTGAAAATGGGTCACTTCAGACCCCGCCCGCTCCTCGATCTGAATTTCGTCCCCGGAAGACAGGCTCAAATCAACCGTGCTGGTGGGGGCGGCCACATAAAAGGGAATTCCGTTCTCCTTGGCCAGCACTGCAAGGGAGTAGGTGCCTATCTTGTTGGCCGTATCGCCGTTTGCCGCAATTCGGTCGGCGCCGGTAATGACGCAGCTGACCTTGCCCTGCCGCATCAGCATGCCGGCGGCCGAATCCACGATCAGCGTTGCCGGAATGCCCAACTGCTGGAATTCCCACGCCGTCAGGCGGGCACCCTGTAGGAAGGGACGGGTCTCGGTGTTGAATACCTTAAACCTCATGCCGGTTTCCCAGCCTGCCCGTATTACTCCAAGGGCCGTTCCAAAAGCCGAAGTAGCCAGGGCGCCGGTGTTGCAGTGGGTCAGTACCGAACCCCCATCCGGCATGAGAGACTTGCCGAAATCTCCCATCCGCCGGTTTATCTCCTCGTCTTCTTCCTGGATCAGCTTGGCCTCGGTGAGAAGCCGGTTTACCATATTGGACAAGTCTGGTTCAGCTTCTGCCACTTCCAGCATTCTGCGTACCGCCCACTGAAGATTTACAGCGGTGGGTCGTGCGGCGTTGATGGCTTGGGCGGCTTCTTGCAAACCGGCCAGGAAGACACCCTTGTCATCAGTAGCAAGTTCTTTGGCTGCCATTACTACGGCGTAGGCTGCCGTCACGCCGATTGCGGGTGCGCCCCGGACCTGCATGTCTCGAATGGCGGTTACGGCCCCTCGATAGTCATCCAACTCCACCACAACTTGCTCCACAGGTAAGCGGGTCTGGTCAAGGAGCTTGAGAATGCCGTCATCCCACTGGATTGGGCGTATTTCGTTCAACGCTGAAGTCTCCCCCAATATTTTCCGGACAATAAAAAAGCTTCTCAATGAGAGAAGCACATATTTCTTGTAGCTCCCTCATCTTTCCACTCCCCACAATCCGGGGAGAGGCCGGATTTAGCACCTTGCCCTCGGCGACTTACGCCAGGGCCGGTTGCTTGGCTTCATCGGGCCGTTCCCTCTGCCGTTCTGGATAAGGGTTCCAGAGTTATATTAAGTTTTTAACCGTTCAGTTTTTGGCTGACTCGGATGCGCCTATAATAAACAAGGTAACCAAGAGTGTCAAATTGAACCTTTATGGTTTTCAGTCCATATTCTTGCCGATTTCTTGCCAATCTGGAAAACATTATTGAGGAACCCGTCTCAAAAATAATCACACTTAATGAATACATATAAACGGGCGCTCACTTTCGAAACTGCCCGGGAGCTATTCCGAAGGTGTTCAGCGGAATGCAGTTTGACAGACTCACAAGGGCACAAACATAATAGCGCCAGATACAGAATGGCCTTCATTCCTTGGAAAATATCCAGAATTATGGCATGAGCCAAAGCGCTTTCCACATTACCCGTGCCGACCTGGGCCTGTTCACCGATTTGTACGAATTGACGATGGCCCAGACTTACTTTGGCCAGCAAATGTTTGCACCGGCAACTTTTGACCTCTTTGTTCGCAGCTACCCCCCCAACCGGGGGTATTTTGTTTGTTCAGGGTTAGAAGACACACTGGAGTTCCTGGAAGGTCTTTGCTTCGGGGATGGCAGTAGTCAATACCTGAAAGATACGGGTTTGTTCACTGATGATTTTCTTGAGTTTATGGGCCAACTCCGTTTCACGGGAAGCGTGAGGGCCATCCCCGAGGGCCGCATCTTCTTTGCCAATGAACCTGTGCTGGAAGTAACTGCCCCTATCATCGAAGCTCAGTTGGTGGAGACCCTGATAATCAACCGCCTTAACCTCCAGAGTTTGCAGGCAACCAAGGCGGCCCGCTGCGTTTGGGCCGGCCAGGGCCGCGGCATTTCCGACTTTGGCGCCCGCCGAGCCCCCGGGGTAGATGGAGCCCTGACCATGGCTCGGGCCGGTTACATTGCGGGTTTCCAATCCACCAGCAACGTCATGGCAGCGTACCGGTACGGCATCCCTCCGGCAGGTACGATGGCCCATTCCCTTATTACCGCCTATCCCACCGAAATTGAAGCCTTCCGGGCTTACGCCAGGTCCTTCCCTCACCGCACAATTTTGTTGCTGGATACCTACGACACCATTGAGGGCGCCTACAATGCCGTGCAGGTCGGAAAAGAGCTGGAGGCCGCCGGGCACCGGTTGGTGGGTGTCAGGCTGGATTCAGGTGACTACTTCGAGCTGAGCAAGCAGGTCCGTCGTATCCTCGACGATGCCGGGCTTGAGTACGTCAGGATTGTCGTAAGTGGCGGCATCGACGAATACGAAATAGAAAGGCTGGTCAAAGAGCGAGCGCCCATAGACCTGTTTGGAGTGGGAACAAAGGTGGGTGTATCTGCTGACGCTCCCTACACGGACATGTCCTACAAGCTTGCCTGCTACGACGCGCAACCGGTGATGAAGCTAAGCCCCGGGAAGGTGTCGCCACCCGGTGCCAAGCAAGTCTACAGGTTGAGTGAGTCGAACGGCATATTCTCCCGGGATGTAGTTTCCCTGCAGGACGATACCTTGCCTGCGGGAGAGCCGCTGCTGGAAACTGTCATGGAAAACGGCCGCAAGACCCGCCCAGCTCCGGCCCTGTCCGAAATGAGAGAACGTTTCGTCCTGGACTTTGACCGTCTCGACACCCATTTTAAACGAATCACGAACCCGCCCCGCTATCCCGTTACGCTGAGTCCGGCCTTGCAACGTTTGACTAACGAAACCCAGTCGCGTCTGCTGGAAGGAATGTCCGGGAGTGGCTGCTAGGGCCCTGCTTTCCGTCATCCACCACCCTGCTACCCCAATGCCAAGGAGCAATTGAATGAAGACGGCAGTCTGTGTGAAGTACGTGCCCGTGGTCTCAAGAATTACATTCGATTATGAGACCAAGACTATCGTGAGGGATGGCGTCCCGTCAGAAGTTAACGCCTTCGACGTCTTGGGACTGGTTCGGGCGGTGGAGCTAAAGTCCGAGCCAGGAGATGAGGTGCTTGCCGTCTCCATGGGGCCCCCTCAAGCTCGCGAGGGCTTGGTAACCTGCATGGCATTGGGCGCAGACCGCAGCATCCTGCTGAGTGATCGTGCCCTGGCGGGCTCGGACACGCTGGCAACTGCCCGCGCGCTGGGAATGGTATTGGAGCGAGAAAAGCCCGACCTGATTGTATGCGGGCGAAACAGCAGTGACGCTGAAACCGGACAGGTAGGGCCGGAACTGGCCGAATTGCTGGGCTTGCCTCACATCAGCCAGGTGAGAAAGCTGGACTACCGGGCGGAAAACGGAACTATTGTCGCCGAGCGAATTACCGACGAAGGCTACCAGGTGATCGAGTGCTCCCTGCCGGCGGTGGTATGCGTAACCGAGGGAGTTACAGCCGAGTCTTTTGCCAATCGGGAACAGATGGCGGCGGCCCAGGAGAAACCCGTTGAGGAACTGTCCTGTGCCGACTTAACCGACGACCTGACCCAGTTCGGTCTCGAAGGTTCGCCAACCTGGGTGGAAGACATTCGGCTGATAGAACCAACCAGGCAAGGCCTGATGATTGAAGAAGAATCGCCGGACGCCGCCGCACGGCAGGTCGCCCTAATGCTCGCGGAGAGCTTGTTAACTCTGGCCTCTGAAGACGAAGGTTCCTCTGAGCCAATTAGCGCCGAACGCTATCCAGCCGCACGGGACCAGGCCATTTGGGTGGTCGCCGAAACCTCTCAAACCGGTCTACGGCGAGTCACACATGAACTGCTGGGCAAGGCAAGGCAATTGACCGGCACCACTCGGAGTCAGGTAGCTGCTGTGCTGATTGGTACTCCCAGTGACCAAACCCTGCAATCCCTTGCCGCATACGGCGCCGACCGCGTCCTGACCTTGGATAACTCCTCCCTGGGTCCCGTTTGTGGCCGGGGCGTTAGCAACGCCTTGGCTCAGGCCATGAGCACGGAAAGACCTTATGCCGTCTTGTTCGCTGCCACCGCCGACGGTCGAGACCTGGCTTCCCGGATAGCAGCCAGACTGGGGCTGGGCCTAACCGGCGATGCAGTTGACCTGGAAATTGACGAAGCTGGAAGGCTGGTGCAGTTGAAGCCCGCCCTGGGCGGAAATGTGGTCGCCCCCATTCTTTCCAAGACCTTGCCCAACCTTGTCACATTGCGTCCAGGCCTGCTTACTCCCATTGAGCCTGACACCAGCGCCACCGCCACCGTTGAATCCCTTTCCGCACCGGCATTCGGGGAAGCAGACATCAACGTCCTGGAAACCCATAATGAAGAAGATCCAGGCGGAATTGCCCTGGCTCAGGCGGATATCGTCCTGGGGGCCGGCATGGGAATAGGTGGGCCCGAAAGTTTGCCCGAGGTCAACGCCCTGGCGTCCCGTATCGGCGCCACCGTGGCCACTACCCGCAACGTCGTCCATGCCGGTTGGCTGCCCCATCAGGTCCAGGTAGGCATCAGCGGACGCGCCATAGCCCCTCGCGTTTACCTGGCCGTCGGTATCCGGGGCGTATTCGACCACACGGTGGGAATCCAGAAGGCCGGTGTAATAATTGCAGTCAACAGCAACCGTCGGCACCCCATATTCAAGGCAGCGGATGTGGGCATAGTTGGTGACTGGAAGGAGTACCTCCCAGCGTTGGTCGATGCTTTGCAGCCCATTCTGGCCGCCTCAGACTAATCCGAATACCAGGCTATTGAAGTGCCCTTGCCGTTAACTTGCTTGCGATAGCGGATGACACTCCCATAGCGGCGTAATATAATACCCGTGACTATAGACTTGGAATCGACACCTTCCTCGGGCACGGAAGCGACCGTGCCATGCCACCGGGCATCACCAGTATTTGATCTCGGCCGCGGCCGTGATTCTTGACAGGGGTAAAGTTATGGAGTTTGCATACACTCCGGAACAGGAAGCTTTACGGAAAGACGTCCAGACTTTCATTCAGGAAAACGTCACCGACGAAGTTCGTCAGGAAATTGAAGAATTGGGCATCCGCCACCGTGGCCCTAAAGTTCGCGAAATGTATCGCCAGCTTGGGGAAAGAGGGTGGGTCGGCATTAGCTGGCCGAAGGAATACGGCGGTCAGGACGGAAGTCGTATCGACCAGTATATCGTTGAGGAAGAATTCGCCCGGGCCGGCATCACTGTCGGAGGCGCCGGAAGCGGAGCGCCAGCCATCCTGGCCGCTGGTACCGAGGAGCAGAAACAGTATTTCCTTCCCGGTATGATCAGGGGCGAAATCTCCTTTGCTCTGGGCTTCACTGAACCGCAGGCCGGTGCCGACCTGGCTAGCCTGCAATGCCGCGCTGTGCGGGATGGCGATGAGTACGTAATCAACGGCCAGAAGATGTTTACCACGGCTGCCCATTACGCCAGCCACATTTACCTGATGGCTCGCACCGACCCTGATGCCCCCAAACACAGGGGCATTTCTATTTTCGTCTTTCCCATGGATACCCCGGGAATAACCGTTCGTCCCCTTTGGACTATCCAGAACGACCCACCGGCCCCCGCTGGAACAACCTATGGGGACAATCGCACTAACGAGGTCTTCTTTGAGGACGTCCGGGTCCCCGCATCCTGCCTGCTGGGCGAAGAAAATATGGGCTGGTACGTCGGGGCCATGGGCCTGAACCTGGACCGCGTGGGCGCCAGTCGCTACCTCATTTCGGTGCGGCGGGACGAAGATATAGTTAATTTTGTTAAGGGTAACGAGCTGGGCGGGCTTGATCTGACCGAGGACACCTCAGTTCGCGACCGGATCGCCGAACTTTGGATCGAGGCGCAGGTATGCCGGCTGATGACCATGCGCAGCATGTCGCTGGTGGAGCAGGGCGGCAATTTCACCTACGAGGGTTCAGCTGAGAAGGTATTTGCCCCAGAGCACGGGGTGAAAACTACCGAAACCATATCCCAAATCCTCGGGCCCTATGCTCAATTGCTGAACGGCTCCGAAGACGCCATCGAGGAGGGCGTATTTGCCCACAACCTGATGGGCGCTTTCCAGTCCGGCATTAACCACGGCAGCACCCAGGTTATGCGGGACCAGATCGCCCGGCGTGGATTGGGGATGCCTCGAGGTTAGTTGTCAGGGAGCGCTGCCCACTCTGGGCATTTATTCCAGGACTCAAAGATAAACGCAAAGGAAACCGATGGACGTACTGCCTAACGAAGAAGAACAAATGGTGAAAAACCTGGCCAGGGAGTTCTTGGAAGCGGAGTGCCCACCGCGCCTGGCCAGGGACATGGAAAAGGACGACTTGGGCTATCCCCCCGAACTGTGGCAGCAGATGGCCGACCTGGGCTGGCTTGGAATTTCTTTGCCCGAACAGTACGGTGGTCAAGGGCTGCCTCTCACCTACCTTGGCCTTATCTCTGAAGAACTCGGCCGGGCCATCAGCCCTGTCCCCTTCCACTCAACGATGGTCGCGGCGTTAACTATTGCGGAGGCCGGCACCGAAAGCCAAAAGCAGACTCTTTTGTCCCGCGTGAGCCAGGGCAGTCTGGTACTCTCCTGGGCTTTCAGCGAAGAAAACCCCCGGCTCCTTCCCGAAACGATTAACTGCCAGGCGGTGGAAGACGGCGACGATATTGTCCTTAGCGGCACCAAAATGTTCGTGGACAATTTCACCTCCTCCGAAAAGTGCCTGGTCGCCTGCCGGACCGCTCCGGCCAGCGATGCCAGCGCCGGACTATCCCTGCTGTTGGTCGATACTACCGCGAGGGGCGTGTCCCAGATTTCTTTGACTACCCTGGCTAAGGACAAGCAAAGCAAGGTCACCTTTGACGGAGTCCACGTTTCCAAGGACAACCTTGTTGGCGAATTAAACGAGGGTTGGCCCATTGCCCAGCGTATGCTGGACCGGGGCACCGCGCTGTTGTGCGCGCAGATTGTGGGCGCCGCTCGCAAGGACGCGGAAATGGGCATTGATTATGCCAAGAACCGCGTGGCTTTCGGTCGTCCCATCGCTTCCTTCCAATCCATACAGCACATTTGTGCCGACATGATTTTGTGGGTTGACGGGGGTCAGTTGTTGACCTATGAAGCGCTCTGGAAGATGGACCAGGGATTGCCGGCCTCGGTCGAGGTCTCCCAGGCCAAGGCCTTTTGCAACGACAAGTGTGAGGCAGTAGTCAGGTCCTCTCAGGTCCTCCACGGCGGCATGGGATTTATGATGGAGTTTGACCTTCACCTTTGGTACCGGAGAGTCACCACGTGGACCATGCGCCTCGGTACCAGTTTTGAACACCGCGCCAGGATCGCCCGCGCGCTGTTGGACCAGCCGGGAGAAATAAGGCTGGGAATGAATCTGGAAGTTCCGGCCTAGTGGAATTAAGGTTGGTCGAGGCATCTGCCACCTGCTCAATTCAGGAGATAAATAATATGGCTAAAGACCCGGTATGTGGAATGGAAATAGATGAGGCTGAAGCCCGTGCCCAGACGGGGCAGACCATGCATGGGGCCTCAGAAGTCGATCCCCAGCAGGGAACCCGAAGCTTTCATAACGGTCAGTGGTACTACTTTTGCGGCCTGGACTGTCGCACCAAGTTCCTGGCAACTCCGGCAGTGTATCTCGAGCAGTAATGAGTGGTATTTGAGCTTCGTTTGAATTGCTGAACGGAAAGGCCGCCGAGGCCAAAGAGCCTTCAAAATTTCTTCATAGTTCGCTGGTATGTTCGTTCTTGCGCTATCAAAGACGTAAGACTAAGGCGCAAAGGAAGAACAATGGAGAATTCGGGGAGGCAATCCCACAACCCCATGAAAGGTCCAGATAGTCTTGGCGAAGAGGACAGTTCTGGAAAAATCCTGTCAAAAGGTCTTGCCATATTAGGTATCGCCCTGCTGATCGGATTCACAAGTTGCACCCAATCCGAAACCCGGTCAGATGACATAGTACGAGAAGATAGCGAACACCAGGAAATAACTGAATCCGGTTCAGTAAACGATGACAGTACTGAAAGCTTTTCCGACCGCGGGGACGGGGAAGAATCGGCGCAGCAGTTTGGCCTGACGGATACCTATGATAAGGTTCGGGCTGGCGCTAGGCTGGTGTTGGACTATGACCGGACAGCAAATGCCTTCGAGGGACAGGTCAGCAACTTAACCGGCGCCACTCTGGATAGGGTGCGGGTTGAAGTTCATCTTTCAAACGGTACTGAGTTGGGGCCAACTAACCCCGTGGACTTGGCTCCCGGCCAGTCAACCGACATAACATTAAAAGCGACCGGCCAGCCCTTTGCCACTTGGAGCGCGCACCCGGAAGTAGGCTCAGGTGGAGAGTCCGGCGAACACGGCAATGACTCGGAACACAGCGTCAGTACCGTAACTGGGGAGCACAGCCGGAATTCGAAATCCGGTGAGCACAACGGCCGCAACTAGAACTCTGAAACAGACGCCAAGAAAACCGCCAACATTGCCGGCGCCGCCATCGCATTCATCAGCACTTAGTCTGAAGAACAATTGGCAACGGCAATGTACACCTTTGAAGATCCAGTCAGGTCTAATTGGTCCAATTTGCCGGCAGGAATGCTGAGCTACCAGCGTAATGGCGTCCGCATAGGTGATTTGAACGCCTTGCGAGTGGAGGCGTTGCTTGGATTCTTGGCTACGGTTTTGAGCCCCGACGGATTTGCCACCGTAATGGACATCGTACCAGCCGAGACGAAATTGGAAGTCTCTTCCCGGGCCGACCGAATTCAAGGTGACGACGAACACTATTGGCTGGCCTTTTTTGGTAAACCATCGAAACCGGGACCGTGGGGCTGGCAGGTTGGAGGGCACACCCTTGCGCTAAACGTCACGGTCGTAGGTAGGCGCAGTCACATGTCCCCTACTTTTATCGGGGTCGAGCCTGCCAAATACGAAGACTATGGTGTCATAGTGAAACCCTAGGAAGGGCACGCTGTCGCCGGGTTGGGCATTATCCAGTCGTTGGATGGCGAACTACGGGGTTGCGGCAATCGGAGACCGTCCCTGCGAAACCTTGGTCAGGGCAGGTAAGGACGACGTTATTCCCGACTTGAAAGGCTCCCCAACAAGTGCTTGGACGAATGGTCAAGGGTCGAAGCTTCTGGGAGCCATTCCCCTTTGGAATAGTAGGTTGCCTGAGCCGGACGCACCAGCGAAACTGTACGAAGTCAAAGCTGTCCTGAACGATTTCTACTTTGCCTGAATAGGTTAGGTAGATGGAAGTGGGCCGACATATTACCGCATTCAGGGCCCGTGCTTGAGTATTGAGCTCTCGACCTGGGGAATCTGGGAGCCGATGACGGGCACTATGACTCGGTTTATAGAGACCCAACTAACGATTATGGAAAGAGAACTTTCCTGGCGGGTTCCTAAAGTCTATCAAGCATGAGGAAAATGCGATGCACGTCGGACTGGTAATGGAATGTGACTACCGAACGGGAGTAACCCAGGAGGAGGCCTTTGAAGAGGCCTTCGCTATGGCTGACACCGCTGACGAATTTGGCTTGGACGGTGTCTGGTTGGCGGAACGCCACTTTGCCGCGCCAAGGAGGCCGGGCGACCCGATGGGCGCGGGCATTCCCTCCGTGGTCTCGGTTCCCCTGATAATGGCCAGCGCAATCGCCGGACGTACTAAGCAGGTCAGAATTGGCACCGGAGTCAGCGTGCTGCCCTTGTGCCATCCCGTTCGGCTTGCTGAAGAAGCTGCCACGGTAGACCAGGTAAGTCAGGGCCGGCTGGAATTTGGCGTGGGACGGAGCGGATTCCCCCGTTCCTATGACGGTTACGGCATCCCATACGCCGAGAGCCGTGCCCGCTTTCAGGAGTCTCTGGATGTGATATTGAAGGCCTGGTCTGAGGAAAGGTTTTCCCACGAGGGCGAGTTCTTTAACTTCAACGACCTTTGTGTCCTGCCCAAGCCCTATCAAAAGCCCCATCCTCCGATCCGGATTGCGGCTACAACAAGGGACACATTCCCCCAGGTAGGCCGCAGCGGCCACAACGTTATTTCCGGCCTTCGCGGCTTTGATGTCAACGAAGTTGCCGAGCATATGGAAATGTACCACCAGGCGCGGGAAGAGGCGGGGCTAGAAGGAAGGGGTGAAGTCTTTTTGCGGGTCCCAATCTATGTGGCTGAGACCGACGACCGGGGGCGGTCGGAACCTGAGGAAAGCACCATGCGTTCCTATCGCCGTTTGGGCGGCCTGTTTGGAACCACCGCCGGTGCGGCGGGCACTACACTGTCCGAAGAACGCCAGGAACGCGCCGAGCGCCTGGCCAACGTCACCTACGATGACCTGCTTAAAGACCGACTTGCTTACGGCAGCCCCGATACGGTCGTGGAAAAGCTAACTGAACTCAACGATAAATTGGGGCTGGACGGAATCATTATGGAACCCAACGTGGGCGGCGGACTAACTGTGGAACAGGTGCTCAACTCGGTCAGACTGTATGCCCAGGAAGTAGCGCCACGTTTGCGTTAGCCCACCCTATTCAATGCGAAGGGCCAACGAGTACCATCAAGAATTCAGGGGCGGTTTCAGCAACCGCCCCTGAATTCTCTCCCTCCACCACGATTGCCTCTTTCAGCCCAAACCCCTGCCGTTATTCGTCCTCTGGCAAGCCTGCGAAGAAGTCAGGGGAGACCGTCTCGTCGTTCGTTACGGCAGGCCATCCACGAATGTAGTACTCCCGACCCAGTATCTTGTTTGCCGCCTCCCGTGGTACCCGGTCATAAGGCCAGTCAGGAGCCACCTGGGTCCTGTGGCTCAGGATGCAGCCCATCTTGACTTCCATCTGGGCGGAAACGTCCATTTCCAGGTTGATGTCTTCCGGCGGGGCCCCGTCATTGGCCCGATTTGGGTCAGGCAGCGGAAAATCAATCCCGTAGGACTGCAGGGTCCGGGCCCATTCCATTCTGAACCCTCTAGGGCGTGCACTGTAATAGAGGCGCTGTGCAGCGTGGGGCTCCACTCCGTTAACCAGATGCTGTGGATATGCCGTGGGGTCGGCGGCCCGTTTGAAGGCCTCAGTCGTGTGCTGGCATATGGCAATATGGTCCGGATGCCCGTAAAGGCCCGCCGGGTCGAAGGTAAGCACTACTTGCGGCCGGAATCGCCGGATTTCCTCAACCAGTCGTTCAATCACTACTTCCGCGGGAGCATTGACGAAGGCTTGAGGATGCTCATTGGGAGGCGTTCCCACCATTCCCGAGTCCCGATAATGCAGGACGATGTGGTCATCCAGACCCAAAATGCGCACTGCCCTTGCCAGTTCAACCCGCCGCACCAATCCCAGGGTGTCTCGCGTAGCCGACCCACTCTGACGGATCTCGCCCTCCTCACCCAAAGTGGCCGTAATCAATCTGATCTGCACGCCGCGGGAAGCGTGGGCCGCCAGGGCCCCACCGACTGGAAATGCCTCGTCGTCTGGGTGGGCGAAACAAGCTAACAAACGCTGAACGGACATATTATGACTATCTCCCCAGCGTTGAAATAACGCTAAGCCTATATTGCGTAGCTATTGTAGCAAACCAAGGGACAAAGAAAACGTGAGCGAATTGACTCATAAATAGTGTTACCGGGGAGGGTATCGTTGCCTCGCAATTGATGTTACCGGAGGGTGGCATGACGCGAGGCGGAATGAGAGAGTATTTGGACGCTATCAGACCACGATACAACCGTGCCGGTCGTCGGGAAAAGGGGCAGATTCTGGATGAAGCGGTGCGAGTCGCTGGCCAACACCGCAAGGCCTTGATCCGCGCCCTGAATGCCCCGTCCCCTGCCCTCGCTCAGAGCAGGACAGGTCGCCCTAAACGCTACGGTCTGGAAGCCGCCGCTGCCCTGAGGACCCTGTGGGAAGCCAGCGACCGGGTCTGTGCCAAGCGCCTGCAGCCTTTCCTCCCTGAATTACTGGAGGTCCTGGAACGTCACGGTGAACTCATCCTGGCACCGGAAATTAAGGAACAGGTATGCGCCATGAGCGCCGCCACCATCGACCGGTTGCTCCGCCCCCACCGCCATCCGGAGCACAGGAGACCCTTCTCCACCACCAGGCCCGGTTCCCTGCTCAAGGCGGCCATCCCCATTCGCACCTTCGCTGAATGGAACGAACACCAGCCCGGCTTCCTGGAAATAGACCTGGTGGCCCACTGCGGGGAAACCACCGAAGGCCAGTACCTCAACACCCTCAGCGCCGTGGACATCGCCATCGGCTGGGTAGCCTGCAGGGGCGTGATGGGCAAGGGTCAACAAAGAGTGGGTGGCGCCGTCCACCACATCGGCCAATCCCTGCCCTTTCCCCTCCTGGGTATCGACTCCGACAACGGCAGCTAGTTCATCAACCACCACCTCTACTCCTACTGCCAGCAGAAGAGCATCACCTTCACCCGGGCCAGACCCTACAGGAAGAACGACAACGCCCACATCGAGCAGAAAAACTGGTCCGTGGTCCGCCGACTCATCGGCTATGACCGCTACCAGTCCCAGGAATCTCTCGCTCAGCTGAACCGCCTCTATCCCCTGGTAGAGCGCTACGTGAACTTCTTCCAGCCGGCAATGCAACTGCAGGAAAAACACCGCCAGGGAGCCCGAGTCCGCAAGGTGTATGATGCTCCCAGAACTCCCTACCGCCGATTGTTGGAACAGGGAGTCCTTTCCCAGTCCCAGCAAAAGCGGCTGGATCAAGAGTACCAGAGAACCAACCCAGTCAAACTATTAAGGGCCATCAACAAGGAACTGGAACGCCTGTGGCAACTGGCACAGGCTCAACCATCGACACTCTCATAGTAACAATAATTTTGACGCAACGTTTGACCCTTCGGTAACACTTTATTTTGAGGCAACACGGTGAGCCAGCAAACAAGACACAAAAGAGCCCAGTTGTCAGGAGCTCTAAGGCTAACCGATGAATCGCGGCATCACTTTGGTCCCGAAGTTCTCCAGATTTTGCAGGGTTTTCTTCAAGGAGATTCCCGCGTGCGCAAATTCCACCAGCAGGTAGTCAAGGTTACACACTTCCTGCAATTCCTGAATCTTTTCGACGACATTGTCCGGAGAGCCAACCAACAGCGTTCGCGGCTCCAGGAACTCCCAATCCAGCTTCACTTCGGTATCCATTTCTTCCCCAGGGTTGGTGAATACCTGCCTCCCCCGGAAGGGATCGTTAAAAATGTATGCGGACATGATTCCCGCCTCGGCCTCCCGCCGGGCCTCTTCCATTGACGCGGCAACGTAAGTGGATCGCATCACCGCCTGGTCTTCCCCCAAGCTGAATCGACGCCCCTCGACCTCTGACCTGACTTCGGCATAGTGTTTCATCCGTTCTCGCAAACGAAGCGGCGGGGGTTGCCAATAACAGGCCTTCAAACCCATTTCGGCGGCGGTTTCCACCGATCGATCGGTGGATACGGTCATCCAGAGCGGGGGATGGGGCTTCTGGAACGGTCGGGGCGTTACGCGCAGCCGGGTTACTTGGCCGTCCTCACTCCAGGCTGGGTCGGGAGGGTAGGACGGATGAGAGAATACGGTGTCCGGAACCGGGAAATTGTAGTTGGCGCCCTGGTGTGAGAAGAACTCTTCAGACCATATCTTCCGGACAACTTCCACTGTTTCCTGAAACAGTTCCCGGTTCTCCTGGTCCTTGCGCGGGTCCGCGTTGGGATGGAACTGGGGCCCTTCATAGGGCCAGACTCCTCTGCCAAATCCGACATCGACTCGACCCCGGGTCATGTTGTCCAGGGTGGCAATGTCCTCTGCCAGCCTGATGGGATGCCACCAGGATGCGATATTGGCCATTTGTCCAATACGAATCCTGGACGTCCGGGCGGCAAGGTCGGCGCCCAAAAGTATCGGATTGGGAATGTCACCCACCCCATAGAGGCCAAAGTGATGCTCACCAAGCCAAATGGCCTCAAAGCCCAGCTGCTCAGCGAGAACAGTCTGAGCCCTCAGGTTGTCCAGTAACTCCGCCGAGCTAGTGGCCTCACCCGCAGAAGCCGCCACCGTAGTAAACGCTGCAAACCGCACCGCAGCACCTCTTCATTGCCATTTTCTTTACACCTTTAAGGGTAGCATACGGAGCTAAGTCCAAGTAGGCCGAAAATGAGCCGATCGGTTGGAGGGAGAAACAAACCGTTGCCAGTGATAGCTCATGGAAACCCTAGGCTGGCGTTTCGACCTCGCGGGCGATTCAAGCAGGGCATCTTTGGAGACTGAAAAGGAGATAACCTGTGTGCTAGCCTTCTCCCTTCAGTACTTTCGAAGAAAGGGTACGTCAACGCCCAACAAGTGCTGCCGGGCGACCGACCAGAATTGCACAAGGACTGCTTGAACATTTGCAGAATCCCGTCCGATAACCCTGATACCCAGACCGGTATTGTTAGGCATTCGAGTCACCCCGACCGCGACTTCCCGGTCCGCCGGCAGCAACTCCTGCAGCTCAAGAGCCAACGGCTCCAGCCTCTTCATTTCTGCAATAACCAACATCGAACCCAGAGCGAACCCCACACCTACCCCGGGGCTTCCTAGAACCCCGCGCGCCAGGAGGTCGTGCGAGGCTGGCGTGAGGACAAATGATTCCAGGTACGTTGGGCAGCCACTCCCGTCCAATACCTCCAGACGGTTAGCCAGGCGGCGATAACAGAAAAACTCGCCCATGGCAGCGCGACCCGGGGCAAAAACATCCCAGTAAATCAGGACTCCCCCAGGCCGTACCGAAATCGATGTGTGTTGCTCGTAGTCCGAGCCCTGGTAGGGTATGACCGGATCGGGAAGGTATTCCAAGTAGCCACCCGCCTCTACCTTCAGTTCTACATCCTGCTGGGCCAGCCCGGCGGGCATCGCGTGAACCTTGGTGGAACTCTGGGTGGTCACGTGGGCCGCAGCACCCGACTCAACGTGCACCGAAATGCGGTGCTCATCGCCCTGAAATATGCCTCCCGTGGGGTTGGCCAGCATGACGAAGGCCATGCCGGGAAGCGCCCAGTCGGGATATAGCGCCTTCTGCACCAGCAGGGGCGGCCGCGTGCGAGACTTAACCAGCCGGGACCGCCCGTCCCGCTCGGCAAGGGTCAGCTCGACTGAGCCATTATGGGCGACCCGCACCGGGTCAGCAGGCGGCGCCGTGAGCATCGGCGGCCTCCAAAACCAGGCCCAAAACTTCCCCTAAACCCTCGCCCGTCCGGCAGTTCGTAAAGAGGTAGGGCCTTTCGCCCCGGACCAGGCCCAAATCCCGCCGCATTATGTCAAGATCTGCGCCAACGTGGGGAGCCAGGTCGGTCTTGTTCACCACCAGCAGGTCCGTCTGGGTAATGCCCTGTCCCCGCTTGCGAGGTATCTTGTCCCCGGCAGCCACGTCTATGACGTAAATCTGGAAATCGGCCAGGGCAGGGCTGAAGGTCAGCGTCAGATTGTCACCGCCACTCTCTATGAGGACCAGGTCGCCGTCGGGGTAGGCGTCGGTCAACTCCTCCACCGCCAGCAGGTTAAGACTGGGGTCTTCTCGCACGGCAGTATGGGGGCAGGCGCCGGTAGCAACGCCCCGGATGCGGTCACCATCCAACACGTCACGCAGCGTTCGCCTGGCGTGTTCTTCATCCTCACGGGTAAATATGTCATTGGTGATCACCAAGGGACTCCGGCCCCGTTCAAGCATGATTGGAACCAGCGCCTCGATGAGGGAGGTCTTACCGGAGCCAACAGGGCCGCCAACCCCAATCCTCGGGACTCTCTTCATAGTCGTTAACTCCTTCCACCGCCCTTAGCTGGCAAACATCCTGACTTCCGCATGCTGGTGGCACATAGACGCTATATCCGCCTGGGGCGTGAATGAGGTCATATTCCGCCAGTGCCGGCCCTCAATTTCTTCGGCCCCGGCCGCTATGTGGTCGTGCAATGAGCGCAGTATGTGCTGGGCATCCCCGTGGGTCAGTGGCAGCAACCGCTGGGCCGCGCCCAATACACCAATGGCGAAGCTGTGGCAGAAGGCGTACAATGCGGCGTCTGCTTCAACGTCCCCAGCCCACGCCGAAACGGCAAAAGCAACGGCAGCGCTGCCCGGGGAATCCCGTCGCACTACAGCGGCCCAATATTCCTCGAAAACCCCTTGTACACTGGAAAACGTAATGCCGTCGCTTTCCATATTTCGTCGTTCCTGCGAAGGCAAGGACCTCGATGACTGGGGGCCAGGGTTCCCAGGTTCTGGGGTACGGCGGGTCTCGCCAGGACCGGGACTGGCGAGCTCATCCTCAACACTTGATGCCCTTGCCATCAACACCCGGGATTCGTCCAGATACCGCCGCCCGCTTTGAGTGGAGGCCAACCGCATCTCCTCGGGCAGTTTCATCGCATGGAGCAACCTGTCAATCTCGATGACGGTTCTAACATCGCCCTTAGCCGCCGCACCGTGAGCGTTCAGCAGCGCCACGCCGTCCGACGGCAGAACCGCTCCAGTAAGCAGTTCAGTCAGGTATTCCTTCACCTCGGCAGAGTTGCTGACCCATCCTTGCGCCACCATTCCTTCAAGTCCCTGGGAGTGAGCGTATGCCCCGGTAGGGAAGAATGAATCGGCCAATTGCAGGGTAGCCAGCAAGGCCAGCCCACGACCTTCAGAATGACTCACCGAAACGGTCCTACACCAGGAAATGCAGCTGGGCCAGGCTCAACCTTTCCGCCGGCGGCACAGTGGCGATTTCGCCGTCAACCCGCACTTCGTAAGAATCGGGATCAACTTCGATCTTGGGCATCGCGTCGTTGCGCACCATCTGTCGCTTGGTGATGTGGCGGCAGCCGCGCACCGGTTCCACCCGCTTGTCCAGGCCCAGCTCCCGGTGAACGCCCATTTCATAAGCAGATCGGGATACAAAAGTGAGGGACGTGCTCGCCACCGCCTTGCCCAATGCCCCGAACATTGGACGGTAAAAGGACGGTTCGGCGGTGGGTATGGAACCGTTGGGGTCACCCATCACTGCCCAGGCAATCATCCCGCCCTTGATGATCAGCTTGGGTTTGGCCCCGAAGCTGCCGATGGGCCACAGCACGATGTCCGCTACCTTGCCAGGCTCCAGCGACCCCACCAGGTGGGAGACTCCGTGGGTCACTGCCGGGTTGATTGTCAGCTTGGCCAAGTAGCGCAGTGCCCTGAAGTTGTCATGGTCCGGCGAGTCCTCGGGCAGCTTGCCCTTGAACTGGCGCATCTTGTCGGCAGTCTGGAACAGGCGCGTAAAGTTCTCGCCCACCCGGCCCATGGCCTGGGAGTCGGAAGCGTACATGCTGATGACTCCCATATCGTGCAGCACGTCCTCGGCGGCCATGGTCTCAGGACGAATTCGGCTCTCGGCGAAGGCCACGTCTTCGGGCACCCGCGGACTGAGGTGGTGGCAGACCATCAGCATGTCCATGTGCTCGGCCAGCGTGTTGACCGTGTAAGGGCGGGTGGGGTTGGTGGATGAGGGCAGGACATTCAGTTCCGCCGCAATCTTGATGATGTCCGGGGCGTGCCCCCCACCGGCGCCTTCGGTGTGGTAGGTGTGGATAGCTCTACCGGCTATGGCGGCTATGGTGTCTTCAACGAACCCCGCCTCGTTCAGCGTGTCGGTGTGGATGGCCACGGGCACGTCGTACCGGTCTGCGACCTCCAGGCAACGGTCAATGGCGGCCGGCGTAGTGCCCCAGTCCTCGTGGAGCTTGAGGCCGCTGGCCCCGGCTTCCAGTTGCTCCTCCAGGGGCGCGGCGTCGCTGGCGTTGCCCTTGCCCAGCAGACCCCAATTGACCGGCAAAGCCTCGGAGGCTTCCAGCATCCGGGCGATATTCCAGGGACCCGGCGTGCAAGTGGTGGCGTTGGTGCCGTCGGCCGGGCCTGTTCCACCGCCTATCATGGTAGTTATCCCGTTGGACAGCGCATGCCACACCTGCTGCGGCGAAATCATGTGTATGTGGGCATCAATTCCACCCGGTGTGGCAACAAGGTGCTCTCCAGCGATAACCTCAGTGCCGGGGCCGACTACCATATCCGGGTGGACGCCGTCCATCATGCCCGGGTTGCCGGACTTGCCGACGGCAACTATGCGACCTTCCTTGACACCGATGTCGCCCTTAACAATGCCCAGGATCGGGTCCATGATTATGGCATTTGTTATCACCAGGTCCAGTGCGCCGCCCCGGCTGGTGGCCTCCGGCGCCTGGCCCATGCCGTCCCGTGCCGTCTTGCCGCCACCGAAAACCAGTTCGTCGCCGTAGGTGAGCAGGTCACGTTCCACCTGGCACACCAGGGCCGTGTCGGCCAGGCGGAAGCGGTCGCCCACGGTGGGGCCGTACAGTTCCACGTATTGCTGGCGGCTGATTCGCGCCATGCTACTTCTCCCCCTGGTCGTCGGCCCCTGTCGCCGGTTGGTGGGCATAACCCCGCTGGGCGATGCTGTCCAGGGCCCTCGCCCGTACCATCGGGGAGTCCAGGCTTCCCGACGTCAGGCCGTTCAGGCCGCCGACCCGGCGGGTGCCTCCGATGGCCACCAGGGTTACATCCTTACGATCGCCAGGCTCGAATCGAACCGCGGTGCCGGCGGGGATATCCAGCCGCATGCCAAAGGCAACCTCCCGGTCAAAGCGAAGGGCGCGGTTCGCCTCAAAGAAGTGGAAGTGGGAACCTACCTGGATAGCCCGGTCGCCGGTGTTCCATACCGAAAGGCCGACGGTCTCCCGGCCGGCGTTGATTTCAATCGGTTCAACGGCAGGAATGTAATGTCCCATTGGATTGCTCATTCTGGCGTTACACTCCGTAAGTTCAGACTATGGGATCATGAACCGACACCAGCTTGGTGCCGTCGGGGAAGGTGGCTTCCACCTGGACCATATCCACCAAATCAGGCACCCCCTCCATAACATCTTCGCGGGTGAGAACCTGCCGTCCCAGTTCCATGGCCTCCGCTACGGTGCGACCGTCCCGGGCCGACTCCAGTATGGCCTCGGTAATGAGGGCCACCGATTCGGGCACGTTCAGCTTGAGGCCCCTGGCTTGCCGCTTGCGGGCCAGGTCCGCCGCCACGTACACCATCAGCTTTTCCGATTCGCGGGGGGTGAGCATCATAGGGCAACTCCCGGTCCGCTAGAGTGTTGAAAGGTAACGGGACACCTCGTAGTCCGTCACCATGGAGCGGTAGTCCTCCCACTCCATCCTCTTGTTCTCAATCAGGCTGTTAAAGACATGGTCACCCAGGGACTCTTGCAGCAGTTCGCTGGTTTCGGCCAGGGCAGTGGCCTCGCCCAGGCTGGTGGGCAGAGTCCGCAGACCCAAGGCTTGTCGGCGTTGGGAAGACATTTCCAGCACGTTGCCTACGACCGGAGGGGGCACCTCGTAGTTTTCTTCAATCCCCTTGAGCCCCGCCGCCAACAACACGCTGAAAGTCAGGTAGGGATTGCAGGCCGGGTCCGGCGCCCGGTATTCGATGCGAATGGAGGTTTCCAGGCCGGGTTCATAAGTGGGCACACGTATCAGGTCCGAGCGGTTGACGTGGGTCCACGAAACGTAAATGGGCGCTTCATATCCGGGGATCAGCCGCTTGTACGAATTGACCCACTGGTTAGTCACCAGGGTAATCTCGGGAGCGTGGGCTATGAGGCCGGCGATGAACTTCTTTCCCAGCTGGGACAGGTATTGCTCGTCGTCCGGGTCGAAGAAGCCGTTGGTGTCCCCCCGGAACAGGGACTGGTGCAGGTGCAGCCCCGAACCGTTGATGCCCGACACCGGCTTGGGCATGAACGTGGCGTACACGTTCTGCAGCAGGGCCAGTTCCTTGACTACCAATTTGGCGGTCATCACATTGTCGGCCATGGTCAGAGCATCGGTGTACTCCAGGTCAATCTCGTGCTGGCTGGGCGCGCCCTCGTGGTGGGAATACTTCACCGGAATGCCCATCTCGCCCAGGTGCAGTACCGTGTCCCGCCGCAGTTCGGTGGCGGGGTAGCTGGATAGCTGGTCAAAGTAGCCGTTTGCATCCAGCAATTCCGGCGTTTCAGAGTTGCGCAGGTAGAAAAACTCTAACTCCGCGCCCACGTTGTAGGTGAATCCAAGAGCTTCTGCCCGTTCCAGATTTCGCTTTAGGACGTATCGCGGGTCACCGATGAAGGTCTGGCCCCGCTGGTGGCGGATGTCGCAGAACATCCGGGCTACGGCGTTCTGGCGGGGACGCCAGGGCAGCAGGGTGAAGGTGGCCGGATCGGGGTAGGCCCGCATGTCGCTCTCGTGGTGCCGCGCAAAGCCGTCGATCGCCGACCCGTCGAAGCCTACACCCCGGTCCAAGGCCTCCTCGAGGTCGTTGATGGTGATTGCAAAGCCTTTGAGGTGCCCCAGGATGTCCGCAAACCACAGCCGAATGAATTTAACGTCGCTTTCGTGGGCCAACCGCAGGACCTCTTCCCGCCCGGTAATTGCTTCAGTGGTCATCGTTATTCCTCTAAACGTTTTATCTCGTGATGTCCCCTAGACCGCCACGTACTCGCGGATCAGGTTCTGGTCCAGGTCCCGGGCGGTGCCTTCCAACACTATGGCTCCTTTTTCCATTACGTAGCAATAGTCGGCCACGCCCAAGGCAAAGTCCAGGAACTGTTCCACCAACAATATGGTGGTTTCCTGCTGGTCTCGCAACCGCTGCAAAAGTTCCTGAATTTCCTGGACTATGGAGGGCTGGATCCCCTCCGTGGGTTCGTCCAGCAACAGCAGGGAAGGCCGCCGGATGAGGGCGCGGGCCAGGGACAGTTGTTGCTGCTGCCCGCCGCTCAGGGTACCCGCCACCTTCTTCTGGTAGGTCTCCAGGGCCGGAAACAGACCGTACATTCGACCCACGGCGTCGCCCCGGCTTTCCGCGCCGTCAGCGGCCTCCAGTCCCATCAGCAGGTTATCGAGCACCGACAGATAGGGAAAAACGTGCCTACCCTGGGGGACATAGCCGAATCCGGCCCTTGCCCGCCGGTGGGGCGGCCACTTGGTCATGTCCGCCTTGTCGAACTTGACCTGGCCTGCCCGGGGGTTAAGCAGACCCATTATTGACTTGAGAAGCGTGGTTTTGCCCACACCGTTGCGTCCCATCAGGCAGACCACCTGCCCTTCGGATACATCCAGGGCAACGTTGGAAAGGACCAGGCTCTGGCCGTAGCCTACCGACAGGTCGCGGATGGACAGCAACGGCTCTTCGAATCGCATTATCTTATCACTCCCCGGCGCCTGGCCCGACTACTACTCCGGCCCTGGGGCGGGAAACCTCCGCCACTCTGCGATTTCCGGACACTCCGTGACCCAGGTAGGCGCGAATCACCTCCGGGTCCTGCTGCACCGTTTCCATCGTACCCTCACTCAGCACCTTGCCCAAGTGCAGCACGGTAACCGTCTGGGCAAACTGCCGGACGAATTCCATGTCGTGCTCCACCACGAGGACGGAGCGGGTGCTGCCGATGGCCTGCAGCAGTTCGCCGGTGCGTTCCCGTTCCCGGCGGGTCATTCCGGCCACCGGTTCGTCCATCAGCAGCAGCTTGGGTTCCTGGACCAGCAGCATACCGATTTCCAGCCACTGCTTCTCCCCGTGGGACAAAGCCCCGGCAACGTCTGAGACCCGGTCAGTAAGGCCCACCTCTTCAAGCGTACCCATGATTCTTTCCGACTCCCGGCGGCCGAACCCACCCAGCAGAGTCGTGATTCGGCTCCGGAACCCCAGGGCCACCTCCAGGTTCTGGTACACGCTCAGGCTGCCAAAAATCGAGGGAGTCTGAAATTTTCGGCCAATGCCCAGCTTCACCAGTTGGTGCTCCTGGTGGCGGGTCAGGTCCGTGTCGCCGTCAAAAATAATGCGGCCGCGGTCGGGCTTGGACTTGCCGGTAATTGCGTCGATGAGGGTGGTCTTGCCGGCGCCGTTGGGCCCAATCAGGAAGCGCATCTCGCCGAATTTCATGCTGAAGTCCAGTTCGTTGAGAACCGTAAACCCGTCGAATCCGATGGTCAGCTTCTCTACGGAAAGGATCACGTTATCGGCAGCTGGAGTAGGCCTCAAACCGTTGGCTCCGTTAGAACTTCTTGACTGGAAGATTTCTTTGGCCCTGCGTCCGATCATTTCTTGACTCCTGGAAGGAACCTGGTTGTTACTCCGCGCATCTGCTCTAGCGACATCCACTCTGGCCGCCGCCAGCCTTGACCCCGGAGCAATCCCATAATTCCGGAAGGGAATATCAACACCGCGCCGATGAAAAGCAGGCCCAGAAAATATTGCCATATCGCAGGAAAGGACTCGCTGAGGCCGCTCTTCGCCCCGTTAACCAGGATGGCACCTACGATAGCCCCCAACAGTACGCCCCGGCCGCCCACGGCCACCCAGATGGCTATCTCAATGGACGGCACAATACCCATCATGGTGGGTGAAATGATCCCCACTTGGGGCGTAAACAACGCCCCGGCGATACCCGCGATGCCGGCTGAAAGGGCGAACACCACCGTCTTGAGCGCAGCCGGGTCGTATCCCGAGAAACGCACCCGGTTCTCATCGTCGCGCATGGCAACCAGCAGGCGCCCGAAACGTGAAGCAATCAGCCACGCGCACAGCAGGTAGGTTATGGTGAGCGCCGCCAGGGTGGCGTAGTAAAGGGCAATTTGGGTGGAGGGAGCGTTGATGCTGAACCCAAATATAGTCGAGTAGTTGGTGATGCCGTTGGTACCACCGGTGTAGGGCTGCTGCCCGATAAACAGGATGCTGACAATCAGCGCCAGGGCCTGGGTAATAAGGGCAAAGTAGACACCGGTTATGCGGCTACGGAACACCAGGTATCCGAGGCCGCCGGCCAGAGCCGCCGGAACTAGGAAGGTCATTGGGATAGCGAACCAGGCATGCTGGAAAGGCGCCCAGAATATGGGCAGTTCCGTCAGGCCGCTCCAGAACATGAAGTCGGGCAGCTTGCCCTGCGCCGACTCCAGCTTCAGGAACATGGCCATGGCATAGCCGCCCAGACCAAAGAAGACACCGTGCCCCAGGCTCAGCATTCCGGCATAGCCCCAGATAAGGTTCAAGGACATGGCCAGAATGGCGAAGGTCAGGAATTTTCCCAGCAGCGCCACCCGGAAGTCGGAAAGCAAGAGGGGCGCCGCCAGCAGAATGGCCAGCACCAGGGCCGGCGGCAGCCATTCGGAAGCGAAACCGCCCAGCCGGATCGGGGCGGCAACAGCCCTGACAACGTTAGGTATGGAAAGCTTGGTCGCCATCACTGTTTTACCTGCCACGGGCCCGCATCAGGCCGGCCGGTTTCCATTGCAGGAACAGGATGACCATGGCGAACACCAGCACCTTGCCCACTACCGCCGTGGTCCCGAACTCAAAGACTGTGTTCAGTATGCCTATGATCAGGGCTGCCATTATGGTGCCAGGAATCTGACCCAGCCCGCCCAGGATTACAACGATAAAGGCGTCCACAATGTAGAAAGTTCCCAGCGAGGGCCCGATGGGGCCGATGAGGGTAAGGGCGCACCCAGCAATCCCGGCCAGTCCGGAACCCAGGGCGAAGGTAAAACTGTCCACCCGCCGGGTCGATACGCCCAGGCTGGAAGCCATTTCCCGGTTCTGCATAACCCCGCGCATCCGGCGCCCTTCGTTGGAGCGGTACATGTACCAGTAGAGTCCGCCCAGGCAAGCCAGAACCAGGCCGATGATAAAGATGCGCTTCATGGGCAGCAACAGCCCCGAAGTGATGGTAATCCCTGTGCCAAGCCAGGTCGGGGCTACCACCTGGACGTTGGGAGCGCCAAAGATGGAGCGGGCCATCTGCTGCAGGAAGAGGCCCACGCCCCAGGTAGCCAGGAGCGTATCCAGCGGGCGGCGGTAAAGAAAGCGGATTACCGAAGCCTCCACCAGGTATCCGGCGGCGGCGGCAGTCACAAAAGAAGCGGGAATGGCGATGATGAAAGTAATGCTGGCCTGGGGGTCGCCGGTGTAGTGGGTCGCCACCTGCTGCAGGGCGTAGGTGGTGTAGGCCCCCACCATTATGAACTCGCCGTGGGCCAGGTTGATGACGTTCATCAACCCGAAAGAAAGGGACAGCCCCAACGCAGTCAGGAGAAGGATCGAACTAAGGCTGAGACCGTTGAATAGTTGTGATGCCCAGACTTCCATTATGCCAACTTAAACGTTTCTTTGAAGAACCTTGTTAGTGACTCGGTATCACTGCAAATCAGGCGTTTTGTCCTGCGGACTTGGTAGAGAGCCCCTTTTTGGCTGCCCTGTCTTTTTGGCGAGACCACCCAAGACGGAACATTACCGAGTGGCTACCAATACCTTCGCGTTCTTACTAAATGCCATTCAAACCTTAACCCCAGAATCCAGGCAACCCTTGACCAAGTTCCTTCCCACTTCACTAAGGAAGGTCGGGACGGGGGTACGGACGCTAATTTCTTAGCTGAGGTCCTTTGGCTCCCCTTATGGCCTTCGGCATTGGCCCCAATGTCTATGACTTATTCAAAGCTTCCCATGAATCCTCGCCTGCAACTCATCCTTGGGCGCCTAATCAGAGTCTTTCGGTAAGATTCTAGACCCTTTGGCAAGCTAAGAGTGACTACTTTTCTAGCTTGGATAAACATTGGGATTCCAGACCCGTTTACCCTTAGGCGTAGTTGACGCCCGGCCGCCACGACCGGGCGTCAACAGAAATGCTTTAACCTGTCGCAATTATAAGCGATTGAACGGGTTTACCGGACCGTGTCTCCCGCTTACTGGGCCAACTCGCGCAGGCCGGCGGCCCATTCGTAGCTGTCCAGGTAGGGGTCGGGCACTACCGGGGTGCCGGAATTCCAGATCTCGTCAATTTGGCCGTCGCCACGGACCTTGCCGATACGGACCGTCTTGGAAACGTGCTGGTTCTCGTTGTGGATGGTAACAGTTCCGCCCGGGGCGGCAAATGTGATGCCCTTGGCCGCTTCCTTCACGGCCGCAACATCGGTAGAGGCAGCCTTCTCTACGGCGGCCTTCCAAAGGTACACGCCGAAATAGCCGGCCTCGATTGGGTCGTCGGTTACCCGGTTCGCACCATACTTGGCCTGGAAAGCCTCGACGAACTTGGCGTTCTCCGGTGTATCGGTGGTCTGGAAGTAATTCCACGCCACCAGGTGGTCAGTAATATTGTCGGCGCCGATGCCGGTGATTTCCTCTTCCGCCACGCTGACGGAAATGGTGGGCAGGTCCTCTGCAGAGATGCCAGCGTCCTTAAGCTGCTTGAAGAAAGCCACGTTGGAGTCGCCGTTCAGGGTGTTGAACACTACGTCCGGCTCAGCCGCCCTGATCTTCGAGATGACGGTACTGTACTCGGTATGGCCCAGGGGAGTGTACTCCTCACCTACGGCCTCGAGCCCCGCGGCCTCAAGCTGCTTGTTGATTATAAGGTTGGAAGTTCGAGGAAAGACGTAGTCGGAGCCCAGCAGGTAGAACTTGGTCTTGCCCTCCTGCAACAGGTACTCGATGGCCGGCACAATCTGCTGGTTGGTGGTTGCGCCGGTGTAGAAAATGTTCGGTGAAGTTTCCAGGCCCTCGTACTGGACGGGGTAGAAGAGCAGGCCGTTGTTGGCTTCAAAGACGGGAAGCATGGCTTTGCGGCTGGCGCTGGTCCATCCGCCGAAAACCACGGCCACCTCGTCCTCCTGGAGGAGCTTGCGGGCCTTTTCCGCGAAGGTGGGCCAGTCGGAGGCACCGTCTTCTATAACGACCTCAAGCTGCTTGCCCATGACGCCACCGGCAGCATTGATCTCTTCAATTGCCAGCAGTTCCGCATCGTGGACGGCGGTCTCGCTAATGGACATGGTGCCGGAAAGGGAGTGCAGAATCCCTACCTTGATGGTGTCGGATTCCTCCGCGGCGGGGACCGCTTCCGGGGCGGGGGCAACTTCGGCGACGGGTGCGGCCGTGGGCGCCGGTCGCGCCGTGGGAGCTTCGGAGCCGCAGGCAACGGTCAGCAGCATTCCGAGGCTGACCAGCAGGCTCAGGGAGAGAAACCGTAGGGAACCTGGGAACCTGAGTAAGGGTAAAAGAGACATTTCGGACTTTTCCTCCTGACATTTCGATCGTCGGTCCTTTCAACGGGTGGCTCCCAGAGAGCTCCGGGATGCCAGCCATGTTAGCTAAAGCCGACAAAGAAAAAATAGAGGCTCCGTGTTACGTCTCCATTTCCCGCGTGTAAATACAAAGTAACATTGATGTTTCAATAATGTTTCCGGCAGAGCGGTGGAAATTCCCAATAATAATGCAACAGATAAGGAGAGACCTGGAGGCTGACACCGCGAAACAATTGGTCGATCTGGAACATAAATCATCCGAATCCGAAATACTTAACGGAGATTCGCCAATAGCCGTAAATAGTTGTGCGACTGTTCTGCGAAGGATTGAGGAAGTGGGGTCAAGAGAGCGGTCAGAAAAGGGGGAACTACTCCGGGGTCGCCGGTTGCCCGGTCAGTCGTTCGCTCATTTCCCAAAGGCCGGAGGCCAGGACGGTGTCGTAACTCAAGGACGATGAAGGCACCGCGCGGCAGTCCACAAAGAACTTGCCGGTAACACCCTCCACTTCTGGCGAAGATGCCAGGAAAGTGAGTGTTTCCGCACCCTTAGCCGCATCGACCCCCCGAACCCTAATGAAGAAGTTAGCCACCCGGCCCAGGATGCCGTTGTTTCGCGCGATGTTGGTACGCACGAGGCCCGGATGCAGCGCATTAACCGTTATGTCACATCCATAAAGCTGCCGGGCCAACTCGTAGGTGAAAAGAATGTTGCAAAGCTTGGAACGTCCGTAGGCCCGGTAGCCGTGATCGCTGCCGGGTTTTGGGAGAGTCTCCAGGTCTAACTCGCTGGGAGAAAAGTGAGAACTGGAAGAGACATTGATGATCCGTGCCGGTGCCGACTTCTTAAGCAGGTCCAGCAGCAACGTAGTCAAGAGAAAGTAACCAAGGTGGTTCAGGGCGAAGGTCATTTCAATGCCATCAACGGTGGTACTGTTGGACAGGAAGATCGCTCCGGCATTGTTAAGCAGTACATCCAGCTTTGGCAACTGTTCCTTGACCTGTTCTGCCAGCCGCCGAACTTCGACCTGCGACGAAAGGTCGGCCAGAAGCCAGCCAACTTCCCGGTTGCCGGTCTCATCGATTATGCGAGACGCAGCTTCTTCGGTCTTCGCAACGTTTCGCCCAACTATCAAAACTCGTGCGCCCATCCGGGCCAATTCCCGCGCCGCAACATAGCCGATGCCGTCGCTGCCACCGGTAATCAGACAAGTCTTGTCTTCCATGCTCGGAGAGACCATTGCCGCAACCTCATTCTTGCCGGGTTTGGGCGCTTCTTGTTTAGCCAGACTTGGCTGAACCGACGTTTAGCACCAATGATCAGGGGTAACCATCCAGTCCAGGTGGCTTAGCCAGCGAACTCAGTAGGCGCAGCCGTGGTGGCCGCCCTGCCACTCTTTCAGAACCACCTAAAGAAACTTTAAACCAGTTCCTTTCCTCTCGACGGGGGAGGGCAGGATAGGGGTGTCGTCGCTCATTCTTATCGCTGATGCTCCTAAGATCCTCTGCAGGCTTTTGGCTTTCACTGCAATGTAGATGAGCGATGTCGATGAACAATTGACAGTTTCCTGAAGCGGAGCCCTGTCCTGACCGAATATGCTTTGGGCGGCTCAAGAGCCACTTGTCCATGCCTTCATTTAGCAGGATGTAAGTTTCCAGGACCCTTTGGGTTCTACTAAGGGGAGTCATTCGCCAGGGGTCAAACAATTTCTGCTTTCAACATTGGCTGCCCCGACCAGGGCCCGACTAGCCTATGGCTCGGCAATAGGAAGGTTTGGGTAAGACTGCGAAGTCGGAAATGGCGCGGCAGGGTCAACTCGCCTCAGTTGAAAAGCCTCTGATCCCATTATCTCATCGACCCTTTGCGGAAATTCCTCGAACCGGTCCGCAAAGGCCCGGATCAGGCGCCCCGACAAGGCGCCGCAGTCGTCACTTCCCAGAAAGACCGCCAATTCCGCCGCCCGCTCAATGGAGGCACCCTGGCCGGACGTAACTTGCACTCCCCGCTCATAGGTGGCCGTGTCGCCAATTGCCAATGCCAGGTCCCGCGTCTCTTCCCACATCCTGGTATGAATGGAACCGGGACTGATCGCGTTGACGGTTATTGGAGTGTCCTTGAGTTCCAAAGCCAGATTCTCGGTGAAATTAACTATGGCGGTCTTGGCCGCGTCATAAGCAGAGGTGTTGGGGCCCCCAACACCCGACATATTGACTATGCGCCCACTGCCCCGTTCCAGCATTGAAGGCAGCACCGCGTGGCAGCCATAGAACACCCCCATCAGGTGCACGGAAATGGTCCGCGCCCATTCATCAGGATCGTTGTCCCAGACCGTGCCCACCGGACCTATGTTGCCCGCATTGTTGACCAGTACGTCAATGTGACCGTAGTGGTCCAGGGCTTTCGATACTGCTTCGTCCACCTGCTCTCGACGGGATACATCTGCAATTATCGTGATAGCTTCGGCGCCGGATTGCCTCTCAACCAGTTGTGCCGTTTCTTCAAGTTCAGAGGCTGTGCGGGCAGTCAGCGCCAGCCGTGCCCCCTCGGAGGCATAAGCCTGGGCAATGGCTCTGCCTATGCCGCGACCTCCACCGGTTATGAGCACAACCCGCCCATCCAGCCTCTTGCACTCAGTCATTTGCATGCCTCCGGTTCAGCCCGCATTGAATGCCTTGGTGTTAGAATTGGACTTCATTCTACACCTCATATTGAAACCCATACCTCGGCAAGGAGTACAACCATGTCTAACGTTACGGGAACCGTTAACTTCACCAGCATGGCCGAAGGCACCATAGAAGACTACGAGCTGCTGGAACAACTGGAGTCCGATTTCGCCAAAGGCACCGCAGGCCGCGTGCTGGCAATGTTAAAAGAACTGGCGGGGTCACTGTCAGGCTACAAGGTAGACCGGCTTGAGCATTCCCTGCAATGCGCCAGCCGCGCCCATCGGGACGGTGCCGACGAAGAGGTTGTGGTAGCGGCGCTGCTCCACGACATAGGCGACCTCCTATCGCCATTCAACCACAGCGAACTGGCCGCGGCAGTCCTGCGCCCCTATGTTTCCGAACGCACTTATTGGATCGTGCTGCACCACGGGCTATTCCAAAGCTACTATTACGCGCACCACACTGGAGGTGACCGCCACGCCCGCGATGCCTACAGCGACCACCCCTGGTATCAGGACACAGTCGACTTTTGCCATCGCTGGGACCAGTCCTCCTTCGACCCTGACTATCAGTCTCTCCCCATGGAATTCTTTGAGCCGATGGTCCAGCGCATATTCGGACGGCCACCCTTCGAGAGCGGCCGAGAGATGCAGAAGTAGAGAATACCTTTAAGGTTCCTCGGTAAGCTCGCAAAGTTCAAGAACAGGTCATGCGCCATTTGATCCCGTTCCAACCCCTCCGCAATACCAAAGTGTTGGTTTTCGACTCCGGCATTAAGTATAATTGCGCTTAGCAACCTTAATTTAACTAACCAGCAAGGAAAAATGTTAAGAAAGGCGGTGACGTTATGGGAAATGACTACAGTATATGCGTAGGAGCCGTGGGCTTTGGTGGTGGAGTTTGGCACAGCCCCGACACCGGCGAAACTTGGAGCCGCATCAGAGACCCCTTCGTACTTGGGACCCAGGTTAGGGCCCTGGCCGTATACCCGGACAACCCCAGCCGTATCCTGGCCGGCTCCGATCAGGGTATCTACCGCAGTGAAGACAAGGGCGCTACCTGGGCAAAACTATGGTCGCCCATGGACGGAATGCCCATCTGGTCTGTTGCCATTGACCCGGAAGACACCCGGACAATTTTCGTCGGAATCAAGCCGGCGGCCCTCTTCCGCTCTCGTGATGACGGCCAAAGCTGGGCCAAGCTTTCGGTGCAGATGGCCCAGGAATGCCATATCGGCCCGCCGATGGTTACAGCGCTCATGGTTGACCCCAATGACCACCGCACCATCTGGGCGGGGGTCGAAGTGGACGGCGTATACCGCAGCCTGGACGGTGGCGACACCTGGACCCAGATTCAGGACGGCGTTCATCCTGACATCCACGGTATGGCCATCAGCCCAGGCGAGTCCCACCGAGTCCTGTTCAGCACCCCCCGCGAAATCTTCTCCACCAATGACGTCGGTGAAAGCTGGCAGTCAGTAGTCAAGACTGACCAGTTTCCCCTGCCCTACAGCCGGGGCATCGCGTTCAAGCCTGGCGACCCCAACGTAATCTTCGCGGCGGTCGGCGACTCTGCCATCGGCAGCACCGGAGTGATTCAGCGGTCCAGCGACGCGGGCAAGACCTGGGAAACCCGCCCCCTGCCGGTGGAACCCAATTCCAACATCTGGTCCTTTGTTACCCACCCGGCCGATCCCGACTTCATCCTCGCCTCCAGTCTTCTGGGCGAGGTTTATTCCAGTGACGACTCTGGCGATTCCTGGAAGAAGCTGAAGCGGGAGTTCAGTGAGGTAGGCGCTATGGTTTGGGTGCCTAATTAGCAACCCAAACGGCAACAAGCATAATTGGGGCAGGCCGCAGTCAACGTTTCTGCCTGCCCCGCCCCCACTCCGGCTAACAGTTATCCACCATCCAGTCACGGCCAGGTACCGGGGCCCAATATCGTAGGTCGGAAAGTGGGTACTCCAATGATGAGCCTGTCGAACCATTCACTGCCGACATTCCTACAAGAGCTTGTAACCGCGGAATCGGTCGCCTGGACGCTAAAAGCAAGAGGCTCCAATCGGCGTCGCTGGCGGGTTTCCCTTTGCCGCCTTTCGGGTGTATCGTACAGGGCAATAAATGCTTAAAGCACAGGGCCCCGCTTTGTCCCGCGAAGGTGTATTGAAGAGTCAGTTTGATTGACTGGGGCACCTCCAAGAGTTTGGAATGAGGCTTCCCCGGCCAAGGCAATTTCCAGCCTGACCCTTTCCACCAAGTCACCCTTAAGGGCCCGGACTGCGCGATCAAGGAGGCGTGTTGGCTAACCCCGAACATATAGCCATTGCTAAGTCCGGCTCCAATGCAATATCCCGTTGGCGGGAATTGACCTTCCTCGTTCCCAATGAGTCGCCAATTGTCTACCACCTGAATTACAGCCTGGGCGACCGGTCCACGGGGGAGACATTTGAACGGGAATTCATTCATGGCCGCGCTAAGCTCAACCTCTCCGGCGGCTACTTAAGCGGTACCAGGTTGCCGGGGGCCGATTTGGCCCACGACGATCTTAGCAGGGCTGACCTGACCGGATGCAATCTTCGACACGCCCACCTGTATGGCGCCAGCCTCCAGTCGGCTTATGTCTCGCGGTCGAACCTGTCATACGCCGATTGCACCATGGCCAATATGGCTGGCTGTTCCCTGGTCAGGAGCGACCTGTCCAACAGCATCCTGCACCAGGCCCAGTTGGCCGGGGCAGACCTCAGCTATTCGGACCTTCGGTACGCCAATTTGGAAGAAGCGAATTTGTCCGGCGCCAACCTCTCCTACGCCGACCTGTCGTGGACCAATTTGAGCGGCGCCAACATGAGAGGATCGCGATTGAACGCAACGGCTCTCACACTGGCCGATCTGAGCGGCGCCGACTTGAGGGGCGCAACCATTACTAATGCCAATCTGGAGAGCACAGTTGTCGTGAATTGCCTGATGGGGTTCACGAAGGTAATCAATTGCGACTTGAGCAAGAGCATCGGTCTGGACTCGGCCCGCCATTCCGGTCCCAGCGCCCTGGGCCTCGATACCATAGCCAGGTCGGGTGGTTTAATTCCAAAAAGATTTCTGGAGAGTGCCGGCGTCGCTGAGCCTCTGTTGGCAGCGCAAGACGCGATGAGAGGTGTCAGCCGGTCTTACCCCACCGTCTTGATCGTCGGCTCCTCGGAAGACAGTGAATTTGCCGATCAACTCAGGTCAGGACTCATGGCGTCGCAACTTCCGGCCTGGACCATTGCCGCCGACGATGAAGCGGCTGTGCTGTCCGGTGGCATTCTCTTTGAACATACGCCCTTTTACGACAGCCTGGTCATGCTCTGCACCCCCCCTTCCCTGGAGAGCCCGCAAACCAGCACATATCTGGCCCAATTGGCGGGCAGCCACCATACGGGTACAACTCAGAACGCGATAGCGCTGGCAACTGACGATCTTTTTTATCAGCGTGAGGACTACCTGTGCAACTCCTTGCGAGAAGGCCAGGTCCTGGATTTCCGCGGCTGGGAAAACGCCGAAACCTACGAGGAGGCCTTGCGCTCCCTGGTGAGCCTCCTCACCAAGAAAGGCTTTTAAGCACAGGTCCCACCAAAACAAACACGACATTGCAATATGACCCGTTTGCCCATCCCCCCACTGCCCTCGTCACCCTCTCATCCCCCAAGAAGGTGTAAAAATAAAATACTTCTGCACTGTCCCAGATTAGAAACCAAGTCCGCTCCCTCAAACTCAAGCTGGCCCGGGGAATTTCCAAGGGATGGGCCGTCGCCGTCGCCGATGACCGGGAGGCTCCGCAGGTTGGCCGGCGGGTGGACGACACTGGGAAGCGCTTCCATACCTATGTCAACCTGCACCTCTGCGCCCGAAGGTGCCACAAGGCAGGCAGTCTACTTGTACCCCGCGATATCGTTCTGGCCCTGCACTCCGGGCTACGCCGACCTGTTGCGCTGGAATTTTCCCGCCCAGCACCCTGATTCGAGGGTGCTGACCGAGGCCCGGACGATGACCGGAAGGACCGCCTGCTTGCCCGCCCTGGCATAGTGGTACGGCGCGCCGTCTAACCGTTGACGGCCCTTACGTATTCTGTCACCAACTCGGCCATCGACCTCCTCTCCATAATAGAGTCCACTCGGCACCGGTCCGGATCCCAGCCGGAGAACACGTTACCGAAGAACCCGCCACCGGGAAGGCCGTGTTGTTGTGGGAAGGAAAGGTGTTGGGGAGACTTATGAAGCTGTGGACCCAGTCCTCCTTGCTCTTCCCGAACATCTTCACACAAACCCACGAGCCCGCACCCCAGATAACGCCGCCGAAGCGGGAATCATCTCATGAATCTGGCCTACTCTTTGTCATGTTAAACTTGAAGTGTCCTCGGAATCTCAGTAACCAAACCGTCTCCCAAAGGTCAAGATCGGGCATGAATTCAAAGCTGGTCGCCTCCTACGGCTCCTGGAAGTCACCTGTCACGCTGGACATGGTGGCCCACGGGGCTGTGAATCTAGTCCGTATCGTGCTGGACGGGCCGGACACTTACTGGTCGGAGGTCCGCCCAGCCGAAGACGGGAGAACCGTCATTGTGAAACGCAGTCCCGGTGGTAAGTTGGAGGATATAACCCCACCGGCCTTCAGCGTGAATTCTATGGTGAATGAATACGGAACCCGAGCCTTCACGGTCGCCAATGAGGTTGTGTATTTTTCCAATCAGGAAGACCAACGGATTTACCGGCAGCGGCCCGGTGAAGCTCCCTTCCCCATCACTCCCGAGGGTGACTTCAGGTATGGCAGCAAAGTGTGGAATCAGCGCCTCAGTCAGATCATCTGTATTAGGGACAATCACGCCCACTCGGAAGAGGATCATCCGATCAGCGAAATCGTAACCATCGACGTTGAAAAAGGGGGTGAGCCGCAGGTGCTGCTGGCGGACAATGATTTCCACAGTTCGCCATGTATCAGTCCGGATGGCCAACGCCTGGCGTGGCTCACCTGGGACCACCCCAACATGCCCTGGGACGGCACCGAACTCTGGATGGCCCCCGTGAATGACGACGGCAGCTTGGGGGAAGCGGTCTTCGTGGCCGGCGGGGTGGACGAAGCAGTGGTGCAACCGGAATGGTCGCCAGCGGGAGACTTGTTCTTCGTATCCGACCGCACCGGCTGGGCCAACCTATACCGCTGGGACTTAGGAGAGGCAGTACCCGTTCTGGAAATGGAAGCCGAGTTCGTCCGGGCAAACTGGTGGGTGGGTATGTGTTCTTACGGCTTCGACTCGCCGAACAGCCTGGTGTGCAGCTACGCGCAACGGGGCTATTGGAGGCTGGGAAGAATTTCCCTGGACGACGGGCGGCTGCACCCGATCAACCTCCCGTATTGGGAAATGGGACACGGGGACCTCCAGGTTGACTCGGGCCGGCTCGTGCTGGTTGCCGGTTCGCCGGACCACCCTCTGTCGTTGTTGGAGGTGAACCTGGAAGACGACGGCTTCGAGGTGCTGCGTGTGGAATACGAGGTAGAGCCGGCGTATGGTTATCTTTCGTCACCGGAAGCGATAGAGTTTCCGACGGCCAGCGAACGGACGGCCCATGCCTTCTACTATCCGCCCGTCAACCGGGACTACGCGGCTCCCGACGGTGAAAAACCGCCTATGCTCGTTACCTGCCACGGGGGGCCCCACAGCGCCACATCGACTGAGCTGAACTTGACCACGCAGTACTGGACCAGCCGGGGTATCGCGGTGCTGGACGTGAATTATGGAGGCAGCACCGGATACGGCCGGGAGTATCGTGAGCGGCTCATCGGGGAATGGGGAATCGTGGATGTTGACGATTGCGTAAACGCCGCCCTCTACCTGGTAGGACGGGGGGACGCCGACAGTGACCGCATCGCCATCAGCGGTGGCAGCGCCGGGGGCTTCACCGCCCTGGCGTCTCTGGCGTTTCGAGACGTTTTTAGAGCGGGCGCCAGTTACTTCGGGGTCAGCGACCTGGAAGAACTGCTCAGCGACATTCACAAGTTCGATGCCCACAGCCTGGTTGGCCTGGTCGGCCCCTATCCGCTGTACCGGCGGCGGTATTTCGAACGCTCACCAATCAACTTTGCCGGAGACACTGCCTGCCCAGTCATCTTCTTCCAGGGACTGGAGGACACCATCGTACCCGCCGTTCAATCGGAGGTGATGTTCAACACGTTGCGGGACAACGGGGTTCCTACGGCCTACCTGGCCTTTGAAGGCGAATATCATGGCTTCAAGTTTGCGGAGACAATCAAGCAGTGCCTGGCCGCCGAGTTCTACTTCTACTCCCGAATATTCGGGTTTGAACCCTTCGACGATCTGGACCCTATACCTATTGAGAACTTTGCGCCGCATCCTTAGGCGTTCCCCGATTCAGGGGTTGAACGCCCGGTAATAGGAGCAGCCGGAGTAATCAGCCCGCCCGTTCGCCATCGCCGAGGAACTCAGAGTTTAGGGAGAGCGCTCATCGAGTCCGATTCTAGAATCGGCTTCTCCTAAGGGTGCCAGAGGTTCGGTATTGCCCCAAGGGTAAATAAGAGTCAACTCACCCTTGCGCACGCCGACACGGAAGTTGGACAGCTCTTGGTTCCTGGCCCGGTAGTGGCCAAATAATGTGCCAGAGTGACGGATATTTAAAGTTCACGGGGCCAGGGTAACGGTCGTTTCCATACCACTCCGGTCCGCAGCTGGCAGCGACCACTGATCCGTCGAGTCGTTCAAACTTCGGAAGAAAATGCGCGAAATCGGGTTGCGGAACGTGGAAGCAGTCGGGCGTCCGCCGCTCCAGCAGCACAATGTCGCCGCCGCTGCTCAGCCGCAGCCTGCCCGATCCGGCGGCGATTGAAAGAGCACGTCCTGTTCCCTTGTAATTTCCCGAATGGGCGTCGGCGTCAGGGGCCCTGGCAGGGTCATTCCGTTCCGGCAGCTCTAGCAGACCCCGCCTATCCTCAACGGCTCGGGCCGGGGTCAGCGCTGTCTGCGCCACTCCCACCAGCGGCTCGGTTTCACCCATTCGGTTGGTCAGCAGAACGACGCCCAGACCCGCTGCCACATCCACAATCAGGGCCGACACGTCACGATACTTCAGACCATGTTTGGGAGCTTTTGAAACCTCATTTTGCCTTGGGGGCCAGGAAAAGAGGTCGACCGGACGGGAACCACCGCCTCTCTCTAAACGCGGTGTTCTTTAACCTCCGTACTGGGGCCCCGTGGCGGGACCTGCCTCCGGACTACGGTGATTGGAGGAATACCCCACATTATTAACCATGGCTTTTGTCGCTGGCGGGTTCGAGGCATAGGGGAGAAACCGCTGGATACGGTAATCGATGACCAAGACTTTCAGTGGTTGATGATCGACGCGAGCTACATCAAGGTTTATCCTCATGGGACTAGGGCGCGGGGAGGCAGTCAAGCCAGAGCAGGTACAGAAGAGAATTGAACAGCAAACTGCACCTGCCGGTGGAATCCCACGGTATGCCGGTACCGATGATCCTGGCCGAGGGCACAGTGGCAGACTGCACCCAGGCCTCTGACCTCATTGCAGATATCGCGGCCCAATATCTGCTGGCCCATCGGAGCTACGACACCAACTTCATCGTGGCGGAGACCGAGCATCAAGCGATTGGGCCAGTAATTCCTCCGAGAAGTCCCCGGAAAGAACCTCTGTACTACGATCAGACCCTTTACAAATTAAGGGATTTAGTTGAAAACGCACTTCCGACCTTCAGCCAATGGCGGTTGGTGGCAACCCGCAATGCGAAGATATCGACCTCCTTCCCGGCTATCTTCCAGATTCGAGTGTCGGTCCTTTGGACTAACCAATATGGGGGACACTTTCTACAGCAATCCCCCAAAGCTGCAAATTTTACGAGAACTCTTAACCTCCGGGAAGATGAATTTCATGGACGACGTTACAACAATCCCTGAACCGGGTTCCCAGGCGGGCCCCACGCCATCTACTTCCCATCAGATGAATTGGGCGCTCCGTTCACTTTGGATCGGCCTCACCATCATCGTGGTAGCATCCTTCGCTGCCCTGCTTCACTACGGACGCGAGATTTACCAGGTGGCTCCCCCGATTCCCGAGGTTGTCGAAACCACCGGCGGTGACTTGCTCTTCCCCGGCGAGGATGTGCTGCATGGACAGGATGTGTGGCGCTCCGTCGGCGGTCAGGAACTAGGGTCGATTTGGGGGCACGGGGCATATACCGCTCCCGACTGGACCGCCGACTGGGTCCACCGGGAAGCGGTCTAGCTGCTTGATTACTGGGCCCAGCAGGATATGGGTCTGCCCTACGAAGACCTGCCCGAGGAAAGGAAAGCAGCGCTAGGGGCCAGGCTCAAGGCTGAACTCCGGACCAACACTTACAACCAATCCACCGGCATTATCACTATCTCCCCGGTCGGGGCCCGGGCCATCGCGGCGGTGCAGTCTCACTACACCGACCTCTTTGGAGATGAACCTGACCTGGACCATCTCAGGGAAAGCTACGCCATGCCTCGTTCGGTAATCCCTGCCCCGGAACGCAGGACTTCTTTTACGGCATTCTTGTTCTGGGCTTCCTGGGCCTGCGTGACGGAGCGGGCCGGCAGGGAGATTACCTCCACCCACAACTGGCCGCCGGACGACCTGGTGGGCAACCGGCCCACGGGAACAATGATTGTTGTGTCCGTTGTCAGCTTTGTACTCCTCCTCGGCGGGATTGGCGGCCTGGCATGGTTCTTCGCGGCCAGCCGGGATGCGTGGCGCAGCCGGGTCCGGGCCTCAGCCACAGACCCGCTTATTGACCTTGAACCTACACCTTCCATGCAGGCCACCAGGAAATACTTCTGGGTGGTTGGCGCAATGGCGGTGGCACAGATAGTGGCGGGCATTGTCACCGCCCACTACGGGGTAGAGGGCACCGCCTTCTACGGACTGCCGCTAGCCGAAATTGTGCCCTATGCCCTGTCCCGTACCTGGCACGTGCAGCTGGGAATGCTGTGGATCGCCACGTCGTGGCTGGCCACCGGTCTGTGCCTGGTGCCGCTGGTGGCGGGTTACGAGCCCCGGTTCCAGCGCTTTGGCGTAAACCTGTTACTGGTCGCGCTGGTCTTTGTGGTTGGGGGTTCCATGGTTGGACAGGCTCTGGCGATACACCAGGTACTTGGCGATACTACCAACTTCTGGGTCGGGCACCAAGGCTACGAGTATCTTGACCTGGGCCGACTGTGGCAGACCCTGCTTTTTGTGGGGCTGCTCTTGTGGCTATTCCTGATGGTGCGGCCCTTGCTCCGGGCCTGGCTGGATGCCCGATCTGACGGCAGGCGTCGCCAGTTCCTGTCCATATTCATCTTGTCGGTAGCCGCCATTGCCCTGTTCTACGCACCCGGGCTGATCCCCGGCCAGCACGAAAACCTGGCCATTGCCGAATACTGGCGGTGGTGGGTCGTTCACCTCTGGGTGGAAGGCTTCTTCGAAGTGTTTGCCACTACGGTCATTGCCCTGACCTTTGTGCGGCTGGGCCTGCTGCGAGTCAGGTCCGCCACCATGGCCATCCTCTTCACAACGATTCTTTACCTGACCGGCGGTGTCCTGGGGATGTTCCACCATCTGTATTTCTCCGGAACCACACCCATCATCATGGTGATCGGCGGGACTTTCAGCGCCCTGGAGTTGATGCCCCTGGTTATGATTGGCTTTGAGGCATACGAGAACCTGGCAATGACCCGCCGGACTTCCTGGATACACCACTACAAGTGGCCGGTGTACTTTTTCATTGCGTCGGCCTTCAGGAACCTGGTGGGGGCCGGCCTGTTCGGGTTTCTCATCAACCCGCCTATCGCCCTGTACTACATGCAGGGATTGAATACCACGGCAGTCCATGCCCATACGGCACTGTTCGGGGTCTACGGGAACCTGGGCCTTGGCCTGACGCTGTTGAGCCTGCGCCTGTTGACGGTGCGGAAGCAGTGGCGGACCGGTACGATAAGCTTCGCTTTCTGGACGATAAACATCGGGCTGGCGTTAATGGTACTGCTTAGCCTGTTGCCAGTGGGATTGGCCCAGACCTGGGCCAGCGTGGAGCATGGAATGTGGTATGCCCGCTCCGCTGAATTTCTCCAAATGCCCATCCTTGAATTCGCCCGATGGCTGCGGTCAATTGGCGACACAATATTCGCCGTAGGGATTCTGGCCTTCGGCTGGTTCGTGATCGGCCTGTCTACCGGCTGGTCTGGGGCCGCGGTACGGGAGGATGTCCCCGTGGTAACGTCAACGGTATAGACTAGCCACAAACCGATCTCGTGGGTGGGAGTTAAATAATAAACCACCTCAAAACCAACAGTGGAATTCGCATAAATGCGTGGCATCAACACTTAGCTGCCCGTCACCCTCATCCAAACCCTTCCCCATCAAAGGAGGAAGGGACTCTTGAGAAAGATTCCAAGTGGATGTCGCTGCAATTGATGCGATCGGAACGTATTCTTAAGGCAGCCAGCCGGGTCGGCCGGCTGCGGCTAAATGGTGAGCAACAATGACCAATCCTATGCCCGAGCAGTCCCAGGTTATATCCCACCGGGAAGCATCCGTTATCGCCAGGGAAATCCCCAGCCTGATCCGTGCAGGGGACGAACTCTCGGCATGGGAGCGCCTCAGCTGGCTTCACCCGGCAGACATGGGTGCGATTGTTGCGGGGCTGCCCAAGGCCAGCAGAGATTCCCTGGTACGGGTGATGGACCCGGAGACGGTGGCCTGGATGCTGCGGCAGATGAACCCCGTAGCAGCCGCCCGGGTGGCAACTCGCCTGGGGTCCCAGGCGCTTTCCGGCATGTTGGGGCAGATCCACCCCAGAAGCGCCCTGGATACCCTGCTGCGACTCTCCCACCACCAGGCCCAGGAAGTGGCCGGGACCCTGGAACAGCCAATTCCCGACGCGGAGATTCTAGGGTACCAACCCGGGACAGCCGGGGCTTTGATGGTTCCCCAGTTTCCGTCAGTGAATGTCAATAGGACGGTCGCGGATGCCCGTGAGAGTCTACGAGCACTGGAAGAGAACAGCGATCTGTTCAACCGAATTTACCTGGTGGACGATACCGGCCAGCTGGCGGGTCAGGTCAGCCTGGTGGACCTGGCCCTGTTCGCGGAGGACACCCCGGTGCGGGACATAGCCGTACCTGCTCCAGCCATCGTCGGCGTGGATACTCCGGCGACGGAGTGTGCCAGGCTGAGGCGTCATTACAATGTGCTGCAGCTACCGGTAGTCAGCGAAGGCCGGTTGACCGGTGCAATCCCGCTGGAATTCCTCCTGGGCGCGGTAGTGGAGGAAGATACGAGACAGATGCTGAATGTCGGGGCGGTATCGGGCAGGGCCGACCGGGGCCCAGTGGTTGAGGCGGTGCGGACACGGCTGCCCTGGCTCACCGTAAACCTGGCGACTACATTTCTGGCGGCAGCGACCATCAGCCTGTTCGAATCGACCCTGGCCAGGGTTGTCATCCTGGCGGCCTTCCTCCCGGTTGTCGCCGGTCAGGGAGGCATTGGAGGAACCCAAACACTGACAATGATCGTGAGATCCATGGCGCTGGGGGAGTTGGTTGGCGTCGGGCCTTTCCGGCTGCTGGCCAGAGAGGCGTTCCTGGGGCTCCTGCACGGCGTCTGGCTTGGAATTCTGGTCAGCATCATTGCCCTGGTCTGGACTCAGAACTCGGGTCTGGCTCTGGTGTTGGGCTTGGCAATGGTAGGAAACATGGTAATTGCGGGAGTGGCCGGGGCGGGCGTCCCTCTGTTCCTTCGAGCAGTCGGAGTTGATCCAGCGGTGGCATCGGCGGTGATAGTTACCACTTTTACAGACGTCTTCGGTTTCTTGCTGTTCCTTGGTATTGCCAGCGTCGCCATAAGCCTGATCGTATAGCGAGGCAGTAGCTTTCCAGCTTAAGTCCGGCCCTGCTGCTTCCCGCCAGGGGTCACCGGGAGGAGCCGCGCCTCTATAGTTGGCGCAGAAACGGTTGGGCTGGGACTTGAGCGCCTTGGAGCGGCATGTGAAGGCCGTATGAACCATGGCGATAGCGGTCCACAACCTTGAGCAGACTCAGAATCAGTCGTCGAAAATACAGCGAGAACCGACATGCCTGGAGAGGCCGCTGAGGCGTCAGTTCTTAATTGAGCGTCGGTACTTCCATCCTAAATTTCCCCCGTCGAGGTGAAAGGGGTTTTTCAGAGGTTCCCTAAATCTTGCGCACTGCCAACGGCGATGCGTCGGCGTCGTGTCCACGGTAGCTCGGCCTGGAGCGCCGGAGGACCCACCTGGCGCTACAAAGCCGGCCAGCGTCGGCCTGCCGGCTGGAACCTTGGCCGGAGCTCTCCCGCGATCCGGGTCAGCGCCGCCCCGTAGAGAAAGATCAGTCCTGCAATGTACGCCCACGTCAGCAGGAGCACCACGGAGGCAACCGGCCCGTAGATGGAACTCCTGAAAATTGAAATGCTGGAGTACCAGAAGAACAGGTTCTTCGCTATCTCGAAGAGAAGGACGGCAATCACGGCGCCAAAGCCCGCGTCCTTCCACTCTACATGCCTGTTTGGTATGTTGTGGTACACGACCGCGAAGACAACGACAGTGAATACGAACTGAAGCAGCTCGGATATCGTCCCGAACAACAGCGCCCAATTATTTGGCACCAGGTCGAAGCTGATTGCGAAATGGAAAAGCGCAGTTATTCCGGCCAACAAGATAAACAGAGCGACCACAATTGATCCCACCCAGGCCTCCCTGAATAGCCTCTTAAGCGTCCTCCCTGAATCGACCTCGAACATCCGGTTAACAGCCCGGATGGAGGCCATGAAAAGCCCATTGGCGCACAGTATCATACCTGCCAGGGCGATGAGCCCGACCGTCAACGATCCCGTAAGCAGATTGCTAATTGCTTCGTGGAAAAGCGCGCCGGAGGATGGGAAGTAGTAGGTGATGGCAACGGTCAACTTCTGTCCCACCACCGCCGGATCCGCAAAGATCGAGAGCCCCAGGATCAGCAGAGTGATCAGGGGAAAGAAGGAAAGCACCGTGAAATAGGCCAGGGAACCGGCAAGGTCCAATATTCCAACATTCAGCGACAGGCGGGCCGCCCGGTACAGGGCAGCACTACGCCACGCCTTCCGTTTTATAGGAAGTTCCCTCGACAACCGTTCCGCCAAACCAGCCAATTCCGCCTGCACGTGCGGCGAAGCAGATTGCTGACATTCCGCAATAGCCCCCAATACGGACCGGCGAACGGAGTCACCATGGGACCTGTCGATCCAATACCCGGCTACTACGGCACCGGTGGCCGCCGCCGCTACGGTATTAGCCTGGTTCTCTGAGTCTCCACTTGCCTCGTTGACGGCGGCGCTAACGGCATTCTCGGCAAGACTGACAATTTCCGCTCCCCGCCTTCCGGCGGCTGCGGCGTGGGAAACCAGTATATTGGCAGTGTCATGGGCCGCCTCGGCAACATCGCCGCGGGCGGTGCGAACCCCTGAAATCACGCCCCCAAATACGGCCCTCGCCATGTCCTCCGCGCGTCCCCCCGCTCCTTCCAGCGCCTCGGCGGCGCCTTCGACCGTGGCCGCTACGGCCTCCGGTAAGCCTATGCCTTCGGCCGGAGCGCTCTTTATTGCCTGCTCCACCGCAACCCGGCTTGCCTCCACGGGATCCGTATTTGCCTTGTTAGCTCCCCTTACCGTTCCTACCACCACCCCTTTCAGCACGGGAGCAGTAACGGTGAAGAGTTGGCCTGTGGCTCCCACTACGCCAACTACAGTGTCACCAATGAATGCCCGGGTTTCACCGGCAACTTCCACGACGGCCAGAACGGCTCCTTCGGCAGCTTCCCGGGCCAGGTGGACGGACTCATGGCGCGCTGAACGCATGCGGGTTACTGCCCGATGTACGGCGGATTGGACGACCCGACCACTGACATGTTCCTGCTCACTAAGGCTGCCCTGAAGCAGTGTTTCCCTGATCTGGGCGGCAACCCATGGATCATTGTTATCGGGAAGATTCATAGGGGCCTCGCGCCTTTGCTGGCAATGAGGTCATGGACACCGCGAAGCTGCCTCATTTGCAGATATTCCCAGCCAGGAGAATACCTGCCGGGTGGGTGGCCCTTCGCATTACCTTTCAGCATCGACTGCGGTGTCCGGCTGGTCTTCAGGACTGTCAACGATTTCTCCCTGTTGCCGGGCCACCTTTTCCTCCAGCAAATGGATAAGTTCTCCCTGCTCTTTCAGCCGGCCTATCACGTTCAGCACCAGGGGGTCCGCTTCATCCTGGATAGAGTACGTCGCCGCGGTGATAATGTATCTTTCTTAATCTTTCCTTAACTCGGCGTGAGGGCCCTCAATGAAGGATTCTTCACAAGCCGGCTCTAGCACCCGATGTCCCCGATTCCCACGGCAACCATTGCCACAACCGCCAGCAAGCCCACGGTGCCCAAGACGCTGATCACGGGCGCGGGAAGGGCATACGGCTCTACGAGCCAGCCAGCCTCCAGATAGGCAGTACTGCCACCCGGGCGAGGGCAAGACCCACTAACGGGATTGTAATCGCAGGAGCAAAGTCCTTCAGCAGGCTGGCCCTGTCTTTGGATAGGCCCTTGAATGAAAGGAACAAATGAATTTCGATCATGAATTTCGGTAGGCTGAGTGAATTGCCACTGGCTCTACGGCAAATCTCTTGCCTCCTGCCCCGGAGGACGTCCGGGATCAAAAGCTGCGCACCCGGTGGGCGACCGTCGATCAGTTTATGTTCGCGACCCCGGCATAGGCATCAGTTCAAGCAAAATGTTGCTAAAAGAAACCAGCAGCTTGCCGGACCTAATGTTCCACCCTTGTATCAACCGGCCCTGGTCACCCACGTTTATGGACGCACGGTGTAGGGCCTCTGTCTATTCTTCCTACAATATCGCGTCACACCGCCCATGCATAAAGTATATCGGCTTGGAGGTCTGGTCGATCATTTCCACCGGCTTCACTCGCCGGAAGGGGGCGAGGAAAAGGAAGCGACCGGACAGCATGAGGAAGCCGGCGAATGTTTGAAACGTAGTCCATAAATTCGCTGTCACTAATAATAACCGGACATCCGGGAAACTTCAGGACAAATTGCTACCCATACACCGGCGGTCGACTTCCCGGCGCAGCGCTTAGAGGTAACAGCTATTAGGTGAGCGCCCGCACTCTCATCCGAATTTTTTCTGCCGAGGGGGCAAACGACTTAGTCAGAAGTTCCCTGGGTACTTGCGCAGCCACAAGCGTGGTCGCGCCCGCACCAAGTGATAAGCCCAACTTGATATGGGAAGGACGGCAAGAGGCATGGCAAGGCTTGACATGGCGCGCCGTTCGGCTATTTGCCGGCCGCCTGCTCCAATTGCCGCTGCTCCAGCCAATTCAGGCTGGACTCAGATTCGACCAATTCGTCGTCAAAGAAGCCGTGGCCCCGTTTCACCAGGTTCAACCCTTCATAGAACAACAGCCAGGCGATGTGCCGCACAACTTCATCAGGCACTCCATTCGGGTAGAAGGAACGAGGGTTCATGTCGGGATCGGCATTTACATAGTCTATGGCGTAGAAGTTGCCGTCCTCATGCAGGCAGATTTCAGAGGTAAACTTTTTCATCTGGGAAACCTGCGCGATTCCCCTCATTATCTTGCGGAGTGGAGCTAGTTTAAAGGTGCTCATCTGGGCCGGCGTCACCAATTGATAATCATGAGTGACCGGATTCCACCAGCATGGGATAACCTCACGGCAAATATGGAACAGCCTGAACCAGCCGAGGTGGTTGCCCACGTTTACCGGGCGCAGGCGCTTTTGAATTAGAAACGCATCGGAGTTGGGGGCCTGTTCCGCAGACCAGTGCAGGGCATCTTCGGATTCAGCGTCCACATCCACGCCCACTCCGGAATCGCCCCAGGCCGGTTTAACCACGAAGGGCACCCCCAACCGTTTCTTGATCTTGTCACTAATCTTGTAGGTGTCCAGTTCAGACCGATCAACAATTATGGTATCAGGCACCGGTATTTCGTTGTAGACCAGCATCTGGTGAAAGCGGCCCTTGTGGGCGGCCTTGGCGGTGAGGTCGGGATCGTCAATTACATGGCCATGCTGCCTTTTTACCTCGCGGGCGAGGGACAAGTAGGGATCATTCTCGACTGTCTGGTTGGCGGTCAAGTCGAGCAGGACGCGCACCGAAATCTCCTTGGCCCGAAGTTTCTGGTAAAACTCGTTGACCCAGGTATCGTTTACCAGAAAGAAGCTGATGTTCATTTGCCCGCATAATTCGCGCATCTTGTGGGCGAAGAAATGGTAGTTAGGGAAGGGGCTGGAGAGAACGATGTCGATGGACTCCGGCATAAAAATCCTCCTGAGTTCATTGGGATGAATGAATATAAGAAAAGGCCTATGAGCTGACTCGGTCGAGTCAACCCATAGGCTACTACCTATCCGCTGATTCTGGTTATTGCCTTTTGTTGCTACTTATGGCTATTTTCGGGAATCCTGAAGGACTGAGACCAGTTCCCATTGCCTTTGGATTCTCCCGCCTCTTTCTATTTTCTGCAGATGTACAAACCCCAGCCCAGTTCCCCCTGCTGTATTGCCTCAACCATCCGGTCGTAGGCAAAGGAGAGGGCGGAAAATGTATCCGGATCCCTTTCCTGCTGTCTCTCGGCCATCCGGCCAAGACAGTAATAGCTTTTTCGCAGGTTTTCCGAAAGATCGAAGGCCTCTACGACCTCAAAGCCTGCGTCCTGCAGAGCGTCCTGGTAGCCTTGGAAGCTGAAGTCAGTGTCAAAAAGCAGGCGGTCGTACACGTACTTTCGCGCCGTATCGCTAATGTCCGGGCGGGGCTTGATGAGGTCGTCAAATACGAAGCACCCTTCGGGCTGCAACACCCGGTAGGCTTCGGCCAGGGCGGCTTCTTTGTCGTGGACGTGATAGATGGTGGCCTGACTCCAGACGTGACTGAATGTCCCGTCTTCCTGAGGCAACTCGGTGGCGGATCCTTTTACGAAGGACAGCAGTGGCTGCAAGTCAGCGGGTTGCGACGCGATGGAGTCGATGGCGTTGTTGATGCGGACGCCGCTGAGGTCGATGCCCGTTACCTGGCAGCGGGCCTGGCGGGCCAGCCACAACGAGGTGTTTCCATTTCCGCAGCCCAGGTCCAGCACTTTAGCGTCTGGGCCGATATGGGCTTTCTCCAACATTACCCCGTTCAGGCGGATGCAGGCTTCCAGGAAATCTTCCCTTACGCGGGGGCCCACTTCCCGTTCAAACCATCCCCAGTGAAGGCTGCCCTCCTGGTCCCAGAAGGAACGGTAAAGCGCGTCCTCCGCGTCATAAAATGCCTCGGTCTCTTGCTCAGTAAATCGGCTAGTGCTCATAATCTGCCCCTTCAAAGTATTGGACGAACCGGTTGACCTGGCCCACCAGGATCATCTGCGGCTCGATGGCCCTTCAGAGGCCTCGAACATCAGGATAATAAGGCAGTCGCCTTCCTGGCACAACCGGGCGCCGGCCTCCTGCACCGACACCTCACCGGAGCTCCACTTCCCGGGCAAAGCGTAGGTCTCCCACCTTTGGCCATTGGTGGCGTTGCAAAGGAGGACCTTCTCATATTGCCACATGTCCACCTTGTCCATGAGAGCGGCGTCGATAAGCACGCTGCCTATGTAGTCGGGGTTCGCGCCGGTTACCCAGGCAGGTGGGTCTTGGATCTTGATGCTCTTCACATTCAGAGTAACCCCTAGCCTAAGTTATCGGATTTTATGGGCACGACAGTGGTCGTGAACTGGTCACCATAGCATAGGTGCACTACGGTTCAACAACCAGACTTGGGGGAGAAAGACCGCAAGAATACAGCTAGTGCAATGGAGATAGGAGGGCCGACGCGGATGGACAAGTCCAAATGGGACCAATCGTCCGATTCGGTGAACTCCGCCACCATCGACTCGGCCAGGTCTTACTTGATCTGCAGGATGCTGTCTTCCAGGCGCAGTGCAGGAAAATCCGAGTCCGCTAAAATCAGGTCCGGATCCTCATTGATTAACGTGTTGAAAATATCTCCGTGGTCCGACACCTCTGCCACCATATCAAAATCCCCATACTTGGACGAGATAAGTGCCAAGCCGTAACCAAAAGCAAGAAGACGGTGAATGACTGCGACCCTCATAACCACTAATCCCTCTTTACGGGGCCATTATCTATGGTTAAGAAGGGCAAATTGGCAAGTGGAACAGTGAACCTGGAGGAACAAGCAGAAAAAGGTGTGAAAACTTGGTGGAGCTGGGGGGACTCGAACCCCCTACCTCTTCAATGCCATTGAAGCGCTCTCCCAGCTGAGCTACAGCCCCACTCTTGGAGGGACGTCCGAAAACGCCGCTATAGGATAGCAAAACCCGGCTGCTGCTGCAACCGGGTTTCTACGATCATAAATGGTTCCCCGAATTTTGCCGTTAGCCCTGGCGCATGAACTTAACAACGGTTCGGCCAGTGCTTCCCTCATAAGGTTCAACCACGTATATGTCCTTCTGCGAGTCTACCCAGATTCCATGGCAGGACCGGTGGGTCAATGAACCCCACTGCGCCAGCAGCTCGCCTTCCAGGTTAAGAATGCTCACCAGGCCACCATTGTGTTCGGCCACGTAGACTATGTCCTCGTCATCAACATAGATAACGGCAGGGCCTATCAGCTTAGTGGGGAAGTCGGTAACGTGTTCGCCTTCCTGGTCAAAAACCTGAATGCGGTCGTTCTCGCGATCCGCAATGAGGAGCCGACCCCGAGGGTCAATCCACGCCCCGTGGGGCAAATTGAACTGTCCAGGTCCCGAACCAGGGCCGCCCCAGGACTTTATCAGCCCACCTTCAGGAGTGAACTTGTGAACCCGGGCGTTTGCGTACCCGTCGGCAATGAACACCTCGCCCGCTTCATTTACCGCGATGCCCGCCGGAAGGTTGAAGGGCTCCGCGCCGCGAACCACATCGGGCCAGGCATTGGAGCTGAACACTGTGTTATCCACGCCCGTGTCGGAACGGTAGCCCTTGGTCCCGATGGTCATCAGCAGTTCGCCGTCTGGCGTGAACTTCATTATCTGGCCGTCGTTCCGCTCCACCAGCCAGACATTGTCCTGGGCGTCGATGAATATGGCGTGGGGGAACAGAAACAGGCCTGCGCCCCAGGAATTCAGGTAATTGCCTTCCCGATCAAAAATCACTACCGGATGCTCGGGGTCGCGATTGAAACAATAGACGCGGTCCTGGGAATCTCCGTAAACTGCCGCAGCGGGCATGGACCAGCCTTCTGGCACCTTGGCCCAGTCAGTATGCATTTCGTAAGTGTACTTCCCGTTGCCGACAATGGTTCTAGTCGTCACGGTGCGCCTCCTTCAATGTTGCTTGCTTCGGTAATTGTTGACCCGGCCCTGATTATGACAAGGTTACCCGGACAGGTCAATTAGACCGTAGTTTGTGGCCGGCTTCGACGGGACAACTCGAGTATCGGCAACGTTCCCCATAAGGTAAACTGGAACTACAGAAGAATTCTTGTCCAAACACACACTGGAGCATAGAAATGGCAGACGGTGCGAAAGAAGACTCTACAGCCGAGGTGCTCGAACAGCTGAGACGGCAAGCCGAAATTCGATGGGGACCGGATTATGTAAAGGATCATCAAGCGTTACTGCAACAGGCTGCCGATTACATAGTTAGTATCGCTGGCCACCTGCCGGCCACGGAGACTGAACCCGGATTCTACCAATAGAATTACCAGTCTGGGGACCGCTGGTTAGCGCAATATCATCGTGGACAGGAGGAGACCATGGCCGAGCCCTACACCCTCAGTGTGTTCGAAGCCGCCGAGCAAATTCGCACTGGATTGCTGTCGCCAGGCGACTACGCCGGCGCGTTGCTTGACCGAATTGATGCCCATGACCCCGACCTGCAAGCCTGGGTTACCATCGACCGGGAGGCGGTAATCAGCGACGCCCGCCAAAGAGAACAAGACCTGGAGATGGCAGTATCGAACATTATGCACGGGGTTCCCGTGGGACTGAAGGACATCTTTTACACCGCGGGAATGAAGACCACCGCATGCTCCAGAATCTACGCTGACTTTGTGCCCGACTATGACGCCACCTGCGTCACCAAGCTTAAGGAAGCGGGCGCAATTATCTTGGGGAAGGCCGTAACCACCGAGTTCGCAACTTCTGACCCGTCACCTTCCAGGAACCCCTGGAACCGCGAACACACTCCGGGCGGGTCGAGCAGCGGGTCGTCAGTGGCGGTCGCCGCCGGAATGTGTCCGGCAGCCCTGGGTTCCCAGACTGGGGGCTCCACGTGCCGCCCCGCCGCTTATAACGGCATCGTTGGCTTGAAACCCACCTACGGTCGTATCAGCCGCTACGGAGTTGTGCCCGTCAGTTGGTCCCTGGACACCGTTGGGATCCTGGTAAGAACCGTGACCGACGCGGCGATCCTGTTGCAAGCCATGGCAGGTCACGATCCCAATGACCCGGGCTCAGCCGAAGTACCAGTTCCCGATTTTCTGGAGGAAATGGGCCGAAATAGCGGGCCGCCGAGATTAGGACTCCTCAGGCAGGGATATTTCTTTGACCGCTCGACCGAGGAAGTCCGTCAACATACTCTCAATGTGGCCGCACAATTGGCACAGGCCGGTGCAGTCATCGAGGAAGTGGAATTGCCCGAAAGCTTCGACGCTGCTCCAGACGTTCAACGAGTAGTAATGAACGTCGAGTGCGCAGCCTTTCACGAGGAATTCTTTCGGCATAGGGCCGACGAATATGGTCCCAGGCTAAGGGCCAATATCGAAATGGGCCAACTGATTCCCAGCGTCACTTACCTGCATGCCCAGCGCCTGCGCCGGGAGTTCCGGCGAGACCTGTCTGCACTGGCCGGCAACGTTGATGCCCTGCTCATGCCCGCCACTCCGGCGCCGGCGCCCAGGGATCTGGACACCACTGGGGACGCAGCTTTTCAGGCTCCCTGGACCTCTGCCGGACTGCCGACAGTAGTGGTTCCCTCTGGCCTGAGTGAAGAAGGTCTGCCCCTGGGCGTACAGTTTGCTGCTGAGCCTTTCAAAGAGGGTCGGTTGCTGGGGGTAGCTCGCTGGTGTGAAGCGGCGCTGAACTTGGACTTGCGCCCGCCGGACTACAGTTAAGCGCCTGCAAATGGGTCCTTCCCGAACCGGCCCCACTTCCTACGACTTTGTAGTCATTGGCGGAGGCTCCGCAGGTCTGACGGCCGCCAGATTTGCCGCCCGGCTAGGCCGCAGAGTCGCCATCATCGAGGCCGACCGTCTCGGCGGAGATTGTACGTGGACAGGTTGTGTCCCCAGCAAAGCGTTAATCGCGGCAGCCCGGACTGCCAACACTGTTCGTGAGGCGCTGAATTTCGGCATCGAGACATCTGAACCTTCAGCTAATTTCCCGGCGGTCATGGCCCGGGTTGGCTCCGTCATAGACGAGATTTACCATCCTGAAACTCCGGAAGCACTGCAGGACCAGGGCATTGACACTTACTTCGGCAATGCCGAGTTTCTTGACCCATACACGGTGCTTGCCGGTGACACTACGATTCAATTCAGGAAGCTTCTGATTTGCACCGGTGCTTCTCCTTCCGTTCCACCCATAGCGGGACTGGACCAAACATGTTTCCTTACCTATGAAACCCTGTGGAAATTGGAAACACTACCCAATCATCTCTTGGTTGTCGGAGGGGGTCCAATAGGCTGTGAACTCGCCCAGGCATTTCGCCGGTTAGGGTCTAAAGTGACTCTGCTTGAAGCCACGGGGAGATTGCTGGGACAAGACGAACCGGAGGTTTCTGAACTCGTTGCCAGCATTATGTCATCGGAAGGTGTAGGGATAGAACTAGGGCATCCGGTAAGTTCGGTTTCAGGTACGGAGGCGCAAGTCCGCTTGGTTTCTGAGGGCAGCAAATGGATTAGCGACCGCTTGCTTGTTGCCACCGGGCGCACTCCAAGAGTACAAGGCATGCAGCTGGAGAACGCTGGTGTCGACTATTCGCCAAGAGGCATCAAGGTGGACAGTTTCTTGCGGACTTCCCAGCATCACATATTTGCTGCCGGAGATTGCACAGGGGCTTTCCAATTTACGCACTATGCGGGCTGGCAGGGATTCATGGCTGCTCGAAATGCGCTGCTGCCAGGGAGGTCTCGGGGCGTAATGGACAACGTGCCCCGGGCAACATTCACCGACCCGGAAATTGCTCAGGTGGGTCTCACAGAAGTTCAGGCCAGGGAACGATATGGCGAATCCGTAAAGACAGTTATGTGGCCTTTGGAAAAGTCGGACCGGGCGGTTATCGATCAAACAAAGAGGGGATTCATTAAAGCGGTAACTGACGCGAAGGGCAGGGTCCTGGGGGCCTCGGTAGTGAGCCCAAGGGCGGGCGAAATGATTCACGAGTGGGCATTAGCCATCGACCATAGGCTCAAGTTGGGGGATCTGGCCAATACCTTGCACGTCTATCCCACGTACTCAATGAGCACCATGCAGATGGCCGCCGAGCACCGGGTCTCCCGACTGCTGGACGGCCTTAGCGGCAACATTATTAGAGCCCTGACTCGACTCGGCAATCTTTCCCGCCGATAAAACACTCCCCGTTTGCTAAACCGGCGGGCGGGTTTCAAACCAGCGGGACGCCTGTTCGTAGCTATAGGCGACCCGAAGCACAGTTGCCTCGTCAAAAGGCTTTCCCGCTATTTGCAGGCCAATGGGGAGGCCCTGGGAAGAAAACCCGCCGGGCACCGAAATAGCAGGGAGGCCGCTGGCGTTAAAAGGACCGGTAAAGCTGGGGCCCGCCAGGGTAGAGGAACCTGTATATCCTTGAAAGGCTGCCGCGGGTTTTGGGGACGTTGGAGTGACCAGCACATCAACTTCCCTGAGCACATCGGCCATTTCCCGCTTGATCAACCGGCGCACCCGTTGAGCCTGTATGTAGTCGCTGATGGTCAGCAGACCTCCCAAGAGGAACCGGTTCCGCACCATATCGCCGTAATCGTGACGGCGCGTCTTCAGATTCTGCTCGTGGTAGGCGAAAGCCTCTCCCATCATTATGGCCTGGTTGGCAAAACGTGACTGCTCAACGTGAGGTATGTCCACATCCCTGACTTCCGCACCCAACTCCGCCATAACCTCCAGGCCTCCTTCGATGGCTGCCAGGGTTTCGGGTTCCACGTTCGGACCGGACTCGAAAAAGTAGCGGCGCGGGACGCCGATCGTCATTCCCTTGATGCCGTCCTTGAGATTAACGGTGTAGTCCGCTACAGGCGCAGTAGAAGTGGTGGGGTCTTTGGGATCGTGGCCAGCCAGTGCCTGCAGCATCAACGCATTGTCTTCCACCGTCCAGGTCATCGGCCCACAATGGTCCTGCGACCAGGACAGGGGAACAACACCGTAATTGCTAACCCGACCATAAGTAGGTTTAATGCCAACTATACTGCACATGGAGGCCGGTCCACGGATTGACCCACCGGTGTCTGAACCAAGGGCGCCCATGCACAGCCCGGCAGCTACGGCAGATCCCGAACCGCTGCTGGAGCCACCCGGAATGTGGTCCAGATTCCAGGGGTTGCGGGCCGGAGGGAAAAGGCTGGAGGAATCGGGGCCGCCAAGGGCAAATTCGTGCATCGCCAGCTTGCCCAGCAAAATGGTGCCGGCATCATTCAGCTTTGCAACAGTGGTGGCGTCTTCAGTCGGTACCCGATTCGGGGTGACCCGAGACATGGCAGTTGTCAAAATACCGGCAGTGTCGTAGAGGTCTTTTAGGCCTATGGGAATTCCGTGAAGTGGTCCTCGGTAGTTGCCACGCAGGATGTCCGCCTCTACTTCCCTGGCCTGGGCCAAAGCCCGCTCGGGCAAGGGAGTAACGTAGGCGTGAAGTGTGCTGTTCAGAGTACCGATCCGGTCCAAATAAGCCCTTACCAACTCCACCGGGGACAACTGCCGATCCCTCAGCAATGCACTGGCCTCGGTTATGGTCAAATAACAAAGTTCAGACGCGTTAGCAGACATTGCGACCCCCGTGTGCTCGAATAGCCCTCAGCAACAAGGAACTTGCCATTTCATTGCCGCTGCCTAATTCCACTCCGGATCAAAACTTACGGCCGGCAAGTCCAGTTCCAATAAAGGATCGTGGAGCGCATCCAGCTGTCCCAACAACTGTTGGTACATGGGAAGCAAGTGGTCAAGCTCCGCCTGGTCCAGTTCCAACCCAGCTCGCTGGACAACTATTCGAAACTGTTCCATGGTCATCGGTTCCGGTTGGGACGTGCTCATTGTTATCCCCCTGAACCCAGGTGAGAAAATACCCTGCGTCCTTGCAGGTCACTTTGAAGCTGAAAACCTCAGGCCAGTAACCTAGAAAACTGCGATGGGGTTCACCGGCGAACCGGTGGTATTGTGCAGGCGCAACGGGCCAATGGACACCAGGAACTCCCAGCGGTTGCGCTGGCGACAGGCTTCCGCCACGTCTTCCAGATTAGCGTTATCCAGGATCCAGAGGCCCATCGCCGTAATCCCGACCTGGTGAATTGGCTGCAACACCCGGGAGTACTGGGGAGGGCTAACGTCGTTCCCAGTGTCGGACCCCAGAACCGCGATCCCTCTCTCGTGAAACAAGGGCAGGCATGCCGCCTGGCAGGCAGTAGAACCGGCCGAACGCTCTACGGGGCCCTCAACGCCGCGGCGGTGAAGTTGCCCCGTCCGGACCAGCAGGATATCGCCCTCTTCTACCTTGAACCCGCACCTTTCCTCGGCGGCCAGAATGTTCTCAGGCATCACGCCTTCGCCCCTCTCCAGCCATTCCACACCCCTGACCAGGGGAACGTCCACCAGGACACCACGGGTTACGAATCCATTCTTGGCTTCTTCCACAGAGCAAACTGTCGCGCCCATGCTGGTAGAAACCATGTGGGCCGGCTTCCCGTTGTAGGTCTTGCCCTCCCAGAAGAAGTGGGCCAGGCTGTCCACGTGGGTCACTGTATAGCCGTGGAAAATCATGCCAAAGTAGTCGATAGCTGCGGCGTTGGGGCGGTTGCTCACCTTCTCACCGCTATTCCAGCCTTCGCCGCTCTCCACCATAAAATGCACGGGAGGAGCGGGAGCGTCCAGGCTGGGCTCGAACATCACAGTTCGGGCCAGCGTGACAGTGACGCCCTCCTGAACCGTGGACAGAGCTCTCCTGGTTTTCTCCGGCGTTATGAGGTTAGGAGTTCCCAATTCGTCATCGTCTCCCCAGCGGCCCCAGTTCGAAAACTTCTGAAAATAGCTGAGAACTTCCTCTTCCGTAGGAATCTGAGCCGGCATAATTGCTTTCCTCCAAGCTGATGTGAATAGGCAGGGACCCTGGTTGCGGGGCATTATGAAGGAAGCCGAGGTGGGTGCGCAACAAGACTGGGTCAGTCCCAGTTGCAAAGAAAGACCGCCGCGCCTCTCCGAAAGAATCCCGGGCCTCTTTAAAGACTATAGAAGAGGTTGAATGAAACAGGTGCGTGTGATAATCTGTCTCTTACCCTCAAGGAAGCGGAAGTAGATATGCAGTGCCAGATATGCAAGAAAGCCGGTATGTCCGGTAGCAACATAAGCCACTCCAACCGCCACACCAAGACGCGGTTTAAGGCCAACGTTCACAAGCAGACAATTTCCCTTAACGGGAAGGTTCAGCGGGTCAAGATTTGTAGCCGATGTTTGCGCACTCTCCACAAGCCTCCCCGTATGCGGGGCAAGGCGGCATTGACCTGACCACAGCTTTAGGCAAGTATAGAAAGCCTGAAAAACGATGAAGCCCAGAAAATTCTGGGCTTCATTCGGTTTGCTCTCTTAGCGATTAATGATGCCGGCTATTTGCCAGTACCCAACCCACAAATGCAGCCCCTCAACTTCTGCATAGCGTCGGAGACTTTCTCGTCCCGATTAAAGATGGCAGTGCCCGCCACCAGGATGGTTGCGCCCGCCTCAACGGATTCCTCGGCTGTCCAGTCCGCTTTGACTCCACCGTCTACCTCTACCTTGGCAGCGTAGCCGTTAGCCTCGATTACGTCGTGCAATCGACGTATTTTGCCCAAAGCCTCTGGTATGAAGCTCTGGCCACCAAAACCGGGGTTGACCGTCATTACGAGTACGATGTCCAGGTAGGGCAGTACCTCTTCCACCGCAGAGACCGGAGTGCCCGGATTGATGGCAACCCCCACTTGGCCTCCCTGTTCCTTTACTTGAAAAACTGTGCGATGCAGGTGGGTGCAAGCCTCGGCATGGACAATTACCTGGTCGCTGGTCGCCTTGTGAAATGAATGCATCAGACTGCCGGGCTCTTCAACCATCAGGTGTATGTTCAGGGGGAGGTCGGTGTGGCGTCTTACCGAGTCAATTACGACTTCGCCGAAAGAAATGTTGGGTACGAACTTGCCGTCCATCACGTCGACGTGGATCAGGTCGGCGCCAGCCTCGGTAACTTCCTCCACCTGGCGGCCCAGATTGGCAAAATCAGCGGCCAGGATGGACGGTGCGATCAATATGCGGTTATCGGATACCATTGCTCTCCGCCTCCAGTTCTTTCCTGGCCTGCATGAGCCCTTCGGCCACACGCGCTGGGGCTGTGCCTCCGGGGTTGTCTCTGGCCGCAACCGATGCCAAGGCGGTGATATCGTACACACCCTCGTCAAAACTGTTGGAAAACTGGAGATATTCCTCCAGTGACAGTTCCTGCAACTCCTTGCCGTTTGCCTCGCAATGGGAACACAGCCGCCGCATTACTCCGTGGGCTTCTCGAAAGGGGACGCCCTTACCCACCAGATAGTCCGCCAGGTCAGTAGCCAACATGTAGCTTTCTCCGGCCAGGCGGGTTAGCTGATCCACATTCAATGTCAAGCTGCCCAGCATTCCCTGAAACACCTTCAACGTGGCCAACAGCGTGTCTACCGTATCGAAGAAACCCTCTTTGTCCTCCTGCAGGTCCCTGTTGTAGGTCAGGGGCAGTCCCTTCATCAGGGTGAGCAAAGCCATCAGGTGCCCATAGACCCGCCCAGTCTTGCCCCGGGCCAATTCCGCGAAGTCCGGATTCCGCTTTTGAGGCATTATGCTGCTGCCGGTGGTGAACTCGTCGGACAGTCGAACAAAGTCAAACTCTCGACTGGACCAGATTACAATTTCCTCTGAAAGGCGGGACAGGTGCATCATACAGATGGATGCCGCCGACTGGTATTCCAGCAGGAAATCCCGGTCTGAGACCGCATCCATGCTGTTGGCGGAAACGGAACTAAACCCGAGCTGTTCAGCGACGAACTCCCGGTCCGTAGGGTAGGGGACACCGGCCAGCGCCCCGCTACCGAGGGGGAGAACGTCGGTTCGACGGTAACAGTCGCCAAAGCGACTGACATCTCTTTGGAACATTTGAAAGTAGGCAAGCATGTGATGGGCAAACAGAACGGGCTGGGCCCGCTGGAGGTGAGTATACCCCGGCATCAGCACGTCCTGATGTTCTTCAGCCAAGCCGACCAGAACTTCTTGCAGTCCTCGGAGTTCAGCCACCGTCTCCTGGATGACTTGCCTGGTATAGAGGCGCATATCCAGAGCTACCTGGTCGTTTCGTGAACGCCCGGTATGCAACCTCCCGCCGACCGACCCCACCATTTGGATCAGACGGCGTTCTATGTTCATATGCAGGTCTTCCAGAGTCGGGTCCCAAGGGAAACCCTCTGACTCTATTTCCTGCTCAACCGCCTTGAGGCCGGAAACAATTGTTTCGGCGTCCTCAACAGGAATAATGCCCTGTCGTGCCAACATGCGGGCATGAGCTATCGAACCGGCGATGTCTTGTCGATACAGTCGGCGGTCATAGTGGATAGATACGGTATAGTCGCTGTAGTCGGCCACTGATTTACCTAAGCCCCCAGCACGTAATATCAAGAAATAGAGCCCGCCTCGCGGCGGACTCCAGTATAGCACGGCGTATTTTTCCCCAGCTTATCAGTCGCGAGAAACGGCGTTAAGGAAATCATAGCTGGCGGCCAGATTTTCAAATACGTCGGTATGCGGTGGTATTTCCATTATGGCCGGACCCTGGTAGTCCTTGGCCTCAAGAAGACGAAGCATCTCACCACAGTCCAGGTCCCCGGTGTCCACAGAGGGATGGGGGTCGCCATCACGCGCCTGTTTGAAATGGACGATCTTCAGCATATCGAGGGGAAGAGCATTCAAATCCCCAAGCGGGTCAGTATCGGGAAAGCGCCTCAACTGGTTGGCAGGGTCGGGACACAGACCAAGATAGCTTCCCTCTTCGGCGGTGAGCCTGCTCCGGCACTCCTCAACCAAAATAGCCATGCTGCCGATGGGCTGACCCGAGTTTTCCATGGACAGGATAACTCCCTGGCTGGCTGCTTCGCGGGCCAGCGTAGCCAGGTTAAACGCCTGCTCGGGAATTTCTTCCGCCGACTGCCAGGTTGTATCGAAGGGACTGGGGTCCACCAACCGCAGGTGTGGCGTTTCCCTCCCTACGATCTTGGCGCCTTCCAGGGCCATCTGGAACTGGTCGCCGGACGGGTCTACTTCCTGGGTTAAGCAAGGCAAGGCCATGGCCAGGTCAAACTGGAGATCCTCGAAACTGTCGGCAATTGCTTGCAGCCCTTCCAAATTTGGCCGCCACTCACCCCCTTGACCGCTTTCGCAAGCGCCCAAACAAGTCTGCCTGAGCTCTACGTGCCTGGAACCCCGGTTCTGCGCTTCGGCAATCAAGTCCTCCAGGCTTTGTTCCATCAGTTGGTTGCGCCATGAGTTGGTAATAGCTCCAAATATCATCGGTGCATCCCTCCGGATTTCTATTGTGCGTAGAAGTTGACTATACCGCAGGCGGCACAGCAGTCTCAAGTTTGAGAGTCCCCGGACAGAAAGCGGAGAGCTGGGAACTTATCGTCGTTGATCGTCAAGAAGGGCTGGCATTCTTTCGCATCGAGGACTAAGCCACACCGTATCGCTGTGCTAGAATTGTGGTACGGCAGCATTGAGACCAGTGTTGAATCTGCCGAAGCGGTGTAAAGGAGGCCAAAATGGCTGAACTGTACCAGGAGAAGTGCGTCGCCTGCCGTCGGGACTCTCCCTCCGTAACCTCCGATGAAATTGGCGAACTCCACCCTACCGTTGGGGAGTGGGAACTGCTGGATGACTCTGGTATTCCCAAGCTGGACCGGGTGTTCAAATTCTCCAATTTCCAGCAAGCGCTGGACTTCACCAATTCAATCGGCAACCTAGCCGAATCCGAGGGCCATCACCCGAGAATCGTTACCGAATGGGGGCGAGTTGGAGTGACGTGGTGGACCCACAAGATTCGAAACCTGCACCGGAATGATTTCATAATGGCCGCCAAGACCGACCAACTCTACCAGGAAAACACGGCTGCCGGGGAATAGGCTCTAAGAGCAATCAAAGGCGATAGGACCATTATGAGAGTAGTTTACCACCTGAACTCCAGTGACTTGTCGGCCATACCATCCGAGGCGGCGTGGGCGGAGTCAATGGGGTACGATGGGGTGTCCGCGAACGAGACAGCTCACGACCCGTTTGTGGCTTTAACCTTGGCCGCCACGGCTACCTCCCGGGTAACCCTGGAAACCCATGTCGCGATAGCATTTCCCAGATCTCCCATGGTGGTTGCCTACACCGGCCGAGACCTGCACGACCTTTCAGGGGGCCGATTTCGACTCGGACTGGGCACCCAAGTTAAGGGCCACATAGAGCGGCGGTTTTCCACCGTGTGGGAATCCCCCGGCCCTAAACTTCGCGAGTATATCCAGGCATTGCGTGCCATCTGGGCGGCATGGGATTCAGGTCAGCGGCTGAATTATGCGGGGAAATTCTACAATTTCTCTCTTATGACACCCTTTTTCAGCCCGGGCCCAGGCAAATTCTCGCAGCCTGAGATATTCAATGCCGCCGTCAACGCCTACAACTGCCGGGTGGCGGGAGAAGTTAGCGACGGTTTGGTGCTCCACACCTTCACTTCCGACAAGTATGTAAAGCAAGTAGTGCGTCCCAATATATTGGCGGGGGCAAGGCTAGCCGGCCGTGACCCCAATCAGGTGAAGATTAATGGCGGTGGCTTTATAGTTACCGGGGCAAACAAAGCTGCCATAAAGGAAGCGGACCGAGATGCCCGCCGACGCATTGCATTTTATGCCTCCACCCGTACATATTTGCCGGTCCTGGAGTGCCACGGTTTCCAGGAACTGGGACTCAGGCTGCACGAGATGTCCCTTGAAGGCAAGTGGGAAGAGATGGGAGACCTGGTAACCGACGACATGCTGGATGCCTTTGCCGTCATTGGAGAATACGACGAAATAGCCCCCAAGATTCTTGAACGCTATGGCGGACTGGTGGACGAAGTGGGTCTGTCAGTTGCGACCTCGGGCGAGGCTGATGAGCGTCAGATACGCCGCATAATAAGGTCCCTTCAGGAAGGCTAAGCAAACGTTCCACGTGACAACAGGTTGGGCAGCCAAGCGTTCCAGGGCGAGGAGCATATTTTTCGGAACTGGAAAACTGAGCTTGGTGGGGAAGGGTCGAAGTGGTGGTGGAAAAGCAAAGGAGCGAAAGCAAAGACTTTACTGAACCGGTCTTCAAGAGAGGCAACGAATCTCGGCTGACGTACTCTCTAAAATGGGCAGCCTGGGAGTGGCTCTATACGGTTCCGCGTTGCCGCAACATCGGCTTAGAAGTCAAGCTAGAGGGTCCCGGAGGACGAGTCGTAGACTTGGCGGCAGTGGGGCCCGGAAACTCCATCTACGTTGTCGAAGTGAAGGCTTCCCGCGCTGATTCTTCGCGCGACAACCACTCCCTGAGTGACCTGGAAGCCCTCAAGCAACTTAATGAACCCTTGCTCCGTCGCGGCCGCCTGGCTCGACGCACCTTAACCCAGGCCACCAATTACGCCCGTGAAGCCCAGCCCGACAATTGGAAGTCGGAACCCTCATACCAGCTAGCTCTAAGCGATTGTGAGCGACTCAGGCACGAGGAGCAAACCTATCGCGAACGGGTTTCTACCTTTAGCATCAAGTTTCGTGACCCTCGATTCCTGGCAATCGCCGACTATCACTACGTTATGGCGCCCAGTGGTCTCGTGCCATTGAAGCAGATGCCGCCGCAATGGGGACTTCTAGACCAGACTCCGAGAGAGATTATTCCTGCCGTACGGAAAGACGTTAGAAAGACGCCCGGAATCATGTCCAATGTACTCCGGGCCATAGCCCGAAGCGGTACCACGTCCATGATGCGATCCCAAGGCGTCTTGTTTACCGAGGATGGGGCGGTCTTCCCAAGGGATGTGAACCCCGGCGCCTAGGTGGTCAAACGACTTTGTTAAGAGAGAATAGCTTAACTGATATTAGCTCGTCAGCTCCCTTAGCTTGCAGTATTCTGATTCTCAAGCCTCACGGTGGCGGAGACTCGGGGAACACTGCTGGAGACTCGGGTTGTATGTCCCTGGCCGGTCAGATCCTCCACCAGGCTCACGTGGCCCGGTCCAAACTTGTGAACTGAGCCATCACCCAGTCCGATCTCCCCTTCACCTGACAGGGTGATCACGTACTGGCGCCGAGGGGCAGTGTGCCAGTCAATGAAGTGCCCGGGTTCGGCTATGCCGAAAGAAATGCCAGTGGCAGATTCCAGTTCCTGAAGCGTGGGGTGGGAAGCCGGGTCCATCTCTTCGATGTGGGATTGTCCGTCACTGCCGGTGTACATTCGAGTGAATGGCATTGGGTGCCTCCTTTAGTTAGGCTTTGGTTTTAACGATTCGCAGATTAAAGGATGGCTCATCTAACCTGTTTCAACAAGATTCAAGCTGCAAGACAGTAGCTATGAATGCAGGAACTTCCAGTCAAAAGTGTCGAAATCGAATCTTATGCGGCGGAATCCCTCGGCATAAGCGACACCCGCCTCCTCTCCCTGCCGGGCGCAACCTCTCTCAATTCGCTCCAACCGATCTGCCGGTGTCCGCTGCCGCATCTGGCTGACGTGCCTGCTTAGGGATTCGGCCTTGTATTCGAGATAGCCTTCGACGTCGATATAGACGTCTGCCGCCTCAGTGCCCCACAGGAACGCCTGCTTAACACGATGGGGCTTTAGTCCTTCGTCAGTAATTTGCTCCGGGAAGTGCAGGTAACTCCAAGCGTACGTGTAGGCGGCATCAAGGGCAACCTGGCCGCTCATCCGGTGGTCTCGATGGGTATGGCTGGCCACTCGGAAGGGATCGATGCAAAAGATCAATTCGGGACGGTACCGGCGTATCTGCCTCACAACCTCGCAGCGGAACTGGAGATTGTCATCCAGAGTACCGTCAGGGTGGGCGAGAAAAACCACGTCCTTGACCCCCAAATACGCCGAGGCATCCCGCTGCTCCCCCTCACGAATATTGGCCAATTTTTCCGGTGACATCTCTCGATCTCCGGTGCCCTTGTCGCCATTAGTGCACATTACGACGACAACCTCGGTTCCCGCCTCCTGGATCCATTTGGCGGTGGTGGCGCCACATCCGCCCTCAGCATCGTCAGGATGAGGAGTCACCACCATGGCACTCCGAGGCGGGTCAGTAATTATTTCGATCCCCAATATTCTCCGACCTTCCTTCCCAAATTCCGCGCCCCGGTCTTGTCCATGGCTTCTGGTTCGCCGGGGCACTATATTAGCTTGTCAGAACTGAGATTCCCAGAGACTGAGCTTCCTAGAGATGGAAGACAACCATCTTCAGTTCCGTCATTTCCTCAATGGCATAACCGGGGCCCTCTTTACCCATGCCGCTGTCTTTCAGGCCGCCGTAGGGCATCAAGTCCGCCCGCCACTGGGGATGCGAGTTTATGTGGAGGTTTCCGGACTGAACCTCCCTGGCAAAGCGCATCGCCCAATCAACATTCTGGGTAAAGATTCCGGCGGACAGACCAAACCGAGAGTCATTGGCCATTTCAATGGCCTGGTCAATATCCTCGAAGGAACTGACAGCAACCGCCGGGCCGAACAATTCTTCCCTTGAAATTCGCATGTCAGGATGCACATCTGCTACCACGGTAGGTGCATGGATGGTCCCTTCCTGGTCGCCACCGGCCACTACCCTCGCGCCCTGATCCACAGCTTCGTTGATCCAGCGGCTTACGCGGGAAGCATCGGCTTCGCGTATCATCGGACCCATCTTGATCGATTCATCCAAGGGATTTCCCGTGGCGAAAGCCTCCGTAGGCACCTTTATGGCGTCCAGGAAGTCCGCGTAGATTCTTCGGTCGGCCAGCACCCGCTGGGTTGAAATGCACACCTGCCCAGCGTTGGCGAAGCCGCTGGCCACAGTTGCCGCCGCTACCTTCTCTATGTCAGCGTCGGACATAATGATCAAAGGGCTGTTAGACCCCAGTTCCATCGTAACTTTCTTAATGCCTGCATTTCGACAAATCCGGTCGCCAACTTCCATACTTCCGGTAAATGTGATCTTGCGAACCCGGGGATCGCCGGTAATGGCGTCGCCAATCTCGCCCCCAGAGCCGGTAACGCACTGGATGGCTTCGGGCGGCAGGCCAGCCTCGAGGAGAATTTCCACCAGCTTCAGGCCAGACAGGGGGGTATCTCCGGCCGGCTTCAATACCACGGCATTGCCTGCCGCTAAAGCCGGACCTACCTTGTGGCATACCAGGTTAAGCGGGAAGTTGAAGGGGGCTATAGCTGCTACTACGCCGACAGGAACCCGAATTGTAAACCCGAACTGCGAGATTGCACCCGGAGCGGCGTCCAAAGGAACCGTTTCGCCGTGCAGCCGTTTGCCCTCTTCTGCGGAACCGGTGATGGTCTGAATCGCCCGCAAGACTTCGCCACGTCCCTCCGCGATCACCTTGCCTTCCTCGAGGGTAATGGTTTGACCCAGGTCCTCGACCCGGTCCGCCATGATGTCCGCTGCTCGGCGAAGTATCGAGTAGCGTTCGAAGGCAGGCATTTTGGCCATAACCTCCGCGCCACGTACGGCGCTGCTTATGGCAAGATCAACATCGGCAGCGTTGGCCCGTGGGACCGTATCAATCACGGTCTGATCGAAAGGGTTGTAAACCGGCATAGTCTCGGCTCTGTCAACCCAGTCGCCGTTAATGTACATCTTCATCGGTGATATCTCCTCATTCCTGTTGTCGCAACAAACATTACCAAAGAGAGTTCTGCCATTTTCTCAATGGAATTTGACCTATCTTAGCATATTACATGCCACAGTAAGGTCGGAAGGGGGCGAGGAAGAACCCAGACGGATGCTCATACCCCTGAAAAGCTAAGGGGACAACCAGGCTGGTTGTCCCCCAATGCATTGCTTTGGCAACTACATTACCTGGGAGCTATGAGACTACCTTCCCAGCGCGGTCGAGCGGCCCAAATCAGTTACGCTGTAATGGCCTGCCTTGCCTGGGATCCGCGCCAACCAGCCAAACTTGCTGCGCGCAGCATTCCTCAGGGTCTGCACAAAGTTGTGAGCCCTCGGCCAGCCAGCCAAGTCAAACAATCTGCCCAAAGCTTCAGAATCCACACCGTCCATGGCCAGGTAACGACTGGCGCCTTCGGCAGCAACCACCACCCGACGCATATCTCCCAGGGGATTGGCAGCCCGGCAAAAGTCCACATATGCCTGCTCCGAGACAGCCGGAACCAGATTGGTTGGGGCTGTGTAGCCGCCTGCCGCAGCCGGAAAGCCGTTGGGCCTTTCGGCAGCGTTCACCGGACCCTCCCATTGCGGCCAACTGTGCGCCACTCGATTATCCATATCCAGCCTTGACTCTTGCTTTCCGGGAGGCTCTTCGATGTCCTGAAGGCTTACAAGGGGCTGACCCTGTGCAGTCATACCGGAGGAGGTTGGTGTTGGATAATCCATTTGGTCCGCTATGAAACTGGGTCCTGCGTCTGCTGGCAGCAAGCTGGGTTCAGAAAAGGGGACTGCATGTTCGGCAATTGGGGGTTCAACACTTGTTGAAGGTTGGACAGAGGGGGTCGCCGGGACAGCGCTTTCTTCTACCCTGGCCCTGACACCGCCCGGGGCTGCCGTAGCCGGGGTTTCCAGAATCGCCCTCGTGATGTCGGCCAGAACCATGCCAAGAATCTTGTCAATTACGACGGCATCCTCGGATTCCAGATTTATCTGGGCATTATTTGGCAAACTTATAGACAACTTAAGCATAGGCAGAAGGAGAGCCGTAGACCAAATACCTGAAGAATATGTTAACTCGCCTGCCCCCGGCTAATCAAGGTAGAAGTCAACACTTGGACAACCAAAAGGAGGCAGCTACGGGAATCCCGAATCGCTCGAGAGTCCGGGACTCCCCATAGTGCCTGACCCGCATTAGAGAGTTTGCTTCAGTCTGATAGCCAGAGAACGGGTAAGGCCAGGAACTGCGGCTATATCGTCCACCGGGGCGTCTTTAATGCCCTGGATGGAGCCGAAACGCCGCAGCAGCATCCGCTTCCGCTTTGGACCGATCCCGGTAACCATATCTATGGAGGACCTGAGGCCCGATTTGCTCCGCAAGTTTCGGTGGTATGTAATCGCGAATCGGTGTGCTTCGTCCCTGATTCGCTGCACCAGATAGAGGCCTTGCGAATTGCGGGGCAACTCTATGGGCTCCGAGGTGTGGGGAACGAACAGCCACTCATTTTCCTTTGCCAGGGCAGCCAGGGGAATGTCGTCCAAACCCAATTCCAGCAAAACCTCCAAAGCGGCAGACAGATGACCCTTGCCGCCATCGATGATTACCAGGTCAGGTTCAATACCCCAGGCTGACAAGTCCTTCCCTGAATCGGCCGCCTCCGGTGAGGATGTTTTCTGCCTCTCGGAACGTGAATCCGCCAGCCTCTTGAATCTGCGCCGCAGCATTTCCTGCATGCTGGCGTAGTCGTCTACTCCGTCCACCGATTGAATCTGGAAACGCCGATAATGGGAAGTTTTCGGACGTCCGTCCTGAAACACCACCATACTACCCACCAGATTCGTGCCCTGAACGTGGGAAATGTCATAGCATTCCATTCTTAATGGCATGGCGGGCAGGCTTAGCTCCTCCTCCAGTTCCCCCATTGCCTGTTGTAGGACATCCGAGTTGTTCAGCCACTTTACTCGGTGCTGTGCCAAGCCCTGAACGGCGTTTTCTGAAACCACATCCATCAATTTCTTCTGCTGGCCACGCTTAGGGCATACAAGGCGTACCGTTCCACTCCTGCGTTCTTTCAGCCAGTCTCGAATCAGTTCCTGGTCTTCCAGAGCATGCTGGGTATAGACAACAGGTGGAATGACCAAAGCGGTCTGGTAGAACTGGCGGACGAACTGGCCCATTATTGCTTCAGGAGAATCGTCCTGGGTACCTTCCATAAAGAAGTGGTCACGGCCAATTAATTTGCCCCGGCGAATGAAAAATATTTCAACCCAGGTCTCGTTGGTTCCATGCGCCAGCGCAATGAAGTCCATTTCTCCGCCAGAGTTGGACTCCACTTTCACTTGCTGCTCTTCCGCCACCTGATCAATTCCACGAACCTGGTCACGGAGCACAGCGGCGCGCTCGAACTCCAACTCCTCCGCAGCCGACTCCATCTTCTTTTTTAGTTCGCGGGTAACCGCCTCAGTGTTCCCCTCCATGAACAAGATCACTTGCTGGACAACCTGGGCATACTCTTCTTTGGTTGCCAGCCCGGAGCAGGGGGCCACACAGCGGTGGATGTAGTATTCCAGGCAAGGACGGGGGTCTTTCCCGGTAATTGACTTGGTGCAAGACCTGTAAGGGAAGAGCTTCTTAATCAGGTCCATGGTCTTTCGAACGCTGCTGGCCGTAGCAAAGGGGCCAAAGTAACGAGCGCCGTCTTGCGCAACCTGGCGCGTAATGTAGACCCGTGGAAAGTCCTCGGTGAGATCAATCTTCAAGTAGGGATAAGTCTTGTCGTCTTTGAGACGAGCATTGAAGTGAGGCCGATAACGCTTGATGAGGGTGTTTTCAAGGATCAGCGCTTCGGCCTCTGTGTCCGTGACAATGAACTCGAAGTCAGTCATCCGGGACATCATTCGGCGGATTTTGGGTGGCTGCCCGTTAGGCGACCCAAAGTAGGAGCGAAGGCGGTTTCGGAGAACGCTGGCCTTGCCCACGTATAGCACTTCGTTCCGGGCGTCCTTCATTATGTAAACGCCCGGTTTTTCCGGAGTAACTCTGAGGCGATGTTCAAACGGAGATTGGGTCATTCGCATTCCCGAAATGAAGCCGAGCCTGAACACCCCAACGTGACGAGACCTCAGACTCTTGAGCAGCCCTCTTGAAGCTAAAAGACGAAGGAAACCACAATCAAAACGGCCGTCACAATACCGGCCAATATGAGGATTCGCCTTAATTCTGACGAGAGATGGTTGTAAGCCAGCGCCTGACCGGTCCGGTTTTGTACCTGAGGGCGATCAATCGGTAGCGTTGCCCTTACCCTGGCTTGCGGCAACGCTTCGGTGGCCGTGCCGTTTCCTGCTGAACCAGCAACGGGCGCATCTTCCGGTGTCGCCACATTGGCCGAAGCACCCGCCGTTGCATTGGTTACGGTTTGCACTGCAACTTCGGCTTCCGGCCGGGCCTGTCTTCGCCTGCGACGGTTAAGTTGGGCCTGGCGCGACGCCACCCTTTTTCCTTTGGCTGGCATGGTCAGGTACCTCCTGGTAGAGGATAAGAATTGAGTCCTGATTGCACACGCGGACTACACGCTATGACCAGACTCAATCGTTATTGTTCAAGGTAATGTGTCAAGAATGTTGTTCATTCCCAATAGTTACCATTATGGCCCAATAAAGGCGCCAAACGCAAATAAGGCGCCGGGGCCGTGGGCCCCGGCGCCTCGCATACCTGCATAAATATTGCTTGCTAAACGGCCCTGGGATGGCTCTTCTCGTACTCGTCCCGAAGATGCTCGGTAGTCAAATGTGTATATACCTGGGTGGTTGAGATACTGGAATGCCCGAGCAGTTCCTGTACGTGCCGCAACGATGCTCCCTTCTGAAGCAGGTGCGTTGCGAAACTGTGCCGCAAGGTGTGGGGCGTTATCTTCTGGTCTATTCCCGCCCTCTTGCTGTAGGTCTTGAGAATGTTCCACACCCATTGTCGGGTCAATCGCTCCCCTCGGTGGTTGACAAATAGCGCCGCTTCTTCCTTATTCGTTCCCAGCAGGGACATTCGGCTGGTCGAAAGGTAGTCCTGCAACCCGTTCAGGGCTTTGTCGTGGGCATAAACAATACGCTCCTTGGCACCCTTTCCCCAGCACCTGATATATGACTCCTCGAAATCGACGTCCTGAACGTTCAGAGACACCAGCTCGCTAACCCTCAGACCGGTGGCGTAGAGGAGTTCAAGAATATTGGCATCCCTCTGGCTTTCGGCAGTGCCTGCTTTGTCCGCTTCTCTAAGCAGCTGATCGACTTCATCCTCAGTCAAATATTTGGGCAATGCCCTCCCCACACGAGGTGAGCCCAGTGATTCGGTGGGTGGTTCCTCTATAATTCCGTTCTGGGCCAGGAAGGTGAAGAAGGATTTGATAGCGGCCACCTTGCGCGCTGTGGTGGTGTCCCGATAACCCTTCCTTCCCCGGAGATCGGCAATATAGTCGTTAAGCAGGTCCAGGTCTACCCGTAGCCACACCTCCTCGCTCTCGCTTGAGCCACCAAACCGATCTTTCAGAAAATCGGCGAACTGGCCCAAGTCATTTCGGTAGGCATCCAGAGTGTGTTGGGAAAACCCCCTTTCAACTACTAAATGTTGCAGGAAATCCTCTATGGCTCTATGCATTCGGCATGCCCCCTAAATCTATAACTCTCGCCCAGTGGACGAGGCTAGAATGATGTCCCCTACTTACCGGGGATGCCGAGATAATATCAGTATTACGTAAACCTGCGCCCTTTGGCCTCTGCGCAAATTAGGACTAATTCAAGCGAACAAGGCCTCTCGATAACGAGCTTTTCCGGTAAACTGGAGAGGGCAGCGATTCAGGGGCCCGGTAACGGCCAAATAGTTACTGTTGTTCTCTCGAGGCAAGAACTTAGTCAACGTGCTTCGCACGCCACTAGCGCCCCTATAGGGTTGTTTCAGGATCACCGTCGAATAACACACTGCTGGTCGGGTGCAGCCAGCCAACAATTAACCAACAGGGCACGCATATCCCTCCAATATGACCTTGAATGAAGCATTCGCAAACCAGGTATCGATAGCGCCACTGGCCTCAAGTAAGCAGGTGGCCCACCCCGCGCGGTCACTTGAAACTGTGGGGCTTACAGCTCAAGAACAAGACAGGCCGTCCCCGCCAAATCCGCTGATTTACCTGGACATCTGGATATTTGGTGGTTTAGTACTGGGAGTGATGGTTTTCGTCGGTCTCAAGTATCTATGGAAAGCTCTGCAACCAGACTACCGGGATCCAGAGGAAGGTTTACAGCCCTGGGAAGACCCTGATTTCGAATACGAAAACCCGGACGATAAGGACGGTTAAGCTCAATAATTGTCACACGTCGTTTGGAAACGAAGAAGCTTCCTTTGCTGCAATCAATAATCATTGAGAAAGGCGGCGTTTTGCCGTTCTTGCCACTATTTCCTTGAGGGTTTAGAGTATGGTCTGAAAAGGCTTGAGCGCCGAAAAATGATAGGCAACTCATACCGATGCAAGAGCCAGGCATGACAATGCCAAACTGTTATAACGAAGAGAAAAATCGTTTGAGTCTAAAATCGGTGGGCCGGGATCGACCTGCCAGCAAATTCAGGAGGTTAGTTCGTGTACCAAACCATTAGCAAAGGGACCATGGAAGCACTGGGCAAGATAGATACGCCCAGCATTTGTAATGCTATCGAAGGGTTCAATGTCCGCCCCAAGAACGATGGGTTTATGCTGCCTGAGATAAAGGGCGTATTTCGCTCGTTGCCGCCGGCGGTGGGCTATGCGGTAACCGGCGTTATTAGCGCGGTTCAACCCGAGGGCCGCAATGTGTCTCGGGAGGACTGGTGGGATTTGATTGTTTCAGTACCTGAACCCCGATTCATCGTGCTTCATGACATCGACAACCCGCCCCTGGGGGCTTATTGGGGAGAGGTCCAGGGAAATATACACAAGGCACTGGGAGCCGTCGGAGTGGCTACGGACGGGACTGTACGGGACATTGATGAAGTCGAGGAACTGGGCTTCCAATTCTTCGCCAAAGAGGTTTCCGCGTCTCATGCCTATGTTCACCTGGTGGAGATCGGCATTCCGGTCAACATTGGCGGCCTGACGGTCAACACCGGCGACTTGCTGCACGGTGACAAGCACGGCGTTACCAACATTCCCTTCGAAATCGCCGAGCAGATTCCCGACATGGTCCAGACCATCGCAGACTACGAACAGCAGACCATTGGTCTGTGCCAGTCATCGGAATTTAGCTTGGAGAAGCTCAAAGAAGTGGCAAAGATTACCCGGCCATACTAGGCACCCAACGGTTTTCAAACGGGCGGCGGAGCACCCATGCATTTCATCAGCCGCCGCCCGCCAAAGATTTCCGGAATCTGATCATTTCTGACCTCTGCCCCTGTTTGAATTTCCCACCACGAATCTCCAGGTACCACCAGAGAAATCTTTTTGACCTTAGGGAGTTTTAGAAACAGCATGAGATCGCTTCTATCGATTGGTCTGATTGTCTTGATTGTTGCCCTCGCTGCCTGCGAGTTGCCAGAGGAAGAACCTACCGCCACGCCGATTCCCGACGTCATTCCCACGCCACGTATTGCAGATACCCCTACGCCGGCAGTCATTGGTACTCCTACACCTGTGTCTGAGATGACGGCCAGCGGAAAAGTTATTCGGCAATATTCCGGGCCGCCCGCAATGGAAATTGACCCCGAGGGGGAATATTTGGCCGACATTCAGACCAACCAGGGCACCATATCTGTTGAACTCAATGCAGAAGATGCTCCGATCACGGTTAACAACTTCGTCTTTCTGGCCCGCCAGGGCTTTTACGATGGCGTTGTTTTTCACCGCGTTATACCCGGCTTTATGATTCAAGGTGGTGACCCCACCGGAACCGGTACCAGCGGCCCAGGCTATCGATTCCGAGACGAAATTGTTCCCTCCCTTATCTTCGACAGTGCCGGAATACTAGCCATGGCAAACTCCGGTCCCAACACTAACGGCAGCCAGTTTTTCATTACAGTCGCTCCTACACCCCACTTAACCGGGAGCCACACCATTTTCGGCAGAGTTACAACGGGCCAGGAAGTTGCTGATGCTATTGCCGTTGCCCGTGCCGACCGCAATAATCGACCTATCGAAGAAGTGGTAATTCAACACATCGAAATTAAAGAAGGACGCTAGCTTTCGCATGGCGCCAGGAGCTTTGTCTTGACCTTCCGGTACATCATTTACGACAAGCAGGACCAGATCGGTTACCTCACCCTCAACCGTCCGGACCGATTGAACGCGTTGAATGCGGCCCTGCTTTCGGAATTTCGGGAAGCCCTGGATGTGGTGGAAGATGACCCTGATATACGGGCGGTGATTCTTACCGGCGCCGGCAGGGCTTTCTCAGCAGGATTCGACATAAACCGGGAACCGGGTGAATCCGACCCACAGGATATGCAACCCGACCAGTGGCGGGCCCACTTGAAGAGTCATATCGACACTTTCATGAAAGTATGGAACCTGAGTAAGCCGGTAATAGCCGCTGTCAACGGGTACGCACTGGCCGGTGCATGCGAATTGGTGCAAGTCTGCGACATAAAGATCGCATCAGAACGGGCGATAATGGGCGAACCTGAAATACGGGCCGGTGTCGGGCCTCCGCTGCTGATTACTCCCTTCAGCGTCAATTTGGCCACGGCCAAAGAACTATTGCTCACCGGCGATACGATTGACGCATACGAGGCGGCCCGCGTAGGACTGGTCAGCCGGGTGGTCCCTCACGACGACCTGATGGCGGAGTGCGAAAAAATTGCGAAGAAGATTACCCTGATTTCCGAAGTGGGCGTAAAGATGACCAAGATTGCGGTGAACCGGGCCCTGGAAGAAATGGGGTTCCTCTCGGCAATTCAGCACAACCTGGAGCTAATGACCCATTTTGATACCAGCGTGACGCCGGAGCAGGAAGAGTTCAACGCCATACGGCAGGAAAGAGGGTTGCGGGCAGCACTCGACTGGAGGGATGCTCGATTCAGGGAATTGTAGTAGCTGTCTACTGACCATTAACCTGAATGAAGGGAGCTATTGCAGGTAACGACCCGCGTCTCCGGCAGCCATGATGTCGCGAAGCCAGTGAACTCTCGATAGTTTCAGGTCAATTAATCGTCATATGCGGCCGCTGGACTATGCAGCGGCCGTTTTCTTTGAGCCTACCCTAGTATAGATATAAACACACCGGCCACCACCGCAGAACCAATCACGCCGGCCACATTGGGCCCCATGGCATGGGGCAGCAAATAGTTGCTGGGGTTTTCCCGTTGCCCCAGATTGTGCGCCGTCCGTGCCGCCATTGGTACCGCAGATACACCGGCGGACCCGATAAGCGGATTCACTTTTTCCTTTACGAACAGGTTCATCAGCTTCGCAAATAGCAATCCACCGACGGTTCCACAGGAAAAGGCCACTATACCGAGTCCCAATATTGCCAATGTTTTCAAATCGAATACCCGTTCAGCGGTCAACTCTGCGCCAATCGTAATCATCAGGAAAATGGTTGCGATGTTCAATACCTCGTTCGATGCCGCATTGCTAAGCCGAGGCACTACACCACTTTCTCTGAATATATTTCCTACCATAAACATGGCAATTAGCGGGGCAGATTCGGGGACGAACAGAATTATTATCAGCATCGCGCCGGTGGGGAATACGAGCTTCTCGGTGCGGGACACTTGACGGGGTGTCTTCATTTCGATCCGGCGTTCCCTCTTGGTGGTAAACAGCCTCATCAGCGGAGGTTGCACAAAGACCACGCTGGCCATGTAGGAATAGGCTACGACCGCGGTTATTCCTAACAGGTCAGGTGCCAGCTTAGCCGAGGCAAAAATCGTTGTGGGACCGTCGGCCCCGCCAATTATGCCAATGGCTCCGGCCTCCTCCAGGGTAAACAGGTCCGGCGAGGTGAAGAGTCCCAGGCCCAGCGCCAACCAGAAAGCTACGAAGATACCCAGTTGAGCTGCGGCGCCCAATAGAAGCGTCTTGGGATTGGCGATTATCGGCCCAAAATCAGTAAGGGCCCCCAACCCCAGAAATATGAGCGGGGGAAGAATATTCCATGAGGACAGAGTGAAGTGGAAAATCAGGCCAAAAATTCCTGATGATTGCAACTCGCCGGATGGATCAAAATCGATGAGGCCCGTTCCTGGCAAGTTGCCGAGGATGATGCCCAGTCCTATCGGCAGCAGAACGTAGGGTTCCATTCCCTTGGCAACTGCTAACAGCATAAACGCTCCCCCCACCAAGAACAGGAGAGCGTTTCCCCAACTGAGATTAGCGAACCCGGATTCTAGGAGAAATTCCATGCTTCCATAGAGATTGCACTTTGTTCTGCGGAACTAACCATCATTTTGGTAACACGGGCTAACGATCTCGTTCCCTGAGGCGGCGGGAGTCGAAAGCGACCATCCTTCCCTGTTCCCTCCAACCGCCGTTGATCACCTCGGTAGCCTCAACATGTTGCCCCTCGTATCCCGCTTGCTCTCTGCGGTACTCTTCTGTAGCCAAAGCAACGGCAGCGCCGATAGCGGCCGCCAGTTCGGGTTCCATCTGAGCAATTTCAGGATCAATGGTAGAATTGGTGACAGTCGCCATTGCCTGAGACGCCGCTTCTTCGGCCCGAACCTGGGCTCTCCTCAGTCGCCAATCGCCCCAACGGCCAATCAACCCCGTGAAAATCACGAGTGAACCCAGTACCAGAAAAGCCGCGCCAACGCCAGCGTAGGTCAAGAAGAGGGCTCGACTCAGTTCAAATTCCGTTTCCAAGTAATCCTGCCGGTTTTATTAACAAGTAAGTTTCCAGAGCCTGTTTGATTGGAGAACCAAGTGCCAGGCATGACAGCCCTGTGAACATCCGCTCAATTTCCTGGTGGATTATACCATTAGGCGCCATCAGCCCTGGAAAGTGGGTGGCGTGTTTCAGACTTCGCAATTACTATCCTGTCAGGCTGGCACATTCAATTTATTTCGGGGATGTTTTATGTTGACAACAACTATGGGCAAGAGAGGTTCCAAATGACTTTGAAGGAAGATCGGCTTAGCCAACTCGGTTACACGCTGCCCCATCCACCAGAACCGGCAGGAAACTATTTGCCCGCTAACATAAGCGGCAATCAATTGTGGTTAGCTGGGGTCGGAGCGCGCATGGCCGACGGTTCCAGAATTGCAGGCAAGCTTGGAGCTGACTTGACAGTGGAGCAAGGCTACGAGGCTGCGCGCTGGTGCGCTCTCAACCTCTTATCCCGAATGAAGGCCGAATTGGGGAGCCTTGACCGAGTCGAGAGATTCGTAAAAGTCGTGGGCTTCATCAATAGCTCTGCGGATTTCGAGGGCCAAGCCAAGGTGCTGGACGGGGCATCCGACCTGTTTGTAGAACTTTACGGTGAATCCGGAAGGCACAGCCGATCTGCCCCCGGAATGGCCGCGCTGCCCGGCAACATCGCCGTCATAGTTGAATGCGTTGTCGAAATAAAGGAGGCGGAATAATAACCCCACCCCCATTAGAATTTCAGCCTATCGGCAACCCGGACCTGGCGTTCTAGCCTCCGCGCTGGACTTCGATGTCAGAGAGCTTTTCAACGAAATGCAATATCGCAGAGTGGTCCAGTTCCTGGTCACCATCGTTGACCAGGGAACCCAGCATTTGCTGGACCAGGGCCGTAGCAGGCAAAGGTACATTCAACTCCTGTGCGGCTTGCAGAACGTTGCGCAGGTCCTTTTGGTGAAGGCGAATCCTGAAGCCGGCGCGGAAGTTGCGATCAAGCATCATGGGCGCCTTGGCTTCCATTACAGCGCTGCCGGCCAACCCGCCTCGAATGGCATTGAATACCCTCTCGGGGTCGACACCCGCTTTCTGCGCCAGCACCAATGCCTCACTTAGCGCCTCGATGTTGAGGGCCACGATTATCTGATTGGCAAGCTTCGTGGTATTGCCGGCGCCAATTTCTCCAGTCAGATTGACGGTGCCCCCCATGATGTCAAACAGGTCCACGCACTGGTCGTAAATCTCCTGCTTGCCCCCAACCATGATGGCCAATGTCCCGTTAATTGCGCCCGGTTCTCCGCCGCTCACCGGAGCGTCCAGCATTTCCACTCCCTTGAGGGCGCATTCTGCAGATATTTTCTGGGACATGATCGGAGATATAGAGCTCATGTCAATGACGATGGACCCGGGCTTGGCACCCTCCAAAACTCCGTCTGGTCCCAGTATGGCCCGTTCCGAATCGGCCGAGTCAGGAAGCATGGTGATTATCTTGTCGGTGACCGCAGCGACATCCTTACCGGAAGACGCCGGCTTTGCACCTTCAGTAGCCAATTCTTCAACAGGTTCGCCCACGATGTCGTAGACGGTAAGCTCGTAGCCTGCATTCATAAGATTGCGGGCCATCGGTTTGCCCATAATTCCCAGTCCAATAAAACCTATCTGTTCAGCCATAGTTAATACCTCTAAATTGGGACCTCGCCAGTACGAGATCCCCTTACTTGACGGCTGCAACTGTAACACACCAGGTGAAGCCGTACCAGATAGTAAGTGCCGGCCGCAGATGTGACGCGGGCCTCTTTCTGAAGAGCCTTCGGTGGCTGGCCTGAGAGCAACTCACGCCGTGTTTTAACTGGCAGCAGGACAGTTGCCCGTTGTCTCACTCATATGCAAGGCGTATCATAATCGTAGTAACATTTTAGTGAGGAGCGGATGTCCGAATCGCGAAAAGCACTTGTAACCGGGGGTGCCGGCTTCATTGGATCCCATTTGGTTGACCGTTTGATTTCGGAAGGGTTCAGAGTAGCCATAGTTGACAATCTGTCCGCTGGTTCTCTGAAGAACCTGAACCCGGCAGCCACCTTTTACCATTCAGACATAACTCAGTCTTCAGTTGACGAGATTTTTAGCCGCGAGCAGCCGGACATAGTGTTTCATCTGGCAGCCCGGGTTAGCGTAACCTTTTCGGCACAAAATCCGGTAGACAACGCTGAAGTTAACGTCATCGGAACCCTGAGGTTGCTGGACGCCGCGCGGCGCATGGGTTTGGAGAAGTTCATTTTCTCCTCGACCGGCGGCGCCATTTACGGAAATCCGGAGGAAAACCCCTGCAGTGAGAAATCCCCCGCTTCACCCATTTCCCCGTATGGTTTGTCCAAGTACATGGCGGAACAATACATCGATCTCTTTCACCGCCTTTACAGATTGAATTACACCAACCTGCGATACGGTAACGTCTATGGCCCCCGCCAGGACCCTCACGGTGAGGCAGGCGTGATATCCATATTCATTCAGTCTATGCTGGATGGAAGCCAGCCCAGAATATTCGGAGACGGCACCCAGGAGCGCGATTTCGTATACGTTGAGGACATCGTGGAAGCCAACATCAGGGCCATTGACGGCGGCCACAACTGCACGTTGAATATCGGCTCAGGGGAAAGCACCAGCGTCAACCGGTTATATGAGCTTCTGCAGGACGCGGTTATCTACTATTGGGATGCTGAGCACAGGCCCCGCCGACCTGGCGAGGTGCACAGCATTTCCCTGGACTGTAAAGAAGCCCTGAACCAGTTAGGTTGGTCTCCCCAAATCTCCCTGCAAGAGGGCTTGCAGAGAACTGTAGAATATTATAAAAGTGAAGAGAGTCCAACCAGGCGGTCAGCCTGATTGGTAACTACTTGCGCCAATCTTAAAGGCTATAGCCATAACTTAATTTTAGGAATTTAGGAGTTACCGATAGATGGAAGCTGAGTACGATGCCATTATTCTGGGAGCGGGCGCCGCTGGCCTCGCAGCTGGTCTTTACACTACCAGGGCTATGATGAAAACCCTGATCCTCGAGTCGCTTGGCCCCGGCGGACAACTTCTCATCACCGACGAAATCGAAAACTATCCAGGCTTCCCGACCGGAGTCAAAGGGCAGGAACTGGCCCAAATGATGGAGGAGCAAACCACTCGATTTGGGGCTGAAATCGATTACGCTGAAGTAGAGGAAGTCGAGGACCTGGATCAACCCGTCAAACTCATAAAGACCTACGAAAAGGAATACTCGACCAAGAGCGTGATCATTGCGACGGGCGGTTCCCACAACAAGCTGGGAGTTACGGGAGAGGACGAATTGGCCGGTCGCGGCGTTTCCTATTGCGCTGTATGCGATGGCAACTTCTTCCGCAACCAGGACGTGGTCGTAGTCGGCGGAGGCGATGCGGCAATGGACGAAAGCCTCTATCTCAGCGGCATCGTCAATTCGGTGACAATTGTACACCGGCGTGACGAACTGAGAGCCACGAAGGTCTTGCAGGAACGTGCCTTTGCAAACCCCAAGTACAAGTGGCTTTGGAGCCACGTCGTAGAAGAATTTACCGGCAACGAGGCCCTCGAATACGCCAGGGTTAAAGACCTGAAGACCGGCGAGGTTTACAATTACCCGACTGCCGCCGCTTTCATTTATGTTGGCTTCCATCCCAACACGGAATATCTCAAAGGCCTGCTGGACATGGACCCCCTGGGTCACTTATATACTGACATCCACATGCGCACCAAGGCTCCCGGCGTATACGCCTGCGGAGACGCCCGTGCTGATTCAACCCGCCAGTTGGGCGCCGCGGTGGGTGACGGCATCACCGCTGCCCTTGCCGCCTACCATGACCTGAGCGGCGCATAGGCTGAAAAGGAAACACCGCATGTAATGGGGGTGAGATAAGACTCACCCCTTTTGGTGTCTAAACTTTCCCCGCCTACCTTGCCCGATAGTTTCGTAGCTCTTCTTCATGTCCGGAAACAGAGTACCGAACAATTATGGGTAAGGTAAGTCTATGCACTGTCGGGAATTCATCCCGCTACCACCTTGGACACCTCTTGCCCCAGAAGCACCAGGCTACCGGTAATAATTACCCCAATAGCCACGTACCGGAAAACGGCCTCATTCATCCGCCTCGCCAGCAATGCCCCGACACCGAAACCCACCACCAATGATGGCACCAGCAGGGCAATATTGACCAAGGTGTCCCGGTCCACCAGCCCAATAAAGTAATACAGAACGAACCCCACAATGTAAGTGCAAAGGAAATAGAAGGCCAGTGCTGCCCTCATCTGCTCTCGATGCCAGTGCTGGGCAACAATGTATGCCGCCGCCAAGGGCCCGCCGATGCTGAGGGTGGTTATGGAGAGGGAAGTGAGAAACCCTACTAACAGTCCGGAGCCGCGCCTGTTAGCCATTGGCAGTTGAATGTTAAGCAGGTTGAGCACACCGAGGCACAATATGGCGGCGCCGATTGTTAACCTCAAAACCGTTGGGTTAGCCGAATCCAGGGCCAGAACCCCCACCGGAACGGCCAGAATCCCACCAACCGCCATTCCCCTCAGTAGTCGTAACTGCAGGTGGCGCCACGTAGTCAGCAGGACGAAAGAAAGCAGGATGGGAATTATGGCGTTGACAGTTACTATTGCGGACTTAGGGTCCAGGAATAGCAACAAGACGGGAGCGACAACCAGGCCCATACCAAAGCTGACGGTCCCCATGATGGTTGCGCCGACCGCCACCGCGAGGATGGCGATCAGCAACTCGAGGCCGGTTAACACCCGGCCCTCGCGATTCCTTCAATGCAACCGCTATTGATGGAAAAGAAGTTCAGCGCCCGCTCGCAGTCCCAGACTCCGGCTTCCAAAAATCCAGCAGGTATTCGAAAGTCGTTCCCATCGTAATATAGTTCGACGGCCAACCAAAAATACCGACGCGATTGACTATGTTTGTCCGGTCCCAAATTATGGTGTTTCTCAGTTCGTAACCCACCGAGCGCAGCGCTTCGACCACGGCGGTATGGATAGTAATGCGCCGATTATCCAGCCACATATCTGGAACGTCAATGACGCAGTGCCCCCGCTCCCGCAGCAACGGGAAAAGGCTGCCATAGATTTCCGCCATCGCATCCTGGTATGAGTCCAGGTCAAGTGTTCCCAGGTCTCTCGGGTCCTGGCTGTATTGCTCAGTCTTAAGGTACTGGCCGTTCTTCCGATCCGCTCCCCTGCGGCTCTTGTTCAGGCGGGGTCGATTCAGCAAATTTGCATAGGGCGGCGAAGTCAATATCAAGCTGACCGACTCTGGTTCGAGATAGTCCTCTATCATTCTGGCGTCGCCGCAAAATCCTACCTGTGCGGTGGCATCGAGCACGGTCTCCGACTCCAGCCTTGCCTCACACAGGTCAATGTAGTCCTGCTTGAGGTCAAAACCGACGGCATTACGGTTCAAGTCCCTCGCAGCAACCAACGTGGTGCCACTACCGACAAAGGGATCGAGCACCAGCTCCCCTTCATGCGTAAACAGGGAGATACATCGTGCGGCCAGGGATATTGGATAAGTAGCCGGGTGAGCGGCCTTGTCCCTGATATCCCTTGATTCGTAGTAAAACTGCCAAACTCCCAATTGGGACTTGATCCATTCTTTGGCAGTCATGCAATTGATATGTTTTGGCGGGCATTCACAGAGCCTCTTGTTTTCAAGTCCGGGTAATTCTCTTTCTCGTTCAACCAGCAATGCCATCAGATCCTCACCACCCTTCACTCTCTCCCGGGAAACCTTGCCTCCCGGTTTTACTGCCTATTTGCGAAATAGTCCTAACTCGGCTGCCACCTGCAAGGCCCTTTCCACTTGCACCACCGGCGGCCCGTTTCTCTGCACCGAGACTTCTACCTTTTGCTGCGGAGTTACCGTGAGCGCCCGTTCGCCATCCAGTGCGATGGTGCTATGCCGCCGCTCTACTTCAACCCGTTCACCCTCGTCCAAGCGTTCCCAACTTGCTATCGCCACTTCGGCGACCATTCCCGGCGCCACCGGCGCCAGGACGGTGGCCTGGCCGGCCCCTTGTAACATCCCTTGGGACTCGGTGGACTGCCCAGGTCCACCACTTGGCGATTCGTACCTGCCAGCCAGGACGTACCTCAGTCCCCCAACGTCATTCAGGGAGATGTGCTGCAACCGCGCCCCAACCGAGGACAGGCCGATGGCTGCCGGTTCGGCGCGAGTCAGGAAAACCTCGTAGAGAGTGCTGAGATCCCAGATGGCCCGCGTGGCTACGAACCGTTCCCGTGATAGGGCCACATCCACCAAGGCCAGGTCCCGATATTCGTTATCCACGTAAACCGCCAGGGTCTTGCTGGTTACAGACACCCAGTCAGGCAACAGCTTGCCGCTGGCCACCACACCCGCAACCAGACCGGCAAGGGTCCCTTCCACCATCTGCGGGAATACGTTATTGGTGCCAGTGGATATGGGCACAACTGGAATGGTGGAACTGCCGCATGCCACCGCCCGATTGGTCCCGTCGCCCCCCAGGGTAACCAGGCAAGACACTTCTTCTTGAGCCATCATGCCTGCCGCCCGAATTGTGTCCCCTTCCGTGTAGTAGGTGGGCATCTCCAGGAGGGATAGGTCGAGGTGCAATTGGGAGTCATCCCTGGCCCTCTGGCACAGGTGAGAGCCGTCGGGCATGGCAACAACTTGCTCAACTCCCACCGCCTGAAGGCCCAGGAGCACCCGTCGTACAATGTTGACCTTTTCCCAGTCGGGAATGACTCTGCCCTGAGCAACCAGCCGGCGAATGTCTTTACTGGCGGCCGGATTGGCGATTATTCCGACTTTGGTCAAAAGGTTGTCCTTTCTGTGTAAGGGAGCACGGAGCGTCCCTAAAATCTTACTTTGCTATAATGACCCGGATTGTAGAGAGGGCCCCGTTTAAAGGTCAATTTAAAAAAAGTTCGGAAAAACACCAAAAATTGAAAGGAGCCTCTAGGTTCCCCTTGGAGCGGTAAAATGATGGAGCAGGAACTCGCCTACAAGTCCGCATCGGAACTGACCAAGTTGATTGGTTCAAGAGAAGTTTCCTGCGTGGAACTTACGGAGTTGTTCTACAGCAGGATTGCTGAGATTAACCCAAAACTGAACGCTTACCTGGAGTTGTGCGCCGACAAGGCAATAGCAGAAGCCCACAGCGCCCAGGAGGCGGTACAGCGGGGAGATCAGTTGGGCCCCTTGCATGGCATACCAATTTCAGTCAAAGACCTGGAGATGACCAGTGGCGTGCCAACCACATTGGGATCAGCCATCTTTCGCGGCCGTACACCCGACCTGGATTCGGTTGTTGTTGAAAGAGTAAAGTCGTCCGGCGCGATCATTCTGGGTAAAACAAACACGCCGGAATTTGGACTCTCGGGTACTACGGAGAACAAGTTGGGCGACGCCTGCCGCAACCCCTGGGATACCAGCAGGACGCCGGGCGGCTCCAGTGGCGGAGCGGCGGCGGCATTGGCTTCAGGACTTTGCACTCTGGCTACCGGAAGTGACGGCGGAGGCTCCATACGGATACCGGCCAGCTTCAGTGGCGTTTTCGGCATCAAGCCGTCTCAAGGGCGGGTCCCTCGTTACGGCGGTTACGGCAGTCCTGCTGCGAACCATTTTTCCCAATCGGGCCCCATGTCCCGCACCGTAGCAGATACCGCTTTGCTTCTCCAGGTGTTGGCTGGCCCCGACCGCCGTGACCCAGTATCCATGCGGGAATCGCCCCCGGACTTCTCAGCCGATTTGGACAAGGGAGTAAGCGGCTGGAAGATTGCCTGGAGTCCTGACCTTGGCTATGCCGGAGTGGACCCGGAGGTATTAAGGGTCACCGAGAAAGCAGCCAGGGTCTTCGAGGAACTGGGTGCCTCCGTAGAGTCGCCAGACCTCAGAATTGATGACCCCTTCCAGGCTTTTTGGGACGTGTTTGCCACTGCCTCCTATACCTCCTACGGACACCTGCTGGAAGAACATCGTGACGACTTTACTTACTACGGGCTGCGCGCCTTTGAGCATGGCGCGGAAGTAACCGGTGCTGACTTGTCCCGTGCGCTTCTTCGTGTTGACCAACTTGGGCGGCAAATGGAGACCTTTTTCGACGACTATGACCTGCTCCTGACTCCGACAATGGCCGTGCCAGCGTTCCCAATTGACCAGCGTCCTTCGGTGATCGGCGGTAAGGAAGTGGACCCCTTCTGGGGGTACCTGCCCTTCACCTTCCCCATCAACATGACCGGCCAAACCGCGGCCAGTGTTCCCTGTGGATTTTCCGAGGACCCGGCAAGCGCCGGTATGCCCATCGGCCTGCACCTGGTGGGGCCAAGAGGGTCAGAAGCCAGGGTGCTGCAGGCCTGCGCCGCCTTTGAACGGGCCCGGCCGTGGGCAGATAAACGTCCCACTGTCTCGTAGTCCTTCTTCCTGCTGTTTGAGCTCACAATTCAATGCTAGCTGCCGACTGGCTCATTCCAGTCGGCAGACTTAAGCTGCAACGCACTGCCTTCTTTCCTTCCACCTCGTCCAACTCTACCTATTCCAAACCTCCTCCCTCGCCCTGCAAGGTTGACGATGTCAACGTGAAGTGATAGAACTAACTGCTTTGCATTACAACTCTTTATATCGGACTGCAAAGTATTTAGGATAGCTATGTACTTACCTTCTGGTCGACTGAGACTGTCAATCGTGATCCTTATATTCCTTGGAGGCTTGGCTACATTGCTTGCTCTGGACCAAACTGAACTAGCCGCACAGCCTGAAAACTATGAAGTGCCAAGTCCGCAACTTGGGCTGACCGCTGAGGCCAGAGAAGCATTGCAGGGGTCCGACCTGGCCTTTCCTTCAGGCGACGCTGGGTTTTCGGCCTATTACCGCATGGGGACCGTTGGTGACTATAGTCTGGACAAAGCAACGGTAGACGACCACATTTTCGGCCAGGTCGAATCCAATGCCATAACTGTAAGAACCGCCCCGGCAACCCTTGTAGATATAGGAGACAACTACACAATATCGACTCTTTCAATGACAAACATAGACTCGATAGAATCGGAGGTTAACCTTTATTACGACGACGAAGGCTGGATTGTGGCTTACCTACCCAGCGGCACATCCTCGTCGCAAATCTGGCAGGCCCGGGAAGAGAACCCCGAGAATCCTGAAATAACGGACATTAGCAATACTACGCTGTTGGACGCGATAAACGTGGTAGTTGATGACGCATTGGGCGGAACCTCAATCGAACACGATGACAGCAGTTTGGGGTACTACCATTGGCAACATACAGATGCTGATAACTTCCTGATGATGGCCGTTTCAAGGCAAATTCAGGGAGAATACCCAGTCCAGTTTTCGGTTCCGACGACGTTAACCGTGGCAGAGGTTTCGGCGACGATGTGGGTTTCACTGGCAAGCAACACCGACCCACCATGCGCCAAAGTTACCCTGGACGACTCCGACTTGATCACTGAACAATGCACCAAGGGAATATCAAGCAGCACGGCAAATCTGTCAGATTTTAATAACCAGCCCAACCACGCATGGAAACTGATTCAGTCTCAAAGAGACGAAGGCGCTTCCGGAGCCCTGCTGATGATTCTCTACTCAGTCGCCGGTTAATGCCGCCCATGCCCAAGTTACAAGTTTCAGTCGGAAACTGGAGGTCATTGCTTTCGGATGCTCTATTGATTTTGACCATTGTGATTCATGTCTTGACTCTTTCGACACCGCTGGTCAGGGCTTCCCAGACGTACCTTCCCCTTGGTCGCGAAAATTCTGCGCTACAGGGTCAAACCAAGGACGTAGCGGTAACTTCAATAGTTCAAATAGGCCCTCCCTTTGCCAATGAGGGAGACACTGTCACTATCCAGGTAGGCATTGTAAACAACGGCTCCAGTGAGGAGACGTTCAGCGTCAGTCTTCATGACGACACCGAGAATAAGGCGATTGCCTCAAAAGAAATAACACTGGATGCAAATAGCTCAACTACCGCTAGTCTCGACTGGGATACCAATGGAGCTTCCGGCGGTCCGCCTCCGCCGGGCCCGCCAACGCCGGGAACCATTCACTCCCTGACCGCAACCGCAGTGTTGGAAGGCGATTCAAACAGCAGCAACAATTCCCTGAGTCTGCTACCGGGGATATGGATTATTGCTGCTCCCGAGGCGTCTGAAATTACTTTTCCGGAGCCTCTAGAAATACCACAAGCCAAGTATGGAGAGGAACTGCCTTTGGATGTACCTCTGGTCCAGACTGAGTCTGTTGCCCTTAGCAGCACCTTCGTGGGGCCGGTACAGGGGATGAATTCGCTTGAAGCCTCAAATGCTTCAATACAAACCGAAGGAAAGATGCTGAGCAGTGTATTCAAAGGTCCAGTCGATGCTGACAACGATTCAGAATTGGAGGATCCGAACATAGGAACTGAGGGAGGTAAGCTTAGTGAGATCTTCAACGCAGGCATTCAATCAAAGGTAACTGAAAATCTTGCCAATCCTAATATTGAAACCGTCTCCGAACTGCTCACTCGCATCCTGTCAGACAACACTGATGCCCGCGTCGATGAATTCTTACTTAAGCCAGGGATAGATACTGAAATTGCACCATTGACCAGCATTCAAGTAGACGATGCTGACAGCGACTCGTTAAGTAGTCTTTCAGACCCAGATTTACAAACGGAAGCAGAACTGTTGACGGAGATTTTCTATAGCGAAATTGAAGGCAATCGCAATCAAATGCTTTCTGTGCCTGCGATTTTGACCGACGCCCTTCCATTGGCCGAAATCATGTCCGACATTACTCAAGACCGTGTGCTTAAGGTCTTCTCTGCACCGGCTATTGAAACGGAAGCCATGGGATTGACGGAGATGTTTGTCAGCCCGTTGTCTGCCATGTCCACTCTTGGCAGCAATAGACCTGACATCAACACATCGGCCATTCCCCTGTCCGTCATTTTCCCAGGATCGGTTCAGGCCAGACTGGCGCATTCAATCCGTGAAACAGAGGTGGCAACTAAACCTGACCCCTTAAGTCGGCTGCACGTTTTTGGCGGGGCCGTCACTTACCAGCCTGGCCAAGCGATGGCTCGTCCACTAGTGAAAACTACGATAAATGGCACGATAAGAGGAAGGATAAGGCTGCAGAACTTGTCGGGCGGCCTGGGTGCCTACGTTACTATTGGGGACGAAGTAACGTTCGCGGACCGGGAGGGCAGGTTCGAAGCGTCGGCCCCCACCGAGACTTTTGACCTTTACATCGGGGCGCCAGGACACATTCCAGTCGTAATAACCGGCATTACTCTGGACTCGAGAGCGTCGCTGGAGATTCCTGAAGTGACCCTGCTCTTCGGGGACGCAAACGGCGACGGTGTAGTGAACATTTACGACCTGGCTGTGGCCGCATTCAACTACGGTGAGACTATCCGAACAGTGCCGGCCCCGTAAGAAATACGTTGTGGGGTCAGGCGACAGCGTCCCTCAAGATTTCTACCAGGTGCCTCGCCGGGCGCCCGGTTCCATGCTCCACCTGCTGGCGACAAGAGACACCCATAACGGCCACTTCCCATTCAGGACCCTTATCTCGGATCGCAGGGAACAGTACCTGTTCTCCAATAGTCATGGAAATATCGTAGTGTTCCTTTTCAAAGCCGAAAGAACCGGCCATTCCGCAGCAACCGGAATTAATCAACTCCACCTGGTAGCCCGGCGGCAAACGCAAAGCTGCCATGGATGGACCCGTTCCCACTAAAGATTTCTGGTGGCAATGACCGTGGAACAAGACCTTTTTCTCGAGAGGGGTGAACGCCAGGTCCAATTCACCTTTTTCCTGGAGCATAGCAAGGAACTCATCGATCATATAGCTGTGGGCGGCGACTTTGGCGGCGCGTTCGTCCTTGCAGAACTCCGGGTACTCGTCACGGAAGGTTAGTAGGCAACTTGGTTCGCAGCCAATTATTGGGACTCCCTGGTCAGCAAAGGCATAGAGGCGGTCCACGTTGTATCTGGCGTGGGCCGCTGCCTCATCCAGCAATCCCTTGGAAATCATGGGACGACCGCAGCACTCCGAGTCGGCCAACTGGACTCGATAACCGGCGGCCTCCAGCAGTTCCACGGCCGCTATGCCGATTTCCGGATAGTTGTAGTTCATGAAGGTATCGTTAAAGAGAGCAACGGTACCCTTGGTCGTCCCCTTTAAATTGGTGCCGGCCCTCGAATTGAACCACTGCGCCAGGGTTGGGCTGGCAAACTTGGGTAGTTGCCTATTGGGGTGGACGCCCAGAAATGCGCTGGAAAAGAATCGACCAATCGGACTGCCTGCCCCAAAGTTAGCCAGCGCGGCGTAACGGCTGCCCAAGCGGCTGAAACGCGCAATGTGAGCGAAAAACTTGTTGCGGAAGGGGCGTTTGTTGGTCTTATAGTAGTTGTCCAGGAATTCGTACTTGAGCTTGGCCATGTCCACGCCCGACTCGCACTCGGACTTGCAGGCCTTGCACTCAAGGCAGAGGTCCATGGCATCATAAAGGCGCTTGTCGGTTATGGTGCCCTCGGGAAACTTGCCAGATAGGGCTGCCCGCAGCAGGTTTGCCCGCCCCCTGGTGGAGTGTTCCTCTTCCCTTGTGGCCATGAAGGACGGACACATGGTGCCGGTAAGCTTGCGGCAGGCACCCATACCGTTACACATCTCCACCGCGCCGGCGTAATTAGTATCCTGAGAAAAATCAAGACTGGTGCTCAAGGAAATGGCCTGGTATTCCGAGCCGTAGCGCAGGTTTTCCCGCATGGGTGGGCAATCGATTATCTTCCCCGGGTTCATTATTCCATGGGGGTCGAAGGTATTCTTCAAATCACGGAAAGCCTGGTAGATCTCCGGGCCGAACATCTTTTCGGTCCACACACCGCGGACGATGCCGTCCCCGTGTTCCCCGCTCATGGAGCCACCGAACTCCTTGACCAAGTCGCTGATTTCCTCGCCGATGGAGAGCATTTTTTCGATCCCCTCGGCGCTTTTCAGGCTGACCAGCGGCCTGATGTGGAGGCAGCCAACGCTGGCATGCCCGTAGTAGCCGGCAGTAGTATCGTGATTGCGGACCACCTCGTCAAAGCGACGAACAAACTCACCCAGGTTTTCCGGATCAACCGCCGGGTCTTCAACGAAGGGAATGGGCTTGGCGTCGCCGTGGGTGCTCATCAACAGGCCCAATCCGCCCTTTCGTATATTCCAAACCATGTCCTGGTCCGCGCGGGCAAGCAGGTTAACGCAGGCATACCCCAACCGACGGCGGGCCATATCATCTTTCAGTTTCTCCATCTTGGACGTAAGCTCAGCTTCCGACTCACCGTAAAATTCCACCAGGAGCACCGCGCCAGGATCGCCTTCCACAAAAGCCATGTTACGGGACTGCCCCATGGATTCTCGCGAGCGGTCCAGGACCATCTTGTCCAGCACTTCCACCGAAGAAGGGCCGTGATTCAGGACTTCCTTAGTTGCTTCGCTGGCCTCAAAGATGTCCCGGAAATGCAGGACGGAAAGCGACGTCATCGTCGGACGGGGAACCAGGTTTATCTTGGCCTCGTTTACCACGCACAGGGTTCCTTCGGATCCAACCACCATCTTGGTCAGGTTGACCGGTTCCTCTCCCAGGAAGGAATCCAGGTTATAACCACTCACCCGGCGCATTATCTTCGGATATCTGGCCTCGATTTCCGCCAGGTTCTCACGGGATATTTGCAGCACGCCACGGTAAATGTCCGATTCAAGGCCATCCCCGTTTAGCTTGGTGTCCAGTTCGTGGGGCTCCAGCGTACGGAAGTGGGCCTGGCTGGCATCGGATAGCACCACGTCCACTTCCTTGATATGGTCCAGTGTCTTTCCATAAATAACTGAATGGGCGCCGCAGGTATTGTTGCCAATGCCGCCGCCTACGCAGGCGCGGTTGGAAGTGGTCGGATCGGGAGCATACTGGAGGCCATGGGGGGCCAGGTAACGGTTTAACTGGTCTAGGACAATGCCGGGCTGTACCCGAACCCAGTTCTCCTCCCGGTTCAGTTCTATCACCTGGTTAAGGTACTTGCTGAAGTCCATCACTATGGCGTGATTAACCGATTGGCCGGCCAGGCCTGTACCGCCGGCCCTCGGGAGCACGGGTATTTCGTTCTGGCTGGCCAAGTCCACCACTGCCAGCACATCTTCAGCGCTGCGAGGAATGACTACGCCCACCGGTTCCATCTGGTAAATGCTGGCGTCAGTGCTGTACAACACACGGGAAAAGGGATCAAAGCGCACTTCACCGGCAACTCGCCGTCGAAGCTCTTCTGCAAGTTCGGTTCGCTCCGTGCCTTGAATCCTGCGACCCGCCGCGGTGGTGGCCATGGCTATCCTCCCCAAACGCTAATTGCGGACAAAGCTGCGTATTGAAGGTAAGTTTATCACAGCAGGAACGGCGAATTAGCTCCCAAATAGCGCCAGGAGACTTGTCCCACCACCTGCTTTGGTTTGTAGTTGACACTGCCCAATGTTAAACTTTCGCCTATCGTTCCTGGCCTGATTCGTCAGTCTATGTTCCCCCGAAATAACAGCCGGAGGGTGTTATGGCAACCCATACAGAAGACAGTGTAAAAGACCTCCAGCGTACTGCCCTGGAAAATCTTTGGGTCTACCTGCGAGAGCCCAGCGATATGGCGGAGAAGGGAGAGCCCCAGATCTTTGTGGAGGGCAAGGGCTGCCAGGTAACCGATGCCCAGGGCAATACTTACATTGATGCCATGTCGGGCCTTTGGCTAAAGAACATCGGTTATGGGCAAACTGAGGTCGCCGATGCTGCATACGAGCAGATGCTCAAGATTACCTATATGCCGATGGGCACCACCACGGAACCGGCGGTGCGGCTGTCAGAAAAGATCGCTTCCCTCACCCCCGGCGACCTTTCCCGCTGTTTCTTCACCAGCGGAGGGTCCGAGTCCGTTGAGACAGCCCTGAAGCTGTCCCGCGCCTATTTTAAGAGGATGGGAGAGCCTGAACGCACCAAGTTCATCAGCCGGAAAGACTCCTACCACGGAGCCACCTTCGGCGCCCTGGCGCTGGGCGGCAATTTCCTTTATCCCAAGACCGACTATGAACCCCTGATGCCCGGTTCTTTCCACGCTCCCCAACCCAACTTCTATCATTGCGAGTTCAACAGCAGCACTCCCGAGGAGTGCGGCCAGCGCTGCGTGGACGCAATTGAGAACATAATCCGTTTCCAAGGGCCCGAGACCATCGCCGCCGTCGTGGCCGAACCAATTTCCAGCCCCCTGGGCGCAGTGGTTCCCCCGGACAACTATTGGCCCCTGCTGAGAGAGTTGTGCGACAAGTACGGCTGCCTGCTGATAGCTGATGAAGTTATTACTGGCTTTGGCCGCACTGGCAAGATGTTCGCCTGTGAGCATTGGGGCATAACACCGGACATGATGACAGTGGCCAAGGGCATCACCAGCGGCTACATTCCCATGGGCGGGGCCATCCTCCGCAAGCCCATCGCCGATGCCTTCGTGGGTGGGCCAAATGCGGCTTTTCGCCACGTAATTACCTTTGGTGGCCACCCGGTAGCAGCCGCTGCTTCCCTCAAGAACCTGGAAATTATGGAACGCGAAGGAATGGTGGAAAACTCAGCTCGAATGGGTAAATACTTGCTGGACGGGTTGGAAGAGCTTAAGCAGAAATATTCCATTATTGGCAACGTCCGCGGCCTGGGTCTGATGTGCGGCATGGAACTGGTTAAAGACAGGGAGACCAAGGAACATTTCCCGTCAGATGCAGACCTGGGCCCACGGCTTACCCAGGGATTCGCAGACGACGGACTGTTCCTCCGGGGCGGAGACGTGATGAACATCATGCCGCCACTTTGTGTTACTCCCGGCGAGATCGAACAGATCGTCTCCACGATGGACCAGGTAATAGGCAAGGTAGCCAGCGACCTGGGCGCCGCCTGAGGTCTCACCGAGAAGGCAGGCAACGATCCACAGTGCCCTGATTGACAAACTCCGGCCCGGGCGCCCGAAGTGGTAGGACGGGGTACTGAAATACCCAGAAGGAGGCGGCCAAATGCCTGATAACCTCCCTTTCCAGGAGAACATCGCCTTTTTCAATGGACAGCTGCTCCCGGAAAGGGATGTAGGAATTTCGATTCGCGACCGCGGGTTCATCTACGGGGACGCAGTTTTTGACGCAACCCGCACCTTCAACGGCCAGACATTCAAGCTCCGGGAGCATGTCGAACGACTGTACAATTCGTTGCGCTACCTTCGGATTGACCCGGGTATAGACCCTGGCGAAATGGAGCGGTGGTCCCTTGAAGTTGTAAACCACAACTATCCGCTGCTGCCCCCGGGTCAGGATATGTGGGTAATGCAGCGGATCAGTCGCGGTGTCGAATCGTCGGATCCGGGAGCGGAGTCGCGCCCCACCGTTTTGATCGAAAGCCACGCCATCCCTTTCGCCCGCCGAGCCTCTCTTTACCGCGATGGTATCAGCGTAGTAACGCCTTCCGTTCCGCGCATCCCTCCCCGGTTTATCAGTCCCCGGGCCAAGACTCACAATTACCTGAACCTGATCATGGGAGAACTGGAGGTCCACGACACTGACCCCGATGCCTGGGCCGTGCTGTTGGACGAGTCAGGCAACCTTACAGAAGGCAAGGGCAGCAATATTTTCCTGGTCAAGAATGGCGCTGTCTCCACGCCCCAGGGCCGTTTTGTGCTGGAGGGTATCACTCGCAGCGTAGTGCTGGACCTGGCGTCCGGCCTCAACCTGCCCGTTGCCGAGGAGGACCTGGACTTGTTCGACGCCTATACTGCCGACGAAGCTTTCCTCACTTCCACCAGCCTTTGCATCTGTCCCATTTCTTCCATAAACGGAGCCAAAATAGGAGACGGCAAGGTGCCAGGGCCCGTTACCAATCAACTGATGGCCGCGTTCAGCGATCTGGCTGGAATGGATTATGTAAGCCAATACCTGTCGCACTTGCCCTCCTGAAACCTGGTCGGCAGCCACACTGCCCGGCGCCATCAGCACTCCCCTAAATCATGCGACATGGAGGTCACCATGGCGGACCATCTGGACCGGATTGTAGAATCATCGACTGCGGAATGCCTGGCAACCGGGTTCGTATTCACTGAAGGCCCCCTTTGGCATCCCGACGGCTATTGGCTGTTTGTGGACGTTCGAAGGGAGCCGGGCGCCATCTTTAAGCTGGTCCCTGGCGGCCAAACCGAAATCTTTCGGGAACCCAGCAACGGTTCCAACGGCCTTACCTTCGATCTGGAAGGGAGGCTGGTGATGTGCGAGGGCGACGGCCGGCGAATGAGTCGCCGTGAGCACGATGGCACCATTGCACCCCTTGCGGAGCAGTGGGAAGGCAAGCGCCTCAACCGGCCCAATGATGTCGTCTGCCACTCCGACGGCAGCATCTACTTCACCAACCCGGGAGGCCGGGTGCCGGCCGAAGAACGGGAGATTGACTTCAGTGGCGTGCATCGCATCGCGCCAGACGGCACGGTCACAGCACCCATTATCGACACAGAATACCCCAACGGTCTGGCCTTCTCACCCGACGAATCAGTTCTGTACGTTACAAATACTAGGGAAAGAATGTACATCGCAGCCTACGATGTGCTTCCGGATGGAACGGCATCAAATGGCCGGGTTTTTGCCGACATGTCTTCAGACGTGCCCGACGGCGTACCCGACGGGATGAAGGTCGATTCACTGGGGAACGTCTACAGCACCGGCCCCGGTGGTTGCTGGGTCTTTGACTCCGAGGGCACCAAGCTTGGCATAATTCGGCTGCCGGAAATTCCCGCCAACTGCGCCTGGGGCGGTCCTGACAATCGCACCATGTTCTTTACAGCCCGAACGTCGGTCTACACCTTGCGGATGAAGAATACCGGAATCTCTCCGTGGCGCGGAGGCTAGTCGGGAAAAGTCATGCCGAAGGGCTGGGCTGTACATTTTCAACTGCCGACCAGGACTCGGTGTGGAACAAATTGTTGACCGTCCTCCCCGCAGCCTTGAATTGACTGTTCTCTATGCTGGAAAAGCCGGGCGGGGGCACAGTGGTGAACTAACCCACTCTGTGAAGAAAGAGAGTTTGGGCCTGATCAATGGGCGATGTCATTACCGCTGAAATTCCATCAATCGGCAATATTTACGAATGATCTGGTTCCTCGTTGCCGCTGGCGGCGCTGCCGGTTCAGTATTGCGATTGGCCGCAGGGAGGGTTGCCGTTCACTTCCTGGGATCCGGCACGGTCTGGGGAACCTTCTTCGTAAATGTAACCGGTTCCTTCTTACTGGGTTTCTTTCTTGCCTATGCCCTCCAGAGAAATAACATTTCCGCCGATGTAAGGGCGATGGTTGCTGTTGGGGTTCTGGGAGGATACACAACCTTCTCCACCCTCAGCTACGACACCGTCCGCCTGGTTGAAACGGGCGAGCTAACACGGGCAGGCTTGTATGTCGTCGCCAATTTATTGATTGGATTGGCAGCAGCATACCTGGGTATTCTTTCGGGACGGGCAGTATAGTTGCGGTGGCCCACTCGCTTCTTGTTACCCTTATTGGCGAATGTTAAACTTGAACTCGGAAAATTCCTCCACTGACTTTCCCTCTAGCTAATCCATTGATTTTCTCCCGGGGATCAGACCCGCGCCGCCGGGAATCTTCCAACAAGGCTGTCTGATGAGCTATTTGAACCTCCACGGGAAACCGGACAAGAAGTTTGACCACCTGATCATTGCCTTTGCCGGGTGGCCCGACGCAGGAGAGAGCGCCACCTCCAGTTTGAAGTACATGCTTCGCGACCTGGGGGCCACCAAATTCGCCGACATTGACCCTGAGGAATTCTACGACTTTACCCAGGAACGTCCGCGGTCATATCGCACCCGAGACGGCCGGCGTCGGGTGCGCTGGCCCTCAAATGAGTTTTATTACTGGTTGCCGCAGCAGCCCGCAGCGTCAGGGTCTTCCAAGGGTGCCCTCTTTTTCATGGGAGTCGAACCAAACCTGAAGTGGCGCACCTATTCGGAAACCATCGCCAACCTGGCCCTGGACCTGGGCGTGAGGACTGTGGTGCATATGGGCGCCTTGCTGGACGCCGTTCCCCATACCAGGCAAGTAAAGCTTACAGGGTCTTCAACCCTGCCCTTGTTACAGGAAGCGCTGGAATCGGCGAATATTGGAACTTCGAACTACCAGGGGCCAACGGGAATCAGCACCTCGGTAATGGAAACCTGCACCAAGAAGGGCATGAGTTACGCCTCTCTCTGGGGCCACACCTCTCATTACCTCCAGGCGGCGCCCAACTACCGGGTTTGCTATACCCTGGCAGATACCATATCAAGGATTCTGCAGCTTCCGGTCAACCTGAAGGAATTGCGCTCAGCGGCAGATAAGTTCGACCAGGAAGTAATCCAGGCCATTGGAAAGGATGATCAGCTGGAAAATTACGTCAAGAAGCTGGAAGACCGTTACGACGAATCTCTCGCTGACAGTCCCATGCCGGAACCGGCAGACGTAGTGCACGAACTGGAGCAATTCCTGCGTTCTGAGCAGCGCAGGAATTTTGGGGGAGCGAGCTAACCGCCTTTTGCAAGGCAACGAAACTTCAACCGCCCCCGAAGCGGAACTATTTACAGGGTATCCCTTAAGGCATAACCATATAATTGGAGCAGGCTTGTGCCAGCAAAAGCCTCCAAGACTGAAGAGAAAAAGGCCGCGAGACCTGCCAGCCCATCTCCCCGTCGGCGTGGGCGCGGGAAGACTCCGCCAGCTATCGCCATCAAAGAAGCTATCCGCTTGATGACAGAGGAGTACGGGCCCTTTCCCGAAGAACCCCGTCTCGACCCGGTCCACGAACTGACCTTTACGATCCTCTCCCAGCATACCTCCGACACCAACTCAGAGCGGGCGTTTCGCAGCTTGATGCAAGAATTCGGTTCGCTTGAAGCCGTCGCCGCTGCCGATGTTTCGAAAATAGAGGCCGCAATCAGCGGTGGCGGGCTTGCAAAGATCAAGGCTCCCCGAATCAAACAGGTCCTGTCCCGGGTTATTGAGTTGAACGGCACGCTCGACCTTTCCTTCCTGCGGGAAATGCCCCTCGAAGATGCCAAGGCATGGCTCAGGCAACTGCCCGGAATCGGCCCCAAGTCTGCTGGCATAATACTGAGCTTTTCCCTAGGTATGCCGGCCATGGCGATAGACACCCACATTTATCGGGTCTCCCAGCGGATGGCCCTGATAGGCCCCAAGGTTTCAGCAGACAAAGCCCACGACCTGTTGGAAGCAGCCGTGGAGCCGGAACAGGTTTATCCCTTCCACCAGGCATTCATCAACCACGGCAGAATGGTGTGCAAAGCCCAACGGCCCCGCTGCCAGGAATGCGTGGTTGGACACGGTTGCCCTTCCCGTGAGCAGTTCATAAAGATGGCCGAAAAAGAGACCCTGGCAGCCGCAAAAGCAAAGGCAAGGCGGACCAAGCCCACACAAACAAAACGAACCAGGGTGGCAACTCAAGCGCACCATGCTTACCCCTCGATTGAGTGAGTGAGCAACACTCCATCAGTACCGCCCCAACCTCACTGGCGCTGAATTGATTCGCTATAGCCTGGCATTCAGGTTCCCCTTTTGGTAGTCACTCCTGAATACTCGCGTATCAACCCTCCGCTTACTTACTTTGCGGAAAACCTGCGTTGAGTCCGCTGACAACCGGCACTGTACAGCCCTTGTTACCGCCTCGTACCATGGTTTATGCAGTGCCGCACGCGCGTTTCCTATTCCGGCAACCCACCGGCAGAGAGTCATCGGGGAAAGTGGTGGGAGATGTGGTAACTTCATGCTTATTCCGGACTGTTGTTCCCAGGAGGCAATAGGTGAAAATGCGCTAATAAGGCGGTGTAGTCAAGTTTCCTCCCTCACCCCCCAGGGCAATCGCGTCTTAATGGTAGACTTGGAGCAGAAGTGAGGCAAGGAAGAAGGGGAGGCAGTGAAGGGTGGCGACAGCAGGTGAGGGAAAGTCTTTAGTGGAGCATTTCGGGAATTTGGAAGATCCGCGGGTCGAGCGCAGCAAGCGGCACTCGTTGCTGGACATCATAACGATCACCATTTGCGCCGTCATTTGCGGAGCCGACACGTGGGTTTACGTGGAGTTGTTCGGCAAGAGCAAGGAGGAGTGGTTCCGGACCTTCCTGGATCTGCCCAACGGCATCCCCTCCCATGACACCTTTGGTGAGGTCTTCTCCCGGCTGGACCCAGAGCAGTTCCAGGAGTGTTTCATGGAATGGAGCCAGGGGGTGGCGGAGTTGCTGCCTGGAGAGGTGGTAGCTATTGACGGCAAGACGATGAGGCGTTCCCAAGACCGACGAGTCGGCAAGGGGGCCCTGCATCTGGTCAGCGCCTGGGCTTCGTCCAACACCCTGACCCTGGGACAGGTGAGTACGGAGGAGAAGTCCAACGAAATCACCGCCATCCCCAGGCTGCTGGAACTGTTGGAGCTGAAGGGATGCATCGTTACCCTCGACGACATGGGCTGCCAGAAGGAGATTGCCCAGGGAATTCTGGAGCAGGGAGCCGACTATGTGCTGGCGGTGAAGCAGAACCAGGGGCGGCTGTACGAGGACTTGAAGGACCTGTTTGAGGAAGCTGCAGCCACCGGTTTCGGTGGGGTGCCCCATGACTATGCCACTACCCTGAACAAGGGTCACGGACGCCTGGAAAAGCGGGAATGCTGGGCCATCAGCGACCCCGACTGCCTGGACTACCTGAGCACTGGACGAGAATGGCCTGGATTGTGCTCGGTGGTCAAAGTAGTGGGGCGTCGGGAAGCGGAGACGGGTATCACGGTGCAGCCCCGCTACTTCATCAGCAGCCTGGATGTGTCGGCAGAAGAGATGCTGGCCACGGTGCGAGCCCACTGGAGCATCGAGAATTCCCTGCACTGGAGCCTGGACGTAACCTTCAGGGAAGACCACTGCCGAGTGCGCAAGGACCACGGCCCGCAGAACCTGGCCACCCTGCGGAATATCTCCCACAACCTGTTGAAACGGGAAACTTCCCTCAAAGTGGGCATCCAGGGCAAACGCCTGCAAGCTGGTTGGCGCGAAGATTACTTGCTTAAAGTCCTTCGCAGTTAAGATGCGATTGCCCTGCCTCACCCCCGTTCCAGCTAGCTGCTGACAGAGAAGCAATGAGCGGAAATGAGTGAATATGGAAGGAAAATAGATTTCTTGACTCCCCCCAGTACCGGCCAACTCTTGGCGGAGAGTCGATGGGCGGAAAAAACGTAAACGGGGAGGAGATTAATTTTCCTTTGTGCCACCCTGCAGCCATCCAATTCCCTCCGGCAAAATCCGGTTCTTGAAATGCGGTTTGCCCTACTAAGCCGTCCCGGACACGTTGGCATACTTGCTTCAATGTAGTAGAATATCTTGGTGTGCCCCGGTCGTCTAGCCAGGTTAGGACGCCACCCTTTCAAGGTGGAGATCATGGGATCGAAGCCCATCCGGGGTACCATTCTACCTGTAGCAACTTGGCACACTGCGTTGCCCTTGTTATTGCCTCAATGTTCGCCCTTTTGGACCTTTAAACAGTGCCTGGCCGGGATGGCCAGGCTAAAGTTTGTTACCCCTTAGGAGATGCGGTGCTGAAGCACAACTTCTTGGGATTGAACCGAATTTTTGGCAGAGATACCGCAGCAACGTCGCCTGGCACTCAGGGAACTGCGACTATGGAAGAAACGATTTGTCCGCACTGCGGTGCCAACATCTCCAGATCCCGGCGCTGCCCCGTTTGCAACAACGTCACCTTCGCCCTGCCACGCTGGGCAGCGTACGGCAGGGATCGACGGCTAATCACTCGGCGCCGGTTAGTTATTAGTGGTTGTACTCTTGCCGTCTTTCTTTTTATCCTGTGGCTGAATTACCCGTTCATGCCCAACTATCGCATTTTGCTATTCAACCGCCCGACCACCACCGTTTCGTCAACCTCGACCGTGAACCAGTGGTCAATGGCCGGCGGGGACGTAGCCCAACGAAAGATAGTCCGGGCTGATACCGGCTCATTAGCTCAGCCGGAAGGGGACCTCAAGTGGAGTACGCCGACCGGGGAAGGGACAAGGGCAGGGCCCATTGTCGCCGATGGAAAAATTTATCAGGGCGCGTACTTTAGGATTTTGGCGCTGGACGCCAACACGGGGGAAGAAGTCTGGTCTCAGCCAACTTCCGGTCCCGTCCAGGCTTCCCTGGCCCTGGCGGGTGACCGGCTGTATGCCGGATTCCTTGACCACAGGCTAAGAGCCCTGGAACCCGAAACTGGGGAAATACTCTGGGAATTTAAAGCTGGAGACATAATAACTTCATCCCCGGTTGTGCATGAGGGCGTTGTATATTTTGGGGCGTGGGACAGCAAGCAATACGCGCTGGATGCAGCTACCGGGACAGATATCTGGATTTACGACAGCACCGAAAAAGTAGGGTCTAGCAGTCCGATTTACGATGACGTGATGGCCGTTCCCGATAAGGGCGGGCGAATTCATCTGTTGAACGCTCGTACCGGCCAAAACCGGCTGGTCTACCGGACTCCCAAGTCCACCAACGCTGCTCCGGTAATCGCGCACGGGCAGGTCTATTTTGCGGCGGGTGGTCGTCTATACGCCATCAACGCCGAGGAAAAGGAAGTACCGGGACAGTTTCAGTTCAAGCGAGTTTGGGCCCAATTCTGGTTGTGGCAAGTGCCAGGGGTGCCCAGGCCGGCGCAGCAGCAGGGAGGCCGGTGGCGTTTCTCTCCCGACGGAGCTGATTCCACTATAGTGGCCTCCCCCGCCGTGGCGAATACCAGCCTCTACGTAGGAGATTTGCTCGGCCGCCTATATGCTGTTGACCCACTATCCGGCGCAGAACAGTGGCGCTTTCAGGCCACCGGCGGCATCTATGCATCTCCCATAGTTGCAGGGAACATAGTTTACATCGCAACTCAGCAAGGGAATGTCTATGCCGTTGACCGTGAATCTGGCGAGGCCGTTTGGGAATTGTCCCTGGGGACAGGAGTGAACGAACCTTTGGCTTTCGCCGACGGTGTGTTGTACTTACGCACCCTGGATGGCACGCTTCATGCCATTGAGTAAGGCTGCAAGTCGCTGCGCGCCACTCCTTAAACAAACGGAGACCCCATTTTGGCAACTAATGAAGACATAGTCACCGGCTTGAGCCAGGCGGTCGAACGGCTGGAGACGGACAATTTGGAGCTTAAGGCTTCTATTGCCGAACTGCAAAGGCAGGTGAGGCAGCGGGAATTGGATGCAGCATATATGTACATCCATTCCAACTGGCTTTGGATTCGCTGGTTTCTGGTTCGCGACCAGGACCGGGCAGGGAACGACACCGACTTGCTGAATAGAGCAAAGGCTGCCGAGTCCACGATCCGTGACAATCTGGCCCGCAGCCTGCGTTCGGTTCAATTCGACCCGGAACCCATGCAGGCCGCTTACCGGTGGCGAATCGAAACTACGGTCACCCTTAACCGACACCGCTATACCTTCTTTGACTAGGTATTCCCCCTAATTCTTTGCGGGTCACCCTACACCGGGTCAATCCGTCGGTGCCCCTCCCCTCTGAGCCTTATTCGCAGTTGAACCTGCGGGGAGAATAGGCTATTGTTTTTCGTGGCAAAGGAGCACTCCAGCGCGTTATCTGAAACGAATGAGGTCAAAGGAGAATCAAATGGCAGGAGATAAAGAGACTTACGAAATCGATTTGAACCCGGACCAGATGGGCTTTGTAACATCCATGAAGGACAAGTACGAGCTAGCCGACGAAGGCAAAGTTATGCGGATAATCATGGACTACCTGATTTCCAACGCAGACGTTCACGACACCGTATTCACCCAGGTGCGTTGCCTTCGCTGCGGTTAACCCAGTCCCATGCATGACAGGGTCCCCTTGCTGCATTAGGGTAGACAAACCCGTAGGAAATTCGAGCCGGTCGGGTCCATACCACAGAATGGTAAGGGGCTCGTCCGGCTTTCCATTTAACCCTGCTGCTCGCAGTGTAGGAAGTGCTGGGGAGCCTTCCCGAGTTTCGTTATCCCGCCAACTGCTGCTTCAGGCCCTCCAGGGCCAGGTAGTAGCCATAGACACCGAATCCGTACACGGAGCCCTTGCAAACGGGCTGCACCGCTGAAACCCCGCCACGGGAGGCCGGGTTAGAGGCGTGGACCTCAATCACCGGATACCTGACCTGGGCTATGGCAGCGCGAAGCACTCCGTTTAGGGAAGTGTAACCGGCAGGATTGATGACCGCGGCATCCACGTCGCCATCGTGGCCTGCGTAAAGAGCGTCAGCCACTTCACCTTCCACGTTGGAGTGAACGAACTCAACGTCGAGTCCCAGGCCCTCGGCATAGCCCTTAACCTGTTCGTTAATTTCCGGCAAGGTCATAGGGCCAAAAATTTCGACCTGCACTTTGCCCCGCATATTCATTCCCGCGCCTTGAATAACCAGGATTTTCGCCATATCAGACTCCTTATCAGATTATGTATAAATGCCAGGTTTTGGGACAGCCTGACGAATACTGTTAACAATTTCCCAAGCCAACAGAATATAAACCCTCATATGGGCCTAAGCAAGGTAAGGGGATATTGAGCAAAGGAAGAGACTTACCCCTCAAGGAACAGGCATCAAGTTGGTCGAGAAAATACGATTTGGCGCGTTTGGCCCCATGCGACGGGCGTAAAGATCAGTGCGGGAAGCAGCAGCACAAGTCCAAGGGCGGCATTGAATGTAATTGCCAGTGGTGTCCCGTAGATTTCCGCCAGAATTCCAATTGCCAGCGCTCCGAGGGGAGTACCGATGCCGATGCACACACTCATCAATCCGACCATACGGCCCCGCATGTCCGGGGGAGCCGAAAGCATGGTAATGGTGCTCTGCATTGTGCCAAAGCAGGACTGGCCCACGCCCGCGATTATAAGCACGCCAAAAGCTAACAGGTACCAGGGCGACCACACGAAGGCAATGGCCATTAGCAACACTACCGTAGAGCCCAGCATGAAAACCAGTCCATGTCTCTGCAGGTTGCGGGTTAGCGCCATTGCGCCGGCGCCGGCCATTTGTCCAATCCCCTCTCCCGCTACTAACAACCCCACCAGGGTGGCCCCCACCCCAAGGTTGTTAGCGCCAATGTCAGGGATAAATTGCTGCAGAGGAAAAGCAAGCGCATTCATGATAATGGTCACGTAAAGCATGCCCCATAACAACGGTGTGGCCAATGCATATCGTATGCCGCTGTTCAAGCTGCTCCAAACGGGTTCCAGTGTGGTTGTCCGTTCCTTTCGCGGGATGTGTACCCTGGTCATTACCCCCAAGTCAATCAAGTGAACTAATACAATCAGGCAGCAGGCCCCCACATAGCCTCCAGTCTCAATCGACACGCCGCCGAACAAGGACGAGACGAGCGGTCCTGAAGTATCGATCATGATTCCGGCCAAGAGGGGGCCCAGCATCTTGCCTGAAGTGTTGCTGATGGTATCCAGCGAGAGCGCATTTACCAGCCGACGCTCCCCCACTATATCCAGTATGCCAGTTCGCCGGGAGGGATCTTCGAGGGATTTGGTAGCGCCCTGAACGAATACAGCAGCATAGACGTGCCAGGCAACAATAGCATCGGTAACTATAAGGCCCAGAATCACAACCGCCACCGCAGTATTAATTACCTGGGATAGCATGAGAATGCGCCATCGGTTGAAACGGTCAGCAATGAAACCGGTAAACAGAGAAAGGACCGGACGCGGCAGGTTGTTGAACACCAGCACCAGGCCCAATTGCAGTGGGGACGCGGTGGATTGAAGGATAAGCCAGCCCAGAACCAACAGTTCCATCCGGCGGGACAACTCCCTCAGAGTGCCGACATACCAGATGGCCCGAAAGTCCCGGTCTTGTAGAACTGTGAAAACCGGGGCGTCTGCCCGGGGTCTAAACCTCAAGATGCTCCCGCCTGCCCAACAACCACTTCAGCCACCTATCCTGGGTTCGGTCATTGTAGCTTATGAGCGGCTTGGCTCCACTGAGTTTCTGAGGCCGATGTATGGAACTTTTACCCGTGTCAAACCGGAGCAACTTCATGCGAACAGTCTAACCCTTCCCACCGAACTGTCACAGTGAAGCAACAGGGTCGGCAGAAGAAGTGGTCCAGGCTTGGACTTGCTATTCCCCTTCTGACAGCAGTTAGAATCCCGCTCTTGTAAAACAAAGTTTTTCTTCAGCATGGCATACTTGGACTCTGCTGCCGTTTGCCCTGCATGGAAAACGTATTTCGTAACATTATAGAATTAATAGCATGAGTAACTACAAGTTTACGGATTTTTCTCCTTTTAGGTTGCAATTATTGAAATAGTGGGTATATATTGTTGCCGTAGGGTAAGAGTTAGGTTTTCCATGGCTGTTTGTGCGTGGACGTTTCAGGTATATTGTCCCAGCACTGGTTGACCTAATGGACAAAAGATCAAGCGCCCTAAGGAGGCCAACCGGTGGCACTTTCGGACAAGACTCTAGTATGCGTAGACTGCGGCGGTGAGTTTATTTTTACGGTAGGGGAGCAGGAGTTCTTCAATTCCCGGGGCTTTGTGAACGACCCCAAGCGGTGCCAGTCCTGCAGATCTTCCAGACGCGCTGAACAGCGGGGTGGCTTCTCGGCGGGTCCCAGGGAAATGTTCCAGATTGAGTGTGCTGAGTGCGGAAACGAGGCCACGGTCCCCTTCCGGCCCAGAGGCGACCGTCCGGTATACTGCAGCGATTGCTTTAGCAGGAATCGCAACACCATGTCGCAGTTCTAGCACCACAATTTTGTCATTTTGAGGAGGGAAAGCCTAAGTAGTCCCCCTCCTCTGAATTGACCCTTTTTCCCACAAGAGGGGCTTTTCTCTTTCTGGAGCCATTTCTTGGCTTCCGAAGGCAGTCCTAAGTTGGTACTTGGCCTAAATCGGCACGTCCTCAATTTGCCTATCCCTGCTTGGCGACCTGCGTCCACTTCTCCCGTGGAATAAACTTGCAATTGTCCTATTCCGTTATTGTCTGACCTCCCCAGCACAAACGGAAGGGAAGCTGTTACCTGTTCTTCCCATTCGCTGATCGTCCTAACTGTTATCGTTGCAGATTCCTTAGCCTCGGCCATCCCCAACTCAACATTAGCCGGCTTCCTCGCGCCAAATCCTTGAATTGACCTCTCCCGTAGGTTGCTGCCCTCAATCCGTCTCTATAGAATTGAAGGGGCCGACCTGCATGTTATGGCATGTGGCATGGCTCACAGCAGTCGTGCTTGGTCTTGACCAGCCATCTTTCCTTCTCAAGGAAGCCCATATGAATTACAGAGACCTGCGAGAGTTCATCACGTTCCTGGAAAGCCGGGGACAACTGCATCGCATTAAGGCGCCCGTAAGTTGCGAACTGGAAATGACGGAAATCGCTGAACGCATGATTAAGGGCGACGGACCCGCACTCCTTTTCGAGAATGTAGCCGGTTACGACATGCCGGTTCTCATGAATATTTTTTGTTCAGACCAGCGGATGGCATGGGCTCTTGGCGTTGACCGGGTAGATGATCTGGTGTCCAGATTGGAAGGAATGCTCCAACTGACCCAGGGAGCTCCGGAAGGATTGATGAACAAGCTCCGTACCCTGGGGCAGATCATTCAAATGGGCCGCTTCCAGCCAAAGACGGTTACCCGCGCACCTTGCCAGGAAGTAGTTCTGCAAGGTTCTGACGTTGACCTCTTCAAATTTCCCATCCTTAAATGCTGGCCGATGGACGGCGGCCGGTACATTACTTTGCCGCTGGTGATAACCAGGGATCCGGAAACCGGTACGCAGAATTACGGTATGTACCGGATGCAGGTCTTCGACGCATGCACCACCGGAATGCATTGGCAGACTCACAAAGTGGGAGCCCATCATTACCGTGTGAGCCAGGAACGGAAAGACAACCGACTGGAAGTCGCGGTGGCTATTGGCGCCGACCCGGCGACCATGTGGACCGGGTCGGCGCCCTTACCTCCGGACATGGACGAGATGGCAGTATCCGGATTCATTCGGGAAGAGGGAGTTGAGCTGGTCAGGGCCAGGACTGTAGATTTGCTGGTGCCAGCCCAAGCCGAAATAGTGCTGGAAGGCCACGTCTACACAGACGAGCAGCGCATGGAAGGGCCCTTTGGCGACCATACGGGCTATTATTCAATGCCGGAAGAGTACCCCGTATTCCACGTGACTACCATCACCCACCGCAGAAGCCCGATTTATCCCGCCACGGTGGTTGGCCGCCCGCCCATGGAGGACTACTGGATGGGCAAGGTGACCGAACGTATTTTCATGCCAATCATCAGGATGATAATGCCTGAAATCGTGGACATGAACATGCCAGCCGAGGGCGTTTTTCACAATCTCGTCATAGTTTCGATCAAGAAAGAATACCCCGGTCAGGCCCGGAAGGTAATGTATGGCCTGTGGGGTCTGGGCCTGATGAATCTCACCAAGACAATTATCGTTGTCGACGATTTCGTTAACGTGCAAGATCCTTCGGAAGTAACCTGGCGTGTGGCAAATAACATCAATCCCAGCCAGGACATAGTTATTGTCGAGGGGCCTTTGGACGACTTGGAGGTCGGATCGCCCACACCTAAATTTGGCGGCAAAGTCGGAATAGACGCAACCAGGAAGGGGCCCCTAGAGGGCTACACCCGGGGTTGGCCTCCTGACATCGAGATGTCCCCTGATGTCAAGACCCTGGTTGACAGCAAATGGAAAGAATACGGATTCAGTTAGCTCTTTGCCACTGGAGTATTGCAGGTCCAGGCAACTTCGCTTGGGCCACGTCAACCTTCTAATATGCTCGAGCGATGATGCAGAACACCGGAACCGGCCGCACCTGGACAGGCTCCCTGTTTGGCAGGGTTTCCCTTTACGCTGGCTCTATACGCATTTGGGAATCTCTCTTTGCCCTGCCCTTCGCCTATATTGGCATGACACTGGCCTCTCAATCGGTAAACGGCCAACCCTGGCCCGGGTGGCCGGCGTTTGTCTGGATAACCGTGGCTATGTTTGGCGCACGCACTCTAGGCATGTCGGCCAACCGCCTGATCCATGCCAGGGAAGACATGGCCAATCCACGAACTGTAGGCCGTCATCTGCCTAAGGGACTGCTCAAGTCCTGGGAAGTGGCGGCCATGGCCGTCATTGGTTTGCTCATACTCTTTGTCGGCGCCGCCCAGTTGAACCCGCTTGCACTGCTGCTCTCTCCACTAGCCGCCGCCTATGTGGTGTTCTATTCGTACGCCAAATACTTCACCTGGCTATGCAATTTCTGCCTTGGATGGGCGCTCGCTATTGCGCCAACCGCAGCGTGGATCGGTGTTACCGGCAGCTTGTCCTATGAGCCACTCCTGATTAGCTTTGCCGTGGCAATGTGGGCCGGAGGGTTCGATATAATTTACGCCTGCACCGATTTCGATTTCGACCGAGAATTTGGGACACGTTCTGTGCCAAGCTACATAGGCATAGCCGAGTCGCTCTGGTTGGCCCGTCTAATGCACTCCCTGTCGGCGTGCGCCCTGCTGGCCCTTGGCCTGCTGACCGAGTTGGCGTGGCCCTATTACATTGGCTGGGTCGTTGCAGTCCTGCTCTTGATATACGAGAATAGACAGGTAAGTCCAAACGACCTGTCAAGAATTGGCGCCGTATTCTTCAGGGTGAACGGATATGTTTCAGTGCAGTTAATGGCCTTTACGATATTGGCCCTGGTGGTGTGAAATGGCCATCCGACAGGAGACTGGGATGGCGAGGCCGTCTTCACCCAAGCCTGTAATCGTGGGTGTCTCCGGCGCCAGCGGTTCCATTCTGGCCCGCGCCACCGTTGAAGCGCTCCTGTTGCGTGATATACCCACAATTGTGGTATGCACAAATGCCGCCCGCCTGGTCTGGCAGGAGGAACTCGACACACCCTTCGGGGAAACCCTGTCGGAGTGGCATGAACACCCCCGTTTTACCTACTACCCCATGGGCGACATGCGGGCATCCATTGCCAGCGGGACCTTTGCCACCCGCGGCATGGTTATAGTGCCTTGCAGCATGAATAGTGTGGCTGCCATAGCCCACGGCCTGGCCGGAAACCTGCTACTTCGTGCCGCCGACGTTTGTTTGAAGGAACGCAGAAAGTTGGTGCTTGTTCCCCGGGAAACACCTCTCCACGCCACTCACCTGGAGAACATGCTGTCTCTCACGCGCGCCGGCGCGGTGATAATGCCCCCTGAACCGGCCTTCTACCTGAAACCGCAAGGCATCGGCGATATCGCCCAGTTCGTGGCCCAAAGGATACTTGTTGCGCTGGACATTGAAGAGGAACTACCCCCAGAGATGCAGTACCACGAAGAAATTCTTCCCGAATAGATTTGCCAGCCCAACCGCGGGGTACTCTCAAAGACTATGGCCAACCTGACCGGCGAAGCAAAGCAAAGTTATGTGGCGGACCTTTTTGCTCGTATTGCCCGGCAGTACGACTTGATGAATACCCTGATGACCGGAGGGATGCATCATCGCTGGAAGCGGCGAACTGCCCAACTCACCGCCCACGGGCTTACCGGACCGGCGCTGGACATCGCTACTGGAACAGGAGATTTGGCTTTTTGCCTAGCCCGACAGGACGGAATTAACACGGCATTAGGCGTAGACCTCCTGCCGGAAATGATTGCGCTGGCTCAGGACAAGAAGAAAAACACCGGCACGCCAGTAAAGGTTGGCTTTGCGCTGGGTGATGCGCTGGCCCTTCCTTTTGAGGATGGGTCTTTTGTCTGCGCTACGGCGGGATTCAGTCTGCGGAATATGCCCGATCTACCAGCTGCGCTAGCGGAAATGGCCCGTGTAGTCCGCCCTGGCGGTCGAGTGACCACCCTGGAGCTTAGCCCCATGTCTCCCGGAGTGAAATCGACTTTATTCCGCATGTATTTTCACCGCGTGGTACCCTTGGTCGGCCAAATTGTGGCCGGAGATCGCACCGCTTACACCTACTTGCCGCAATCCGTTGACTATTTTCTGCAAGCCGACCGTCTTTCCAATCTCTTTGGGGACATCGGCCTCATTAACGTAAGTTACCAGAAGCTGGGGTTTGGAACTGTGGCTATCCATCAGGGCACCAAACCGAGACCGTAATCGAAAAAGATCGGTACATGGACATCCGGCCGGACGGATCTCCACTGCGATTATCATTCATCATTTCCCGGCATTCGACGTTATTTCCGAGAATTTTACTTAAACCCCTTGTTGGCTTCCTGTACTTGGTATAGACTTGTTGATAGTTCGCCGAAAGGCGGACGGGGTACCACTGTATTTTCTCCATCAGGTATAAGCATGAGTTCCATATTCGACAAATTGGACTCTATAGTTCGAAGAAACGCTGAGATCGAGGCCGACATGGGACGGCCGGAAGTAGCAGCCGATTTCGAACAGATCCAGACCCTTGCCAAGGAAAGGGCAGGTCTCGAAGAACTGGTGGAAATTGCTCATCTGCATCAATCCTTGCTCAGCGAGGAAGCCGACCTCAAGGCGTTGGTTACGGAGGGGGGCGATCCCGAAATAGTCCAGATGGCACGAGAAGAGTTGGAGGCCGTCGAAATTCGTCTTGAAAACCTGGCCCAAGAGCTCAAATTAGCTCTATTGCCGAGGGACCCAAACGACGAAAGGGACGTCATAGTAGAGATTCGCGCCGGCACCGGAGGCCAGGAAGCAGGGCTTTTCGCAGGTGATCTGGCACGCCTTTACACCCGATATGCCCAACTACAGCATTGGCGAGTTGACGTTATGGACTCCAATCCGTCTGATTTGGGCGGTTTCAACAAGATAGTTTTGGAGATACAAGGTAAGGGCGCATTCAGCCGGCTCAAATACGAGCGCGGCGTGCACCGAGTGCAGCGGGTGCCGGAAACCGAAGCCCAGGGACGGATCCACACTTCGACGGCAACTGTAGCGGTTTTGCCGCAGGCCGACGAGGTAGAAGTAAAGGTCAATCAAGACGAACTAAGGATCGATATCTTCCACGCGGGTGGTCATGGCGGACAAAACGTGAACAAGGTTGCCACAGCAGTGCGCATCGTACACGAACCCACGGGAGTAGTAGTGGTTTGTCAGGATGAGCGCTCCCAGCACAAGAACAAGCAGAAGGCCATGGCCATGCTAAGGGCCAGGCTATTTGAAGCCGAGCAGGAAAGGCACGACGCCGAAATCTCCCAGAACCGGCGTTCACAAGTTGGCACTGCCGAGCGTTCCGAGAAGATACGGACCTACAATTATCCCCAGGACCGGATAACCGACCACCGGGTTTCATCCAGTTTCCACGGCATACCCGGCATTATGGATGGGCCGGGACTGGGCGACATCATCAGTTCCCTGATTGCGTGGGAGCAGGGGAAGCTTCTGGAAGAGGTGACGGCTTAAGCCGTATCCGCCGTCATGCCCCTCTTACGAGAAGCCGTCCAACAGACCCACCGCACTCTCGAAGCCAGCCACATCCCTGACGCACGGCTTGAAGCCGAAGTGATGCTGATGAACGTCATGCGGATGCAGCGTCATGACCTCTTTTCGCAGCAGGAAACCGAAGTATCTCCCCAACAGGAACAAGCGCTGGCGCACATTTTGGAGCGCAGGCTGCAGCGAGAACCCCTGGCGTACATTCTCCAATACAAGGAATTCTACGGCGTCAACCTGCTGGTCAATACCGACGTGCTGATTCCGCGGCCAGAAACCGAGTGCATGGTGGAGCACGCGCTTTTCATGGCGCTTATGGGCATGGAAACGCCGGAACTGGTAATTGCCGACGTGGGAACCGGTACCGGAGCCATCGCTATTAATCTGGCTATGCATCTGCCGGCCGCCCGCATATTTGCCGTGGACTGTGCCGACGCCGTCCTGGATGTGGCCGCCTACAATATTCGGGCCCACAACGTAGGCGACCGGGTGACCTTGGGAAAGGGCGACCTTCTTGAACCCATTCCCGAACCCGTGGACTTGATTCTAGCCAATTTGCCGTACGTACCCAGCGGCCGCATCCCTGATCTGCAACCTGAGATCCGCTGGGAGCCCCAGCAAGCCCTGGACGGTGGGCCGGATGGTCTGGACCTCATTCGCCGACTGTTGCAGCAGGCTCCGTCGAAACTCAAGGAACACGGTATAGTATTGCTGGAACTGGATCCCGAACAGGTTCCCGACGTAGAAGCCATGGCTCAAGAGATTTTTCCGGAAGCGGAATTGTCTGTGGAAAAGGACCTGGCCCAGCGAGACCGCATTTTCGTGATCAACCGGGGAATGACCTACTGTTAATCCAATTGGCTTCACCGACAGAGAGATGATACAAAGTTAGGGGCAGGATAAATTCCTGCCCCAATTCATTTGAATGTCCAGGTAATCCGGAGTGCCATGCAGTGTTGGCCGCTTCGCCTGATGCCGTTCAGTCGGGCCAGGTCAACTCCAGGGTAGTCACTCGCAGTGTTTCCATCTCGGCCACCCTCACCTGGTGGTTGTTTGTGTCGGCGATAAACATCTTGCCGCCCGCAATACTCAGGCCGCTGGGTTCAGAAAATGCGGCTTCCTTTGCGCCGCCATCCAGGTAGCCCGCCTTGCCTGTGCCCAATAGGGTTTCAGAGGACCGTGGGACGGGCATTATCAGCTTGATCTTATGGTTGTATGTGTCGGTAACATACAGGGCCCCATCTTTGTTCGTAATTCCCAGCGGATGCTGCAGCCGTACATGATGGCCTTCGCCGTCCCTGTCGCCAAATTCAAACAGGCCCAGTCCTACAATTGTTCGTACTCTGCCATTAGGTTCCAGTTCGGCCGAGCGGATGGCACTGGTCTCGCTGTCGGCAAAGTAGAGGCGGTTCCCGTCGGTTGTGATGCCACTGGGCTGCGCCAGCGTGGCCTGGTCCAGGGCGCCGTCGCTGATGGACTCGCCGCCGGACCCGGCGTAAGGTCCCACGAGGCCTAATTCCAGGTCCATCACCCACAATTGATGACAGCCAGCCATTGCGATAAAGAGCTTGTTGTCATGAAATGCCAGATCCCATGGCGAAATCAGCTCTGTTGAAAAACCCGGGCCGTGGCCTTCGCGACGGTTGCCCTGATTGCCGTTACCCGCAAGCGTCGTAACAATGCCGGCACCCAAATCGACCTTGCGCAAGGCATGGTTCTCGGTGTCGGCAACGAAGAGTGCATCGCCGTCCAATTCCATCCCCTGCGGATGGTTGAACTGGGCAGAGGAAAAGTCGCCGTCGGCCAGACCTTCTTCACCTGAACCTATTACTGCTGTTACCCTGCCTGTCAGGGAAGCGACCACTATCCGGTTGTGGTTGGTATCGGCAATAAACAGCCGATCGCCGGCTTCGTCGGCCAGCACCTTGCCAGGGAAAGACAAAGGCGTTGTTGGCTCTGGTTCCGTGGCAATAGCAATTGGCTTTCGGTCCAGTTGGCCCTGTTCGTCAAACTCCGCGACCATTTGACCCAGCAAGCGGTCCATGTCTTCGTATGACATCTCTCCTTCGTGCTTGCCGATAACTTTACCCTCGGGGTCAATGAACATCATGGTTGGCCAGGCCCGGCAGGCATATTCCTGCCATACCTGGAATTCGGCATCATTGACCACCGGATGTTCAAGTTCGCACCGCTTGACTGCCTTGTAGAGGTTCTCCTTTTCCTTTTCATTAGGGAACTTGGCGGAATGGACGCCGATAACCATCAGTTCGTCGGCGTACTTGCGTTCCAGTCTCCGCAACTGCGGAAAGATGTGTAAGCAGTTGATTCAACAATAGGTCCAGAAGTCCAGCAAGACTATTTTGCCTCGCAGTTCCGCCATGGTCAGAGGTCGGTCGGTATTGACCCACTCCAAACCCTGAGGGAAATCAGGGGCATTGACCTTGCCGGCAAAGGACCTGCTAGTCATGACTTACTCTCCAACAGTGCGAAAACTGGAACACGAAAACCTAACCGGTACTAGCGCGGCGCTTCCTCAAACGCCAGGGTAGCGTGGCGGAAGAAGATGGCGCCCACGGGGTCGCCCAGGGGGGCGTTGCCAACCAGCACGGCAATCACGTGCTCTTTGCCCGGCTCCGCCGAATCCGACACTGCCACCCGTTTGGACGTGTTGTTTCCAGTAATTACGCCTATGTTCCGGTCTATGGCGCCATCGACATAGACTTCTCCGTAGTTGTCTACGTTGCATTCGAAGAACACACGGTTGCCGGCCGATGCCTGTCCCTTGACACTATCGGGCATGGTAAAGGCCAGACGGTACCAGGCAAACGTGAAGCCTACAGAAAGCCTCTCCTGTATGGAATCAGGCTGCTCCCAGCCGGAATCGTCGTAGTCGGGCAGGCGGGCAGGAACCCCGCGCATTTCCGCCACCAGGCCCTGATTCGGTTCGCCGGGCACCATTCCCATGCCCCGCCGCCAACCGGCAGCGCCCAATACCTGCAGGTCACCCTTGTCGTCCAGATCGAGTGATACTCTTGCCATAGTTCAGCCCTCCAAAAAAATTCGCTCTGATTGCAACTTACTTGAGCTCTAGCTGAGTCGGGAAGCCAACCTTTCAACTCTACAGGTTCTTTACCCCAGGTTTGTTGCGAAGAAATCCAGGGTGCGTGGCCAAGAGGCATCTGCGGCCTCCCTGTGGTAGCGGTCAGTCGTAAAGTCCATGAAGGCGTGGTTGGCGCCGGGGTAGGTATAAAACTGGTGCGCCTTACCCAGACTGGTCAATTCGGCGTCAAACTTCCGCATGTCGTCCTGTGAAGGATTCTCGTCCACCTCGCCAAAATGGAAGAGTACAGGACAGTCTATGTTCGCCGCCATTTCAAATGGGGGCTGCGTTCCCGCACCCCAGGGAACTAACAGGTTGCCGCCATAATAGGGCGCCAACGCCTTGAAATGAGGGTTGGATGCGGCGCCCAGCCAGGCAACTCGCCCGCCCATGCAGAACCCGGTAATGCCAAGCTTCTCGCCGTCAATCGCCGGATGGTTACGCAAAAAGTCGACGGTCGCGTTGATGTCGGCAACGATGTCAGGATCACTAAGTACGTCCCAGGGACGAGGCCTGGGATCACCGTTTAAGACCTCGTCGGGTATTCTGTGGTACAAACTTGGTGCAACGGCGGCATAGCCCGCTTCGGCAAACCTGTCGCACATGGTCTGGATAAAGCGGTCCACGCCACCACCATGCTGGCTGACGACAATGGCGCTGAATGGCCCAGCGCCAGAGGGAACGCTGGCGTACATATCCATGTCTTGCCTATCAACCTGAACCTTTTCCCAAAAGGATGGCATTGCGGCACCTCTACTACGTTTATTATTGGGTCGGATCGTCTATTTGGCGCTTGGTTTCCGCCGCTAGCTGGAGCTTTAGCCGTTAAGGCCAAGCCGCCGACGACGTTATCCTAGAGCAGTCCTTCGGCCCTTACTTCGGCCAGTGACGTTTCAACTGCGGCCAGTGTCTTGTCTATATCGTTCTCTGTGTGCGTAGAAGACACCAGGAACGAGTCTCGCCCCATAATGTCGATGCCATTGTTTTGCATACTGCGCTTCAGAGCAGTAACCGCCGGCGACCCGATCGCGGCCTTTATTTCATTGTGTGGCATATTACAAATACCGCGGTCACAGTTGCAGTCCGCCAGCACCAAGTGGATCATGGAGGCTACACCATGGGCATGCCCTGCAACTTCCATCTTGCCCAACACCTCGTTGAGCCCGAGCTTAAGGCGGTTGGCCATGGCGTCGGCCTGTTGGTTGATTGGCTGACTCGCTATCGTTTCTAGGCATACGGACCCGGCCACGGCAGAGAGGGGATTGCCATTGAAGGTTCCGGGATGATAGACACGTTCGCGATTGTCCCATTCAGGGTCGCCTCGATGGGCGATCATATCAACAATTTCAGCCTTGCCGCCGACCGCACCACCGGGCAGGGCTCCAGCGACGATTTTCGCCATCGTGGTTAAATCAGGCTCGACGTTGTAGAGCACCTGGGCGCCGCCGGGGGAAGCACGGAATCCCGTAACTACTTCATCAAAGATTAGCACTACTCCGTGCTGGCTGGTGAGGTCCCGCAGGCCCTTAAGGTAATTGGGTGTATCGAAGGGCAACTGCCCATAGTGAGCGCCCGTCGGTTCCAGGATTATTGCGGAAATGTCCGTGTCTCGGTTGAGAGCATCTTCTACGGCCCCCAAATCGCCCGAAGGGACTATAACCATGCTGCCCCAGCTTTCTGGAGGAATACCCGGGGCGGGGCGGTCGGAACCGGCCATGGCATAGTCGTGCCAGCCGTGGAAATGGTCCTGCAGCTTGATGACTTTGTTCTTGCCGGTGTAGGCCCTGGCCAACCGCATGGCCATCAACGTCGCCTCAGTACCCGAGCTATGAAAGCGCACACGCTCTACCGACGGCATCAGAGCCATAATGGCTTTCGCCCAACGCAGTTCTTCGTCGGTACATGCTCCCAGGTGAGTGCCCCGGTAAATCTGCTCCGAGACGGCGGCGGCAATGGCTGGATGCGAATGGCCCAGTATCAGGGCGCCATGGCCGGAGACGTAATCGATGTACTCGTGTCCGTCCACATCCCACTTGGAAGGTCCCGTTCCGTGGGTGATGTATAGCGGGAAGGGCTGGGCGTACCTGTTATCGTGGGTAACGCCTCCCGGGAAAATCTGGGTGGCTTCAGCATACCGCTGTGCCGACCCCGGGTGCTTTGCGATATATTCTTCCAAGATGGTAGCCATGTAGCCTCCTAAATTGCCAGAAGCCTGTTCGTCCCCATGATATACCATTGAAAACGGTAAGGCTATGAAGTCAACCACAAATTTACATTGCCCTGACATAGGCACGGAAAGCGGCCAAGGGGCTGCTTCGAGAAGAGTGGCGCCATCCCAAGACAAGTCGTGAAGTGCGGCGGGCACTTGAAAGTAAAGACGGAAACTAACAGTTTCCTGGATCAGTCATCGCTATCGGAAGCCTTGGTCAACTGCGGTGGCCGCCTGATCAACATGAAGCATATGCTGGCAAGACCTGCGCAGACAGCAGCCGGGCCAATGGCCCAATCGTAGTTCCCAAAATGGTCGAATACCCAGCCAACGTAAACAGGAGATGCCACCAGCGCCCAGCTGTGCGAGAAGGTAATGTAACCCCGCAGTGTGGCAAACCGGTCACGGCCGAAGAAGTCACCCAAAGCCGCCCACATGATTATGCCTGCCCCATCACCAAAGCCCTCCAGGATAATAAACATCACCAGCAGCATAATTCCAATGGCGCCGGCATTCCATTCTCCAAAATACAGGAAGACGAAAGCCATTGCCTCAGCAGCCAGGCTGGCAGCCAGCAACAGGCCCTTTGGCCACTTGTCGCCCAAGTACCCCAAAACCAGCCGGGCTATGAAGTTTATGCCAAACATTGCGCCGGTCAGATTTGCGGCCATTTGGCGACTTACGCCCTTGTCTTCGAGTATCGGAATGATGCTGACCAGGATCCCCAGCGTGGCAATCATCCGCAGGCCGGCGCCAAGCATGAGCAGCCAATAGGCGTTGGTATGGAGCGCCTCACGGACAGTGTAATCCCTCAGCAGTCTGCGGCGCCCGGCGCCCCCGCGGGCGCCTAACGCAGAAGGCGGTGTGGCGTCACCATCGGGCAATAACCCCATATCCTCGGGCTTGTTCCGAAAAAGAAAACACAGGGGGAAAAGGAACACCAGGTAGGACACGCCGGCAATCAGCGAGGCCATTTCCCAACCCCATCTTTCGATAACACCATTCATTGAAGGGACTATGAAGAGGCCGCCAAGCGAGGAAACTGCGGCCAGAATGGATATGGCGAGGGAGCGGCGGCGACGGAACCACTGGTTGATTCCAGCAAACATGGCATGCTGAAAGGCTATGCTGTTACCCAGTGAAACCATCAGCAGGTAAACGAGGGTAAAGCTCCAGAATCCGCTGACGAACCGGGACAGAGCAAAGTAACCGAGGGCCGCCAGCAGCACCGATGGTATCAGTAGCCTTCTGTTGCCAAAACGGTCAATCATCCAGCCGGCAAAGGGGCCCTCCAGGCCGCCCTCAGCGCGAGCGAGTGAAAAGATGAGATTAGTTTGAGCTTGGCTGATACCCAGGGAGTCGCGCAAGGCTGGTACGAAAACAGTAAACCCGCGAAAGAAAATGCCGCTTGCGAAAAAGGCCATCCAGGAGGTGATGGCCAACATCCACCAACCGTAGAAAATACGGGGTTGTCTTTCCTGTGAAGCAGCCTGCTGCAAGTAAAGCCGTCTTCCCTGACCGTTTGGTTACGCGGAAAATAAGCCCGCCCTACCGGCGAGCCGCAGGTTGCATACCATCGATCTCTTGATAAAGTCTGCTGGACATTATTGGTATTTGGTTCGCGTAGTTTACTGGCTCCGGCGAAATTGGGCAACGTGTTTCGTCAATCTCTGGACCGAACCTTCACATAGATTTGTGAGTGAAGGGAGTGCATTTCCCCGGCCGAGACGAAAACCCCTAATAGAACGCTTCGCCTTAGATAGTGACAAGCGGTAGTTTGAGGGGGACGGTAAGCAAGTTATAATTGAGAGAAGCTGAAACCACTCCCGACAATCCGGAGACTGCAAGTCTATAACAGGCATTCCCGGGGCCTGATCATGCGCCACATCATTCATGCAGATTTGGACGCCTTTTACGCTGCGGTGGAACAGTTGGATAACCCCGACCTGCGGGGTAAGCCTGTAATGGTGGGAGGCAGTCCCCAAAGCCGCGGGGTAGTTGCAACGGCCTCATACGAGGCCCGAGTATTCGGCGTTCACTCCGCAATGCCCATGGCTACCGCGGTACGCCAGTGTCCTCAAGGCATAGTCGTCCGGCCGCGTTTTGACCGTTACCGGGAAATGTCCCGCCAAGTGATGGACATTTTCCACCAACTGACCGACCTCGTTGAGCCTCTTTCCCTTGATGAAGCATACCTTGACGTTACGGGCGAAGTGGCAGCAGGAAGGCTGCCCCTGGGAGTAGCCATTGAGCTCAAACGCCAGGTCAAGGAAGCAACGGGACTGAATGTGTCCATCGGGGTGGGCACCAGCAAGTCGGTAGCAAAAATAGCTTCAGATCTGGAGAAGCCGGATGGCCTTGTGGTAGTTGCTCCGGGCGACGAGAGGGAGTTCCTGTCTCCCCTGCCAGTAGGCAAACTTTGGGGGGTCGGCCCAAAAACCGCGGAGATGCTATATTCGGACGGCATACACACCATCGGGGACCTGGCCCAGCAACCGGATGAGTGGTTCGCCAGGAGGTTCGGGAAACGAGCCCCAAACGTTCGTGCCAAAGCCCTGGGCCAGGACGAAGAACCGGTAAAGACCGAACGAACACCAAAGTCCATTAGCGCCGAAACGACCTTCCCTGAGGACATTAGTGACCCCGAGGAATTGGGGGAGGTATTGAACCGGCTAGCCTTGAACGTTTCGGGCCACCTGGAGCGGAAGGAAGTAATGGGTCGCACCGTAACGGTCAAGCTTAGGCTTGCCGACTTTACCACCCTGACCCGTCAAACCACACTCTCGACCGCCACCAATTCTGAGAAGGTGATTTCGGAAACAGGCTGGAAGCTGATGTTAGCGGAGTTGACTCCGGGCCGTTCCCTCAGACTATTGGGAGTTGGCATGTCCGGCTTCGCGGAACATTCTGATCTGCCGCGGCAACTTCCGCTTCCCTTCCCCGATTCTCTATCTCAAGGTTGATGCCGACTCAGGTGATTCCCGGGCCGGCCAATTGCCCGGCAAGAACACTACCTCAGCTACCTGAACAAGTCCTTATCCGGATCGCGAATTAAGGCCTGGTTGCTGGCATCTTCCATCGGCTCATAAACGTAACCGCGGACGACGGCTACTGGCACTCCCAGAACCTTTCCCGTCACCAATTCAGCGGTAGCTGCCAGTTCATCGGCGACGTTGATGACCGTCGTGTACATCATGTTACCGTGGGAATCCTCCTGCCCCACATAGCTAAGAAGCGGATTGATTCCTGCCACGCCAATGGCGACGTTTACCGCTGCGCTGCGCCATGGGCGGCCGAAAGTGTCCGATATAATTACGGCCACATCCGCGCCGGCCAGCCTCTTTATGGACTCCCTTATGCCCCGAGCAGAAGCGTCCGGGTCTACGGGCAACAAGGCCACCGTTCCTTCTCCCGGAATGTTTGACGCATCTATCCCTGCGTTGGCGCAATTGAAGCCGTGATAGGTCTCGCTGATAATTACACCCCGGTCCATGCGGACTATCCGGCGGCTTTCCCTTAGTATCAACTCGGTATGGCGAGGGTCCCGCCGGTGCCCTTCCGTTATCGAAATAGCCAGGGCAGACGGTTCTATATCTTCGATCGAGATAACGCGTCCTTCAGCCTTGGATACTATCTTTTGGGTCACCACCAGCACATCGCCATTTTCTATTGGCGTCTCCTGGTTCCTGGCAGCATCCACAATTTGACCGGCAATGTCGTCGCCTGGCTTGGCTTCGGGCATCCCTTCTATGCCGATAACACTGATTTGCGGTGGCATCGCGTCTGGCTCCTTATTAATGTTATGGAGTCGCGGAAAGTCTTGCTTGCTCGGGCGGGCATGGCTGGGTATGGCCGCTTCCAAGTATAGCTTCGCCAATACCCCTATGCTACAATTCCAGCTGACTAGGGCGCAGTAACCACTCTCCAACCACAATGGAAAGGCAAAAATCTTCCTGGCAAGGACTACTGACGTGACTTCTTCATCGTCTTCCTATCGGAAACGGGTTTATACCAAGTTCGGCGACAAGGGTGAAACCAGCCTGCTCTATGGCGGGCGAGTTTCCAAGAACGACCCGCATACTGAGGCCTACGGAGTAACCGACGAAGCCGTCTCGGTGATGGGCTTGGCACGGTCCCTGTCTGAAGACCAGAAGGTCAAAGACATACTTCGTGATGCGCAGCGGGACCTGTTTATGATAGCCGCCGAACTAGCTACTGAGCCCGACAAGTACGAGCTTTTCCAGCAGCACTTTGCTCCGGTAACCGTGGAGATGGTGGAAAACCTGGAACATACCATCGATTCCCTTGAGGAAGAATTTGAGATGCCCACGGTATTCGTCCTGCCGGGCGGTTCACCTTCTTCTTCAGCGATAGACATGTCACGCACCTCCATACGCACTGCCGAACGCCGAGTAGTGGCTCTTGCTGAAGCTGGGCGCCTAACCAACGAACTGATTATCAACTACCTCAACCGGTTGGGTGACCTCCTCTTTGTTCTGGCCCGCTACGAAGACCGCGAATTACCTATAGAACGGGCAACCGGAGAGCGCAGCTAGTAGCGGCACGATAGCCTGCCCTGCTGAATGAAATGGCCCAAGAATTGAAGATAGTCGTCATTGATTACCAGTCCGGTAACCTGAGAAGTGTGGCCAAGGCTCTGGAAGCGGTAGGCGCAAACCCGGTGGTTACCGAAGACGCCTCTAAAATAGAATCCGCCGACGCAGTTATTTTGCCTGGCGTAGGCTCCGGCCCGGCGGCCATGCGGGCCCTGGAAACTCGGGGGCTGGTGAAGCCAATCAAGCAGTACGTGGCCGGCGGTCGCCCCTTCCTGGGGGTCTGCCTGGGGCTTCAGTTACTACTGGAGAGGACCGACGAAGGCGACGCTCCCTGCCTCGATATAGTTCCTGGTCAGGTCCGGCGCCTGCCCGGCGGAATGAAGGTTCCCCACATGGGCTGGAATAGCGTCGACTTTGAGTTCGATCACCCTGTATTCAAGGGAATTCCTACTGACAGCCACTTTTACTTTGTCCACAGCTACTATGCCGACCCTGACAAGCATGCAGGAGTAGCAGGTACGACCACCTATGGCATTCCCTTTTGCAGCGCATTCGCTCGGGACAACCTGGTAGCTACCCAGTTCCATCCAGAGAAGAGCGGTACGGTAGGGTTGCAAATTTACCGAAACTTCCTGGAGTTTGCCGGTAACTACTTAGCCTGATTATCTGTCCCACCTACCGAAAGAGCCAAACATGGAAATCATTCCCTCCATAGACCTCAAGGCAGGCCGTTGCGTACGCCTCTTCCAGGGTGACTTTCAGCAAGAAACCGTGTTCTCCGATGATCCGGTTGCAGTCGCCCTCGGCTGGCAGGAGCAAGGCGCCCACCTTCTCCACTTGGTGGACTTGGACGGCGCCGCAGATGGAACGCCCGCCAATTTACCCATAATTGAAGACATCGCAGAAGCCTTGGGAATGCCGGTCCAGGTGGGCGGTGGAATCAGGGCGAGAGTGACCGCTGACAGATTGATTGCTGCCGGAGTAGCCCGGGTGGTAATTGGCACTGCTGCTATAGAGGACCCTTCGCTGGTGGAGGGTCTCTGTCGCGATTACGGGAATGAATCTACGGTAGTAGCCGTGGACGCCCGTAACGGACTGGTGGCAATTAGGGGATGGACCGAAGGCAGCGAAGTTGGAGCTATGGACCTGGCCAAGAGCATGGCCAAGTTGGGCGTACCGCGACTGCTTTATACCGATATCTCCCGGGACGGGACCCTCACTTCCCCCAACTTTGAAGCCAACGCTGAACTGGTGAGGGAAACGGGATTGAAGGTGCAGGCTTCGGGAGGTGTGTCTGCCCTGGAACACGTGGCCCAGTTGGCACACACCGGAGTGGAAGGGGTAATAATCGGGACCGCTCTTTACCGCGGAACTATAACATTGAAAGAGGCCATAGAAGCTGGGCAAGCAGGCGCCCAAGGTTAAGATTAGGGCCGGGCCCGCCTAGTCTTGCTTTGCCGACTCCTGTGGCCAGCGGTCCGCCAGCCTTTCTTCGGCCTTCTCGAACCAATCGTCCCTTAACACTTCCATCAGGATGAAGTCGCGGCCCATCCGCCTGACCGGGCGCACCGGATTAAAGCCGCACCTGCCAAAGCTGCGCTGGGCGCGATGGTTCCACTCCAGGGTATGGAGGTAGACCCGCTTCAAGTTCCGCTCGTTGAACATGAAGTCCAGCAATGTTACTACAGCATCGTAGCCGTAAGCGTTATTCCAATAGTCCCGGTCCCCAATGACAATACCAAGTTCGGCTTCCAGGTTGATGGTGTCCAGGTCATAGTACATGCAGTTGCCGATCAGCTTGCCGTCTTCAACGTCAATGCCAAAATGGTGGGAGCCCGGAGTGGGATGGCGCATTTGGTCCTGAAACATTTTCAGGTACCGGTCGTAATTCATACTCAGGGGGTAGGTGGCATCCAGTTGAGCCAATTCAGCGTCACAACGCCAAATGTAGTCCTGCTCCGCATCTTCCAGCTTCTTGTCGCGCAAAACGACCCGGGCACCGTTTAACTCCGGCATATTAGACGGTTCTCTCCCTTTGAGAGATCAGGTCAAAAGCCTGCCTGAGGACATCGGCTTCATTGGGGTAAGCCAGCCTCGAAACAGCCTCTTCGTAGGGAAACCATTGGACTACATCAAATTCGGGGTCGTGAAGGCTGGTATCGCCGCCTATCGATCTCATCAAGTAAAAGTGCACAGTCTTGTGGTAGCGCACATCATCATCTTTATTTGAAAACCAATAGTCTATGCTGCGAATGCGCCTTTCAATGACCGGCTCCAACCCCGTCTCTTCCTGCACTTCCCTCAAGGCAGTTTCCTCAAGGGTTTCGCCGTGGTCGGGGGTTCCTTTCGCCAGGCTCCAGCGGACCGGTTCATCCCGACCGCAAAGCACTACTTCCAGTTGGTCAGCCACCCAGCGGTAAACCACACCACCGGATGACACAGGTTCCTCCACCCGGGACTTGCCGCCGCCGGGGGAACTCTTCCTCGCCATGAGCGCCCCTTAATATTCGTGGGGTTCCGGCATGGAACCCCACGGTAACAACATGATTAATTGACCCTAATTGTAGGGTTGAGACCATTGGTAGTCAATGCGAATATAAAGGTGAACTTAAGGCGCCTTGTGCGGTTCGAGGGTTATTCTGGCTGCGACGGAACGGTCTCCAAGGCTCCCATGTTCCCTCTCACCTCCTAAGCATGACAGGATACTCCGAGGCAAGTGTCCCGCCCCAATTGAGGCTAACCGCCGCTGATCGCTGGTACAAAATGGACTTCGCTGTTTTCCCTGACCCGCTCCAGGAGGCCCATCCGGGCAATCTCGCCATCTATCGAGACAGCCAGGTTAGAGCGCACCTCGTTGTTTTCCACCAGCCTGTCCTTGATTCCAGGGAACTGCTCTTCCAGTCCGTTGATTAGTTGGCGAACGTTGGAAGCCTCCACCTGCACCTGCTTTACGCCGCTGGTAACCGGCAGCAGCATTGTCGGAATATATACTGTAGCCACGTTAGCCGTTCCTCATTGACCGATATTATTCCAGCACCCGGGCATACAAAAACTGATCTATGGTTTTGCCGTTCTTGGTAATGCTATTGCGAAGTCTGCCCTCACAAACATAGCCCGCCTTCACCAGAACCCTAGCCGAGGCAGGGTTCCACTCGAAGACAGCAGCTTCAATTCGAGCCAGATCAAAGTTCAGGAAAGCATATTCAGTTAGGGACTGTACTGCAACGGTTGCTATTCCCTTTCCCCAATGGGGCTCACCCAACCAGTAGCCTAATTCTGCCGATCGGCGGAATACGTCAGTCCCCAGTCTCAATCCTATTCCCCCTATGGCCTCCTTCGAATCCGCGATTGCGAAATTCGTTTCCGGATCCTGCCGGCTGGCAAGATTAATCCAGCCTTTTGCATCCTCAGACGAGTACGGAAAAGGAAACGAGTCGCGCAGGTTTATCGAAATATTACGATTATTGGCGTAGGTCACCAAGCTCTCTTCATCTTCGCTGCGCCAACTGCGTATTTGCCAATCGCCGAACTTCAACAGCATATGTAACCCATTACGTTGAAGGGCGGGTTTGACACCCGCCCAACAAAAATTCACCGGGAAACCCTTGACGCCGACCTTACTCCAAAGCTTCCAGAATCGCGCCCGGATTGGCCGGAAGTCTGTTTATTCGACTGCCAATGGCATGGGATATGGCACTGCCGATAGCGGCCAGCGGAGGAACTATAGGAACCTCTCCCACACCTCTAACGCCGTAAGGATGGCCCGGGTTTGCCACCTCTACAATAACTGTATCGATCATAGGCAAGTCCAGCGCCGTGGGCATCCGGTAGTCCAGGAAGCTGGAATTCATCATCTGTCCCTGGTCGTTGAAGAAATACTCTTCATTCAGAGCCCAGCCAATACCCTGAACCACCCCCCCTTGCATCTGCCCTTCCACATAACTGGGATGGATTGCCTTCCCGGCGTCTTGAACTGCGGTGTACCTGAGAATGGTCACTTTGCCAGTATCAGGATCCACTTCCAAGTCCACGATGTGAACTCCAAAGCCATTGCCTTCGCCACTGGGGTCCACGTTAGATGCCCCAGTGATGCCACCACCAGTGCCGAGCAACTGGCGCGCCAACTCCTTGAAGGTCATTCGCAGTTCGGGATCCGACTTGTGGGACAAGACACCGCCTTCGTATTGAACGTCCTCCACCGCGGTATCCCATATCTTGGCGGCCCGTTCCACCATTTGTCCCTTGACGTCCTCAGCCGCTTCAATAGCGGCCCAGCCCGTGGCAAAAGTGGTGCGGCTGCCGCCGGTTACCATGGTGTAGCCTATGGAGTCGGTGTCTACTACTGTTGGCTTGACGTCTTCGTAGGCGACGCCGAGGGTTTCGGCGGCCTGCTGAGCAATTGATGCCCGGCTTCCGCCGATATCCACGGACCCTTCAATCAGGTTGACGGTACCGTCCGGGTTGACACTTATATTAACTGCGGACTGGAAACCCCGGTTAAACCAGAAGCCGGCTGCCAATCCTCTGCCCCGGTTAGGTCCCTCCAGGGGAGTCTTGTAGTGATCGTGGTTGCGGGCAGCTTCCAGGCATTCCACCAATCCTATGCGCCGGAAAACCGGCCCTTCCACACGGCGGACACCTTCGCGGGACGCATTGCGGAGTCGGAACTCCACCGGGTCCAAGCCCATTTGCTCACAGACTTCGTCAATTACTGATTCGACGGCAAACGCCGCCTGAGGGGAACCGGGAGCACGGTATGCGGCGGTCTTTGGCTTGTTAACCACTACGTCATAACCATTGATGCGCGCGTTCGGGACGTCGTAACAGGCAAGGGCACACGCGGCTCCCTGCATTACTGGAGAGCCGGGATATGCGCCAGCCTCGAAGGCAAGGAAAATATCCGCCGCCGCTATCTTGCCGTCACTGGTTGCGCCCAGCTTGACCTTCATCCATGTACCGGGAGCTGGGCCGGATGCTTCGAAGACCTCGGTTCGGCTCATCAGCAGCTTTACCGGTCGGCCGGATTTACTGGAGAGCAACGCAGCTATGGGTTCCAAATACGCGGTGATCTTCCCGCCGAAGCCGCCGCCAATCTCCATAGGAATGACCTTAACCCTGGAAACGGGATGGCGGAGAATATCTGCTACGTTAGTGCGGACGATGAAAGGCCCCTGGCTGCTGCACCAGATGTTCAACTGCCCGTCAGAGCTCCAAAAGGCCGTCGCATTGTGAGGTTCTATGTAACCCTGGTGGACGGAGGCAGTTTCGTATTCCCGCTCCAGCACCAGGTCAGCCTGCGCAAATCCCTGATCGATGTCTCCAGTTTCAAACGCCATGTGCGAGGCGACATTGCTGGGCTTGTCGGACAACTCACCCAACTCAGAGGTAAAAAGGTCATCGTGAAGAAGCGGAGCATCAGGCTCCATGGCCTTTCGCACGGTCAGGGCCGGAGGCAGGACTTCGTAATCTACTTTAATCAGGTTAATGGCCTCTTCCGCTACGTGTTGGCTGTCAGCCGCCACGGCAGCGACGGGGTGACCCTTGAAGAGGACCTTGTCCGAGGCCAGGGCATGATTGCTGGCAAGCTTTACTCGCTGGTAGTCGCTACCCAACTCTTCGCGGCTCAAAGAGGCGAAGGGCAAATCAGAGGCCGTCACCACAGCGTGAACGCCTGGGTGCGCCTCTGCAGCGGAAGTGTCTATGGACTTAATCCGGGCGTGGGCGTGAGGGCTGCGCAGCACTTTGCCCTGCAGCAGGCCGGACAACTGTACATCAGCCCCGTATTGGGCCCGGCCCGTAACCTTGTCAACGCCGTCGGGGCGGATGTGCCGCTTACCGACGACGTTGTACTCAACTTCAGAAAGAACAATGTTGGAGGTCACAACCATTACCTCCTCTAGGCCTTCATCTTCTCTTCGGCGTCGAGGACGGCACGAACAATTTTGTCATAGCCAGTACACCGGCAAAGGTTGCCCGCCAGCCAGTGGCGTATACGTCCCTCGTCGGCATCCGGTTCCCGATCAAGGAGCGCTTTGGTCGCCACGATGAAGCCGGGGGTGCAAATGCCACACTGCAGCGCGGCATTCTCCAGAAAGGCCTGTTGCACCGGGTGCAGCCCCTCGGGAGAAGCAACACCTTCAATGGTCGTAATTTCTTTGCCCTGGGCCTCAACTCCCAGCACCAGGCAGGAAGTAACGATCCGGCCGTCAAACACTACCGTGCAGGCGCCACAATTGCCGTCGTTGCAGCCTTCCTTGGTGCCAGTCATGCCAAGCACGTCCCGAAGCACCTCTAGCAGGCTCTGGCGGGGCTCACAGAGATAATCGGTGGGGTTGCCGTTAATCGTGGTACTTACGTGTACAAGTCCAGGCATGTTTACTCTTCTCCCCTAGCTCGCCTTACGGCGTTGTTCAAAGTGCGGCGGGTCAGGACTCCAACCAGGTGAACCCGCTGACGAATCGTACCGCGCATGTCGGTAATAGGCTTGGCATCTGCCATGGCCAACCGGGCTGCTTCTTCTATGGACTCGTCGGAAACCGGCTTCCCGGCCAGGCTGGCGCCGGCCTCCCGGCAGAATACGGGAGTCGGGGCGACGGAAGCCAGGGAAATACGGCCGGAAACAAAGTTTTGGCCCGAATCATCCAGCACCACTGCGCTGCCGACGCCGGCGACCGCAATATCCATCTCATTTCGGGGAATAAATCGCAGATAATTAGCTCCGGAACCCGCTTTAGGAGCGGGTACGTTGATGGAAACCAGGATTTCGCCGGCCTCCAAAACGTTTCGACCCGGGGCGGTGCAAAAGTCCTCGACGGCAATCTGCCTGGTCCCGTTGGGGCCCACAACATTAGCCACGGCTCCCAACGCGATCATCGGTGGAATAGCGTCGGCGCTGGGGGCGGAATTACAAAGGTTGCCACCCAGGCTGGCCCTGCCCTGAATTTGAATGCTTCCAATCAGGGAAGCGGAATCAACCAGCCCTGGATATTTGGACGCAACGTCCTCGTTCTGGTAGATACGATAACAGGGTGCTGCTGCACCGATGGTCAAGCCAGAGTCCGGACTATAGGAAATCTCGTTCAGTTCCGGAACGTCCTTAACGTCAACCACCAGATCAGCGCTGCGGCGGCCACCGCGAAGTTGCACCAGCAGGTCGGTGCCACCGGCCAAAGCCCGGGCACGGTCTCCCTTGGAGGCCATGGCCTGAACAGCCTCATCTAAAGTTTTCGGTGTGGTAAATTCAATTGCTTCCAATTGCCCACCTCCTTTCGGTTGGAATTATAGCACTATGCCCAAAGGGTGTCAGCTACCGTCCCTACTTGCTGACACGCGGCCCCTGACGATGCTGCTTACCCCACCGGTTCCTGCTGTTCAATGGCCTTATCGACGATGAAACTGGCCAGGAAATCGATTATGACCCTGCATAATGCCCTCGAAGGCTCTTTTCAAGTCGGAAACCTCCAGGCTCCTATGGAACCAGGCAACGCACTTCGCTATTAAAGAGGCGGCATACTCATAAGGTGACTTGTCGGTTATCCATGGTCAGATGCCCCGAATCAACACTTTCCCAGCAAAATTGACACCTTGAAAATGTATTCCTAGACTGGGGCAGGTCGCAGAACAATACTTTATGCCATACCGATTGGGGGAGAATCATGGCTTCACTACAAGAACGATATCTTTCCAGCTACCCGATTCTTGCCAGGCTTGGTCGGGTGGATCCGGAAGGAGTTCCGGTCTCCAACGAGATGCTCAGCAAGAATGCACCCGACCTGTGGCGCATGATCGGTGAATCCTGTTTTGGAGTGATATGGAACCGGCCCGGGCTGAGCATCGAGCATCGCAGCATGGCCACTATCTCAGTCATTGCCGTTCTCCGCCGAGATGACAATCTCAGGGGTCACATCGAAAGCGGACTGGACGTAGGTTTCTCGCCAACTGAAATAGTGGAAATGATTATTCAAACCTTCTTCTACGTGGGAGCCCCCATCGGCACCACTGCACTTGCCATCGCCTGCGCGGTCTTTGAGGAAAGAGGACTGTCCGTTGACCCGGTAAGAGCCTTCGACCCCTCTGAGAACCCTGAGTCAATGCTCGAACGAGGTACAGCCAAGAGACGGGAAGTCCTCGGTGACCTGAGCCCCACCAGAGGAGAGGCCGTGGACGAGGATTGGGATAGGTACCTCCTGGAATACCTGTGGGGATCAGTTTGGACCAGGCCCGGGCTGGACACAGTGAGCCGAATGGTTTGCACCCTGGCGGTGTTGCCACTGGTTGCCACCAATCGAAACCTGAGAGACCACATCCGCGGCGCGATGCGGATAGGCATGACCGAGGAACAGATAAACGAGTTGTTCTTCCATTTGACCTTTTACACCGGCGAGTCAATAGCCCGCCATGCCAGAGTAATAGCCAGGGAGGTGTTCTCCAGGGAACGCCCCCAATCCTGAAGAATCTATCGCAATCAAGATCAATTGCAGTAAAGATCTATCGCAATCAAGGAGGAACCATGCCAAGAGAGTACTTCAAGGGAACCGCAGAAGAAGACCGTGCCTATTCGCCGGCAATAAAGGTTAGCGGCGGCACGACGGTTTACCTGGCCGGAGTAGGGGCAACTACCGACGCGGACGGAAAATCTCTCGGCGGTGACTTCGAAGGTCAGGTCAGAGCCTCGTTCGAGCGGATAAGGGCCAACCTGGCAAGGGCCGGCGGGGATTTAGAGGACATTGTAACGATGACCGTCTTCATCAAAGACATGCAGTACGGAACTCACTTCACCCAGTTGCGGAAGGAATACTTTACCAGGGGTTATCCCTGCAGCGCGCTCATAGGGATAGATTCCCTGGCGAGGGCCGAAATGATGGTGGAAATCCAGGCAATAGCGGTAATCGGAGACTAAAGAAAAGGGCAGGTTCGTTCCCGCCCGATTTATTCCTTGTTGAGTCTGAAGTTGTCCCCAAGCGACCCCAAGAGGCGCCTACGCCAGTAGCGGCAAGACTTCCTCATTGAACAATCTTAATGAGTTAAGCTGCAACTCATGGGGCAGCCTGTTGCCCAGGTCAATCTCGTAGATGAACTGGGTTAATCCCAGATCATTTTGCAGGTGACGGATACGCTCGGCTACCGCGTCGGGCGTTCCGTAGGCCACCTTATCGCGCAGCCAGTCGTCGTACTCCATGCCAAGAATCCGGTCGCCTTCGGACTGCCAGTCTCCGGTGGTGGCGCCGTATTCCGCATAGCTGAGCACCCGGTTGCCCAACCGCTCGTACATAAAGACAGCGCCTTCACGTGGGTCGGAGTAGGCCTTCTCTTCAGTCTCTGCCACGTATATCGGTACGCGCAAACCAACCTCAGGTTCCCCTTCATGACTTGCTTCTTGCCATGCACGGCGGTAAGCGTCTATATGCTGGGCAAGTTCGTCAAGATTGAAAACGCGGGAAGGGTTTATAAGGATTGGGTAGCCCATTCTCCCGGTGATGGGGAATGACTCTACCGAAGTTACGCCAACCCGAATGGGAGGATGCGGGTCTTGACAGGGTTTGGGTTCAACACACAGGTCATTGAACTGGTAGAACTCTCCTTCAAATGTGAAGGTGTCCTCAGTCCAGGCCTTCTTGATTATTTCCAGGCTCTCCTCAAAGCGCCCCCTGCTTTCGGCAAAGGGAGTATTAAAGCCTTCGTGTACGTTGGGGAACGTCCCCCTTCCCACACCGTACTCCAACCTGCCATTGCTAAGCTGATCTAGGGTTGCCGCCTCTTCTGCCAGTCGAACGGGGTGGCCCAGGGGAAGGCACTGCACCGCCAGCCCCACACGAATACGTTCTGTGCGGGAAGCTATCGCGGTAGCTATCAGAATAGGGGAAGACAACACCCTTCCCGGGTTAAAGTGGTATTCAGCTAACCAGACGGATTGGACTCCCAACCGTTCCGCTTCGTCCACCAAAGCAAAAGAGGTGTCGAATGCTTCCCGGTAGCTACTGCCGGCCGGCCGGGGGAACTCCATGAACATTCCAAACTGCATCGAATATCACCCGCTATGCAAGAATAGAAAGCGGGCCCTCCCAAACGAAGGGGAAGGCCCGCCTTAAATCCGATTTCTGGCCTAGGCCCTTTGGTTTCCGGCCTGTTCAAACAGGTCACGGCGTTCAACTGTGGCGGTCAGCATTTCGCGCGGAATAGGCTTGGCGCCGCCAATGGTGGATGCCTGGGCTGCCAATTGGGCCGCCGCTTCCACCAAAGCCACTGACCGGGCCGCCTCAGCAGGCGTGGACCCGAACGCCAGAATTCCGTGGTGTTCCATCAAAACAGCACGAATGTCCGAGGCGCTGTTCAAAGCATCGGCAATGTATTGAATGGACAGGTCCGAGCCTCGGGGCCCGTACTTAGCAAGCGGGATCCCGTCGGTCATGTTGAACCTGGCCATAGCTTCGTAGCTGCATTCAATGGCCTGGCTTGCCACGGCAAATGTAGTGCCCCATGTTGAGTGGACATGCACCGCCGCGCCTGCTTCCGGCCGATTCTGGTAAATGACGGTGTGCAAGTGGACAATCTCACCTTCCCGGGCAGTCATGTTCCCCTCTATGAGGTTGCCCTCCAGGTCCACTAGAACAAAATCATCCTTTCGGACACTGTCCATATCGCCGCCAATCAGCAGGAACGCCCCGCCGCCGGGAACCAGGGCGCTGAAATTCCCATGCTGCCCGATGCCCATAACGCCCGCCTTCTCGATGGCGTCAATGGCCTTGAGCACCGCTTCTTTCTCAACGTCCAGATCCCTGAGAGCCATAGGTCATTCCTCCATTACAATAGACAAGCCGTAGTCAGGAAGTCGCCCAACCCGACTTTGAAACGTCAATAACCACGCCGTCAGGGCCAGCCCATTTCACTTCAAAGTTTCTGGGCGCGGCGGTGGCCTGTGCCAGGGTGGCGTCGTCATGTCGCTGGTTCAGGCGTTGTCCGTCGACCTGTTCCAGCTTCTCAGAGGCATTATCCAAGTCTTCAACCTGGAATCCAATATGGTGAATTCCATTGTAATTGGGGCCGTTGGGGCCCACATCGGCGTCCTTTCCGGTTTTCCAGTTCAAGATTGCAAGGTTAATGTAGCCGTCCGACAAGAATACCGCACCTGCCTCGCTGCGGCGGATTTCCTGCATGTCAAAGGCCTCCTTGTAGAACTCCGCTACAGCCGAGGGATTCTCGGTGGTAAGAGCGATGTGACGTATCTTTGCCATCTCTTGCTCCTCTTCAGGCAGACTTGTTGATCCTTCGCAAAATGCCCAGCCCTATCTATTCCGCAGTTTCGGATCCAGCTTATCCCGCAGCCAGTCACCGGACAGGTTCATTGACAGCACAACCAGCAGAATTGCCAGTCCGGGGAACAGGGAAACCCACCAGCCGTTGCCGCCCACAATCAGGTCGCGGCCATCGGACACCATCAAACCCCACGCAGGAATGGGTCGCGGGATACCGGCGCCGAGGAAGCTCAGCGTAGCCTCCAGCAAAATAACGTGCCCTACCTCCAGGGTAACCAGCACCACCAGGGGATTGACCACGTTGGGGAATATGTGTCTCAGCATTACCCGAGTGTTTGAACATCCGGCAACCTTGGCTCTACTTACAAAATCCCTGCTCCGCATACTAAGCGTTTCGGCCCGCGACATACGGGCGAACCTGGGCCATAATATGACTGCCACGACCAACACTATTGTGCCAAAGCTCGGCCCCAGAACTATTGCCAGCACCAGGGCAAACAGCAGTCCGGGAATAGTAATGAATATATCGACCAAGCGCATAACTACGTGGTCCAATAGCCCGCCAAAGTAACCCGCCAGCACTCCCAGACCGCTCCCCACAACTCCACCGGCCAGAATAGCCAGCAGCGAAATACTCAGAGAGTAGCGGGCGCCGTGCATAATCCGGCTCAGCACATCCCGGCCCAATTTGTCGGTTCCCAGGATGTTCTTCCACGTTCCAGTGGGTCGAACCTCTACACCATTAAGGTATTGGGCTCCGGACCATGCCGGTGGTGTTAGACGTTCCCGGGGGGCTACATCGTAGGGGTCATGAGGGGCGATCAAGTCGGCAAATATCGCGGGAATTATTAGCAGCACAACCAGGATAAAACCGGGAATCAAGGGATATCGCCGTGCATCAGCGATGAATTTCCCTACTCCGACCGGTGCAACCCTGGGGGCCGATTCACTAACTCTGCTTATGTCCATAAGACGCCTCTAACGGATCTTTACCTAATTAAGCGTAACGAATACGCGGATCGATGTAGGCGTAAACGATGTCCACCAGGAGATTTATGCCGACAAAAATTAACGCGAAGACCATAACAATAGTCTGCATTACCTGGAAATCCCGGTTGCGGATGGCGTCAACGGCCAGGAGGCCAACTCCGGGATAGGAGAATACTGTTTCCGTAACCACTGTACCGGTGACCAACTGGGCAACCAGAAGGCCCAGCAACGTGATCGGAGCGATAGATGCGTTGCGAAGTGCGTGCTTCCAGACAACCTTGGACTCCGTGACGCCCTTTAAACGGGCCAACTTGATGAACTCACTGTCCAGTACCTCAAGCATAGATGAGCGTACGAGTCGCATCAGCGCAGCCACCTGGTACCACCCTATCGCAAATGCTGGAAGAATCAGATGGACAAGCCGGTCCAAACCGGGGTCTCCCCGCCCAGAAGTGGGCAGCCAGTTAAGCTGAACGGCGAAGATCCACATAAGCATAATCGCCAACCAAAAAGACGGGGCCGATTGCCCCAGCAGGGCAAAGGTTTTCGCCGCATAGTCGGGCAAGCTGTCCTTCTTGACCGCCGACAACACCCCTACCGGGAAAGCAATGACAATAGATATCACCAGTGCCAATCCGGCTAACACCAGGGTGGCAGGAAATCGCTTGATAACCAAATCCAGTGCTTCCCTGGTAGGATGCTGCACCGACCGACCGAAGTCACCGGTTAAGGCGTTGCCCAGGAAGGCAAAATACTGGACATGCAGGGGCTTGTCCAAGCCCCATTTTTGCTCCATCAGCTCAAATTCTTCAGGGCCGGCATCATCCGGAAGGAGCACGTCCATGGGATTCCCGGATATGCGAGCCAAGCCAAATATGATAATGCTGACCGCAAATAGGACGATAATACTCTGAAACAATCTGACTATTATGTATCGCTGCATGGCTAACCTTTAGATTGCCAGTTAAGCCGATTACTATTTGAAACTTGCCAATAGGCTATCCAATCAGACCTCTCCAAAGTTGGGGGGTCTGATTGGATAGCCAGACTTTCTAAGGTGGAAAGGCAGAATCCGGATCCGTCAATCGCGGTCCGCCTACTTGACGGCCTTAACGTACTCGAAGTCCCGCACTCCGAACACACCGGGGGTAAGCCATTCCTCGATAACCTCCGGGTTGATCATGAACTCGAAGGGCACCCAGTACAGCGGGATGGAGCAGTAAACTTCGTAGCAGTTTTCGCCCATCTCCCTTATGAGGTCGTCCCGTTCTTCCAAAGTCGAGGCAACTTCCAGTGCCTCATATTTCTCGGTAAAGAAGGGAGATTCATAACGAGGACTCCTGGCGCCACTGTAGTGGTAAACAAAGATGGCCCGGGTCGGTTCGGTAAAGCTGCCGGTATGGAGCCAGGCAGTGTTGTTAATTTCCTTGGCCCTTAGCTGAGAGCTATAAACCGCAGTCTCTACGGGCTGGAAGTCCACTTCGATGCCGATATTACGCCAGTAGTCTGCTACCAACTCACCGATATCGAGCATTTCCGGGAGTCCAGGCCTGGGATAGGAAAGCTGCCCAATCTCGAATCCGTCGGGGAACCCAGCCTCGGCCAGCAAGGCTTTGGCCTTTTCCGGGTCATAACCGTAGTCAGCTTCGAAACTATCAAGCCAGGAGGGCTGCCAACCAGGGAACTTCTCATGGGAATGGGTTTGCAACATCAGTTCAGCATTGCCATTGAAGAAAACATCGTTGATTTCTTCCCGGTCGATGGCCCGGTTCATAGCTTCGCGAACCAGGGGCATGGTCATTGGCTCGGTGGCATCATAATTTGCATGATCAGGGAGGTAGTTGCCACCGAAGAATCCAACCAGGCGAATTGCCGGAGTAGTACCAAGCACGATTTCCATGCCGCGCGACAATGCTCCCACTTGGAGGTCACGGGGAATCTCAGCAGCATGTACTTCGCCAGTCACTAGTTGGGCCAACTGGGTGGAAGGCTCCGAGACAAAGTAAATCTGAAGCTCGGGGAAGTCCGGCGTCTTGCGCCAGTGAGTCGCCTCAGGAGCATCGTACCGAAGGTATTGGGCTTCGGCATGTTCCGCAAACTGGTACGGACCGGTCCCGATGGGGTCGTTGGCCATAAGCTGGATACCGGCTTCATTTGCGTCAAAGCCGGTCATTGCACCACCGTTCTCGTCCCAGTGGTTCTTGCTGCGTATCACTGTGGTGTAATTGGTGCTCATGTAGGTAGTCATGATCGGTTCGGGCTTGTTCAAATGAAGCTCGACCACGAGACCATCCGGCCCGTCGGGCATCACTACTTCTTTCAGGAGGTCGCGCCAAGTCGCAGCCCGACCGTCAAAGTGGTCGTTGCGCCGTTCCTGCCACATGGTATGCTCGACATCCTTGGCGGTCAGCGGCCCCCAGCCCTTGTGGAACTCCACGCCCTCCTTGAGGTTGAAGGTCCACACGGTGAAGTCGTCATTGGCAGACCAGTCAGGAGCAAGCATGGGCACAGAATCAGTGTACTGGTCGAATTGAACCAGGCCCTCAAACATGGGCAGAATCACTGGCAAGTCACCCCTGCCCGCAACGGGGTCGGCCAGATCTCTCGTGGTTGGCCCACGAGACACCTGTAACCTCGTTACTGCCGGCTCTGCCTCCATCATTACTTCAACAGGTGCAGATGTGGGTTCAGGCGTGGCCGTAGGGGCTTTGGCTCCTACTCCAATCGCTCCCTGACCGACTACGGCGCTGACCGTGGCCTGTGGTTCAGGCTCGGCCATCTGCGCGGGGGCTACTGGATCGGCCGCCGCCGCCGGAGCGGAAGGCTGGGAAGGAGCTGCCGGTTGGGCAGCGGGCGCAGCGCTACTTGACGGCTCGGCAGGCGCCTGTTCCGGCGCCGACGCGCCACAAGCAACCAAAGCCAATAAACCGATAGAAATAACGCTGTAAATCAACCAACGAGGCGCAAACATTCCAGACAAGGTCATCGTTCTCACTCCTTGGCTTTAATCGCCCTACTCCCCAAAGAAGTTGCTGTCGAATATACCATTTCTAAGTACGAATTCCATTGAACATAAGCAATAATTGCTATGGAATACACACCATGTTTCGTGACCATCTGGGGAGTCAGGCCAGTTCAGGAAAGTCTAGTTTCGGGTCTGCCAATTGTCAAGAAAATCCGTATTTGTTTATAGGTGAGGCGCCCTGCCTCGCGGTGCTACACTCCCGTTGTATTTTTATTTTTCCGTAATCTCATTAAGGAGGAGAGATGAGTCTGAGGGTAAGAGGACGCGTCACTAGGCGCAAAAGCAATAATCATTTCATAGAAACCGCGATGGTTCCCACACGAGACGGAGTGAATCTGGCAACTGACATACATCGACCCCAGCTTGACGGAAAGTTGATGGAGGAACCTTTGCCGGTACTATTGCAACGTACTCCATACGACAAGTCCGCACCTACCCGGATGGAAGAAGCGGCCTTTTTCACTAACAGCGGTTACGTAACCGTTATCCAGGACTGCCGGGGAAGATATGAATCGGAAGGTGGTTTTACCAAGTATGTCGATGAAGGGCAGGACGGCTACGATACGGTGGAATGGCTGGCTCAACAACCCTGGTGCAATGGCAAAATCGGCACCTTTGGCCTTTCCTACGCTGCTCATACTCAGGCCGCCCTAGCCAGCTTGAACCCGCCAAACCTGGCCGCCATGTGGCTGGAATGCGGTGGATTCGCCAGCGCATATCACAGCGGCTGTCGAAATGGTGGGGCCTTTGAGTTGAGGCAAGTAACATGGGCGTTTCGGGAGGCCCTGGAAAGTCCTGAAGCCAGGGATAACCCGGATACAACCAGGGCGGCCATGTCCCGTCAGGATATTCATGACTGGTTCGCTCGGTTTCCCTGGAAGAAGGGACACTCGCCGCTCAGCTGGACGCCTGACTACGAGAATTACCTCTTCGAGATTTGGGGCCACGATACTTTCGACGAATATTGGCAGCAGGTAGGATTGTGCGCGTCAGCGCACTACGGTCCCTTCTCCGATGTACCACAGGTCCACCAATGCAGTTGGTACGATCCATACGCCGCAGGCACGGTACAGAATTACCTGGCGATGTCCCAGGGCAAATCCAGCCAGGTGTCGCTGATAATGGGCCCGTGGACCCACGGGGCCCGCTCTGCCACCTATGCCGGTAACGTCGACTTTGGCTCCCATTCAACCCTGGATAATCCCAGGGAGGGCAGTTTCAATCAGCAAAGGCTCACCTTCTTTGACCGGTGGATGAAGGAAGAAACCAATGACTGGGACAAACGACCGCCGGTGAAGCTGTTTGTCATGGGAGGAGGCAGTGGACGCAAAAATCCGGAAGGAAGACTCGACCATGGGGGAAGATGGGTGGAAGAAAACAGTTGGCCTCCAGCCCGGGTAAAAGAAACCCCCTTCTATCTCCATCAAGGCGGGAGCCTTTCCATCGCCCTACCCCAGTTGGAGGCGCAGCCAAGCAAATACCGTTTCGACCCCCTGGACCCGGTACCTACCTTGGGCGGCAATATCTCTTCTGGCCTACCCATAATGGAGCCTGGAGGATTTGACCAAAGAGAATCTGAGGAGTTCTTTGGCAGCAAGGCGCCATATTTGCCACTGGCTTCCCGTCCCGATGTGCTGGTATTTCAAACGGAACCACTGGCAGAGAGCCTGGAAGTTACGGGGCCGGTTGTAGTTCACCTTTGGATATCATCCACAGCCGTCGACACTGACTTCACAGCGAAGCTCGTAGACGTTTATCCCCCCTGTCGAGACTATCCGGAAGGCTATGCATTAAACCTGACCGACGGCGTCTTGCGAACCAAGTTTCGCACCTCCTGGAGTGACCCTCGACTAATGGACCCTGGACAGGTTTACCCCCTGACCATTGATTTGTACCCCACCAGCAATTTGTTTGCCCAGGGTCATCGGATTAGGTTAGACATTTCGTCAAGCAACTTTCCTCGGCTGGATGTGAACGGCAATACCGGAGAAAACCCAGCTTTGTCTCCCATACGTATCGTCGCCGACAACACTGTATATCACGACCGGGGTCGGCCATCGCACGTAGTCCTTTGTGTAGCTGCCGGAGACACGGAATAACAAAACCGATACTTAACAGGAATTATACTTTTCTTCTATTTTTTTCAGGGCGAGCTTAATGCTCGCCCTACCTTTTTGACCACTGCCGTTGTTCCGGTCGAGTTCAGTATCTCAAGGAAGATCTTACTCTCCGGCGAAGAACTTTCTTGGATTCACCACCGTCAGCTGATTAATATCGGCATCAGTAGCGCCCAGTTCCAGAAGCCGTGGCAGCACCTTGCGGGGAATAAAGTTATAACCGTCCGGGTTTGCACGACGACGCTCTTCTTGCACTTCGGCTCCGTGGCGCGCCTTGGGTACGGAATAATCGTGGGAAAGCATGATACGCCCGGTGAAGCCCGCATCCATCAACGTCTTGGCCACCTCGGTTCTTCGTTCCCAGTCCGGCGTGCCTGGAACTCTGCCGCCCGGATAACGGTCCAGACCTAACCAGACTCCCTTGTTCAGCAGGCCCAGAAGGTAGTCCATGTCCGTGTCGTCATTGCTGTGGCCGATGTAAACCCGACTAAGGTCGACGCCTTCCTCTTCCAGGATAGCCACTTGCTGGTCACCCACTCGATCAGGAGACCAGGTATGGGTAGAAATCGGGGCGCCGGTTTGGAGGTGGGCTCGAGCGGCGGCCCGAAGCACAACTTCCTGGGGTGGCGTAATTCCGCCCCGGTCACTGGCCACTTTGATAACCGCGGCCTTGACACCGGAACCTTCAATTCCTTCTTGGATTTCCCGTACGTACATAGGCGCTATTGCGTCGGGAGAAACCTCGCCAAAGGGCCGGGGAACTGCCAGGTGATTGCCGGTGGCGACAACGATGTTCACTCCACTTTGCTTCGACACTTCTGCAATCATTTCAACGTCCCGACCAAGGTCGAAGGTGCTTACATCAATTATGGTTCGCAACCCTGCTTCCTCGTAGGCTTCTTTCAGGGCCGCGGTTGATTGTTCTACTATCCCCTGCCGGTCAATGATTTCCGGATAGGTATGGCGCAGACCGGCGGCGTTCGTTCCGACGTGCTCATGACTGAGGGTAAATCCAAGATTCTCTGCTTCTATTGGTCCCAGGACTGTTTCCAACGCAGGCATCCTGTATCCTCCTTAAATAAGGTCATCCACTTGCAGGACGTCAATGGTTATGCTCCACGGTTGCAGCGTGTCGTGTATTCTATACTCCAGTTCACCGACAAGGGAAACCCTGGCAGTACCCCTGGGTGATTCGAGCTAACTAAGATGGCAAGAAGGGCGCCAATAGCGAAAGGGCGCCAACAATTGGAGGAGCGATGTTCGAAGGATTTGAACATAGAAAAATCGAAACAAGCGGGGCGGCCATCAACCTTGTTGTCGGGGGCAGCGGCCCGGCTTTGCTGCTCCTTCACGGCTACCCACAAACCCACACAATGTGGCACAAGGTCGCTCCCCGCCTCGCCGATGATTTTACAGTTGTGGCAGCAGACCTTCGGGGATATGGAGACAGCGACAAGCCCGCCGGGGACTCCGAACACTTTAATTATTCAAAGCGAGCCATGGCCAGAGACCAGGCGGAAGCGATGGAAAACCTGGGTTTTGACACGTTCTTCCTGGCCGGACACGACCGAGGGGCCCGGGTGTCACACCGCCTGACCAAAGACTACGCGGAGCGGGTAAGGAAACTCGCAACCCTCGACATTATCCCGACCCACCGGATGTTCCAGATCGTCAACAAAGAAATGGCTTCCAATACGTACCACTGGTTCTTCCTCATCCAACCTTATGATTTCCCCGAGCGAGTGATTGGCTCAGGGGCCGATTTCTTCATTCGGTCCAGTTTTCAGCGCATTCCGAGTTGGGAAAGTATTTTCCCTACCGAGGCCCTGGAAGAGTACGTGAGGTGCTCAACCGACCCGGATACCATCCATGCAATGTGTGAAGACTATCGGGCGGGCGCCAGCATAGATCTGGTTCACGACGATGAGGACTTCGAAAACAAGATAACATGCCCGCACCTGGCGTTGTGGAGCGACCGGGGATTCGTTGGCAGGACGCAGGATGTTCTGGCCGTTTGGAACGACTACTCCACAAACGTCAGGGGACACTCCGTACCCTCGGGTCATTACATAGCGGAAGAGCTGCCGGATGCAACTTACGAAACCCTAAGGGCGTTCTTTCTTGAGTAAGGCCGTAGTACCTTACGGTCGGGCCCAGTAGTTGAAACAATTAAGGGACAGGTCGGTTACCTGTCCCCCGTTATTCTTGCGACGAATCGGTCTGCTAATCAAACCGGCAAAAACTACTTCGCCAGCGCCTTAATGCAGGCTATGGGTTGGCTTTGGGCAGTCCCTGTTCCATGGCCCGCATCTGGCACTCCAGGCAGAGCAATTCCTGGAGCAGGTCTATAGCTGCCCAGATGTTGTCGCCAACCTCTCCGCAAAGAAACTGGGGGACTGTCTCCTCCCAGGACGAAGCGGAAAGGGACTCGACGTAGTGGATATACCCGGTCTTGTCTGCGGTTCCCCACCACCAGGGAGAAAACTCTCGGTTTAACTCCATGGAAGTTGCGGCGCTGACCCACCCGTCGTCGGGTAGCTCAACCACCCAACCTCCCTGTCCCTCAGTGCCTTCCTCGCGAAAAGCTTGCAACTCTCCGCCACGAATGCACTCTCGCACCTGTGCAGTTGGGATCCGCAATCTTTGGGAAGCCTCCCTAATGGTTACCCTCTCCATTGATAGCCTCCCTAATCATACTTGGACACAAGGGCCCGTTTGCCCCTACGAATTTTCGCTATTATGGTGCATTTGGTCTCAAAAGTAAAAGCCCCCGACTCTTAAGGAGGTCGGGGGCCAAAATATTCATTACCTGTCGAGGTTACAGGCGGTTATCAGCCCACACCTGCGTCCTTAGCTTCCTTAGTCGCCTTGAGCCAGCGCCACCGCTGCAAGGGGTCGCTCACAGCCCTCATCCAGACTCCAAAGAGATTGAAGGAAAGCGCGGTCAAGAAAATAGCTGCTCCAGGTACGACCACCACCCACCAAGCTGTAACGATGTAGTCGCGGCCCTGAGAAAGCATCAGGCCCCAGGAGGATTCGGGAGGCTGAATGCCAAAACCCAGGAAACTCAAGGTGGACTCGGTCAGAATGTTTCGCGGTACTTCCAGGGCCGCCAGGGTCAATAGCGGTGTGATCAGGTTTGGCAGCACATGGCGACCAATGATCCGGCCGTCGCTCGCACCTATCGCACGAGCTGCATCCACGAAGGCCTGTTCACGCAGGGATAGTACTACACCCCTAGTGACGCGGCAGAACAACATCCAGCGGGCAACCGCAAACACGATGATGATATTGGTAAAGCTAGGCCCCAGGATGAATAACACCATGAGGGCCAGCAATAATAAGGGCACAGACATGAAGATGTCCACCGCCCTCATAATAATATCGTCCAGAAGGCCTCGGTAGTATCCAGCAGTTATCCCCAGGAACACGCCTATTACACTGGAGACTAGTACTCCCAGCAGACCCACAGAAATCGATATCCTGCCGCCGTAAATGAGGCGGCTCAGGTAGTCCCGACCCAGGTGGTCAGTCCCTAAGAGGAAGAAGCGTTGCTCTTCGACAGTCTGGCTGTTGGCCCGATAAGTAGCAGTGCCGACCGCAAGTGGACCCTGATGGCGCAACCTTAATTGCTGGTTCTGCGGATCGTAGGGAGCTACAACGGGCGCAAACAACGCCGCCATAACAATGACAAAAAGGAACAACGCCGAAAGAAGCGTTATCGGGTCGTTCAAGAACGCTTGAACCAAAGCATTGTGCCACAAGGCAACTATTGGATTAGGTTTCTGCGCTACGGTTGAAACATCGCTTTGCATATCAGAACAACGTCCTCAAAGCAGAATTGGTATCAAGTCGGTTTGTCCCCACCGGCAACCTCACAGCACCATGTATGAGAAGCGGCCGGGTCCCGAAAAGGCTAACTGTACGAAATTCTCGGATCCAGCCAAGTGTAAACCAGGTCTACGCCCAGGTTAATCACCATGACCATCAGTGCAATTACAAATACAGAGGACGTAACGATCGGCAGGTCCCGGGCGTTAATTCCATCGATCAACAGCTTGCCAATGCCGGGCCAGCCAAAAATAATTTCGACTACCGTCGACCCGTTCATAAAACCGGCCAGCTCATCGCCCATGAGGGTGACGATGGAAATCGAGGCGTTCTTAAGAACATGCCCATAAAGAATGGTCGTTTCTCCCAACCCCTTGGAACGAGCCGTAGCAACGTACTGCTTGGCTATTTCCTCAATCATCGTGGATCGGGTTATCTGGGCGTTTCGACCCATCACCAGCGGACACAAAGCCATGGCCGGCAGAATCATGTACTTCCAACCCTCGGGTCCCAAACCCTTGAATCCCGAAGTGGGCAGAAGATCCAATTGAACGGATACCAAAAGAATGAGCATCAGCGCCAGCCAGAACTGGGGCACCGAGATCACCGCAAAGGATAATATGTTGACAACGCGGTCAATGATTCCTCTGGGTCGTCTGGCCGCCAGCATACCCAGCGGAATACCAGTCGCTCCTATGATCCAGGCCACTATTGCTAATGCCGCCGTATTGGGCAACCGGTCAAAGATCATCTCCCGAGCATCAATGCGATGGCGCAGAGACTTCCCAAAGTCCCCACGCACCAGGTCCCAATAGAAGTCCGCGAATCGAATATAGAGTGGACGGTCGAGACCAAACTTTGCGCGGAGGGCGTCAATGGTCTCCTGCGACGCGTCCTCGTCAACCATCAATTCAACCGGGTCCCCCAGAACATTGATGGCCAGAAAGAGCAACCCCATAAGGCCAGCCACAATGAATATCGAGTGGCCGATTCGCCGAATCATGTAGTTACGCACATTTTCCCCCGTGAAAGCGATATCGTGATCTTAAGCCTGATGAACCGAAGATTGGCGCGGGCCAGGCAACAGTTTCGCTTTTTCCTCACACCCTGGCCGACTACATGCAGCGGGTCTGCTATCAAAGGGCCATGCCCTATGTGCTCAGACTCTTCGCTGTAACTAAATGGTAGCCCATTATCCCTGAAAGCACCTATCAACTCGTGCAGGATTCCCAACTACTACGTTTCTACGAAGAAATTACTAAATTGATCTATCGAGAGAGGTAGGAGACTTCGCTTTTCATTGGAGACGGGTAATTCGTCAACTAATGCCATCGAGTAGTATGAAAGATTGGGACGATTTATACAATGCCTGCGCGTATTTGTCAATAAATATTAAGTATTTCTAGATTATACGTTGTCCCCTATGAAAGAGCAGACCACACCAAAGAAAGGACAACGCTTACCTGCCGGCCAATTTGAGAGATATAATGTCGCAAATTATCGTACAGAGGGAGTACCGGTCGTACACGCAACGAAAGTGGAACCCTGGTTTCGTCCGCGAAATCTCAATTGCGTCCCCCTCGGGGCACGTATTCCTCAAGCCAGTCCACTAAAGATTTGAAAGCGCCCCGGGAGCTAGATCAATTTCTGAAATCCGGGGCGCTAACCCTTAAAACCTAGGCCGTATTACTGGGTGAACCTCATGGTGTTTATACGGATACGAGGGTCATAGCGAGGTTCCCATTCCAAATTGGCAGCCATGCCATATACCTGCACCGACACGAAGAAGGGCAGGAACCAGTATTCGTCGTGAATGATCTGAGCCAGGTACTCCATCTTCTCTACCCGTTCCGGACCCAGAGGGGTTGCAACTGCGTCATTGATACTTTCCTCGAAGGTCATGCCTTCGAATCCTGGATGCAAGTTGCACACCCGGCTGTTGACATTGAAGCAGCTATTGCGCAGGTAGAGCTGCCGCTGCATGTCAAGAGCCTCGTTGGAGGTGGCCGTTTCGTAGTAGTGAGTAGACGTACCGAAGGGCAACGGAGGATCCTGTTCGGCACAAGCCAAGGCCTGCGTGTTGTCCTGTGTTCCGTCGTCAAGCGACTGGATAAACTTGCCGCAGCCGGACCGACGAGCCTCGCGGGCCTTGTTCGGTTCCAGCACCACCACATGGGCATTCACACCAAGTTCCCGCCACCCTTGCACGACAGATTCGAACATCTCCAGGCCGCGATAGACGCGGTCTGCTCGAGTGTGGATCCTTATTTCTTCATTCTCGTCAAAGTTGTTGTCCGAAGGATCGTAATCCGGCTTGTAGTAACCGGAAGAGGCCAAAAGTTCACGCGCCAGATCCGGGTCGTAGCCATAGTCGGCATAATTGCTTTCGTTGATGCCGACGGTGCCCCACTGGGAAATGTTGCCAATACATTCCTGTAAACCGTCATAGAGAACTTCCATTATAGTCTGACAGTCGATGCCAAGGGCCAGGGCGCGGCGCACGTCTTTCTTACTCAACTCAGGATGCCAGATATTGTCAGCAACGAGGGTGAAGACCTCGTTATTGGTACCGGTCTTGGCTACCGGCACGGAGTCGATATTCTCAAAGCCGATATCAACGGCCCAGTCAGCCTCGTCGGCCTGGATCATCGCAGCCCTAACCAGGGACTCGCCGCGCCACACCTGGAAAGCCCTCTTGATGGCCGGAGCCTGGGAATCAAACGCTGTGTTGGGCTTGTAGTCTTCGAATGCTTCGATTTCTACCTCAATGCCCGGTCGCCATTCCACAACCTTATAAGGACCGGTACCTATGGTGTTCAGTTCCCGGTCGTCTTCAGACGCATTCTTATACCACTCAGGCGCCTGGAAGGGGGAGAAAATAGCAGTACGCGGGAATATGGGGCAGGCGTTATCACAAACCACGTCAACGGTCAGATCGTCAACTATCTCGCCGCCAATTGGACCGTGGAAGCCGTAGCCACCACCGCTCGTGGGGTCGCCGGACCAGTCCAAACCAAACTTGGCCGCTTCTGCGTTCCAGGGTTCGCCATTATGGAAAGTTACGCCATCGCGGAGGATGAACCGCCAACGATGAGGGTCAACCTGGGACCAGGATTCCACCCCGCTCAAAGGTACTACTTCAAAGTTTGTGCTATCAATCCAAGTAAATGGATCCGTAGCAATCTCCTCACAAATGGTTGAGGGCACGTTACCACTACAGCCATCGCTGAAAGTACCTAGCGAGACCGGTTCTTCCTGGGTAACGAATATCAAAGTATCTTTGGCGGTTGCGACCGTTCCAGGAGTAGGAGTCGGTACCGGAGTCGCGGTAGCGCCCCCAGCAGCCGGCACGGGAGTCGGAGTCGATTCAAACTGGCGAGTTTCAGTCAGCCTTCGAGCATCGGCCGGAACCGCAGGCTCTTGAGCCGGCTGTGCCGGAGCAGCCGCCGCCTGTTCAGGCTGTGCAGCCGCCTGGGGGGCCGGCGCTTGCGTAGGCTCCTCGGAAGCGCCGCAAGACACGGCTAGAATAGTGACCAAAACTGCAATAATCAGCGAATACCTTCGCCAAGCAGTCCATAAGGTAAGCCTCATGATCTAATTGCCTCCTCAAAAATGAAAATGTCTTTGCCTTTCTGGCGGCCAGTGCAATTATCCCGTTAAGCCAAGCTGCGAATATAACTCAACTATTCCCTTAGATTTACGTTGAAGCCAGATTGCCAGTTGGCGACAAGATTGTGGATTCTTATACAGGGTGGCCTAGGTTTTGTCAATGAAAACTCTATGTTCCTCCCACACCTCAAGATAATGATACATTGTTGCTCCCGATAGCTATATATTTGAAATATCCAGCACGATTGCGTTAGTGGAATCTCGTTACATTCAGCGACCGTCTCTCGCATATGAGAGCGCATTATGGGCCGGGGTCTACCGCCTCCCGGAAACGAGCCAAAGGGTTTGTGAAACGGAGCTTTCTTACCTAGACTCCGCCTGAAGAACATTTTCGAATTTTTTTGTCCTACGCCCCTTCCAAGTACTTTGTGGACAAACGAGCAACTCCGAGTACCGTAACAACGGTCACTGGACAGCCGCTGTTTCCCCTTCTTGCCATGGTCATAGAAATAGCAATACACCCAGTCCTTCATCTACATTGGTTACCTGTGGGCAGGTGCAAATTAGAGGAATTTGGGAAATTGTTTTCTTTCTCACTTTCCCGATGGACAAGCCCACCCAAAAAGCCGGCCATTTAGATGAGCTTGACCGGGATTTAGCATTACGGTGTATTGCTAAACTAGAAATTCCTAGTACCATATATTGGTCTAGTTCCACAATAGTAGTGCTGATATGCACAAACCTCTTGCGCTTACGTGTCTAAAGGTATGGTTTCATTAAGCATGGTCTGAGCCTTTAGTTTGTGACGCCATCATTTAAGCTTGTCAAGTAGTGCTTCGCAGCTTGCGACAGAACGTAAAACCATTAGGACGGACAGAATGAAATTATCAGTCATGGTGGCAGAAGGCGGTATCTATACCTACGTAATTCCTATAGCCCGAATCATTGCCGGTTTCTTCGTCGGAATGATTCTCGGAATTGTTGGGGGTTGGGCCGCGTTAACCTTAAACGCCATGGTGGGCTATCCCTGGGGAGCAAATATTCATCTCAGTATTTATGTGATCGGGATCGGCTTGGGAGCGGGTATTGGGGCGTACGTAGCCTGGATAAACCTGGACCGTCGTTGGTATTTAATTGGCGGAACAATATTGTTGGTTTTGGCTGCAGGGATAGCGGGCAGCGCCATTGGCAACGCCTACTGGAATGTCTTTACCGACGCAAGCTACATGGGGGCGAGGGACACCAGGGTCAATATTACCCATTTCGGCGGCGCGGTGGGCGCCATAATAGTGTCCTCACTTTTTGGTCTCTATTACCACTTCCGGACACACGGTTAGACTGATAGGGCAGAGTTTTTCTGACTTAATCGCGGCACCCTCCAAAAGGATCATCTGCCCCACGGTTTGTACAGTCGGTGTTCCACAGCTGGAATAGCATAGAGGTACATATCAGTGACTACCCCTGAGATTACGGGTCAGCTAGCGCGATACATGGCGGTAGCAGGGCGAAGTGAGTTGCCGGCAGAAGTCGCTCTGGCCGGCAGGCACCGAATCCTGGACACTTTGGGCGCAATTGTTTCGGGTGCTCGGCTTAAGCCCGGGGAAATGGCTATCAAGTACATCCGCCTGCAAGGCGGCACCCCTGAATCGTCTGTCCTGGCGACCGACATAAAGACATCTGCGGTTAATGCGGCACTGGCCAACGGTATGTTCGGACACGCTGACGAGACTGACGATTTTGAGCCGGTAACCAAATCCCACCCTGGCTGTTCGGTTGTGCCGGCGGCACTAGCCATGGCAGAAAGAGCGGGAAGCTCCGGGGAAGACCTGCTGCGTGCAGTCGTACTTGGCTACGATCTCTGCTGCCGCTTTTTGCTGGCCCTGGAGCCGGATTCAGTCAGGGGAGGGCACCGAAGCGCGGAAGGAACCAGTTCAACTATGGGCAGTGTCGGGGCGGCCGCGTGCATCGCCGGGCTGGATGAGGCCGGCATGCGCTATGCACTCTCTTATGCAGCCCAGCAGGTATCCGGTGTGTGGAGCTGGGTTAGGGACGCTGAACACGTGGAAAAAGCCTTCGATTTTGCCGGAATGGGTGCGCGGAACGGGGTTACCGCGGCAACCATGGCCGAGGCCGGCCTTACCGGGGTCTGGGATATTCTGGAGGGAGAACACAACGTGCTGCAGGCCCTTTCCCTGGACCCTCGTCCGGATGAAATGGTTATGGGCTTGGGAAACCGCTACTTCGTAACCGAGACCGCCATAAAGCCATATTCCGTGGGGTATCCAATCCAGGCCGCCTTGGACGCTTTCTTTGCCTTGCACCGGCAACACGGTTTGACCGTTGACAACGTTAAAAGCATTACCGTACGGCTGCCCAGAGACGGCGCCGGGGTGGTCAATAACCGGTCTATGCCCGACGTCAATTGCCAGCATATGATCGCCGTGGCGCTGATGGACGGCGAGGTAACCTTTGCATCCACTCACGCTTACGAGCGGATGTCCGATCCGGCGACCCTGGCCATCAAGGAGAGAGTTACGCTGATACCTGATGATGAGTTGATGGACCGGGCGGCACCCCGCAGCGGAAAAGTGGCCGCTACGTTGACGGACGGGAGCACGGTTGAGCACTTTACTCCCCACGCCTACGGCACCAAGGAAAACCCGATGTCAACGGAGGATGTCAACTCGAAGACCCGCTTGTTGTTGACGCCGGTCCTGGGTAGATCGAAGACAGAAGCGATTATCGACCGAGTGAACAACCTGGAGCAGGTTGGCGACGTTCGAGAATTGATACCCTTGTTGATCGTTTCTGCCGAAGAAATGGCAAACGCTACTTCGACCCACTAGCCCTCGCTAGTCTGACGACTGCATAGGCGAGGCCTTTCTTTCTGGTGCAGGGCTTTTGTTTAACGGTGAGCTTCTCGCTCAGAGGCCGTCGGACGCCACTTATCTCGTGTCCAGGCTTCTGCGGAACAGGGCGATAAAGCATATCAGCAGCAGCGTGGCCCCGCCGCCAAGGGTGATCACTGCCAGCGGAATCCTGTCCATCAGTGTCTCGGTGCGTCCCAGAACCGCATTAGCCGCCACCGCCGCGGCGGCGACCACCAGACCTGCAACGATCGTTCCTGCCAAGACCACTCCTTCATTTAATATAACCTGATTTCGTTCACTCACGTCTATGTTGAGAGAGCTAATCAGAGACCCCAGCCGCCTAAGGTTGGACACCCGGCGGAGGCAAACCAGTCCTGCCAGGCTGGCCAGGAATTGCGCCGATACAATATGGAGGGACTGGTCAACATTGAAGGTTAAGCTCAGGCCGAAGAACCGCTGCCACTCCAGAAGGTTGTGCGTCCAGATGCCGGGAAATTGGCTAAACAGGGCCAAAGAAGTGATCAGCCAAAATGCCAGCCGGTCGCGACCTACAATTTGCAATACCCAGTAAAGGACGGCCAGGGCCGCTACCGCCAGGGCCAGTTCAATCAGACCGAAGCCGGCTAGGCTCTCTGCCAGGCCCCCAGTCCACGATGAAAGCGGTTCTCCTCCGGCTACAATAGCCACCGACGCCACCCACAGGAACAGCGCTACAATGGCGAACAAGAGGATGGTCTCCAACACCACCAGCATGGCCAGCCAAATATCTCTCATCCGATTACCTGTAGGCGTGCATGTGCCGCACCAGGGCCGTAATAAAGTCTTCCTTGGCGGGTTCCCACAAGATGACCTCAGCTCCAGACCTGCGCATATCAGTTCCCAAGGCGCGGCCTTCCCACAAGGATAACCCTGACTCTTCGTTGGTGGAGTTGAGGGTTGAACCGGCATCCGAGGCAGCTTTCCTAGGACTGACGTGAATCACCCGAACCCGTCCGGGACGCCGGGCCCGCCTCCTTAGGGCGGTCAACCTTCTGACTGCGGCGGTAAACCGTTCGAGGGATTCGCTGCTCTCCCCCGGCCTGGGGTAGAAGACATCAAGACGTGTGATTATGAAAACTTCCGGTTGCAGGCGCAGCAGGAAACCCTTGCACCACTCCACGGCTTGCAGCAGGTCTTCAGTGGGCCGGCCCGGTTTCAGGCCAACCAGCATCTGGGTCAATCGCTGAAACTGTTTTCTTCCTGAATCAGGAGCCAGAAGTTCTCCCTGGCCACCATAGCTGTTGTAGGCGTAAGCCCCAATCGTGGACCCCTTCGACAGGAAAAACTGGGCCAGGCTCCCAGCCGCTTCAACAGTGTTCTCCATCGGACTGTCCAGGGGCATTCCAACATCCATATAGTCGGCTACGTCCATAAAGATCCAGACGGCTTTTCTCCCTTCCGGCTCTAGTTCGTTTACCAGGGGCAGGTTGTCGCTGCGCGCCCCTCGGGAACTGGCCTTCCAATTGATGAGTTTTATTGGGTCCCCCGGGGCATAAGGCCGCAGTTCACGAAATTCAGAATTGGCTGTTCCAGTCTGGGAGAGATCGTCCTGATAGCGAGGCTGTTTGGTGGCAACGCGAATCTCGTTGAGTCGCGTAATACCGCGGATTCTGGGCACAACAGATACGGTTATAGCGGGTCCAACAAGAGCTGTACTGTGTCGCCGTATTCCAAAAGGGGCCTGGGATGTCCAGGTCGTGGGAGGAAGGATAAGTTCTCCTCTCTTGTCGAAGCGGACTTTATAAGAAAGGTCAATTTCGCGGAAGCCAGGCCATTTCCAGAGGAGATGAAAGTTATTGCCCTCCACCACTTCTATTTCCGCTGGTAGCGAGTCGTGCACGAATACTGCCCCTGTCCCGCCGGCAAGGGTCAACTTTCGTTCCACCTCCATCTCGTCGCCCGCCCAGCAGATTTCCCGGGGCAATTTCCTGTGTGCCTCGATCCTTTCCGGGGGTTGCAGCATGGTTGTCAGCAAAACTGTAAGCAGGAGAAATAAGGCGCCGGCCAGCAGAACAATATTGCCAAGGAACAGACCTAATGCCAAAAAAAGCAGGCAAAGGCCGACCCAACCCATTAGAGAAAAGGGGAACATGGCTAGGGAGTCCGTCTTGCCAGTTCGGTAGGAGCCGGGACTTGCTCCAATATCTCTTCCACAATGGACTCCGGGCGCACTCCTTCCAAAATATCTTCAATATTTAGAATGATTCGGTGCGACAATACGTCATTAACTACCATTTTTACGTCGTCAGGTACCACGAAGTCCCGACCGTGAATCAGAGCCAGGCTGCGGGACACCCTGAGCAAGGCCAAGCTACCGCGAGGACTAACGCCTACGGCAACCCGGGGATGGTCCCGAGTTTCCCTGACCAACTGAGTTATGTAATCTACTATGACCTGGTCTACATAGATAGAAGTTTCAACCATCTCCTGGAGCTGCAGAAAACCCTCGACGTCAACTGCTGGCTCCATGTCCTCGGTAGGGTCGTCCTTTTGCCATTGAATTCTGCGAAGAAGGATGTCATTTTCCATTTCCCGGTTGGCCGGATACCCGGTTCCCAATTTGAACAGGAACCTGTCCAATTGGGCCTCCGGAAGTGGGTAGGTTCCTTCCTGTTCGATGGGATTCTGGGTGGCAATCACAACGAAGGGATGGCCCAGGAACATGGTCTCACCATCGATGGTGACTTGCCTTTCCTCCATCGCCTCCAGCAAGGCAGCCTGAGTCTTGGGAGGAGCGCGATTAATCTCGTCAGCCAAGAGCACGTTAGTGAAGACCGGCCCCCTTACCAATTGAAACTCCCCTTCGTTCTGGCGCCACACGTTTACTCCCAGAATGTCGGAGGGAAGCAGGTCAGGGGTGAACTGAACTCGCTTGGTGTCACTGCCTATTGCGCGGGAAAACACCTTGGCCAACAGGGTCTTGCCCAGCCCAGGGTAATCCTCAAAAAGGACGTGGCCGTTGGCCAGCGCCGCAGCCAGCAATTTACGCAACAACAGCCGGTTGCCCACAAATACGTCGCCAACTCTGTCAATAATATGGTCACAGGTCTGCCTGGCCTCTTCAAAGGTCCGTTCGTTCATAAGCTAATTACACCTTGTCCCCGGGCAATATTGGCTGAAGCTGCAATGCTGATTTGAGAATGAATCCCTGCACGTTACGGCCGGACCGGACCTGATATGAACTGTCCAGTTCCCGCAATAGCTCGAACGGTTGTCCCGTAGAAATTACGCCCGTCGGGCCCAGCGGGGCATTCGCCGAGGAATTGGGGAAAACAACCAGTGGCTGTGCCGCCACTGCAACCGGTAAGGACTCCAACGAGATCCGACCGGATAGGTGATCGATTGCACTTTCCACCAGCCTACGGCGCCTGTCTCGGGAGTCGGCTCGCTTCCTGCGCCGAACCCACGGAGGGTCAAACCATCTAATCGGCGCATCGAAAACGTCGACCAGGGGAAACCAGATATTCACCGCATGGGGAACCTCTGCGCCACTCCTTTGGTAGTCGTCGATCAAAAGGGCCGCCATTGTTTCTAAGTCAGCACCTGTCTCAATAAAATCCTCAGCAGCCACTTCCAGCGAGGAACGCGAACTTCGGAGTGTCGCCGGCGGGTTTGACAATGCGGTTTCCGCATTCTTAAGAGAATCAGCAAGCGCCAGCTCTCTTCGACGCCGGGCACCCTGCTCACCTCGATTCCAGGGCAGCTTGCTTGCCCTTGCGGCGAGTGAGCCCCGAAGAGGACGAATCACCGATGCCACCGACTCCGGAGCCGAACCGTTTCTGTACAGCAGCTCCATCAAGTAGGACCAGAGACCGGCCCATTCGCCGTGGTCTACGAATCGTTGATACCACCTGGCAACCAGTTCCTGACGTGGATCAGGACGGTCTACGAACTCTTGTTCGTGGCGATGCCAGCGAGTCCAGGTAGGAGGAACGGCCTCAGAAGCTACGACGTAAGACCTGAATCCGCCGCGAATCTTAAGCAGGGCTAATAGAGTTAAGGCCAGAAAGACAAGCCATTCATAGATTTCAGCGAACCAGAGGGTTTCGTAGATCAATGGGCGCAGAAGCATGGCATAGCAGGCGATTGTTGCACCAATCCAAAACGGGCGCTGGCTGGAACCTCTGAGCCAGCCGGCGGCACCAGAAAGAGTAGTCTGCGAAGAGGCAACGGCGTAGGCAGCCAGTTGAGATAGACCTAATGCCACCAGACCCATTCCAACAATCGCACCTGCCAACGTATAGGCGTGGCCCAATTCTGAAGTCTGCACTCCGGCAATCCAGGACAGACAACCAGCCGCGGAGAATCCAACGCAGGTCAGCGCAGGTCGTACATGCCATCTGGCGGGAGACCACAAGGGATTTGGCAATCCAACTGTAAACGCAAAGGCAAATGTGAATCCTGTCAAAACCACCCTGGATTCATAGAGGCTCGCAAACACTGGCAGGAAGGTCTCCCCAAATCGAGTTGTCCAGTCATTGTCGAGGATCAGGGCAATTAATGAGGGAAAAGCTCCTATCACCGCCCAGGCAACCAGGGAGATGCTAACCGCAATAGCAAAAGAAACCACCAGAGGCAAGACACTTACCAGAAGGGAAACCACTCTCTCCGGCAGTCCCAGGCCTGAGACCCTTCTGAGGACCAATACCAGATAGGACAGCACCAGAGCCATCCCCACGGCAAGGAGCACGTGGGAAAGCTCGAGACCAGCAGCAACCGTTAGTAGGCCATTTCCCGAAAAGAGAATCAGCGCCAACGCAAATAGATTCAATCGGCCGATCGGGAAGCCAAGCACCTCGCCCACTGCAGGCCTAAATGCAGCGACTACCCTGACCAGAATAAATGGCGCCAAAAGGACCACAGACCAAAGGGAGAGTGTATCGAAAATCTGAATACTTGGACCAAAGGTTTCCAACGCGGCGCCATAGCGCTCCAGGGGAATGCGGCCAATACCGCCCGGAAGAGCGACCATTACCCCCAGAAATAAAGCCACCTCAGCACATCCAAAAATTGGCAGTATCACCCGTGTTGCCAAATTGGCCCAGCGGGGAGGCGCTACCGTTGCACCCTGTCGCACCAGCGACGAGAAGAAGGGTAGTGCAACAGCCAGGGACAGCACCGGCAATAGCAAGCCTGACGAAAAGCCGAATACGAGCGTGAGCAGTCCGTTGTCTGCCAGCAACAGGTATAGAACAGCCAATACTATCAGCCGCCTGCGGGGCAGTTCCCAAGCATTTCGGTATGCCGGCCAAAGTTCTTTCGCGGCACGACCTATGGCGAAAACGGTAAGCACTGGTAATGTCCAAAAGATGAGCGAACCGAAGACCCCCGAAAACGGTTCCATCTTGGTCAATGCAGAGCCTGTCTCTCGGTCGGAAAAGATGGCCGGAAGGTTGGGCACGGCAGCGATCGCGGCGCCAGCTATCAGGGTCAAGGCCAAACCTTCCGCCAGAGCATGGCAGCCAGCGGCCCACTTTGCTCGCCTGCTAATCCCCCACTGGTCCCCCGATTCGGCACTCTCACCTGTCTGCGCCACTATGGTCGCCAGGTGGTGCAACAGAACTCCCTGGAAAATTATCGCCACCCTGCCGAGCATGAAGATAGAACATATAGCAGCAATCCAGGGGGGCAGGTAGTGAAAATTGAGCGTTGACTGGCGAAATGCCCACCCTTCAGGCGAAAGCAAGGGAAACGACAAAAAAGCAACCATCCCGGCCAACAGGACGGGAAATCCCTGGCGAAGCGCTGCTCGGGGAAATCGTTCCACTTCCCTATTCCTCTCTCAGGATGCGCCACGACCTGAACATGACCTCGTATTGCTCTCGGGTTATGTCATGTTCACTGTAGTCGGCCTCTTCGAAACGGGAAATGATCTCATCCAGGGCCCGGTAGTCCAGGGGCTGTCCGGTTGCGACCAGCTTCGATTCCGCTTCTCTCGGTGTCAGACCCATAGCACCCGGCGCCTGAATCTCAGCCCACTCCAGGAATTCCTGATAGAGGCGTACGATCTCCTCACGAAAGTCGACTACTCTAAAGTCCTGCGACGCCGATGAAGCTTCGTAGACCTGGCTACCACCAAAGGTTGCCGAAACGGTGTATTCGCCCAACAACTCGGCCAACCAGGCAGATCTGAAACTTCCCTGCTGGTCTGCCTCGACCTCGAGATTACTGCCACTGGGATCCTGATATCCAATTGAATGCCAGGGAAGGGACTCCCCTTCCTCGTCAGACAGGTTTATTTCGATACCTACTTCTTCTCCGGGGGCCCATACGGCAGGAAGGTCCGGTGCCGGCCTATGCAAGGATATAGACAACCGGGCAGGTTCTTGCGCCTGCGCAGAGGTAATAGCCTCACCTTGCTCAACTGCATCCGGTTCGCGCCGACGGGGCAACCGAACCGCCACTCGAGACAAGAACGGCACGCCTAAAGCCAAAGTGGGTCGGCCCCATTTGAAAGCAACAAACCAGGAAGCTGCCGTGGCCACCAGGAGAAATGGGGTAACTACCCAAAGAATCCAATTGAAGCTGGTGGGCGTGACGGGCACACCCGTAAAGTAGGTCAGGGGCAGATGCAAGTCGTCTCCGCCGAAGCTGAAGGTTAAGGGAACCGCAAGCAAGTCATTAACTTCCGGCACCGTCAGCGACATTAGCGCCATGCCCTGTTCGCCGGTTACGGCGGACAATCCCTGGCTGTTGGTCAAGTTTGCTCCCGCTATCCCAATACCATTGTCATCGTAGAGGGTTACCTGTAACGGAACCTCTCGGCCCTTCCGAACCTTTTCCAGCGGAACAACTATGAGGTTTGTGGCGGACTTGACCTCAAGGGGAGTAACGGTTCCCACTCCCAGGGCAGGCGCCGACAAAGAGATCTGCCTTTCGCCTAAGGGAGCGTCGGATTCCACTGGATAGCGAAGCACAAAGGCTCCGGTGGACGATGATTCGACCTGCAGTTCATCTTCCAGGGTTATGGTGGTCCCTTGCTGAGGAGTGTTGCCTACAAATACGTAGCCTCGCAGGGTCGCCGTTTCACCGCGAGCCACCGTGCCCGGAGGCTCTGCAGCAATCCATGGAATCCCGACGGTAAATCTATGGACCGCCAGAGCCGGCGCGAAGTGATCATTACCATCAAATCCCAGGGAGACATCAACCTGGGCTTCTACACTTGATGCCGCCAGCTCGGCATTCGCCGGTATCTCAAGACTGAAGACTCCATCGTCGCCTGTAACGAGTACTTCGCCTCCCGCACCCTGTCTCCAAACTTTCACACCGGAGACAGGATCACCATCGGCCAGGAGCAACCGACCCTTGATCTGGACTATATCCCCAGGTTGCACCAGGTCGGGCCCCCCGACCGTCAATAACGTAGGCGACCTTATGCTATAGGAAGCGGTAGCCGAACTGGGGGACAGAAGTTCGTCTCCCTGAAAGTCAGCGGATAAAGAATAGGGCCCACTCCGGTCAGTCGTAGAGAGTATATACTTGAAAAAGCCGTCTGCATCCGAATTTACAATGCCCAATTCGTTGCCGGCTGCGTCCAGAATAAGGACTTGTCGAGTTCCTATTCCCTCAAGAGTGCTGGAATCAATCCTGCCATGGAAGGCTGCCTCATCGCCCAAGCTTATGACTGCCGGGCCCGCAATAGACAGTGAAGTAACATGACGGGCCACGACCAGCCTCGAAGTCTCCGCGGGAAGCACCGGATAGTCGCCCCCAAAGCTGATAGATACGAGATGTTCGCCGGCTTCGACGATAGTGTAGTCAACCTCAAATTTGCCCGAATCGTCAGTTACCGCAACCAGTTCCGGATTGCTGCCCACGGATACACTAACTTCCTCGGCTGATAGCGGGTTGCCACGCACATCATGCAGGAAGCCTTCAATCCTGAAGCTTTCTTCCACCTCCACCTGGCCGAGGGATACCCCGCCAAAGACTGTAGGGAGCACCGCAAAAAGATCCAGGCGGGCCGAATTCGCCCTCAGCAGGTCACTCCCCTCAAACAGAACCTTCACCTCATGAGGGCCCGGATCAGTGAAGGTGTGAAGGAAGGCAAATTCACCGGCCGGTCCGGTGGTCAGGGGAGGCAGGTTGCGACTGTCCACGCTAGCTACCAGTTCCAGGTTGGCAATTCCTGACCCGGTGTCGTCAAACAGCCGACCTTCAAAAACGGCTTCGTTGTCGACTTCCACCTCATTGACGCCCGTAAGTTCCATCCCTGCCTGGGAATACACGGAAATTCCCGGGTCGCTCCAGGACTCCAGGTAGTTGTCGTTGGAAATGGCATGCGCCAGCAGCTGGTAATTGCCACGATCCATTGAAAGTGGAAGCTTTACGCTGGCCTCAAATACACCATTTCGCGCCACGGTTTCGCCCAGTTTCGTGCCACCGTGCTCCTTGGTTTCGTTCACGAATATTTCGACCGCAACACCATCAACATTGCTTCCTCCAACAGTTAAGACAGCGCCGCCCACCGTGAATTCCAGGCCACGCTCTATTTCCAAAGGCCAATGGAGAATCTCGATAACCGTTGCAACGGGCGGCTGAGGAGCAGGCGATGGCGCTGGCTCAGATTCTTCTGGAATCGGGTCCTGCTGCTCCGGATCTTCCTCCTGAGCAATCTCCGGGATCTCGCTTGACTCTGGTCCACCTTCTTCACTTCCGAAGTTGCCGTCTGGCTCCGGCTGCTGCCCCTGACCCTGTGGCGCCTGTAATGAACCGTTGTTTAAAGACTCCGCAGCGGCCAAATCGGCGCGGGAGGGCGCTCCTCCAGAGCCGGTAGGTTCGAAGGTTAGCCAGCCCAACCCTTCAAAGGCGACCTCAGCCCACTGGTGGGCTTGATTGACCTTCACCGTCTGGGGCTCCTCGGTTTCGCTAACCGCCCATCCCGATACCACCCTGGCAGGAAGACCTATAGACCTGGCCATGACCACGAAAGCGGAACTGAATACACCACAAGTTCCTTCCTTGTGGTCAAACAGGAACCAGTCAACCGGGTCTCGGCTTGAGGGCGGGCGGCCTCCGCCAGAGGGATCGGCAAAAGCATACGCATAGTTGGTTTTGAGATAGGTCTCCAGGGCCCCCGCCTTACCGTATGGCGAAGTTTGACCTTTGGTTACCTCCAGGGCCAAGGTACGAATCCGTTCAGGCAGGTTATCGGGAAGCTGGGTGAATTGAGGATCGGACACAGCCCTGGCGGCAGAAAGTTGTCCGGGCGAGAATTGTGGTATTTGAGCTACCCAAGTGTAGTTGTCGGTACCCTCGTTAAGGGAGAAGGTGGCGCTAAAGGGCATGAACTTGCCTGATCGGTCTAACTGGTCCAGAAAAAGTGAAGTTGGGGCAAGCCCCGACAAGATTTTCCCCGCCCCTTCTACGGGTTCGATCCTAATAGTATCTGTGTAAGTGACCGGTGGGTTAACCTCAAATCTGGACAATAACTCTGTATTGCTTTGACTCTGGGATCCGCCCGAGAAGGAACCACTCAAAATCTCGTCATGAACCAGGCTGGGAATACTGGTTTCTGATTGGTATGCCAGCGATACCCCGTTCAGGGGTTGCCAACTGCCGTCCGCATACACCTCGCCCACGCCCTCCCGCAGGTACCTGGTGTGGCCGCTTCCGGTAACTACGAACAATGGCGTTTGAGACGGTTCGGCGGCTTGCGAGGTCGTGGTGCCAGCAGAAAAACCAACCGTTTGCCCGTCCCTGGAAACGAGGTTCCCTCCTGTTTCCGTATCCTGCACTTCGGCGCCCAGTTCTTCCAGTTCTTCCCTGGCCTGTGCCTGAGCTTCCGGAGCAGCGACCGCTAATTCTTCGACGAGGGACTCCAATTCCTGCTGCTCACTTTGTTCCTGGACTCCGCCAGCTTGGGAGTTTCGGGTCGCCCGGTTGGGGGCGCTTCCGGATGCGGTAGGTTCAAAAAGAATCCAACCCAACCCCTCAAAGGCAACTTCGGCTCTCTGGTGAGCCTGATCGGAATATACTACCTGGGCGTCAGCAGTTGGAGTAATCGCCCAGCCCGAAACCACCCGGGCCGGCAATCCTACGGAACGGGCCAGAACCACGAAGGCGGTGCTGAAATTACCGCAGGTCCCTTCCAGGCCTTCAAACAGGAACCAGTCAACCGGGTCACTGCCTGGCGGGATGCCACCGGTGAGCGGATCTGCAAACCGATAGGTGTAGTTGGCCTTCAGGTGTTGTTCGATAGCCACCGCCTTCGCATAGGGCGCAACGTGGCCTTCCGTAATCTCCTCTGCCAGCAGCCGGACCCTTTCCGGCATCTCGCTGATAGCGGAAGTATGTTCGTATTGAGAGGAGTCCGCTGCAGTGTTAAGCTGCCCCGACGAGAAGGCAGGCATCGTCGCCGTCCAACTATAGCTCTCAACATTCGTGCCTATAGTGAACGTCATGCTGGCGGCGCGGAAAGTGCCGTCCGCGGTCACTCCAGTCAGCAGAGGCGAAGTGGGGACAATCCCACCTGGTATTTTTCCTCCTTCCTCAGGGGGCGCTACTGTCACGCGCACCGTATGTTGCTGGGCCGGTGAAACAGTTATAAAGGAAACCGGGTTTGGGCTGGTGATGGTTGACCCTGATGAATACTGCAACTTAGTGGCTTCCAAGGGAATCCAGGCGCCATTGTCATAGCGGTCCCCCACGGCGGTACGAAGAAAATCTATACCGGCCGCCCCTTCCACCTCGAAAACCGGCAAGCGGGGAAGCTCCGAGGCCTGTTGTGAAGTCGCGCCAGGAATGAAGGTCTGGCCGTCGGGAAGGGCCAACAATCCCCCGCCGTTCTCCAGCGGGGCCACTGGACCCAATTCCTGGAGTCCTTCGACCGCAGCGTCCCGTACCGATTCCTCCGGGTCGCTGAGGCTTTCAATCAAAGGCCCGGCAGCCTCCGGGAGTCCCCGCTCTCCCAGTAGTTCTGCTGCGGCAGCCCTAACTTCCGCATCTTCAGACCCCAGCAATGCCCCGGCTAACTCAGGGAGTTCGAAACTATCCAGCGCGGCGCTGGCGGCCCCCATTACTTCCGGGGAGCCATCCCCATCGACTGCCTGCTGTAACCCGGGCAGGGCACCAGGATTTTGAATATCGCCCAGGGCTTCGGCAGCCGCGGCACGTACGAAAGAATCATCTCCTTCCAGCAGAGCATCAACCAGACCGTCAGTTGCGCCGTCAAGGCCCAGTTCACCAAGGGCTTTCGCTGCCGCCGCCTGTACCGCCGGATCCTGGTCAGCGGCCAAAGCCTGCAACAATGGCGGCAGGGCACCATCCAATTCGAGGTCAGCCAAGGCGCTGGCGACAGCAGCCCGTACCTCTTCATTTGTTTCAGTTCCCGACAAGAGAGATTCCACCAATGGATCCAAGGCGCCTTCCGCCGCCAATTCACCCAAAGCCTCAGCAGCGGCAATCTTTACCTCAGGGCTCAGGTCATTGGCGAGCGCTTCAATCAGTTGCGCCAGGGCGGCAGGATCATCTCCCTGAGCCAGCGCGGCTGCGGAGGCAATCCGAAGCAGAGCATCTTCATCCTCCAGGAGCGTCCTGGCCAATAACTCAAAGTCCATCCGGCCCAAGGCTTCCAGTGCAGCTTCCTGGACCAACGGATGCGGATCTTGCAACATTGCCATCGCGAGACCTTCGAAGGCTTCGCCGGCCCCTATTTCACCCAATAGCCTGGCTGCCTCGGCCCGTGTCTCGGGGTCCACGTCCCCCGCCAACTCCAATAGGGCAACTGCCATTTTCGCGGTGGCAGCTACGCCTAATCCCAGGGCTTTTTCCTTCAGGCCTGACTCGTTCCCGGCTTCGCCCTTCTGATCGGTAGCAGTGTCATCGCCGTCCTCTACATCTGCCGAAGCAGCCCCCAATGGATCGTCCAGTTCGTTGGGTACGAGGTCGAAAGTAACCCAACCAACTCCCTTCAGCCCTATCTCAGCCCATTGATGCGCTTGACTGTAAGTTACCTCCTGCTCCTCTGCAATCGGATTTATCGACCACCCAGCAACGACTCTTGCAGGCACGCCGACCGCTCTGGCCAAAATAACGAATGCGCTGCTAAAGGTGGAAGACCTGCCTGTGGAGTGCTCAAACAAGAACCAATCAACGGGGTCTGCGTTTACAGGAGCCTGAACGGAAGTGTTGTTCGATGTCAGAGTGATCACTGAATACTCGGTCTTGAGAAAATCGGCTATGGCTGTTGCCTTTGCATAAGGTGTATCCAGGCCGGCGGTGACCTCACTTGCCAACTGCGCAACACGTACGGGGAGGTCTTCAGGCAAGGCCAAATAAGCAGGGTCCTCAACAGGCTCCACACTCGACAATTCGCTTTCACTAAGCCTTGTTACCAGGGAAATGGACTGGTTGCTCGTTGCCGGCTGAGAAGTAACGAAGGTCCCGCTGAAGGGACGCATTTCTCCCGCAAGCCCTACCTGGCGCATTAGCGCGGGAACTGGCAGGACACCCTGATCAAGCTGTTCAAACTGGGGCGCAGGAGAGACCATGATGAATTCCTCAATGGCGTCACCTATTGAAGAATCAGGTCCAACAAGGAGTTCTCCCCCCTCAAACTTGTAGGAATGCTCCGTAGCAGATCCGGTGCCCTCGGAAGGATCGACAACTATCCCTTCAGTGATCAAGGCTTTAGTCTGCGCCGGCAGATCAGACCCGGCAATCGCTTCGAAAGCCATGGGATCCAATTGGGTCCAGGCGCCATTCCGATACACATCACCCGTAGCGGTACGCAGCAATGTAGTGTGTTCAGCGCCGGTCACGACAAACTGTTGTTCTGCAATGCGGGCCGGAGAGGGGCCGGCAATGACACGCGGCCCCACAAAAAGAGGTGAGTCAGGTTCCAGAGGCGACTCGATACTCCGGCCGGTTTGGCCGCCTTCTTTGGCTATTGCTTCCCCAAATTCAGATTCAGCATTCTGGCCCCGATGCTTTTCGACTTCAGCTGCAAAAGCGGCGGACACCGGCATCTGTTGAGGCTGGTTGACGAGGCCGAGGTCCTGAAGCCTTGAGTAGTCAAACAATCCTGAGAATAGACCGAATACCAACCAGACCACCAACACTATGGGAAGCAATCGAGTGGCGAATGCGCCTACCAGAGCCAGGGAAAAGAAGAAGCAGGTGAGCATCACCACCCATTTTGTATCAACACTGCGCTTTACCGGAAGAGACTCCCCACCTCCTGAGAAAAAAACTATCTGTTCAATGGGCAGAAAATAATAATAGAGACCCACGGCAGCTACCGGGACCAGCACGTAAATGAGGAACCGGAGGAGACGGCCACGCCGCCCTGGCTGTGACCAGTGGAAAAGTGTAGACAGCACAATGACTGCCACCACCAGTCCCATTGCAGTGACGGTGTATGCAAACATCTGGGCGCTGCTGGGAAGGGTGAAGTAGTCCCCGGAGGCAGGCTTGGAAGCCAGGAGGTCATCGGGGCCGGAAGCAGTGAGGGAACCGAGGAAATTAATGAGCAGGACGAAGCCGGCCAGGGCGCCAATCAACAAGAGCGGCAATGCTGCCCTGCGTCCAAATTCGAAGAAGGAAAGTCTCATCGGAATGTCATTCCCTCCGAAAAAGACCGGGCAAGTAAACCAGCCTATTCATCCCCTGGTTGGAGAAAACCTGAATGCCCTTTCAGGTTTGGCCTAGTATAGACCATTTCCCTTCGCTTTTCCCACCCATTACGAGGTATTGGGACTCTGCACAAGAATTCGCCGTTGCACATAAATTCAACGTCCTGCAGAAAAAGTCTCGTCGGGGGAGAGGTCTGGCCTTGCCAGAAAAAATGCGAGCAGAAGGGGTATCAGCACGGGCCGATTTCGGGAGAATAGCAATGTCTAAGCTGACTCGGGACTGTCTTGAGGAGCTAGAATCTCTCTTGCGGGATTACATCATCGAAGTGGGGGAATCTGGTCTAACTTCCAGCATTAAGAGAACCTACATACGTCATGCCAGCACATTTGTGCGCTGGGTGTCAGATGACTTCACGCCAGGGGAAAGAGCTTCAACGTCGTCGAGAAAGAGATTTGCAGACAGCCGAAACCCAACGGCGCCACATGGGAATGTGATCAATAGAACCATCTCAAGGAGGAATAGTGGAAAGCCAGAAAGGCTGTGTTCATTACTTTATCGATATAACACAACCTAAGTCCGAAGAACGAGCTTCTTACTACCATATCCCTGGGGCTGACCAAATAGTCACCACGATAGCTCTTGAACAGGCTGGATTTACAGTTCTGAGCGTGGAAGAAGAGCTTAACAATAGCTACGAGAGAATCTGAGCTACCCTCATGTGGATACGCGGTCACATGGGGTTTCGGCAACATCCCATAATCGGAGGTGGAACACGGAGTTATTACTTCAGTGACGCCAACTGCGCCCAAGCAGATAAATCGCTGGAAGAATCTGGGTTAAGAAACTTGACAGGTTAACTGAAATCGATTGCCCGTTGAACATACTATAGAACGACTTTAGCCCCGCCGGCCATTGCTTGGACTTGGGACGCCGGATGGTTGGGGTCGGCAGACGGTGCGCGATGTTGAGACTATAGGAATGGCTAATTTGCAACAAGTACGGACGGCGCAGTTTGGTGTTTGAAAAGTAATTCCGGTTCGTAACTGAATTAACTAAGAGGAGGCAGAGAACAAGTGCCAACACAGGAAAAATCCCTATTCTTCCCTGTTGTACCATCCGACGAATACCATCCGTACTTTAAACGCTTAATGGATGGTCCTGTTTACCACCCCGCGCGGGCCATGATGGATTATATCTACCAAGACTTCATAGACCTTGATAAGAATTTTCTCCAGCAGTTTCAAACCAAAGCATTCGATGCCAGGCTATTTGAACTATATCTGTTTGCCTACTTCTCCAAATCAGGTTTTGAGATTGACCATACCCAACAGAGGCCGGATTTCATAGTTACCCGGGACGGAGTTACTGTTGCTGTTGAAGCAACTACTGCCGGACCTTCAGATGCAGCACATGCTGAGCGTAATGTACTCCCATCAGAGCTCGGACCGGAAGAACTCGAGCATTACCTGCATAATGACTTCCAGATAAAGTTGGGGAGCGCCCTTTTTTCCAAGTTGAAGGAAGAGTACTGGAAACTCGACCAATGCAAAGGCAAACCACTTGTCCTGGCTATTGAAGCATTCATTAATGAAGAGTCATTAACACTTACCGATGCCTATATCTCCGAATACTTGTATGGACATCGACAATCAGCCGAGTGGACGCCTGAAGGGGTGTTAGAGATTCACACAGAAAACGTAGATAGACACATTTCAGGCGACAAGTCCATCCCATCAAACTTTTTTGCTCAGGAAGGGGCAGAGTACATTAGTGCCGTTATGTTCACCAATAGTGGCACTCATGCCAAGTTTAGCAGGATGGGTTTTCAGCAAGGTCTTGGAACTGACTATTTTGAGATTATTCGGCGAGGGTACTCTTATACACCTGACCCCGATGCCAGAGACCCATCGTTGTTCTCTTACAGTCTTTCACATCCTCCAATCGTTGAATGGTGGGGGCAGGGACTGTCGGTCTTTCATAATCCGAATGCCCTTTTCCCTCTTCCAAGGAATTTTATTGCTGGTGCCCTACAGTCCTACATAGAGGACGGACTCTATAAGTCAGATGCTCCCGACTGGCATCCTTATTCGTCAATTTCAACCCTTATTCCTTTTCATGAAAAAAGAGAGATGCTGCTCCCTCTGGCACCGACAATATTGGTAACACCAATATCAAAGAGCGAGTTCAGAGATATATGTCCATTCACTAGGTTGGAAGAAATGGGGGTCATTACTGAGGACGGATGGTTCGTGGATGAATCTGGGGGCTTCTTTGGAGCAATATTCAAGGACAATGTTGACGGCAATTGGGGTTGGATTATTCTTGCACGAGATGAATATTACGTATTTCGGGCAATTGAAACGAGTCACTCTCTGCCAAGCCGTGACTTTGCTCGTCGCATGTTGCAATTTGCAATAATGGAGCTCATTACAAAAGGGCAACGGATTTTCCCTCAATAGATAGCTGTGTGTTTTTGCACAAATAGTCTCGTTCCTGCACAAGAACGCATCGTTATCGATCAATTATTGCGCAAAGTCAGGTATTGGTGTGAGGAAGCACGAGCCATTGCGATAAACAACAATAGCTACCTGTAATATTGCTCATAAAGGGCACATGAAAAGTCGTACCCCTGTCATCGCTAACCAAGGGAGAACTTGCGGTCCCCTTTTGCGGGCATCTGAAAAGGGAAAGCCAGGGATGCAGAGGGGGCCAAGCAAGAAGTACGACAGAAGCAGCCGGTGACGCATACGCGGCTAACCGTCTTGAGTGGTTAGCCGCGTACACTTCTTTTTGTTCAGCTTTGTTGCTGGCTTCGATTCAGGAACTGAGGATCATCCCGCCTTCCCAATCACTTCAAAAAGAATTTCAAGAGCGAGTGAATTTGTTTGCTTTATCTATCTCCCTACCCACTCGCCGTATACAGGAAATTGACTGCAAAGGAATTCGATGTAGGCTGGCCGGTTAGACTGATTGACCTCCAAAGCGCGACGCAGCGCGGGTTCCACCTCCGAAGGCTCCGAAACCCGCTCGGTGTGAAAGCCCAATTCGCCTATCACCCTGGACATATCAACATCATCCGGGCCCAGGACGGAGTGGGTGAACGGGTCGTGGCCTGGCCCCCAGAAGCCGGGACCGTAACCGGCAAAGCCGCCATTACTGATGTGAACCACGGTAACACCCAGGTTCTGGCGCAGGGCAACTTCCAAATTGCCCAGCATGTAGCCCAGTCCCGCCTCGCCGGTTACAGTTACCGCGGGGCGATTCTGGTCTGCCATTCTTGCGGCAACAGAAGCTGCCCAACCGAAGCCCAGCGTTGAAACATTGCCCCAGCCAAGGAATGCCCGTGGCACCAGGGTTTCGTACATGGTACTGAGCTGGTCACGGGTATTACCGGACTCGTGAGTGATGAAAGAGTTGTAAGGGTCCAACACTTCCATCAGGCCCGCGTACACCCGGTAAGGATTAATGGGCTTGTCCTCTGAGGCCATGGCTTCCCGGTACGGGGCCATTCCGGCATCCCGCTCATTCCTGACTTCGAGTGCAACGTCTTCCCGAGATCTTACGGCCTGGACCGGCCTTGTGGACAGCTCTTCGGTCAACGCTTGCAAGGATTGACGGGCATCGCCAATGACGGCCTGGGCCGTGGGATAAACCTTGTTAATATGGAGATCATCGACGTCGCAGTGAACGATAGTCTTTCCAACAGCGTTGGGAATCCGATGACTAAACCTGCCGGGCGAAAGACTGGTACCGACCGCGAAGATCAAGTCGCTGTCGTTCAGATAGTTGGTAACCTGACCACCGCGGACACCGACAAACAGAGGATGATTCTCGGGAAAGGCGCCCTTTGCCTTAAGGGTGGTAACCACCGGCGCGTTAGCCATCTCAGCCAGGGACAACAGTTCTTCAGAAGCACCGGCATAGATTACGCCTTCCCCAGCATAAATGAGGGGCTTCTGGGCCTGCGTGAGCAAGTCTATCGCCATGCCCACATCCTCCCGCGCGGGTCCGTGCTTCCAACCCTTCACGGGAGTATAGGGATCGGCCGTTTCATCGTAAGTGCCGGCAGGATCTGGAACAGCCAGGATGACGGGCCCAGGCCGGCCGCTCCTCAAGAGGGTGAAGGCTCGCCGCATGAATTCCGGGACCCGTTCCGGCCGGTCGATATAGCCAAACCACTTCGAAACGGTGGTCATACTTCTGAAGACATCAAACTGGGTGTTTTCAGAGCTCCCCGCAGGGATGCCATCGGTGATGCAAAGCACCGGGGAACCGTCCTCAAACGCCTGGGCCATACCGGCGTACGCGTATTGCATACCGGCGGCATTTACACCCCCCTGGAAAGTGCAAACACCTATCTGGCGTCCAGCAGTTATTCGGGAAAAGGCATCGGCCACGGCGACTGCATAACGGTCGTCGCGCATCATGAGCATAGGGATACCTTCCCGACCGAGGGCGTTGTTTACCCGGCAAACTGGGAATGTGGAAACCCACTCCACCCCTTCCTGTTTCAAAATTCGAGCTATGCCGGTAGCTGCGTCGATAGTCATTAGTCAGTCTCCCTTCCCGTTGTATTTGAACCTTTCAGTCAATGCGAGCTTACTCTAACACCAAGGCCGATAGCTGTCATCCAACCGGTGCCTCCATGCAGGGCAATCGCGTTATAAACGATTGTCATGCTGAGCGAAGCCGAAGCATCTGAATCCAACCCAGCAACCTTGTTTCGGGCCTTGAGCCTGACTCCTGTCAGGGACTTTAGACCCTTCGGCAAGCTCAGGGTGACTGTTTTAAGCTCAGGGTGACATGTTTTCCCATCAGTGTTTCGGGCCTTGAGCCTGACTCCTGTCAGGGACTTTAGACCCTTCGGCAAGCTCAGGGTGACATGACTTATGCTCAGGGTGGCATGTTTTAGGCTCAGGGTGGCATGTTTTAGGCTCAGGGTGGCATGACTTTTTCCAGCGGGGTTTCGGGGGTTGAGGGTGACTGCTGTCGGGGAGTTTAGGCCCTTCGGCAAGCTCAGGGTGACTTGTTTTCCCAGCAGTGTTTCGGGGGTTGAGGGTGACTGCTGTCGGGGAGTTTAGGCCCTTCGGCAAGCTCAGGGTGACATGTTTTCCCAGCAGTGTTTCGGGCCTTGAGCCTGACTCCTGTCTGGGACTTTAGACCCTTCGGCAAGCTCAGGGTGACATGTTTTATGCTCAGGGTGACATGTTTTATGCTCAGGGTGACATGTTTTCCCAGCAGTGTTTCGGGCCTTGAGCCTGACTCCTGTCTGGGACTTTAGACCCTTCGGCAAGCTCAGGGTGACATGTTTTAAGCTCAGGGTGACATGTTTTCCCAGCAGTGTTTCGGGCCTTGAGCCTGACTCCTGTCCGGGACTTTAGACCCTTCGGCAAGCTCAGGGTGACATGTTTTATGCTCAGGGTGACATGTTTTCCCAGCAGTGTTTCGGGCCTTGTGCGTGACTCCTGTCATGGACTTTAGACCCTTCGGCAAGCTCAGGGTGACATGTTTTATGCTCAGGGTGACATGTTTTCCCAGCTTAGGGTGACATGTTTTGCCATCAGAATGAACTTGCACATATCAACACGAACTTAAAACGCGATTGCCCTGCGCCTCCAGGGCAATCGCATTTAAAGGGCAGGGCTTTCCCGGACGGTATGTTCCCATTCCGGGGCAGGGACGAAAAGCCCCCCCCCCCCCGATATTTCGGCTCATTTTCATCCACCAACCGGCAGCCGGCGAAGAGAAGGGGCAAAGGGGGTTACAAAGAAGGCACCACTTTGAACGCCGTAGAAGCGGGTTACGGGAACTGTCCGGTGCCGATTGCCGTTGGACTGGGCGCACGTTGGTCCACTAAAGAATAGCAAGAGGGTTTATCGAAGAGTCTTCGAAAATGTTCCCAATGAGAATATCAATGCCATAGCCTTATCGTGGCCTCTTCAGGCAGCCTCCGAAACCAGGTATATGGAGGGCCCAGGCACTTCGTCAGGACCGAGAATTGTATTTGGTGAATGGGGCGCCGTCGTCGGGCAAAGTTCCCAGGTAAAAGGAACGCAAGTAAGGCTCAACCAACCGGGCCAGGTCTCGCCGTTCCAACTCTAGAGGAGTTAACGGCCTGTCGAGCGCTTTCTTCAGTTCCTTGAACAGGTCCTCCTTGTCTACCCTGGTGTGTTGACCGTCACGGAAGACCACTTCGCCGTCCACAAGGACGGTGTCAACGTCTATGCCCCTCCCCCGGTGTACCAGGGCATCGACCACAGAAACCTCCGGGTCAAGGTAAGGCTCTTCGATGTTTCTGAGGTCCAGCAGCACCATGTCGGCACGTTTACCCGGCTCCAAAGTGCCAATCCGGTCACCAAACCAACTGGCGTAAGCCCCATTGACCGTCGCCATTTCCAGCACCTGATACGAAGTAGGCGGTTCGAGGTCTATCCCCGGAACCCTATGCAGCTTGAGTACCAACCGCATTTCCTGGAAGAGGTCCTTGTCGTCGTTGAGACCTGCTTCGTCGCTGCCTATCGCAACCTTGACGCCGGCCGCCAGAATACGGCCCACAGGAGCAATTCCGCTTTGCAGTCGCAGGTTGGAGCTGGCATTGTGGCAAATGTTGGTCCCGGTGGACGCCATCAATTGCAGATCTTCTTCAGTGGCCCAGACGCTGTGGCCGCATGTAACTTCCGGACCCAGGAAATCCAGATCGTGCAGGTGCTGCAGGGGAGTCTTACCGTAAGCCCGATAACCGTAGAGTTTCTGGTAAACGGTTTCCTGGAGATGAATGTGAATGCCGGTGTTGTACCGGTTCGCCAGTTGCTTCAGGGCAATGAGCAATTCGTCAGAACAGCGATGCACATTGCTGGGGGCCATCGTAACCTGCACACGCTCATGCTGGTTGTTTCCATACTTCCGGCAAATATCATCCAGGACAGGAATCACGTTCGAAACCGGCCAGTAGCTGGGAGCCATCAGGGACCGATACCGTTCTGCAAGTTCCTGAGGCAGTTGAGCCGCAAAGTCTTCCTCCCCGCCACCAGGGCCAGCAACCATGGAATTCTGGTCCACCACGGAGGGTGCATAAGAAACCCGCATACCGGAAGTCTGGTATGCACTAACCACCTTGTCAGCTATCTCCATGCTGACCGGCCCATACCCTCGACCCGGAGAATGTATCGCCTGCACCGTGGTGGTACCCGTTTCAATCATCTGGATGGCCCCGTAGAGTTGGTCCAAATAGGGGTCGATAATCCGGGTGCCAATGCGGGCGAGGCTCCACATTTCCAGGGGTAAATCGGGTGCGCCCATTTGGAATGGGGTAAGTCCAACGTGAAAGTGGTCATTGACTAAACCCGGCATAACCAGGTGGTGGGTGGAACCGATTAACTCGGCGTCGGGATTTTGCTCGCTGAGCTCCTGGTAGTCGCCTATCGCTTCTATTGCCCCGTTATTAGCCAGGACTCCACCATCCGTAACAACAATCGCGGAATCCGAACCGGTTACTTTGCAGACCACATACTTTCCACGAACCAGTGTTAGAGTCACGGTCGATCTCCTTTATGCACTCTTGCATGGAAGCTTTTTGGCCAAAATGGCCGATAACTTCTGCCAATTCAATAGCGGCGTTGAAGATAAGCCTGCGGCCGTCTCGGCAACCCGCCCAACCCTCCGGTTATATTCTGCAACTTGGGACAAGGTATGGGATAGGGCACTACTAAAAACAAGAACCTCGTAATAACCGAAGTGTCGACTTGGCGCTAAGGCTTCTTGCTAATGCGCCGAGTTGTTTCGTTCAAGCTTGGCGCTTAAGCTGGGTGATTTTGTTCGGTAAGATTTGGACCCTCACGCCGAAGGCCATGACCCTTAATTCAAGCTGACATACCTACGACGATTACTCAAGACAGCATGCCGCACGACACGTAGACAGGCCGAAAAAGCAGCTTCGGCAAAAGCAAACTTGGCGTGCCTCCTCCTCATCTTCTTCTTCCTCACTGAAAAAATTCTCCCTTCCCTCCTTGATAAAGAACGGGACCAAGATCAGGGCCGAGACTGGGTCAGCCCACCACCAGGCCAGCAAAGCATTAAACACCAGGCCTACCAATATAGACACGTCCTGAAGGTCGCAAAACAGGCTTTCCATGGCCTCCGCCCTGAGTGAGCGGGACTGTAATCGGGTGGCGACACGCATCTTGGCTACATAGAGTCCACTCATCACTACGAGACTCGCCACGGCGATACCAACACCTACAAGGCTCGGCTGAGGCTCAGGAACCCAACCCAACAGGCTGGCCACGGAGTGAACACCTACATAGGCGGCAAGCAAAAAGAAAGTCAGCCCCAAAAGCTTTTGAGCTCTCTTTTCCGCAGCCTCGCCGTCATGTCCGTCCTGCTCACTTTTCAACCGCCACACCAAGACTCCGCCCGCAAATAGCTCTATGACACTATCCGCGCCGAAGGCCAGCAGGACCACGCTACCGACCCGCGCACCTGCCCAGAAAGCCACACCGGCTTCTATTAAATTCCAGGCGAGGCCTACAGACACCAGAATGAGGGCTGTTCGGCGGAGAGCGTCGGCCTGGAGCATTGGATACCATTCTCCTTGATTGCCTACTCTTGGCGTACTGTTTCAGGTAGATAACCGGTCACCCTGTTGATCGACAGTAGTCTAACATTGCGGGGAACCAAGTCCACGATAGCCGACGTTTTCGATAGCCGACGTTTTAATGTAGCAGGAGGGGAAAGATCCCAGGAGTTGGGGCCAGGTGAGCTACCGACAAAGGGGTCGAAAAAGACGGGCCCGAATCACCGGGCCAGGAAAGGGGAAATAGATGGGGTTGGCTGTATGAAACCCAGAGATCAGGAAGCGATTCGTTCGATGGGAAACGAGGAATACGGTATCCAACAAACGAGGATGAAAAAGAGCTTACTTGCTCATTTCTAAGATATCGGAAATGCACTGATCCAATATGAAGCGTTTCCGATTAGCCCCTATACCTATCCCTGCCGTTGGCCAAGGCACGCGGGACGCTTCAACAATGGTGTTGAGCTCATTTCCGTTTACCCGAGAGGAGGGGATTTATAGCCTAGCCATCAGTCTTAAAGCCACCGAATAAGTTGCCAATGTGATACGAACCGTTCAATCGGATGGCCCCGGGTTCTGGACTAGTTCAACGTCCCAGACGAAAGAAAACCCTGTCGCCGTAAGTGCATTCCGGAACCCCGAGTAGCTACCACTGAACAAACATTGGCATTACAACGTGCACGTAGTCGTCGGTGCCGATGGGCTTGAATACGCCAGGGCTGGATGAGGTAGTAGTTTCCAGTGCTACCTGCCCCCGGTCCAGGACAGTCAGCACGTCCTGAAGGTACTTGCTGTTGAAGGCAATCTTGGACTCGCCGCCCTCGATGGTTTCGGTGTCGACCTCTCCCTGGTTCTCCCCCACTTCTTCCGATTTAGCAGAGATCACAGCCTTGCCAATAGCTCCCTCCTCTTCACCCGGCATCATCTGCATCCGGATGATGTTGCTACCGTCGCGGGCAAAAATTGCCGCCGTTCGGGCGGCCCGAAGCAGCTTCTGAAGATCAAAAACGCTGCGATTATCGAAATTTTGAGGTATTAGCTGGTCGTAGTTCGGGAAAGTGCCCTGCAGCAGCTGGGACACAACCTCTATGCCGCCGACTTTGAACAGGACCTGCCCTCGAGCCGGTACCATCATGATTTCCACCGGGTCATCCTGGTCACCAAGGAGGCGACTCAGTTCGTTGAGGGTCCTTGCCGGAACTATTACACCAATATCGGCTTCAACAGGTTCGGCTAGAGTGCCGTGCTGCACCGCCAATCGGAAGCCGTCCGCGGCCGCAAGCGTAAATCGATCCCCGGACAACTTGGCCTCTACGCCGGTCAGTACCGGGCGAGACTCTTCAGTCGCCGCCGCGAACACCACCCGCGAAATTGCCAATTTCAGGTCTTGTGTGCCCACCCGGGCCGAAACTCCTTCTTCCACCTGGGGTATAGGAGGAAAGTCGTCGGCATTGGCTCCGTGGATGCGTGCTTCCGCCCGACCGCAAGCCAGCCGCATTACCCCACTTCCAGGCTCCAGTTCCAGGTCAATCCGGTCGCTGGGAAGGGAGTTAACGAATTCTGTCAACAGTCGGGCCGGAATAGTTATGGAGCCCTCATCCTCAATCATGGCCCCAATCCAAGTGGTTATCGCAATTTCCAGATTGGTGGCGGACAATTTGAGCATGGACCGGTCGGTTTCCAGAAGCACATTCTGGGTAATGGGCAACGTAGCCCGGCTGGCAACCGCCCTTCCCACTACGGATAGTCCACGGCTGAGGTTTTCTTGCAGGCAGGAGAGTTTCATTGGAAGGTCACCTGAAATTACAGATTGTCGGGGTTGGCCTTTATCAATGGGCCAGGGTTCAATTACAGCCAATTATATTATCACAAGCAATTATATGACATTAAGGGCAATGAAGGGAAAGGGGCAATGTCAGAAATGGTCAATCCTCACTCTTGTTTACTTCGTTTACCCCTGATTGCCTGCCCCTGATTACGATATCTTCCCCAGCTTGCAATGAAACGTGCATAGCTACACATCTGCTATAATGCTGGATGGGTTTCAAACCCAGAATGAAGGACAGACTGCCCATGACAGAGTTGCTGGCCCAGATAGACGCTTATACCCAGGAGTTTTCCGCCAAAGTGATAGATGTAGTTGACGGCGGAGTGGTCCTGGATCGGACTGTCTTTTATGTTGGCGGCGGGGGGCAACCCTGTGATACCGGAATTCTGAACGATGGCAATCAGAGTTACGTGGTCAAGAAAATGGTCCGTTCAGATGGAAAGATAGTCCATCAAATCGATGGAGCGCTGCCCAATGTAGGTGCATCTGTTACAGGGCGAATAGACTGGGAAACTCGATATCGGCTCATGCGGACGCACACTGCTCTTCACATACTGTGCGGCGTGGTGTGGCGAGACTACGGGGCCAAGGTAACAGGCGGCGATATGCGGCCCGGTGAAGCCCGCATGGACTTTGAACTGGAACAGATGAGCGCCGAGTTCGCCAGCGAAGTGGAAGAAAAGATCAATGCCGAGGTCGCCGCAAGCCGGCCGATACACGTCCACAACCTCAGCCGTTCAGAAGCAGAGCAAGTGCCTGACCTCATACGCACGAAAATCAATCTGCTTCCGCCCAACATACAGGAAGTCCGTACGATCGATATATCAGGACTGGACCTGCAGGCTGACGGGGGGACCCACGTGGCCAATACATCTGAGGTGGGTGGTATCAGGGTGGTTGGACACGAGAGCAAGGGCCGCATAAACAAACGCTTGCGAATTGCATTGGTGGACTAGGGCATTCTATCCAGCCTATAGTGTCTGGTTGCACATTTTACATCCATGTCTCAGACTCCCCCGACTTCCAAAAAATGATTACTTGGCCTGAAGAATAGAGCTTCGGGCCACGGATTCCCTAAAGCAAGAGCTAATATGACGCGAACCATCGTGGGTATTGATGTCGGCGGAACCTTCACCGACATCGCCATTCTTCGGGATGGCAGCCTTTCAGTCCACAAACTCCCGTCCACACCCTCAGAACCCTCGGAAGGGGTACGCCGCGGCATCTCCGAAATTGACGTCGGCGAGGCAGACTACGTCCACGGCTCCACGGTAGCCACAAATGCCCTCCTTGAGGGGAAAGGCGGTCGAACGGCGCTAATAACCACCCTGGGCTTTGAGGATGTCCTGGAGATTGGCCGTCAAAGCCGATCGGACTTATACGACCTGAACCTGGAACGGCCACCGGCCCTGGCTCCCTGGGAACTGCGCTTCGGTCTGCCGGAAAGAGTGGACTACAAGGGAGAAATCCTTGAAGACCTGCAGGATGAGGCCATTGAGACTCTATTGACCCTCTTGCAAAAGGCCGACGTGAACGGAGTTGCCGTTTCTTTCCTGTTCTCGTTCCTGAACCCCCTGCATGAAGAAAAGCTGCTGAACGCCCTGAGACGACTCCCTGATCCCCCCTTCATTTCCATTTCATCTCAGGTGATTCCCGAGTTTCGCGAATACGAGCGCACCAGCACCGTGGTGGTAAATTCTTACGTAGGGCCCGTAATGGCACGCTACCTGGGTGAATTGGAACAGTCTCTGGGGAGTGGGCTACGCATCATGCAGTCTTCCGGTGGCAGCATCACTGCGCGCCTCGCCGCAGAACAGCCGGTCCGAACCATCCTTAGTGGGCCGGCAGGCGGAGTGGTTGGCGCATTCCATGTCGGTCGGGAGGCGGGCTACCCGGACATCATCACTCTCGACATGGGGGGCACATCCACGGACGTTTCATTGTGCCCCGGCCGAATCAAAGAGACTACCTCGGCCAACCTGGGTGGCTACCCGATAAGCGTGCCGATGATAGAGATTCATACGGTGGGCGCCGGCGGGGGCTCAATCGCACGTGTTGATACCGGCGGCGCTTTGGTAGTCGGCCCTGAGTCGGCAGGAGCTGACCCCGGGCCGGCCTGTTACGGTCAAGGCAACCACATAACGGTTACCGACGCCAACCTTGTTCTAGGCAGGCTGCGTCCGGCCCAGTTCCTGGGGGGCAGACTTTCGCTGGACAAGGATCGGTCACTGGGACTCATTGAGAAACTGGCCAATGAGATTGGATCAACCCCGGAGGAAACCGCCCTGGGCATTATCCGTGTCGTTAACGCCAACATGGAACGCGCCATCCGCACAATCTCGCTGGAAAGAGGTTACGACCCTCGCCGGTTTACCTTGGTGCCTTTTGGTGGCGCCGGCCCTATGCACAGTTGCGAACTGGCACAGGAACTGGGAATTCCCCGGATACTCATCCCCACCCATCCCGGCATCCTTTCCGCCCTCGGCGTCGCCATTGCGGACGTGGTCAAAGACTACTCCCGTACTGCCATGTTGCGGGGGGACGACATCAACCAAGCGCGCCTGGATGAGGAATTTCATGGCATGGAAGGCCAGGCCAGGCGGGAACTGCTGCAGGAAGGACTCCCGGCAACAGAAATGGTTGCCCGGCGTTACCTGGACGCCCGCTACGTAGGACAATCTTTCGAGCTAACTATTGAGTACCCATCGGCCACCCGCCGAACCGATTTGCAACGGGCTATAGCCAACAGCTTTTATAGGGCGCATTTGCAGCGATTCGGATATGCCGACCGGAATGAGGCTGTGGAGATCGTCAACCTCCGGCTCAAGCTGGAGTTGGAAGTGGAAAAGCCCAACATGGTCCCACAGCCATTGGGGGTAGCCGACTCATCCGTAGCCCGCATTGAAGAAGCCACTGTTGTGTTTCAACAGGGCTCTCTGCCCACCGCTCTATACGACCGGGACCGCCTAACAGCGGGCAACTATGTCGAAGGGCCCGCTCTCTTGCTGCAACTGGACACGACCGTCGTAGTACCGCCCGGCTGGGGAGGCTCTGTGGACCCATTTGGAAATCTGGTCCTTGAACAGGTCTGAAATTTCTTACGAGTGGCATAACCATAACTACCAGGAGTTAGAAACTACCAGGAGATAGACTTAATGACCTCAGTGCCGGGAGACTTGACTCAGCTTCGTGTTCTGGCCTCATTCGCCCATCCTGACGACGAAGGATTCGGCAGCGGTGGCACTCTGGCAATGCTGGTTGCCAGAGGTGCACAAGTAACACTCGTTTGCGCTACCAACGGGGATGTGGGCGAAATTAGCGATCCAACGTTGGCTACACACGAGACCCTGGCCCAGGTCCGCCAAGAGGAGTTGCGGGATGCCATGCGTGTTACGGGAGTGGCAGACATTCGTTTCCTGAACTACCGCGACTCGGGCATGGCAGGCACCGAGGAAAACGAACACCCTGAATCTCTCAATCAGGCAGAAGCCGCGACCGTCATTGCCCAACTCAACGACATTATCAAGGAAACAAGGCCCAACATCGTGATTACACACGACCCCACCGGCGGATACGGGCATCCCGACCACCGTGCCGTCTGTTTACACACTACAGAGGCATTTAAACTCGTTGCCGATGAAAAGGGGCACTCCCGGCAGTCAACGCAAGGCAGGGATGACGAGTCTTCCTTTCTTCTCTACTATGTTTGCTTCCCTCGAAGCAACTTCCAAAGAATGTGGCGCCAGATGTTGGAATTGGACATCACTCCGCCCTTCGCCAGCCAGGATGTAGATCTGGTGGGAACTCCGGACGAGGAAGTCACCACCACTCTCGACCTTGGCTCGTACGTTGACATCAAAATCGCGTCACTCAATTGCCACCGTACCCAAATTGACCCCAACGGGCCCTTCTCTCAATTGCCGGAAGAGATGACCCGAGAAATCATGAGCAAGGAGTACTACACACTGGTTTTGCCTGAGAATAAGTCCGAAAAGGACGATTTGCTCGCCAGTCTGTAGCCTGTATTCCGCCAAGCGCAAGCTGAACAAAGATCCTACGATTCAGAGCATTGCCTCAATTTTCGATGGATCAAAAGGGGAAGCATGAATGGCAGTTGACCCCATAAGCCTTGAAGTCTTCAAGAACATGTTCATCTCGGTATCCGAAGAGATGGGCGTAGCGCTTCTGCGGACCGCTTACTCGCCCAACATCAAGGAACGACGTGATTTCTCTTGCGCCATCTTTGATCCTTCCGGCCAGATGGTCGCCCAGGCAGCGCACCAGCCTGTCCACCTTGGCGCCATGCCGGCGTCGGTGCAGGCCGCCCTGGAGACGTTCCCCGGTTCACTGAGACCCGGCGATATGGTAATACTCAACGATCCCTATCTTGGCGGCACCCACTTGCCGGACATCACCCTCGTGGCGCCCGTGTTTGTGAACCTACAGGGAGAAAAGGAACTGGTCGGCTTTGTTTCCAACCGGGGCCACCACGCCGACGTGGGAGGCATGACTCCCGGCTCGTTGCCGCTTTCCACGGAACTTTATCAAGAAGGGATGATATTGCCGCCAATCAAGCTGGCACGAGGCGGTCGACTGAACCAGGAAGTAGTGCAGATCATATGCCGCAATTCTCGCACACCGGAGGAGCGAAAAGGGGACTTGGCCGCTCAAATAGCCTCGGTCCGGGTCGGTGAAAGGCGGCTCCAGGAAGTTGTAGAACGATACGGGGTCGAAGAGGCCCGCGAGCACATGGATGCCTTGCTTGACTATTCGGAGCGGGTAACCCGAAACGCTATTAGCAGGATTCCCGACGGAATCTACCGGGTGCTGGATTACATGGACGACGACGGGCTAACCGAGGAACCTGTGCCTATAGCGGTGGCTATCACTATATTCGGCGACACAATGACCATCGATTTCACTGGGACTTCTCCACAGCGCCCCGGGTGCATTAACGCTCCCCAGGCAGTAACTGTTTCCGCCAGCCTCTACATGGTCAGATGCGTTGTGGGGGATGAAGCGCCGGCTAACCAAGGCTGCCTCAGACCCGTAACGATAGTCACACCCAGTGGCACCCTGGTGAACCCCGAGCCGCAGCATGGCGTGGCCGGAGGCAATGTGGAGACTTCCCAACGTATTACCGACGTCCTCTTGACTGCCATGGCCCAGGCGCTGCCGGAATTGATCCCAGCGGCCAGCCAGGGAACGATGAACAACTTGCTCATCGGAGGCCACGACCTGGACAGGGGTCGCCCGTTCGTTTACTACGAGACTATCGGCGGTGGCATGGGGGCCAGGCCTACCAAGGACGGCATTTCCGGAATCCATACCCACATGACCAACACCATGAATACTCCGATAGAGGCGCTGGAGTTTGCGTTCCCCCTGAGGCTGAAGCGTTATGCCCTGAGGCGGGGTTCCGGAGGAGACGGGCTTCACAAGGGAGGCGATGGACTGGTACGGGATGTGGAATTTCTCAACTCTGCACGGGTCACCATACTATCGGAACGGCGCAAGTTTCACCCCCCGGGCTTCCATGGGGGACACCACGGTCATCCGGGTGAGAATGTGCTGCTGAAGGGTGGATACGAGGAGGTCCACCTGGCCGGTAAGGAAACACTGGACGTGGAGCCGGGCGACATACTGAGTATCCGCACCCCAGGCGGGGGTGGCTGGGGCAGGCCGCCTCAGGATGAATAGGTTTGTGGATTAACAGGATTGTTCGGTGCATAGATTCGGGCAGCATTGACAACCGAGCGCCCTTTAGTGTACAAATTTTCCACAGCAAGTGATGAGCCGGCGATGGCGCCGAAAATTCTGGTTGTTAATGGAGGAGGAGATATGCCAGATGTCTACTACGTGAGGCCGAGTAATTTCTTGTCCGACTCTCGGGACAAGACAATAATAACCGGGGATTCGGAGGATGAAGTGCTGGGCAAGGTTTATGATTACCTGCGCACGCCGGAAGCACGCCTGCGCTACCCAGCGGTGGAAGACCCGACGGAACTGGAAAACAACATCCGAAGGTGCATTTTTGTTAAAGGCCAGAAGGTGTTTGGCACCCGAGCTCCGGAAGGCGAGTAAGTTTCGGACAGGCTATCCGAGCCTGACCCGAAGTCAGAGTTCAATAGACGGGCCCCGGTCAATGACCGGGGCCCGCAGTTTTTCGGTGTCCTCGTCAACGACTTTCGTTAGTTACCGTCGTCGAAGCTCACTATAACTATGGCGTTGGCAATCAGGGTCCCATCGGTACCCTCGTCGTTAAGAACTTGCAGCCCGCCTTGTACGACGTTAATGTGCCCCGTACCATGGGGCAGCGTAGCGATTACCGCATCGCCATCGACCGCACCGGGTTCTGGGACACCAATGGTAACGTCAACCCGCATGTCATCGGCCGTCTTGCCGATGAGCCTCTGAAAACCCAAGCTGCTATGGTGCAGGGCATCAAATACAGCCCGCTTGGCGGCGTTAGTGTAGTCTAGCCCATGAACGTCCACACCCATTCCCATTTCCGTAACGCATCTTACCAGTGCCATTATTTCCCCTCCTCAATTAGATTCACTTGCCAAGACTTCTTTCAAGTTTGATTGTTCCCTTCGACAAGGCCCGCACGGGCTGCCGACCCATGTTAAACAGGTAGCGACTAACCCCCGCCGCCGCGTACTTCCAGGCTTGGCTTGGTCATTTCTTCGGGATTCAGCAGCGAACCAAGTTCTTCGTCGCCGATTTCGGTGCGCAGCTTGGCAACCTCCCGGATAGTCTGCCCGGTTGACGCCGCTTCCTTCGCAATAGCGGCGGCGGCATCGTAGCCAATGGCCGGCGCCAGAGCGGTGCCCAGCATTAATCCATTCTCGACCATGGCGGGGCCCACATCGGTTGCCTCGATTCCCTTGACACATTGCTCGGCGAAGTTGTTGGCTGAAGCAGCCAGCAAAGAGATGGACTGCAGGATGTTGTAAGCGGCTACCGGCATCATGGTATTGAGCTCAAAGTATCCGCCCTGACCTGCCAGGGTGACGGTGGCGTCGTTACCAACTACCTGAGCGGCCACCTGGATAACCGACTCCGCGATGACAGGATTGACCTTGCCCGGCATTATTGAACTACCCGGCTGCACCTCGGGGACCGTTATCTCGCCAAGGCCAGCCCTTGGCCCGCAGGCAATGAACCGGATGTCGTTGGCAATCTTATGCAGGCTGATAGCAATGGTCTTTAGTTCCCCGCTGGCCTCCACCACCGCGTCAAGACTGGCCTGCGCCTGAAAGTGATTGTCGGTTTCACGGACACTTACGCCGGTAACCTCGCTTAGGGAATGGCAGGTGCGGGCCGAAAACTCGGGGTGAGTGTTTACTCCCGTCCCTACCGCTGTACCGCCCAGAGCCACTTCCGACAGAGCATCCTGGGCACGGCGAAGCCTGCGGATTCCGTTTTCGGCCTGGCCCGCATAACCAAGAAATTCCTGTCCCAACCGGACAGGTGTAGCATCCTGTAGATGGGTGCGCCCGGTCTTGATAACCGGCCAGAATTCGTCCGACTTCTTTTGCAATTCGTCTCGCAAAAACTCAAGGCCAGGAATCAAGTCTTCCTTGATGGCCAGCAGCGCCGCAAGGTGCATCGCCGTGGGAATGACATCATTGGATGACTGGCCCAAATTGACATGGTCGTTGGGATGAACCAGCCTAGACCCCAAATCTCCTCCCTTAATCTGGGAGGCCCGGTTGGCGATTACTTCGTTGGCGTTGGTGTTGGTGGAAGTTCCTGAGCCCGTTTGGAAGACGTCCAGAACGAAATGGTCGTCGAACTTGCCTTCAATTACCTCTTGGGCGGCCTCAACAATGGCGGCGCCAAGAGATTCGTCAAGCGCACCAAGCGACATGTTGGTTTTGGCCGCAGACTGCTTTATCAAGCCAAGAGCCCGGATAAAGGTGCGGGGGAAGCGCAGGTCGCTGATGGGGAAGTTCAGGACTGCGCGCATGGTGGATGCCCCGAAGAGGGCGTCCGCGGGCACTTCCATTTGGCCCATCGAGTCCCGCTCTATTCTTACGTTTGAGTTGCTGGTAGTCATGGCTGCATAACCATCCTCTTGGATTGTTTTCTTTGTTGGGCCAACTTGCGGAAGACGAAGCTATTTCCCTTCACTAATCCAGTCGGCCACTCTCTCACCGATCATAATCGTGGTGGCGTTGGTGTTGGCTCGGATTACGTCGGGCATCACTGAGGCGTCCACTACCCTAAGGCCTTCCATACCGTGAACCCGGCAATACTGATCCACTACAGCCAGGGGGTCGTCGGCCGGTCCCATTTTGCAGGTTCCCGAAGAATGGTGCTGGGTGCCCACGTTTCGCAGCATCCAGTTGTCCAGGGCTTCGTCAGACTCCAGGTCTGCGTCGGTGGGGTTCAACCGTTCGACTATGATGTCGGCGAACAAAGGATGGTCGGCAATTCGCAGGCCTGTACGTATGGCTCCCCGCATTCGTTCCCGATCGTAAGGGCTGGAAAGGTAGTCATAGTTCAAAACCGGCTGTATCTTGGGGTCAGTTGAAGCCAGACGCAAGTGTCCTGCGCTCACCGCATTCTGGATAGCCGCGCTAAAACCGAAATGGAATCCCTCACCTTCTATGGTAACGTTGGCCGGGCGGTGTTCACTATTCATCAAAATCGGCGCCAACTGGATATCACCGGTCGTGGGCGAACCCTCCAGGCTAAAGCGCAGGCCCACCTGAATGCTGGGGGCCAAATCGTCGGGCGCTTCGCCATTACCTCTGAAGAGGGTAAAACAGGACGGGTGATCCCGGAGGTTCTGTCCGATTCCGGGCAAGTCGTGAACAAGTTCTATTCCCATTTCCTGGAGATGGTCGGCGGGCCCGACACCTGAGAGCAACAGAATCTGCGGAGACGCAATGGCGCCACTGCTGACAATTATCTGTTCTCCTTCCAGCACAAAGGTGTCCCCCCCGCTCTCGGCCTCTACACCGACGGCGCGCCTGCCCTCAAACACAACCCTCCGCGCCGTGACATTGCCGCGAACCGTCAGGTTAAGTCGATTACGTACCGGGTTTAGGTAGGTTATGGCAGTGCTCATCCTGACGCCGTCGATGTTGTTCAAGGGCCTGGCTGCGATGCCGCTGGAGTCCGGGTGATTCTGGTCGGCGTCCTGGCGGAAACCCAAGTCGACGCAGGCATCATAAAAGGAAGTTGCATGGGGAAGCCACTCTTCACGCTTGTAGCGCCTAACCGGGATAGGGCCATCGCTTCCGTGGAAGTCGTCACCCGGAAAGTCCAGATCCGTTTCCAGCTTGCGGAAATAGGGAAGCACCTTTAGGTACTCCCATTCATTATTGCCCCAGGCCGCCCAGTTGTCGTAATCGCCGGGAACTCCGCGAAAGAGCACCTGCCCGTTTATGGAAGTGGACCCGCCAATGGTCCGGCCCCGGGGAATCTGCACCTGTTCGGCCATCAACGGTGTACCAGTGGCCGTGTAGCCCCAGTTATGGGGGCCATAGGCCGAACGCCACATATTGTTGCCTTCCTTCAAATCCAGAGGCAACTGGTCAAAGTCCGGATAATCTGGGCCTGCTTCCAGCAACAGCACGGACCGGTCCGGGTCCTGGGACAGACGGGCCGCCAGCACACAACCAGCAGCACCTGCTCCAATGATGATGACATCGTATTTCATGCCTTTTCCTCGCTCTCAATTCCAGACGGCCACTGGAACTGCCAATGTTATACCACAAACGCTAACACTGGTGTATGCCAGAAACAGCCGCAAACCTCGTGCCAGAGTGACCTACCGATCATCAAGTGCATATACCTGCTACCTGCACCCATTGACAGCCACTGTCAGGTTCAGCATCATATCTCAAATTCGTTCAGAGCTTTGAACGTTCAAAGCTTGAAGAGGTGGGAAATGCCAAACATGACCGGCGCACAGGCCTTGGTTCAATCCCTGGTACGAGAGGGAGTGGAGGTCGTCTTTGGCTTGCCGGGGGTTCAGATAATGGAAGCCTATAACGCCTTTTACGATCAACCCGGCATACGGCTCATAACGGTTCGCCACGAACAGTCAGCGGGATACATGGCAGACGGCTATGCCCGCACCACGGGCCGGGTGGGTGTAGCCCTGGTAGTGCCGGGCCCTGGGGCATTGAATGCCGCCGCTGCCATCGGAACGGCCTATGCCACATCATCCCCGGTACTGCTGGTTTCAGGTCAAATTGACAGTAACAGCCTGGGCCAGCGCAAAGGCGCTCTCCACGAAGTAAACGACCAACTGGACGTCTTTAAGCCCATAACCAAGTGGAATGCCCGGACCACCAGGCCGGAAGAAATTCCTCACCTGGTGCACATGGCCATGCAGCATACTCTTGACGGCCGACCCAGGCCCGTTGAGATTGAGATTCCCTTTGACGTTTTGCCGGCATCCGCGGAAATGGAACTGTTGGAGCGAGAGGGCACTGTAAAGCAGTCCCCGGATCCTGCCAAGGTGAAACAAGCCGCGGAGTTGCTAGCCAAGGCAGAACGACCCTTAATCTGGGCGGGCGGCGGATGCAGGGAAGCTGATATCACTACGGAGCTGGCGGACCTTGCCGAGGCCTTGAACGCCCCGGTTATAACTACCCCAGAAGGAAAGGGAGCCATCGCCGAAAACCACCCACTGTCCCTGGGTACTTTCTACTATGGGCACGGCCCTGCCTATTATTCATTGCCCCAGGCCGATGTTATCCTGGCGATTGGCAGCCGAATGAACATGAACCCCCGAACTCCCTGGTCTCTCCATTCCGGCCAGACTGTTATCCAGATCGACGCCGACCCGGAAGAACTGGGACGGAACGTTGAGCCTCAGGTAGGCATGGTGGCGGACGCAAAACTGGGAGTCACCGAGTTGCTTGCCGAACTGGGGGGCTCTACTAAAGCCAGCCAGTGGAACGACGGAGAAATGACCGAGATTCGGCGACAGGCTGCGGAGGACCTCCGAAGACTGGCCCCGCTCCAGGTGGAGATCATTGAAACAATGCGAGAGGAACTGGAGGATGACGCCATAATGGTGGCCGGGACAACCGAAGTCGCTTATTGGGGTCACCTGGCTTTTCCCGTGCTCAAGCCCAGGTCCTATTTGACCTCCAGCTATTTTGCCACGTTGGGCTACGCCTTTCCCACAGCACTGGGCGCCAAGGTGGGCAACCCAGACCGGCAGGTGGTGGCCACAATTGGTGATGGCGGGTTTATGTATGCCAGCAGCGAACTCTCCACGGCCGTGCAGGAGGGCATTAACGTCGTGACGCTGGTTTTTAACAATGGCTTGTTGGGAGCCTCCAGGGCGGACCAGATGAATCGATTCCAGGGGCGCACCATCGGCACGGAACTGCACAATCCCGACTTTGCCCGATTGGCCCAGGTTTACGGCGCGTTGGGACTGAAACTGGACGACCGCCGGGAATTGGGTCCGGCACTTCATGATGCACTGAGGGCCAACAGGCCGGCGGTAATAGAGGTACCAATGCCCAATTTGCGACCACCATTCCAGACACCGCCCCATGGGCTAGAAGCGGTTGTAGGCTGACAGGCGCTCCATCTCGACTCCAATACTTAAGCCAGACCTTTCCGAAAGGACGCAGGATATTGCGCCAAATAGCTATGCTAGAATATTGAGACCCGTTCAAGCAAGATCCCCAAAGTCTCAGATATCCAATGACGATACATATTGATGTAGCAAGGATTACCCGCTACCGGAGCCAAAGTCTTCGCCTTCTCGAAAGCGCCATGTCAGAGCTGCGGGGAGGGCGCTGGAATCGTTCCGAAGAGTTGCTTTGGGGGAGCCTTTCCCTGGCAGTAAAAGGCGCTGCCCTCAGTCGCGGCGATTCTGTGGACGACGATGCGGCGGTCAAGGCTTATGCTCACCAATTGGGTGGCGACGTTCGGGACCGCCGGGTAAGGGAAGCATTTGAGCAACTTACCGCCCTTAGTGATGCCCTGGAACGGGCCCGGGAAACCCGCCGACGGGTTGAGGGCGTATTTCGCGCCCTGGATGATATCAGCGGAGCTATAGAAACACTTTGGGACATGGTGGACTCTAATATGGCTTCACAAGAACATGACATCTGATCATATCCATACGCCAAGGCCACCACAGTTCAACCTCACCGATATTTCCTCATTCAATAACGCCAAACCAGACACCGGCTTGGCTGGTAAGGTTGTCATCCAGACGCATGGCTGCAAGCTCAACCAGGCCGACAGCAGTATTCTGGCAAGGCAATTTCGGGAAGCAGGATATTGCGTGGTTGAACATGTTAGGGAAGCCGACATTTATGTGCTGAACACCTGCACCGTAACAGCCACGGCTGATTCCAAGGCCCGTCAGGCCTTACGCGCTGCCCGGCGGGAGAACCCCGACGCTGTGGTAGTAGCGGCGGGCTGTTATCCACAGCGGGCCGCTCAAGAATTGGCCCTTATGCCCGCGGTATCGCTCGTCGTAGGCAACGAGAAAAAGGACCAGTTAGTATCCCTGGCCGTTGCCGCTCACCGGGAAAAGGCAGGCAACCACTGGGAGCAAATGAACTCCGTTGCCGTGCGAAACATCGGGCAGAGCGTCTCCGGCAACCTTCCCGGACGAAGCCGGGGCATGGTGAAAATTCAGGAAGGCTGTGATCAGGTTTGCGTCTATTGCATTGTTCCCAAAGTGCGCGGACGAGAGCGCAGCATTCCTCCCCAGGAAGTCGTTCGCCAGGTAAGCTTGCGATTTGATGAGGGTTGTCGAGAAGTGGCATTAACCGGCACCCAACTCGGAACGTATGGTTTTGATATACCGGGAACAGACCTGAGGCAATTGATTGGCCAGATACTTACTGAGACGGACATCGACCGCTTAAGGGTGTCCTCTCTGCAACCCCAGGAAATTGATTCCGACCTGCTCCAGTTCTGGCTTGATGACTCCCGGCTATGCCCCCACTTTCACATACCACTGCAAAGTGGGTGCGATCAGACACTGAAAGCAATGAGGCGCCGATATACAACCAGGCAATTCGCAGACACCGTCTCCCTGGTGAGGCAGGTCATTCCCGGAGTCGCGATTACCGCAGATTTAATTACGGGCTTCCCCGGGGAAGGCGATAAGCAGTTCGAGGAAACCCTGGCTTTCGTTGAGGCGATGGAATTCAGCGATATTCACGTCTTTCCGTATTCAAAAAGACCGGGAACCTCAGCCGTTTACCTGCCGGGTCAAGTTTCCGAACCAACAAAAAAAGAGAGGACGGCACGAGCCATCGAAGTGGGCCGGCAGTCCTTCGAAAACTTCAGGCTGAAACAGTTGGGAACAGAACGCCCGGTACTTTGGGAAGGAATGGGTGGGTCGAGGGGAGTCAGCCGGTTGCTGGGCCTGACTGACAACTACATCCGGGTGGAATTGCTGCCAAATGAAGGACAAGACAATTTGCACGAGATAGGCAATACAATCAGCTGGGCTGATTTGAAAGAATTGTCAGGGAATGTAGTCTTGGCGAGGCCTGCCTGAGTCAAACAGGTCTTTGGCTTTGCATACTGAATGGACAAGGGGTGGACTGACCCGGCCAATTAGTGTAGGACCTTGATAGTAGAAAATGTAAGGCCCCGGAGAAGTTCCGGGGCCGTACATTTTAGTATCAGCGCTTGTGGTAGAAGGATAATTGCCGCTATCAGTTCCTGTTCTTTATGGTCAAATCAACCGGCGTTACGTAAACCATCTCGCCCCGCCGCTCTAGGTACCCGCTCTTAACGTCGTGGCCGTGGGAGAAGCCCAGCAGCCAGCCATAGCGCTCAGCGTCCGTCAAAACTTCCCGTTTTTGTTCCAAAGTGTCCTGGGGAGAATAATCAAAGGCTGAGATCACTGGCAGGTTAAGGTGGAAGGGGGTCGGGACCAGGTCTCCCAGGATTACCAGGCGCTCACCACCATGGTTGAAGAGCACCATCTGGTGACCCTTGGCGGGCCCGTCGCACTGAATAACCTGAAGGCCTGGGAATATCTCGGTGTCTCCGTCCAGCAACTCCAGTTGACCACGTTCCGCAATGGGCATGAAATTATCTGTCCGATAAGCGTACTTTCCGCGTTCGCTGGGGTCGCATGCTTCTTCCCAAGAAGCACGCTGGACGTAATAGGTAGCCCTGGAAAAAGTGGGTACTATGGAGCCCGTGCGGTCCATGCGGGTGCAGCCGCCGCTATGTTCAAAATGCAAATGAGTAAGAACTACCGCGCTAATATCCTTCGGAGTCAGCCCTGCGTTCTTCAGTTCCTTGAACATCCGGCTGGGCACCATGCCATAGTATTCCTTGTCCTTTTCGTCCTGATTCGTTCCTACTCCCGCATCAACCAACACCCACTTTCCTGCAACATTTAGAAGCCAACAGTTAAGGCCCAGGGTTATGCGGTTCTTACGGTCAGTTGAAACGATGTTTTCCCAGATAGTTTTAGGGAGTTGACCAAAGAGGCCTCCTCCGTCGATTTTTAGAGTTCCGTCGCAAACCACCCTTGCTTCAGTCAATACCATAAGCCCACCTCACTTCCAATTTCCGCCCAATCCGCTCCTGCACAACGGTGCCATTCTGTAGGATATCGGCTACCATTCCATTGCTATAACATGACTGTTTCCTGTTCTAAGGCGGTTTTGATTACTTGAGGGGTCGCTGAAAACCGTTTCCGTATTTGAACAGACAGAAACTTTTCCAGCAGACCTGATGGTCTTACTTGAGTGGCCTCACCAACATGAAAGGGACCTCTTGAGGGCCCGGAAAGCAGCCAACCTGAGGAAGACGGCATTCAGTGGTAAAAGACCGGGAGCGGATCTGGAACCTTTGCTCCCGAGGGGACTCAACAATAAGAAATGGCTTTCCCCCTCAGTAACAGGTTAAAAGACTGCCCATTAGAGGTTGTCAAGGCAAATTTTTAAAAGTTTCTCAAAAATGAAAAAATAATCGTTATTATGTAATCCAAATCTATTTATTAACTTTTCTTACCTGCGAAGCACATTCCAGATACCGGCACAACTACAGGAGTCGAGCTATTTTCAATCTGTCGACAATCCGGCTGAGGGTCCACGAACTCTTGGAAGTGGGACCGGCAGGAGACCGGTTCAACCGGGCAATAGACTTTTTCATCATCACCCTCATTGTTATCAACACGTCAGCCGAAATTTTGGAAACGGTTGACACCATCTATGAGGCGGCTCCCTCGTTTTTTCGAGGCCTGGAAATAGTTTCGATGGTGCTCTTCACCGTGGAATACTTGCTCAGAATTTGGTCCTGCACCGCGGACTCCCGATTCTCCCGTCCGATATATGGTCGACTTCGGTTCGCCGCCACGCCGCTGATTCTCATCGACTTCATAGCGTTAGTGCCTTTCTACCTGCCCTTCCTTGGACTTGGCGATTTGAGAGTTCTGAGAGCGGTACGACTGCTGGCCTGGGCCGCCAGGCTGGGAAGGTATTTTGAAGGAATACGAACCCTGGGCACGGTGCTCAGAAGCAAAATGTACGAGCTATTTACCGTGGTGCTTGTATTGGCGGTCATGCTGATATTGGCCTCGGCAGTTATGTACTACGCTGAACACTCGGCACAACCGGATGACTTCGCCAGCATTCCTGAAGCAATGTGGTGGAGCATTATTACCCTAACTACCGTGGGATACGGTGACGTCTCTCCGGTAACGCCCCTGGGAAAGGCTATGGCCGGCATTATTGCGGTAATGGGGATAGGCATGTTTGCACTGCCGGCGGGCATCCTGGGATCAGGGTTTCTCGCGGAAATCCAGCGGCAGAACCAGGGGCAGCGAGTTTGTCCTCACTGCGGGGAATTGTTCGACGCCTGACTTTTGGCAGCTACCTGCCAAAGTTTGAATAGTTCCAAGAGGGGCGCCTAGTCGCAACCCGGTCCAGGTGTTGTTATACCATTGAAGAAGGGCACCGAACTGATCGGTGCCCTTGCAACTCTTGATTCAATTTGCTCAGGTCGATCCCATTGATGGGATATTGAGCAACGGTACGAAAGGACGCGTGCGACTACCCTTCAAATAATCAGCCGTTCAACTGGGACTTAGCCCATGCCAGTCGTGACATTACTCTGTCCCGGCCCAGCACTTCCATAGTTTCAAACAACGGAGGAGAGACATTGCGCCCGGTAACTGCCCAACGAAGAGTCCCAAAGAACCGTCGAGGGGTCAACTCCAGTTCTTCACCCAGGGCCCGGAGCCGCTCCTCCAGCGCGCTGGTGCTGAAATCGGCGTCCTCCAGCACTGTGAGAGACCGGTCCAGAGCCTTTGCAGCCTCTCCTTCGGACATTCCTCGCTGCACCAGATTAGCGGGATCGTACACGGCCTGCTCTTCCAGGAAATAGGCGACCATGTCCGGCGCTTCTGAAAGCAATTTAAGCCTTTCCTGGATTAGCGGAACGATCCGAAGCAGATATTCGGCGTCCACAGGCAAGAGATCGGGGGCCAATCCCTTTTCAAGGAAGGGGATCATTGCTTCGGCCAAATCCTTAGGCGGCATGTCTCGAACATATATGCCGTTCATCCACGACAGCTTTTCCCGATCGAAGATTGCCGCCGGCTTGCCCACCCGGTCGAGGGTAAAACTGTCGACTACTGTCTGGGAAGCCATTATCTCGGTCTTGTCATCCAGCGACCAGCCCAGCAGGACCATGAAATTCCGCAGTGCATCTGGAAGAAACCCGTCGTCACGGTACTCAAGTATGGACGTCGCGCCGTGTCGCTTGGAAAGCTTTGCCCGGTCTGGTCCCAATATCATTGGCAGATGCCCGTGCTCCGGAGGTGTATAGCCAAGGGCACGATACAGTTGCAAATGCCTGGGAGCACTGGACAGCCATTCCTCGGCGCGCAGAACATGGCTGATCTGCATGAGGTGGTCATCGGTCACGACTGCCAAGTGATAGGTGGGGAAGCCGTCCGACTTCAGCAGTATGAAGTCATCTACCAGTTCGTTTTGCCACTCCACCTCATCTCGAATCAGGTCATTCAACCGGGTAACGCCGGTGTCCGGCATGGCGAAACGAACTACTGAAGGGGCATTTTCACTCTCGTAGGCGTTCTTTTCGCCGTCGCTGAGGTGGCGGCAGTGTCCGTCGTAGCCCAAGGCCTGCTTGCTCCGTTCTTGCTCCGTCCTCACGGCAGCCAAACGCTCTCGGGTGCAATAGCATCGATATGCGTCTCCCTGCTGTATCAGCCTCTCGGCCTCGGCGTGGTACAGGTGAAGTCGTTCGGACTGGAAGTAAGAACCGAAGTCCCCACCCACCCGGGGCCCTTCATCCCAGTCGATATCCAGCCACTCCAGGCCGTCCAGTATACCGTCCACTGCACCCGTTACGAGCCTCTCCTGGTCAGTGTCCTCAATACGAACAATGAACTTTCCCCCGTGGTGCCTGGCAAACAGCCAGTTGAAGAGGGCAGTGCGAATGTTTCCGATATGGGGCAATCCAGTGGGGCTAGGTGCATACCTGACACGAACTTCGTTGGGCAAAACTTGCCTCCTCGGCAACGGGCGCTGGGGTCCAGCAACAAGATCTCCAGGTGGAACTGCGGCTTCAGCAGAATCAGGCCGGGTCACTCACTATGTACAACGGCGAAAACCGGTTCTTAACTACCTTTCGACCCTTGAGACTGCTCTATTCTGGCCCATGAGTCTCGCAGAGAGACAGTACGGTTGAATACTGGGGAATCTGGCTTGGAATCCCTGGAGTCCACGCAAAAATACCCTTGCCTCTCGAATTGGAATCTGCTGCCTGGCGTGGCTTGGGACAGGCTGGGCTCCACCCGACAGTCGGCAATAACTTGTAGGGAGTCCGGGTTCAGAAGAGATATGAAATCTCTGCTGCCCTCTTCGCTCTCGCCTTCCGGGTCCACCAGCAGGTAGTCGTACAGCCGCACTTGAGCCTGTAAAGAGTGTGGCACGGACACCCAATGCAGTGTCCCCCTCACCCGCCGGCCATCGGGGGTTCCACCCCCGACCGACTCAGGGTCGTAGGTGCAGCGCAACTCGGTAATTTCGCCGGTATCCGGATCTCTTACAACTTCCCGGCAGGTAATGTAACAGGCATACCGGAGCCTGACTTCCCTCCCTGGAGCCAGTCTGAAGAAACGGGAAGGTGGATCTTCGCGAAAGTCGTCCCGCTCAATGTAGATTTCTCTTGTGAATGGGACTTTTCGTGTACCCATGCCGGAGTCTTCAGGGTTATTGACAGCCTCAAACTCCTGGACTTGCCCTTCAGGATAGTTCTCAATGATGACTTTCAATGGATTCAGTACGGCCATCACGCGAGGAGCGTTGCGGTTCAGGTCCTCGCGAATGCAATGCTCCAGCAGGGCCATATTAACCACCGTATCCCGCTTGGAAATGCCGATGTGGTCGCAGAAGGTCCGAATCGCCTCGGGAGTGTAACCCCGTCGCCGCAGGCCGCTTATGGTAGGCATTCTGGGGTCGTCCCAGCCGGAAACATAGCCGCCCTCTACCAACTGAAGAAGGCGCCGTTTGCTCATAATAGTGTTGGTGAGGTTAAGGCGGGCAAACTCTATCTGCTGGGAGCGGTAGACATCAAGCTCTTCCAGAGTCCAGTCATAAAGAGGGCGATGGTCTTCAAATTCCAGTGTGCACAGGGAATGAGTAATCTTTTCGATGGAGTCGGAGAGGGCATGGGCGTAATCGTACATGGGGTAAATGCACCACTTATCCCCGGTACGGTGATGGGTGGCCCGGCGAATACGGTAAAGGGTCGGATCCCGCATGTTGAGATTTGGCGAAGTCATATCAATCTTCGCGCGCAACACGTGGGCCCCATCCTCAAACTCGCCGTCCCGCATACGACGGAAAAAATCAAGATTTTCCTCAACGGACCGGTTCCGGAAGGGACTCTCTTTTCCCGACTCGGTTAGAGTCCCCCGGTATTCCCTGATTTCATCCGCGGTAAGGCTGTCCACGTAAGCTTTTCCATCGAGGATCAACTGTTCGGCATACCCGTACAATGCCTCAAAGTAGTCGGAAGCGTAGAAAAGGTTGGTGCCCCAGTCAAACCCCAGCCACCGTACGTCCTCTTGAATCGAGTTGATGTACTCAATGTCTTCCCTGAGCGGGTTGGTATCGTCGAAACGAAGGTGGCAGACTCCGCCCGAATACTCGGAGGCCACTCCGAAGTTCAGGCAAATGGACTTGGCGTGACCTATATGGAGGTAGCCGTTGGGTTCGGGTGGAAACCGAGTTACAACCCGTCCATCGTACTTCTCGGATTGAAGGTCTCCTTCAACTATGTTGCGAATGAAATCGGTGGTATTGTTGTCCGGGGAGGTCATTCTGGTCGATTCCTCTGGCTTGTTTTCGTAGTAATTGGTGTAACGATCTTTCCTATTTTAGCACGTCAGAAAGAGGGAGAAAAAAGTCGATGAGGGTATGTTTATGGAAACTTGATAGCGGTCGGCAGGGCGGCCTGTCTCAATTGCACCCAATTTAGGCAGAAAGGTCTTGAAGCACCTGTTCAAGTTCTGCGGGCAATCCTGACCTGAATGTCGTAGGCTCGGCTGTAACCGGATGGCGAAAGCCCAGGACGTTGGCGTGCAAAAAATGGCGATTCAGATCGGGGCTCCGTCTGCCGTAAACCTCGTCTCCGAATAGGGGACAACCCATGTAAGCCATGTGTACCCGTATCTGGTGGGTACGCCCCGTTTCCAGCACCAGCTCTACGAGGGAGCAATTCCCGTATTGAGCAACTACCTGGTAGTGGGTTCTTGCCTCCCTTCCACCAAGGACGACGGCCATTCTTTTTCGGTGCCGGGGGTCTCGGGCGATGGGAGCATCTATCGTCCCTTTCTCCTGCGGGAGAGTCCCGACGGAAAGAGCCACGTAACCCTTATGGACCTGCCGAGCCCTGATCTGTTCGGAGAGATCATGATGAGCCTTTTCAGTCTTGGCGATGACCAGCAACCCTGAGGTGTCTTTGTCAAGTCGGTGGACAATTCCGGGTCGTGCAACCCCGCCAATGCCTTCGATGTCGGGACAACGGGCCAGGAGGGCGTTCACCAATGTACCATCCGGGTGACCGGGGCCGGGATGCACGGAAAGGCCGGCCGGCTTGTCGATGACCGCGAACTCCGAATCCTGATAAACAATGTCCAGGGGAATATCCTGGGCAACCAGGTGCGCTTCTCTTACCGGCGGGATGGTTAACACTATACAGTCGCCTGCTTTGACCTTCTGTGACGGGCGGGGCGGAATACCGTTGAGGCTAACCATGCCTTCCGTGATAAGCGAATGGATGCGACTCCTGGTCAGGCCCTTATCCTTGCTCGCAAGAAAACTATCAATCCGCGACCCATCCGTGGTCACCCTGAACTTCCTAACCGTTTCGTTCCCTTTTTCCGTCAATGCTTAACCTTGCCGCCGGTAAGCTCGCCGCTGCAGGTAGCGCCGCCCAGCGGGAATATGCATTGGCATTTGGCATCCACTTCGCCTGCCCGCGTGGTACCTGCCACACCGGGCACACCTGCCCCTTCTCTTAAGCTGATAGTTTCTAGGCGCAAGTGGCCCTGGGGCCGACACCACATCTTTTTTGCCAGATACCAGCAGTATCCAGCCAAGCAGAACCAGTCCTGAAATTATGGAAGCATCCGCCAGGTTGAAAATAGGCCAAAGACCGACATCGACGAAGTCGGTTACTGCACCCAAACGGAGACGATCAAGCAGGTTTCCCACGGCGCCTCCTATTTGAAGGGCCAAGCTCAATCGCAGCAGGTTAGTGACCTTGGGCTGGCTCTGGTAGATCATAGCCAGCACGAAAATTCCCACAAAGGAAACGAAAATCAGAGGCGTGTTGTTGCCTTGGAGAATTCCAAACGCGCTGCCCGTATTCTCCGCGTGGGTAAACCTGAAGAATCCCGTGCTGGGATAGGAATGACCAAATGGAAGATAGGCACGTACGAGGAATTTCGTAAGTTGGTCGAGAAGGAAGACTATGCCCGCAAGCTGAAGCAGGTCAAAGTCGAGGAATATTGGGCGTTTTCGAAAAAGTGCGGGCTCAGGCCTATCAGCATCTGCCTTCTCGGCTGGAGCAGCCGCAGGCACTAGGGAAACAGTCGCCTCAGTATAGGCCGACGTGGTGGTATCGCTGTCAACTGTTTCGGTCTCCCGGTCGCTGCCCTCCGGATCCCCCGTGACAGTTGCTTCAGGGGCCCCGCCTTCAGAACTCGATCCAGAAACTTCCTCGCAGCTATCCCGGTTGGTCATTTGAAATCTACTTCAACTGCTCAGCGAAGAACTCGGCAACCGGCCCTACCAACTGACGTTCCATGCCGCCCCAAAAATGGTCTGCACCATTAATGACCTCAAACTTGGGGTTGCGAGCAAATTCGTCAAGATTTGTTTGAAGGTCTTCCGCCTCTACCAGTTTGTCCCGGCTGCCTGTAATGATGAATGTGGGTGTCTTGGATTTCTTCAGGGGTGTGTCAGACAGCGCGCGAATATTTGGGGAGACCAGAGCTATGGATTTTGCCTTCTTCTGGACAGCGGAGTTGCCGAGGATTACCGACGTTCCAAAGGAATAACCAACCAGGCCAAGTTTTCGGCCGTCCACGTTAGGCCAAGCCTTGAGCAGCTCAAAGGCCCCCAGAACTTCCTGGTATTCCTGCTCTCCCTTGGTGTGTTCTCCGTCGCTGTTGCCAACACCCCGGAAATTGAACCGGATGGTGGCAAATCCCTGTTCGACCAGGGAAAACGAAACAGCAATCACCACGTTGTTATCCATGTTGCCGCCAAACAGCGGGTGAGGGTGGCAAATTACCACGCCGGGTATTGGGCCGCTTACGTCATCAGGAGTGGCCACAATGCCCTCAAAATTCAAGCCTTTGGCTTTGAAACTAACTGCGCTCTGTCGCATTTGACGTCCTCCAGTGTGCCATCTGGCGCCTGCGGCCATATTAGAAGACTCAATAGAGTTTGGCAAGGAATCCTGCTAGAATAGCCCGAATCACCCCTATGGGAGCCGAACAAATGAACGTGATAGACCTGCGAAGCGATACGATCACCCACCCCACGGAGGCGATGCGAAAAGCCATGTCCGAAGCCGAAGTCGGTGACGATGTTTACGGCGAAGATCCATCCATAAATTTGCTTGAGCAGCGGGCGGCAGAAATCCTGGGGAAGGAAGCGGGGCTATTGACTGCCAGCGGCACAATGAGCAATCTGGTCGCCGCTCTCACTTATTGCCACCGTGGCGACGAGATAATCATGGGAGACCAGGCACACATGTTCTGGAACGAATCGGCCGGTGTTTCGGCGTTGGCCGGCGCGCAAGTTCGGTTGGTCCCCAACGACGATCAGGGCAAGATAGACCCTCAGGACCTGACCGCTGCCATTCGTCCTCGGGGCAACGTCCATATGCCACCCACAACTCTGGTCTGCCTGGAGAACACTCATAACCGGTGCAGCGGTGCGGCACTGACACCGCAGGACACCAGAACCGTAGCCGACGTGGCTCACGAGGCGGGAGCAAGCGTACACATGGATGGGGCCCGCATCTTTAACGCGGCAGTGGCTCTGGAAGTTCCGCCAGCTGAGTTGGTTAAGGACGTGGACGACGTTTCTTTCTGCCTCTCCAAAGCCCTGAGTTGCCCAGTTGGTTCGGTCCTGGTCGGTTCCGAAGAATTTATAGGCGAAGCTCGCCGATGGCGGAAAATGATCGGCGGGGGCATGCGCCAGGCAGGAGTTTTGGCCGCCGCCGGCCTGGTAGCCCTTGACACTATGATTAATCGACTGGCCGACGACCACGCCAACGCCCGTCGTCTGGCCCAGGGACTGGCTGATATCGAGGGGCTTAAAGTTGATCCTGAAAGCATTCAGACGAACATCGTGATTTTCGAAATCGACCCTTCTGTGGGCACTGCTCCGGAAGTCCTTCAAGCTTTGGCCGACGCAGGTGTCAAGGTTACGCCGTCCCGAACCCAAACCCTGAGAATGGTGACCCACCGCCAGGTTGACAGCGCCGACGTAGAGGAAGCTCTGTCAAGGGTAGCCGAGGTGGTTGGAAAGCTTCGCGAGCAGAACAATGCTTGAAGGAACACTAACATCGAAGTATTTGAAGGCACTCTGTTTGCCTGAACCATGAGGTGCCGTAAGAATGGCTGACATTACTCTGGACAAGTCAACTACCGCATTGCTCATCGCCGACTTTTATGCGGATATGATGAACTCCATTCCCCACGCCATCGAACGGGGAGTGGTGGCGAAGACCCAGGAAATACAACAAGTGGCCAGAGACGCCGGCGTTATGGTCTGCTACTCGGCAACCGTGTTTCGCCCAGGTTATCCGGAAATCAGCGACCGGAATAAGACTTTCAGCCAGCGAAAAGCGTCGGGCCAGCCGGCTGTAAGCGATCCGTTGCAGGTTATCCACGAGGCGGTCAGGCCAATCGAGGGAGAAGTAGTTGCCGGAAAGCATCGGGTCAATGCCATGTTTGGCACAGACCTGGAAATGGCTTTAAGAGCAAACAACATTGAAACGGTGGTGATGCTGGGCTATGCCACCAGCGGCGTTGTGTTGTCTACGACCCGTTATGCGGCCGATGCTGACTTCAGGCTCATCATCGTAGAGGACTGCTGTTCCGACCAGGACCCAGAGGTGCACGACTTCCTTACCCAGCGTATCTTCCCGCGGCAAGCTGATGTGGTAAGTGCGGCCGAGGTAATTCAGGCTCTTTCGGCCTGATTAGATTCCTCGCCGCCCCACCACTTCTGCAGCCTCTCCCGGATTTCCCTCTCTTTTCCTTCCTCGGCCGGGTGATAGTATTTGGCACCCTTCAAAGTCGGAGGTAGGTAATCCTGTTCAACAAAGTGACCGGGAAAGTCGTGGGAGTAGCGATACCCTTTGCCGTAGTCCATCGCCTTCATCATGCCGGTTACTGCATTTCTCAAATGTAACGGTACCGGGTCGTTAGGTTTCTTTCTGACATCATCCAGCGCACGTTCCAGAGCCAAGTACGCAGTGTTGCTCTTGGGAGAGGTAGCGAGATACACCGTTGCTTCGGCCAAAGGAATCCGGGCTTCCGGCATTCCAAGGAAGTGCACCGCCTGTTGTGCCGCAACCGCAATCGGCAAGGCCTGCGGCTCTGCCAGTCCAATGTCCTCTGACGCCAGAATCACCAGCCGTCTGGCTATGAACAACGGGTCTTCTCCCGCCTCCAGCATACGGGCCAGCCAGTAAAGCGCTCCATCGGGAGACGACCCGCGCACTGATTTAATGAACGCAGATATGGTGTCATAGTGCCCCTCTCCTGCTTTGTCATATAGCGGAGACCTGCGTTGCAGAGCATCGGAGATTACTTCGACAGTGATTTGCGTGCCACTTGAGCCGTCAGCCTGGGTGGCTGCGGCGGCTGTTTCCAGAGCATTCAGCGCAACCCGGGCGTCGCCATTCGCGATGTTGACCAAATGGTCCAGCGCTTCGGGCGCCATGGTTGCTTTCATGTCCCCCAGGCCACGTTCCTGGTCCTCCATAGCTCGGCCCACAATGCCGGCAACCTGTTCCTCGAACAGCGCCTGGAGTGTGAATACTCGGCAGCGCGAGAGGAGTGGCGCATTGACTTCGAAAGAAGGGTTTTCCGTGGTTGCCCCAATGAAAGTAACAGTGCCATCCTCCACGTGGGGCAGAATGACATCTTGCTGGGCTTTGTTGAAACGGTGTATTTCGTCTACGAACAGGATTGTACGCCGCTGGTACATTCCTTGCCGGTCGCGGGCCTCGGTCACTATGCGCCGAAGGTCGGCGACTCCGGAAGTTACCGCGCTTATTTGCTCGAAGTGAGCTTCAGTTTCGGTGGCTACCAGGCGAGCCAGAGTTGTCTTGCCGCTTCCGGGAGGGCCCCAAAGAATTAGAGAGGGCAACCGGTCGGCAGCTATGGCCCGGCGCAGCACACGGTCCTGTCCGAGGATGTGTTCCTGTCCGACAAATTCTTCGAAACTTCGGGGCCGCATTCGTTCGGCCAGCGGGGCCGTCGCGTCCGCCTGCTTTTGCCGGCCAAAATCGAACAGAGAACCGGAAGTGGCCAACTGCACCTACTTGAAGTGGGGGATTACCTCTTCGGAAAACAATCGCATGGAGGCGTGAACATCTTCGTTGGGAAGGAGACCGCCAACCGCAAACCAACACATGATTTCGTCCGCCCCTAGCAGTTCTATGATGGACTCGAGCTTATCTATCACTCGTTCGGGACTGCCAATGGCAGAAAGCTCGGTGGACACGTGCTCATAGCTCAAGTCCCTGGTTCGGCCAGATATTACCCTGGAACGGTTCCCCTGCAAAATAGACAGATAATTGCGGAGGCTGGTTTCATAACCCTGTGTGGAGTTCCCGCCCTCGTCTTTAGTGACGTGTACCAGCACATTTACGTTTACTTTCGTTGTGCCTGGGTCATGGCCGTGCTCAACCAACTTCCTGCGGTATTCTTTCAAACCTGTCTTGGCGCCGTCCAGGGTGACTACGATGGGCGCAATCAAAATGTTTTGCCCTAACTCGCCCACCATTGGGAAGGTGTCCACGCTGTTCGATGCAATGTACACCGGTGGATGAGGCTTCTGATAAGGCTTGGGAACCACTCTAATACCAGAAACCTGGTAGTACTTGCCCTCATAATTGAGCTCCTCGCTGGTCCAGGCCTTCAGAACCAGGTCCAGGCCCTCGAGAAAACGATCCCTTCCTTCGCCCACCTCTATACCGTAACCCGCATACTGTTGGAGCATGGCACCCCGGCCAGTACCCAGAATCGCCCGCCCCTCCGAGATAACGTCCAGGGTGGCGAACTCCTCTGCCAGCCGAACCGGGTGATGCAAGGGCATCAGGTTGACGGCAGTCGCAATCTTAAGCTTATTCGTCGTTTGCGCTATGGCCGATCCCAAAAGCAAAGGAGCCGGAAGTACTGAAAAGCGCGGGTTGAAATGGACTTCGGCCAGCCAAACGGTATCGAACCCCAGATCATCGGCCAACTGAGCCTGGGAAATAGTGTCCGCGTACCTAGCCGCAGGTGACTGGTCTTCGGCACAGGGAAGCTGATAAAAGATTCCAAATTCCATGCAAGGCTCCTGAACAATAAGTGGGTTCACATCTCAGTAAAGAGATTAACAGTGGAAACGTAAAGGATTCCGAGAGAGGACTCCAGCGTCAGCATGCGCGTTGTGCTACAAAGGTATGTTTCCATGTTTTTTGGCCGGCAGGTTGTCCCTCTTGTTGCGGAGCATGTCCAGCGCGCCAATTATGCGCGCCCGGGTTTCCGCCGGGTCGATTACATCGTCCAGGAAACCCTGCCCCGCGGCAATGTAAGGATTAGTGAATTTCTCCTGGTAATCGGCGATCAATTCCTGCCGCTTGGCCTCGGCGTCCTCCGCCTTGGAAATTTCCTCCCGATAAATAATGTTGACCGCGCCGTCCGGACCCATAACGGCGATCTCCGCCGAAGGCCAGGCCAGATTGATGTCGGAGCGCAGGTGCTTGCTGCTCATCACGATGTAGGCCCCACCGTATGCCTTGCGGATAATTATGCTGACCTTGGGCACCGTAGCTTCTGCATAAGCATAAATGAGCTTGGCGCCGTGTCGTATTATGCCGCCATACTCCTGGTCCACTCCTGGCATGAATCCGGGAACATCCACCAAGGTAACCAGAGGGATATTGAAACAATCGCAGAATCGGACAAAGCGGGCAGCCTTGGAAGAGGCATCGATGTCCAAAACACCGGCCAGATATGAAGGCTGGTTTCCAATAATTCCCACCGTGCTGCCATTGAATCTTCCGAACCCAACTACGACATTTGGGGCAAAATCTGCCTGGACCTCCATGAACTCTTCGATGGGGACTTCTTCCAGTTCCTCTTCGCCACCGATGTCCACAATTCGATAAATCAAGTCACGAATATCGTAGGGGCGATTTGGTTCGTCAGGAACAAGGTACCGCAAGTCCGGGTCAATTCGGTCCACAGGGTCGCCCCGGGTGATCAGCGGAGGGTCTGCCAAATTATTGGAGGGGAGAAAACCCAGCAGCCTCCGCACTTCGGCCAGGCATTCGTCGTCACTATCGAAAACGAAATGGGCTACCCCGCTGCGGGTCGCATGAGAAGTGGCGCCGCCCAATTCCTCGTGGGTTACTTCGGCTCCGGTCACCGTCTTAACTACGTCAGGGCCAGTTATGTACATCTGTCCGGTACCTTTGACCATGAAAATGAAGTCTGTGATGGCCGGCGAGTAAACGGCCCCGCCAGCGGAGGGCCCCATGATGACTGAGATTTGCGGTACAACACCAGAATAGAGAGTGTTTCGGAGAAAAATGTCGCCGTAAGCGCCCAGGCTCATAACTCCTTCCTGGATGCGCGCACCACCCGAGTCGTTGATACCCACCAACGGACAACCGGTCTTCCCGGCGAGATCCATCACCTTGCAGATCTTTTCGCCCACAACCTCTGAAAGCGAGCCCCCAAACACAGTAAAGTCCTGGGCGTAGGCGAAGACCTGCCGACCATCCACCCGGCCGTAACCGGTGACCACCGCGTCGCCAAGAAACTTGCGATTGGCCAAGCCGAAATCCGTGGTCCGATGGGTTACAAAGGAGTCAATCTCCTGGAAGGTACCCTCATCCATCAGGCGGGTCAGCCTTTCCCTCGCCGTTAATTTGCCCCGACTGTGTTGTTGTTCGACCCGTTGAGCACCGCCACCCTGGCGGGACTGCTGGCGCATCTCAGTCAGGTTGTCAATTTTCTGGTCTATGACCCGCTTTTCGGTAGCCAATTCCGCTCCTGGGCAGTCAAATGCTCCGATTGATTGACCGAGGTTTGATTAACCGACGCTCAATCGGGCATTTGCGAAATCTGCCCCATTATAACCTATGGCAAGATATAATATGTGTACGTCTTTCTATGCAGCTGGAACAGGCTCTACACAACAGACCAGAACGCTCTGCAGACTAATATCCCTCCTTTGTGAGCCCCCTATGAGCGCGCCACTACTGAGACGGTTTGAAGAGTTAACCGTTGCCCATGGACAGCCCCTGGTCTGGGGCAAGCGCACCTATGTCATGGGCATAATTAACCTTAGCACGGACTCCTTTTCCGGTGACGGACTGGGATCAGACACTTCAGCCGTCGTTGACCAGGCCCTGCGATTTCAGGAGGAAGGGGCAGACTTCCTCGACGTGGGAGCCGAATCCACCCGTCCTGGCTCAAACCCCATTGAACCTGAGCAGGAAGTTCGTCTGCTCTCGCCCGCCTTGGAGGCTCTTTCCCAAGTAGCCAAGATTCCCATAAGCGTCGACACTTACAAGTCGCACGTGGCACGGGAAGCCCTATTACAGGGCGCCGATATAGTTAACGATGTATGGGGTCTCAAAGCGGATCCTGCACTGGCGAGTGTGGCGGCGGAAGCGGAAGCGCCCCTGATCCTGATGCACAACCAGAAGACCCGCCGGTACAACCAACTATTGCCCGATATTCTCGGCAGCCTTTCCCAAAGTGTAAAAGCCGCGACCAGCGCGGGAGTCAGACCGGAGAACATTGTTCTTGACCCTGGGATCGGATTTGGCAAGACCCCGGACCACAATCTGGCGATTCTCAGGCAGCTAACTGAGTTCAAAGCCCTTGGTTTTCCCCTGCTGGTGGGGACTTCCCGCAAGTCCACCATCGGTTTTGTACTGGACTTGCCTGTGGAAGACAGGCTGGAAGGTACCGCTGCTACCGTGGCCCTGGCCATAGCTGGGGGTGTGGACATCGTCAGAGTGCATGACGTTAAGGAAATGGTACGAGTGTGCCGGATGAGCGACGCCATAGTGCGCAATTGGAGGCCTGAACCCTGGGAGCACTAGCAGTGAATTCCGTTACAGTCTATTTGGGCCTGGGTTCAAATGTGGGTGATCGCCTCGCCAACCTGGTTCGGGCCCTGGAGGAGTTGGGTGCCTCCGGCGATCTTGAAATCCTGGGCTGCTCCGCAGTTTACGAGACCGAACCATGGGGGTTGACTGACCAGCCCAAATTCCTCAACTGCGCTGTAAAGGCCAGGACAACGCTCACGCCGGAGCAACTGCTGGGACTCGCCAAGACAATTGAGCCAAGGATGGGGCGCACGGCCGGCGTGCGATACGGCCCCCGGCCAATCGACATTGACATCCTGCTGTACGGGGATCTTGTCATCAATCTGGAGGTTCCGGACCTTCAAATCCCACACCCCCGAATGGCTGAACGAGCTTTTGTCCTGATCCCTCTGGCTGAAATCGCGCCCTGTGTGAATCATCCCACTAAGAAAGTGCTTATTGCCGATATGTCGTCAAATATAGATGGCTCGAATGAAGTACATTACTGGGGGCAGATAGCCGGACTATAGTCTTCAGCCAGGCGGTTGATGCAGGCGGCACTCCTGGGGAATGTCAACACCCGAAACCCGGCAAGAATCTAGCCACAATCAAGCTCCAACTGTTGACAATCTCTTAGAGCTATCGCATATTGATAGATGTGAAGATGTCGTCAGAATGACGGCGTTTTTCTTGTGTCTAACAGTTATAAAAGACAAATGTCGCCAGCCACTGTTCAGGCGACAGATTAACGTGGAGGTTTTTCTAGAATGGCAGACAAGCAATTGATTTTTGACGAGCAGGCCCGGGCCAGCCTGATGACGGGCGTGGATAAACTGGGCAAGGTGGTTGGTCTGACTCTTGGCCCCAGCGGACGAAACGTGCTGTTAAACCGGATGTGGTCGTTGCCCGTCGTTTGCAGCGACGGAGTCACAATTGCCAAAGAAGTTGAACTACCCGATGTTTATGAAAATATGGGTGCGCAGTTGGTCAAGGAAGCTGCTTCCAAGACCAACGACGTGGTTGGGGACGGAACCACAACGTCCGTGGTGTTGGCTCGCTCCATCATACGTAACGGTTTCATGAACATCGCCGCCGGCGCCAACGGCATGGACCTGAAGTCAGGTATTGACAAGGCTGTCAGGGCGGTAGCGAAGGAAATTGCAGAGATCGCTATTCCGGTCGAAAATCGGGAACAGATCGCCCGGGTGGCAGCCCTCTCCGCTCACGAAGAAGGAATCGCAGACCTTATCGCAGAAGCTATGGACAAGGTAGGTCGAGAAGGCGTTATCACCATCGAAGAGTCCAAGAGCATGGTTGACGAGCTTGACTTTGTGGAAGGCATGCGCCTGGACCGGGGTTACTTGTCGCCACACTTCGTTACCGACGCCCAGCGCATGGAAGTGACGCTGGAAGACCCGCTAATCCTGATAACCGACACCAAAGTATCTTCCGTCAACGACATAGTCCCGACACTGGAAAAAGTCTCCCAGGCCGGTGGCCGGCCCCTGGCGATTATCGCAGAAGACGTTGACGGTGAGGCCCTGGCGACCCTGGTTGTGAATAAATTGAGGGGGACAATTTCTTGCGTGGCAGTCAAGGCCCCCGGCTTTGGGGACCGGCGCAAGGCGCTTCTCGAAGACATCGCAATCATGACCGGCGCTACCGTAATAAGCAATGACACCGGCCTTTCCCTTGACGCGGTGGAAGTCAGCCACCTTGGTTCCGCTCGGCGCATCGTCGCAGTGAAGGACGAAACGACCATTGTAGAGGGGCGTGGCGCACCAGAGGCCACTGAGTCCAGGGTCGCGCAGATCCGTGTCCAGGTAGAAGAAACTACCTCCGACTACGACCGGGAGAAACTCCAGGAACGCCTGGCAGCCCTGGTCGGAGGGGTGGCCGTTATTCGAGTCGGAGCCGCCACCGAACCAGAGATGAATGAACGCAAGTCCCGCACCGAGGACGCTCTTTCTGCTACCAGGGCGGCCGTTGAAGAGGGAATCGTCCCCGGTGGCGGTGTCACCTTGATCCGCGCAGAAAAGGTCCTCGACGATCTCCAGGCCACTCTGTCCGGGGACGCAGCTTTGGGCGTTCGCTTGATTCTTGACGCACTGTCGGCTCCCCTGGAACTCATAACTGAGAACGCGGGGCATCCCGGGCAGGTGATTCTGGACAAAGTGCGTGAAGGCGAAGGTGACTGGGGCTTTGATGCCGAAAAAGGCGAGTATACTCACCTCATGCAATCAGGAATCATAGACCCCGCCAAGGTTACCCGTTCGGCCCTGCAGAATGCCTGCAGCATCGCGGCGATGTTGCTGACCACCCAGGCTGTGGTGGCTGAGATCCCAGTATTCACGCCCTTACCGGCCGATGTCCAGGACTTCATGCACGATTAAACCTTGATGAAGTTGGAAGCCGACTTCAAACACCCAAAGTGTGTCAGAACTGCATTAACGGGGAGCCAAACCCTGGAACGGCTCCCCGTATTTAATTTCTGTGAGAAGACGTGAACGGCGCAGCACTAGACCGCGAGAGCATCCTCGAACTGATCAACAACCCTCCAGCAGGACAGCCTCCGCTGGTTGAGAAGCTGTTGTCTTTGTCTGAACAGATTCAGCCCAGCGGCTTCGACTTCAGCCTTCGGAGAGTTGATCGTCTAACTTCTGCTGGCCGAATGGGACAAGCTTCCAGTGACCGCAGCTTGCCCGAAAGCATAATCCTGGATTTCGGTGATGACGGGTGGGTATTTCTGGAGCCAGGGGCATATCTCGCAACCTTCAACGAAGTCGTCAATATTCCCCTGGATTTGATGGCCCTCGCTCGTCCCCGCTCCAGCCTTATGCGTAGTGGTGTAAGCCTGCACACCGCCGTCTGGGATCCGGGATACCAAGGCCGTTCCCAGGCGCTGCTGATCGTTCACAACTCCGACGGGTTCAGCCTCCAGAAAAACGCCCGACTCATGCAAATGGTCTTTTTTCGCCTGGCCCAACCCTTGGAACGGGGATATGAAGGTCGTTATCAGGGAGAGCGACCGTGAACCCTTACCGGGACAAGACAGCCATCACCGCCCGTGTCAAGAAAGAAGCCTTGGCCCTGGGGTTTGACCTGGTGCGAATCACATCGGCCCAAAGTTTTTCTAAAGACCGGAAAAGAGCACTGCAAAGAATCGACGAGGGGCTGATGGACGGGCTGCCCTGGTACAACGAGTCACGAGTGCGCCGGGGAACGGAGCCCGAGGAACTGCTGCCAGGCGCCAAGTCTATTATTTGCCTGGCTTTGAATTACTTTCCTGGCCCTCCGAAAGAGGGCGACAGCGCTGACTTCGAGCCGGGCTCGACGGGCCAAATAGCCCGCTATGCCCGGGGCAGGGACTACCACCGGGTAATGAAGCGTAAAATGCGAGACCTGGTTGCCGTTTTAAATGAAGCATTTGGTACCACCTTGGCAGCCCGATGGTATGTGGATGACGGCCCGATGCTGGATCGAGCGGCGGCGGCCCGCGCCGGCCTGGGTTGGTTTGGCAAGAACTCCAACATACTCACCAGCGAGCTGGGTTCATGGGTATTCCTGGGACAAATCGTCACCGACATGGAACTGGAAGCCGATTATGAGCTCAGGAAAACTTGCGGCAGCTGCGTCACATGCATCGATTCCTGCCCAACCGGGGCCATCGTAGCCCCATACGTCATAGACAACACCCGTTGCATTTCCTATCAGACCATCGAAAACCGGGGCCCCATTCCCCTGGCACTTAGGCCGAAGATGCTGGACTGGGTGTTCGGCTGCGATATATGCCAGGAAGTTTGCCCCGTCAACCGTAAAGCGCAACCTACCGCCGAACCCTCATTCGCTAATCAGGGTTTGGCAGTCATAGACCTTGTTGAGTTACTGGATCTGACTGATGAGGAATTCAAGAAAAGGTTTGCGGGTACCCCGATAATGCGCGCTAAGCGGGTAGGACTGCAACGCAATGCCTGCGTAGCTCTGGGAAACTTGAGGGAAGCGTCGGCAGTTCCTGCCCTCTCCAAGGCGCTGGCAATCGCAGAACCACTGGTGAAGCAGCACGCCGCCTGGGCGCTGGGTGAAATTGGCGGGAACGAGGCCTTTGCGTGCCTGGAGCAGGCCGCCGTGGGCGAGAACCAAAGTGAAGTGCTTGCTGAGATAACTACTGCTGTTCGAAATCTTAAAGAGCGCCTGGAGAAACCTGCCGTCCCGCCCCCTGACAACCATCAACGAACTTGAGCCCACTTTGCTACGCATTGACCGCCCCTGCAGAGCGGCCAGTGTTCAACTATTCCTCAATGGAAGCGACCTTGGCAGGAGATTCCTTACGCCCTCCTGACCTGCGCTGCTTGCGACTACGCCCTCCAGTTGAAGCCGGCGGCGGCGCATCCAGCACGTACCTACGTCCGAATTTAAGCTTCTTCATCTCTTCCTCGATGAGGAAGAAGTCCCCCTTGGGAAGCAGATGGAGATTGCCCTGGAAAGCCATGTACCAATTCTCCGGGGGCCACCGGCGAATGTAGTCGAGACGGTGGGCCAGCAAACCAGCGGGAATGTATTGTTCTTCCTCCAATATCAGTTCAGGCTTTATTTCAACCAGGTAAGGCCAAGTTGCGCTGCCCTCATTTTGCCAAATGTTGGAATCCACTTCCTTGTATGGCACGGTAACGGTGGCGGTAGCAGTGAACTTTCTAATGCCTGAAACATAGAACAAGAGACGGTCGTCTTTCTCCACCCTCTGTACTTTTCGACGATACTCGGACTTGAGGGCCTGCTTGGTAAAGTCCAGACCCACCGTGATATTGAAGTTTTCCTCGTTGGAAGTAATCATCCAGAAGTTACGGGGCATGATGGTCCTCTTTACGGTCCCGGTTCTCCGTACCTCTGCTTTCTTCCATCTTCTTGGATAGAAGAACCCGAGACCTTACTTCAATCTGGCTTATCTCTAATAATTTTAACATTCCACCAAGTTTTTCGGCACACTTGCGCCGATCCGCCAAAGCAACAACTCCCGACAAGCGTTGTTCAACGCTGTGCAATTAGTGTAACATCTTCCCGAACGCTGGCGGCTTTCAGTTTGGAACGTCGCCCAGGAGGATTAGCAGAACATGACGTCAAGCTCGTCTCGTGAAAGAGATATTGCAATTGTGGGTGTTGCCGAGTCCGACGAAATGGGAACGGTTCCCAACAAATCGTCTTTGCAACACCATGCCGAGGCCGCCTACAACGCGTTAGAAGACGCAGGCATTGCCAAATCGGAGGTCAATGGCCTCTTGACGGCCGGTTTTTCTACGTTGGCCACTGCGGAATACATGGGAATTCAGCCAGGTTTTACAGACAACACTTCAGTGGGCGGCTCGTCATTCGTCATCCACGTCGCTCACGCAGCAGCAGCCATCCGGGCAGGCTATTGCGATACCGTGCTCATTACGCACGGCCAGGCCGGCCGTTCCACCAGGGCCAGAGTGCCCGCCGACCCTAACCTGCCGGTAGCCCAGTATGAGTCCCCTTACGGTCTCATCGGTCAGCCAATTAACTATTCAATGGCTTGCACCCGCTACATGCACGAATACGGCGAAGACCGCACACGCCAGGCCATGGCCGAAATCGCCGTTTCCACCCGCAAGTGGGCCAACCTTAACCCCAAGGCAGTAATGCACGAGACTCCAATGAGTTTTGACGACTATCACAACTCCCGATGGGTGTCCTGGCCTTTCCACCTGCTTGACTGCTGCCTGGTCACCGATTCCGGCGCAGCCATCGTAGTAACCACGGCCGAAAAGGCCGCAAACTGCAGGAAGGCCCCAGTGTGGCTGCTGGGAGCGGCCGAAGGGCATGATCACAACCTGATCAGCGCCATGCCGTCCTACACCTCACTGATAGCCCGGGAAACGGGCCCCAATGCCCTGAACCGGGCCGGTGTGACCCATGATGACGTAGACGTAACCCTGATCTACGACTCCTTCACCTACACGGTAATGCTGTCGCTGGAAGGATTGGGGTTCTGTAAGCCCGGGGAAGCTCCTGATTTTGTGGCCGACCAACGTACCGCTCCGGGCGGGGATTTCCCATTGAACACGGCCGGCGGAGGCCTTTCCTACACTCATCCAGGGATGTACGGTAGCTTTCTCCTGGTGGAGTCGGTACGGCAGTTGCGCGGCGAGTGCGGCGACCGGCAGGTGAAGGCCAAGGACGGCTCCGACAGCCCGAAGATTTCCCTCGTAAATGGTACCGGCGGCTCACTCTCTTCGACTGGAACGGTGGTACTGGCAAGAGACTAAATCCGCTGCTTCAAGATATTTGAGAGGAAGAGTTGCTATAACCCATGGACATTGGAATCATCGGTCTGCCTCAATCGGGCAAGACCACCGTCTTTAACGCATTGACCCGCGGCAACGCTGACACCAGCGGCGCCAGCGGGTCTTCCACTGAAATGCACCTGGGCGTCGTGAAAGTCCCCGACTCACGCCTTGAGGTACTCTCCGGTATGTATAACCCTCGGAAGGTGGTACCGGCAGAGATCAAGTATTGGGATGTACCTGGACCGGAGTCCCTGGCCAAGTCGCAGGGCATAGTTGGCAGGTACCGAAACATTCTGCAGAGCGCCGATGCTTTCCTGGTTGTCATCAGGGCATTTGAAAATCCGGCAGTAGTTCATCCAATGGAGACTCTTGACCCAAGACGGGACCTGGAGACCATGCTGGGCGAATTGACCTTCGCGGATCTGGAAGTCATGGAACGGGCCACCGAACGGTTGGAAGACGGGATGAACAAGGCCAAACCCGCCGAACGCCCGGCAATGGTTCGACAGCTTGAGACAGTGAAAAAGGTCAGGGGGGGACTGGAGGAAGACATACCTGTGCGAGTCCAACAGTTGACCGACTCCGAGGCCACCATCGTTGAAAATTACCAACTACTTTCGGGAAAACCCGTAATAGTGGCATTCAATACCGATGAAAGTGGGGAAGATCCTTCCCTGGAGCTTCTGGGGCTAGACTTGCCGGCAGGTGTGCAACTGGGTGAAGTATGCCTGAGCGCCAAACTTGAGGCGGAACTGGCGCTGATGTCGGACGAAGAAGAAGCTGAGTTTCGCATCGACCTGGGTCTAGACGAGTCGGCCTTGACCAGGGTAATTAGAACCAGTTACGCCACGCTGGGGTTGATTTCATTCCTGACGGTTGGACCCGACGAGGTTCGCGCCTGGAGCGTACCCGACGGCATTGGAGCGCAAGAGGCCGCTGGAACTATACATTCTGATTTTATCCGCGGCTTCATCCGGGCCGAAGTGATTCCCTACGATGATCTACACCGGTGTGGCAACATTGCGCAGGGACGCAAAGAGGGGGCCCTGCGTTCGGAAGGAAAGACCTATCAGGTCAAGGACGGCGACGTCATAAATTTCCTGATCAACGTTTGAACAACGTCATCGGCTCATCAGCAGTGATCACTATAAGAGAATTTCTGCCGAAAGATACTCCGACGATTCACCGGCTTTTTGCGGACGGCCAATGGCAATTTGCCGCCGGTGTCGAAGCAGAGATTGAGACCTATATCGAAGAATCCCTGCTAGACGATCTTTCCAACATTGAGGCCCACTACCGGGACCAGGCTGGCAGTAACTTTTGGGTTGCAGAAGTGGACGGAAAGGTTAGAGGTATGTTCGGCCTGCAGAGACGCAGCGAAAAAGAGGGGGAACTTCGCCGACTGAGCGTGGACATAGAGTATAGAAGACGAGGGATAGCGCAGATTCTTCTGGAAACGGCCGAAGCTTACGCAAGAGAGCAAGGTTACACAAGGCTGCGCCTGTCCACCATTACGCCTCTGAAACCGGCCATCGCCCTGTACGAAAAGTTTGGCTATTTGAGGTGTGGTGAAGACCGTTACGGAAAACTAACAGTCTTGCACTTCACAAAGTACCTTGTCAGTGAGCGGGGGAGTTCAGGGGACGGGCAATGCTAAGTTCGTGCCCGTCCGGGTCGGTAATGTGGAAATAACGTTCGCCCCAGGGTGCGTCAGCGGGGCTGGTATCAGTCTTCAATCCCAGGTTAACCAGCTTTTCGTGAAACTCGTCCACGTCATCAACGTGGAAAATAACCCGCCCCCACCATGAGGGCTGCTCTTCACTGGCAATGAGGTTCAGGTAACCTTCTCCCATGCCAAAGCTGGTAAACCCGGCCCACTCACCACCGTAGAGCATTCTCAATCCCATTTGGTCCCGATAAAAGACCACGGAACGGGCCATATCCCTCACAGCCAGAGTAACAGCGCTTATCCTTTGAACGGTCACCCTTATCTCCCCCAATTCGCCTCGCTGGTATAATGGTCTCGCATTAGGACTCTCAATCCATGGTAACAAACGAGTCGAAACTATGGCAAAGCCGCTAGTACAGTCGCATGAGTCACCGGGCCAAGCGATGGACCGATTAGAATCAATCCTGGCCGAAATGGGATCCGTTATAGTCGCCTACTCCGGTGGCGTTGACAGCGCCTTGCTGGCTCTTGTGGCCCACCGGACCCTGGGAGAGCGGGCCCTGGCGATAACGGCTATTTCCCCGGCGTTGGCTTCAAGAGAATTGGACGGCGCGGTGCAACTGGCAGGAAAGTTCGGATTCGGACACCGCACTATCCAGACAGATGAAATGGACCGGGAAGGTTACGTAGCCAACGCGTCCAACCGGTGCTACTTTTGCAAGACCGAGCTATATACCAATTTGTGCAAGTTGGCGGAAGATGAGGGATATGCCTGGGTAGCCAACGGGGCAAATCTGGATGACCTGGGCGACTACCGGCCCGGCCTGCTTGCCGCCACCGAGAACTGGGTGCGCAGTCCCTTGGTAGAGGCAGACCTGGACAAGGAAACCGTGAGGCTCCTGGCCAAGAGCCTGGAGATGCCTGTTTGGGACAAACCGGCCCAACCTTGCCTGTCGTCGCGCATACCTTACGGTATTCCCGTAACTGCAGAAACGCTGTCCAAGATTGAACGGGCTGAAGACTATCTCAAGAGCTTGGGCTTGAAGGAAGTTCGGGCCCGCCATCACGACAACCATTGCCGGGTCGAGGTGGGAGAACCGGAAATGGAATTAGCCTTTGCCCACCGCAAGGAAATCTCTGCCAACCTCAAGAAGATTGGCTACCTCTGGGTATCCCTGGATATGTCGGGGCTGCGCTCCGGCAGCTTAAACGACCAACTGGGACCGACAATTTCCATCAAAGCCAACCTCGCGGCAGATTCTGACATGGCCGATTCACAAACCCGCGGTAACTGAAGGCCTCCATGAAAGCAGCCTATATCCAGTCCATCGGTGGCGCCAGCGGAGACATGCTCCTTGGCGCCCTTCTTGATTTGGGCTATTCGCTGGAGGAACTCCAAAGCGGCCTTTCTCTGCTAGGTGTGGACGGATACCAACTTTCGGTCGCCGAGGACACACGGTGCGAAGTCAGGGGAACCAAACTGACCGTAACCCAACAGAGCGACCGCCGCTTTTCTCCCCAGGCCCTTTCTGACATCGTAGGAAACAGCCATTTGCCTGTTGAGGTCAAGGACACGGCCGCCAAAGTCCTGCAAAACCTCTGGCAAGCAGAATGCAGGGTGCATGGAGAAGACCCGGAAGCCCTGGAACTGGAACAATTGGGCACCGTGGATACTCTAGTTGACGTGGTTGGCTTCGCATTTGGACTGCACAAATTGGGAATACTAACCGTATATTCTGCTCCACTGGTACTGGGTGTTTCCGCTCCACCACGCTGGCCTGGCGGATATTCCAATCCTGCACCTGCCACTTTGGAACTCGTCGCCTTGGCGAAAGCCCCCGTCGCGCCCGAACTTTCCATCCACCAGGGAGCGGGAGAGTTAACCACTCCCACCGGCGCTGCCATCATTGCTTCGCTAGCCCAGTTTCAGAGGCCGGCAATGACTGTTGAAGGCATCGGCGTAGGGTTAGGCAGCAAAGACCCGGAGGCCTTCCCCAACGTGGTCCGCATATGGGTTGGAGATGTTCGCGAAAATCCGGCGCAGGACTCAGCCATTGGCCGGGTCCAACAGGGAATTGTGTTGTTGGAAACCAACCTGGACGACGTAACGGGTGAAGTAGTGGGGTACGCTCAGGAGCGGCTCTTCGACCTCGGCGCCCTCGACGTTTGGCACACGCCTATTCAAATGAAGAAAAATAGGCCAGGCGTTATCCTGTCGGCACTCTTACCGCAAAGCCTGGAGCAGGCAGGGGTGGAGCTTATTCTCCGTGAGACACCTACTTTGGGTGTGCGCAGCCGACCGGTAGAAAGGTATGCTGCGGAAAGGAGTATCGAAACTTTGGAGACCGACCTCGGACAGGTCCGAGTCAAGCTAAAGTACCTGGCCGGTGAGATCGTGGCCGCTGCCCCGGAATACGAAGATTGCCGGCGCATCGCATTGGAGAGTGACCGACCGCTAATGGAAATCTATCGGAAGGTGGAGACGGAAGCGCAGGTCAAATTTTTGCCCTGACACTGAACCAGGCTGGGGCCAGGGCAGCCCCACTAATAGGATTGGAACAACTTCCCCCACTCGGTCTTAAGGGCTGAGTTGATGCGAGCCTTGCCATGGGTATTAAGCCAGTACCCATTGTGATATACGTTGGAGGCAAAGAACGCCCACGCCGCAATCGGACTCCTCAGCAAAAAGTTCTCGAGGAATTTCAAGGGGCCCCAGTAAATCAGCTTCTGACCGCGGCTGGCAAAGGTGTTTTCCACACCCGAAAACCCCCAATTGACGCCGGCAATGTCCTCGCCCACCACGTCAATTTGCGACAGATCTCCACAACCGAGTCCCCGCTCGTGGGCCAGCCGGATAAACTTCAGGCTCATCGGGTCAAAGCCCATCATGTGAGCGGCCACGGCGTCAATAGCTACCTGGTCCGAACTGGCCAGGAACCGGTCCTTGATATGCCAGCGCATGGCGCGAGGGCCAGGCCCGTCACCGGCAAACGTTCCGTCCATAACTGCAAATAAGCCGGGGTGAATCTCTTGCTGAATCGCCAGCAGGTCCACCAAAGTCTCGTGAATCACAGAATGAGTCCAATGACGCTTGCGATGCAGCAGGCCGCCAAAAGCGTTCTTCATGGCGCCGGTCATAGTAGTAAAGACATGGGTCTTCATGGTAGGAAGCTGGATGATGTTCTTGCCTGGAAAAATCTCGGGTATCTGTATGCCTTCGGGAAATATGTCGTCCAGTACCAGCATCTCAGCCCGCGGCTTGTAATCAATCCACACATTCGGTGGTGTATCGAGATGGACCGTAGGCAAGTTGTACTTATCCTGAACTGACTTGTGCTTGTTATTCTCCTCGCCCTCGAAAGAGTCCACCACCACCGTACCGTTGTGGGCGGCGATCAATTCCTGGTGTCCAAAGTCATGCAGTGCTCGAATTACACCTTCCAATTGCCAGGGAGTTGTGGAGCACCCCGGATACCAATGCTGCCAGGAGATGTTTATTTTCAGGAGGGTTGCCAACTCAGGCGAAAGAACGCGTTCCACTCCTGCCAAGGACATGGCCTTGCCTACGTCCTCCAAAACAGTCTCGGGCCTTGTAGCAACCACGGCCACCACTGAACGGCCAGCAGGTTTAGGTACCTCCGTCCTGTCTGCTGTCCCTGGAAGCGTTGTCAATTGTTGGGATTCCTGCATTGGATAACTCCGACTGAGTTGCCCTGTCTCTAGGGGCTACTGTTAAGCAGCAATATTGCGCCGGCTGTCGCCAGCCAGCCTACTACCGATAATACCATAGGCCAATCCCTGGCAATTAACAGCTCTGGGTACTCAGCTTCCTCGCTGATGTGAACCAGGTAAAGGAACCGGAACAGTCCGAAGGCAACCAAGGGAATTGTGAGCAGCATCGCGTCGTTGTCCGGCAAGTTGGCGGCTTCTATCGTGTAAAGGGCATAACTTACCAGAGCAGTTCCAGCAGAGATATTCAGAAGCTGACCCAAGAATGCTGTTGGATAATCTCGCAAGACAGGTCTATGAAACTCGGGAGCTTCACCGGCCAGCCTGACCTCAGCGTAACGCCGGCCAATGACAATAAAGAGAGCCGCAGCGCCGGTAGTCGTGTAGAGCCAGGGAGAAGGGTCCACACCAATGACCAGCGCTCCAACGACTGTCCTGATAACGTACCCGCTGGCTACGAGCAGCACGTCCACCAGCACCAGTCGCTTGAGCCCCAACGAATAGGACAGGTTTATAACCAGATAAAGCAGCCCGATTCCACCCAACAGTGGCTGAACCACGAACAATACGCCCAGCCCAGCTATCAGGAGCACACCAAGAGCAAACATTGCGACCGGGACACTCACTAGACCTGATGCCAGAGGCCGTGATCGCTTTACTGGATGATTGCGGTCTGCCTCCTTGTCCTGGAGGTCGTTAAATAAATAAACGGCGCCGGACAGGGCGCAAAACGCTGCCGCCGCTACCGCCACCTTTATCAGCAAGGCTGGCACGGCAGTTAGGTCTGAAAGCGACCAGGCCAGGTTGACCGCGAAGAGAAATGGGAGAAATACGAGGCCGTTCTTTATCCACTGTCGAGGACGCAGTGCACGGAATAATGGGAAGGGGCTATAGGAAGAGACTTTGAAGAAGCCATCGCCGGGCAATTGCGGCGGCCTACCCATTGCTTTGGCCCTCGCTGCTGGTTTCAATGGCCGTTCCGCCGGCAAAGGTTTCATGGCCAGCACCGACTTCCTTCCCTGGTACCAGCCAGTGCAAGCAAGCCCACGCTGCAAACCCAATGACTACGGCGAACCACAAAGTCGCTACGCGTACCAGCAGAGTACCTGCCGCGGCCACGTCCCGTTCCGCACCTGCTTGCTGAAGGAGAGCTACCATAGCCCCTTCGGTCCCTACCAAGCCGCCAGGCAGTGTCGTGGCTGCTCCTACCAGTACCGAGCCGGCATAAATGGGCAAGGACAAGAGCAGGGTGACATCTGCGCCAAGGCCCTCCAGAATTACCCACAGGGCTATGCCCTCGCTTACCCACGCCAGCAAGGCCAGGACAGTAGCCACCAGAAGCGGCCACGGCCGGGACAACTCCCGGATAGCCTGTTTTGCCTCGCGTATTTCCCCTACCCAGCGCCGAACTAAGCGCCAGCCAAGTACTCGATCTGTATGTCTTGTAGTAAGCAAGTAAACCAGGGCTCCCACCCCTGCCAGGATAACCGCCAGAACTACTGAGACAGACGTGGGCACAAGAGCAAGGCCAACTAACCCCATGAGCGCAACCGAAGCCAGATCGGTCAGGCGCTCCATCAACACTACGGGAGCAGAGGAGGAAACCGCTACACCGGCCCGGTCCCTGAGCGTGTAACTTTTGACCAATTCTCCCACTTTCCCTGGCGTAATGGTCATGGCCAGACCGATCAGGAACGTAAGACTACTTAAGTGAAAGGGGACGGCCAAGTTAAGAATCCTCAGGTAATAAGCCCAACGAAGAAACCGCAACAAATAGTTGACCAGTGCGAGCCCAAAGGCCAGACCCAAATGCGTCAAAGGAAGATCTGCCAGGTGTTTCCAGACTTCCCGAAAGTCACCGTAGCCCGCGACACCTGCAAATACGAGACAGGTTAAGGCCAAAATCAGGAGCAGCTTCTTGCCGCGATTGCCCACGCTATTTGCCCATTTGGTTTATTTGGGCTGCCAGGTATCCGGCGCCAAATCCGTTATCAATGTTTACCGTAGCTACTCCGGGAGCACAACTGTTAAGCATGCCGAGCAATGCGGAAAGGCCTTCATAACTGGCGCCGTAACCCACGCTGGTTGGTACAGCTACCACAGGGGCCGATACCAGGCCCGCGACCACGCTGGCCAATGCTGCCTCCATACCGGCCACCACTACTATTATCCGCGCCTCGCGTAATCGGTCCAATGAGGCAAGAAGCCGATGCAAACCCGCGACACCCACATCACTTATTCTCTCGGGCGGACTACCCATCAATCTTGCCGTCAACGCTGCTTCTTCGGCAACCGGCAAGTCGGCAGTGCCACCCGTAACTATCGTGACACCTTCGCGCACCTTCAACTGATTGTCTCCAGGAACCTCTATGGCTCCTGCCAGACTATGGTAGATAGCCGCTGACATCACACCGGCAACTGCATTAAATGATTCTTGATCGGCCTTGGTGACCAGCACCGGAGACCCCCGGCCGGCCAGGGACTGGACAATACTGGCTATTTGTTGCGGTGACTTACCGCGCCCAAGCACCACTTCCGGGAATCCGGTTCGCAGCGGACGATGATGATCGATCTTGGCAAAATCAAGATCTTGATAGGGATAGTCCCGCAGGTATTCCAGCATGTCGTCAACGCTGAGGTCGCCTCTCCTTAGCTCTTCAAGGCGTCGGCGTAATTCGGAAGTAGTCATGTGACCAAGAATTCCTACCTAAAATGAGAAAGGATTCTGGGAAATGATAGGCAGCGCAATTAAAAAGCGTCAAGGAGAGTGGGCCAGAGATTCTCGGCGTACTGACCGACGGCCGTTAAGAGCTTTGGGCAACGAGCTTGGGGAGGACTGCTTTCTCTATAGCAACCGCCAAGCCGTCTTCCTCCACGGGAGGCGCCACGTAATCAGCCAACGATTTCATCTCAGGCGGTGCGGAGGCCATTGCGATTCGATAACCGGCGACTTCCAACATCGGCAAGTCGTTAAAGCTGTCCCCAGCGGCGATAAAGAGCCTCGGATCAGTGGAAAGAATACTGGCCAGTTGCTGGGCAGCTTTTCCCTTGTGAACGCCAGCCGCCGTAAAGTCCACAGCCCACCAACCATTGTAATGCAGGTAGACTTTGACGACGTTGAGATCAGGTTCAGCAGAAAAAATTGAGGCCAGTTCATCAGCGTCGGATGAGGAAATATCCAAGGCCGATATCCTTGTCAGGTCCCAATGCTGGATTTGATCCCTGCTGTTGGCGTCACCTTCCGGGTGGGTGGCGATAAACTCGATTCCCCGCTCGGCTATCAGCTCAATTATGCTTTGGGCCCGAACTTCAGGCAGATGGCTGTTCCAGATCAACTTCCCACTGACTGGATCCAACAGAGTGGCGCCTCCGTTGCAGATCTGGGGCGCTGAAAGATTGAGTTGCCGAGCGTATTCGATGAGGTCCGATGCTCGGCGGCCAGTAGCGATAGACACTGGGATATACCGGGAAACTTCGCCGACGGCCTTAACGACTCTCGGCGATATAGTGTCCGTGACCATCAGGGTCCCATCCAGGTCGACCAGCATCGCGGAAAACGATGTCATGTAATTGCTCTCGCCACCTCTGATAATCTACCGCTGTACTAAAGAAATAACTCCAGACACCTGTTTTTTTTCGGCCCAGACTCGGACAGGCACTAAGTGGTCTCTCGCGCTTCTCTTTCAGCTTCAACTTGGGCACGCTGTTGTTCCCTAAGCGCAGAATACATCGCCCCCATAGTGCTCATGCTGCCCGTGTAGAGGGTGAATATACCCGCACCAAGCCAGGCCAGGACCTTAACTCGAGTGTCTTCAAACAGAGCAGTGACCGTAAACGCCATTATCACCAGAATCATCGCCATGGCGAGGCCCAAAAGCGAACCAAAAATCAGCCCGTGCAACGCGTAATGCCGTCCTGGATTGGGGGCGTACTGAATGCCCCAATAGCCGGCGAAGAAGGGTCCGGCAGGAGCCAGAACGAAGTGCGCAATCGGTATCAGGAAACATCCTACGATAATGGCCAGCCCGACCAGCACTCCCACTAGCATTTCAACCTCGGGGTTATCATCTCTCGGTTAGCGGGGCTGATTCTAGCACAGCCATCGGAGTTTGTGATGCAATATTTTCCCTTTCACGTTGTACCAGTTGGTGCTATAATTTGTGATGTTGTTGCGGTTTGGAGGTAAACGTCATGAGAATCCCGATGAAAGTGGACTATGGCGTCCGGGCCCTGGTAGAGTTGGCAATGCACCACGGTAATGGTCCGGTGCAGACCTCTGAAATCGCCTCCAAGCAGGGCATTCCCGAGTCCTATCTGGTCCAGCTTATGTCCACTCTGAACCACTGCGGCTACGTTCAGAGTCGTCGCGGGCCCCAGGGCGGCCATTCGTTAGCAATGGAGCCCTCCGACATAAACTTACACATGATAATGACTACGCTGGACGGCAACAGTTCTCCCCTGGACTGCTTGACCTATGTTACGGACTGTATTTTTGCAGATTCGTGCGCCCAGCAGGAAATCTGGAAGTCCGTCGAAGAAGCAATTGAAAGTGTGCTGGCCAACATTACTCTTGAACATCTGGCCAGGCGCCAGGAGTACCTCTCCGCACAGAGCGTATAGTTTTTAGGGGCGTTCTCCGGAACGTCTTAGCCCAGTCTATAGAGGCACCTGTACTTTCTAATGCTCCAGCTTTCTTGACAACCCATTGCCCCAAAGCTAGAATCCAGCCAGACGATGAACCAGCACGAGTTAGAACAGAAACAGAATTGCACCTGTCCCCTTACATAGGGGGTAGGCTTTCAACAGATACAGGAGCCTGCACCCGCCCAAAGTGGGCGACCCTTAATGGGTGCGGGCTTTTTCTTCGCCTTAATGCAAGAGCATGCCTATATTCGATAAGCATGTGATACTACGGGACACATTGGCAGACTCATACCAGGTTGGCCACCCAATACCAAACTGGCCGAACCGCAACTATAGGAGGAACAAGTCCTTATGACTCAACAACCTCTCGCCCTTACGCCCGAACAAGTCAAGCGCTATAGCCGGCATATCATCATGGGTGACGTCGGCAGTGCGGGACAACGAAAACTGATGCAATCGAAGGCCTTGATAGTGGGAGCCGGTGGCCTGGGTTCCCCTTCCGCTATCTATCTGGCGCTGGCCGGCGTAGGAACGGTAGGCATTGTGGACTTCGACGTCGTGGAAATATCCAATCTGCAACGCCAGATCCTGCACCACTCCAGCGATATTGGCCGGCCCAAGCTTCAGTCGGCCATCGACAACATCCACGCCTACAATCCTGACGTGAATGTGGTTCCCCACGAAGTAAGGCTTGAGTCCGACAACGCCATGGAGATCATCAGCCAGTACGACCTGGTGATTAATGGCGCGGACAATTTCGCTACCAGGTATCTGGTTAACGATGCCTGCTATTTGCTGAACAAGCCGTTGGTCGATGGAAGCATACTCATCTTTGACGGCCAGTCTACGGTGTTCTTGCCCGGTCAGGGCTGCTACCGGTGCCTCTTCCCGTCGCCGCCCCCTCCAGGTATGGTTCCCAACTGTGCCGAGGCCGGCGTGTTGGGCGCGCTTACCGGACTGGTGGGCAGCATCCAGGCAACCGAGGCACTCAAGTACTTCCTGGGCATCGGTGAAAGCCTGTGCTCCAGGCTGCTGCTGATCGATGCATTGAGCATGACGTTCCGCGAGGTCAAATTGAAGCGGAATCCGGCGTGCCCACTCTGCGGTGACAACCCGACAGTCACAGAATTGATAGATTACGAGATATTCTGCGGTGTGGCTGCCCTGGAAGCGGCCGGCGTCGCCGACAACTAAGGCGAAGAGATAACAACCCGAACGCGGCGATATAGGCAGGTTTAGGCGAAGATTATGGGTTGTCGGCGGGCATACAAGGGTATTCTGGAGACCATTGGCAACACACCAATGGTGGAATTGCAATGGCTTAGCCCCAAACCAGAAGTACGTATATTCGCCAAACTGGAAGGGCAGAACCCCACAGGGAGTGTCAAAGATCGCATTGCCCTGAACATGATTGAGCGGGCTGAGGCGAACGGTGAAGTCTCTTCCAACCGGACTATCCTTGAGCCTACCAGTGGGAACACTGGCATTTCTCTGGCCATGATCGGAATGCTAAAGGGATACAAAGTAACGGTGGTCATGCCCGAGAATGTGAGCGAAGAACGAAGTCAACTGCTCCATGCTTACGGCGCCGAGATCATTTTTTCTGACGGGGAGAAAGGAAGCAACGGGTCTATAGAGGTTGCCCAGGATTTGGCAGAGAAAAACCCACATGACTACGTGATGATGTACCAGTACGGAAATAGTGGGAACCCTGACGCCCACTATGAAACCACCGGGCCGGAGATAATAGAAGCTGTTCCTGACGTGGATACTTTCGTGGCCGGCCTTGGCACCGGCGGCACCCTTATGGGCGTGGCACGCAGCCTGCGGGAACACAGGTCCGACGTGAGAATCGTCGCCGTAGCCCCTGAACCTGACGACTTCATTTCGGGGTTGCGACGCCTGGAAGATGGGTATATACCCCCTATTTTGGATATCAACATGCTGGATGCCAGGCTACTGGTGGGCAGCTATCCAGCATTCCGCACCACCAAGGAGCTGTTGCACAAGGAAGGGATATTCGCCGGCATTTCGTCAGGGTCAGTGGTGCACGGTGCCATCCGCCAGGCAGAACGCATGGAGAACGGTAATATCGTGTGCCTCCTGGCCGATGGCGGATGGAAATACCTTAGCACTAGCCTTTGGACCAAGGACTATGAGCAACTGGAGGAGGAAGTGCAGGGGAAGATTTGGTGGTAAGCTCCTTCGGCCCACATGCCACAAGGCTAAACTGAGGTCTGACGGCTCTCTCAAGGGTCTGTATAGCAGGAATTAGACTGATAAACAGGTGCGGATAGGTATCCCGCACCTGTTTTGCTTTTCAGGTTACAACGTTGGTATTCCTGCCCCACAGACAGAAGAGAACTAACCGAACCGACGGCAAGGTCTGGGGGCTATGCCAGGCCAGGCTCCAAGTTGAAAGCAATTGGGGTCAATGTTATACTGGGGCAGTGCTTTTTGAAGGTAGCGGGGTTAACCCGCTTTCTTGCTAATTGGCACATAGTTTGTTTGGCGAAAGTCTCATCCAGCTTCAGATTGGGAGAATGGCAGTGAAGAGCGACTTTTTGATTGCGCTGACTCAGTTGGCCGCCGAACGTCATTTGCCCAAGGAGCAGGTGCTGCAGGCTATAGAAGTAGCCTTGGCATCTGCATTCAAGAAAGATAATCCAGTAGCAGGACAGAACATCACCGTTACCTTGAATCCCAACACCGGTGACGTGAGCGTATTTGCTCTTAAGACTGTTGTTGAAGATGTGGAGGATCCAACCCGCGAAATCTCCCTTCAGGATGCTATGGCCTTCAAGAGGAGCGCGGCGATTGGTGACGAGATCGCTGCTGCAGAACCCCTTCCTCACAACGCCAGCCGCATAGCGGCTCAGACCGCCAAGCAGGTGGTTTTGCAGCGCCTGCGGGAAGCGGAAAGGGAGTTGCTGTACGAAGAGTTCCTGCAGCATCGCCAGGATATAATTACCGGCATTGTGGAACAACTGGAACCCAACCGCAGCATTGTATTGGACATGGGACGCGCCCAGGCCGTTATGCCTGCAGACGAGCAGGTTCCGACGGAAAGATATAAGAAGGGCCAGCGGATAAAGGTCTTTGTCTTGGATGTGCGCAATGGCGCCAAAGGGCCCGAGATACTGGTGTCCCGAAGCGACCGCAACATGCTAAAGCGTCTCTTCGAAATTGAAGTGCCCGAGGTCTATAACGGCACCGTGGAAATCAAGGCCATTTCCAGGGACGCGGGATTCAGGAGCAAGGTAGCCGTCCACTCGACACAAGATGGTGTGGATCCGGTAGGTGCCTGCATCGGATTGCGTGGCAACCGCATTCAAAGTATTGTTAATGAACTGCAGGGTGAAAAAATCGACGTAGTCCCGTGGGAGGCGGATCCCAGGGCCTTTATTGCCAAATCAGTTAGTCCATCCGAAGTAGTCCATGTGGAACTGGATGCTCCGGAGCAGACTGCGATTGTAGTTGTCCCGGACAGGCAACTGTCCCTGGCAATAGGGAAAGAAGGACAAAATGCCCGTCTCGCGGCTCGATTGGTTGGTTGGCGCCTGGATATCAAAGGCCTGACCGAATGGGAAGAAATCAAGGAGACTCGCCACCGGGAGTTGGAGGAACGTAGTAGGCTAGCAGCAATTGAGGCTGCGGCCGCGGCCGCGGAAGTTGCTGCAGAGTCAGAAGCAGAAGCTTTGGAAGCTGTTGCAGAGGCGGAAGCAATCATTGCCGACGCAGAACCGGCCGAAACTAGGCAGGACACTATTGCTGCACCTGTTTTGGAAGAAGCTCTACCCGTTGCGGCAGACCCGGCTGTAACTGCAATTGCTGAAGTCGAAGCTATTGACGAAGATGCTCTTCTGGAAGCTTTGATTCGCGATGAAGAGGAAGTGGAAGGTACAGTCTCTGAGGATAGCGACAGCCTGAGTGTTGACGCCCTGGCTTCTTTTACCCTTGATGGTGTAATGGAAGAGGACGACGAAGAGGCTGAGGAAGAGGAACTCTTCCCCGATTTGCCAGAAGTACCTATTCTTACACCTGATGCCGGCAAGATTCGCTTTGCCGAAGACCTGGTCGGCGAAAGTCGCGGCGGCGGGCGCGGCGGGCGGCGGGCGCGGCGTAATACCGGCGGAGGCGCAGCCCGAGGGGCCCGCAGGGGCGGCGGCAGGTAATATCAGCCTCCTCTCTTGAGAGTTTCTTGCCATTTGGCAGGGAAGGAGGCCAGAGTTGGCTAAAGCCAGGCACGTCCCCGAACGCCGGTGTGTCGCTTGCGGGCAGCGAGCACCAAAACGACACTTGACCCGCATCGTACGTACCCCTATGGGCACCGTTAGCGCCGATGACTCCGGAAAGTCGTTGGGCAGAGGTGCTTACCTGTGCAACACTCTGGATTGTTGGGAGAACGGCATCCGCAAGGGAAGCTTGGAGCGGAACTTGCGGGTTAATCTCGACCAACAGGACCGAGAAGCGCTCCTGCATTATTTTCAGGAACAGGTGGCCAAGCCGACTTCCGTGGAGGGATGAAATGACTACCGATGGACAGATGCGAGGTGGCCGTAGAGGCCCTTCCAGAACACTGGTGTTACCGCAAACTTTGACAGTAAAACACCTCTCAGAACTGGTGGACCAAAGCCCAGTGGACGTTATCAAGCAATTGATGCGTAACGGTATCATGGTGTCTATGAACCAGATGATCGACCACGAGGTCGCTTCTCTGGTGACAGCAGCATACGGCATTCGCACTCGAGTAGCCGAACAAGTGGCAGAGACCGGGGCGCTGAATAGTTCAACCGCCGGAGCAAATGGCAATGCAGAAGAGCAGAAGAGTCTCGAGGCCAGGCCACCGGTGGTAACCATTCTAGGGCACGTTGACCACGGGAAGACAAGCCTGCTTGATTCGATTCGGAATGCCCATGTAGCCGACCGGGAAGTTGGTGGTATAACTCAGCATATCGGCGCCTACCAGGTCGACTACGAGGGACAAAAGATAACTTTTCTGGACACTCCCGGTCACGAGGCTTTCACTTCAATTCGGTCCAGGGGAGCGCGAGTAACTGATATTGCAATCCTGGTAGTCGCTGCCGACGATGGAATAATGCCGCAAACCGAAGAGGCTATAGACCACGCCCGTGCGGCGGAAGTGCCCATAGTTGTAGCGATAAACAAGATGGACCTGCCGGGAGCAGACCCAGAGCGGGTAAAGCGCCAGTTGAGCCAGCACAATTTGCTGGTTGAAGATTGGGGCGGTGACATTATTTCAGTTCCCGTTTCCGCGCGTACCGGAGAAGGTATAAACGAACTGTTGGAAAACCTTCTGATAGTAGCCGAAATATCGGAATTGAAGGCCAATCCCCACAGGCCAGCCAGCGGTGTGGTAATTGAAGCCAAATTGGATCGCAAGAGGGGCCCCATGGCCACCGTATTAGTGCAAAGCGGCACCTTGTGCGTGGGTGACCACGTTGTTGCCGGCACATCGTGGGGCCGGGTCAAGGCCATCGCTAATGACCGCGGAAGTACCGTCAAGGAAGTCGTACCCGGGGCGCCGGCAGAACTGCTAGGTTTTGGTGCCTTGCCCGAAGCGGGCGACGTCATGACCGTCATGCCCAATGAGAAATCCTCTCGGGCTCTGGCTCAGGAAAGGGAGCGAGCCAAGGCCAGTCAACAATCTCAGGGGCGGGCCCTTACGTTGGAAGAAGTCGTCAAGCAGATTGACGCCGGCGACATTAAGGAGCTGAACCTCGTATTAAAGGCGGATGTCCAGGGCAGCGTAGAGGCAGTGCGGCAGTCCCTCGAACGGCTCACGGAGGCCGAAGCCCGGGTGCGAATCTTACACGCAGGCAGCGGGAACGTCACCGAGTCGGATATCCTTCTGGCAAGCGCTTCTGACGCCATCATAGTCGGCTTCGCAGTTGGCAATGAGATAGGCGTCGAGCGAGTCTCCGAGCGGATGGGTGTAGAAATTCGCCATTACGGCATCATTTACCAGATGATTGATGACATCAGACAGGCTCTCCACGGTATGCTTGAACCCGCATACACTGACGTTATCATCGGTGAGGCTGAAGTCCGCGAAATATTCGCTTCCCGCCGAAATGTCAAAATTGCTGGCTGCCGCGTTGTGGACGGCAGAATACCCAGAGGTGCCTCCATCAGGGTGCTACGAGAGGGTGAGGTCCTTGAGGAAACTAACATCGCCAGTCTCCGGCACTTCCGGGATGAAACCAACGAGGTGACCAACGGCATGGACTGCGGTATTTTACTCGAGGACTACTATGATTTCGAGTTGGGAGATATCCTTCAGGCCCACCGACAGGAAAGAAGTCAGCGCTAAATCTTCTACTAGAGCTTTAGCAACCCGCCTAAGACAGTCTCTAAGCTAAATCTTCTCTTTTGAGCCAACCTTCAGCCCTGGAGAATCGTATGTCCCGTCGTGCCGACCGCATCAACGGCTTGTTGCGCCAGGAAATAAGCGTCCTGCTATCCAGAGAAATCAAAGACCCCCGCCTGAGCGGGGTCATCAGCATAACCCAGGTAGAGACATCTTCCGACCTGCGCAATGCCCATGTGTACGTGAGCGTAATGGGCGATGAGGATACCAAAAGCGCTGCACTGGATGGAATAAAGTCAGCGGCCACTTTTCTCAGGCGATCTCTGCGAGACCGTCTCAAGCTGCGCTATGTGCCTTTCCTCAAATTTTCATTAGACGAGAGTATTGAGGATGCAGATTCACTCCTGCGCATGATGGACAGCATTCAGGACGATGCGAGGCCACAAACCGACACCGAAGACCTGCCTACCTACTCGGGTCCCCTGTCATTTTCACACCGGGGGTAACCGACGTTGCTCCAGGGCAAGCCCATGACACCGCGCCAGGCGGCACCCGCCGTTAACGGCTTCCTCAATCTCTACAAGCCCGTAGGCATAACCTCGATGGATGCTCTGCGCCAGGTCAAGCGCATTACAGGCCAGCGCAAGAAGGTTGGACACGCCGGAACCATGGATCCTCTGGCCAGGGGTGTACTGCCGGTATGCTTTGGGCAGGCTACCAGATTGATGGAGTACGCGGTCGATGGGGTGAAAAGATATCGGATGCAAGTCAAGTTAGGAGCCACAACTCAAACTTATGATGCGGAAGGCGATGTCACCGAAGTTCGGGATCCTAGTTATGTTACCCCGGAAGCTTTGGAAGCCGCCTTTCTGCCCTTCATCGGCTCCGTAGAGCAAAAGCCACCCATGTTCAGCGCCGTGAAGGTGGACGGACAGAGACTTTACAAGCTGGCGCGGCGAGGCATTGAAGTCGAACGGGAACCCCGGACCGTCGACATATTTGACATCCGCCTATTGGACTTTAACCTCCCCAGCATAGCGCTCGACGTGGAATGTGGGCGCGGAGTATATATGAGGACCCTGGCCCACGACTTGGGGATCGCATTGGGATGCGGCGGTTATGTAACTGACCTGGAGCGTCAGTATTGCGCCGGATTCGAATCCACTGAAGGTGTAACTCCTGAAGGATTGGCAATTGTAGCCGGGGAGTCCGCTGAAAACGATGGCTGGCTATCCCATCTTCACCCCATAGACCAGGTTCTTCGTTCGCAAAGGGCCATTACAGTGAGTGAGTCCGTGGAAAGAGCATTGGCCAACGGTCAGAGTGTCGCCGCAGGCAGGCTACCTTTCGAGGCCGGTTACTTGGAACAGGTTCGGGTCTACGCCGAAGATGGCAGGTTGCTTGCAATTGCCCGGTTCGAGCGGGCAAGAAATGCCTGGCAGCCTTTCAAGGTATTCCAGGGACTTGAGCCATCTCCTTTTGCCTCGGATAGCTTAACCTTGACATAAACCGTCATGAATATCTTGTTGTTGAAGCCCCATTCGCCAGATGGCAGCTGAAACAGATTCACCCTGAATCGGCCCAATTTCGGCGAATAATTTAGATAGCGGCCAAATACGCCTTGACAAACCCTTCTACCTTTTTGTATTACATAATCTAGCAGAAACTTTTGCTCCTTCCTCAACCGTATAATTCCCACTCGGGATTAGCATTTCCAATAAAGGGGCTGGGCCGACTGCTTCACAATTGTCCGACTCGCCATGCCAAAAGGGCGACAATGGACGGACCGGATACCAACTTCGCTTTGGGTATACCAAAATAAGAATGGAGGAAGAGGAGGATGGAGGCTTATTGCTTCAAGTGCCGCAGCAAGCGGGAGATAAACAACCCAGAAGAGGTAACCCTGAAAAACGGGCGACCTGCCACACACGGCACTTGCCCTGAGTGTGGCACCAAGGTATTTCGTATCGGCAAGTCCGGCTGATTGGCTGGTACGCCGGGGAAACCTTCTTTGGTTTCTACTGAAACGAACTAACTGCCTTTTGGGCAGGCATAAATTGTGTGAAGCGGTAATCGGTCAGCAGGTTCTGTGAAGGCGCAGCATCCATAAGGGAAAGTTGCGCCTTCAGTTTTTGGGAAAAGCAGAGGGTTAGCTGTCACTCTATTACAGTCTTTCTATAGTGGGCAGCGAGGGCGGCTTTCCACGTACGCAAGTCTTCAGGAGGACCCTTTGAAAGTTCGGGGACAAGCGATGGAAACGTGCCAAAGATGCCACAAAGAGTTGAATGACTCTTTGTCATTCTCTTTTCGGCCAATGGCCGCAAAACCCCTCGTGGAAGATGCCTCGGGGCCCGCTCCAACTATAAAGTGCCTCCCCTGTTCCCTTTTGCACTTGCCCATGTTGAAGAGATCTGCGGTAGCTTCCCTGGTTGTTGGCACTATCTTGACTCTGCTAAACCAGGGAGATTTATTGCTTTCCTTGCAATGGAGTGGTGCCTTGTACTGGAAGATCCCTCTGACCTACTGCGTGCCCTTCCTGGTTGCTACTTACGGCGCCTTAACCAACAACCGCCTGTAGCAAGTGAACGCCCCGCCAGTAAGAACCGGCAGGGCGTTCAACTGTTTACCGGACAAAAAAGAGCTAACCAAACTTCCTGATTACACTGACTACCTTGCCCCGAATTTCAAGGTTGCCAGCGGAGCAATATATGGGCTCCATGGTGGAATTGGCGGGCTGCAGGCGAACTTGGCCACCTTCAGGGTAGTATTTCTTTAAGGTGGCCTCTTCCTCTTCCTTCAACCAGGCCACCACCATCTCGCCCTGTTCGGCAATCTGTGATGGCTTGATTATTACCACATCTCCATCATCGATAAGAGCGTCGATCATTGACTGCCCCTGTACCTCAAGGGCATAGAGACGTCCGTATCGCCTGGACAATTCTGGCGCCACTTCTATCGTGTCAAACTCCCGGCTTGAAGCGCTGGCCTCGGACGAGAATGCAGGCAGTGGCGACCCCGCAGCTATTCGCCCTACTATCTGTACCTTGGGAACCGAATTCATCGGCTGGCCCGAATCATCAAGGAGTTCGATGCCACGGGCCACGTCTGGACGGCGATTCAAGTACCCGTCCCGGTCCAATAGTCGAAGATTGTAGTCCACGACCGACGTAGAGCTTATTTCGCAAGCCTTCTGAATATCCCGGACCGTCGGTGGAAGCCCGTTCTCTTCTATGAAGGTCTGAATGAAGTCCAATATCCGTTTCCGACGAGGTGGAAGCTTCTTGTTCGGCGTCATAATGCACCTTTAAAACGTTTGTTCTTAAAGGCTATCAAGTCAGACCATTTATGTCAAATACGGTTTGTCAGAAAATATCCTTTGGCAGGGGGCCATCCCCTTCGAAGCTCAATCGCAAGCCAACTCATTGCCAATTCATGAAATGCTATAACGCCAGAAGGGCGCGAGATGTTCGCTCGCGCCCTGGGCTTTTCTTAACCTTGTTATTCCTTGGTGTTAATTCTGCAGTTGGTTCAGCCGTGCAGCCAGCCTGGCTTTTCGTCGGGAGGTGTTGTTCCTATGAAAGACTCCCTTCTTCGCCGCCTTGTCCAAAAGGCTTATTGCATGGCGAATCGCTGGTTCCGCCGCCTCAGTGTCGCCTGACGTAACGGCGCGGCGGGCCACTGCAATTGCGGTCCGAGTTGTACGCCGAACGCTCTGGTTTCGGCGGTAGCGTTTCACTGATTGGCGGGCAGCCTTCTTAGCTGGCAAGTGATTCCTCCCGTTCTGTAAGTTCAGATCAATGCCGGTTTAGCGTCCAGCCATTATACGGCATCAACATATTTTTTCCAACCGGCGCGGTGCCGGTCATCGCGGCGGGCGCTTCCGGCCCTGGTTAGTATCTAAATGTCCAGGTTCCTTACGCTGCGGGCGTGCGACTGGATAAAACTCTTCCTGGGCCCCACTGCTTCGCTCATCAATGTAGTGAAAACATCCTCAACCTCGATCATGTCTTCAATTTTCACCTGAAGCATCTGGCGGCTGTCGGGATTCATGGTTGTTTCCCACAACTGCTCGGGATTCATTTCTCCCAAACCCTTGTAACGCTGCACCTGGACACTGCGCCGCCCATCCAGCTTTCCCAGAATTGTTTCTTTATCTTCTTCCGAATAAACATACTGGGGAGCGCTGCGACCGGCCTGAATGCGATACAGCGGTGGCTGTGCGATGTAAAGGTAACCGTAGTCTATCAAACCCAACATTCTGCGGAAGAAAAAGGTCAGCACTAAGGTTCGGATGTGAGAACCATCCACGTCGGCATCGGTCATGATAATAATCTTATGGTACCGCACCTTGGTGGGGGCGAACTCTTCACCTTCGCCCGCGCCCACGGCCGCAATAATTGACCGAATTTCCTCGTGTCCGAGGATCTTGTCAGGCTGCTGAAGCACCCGTTCGACGTTCAGGATCTTTCCTTTCAGGGGCAGAATGGCCTGGAAACTCCTGTCGCGTCCCATTTTTGCTGACCCTCCGGCGGACTCACCCTCCACGATGTAGAGTTCCGACTTGGCTGGGTCCCGCTCCGCGCAGTCCGCGAGTTTGCCGGGCAAAGACGTACCGTCCAGGGCATTCTTGCGAATTACCAGTTCCCGGGCCTTTTTGGCAGCTTCCCTGGCCCGTTGAGAGGTCATACACTTATCAACGATCTGCTTGCCCTCAGTTGGATGCTCTTCAAGGTAGCGGCTGAGCCCTTCGCTCACCACCGAGTCCACTACACTGCGGACCTCTGCGTTACCCAACTTGGTCTTGGTTTGTCCCTCAAATTGAGGATTGGTCAGCTTGACGCTGATTACTGCAGCCAGGCCCTCTCTAACGTCCTCGCCTGCCAGATTCGGCTGGTCGTCCTTGATGAACCCCTTCCGCTTGGTGTAATCATTTATTACCCTGGTCAGGGCAGTGCGGAAACCCGTCAAATGGCTTCCGCCCTCCTGGGTATTAATGCAGTTTGCGAAGGATATTACCGACTCCGTAAAGCTGTCATTGTATTGAATAGCGACCTCTACAGAGGTCTCATCCATCGTCTTTTCGAAATAGAAGGGCGATTGCTGAAAGACTCGCCGGTGCTTGTTGACGTTGCGGACCAGATTTGCGATGCCGCCATCAAAGTAATAGGTCCGTTCAATGTCGCCCTTCCGCTGGCTACTGTGCCAATGGCTGACAAACCGGATTTCCAGCCCCTTGTTTAAATAAGCGATCTCCTTGAAGTGGCCGATGAGAACATCAAAATCGTACTCAATATCGGGAAAGATCTCCGGGTCTGGCCTGAAGGAAATAGTCGTGCCGTGACGGTGGGTGCGTTTCCCCTTCATGACATCGCAGGTGGGAATTCCCTTTGAGTACTCCTGATGATGCACATAGCCGTCCCGGTGCACTTCCGCCTTCAGGTACGAAGACAAACCGTTAACAACTGACCCACCCACTCCATGTAGACCGCCGGTCACCTTGTAGGCGCCACCGCCAAATTTGCCGCCGGCATGCAAGGTGGTCATTACGGTCTCCAGGCCGGACTTGCCCGTGGCGGGATGGGTATCAACCGGTATTCCCCTTCCGTCGTCAACTATGGATATTAGCCCGTCTTCCCCAAGAGTGAGGTCCACACGAGTGCAAAAGCCCGCCATGGCCTCATCGACAGCGTTATCGAGAATCTCGTAAATCAGATGATGCAAGCCTCTCTGATCGGTACTGCCAATATACATGCCAGGGCGAACCCGAACCGCTTCGAGCCCCTCAAGGACTTGAATATCCTTGGCGGTATACTCACCTTCTTCTTCGGCAACAGTTAAAGCATTGGCAGCTGCTTGACTATTGATCTCGGAGACAATGGGGGGAAGCTCTGGAGTGCCATTTTCCTGATCGGCCATTAAACGTCCTTGCATATGTGTACCAATCCCCTAGTTAGAATCTACGGAGGCATGGAATTTTCGGACCAACCGGCGAGAGCCACAGGAAAAAGCAGACCGATGACGCTGCCAGAAAGAGAATTCCGAAAATTGGGGCCGACAAGAACCGGAGAAGACAAGTGCGGGGGTACTACCTGTCGAATGGTGAAAATCGGCCGTGGCTGGTGCTTGTTAACTCCCTGAGATTATACCAGATTCGTAGCTAAAATGCCCGTTCTCAGCTAGGCAAGTCAGGGCAATCGCGTCTTAATTCCGAACCCTCCGATAACCTGAACTATAGCGGTTCGAATGACTGGATCAGCCTTCTTGCAGCGCCTGACACCCCAGAACCCAGCCCAATCCAGCAATCGAAGTCTCCAAAACGAGGTTGGGCCAAGCAACAAATTGCTTTTCGCACGGTTTCATTGGCCTTGTGAATACTCTCTATCCTAATTCTCACAAGACGCGATTGCCCTGCTAGGCAAGTTAAGAGGCGTGGGTTCCGGGGCAATAGGGTGTCGGCACATCAAACCGGACACGAAGTTTTGAGCCCCTATGCACCTCCGAGAACTAACTTTTTCCAATTGAGGGCACTCGCTCGACGATCCGCTTGGGGAGTCAAGCACTGCAGACCTATTGCCCCGAGTAATAGAACTGCCCGCTCCGATAGCTGTCCAGAGCGAACTTCACGGCTTCAAACAACGGGTGGGGCAAATCGTCCAGAGGAAACCAGCCTGAGAGGGAAAAAGCATCAGGCTCCGCCAAGACCGGGTCCTGGCCCCCTATATCTCCGAGGAACTCAACATCCAGGTAATGGCGGTCATAGGCGACGATGTTGCTTAGGCAGAGGAATTGCAGGTCCCCCACTACCACGCCTAACTCCTCCAGGGCCTCTCTGCGCGCACATTCTTCCAGGGTTTCACCCCATTCCAGGTGCCCGCCCGCTGAAGCCCAGGTATCCTCCCCGTGGGAACCCTGACGCTTGGCCAGAAACACCCTGTCTCCCCGCACAAACACCACACCAACTCCGACAAGCGGCCTTGCCATTTGCTGCGTCACTGCTACAGTATACACATATAAAATGTCTTGTTAAAGGCATTCAGCTTCAGATATGAACCAATGTAATATTGCCCCTCCTCTTGGCAGCGTGCTAGACTTGCCAGTGCGTTGGTTGCGAAAATCGTAACCACCTTTCCAGTCCTAACTTGAGAAATTTTCTCCACTAATAGGAAATATTTTATGGTTTCAAGAGGCGAGGCCACTGCCAAAGAGAAGGGCACAATTTTGTCGGGCATGCGCCCTACCGGAAGGTTGCATCTAGGCAACTATTTGGGCGCACTGGAAAACTGGGTAAAGCTCCAGGAAGACTACCGGTGCATTTACAGCATTGTTGACATTCACGCCCTCACAACTATCGAGGATCCTGGTGATGTGGGCAACATCCAGCCTAATATTCATGAAATGGCATTGGACTGGCTGGCTGCCGGTGTTGACCCCGAACAGAGCACTGTATTTATTCAATCCCACGTGCCCGAAGTCATGACCCTGCACACCCTCCTGAGCATGGTCACTCCTCTCGGGTGGCTGATGCGGGTGCCCACTTTCAAAGAGAAAGTACGGCAAATGGACGAAACGGAAGAGAGCGTTAACTACGGGTTGGTGGGCTATCCGGTCCTGCAAACTGCGGATATCATCATCTACAAAGCTGACACCGTTCCCGTAGGGCAGGACCAGCTTCCTCACCTTGAACTGGCGCGGGAGATAGTTCGCCGCTTCAACCACCGCTTTGGAGACACCTTCCCAGAACCACAGGCCAAGTTGACCGAGGCGCCTCTGATCCTGGGATTGGAGGGCCAGCAAAAGATGAGCAAGTCCCTTGACAACCACATTGACCTGGCATCCACGCCCGAAGAAACCACTCAAAGGGTTCTAACCGCATTTACGGACCCACAGCGTTTGCGCCGCAGCGATCCTGGGCGACCGGAAGTCTGTAACGTATATTCGCTTCACAAGATCTTCAGTGCGGCCGATGAAGTGGGACAGGTATACGAGGAGTGTACGTCGGCGCGAAGGGGCTGCGTGGACTGCAAACGCCACCTGGCCGGCAGCGTCAACGCCTTCCTGGAGCCTCTCCGAGAGCGGAGAAGGGAGTTGGAAGAGCAGCCTGATTACGTCAAGGAAGTGCTCTCGGAGGGCGGCAAGAAGGCCCGTTCCATTGCCCGTGAGACCATTGGGGAAGTGTACGAAAAGATGGGGTTGGGCCAGCCTGTATAAGAGGTCCCAACTAGACAGCCAGCACGAAGGGTCCTGAACTACGGATCGCCTGGTTTCTCCAGTTAACCTGGTTTCTCCAGTTAAAAGGAAGTCTGATGAATCGAGCTGAAATGGAAGCTATCCCTCGCTCAACCAGCGGCAGGTCCGCGCTGGAGGTCTCTATCGACGCCGCCCAGCGGGCCGGAGAGGTGATAAGAGAACGCTTTCTCACCGACAAGGAAATCCGGTTCAAGGGCCGCGCCGATATCGTAACCGATGTCGACTTGGCAGCGGAGAAGGTAATCCTGGATCTGGTCCGGACGGAGTTCCCTCAATTCAGCATTCTGTCGGAGGAATCCAACCCCATTGAGACCGGTTCGCCTTACACCTGGGTTATAGACCCCATTGATGGCACCCGTAATTTTGCCGAGGGAATACCCCATTTTTGCGTAGTAGTCGCCCTGGCCAAGGGCAGCGACATGGTTGTGGGAGTTACCTACGACCCAATTAAAGAGGAGACGTTCACAGGCCAGTTGGGCAAGGGCGCCTTTCTCAACGGAGAGCCAATATCCGTTTCAGCACGGGACGAAATCCCTAATTGCGTACTGGGTTTCGACCTGGGCTACGTAGACCAGAAGGCCGGAACTGCCCTGGATATGATTCGGAGCCTTTGGCCCGGCTTTCAGACCATGAGACTCATGGGTTCTTCGGCTCTGGGGATGGCATACGCCGCTGCCGGGCGCCTGGACCTTTATTTCCACCATTCCCTGTCACCCTGGGACAGCGCCTCCGGCCTCCTGCTGGCAAGAGAGGCAGGTGGCAACGTAGTCGACCGTCAGGGTCACGACGCTGATCTTTTCACTCCCAGCGTCATAGTGTCCAGTCAGCACCTCATCGGGCGTTTCCTGGAAGCCACCGATGGCCTCGAATGGCGACAAGGGTAGCGTCCTCCAAATGAACACAAGACCTTTCCAGTTAGAAATTCGCTCTCCCTCATAAGGCCGTCGAAGATCTACTGACCGACCACGATACCTGCCTCGATCAAGACTTCAATTTCACTATCAGAGTACCCAGCTCCTTTGAGGACCTCCTTGCTGTGCTCTCCCAGAGCTGGCGCACGGTGCCTGATTCCACCAGGTGTTTCTGACAGTTTTACCGGAACTCCGATATTCCTCAGCGTACCCAGTTCGGGGTCATCCAGATCTACCACCATTTCCCGCGCATTAACCTGGGGGTCCCGGTATACCTGATCCATGTCATAAATGGGACCAGCCACAACGCCTGCCTGTTCCAGCAAATTCAGCCAATATTCAGTCGATTCCCGGGACAGGGTGGACTCCAGCAGTATGGCCAGTTCCGCTTCCCTGGCCTTGCGGTCCCCCGGCATTCGGAATCGTTCATCTTCTATGAGTTGGTCCATGCCCGTAGCTCTGCAAAACTGTTCCCACGTGGACTGGGTGGCAGCGCCGATATTGATATAGCCGTCGCTGGTACGGAGAGCTTGATAGGGAGCAGAGACACGATGGGCAGACCCCAGCGGGCCAGGAATCTCTCCCTCAGAAAAATAAAGGGCGGATTCCCAGATTGTGTAGAAAATACCTGCTTCCATCAGAGAAGCATCAACTACTTGACCTCTGCCACTCTTGAGGGCGTGAACGTAGGCGCACATTATTCCGAAAGCAGCCTGAGTGCCCGCAGATATATCGGTAATAGGCACACCAACCTTCGCCGGCGGACTGTCAGGGAAGCCAGTAACGCTCATCAAACCGCTCATGCCCTGGGCCACCAGGTCGAAGCCACCCCGATTCCGGTAGGGTCCAGTGGCTCCGAAGCCGGAAATCGAGCAATACACCAGACCGGGCTTGATCTCGGAAAGTTCGGCGTACCCCAGTCCCAGTCTCTCCATTACGCCTGGCCGAAAATTCTCAACCACCACATCGGCTTCCTCCAGCAACCTGCGGAACACTCTGCAACCTTCCTCGTCACGCAAGTTCAGCCCGAGGCTTCGTTTGTTGCGGTTCAGAGCCAGGAAACCCGAGGCCCAACCCCCGGTGAACGGCGGCCCCATGCGCCTCGTGTCGTCTCCGCCGTTGGGCTTTTCAACTTTGACCACGTCCGCTCCCATGTCGGCCAAAAGCATGGTACAAACAGGCCCAGCCATTATTTGGGTGAGGTCAAGAACAACCATCCCTTCAAGAGGAAGTATTCCATTCATTGTGTCGCAGTCTCCCAGGGCGGAATCTCGCCGCGTGGATCACGTTAGCATCTCGAACCCTCGATGATTGTTGAAGTATAGCGTACCGCGCTTGCAACATCTTGGCCGCAGTCTCGATTCCCCGTTGATCCCCTATCTCCAGACCTCTTTGCTGCAACTCCTTCGGACTGCAATGTTAATTGACATTGTGGCGCCCGAGAGGTTTAGATAAAGATACTGCTGTAGCAATTCTGAGGCGCATTACCATTGGAGGATGATTGGATAAACTGACGCAGTCTCAAGGAAAACCGCGGGTCAAGCAGGATGCCGACTTTATTTTTCATGAGTTGACTCGCAGCATCTGCCCGGAATGCAAGAAAGTGATAGATGCCCAGGTCATCATCAGGGACAATCGTGTGTACATGCGAAAAAGGTGCCCTACTCACGGTTGGTTCGAGGGCATCATCAGTTCTGACGCCAAGATGTACATAGATTCCATAGGGTTCAACAAACCCGGAACTATCCCGCTGGAATTCAGTACCGAAGTCAACGAGGGTTGCCCCCTCGACTGCGGCCTCTGCCCTGAACACAAGCAGCACATCTGTCTGGCCTTGATTGAAGTAAATACGGCTTGCAATCTCAATTGCCCCATATGCTTCGCCAACGCCGGCCTCGGCTACAGCCTGACACTGGACCAAGTCGAACAGATGCTGGATCGCCTGGTGGAAATTGAAGGCAACCCCGAGGTGGTCCAATTCAGTGGCGGGGAACCCACTATTCACCCCGACCTTCCTGCCATGATACAGGCCGCCCTTGATCGGGGAATCAGGCAGATAATGATCAATACCAATGGGGTACGTCTGGCCAGGGACGACAAGTTCCTTGCGACAATAGCAAAGCTGAATCCCGTAATCTATTTCCAGTTTGATGGGCTGCGCCGCGAGACCTACCAGACTATCCGGGGTGAAGATCTGCTGGACACAAAGCTGCTCGCACTGGAACGTATGCAGCAGGTGGGTCTTGATGCGGTGCTGGTCGCTGCCGTGGAGCGTGGCGTCAACGTTGACGAAGTTGGCGCTATTGTGGAATTCGGCCTGCAGCACCCCGCAGTCCGGGGGGTAGTACTTCAGCCGGTCACCCACGTTGGCCGCCACATACCCTTTGACCCCATGGAACGGGTGACCATACCCGACGTGATCCACGGGATAGTAGAGCAAACTAATAACCGGTTCGTCCTGGAGGATTTCGTTCCGGTCCCTTGCTGCTTCCCCACATGCCAGGTAAATTCGTATATTTTTGTTGACGGGGAGGTAGCCACTCCCCTGCCCAGGTTGTTGAAAATCGAGGATTATCTGGACTACATCACAAATGTTGCGCTGCCCAAAGTGCCGGAGGCTGCTCAAGTCCGGCAGGCTTTGGAAGGTCTTTGGTCTGCCTCGGCCGTACCTGGAACGGAGAAAACCGCCAGTCAGTTTCAATGCGCCTGCGGTCCGGGCCTGGAATTGCCCTACGGTATGGATCACCTGAAAGACCACATATTCCAAATTGCCATCAAGGACTTCCTGGACTCGTCCACCTTCAATGTAAAACAGGTGATGAAGTGCTGCGTCGCCGTGCTGGTACCTGACGGACGGGCCATTCCGTTCTGCGCCTACAACTCTGTTGGTTACCGGGAGCAAATTCGCGACCAACTTACTTTGCAGCAAAAGGTGGCAAAGCATGTCAGTGAGTAATATTGCCATGGCCAAAGCATGTTGCGCAGACTTGTACCAATCCGACCTGGCACAAATGCTTCTGGGCGATACGAGACACCCCGGAGGTCTAATACTGACCAACCGTTTGGGGAGGCTGATGGACCTGCAACGGGACGATTGGGTTGTTGACCTGGCCTCCGGCAACGGCTCCAGCGCATTGGCCATATCCCGCGCCTTCAGTTGTAAGGTAGTCGGTGTCGAATTCGGGAACGCCGCCGCTCTGGAAGCCTCGAAACGCAGTGCTGAAGCAGCGGTGCCGGCGCGGGCCGCGTTTCTGCAAGGCGACGCCGAACAACCACCCCTCAAAAGCCAATCGTTTGCCGGTGTATTCGCGGAATGTTCCCTCAGTCTTTTTCCGAACAAAGCTCTTGCCATCCGGCAGGCCGTGGACCTCCTGAAACCCGGGGGTAAGCTGGGAATTAGCGACGTAACAGTAGTGCAGGGAACACTCCCTACTGAGTTGGAGGGTTCCCTAGGCCAAGTCTTGTGCCTTACGGAGGCACTGGACGCAGGCGGCTATGCTCGGTTGATGGAGAATGAGGGCCTGGAGATCATCCACAAGGAGGACGCGTCTGATTACGTATCTGAGCTATTGTACAAAATCAGGACCGGCCTGACCGCCCTTTCGTTTTTCAAGGGAACCCAGAATCCGGAACTGGCCGGATTAGATTCAACGATATTATCGCTGGCTACTTCTTGGGAAGACGTTGTTAGCGAACTCGAAAAAATGGTCCATGAAGGGCTACTGGGCTATTGGTTGTACGTGGGGCGAAAACCTTAAAGCAGGAACAGCCTGGTGTGGGTTGAATACCACTATCGTGAACTGTAATGCTTCTTAAATCAACCGGGTTACCAACATTCGAATCGATTAGCTCGAATATATCCGGCTTCGACCCTATATTTCGTTCCCTGACAGTGCTATATTAGGTTGCAAGTCGGCCTCGCAACCCACTGAGGTCGGCGCCCCAACCTTTTCCGAGGACTCAAAGTACGTGTCAGAAGAACTCCTCCTGATCCAGAAGTTGCTGGCAGCCATAGTTGTAGGATATCTGCTGGGTTCCCTTCCTCTAGCCCACCTCATGGCAAGCCGTCAAGGAATAGATATATTTGCAACGGGCAGCACTCGCGCCGGTACTGCCAATGTTTTTTGGAACATAAGCAGAAAAAGGGGAATCCTCGTATTTGCCGGTGATGCCGCCAAGGGCTTCCTGGCTGTCCAGTTTGCCAGCCTGCTCGGCATTCCGGATAACGCGTTAATCCTGGCAGGTGGCGCCGCCGTTGCTGGCCACTGGAAGTCCATCTTCACCCGTTTCCGCGGGGGAGACGGAATGGTAACCCTGGTGGGAGTAACGTTTGCCCTGGCCCCTGTTTTGTCGCTGATAGGAATAACGTTGGGGATCACCACGGTACTGCTGACTCGCCGCTCGCCATTCCGGTCCTCCATGGGAGTCATAGTCTGTTTTGCCGTTATGATGGTTATCAGCCAGACCGTTCCCTTCTTTAACGGAGAACGCCTGGCGGTGATGGAGCTTTCAGTCCTGGCGTTGCTAGTGGTTTTCCACAACGTCCTCATCCACCGACTTCGGGCGCCCGCGATCGCAGAGCGAACAAGCGATGTGGAAAGCGAAGGGGAACTGGGAGAACTCGGCGAAATTATTGAACCAAGTCTGGAGCCTGATTTTCCAGAGAAATGTTGACCCCGTCCAAACCCCGGTGAAAACGAAAAACACAATCTGGGCAGCCGTATTGGCTGCCCAGTTGCCTTAATCCGAAAAGCGCTACCCCGGTTGTCACTAAATTCGACCAGAACCGACGACCGTCCGTCTTCACCTTTAAAATCGTCACTAGTGGTTCATCTTTGGCGACTAAAGTCCTCCTTGATGTCCATCAGCTTCAACACCCAACCCAGATTCTCGTCGTCAGGTGCCTCATCCGCAAAACTGGTCTCCAGGCGCACGGCCTCTTCAAGGTGCTTAAGGCACAGTTCTATTTCACTCATCCGAGCATATTGACGCGCAGCGTTGTACCATGCGACGGCAAACTTCGCGTCCGCCGACAGGGCAGCCAAGTAGTCCGCCAGTGCATCATCCTGCTTTCCCATTGCTTCGTTGGAAGCGCCTCGATTGTTTAGGGCTGCTGGAAATTGCGGAACAAGTGCAATGGCGGTACTGTAGTCCTGCAAAGCGTTGCGATATTCCTCCAAAGCGTCATATGCCAGTCCCCGGTTATTTAGTGCCTCCGCATCGTCGGAGCGAATGGCCAGGACTTCTGTGTAATCGGAAATGGCTTCTTCTATATGCCCCAGGTAAAAGAAGGTGCGAGCCCGGTTAAAGTACGCGTCGGCATTTTCAGGGTTGTTGTCCACCGCAGAGGTATAATCGACGATAGCTTCATCATGAAGTTCAAGCTCATCAAGCGACGCACCGCGGTTCAGATAAGCATTAGACAGCGTCGGCCGCAACTCGATGGCCCGGTCAAAGGCGGCCACAGCTTCCTTATGGCGACCAACCTGGGCCAACACAACCCCTCGGTTGAAATGCGCTTGCAAATAATCAGGGGCCAAGGCGACGGCAGTCGCGTAATCTTGCAGGGCAGTCTCTACCTCGCCAATATCGTCATAAGCATTGCCCCGCTGGTAGTGGGCTTCCGGCATATCCGGGTATTGCTCCAAGACAATAGTGAACTCCGCCACGGCTTGCGTCGGCTTCTTCAACCTGAGGAGCGCCAGGCCCAGATTAAACCGGGCCACCGTATCCTCGGGTTCCTGAGATAGGATGCTGGAATAGACTCTGGCAGCGTCACGGTAACGCCCCACCGCAAAGCATCCATTCCCGTAAACCCGGTCTTCTTCAACTTCAACACGTGCTGGAGCCAAAGCAACCAGTCCGTCCAAAGCCTGTTCCATTTCCATCGCAGCCGGACCGCGAAGCCGCCCGCCACGAGGCATAGGGGTCAAATAAGCGACTCCGATGCCATGATCCTGCAAGAGGAGTATTAGCTTGTCGCGAAGCGCCTCGGCCTCTTCCATTTCCCACACCTTGAAGAAGAATGCCACCGGATAACGTTGGCTACAGGACTTGGTAGCATAACACGAACCAGCGAAAATTTGCATCGGTACGTGTGCGTACTTTATCAACTACTACCACCAGGTCCGCCGAAATCAACCAAACACAATGACCGGTCGATCCAACTGTCCTTTATTGGACTCAAGTAACTTTTCGGTCGCTTGCAATGCTGGATAAGTCTGCCGTACACAACCATAGTACCAAGCCGTACTAACGCCAGACCTGTACTACCCGATCAAAACAATTCGCGTTGAATATTGATGCTACGGAACGTAAAATACAAGCCTGAAACCATTCGTAACGTCAGGCCATTGCCGCTCACCTGGGCCCTGGCCGCGGGACAATCTCACTTAAGGAGCTGCCACGTGACCACCGAAAGCGACTCTGGCATTATTATCTACACCCATCCGGACTGCTCATTTTCAGCAGCGGCCAAAATGGACTTCCGCCGAAGCCACACACCATACACTGAAATCGATCTATCCAAACAGCCAGACCAAATACCCGCACTTTTGGAACTGACCAGCGGCGAACGTATAACCCCTGTCATAGTTCAGGACGGCGCCGTAACCATTGGTTTCAAGGGTGGCTATTGAGACTTTTAACCCCGGGGCCGTTGGCCCCTTGAAGTAGCCTTTACAGTCCGGTCCAAAAAGGATGAGACATCAAAAGAGCTAAAGCACTGGTCAGGCTCATAATACTTCCCATCTACCCTCACCGTGGGCCTGTGCTATCTCCAGCAATTATCGAATGCGTAAAATATTCTTACTGACAGTTGCTCCTTGTTAGGTTCCGGGGGCTCGTGCTAGGATTTTCATAACTTGTTAGGGGGAAGGGAAGGATATGGCAACTGATACGAAGAAAGACAAACTAGCCGCCCTGGAAATCGCGCTGGGGCGCATTGAAAAGGATCACGGAAAAGGCGCCGTCATGCGCCTCGGAGAGGAGGGTGCCCAACGGCTTTCTACGGAAGTAATACCCACTGGGTCGTTGGCCCTGGACATTGCCTTGGGTGCGGGTGGCATTCCCCGGGGCAGGGTAACAGAAATATACGGTAGTGAATCTGCCGGCAAGTCAACCTTGGCCATACACATTATGGCCGAGACCCAAAAGACCGGCGGCATTGCTGCTTACGTCGATGCTGAACACGCCCTGGATCCTTATTATGCCGCAAATTGCGGTCTTGACTTGGACGAGTTGCTTATCTCTCAGCCCGACAGCGGTGAACAAGCCCTCGACATTACCGAGCAACTGGTTCGTAGTGGAGCGGTAGACACCATTGTGGTAGACAGCGTCGCTGCATTGGTTCCGCAAGCAGAGATTGAGGGCGACATGGGTGACACCCATGTAGGTCTTCAGGCGCGACTAATGTCTCAGGCCCTCCGCAAGCTCACCTCAACGATACATCATTCTCGCACCGCGGTTATCTTTATCAACCAGTTGCGGGAAAAAGTGGGAATAACGTATGGCAGCCCTGAGGTCACCCCTGGCGGCCGTGCGCTCAAGTTTTACAGTTCGGTACGAATCGACCTCCGCCGTACCGAATCCATCAAACAGGGTTCGGAAATAATTGGAAGCAGAGTTCGCGCTCGCATTGTGAAGAACAAGATAGCGGCACCCTTCCGGGTCACCGAATTCGACATTATGTTCAATAAGGGCATCAGTAAAATGGGGGACCTTTTGGAACTAGGCGTCAATGAAGGCATCTTGAAAAAGGCCGGGGCATTTTACTCCTACGGCGAGACACGTCTCGGTCAGGGAAGGGAGAATTCCAAAGATTTCCTGGAACAACATCTGGAAATTGCCGAATCCATTGAAACAAGGGTCCGTGCCAAACTCTCTAACGAGCCTGAAGCAGTCGCTGCGGAAAATCCGCCCACTGAAAAAGACGTTAACGCCATTCTGGCCACATTGTCCGAGCCAGAAGAAGCAGAATAAGACCGATCTTCACCACACATAGGCCATAACATGCCATCAAGAATGCCCCGGCGATATACCGAACAAGGTTCGCTGGGGCAGTCCTTTTCCGATTGCCTCGCCGCCGCCTTCCGTTTTCTGAGCTACAGACCTCGAACCGTCCAAGAGGTACGGCGACGCATGGGAAGACGTTTCACCCCCGAAACCGTGGGCAAGACCATAGTTTATCTTCTTGACCATAGACTGCTTGATGATGAAGCCTTCTCCGGCCAGTGGATAAGCAGTCGCGAACGTCTCCGCCCCAAAGGGACTCGTGCGCTGAAACAGGAACTGAGGCAATTGGGGGTAGACCAAACCACTATTGAAGAAGCCCTCGAGGGGATAGATGAAGCTGCCAATGCTGGCAATGCCGGACGAAAGCTGGCAGTCCGACTTGTGGACCAAGACTGCTCGTTTGAGGACTTTCGAAGGAAAGTAGCGGCACACTTGCAGCGAAGGGGCTTCGCATACGGCCTGATCTCTGAAACAGTGAACAGCCTATGGAGGGAGTTGAAATTAAACTAACGCCTTAGGCGCTGCCAGGCCAAGAAGACCCCGACCGCCACAAACAGAACGTCCATAACTCCAAATCCGTAAGGGCTAAACAACCTGCTAATCAGATACGTGGCAACAATCACAAAGCCGGCAATGAGCGCCAGCATTATGCTTCGTTTCCGATTAACTGCGCGACTGATCAATTCTCCGGTTGCATATCCAAAAACGATTGCCAGCAAACCCGAGACGGACCCATATGCGCCAAACACCAACAGCGCATTGTCCAACAGCACCCACACCGGCGTGCCAACAACCATCAGCAGCAGCGCAACGCCGATTCCCCAGGTATAGTTGGCTGGCTTAACATCGTAAGTGGGCATTGGCGGAGCCTTGCCGCACTCCCGGCAACGAATCCCTACCGGCGCCTGAACAAGACATTGGGCGCACATATATTTTCCGCACCGGCTGCACGACAGCCCGGTTTCCACGTCCGGGTGCCAATGGCAAGTCAATGAACCCCCACCGCTTTGAGTAGTTTGTTCAGATTGTCCCTGAGTCAATACTTGATCTCCCTCTTTGGTTAACCATTTATTCGGGCCCTCGGCTTAACCAGGCCGTTCGGTCGTCAACGTCCCTGTCTCGAAAAACGCGGTTGAACAGCACCTTCCTCCTGGGCATCTCTACCGGAAACGACATCGAATTCGAAAGCACACGTTTCAAGATTACTAACACCAGGATAGCCAAACAAAACCAGCTTATCCCAGCAACATCAGCCAAGGGCGCCGGAATCAGTGTGTCCCCCGTGGTGCCTGCCAACAGTGCTGACCAGTCGACAACCAAATATCCTCCGGTCACGAATGCTACAACTGGCAGTAACCCCACAGCAGCTAGCGCCCATACTGCCGAACTCCGGCTAATTCTCCACCCGATAAGATAGACGGAAAAGCCAACTACAAACAGTAAGGGAACCAGAGCAATCAACATGCCGCAGACAACCATCAACCCCCGCCCACCCTGAAAGCGCAAGAACACCGACCAGTTGTTACCTGCCAATGCAAAAAGTGGAGCAATAAGGAACAAGGGAGAAGCGCGATGCAAACCAGGCATCTGGTCCAAGAGGATGAAACCAAGGACTACCGGAGACAAACCCTTCAGCAAGAATTCGACGAGCGCCAAAGGGGCAACCCAACCTTTGCCCAGCTGTTGTATGACGTTGGAACCGCCCACATTGCCACTTCCGTACTTCCGTAAGTCAATCCCCTTTACGACCCTGGCGATGATGTAGGGAGTCGGGATTGACCCCGCTAAATAGGAGTAAACGTATAGGCCGATAAGCTCCAGATACATTCAAAAATATAAGAGAAGTTCTATCGATTCCTTGCCAGGTTTCGGGCCACGTCGGCTAGGCGCTCAACCGATTCCACTGGTGGTCCCAGGAGGCCGGGCTCCAACTCCCCTGTATTGCCCAATCCGTGGTAATCGCTGCCCCCACAAGGAATCAGGTCATGACGCTGGGCAACCGCAAGCAGTCTTTGAATGGTTTCCTGGCTATACATAGAATAGTGGACTTCCATTCCAACTAGACCCGCTTCCTTCAATTGTGCCACCTTGGTATCCAGGTCTTCTAAGTTGGCAGGATGTGCCAGCACTGCGGGTCCACCCACTTTGGCTAACATTTCCACACCTTCTTCCGGAGTCATTTTCTGTCGTTCTGCATAGGCTAGACCATTACGTCCAAGATACTCGTAGAAAGCCTCCTTAGGTTCCTCGAAATATCCCGCCTCCACCATGGCCAGAGCTATATGAGGTCGCCCCACTGACCCATCGCCAGCTATTTCTTGCACTCTTTCCCAGTCAACCGGTTTACCCAATGATGCCAACTTCTCAACCATCATCCGACCCCGCTCCAGTCGGCCTTCCCGGAAGCGCCGCAGGATTGCCTGGAACTCGTCATCTTCGTACTGGAGGAAGTACCCGAGCATGTGTATCTCATCACCGGGAATATCGGTGCTCAGCTCAATCGCCGGAATGATTTCCAACCCATCATGAGCCTGGGCGGCGCGAACCGCTTCTTTGATACCTTCCGTAGTATCGTGGTCTGAAATCGCAGCCACCTTTACTCCCTTGCTGGCTATCAGGTTAACCAGTTCGGTCGGGGAAAGACGCCCGTCGGAAGCCAGTGTATGCAAGTGCAGGTCAACAAGTTCTTCCATGCTAATCCACCATTCGGTCAATTCTTTGGATCGATAAGGCCTTACCGGTACCGCCATCTACTTCAATCAATACCGAGTTGAGAATAACCGGCCCTCTCGCCACTGACAAACGCTGCGGAAGTCCGGTGAGGAAGCGATCGAGAACCGCGTCCGTGTCGCTGCCGATTACCGAATTGAACGGCCCGGTCATACCCACGTCCGTCAAGTATGCAGTTCCCTTTGGCAAGATACGAGCGTCCACTGTTCCTACATGGGTGTGAGTACCCAATACAGCGCTGACCCTGCCATCAAGGTACCAACCCAGCCCCTGCTTCTCGGATGTTGCCTCGGCGTGAAAATCGACAATAATAACCTGCGGCGAGTGCTCCGCTTCGGCCTCTGCCAATACCGCACTGGCAGTCCTGAAAGGACAATCCAGAGTCGGCATGAACACCCTTCCCATCAAGTTGAGCACCATCACCCCATCCTGTACCAGATAGCCCCTTCCCGGGGCGTCAGGGTAATTAGCTGGCCGAACGAGAGGGAGACCCTCATCCATATGGGGGATAATTTCTTTTTGGTCCCAAATGTGGTTTCCGGAGGTCAAGATATCCACGCCGCTATCCAGCAGTTCCTCGGCCGTCTCCAGGGTAATTCCAAAGCCTCCAGCGGTGTTCTCCCCATTGGCCACAACCATGTCTATGCTCAGTTCCTGTCGCAAATCCGGCAACAGTTGCCGAACTGCCCTTCGGCCTGGCTGCCCGATAATGTCTCCGATCATTAATATACGCAAAGTACGCTTCCTTGCTTCAGCCAACGGCGTCATTACTATTACGACAGAATTGCTTCCAGAGTTTTCGCATTGTTCAAAGTCGCGACCCGCATTCCGTGTTGCGGAGCCCGATAAGAGCCGCAATCGAATAAAAAGTTACGGCCCAAGTGCCGAAAAGACCGGCGCTTGGGCCCGATGTCTAGTTAGGACAAACCGGAAAATCGGCTTTCCGGAAAACCATCCCGACCTTTTGGCCGGACAAGACGTTTAGCGCGCTATTTCCACGTTCCTGGTTTCCCGAATGACTGTAACCTTGATTTGACCCGGGAAAACCAAGTCTTCCTCCACTTTGCGGGCAATATCCCTGGCCAAGGCTGCAGACCCAATGTCATCTATGTCCGTAGGCTTCACCATTACGCGGACCTCGCGTCCGGCCTGGATTGCGAAAGCTCGTTCCACCCCGCCAAAACCGATGGCTGTATCTTCCAGGTCTCGCAGCCGCTTTACATATTGGTCTAGCGACTCCTTGCGGGCGCCCGGTCGGGCAGCGCTGATGGCATCTGCACTGGCTACGACGAAAGACTCGATAGTGGAATGTTCGTCGTCGTGGTGCTCCAATATAGAAAGGTAGGAGTTATTGTTAACCCCATACTTTTGTGCCAGTTCCGCTCCAATTTCGGCGTGGGGGCCCGACACCTCGTGGGTCAACGCCTTACCAACGTCGTGAAGGAGGCCTCCGATTTTGGCTACCTGAATATTTGCACCAATCTCGGCGGCAAGCATACCAGACAGCAAACACACTTCAATAGAGTGCTTAAGGACGTTCTCGCCATAGCTGTAACGGTATTTAAGCTGACCGAGCAACCGGATCAGTTCTGGATCTATCCCGCTAAGACCGACGTCAAAAGTCGACTGTTCTCCGGCCTTCCAGATAGTCTGTTCTATATCAACCTGCGCCCGATTAACCATGTCCTCTATTCGGGCAGGCTGAATTCTGCCGTCGCTAACCAGCCTTTCCAAGGCTAGCCGTGCCACTTCGCGGCGCACGGGATCAAAACAGGACAACGTTACAATTTCCGGAGTGTCGTCAATAACTATGTCCACCCCGGTTAGGGATTCAAGCGCTCGAATATTCCGTCCTTCACGGCCGATGAGACGTCCCTTCATCTCATCATTTGGCAAGGATACTATAGAAGTCGTGGTTTCAGAAACGACATCAGTAGCCAGACGGTTAATGGCTAAAGTAATAATGCGGCGGGCGTTTTCCTCTGCGGTGGCTTTGTGCTCACGTTCCAGGTCGTAAGTGCGACGGGCCAGCTCATGCCTGGCCTTTTCTTCGCCTTCTCTCACCACCAGTTCCTTAGCTTCGACAACAGTTAAACCTGCTGCCTCTTCCAAGGCCCTAACTTGTTGCTCCTTTAGTTCGGTTACTTCACCCAGAGCCTTTTCTATTTCGGTTTCCTTAACTGTGATGGCGACTCGCTGATTCTCCAGCGACTCACCCTTCTTTTCAAGTTGTTCTTCTCGCTGCAAGTACCGACGTTCCAGACGATTAAGCTCTTGCCTTTGCTCCTTAATCTCATTCTCGCCGGTGGTTCTTAGCTTCAGAACTTCTTCCTGGGCTTCCAGAAGGATCCTCCGCCTCTCATCCTCCGCCTGGGATATTACCGTATTGGCTTCTTCTCTTGCGTTTTCAACCCGCTTACCGTCAACCTTTGAACTGTATACCACCCAACCGGCAGTTACCATTCCAAGTATCCCTGCGGCCGCCAGGACGGCTAGGAAAATTGTCAGTTCCATGGGATCTCCTTTTCCTTTCCGTCTCGGTATTCGCTATAAGGGAATAATTCCCCTAAGCTAATATCGTACTAACTGAGGTTCCCTGTGTCAAGGAAGCACGTATCTTCCAAATACTTAATATCAGTTTGAATTCTAGGTGATGAGACTTGCCTCGAATTATCAATGAATTGCCAGTGAACCCTTGATCTCGCTGCCTAATTAGTAGAAGAGAGCAAGAGCAATAGTGCTAACCCCGGCCAGTATCAGTGCAGCAGCCCAAAGCAAGTCCACGTTGACCCAGCCCCTTCTAAGAAACCCCAAGCCCAGCCACTTGTAAACCGCCAAGGCTATTACCAACATAACCAATAGCATGGCAAAGGTATGAATCGACAGACCGATCCCCCATGCAATCGCAGTATCCGTCAGATCCAGGAACCCCGAATGGTGGTCCAGTTCCGGTGCCGAACCGCCTCCCTTTTCCTCCAGGTTTAATACTACGGGTGCCAGCATCAATCCTGCACCATGGGATGAAGCCATCAGGAACGACCATCCTGCCAGATCGAGTCCATTGACGTTCATTCCCACCCAGCGAAAGTGACGATAATATAAAACCAGTTTGTAGATTCCAAAAAGGAGGAGGACTAATCCCGCCGCAATACGCACCCAATACAACGGTACGAAATACCCGGCCAGCACCAAGACGACCGCAACGGCCGCCAACGACGCGACGTGGCCCAGGGTGATGAAGAAGAGAGCGTTGCCAACAGCACCAATGCTTTGCCGCTGCAGGCCCAGGCTTACGGCAAAAAGCCAGCCCATCGCCGGGTTGATGCCATGAAAAGCGCCTAGGGCCGCTAATCCGATTAGCGGCCCCAGGGATGCCAATGCAGCGGGTTCAGCGTGAACCGGCAGCGTAGCTAACACTTGCTTTACCGGTTAGGGATAGCAGAAGGAGTCGGAAGACGCGTCTCCTCCTTCAAGTCGCACCTGGTGGGCCCTACCTTCCCCAAAATCCACATAGAAGTCTTTGTCAACCGATATCCCACCTTCCTGATCCACATTAATCTTTGCCATCCAACCCCTGATATCTTTATAGAAGGTGTCATCCCAGGAACTGTAGAGGGAATTGGTAACGTAGACCCGACGCCCATCACGGCTTATCTCCAGCATCTGCGGGGCGCCCACCGGAGAATCTGCCTTGGGGTGGGAGGCTTTCTTGACAATGCCACCAATTTCTACGGTTCCGGTGTGCCTGGGATTGAACGGATCGGACACGTCATACTGTCTCAATTGTCCGGTTCCCCAGCATGATACGTACAGGAATTTGTCGTCCAGTGACAAATCCAGGTCGGTAATAAGGGGAGGTACCGCCCCAAGTCCCTTCAGGGCATCCGGCAACAATTCTGGGTCAGCAGGCTCGGCGGGAATTTCTATCACCTTGGTAACCGCCCATTTACCATTGTCCTGGTACCAGGTCCAGACCGAACCCGAGAGGTCCTGGTTGTTGACAACAACTCCCACGAAACCGTAAGCCTTCGTGGGATTGTGGGACGGCCTCAACTCCAAAACCATCTGATTCTCGCTACCCAGATCAACCTCTTGGATGTGGCGTCGTCGCCGCAAGTCCCAGAAATGAATCTTGTGACCGTAATTGCCGGCGACAATATCTGCCAGCGAAGGACCGTTTTCAAAGAGCTCAGGCTTGCACCATTCGCTGGTTATGGCCACGTCCAACCCAATGTGCCACCAAAAATCGTACGCCAGTGTTTGAGGTCCGCGATCAAGTTCCCAGGCCCCCAGGGGCTCGAAAGTATTGTGATCGATTCTGAGGATTCCACCGGGGGAACCTCCTTCGGCAGAACCGATAGCGTTTAAATAGATTGCGTCCGGCCCGCAGTGAACGGTATGCAGCCGGCTGTACCCAGTACGATTGGCGATCACGTCAGCTTCGACGATCTTTGCAATCTTAGGATCAAAGGGGTCAGGTTTGGTGTCAATCACGTAGATGCGGGACGTCCTCAGCGTAGGGACAATCAGGTAACGCCGTTCCAGGTGAGGGTGCGGAGCGTAAGGACAGAGGGAAGCACTACAGGCGTTCCACCCGAAGTGATGCAATTCGTCACCCACATTCGGCATCTCCAAGGAGTTTACTATGGAACTGTAGGTGGGTGAGGCGGGATCCATGTCAACTATTGAGATGGCGTCGGGCTTGCCATTGGTATTCAGGACAGAAACGTATCCAAGACGCTCGGCAGGCGCCTGACCAGCCAAGCGAGCTGACGGGTAAAATGTAGGATCAGGTGTCATTAGAGCCATTTTTAGCCTCTTTGCTGTGGTGTTAGAGCTTCAAGAAACTTAGGTATCATTCGCATCCGCTCGGTCCCTTTGTAAGCCAACAATACCGTTGCGGAACATCCCCGCGCGGAAAATCCTTGCAAGGCTCGAAAACCCGATTTTAACCTTACGTACGTGATCTTCGCAATATTCTAATCGGGAACAGCAGCGATCCGGTTCAGGTGGTTTGGTTCGGGCTCTCGTAGGAGCGGACCCGTATGTCTCCCCCGGTTTTTTGGCAATACCACCTAAATTGAAACGCTACCTTAGGTAAATCTGGGGGCACACAAGGGCAGATTTTATTGCCTAATACCTCGCAATGCAAGGGTTAAACGCCAACTGTTCTGAGCAGCTTCACAAAATATTCATACTTTATAAGCGGCCTGCTTACTGGAAAGGGACGTGGGCACGACTCTTTTGCCTTTTGAAATTTCGCCCCGGAACCGCCGTCGCGTTAGCCTGAATACCAATCTGGATAATTTCGTTGAGACAACCTCTGCCGCTGGGCTATAATGTACCAGAATATCTGGATATTGTTACCTTATGCAGGCTTCTAGGTAGCTGCCCACTTTCAGGACGGCAAGTAATGACGAAAACCGATTATTACGAGGTTCTCGGAGTAACCCGACAAGACTCCGAGGAAGAGATACGCAAGGCCTTTCGCAGAAAGGCCATGGAGTACCACCCGGACCGCAACAAGGAACCTGATGCAGAGGAAAAATTCAAGGAAATTAACGAGGCTTACCAAGTATTAAGCGACTCTTCCAAGAGGGCCCAATACGACCGGTTCGGTCACGCCGGAGTAGATGGAGGAGGTTTTGACCGCCCCTTCGACGGATTTGACGTCTTTGGTGGCTTCGGGGATATCTTTGACTCTTTCTTTGGGGACGCGGGTGGACGCCGAAGCCGAGCACCTCAACGTGGAAGCGACCTGCAGCAACGGGTCAACCTCACATTCCAGGAAGCGGCTTTCGGAGTTGAGCGAGAGATCGAAGTTTCAAGAGTTGAGGTCTGCCACAATTGCTCCGGGGCTGGCAACGAACCCGGAACACCGGTCAACACTTGCGGAACATGCGCTGGCAATGGGCAAGTACGCCGCACTCAACGCAGTCTTTTTGGCCAATTTGCCCAAGTAACGACTTGCCCAACGTGCCAAGGCAAAGGCAGCACCATTGAAAGTCCATGCGCCATTTGCCGCGGGGCGGGAATGGAACGCCGCAATCGAAAGACCCTCGTCAACATTCCGGCGGGCGTACAAGGGGGAATGCAGGTACGTTTGACGGGAGAGGGAAACGTTGGCGCAAATGGGGGCCCTCCCGGCAACTTGTACATTGAGGTTAGCGTAGCGCGGCACGAGACTTTTGAAAGAGAAGATTACGACCTCCTTTATTCATTGCCCTTAAACCTGGCGGAAGCAGCACTGGGAGTGGAAAAGGATATCCCCACCCTGGAAGGGGATACTGTTTCGCTGAAAATACCCCAGGGCACCCAGCCTGGTGGCCAGTTTCGCATTCGGGGAAGGGGCATCTCGCACATTAACAATGCTCGGAAGGGAGACCTTAGGGTATTCGTTGACATTCAAGTACCGCAAAAGCTCACCAGCAAGCAGAGAAGACTCCTGGAGGAGTTTGCCAAGTCAATTGACCCTGATTTCGGAGAGAAAGACATCAGCGAACCTGAGGAAGAGTTCGTGGAGAGTGACGAAGGAATCGCCTTGGAACAGGAAGAGGACAGGAACTCCAAGGAGAAGGGTATATTTGACCGGATAAAGGATGCTCTAAGCTAATATCCAAGGTAGTTTGCGCAAATCAACTTGACGGCGAAATGCATCGCTAGTACAAGCACTCCTGCTTATGCCTTTACCCAATTGATACAATGCCAAAAACCCGGCGCCAAGCCTGCCGGGTTTTTTGATGGAGCAGCTTCCCGTTTATGTGGCAAGAAGTTAGCATTAGCGTCCCATTCGAATATGTAGAGCCAATATCTTACCTGTTTGACCGCTACGGGTACGGATTGTCCATGGAAGACGATGGGCCAGAACTGATCAAGCTGCGCACCTACCTGCCCAGCATGGCGAGACAACGTTTCTCACATATTGAGGTTGGGGTCAAATTGGCCAGCATCCTGCAACCCCTGGGCGAACTTACCGTAACTCCACTCGACAACGACGCTGACTGGCAAAATTCCTGGAAGGAACACTTTACGCTGCTCCGCATCGGCGAACGCCTGGTAGTCAAGCCCTCGTGGATAGATTACGACACCGAAGAGAACGATGTACTGATTGAATTGGACCCAGGGCTGGCTTTTGGTACCGGCTACCACCCCACTACCTATACGTGTCTCGAGTCGATGGAACAGTTGGTAAGGCCAGGGTTCAAGGTGTTGGACTTGGGCTGCGGTTCGGGAATACTAACGATAGCTGCAGTAAAGTTGGGAGCCGCAGGTGTAGTCGCCCTGGACATCGACCCTCAGGCGGTACAGGCTTCACGTCAGAACTTTCGGCGCACAGGCATAAAGGATAAAGTGCAACTTGATCAGGGAAGTGTGCCGCATCGACTGGCCCCGGCCGGTAGCTTCGACCTGGCAGTTGCGAATATTTCTTCGAGGGGAATCCGGGAAAGGGCCCGGGATATCTCGCCATCCCTGAAACCAGGAGGGACCCTGATTGCCTCGGGAATCATTGACGAGCAGCAAGCAGATACCGAGGAAGCGCTGCTGGAGGCCGGATACACCAACATCAACATCTGGCCCAGGGAAGATTGGGTAAGTATTACCTGTAATCCGGGATGACCAATCGGGCTGTCAACCTTAATACAGGTACTATTTGGTGCTATACTCTGGATTAACGTCGTGTAAAGAAGGCCATGGAAGAAGTCAATTTAAATCGATACGAACTTACCGGTTTGCTGGGCAGTGGAGCTGACTATGAAGTCCGCTCGGCCGTTGATCAAGAGACTGGTTCCCAAGTGGTTATAAAACGGCCAGTTCCGCAAATGATTTCTCGCCGCATGCACGGTTCCACAGAAGAGCGGACAGAGCGAACCATACAGTTACACAAGGAATTGGCCAACGGTATTCCAGAAGTTTGCCCGATGTTGGGTTACTCGGACCGGTCCAATCACGACGATTTTTTCGGAGACTCCCTGGAGCAAGAGTATATTGTAACGGTCTCTGAACGGGCACCAGGTATACCCTTGGTTGGAGACCCACGCGCACGCATCCTGCGAGTACCAATCGGTTTAGGCCAAAACCTGTTTTGTCTCTTTCCTCTCTGCTACATAGATACAGATAATCCCTTTCCGGTTCAGCGGCAGCTATTGCAGGCGGAGGAGGCCTTCCAGAGATCCGGGTACGTGCTGCTGGACATGGGACCTCAAAATGTCTTCTTTCAGCCAGGTACCGGACGCATTTCCATCATAGATCCCGGGGCCCTTCTGACCGGTGAAAACGACCGAACCCCGGTGGGGCGCGGGCCACAAGACATCCATGACTTCTATCTGGAAATGCTCAAGTTTTATACGACCTTCCATGCACCGCCCGGAGACCAAGCGGGATACCGAGACCCTTGCAATTTACGCCCGGTGGTTTACTTTGAGCAGGAACTCACTGAAATGGCTCGAAGCCTGGCCTCAGAGGCCGACCTCCCGGAACAGCTCAAAGACTTGGGCCTTTCGTTAATTGGCAAGGTTCGGGAACGCGGGTACGGGGCCTTCGCCGAATTCAGCCAGGATCTTTTGAATTTCCTGGATGGCCTTCGGACACGTAACCAAGGCCTGCCCAACTATTACGAGGCTCGGCGGGCCTGGCAGGAAGCCCTGCAATTGTTGCGGGAAGACCATTGGAAAAAATATGCCTTCGATGCGGACTTGGAACTAAGCTCGCTAAGTGATCGCTAGCTTGGCTTTTGAGAACATTCGCAAGAAAATTCCTTAGTCAGAGGGAGGAAAATGGCTAACGTCAGCCTTGCAAGTGTTGTAGCAACTCTTTACGACAATTCCACTCACGGTGAAGATTCTTACTTAATTCGAGACCTGGGAAATGGGCTCTTTCTTGACGCGGTAATGGATGGCGTAACCGGCCACGGTGGTGAAGAAGCCAGTCAGTCAGTAGCTCAGGCGCTCGAGGCAGCGTCCATAACGTCGCCGGACGACATTGTCGCAGTCTTGGAAGAGCAAAACGCCGACTTTTTCCAGGTAGGTGGGGGAAGGTTTCTTCTTACCACGGTGTCGGTTGCATTGTTCCTGGGTGGCCCCCTTTACATCATCAGTGCCGGCGACAGCCCCATATTCCATATCAGGGGAGAAGAATGCAAACAACTTTCCGGCCGTATTGGTGGCATACTCCGAATGGGTACTGCCAAGGCAATTGGGGCTGGAGAGGACCTGGTTCTACAAAGGACCGAAGTCGCGCTGGAATCCGGCGACCGACTGGTAACCGCATCCGACGGAGTAACTGACAACGTCAATATGGCGGAGTTGGCCGAATTCATTCGCGACGCCGAAACTCCTGAGGCAGCTTCCACGGCGATCAAGCAAGCCATAGACGACAGGTTGGAACGTGGCATTACGCCTGAACTATTAGGGGGAAGATTCCGACACGACGACCAGACCGGCATTTTCCGGTTCTTTTAGCTTGAGTTGATACACCTGGTTATTGGCTTAACTACTGAGACCCTCGCGCACAAGTGGTCTTGGAATGCTGGTATTCGAGTTTCTTGTTTGAAGGTTGCGTAGCTGATAAAATTGGCGGATTGAATAGCTATACCGGAAAGATCTAGCAGAATAGGACTTAGGCAAGATTAAGGCAGCTATCATCGGCGCGAGTAATTGCGCTTCCTCACTCGTTCAAAGAATTCACAAGTGCGTTGAGGTCCCCACCGTAGCCGAAATTCCGGGAGCAATGCATGACACAGTAGGTGAGTACCGCACTAAGGGTATTGAAGTAACAGCCGCCTTTGATGTTGACGAGAACGAGGTCGGAAAGGACTAAACCAAGGCTGCTTCTTACTGAGCCCAACAACACCAAGGAGCGACAGGTCGACATAGTAATCTATCATCTTCCCGTAGGCAACGAAATGGCCACCAAGTGGCATGCCGAACAGATCCTGGATGCCCGCTGTGCCATGGTCAGCTGTATTTCGGTACTCATTGACAGGGAAGATTGCTGGCGGAACCGGTTCATGGAATCCCGTGTGCTGATTGTCGGCGACGACATCAAGTCCCAGCTTGGGGCCACCATATTGCATTGAGGAATTGGTGGGGCAATTGCGGGAACCATCGCTCGTTTCATGATACCCCCAGGTACTAAACACGGAAGACGTAGCACTGGACGTGGTGGAGGAGTTTATTCGGGGCGACAGCACTTCCCAAAAGAAGTCATCAGCGAACCTGTCGACTTCATCAGGTTCTGTGGTGGAAGAAGAGTCAGTCTAAGCAGATCGGAAACTTGGTGCCGCTGAAAGTAGCGGAGGGTGAAACAAAACCGTGAAGATCGCAATGGTTTCTCCCTACGACTTTACCTGGCCTGGTGGCGTAACTGCCCACGTATCCCAGCTGGCCCAGGAGTTATCACACAACGGACACCAGGTCAAAGTTCTGGCCCCCCATTCACCGGCCCGAGCATCCGTTGAAGTAGATACCTTCGTCCCCATGGGCCGCTCAGTTCCTGTCCCCAGTGGCGGGTCCATCGCCCGGGTCTCTCTGTCATGGTGGCTATACCGCAGGGTACGGGAGATTCTGGAGCAGGAGTGCTTCGACATCGTTCACCTGCACGAACCGCTGGCCCCAGTCCTTCCCCTTTGCTTCCTTGAGTGCTCAAATACCGTCAATGTTGGGACATTCCACGCTTACTACAGCCGGCAGCACCTCTATAGATTCAGCCAGCCGATAATCAAGCGCTGGCACCAGCGCCTGCACGGCGGCATTGCAGTTTCTCCCGCGGCCCACAATTATGTCCATAACTTTTTCCCTCGTGATTATCGAATAATTCCTAATGGGATAGACGTAGATTACTTCGCTAGTAACGCGGTGCCTTGGCCCCAATTTCAGGATGGAAAGACGAACATCCTCTTCGTGGGCAGGCTGGAAAAGCGGAAGGGCTTGAAGTACCTATTGCAGGCTTACAGCCGTTTGAAATGGGAGTACCCCAACACCAGGCTGATAGTAGTGGGGCCGGGGAACCTCGATAAGGACTCTCACCAAATCTTGAGCGCCCGCAACCTTCAAGATGTTGTGCTGGTTGGAGGCGTGCCCTACCATGATTTGCCCCGCTACTATGCTTCGGCCCACATCTATTGTTCTCCGGCCACCGGACAAGAGAGTTTTGGCATAGTCCTTCTGGAAGCCATGGCATGCAGCAAGCCTATCGTCGCTTCCGCCATCGAGGGATACATGGGAATCGTCAAGGACGGAGAACAAGCGCTTCTCTTTCCCCCTCGCGATTCGGAGGCTTTGGCTGAAACGCTGGCAATTTTGATAGAGAACTGTCAATATGCAACCCAATTGGGGCAGGCGGGCCGCAAGACGGTAGAACAATTCCGATGGAACGCAGTAGCCCAACAGGTGGAAAAATATTATCTTGATTGCATAGCGGAGACCAATGTCCTTACCCGGTAGAGAAGAATTCAGGCTAGCTCTCTCCAAATACATTGAGATCCCGGGCGCCAAAGCCTTCCAGGCCGTGGGATTTACCCCAAATGTAATTACCCTGCTGGGTTTTGCCATTTGTGTCGCATCTGCTTATGCCGTTAGTAATGGCTGGCTGCTGGCGGGGGGAATAGTTTTCCTGGTTGGAGGGGGGCTGGATCTCTTTGATGGGGCCCTTGCCCGCATGTCAGGCAGGGCCAGTTCCTTCGGGGCGCTAATGGACTCGGTGTTCGACCGACTGGGCGAGGCTGCCCTTTTTGTAGGCATCGGACTTTATGCGCTGCAGGCCGGGCTACCGGACAACTTTTTGCGTCTCTACGTAGTAATTCTCCTCCTGGCACTAATCTTTTCCCAGGGAGTGAGCTATCTGCGTGCGAGAGGTGAGGGTTTAGGCGTTTTTACCCGTGCCGGAGTTATGACCCGTACGGAAAGGGTAGTAATTTTGGGTGTTGGCCTGCTTGTCGACGGACTTACCCCTTTTGAACTGATGCCCTGGATCCTGCTGGTAATCGCCGTCGTTTCCTGTTTCACCCTCTTCCAACGGATGTGGACGATACGGGGTATGCTGGAAAAAGGTAGCTAACCTGTACTACGGCGTGTAAACTGATTTGACCTTAAGAAGAGGTCTCCTTTTAAGTTCAACCTGGCTGACCTCCGACTGTATCTAGATCCCACACCCGAGCGAAGTTAGTTTCTGAGGTCTAATTTTGTCAGGGAGTAGCCAACTTGACCCAGCCTGCCGCAATTTCCTCCCAACAAAGGAACCAGTTGAGGCGAACCTTTCGCAAAGATTTGAAGGCGCCGGTTAAACTTCGTTTTTTCACCCAACTTCCATCGCCGATCGCCATACCGGGGCGCGACTGCCCCACCTGTGCCCAAGCCGAACTATTGTTGCAGGAGGTTGCCGGCGCCTCCCCAAAGATCGAACTCGTAACGCATGACTTCTACGCCGACCCAGAAACGGCGGCGGCGCTAAAGGTAGAACGGCTTCCAGCAATATTGATGGGCGATGACGAGCCGCCGAGAATGAAGTTTTACGGCATACCTTTGGGGCACCAAATGGCTGTAATTGTGGAAACGATTCGCTCACTGTCCAGAGGAGTTAGTCCACTGGCCAATGACACCCGCAGAACTCTCAGGCAGGTAAACCGACCGACCCACATTCAGGTAGTTGTCAGTCCAGAAGACCAAACCAGCGCCGAAACAGCGTACAAGATCTTTGCCATGACGCGGGAAAACCCGCACATTTCAGCGGACGCCATTCAAATCAGGGATTACCCGTCTCTGGCCCGCAGTTTGGGAGTACAATCTGTACCGTTAGTATTGATCAATGATTTGTACCGGTTGTCCGGGTCCGTTGCCGAATCGGAGCTTGTGAACCAGATTTTGGCTGCCGGCGCGGGCCAGCAGCCCGGCTGAGAGTTTCTGCCTAAAGGCACATAATGCCTTACATATTTCAGATGGAGAGGATGAATTGCCCCACGACATTAGAGGAGACATGGACGGACAGGGATTGAGGGTCGCCGTGGTCGTGGCCCGTTTTAATGAATTTGTTACGCGCCAGTTGCTGAACGGTGCACTCGATACATTGAGCCGACACGGCGTGCGCGAAGAAGACATTGGCGTGGCGTGGGTTCCCGGTTCCTTCGAACTTCCGGTAGTAGCCAAGACACTGGCTCAAACGGGGCGCTACGACTCAGTTATCTGTCTTGGCGCTGTAATTAGGGGCGAGACCGACCACTACGAAATGGTTGCAGGTCAGTCAGCCGGAGGCATAGCGTCCGTGGGCCTGGAAACGGGCGTTCCCACTATATTCGGCGTATTGACTGCGGAAAACATGGATCAAGCCATCAACAGGGCGGGAGGAAAGTCCGGAAACATTGGCAGCAACTCCGCGACCGCCGCGGTGGAAACTGCGCGCTTGGTCCAATCCATCAAAACTGGCTAGCCGCAGGGAGAAAGCTAATGAAGTTCGGCGTGACCGTTCCCAACAACTGGGGTATAGAGAACGTCAGCGAAGCCCTTGCCTTTGGGCCCCTGGCAGAGGAGCTGGGCTTTGACTCCGTGTGGGTCATGGACCACTTGTTCAACAACGGCTATATTCGGGAGCGACTGGACGACAAGCCCTATTACCATCCGCTGGCCACACTATCGTACCTGTCAGCCACCACCAACAGAGTGCTTTTGGGGACTTCGGTATTGGTATTGCCATACCATAACCCGATTGAGCTGGCCAAGTACACTGCTACCCTCGACCAGATGTCCGGCGGGCGTGTGACCCTGGGCGTTGGGGTGGGCGCAATGACCGAAGAGTTCGAAGCCCTCGGAATTCCCATGTCCGATCGAGGCTCCTTGACCAACGAATGCATCCGAATAATGAAGGAACTGTGGACCAACCAGGCTCCCAGCTACCACAGCCATCGGTGGAATTTCGATGAATTGCGATTCTCACCCAAACCGGTTCAACAGCCGCATATACCCCTCTGGATTGGCGGCTCAAGCCCCGGTGCGTTGCGCCGGGCGGCGCGTTTGGGAGATGGCTGGCATCCTTCCGGAGCAACTCCTGAGGACTACGCCGCTGGCAAGGAGCGAATCATTGCCCTGGCAGAGGAGGCCGGTCGCGATCCCGATTCGCTTACCTGGTCCGCCCGGGTGGAAGTAGAGGCTACACCTGGGCCTTCAAGCGACCGGGCTGCCAGTCGTGCCCGAATCCCTGGTCACGACCTTGAGCAAACGGCCCTTTCAATTGCAGCATATCGGGACGCCGGAGTGGAACACCTGGTTCTTGCCCTGAACACCGGGGACGTGGACCGAATACGTTCCCTGATGGAATCCTTGGCTACCGAATCAATTACCCAGTTCCGCTAATCGATCTCGCCCGAGCCTGAATATACGAACTGGAGGACGGCGCCCTATTCGGTTGAATTCTCTTCAGCCTCTTTTTCCTTGGCCTTTTCCCGCTCCTGCCAATGAGCTTCGTGCTGGCTGAGTTCTGCCAAGTCACTCAACAGGCCCTGCATTTCACCACTGCCTGCAGCTTGACTTCCGTAGTGGCTAGACTGAAATCCTCCCACTATCCGGTCCACGGGAGGGGCTGGTAATTCTTCGGGCACGTCGGATTGATGCTCCCGTGGGGTTTGACCCTCCCCTTTAGGACGACCCATGTTTCCGGAAATTCTGAGGAAACGGTGATACACCTCCCTCGGATTTTCCGGATCAGGTTCACGACTTTTGTCCTCTGTAGCCCGTTGCACCAGATTGTTCCACCAGCCGTCAACCAGGCCGGCCAAATCTGCATTCGCCTTTCCCCAGGTAAAAAGAGACTCACGAACTTCCTGGACATCCGGTGAAAACTTGAACAACCGTCGGAACCGAAACACCCTGAAAAGAATCCAGCTAATCAGAGTGACCGATACCAGAAAAACCGAAACCTTCAAAAGGGTATATACCCACCCAGGCAGGCCAGCCCCTTCAACGTCTTCCAGTTCTTCGTGGAATCGCCTCAGATGCTCCTGGGCTTCATTCAAGCCGCTTAAGTCCCCGCCACCCATAATCGAGGTCAACCACACCCCGAAGAACACTAACGCCTCAGCAATATAGCCAAGTCCCAGGAGAATGGGCCTTAGAATCCACTCGCCCACCCTGCCTGCCAGCTTCAATACTGCTCGGGTAACATCATCCAGTCCGCCCAAACCCAACCCAGAAATAGCCAGAGCCAGCAACAGGACAGCCCCTACCGCTGCACCAATGGGGATGATCCATTCCCGGGACACCACCTGCAGGTCGCCAGACTCGGAAGACAAGCGGGCCAGAGCGAGTCCTGCCAGTCCCACGGCGAAGAAACCCAACACGATAAAGCCGCCCACGATCTTCTCAGAAACCATGCTGTCGATGACGACTGAAACGAGCAACACCGCTAGAGACCACTGGAACGCGGAGCGGACTGTATCCAGGGTAACTTCGTCGTGGGCGAGGCTGGTGCCCCTCCACCAAAGGGCCACCAGGAATACAAACGTCATTATCAGGGCAAAGGCGGTTTGGAGGTCACCGTAGATTATCTTGCCAACAGGGAAGAACCCCAACCCAGTGTTCAAGCTGGCCAGCACCAGGAGGGAGAGGGAACTAACTACGAGCCCTATCACACCTCTTAAATTCAGCGTGAACCGGATAGTTTGAATATAAAGAGACAGGAGAAACGACCAGAGCAGCGCCAGAAACACGAGCCACAGTGGAAGCCTGGCGCCCGCAGAATTGCTTAATGCGGCAAAAACGGATATCGCCAGGAATGCCCCGACTGTTTCGAGATAAAGCGCCGTACCAGTAACCGCGCTAGCTCGCCAGAACTGGCTCATCCGGCTCCTTCTCCTCTTCTTCCAGGGCTTCTAAAGCACGGCCAAGCGAGTAGACAGGAACACCTGTCAAGCGCATCTGAGGGCCGCCATCACCTGAAAAGAGCACAATCACTTTGTAGCCCCTCGACTGCATATCTTCAATTTCATTCGCCAAAGCCCGCGTGATGACCGAAGAAATCATAATGACCGTAGCTCCTGCCGGCAATGACGATCGCTCTTGTTGCAGAACATCGGTCAAGGAAATAACCGAGTAAGGTCCTGCCATTGCAAGGGACTCAAGCACCAGGCCCAACTGTAAAGAGGAACTCCCGAATGGTACGCTGAGCCACTTACCCGAATAGACCGCAACGCCGTTGCTAATCAGGCCGTAGTCGTAACCCGCAGCGGCACAGTGATTAGCCACGGATGCGGCAATAGTCACCGCTCTTTCAAACAGGCGTCGGTTGGTTCCCTGCCAGGCAAACTCCCCGGTCGTCGCATTCAATGCGATCAGGACGTTCAATGAAACGACGGGCTCAAAGACCTTGGTTTGCAAGTGCGAACGGCGAGCAGTGGCCTTCCAGTCTATGTGTTTCATTGGGTCCTGAGGTTGGTAATCCCGCAACCCGAAAAACCTGCTGGGGTCCTGATAGATGGGGCGGGGCCCGGTAACATCTCCCAGAGGATGCTCTGACGGCATCAGCAATTCATTTAGATCGATAATCCTGGGATAAACCAGGATGTGGGACACGCCAGCGACTCGTGTTTCCGCAGCCGTGAACCCGAATATATCGCCACTGCGCAGTTTGACAGGCCCAATCCGGTGGTAGCCTCGGGCCAGGCAGCGAAGGTTGTACTTCCACGTAACTTGCTGGTAGGGCAAAAGGGAAGTAGTGATGCGGTGCTCCCGGTCGACTTCAAGACCCGTCCCGCGTACCGTTGCACCCGGCAAATCCAGCTCTCGAGGAAACGTATCCTGGATATCTACCCAAATCAGCGGGACCAACTTGTCGTTGGCCAACGTCACTGAGTACTCCACAGAGTCCCCCACAAAAGCGCGACCTCTCCCCAGGCTTCTTGAGTGGCTTACTTTCTTGAAGGCGAATCGGTCCCAGAACTTGGCCAGTACCCAGACAATGATCACCAATGAGCCAACGATCAGCAGCAATCCCTGGCTGGCAACAAGCCCAATGAATAGCAGTACCGCGCTGGCGAAAAGCCAAAAGTCGTTAAGCATCTTTCCCTGCGAGGGTATTACGGTTGAACTACACCGGTACGGTTACCGATTCAAGGACTTCCTTGATAATGCCAGCCGGGGTTCGTTCCCTCAGTCGTGCCTGCGACTTGAGAATTACTCGATGACTAAGGGCATAAGGGGCCAATTGTTTGATCTCGTCCGGAGTAACGTACTCTCTTCCTCGTATGGCAGCCAGGGCCTGGCTGCATCTATACAGGCCCAAAGTGGCTCGAGGACTTCCGCCAAGATCGACCTCCGGATGTTGGCGAGTAGCCTGGACAATCCGTACCGTATAATTGCGCAGCACCGGGTCAACGTAAACCTGTTGGGCCAAAGCCTGATATTCAAGAATTTCGGGCCCGCTGGCCACCGGTTCTATCTGGGCCAACGGGTCAGATGTCTCGAATCGAAGTAACATTTCCTCTTCTTGCTCTTCGTCGGGGTAGCCTAATTGCAACCGAAGCAGGAACCGGTCCAGTTGTGCTTCAGGGAGAGGGAAAGTACCTTCAAGCTCAATGGGATTCTGGGTCGCAATTACCAAAAAAGGAGCGGGCAAGGGAACGGTGACTTCATCAATTGTCAGCTGACGCTCACCCATTCCTTCCAGGAGGGCGGACTGGGTGCGAGGGGTAGCCCGGTTAATTTCATCTGCCAGGACAACCTGCGCAATAATGGGGCCGGGCCGGAATTCAAAGTCGCCGCTCTTCTGGTTGTAATAATTTATGCCGGTAATGTCGGAGGGCATCAGATCCGGGGTAAACTGAATCCTTCTGAAGACGCAGTCCAAGGAGCCTGCCAAAGCTCGTGCCAGCGTGGTCTTACCAATGCCAGGGACGTCTTCCACCAGGATATGTCCACCACTCAACACCGCAGCCAGCGTGAGTTCCACCACCTCCTCTTTCCCCACCAGCACCCGGCCGATATTTTCCTTGACCTTGTTCGCCGCATCCGAAACGCGGGCAACCATCTCTGCGCTGATTATAGTAGTCACTCTAAAATTGACCCTCAGGCGCCTGCGCCGTTTTCGGATTCTACCTGTTTCAGGTAATCTTCAGCTTCTCTCAAATCTTTGAACGAATCTACGCTGCGCCAGAAGTCCCGGGACTGGAAAGCAGAAATGCGACCTTCCTGGGCCAACGCCGGAAAAGTCAGGACTTCGTGGTCGCCTAATTCCGGCATCAAGGGGCCAATTGCCCGGTCAAAGACATACACACCGGCATTGATCCAATGAGGTAATTCTACCTTCTCCCGAAAGCCTACAACATCGCTCTCTTCGTCCATGTCTACCAATCCGTAAGGACTCACCATGGGTACCACCATGATAGTGGACAGGAGGTCGGGAGATGCTTCCTTTCGCGCCAGGTGGTGACTCAGCACCTGGTTAGGGTCCTGGCCGGTGATAATGTCGCCATTCAGGACAATAACCGTGTCTTCTTCTTCGGGGACATGGGCCATACCGGTGCGAATCGCGCCGCCTCTGCCGAGTGGACTTGTCTCCACACTATATACGGGTTTTATCCCATGGTGGGACCCGTCGCCAAAGTACTCCCGAACCATCTCCCAACGGTAGCCAACCAAGAATATGACATGGGTAACTCCCGCTCGCTTCAGCCATTCAACCTGGTACCAGAGAATTGGCTTGCCGTTCAATGGCGCTAATGGCTTTGGGAGAGAGTCGGTCAGAGGCCTGAGCCTCTCACCTTTTCCGCCGGCCAAAATCAATGCATACATTTGGGAGTCTCCCTTCCTTCCAGGGAATTTTGAGGTCAACTGCGAACAGGACTGGGATCAGCACTGCAAGACAACAGTAATATACCTTTGGGCCCTTGGCTGGTCAACGCACGCCTATACAAACGCGAGTGGCTTTGGGGAGGAATGAGGTCAGGAAACTTCTCACTTCGCCTGCGCCGTTAGCGCTGCCGATACCGTTTTATCGCACACGGCAGCCCAGAACAACGATCTGTGCCCTCAATAGGAATATTACGTTCCTGGGCCAGGAACCTGAAAAGTCAGTGCTCACAGATTGGTCTATAATTGATTTTTGGTACCAATACTCAATAGCGAAGCGCCTCAAATTACCTGGAGGGGTTTAAGGGAATGGCAACACAGGACTCAGCAGCACAAAACTATACCATGGGTTACAGCGACGAATTCTTGCAGTTGCTCGACCGCCGCAACGCGGCCAACAGCGCAGGATATCTACTCCCACTTCTCGAGCCCGGAATGAGACTTTTGGATCTGGGCTGCGGACCGGGAACCATTACGGTGGGGTTAGCCATCGCCGTGAGCCCCGGAGAAGTGCACGGCGTAGATATGGAAGAATCACAAATTGCCCTGGCCAAGGCAGCTGCGGAATCAGGCAACCATTCCAACGTAACCTTTCATGCAGGTGACGCCCTGTCACTGCCTTTTGAAGATGACTCTTTTGACGTAGTCCACAGCCACGCCGTCATAATGCACATTCCAGACACCCAGGGAGTTCTTACGGAAGTAAAAAGAGTACTGAAGCACGGAGGCATCTTTGCCAGCCGGGACTTGATCGCAGAATCCAGCTTCCTGGAACCCGGAACGAATGGTCTAAGGGAAGCTTGGGCCACTTTCGTCAATCTCATGAAGGGGAACGGCGCCCACCCGGAAATGGGAAAGGAACTGAAGGGGATTCTACTGGAGGCGGGTTTCACCGGTGTAACGTGTTCGGCCTCTTTCGACAGCTACGGGACTATCGAGGACCTAGCCTTCTATTACGCCTTCATAATCGACTGGTTCTTTTCTGAGAGGCTGATACAGACCGTGACGGGGTTGGGGATTGCTACTCAGGAGAAGTTCGATTTCTGGCGCAGTGAGCTTGACCACTGGCGTGACTCTCCAGGTGCCTTTGGGGGGCTGGCTTTCGGAGAACACATTGCCCGAAAAGGGTAGGGTTACCATGAAGCTTTCAGACAGGAAGTGCAACAGGCCGATAGAACCAGGCAACTTTGGCCCCTCGCAAGATAGGTCCGCTGGGCATAGATACTGTCCCTGGTGACTTCTCCCTGCCGACCACCTGTCACACCAATTGGCCGGGATGAATATTCAAATGTACTCGTGAATTCGTGCGAGGATAAGACAGTGAACTCCCACGAGGGGACAACACCAGCATGTACAAGCAGCGAAACGGAAAGTGATCTCCATAAAGGTGGCTGCCCGGCCTGGGTTCGAACCAGGGCTTACAGCTCCAAAGGCTGATGTGCTACCACTACACCACCGGGCATTGAACGGAAAAGGCGTCGCCGCATGCAGTCGGCGTAGCCACATAGATTTGTTGCAGAGTAATATTCTGTACTCAGCCTTATCCATAGTCAAGGGCCCAGACCCCAATGATATAATGGCACGGAAACGGACAAGTTAGCGTGGCTTGTGTTTGGATCTGACAAGCCAAACCAGGAGCTGGACATAGCCATGAAGAGAATTCGCGTCGGCCTGCTGCACCTGGCTCCCAAGACTAGCGACATTGCCGGCAACCGAGCCTTGGTTGAAAGAGGGACGCGCGTTGCCGCAGAAGCTGGCGCATCCTGGATTGTGACGCCAGAGCTGTGCATTCCCGGCTACATGTTCATGAAGCAGATTGGCACCGACTGGATTCTCTCGCAACCGGATCACTGGATGCAGTCTTATTGCCAGCTGGTGAAGCAACTGGGAGTGATGGCTTTTCTGTCTCACCCCGAACGAGATCCAACCACGGACAAGCTTTTTAATACATCCTTCGTTATCAACCCGTCGGGCCAAATAATCGGCAAACATAGCAAGATCAAGGCTTTAAGGGGGGCTGAGGGCTGGTCAACGGCGGGAACCGAAATTCATCCCGTGGAATGCGACGACGTAAAGGTGGGCATTCTGATCTGCGCCGACGCATACAAGAACGAGGTGGCCAAGACTTTAAGGGACCAAGGGGCCCAGATCTATGTTTCTCCGGTCTCATGGGGGCCGGGGCAATGTGCCCCAGACGGTGAATGGGAACAGCGTTCCGCAGATAACGGAATACCAATAATAGTTTGCAACCGCTCCGGGCAGGAGGACGAAGAGCTGGACTATCGCAAAGCCGAAAGCGTGGTTGCGAAAGATGGCAAGCGGTTGCTGGAGGCAACTTCAGACCGGTCGGTGGTACTCAATTTCGATTGGGACCTGGAAAGCATGTCCTGCCTTTCAGAAGACTTCACCAGGATTTACCTTTAGCTCGAATTTTGAGCCAGGTATCGCTCCAGTATAAGCACGGCAGCAGCAGCATCCACCTCGCCTTTTTTGCGGGAAGGCTGCATCCCTGACTCCCTTAGCTTTGCTTCTGCTTCAATAGAAGTGAACCTCTCGTCCACGGTGTAGATCGGCAACTCTGTGCTTTTCCGCAACTCCCGGATAAAACCCAGTGCCAACTTTGCCTGGGGGCCAACTTCTCCCGATAAAGAATACGGCATTCCCACCACTATTGCCCCGGCCGCCCGGTCTCTTGCTTCAGTTACCACCCGACTCACGTCCTCTCGCAGCCTTCCTCTTGTCAGATAGCCTGCCGATACCACTGGCACTCCCGCGTCTCCGCCAGTGGCCAAACCAATTCTCCGGTTACCCAAGTCCAGTGACAAATAGCGCATGGAAGCAGTCTATCCTCAGCCCCTTCCAGCAGAACGGACCAGTTCGGCCACCTGGCGCAAGGCGTCATCCAGCTTTTCTGCCTGGCGCCCTCCTGCCTGGGCCATTTCCGGTTGGCCTCCGCCTCCGCCACCCATAACACGGGCAGCGTCTCGAGCCAGATTGCCAGCATGCAGGCCCTTCTCCACCAGATCTGAGGTAACCATTGTGACCAGCAGGGGATTACCATTCACCACTGCGCCGAGGCAAATGACAGCGCTGGGAAACCGAGTCTTGATGAAGTCGCCCATTTCCCGCATGCCTTCTGCACCGTTTGCGGAAGTCCGGCCGGCAATCAGCTTTATCCCATCGATATCTTGTACGCGCTCCACCAAAGTCTCGGCTTCAATTCTCAGGTTTCCTCTTTCCAATGTTGCCAGCCGCCGGCGAAGTTCCTCGGTATCCTGCAGGAAGCTGTCCAAGCGTGACTCCAAGTCAACGACCGGAGTCTGAAGTCTCTGCGCAATGGACTCAAGCCGCGCTGCCTGTTCGACAAACAGTTCCTCTGCGGCTCGCCCGGTTACGGCTTCAATACGCCGCATTCCACCGCCGATGCCGGATTCACCCAGTACGAAAAGGGTGCCGACCTGCCCGGTAGCCCCGACGTGGGTTCCCCCGCAAACCTCTACGCTGAAGGCTTCTCCATTGGACATACGAACCACGCGGACCGTATCCCCATAGCGATCTCCGAAGAAAGCCAGCGCTCCATCCCTGACGGCCTCTGCATAGGTACTTTCCTGGGTGGAAACTTCCAGATTCTCTCTTACTTTGCCATTGGCCAAGTTCTGAACCAACATTTGTTCATCTGACGTGAGCGGCCCTACGTGACTGAAGTCAAAGCGAAAACGGTCAGGCGACACCAGGGATCCGGCCTGCCGGACATGGGGCCCGAGAACTGTTCGCAAGGAGGCATGAAGCAGGTGTGTTCCGCTATGATTCCGAGCGGCATCCAACCTGCGGTTTACATCGACCTGCGCTACAACATGTTCACCCAGAGAAATATCGCCAGTTTGCACCACGCCCTTGTGGACTATCAATCCGGCCACAGGGCTCTGGGTATCTTCAACTCGAACCGTCCCGTTGGGTCCAGATATTATTCCCCGGTCTCCCACCTGGCCGCCACTTTCGGCGTAGAAGGGAGTTCCTTCCAGCAGGACCTCCACTTCTTGACCTTTGGTGGCATGCCCCGCCGCTTCGTTGTTGACCAGAAGAGCGGCCACCTGGGTATCCTGCTCCAGTTCCTGGTATCCAACAAACTGGGTAGTTCCTATGCCCAGGTTTTCGTAGGCGGTCAGTATTTCCATACCACCAGTGAATCCCTGTGAAGACCTTGACTGCTCTCTTTGGGCTTCCATCTCCCTTTCAAAGCCTTCGGAATCTACTTCTAGGCCATGCTCACGAGCAATCTCTGCGGTCAGTTCCGGGGGAAAACCATAGGTATCGTAGAGGACAAAGCATTCCCTGCCGGTTACGGTTCCCGCCCACTTTGCCAATACGTCAACAACCAGAGTTCCACCCAACGATTCTGGGGACAAAAGCTCGGCTAGAATTTCGCCAGATAGTGCAGCGCCCATGTTTTCAGATTCGTTGGATCCCAGGTTATCATTCGGAAGTACTGATCCCTTATCCGACGCAGCGACTATCTGCTCCTTTACAGATTGTGTCCTTTCCCGGTAGGCAACCATCCCTCGAAGAATGTCGTTGCCCCTCTCAAATGTTCGCCCGAATCGTTGTTCCTCGAGCCCTATGACCCTCAAAATGAACTCATGGTTCTCGGAAAGTTCTCGGTAAATTGTCCGGAACCGCTCCAATACCACCCCAGCCACATCGGTCAAAAAGGCCTGTTCCAGGCCTAGACGCCGACCGTACCTGATGGCCCGGCGGATGACGCGGCGTAGCACGTATCCGCGGCCCTCATTGCCGGGCACAACCCCGTCAGCAATAAGGAATGAAGCGGCACGGGCGTGCTCCGCCACCACTCTCAGCGCATAATCCGTGTCCCGGTCCTGGCCGTAAGCCTTTCCGCTCAAATGGCAGCCCATATCTATAATCGGCTGAAAGAGATCGGTCTCGTAGACATTGGGTTTGTTTTGCAAGACTGCGGCCGCTCTTTCCAGGCCCATGCCGGTATCAACGCTTGGAGCAGGAAGAGGAGTGCGGTTCCGCTCCGGGTCCTGGTAAAACTGCATGAAAACCAGGTTCCACATCTCCACAAACCGCTCGCAATCGCAGTTAGGGTGACAACCCGGAATGTTCTGGTCAGCGCCGGTTTCTCTCTCGCGAAGAAATATCTCGGTCAACTGTTCTGGGGGAACCATTGGATTGCAGCCCTTTTCCGCGCCGCCGTCATAGTGAATTTCGGAACAGGGACCTGTGGGTCCCTCTGTGCCGGCAGGGCCCCACCAGTTATCGCCATCCCCGTAGCGATATATGCGTTCCTCGGGCACACCAATATCGTTACGCCAGATCTGGTGGGCTTCATCGTCGTCAAGATGAATGGTCACGTAAAGCCGTTCTGGCGGCAATTCAAACAGGGTGGTAACCAGTTCCCAGGCAAACGCTATTGCGTCGTTCTTGAAGTAGTCACCGATGCTGAAATTACCCAGCATTTCAAAAAAAGTCAGGTGTTTATGGTCCCCGACTTCGTCAATGTCTGTGGTCCTAAAGCTCTTCTGGGAACTTGTCATACGGCGGCTGGGAGGGGTTTGTTCGCCCATGAAAAAAGGCTTAAAGGGCACCATCCCGGCACTCGTGAAAAGCAGCGTGGGGTCACCCGCAGGTATCAGAGAAGCGCTGGGCATGTGAAGGTGGCCCTTGCCCTCGAAAAATTGAATATAAGAACTCCTGATCTCGTCACCGGTCATCAATGTGGTTCACCTGTTTCTTGCGTTGAATTATGCGTAGAATGCCGTTTTTGAATCTAACGCTGGTGCTCTGGATTGTATGTCAGGCCCCAAGGAGCGTCAATTGCATGCACCCGGTAGAGGGTCATGGGTCACCTCCCCAGAAGTTCTCTGAGATCCACGGTCGCCTATCTAAAGAAAAATATCCGTAGATTGATGGCGGTTCAATCGAACCGGCTATTACCTTATGAGACGTTACGAAACGGGAACCCGCAAACCTTGACCCTATTAGATACGCACTCTACAATTTAGGTGCGCTCTAACGTAAGAACGAAGAGTTAAACTCTTGAGTGCTATAAACGGATTTTGGAGGTCTTAATGAATTCGAGCTTCATCGGGAAGATTGACAAGGCCAAGAAGTACGCCGAAGAGAAAGAAAGGGTCAGCATTAACAGTTTCCACGCGACATTTGAAGGCAATCACAACACCTATAACGTCAAGTTTGAATCTGGCGAGTGGAACTGTGAGTGCCTGTTCTTCACGACACGGGGCGTATGCAGTCACACCATGGCTTTGCAGAGGATTCTCGATGATGTCTTGTCCGACGACGAAAAACCGGTAGAGGCGGTATAAGCATCTCCTTAACCAGGAGACGCCGGGCGATCCTCTTCATAAGGCCAGACAGTTTTAGCAAAATATCCGGGAGTCTGAGAACTCCCGGATATTTATTTGCCAGTAAAGTTGGAAAAGTTATCCTTGCTTATCTGCCAGAATAGGGAAATCCACTCTCATTTCCTTCACGCCTCAAATTTTCTAAATACCAGGCAGGCATTCTGACCGCCAAAGCCAAAAGCATTGGATAACACTACCCTAACATCCTTCTGCCTAAATACATTCGGCACATAGTCCAGATCGCACTCCGGGTCCGGGGTATCATAGTTGATGGTAGGATGGATCTTTCCCGAAGTTATAGTCTGAATACAGGCTGCCGCTTCCAGTGATCCGGACGCTCCCAAGGAATGGCCAATCATTGACTTGGTGGAACTGATAGGAATCTGGTAGGCCTTTTCTCCAAAAAGCCGCTTAATGGCCAAGGTCTCGATAGCGTCATTCAAGGGGGTGGAAGTGCCGTGGGCGTTGATATAATCCACCTCGCCTGGGTCCACGCCGGCATCTTGTAAGGCCAATCCCATTGCCTGGGCGGCACTGCTGCCTGTTTCTTCCGGCTGGACCAGATGGCCGGCATCGGCAGTGCATCCGAAACCTGCCAACTCAACCCGTATCTCGGCCCCTCTCGCAATTGCATGTTCCAACGCTTCCAGGACCAAGACCACCGAACCCTCTGAAGGAACAAACCCGTCCCGGTCCGCATCAAAGGGACGGCTTGCCCTTTCCGGCGCTTCGTTGTTGGTGCTCAGTGCGCGCATCACGGCAAACCCTGACAACCCCAACTGACTGATTCCCGCTTCGGTGCCCCCTGCAAAAGCCACGTCCGCCTCCCCGTGTTGAATCAACCTTAACGCCTCTCCTATGGCTTGATTGGAAGCGGCGCAAGCAGTAGTGGCGGTGGAATTGTACCCCTTGGCCCCCAGGTAGTGGCTCACATTTGCAGCCGCCATATTGGGCAGCACCATTGGGAAAAAGAAAGGTGACATTCTCATCCCGCCTTTTTCGGCGAGGATGCGACAATTTTCTTCCAGGGTAGGAAAGCCCCCATTTCCATTTCCAAGGATTACCCCTACTCGGTATGGATCTTCCTTATTTATCTTGAAGTCCGCCTCCTCGACCGCCCTCAGTCCAGCCGCTACGGCTAACTGGGAAAACCTGGCCATGCGACGCGCTTCACGAACGGGAATGTAGTCTGCGGCATTAAAGTCGATAATTTCTCCCGCGATGCGGCACGGGTACCCCGTGGGATCACACAATGTCATGGGGCCGATACCCGACTTTCCAGCCACTAAATTGGCCCAAAAGGTGTCTATCGACTTACCAAGCGGGGTGATTGCACCTACCCCTGTTATTACTACCCTTCTCTTATCCATTCTCGTAGTGAAAAACCAATGGTCAAATAGTTACGGCAACTAAATGCCGAACCGCAACACTTCAATCTTCATATAGCTCAAAATAATTCGCAACTCTTCGGCTGACAAAAAGCTTTGCCATCGGGAGTAGAGCATACTGGTGCTTTTGTTCTTCGAAAAACAAGCAGCTAGCGCAGGTCAGGCGGCAATAAATCGGGGTAAAGTTCCGGCTCTATGCCCAACACTGCTTCACGGACTTCAGCTGCCACGAACAGAGACCCTGTTCCCAGAATCAAGTCACCTGGACCGGCTTCTTGTTTGGCATGCTCCAAAGCATCTGCAACGTTTTTAACCTGCCTCACTTTTGCGATACCGGAGCCCTGCATTATATCTGCAAGGGAAGACACTGACATCGACCTGGGATGGCGGGAACGAGTGGCTATAACCACGTCAGCCTTGGAAGCCAATGCCTCTACCATGCCAGCTACACTCTTGTCCCGAGAGAAGCCTGCAATTGCCACCACCCGGCGACTGCCAAAATATTGCTTGAGGGTTGCCAGCATCTTCTCCATGGAGTAAACGTTGTGGGCACCATCGGCCACTATTATTGGGTCCCTGGACAGAAGTTCGAGGCGACAAGGCCATTTTGCTTCGGAAATTCCCGCAGCAATTGATTCTCCACCTATGGTATGTCCCTGCTCGACCAGACACTCCAGAATGGCAACGGCAGTAGCGGCATTTTCAAGTTGATATTCACCCAAGAGTGGGACTCGCACCCGGTAACTGTCCAGTCGGCCATTAATGTTAGCTGTTTGCCCATCCATACCCGATTCGAGAAGTTCCCAAGTGATGTCCCGTCCAACCTCTACCCACGGTGCCCCATTGTCAGAGCTTGCTTTTGTGATAACGTGCCGAGCTTCAGGCAATTGGGGGGCCAACACAACTGGAACGCCTCGTTTGATTATTCCGGCCTTGTCGGCAGCAATCTCCTCAATTGTGTCACCCAGTATGGCCATGTGGTCGAGGCTTACCGATGTGATGGCGCAAACTTGCGGTTCAACCACGTTTGTTGCATCCAACCTGCCGCCCAAACCCACTTCAATGACTTGAAAGTCCACCGAATTCTTGGCGAAGCACTGAAACGCCATCCCGGTCATGAACTCAAAAAGCGTAACTGCCCCCTGTTCAGTGTCCGCTTCCAACCTCGACGCCTCGGCGGACAGTTGATTGACGAGAGTTGCAAAGACTTCTTCGCTTACGGGACTGCCCTTGTATCGGATACGTTCACGGAAAGTGTGCAGATGCGGCGAGGAGTAGAATCCGGTGCGGTATCGGGCAGCACGCAAAACCGATTCAACCATCGCAGCCGTGCTGCCTTTTCCCTTAGTGCCGGCTATATGGACCGTATTGGCGCAAAGATGGGGATTGCCCAGCGCCTGAAGCAGACCGGTTACCCGCTGCAGATCGTAGATCCGCTTTTGTCGGGGCTGTGAAGGCGCCTGCCGCTCGTGGTCCACCAGGGCAAGCAGGTAGTCTACTGCCTGTTGGTAGGTCACGATCTCCTCTATACGTGCCATGCTATTAATGATCCCTGATGTGGGGAGGCATACTGCCCAGGTTAATTTTCAACGCATCGTTAAGGGTTACGTTATTCACGAAGCCGATATTACCTTCCAAGGATCTTGGCGTAAACCCAAAAGTCTGTTCGACCATTCCCATCTCGGCCACGTTGCGAACACGCATCATCTTTAGCATTTCGGAATTTATCGGTGGACGGGCCATGAAGGTTTGCATAAAAGCCACACCAATCCGCATTGCCCACATTGGAATATGGAGGCGAAGCCTTCGCTTGTCCATCGCACGCGCGACAAGACTAACGACCTGATTGTAGTTTAATTGTTCTGGGCCGCCCAGTTCCAGGGTGTGGCCTTGCAGGTCGTGCCTGCTAAGCGACAGGGCAATGCATTGGGCAACGTCTTCAACCCATATTGGCTGCAAACGATTGCGCCCGCTGGCTATCACGGGCACCAAGGGAAACAATCTTACCAAAGCCGCAAGCGAGTTAAGAAACTCGTCCCCTTCGCCGAAAATTATGGAGGGGCGAACAATAGTATAGGAAAGTCCGCTGTTAATGACCGCCTGTTCTCCTTGCCACTTGCTTTGAAGATACGGAAGTTCCGGATTGTTGATGGCTCCTACGGCACTCACATGAACAAACTGCTCGACGCTCCCCGCAGCTTTAGCCGCGGCCACCACGTTCTCTACACCCGCACGGTTAATGCTGTCGAAAGTGGTGTTTCTCCCTTGACGTATCACCGCCACCAAATGGATGACTTGCTCTACACCTTTACAGGCGGTAGTCAAGGCCTCAATGTCGCTGATGTTGCCATAATAGACGTCAACAGAACCCTGGGGAAAGATCCGCTCTCCTCCGGGTCTATGGACCAGGCAGCGCACTTGATAACTGTGGTCGATCAGTTTCTGTACCACTCGGCGCCCCAAGAACCCTGTAGGGCCGGTTACCAGCACCGTCATTTACTACTCCATATGATTGAGGCTGCCGACACGTCTCAATCAGCCGCACATCAACTGTCTTCGTTTATTACTATTATTGTAATATAAAAACCCGTACACTTGCCGCGTAACCTGACGGGTTTCCCCTCCACTTACCGTCAATGAGCTTTGTTGCTCGAACCGAAATTTCTTTGATTGGGACTTGACAATGACTGAGATCCACTTTGGCGCCAGCGCAGTGCTCGGAGCAGCCGAGATTACGGCAGAAGCACGCTGGATGGAAGAACTGGGCTTCGAGTACCTGTCTGTGGGAGAGCACTTCATGCGTGGCAGTCCTCCCGGACCCACCCATGCTTCATTGCCTCTTTTGGGCGTAGCTGCAGGTGCTACTGAAAAGATTCGTCTCCTCACATCCATTCTCTTGGTCCCCTTCTACCACCCGCTGACTTTGGCCAGGATGACGGCTTCTCTGGATATAGCGTCCGGCGGTCGCCTAACCCTCGGCATTGGAGTGGGGGGAGAATTTCCTGTTGAATTTGAGGTGGCAGGATTGAACGTCAGGCAAAGAGGCAGGCGCACCGACGAGTGCCTTGAAGCAGTCCGGCGGCTTTGGACGGATGAAAATGTAAGTTTCAAGGGCAGGCACTACAGCTTTCAGAAAGCAGCTATCAATCCTCGCCCAACTCAGCAGCCCCATCCCCCTGTCTGGGTAGCAGGACGACGGGACGCCGCAATGAAACGCGCCGTCCGTTTTGGTGACGGCTGGTTTCCATACTTCTACAGCCCCGAACGTTACCGTGACAGCGTCGAAAAGATTACTTCCATGGCCGAAGACGCAAACAGGGATCTGTCTGAGTTCCAGTGGGCTTACTTCCCATATATTTCCATTTATCCTACGGAGCAGGAAGCCGCCGAAGCCGCCGCAATTGCCCTGGGAGGGCGATACCTTTATGACGGCGATTTTCTGAATATCGTACGTAGCTATTGTTTGCTAGGCACTCCAGAAATGTGTGCCCAGCGTTTGCAGGAGTACGTCGAAGCCGGGGCTAGGCACATCATATTCAGCGTTGCCTGCCCGCGGGAGGAACGGGTTCGCCACATAGAGACCATAGTCGAAGAAATAATACCCAGATTCACCTGAAATCTGACTAAACTATGAATCACTTGAGGAGGGCTTTCGCGAGGAATTCTGAAGCAAGCATAGCTGGGAAAGCTCTATAGTGTATAATGTTGAAGTTAATTCCGAAATACGATAGTATCGGTAAGCTTAACTAAATTATACTGGCTCAAAGTCTGCCTTTAGAGCATGGCAGACAAGGTGGAGAAATGGTTACAACAATGTCCAGAATCAAGCGGATTGTGATGATTCAGCCTGCGTCGGCTGGCGGCAATTTCGAATACATGGCTATTCCAAGGCAGGGAATGCTGTTCTTGTCCACCGCTTTGGGCCAGTGGGAAGATGGGCCGTTCCAATACGAAAGGGAAATCTGGTTCGAAGACCGCAGCGGGCTGATGGACCCGGACAGAGACTTGGATGGCGTGGACATCCTAATGGTAACGGCGCTGATTAACGAGGCGCCACGTGCTTATCAACTAGCCAGCCTGGCAAAGATGTACCATCCCGAGTTGGTAACCATTGGCGGTGGACCGCAGATGAGCCCGCTGCCCGAAGAGGCTTTCGCCTTGGGAAACTTCGATGTTATTGTGCAGCGAGAGGGTGAGGACATTATCGCCCCTCTTTGCGACCTCTTACTCACCCATCCCGTGGGAACTCGCGAAATGTACCTGGAAAAGGTGCCCGGTATCAGCTACCGGAAGGATGGCCATGTCATTCAGACGCGGCGACAGGGATTGGTAGACCCTGCGTTCGCAGAGTTGCCGGATTATCGCTCCATTAAAGACCTTTCTTCCGATCACCCCATGCCAGGTGGAGTGCTGGAAACGGTAAGAGGCTGCACTGAAAACTGCACCTACTGCCAGGTTATCCAGCAATTCCTGGGTTACAGGATGATCCCCAGGGAAACGGAGATCAAGCGGCTTCAGCAGTTGCAGGAACTGGCTGATGATGGGCTGTTGCATACGTCACGCAACGGCAGGTTCAATGTTTTCATTTCAGACGACCTTCATACCCCTCCCCTTCGGGCGGTAAAGTTCCGCAACGAACGACTGGAACGTCTCAAGAACTGGAAGGGTCACACCGACAACATGTACATGATCTGCCAGGCACGGGCCGAAGTAGGGCAAGACGAGGAACTGGCAGCCGCAATGGCGGAAGCCAATATCCGGATGCTCTACTTGGGTGTAGAGTCAAACAACGCGGAAAATCTCCTGGCGGTAAACAAGCGCCAGGAGCCTGGTCAAATGGAAAAAGACCTCCGTACCCTGAACGGTATGGACTTCTCCGTAGTGGCCATGACTATAATCGGGCTGCCTTTTGACCAGGAAGAAGACATAATGAACCTGGCTGACTGGGTAACCCAGTATAGCCGGTACCAGACCGCCAATCTGCTAACTCCGTTGCCGGCAACATCCAACTGGACCGACCTGCAACCCCTGAACGAAAACGGTGATTTGCTTCAGGAAGGGGAGGTGCGTCCTTACCACTTGTACACAGGACGACAGTTTGTCCACTACGACAAGCGATGGACTATGCAGGAAAGCCGTGAGTTGTTTGATAACTACGCATCCAAGCTCACCTCAATAGATGACTTGTATGGCCGTCTCTTCCGCATGCTCAGGTCTTATCGACTGCGGGTAGCTACTTCAGGTAACGAACTGGGCGACTCCATAAACACGAGGATAGCCGAAGCGTCCGAGTATCTGAAAAATTGGTCCGACCCGGTTTCTGTGGCGGGCAAGGAGTTTGGCCAGAACATTTCGCAACGTGTGGATGAGTTGGCGGAAACGCTTCGAACCATGTCTCAACCCTTGTCAAATGCCAGACGCGAGTTGGCAGATAACATCAATACTAAAGTTAATGAACTGACCGACTCCTTGAAGAGCATGTCAGACCCGGTCGGCGTCAGCAGCAAAGATCTGGTTGACAACGTTTCGGTGCGTATCAACGAGATCACTGAGATGATAAACCGGGTGCTTGTCGAATCTTCCAACAAGCGTCGATCCGTCAAAGAGTAAACAGGCTCTTGCCCTCAGCTATCCTGAAAGTCCGGGCAGGCTTGGGATTATCAGGAAATACGTGTACCCGCCTGCCCTTTTTTTATTTGGGCCTGTTCATTTCGGACCAGCGGAAGACGGGTTTCTTCTGCGAGTAGGCACCCACAAAATTTGCAAACGCCGCCTTTAAGGAACATTCAACTTCAGAGACTGGTTTAAACCAGAGCCAAAGGCAAGATGAACGAATCCGGACACCGCGTGTATGTAACTGGCTTGGGAATAATAAGCCCCTTGGGTCTGGATGCCCAGTCCACTTGGGCCGGGATCGTAGAGGGAAAATCGGGGATCAGCTATATTACCGCTTTTGATACCGATGGATTTGACACAACCTTCGCCGCAGAGGTAAAGGGCTTCAGCCCTGAGGATCACCTCGAACGAAAAGAGAGCCGGCGGATGGACCGCTTCGCCCAATTCGCCGCCGTGGCCGCCCAGGAAGCCTGCCGCCATGCGGAGTTGGACTTGGCTCAGGAAGACCCCTTTAAAGTAGGTGCCATTATAGGCAGCGGTATCGGTGGCATCCTCACTCTCTCCACACAGTACGATATTCTTCGGGACCGGGGGCCTCGTCGGGTCACACCTTTCCTGATTCCAATGATGTTGGGCGATATGGCCTCGGCCCAGGTGTCCATGGTAACCGGTTCTATGGGAGCCAACTACTGCGTCGTTTCTTCCTGCTCCAGCGGAGCAGACGCCCTGGGACAGGGCTGGCAAATGATAAGAAGAGGCCAGGCTGAAGTAGTTCTCGCTGGCGGCAGCGAGGCACCGATAGTCCCAATCGCAGTCGCCGGTTTCAATTCCCTTCGAGCTCTCTCACGTTTCAACGAGGATCCACCTCGCGCCAGTAGGCCGTTCAATCGGGCCCGGGACGGCTTCGTTATGGGTGAGGGTTCGGCAGTCCTAGTTCTGGAAAGCGAGAGCCACCTGCGGAAGCGCGACGCTACACCGCTGGCTGAATTGAGAGGATACGGGGCTACTTCCGACGCTCACCACCTTACGGAGCCGAATCCTACCGGACAAAGCGCAGCAAATGCCATACGACTGGCACTGGAGGCCGCCGCGGTTGACGTAGCCGAGGTGGACTATCTGAACGCCCACGGCACTTCCACTCCTTTAAACGATTGGCAGGAGACCAAAGCTATCAAGCTTGCAATGGGTGAAGAGGCCTACCGGGTTCCCATCAGCTCCACCAAGTCCATGACCGGGCATCTCTTGGGGGCCGGTGGCGCCCTGGAAGCCGCCATATGCGTCAAAGCAATCCAGGGAGATACGATTCCCCCCACTATCAACTTGATAGATCCAGACCCGGAGTGCGACCTGGACTACACGCCGCTTACTGCTCGAAGCCAAAGGGTCGATGTTGCCATGAGTAATTCCTTCGGATTCGGCGGACACAACTCAGTATTGGTCTTTACTGACCCGGCGTGGTCGGGCTGACGAGACAGACACGCTATGTTTCGTCGTCCAAAGCCTGAGGAAATAGAAGAAACCCCGGTTTATACAAAGGGTGAGCGGTTGGGTGGCGCCTTTGCCCACGGTGCGCCTTTGCTACTTGGCATCCCCCTGGTTATCATTACCCCCCTGGTGGGGGGCAATCTGTTTATGGCGCTAGTGCCCTGCCCCATAGCAGCATACATTATTTCCAGGTCATTTAGGCGTCACCAGTCCGCATGGGGAGCCTTCCAGGCCATGCAGGCTGCAATAGTCCATCTGATTCTCCTGATCCTGATTTTTGCCGCTGTGCTTCTTGGAGAGGGCGCATCTGCCCAAGTCGCAACCGTAACCTTCGTATTGACCTTCCTCCTGTTCCTGTACACGCTGTGGGGTGCTTGGGATACGGCTTGGGGGTACGATTTCCGCTACATTTTCATCAGCAATTTGGTGGACAGGATTACTGACGCCAATTTGAGAAGACAAGAACACCGCAGGCAACTGCGAGAAGCGCGGGACCGCGGTGGGCCGCCAGATCCTCCTACAGCACCGCCTCTCATCAGGTAATAAGATCTGCTGACATTTGCCTGTATCTCTGGATCTCCTTATGGTTTAAGCTCCTAACTAAACCAAGCTGTTTGGCCTTCACAAGTGTCAGGTCTCCAGACCCCTTGCCTCATTGCGGAAGGTAAAACTGGGGTTGAAATGTTTATCTCCGCTGGAAAGCATCTTTAAAGCTCATGAAACAGTGGAAACTGCGTGACGTTGCTACAAGAGAGCATGACCACGCTCTTGCTGGATATTTTCCCCTGCCAATAGTCAAGGTATTGTTGGCCAGGGGTATAGTAACGGCAGAGCAATTCTGGCTTTTTCTGCGGCCCCCTCACCGGCTTCCTTACAATCCGCTACGCCTAAGCGGAATGGAAATGGCTCTACAACGACTTGTGCGAATGATGAGTGCGGAACCTGATAGAGTCGGGAGCCAGACAGTCGGGATCGTTGGAGATTTCGATGTGGACGGAATTACCGGCACTGCCATTCTCGTTGAAGGCTTGTCGGATTTCGGTATAGAGACCGTACCTTACCTGCCGCACCGGGTTTCCGAAGGCCATGGTTTATCTAACGAAGCAGTGCGATATTTGGCGAAACAGGGAGTGGAGCTAATAGTTACGGTGGACTGTGGGGTTACATCCATCGAAGAAACGAAATTGGCTCGAAGCCTCGGGATAGATGTCATAATTACCGATCACCATACTCCGCCGGCCGCCCCCCCAAAAGCGACTGCCATTATCAATCCCGGGATGCCCGGCAATGAATACCCCTTCCCCCACCTCTGTGGAGCCGGATTGGCTCTAAAGCTCGTCGAGGGTCTCTATCAACTACAGGGCCGCCCGCTGCCAGCCAGCCTGCTGGAACTGGCTGCCCTGGGTACCATCGCAGACTTGGTACCGCTCCAAGATGAGAATCGGTACCTGGTAAAGGCAGGGCTGCAACAATTAGGCCAAACGACACGCCCGGGCCTTAGGGCAATTTACCGGTCGGCTTCCCTGGAAGGCAAAGCTATTACCGAGGAGACCGTGGCATTTCAAATAGCGCCTCGCCTCAATGCCGCCGGGCGTATGGGCCACGCCCAAGACAGCCTTCGGTTGCTTACCACTAAAAGTGATTCTGAGGCAGAAATCCTGGCCGCCCAGTTGGAGCGGCAAAACAGGGACCGACAGGACCTGACCCGAAAACTCTTTGCGGAGACGAACTCCCTTGTGGCCTCTCTCGACCCGTTGCCGCCCTTTATCGTCGTCCAAAACCCTGACATTACCCCCGGTGTGGCGGGCCTGGTAGCCGGCCGCTTGAGCGAAACTTTTCAACGGCCTGCTTTAGCGCTAGCCCCTGTTCAACAACAGTTCCTCATTGGCAGTGGTCGCAGCATTCCGGCCTTCAACTTGATTGAGGCTTTCAACTCCTGCGCTGAACTGTTCGTCCGTCACGGAGGACATAGCCAGGCGGCAGGCTTCACCATTCTCCGGGAAAACGTCCCAAGACTAATTCCCCGACTAAACTCTATTGCCACCGAACAATTGGAAAGTATTCCCCTCCAAGAAGCGCTGAACGTGGATGCGGAAATACAGCTGACAGATATTGATTCAAACATGCTGGACTTCCTTGGACAACTGGAGCCCTTTGGAGTGGCAAACCCCAAGCCCATTTTCGTAACTCGCAATCTGGAAGTAAGGGAGAGATGGACTATGGGCGCCCATGGGCAACACCTGAAGCTACTGGTTGGAGACGGCCACAGCCAATTCCCGGCGCTGGCCTTCAACCGCGCCGGAGAGTGGGAAGAATCAACGGCGCGGGTCGATTTGGCCTATACAATCAGCAAAGATTCTTGGAGAGGCAAGGAGACAATTAACCTGATGCTGGCAGACTTTGTGGATTCGCGTAGCGGCTCGATCTTGTAACCTGCCGCCAATAAAGCTCCGGCTATTGGGTGCCGGCCTCACGCCTTCTCCCAAGGAAAGTTCTGCCATGCCGAATTTCTGATGAAGAAGGGTTCGAAGTCCAGAAAGTAGTCCGCCCTGAAGTTAGTAGTGTGGCGGGTATAAATAACCGAGTAGCGCACGTCAAGCTTGTCATAGGGCGGACAACTGAAAATCTGGTCGTTAATGCGTTGGAATGCTTTCCCGGTGTCATTGATTTCATCAACAACCAGCACACGGTGGTGCCCGCCGAGAGTGTCCAGTAGAACATCGTTGTAAATGAAGTAGATTGGACGGTCAAAATGGTGGCAGACATGGGTTGCCGGCACCAGACCTCCCCGAACAACGGCAACTATCGCGTCGGGCCTCCAACCGTCCGGAGACGACTCGATCAGGTCACAAAGCGCCTCCACGCCCCGGCAGATTTCGTCATAGCTCACTTGCCGGGTCACCTGACCTACCAAGCCGGTTGACGACCCGCCCGTAGAATTCGCTATTTGTCCATCCACGATTGCCCTCACTCCTTGTCAGCTGAGGCCGCGCTTTGGCGAACCGCTGGCTACCTTCCCGAGATACGTACAAATTGAGCCTTATACACCAGCAGGGGCACGGCGATAGCAATCACAACCAGGGAAACTATTTGAGCTTCGTTGAGCGCACCACCAAAATAGGTGTTGGACTCGATACGCAGGAAGCTGATAAAGAAACGACCAATAGAATAGAGCGCGCCGTAAAGGACAAAAGTCATGCCGCTCGGGCGAAGACGGTTTCTCAAGGGCCAAATTATGGCAAGAATAACCAGATCCATTATCAGTTCGTAGGCCACTGCCGGATGACTGGCCGGGCGGTAGGCTCCCGGGCTGTTTATGTGGGAGTAAACGACACCCCAGGGAAGATCCGTGAACTTGGCCCAGTGTTCGCCGTTAATGATGTCACCCAGGCGACCGATGGCCATGGCAATCAACAACGCCGGGGCGGCGATATCGGCCAACCGGCCTACACTGGGCAAGGGAGCCTTTTCTGGTTCACCTGCAAACCGAAAGTACTTCCCCCATAAGCTCAAGAACCATTCCGAGTTTCGAATTAAGATATAGGCCGCTCCAGAAATGAACCCTCCAAGGATGGCCCCAAAGATAGCTATGCCGCCTTGCCAGACCATGAATATCCTTGCCGGGTCAGCGGAATACAAACTCCAAAAGTCGATGACGTGGAGAACCCGAGCCCCCACTATTCCACCGATAATGCACCAAACTGAAACCGATAATATTGCGTCACCGTCCAACCCCTCTTTACGACCCCAGCGAACGGCCAAAATAACCGCGGTTGCCACAGCCACGAACGTAAAAAACCCATGCCATGACAAGAGGAAAGGACCAAAATCAATAATGTTGGGACTAAAGGGAATGTTGATAGCGCCAAGAGTAATCATTCGTTAGTTCTCACCATAGGACAGAAATAAAAGAAAGTTCTTACTGACCGAAACTAGCCACCGGTGAAGGAGTTCTATTGCGCCCCAAAGTTCGTACAAAATACGCCCGGACACCGTAGGGTTGCAAGGCCTCGACTACCCGGGAATGTTCATCTTCCGACGACGACATCAAGAACAGGGCGGGGCCCGCCCCCGTTAAGTGAGGACGCCGTCCAGCCGCAGCTTCGACCGCATCAAAAACTACCTTAAGACCGTTAAACTCCTCAAAAGCCACGGCTTCAAAAGCGTTATGAAATAGCTCGTCGGAATAAAGGCCAGACATCAGGTTCTGCACCAGCCACCGGGTTAAACCGCCGTCACTGAAGTGGAAGCGGGTCAATCGACTATACAACCGGGCAGTCTTTGCTTCCAACCTGATTTCTGGGCACACCAGGGTCAAACCGATACCCGGCTTCGTTGGCAGCGGTTCAACGGCATCGCCTCTTCCACTGGCCAGCGCCGCACCACCCCAAAGGAAGAAGGGAACATCTGAACCCAGTCCCGCAGCGATGTCGACCAAGGATGCTAGGGGCAAGTCCAATTCCCAAAATTCGTTAAGTGCCAGAATTACGGCAGCCGCGTCACTGCTGCCACCGCCCAATCCCATACCTACAGGAATATGTTTCTTGATAGTTATACATACTGTGGGAAGCCTGCCTGCCTTTCTGGCGAGATCAGCAGCGGCGCGCCAGGCCAGATTCTCTTTGTCGTTTAAAGAAGGATCGTCGCACTGCACACTCAATGAATCGGAGACGGCTATCTCGATCTCGTCCTCCAGATCTATGGCCTGCATTACGGTGCGGACCTCGTGGTACCCGTCAGTACGACGTCCCATTACTTCAAGACAGAGGTTCAGCTTGGCAAACGCTTTAACCAGCAAGCTTCTCTCCCGCCCTGGCATAAAGCTGGTCTGAATTCTCCCAGGCCAAGTAAACCGCCTCCCACTCTTTCAAGGTCAAGGTCCCTGCCCGCCTCGCTCCGTCTACGCTGGCCCTCTCCAGAATTCCTGTCACTGAAGCAGGGTTCACTCCCAAACCATGACTCAGGGAATTGCGAAGTTGTTTGCGAGGCGCTGAGAATCCCGCCCTTACCAGGCGAAAGAAAGAATCGGGTGAGGATACCTCGACTGCGGGACAGTCCAGGAGGTCGAGTCGCACGACTGCGGATGATACTTTTGGCGCCGGCCGGAATGCCGTCGGAGGAACAGCACAGACCAACCTGGTTCTGGCATAGAACTGCGTCGCCACGGAGAGCAAGGTCATCCTGCCGGGTACGGCAGTCATGCTGTCCGCCACCTCTCGCTGCACCATCAACACCATGGTGGTTGGTGGACATTCACACTCAAGAAATCGGCGAACTATGAGATTGGCAGCATAATATGGCAGGTTGGCTACCACTTTGTAGGTTGTGTGATTGCCTATCAACCGTGACAAGTTCACGGTTCGCGCATCGGCTTGCACGACAGCCAAATTGGGGGGGTTGCCGAGCTTGGCGGTAAGGGATTCGGCCAAGTGCTCATCCAGTTCCACCGATATTACCCTTTCAACCTTGGGTAAGAGGAGGCGAGTCAGTGCGCCCCGGCCTGGGCCAACTTCCACCACCACATCGTCACATGCCAAATCGGCAGCAGCCACAATCCGGTTCAGGATGCGGTTATCAGCAAGAAAATACTGCCCGAGGGACTTGCGGGGTTTGGCAGAATGCGGCGGCGAACTAGAAAAGGCAGTCACAACGAAAGCAATAAATCCTCATGTAAGAGACCGCGCACCCCCCGTTGACGAAAACCCTATGGGCATATCTGGGGCTGCAACTCAGTCCAGGCGTTCCCACGGCACCCGCAGGGACCTGTTTACCGTTGCTTCCTCTCGGACCTGGCGGGGTTCACAAGCCTGCGCCGCGTGGGACCCGGCCATCAACGTTGCAAGCCTCGAATAGCGGCCCAACAGGTTTGGCCTAAGAGGGGAATTACACCCCGCTATAGCGGATTGCGGGTACAGGGCACCGCTAGCTCCCCGCCTAGCACGGTCTCCTATTAGATGTTAGGGTAGTGCCGCAACACTGTCAAATATCCCAGCCCTTTCATGGACGTCCGAATGGGTCCTTCCGGGGTACATTCTTTGCCTGGTCGTCGCCCTGAAATATTGGATTAGTCCGTTCTAGAAAATTATTCTTCTGGATTCGGCGTTTCCCTCTTTAGTCGTGGTTACATCCCGCATGCCTGGTTGACGGGACCCAAGGCTGAAGTATGCATAACAATCCAAAGCGCCGAATGTTAGAATTAATACCATAGGAGTTAGCCATGCAAGTTAGGAAGGCCGTCATTCCCGCGGCGGGCTTGGGAACTCGGTTTCTGCCCATCACCAAGTCGGTACCCAAGGAGCTTTTGCCCATCCTAGATCGGCCAATGCTCCAATACGTGGTGGAGGAAGCAGCAGAAGCGGGAATTGATGAGGTTATTATCGTTACGGCCAGAGGAAAGGAATCGATAGCCGCTTATTTTCAACCTCGGCCGGAACTGGAAGCCCGCCTTGCGGATGCAGGGGCGACTGACTTGTTGAAAATGGTCAAGTACGTTTCAGGACTGGCTGATGTTTCCTTTGTAATACAGGATGAACCTTTGGGGTTGGGACACGCAGTCCTGACCGCCAAAGAAGCGGTAGGTGAAGAACCATTCGTAGTTATTCTCCCCGACGATATAGTGGACCATCAGCCGGGCGTCATTGCGCAGATGCTGGTGGTCGCCAATCGGCACGAGGCCGCCACTGTGGCAGTAGAACAGGTCCCGTGGGAAATCGTCCATAATTATGGGGTGGTCGATGTAGAACCTACCGCAGACGGCGGCACTCATCTAGTCAGGCACTTGGTCGAAAAGCCTGAAAGGAGCGAGGCGCCATCAAATTTAAGCATTGTAGGGCGCTACATACTTCCTTCTCAAATATTCCAATGCCTGGAACACACTCCTCCTGGAGCAAAAGGGGAAATTCAGCTCACCGACGGCATACAGCTATTGTTGGAGCGCCAGGATGTCTATGCCTACGAATTTCATGGTACCCGCTATGACGGAGGAACTCCCCTTGGCTTATTGAGAGCCTCGCTGGAATTCGGTTTGGCACGCGAGGACATGGCAGATTCGGTCCGCGCGCTCCTTGATTCCTTGACTACAACCCAATAATTTATGAAAGCAACTACCGTTGACGCGCCCGGACCAGCAGGAAAACTTTCCCGTCGAGGTCTTGAACTCTCTGCCGCCGTGCTTCTGCTCCTGTATATCGTTACCATTGCTGTTTCTTTCATTGCCCAACGCTCGGCCACTGACGACCTACGGTTCAGACTGCCCATTGTCCACCAAGGTGAAGAGTCGCTGGTTTTTACTTCTTCTGCAGGGCGAGAGTGGCAGTTCATACAGTATGGGGCCATTTTGGCGGGAAGCATGTTAATGGTTGCTGCAGCGGCAATCGCTAGTCGCCTTTTTTCGGCCTATGAGCCTACACTGGCTCTGACCGGGTCTTTTATGATAGTGGGCGCTGCTCTTTTCGCCGGGTTATTCGCTATTGCGGGATTGATTCTGGCCCAAGGGTACATAGGACCAGTGGTTGTTCATGATGGTAAGGAGGAAGTCCTCGGATCCCGTGAATTCCATGATGTACTTGTACCCATTCTCGTATTGTCAGAGAAGATATGGCTGACTTTCGCGGCCCTGGGCGGCATTGCTTATGGTGCTCTGATTGCCTGGACCAGGGCTATGCCTCGGTGGCTGGGCTGGGTGGGAATAGCCGCCGCACTTTTCTTGCTTCTAGTTTGGGTCGAGAGCATTGGCCTGATGACAATGCATTGGACAACACCTTCATTGATCTGGCTGCCCACCAACAACCATATGGGCCTATGGGGAGGAAGCGCTTACCTGATATGGCTGTTATTGTCGGCGGTACGGCTGATAACCAAGGGGACTGACATTCCTGCTACGGAACTAGAAGACTCGAAACGGGAGAATATGAATGCTTGAACTATTGGTGGCACTGCACATCTTATTCGCCATATGGCTGATGAGTAACCTCATCACTTCTGCGTATTGGAAGGCCAGAGCTGACCGTAGCGGTGACCCAGAGCAAGTGGCGTCAACTGCACAAGCCTTGGCGCGGTCTGACCTGATGTTTACGGCCCCCGGCATAGCAGGTGTGCTGGTTACCGGAATCTGGATGGGAGGGATTACCGGTTGGGACCGGTTCCAAGAACCCTGGTTGGCAATCTCATTCATCCTGACCATTTTGATGGCTGTCTTGTGGTTAGCAGTGCTCATGCCTCAGGTTCGCCGCATGGCCCGCTGGTCAAGAGACCACGTAAATGGGAGTCCTCATATAGATAGATACCGGAGGGCTGGCAAGATCTGGAGCATTACTGGCGGTATCGTTACCCTCATTCCGGTGATCATTCTCTTCTTGATGGTCTTCAAACCATGAACCGGCAAGCCACCAGCGAACCGACTTGTCACGCGTTGGAAAGGCAACAACAGATTAGGAGGCGTCAATGACTTCGGCCAAAGACCAACACTTGAAAAACGTGAGTGAAATCCGCGACGAACTGCTTAAGCTACTGGGCGTACTTGGCGACAATCTGGACTGGAGGTCCGACGATGAATCGTGGTCAGCACGCGAAGTCTTCACCCACATGCTCTACACACCACCCGGTGGCGTACCGCAGATACTGAAAGGTTTGCTGGCGGGGACCGTACAGGAATACGACCTGTGGGCTGATCAGAAATACATGACCGAAGAAGCTCAGGGTTGGACGCCTGCACAAGTCAAAGACCAGTTCACCACCTACTTTGATACTTTGGAAGCGGAACTTGGCCCACTATCAGATGCTGTCCTCGAAGAAACCGCTGCTTTGGTGCATCAGCGAAATCGCCACTGGGATAAGCCCCGGCCGGCCCAATGGCTGGTGGGACGGCTTTTTGCGGGACACTGGCGGGAGCACCTGGGCCAGCTAAGGGAACTAGCCGAGGATTCAAAGGCTGAGTAAACCAGCGAGGCAAAGGCGCAAAACTGGGGATTTAGTTATCGCTGCCAATTCCCAACAGGCTCAGAAAAGCTTCCTGAGGCACTTCCACCCGGCCCACGCTCTTCATTCGCTTCTTGCCCTCTTTCTGCTTTTCCAGCAGCTTTCTCTTTCGCGTGATATCGCCACCATAACACTTGGCAAGCACGTCCTTACGCAAGGCACGTACCGTTTCCCTCGCGATTACTCGACTGCCTATGGCTGCCTGAATCGGAACCTCGAATAGCTGCCTGGGTATGGTGGTTCTCAGCTTTTCGACCAGGCTGCGCCCGTGGATCACAGCCACGTCACGGTGAACTATCATGGACAGCGCTTCCACCGGTAAGTGATTGATCAGAATGTCCACCCGATTCAATGGCGCTACCCGGTAACCTTCAAACGTGTAGTCCAGGGAGGCATATCCCTGGGTCTTGGATTTGAGCTGGTTGTAAAAGTCGGCGAGCATTTCTGACAGCGGCATGGTGTATTCCATGACCACCCTGGTCCGTTCTTCTTTGGCCTCGCCAGCGTCTCTCCCCGTTATGCCCTGAATATACTCCATGCGCTTGAAATCGGAGCGTCGCGCGTGCATTAGCTCCATAATCGCGCCTACGTGCCGATTTGGAGCAACTATTGTCAGGCCGAGCACCGGTTCCTGAATTTCCTTCAGTTCATGCGGGTCCGGCAGCTTGGAGGGGTTATCCACCCGTATGGTTGCGCCATTCTGAAGAACAACCTGGTAAGCAACGCTGGGCGCGGTCACTATCAGGTCCAGGTCATATTCCCGCTCAAGCCTCTCCTGGACTATCTCCAGGTGCATCAGGCCGAGGAAGCCGCACCGGAAGCCAAATCCAAGGGCTCCGCTGCTCTCCGGTTCCATGGTTAATGACGCGTCGTTCAATCGGAGCTTTTCCAATGCAGCCCGCAAGCTGTTGTATTCTTCTCCATCGGAAGGATAAAGGCCGGCAAACACCATGGACTTGAGCTCAACATAGCCGGGTAACGGCTCCGACGCAGGCCTGCTGTTGTTGGTTAAAGTATCGCCAACGCTGCATTCCTGAACGTCCTTGAAACCGGTAGCTATGTATCCAACTTGCCCGCTGTAAAGGGCATCCACAGCCGTAGGAAACGGAGAAAATACCCCCACCTCCATAATATCGGCTACCCGTCCCGAGGACATCACCAGGGTCTTGTCGTTCTTGGAAACCTGTCCGTCCTCAACTCTGACGTGAGCTATGATTCCCTTATAGGTGTTATAGACAGAATCGAACACCAGCGCCCTGAAGGGACCCTCAGTGTCTCCTGAAGGCGGTTGCAACCGTTCCACGACGGCGTCCAGAATGTCCCGGGCCCCCGTACCATCCTTGGCGGAAGCGTAAAGAATTTCGTCTTCCCTGAAGCCGAAAACCTGCTTCAACTCGCCTGCCACCCTGGCGGGCTCGGCTTGCGGCAGGTCCACCTTATTGACTACAGGAATGAGTTCAAGGTCGTATTCCATCGCCAGCAACGTATTAGCGATGGTCTGCGCTTCAATTCCCTGACTTGCGTCCACCACCAGGAGCGCCCCTTCACATGCAGCCAGAGCCCTGGAAACTTCGTAACTGAAGTCAACATGCCCGGGGGTATCAATGAGGTTGAGTTGGTAAACCCTTCCATCACGCGCCTGGTGACGCATGGCCACTGCCTTGCCCTTGATGGTGATACCTCGTTCGCGTTCCAGTTCCATCTGGTCCATGAACTGGGCCTTCATTTCCTGGGGACGTACCGTTTCGGTAATTTCCAGGAATCGGTCGGCGAGGGTGGATTTGCCGTGGTCAATGTGCGCGATGATGCAGAAATTGCGGATAAGTTGAGGATTCATAACCTAACCATAGTAACACGCTGTTGTCGGCAGTAACAACAACGACCAGAGCGTGGCCTCAGAAGAGAATACGGATAGTTCCTCGTACCCTTACCGAGGAAAGTCGACTTAAGAAAGCCCCATTATCTTTTGAAGATTGGGCAAGCTATCCAAGAACCGCCTTATTCTTAAGGAACTTGTCACCTAAGAAGGGATAGCGACATCAGGTACCAAAACCTACGTCAACCTGAATCTCTAATAAATCAAAAGGAAAGGGCCGGCGCAAAGCCGACCCTCTATTAGCATGTCAACCTGCGAATCCGGGAATCAGTATGGCCCATAACCAGGACTCTGAATGCAAGCTGCCCAGTGGTCACTATCTACCTGGCGCAACTCCGGTACCACTGACTGACAACTGTCTATGGCAATGGGACAGCGGGGGTGGAACACACATCCACTAGGCGGGTTCAACGGGCTGGGAACCTCACCGCTCAGAAGGATACGTTCGCGCTGTGCGTCAATAACGGGATCAGGAATAGGCACAGCAGAAAGCAGGGCCCTCGTGTAGGGGTGCATCGGACTCTGGTAAATCTCGTTCCGGTCTGCAATCTCCACAATGTGGCCCAGGTACATCACTGCCACCCGGTTGCTGATGTGCCTGACCACGGAAAGGTCATGGGCTATGAAGAGGTAGGTCAGGTCGAACTGTTCCTGCAAGTCCTCCAGCAGATTTACGATCTGGGCCTGAATCGACACATCCAGAGCAGATACGGGCTCGTCGCACACTATGAAAGAGGGGTCCACAGACAGGGCTCTAGCTACCCCAATGCGCTGGCGCTGGCCGCCGCTGAACTCATGAGGGAAACGGTCCGCCATATAGGGGTTCAACCCTACGTTCTGCAGCAATTCCGCAACCCTGTCCCGGTACTCTTCCTTACTGTTCACCAACCCGTGAACTATCAGGGGTTCTCCGATGATATTGCCGGCAGTCATCCGGGGGTTCAGAGAGCTGTAGGGGTCCTGGAAAATGACCTGCATCCGCCGACGCATGACCCGCATTTGGCGGGTAGACATGCTCGTCAGTTCCTGCCCATCAAAGAAAACCTGGCCGCCAGTAGGTTTGTACAATTGCAAGATGCAGCGGCCAGTCGTCGTTTTGCCGCATCCGCTTTCTCCCACCAGCCCAAGAGTTTCACCCCGGCGGACGAAAAAGCTTACATCGTCTACCGCCTTAATCTGAGCAACTGCCCGCTGGAAGATGATCCCGGCAGTAACCGGGAAATGCATTTGAAGGTTCCTGACCTCGACCAGAATGTCGGTATCCGGGTTTGCCTCGCTACTGCGCTGGCCTGTATCAGTCATTGTGGTCATGTTGTCATACTCTCCGCAGGCTAGTTTTCTTCACTCGATTCTGAATCGGCAACCGAAGTGCCATTGGTGGATTCTTCAATCTCGTCGGGGTCGATCAGAAATTCCAACGCAGATGCCCCCAACTCATCGGAACGCCAGCAAGCGGACCAGTGACCTTCATTCACCAACATTAAGGGTGGAGTCTCCGTGGCACACTTGTCCACCGCCCAACGGCACCGCTCCCTGAAGGAGCAACCTTCCGGCAGGTTGATCAAGTCGGGCGGTTGACCTTCAATCGGATCAAGCTTGGCGCGCCTGGGAAGATCCAGCCGAGGCACGGATTTGAGCAGACCCACAGTGTACGGATGCCTGGGATTAGCGTATACCTCCCTCGAAGTCCCCCGTTCGATAATCTTGCCGGCATACATGATGTTCATGCGGTCGGCGTAGCGGGCCACCACTCCAAGGTTGTGGGTAATTACAATCAAGGATACCCCGAACTCACTGGTCAGTGACTTCATCAACTCCAGAATCTGCGCCTGAATTGTCACATCCAGAGCGGTAGTAGGCTCGTCGGCGATAATCAGCCTGGGATTGCAGCTCAGGGCCATCGCAATCATCACCCTCTGCCGCATACCGCCGCTGAACTGGTGAGGGTATTGCCTGACGCGCCGCTCGGCGTCTGGTATGCCCACGCGCGCCAATAAGTCTACCGACTCGTTTCTGGCTTCTTCGCGGTTCATCCCACGGTGCAACTGCAGGGTTTCACTGAGTTGCCTCTCGAGAGTCAGCACAGGATTCAGCGAGGTCATGGGCTCCTGAAATACCATCGACATCTTGGCGCCTCGGATACGCCGCATGTCGTCCATGTCAATCTTTAAGATGTCCTCGCCTTCGAAAAGCAATTCGCCGGCCATGATCTTGCCGGGCGGGTCTGGAATCAAGCGCATGAGTGAGAGCGCGCTTACGCTCTTTCCACAGCCGCTTTCACCCACAAGACCCAGGGTTTCGCCTTCTTCAACTTCGTAGGAAACGCCGTCAACAGCCTTAACAACCCCCTCAAAGGTGAAGAAATGTGTCCTAAGGTCTTTAACTTCCAGAAGTGTAGCCAACTGGCCTCCCCCCGGCGACAAATTTAGAAACTGATTTTGATTCTGCGCCGGTCTATTAGTGATTGGCCCTTACCGAGCCTCTTGCTGGTCCTTCGAATGGTGGGGAAGGGGAGACTCGAACTCCCACGCCTTTCAGCACATGATCCTAAGTCATGCTCGTCTACCAATTCCGACACTCCCCCGATCAACAAACCCCTTTTGCACAACTTTAAAGCTGGTGACCCGCCTCGGGGTCGAACCGAGAACCTACGGATTAAGAGTCCGTTGCTCTGCCAGTTGAGCTAGCGGGCCAGCCTAAACGAGAACGAATTTATAGTATTCTCAAGTTGGGAAAGCCTATCAACAGTATCCCTTTTTTGTCAATAGAACGGCCTATCTGGCTCACTAGGAAAAACCGGGTGCTTGACGATCAAATTGAGGGACCTTGCTACACCCCATGATCCAGCCTGTCAATCAGGCTCCTGGGAAGACCCGCCTGCCTCATCTTTTCTTGAGTGCTGTTTCTATCGTATTCAACGCGGTGCCGCTCAAGAGTGCCCTTTTGCTCATCTTCTCCCCTCGAGAACAGGGCGTAACTTGGTCTTGGATCATAGTCACGAGGCTGTCCGACACTACCAGGATTAGCTATCCAGCGCAATTCATCCAGAGGAAATACCCCATCCTCGGTAAACTGTACGAAACTGGGGCCGTCCCGGTTCTCCCGGCATAGGAACGGTAGATGGGAGTGGCCAACCAGGCAAAAGGCGGTGGTCAACCTGGCAAAAGTACTCGCGGCGGCCTCTTCATTTAACAAGTACTCTCGCAAGGGCGCCCGCAAACTACCGTGGACCAATGTGAAGTCGCCTGATGTAGCCACCTCAGGCAGACCCGCCAGGAAAGTCCGATGTTTTTCCGAAAGTTGTTGGCCTGTCCAAACTGCAGAATAGGCCGCTGCATTATTGAAGTCGGCACTCTCTTTTACGTTCAACGCGGCTCGGTCATGGTTGCCCGCCACGGAGACCAAGGTGTAGGCCTGAAGCAACTCAAGGCAGGCTCCGGGTTCGGGCCCATAGCCTACCGTGTCGCCAAGGCACCAGATTTCGTCGAAACCGCCGCGCCGCTGAGCGTCGGCAATAACCGCTTCGAGGGCCGCCAGGTTGGAATGTATATCCGAAACTATCAGGGCTCGCAATTCCACTCCTGGACCATCATTGATGGTAGCCACGCTCCAAATTGACAGGATACCCAATGCGCATTAGCCTGCCAGAAGGTAGAGCTAGATTATAGCAATTTCCCAAGGCTAGGCCGAGGAACAAATCCACTTAAGGATAGTCCATCCGCCCTGTCCAATCTACGAATCCCATAACTGCAGAAAGGAGAAGGACGCATGAACGCCGCTAAACCCAGAATCTCCATAGTTGCCACCGGGGGAAGCATAGCCGGCGTCGGACCTGACCGTCTTGACTATATTCTTTATCCTGAATTGGGAGAGCACATCACCATAGAACAGTCGCTGGAGCGGATTCCGGAATCCGCACTCCTCGCCCACGTTGAGTCTGAGGATTTGATAAGCGTGGGCAGCACCGCCATCGGGCCAGAAGAATGGCTGAAGTTAACCGAACGTATAAATTCTCTTCTGGCTGACGACGAGATTGACGGAGTCGTGGTTACTCACGGTACAGCAACTCTGGAAGAGACAGCCTATTTTCTTCACCTAACCGTCAAGTCGGAGAAGCCAGTGGTGCTGACAGGAGCCATGCGCCCCCCAACCGCCCTGGGCACCGATGCCGACCTGAACCTGCTGGACGCCATCCGGGTGGCGGCCAGCCCCATTTCTTCCGGCAAGGGAGTGCTGACTATTCTTAATAACGAGATTCAGTGCGCCCGCGACGTGGTAAAGACCAACACATTCCGTGTTGAAACCTTCAAGCCCAACGAACTGGGATTCCTGGGCTACGCAGATTCCGACGGCGAGGTTGTGTTCTACCGGGCGCCGCTACGAAGGCACACAACGGGCTCCGAGTTCCAGGTCGACGAAATGAATACCTTACCCCGAGTGGATGTCGTCTACTGCTATGCTGGTTCAGATGAGTTGCTTATCAATGCAGTACGGGACAATCAATCTGATGGCTTGGTTCTGGCCGGATTTGGTGGTGGAAGCTTTCCGCCCAAAGCGATAGAAGCGGCGGCGCAGGCGGTGGCAGAGGGAATGCCGGTGGTCTTGGCTTCCCGTTCCATCGCCGGGAGGGTTGTTATGACACCACGAAAAGAAGAGCAGCATTTTATCGTCTCCGATAACTTGCAACCGCAGAAGGCGCGAATATTGTTGACGCTGGCCCTGACTGCTACCAAGGACAGAAAAGCCATCCAGAGAATGTTTGGGGAATACTGACCTTCATCAGCCTTCTCCGTCTACTTCAGGCCTATCGACAGCCGGACCTTGCAATCTATTTCCAGGCAAACAATGGGTGTATAATCAGCTACAATTTCCCCGGTAATCTGATAAATCCGGCCTTTGGATTAACCCTTGTCGAGTCAGACTGAGAGAGGCAGGTGACGACTTTGGCAGCAACCACAGCAGTGGCCCCCCAGATGGGTCAGGAAGGTCGAACCAAGAACTCGGTGATGGCCACAACCGTCATCGGGGCCCACGCCTTTGAACACTTTTACGCACATACCATTCCTTTTCTGGCAGCAATAATCGCAGCTGACCTGGGACTTGGTGCGTTTCAAGTAGGCCTTATCGTCGTCGTGAGGTCGATTTTCGGCGGAATAACCAGTACTGTAGGCGGCTTTCTGGTTGACCTGTTCCATCACCGGGTGTCATGGGTCTTGTCCATCAGCGCTTTCAGCATTGGCGTCGGCTACCTGGTAATGTCGATTGCTCCCACTTACATCTTGATTCTGGCAGCCCTGGCCTTGGGTTCAATGGGCAGCGCCCTTTGGCATCCTCCAGCCCTGGGGTTGCTGGCCCGGCGTTTCCCGGAGCGCAGAGGATTGTTCATCTCCATGCACCGGTCCATGGGCAGCATAGGTGATGTGCTGGGGCCAATGGTGGCCGGCGCTTTGGTAGCCGGTGCCCTGGCTTGGACCCTCAGCAGTGGCGGGGTAGAAAGTGATCTCTTCGCATGGAAAATGCCCTGGGATGCTATCAGTTGGCGATTGGTGCTGGGATTCAGTACTCCAATTATGTTCACTTCGAGTGTCGTGATCTTCTTCTTGTTGCGTAACGCGGGGGGATCTAAGCCCGAAGATTTTGACCTGGGTAAACGGGTCAAAGACAACTGGGCAGGGATGAAGGATGCCTTTCGTGGGACCGGAATGTGGGCTATCTTCACTGTTTCGGCAGTGCGGGGCATGGCCGACCGTTCCCTAGTGTTCCTGGTGCCCCTGTACATGATTCAAGCCTTGGGCGTTGGTCCATTCCAGGCGGCAGCTCATGTGGCTCTGATGGTAGGTCCCGGAATTATTGCCGGGCCATTGATAGGAGCCCTTTCCGACCGTATTGGAAGGCGGGCCATAATCATATTCGTAATGGCCGTGACGACGGTGCTGACTCTGGCGATTATCTGGAGCGGCCAGCAAACGGGCGAGTACAACTATTGGATAACCCTGTTCGTATCAATCTACGGCATACTGAATTTCTCAGTAAACAATCTTACGCAAGCCGCGGCGGCGGATATTGCCGCTGGCAGAAGGCTTGAGTCCAGTTTCCTCGGCTTGATGTGGGGAAACAACACGTTCTTCGGGGCGGCCGCGGCTCTGGTAATCTTCGGTTCAGTAGAATGGTTTGACCAGAACAACCAGGGATGGCAGTACGGTTTCTACATTACCGCAGTCTTTTACTTTATTGGACTGCTTGCGTCACTGCTCATTCCCGGAAAGCCCAAAGAGGCGTTGCAACCCGCATAGTATTCCGGCTGCAAAGAATCTTAGCGAAACCACTAAAGGGCGGGGAAATTCCCGCCCTTTTCTCTTTGTATGTAATTTAGACCAATTCTTTAAAAAGCTATTGACAAGTATTGTGAGACATGATAGCTTGGTTATAGAGCAAGTCGGGCATTAATGCCCAGACTGTTCCGAAATCCGGTAAGGAGGTGGAAAGTGGTCAAAGTTTTCGAACTATGCCATAAGTGGATTTTCCCTTGTAGCGTCCCTGCCGGCTTGGAAGGGAATGTGTGACCTGTAGAAGGGATACATCTGCACCGGCAGGGAAAAGACGAAAAAAGTAAGTTCCGCGCATATGCCAAGTGAACCAACATCCTTGGTTGATACCTCAGGAAGGGTACATCCGGTTAAGTGTACCGGAATTGCGGGACTACTAAGCGCAAGCTAATCAGGGCCCGGTAGGCTTACCGGGCCCTGATCATGTTTGGGGAATCAGCTGAATGGGAATCCAGGTTCTCTTAAGTATCAGCCAAAATTCTCCAGGGCTTCGCGATATTGTTCCGGGGTATTGAGGTCCCAAAGAACCTCTGGCGTTTCCATTTCAATGCGGTTGGTCCCTGCCTGATGGCGCCTGACCACCTCCCTGATGCCCTGGGTTTCCTCCGTTATTCTACTGAGCTCATCCAGCAAGGCCCCGTCAAACACTACCGGGTGCCCCCCCTTTCCACCGTAGGCAGGGATAGTAATCAAGAAGGAACTACTCCGGTGTTGCCGCAGCAAGTAGCCAACTGTATCAGAACTACGGGGTTGGTCTACGTTTAATAAGAGCAGCGTCTCTGGCAGGCGGCCTTCCAATGCTCTCAGGCCCGCCTTTATGGAAGTAGTCTTTCCTTCGAGGTAATCGGAATTCAGCACCCATTCAACATTACGCGCTCCCTGGATCTCGGCGGCTAATTCTTCATGCCGGTGACCCAGGACTACCACTACCCGATCAATTCCGGCTTCGGCCAATTCGGTTACCTGGTGAACCACAAGAGGGCGGCCCTGCCAAGGTAGCAGGGCCTTAAGTTCACCCATTCTTCGGGATTCTCCTGCGGCCAATAGTATGGCTGCGATTTCAGGCATTTTCTGCAAGTAAGCCGGTCAACCCTTGCCAGTTTGGAACAGCTCTCCGTTCCTATACTTCTATCGCGTCCTGGAACCGATCGGCAACCCGATCAATGTACCAGTCATCCATACGCAAGGCCCCACCCTTGCCACCGCGGCGCGTCATAATAATCTCTGCCATGATACTGACGGCCAGCTCTTCCGGTTGCAGCCCGCCTATATCCAGGCCAATTGGAGCGTGGACTTCCTTCAGCCTTTCCAGGGGAACTCCCTGGTTCAGCAGGCGCCGGTAAATCATCAGATTCTTTCTCATACTGCCCATTAGCCCGATGTACCTGGCCCTGGTCTTAAGCGCCGATTCCAGCGCCATATCGTCAAAGCGGTGCCCTCTGGTAGCGACCACGATGAAAGTATTTACGTTAATTGTCAATTTTTCGAACCAGCGGTCATAGCTGGAGACTACCGTTTGCTCGGCGTAAGGGAAGCGTTCCGGATTGGCGAATTCGGGGCGGTCGTCCACCACGAATACTCGATAGCCGAGCGAGTTCGCCAAGTCGGCAGTCGCCTTGCCCACATGACCACCGCCAATCACCGCTAGCGTTGGCGGAGTTGTGAATCCTTCGACAAAAACTTCGGTGCCTTCTTCGGTGGAAAAACTCTCGTTCGACCCTACATCCGCAACTTGCTGGGCTACCCTCACAGCCTTGTCATCCAATTCAACGCTGCCCAAGGTACCTGACACTGTTCCGTCCACTCTGAGAATCAGCTTGGCCCCCAGGTTATTGCCGCCGTCCGCCACGTTGACTACCGTGGCCAATCCTACAGGGTCGCCTCCCTCGTAGGCGTCAATAAGCTGACTGCCAATGTCCACGAAGGCCGAAGGTTCCCACATGGGTTCGAGGTAAAAGTACATCGTACCGCCGCAAACGAGACCGTCCCGCGCGGCGATGTCTTCGTTCAAGAAATAGTCCTTAAATTCGGGGCCGCTGTGGTTGCGCAACATTTCCTTGGCCGCATACCAAATGTCGCCTTCAACGCAACCCCCACCCAATGTGCCCACACCGGTCCCATCCTGCCTGACCAGCAGCATGGATCCAGATTTTTGGGGAGTTGAGCCCTTCGTACGCACCACAGTAGCCAGTACGCAAGGGTTTTGATCTTCAAGCTGCCTAACCGCTTCTTGAATAACCTCTTTCATAGTCTGCGCCTCAAGTTACTAGCTATTATACCTATGGACCGCAGTGCTGGTATTTGCTATTAGTAACCGCCTAAAGCTTACCAAATTTTACTTCCACTAACAATTCACAGAACACAATTATAGCTCTAATTCGTAGCAAGTCTGCTGGGAAATAGGCTCAGATTCAGCTATAATATGTTAACTGTATGACTAAGGTTGCAATCACCTCAGCCAACCTCCGCATTTCCCGCCGTTACGTTGAAATCATGGAGAATTTAGGGGCGGAAGTGTGCTTGTTGTTGCCGCCCGATGAGCGACCGGCACATCGGATCCTCGAGGGGGTCGGGGGGCTGATGCTGACCGGCGGACCGGACGTGGATCCGGCTCTCTACGGCGCTGAACCGGATCCCGACGCCAACCTCGATTTGTGTCGACCACTCGATGACCTGGAATTGCGCCTCCTCGATTTTGCCCTGGACCGCGACATGCCGGTGCTGGCAATCTGCCGCGGCATGCAGTTGCTGAACGTGGCCTGTGGCGGTCGGCTAATACAGGATCTTTCCGGGCACAAGTCAGTACGCACCGACGGATGCTGGGAACCTGAAAAGCACCTCATATATATGGCCCCGGGGGCTAAAGCCGCGGCTATTGTTGGCAGCGCCGGATTCTTTCGCGTCAACAGCCTCCATCACCAGGGATTGAGGGAGGCCCATAGAGCGCCGAGTTTAATGACCAGCGCCTACTCAGTCGAAGATGGCCTGATTGAAGGATTAGAAAGCCCGTCCCACAGCTGGGTAATTGGATTGCAGTGTCACCCTGAACGCCAGGATGAAGTCCCACGAAGTTTCGCGAATTTGTTTGCTGGTTTTTGCGAGCGAGCGGAAATGTACCTGGCCAATAATGGCAAAGGGTAATTGCCAGAGCCGGAATTCACCGGCCTGATTTTCCAAGGAGAAAGATTATGGTAACTTCAGCCCCCCTTCCGCCCTCAGGCGGTATTAGGCCCATTCGCATCGAAGAGGAAATGCGGAATTCCTACTTGAGTTACGCCATGAGCGTAATCGTCTCCCGGGCCTTGCCTGACGTACGGGACGGGTTGAAGCCGGTGCAACGCCGCATCCTTTATGCCATGCACGAAATGGGTATGCGCCCCAACCAGGCACACCGGAAGAGCGCACGTATCGTCGGCGAGGTGCTAGGCAAATATCATCCCCATAGCGACACGCCGGTATACGATGCCCTGGTCCGCATGGCCCAGGCATTTTCAATGCGCTACCCCTTGATTGACGGTCAGGGAAACTTCGGAAGTGTTGACGGTGACCCTCCGGCAGCGATGCGATACACCGAGGCCCGCCTGGCATCCATAGCAGACGAACTGCTGGCTGACATTGACCTGAATACCGTAAATTTCTCCCTTAATTTTGATGACTCCCTGAACGAGCCGGAAGTATTGCCCAGCCGTCTACCAAACCTGCTGATCAATGGCGCGACCGGAATTGCCGTGGGGATGGCCACGAACCTCCCACCCCACAATCTAAGTGAAATCTGTGATGCAGTCTGCCACGTCATAGACCATCCCAACTGCGTCACCGAAGACCTGCTAAAGCTGATTCCGGGGCCGGACTTTCCGACTTCAGGTTACATACGGGGCACCCAGGGCATCATTGACACGTACACCACGGGTCGCGGCCGAATCATTATGGAAGCCAAGACCGAAATTGAGGAAGTTCGGGGAGGCCGCCAGCGAATAGTCGTTACCGAGTTGCCGTACCAGGTAAACAAGGCCAACCTGGTCGAGAAGATCGCGCAACTGGTACGCGACAAGCGGGTTGAAGGAATTTCCGACATTCGTGACGAATCGGACCGCCAGGGAATGCGCGTGGTCATCGAATTGCGTCGCGACGCCCAGGCCAACATAGTCCGAAACAACCTGTATCGTCACACCGCCCTACGCTCTTCCTTCAATGCAATTATGCTGGCCTTGGTGGCCGGTCAGCCCCAGGTTTTACCCTTGAAGCGCGCGCTAACCCTGTTCGTCGAGCATAGGCAAGAGGTTATCCGCCGGCGGTCCGAACACCTGCTACAGCGTGCCCGGGACCGGGACCACATACTGGAAGGCTTGCTTCTTGCCCTGGACGTGATGGACCAGGTAATCGTCATTATTCGTACCTCCGACGATGCCGAGGCCGCTAGAACCAACTTGATGGATGAATTTGACCTTTCCCAGGCACAGGCTCAGGCAATTCTGGACATGCAGCTTCGCCGCCTGGCCGCCCTGGAGAGGGAAAGGTTGCAAAACGAGCACGAAGAGTTGCAGAAGACGATCGCGTCCCTGGAAGCGTTGCTTGGTGATCCAGCCAAGATTCTCAGCGAAATAAAAAAGGAAACGAGAAAGCTTAAGAAGGACTTTGGGGACGCTCGCCGTACCGAAATTGACCCCATGGAAGTCGGCGAACAGTCCGCCGAGCAGTTCATACCGCACCAGGACGTGATGATTACTCTGAGTCAGAAGGGTTATATCAAGCGCGTTCCCTGCGACACCTACCGTACCCAGAATCGGGGTGGGAAGGGCGTTCGCGGCATGACTACGCGCGAAGACGACGCCCTCATGGACCTGGTCGTGGTTGACACGCACGACACCCTGCTGTTTTTCACCAACCGTGGCCGAGTCTACCCGCTCAAGGCCTACCAGATCCAGGGCGATACTTCCCGAACCAGCCGTGGCACTCTGCTGGTCAACCTCATACCCATCGCCCGAAATGAGCAGGTCCAGGCCATGTTGCCCGTCAAGAATGCGAGGGACAGCGCAATGCTGATCCTGGCCACCAGATTGGGCGAAGTAAAGGCCCTGAAAGAGGGAGAACTGACCAACATCAGGCCTTCCGGACTGATCGTGATGGACTTGGAAGACGGTGATGAACTGGTCAGCGTCGCTCAGATTGGTGACGCCGATGAGATCGTAATGATTACCGAAAAGGGACAGGCCATGCTGTTCCAGGTAAGAAACTGTGAAGACCCGCGCAAGAACCTGACGCCACGTTCCCGGTCGGCCGGCGGCGTCAGGGGAATCAGGCTCTCCGGCGACGACAAGGTGGTGGCAATGGCACCGGTCACTTCCGACGGTCATCTCCTGGTCGTTAGCCAGGGGGGTTATGGCAAGTCAACTCCCCTGAAGAATTACCCAAGGCACGGTCGCGGGGGACAAGGAGTACGCACTTTCAGAGTAAATGACAAGACAGGACCGGTTGCCGCATCCAGGGTGGTCACAGACGACGAGGGGCAGGAAGTGTTCATAATCTCCGCCAAGGCACAGGTGGTGCGCATCAACCTGGAAGACGTAAGGGTAACCAACAGTCGCTACACTCAGGGAGTTATAGTGTGGCGGGACCGGGAACCCGACGATTACGTAGCCTCCGTAGCATGTTTCACCGAGAACGACTACTCAACAGGCGGGTCCTCGTCGCCCGATGCGACTTCTTCCCAAACCGAGAGTCCCTCGATGAACGGTTCTTCATCCGACGGCTCTCAAATCGAAGCCACTTCAGATGATGAAACTTACGCAAATGGCGATACAGGGGAAATGGACGAGAACGAGGAGCCAGAAAACGAGGAAGAATAGCCGATCAACGTAGGGGAATGACTCACTGAAGGCCAATCAAGGGTCAAGAATAAAGCCAGCACTGGAGGGAGCTGTCGGCGACGTTACTGATAGCTCCCTTGATTGTGAGCTATTTATTTCATATAATCTTGCCCGTTGACTTATTCTAGGATTCTTAATAAGTATCACCGGGAACGATTTGCTTTATTCGGAGAAGACACGGAGGACGTTAAGTGAAGCTTGTATTCATACATGGGGCTGGAAGTTCAAGCCTGGCATTCTATTACCAACTGCAACACTTTCGAAACTCCAAGGCCTTGGACTTGCCAGGTCACCCTAATGGCCGCCCCTGCCCAAGCATAGAGCAATACCTGGAATGGGTTAGAGGGTTTACCACGGCGCGCAGGTACAAGAATATGGTTATATGCGGCCATTCTATGGGCGGGGCCATCAGCATGCTTTATGCCCTCCGCTACCCGGAGGAAGTACGGGGAATCATACTTATGGGAACCGGCGCCCGACTCAGGGTTCATCCTGAATACCTTAAGATGGGCCAGGAAGCCACGAGTGACAAGAGCCAGTGGCTGGAGAACCAGATGGGCTACTACACGGGTGTGGCCCAAGACATGGTGCAGTCTATGAAGCGGCGGTCAATGGAAGTTGGCCCCTCAGTTGAACTTAACGACCTGCTGGCCTGCGATCAGTTTGACGTCATGCAGGAAGTCCAGGACATAGCCCTGCCAACTCTGGTTATATGCGGATCAGAGGACTCTATGACACCCGTCAAATACGCTGATTACCTTGCAGACAAAATACCGGGGGCAAAGAAAGCGATAATTCCAGGGGCTACTCACTTCGTTCAAATGCAAAAATACAAGCAGGTAAACTCAAGCATAGAGGAGTTTCTGGCATCCTTGAAGTGAGGAAAGAGGGGCTACGGTCCGCCACAATAGAGAAAGCTGGAACTGTAGAGGCCGGGGTTTAAGTTCTTAGACTTGCCCCGGCCCTTTCTTGCACTACTCCATCCGATCGTTGGGATGGTACCATCGGCTTTTGTAAAACATCAGAGGATTGTGTTCTTCGTTGCGAATAACTTCCTTCACCTCACCCATATAGACGGTGTGGTCGCCGTAAACATGGGCGCCTACGACTTCGCAACCAAAAAACACCATGGAATCGTCGAGCATCGGGATTTCGCCCTCCGCCAATGTGTAATGGTATTCGGTTCCTTCTTGCCGGTCCTCTGGACGCTTGGCGAAGTACACTCCCAGTTCCTCTTGATTTTCGCCTAGAATATTCACACCAAAACGCCTGTTCCTCTCAACGTAGCCGTAAGTATGAGTACCATGGGCAACGCAAATGAGCACAGTGGGGGGGTCCAGACAAACTGATGTGAAAGAATTGGCGGTCATCGAATGGGGTTCCCCGTGGTCATCCATGGAGGTGACTACGGTTACACCGGTAGCGAAGAAGGACATTGCCGACCTGAAGTCGTCTCTACTAGTCAAGATGCCAACCTTCCCTTTGCGGATTTGCCCAATTATAACCTCTGGCAAGGCAACTCGCTACTACGACCACAATTGTTTCCGGAGAAAACCTGATATCTGCTGCAAGCTGAAACTTCATCAACTGGATAGCCATTGCAACCATTAGGGAGGCCAAGGCAGGAAGCAATCTCCAATGTGCTCGGCGTAGGAAGCGGATGCCAGTCCCTGGTCGAGCTTGAGAACAGTGCCCTGAGGAATAATGCCAGAAAATACGTGTGGGTGCGTTAGTTGGGCCACGATTTCAAGCCCTGTGATAATTCTCGGGCCCGGAATACTGAAATAGACGTGGTCGATCAGGTAAACCTCACCGGACTGAACCGCGGGAAGGTAATTCCATCCCGGCTGGGCCGCCACCCACGAGACTTCTGACTTTTGACGGCGCAGGTCGGAAGAGCACAGATCTATAAAGAGCTTCTCGGGAGCACACCCAATAACCTCATCCCAGGTTAGGCGGGTTGCCGGCGCCCCCGGTCCAAACAATTCAATATTCCCACCGGCCCGTAATAACAGGTCCGGTATCCAATGGCCTCCTGCAACCAAAGGATTGATCCCTTCAAGTGAGAAGACCCGCGGCCTGGCCTCAGCAGCAGCCACAGCCTGCTCAACAACCCTGACCCTGCCTTCCAGCGTAGAAACCAACTCAGCAGCTTGCGCTGAAGCGCCACAGGCTTCCCCTATTTTCCCAATGGAGGCGAAAATGCCTTCAACGGTCTTGGGCTGCAAGATCACTACTTCTGGGGGCATAGGCATTTGGTCCAGAGCGCGGCCCACTGTTTGAGCGTCCACCTCGCAGAAATAGCACAAGTCCTGGGTCAAGACCACATCTGGCGAATTGTTGGCTATCCATTCTCCATCCAACTCATAGGGACTCTCTCCCGCAGTTAAAATCCGGCGCATCATATCTTCGACTTGTCGACTTGACATTGTGTCGACGTCGATACGACTTCGGCTGACAACTGGCTTTTCCTTTACTTGGGGAGGATAGTCGCAAAGGTCGGTAACGCCAATTATTTGGTCACCAAGCCCCAATGCATAGAGGATTTCAGTCCCGCTGGGCAACAATGAGCAAATCTTCATGAGTGCCCTGGAAGGCGTACCTTGAACTCAATCACCATCATGACTCCTGTAGTGCCTCATTTATGGAAACAGCGAAAACACATACTGTAGAATGTAAGTGTACCGGGTATGACTTCCTGCTGAAAGAAGCCAACCCAATGGAACTATTCTTCGTCAATATTGGTCGCCCCAATTAGCGCTCCCGCCCAAATTTCTATCAGATGGCTTCTCTCTCGTCACAAAAAATCCTTACCTGGACCACCCCCGCCCTCCTGAGGCTCGGGGCTTTCAGTTTCGGCATCACAGGATTTTTCCTGGCCATGGAGACCATCATATTGCCCACCCTCGTACTGGATGTGGCCCCGGCTGGCGCGAAAAATTCGCTGCTTGGGGCTTTGGGATTTAGCGGCCTGATTGCGGCGGCCCTGGTTCAGCCTATAGTTGGCTCCTACAGCGACCGGACCAGGTCGCCCCTGGGACGGCGCGTGCCCTACATGCTCTGTGGCGTCCTCTTCGTCTGCCTTGGCCTGACCGGCCTTTCCTTCTCCCTAACAGTCATATCCCTGTTGATTATCTGGATCTTTATTCAGGCCAACGCTGGGATAAGTACTGCCCCTTACCTCGCCCTCATTGGCGACCTTGTTCCCACCAGCCGAATAGGTGTGGCGTCGTCGTTAAAGATTCTGTCGGACGCAGCCGGGGGCGTAGTGCTGGTCGCAATTTGCGGCAGCCTGATCAGTCTATACGAGGGGCCCGAAACAATAATGTGGCTCCGTATAACGTTAGCCGTAGTCGGCGGCACATTGGTAGTCACGGTACTGATCAGTTCTGCAATTGCGACTACCAGGGAACGGGCGACACGGGCTCTGCGAAGGGGAGCCACTACCCTGCGCCACCCCACAACCGGACTGCACCCGCAGTTACTTTGGTTCTTGCTCTCCCGTTTCTTGTTAATCACTGCAACCTTCATCTTTCCCACCTACGGCTTGTATTTCCTGGGAGATGTAGTGAAGGTGGACAATCCGGCCCAGACTTTGGGGACGGCAGTGATATCAATTGGAGGAGCCCTGGCATTGAGCGTTTATCCGGCAGGCTGGCTATCTGACCGGGTCGGGCGAAAGCCAGTAATAATCTGTGGCGCAGTAGGTGCAGCAGCTGGAACGATCGGGATTTTCTGGGCAAACAATACAATCCAAGTCGTGGCCATATCCAGCGTTATAGGGCTCTGTATCGGACCGGTGCTTAGCGCCACTTGGGCATTGGCCAACGAACTGGCCTTGCCGGGGCGGGAAGGCAGACATATGGCCATCGTAAACCTGGCTACCATTGGCGGTGCCGCCTTCTCCAAGACCCTGGGCCCCCTGGTAGACCTGTCCAACAACCTGGTATCCACCGGGGCGGGATATGCCGGCCTGCTGATTATCGGAGCAGCCCTCTTTATTCTCGGCAGCATACTGCTTTTGCCCTTGAACCAAAAGAGCGTCGTTGCAGAAGCTGTGGGGGAAACGGCATTCGATGAAACAGGCCAGGAAAATGACCCCACCGTCCTATAGCAGGACTCCTCTTCACATGCTCAACCCTTTTGGCACCGTACTCAGGTACCGGGCTGGGATATTCTTGCCAAGAATTCTGCTGAGCTTCGAATTATCCAGGCATTGAATGAGGTCATTAGAAACCTCACACCTTTCCCAACATACTCTGATGCGTTGGCGTCATTGACCAAAGTGCCGGCTGTCCGTCCCGAGTCGACAATACGCGCAATGGCAGCATCGATAGCGGCCTGAACTTCGGGGTGCCCGGGGTTGCCGAGATGGCCCATGGTCTGGGCCAAGTCGGATGGCGCCACAAAGAAAACGTCAATATCGTCGACCTTCAGAATCTCGTCCAGGTTTTGCAGCGCCTCTACCTCTTCCAAAAGTACAATGACCATGCTCTGGTCGTTGGCTGCCTGGAAGTAATCGGAAACCCCATAAGACTGACGCCCGCCAAACATTCCCCGGTAACCTAGCGGGGCATACTTGGCTGACTGCGCCGCTTTCTCCGCCGCCGTCCTGTTGTTTACATGGGGAGTAACTATTCCCATGGAACCCCGATCCAGGGTCCGAGTAATCAACCAGGGTTCGTTGGCGTTAACCCGGGTAATTGGTGTAACACCCCACAAGTCACAGGCCCTAGTCATATCACCCAACTGGTCCCAGGTAACTCCGCCGTGCTCACACTCGATCCAAATCCCGTCGAATCCCAGTGGCCCAAGGAAGTCCACCATTTCGCTGTTCAAATTACCCGAAATAGTTACAGTGACCTGGCCCTCTGCCAATTTTTCCTTGAGGTTGTTCCTTCTTGTGTTTGCCATATCTTCGTTGGCTCCTGATTACTAAGCCCGTATTTCTCGGTCTAGCCTGTTCGTTTTTCTTCGTAACCTCTGGGTGTAACCATTCGACCGTTAAGCAGGTAGGTGGTTGAATTGCCGATGATTACCGTAGTGAACATGTCGACTTCATCGCTGACCTGCTCCAGACTGCTCAAATCAGTCAGAAGTATCCGCTGCTCTTTACGGTACGCCTCCCGAACCAGGCCAACCGGTGTATCCTCGGGTCGGTACTCCAACAAAATCCGTCGCGCTTCCAACAACTGCCAGTCACGCCGTCGACTGCGGGGATTGTAAAGGGCAACAACAAAATCGCCCATAGCCGCCGCTTCCAAACGTTTTTGAATCGCTCCCCAAGGCGTGAGCAGGTCACTCAGGCTGATGGCGCAAAAGTCCTGCATCAATGGCGAACCCAGCAGGGAGGCCGCCGATTGCAGAGCTGAAACCCCGGGCACAGTGACAACTTCCGGGGAAACTCCGTCCCAATCCCGGTCGGTAAGAACCCGAAATACTGGCCCGGCCATCCCATAGACCCCCGCGTCCCCCGAGGAAACAACCGCTACATTGCTGCCGGCGTAAGCCAGTTCAACGGCTTTGGCAGCCCGTTCCAATTCCTGGCCGAGTTCCATGGAAACGACTTCCTTCCCTTTCGTGAGGGCAGCAATCTGCTCCATATAACCACGAAATCCCACCACCACGTCGACTTCCTGCAACACGGTCGATGCACCAGGCGCAAGGAGGTTGGGATCTCCGGGGCCGAGGCCCACCAAGTATAGTCTCCCACCTTCAGAAGTCATTGACTTAGTTTCCTTCGGAACGAAATAAGATAACCGATTACCAAGCCACAGTTACCAATTGGGAACCCGGGCCACCGCTACCGTAGCCCGGTCGGTCTTTTCTCGGGTTACCAGCAACTCGGAACTGCCCGAAGCCAGCAGGGCCGCCGGTTCAGAAACTCCCCACACACCTAAGAGACGGTGGGCCGCCGTTGATCGAGTAGGTGTGCCGACCGGCGATTCACCGGCCCGGCCTTCAACCCCGGAAAGAGTCTCCATCCTGACGTTCTGAAACACATCGTTCAGCTGGTCCGGGCCATAACAGACCACCGGAACATCGTACTTTCCGGCCAGTTCCAAAATACCGGCTTCATCCCGTTTAATGTCCGCTGTCGCTATGCACTTGACGCACTTCAGTGACAGGTTGTGCTTGCGAAACGTGGATGTCAACAGCTCTTCCAGATGCTCCCTGGAAACTCCCCGGCGGCATCCCATACCAACTACGAGACTCTTGGGGCGATAGATCACCAAGGGGACAACCCTGGCAATATCTCCTACCAATGAAGACATATTCCGCCCAGGCAAGTAGTCCCTGTCGGTTATTATCAGGGCTGCGACACACTCTGACCGGTATAACTCTTTAAGGCTGGTGTAAGAGGTCAAATTCTGGGGGAAAGGCCTTTCACCAGGCCACCAATCTCTTTCACCCACTTCCTGGAAAACTCCAACGGGCTCTCCGTTAATTACCGAGGCGCTTACTCGGGTGACGGTAGTTGAATCTGCCTCCAGTTTCCATCCCAATTCTCGCCCCAGTAGGTCCACAGCCAGTGTCTCTCTTACATAGGAGGCCGAAGTAATAACGGCAGTCGCTCCGAGAATCACCGCGACATTCTCGGTTAGCTCGTCACCGCCGCCGACGTGGCCTGAAAGAAGGCTTACCGCGAATCGGCCACCGTCATCCACGCAAACAACGGCCGGGTCGCTGTGCTTGTGCTGCAACAAGGGAGAAAGGAGACGAACCGCCGCACCTACAGGCATGAGCAATATTAGCTGTTGGTATTTGCCGAAAGCCTGCGATATAACCGGTCTAAGGGGCAGGACAAATGTCTCTATCGAAGCTCCTGGAGGACTTGAGACCTCTTCGGCATACCGGTCAATCAGATGCACCGTTACGTCGCCTGGCACAGCGCCTGCCAACCTGCCGGCCAGTTCAACACCGCCCCGGGAAAGCGCAATAATCCCAGTTCTCTTCTGGGCAGGACCGCTTTCTCCGGTACTGTCTTCGAGAGGGCTGCCAGGGTCAGGTCTGTTCACAAGATTCCTAGCTCGACCCACCGGCTCCATTAACTGTCGCCGGCTCCGTCACGGTCTCCGCTTCGTCAGTCTTGCCCCAGTTCCTGGATCGCCGGAACAAGTGTGTATAGCTCCCTGAATAGAGGTGGGATTTGGCGAATTCCTCGTCCGAAATGAGGGATGGGTCCCGCAGATCAGGATCCAGCGCCTTTCCCACCATTACCAGCGCCTGGCGTGTTATCTTGGCGTCCCTGACTTTGGCTACGATATTGGAAAGAGTGCCTCGGATAAACTGTTCGTCTTCCCAACCCACCCGGTATGCTATGGCAACAGGGGTATCTTTCGCATAACCGGCCGCCTCAAGGTCACGAACTATTCGGGGCATCCGTGTTATGCCAAGGAAAATTACCAGAGTGCATCCGTGGGCGGCCAAGTCCCTGAGTTGCTCCTTTGGGGGCATCGCGATGCGACCCTGGGCACGCGTCATGATAATGGTCTGCGCGACGTCAGGTATGGTTAACTCAGCTTTGAGCTTGGCGGCGGCGGCAAAAGCGGCGCTCACACCTGGTATTATTTCGTAATCCACCCCGGCGGCTTCGAGAACTCGCATTTGTTCGAGCATGGCCCCGTAAACCGAAGGATCGCCGCTCTGGACCCGGGCCACGACCTTGCCCTCGTCGGCGGCTTCCAGGGTAACCTGCATTATCTGATCCAGGTCCATATCCTTGCTGCCGTAAACCGCAGCGTCATCACTGGCAAGTTCCACAATCGCGGGATGCACCAGCGAATCGGCATAAATCACCACGTCTGCGGATTCGATCAGTCGTTTGGCTTTCAGGGTAAGGAGTTCCGGGTCACCGGGCCCTCCACCAATAAAGTAGACTTTGCCCTCTCCCATAGCTTCACCTTTTGATGATAAGTAGCGAAAAATAGTCCAGGTCTTCCTCAGTCAGTTGCTGCAGGTCTTGCACCACCTGCTCTCTATCCGTGGTAGCTCGACGCACATATATTCCCTTACCTGCCAGGCCAAGGCTCTCCAAATTAGCCAGTGCATCCAGCAAGACCCGGTTGACCTTCATCAGCACGATTGTATCGTAATTGGCGATGGCTTCCCGCAGGTCATCGATCCCATAAACCGCTGGGAGGATCGCCAGGCGTTGCCCGTGAGTCACCAGGGGCAAACTGGCCCTGGCTGCAGCGGCCATCACCGATGACACGCCAGGAATAATCTCCACCGAAATGTCGGGATGGTTAAGGCGAATGCTTTCCAGGACGTATGAAAAGGTGCTGAAAAGCATTGGGTCCCCTTCGGTTATGAAGGCGACGTCCTGTCCTCCCATCAACCTCTCTGCCAAGGTTTCGGCGGCAGTTTCCCACACCTTGGAAGCCGCTTCCGCGTCATCGGTGGGGAACCCGAACCGCAACAATTCCTGCCTGTCCGTGTCGATAAACTGGCGGGCTATAGAAAGGGCGAAGCTGTCTCGGCTCGTGTCCGAATGGGGAGTACAGATGATGGGCACATCTTTTAATATACGCTGGGCCTTGATTGTAACGAGTTCTGGATCACCTGGCCCCACACCGATGCCATACAGGCAACCGTAGTTGGGGTTAATCGCTTCGCTGCTCATTCAGCAAGTCCTCCCGAGAGCGACCTTCTCTCCAGGCGGTCACAACAAAGACCGGATTCAACGCCTCCAGCCGAACTGACCCATCGGGCATTCCCTTGCTTCTGGCTGCGTTGATCATACTTATTTCTGTCTGAAAGCCTTGTTGTTGAAACCATATGTTAGTTTCGTTGGTCCTTTCAAGGGTTGCAAAGTTGGCGACCACCCGGCCAGAGGGTCTCAAGCGACTAGCCACTTTGTCTAATATCTCCTGCAATTCGCCGCCACTCCCGCCGACGAATACCGAATCCGGGTCAGGCAACGCTGTCAATGCCTCTGGTGCCGTGTCAGACACAATTTCGACGTTGCCGCTCGAGTAGCGGGAAACATTACTTCGCAAAAGCGGAAGGCTCTTGCTGTCTCGCTCCACGGCGTAAACCTTGCCTTCGTGGCAGATTACTGCAGCCTCGACCGAAATGGAGCCTGTACCGGCGCCGATGTCCCAAACTATGCTATCGGGCCGCAACCCCAGGCAATACAGGCTAACCGCCCTTACCTCCCGCTTGGTAATCTGCCCACGCAAGGGCCGCCGTTGTTCAAAGTCCTCGTCCCGCAGACCCCAGGAGCGTACTGCTCCAATAACGTCTGCAGCCTTGGTTACATCGCTGGCCGTTTCGAGGTTTAAGGAATCGGCCTCATTCATATCCTCACGCACCAGCACTGGCCACCAGAGGAACCCCTCCGGGTGAAGTGGATGCATGGCCCAAGAGGTTGCCCTCGAAATCGAAGCAAAGCACGTCCACAATCAGTGCCTCGGCGTCTTCGCCCAATTGCTTCCTGCTTTCTTCACACACCATCTGGCACATCAAAGGAAATACCGACAACAAGCCATGCTCCTGGGCTATTTCCTGGAAGTGGCGAGCACTGCTGGCTCCTCGTATCTCTTCCTGCACCGCCTCAGAAGCGCCACACTGGGCCGCCAGGTCAGCCAGGAATTGGGTGTCCACCTGGTTCCCGGCTACGTGCGTAACAAAATAGCCCATCGCCATCTTGGACAACTTTCCCACCATGCCCACGTGGGCAGCCCGGCCAACATTTCGCATTACGCAACGTTTCATCGCCGGCCCGCTGAATATGCCTGCTTCTATGTAAGCCATATCGGGCAGATCAAGATGTTGCCTGGCATACTCTTCACTTCGCGTGCCAGTGGAAAGCACTAGATGCGAAAGGTCGTTGGTAGCGGCCACGTCGATTGCCAGGTGCACGCTGGCTCGCCATGCGGCAGTGGAGAACGGTTGGACTACCCCAGTGCTGCCCAAAATGGAAATGCCGTTCAGGACTCCCAACCGGGAATTAGTGGTTTTCTTGGCAATCTCTTCGCCGCCCGGCACTGAAACCTGGACCACCAACCCCGTGTTCGGGTCCAGACCATGGTCAGAGGCAGCCTGGCCTACGGATTCAACAATCATTCGCCGGGGCACCCGGGTTACAGCAGGTTCTCCCACTTCAATGCCCGTCCCAGGACGCGTTACTGTACCGACCCCGGGACCTCCAACAATGCGGACGCCGGAGGCAGAGAGGTCTGGGTCCCTCCATACTGTGGAGCAAATTTCTGCCCCATGAGTGACGTCAGGGTCGTCGCCGCCGTCCTTGGTAACAGCGCAGGTTACCCGGTCGCCTTCCTCGGACCACTGGCAGTGATTCACCTGAAAAGTAACATCGCTCCCCACTGGCAAGCGGATAGTTGATTCTGAGACGGAGGTCCCAGTCAACAATGCCTGGGTAGCAGCTTTCGCTGCCGCCGCCGCACAGGAGCCGGTAGTATAGCCGGTGCGTAGCTGTCGCCGCCTGATAGTCTGGCGACTGTAATCGCTTTCCGGACGCTCTTCGCTGCCTGAATTCTGGTTCATTTTGCTAACTTGCCACTCTGGACCGGATTGTGAATAAAGCGACAGTTACAAAGCCCATGAGGACACTGTCTAACCATCACCTGCCAAGCCATCAACTTCCCGCCCATATTTGCCGGACCCGGTCGGCGGCTACCTCAATCAGTTTGTCATCAACCCCCAGGGGAGGAGCCACGGTCATTGCTACCTCTGGATATTCTTGCCTCAATTGCTCCAACGTTCCCAGGACATTTCGGGTCAATATAATCCCTGGGAAAAAGATATAAGGGACGCAAATTACGGCAGTGGCCCCGCGCTCCTTAATCAAACGAGCAGTGGCGGACTCCATAGTAGGATCGCCGTAATGAGACTGCGCAACATCAACCACGTAACCTTGACCCATGGCGTCTTCTACCATTTGGCCCAACTCTACAAGCCACCGGCAATCGTCATACTGAGTGCGGGTTCCGGCTTTGACGATCAAAATGCCCACGGTCTGATCTTTCCCAGGAGTCGGCGCAGCAGTTTCCATATTGGCAATGCGTTCCACCATTAACGCTGCCAACCTGGAGTCTGCACCAAGCCCATCCGCCAGGATCAAATCTACCTCGGGCATTCGGGCCCGAATATCGTCCAGCATCTCGTCCATTTCGATAGTTGCGTGTTTCCCGTTTCCCAGCAGATACGGCATCATCACTATCCTGTTGGTGCCCTGCTCCGATAACAACCGCACTGCTTCGTCCGGAAAGGGTTCTATGAATTCCAGGCATGACAGAATTACATGGGCCTGCTCCCGGCCCAGTACGGCCTGAAGCCTTCGAGCCGCGTCGCCCAAACCCTGGGGAGTGTTTGGACAGCGCCGACACCAACCGGGCCAGCCAGGTGAATCCGCAATCCCGCTTCCTTCTATTGGGCCACCCATTTTTGTGGTCTCCGGCTGCTGCCAGGCACAAGAACATTCCCGCGGACTAGCGCCCCGCTGGCTTCCGTGTCCCAGCAGGACAACTCCCCAATCCGGCTGCACCTCACCCGACAGTTCAACTTCGACCCTGGCTACTGCTTGCTCGCCATGCTGGTGGCCATGTCCGTGGGTGTGTTGATCGCTCAAGTGGCCTCCCGACTTGTCGAAGCGCCGGCAAGTTCCAAAAGGGCATTAACAGTTGCGGCAGCCGCGGAACTGCCGCCGCGTCGGCCTAAAATGGAAATGTACGGAATTTCCCTGCTAACCAGTTCTTCCTTTGATTCCGGACAGGCAACAAAGCCCACTGGCATGCCGATAACCAGCGCCGGAGATGCCGACCCCGAATCTACCATGTCCAGAAGCGCCAAAAGCGCGGTGGGAGCGTTACCGATGGCAACTACAGCACCATCAAGATGAGGAGCCAATTCCCTGACTGCCGCTACGGATCTGGTGGTCTTTTCCCTTTGGGCGCGGGCGGCCACTTCAGGCACGTCGATGAGGCACCGAGTAGCGACTTGCTGCCGGCTCAAAAGCGCCTTTGAAATTCCCATTTCGACCATTCGTACATCGGTGACCACATCCACCCTAGCCCTTAGCGCTGCCAAACCGCTAGCTACGGCGCCCGGGCTAAACCGCACCATTTCGGCTATGGCCGGGTCCCCTTCGGCTCTCACTATGCGGCAAAGCACATAGTGCTCCTCGGGCGGCAGACTAATCCCCCGGGGCAGGTCGGCCTGGACCATTTTCAGGCTCTCCCGGTCTATTTCTTCGGGCAAGAGCGCGTATTTTTCAACCAGTGTCATCTAAATGACCACTCGATAACTGAATGCCAGCCAGCCATAAAGCAAGGGCTTCCTCTATACCACTACCACGTTAACCAGGCGACCAGGCACGTAAATGGCCTTGTCCACAACTTTTCCTTCGGTATAGGGCTGGACCTTGCTGCTGGCAAGGGCCAGTTCGTGGGCTGTGGGCTCGTCAATGTTCGCCGGCACTTCGATACGGTCCCTAACCTTTCCGTTCACCTGAACCACCAATGTGATTGTTTCGTCGGCAGCCAGTGATTCGTCCCAGACTGGGAAGCTCTGTTGGTGAATGCTATAAGCGTGACCCGTCTGCTCCCACAGTTCCTCTGCGATATGGGGGGCGATGGGAGCCAGCATTAACAGGAACTTCTCGATGCAGTCCTTCCAGGTGTCCGGATCAACATTTGCCTCGGCCCAGACCTTGCTAAGGTGATTAACCAACTCCATCAATGATGCAATGGCAGTGTTAAACTTGAAGCGGTCCAGGTCGCCGTGACACTTGCGCACCGTTTGGTGAAGGATTCGAAGAGTGTCTCTAACTGCCTGTGCATCAACAGGCGACGACTCAAGGTCTTCTGGATCCCTCGACACCAGCGCCCAAACCCGGTTAAGCCAGCGCGCAACGCCATTTATGCCAACGTCGCTCCAGGGGCCGCCCTGGTCCCAGGGCCCGATAAACATCAGGAAGCAGCGGACCGCGTCCGCGCCCATTGTGCCAATCACATCATCCGGGTTTACCACATTTCCACGACTCTTGCTCATCTTCTCGTGGTCAGAGCCCAGGATAACGCCCTGGTTGAAGAGGCGAAGGAATGGTTCGTCGAAATCCACCAACCCTATGTCCCGCATGGCCTTGATAAAGAAACGGGCATAGAGCAGGTGCATAACAGCGTGCTCAGCGCCACCGGTGTACTGGTCTACTGGAAGCCATTGCTTGAGGATGTCCGGGTCATAGGGGCCATCCACGAACTTGGGGCATGTGTACCGAAGCATGTACCAGGACGAATCTACAAAGGTGTCCATGGTGTCCGTTTCACGGCGAGCGGGCCCCCCGCATGCAGGGCAAGCAGTGTTGCGGAAGGCCTGGTTTTCAGCCAATGGGGACTCGCCCGTGGGCTTGAAATCTGCATCTTCCGGCAACAGCACCGGCAGATCCTCTTCCGGTACCGGCACCGTACCGCAATCTTCGCAATAGACTATTGGTATTGGAGTTCCCCAATACCGTTGACGAGAGATTAGCCAATCTCGAATCCGATAAGATGTGGTGCGATGACCCCAGCTATTCCTCTCCACATCATCAGCGATGGCCGCCATGCCCTCTTCGTCGGTCATGCCATCGTATTTCCCGGAATTGGTCATAAAACCGCTGCCCAAATAGGCCTCGGACGGCTCTTTGCCGTCCCAGCCAATGGACGCAATTACTACTCGAACCGGCAAACCGTTCTTGCGCGCAAAAGCATAGTCTCGGTCATCGTGGGCAGGTACGCCCATCACCGCTCCGGTGCCGTATGTAGTTAACACATAATCGGCCGTGTAGATGGGAATGCGTTCACCATTCAGGCGGTTGGTAGCGTATGTCCCGAGAGGCACACCGGTCTTTTCTTTTTCAGTGGAGAGCCGCTCGATTTCTGACGTCTGCCTGGCCTGATTGACGTAAGTTTCTACCTGTTCCCGCTGACCCTCGGTCGTGAGCAATGGCAACAGAGGATGCTCTGGAGCCAAAACCAAAAAGGTCACTCCGAAGATAGTATCAATGCGGGTGGTGAACGTGCGAATTTCCCTCTCTTCCAAGCCGTTATGAGAAATATCGAAGCTTATTTCTACGCCTTCGCTGCGACCGACCCAGTTCCGCTGCATCATCAGGATTTTCTCGGGCCAATCCACCAAGCCACCGAAATCCAACAGTTCATCGGAGTAGTCAGTGATCTTGAGAAACCACTGTTCCAGGTCGCGCCTAGTCACCACGGAATTGCAGCGTTCGCAACTGCCGTTAAGCACTTGCTCATTTGCCAGCACCGTCTGGCAGGATGGACACCACACCACCGGCGCCTTGGAACGGTAAGCCAAGCCATGCTCCAAAAACTTCAAAAAGAACCATTGGTTCCATCGGTAATATTCGGGTAGGCAACAAATGACCTCCCGGTCCCAGTCATAAATGGCCCCGATGGACCTGAGCTGCCCCCGCATATTATCTATGTTGCTCATCGTCCAGTTGTAGGGATGAATGCCCCTGCTAATGGCCGCGTTCTCCGCTGGTAAACCGAATGCGTCAAACCCGATTGGATGAAGCACGTTGTAGCCCTGCATCCGGCGAAAACGAGCGTGGCAATCGGAGGGCGCCATGGCATACCAATGCCCAATATGGAGGTCACCGGAAGGATAGGGGTACATTGTCAAGTCAAACCACTTAGGACGGGAATCGTTATCATCAACGTGATAAAGATCGTCCTTCGCCCAGCGTTCTTGCCACTTTCGGTCGATTTCCACCGGGTTGTAGCGCAGTTCAACTTGCCGGGGAACGGATGTCATTTTTGGTCACCTCAGAAGAGCGGCTAGGACATATATTAGCACAGAAACAATGATCCCGACGCGAAAACCGCGTGCCTCATTGGCTGGGAAAGGGGTATTGGAATAGCGGTGCGTTCCCAGTGTATATACATCGTGCATGTAAGACTTCGATTGACACTCTTCAGGCTTCAATCTAGAATCTGGTTAGCTGCCTTCCATCTGCTTAAGCGTTTTCTCCTTTGTTTCTTAAGAGTAAGGCCATCCTGATCATTTGACACCGCCGAGACTATTGGTGAGTCCAAACCGCCCCAGGCTTCCACACGACACAGTCATCCGTTTGCCCAGGGCCGCTGAGCTGGAGCCCAAGGCATTCGGGGAATTGCCAGAGCGGCGCCCCAGACGCGTCCTTACTCCTCCCTTCGTTCTCTTGTATGGGTTCATCGGGCTCATTGCTGTTGGCGCCATTCTCTTGGCACTGCCAATCTCTAATAGCCAGTGGCAGTCCACTACTCCGATAGTCGCGCTCTTTACTTCCACGTCTGCCGTTACAGTTACCGGGCACACCGCCGTCAGCACCGCTCAGCACTGGAGCTACTTTGGTCAAGCCGTCATCTTCGTTCTTATGCTGGTTGGCGGCCTGGGCTTTATGGCAGCCGCTACCTTTGTCCTGCTTTTAATTGGCCAGCGTTCCAGCATATCCGAGCAGCTGGTACTCCGTGAGACTATTGGCGGAGACCAGCTGGGAGGGTTGCGGGAAATAGCACGAAATATCCTGATAGTCGTCCTGCTGATCTATGTTGTGGGAGCGGCCATCCTTTTCACCGGCATCAAGGAAATCACGGACTTCGGAATCATCGAATCCATTTGGCAGTCGATTTTCCTGTCTGTTTCCTCCTTCAACAATGCGGGGTTTTCGATACTTCCTGAAGTATCTGACAGCAGGTCACTAGCCATTCTGGACAACCGGTGGGCAATTCAGAGTGCGATGGCGCTGCTGATAATTCTTGGCGGGATCGGATGGACAGTTCTTGTTGACGTGGCCCGGCGGCGGCGTTTTTCAAGGCTCTCACTGGATACGAAGCTTGTGCTCATTGCAAGTCTGGTCCTCTGGGTGCTGGGATTTGGCGCATACTTCCTGGCAGATTTTGTCACCATAGGCGACCAAAGCGACCTTTCCGTGTTTCACCGGATTGGTGAGGCCATGTTTCATTCCATCAGTGGAAGGACAGCGGGCTTCATGATTGCCGACTTCGGCGCCGCGGAAGACTTCATCAAGCTGGTATTTACTTTCCTGATGCTGATAGGGGGCGCCTCAGGCTCAGTTGCTGGGGGAATCAAAGTTAATACGCTGGCTGTGGTTGTTGCCGCAGTGATATCTTCCATCAGAGCTCGATCACAAACCGAAGCCTTCGGGCGCGAAATCCCCCAGACCCAGGTATTCAGGGCGTTGGCCATAGGCACTCTCGCATTGGCGTTTATCACAGTTACTGTGCCCATTTTGACAATTACTGAAGCCGCTTCTTTGCGCTCTGGAGGGTTGGAATTCGTTGACCTGATTTTTGACACGGTTTCCGCATTTGCCACCAATGGTTCATCTACCGGCATAGTTCCTCAACTCAGCACTATAGGACAATTGATCTTTATAGGCGCTATGTTCGTAGGGAGAATTGGCCCCCTTACCCTGGCCCTAATTTTGGCTCCTCAAGAGCAAATGCTGTATCGCTTTGCCCAGGAACGGGTTAAAATAGGCTGACGGAGGGACCGGATGAAAAAGCGTGTTTGCGTCATTGGGATGGGTCGTTTCGGAATTGGTGTGGCTAGAGAACTGTACCAGGCAGGGCACGATGTCCTGGTATTGGATACCGACGAAGAAAAGGTGCAGGGTATGCTGGGTGGCGCGACTTACGCGGTCCGAACGGACGCCACCAACGAGACAGCGCTTAGACAATTGGGGGTTGCCGATTACGATGTCGCGGTATTGACCCTCGGCGACGAAAACGTGCAGTCCAGCATCCTGATCGCCATGGTCCTGAGAAGTATGAATATTCCCTTCATTGTCGCTCGAGCAGCCAACGAGTTGCACGGTGAAGCACTGGAAAGGATCGGCGTGAATCGCGTAGTTTATCCCGAAGAGGAAAGCGCCAAGCGCCTTGCTCACGTGGACTTCAACGCTGGCATCCTGGATTTTATGGAGATTCTCTCCAATGTTGGCATTAGCAAGGTGCGCCCCCTTCCAGAAATGGTCAGAAAGACTCTGGAAGAAGCGGGCCTCGCTGGCAATCACAATGAGCGTTCACTGACCATCCTTGCCCTTCGCCGGGGACGCCGTTACATCCTTAATCCTTCAAAGGATGAAAGCATCATGCCTGGCGATGTGCTATTGGTAGCGGGCCCCAGCGAGCAAGTTGCCGACGTATTTTCCACCGGCGAGGCACGTCAGCAGGCCACAGCCGTTTAGGCAGGCCTGTCAGGCATTCAGTTTATGCTGCGCAAAACCAGGCTCCGCATATTGGCGCCAGTGAACGGTACACAGGCCAGTGAGTACGCGTTCAGATGGTCCTGCCAACTCGCTCGCAACAGTCGGGCCGAACTCTTGGCAATTTATGTGTTTGAAATCCCCATGGAATTTCCCGTGGAATCCTTACGAGGCCGACGTGACCTTCTGGAAGGGGAAAAGATTCTCCACCAAGTAGAGGAGATTGCCGGCTCTGAGAATTGCCGAGTCAATGCCAGTATGATAGCGGCCAGAAACGCCGGTCCCGCCATTGTCAGGGAGGCTCAGGAAAAGTCAATTGACTTGTTAGTTGTAGGAATACCATATCGTCGCCCTATCTCCCCTGTCCCTGTCGGAACGACCACTGACTTCATTCTGAAAAATGCCTCTTGCCAGGTACTTGTGTCCAGGGAACCGTCACCTTTTGTTCCCAGGGAAAAGGACTGACCGGATGCGCATCCTCATCTACGGTTGTACCCGCCTGACCGATGCGTTGGCCCCGGTCTTAATACAGGACGGGCATCATGTAACCGTTATGGACGGCGACGCCGATCGGTTAGCAATCCTCGGTCGACAGACGGAAGTCTCCACAGTGTGGGTCGCCGAGCCGTTAATTCAAGACTATCTACTGCAGGGAGAAGTCAGCACCTCCGACGCTTTCTTTATCCTGACCAGTGAAGATCACAAGAATCTCTTGCTGAGCCAGATTGCAACCCATATTTACAATGTTCCCAAAGTTATGTGCCGGATCACGGACCCTCAGCTTCATGACTTGTACCAGCCTTTGGGTATAACAATATTGGACAGCGGTCCCGATTTCCTGAGTTCAGCGCGGGAGTTTCTGGACCAATAGGGGCCAATATAATGTTTGTAATAATTGTAGGTTGCAGCGCGGCGGGCTACCATTTGTCGAAGCTGTTGATGGTGGAACAGCATGAGGTAGTCATGGTCGAGAAGAGCATTACACGCTTCCAGATCGTTCGGGACGAACTGGGAAGTGTAATAATTCAGGGCGACGGGACAGATCTGGTTGACCTCCGGAATGCCGGTATAACGAGGGCCGACACCGTTGTTGCCGTAACCGAAAGGGACGAAACCAACCTGGTCATCTGCCAAATGGCAAAGCAGGCTTTTTCGGTCGAGCGCACGGTTGCGACAATCAGGGACCCCAAGAATCAGCCCATTTTCCGGCTACTCGGGGTAGACGCTGTAATCAACATTGGGGACTTGGTACTGGGAAGCCTGGAGCGAAGCATCGTGGGCGGCAGCTTTAACCATTTGGCCAACATTAAGGAACCAAACACTTTCCTCGTAAGTATGACTATCCCTGATGATGCTGACATCGTAGGAAAGCAGATATCAAATATTGAACCACTTGACCATAGTTTCATTAGTGTGGTTGTACGCGAGAACAGGCCAATGCCCGCCTTACAGGACTTGATCCTCAAGGCAAATGACGAAGTGTACGCAGTCACGGTTTCGGATGAAGAAGCAACCTTGTACGAAAGACTGACCGGGGTATAGCGATGGTCAAACGTTTATCCTATCTGGGTCCCGCGGGAACATATAGCGAAGCGGCAGCGGTGCTTTACGACTCTGGAGCTGAATTGGTCCCTTTCCCCACTATCCCGGCTGTGTGTCGCGCCGTCTCGGAGGGGATTGTCGACGAATGTATCGTGCCCATCGAGAACAGCATAGAAGGTTCAGTGGTATACACTTTGGACTTCTTAATCAGCGAAACCGATCTTTCCATCTTTCACGAGGTAGTCCTGCCCATCCAGCACTGTCTTATGGTTAGGCCAGGCTCAGATACAGAAGACTTTGAGATTGTATTTTCCCATCCTCAGTCCCTGGCCCAATGCCGACGATACCTTGAAGAACAATTCCCGAGCGCAGAACCCGTGGCTTCCTTGAGCAATTCGGCTGCCGTTACAGACATGATGGAAAGCAAGGTCACGGCTGCAGCCATAGCCCCGCAACGAGCAGCGGAACTCTACGGCGCCGAAGTAATCCGTAGCGGAATTCAAGACGTGACCAATAACGTCACTCGGTTCGTCTTGCTGGGGAGTAAAGACCACTCTCCTACCGGAAACGACAAGACGTCCTTCTGTTTCACCTTCGCAAAAGATGCACCTGGCTCCCTCTACAACGCCTTGGGGGTCTTTGCCAGCAGAGACATTAACCTGGTAAAGATAGAGTCTCGGCCAACCAAAGAATCTCTGGGTCAGTATAACTTTCTGGTGGACTGTGAAGGACACCGGGAGAACGAGTTGGTAAGAGGGGCGCTAGAGGCGCTTTCAGCTCAAGTCAGCGGGCTGAAAGTATTCGGTTCCTACCCCTGTTGGAACCCCGGAACCTGACTGGTCTTTCCAAGCTGTCGAGCCACAAGGTCTGCACTGCGGAAATCCACAGAGCGGCGCGGGCCATACTCTCCCCTTTCTAACCCCGCGTCCTGCGGCTTGCGCTATGCTTCCTCGCCGCTCCTGAACCTGTCCCGCACGCGTTCTAATACCCGGTTAAAGTTTCCGAAAATACCGAACGTCCTGGAAACGTCCTTCGCTGAAGAAAGTACCAGTCCGGAGGCCTCTTCGAGATTTCGCGTAGTACTCTTAAGGGATTTGACAGGTCCTATAAGATTTATTGCTGAGATTGCCAATGCTATAAGAACGACGATCAAAATTGCCAAGGAAATTATTATCATCAAGTCTTTGATAAAAGACACGACCACCAATGTGCTCTCGTCCATCCCTTGCTCCCTGTGATTTAGACCTGTTACCGATTAACTGCCGTTGGCTGGCGCAGTTGGTAAATAGCAGTGTGTCCGTTATCAAAAACTCTCGCCATTAAGCCTTGCTGCGCCATTATATCAAACTTCCCGGGCCCTTCCCCCGGATAGAATACTCGCTCCAGGTCCCCTACCACCACAAACGCTACTTTGTATTTGGACAATAACTCTTGGGCTCGAGCCAAATCGCTAGTTGCATAAATCTCGCTAACGTCCTTCGCCCTCTCATTCACTTCCCAGGAGTAGTCTCCACGCTGCTGTATCTGGTGCCAGGGCCACCCCAAAACAGTAGGCATCCCGGTGTAATTGGCTACACGTCCGCCCCACCGGTATTGTTCAGTATGGGCTTCAAGGACAACCGGGCTCCCTTCAACGTTATCCTGCAGCCAGGAGATAGCCTCCAGGTCCCACTCTAGTTCAATGGGTTGCTCCTTTTCCCAATGCACGGCGTCCTCCATGTACGCCGTCCCATCCAAGGTGGGCGGCAAGGGATTGAAGCGGTCTGTCAGCCGTGCCTGCGTTCCCAGGTAAGTGTATATGAGGCTTGCCAGGACCAGGATAGCTACTACCCCTATCCAGAGAGCGTGAACTCCCCTGAATCCAGAAGGTCGAAAGCTATTGTCGTACCACATTCTCCACAAGAAATATGCGGCCGCCAGCGCGAACAGCACCCACACTTCAAGGTAATACTTGAACAGGGTATTCATTCTCCCGATGTCGTCCTCAATCCTTACCAGGTCTACCCCAATAGCAAGTCCCAATCCCATGACGACCAATATGACAGGGAAAATGCCATACGCTTGTCCACGCTCATTGGCCGTCAACGCATCCCATAGCACAAGTCCTGTGAGAAGCAAGATTACCGCCAATATCCCGATGGTGAAGTAGCCGGCCAGCAAGAGTAAGACACCAAACAGCAGCATCAATCCGGTATAGATACGAAGCCACTTCTGAAATGACCTGCGATACGCATTGGTCTCCACACCCATGTCCAAGTACCTTAGTCCAAAACTCTGGCCCGCCACTATGTACAGAGGACGGCGTGCCTGCCAAACCAGGAAACAGACGATGATCACCAGGAAGAGACCGTGAATGCCAAGGAAATTCAGAAACGGAGTTTTCCATCTGGTGGCTTCCACTCCGGTGCCGAATGTCTCCACTGCCAGGTGGAATGGCAAGAACGGTACGACACTAGCAGCAATGATGGCAGTTACAAGAATCAGACCCCAACCGATTCTAGGCTTGATAGTTTCCCACAAGAGGTAAACACTCACTGACACCAATGCCAGCGCCAGCAACAAGTAACTGGGATAGTCCCAGCTGTTGATCAACCACAGTGACCCTGTCGCAGCCCCCATCAGAATCAATGCGACTGTATCCCAAACCAGCCCTAGCCGCTTGAGGCCCGCAGCGAGGTTCAGTGCCAGACCTATCACGAGGATAGTAAATGGAATGGCAATCATGTGGGCGTGAAGGTCGGCGAAAAGGAAGCTGAAGAATGGAAACTCCGTGATGTGCCACGATATTTCCGTGTGGGCGTCGGCCTTGCCCCATAACCAGAAGGTGAGTAATCCGGGATCCAGGCTCTCCGAATTCGGCAACATACGACTGCTGCGCCAGAAATCGAAGAGCAGAAGGCTTCCACCGTTGCCCGCCACCTTGTCCCAAACCCTTTGCACCAACTGGACCGCACCATCCAGATTGCCTATCACGGCGACAAACAATCCGGCCGTAAGGCCCGCAGTTATTGGACTCCTGACGACTCTTGCGAACTTGGTTATCTCCTGGAGCGAGTGAGTACGGTAGTCGCCTGAATATTCCATATCAGCTTCTACGTCGACGACATTTGTCATTCTGGACCTGGCTGGCCTTCGGGACCTTCGCACACCTTCTGCAAGGTTGTACACAACCGAATAAGCTCCAGTAACCGTTAATGCAAACAACAAGGGAACTGCCAGATTGAACGCCACCGTCGGAACGATTCCTGCCAACCGGGTAGGAATAGCCAGAATGAAGTATCCCCAATAGTAGTAGTTGAGGTAACCACCGGCGAACCAGGGATCGTATGGTGGCAGTATTGAAGACCGAATGACCGCATTGAAGTAAGCCAATTCCATTGGCTTTTCCCCGCCACGGAACGGGTGCCAGAGGTCGGGATTGAAGGCACGAATCAGAACGAAGGCAAAGAATGCCGCCAGGAAAATCGCCTCGCCCGTAAGCAGCAACCGCCAGCGCTCCCGCAAGAATTCGGCGATTTCATTCCACCTGCTTACCAATACAATGCCAGACAAGAATGCCAGCGCCAGAATGCTCAGCCAAATTGTGCTTGACGAAAATTCAAACCACTCCAGGCTCACAACAATCCACGCAAAATAGGAGACTATTAACAGACCCAGGATGCGGGCCAGCACTATTCCTCGGTCTGCCAAGGGCCGGAAAATATACAGGCACAAGGGAAGCGACACCAGGTAAATTAATTCAATGGCAACCAGCCAGGTCAAAGTTGGCCAGCGGTTTGCCAAACTGTCTCGGTCAAACAATGCAGACCAGGTGCCTCCGGTTTGTTGCCGTACCCAGTCCTCTTCTGAAAACTTCAGGCCGGTTGGTCCTTTGGGTGTACGCCCGGCCAACTGTGCCACAAGAGTTTCTGCCGGGAGTTGATCTACATTCCGAAATAACAATACCGTTGGATGGTCATACCCAACGACATTGTCGTCGGCATAGCCCCAATTCCACTGTATGGAACCAGAGTCCTCTTCCCGCGAAGAATCAGGACGGGGCAATCCGGCCCTGCCGAAGGAATCGTCGGCAATACTAATGCCGAGGAATGTGGGATAGGACGAAAACTCCTTCTCCAAACGGTATCCCAGCTCTCCTCCAAAGAGCTGACGATAGTATTCAGCGCTCAGAGGAAATCGTTCCGGGTCGCTGGCAACACTTACGTAGGGTCGTTGACTGTAAAACACGAGGTAGTTAGACCTGGAAAGTCTGTCTCCCAGCTCGGCCATCTTTGCCACACCGTCAGGTTCATAGGCGGGAAACTGCCAGACCTCGTACCCATATAACTCCGGGACAAACTCGTCCCAATGGTTATCACTGACAATGGAGGATCCGGCGGGGAGACGCTCGTTGATCCAGCTAGAGGCGGCGACGGCGGGGTGAGTGTTTGAATAGACGCTCTGAAAGGCCAGAGAGTAGAACAGTGTGGTGGCCAACACAGTTCCAACCAGGACCCAGCACCCTGCCAACAATATACGCTGTCCAGACGAGTCGTAGCGAAGGTATGACCACAAAGCACTGGCCTGACTTACGCCGGCAGCAACCCTCTGTTCCACGGTCTCCAATCCTGGACGCCTTCCACGTCTTCCAGAGACGTCAAGGATTGAAAAGGGAGCCCAAAGAAGCATACGGCTACCCAGCAGAACCATAAACGGTATTAGAGCAAAATAATAGCGCTGGAACCGCACTTCAAAGGTTTCAAGAAACAAAATACTTGGGATCACCCAAGCCAGAATCAGAATGTCCGCTCTCCGCGCGAAGTTCCCCTGCCAAACCAGGAAGGCCGTGAATAGTACGGCCGCCCAGGCAAGTATGCCCAATAGGGGCCCCAGCCCCCATACTGCGGTCTGCTTGAACTGGTACAGAAAGGGCTCGGTTCCGACATATTGGATGGTAAACGGCCACAACCCGGCATTGCGAGCCATGTTTGCCTGGGCGGCTTGTTCAGCCAGGAAATTGGATAAATAAAGAAATGCATAAGGGGTAACCAGGAAGAAGACCGCCAGCGCCACTCCACTTGCTGCCAATGCGTGAAGAAAAGTCTGCTCAACAGCCCCTCTTCTCACACCGGACAAACTGCCGTTTCCGGTATCCACCAATCGGTAGTAATAACAAATAATTAGCGGAAGCATGACCGGGAGAATGCTTACCTTGGGAGCAAAAGCCAGCCCTGCCACCAGTCCTAGCACTAAAGAGTCCCGCAATCGCCGCTTTTCCATTACCTGAAATACTGCCCAGAAAACCGCGAGCACCAAAAGGGCGGTAAACGTTTCAGGGCGATAGAAATGGCTGTGCTGCACGTGAATTACGGCAATGGCGACCAGGGCCGATGCCAGGAGACCAACCCACGGGCCGTAATGGAGGCCATAAATGCGGCGTCCCAAAAGGAAGACCAATATGACCGTCCCTACGTCCGCAAGGGCTGACAATGAGCGGCCAACGTAGCGCATATCAAGAGCGCCTATATCGGTGAAAAGCTCAATTATCGAGCGGAAGAACACCAGGGTGTAGATCAGCACACTTCCCAGCGGAAACCAGTGGGGATTGAGTGGACTGCGGTCAAAATCCAGCAGAGTTCGGATGCCAGGAAGGCCAGGCTCGATTTGCGGGTGATCCCGAAGGCAGTCCGGATAACCAGGCCTCTCGGTGAGCAAGTCATACATGCAGCCGGCCCGCATGTAAAGCGACCGTTCGTCGGGATGGAACCCGTACCCTGAGTCCCAATTGATGCCGTTGAACCGGAGCGCCACGGCGACAATCACAATCAGGGCCAGCAGCAGCCAGATAAAAAGAGGGCTTTGCAGGTGAAAGTGGTTTAGGCCGCGCACCGGTTACCCCCCGCGGTCAAGGTAACCGGTGCGCGCCACGGAAAACCATAAGAATATGCGTGAACGGGATTGGCCAAAAGAAAGCGAGGAGGAACAATTAACATGTGGTTAAAGTTCCTCCCCGCCCCGCTTTCAGCCTGTGTCTAGGGTATCCGGGAATCAGTTAAATGCCTTTATCGCTCATGAAGGAACAAAGGTCTGCGGTGCGGCAAGAGTAGCCCCATTCGTTGTCATACCAGCCCATTACCTTGACCATATTGTCCGCCATCACAATGGTGGACAGAGCATCAAAAATGCAACTGTGGGGATTACCGCGGACATCCGAACTGACTATTGGGTCCTCGGTGTATTCCAAGATCCCTTTCAGCGCTCCTTCAGCGGCGGCCTTGTACGCCTGGTTAACCTCATCCACGGTTACATTCTTGCCAAGGTCAACCACAAAGTCGGTGACTGAACCGGTCGCGGTTGGCACCCGGAAAGCGATCCCGTGCAATTTGCCATTCAGTTCGGGCAACACCAATCCTACCGCCCGGGCTGCGCCGGTGCTGGTGGGGATTATGTTCATCGCAGCGGCACGTGCCCGGCGCAGGTCTGAATGACGCTGGTCAAGAATAGCCTGGTCATTGGTATAGGAGTGGATGGTGGACATCAAGCCGTGCTCTATACCAAAGGCCTCGTGCAGGACCTTGACCATGGGCGCGAAACAGTTGGTGGTGCAGGAAGCATTGGAGACAATGTTGTGCTTATCCTTGTCATATTGGTCGTCGTTGACGCCCAGCACCATGGTCAGATCAACATTGCTGGCGGGGGCGGAGATGATTACCTTGCTGGCTCCACCCTGCATATGGCCAGCCGCCTGTTCACCGTCGGTAAAGATGCCGGTAGACTCAACCACCAAGTCCACGCCCATCTCAGACCAGGGAATTCGGGAAGGGTCCCGCTCGGAGAACACCTTGATATTCCGGCCGTCGATAACCAGATCACCGTTGTTGGCTTCTACCTGCCCCCCGTATACGCCATAGCTGGTGTCGTATTTGAACAGATGAGCGTTTGTCTTATCGTCGGTCAGGTCGTTGACCGCCGCCACTTCCAACTTGTCCGGATAACGTTCCATGGTCGCTCGAGTTACCAGGCGACCAATCCTGCCGAAACCATTAACTCCAATGCGAGTAGTCATTGCTTGCTTCTCCAATCAACCTTCAACTGAATTTGCCGGTTCCCCAATTCAAACGCTTGGAAGCGCCAGCCAGGAACAGTGCTACCTGGGCCCGTCCTATGATTGGGAACTATCTATTTCTCCAGAACAGCCAACCGTAGGCGCTCAACCTGGCCCTATTAACGTACGAGGGAGTAGGTGAGGAGAGCAATCGACCCAGACCAACAATTACCCGTCCCGTCTGCACCACTAGCCACCATGCCAAGCGTAGCAGCGCCTTGAATCCCTGAATGAAAAGGTAGCGGAAGATCCGCCAGGCCAAGTACGATTTAGTTCGCTCCGTAGACAGCGTAGGCTCTGTTTCCAGCATATTCCGCCTCCGCACCCAATTCAGCTTCTATGCGGAGCAACCGATTATACTTGGCTACGCGTTCGGATCTTGCCGGGGCACCCGTCTTTATCTGGCCCACGTTCCACGCCACTGCCAAATCTGCAATGGTTGTGTCCTCAGTCTCGCCGGAACGGTGGCTCATGACGGCGCTCCAGTTAGCCTCCCGCGTCATCCGCAAAGCCTGAAGGGTTTCAGTAAGCGTACCAATCTGGTTGGGTTTTAGCAATACTGAGTTGCCGGCGCCCTCATCTATGCCCCTTCGCACTCGGGAAATATTGGTTACGAAGAGGTCGTCACCAACCAACTGCACCGAATCGCCCAACCTGCGGGTCAACTCAGCCCAGCCTTCCCAGTCATCCTCGTCCAGGCCATCCTCAATGCTGACTATGGGATAGGTTCGCCTCCAATCGGCATACAGGTCGACCAACTGACCCGAATCCAGGCTAGTTCCCTCTCTTTCCAGGACATATTGCCCGGTTTCCTTGTCATATAACTCTGAGGCGGCCACGTCAAGGGTCACAAACACGTCCTTGCCAGCCGTGTATCCGGCAGTCTCTATTGCCTTCAGCACAACTTCAATGGCATCTCGGTTTGATGGCAGGGAAGGGGCAAAGCCTCCTTCGTCGCCGACGTTAAGGTTATGACCACCGGCCCGCAGCAGGCCCTTCAATGCCTGGTAAATCTCTGCACCCGCCCTGAGCGCATCCGAAAATGTGGGCAATCCGGCAGGAGAAACCATGAACTCCTGAATATCAGCCGAATAGGAGGCGTGACGTCCTCCATTCAAAATATTGAACATGGGAGCAGGAAGGCTGACCCGGTTTCCATGCGCCAGGTAACGCCAAAGCTCGCCGCCGGCATCGGATGCAACCAGGGACGACACCCGCGCTGTGGCCATTGACACAGCAAGAATAGCATTCGCACCCAGGTGGCTCTTGGACGGAGTACCGTCCGCCTCCAGCATTGCCTGGTCGATGGCTGCCTGGTCCAGAGGCGATTTACCAGCCAATGCAGGTCCGATCGCCTCGTTAATGTTGGCTACGGCTTTTCGAACTCCAGACCCCCCAAACCTGCCGGCATCCCCGTCCCGCAGTTCCAAGGCCTCGTAGCTGCCTGTACTGGCGCCGGATGGGACGGCCGCGTGGGCCTTAATACCATTGGAAAGCCGCACCTCGGCTTCCACAGTTGGGTTGCCCCTCGAGTCCAGGACTTCCCGGCCTCGAACTTCGGCTATGGTAGCGCCATCGTCCTGTTGGGTCATAGTTCGATGTATCTCCGGAACGTGATGATTGGGGCTCCATGAAGTTACTGACTAAGTCAACGAGCAACAGCAAGAACCGCCGGCATAACCCAGTCGTCAGGCGCAAGGACCACTTAGGTTATTCCTTCAGTTAGGCGCGGTGGAACCGGCGGCAGCTACCGCTTTTTCCACCGCGTCGACCGGGTCGTCGGCTGGAATCACTCCGTCAATTATGGGATCTCCGTCCCCCTTAATGGTCAGTGGCCAACTGCTAAGGCCAACAACGGGTATCTTGGCATCCAATGCGTAGGCGATTTCAGACAAAGTGCCGAAGGCTCCGCCGATGGCAATGCATGCCTCGCCGGAATGGACCACAATGATGTTTCGTGCGTAACCGAGGGTAGTGAAGATGGGAATGTCAACGTGGGAGTTATAAGCGGTGCCGCGCCGACCCGGCAAAATGCCGATGGTAGTGCCCCCCTCGGCCTTCGCTCCCCGGCACGCCGCTTCCATCACACCGGTCATACCCCCGCATGCCACCATTATGCCCCGTCTGGCCAGTTCCCGGCCAACTTCCTCTGCCAGGGCGGCATGTTCAGGCTTGGCGCTGCTGCTTCCGATAACCGAGATAATCATCGACTGTTCATCCCCTGGTCCTGCTCAAATTTGCCCTGCTCTATTTGGGTATCGCACCAGGCTTCGTAGTTTTCCTTCATATAAACGACGTGCTCAGCAACATGCACCTCATACACGCCCAGCCAGTCATCCAGGGTCATGACTCCATTTTCAGGATGGTAGCAAGTGTTGGTCCATACACTCACGGGCAAACCCTTTATGAGCTCGTACGTTTGCCGACGCAGCACACAAAATAGCTCTATCGCGCCCTCAGTATTTACCGAGTGGTAGTCCAGGACTTCCGCCCAACGATTCTCGTCGTAAGGCATCAAGTCCTTGCCCGGCTCGGAAATAAGGCGACGGCAACGAACGTAGCTGTTTGCCTCGCTGTCGGCCAGGTGGACTATGTGCTCGTGGATGCTCCAACAACCGTGTTCGTCACGAAAGTGCCACATTTCTTTGGGGAACCGGCTGATGGCTTTCGTCAGTTCCTCGAATGCCAAGCCGAAACGCTCAATCCGCTGTTTTCTCTCTGCTGAATCCACTGCTCCCCGCCTATCCACCAGGAATTATGGCGGCGCTGGCAGCCTCAACAAATTCCAGCAACGGAGCGGGGTAAACACCCAAAGCTATGGTCGCAATCAAGCCCAGGGCCACCACGAAGATTAGAGCGCCTGAAGGTCGCGGAAGAGGTATGTAATCCGCCGGAGACTCGTGGTGGGCCGGCGTGTGAGTATGCTCGTCATCGTCACTTTCACCGCCAGCGCCTTCCTCGGCTTCGACCTCGTCGTGGTCTGACTGGGCGGGAGCCGCCAGGGCCGGCTGGATGTACATCTGCCTGATGACTTGGAGGTAATAATAAAGAGAAATCAGACTGGTGAGAATGGCAAGGCCAGCCAGCCAGAGATAGCCTTCGTTGGCCACTGCGGTAAAGAGATAGAACTTGATGGTAAATCCAACAAAAATAGGCAGACCACTCAGCGAGAAGAGGCCAATGGCTATTGCCATGGCCAAGAAAGGTTGCCGGTCAGCCAAACCGGCCAGGTCTGGTATTTCCTCCTGACCGGTGGCGTTAAAGAAGGCTATCAGTGCGGCAAACACCACCATGCTGGTTACGGAATAGCCGACCAGGTAGAAAATGACCCCATTAGCTCCCATCAGGGAATCCGGGGCCAGAACGGCAATTCCAGCAAGGATATACCCCACGTGACCAATACTGGAGTAAGCCATCAGTCGCTTCAAATTGCGTTGCGCCAGCGCCACCAGGTTACCCACCACCATCGACAAGGCTGCCAGTACAACGATAATGATCTGCCACTGGTCCCAGCGCTCTGTTACCGGCACGAAGGCCTCTGCCAATAGCCGCAACACCAAGGCGAAACCCGCGGCCTTGGAAGCAATGGCCAAATAGGCCGTAACCGGAAGGGGCGCCCCCTCGTAGACATCCGGGGCCCACATATGAAAGGGCACGGCAGCCAGCTTGAATCCGAGGCCCACAACCACCAACGCCAACCCGGCCCAGAGAGCGGGACTCACGTCAGTCAGGTCCTTCAAGGATTGAGAAATGGCCTCGAACTTGGTTACGCCCAGAGTGCTGTAAGCCATGCTTATGCCGTACAACAGAATAGCCGACGACAACGCTCCGATGATGATGTACTTAAGACTCCCCTCGTTGGACTTGGGATTGCCCAAGGCATAGGCAACCATGACATACAAGCTGAAGCTAAGCAGTTCCAGGGAAATGTAGGCGGTCAGCAACTCTCGGGACATGGCCATCAAGTTCATTCCCAGGATTGAGAAGAGCAGCAGGCCGTAAAACTCGCCGGGGTGGTTAAGGTGAATCCTGACGTAGTCAATGGAACTGAGAATAATGAACACACCGATAGCCAGGAAAAATACCTTGAAGAAGAGAGAGTAATCGTCTACGGCAAGAAGTCCGTTGTACAGCGACTCTTTCTCACCAGAAAGCATAAGGACGGACAGGACCGCTATCCCAACCAATCCCAAAGCCGAAAGCCACCCCAGAAGGTGCTTCCTGTCGTTGGGCAAAAACAGGTCCAAGAAAAACACCACCAAAGCAAAACCGGCCAGGACAAATTCCGGCGTAAGCAGGTAAAGATTGGCTGTCAGATTAGCGGTAGTCACAACGGTTCAATAAATACAACTAAAAGAGCTTGAATATAGATTCAGCAACCAAATTAACGACGGGAGTCGAAGAAGTGGGGAAGAATTCCATTACCGAATCCACTCCCACATTGATTACCCGGGTGAACGGAGCGGGCCAGATCCCTACAAAGAGCAGGATCAGGACAAAAGCCCCGCCCACGGTCTTTTCCACGGGACTGGCATCCGTTAGACCTTCCCAGCGAGGATCGACCTCGCCAAAGAAGGTGCGGGCCAGCAACCGCAATATGTAAATGGCGGTGAGGGCAGCGCCCACAACGGCCAGAACTGCAAGGGGCAAATAAGTCTTGAAAGCACCGGTAAAAACCATGAATTCCGCCACAAACCCGCTTAAGCCCGGCAGACCCAGGGATGCCAGACCGGCGATAGCGAAGAAGACACTGGCAAACCCCATCCGCTTCATCAAGCCGTTCAATATCGTGATGTCCCGTACGTGGGTCCGCTCGTAGATGGCGCCAACCATGGCGAACATGAGGGCGGTCATTATCCCGTGGGAGAACATTTGAAGCACCGCGCCCGTCAAGCCCACCGGATGCAATGTCGCTATACCCATAATGACATAGCCCATGTGACTTACGCTGGAATAGCCAATTATGTACTTCAAGTCCCTTTGGGACATGGCAGATATGGCGCCGTAAACCACATTGACGGTCCCCAGCACTATGAGCACCGGCATCCAGGCCTCGGCGCCCTCAGGCAGCAAAACCATTCCCACCCGGATAATGCCGAAGGCCCCCAGTTTCATCAGTACGCCGGCATGGAGCATGCTCACTCCAGTAGGCGCAGCTACGTGACCGTCAGGCGACCAGGTGTGGAATGGCCACAACCCGGCCAGCACGCCGAAACCAATCATGAACAGGGGAAATACCCAGTTCTGGAAGGTGGGACTGAACTCACCTGCAGCGGCGAGTACGCCCAAATCGACGAGGGAGAATGTAGCCTCCCCTACCTGACCGGAGGCTACGTATAGAGCCAGGATACCGACCCAGATGAGCACACTGCCGGCCACCAGGACCAGCATGAGTTTCATGGCGCCATATTCCTTGGGCCGATTATAGGAACCCAAATCAAAGGGGATGGGAATACCCCACAACCTCTGCCTGTCGCTCTCGAAATAGGTGCTGCTGCCCCAAACGCCTATCAGCAGGTACATGGGCAGCACCGCCAATTCATAGAAGAAGAACAGGAAGAACAAGTCCTGGACTACGAAGACTCCAAACACGCCGGAACCCAGTGACAACAGCAGCACGAAAAAGTCGCGGGTTCGGTGCTTGATGGTCTGGGAAATCAGGACCGCCCCAAAAAGCACAATTCCGTTGAGCAGAACGAGGGGCGCAGCAATCCCGTCCATTGCGAGATAGAGATCAATATTCAGGGGTGCATCCAGCCATTCATAAACCCGAATGAACTGGTAACCGCCGATCGAGAAGTCATACTGAACAAAGAGGACCAGCGACAATACGAGGGTAATGAAGGAAACAAAAATAGCGAAATACCAGGCATCGTTGGGCCGGTTCCTTGGCAGGAACATGGACAACCCGGCGCCGGCTAGCGGCACCAGGATAATCAACAACAATGCTACTTGGTCGAAATTGTTCATTGCCTAAAGAACAACAATCATGTGGACATTATCCACCAGAATATTGCGAGCCCGATCAATCCCAGAGCCATTGCCAGCGCGTAGCTGTAAACGTAACCCGTTACGTGGTATCTCAGTTTGTTCCCCAGAGTCCTGGTAATGTCCGCCGGGCCGTTTATGCCCACGTCGTTCACCAGCGCCCGGTCTGCCCAAGCCACAAACCTGGAAAGGGAAAGGACAAACCGGTCAATCCCCCACTGGTACATTTCATCGACATAGTACTTGTTCTCAAAAACTCTTAGCAGTCCAGCAAACCTTTGCCGCGTGCTTTCCAATGACACGCTTCTCCTGGCGTAGACCATGAAACCGAAAATAAAAGCCGCTACGGCAAGAATCGTCGACAATGCTCCCAGCCAAACCACAAACTCGAAGCCATGCCCTTCATGGTAGAAAATGAACTTGCCTATGCCATCAAAGGAACCTGGCCAATTCAGCGCCACTAATCCGAAAACCAGTGCGAACACTGCCAGCAACCCCATGGTGATTGACATGGTAGGGGGTGCATCGTGGACGTGCTCGTGCTGCTCTGCAAAGCGACCGTAAAAAACTACGAACATAGCCCTTGCCATGTAGAGAGCACTGAGCAAGGCAGTCAGCAGAGTAAGGACTATGAATATCACAGGAAGCTCTTTGTTGACGGCAATCAGGATCTCGTCCTTGCTCCAAAAACCGGCCAAAACAGGGATACCACCCAGCGAAAGGGCGCCAATGGAAAAGAGAATTGCGGTTACGGGCATTACCTTTCGGAGGCCACCCATATTGCGGACATCGAGCTCGTCAGTGCTGTGCATCACGCTGCCGGCCCCCAGGAACAGCAGGGCCTTAGAGAAACCGTGGGCCAGCAAATGGAATATCGCCGCAGTATAGCCAAATGCTCCCAGTGAAAGCATCATCAATCCGAGGTGACTGATGGTGGAATAGGCCAGAATGCGTTTCAAGTCTGTAGCCACAAGAGCAATGGTGGCGGCGCCCAGAGCTGTAATCAGGCCGATGGTCGCCACAATAATCATCGCTGTATCTGATGCGCTGAAAATTGGAAAAGCCCGGGCTACAAGGTAAACTCCGGCCGCCACCATAGTAGCCGCATGAATGAGCGCGCTAACTGGTGTGGGCCCTTCCATAGCATCGGGGAGCCAAACATGGAAGGGAAATTGGGCCGACTTGCCCATCGCGCCCAGGAACAGCAGCAACGCCGAGACTGTAATCATGCCATCGCTGAGGGCGCCTGCCTCGATTGCGGCAAAAGTATCCAGCATGCTGAAGCTGCCCACCTGGCTCCACAACAGCAGAATGCCCACCAGCAATCCCACGTCTCCGATACGAGTAACAATGAATGCTTTCTTGGCTGCCTCTCGTGCATCGGGGCGTTCATGCCAAAAGCCAATCAGTAAGTAGGAACAGAGACCAACCAATTCCCAGGCAACGTACAGAAGCAGGAAATTATCCGCCAGCACCAGCGTAAGCATTGAGGCAATAAAGAGGGCGTGGAAAGCGTAGTACCAGTCAATTCGAGGGTCACCGTGCATGTAGCCCAGGGAATAAATCTGGACCATCAGCGCAACAAAAATGGCTAGTCCCAGCATAGCCAGGGTCAACGGGTCGACAATTATTCCCCATTCAACGTGAATGCGCTCATAGCTGTCGGTAACCGCACCGGGAATGCCGGCTTCAAACCAGGTCCGCTGGTAATTGCAGGTAAGGGCTTCCGTACCTTCGCCTAATTGGCATCCCTCTGTTTCGAGACTAGCCGACAAGAAACCGGCGAAAACAAACCAGAAAATCACGAATCCGGCAAGGATAGCCATTATTGCAATGGGAGAACCCTTGCCAGGCAGATACTTGCCAAACAGGATAATCAGAGGAACAGCTACGAAGCTGAGAACCGGGATTAGCCAGGCCCATTCCATACTAGGGAATGACCTCCAGGCTCGCGGTCACAGGAGACACACTGTAAGAGTTGGAGTACAACACGCCCTTCAGCCTTACCACTTCATCAGGTTGATTTCGTCCACATTCACGGTGGAGCGGTTACGGTACATTCTCAGGATTATCGCCATGGCCAGGCCCACTTCTGCAGCGGCGACGGTGATTATGAAAATTGCGATTATCTGTCCGTCAAAATTGGCCCAATTTCCAGTGCCGTCCAAGTGCGAAGCTGCAGCGATCAGGTTTATGTTGACCGCGTTGAGCATCAACTCAATAGACATTACGATCAGCACAGCGCTCCGCCGTGCCATAACACCGTAGAGACCTATGGCAAAAAGGGCCGCGCTCAATAATTGAAATGCTACAAGAGGAACCATAATCTATTGGTTGTCTTCCCCTGTTCGGGCAATAATAATGGCCCCGATCAACGCCACCAGCAAGACCAGGGAGGCCACCTCAAATGGTACGGCCCATGCAGTAAAAAGGGAATTGGCCAGGTCGGCGAAGGCAGGGCTGTGAGGGGTAGATTCAGTAATTCCCTTTTGCCAAAAAGCTGCCCCCAGTACAACGCCAACGGCGGCGGCAGCGACGGCAGCCAAAGGCCATTGTTTGTTATCTGAAATATAGGGATACTCGGCGCTGCGGGTCAGCATAATCGCGAATAGCAGGACAATAATGATTGCCCCGCCGTAAATAAGGACCTGAACCAAGGCCAGGAATTCGGCAAAAAGTATCAGATAGACGCCAGCAACGGAAACCAGGGAAACAAGCAGGAAAAGGGCGGCATGAACCACGTTACGGGTAACCACCACTCCCAGGCCACCGCCCAGCGTGAAGACTGCCAAAATGGTAAAAAGGAACCAGGACACTGCTAGTTGGCCTCACTCACCAAGGCCGTGGCAATGATGTCTTCAGTCTTACAGACCACTAGCAAATCCGTTATGTGATGGTTGTCATTGTGGTAAATCATTAGGGGCTGAAAGGGTCAACTACCTGTGCTTTCCGATAATGCGCTTCAGCAAACCGGTCTTTTCCTTCTTCAATGGCGGCAACTCACCTACGGACGCAAGAAGAGTACACGTTGAACACTTGCAGTCTTGAGGATGAGCCCTCACCTTGTCTGGAGAAGCCGGACCCTTTTTGGAGGGTCTGATTTTCCGCTTCTTAAGGAATCGATTCGTGCATTCCTGGCAAGTGCAGTATGCCGGGTGTTTGCCCGACAATCTTACATTCCGCTCGTCCTCTCTTTTTGGAATCGTTCTCTCTCCCTACGGACTATATACTCAGTCAATTATCGTCCGTAAACAGGAGATGTGATCAGTCGGCTTCTTGAACGGCCGCCACAGCTTCGGACCCGGCGGCTTCGGACCCGGCGGCTTCGGACTTGGCGGCTTCGGACTTGGCGGCTTCGGCAGCCTTCGCCGCGTCTTCCGCTTCCTTCTTGGCTTTGGCCAGCACAGTAGGCGGAACCCACTTGGTGTCCTGCTGATACTTCTTACCAATGTCCAGGAGCGCGGGAAGCGCAACACGGTCCCCGTTACGCTCGTAGGTGCTCATTTCGTGCTCGTGACTCATCACTATAGCGTCAAAATTGCACAACTCCACGCAAATCCCGCAAAGTATACACCGGTTCAGATTAATCTCGAAATAATCGACTATCTTGCGGCGAGAACTCTTGCCCTCTTCATTCAGCGGATTATCCATCATGCTGGCGGACATACACTGGGTTGGGCAGTTTCGAATACACACCATGCACCCGGTGCAGAAGGGTTCACCAACATCCCCATCCCAGGTAAGGGCCGGAAAGCCCATAAAACGAGGCTGTACCGGCGTTGGAACATCCGGATACTCGCGGGTAACCGGTTTCCGGAGCCCGTTAAAGGTGGAACCAAGAGTTAACATCAAGCCCTTAATGCTATTTAACATCGTTCACACTCCGCGCTCTGGTTAACCTGCCTGGCGGGTAGCCCGGCGCTCCGCAAGCTGCGCGGCCTGCCGCGCCTTGATTTCGGCAATTCTGCGGACGGGGGCCATCATTCTACGATAAACGATATAGCCCACCAACGCCAGCCCGGCCAGAGACATTAGGGTCAGAGTCCAGCCAGGCCAATCATAGTACAAGTAAAAGGCCGTGATTACTATCGTATAGAATGACAGAGGCACCATTGCCTTCCAGGCGAAGGCCATCAACTGGTCAATGCGAAGCCTCGGGAAAGTACCCCTTATCCAGAACACTACCAATATTACAGCGTATACCTTTACCAGGAACCAGACCACACTCAGCAATGGCGCCAACCATGCCATGTCGGGCAAAGATGGCAGCCAACTCAGGGCCGCAGCGTACCAGGGCCAGTTCCAGCCTCCCAGGAAAAGCAAGGTCACCAGGGCAGCGATCGCAAAGGTATTGATGTACTCTGCCAGGAAAAACACAGACCAGTGAGCACCACTGTATTCGACAAATGGACCGCCCACTACCTCAGATTCGGCATGATATATATCAAACGGCGTTCGGCCCACTTCAGCCAATCCGGCTATGAAGAAAATCACCATGCCTAGGGGGAGAATCAAACCGTAGGGAATTTGCTGCTGGCTGGCGACTATTACGCGCAGGTCAAGGGATTGGGCCAGCATTCCTACGGCAACTATGACCATAATCACGGGTATCTCGTAACTGATTAGCTGTGCCGCCGACCTTAGTCCACCCAGAACTCCGTACTTGTTGGCAGAACCCCATCCGGCGAGCACCAGTCCCAGTATTCCAATCACAGCAAAGGCCGTAATGTAGAACAAGCCCAACTCCAGGTTCCGCAACACCAGACCTTCCGCCGCCGGAATCGTAACCCAAATCATAAACGCTGAAAGAACAACAATGACAGGGGCAACCCAGAAAATGGCCCGGTCAGAAGAGGTCGGGATGACATCTTCCTTTAGTATCAGCTTGACGGCGTCAGCAATTGGCTGTAGCAGGCCAAACTTACCAGTGCGGGTTGGACCGAGCCGCAATTGCAATCTGCCCAGCGCCTTGCGCTCCAGCCAGGTGAGAGAAAGTACTACCACTGAAAGGCCGGTAAACATGGCCAGCAAGCCAACGACCATCCAGATGACCTGGTCAATAGTGACCGTGAGAAGGGGCAGTTGGGAAAGCACTACCGGTCAACCTCCCCCAGCACTATGTCCAGCGAACCCAGGATCACAACAGAATCCGCGATCCAGGACTCTTTCAACAGATGCTTGATTGCCGAGAGATTGCAAAACGAAGGAGGTCTGATCTTCAAACGGTAAGGGCGATCAGTCCCATTGCTGATCAAGTGGACACCAATTTCACCGCGTGGATTCTCGGCACGAACGTAAACTTCACCCGCCGGGGGACGGATCAGACGCCGACCCAAGGAAGAAGCCACTTCACCCGCCGGGATCTGCTCAAGTGCCTGTTCAATTATCTTGAGAGACTCGTACATCTCCTGGACCCGTACCCAATGCCGGTCCCAGCAGTCACCGTCCAGGCCAATGGGAATGTCAAATTCAAACCGGTCATAGACCGAATACGGCTGCGCCCTTCGTACGTCATATTCAATTCCGCAGCCCCTGAGGCACGGACCCGAGAAGCCGAAGTCAACTGCCTCTTCCGCGGAGATGGCCCCAACATCCTTAAGCCTGGTGAGGAAAATCTCGTTAAATGTCAGGATTCGGTCGCTTTCTTCCACATCCACTCGAAGGACGGGAAGCAAGTCGGCAATCATTTGCTCGAAATTGTCCGGCAAGTCTTCCTTGACACCACCGATGCGAAAGTAGTTATGCATCATGCGGGCCCCGGAGATGGCCTCAAACAGCGACTGGATTCGCTCCCGGCCCCGGAAAGCAAACATGGTGGGAGTCATTGCGCCTGCATCCAAACCAATGGTGCCGACATACAGCAGGTGGCTGGCTATGCGGTTTAACTCGCAGAGGATGACACGAACGTATTCGGCGCGCTCCGGCACTGCCAGTCCCATCAGCTTTTCAACTGCCTGGCAGTAGACAAGCTCGTTATTGAAGTTCGCAACGTAATCCAGACGATCAAAGAGGGTGATTACCTGGTGGTATTGCTCACCCTCACACAGCTTTTCCGAACCCCGGTGCAAATAGCCGATGTGGGGTTCCACATCCACTATCTTCTCTCCGTCCACCCATAAAACCATGCGGAAAACCCCGTGGGTAGACGGGTGCTGAGGCCCCATATTCAGGAGCATTTCTATGGGCTCGGCATTAATCGGAGGATTAACTGCCGTGTTAGTTTGATTTTCTACCATCTATGTCTTATGTAATCGCCAAATATAGTTTCCGCTTGAGTAGTTAGGAGACCCGGTGCCTCCTATCGACCCGTTTTCTAAAGAAATTGTATCCGCGGCTCATTAGGTGGAGTAACCAGGCTGCTCATCCAAACTTCGTCGTTATCGTAAAAACCGGCGTCAATCAGTACTTCGTCGAGAATTCCCAGGGATTCGCAGTCTTCCAAGTATGTGGAAATTTCGTTCCGCAGCGATTTCCGTGCATCCTCTTCCGAATCTCCAAGACCGGTGATTACTAACTCCGGGCAATAAGCCAGGTAATGTTTGCCCTCACGAGTTACCTCTATTTGGTAAATGATCTTATCCAATGATATGTGGTGGATTGGACCCAAAATGAAAACACCGGCCCAGCCCGAATTCCTCGCTAATCCTCAAACTCCAACTGAAGTTCAGTATCTTCTTCCACCCCGGGAAATCCCGCCTGCGCAAGAGCTTCTTCCAAAGAACTCTTTCCATCGTGGATCTCAATCCAGTTGCGCATTACATTGATTAGCTGGTCCTGCGCCGCTTCAACTGTCTCCCCTTCCGCTTCAAGGCCCAACTTTTCAAGGCTGGCTAAATAACGACCGTCCTGCCAAGTCACTCTCGCTATCAAGACGGTCGGTTCCACCGTTCTAGAACTCCCGATACTCGTAAAAGGGGAAACTCTTGCGACCAGGAAATCCTCCAAATCCTTCATAGAGAAGTAAAGGAGACGAATCGGGATTACCTTCGAACTTCACCCCAAACAAGTCGCTGGCCTCCCGCTCATACCACTCAGCCGCCGCCCAGACGTGACACACCGACGGCAGGACCGGGTCTTCGTAGGATACCTCGGTCTTGACCACTAAAGTCTGCTCTCGAACAAGGGAGTGCAGGAAATAGACCAACTGGAAATGCTCTTCATAGTCCACGCAGGACAAGCACAATAGCATTTTCAGATCCAGTCTCGGTTCGTTCTTGGCAATGCTGCAGATCTCCCCTATGCCAGCGGGAGCTACCATTATCTGGGGCAGATCGGAAAGGAGACCCTTCTGAGGGTCAAAGTCTCGAAACAATTCCTCAGCAGTTTCTAGGGTCTCGAGGCCGGTTTGCGAGAGCACGGAATAATCGGGTTGTTCCGGTTCTGCCTCGGCGTCGTGTGCGGAATGCCGGTTAGCGGCCACTGTTTTTGGCGTCCTGCATTATTTTTTCCTGCAGTTTGAGGATACCGAACAACAGGGCTTCAGGCCGGGGCGGACAACCCGGAACATAGACATCAACGGGAATAATGTGGTCCACGCCCATGACCACCGAGTAGGAACGGTAGTAGGGCCCACCATTGGTGGCGCAACTGCCCATGGCAATCACCCATTTTGGATCGGGCATTTGTTCGTACAGAAGGCGAATAGGCTCGGCCATCTTTTTTACGACCGTACCCGCTACTATCATTACGTCCGACTGCCTGGGTGAAGGCCAGGTCACTACCCCGAAACGGTCAAAATCGTGGTGGGCCATATAGGTCGAAATCATTTCAATGGCACAACAGGCTAGCCCGAAACTCAACATCCATAGAGAGGACTTTCGAGCCATGCCGAAAAGCTGCTCGGACGTAGTCGTTATCACACCGGGCACTTTGCCGGCGGTGGCCTGGTTGAGCAAACTGGGCGCCGGCTGGTTGCCTGACCCAAGAATTATTTCTGCCATTCCAAGACCCCTTTCTTCCAACCGTAGATTATGGCAAAGAAAAGAACACCAAGGAACAGTACCATAGCATAGAAGGGTATGGAGTTACCCAAGTCCCGCTGCTCCAGGAAAATTACGGCCCAAGGGAACAGGAAAACAGCTTCTACGTCAAATATCAGAAAGAGGATAGCGAAGATATAGAACCGAAGATTGATATTCGACCAAGAATAGCGGGCGGGTTCGATACCGCATTCATAAGTGGACAACTTGGTTGCCGAGGGCCGACGCGAGGAAAGGACACGGCTGGCAAAGAACATTCCACCAATGGCGACAACAGCCACGATAGCCGATAGGGTTACCATGGTCCAATTGCTGGCGTAAATGTTGGGATCGAAAGGCACTAATCCACCGAAAACCTATTTCTTACCACCCGAAACAGCTAGGAAATAATATCACCGGGTATTTGAGGTGTCAATTTAAGGCGCTCCTTTTAGGGAGCGCTTTGACCCAGCCAATTCTGGCAGCATCCTCAGCTACCCCTCTGCCTCAATGCCGTCGAGGAGATATCGGCACGGAACTGGGACTCGGGTATGGCCTCAAATAGAGGCTGGAACCCTTGAGGAATTGCCACATCCACTAATGTTCTGAAAGAACCGTCAACCTGTCGTCCCGCAACCAGGAAACGGCAGCCCAGAGCCCAGATTTCAGCCAGCGCAGTGAGCATTGCTTGTTCGGAATTTCCATAATATTTGGGATCTATGATCCGGACCATGGTATCCCAACCAATGATGAAAACGCTTTTTGGAAAGTGTTCGGCTTTCAATCTGAAGGTCGGTGTACGGGTTAAGGCCACGGTTGCCTTACCTTCCAGTCCATTCAATCGCCGAAGAATCTCCTCCTCCTCGAGGGGCGGCTTGTCCACGTTCAACACCGCCAGTTCGTAAACCACTTCGAGGCCGGTGATCTCCCCAGCTATGGCTGCCATTTGCTCGTGTCCCAGGTGCAATGGATTAAACGACCCGGGCAGCACCGCGAACGGTCCAGCCTTTCCCGACTCAAAGGGAACCATTTCCCCTGACCGTTCAGCAATAACTAGACCAACCTCTCCCGACAGAAGCCTCCGGATAGCGCTGGCGTGGCGGACACTGGATACGTCCGGGTGTTCCGCCTCGGTAAAACCGATGTCAATTTCGGCCTCAACGCCATAGGCCCTGGACATGGCCTGTATAAGCAGACGACTCACCACCTCTTCTTCGCCAACCCGGTCCCGTTTGCCCTTGTCGAGGACCAAGTTGTAGTTAGTCACCCCCAGCTCATCCCAAGTGGCGATACAGGCACGGTGGTCGCCACGCTTGGGCCGGTCGGTGGCTATGGTGGCGGTGCAGGCCACGCCCACAACCGGAGAATCGTCCTCTCGCAGAACCAAGCCCCGGCGGTAGGCAGCCAGGGCCATATTATTGGCATTCTCAGGTGATACGTACTGGGCCGGTTCCTGACCCACCAGGTCGATCATGGAGAATCGCCCGTAGGGAACCAGGGTTTCCAGGATAGTTCGGGAGGCCCCCGACACACCCAGCAGCCAGGACATGGCGCTGCTTCCGGCGCCAGCGACGGCCAGCACGGACTTGTGGGGAGTCCCGTGCAACTGGGATATTACTTCTTCAATACTGGCATCCATGTAAAACACTCAACGAGTTTCATTCAGTTGGTTGGCCCGCCCAACCCGAATAGTCTATCGAGCCCATCCGTTGCCGGGAAATTTCTATCTCGGCTCCGATCTTCTTTTCCCAGGCCTGGTTCCAGTCCGGTGGAATCAGGCGTCGTGCTTCTCTCCACGTAACAGGAGTCTGCTCACCGGAAGCGCCGCCATCTACCACGTCCGCCAGGAAGCAGGTCATATCTCCGCCATCCATAGCGTTGATAACCCGGCATTCCAGAAATCCGGCGCTTTCCCCTAGCACCGGACAGCCCGTAACACCTGCTACGTAATCCACTGACGACAGCTTGTCCCGGTCAAACCCGGAAACGAGGCCAAAGTCATGAATTAGCTGGAGTTGGCCTTCGCCAAGAAAGTTGAGGGCAAAGACGTTGCTTTTGAGTATAAGCCCATGGCTGTAATTTCCCTTGTAAATCTGGACCAGGACTCTGGGACGATCGGGCACGATTGAAGCGGCAGCAATAGCAACTGCTATTTGGGCATTGACTTTGCCCTGCCACTGGCTGGTAACCGCGGCCAGAGGTGACCATAACCGTCCCATAATCGGCGCAATGTCCCCGTATTCCATGCTGTCGCCTGTCTAAAACCAAGTTGTCCAGATGGCAATGGGTCTCCCCATAATGTGCCGTCAGCAGAAGTTTAGCATCGGCACTATTGCTTGTCGAAGCGGGCAAGATATAGGCAGACATGAGAGCAGCCCTTTGTTCGTTTACCAGTCGGGGCTTACGTCATCGCCTCCATTCTTGGTAAGCCGGCGTTGGTTGCTGCCGTCGGCATCCATAACAAGAATGTCCGCGGAACCGTAAAGGTCGGTAACTATAGCCATCTGCTTGCCGCTGGCAGAATAAACTGGCGTGAGATCGGCGGCATTGTTAGTCGTAAGCCTGCGCTGATTGGCTCCGTCGGCTTGCATAGTGTAGATTTCAGGGTTTCCGTCCCGTGTCGAAACGAACGCTATGGTCTTGCTATTCGGATGCCAGGCCGGAGAATAGTCGTCGAATCCACCATGGGTGAGCCTTGTTTCGTCCACACCGTCTTCCCAAGAGCCATCCTTTGACCTTCTGGCAAGGAAAATCGCCTTGGCATCTTCCTGTTGTCGCACAAAGGCGATGTATTTGCCGTCAGGCGACCAGCACGGCTGGGTATCTTCGCCCTCCGTTAGACGCAGCAGGTTCACTCCTTCCGGATTCCTCAACCACAATCCACGGTCCGCTACCGGTTCCTGGCTATAAAAGACTATCCATTCGCCATCAGGAGACCAGTCGCCCAACTCCTCCGACGCACCTTCGAAGGTTACCTGGCTTATTTCCCGGTCCTCCACGGCGATGGAGTAAATTTCCGTGATGTCCTTGCCTTCTTTTTGCAACTCCGAAACGTAGGCCAGTTTTTGCTCTGCCGGCGACCAGCGAGGTGAAGCGTCCAGACCGGGATTGTTGGTAAGACGGCTAAGCTGATTTCCATCTTTGTCTATCACATTTATTTCTTTGTCGCCGGTTTCCCGTGACACGTAGGCAATGTGTTGTCCGTCGTGGGACCAGCGAGGCTCTTCGTCCGCAGTACTATTGTTGGTCAACCTGGAAGACTCTCCGCTTTCGGGGTCCAACAGGTAGATTTCCTGGTCCCCATCAGTATCGGACATGTACACTATCTGGTTGTCTCCCTCAGGCAGGAACGAGCACCCTGTTACCAAAGCCACCACCAGGGCGGCTAACAGGATTCGGACGAAAGCGAGATCGGAAAAAGACCTGGCTAGTCGGTTAAGCATTAGTCCTCACCTCCGCAGCACCTTTTCAACTAATCGGAAATATTCATCCCAATAACTCCCAAAAGGTTATGTCACTCCAAGCCGAAAAAGCACCTTTAATCTTGTGCAGATTGCAGGCAAATTAATGACCAGGGCAGATCGCCACAGCCTACACCACTGGACGAACTTTTCCATGCGTCATTTTCTTTTCGAGCAAAAACAAACCCGCCTTGACAAGGGGAATGCCCTTCTTTAGCCTTACAGCAACCTGGCAAAGCTGGCTAAACCCTGAATCTGGCTTGTTTTGGCTGCCCTTGATGACTAAGAGGAACTTGCGCCCTGGCAATAGGACAGCCAAATGAAAACTGCCGCTGAAGGAGGAAAAGGTTATGAAAGCCCTGGTGGGAGCGAACCTTATTGATGGCACCGGCGGACCGGTATTGAGTGATGCCACGGTTTTGATAGATGGTGAGCGCATCATGGAAGTTGGGCCCCGCTTGGCAGTTAGCCTGCCTCCCCGCACAGAAGAAGTGGATGTTTCCGGCATGACCCTGATGCCAGGGATGATCGACTGCCACGACCATCTGGCGTCCAAGGACTATGGCCTTGCCAGCCGAATGGGCTACGATTCTCCTCTGTCTCTTCAGCATTTGCGCACGGCCAAAGTACTTGAACAAACGTTGGAGGCCGGTTACACCTGTGTTCGAGACGGTGGCGGTCTGGACGCAGGATTCAAACAGGCAGTGGAATTGGGGCTGTACCCGGGCCCAAGGCTGGTTATTTCCGTAGCCATCATTTCTCCCACCGGCGGACTGGCGGACAAGGTTACGCCTTCCGGCCAGTGCTTCCCTCACGACGACCCAATGATTCCCTCAGGCGTTGCTGATGGAGATGATCCGGTACGAGCCAAAGTGAGGGAAATGTGCCGGGTTGGGGCGGACGTTGTTAAGTTCGCCACTACTGGAGGCGCCAGTTCACGCCCTGGTCATGGGCCCTTGGATATAGCCTTCGGCCCAAAGGAAGTTAAGGCGTTGATCGAAGAGTCAAGGGCTCTGGGCCGCCGCACCATGTGCCACGCGGTGGGGGGCCCGGGACTTCGCATGTGCGTCGAGGCCGGAGCCAATTCGGTGGAACACGGTAGCTACCTGGCCGAAGACCCAGACTTGTCAAAGATGATGGCCGGAGAAGGAATCTTCCTGGTGCCCACCTTTGAAATTTACGAATATCACGCCACGCTCAGCGCTCCCCACATGCAGGCACGTTCCAGGGCGCTAATGGACATTCACAAGGAAAGCCTGCACCAGGCCCTTGCAGCGGGCGTCAAAGTGGTGGCAGGGACCGACGCCGGTGGGTATGTTCACGGTGACAACGCCCGCGAAGTCCAGATCCTTGTTGAAAAGGGTATGTCCAACATGCAGGCGATCCAGGCTTGCACCGGTTGGGCCGCCGAGTGCGTGGGCCTGGAAAAGGACATTGGTACCATAAGCAAGGGCAAGTACGCTGACCTCTTGGTAATCGACGGAGATCCTCTCAAGGACATTGAAGCGCTGCGCCGCCCCGAGAGCATCAAGTTGGTAATGAAGGGAGGCGTAACGGCCGTGGATAAGCTTCCGGTAAAGGAAGTCCAGCCGGTTGCCTGACATAACCTGCCAGTTTTTGCGGCCGGGGCGAGTTTTCATTCTGGGCGCCCCGGCTTGCTTTTGATTCTATGCGCTTTCATGTTTTAACACTCTTTCCAGAGGCCTTCGAGGGACCCGTCCGGCATAGTATGCTGGGCCGTGCCATCCAAAGACGCCTCATCTCTGTCCAGATAACCGACATCCGCTCCTACACTCATGACGCCCACGGTACAGCCGACGATTACCAGTTCGGCGGAGGCCATGGGATGGTGCTCAAACCCCAGCCCATTTTTGACGCTGTGAACGACACGCTGTCACCTTATCAGACCCATGACCGTGATGCATTTCCTGTTGTGCTGTTGTCGCCCCAAGGCCGAAAGTTGGACCAGCAACTGGTGTTGGAACTGGCTGCGGCCCCGGGGCTGGTCTTGATTTGCGGGCATTATTCGGGGGTGGACGAGAGGGTGAGAACTCACCTGGCGACCCACGACATCAGCATCGGCGATTACGTGTTGACCGGCGGAGAACTAGCAGCCATGGTGATAATAGATGCGGTATCCAGGTTCACACCCGGAGTGGTGGGTGCGGCGAACAACGTGCAGGAAGACTCCATTACCTCCGGGTTGCTCCAGCACCCACTCTATACCAGGCCCTCGGATTTTCGCGGGATGCCTGTACCCGACATTCTACTATCAGGCCACCACGCACAAATCGACCGTTGGAGGCGTGAGGAATCGCTCAGACGCACACTGGAAAACCGTCCCGACCTGCTGGACTCCGCCGACCTCTCTCCTGAGGACCAGGCATTTCTGTCGGGTTTGGGTTATACCGGCATTTTTTCTTTGAGGGATGATGGGATCGAGTCCCAGGAATAGCCTTAATTTCTCAAGGCACCTTCATGCCCAAGTCCGATTTTAAGTTTTCGACAGAACTCCGGGTGCGATGGATGGAGTGTGATGCCCAGGGCATTGTCTTCAACGGCGCCTATCTCGGCTACCTGGAAATTGCCCAGGCCGAGTATTTCCGAAATCTGGGCTTTTCCATCTACCGGGTTGCCCAAGCCGGGTACTTTGACAGCGCAGTAGTTAAGGCGGACCTCGAATTCAAGGCGCCGGCCCGAGTGGACGAAGTGCTGGAGTTGCACGCTCGTGTAGTGCGAATTGGAAACACTAGCTTGACGCTCTCAGTTGAGATATACCCGGAGGGCTCCGAACGCCTGTTGACGTTGATTGAAGCGGTGTACGTGGGCTTTTACGCTGACGCCGGTACTACCAGGCCCGTTCCCGACGAAATACGCTCACTGGTAGGACACTTTGAGGCAACAGGAGAGGTGCTGGATCTGGGGGAGTTTCCGGAACTGGCGGCCGCCACAGCAGGCGAGAGAAAAGACACTTAAAAGGTCCGGCATCAGACCATGAATACAGGGGATTCGTCCAGGTTTATCCGGGTCTCTTCGGCTATACCTGTGCGAAGAAACTTGGGAAGATTGAACATACCCAGGTGGGATTCTCCGTCGTAGAAGGCCAATTCCCGGCCCAACCTTTCCATTAAGAGTCTGTCTACATCGGTGGCTGCCAGATCGGGAATGGGCGAATCTGAGGCGATGTTGAAACCCCACAGTGTCTGGAAGGCAGGTACATGCACTTGGTAGCCGACACAGTGAGCAAATGTAGCCGACAGCGTCCGATTGATAGTTGTGAAGCACTCCTGGTGGCTTAACAGTCCGGCCGGTCCGGACTGGGTTACCAACAGGCCCCCTTCTTTCAACCTGGCTTTGGCGATCTCGTAATACTGGCGGGTGTATAGCAGGTAGGCAGGCCCGCCTTCCATGGGATCTACCAGATCCATGACCATTACGTCAAACTGCTCGCCGGCTTCACTCAGATAGGCACGGGCATCACGGTGCAGCAATTCCACCCGTGCATCATCAAAGCTGCCCTTGTGGTGTTCGGGAAGATACTCCCGGCACAACTCCACAACCTGCTGGTCCAAGTCGATCATGACCGCCCTTTCCACGGTATTGTGAGACAGCGCCTCGCGCAAGGTACCTCCCTCGCCGCCTCCGCCAATGAACACGCTCCTGGGCGCAGAATGGAACAACATAGCGGGATGAACCAGGCTCTCATGGTAAATATGTTCGTCCCGTTCGGTGGACTGTGTCTTCCCGTCCAGAACCAGACTCCGACCGTAAAGGTCGGACTCAAGCACTTCTACCTGCTGGTATTCAGTCTTTCCAGAGAAAAGTACCTGCTGCACCCTCAACATCACAGCCAAGTCGGGGTAGACAGTTTCAATGAGCCATTTGCCGGTGATTTCTTCCATTAATGCCGCTGGATTCCCTTAACCTCAGATACCTACCGGAAGGGAAAGCAATCCCCTTCGGACTTCGGTAATCTCCGGTTGCTTGGATTCGAATAATTCGATCAAGACTTTAGCAGCATCCCTGGGCTGGAAAGAAGAACCGCAAGTAAATATATCGGCTGCTGCGTAGTTATGCTCGGGCCATGTGTGGATAGAGATGTGGGACTCGGCGATAGACAATATGCCGGTGACCCCTTGTGGACTGAATTGATGGAAGGACTCGCCTACTATGTGCGCCCCCACACCTTCGGCGGCTCCATACAGAGCACTTCGAACGTGATCAAGGTTATCAAGAAGTTGAGGGTTACACTCCTTGAGTTCCAACAAAAGGTGCAGACCTAGTACATTCAATCACCTGCCCTCCTCTTCATTATCGGGGAGTTACCCCTGAATAACAGCCAAGCGAGTGTAGATTTTATATCTATTTTACGTTGCAATCAATACCTCCCAGAGATTTCTCTATGAAATGAGTGAGAATCCCTACCATGCAGAGGATACAATCCGATTCTCCGTGGCTCATTAACCACCACTTCCACGCATACAACGGGGTAAATCCCAAGTTCACTCGAAGGCCTTGAACTCCAGTGACTTTACCTCCACTTATATCCGGCCAGGGCTAGCCGCCGAAGCAAGTTTGCCCTTCCAAAGCCCCCAAAACGGCAGCCTTCGCTGTTATACCATTATTCCTCAGATCTGAAATTTTGCCAGAGAATTTGCCGGCACCTTTGCACCGCTAATGCAGGACAAAAGTTTGGCGGCGCACCTTGAGGAAACAGTTTTAGTAGAAGTCCGGGTTTTCCAAGCCCATTTCTGAAGAGTAAGAAACTTGTCCATAGTGACAAGTGCTCATTGACTACCTCCACTTGCCCCGATACAATCGGGCAACATGGCTCGCATATTTGATCTTCACATTCATACGACCAAGGGCAGCGCAGACAGCAACCTTTCCCCCGAAGACCTTATCCTGGAAGCGGAGCGACTGGGCCTTCGGGGCCTCTGCATTACCGAGCACAGCGGTCCGTGGGACAGGCACGAGTTTGAGCGGTTCGCTAGCCTCCACAATGTTGTACTGGTACGAGCGATGGAGGCTGATACCGACATGGGCCATATGCTGGCCTTCGGTATGGATAGGTACCAGTCAGGCTTTCACAAGGCTGAAATTCTCTGCCGGGCTGCCAGAGCTGAAGGCGGGTTTGTCGTCAGCGCGCACCCATTTCGCGGAGTCCTTGGAAAACACATGAGAGAACGGCCATACCTTTACCGTACGATGCCTGATGAGCCATTGCCAGTAATACCCGAAGAAGCGCTGGAACATCCGGTTTTTAAGCTGGCCAATGCCATCGAAGTTGTGAATGGAGGGACAGCGGACGAGGAAAACGGCTTTGCGATGGAAGTGGCCAGTCTCCTGAAGATGCCGGTCACCGGAGGCAGCGACGCCCACTCCACACACGGTTTGGGTCGTTACGTAACCGCCTTTCCCGACGAAATACACACCGAAGCAGAGTTTCTGACTGCGCTTCGCGCTGGCAAATTTTTTCCGGCGGTGGGGTTGAGGGCTGGGCAGTTACGGCCCTATACCGGCTAAACGCTGGCCAGCTTCCTTCATTGTAGCCTGTTATTCACCTCATCCTGCTACCTGCTCTCTTGGGGACGATGGAATCCCCGACACTCTCGCTATCTTGCTCAAGAAGGGTCTGCCTAAATGGCGCTGGGAAATAACTCTGCAGCCTTACCCACCCTGGAACGAACCTTTGTGGCCCTCGACCTGGAAACGACTGGGCTGGACGCCGACCGGGAAAAAATTATTCAGGTGGGGGCGGTCAAATTTCAGGGTGACCAAGTGCTGGAACGGTTCGATACTTTTGTAAATCCCGGACGGGCCATCCCGGAATTCATCCAACGACTTACAGGCATCCGACCCGACCAGGTCAGCCGCGCCCCCCATTTTTCCTCCGTAAGTCAGGGCCTGGAAGACTTCATAGAAGACCATCCCGTAGTAGGTCACAACATAGCCTTCGATCTTCGCTTCCTTGAAACACACGGTCTCCCCCTCTACAACGCCCGATATGATACTTGGGATTTGGCCTCGTTTCTCCTTCCCCAAACTGCCGAATATTCGCTCGTCTCCCTGGCCCGGCAGTTCGGCCTGGACCATCGGCGAGCACACCAGGCAATAGACGACGCTGAGGCTACCCAACAATTATTTGTGACTCTCTTGCGCCGGGCCTCGGAATTGCACCCCTCCCTGTTGTCCTACATTCACACACTGGCCACCCGAGGAAATTGGAACGTCGCCAATTTGCTTTTGGGACTGGAGTCCAACAGCAATGGTGAAGTGAGCGCCAGCAGCAGTCCACAAGTATTTGGACTTTCCGGCTTGGACTTGAGCAGCCTTGCCGCCAGGCTGGGCAGGCCCGAACGGCGCCGTTATGACGAGAGCCTGAATCGCCTGACTGTTGATAATATCACCCAGTTGATGAGTCCCACCGGGCCGTTTTCCCAGACCTTTTCCGGCTTCGAGCAGCGGCCGGAACAGATCGAAATGCTGAACGCGGTAACCCAGGCCATATATCAGGGACAGAGACTGGTTGTGGAAGGCGGCACCGGAGTTGGCAAATCAATGGCCTACCTGCTGCCTGCCGCCCTTTTCGCCGCAGCCAGGGGCCTAAGGGTGGTCATTTCTACCAACACCATCAACCTGCAAGAACAGCTAATGCGGAAAGATATCCCGGCCCTTCTCCAGGTGTTGGAGGGTTCTGGTGCAGTGGAAGAGGGCTTGATAAAGGCAACTCAACTGAAGGGACGAAGCAATTACCTCTGTCTGCGCCGGTGGAACTACCTTGCTCACAGCGAGAATCCATCTGCAGACGAAGCCCGTTTACTGAGCAAGACGGCCGTTTGGCTCCAGGATACGGCGGATGGCGACCGGTCTGAGATTAACCTTTCGGGGAGGGACGCACTTTCTTGGAGCAAGGTATCTGCAGGCGAAAAAGGCGGATGTCCTGCCTTGCGCAGCGGCAGCGCAGCCTGCTTCCTTCGCAGCGCCCGGGAACGTGCGGATCAGGCTCACATCGTAGTCGTTAACCACGCCTTGCTACTTGCCGACCTCGCCCATGGCGGGGGAATAATTCCTGACTATCAGCACTTGATAATTGACGAAGCCCACAACTTGGAGGAGGAAGCGACCCGGCAATACGGTTTCCAGGTATTGCCTGACCAGTTGGGTGACGATACTGACCTTCTAACACGTCTGGTCAGAGAGGTGAGACTGGCGCTAGGTGTCATAGAACTGCCACCCGCGGTTAAGCAAAATGGCGACAGGTTAGCTTCAGAAGTGGAGGAACCCCTTCCCCGCCTGCGGCAGAACTGGAGCGACATGTGGGCGGCAGCACTCCGTTTCTTTTCTGCTCAGGGCAAGCCCGAGGAAGCCTTTTTAATAACACCGGCTTCCAGAGGCCAGCGAAGCTGGGCCGATCTGACCACAGCCTGGGAGAATGTGGACGTAGGTCTGAGTAACCTCGCGCAAGCCCTGGCAAAGTTACATTCCTTCCTGTACGAAACCGAGTTTCCCGATACGTCCGATGGTTCGACACCAACGCCTGGACTTGTGGATGTGTCTTCGCTGGCATCAGAATCAAGCAGCATTCAAGGGAACATCGAAAATCTCAAAGGCCAACTCAGTTCGGTGATAAGCAAACAAGATGATCAACAGATCAACTGGCTGAATTTAGACCAGGGGAAGGGCGAACTGACTTTCAATTCGGCTCCGTTGGAGGTAGGTCCCATCCTGCGAAAGGAGCTGTTCGACCAGAAGGAGAGCGTTGTTCTTACCAGCGCCACCCTCAGCGCGCAGGGCACCTTTGACTACGCCCGTCGCAGGCTGGACCTTCCCGAAGGCAGCGAAGAGCTTTCGGTCGGGTCTCCATTTGATTATCGGAAATCGGCCTTGCTCATGATTCCAGAAGACATGCCCCAACCACAAACCGAAGGTTACGTGGACGGAATTGCGACAGCATTGTTAGACTTGGCAACTAATCTAACCGGTCGCACAATGGCCCTGTTTACCTCCTACTCCGCATTGCGCAACGTGAACAACCGTATCCGCAACCGACTACAGAACCACGGCATTGATGTCCTGGCCCAGGGCGTTGATGGCTCCCCACCTCAATTGAGCCGGCGGTTCATCGAAAACCCAAAGTCAGTCCTGCTGGGCACAAGTAGCTTCTGGGAAGGGGTCGACTTCCCCAGCGGAGTTCTGAGAGCCCTGGTCATCACCCGCCTTCCATTCCAGGTTCCCACCGACCCGGTGGTCAAAGCCCGGTCAGACCAGTACGACAACGCTTTCAACGACTATTCTATACCTCAAGCGGTTTTGAGATTCCGCCAAGGAATGGGCCGACTGATTCGCAACAAGGAAGATAGCGGCGCCATCGTTGTCCTGGACAAGAGGATTACCGGGCGCAATTACGGCCAGGCCTTTCTCCAATCCATTCCTCCCTGCACACTGAAACCCAGTAACCTTTCTAATTTGGGCAACCTTGCGGCCCAGTGGATCGAAGAGGCGGACCGTGGAACTGGTCGTTGAGCTGCCGCTTAACCTGGAAGCCAGCTTGCTGGGCGGGCAGGCGCATCGGTGGAAGAGGGACGGCGGGGAGGAGGAACCCTGGTTCTCCGGCGTTGTGCGGGGGAGCTTTATTAGGCTGCGTCAACTGGATGACTGTCGCGTAGAATTCCATTCCGCTCCTTGGCCGGAGGCTTCCGTTGTTCCCGTGCTGCAGCACTACTTCAGATTTGACGACGACTTGGTGCAGATCCAGAAAGAAGTCAGCCATGACCGAAGGGTAGCGGAAATGGTTAACCAGTACCCTGGCCTGAGGGTGCTGCGGCAGGAACCCTGGGAATGCCTGGTCGCCTACATTTGTTCGGCCAACTCCAATATCCAGCGAATTCACCAGGTCATGGAGAACATCGCCGGGGCTTTCGGCAGCCCAATAGAATTGGACGGGCAGGTACGCTACTCATTTCCGTCCCCAGTCCAGTTAGTGGAGGCCGGGGAAATGGAGTTGCGCAGATTGGGGCTCGGCTTTAGGGCTCCCTACGTGGACCGGGCCACTCGTGAAGTCGTAGAGGGTTCACTGGACCTGAATGCCCTGGTCAAGATACCATACATGCCGGCCAAAGAGCGCCTGATGGAATGCTATGGTATCGGCAGCAAGATTGCAGATTGCATCGCGGTTTTTTCCCTTGAAAAATTGGAAGCATTCCCCATAGACGTTTGGGTTCGCCGCGCTTTGGGAGAATGGTATTTCCCCGGCGAAAAACCGCCCCCCGACCGTGAAATGCTGGCTTGGGCTCGAAACTATTTTGGCCGTTACGCCGGATACGCCCAGCAGTACCTATTCCACGGCAGAAGACTGCAGAAACGGGAAAGGAAGGAGGCGGGAGGATCTGCAGGAGAGAATTTGCCGTCCACTGTATGATACGACCTCACTCAAAAGGTACAGATGTCTTTGAGGACGCCTTTAGTTAGCTCCCATCCCTAAGGCCTTAGCAGCAGCTTCCCGAAAAAGTTGGCTTCTTCCATTGTTTCATGGGCAGCAGCAGCTTCGGACAAGGGAAAGACCTGATGAATGGCCGGCCTGATGACTCCCCGGTTTAGCATCTCCACAATCTGCACCATGTCACCCTTGCTGCCCATAAAGGTCCCGTAAATCTCGATCTGGCGCGTGAATAGCAGTCCCAGGTGGAGTTCCGCTCTCAGCCCGGTGGTGGCGCCGCAAATGGTGTAGCGGCCGCCGGCCCGCAAAGAATTAAAGGCGCTGGCAAAGAAATCCGCGCCAACGTGGTCCACCAGCACGTCCACGCCGGTACCGCCAGTTAGCTCCTTAACCCTCTCCGTGATGTCTTCTTCCTTGTAGTTGATTACTTCGTCGGCCCCCAAATCTCTTGCCTTGGCAGCTTTATCCTCGGTACTGGTCGTGGCGATAACTCTGGCTCCCACGACGCTTTTGGCCACCTGAATAGCTGCGGTGCCAACGCCTGCGGAAGCCGACAGGACCAGCACCGTCTCCCAGGGTTTTAACTGTGCCCGCCGCACCATCATGTTCCACACAGGCAGGAAAGTAGTAGGTATGGCGGCAGCCTCTTCGTAGCTGACCGAATCGGCTATCTTGTGGGCATTGATCGCCGGAACCGAGATTAGCTCGGCGTAGCTGCCGTCGGTAGCGCTTCCCATGAACCGGGAGCGGGCACAGAGGTCGTCCCGCCCCGCCATGCAGGCTGAACACTGGTTGCAGCTTATACGGGGATTGACCACCACCCGATCACCTGCCCTGAGGGTTGCGACATCCTGGCCAACCTCTACCACATCACCCGAACAGTCACCACCTAGAATCAGGGGTGGCGGAAATTCCCGACGTAGGCCGCGACCTCCCGCCCGGGTGTAGAGGTCCAGCCGGTTGAGAGCAGAAGCCCTTACCTGAATCTTAACCTCTGCTGGTCCCGTTGACGGTTCGGGGCGGTCCCCATATACGAGGGCCTCGGTTCCACCGTGCGCTTCAATGTAGACTGCCTTCATGGTTAGTCGTCTCCGAGATTAGTGATTTTAGACAATTGCACATACCCGAACCGGGCCCTGAGCATTACCTCTAAGGTCGGCGCCCTTCGAAGCAATCGTTGCAAAGATACACGATGGCCAAAGCCTCTTCGTGACTGGAAATCCTCCCGCACTGGGGAATTTCACTATCATGGCTCCAGGGCTGGTGAAATTTACCCCCGCACATCTGGCACGAAGTCTGGTGAACGCCGTCCAGTGGGTCGTCACATATGACGCATGATTCCACTTCCAAGTCTTCGAGCATTCTATTCCAACTCCCCGATTTACGGCCGAATACCGATAGGCCTATTTGGCCGCAAGCCCCGGACGTTTCACGGACACAAGCTGTTCCACCCACTCCCGCTCCTCGTCCTCGCTGTTAATTGTTCGATTCAACCGGGCGTTCCGCAAACTCACCAGTGCCTCACCCACCATCGGGCCCTCGGGCACACCTAATTCAAGCAAGTCTTGTCCTTTCAGAACAGGCAAGACTTTCCGATACTCTGTCAGGTAGCGCCGTAGATGCTCACCCACTACTTGCGAGTCGGCGGCGACCGCCACCAGATGCAGAGCCTCAAGACTTAAACCGTCGAGTCTGCGGCAAAGGTCCGACGGAAGCAGGTCATGGCTGGAGAGCAATGCCTCGTTCTCCCGCAATTCGACCGTGCCCCGTACCACCCGTGCCCACGCAGACGGCATGTTCAGGCGGCGTATGAAGCTCTCGCTCTCTGCACGAGACAATGGATAGGCAAGGGCAGCAAGCCAGGTCAATGTGCCTGGAAGTTCATGTGGTTGATATTCGGTCACCACCGACTCCCACAGACAAACGTAGTCCACCCGGTCAATTGAGGGTACCAGCGATCGAAAGATTCCCAGGGTCGCGGCCCTTACCAGGGTTGCTCCCGGACGCTGTTCCTCAAAGATCCTTTCCAACTCGTGCCGCAGACGATCTCCGCTAACGTTGTCGCAACAACATTGCTCAACTGCTGCTTTCAACTGGTGCTCGGTTTCAGTTTCAAGGGCAAAGCCCAACCGCTGCTCATACCTGACTGCGCGGAACAAGCGGGTCGGATCATCCGCGAAACTTGCGGAATGCAGAGTACGTATCAGGCATTGTTCCAGGTCGGCACGCCCACCCATGGGATCAAAGATATCATCGGGCGGCTTAAAGAGGGGAAGCGCCATAGCATTGATAGAAAAATCCCGGCGGGCCAGGTCATCCCTGATCGAAGAAGCTGTAACATTCGGAAGCGCACCCGGAGTCGGGTAGTCCTCCGACCGAGCGGTGACCAGATCTATTCGCGCATCGGCAAGGGAAACTGTAGCCGTTCCAAATCGACTATGAATCAGGGCCCGACCACCGATACGTTGGGCGAGACCCCGCGCCAATGCCGGCGCATCGCCTTCGACGACAAAGTCCAAGTCTTTGAATGGCACGCCAAGCAACCAGTCTCGTACGGGCCCCCCGACAAGATACAAGGCTGTGCCTTGGATAATGGCTAACTCTCTGAGGGTACCCAACAATGGACGGCATGTACTATCGACATAGTCTTCGATAGCTGTGGGAGAAAGAGGGCTGGGTTGAGGATCGTCCGCAGGGCGGTTCATTGTGTGGGAAATTATAGCATACCCCTTTGCTTCGATTGCTTTGAATGTCAGCGCAGAACTCTGATTTTCGGTGTTGGCTACATTACATTGATATGCTAGAATTTGGGCAATTGAAATGGAGGTGTCGCTATGGCTGCTGAGGCCGTCTTTAAGACATATTATGACTTTCGTTGACCCTTCGTGTACAACGCTGCCATGTGGCTGGCGAAGGTACGGGAATCCACCGGACAAGAAGTAAACGTTGACTGGCAACCCTTCTCACTGGAGCAGGTAAACAGTGACAAGGGAGAAGAGTTCAAGTATTGGGAGCAACCTGGAGCCCTTGATGGTTCCGACAATACCCTTCTGGCCCACCGGGCCGGGCTTGCCGCCAAGCGGCAGGGTAAGGATGCTTTCGAGTCGTTCTTTATTTCCCTGCTGAAGCTTCGGCACGAAGACCGCCGCAGTCTTACCGAAATGGAAGTCATGGAAGAGGCCGTTGCCAACTCGGGCATCGACATGGCCCAGTTCCGGGAAGACCTGGCTGATCCGGACCTGCTTCGCGAGATCGGAGAGAGCCACACTGAGGCTGTCGAGGAATACGGCGCGTTTGGCGTGCCAACCTATGTCTTCCCCAACGGCGGTGTCGCCTTTGTGAAGATGCACATTCCTCCCACCGAACAAGCAGGGGAGATCTACGAGTCCTTGACCAGGGTTATTACCGATGCCCAGCACGTGGGTGAGGTCAAGCGGCCGTCACCGCCGTGGCCCCACGGTCTGGTCTAGTCTGACATTCCAGGTACAGAATTGGACATCAAAGGCCTGGAATCTAACCTCGGGTTGATCTTTACGAACCGGGGCCTGCTAGAGCAGGCTCTGGTTCATAGATCGTATCTCAACGAACATGGGGGCTCTCCCCTGGACTCCTATGAGCGAATGGAGTTTTTGGGCGATGCAGTCCTCGAGCTTATAGTCTCCGCAGAGCTATACCGCAGTCTTCCTCACGTTGCCGAGGGTGAGTTAACCAAAGGCCGCTCTTCCCTCGTTTGCCGGCCCAGTTTAGCCAAAGCCGCGCGGCGCCTGTCCCTCGGCAAGCATTTGGCGCTTGGTAAGGGGGAATCGGAATCGGGAGGCCAAGATAAGGATCCCATACTGGAGGAGGCCTTCGAGTCCGTAGTTGCCGCAATATACTTGGACCAGGGCTTTGACGCTGCGCGTAGTTTTGTGCTGATGGCCTTGGAACCGGAACTGGCCGAGATATGCAGGCATGGCAAGCCTCTGGACAACCCCAAGTCTCGGTTGCAGGAACTGGTACAAGGACTGGGCTGCCCAACACCCAAGTATCGCCTCGTTTCTACTGACGGCCCGGACCATCTGCCGGTTTTTAAGGTGGAAGTGCTTATAGGTGAGGAAATGCTGGGCGAAGGTACCGGCGGCAAGAAATCCGACGCCGAGCGAGCTGCTGCGCAAGTGGCCCTGGACGCCTACGAAACCGATAGTGGCAGGCTGCAATTAGTTCGCGAGTATTTCAGCCAGCCTGACGCTTTGACTGAACAGCGGTCTGGGAGGCCCGGCGACAACCCAAGTCAAACCCAGGCCAACAGGAACGGAAGCAAAGAAAAGCTATGCTCTCATTCTTCCAACGCAACCGGGACAACATACAAGAGAAAACCGCCGAAGGTGTCAGGCGGAGTCGGGAACGCTGGTTCGGACGAATCCTCAGTGTTCTCCGGTCCTCTGACCTGGATGAGGCGACTTGGGAAGAGCTCGAAGAAATCCTGATTTCCGCGGATGTCGGGGTAGACACTTCCCTGCGTCTTATTGAGGAACTCAGGTCCCAAATCCGGGAGGAAGGCATCGGCGATGCCGAAACAGCCTTTGACCGGCTGAAGCAGACCCTTGCTCGTGACTTGGAAACAGGCGCATCACCTAGTGCCTGGCTGGAAGCTCCCCCAACCGACACTCCCTACGTGATTCTGATGGTGGGTGTGAACGGCGTAGGCAAGACAACAAGCATTGCCAAATTGGCCCATCACCTCACCCGGGAAGGCAAGAAAGTCATTTTGGGAGCCGCAGATACTTTTCGTGCCGCAGCAGAAGAACAACTGGAAATCCTGGGAAGCCGCGTCGGCGTAGAAGTAATCAGCCATCAGCCCGGAGCCGACCCCGGCGCAGTTGCTTACGATGCTTATCAGGCGAGCAAGTCACGAGGCGCCGATGTACTGATCGTGGATACTGCGGGCCGTCTTCACACCAGGTCCAACCTCATGGAAGAATTGAAGAAGGTCCACAGGGTCATAAACCGGCTGGATTCAGCAGCGCCACAACAGGTCATATTGACTCTGGATGCTACTACGGGCCTGAACGGCCTGGCCCAAGCCCACGCTTTTACTCAAGCTGTGGGCTGCACCGGCATTTTCCTGGCAAAGCTGGACGGCACGGCCCGCGGCGGCATCGTGCTTGCAATAAGGCAAGAGCTTAAAGTGCCTATTCTTTTCATCGGCACCGGGGAGTCTCTGGAGGACATTGCTCCCTTTGATGCGTCCCAGTTTGTGGATTCCCTGCTCGCCCCCGTTTCTTAGCTGGCACCAAGACTGCTATATCCACGACCGGCTTCTATGACTCCCCTGATAATCCATTTAGTAGCGCCTTTGCCACCCCGTAGACAACCTGGCAACGTGACCACCCACGGCGAGGCTTTCCGTGTCTGACCCTCTGGCATGGCTTCTGGTCATTGAATTGATCGGCCTGCTGGCTTTCCCCCTGGCTTTCTTCCTGTTTGCTAAACTTCCGGACCGTGGTTATTCCCTCGCCAAGGTGTTGGGATTGCTCCTTGCCGCCTACCTGCTTTGGATTGTGGGGTTGACCGGTGTAGCGCCCAACTCTGCGCCTACCATTGCCGCCATTCTTCTCCTCGGTGCAATAGTCTTTGGGTGGTTGTACTACCGAAGATGGCCCGAACTGGAAGAATTCGTAAAGTCGCAGTGGCGCTATATCCTGATAATCGAAGGATTGTTCCTGGCGGTCTTCCTTTTATGGGCATTTGTAATCTCTGAGGCTCCGGGCATAAACCACACTGAAAAACCCATGGATTTTGCTTTCCTGACCAGCATTCTGCAAAGCTCCTCCTTCCCTCCTGAAGATCCCTGGCTCTCCGGACATTCGATTAGCTACTACTACTTCGGCCATTTCAGCATGGCCTTGCCCATGAAGTTGGCCGGGATCGCCTCCAACGTGGGATATAATCTGGCATTGGCGTCCATACCGTCTTTGTTGGCCGTTGGATCTTTCGGCCTCACTTATAACCTGGTCAGGCTTACTGGCGGCAGCTTCCGGGCCGCAACCCTGTTTGGCTTGGCTGCTCCGTTCTTGATAATTCTGGCCGGCAATCTTGAGGGCGGACTCGAGTTCGTACAAGTACGGGGATGGGGCGGCGAAGGTTTTTGGCAGTGGGTAGGCATAAAAGGTCTGGATGGTTCCCCGGGAAGCGGTTTATTCCCCGACAGTAACTGGTGGTGGTGGCGAGCCACCCGTGTCATAGACACCCTGGACGGAGGCACAAGCCTCGACTACACGATCACGGAGTTTCCCTTCTTCAGCTTCTTGCTCGGAGACCTCCACTCCCATGTACTGAATCTTCCCTTCCTGGTAATGGTGCTGGCACTGGCGCTCAATCTTTTCCTGACCAACGAAACCGTTGATCACCGTTGGCTGGCTAAACACCCCTGGCAATCGGCTTCGATCGCCTTGTCATTGGGAGCGCTGGCCTTCGTCAATTCGTGGGATTTCCCGGTCTATGCGGCGATATTTGGCGGTGTAATTTTCGCCAAAGCATACGCCTATGAAAGGCAAAAGGGTTACGCTGGTGAATGCAGCAGCATCGAGGGCGGGATGCGTTCGTTGGGACGGCCTTTATTGTCCACTGGACTGTTCCTCGTTCCTGTCCTTGCCGCCTCCGTGTTGCTGTTTCTTCCTTTCTACCTTACCTTCAGCAACCAGGCCTCCGGCATTCTTCCCTACGTAGGTTCCGGGACCCGACCCTTGCATTTCCTGTTGGTCATGGGACTACCCTTCCTGCTAGGACTTGGCCTGCTTTGGCGGTTACTCTATAGTCAACCGCGACCTGTCCCCCGTGAAGCGCCGGCAATCGTATTGATCCTGGTAATAGCCCTCGTGCCATTGCTTGCCTGGTTGGTACTGGCCGCTACTTGGGGAACATTGACTCAGGGCGTAGACTCATTAGCGGCAACTCTGGGCATAAGAATCCTTACCGTAGTTCCTGGGCTGGTGGTGGCCGGACTGGCAGGATACGTCGCCATCAGCTTGGCGGGAAGGGCAGCAGGGAAGGATCAGAACGGGAACGAGGCCCTCGCCTTCCTCGTACTACTCCTTGCAGCCGCTGCTTATCTCCTGTCCGGGGCGGAGCTGTTTCACTTGGCCGATTTCTTTGGAAATCGAATGAATACGGTTTTCAAGGTTTATTACCAGGCATGGCTGTTATTGGGAATCGCTGGCGCATACGGACTTTACTATTGCTATTCCCGCTTTTCACCTTTGCCAGTACGCGGGAAATTTGTGCAACTGGCCTGGGCATGTGCTGCAGCAATGCTGTTGGTGGTCGCGCTCTACTATCCCGTTGGTGCGACCCTCGACCGAACCGGCCTGTTCGGCCCAAACCACGACTTCAAGGAAAACACTCTGGACGGATTGGCCTACATCAGGGCCTCTCACCCGGCAGAATATACCGCCATACAATGGCTAAGAAACGAAGCGGAACAAGGGAGAATAGTTGAAGCTGTGGGCGACGACTATTCCGAGTACGGCCGGGTATCAGCCGCAACGGGAAGGCCGACAGTGCTCGGATGGAAGGGCCACGAGCACCAGTGGAGGGGAACCGCCGAACTCTTCTTGGGCAGGGAGGAGGATGTAGCCCGTATATACCAGGACCCTGACCCGTTGATTGTGGTACGACTACTGGCCTACTATGATGTACGTTACGTATATCTGGGGCACCGCGAAAGGGCCAAGTATGGTGTCAGCGAGCCGGCCTCTGTTGATGGCGTATTTGAAACCGTCTACGAAAGGGATGACGTAGTCATTTACGAAAGCCTTTCTTACTCTCCACTTAGATGAATGACCTGACTCTCAAAGACCCAATGGAACTTGACCCGTCTCCGGGCGACGCGGCGGAATCTACCGCCTTTCGACGGTCCTGGGCCGGCAGGGCTTTTCTTTACCTCTCCACATCGGGCCCCGGCCGGTACCAGGCTGCCTTTCTGGCGCTCCTTGTTGTAGCCCTTGCCTTGCGACTCTGGGAGCTTGGCGGTCGTACCATGCATTACGACGAGGCCATCCATCTCTATTATTCCTGGCGTCTCTCCAATCTTGAAGGATTCATCCATTCCCCCTGGATGCACGGCCCATTTCAGATAGAGCTTGTCGCGTTGTTCCTGCGATTCCTGGGAGACACGGACTTTGCCGCCCGGTTGGCCTACGCGCTGTTTGGTACTGCCCTGGTTGGCCTGCCCTTCTTTCTAAGAGACTACCTGGGACGTTCGGGGGCTTTGCTGACCGGCTTGATGCTGGCGATGTCCCCGTCCCTGCTTTACTTTAGCCGCTTCGGCCGAAACGACATCATAATGGCTTTCCTGGCACTTTCGCTCTTCATACTACTTTGGCACTACATTCACAACCCCAAGAACCGTTACCTGTTTCTGGCATCAGGGGTACTTGCCGTAGCCTTTGCCAGCAAAGAAACGGCCTACATCATAACCCTGATTTTTGGCGCCCTGGCCTTCCTTCTGGCCATACCATATTCCCGACTATGGGAGAGGATTCTGGGTAATTCTCGGGAAGGACGACAAGCGGTCGAGGAAAAAGCTCCCCACGAAATAACTAATGAACCAGCCAGCGAACCCGTAGCCAAAGTCGGCATCGTTGCTTCAGGCCTTTCCTTCTTTAAAAGAGGTTTCGAACCTCTAAGAACAAATCCGGCAGTGGGGTTTCTGTTGCTGCTGATCACCCTTTCTCTCCCCCAATGGTCTGCGGGAGTTGAACTGGCGCGCACAATAGGCGCATCGCTGGCCGAATTGGCATTCGGAGAAAGAGCGGCCAAAGCCCTGGAGGAGGGTTTTGGCCTTACCCTGGTCGGAAGAGACGGTATAACCCAGGGAATCGTTGGCGCCCCTTTGTGGGATGGACCCTTCGTAGCGCTTCCGATAACTGAATTCCCAGTTTGGCCCCCTGGCCTGTTCGTACTCTTGGCCATTTCATTATGTGCGGCAGCAGGCTGGAAGCTGTCTGGATCATGGCAGCAAAGGGCCGCCGCGGCCTGCATTCCCGTTGCTATTGCATACTCTTTGGCCCTGTACCTGGCAAAACCGATAGGCTTCGGCATTGACGTCCCCTTGGGGATTTCGCTGGTGGTCTTCTCCATCGCCGCATTTGTCTACCTCCGATTTTCCTGGCAACTCAGTTTCGTGCTGTTGTTGGCCCCTGCCCTGGCATCCCTCGTCTATTGCTTGTTGTTTTTGCCAGTACTCAAGGTCGACGCCCTGCTCATAAACGTGCTTCCTGAAGGAATTCAGGTTGCCAGCAGTGGAAACGCAGTCCCATTGAATTTCCTCGTGGCCGGTGGCATCTTGCTTGCGACCGGTACTTTATCAGTAGCGCTTGGCCTGTTTTGGCGGGGAGGCGTTTGGCTGATATGTGCCGTCATCTTTTATCTTGTTTGGGGTACGCTTTTCACCACCTTTTTCACCAACTTGGCGGGCATCTTCAGCGGCGCGTGGCAAGGCATGGGCTATTGGATAGCCCAGCAGGAGGTGGCACGGGGAAACCAGCCCTGGTACTACTACTTTGTAGGATTATCGGTCTATGAACTCTTGCCTGTCCTTTTTGGCGTCATCGGAGCAGTGGTTTTCATCCGGCGCCGAGATAAGCTAGGGATGGCGCTGGCATTCTGGGCAGGAGTGAATCTGCTGGCCTACACCGTGGCCAGCGAGAAGATGCCCTGGCTGCTGGTAAACATTACCATGCCATTCGCCTTGTTGGCGGGAAAGTTGCTGGGAGAGCAAGTTGAAAGCATAGACTGGCCAAGTGCCACGTCAAGGGCTGGGTTATTGCCATCTGCTGCATTGCTGGCAATTCCTGCTGCAGCATCTGCCGGGGCCGCATACTTTGCGCTAGCGTTTACCAATGAAGGTTCAGACCTTTCATTTGCTTCCTGGGTCGCCATTGCCGGTTCGTTAGCCCTCGCGTTAGCCGGCGCGCTCTTGGTCCGCCGAAACGGGTTGGGCCATGGCTCGGCGATTGCTTCCCTGGGGCTGGGTAGCCTCTTGCTTGGATTCACCTTAGCGACGGCTCTTCAAGCTACGTACACTTATGACGACTCACGCCGCGAAATCCTGGTATATGCACAGGGAAGCAAAGACTTAAGAGGCAGCTATCAGGAATTGCACGAGAGCCTCTTAGCTACAAATAGCTCGGCCAACAACTCCACGCCTGTCCAGGTGGACTACGATGTCTGGTATCCTTTCCAGTGGTATGTTCGACATCACGAGGACCAGGGTCGTCTCCGGTTCTCCTGCTTTAAAGACGAAGACGGTGAAAATGGGTGCCGGTCGCCTACGGCTGACGCGGATGCTTCGGCTATTCTGTTAGCGTCTCACAATAGAGCAACGGAACCGGGAGCCCTGGTTGGCTACTCCCAGTCTGGTCCGCTCCGCAATTTGCTTTGGTTCCCTGAGACCTACCGAAGGCCAGGGGAAGACCGTATGACTGAGGGTCCACTGGAAGAAGTTACCAATGACCTGGTATTTTTCGGTAAGGCCGTGACTTCGCGAGAAAAGTGGAACGAGGCCCTCGGTTACATTCTTAACCGGGAAATGGATGCGGACTGGTTCAATTCCGAATATTATACTTACCTGCGCCAAGAACTAACTGAGCCCAATGCAACTAACTAGACTGGCACTCTTACATCGAAAAAGGGACGTGCCCCTTGGCCCTTAACAACTGGCGACTTTGGCTTGGCATTGGGGTGAGTTCAGCTTTCCTGTTGCTCCTGATTTGGACTACGGAGCTTGACGACCTTTTTCGTGCGTTGAAAGAAGCAAATTACCTTTACGTTGTCCCTGCCGTCACCGTTTACTTCATAGCGGTTTATTTCAGGGCAGCGCGGTGGAAGTACATACTGTCCCCCATGCGCACCGTGTCCGTGACACGGATTTATCCGGTAGTGGTAATAGGTTACGCGGCGAACAACGTCCTGCCAGCCCGGGCCGGTGAACTGGTGCGGGCTTATTACATGGCCCAGCGAGAGCATCTGAGTGGCAGCGCAGCGCTGGCGACCATAGGTGTAGAACGAATATACGACGGTCTTACCCTTTTCGTTATAACCGTGGCTTCAGCGCTGGTGCTGCTCTTGCTCGGCGTTTTCGGCGAGGCCGGGGACCTTTACCGAAATGCGGCATTTGCCCTGGCGGGCATCGCCGGTCTGGGCCTCGTTGTAGCTCTCCTGTTTATAACTTTCATCGCAGTGAATCCCCGGACAATACAGCTAATTGATCGTGTCCTGTCCGTGATTCCCGTCAGGTTTCAGCCCAGGCTGCGAGATTTGGCACTAAACTTTATCCAGGGACTCGGAATTCTGTCCTCTCCCAGGCAGCACGGAATGGTATTCCTCCTCTCCCTTCCCGTATGGCTTGGCGAAATACTGGTTTACTTCACACTTGCATACTCCTTCGGAATCAACGAATACTTTTCAAACCCGGGAACCTTTTTTCTGGCCATCATTCTGGTGACGGGCACTTCCAATTTGTCCACAGCAATTCCCCTTTCCATTGGCGGCATTGGACCCTTCGAAATTATAGCCCAGCAGACCCTGAGTGTTATGGGAGTGGAAGCCGCCGTAGCCGCCAGCTACGCGCTGGTAACCCACCTGGTTGCGCTGTGGCTGCCGGTGAATCTGGCAGGGTTGGTTCTTATGTGGCGGGAGAACCTGTCCTTGAAGCAATTGACTTCTTCCGATGCTGGAAAAGATCCGCCTGATGAGGGGGAAACAATTCGCGGGGGAGTGAAACAGTGCGTGTCGGAATAATCGGAGGGGGGGCAGCCGGGCTAGCCGCGGCTTACGAGCTAACCAGGCACGGTCACTTCGCTGAAGTCTTCGAGGTTGCTCCCTTCCTGGGCGGTCAGGCTTCCACCTTCGACGTAGGGGGTGGAAGGCTGGAACGCGGCTATCATCACCTCTTTGTAAGTGATTCCGCAATGACGGACTTGATTCACGAACTTGGCTTGGGCGACAAACTGGCTTGGCTCGAGTCGAAAGTCGGGGTCTACCACAGCGGACGCATCTGGAACTTCGCCACACCGATGGACCTGTTGCGATTCAAACCACTCTCCCTGACCCAGCGAATCAGGCTGGGTCTCCTGACCTTTCTTCTCCAGAAGACTCGAGACTGGCATAAATTTGAGGGAATCACCGCGCAGGACTGGCTTACGAAGAACCTGGGGCCTGAGATCTACCAGGCCATATGGGAACCCATGCTGCGCGGCAAGTTCGGTGAGTTCTACGACCAGATCAGCATGACCTGGTTATGGGGCAAAATCTATTTGAGGGTGGCATCTCGGGGCAAGGCATTACAAAAAGAACGCCTGGGATACCCCATGGGCAGTTTCGGTGAAGTGTTCGAAAGGCTTGAAGAAGTTATAACTGAGCAAGGGGGCAAGGTCCACTTATCCGCCCGGATCAACCGGGTTACGGTGGAAGAAGACGTCGCTACCGGGTTAGAGGCCCAGTTGGACGGTCAAGGTCCTGAAACAACGGGATACGATGCCATAATTGCTACCACCCCGTCCTATATTTTTACCCGGTTGGTGCCACCACTTCCAAAGGAATACCACGACAAACTGGTTGGAGTCAGTTACCTCTCAGCAGTGCTGGTAATCCTGACTCTGGACCGGCCCCTCACCTCAAAATACTGGCTGAACATTGCCGACCGGAGCCTCCCCTTTGTGGGCGTCATAGAACACACCAACATGATTGACCCCGAACTGTATGGTGGCAATCATATTGTTTACCTCACCAACTACACCCCCAGGGACAGCGAACTCTATGCAAAGTCTCCAGAAGAGCTACTGGAGGAATTTATTCCGCATCTGCAGAAGTTAAACCCCGACTTTGACCGTTCCTGGATCACGGACTATTTCCACCACAAAGTGGATGGCGCCCAACCTATAATCGGGGTGAACTATGGAAGGCAAATCCCTGACCATCGGACCCCAATTCGAAATCTGTACCTCGCCAACACGACGCAAATCTACCCGGAAGACCGGGGTACAAACTACTCGGTCAGGATGGGAAGGGATGTTGCGCGGCTGGTCATTGGCGACCTGAGCAGCCAGGGAGCGTGAACTGGTTCGCTTTGCATGGCAACGAGTCCGCAATTAGCTCGGCTAACAGCACAGAGTGACTTCGTGCCATGCTGGTTGGTGCAGCGAAATCAGGGGACTGTTATAATTCATGTCGCTAAGTAGTCATGCCTTCAGCAGGAATGCTTCTGGTTCAGATAGTATTCCAATAAATAGCGGAGTAGGTTGTGCCACGCAATAAAGTAGCCGTAAAGAATGGCGGAGAAAGCCGCCGTAACTTCCTTACCAAGTTAGGCATTGGGATCGTTGCTCTTGCAGGAGTATCTGCAGGATTGGTCCGCTTTGGCGGCAAATCGTCAACAAGAGCTGACGAATTTCCGGGCCCCGATTCGATCTTCCATCCCGCACAGGACCCGAGAATGGATCCCCGCAGGCAAAGTTAGAGGTACCGACCAGGTTTAGGCTGTCCCATTCGCCTGGCAAAGTACAGACGACTAACTACCGCCTCCCGAATTCACGCTCCATGTGGTAGGAACTGAAGTGGATTACTGTAGGCCTGCCGTGGGGACATGTATGCGGATTGTCAGTAACCTCCAATTGCTCCAGCAGGGCCCTCATCTCAGTTTCGGTCATTGACTGACCTGCCCGGATAGCGCTATGGCAAGCAAGAGAAGCTGCCAAAATGTCCTCCCGTTCCTTCAATAGCCCTTCAAACGCCACCAGGTCCAGCACATCAATCAGTGCTTTTCCAGGGTCTTGCGTGGTAAGCACGGATGGCACTGCCCTGATCAGATATCCGGCACCGCCAAATTCCTCCAGCTCAAACCCATAGTCGCTCATAAACTTCATGTTGCTGGCCAGAGTTTCGACCTGACCAGGGGTCAATTCCACCAGGGACGGGGACAACAGCGGCTGTGATTGGGGTTCACGTTGTGCCGCATTTTGCACTATGCGGTCAAACAGGACACGCTCGTGGGCGGCATGTTGATCTATCAGGTACATCCCATCAGGGCTTTCCGCCACTATGTAAGTGAGCCTCACCTGCCCCACAACCCTCAATGCAGGCAGGGCTTGCTGAGGAGTCAGGGCTGCATCTGGGGGACCTGCTCCCCTCACTTGGGTGCTTTCGCCGCCAGTCGTCCCTTGCCGTCCGCCTTCGGATGATGGAGGCCCCGACCACGAATCAAACGGACTGCGGAAGAAGCCCGCAGTACTTTCCGGCCCAATTGCCGGAGAATTTCTACCTGTTATCGTTCCTTGAATTCCCCTTACCGGGGAATAGGCAACAAGGGCCGCTCTTACCCCTCTCTGCAGCGCCGAATACACTTTCCCATCCTGTCGGAAACGTACCTCCCGCTTGGCCGGGTGCGAGTTTACGTCGACGTCTTCATAGGGGACGACCAGGTTGAGGGCTGCCAAAGGATAACGTTTTTCTGGCAGTAAGCCGTGATAGGCCTCTTCCAACGCAAAGGTGAGCATTCTGCTTTGAATCCACCTGCGGTTGACAAAAAACGTCATGTAGGTGCGGTTGGCTCTGTGAAGACTTGGGTCGCCAGCGAGACCCTCCACCCGATATCCTGTTTCCGGATCCTTTTCCTGGATTTCCAGAAGGCTTTCGGACACTTCGGCCCCATACACGGCCAGCGCAGCATTAGCCCGGCGACCGTCGCCCTGTGTATTTAACACAACCCTGTCGCCTACCTTGAGATGGAAGGATAGCTCAGGATAGGCCAGGGAGTAGCGAGTTACCAGTTCATGTATACGCCCCGATTCAGCGGTGGCGGACTTTAAGAATCTGCGCCGAGCCGGAAGGTTTCCGAAGAGGTCTGAAACATCAATGGCCGTTCCAGGCGGGCATCCGTGTGCGCCTTCACTGACCAGTTTTCCCCAGGCAAATTCAGCGCTGAAACCTGCGTCTGTAGCCGCAGGCCTGGTAGCAATAGCAATCCGGGATGCGGCCGATATGCTGGGCAATGCCTCCCCCCTGAAGCCCAGGGTCGGTATCGCATCCAGGACATCAGCGGAGTCGAGCTTGCTGGTGGCATGCCGCTGAAAGGCCAGCAAAACCTCGTCACTGGGTATTCCGGCGCCATCATCAACTACACGAAGCTGTTCAATGCCGCCGCCCTTGATCTCAACAATAATGCGGGAAGCACCGGCGTCAATGGCATTTTCCACCAATTCCTTGACTACGGAAACAGGACGTTCAACAACTTCGCCGGCAGCTATCTGGACGGCGAGTTCAGGAGGAAGCTGCCTTATAGGCATTTGAAACCTTCCTTACCGCACAGTGCGGCAAGATTGCGGTTCGGGACGCAGCAACTCAAGTGCGGCATTTGAGGTGGTTGTCAGAAGAGAGGGAGCGCAGTCCCTTTGGCCTTGTACTGTTTATCCTCTGAGGCGCCATCTTTGGCAAAGTCGCAAACTATTTGATAGACCCGGTCCATCTGCTGGTCTACGTTACGGGCAAAGAAATATGGCGGAACCCAAGCTCCACCAAAGGCTGCCACTATCTCCGGGTAGTCATCGATTACGAACTCCGGCTCAAATGGGACTTTCAGCTCTTCCAGCCGTTCGTGAAAGTGATGAGTAGGCTTTTCGTACACCCCGCTGATAAAGTGACGCAACTCATGCTTCTCGATAACCTCCCAGCGTTCACCCATTCCGGACCAAATATAAATCTCGTGGTCGTCATCCAGGAGCTTCTGGAACACTTCCTTGGTACCGGGTCGAAGGGTATCGTCCAAGCCGAGTATGGTGTAGTCAACATCAAAGAATATCTTCATCGTCCTACGTCTGTCCCCCGAGGCTTAAGCTGGATAAGAGATTATCACAAAAGATGATATGGCGACAACAACAAAATCATAACATAATGTCCAAAAACGCAAGTTCATCAGTAACGTTCCGGTTCAGGTGGTTCGGTTCGGGATTTCGCAGGGGCAGACCTGTGTGTCTGTCCAGATTTTTTTTGGCGATACCACCTAAATTGAAACGCTACCTTCAAAAACGCAGGATCGTCCCCATATCTAAGGGAGAGCAAGCTCACATTTCCTTAGCCTCTTCTTGGTAACCGAAGCACATTAGGCATGCGTATTCGGGGGCACAATATTGTCGACGCCCCAAAGCGTTTAAAGGGGAACGAGGAAGCGGGCAAGCTAACCCATACTGGCTAGTTCTTGCTCCAGAACCTTTTGGTTCGAACCGATTATCAGCTTATCTCCTACCTTGATTACCGGCCGTCGGAGCAGTCGTGGTTCATCGAGCATCAGCTTCAACATTTGAGCTTCCGACAAGTCCTGACTGGCTAACTCGAGCTTTTTGAAACTCGGGCTGCGCCAGGCAAAAAGATCTGAAATAGAAGCCAAGGATGCCAGTTCGGAAAGTTCGCCTTCGCTTAGAGGCTCCTTAAAATAGTCCCTCTCTTCAAGCTCATATCCCCTTTGCAAGAGAAACTCCCTTGCTTTTCTGCATGAGGATCAACGGGGCCACCAATAAAATGTCGCAGTGTTACTCATGAGACCTCCTTACCGGGACGAAGACTTTCGGCCGACCAGGCGGGGCAAGTATCGAAGTGGTGGGAACTATTCCAGCCTATTCTCCGCAAGAGTTTAGAGCGTCAACCCGGTGCATGTCGAACAGTTTCATAAGAATTCGCCATAGCTGGATTCTCCCTTGGATAAGATTGTTCCTGGTTTCTCGGCGAGCAATGACTACCCTGCTTCGGGGCTTTCCTTCGCACTTTCCTGCAATTCGTAAAGCTTGTTTATAGCTTCCAGAGGCGTTAAGTTGGCTACGTCGATAGCTAGTATGGCTTCCTTAATTCGCTGTTCTGGGTAAAAGAGCGGCATTTGAAACACCGGTTCAGAACGCTTCCCACGGCCCAACTTTTTGCGGTTGCCTACGGTTGACTCCAGTTCTTCAAGCACTTCCCAGGCTCTGTTCACGACGGCTCGCGGCAAACCGGCTAGCTGGGCAACGTGAACGCCATAACTGCGGTCGGCTCCGCCCGGCACAATCCGGTGCAGAAATACCACCTGTCCTTCTTCTTCGGTAACGGCCACGCTGAAATTGCGCACCCCAGGCAAGGTCCGGGCCAGTTCCGTCAACTCGTGATAGTGCGTGGCAAATAGAGACTTGCACCCCAGCCTTGGATCGTTGTGCAGATGTTCAATGACTGAACGGGCGATAGACAAGCCATCGTAGGTGCTGGTGCCGCGACCGATCTCGTCCAGAATCACCAGAGAGCGTGACGTAGCCTGGTTAAGAATGGCAGCAGTCTCCACCATCTCTACCATGAAGGTTGACTGGCCCGTGGCAAGATCGTCCTGAAGGCCTACGCGCGTGAAAATGCGGTCGACGACTCCTATTGTGGCCTCGTCCGCCGGAACAAAGCTGCCAATTTGCGCCATCAATACAATTAAGGCAACCTGCCGAATGTAGGTGGACTTGCCGGCCATGTTGGGTCCGGTCAATACCAATAAACGCGACTCGTCATTGCACAGTTTGGCGTCATTGGGTACAAAGCTCCCGGGACCCAGATGCCGCTCTACTACCGGGTGTCTCCCATTCTTGATCGTGATGGCGTTACCCTCGTTAATGCTCGGGCGAACGTAATGGTAGCGAACCGCCACTTCGGCCAGCGACGAAACTACGTCAACGCAAGCAATGGCGCCGGCCAGTTTCCCGATTACTTCAGCATAATTTCCAATCTGGGCGCACACCTGTTTGAACAGGCTCTTTTCCAACTCTTCGACACGTTCTCTCGCGTTCAGAACCAGCGATTCGTACTCTTTTAGTTCTGGAGTGATGTAGCGTTCGCCGTTGGCAAGGGTCTGCCGGCGGATGTAGTCTTCAGGAACCTGTTCCAGATTTGACTTGCTCACCTCCAAATAGTAGCCAAAGACCTGATTGTACCCAACTCGCAGATTGCGTATTCCAGATCGTTCCCGTTCCCGCTGCTCAAGAGCGGCTATGAAGGAACGCGCATTCCTGGATGCAGACTTCAGTTCATCCAATTCGGGCGAGAAACCTTCCCGTATGGTGTTACCTTCTCCCACACTGCCCGCAGGTTCAGGATTTATGGCTCTTTCGACTAACGCGACAACGTCCGGGACAGGTGTCACTTGACGCTGCAACCAGACTGCCTGTTCCGCACCTTGCCCTTTAAGGGCTTCACTCAGTGGGCCCGCCGCTTCAATTCCAGTCCTTAGACCTATCAATTCCCGGGGAACCACGGTGTCGGTCTGTATCCGACCAAGAATTCGTTCAAGATCAGAAACTTCTGACAAAATCTCCCTTGTCCCGGCACGCTTAATAGACTCATTAACGAAATATCCCACGGCATCCAGGCGACGCTCCAGCTCTTCCCTGTCTAACAAGGGCTGACCCAGCCAGCGACGCAGCAGTCGACCTCCCATGGGAGTGCGAGTCATATCCAATGCTGCGAAGAGAGACAACTGGCGGTTCTCCCAGCGTCCGCTCTGGAACAGTTCCAGGTTACGCCGGGTTTGCACATCCAGGGCCATGAAGGTTTCCGACGAATAGACGGCGAGACTTGATAGCCTGGGCGTGACTGTCTTGTAGGTCTGGGAAAGATAATCCACGATGGAGCCAGCCGCCCTGGCAACTAAAGGCATCCCCTCACACCCAAAGGATTCCAGCGTGTGAATTCCAAAGTGAGATAGCAGAGCTTCAGTAGCCAAGTCCAGATCGAAAGACGCCGGATTTAGATGCGTCAGGGGCAAGCCTGACCCGAAATCGTGGTCGGAGTGGTTGGAGGAGGACTCTCGTCTTGCTTCGGGCAACCAGACTGGAGGGTCTTCGCCCGCCGGAACCAGAATCTCAGCGGGAGAGACCCGTTCCAGCTCCGGGAGCAGCCTAGCCCTGTCTATTTGAGTGGCAGCGAACTCCCCGGTCGTGATATCCACGTAGGCCAACCCCACTTGGTGGCCTTCCTCTACGACGGAAGCCAGGTAGTTGTTAGAATCCTGTTCCAGCAGGGAAGTTTCGAATACTGTTCCGGGGGTTACCACCCGGACTACATCGCGTTCTACCAGTCCGCGGGACTTGGCTGGATCCGTCAACTGTTCGCAAATGGCGACTTTATGACCTTTCTTTACCAGGCGAGCCAAGTATGTTTCTAGGGCATGGGCCGGCACGCCGGCCATTGGAACCTTGAGGTCCTTGCCCATTGCTCGAGAAGTTAAGGTTATCTCCAGTTCGCGAGATGCCAGCTCCGCGTCGTCGTCGAAGGTCTCGTAAAAGTCCCCCAACCGGAACAACACCACAGCATCCGGGTAGGAGTTCTTTATTTTCAGATATTGGCGGCGTACCGGTGTGAGTGTTGACCCTGAAGTCAAAGCGGATTGAGCCTCAACCTTTTCGGATTTTACTATTCTACTTTAAGGCCATCGTTTCAACAAAAGGGCCGGAATCGTGACCGATGAGCCTTAATCGTAACAAAAAGGGGCCATAGTACTCTTCGAGAGTATAAGGGCGGGATCAAGCAAAGAGACATCCCGAGGTTTAAGATCTCCACCCTGAGTTCCAGCCGCCACGAAGTTCTGGCCGTTCGAAGATGAACGTCGATCTATGTATTACCGGCCCTACGGAATGCCGAGGAAAAGAAAAAGAAGGCGAATCAGAGTTCGCCTTCTCTTCTTGCACAGGTCTGGAATTGCCTGAAACCGTTTGTTGTTACAAATGGTTGCCCAACGGCATTCTCGTATTCACTTCCGGATACAGGTTCTGGATAACAGGAGCTATTCTTTCCAGAAGCGTTCCTCTTTGAACTGCCAACCCAGGGGCGTAACCTGTTCCTTAACGTCGGCAATCATCCCGGGGTGTCCGCAAGTATAGACCATCGTATCATCTATCGGCAGGTCAAACTCCGCCAGGTATTTCTGGACGAGATTGTTGACCCTCCCTTCTTCACCTTCCCAGCCAAAGTTCTCACTCTCGTAGGGTCGGCTGACCGTAGCAACAAATTTGACCCATTCTGGGTGATCTTCCGCCAGCTTCTGCAACTCGGCATCATAGGTGAGTTCGTCCCGGTAACTGGCGCCGAAAAGCACGTAGAAATGGTGCCCCTCGCCACCCTGGTGCAGGTATTCACGAATTATGCTCAAGTATGGCCCGACACCGGTCACCGTCGCCACCATGAGGTGGTGATGAACATTCTCGTTAAGCGTGAAAATCCCTTTAGGGCGCGGCCGGATGGACATAGTCTCGCCCACCTTCAGATCCCACATCTTGGGGGTCAGTTGGCCTTCGGGCACCAGTTCCACAAAAATTTCCAGCTCCGGCTCGTGGGGAGCTGAAACTATGGAATAAGCTCTTTCAACTCCCTCTTTTCCGAGGGTGCAATACTGGCCTGGCTTGAAATTGAAATGGCCATCAACCGGTTCCAACTTGATCACCATCAAGTCTTCGGTTACATCCCTCCGGGAAACCAGCCTAGCCTGCGGCAAACTGTCGGTTTTGTAACTCGGACGACTATATTCAGCCTCGCCAATTGAACTAATGGTCTCGCTGGTGGTCATTCCTCACCTCAACATATTTAATTTGCCCACGACGCAACAAACCTGGTTCCCATAGCACGGAACACAATAAATGATTGCCATTCTATTCTATCAATTCAATACGCAAAGAATAATTACTAGGCCTCCGTGACTTTGGCCACTTTTACGGGAATGAGGTCCAGGCCCGGCACACTGGCCATTGGGTCTGGCTCCTCTGAACTCTCCAAATCTACTACTAATTGCCCGAACAACCCTGTAATTGCCACCAATCCCTCAGGCAAGGTAGCGTTCAACCGCGCAATGCCCATCAAGTCGGAATCCCTGCTTTCGACCTTAACCGTATCCCCCTCCAATATCGACCAAAGGGCAGCATCTTGTGCGTTAAGTTCCACTACTTCATTCCGTACTATCCTGTTTCGCTTTGAACTGGCCTCCAGTTCTATTGTACTATCTCGGTCTCGCTGCAGGAGAACACGACCGGGAGCCAACCAGGCAGGATAGGCAGGATCGGGAGCAGTTTCCGGTGTCCTGAATTCGGGAGCTATCAGGATTGCCTTTCCTGACGGGAATGTCTCCCGGTAAAGCACCGGAGTTCCCTTGCCGGAATCATCCGCTGCTGGCCATTGGATGCTACTGTGAGACCGACTCGCATAGAGCATTTGGGTAGGCTTTGGACTCTCCAGGCTACTTAGAAAGACAAGGGACGCAGCCCCGTCCAATCTCTCGAGCGTCACGCCAGCGTATGTGGGAACCACTCGTGAGATCTCTTCCATGACCTCCGCTGAAGAAGAATGAGCGAATCCCTCAACACCAAGCTTCTGTCCCAACTGACCCAGAACCCACAATTCAGATTTTGGCTCACCGAGTTTAGGTTGGAAAACAGGCTTGAGCCTTTGAATGCGCCGCTCCATGTTGGTAAATGTACCATCCTTCTCGGCGAAGGTGCTGCGAGGAAGCACCACATCGGCCACTTTAGCCGGGGCCGACAAAAAGGAATCCATTACAACTAGAAACTCCAGATTATCCAGAGCGGCCAGTCCGTCTCCTATACGACCGTTGCCAAAGTTCGGACTGTCACCTACCAGCAACATAGCCTTAACCTGGCCTTCAGAGGCAGCGCCAAGGCATCCCGCGAAGCCCAATCCCCTGGCGGAGGGCAGCGAACATGCCAGAATGTCTTCCAATGCGGCGCGGGCGCCCTCGTTTCTTGATGAGCCCCCACCCGGCAACCTGTTGGAGATGCAGCCCATGTCCCATGCTCCCTGGTCATTGGCTCCAGGGCGAATTGGGTACAGGCCCGTGCCCGGCTTGCCGACATTGCCGGTTAACAGGGCGAGATCCACCAAGGCGCTTGCACAGCCCCGCTGCAGTTCGCCGGTTATATTGTCCAAGGCAAGACAGATTGCGGCTTTGTCTGCCTCTCCATATAAACCGGCAGCCTCAGCTATTGCCTCCCTTGAAACCTGGGTTGTGGCGCTAATTTCGTCCAATTGCAGATTGTGCAAGTAATACAACAGGGTGGCCGGATCCTCGCAGAATTCATCCACCCACTCTTTGTCTTCCAGGCCCTGGCTCAAGATTTCGGACAGAATGCCGCCCAGGAGCAGCAATTCAGTACCAGGCTTCGGACGCATCCACAATCTTGCATGACGCGTCAGTTCAACTTCCCGGGAATCAATCACAATCAGGGAAGCGCCATTCTTGACTGCCCGCTTCACCGGCAGTGCGACGACGTTGTTATCTTCGGTCAAGTTGGTGTTAAAGACTAAAATGCAGCTGGATTGTTCCAGGTCCCAGATGGGATTGGTAGCAGCCCCATACCCCAGAGCACGTTCCAGGGTTAACGTCAACTCCGGTTGCAAGTTTGACGTCACGTCCACGTTATTGGACTGCATCGCTACCCGAGCAAATTTTTGAGCAAGATATAACTCTTCGTTGGTACTATTCGGGGATGCCAACAGTGCAAATGAATCGCCCCGGTAGGAACCAAGACGGCCAGCGACATAGTCCAGCGCTTCATCCCACGTTGCTTCCGTTAACTCGCCATCTCGCCTGACCAGAGGACTCCTTAAACGGTCTGAACTATTGATGTACTCCAGTCCGAATTTGCCCTTGAAGCATGCTTGACCCCGATTGGCTGGAGAGTTGAACTCGGGCACTACCCGTATAAGCTCGCCATTGTCGTTCAGCTCCAGGTTAAGTTGGCAACCTACGGGACAATGGGGGCAAATTGTACTCTCAATTCTGCGGGGCTTTTCCCACTTGTGGTCTCGTTCAACCAGCGCTCCGACTGGGCAAACGTCAATACAAGCGCCACAGAACTCGCATCCTGATTCCAGCAGCGAGGTCCCAAAGGATGTGCCGACCAGCGCCTTGCCCGACCTTTCGGTGAAGCAGATTGCATCGTCGCTTCTGATCTCCTCGCAGGCGCGTACACAACGACCGCAGGCTATACACAGATTGTAGTCGCGGTCGTAGAAAGGGTCACTGACCTCCAGTGGAATCTGCTTGTACTTATAGTTGAGCGGCGATTCCAATTCCATGCCCAGATAGCGAACGGTATCCTTGAATTCGCACCGCTCATTCTTTGGGCACGTAACACAACGGTCATTTACGGAAACATGACGCAGGCAAACATCGCTTGGCCCACAGATATCAACCCGATGACAAGTAAGACAACCGCTGGGATGCTCGGCGATCAACATCTGCATAACGGTCTTGCGCAGTTCGTTCACATCTTGAGACTCACTGCGAATGCGCATACCGTCGGCTGCGGGCAGAGTGCAAGCCGCTGGATAGCCCCGGCCTCCTTCTACAGATACGACGCACATCCGGCAGGCGGCGAAGGGTTTCATGCCAGGATGGTAGCAGAGATAGGGAATATAAAGCCCAGAATCAATGGCAGCTTCCAGCACCATCTTGCCTGGCTGCGTCTTTATCTCCACGCCATCAATGGCAATAGTTATGTCATCGGGCATCGGAAGGTCTCCCGTATCGGGACTTCATGTCTATCTTCGACTCAATTGAGGGGAAAAATGGGGGACGTGGCAACGGCCAGTGGGGCAACGCTTGTCGACGATATGGGTCTCAAACTGTTCCGGAAAGTATCGCAGGGCAGATGCTACGGGGTTGAAGCCCAGCTGACCATGACCGCACAAGGAACCGGCCTGCATGTTTTCCCCAATATTACGCATCAGCGCGAGATCATCGGGCCCGCCTTCCATCCGGCAAATCCTCTCAAGCACTTCAAGCATGTGGCTCATTCCCATCCTGCAGGGAAAGCACTTGCCACAGGACTCGTACTGGCAAAAGGCGATCAAAACGCGGGTCAGGTCGACGACGCACGTATCCTCGTCGGCGGCAATTACACCACCGGACCCCAGGATGGCTCCGGCGGTTCGGAAAACATCAAAGTCCAGAACCAGGTCAGCAGCCTGGGCGCTAAGCACGCCGCCAAGGGGGCCACCCGTCTGAATAAAGCTCAGTTCCTTCCCACCGGGAACTCCGCCGGCAACCTCGTAGAGCACCTCATTCAGGTTTATGCCCATGGGAAGCTCTACCATACCGGTGTAGTTCAAGGTACCAGAGAGGCAGATAATAGCGGTTCCCGTGCTCTTGTCATGGCCGATCCCGGAAAACCACTCGCCGCCCTTTGAAATTATCTCCGGCACGTAGGCCATGGTCTTGACATTGTTAATGTTGGTTGGCTTGCCAAATACGCCGACCTGAGCGGGAAATGGAGGTCGATATCGGGGCATAGCACGGCTTCCCTCAATAGCCTCCATCAAAGCGGTCTCTTCGCCGGAAACATAAGAATCTCCGGTCAATGCCACCTCAAGGTCAAAGCTGAAATCCGAGCCCAGTATGTTCTCGCCCAGCAAATTCAATTCATAAGCCTGGGCAACTGCTGCCCTGGTCCTGTCTATGGGACCATCGTGGCCGTGTCGGATAAAGATGTATCCGTGGTTGGCTCCGGTGGCATACCCTGCCAAAACAATGCCTTCAACAACAGTATGGGGATCGCTCTCCAGGATCCCCTTGTCGTTGAAGGCGCCCGGGTCACCTTCCTCGCAGTTGCACAGAATATACTTGTCAGGGGCGTTAGAGCCAGCCAGGAAGCGCCACTTGGTTCCCGCAGGAAATGCCGCTCCCCCGCGACCCCGCAAGCCGGAAACGTTCACTTCTTCAAGAACATCGGCAGCTGACATATCATTCAGGGCACGGTTCAGTGCTCCATATCCACCGTTGGCAACGTATTGATAAATGTCCAGGGGGTCAATGTGGCCCGCATTCCGCAGGGCGATGCGCTGCTCCCTGATGCGCATCGGGTGTTGATCCAGATCGGGCAAACTTTCGTCTCCCTCATAGGCCAGACGACCCAATACTATTTCCTCAACCGGCTTGCCTTTCCCCAAGTGCAAACCGACTATTTCCGGAACCTGTTCTGGGGACACGTTGCGGTACACTACTCGGGAGTGCCCCGGAACAAGAACATCGACAAGGGGCTCCGCGAAGCACAAACCAAGGCAACCAACTCGACTTACGTTGCCCGGAATATTCTGACTTTCCAGTTCATCTTTAAAGGCGAGAGCAACTTCCTCTGCGCCGGCCGCCTGACCGCAGAGAGCCGTGCCAATCCGAACCCAAGGCGTATCGCCGGCTGTCAGAAGACGCCAACGCTCATTGGCTTGCCCTTCAATTTCGCTAAAGCTGGAAGCCATCAGTGTCCACTAAACAGAACCATTGCCTACACGACTTTAGAAACGATCCTACTAACACGCCCGGAGTTTGTCTGGCTCAGTAATTTTGAAGTAGCTCTTCAACATTCTTGCGGAGTTACGACCGTAATTCCGGACTGGAAGAATTGCCAGGCTCTGTCACCGCGCCTTTCAGAACTTTGGAAACCAGCGCCCCGCCCTTCTCGGGTGTGGCCCTTCCCACCAGATGATGGTCCACGGACATAACGGGGGCCAAAGCACAGGCCCCGAGGCAAGTGTTGTAGCGCACTGTCAGCTTGCCATCAGGAGTGTCGCCTTCCTCGTTAAGACCTGCCGCCCTTAGTACAGAGGCAATGACCGGCATCGCGCCAACCAGGTGGCAGGAGGGCCCCCAGCAGACCTCAATCCGATGGTCACACGGTGGAACGGTACGAAAGTTGGGATAGAAAGAGACCACAGCCCAGACATCGTTGATAGTCGCCCCTTGGTACGCTGCGACTTCTTCAACAGCTTCCCTGGGGATATACCCCAATTCGTCCTCTACTGCCAAAAGAGAAGAAAGGATAGTTACGGTGGGTTGAGGTTGACTATGGACGGCCTTTGTAATTCTCTGCTTCAGCCCATCCATCACTTGGGCTCCTTGGCCCCATCCACCTCAAGAAACATCGGAATGCGGCGGAGGAAAACTTCGTGAATTCTGTAACAATCCCAGTCCGATAATACCACATCGTGGAATCCAGCTTCAACAAAGCGCGACACTTGAGTAGCATTCCGGTTCAGGTGGTTTGGTTCGGGATTTCGTAGGGGCAGACCTGTGTGTCTGCCCAGGCTTTTTGGCAATATCACCAAAATTGAAATGCTACCCGACACTTATTGCAGCTTTAGAAACCGACTAACCCCTTGAAGTTGGGAAGGCATTGCTTGCCCCGCGGCCGTCCACTTGGTGGAACCGGACGGGACAAACTCACTAACGAAAAGGGCGGAACTAGTCCGCCCCAATTCTCACATTTATATTGACCCCTGGATTACTGGTCGTTAAGGTACTGGTTTATTGCCGACTTGAAAATGTCGTAAGGGTGGGCACCGGTAAACAACAGGTTGCCCACCACGAAGGTAGGAATGCCGCGAATTCCATATTGCAGGGCTTCCTGGTATTGGCCCATAACTGTGTTTGAGAACTCGTGGGTTTCCAGGCATTGGATCATATCATCGGCATCCAGAGAAACAGAGCGAGCTACTTCGGCCAAAACATCCAACTGGCCCAAGTCTTTGCGTTCATCCCAATATGCCTTGTAGGCAGCATGATGGAATTCCATGAACTTGCCATGCTGCTGGGCGTATTCAGTAGCCTCCAAGGCATACATAGTGTTAGGTGTAACTAAGGGTGGTCGCATAACCAAGTCTGCTTCCCTGACTTGAGACCGGATTGGCTCACTAAGTTCGTCGTCGGTCTCTCCCGAACGCGCCTGTCGAAGCAAGCCTTCTTTAGGCGTGTCCGGCCTCAGCAGGTATGCCCGGCCTTCAACCGCAATATCATACTCCTGCCCCAGCTTGTCGACTCTCTCCAGGCCGACATAGCACCAAGGTCAAACATAGTCATACCAGACTATGACTCGAACCGGGTCAGTGCCGTTTGCATGTTGCTCAACATTCTCGGCCATGCTCCACCTCCATGGTTGGGCTAAAAGGGCATGCTATCACAAATATAAGGGACCAAATCACTAGCTACCAGGCCCACCGTGCGACGAGGTCTAGCCGGCGGCCTGTTCGTCAGGGACAAGACCGGGTAGCCTGGTTTCCTTCATTGAAACCTGAAAGGACTCGGGAGCACTTGCCAACAATTCGTCCAATTCTGAGAGCTGTGTAATGTGGACGCAGTTGCTCACTTCCTTGTGCCAGCCTCCGCGATCCAGCAATACAGCGTACAGTCCGGCTCCCCGGGCGCCCACCAAGTCGGAACGCGGTTGGTCGCCGACATGCACGGCCTCGCCGGGCTCAACTCCCGCCCGTTCCAGGGCCGCCGCAAAAATAGCCGGGTCGGGCTTTTCCGCTCCCACCTCAGCAGAGGTTAAACTGAAATCCAAGTAAGGAGCCATGCCCAAGTCGTGGCACAGCTGGTTCATGTCCCTGCGCAGGTTGGATACAACACCAAGTTTATATCCACTGTTTTTCAACCGCTCCAGAGAAACCAATGCATCTTCGAAGGCGATAAAGTCTTTGGGGACACTGATAGCTATTTGCCAAATCTGGCGGGCCAAGTCAAGGGTTACGGACAAACCGGCGCTTTCAAGAAGGATCTGTTCGTAGCGCGCAAAGAAGATCAGGCGTTCTTCCTCGTTGCGGGTAGCCAGGGGCCTGATTTCGTTTTCGCGGTTAAAGTATACATCGGCCACTGAATAGCCATAATTGAGGTCCTGCGGATCCATGTTAAAGCCAAATTCACGGCATGACGCCTGCTGAATCTGGTCCAGCGGAGGCCAGAACCGTACCAGTGTGTTGTAGAAGTCAAAAAATATGGCTTTGATCATCTACCAGTAACTCTCCCGGCAGCCCGGAATATTGCAATCATTATTGATAGCTTCAATGACACAGGGCATTAAATATTTGTCCGGGATGGGCGTTCGTTAGGGCATTCTAGCATAGCCCGCAAGACTTGTGAATCATGTAACAATTACATTAAGGGAACGTTATTTGACTTGCCCAGACTTACGAATCATCCTATGCTAGTTATGACAATTGGGCCCGCGCCCTTTACGGAGCAGCAGAAAATGCAGATCGCCATTGGCGCCGACCACGCCGGCCTTCCCCTTAAGGAACAGCTGACACCCTGGCTTGAGTCGTCAGGCCACCTGGTGGTGGATTTGGGGGCTTTTGACCTGGACCCGAACGACGACTACCCGGACTTTGCGGAAGCGGTAGCCAGGTCGGTTCAATCCGGACAGGCGGAACGAGGAATCATTTGCTGCGGAAGCGGAGTTGGGGCCAGTATCACTGCGAACAAGGTTTCGGGCGTCCGCGCCGGGCTATGCCACGACACTTACAGCGGCCATCAGGGCGTCGAACATGATGACATGAATGTGATCTGCCTTGGTGCGCGCATAGTTGGGCTGGACTTGTCAAAAGAGATCGTAACCGCATTCCTGGGCGCCAGTTTCATACCGGAACCGCGATTTCAGCGCAGGCTGGACAAGCTTAACCGGGTAGAAGCCGAAGGATAGGAAGAACCTTTCTGACAGGGATTATCTCAGCCTACAATTTTGTAAGCAGTCTTAATGTCTCGGCGACTTCCGCTGGTGAGTCCACCCGGTAAAGGGCGCGGGTGGGTTCACGGGCAACGCCAACAAACACGGATATTCCACCCAATTCGCGAATAGCGGCGAAACCGTCTTCATCGGTTGCATCGTCTCCGAAGTATGCTGCGAGGGTGGTTGCGGAGAATTGGGAAGCTATCTTGTCGATGGCTCTCCCCTTGTCCCAGGAAATGTTGGGACGCACCTCAAGGACTTCCTTGCCCCGGGTTATGCGTACCCTGCCGCTACCAACATGGTCGCTCAACGCCGCATCAAACTCGGCATGAACTTGGGGGCGAAGTGATTCCGGAGTGAGTCGGTAGTGTACGCTCAGGGTTAGACCCTTCCCTTCAACCAAGACCCCTTCCTGACCAGACAACCTATCATCCAGGTCCCCCAGTATGGAATCTATTACAGGTTGCAACGCCAGCGCTTCAGGGTGAGTGAACTCTTCCTTCTCCCACTGCATCTCAAGGCCGTGATTGCCAGCATAAATTAGCCCCGGCACATCAACCATTGCAGCAACGTCTTTCAGGCCCCTGCCACTTACAATTCCCAGGGAATAAGCTTCCTTGTTGTTCAATGTTTGGATAGAATTGCGGGTCTCCGAAGGCAAGACTGCAAGATCGGGGCGAGCGGCAATTGGAGAAAGAGTGCCATCATAGTCGAACAGCAACAGCACATGTTCGGCTTCCGAAATGTGACGGCTTACCCGGGGCCAAACATTCAGAAGGTGCGGCATATTGTCAGTGGCAGACCGGTGGCCAAAATCAGCGAACAGGGGCAGAGGCGGAAAGGGAACGTCTGAAGTTGGATTCCCTGGCGCACTGCATCAACTCTACCAGTAAGCGGGCGGCCCACTTGTAGATGTTATTTTCCCTGACTATGCCCCGCATGTGCGCCATGCGGAGTTTACGTTCTTCCGACGGCATGGTTACCGCATCCCGAATTGCGTCAGCCATTTCCTCTGTTGCGTAGGGATTGACGATGAGGGACTGAGTCAGCTCCAGAGCGGCGCCGGCAAATGGACTCAGAATCAGAACACCATCGTTGTCAAAGCGGCTTGCCACAAACTCCTTGGCTACCAGGTTCATCCCATCATGCAACGAACTCACCATGCAGAACCGTGAGAGGCGCCGAAGGGCCATCAGCGTTACGGAAGGAAGGTCATCGGGCTTATAAACAATGGGTTGCCAGTCCCCGTACCCGAACCGGCTGTTAATTTCATCCACCAGGCTGTCTATCTGGCCACCCAATTGCTGGTAGGCTTCGATATCGCTCCGGCTCAAAACCCCGGCCTGCACGAAGACCAGCTTGCCCAAATATTCCGGGTATTTTTCGAAGAACCTGCCAATGGCACGGAACCGGTGTGGAATCCCCTTGGTGTAGTCCACCCGGTCAATGCCCAAGCCAATTAGCTGGTCAGACAACCCCCACTCTTCCTTAATTCTTTCCATTTCCTCTTGGACCTCAACGCTTTCAGAGAACTGGCAGATGTCGTCGAAATCGATGCTGATGGGAAAGGGCCTGACCAGAGTGGTTTCTCCCTGATAATTTATGCGATTGTATTCGGTATCTACCCGCACTGGCAGAGTGCGGGAAGCGGCATCCATGAAGTTGTTGCAGTGGTCGCCAATGTGAAAACCCAGCAGATTATTTCCCAGCAAGCCTTCCATCAGTTCTGCCTGCCACGGGCAAATGCGGAAAATCTCAGAATGAGGCCAGGGAATGTGCCAAAATTGACCGGTTATAATCGGTGCGCCAGATTGACGCAAATATTGGGGCAAGAGTGCCAGATGGTAGTCCTGGGTGAGCACAATAGCAGGACTGTTACCTACTTCGTCCAATACCAGGTCGGCAAACTTTTGGTTTACGGCCTGATAGGTATGCCAGTCCCTGAGGTCGAATATAGGCTCGGTGTAGGCGTTGTGACATAGGGGCCACAGAGCTTCATTGGAGAAACCGTAGTAATAGCCCTGCTCCTCTTCTTCCGTGAGCCACACCAGTCGCAACGAATAAGACGGGTCGTCGGGTGGAACCATCACCCGGTTGTCGCGGTCAACGATGTACTTGTCCCCTTTACCGCCGCCGTAGGCAATCCAGGTTCCGCCGCAGGCCTGCATCAGGGGGTCCAAGGCGGTAGTCAATCCGCCAGAAGGGACTACGTATCGGGGCTCACCGTCCACCAGGTCATGGATGTAGGGCTGGCGATTGGAAACGATGATCAGCCGGTATTCGCCAGTTTGTCTCTGAACGAGACTTTGTAGGTCTTCTTTCGTCCACATAGGCACCTTCCTTGACCCGGAACTGCCATGAGGAGGCCGAGACTGCAATATCAATACACCTATCGTGCCACACATATTCGGCAAAAGCAAACCCTGTATGTGAAAGGGTAATATTCAATATTGCCTCTCCGGCGCAGTGGGCCATCTCCGCGGCCTTTGGAGTGCATAGAGTCGCGTGGTAGTTGAGGGGGTACTTATTATGAGCATTCGGAAATTGAGGTTCAAATTGACAGACCTATTGCGGCTGGCTAGGATAGGGGCAACCGTAAGAAAGCAAGAACTTGCCGCCAAAAAATAAGGAGGGACTATGTTTGTCCGCAGGGACCTCACTGATAGCGTTCCAACCCGGGAAGGCGATATGCACTTCGTCAAGCAGGGCTCCGGGTTTCCGCTGGTTATGCTTCATCCCCTGGGTACTTCTACCTGGGCTTGGCATACCGTGATTGACTCTTTGAGCCAGCACTACACCTGCTATGCGTTCGATATGCTGGGCCACGGAGAATCGGACAAGCCTGCCCGCCACTTCAATATTCCCGATTACGCCACTGCCCTGGACGATGCGTGCCAGCTCTTGAACATCCACCGGGGGCATTACGTTGGCAACTCCGTGGGAGCCTGCCTGGCCACGGAAATGGCGGCCAGTTTCCCGGAACGGGTGGACAAGCTGGCGCTGGTTGGCTGCCCCCTCTGGAATCCCTGGGGTGGCAACCAGCGGGTGGCAGACACCGCCGGGGATTACGAAGAAAATGGTAACCCCAAGCCTCGAACCCTGGAACAAATGAAAGAAAGGGCCACCTTTGCTGATCCCAGGCCGGAATGGGTGGACGCCACAAACCAGACCAGGGAACAGGCTGGGGAGTGGGTGAGGAACCTCCATCAGTCGCTGTCTTACTACGACATTATGTCGCGTTTGCCTCTAATCAAGGCATCGTCCACATTGGTGATGTACGGCGAGAAGGATATGCTGCGGGACGGGGAAGAACTGTTGCACAACAACATCGCCAACGCAAGCAAGACAATTCTTCCTGGCCTGGGCCACATACCGCAGATAGAAGACCCGGAGGCGTTTATCGACTCCTTGCTGGCTTTCCTTCAGCCTCAGACCTAGGTCCGGGGGTACCGTACTTACACGGCATTCTTAAAGAGGGGCGCACCGGGTGCGCCCCTTTCCTTTTGGCGAACCAACCCAGCAAGTATTGCTGGCAAACTTTGGAATAGAGGAGCTCATTCTGTGACCAGAGAAAGATTTCAAATAAACCTGATGGAAACCTTTCGCACCGTCTTTTACACACCCATTTACGTAACCGTGGCCGGGGGCTACCTTTCGACCGAAGGACTTGACGTACATTTTGAAACTTGCCCACCCAGGTTTCCCCATCCGCTGAGCGCGCTGAACAACGGGGCAGCAGATATAGTGCAGAGCGGCATCATGCGTTCCATTATTGCCTCAGACTGGGGTGGAGAAACGGTGCCTCGCCACTTTGCCGAAATAAACAGCCGGGACGGGTTCTTCGTTCTGGGCCGGCAGGAAGCCGGTAACTTCAGTTGGTCAGCCTTAGAAGGGTCGACGATTATCCCTGTCGGGTTTTCGCCCATGCCTTGGGCGTCTTTTCAGTACGCGCTGCGCAACAACGGAGTAGCAGTTGAGGACTTGACCCTTATGCCGGGTCTTGGGCTTATCGATGCAGTGGAGGCCTTTCGCGCCGGACAGGCAGACTTCATTCATCTGCCGGAACCCGCAGCAGAGCTATTGCTTTCAGAAGGTGTAGGCAACCTTACGGTGGCCCTGGGTCAGGTGAACGGCCATATTGCGTACAGCTCCTTCGCCGCCACCAACAGCTACCTCAACTCCAGGCCAGACGTGGTTCACCGCTTTGTAAGTGGCTATTCGAAAGCATTGTCCTGGCTTAATGAGGCAACCCCTGAGGAAGTTTCAGATGCCGTGGCCCAATTCTTCCCGGAGACCAATCCGGAGCTCATTACCGGTTCCATAGCCCGCTACAAGGAGCAGGGGACGTGGCCGGCCACGCCCTTACTGGGAAGGCCGGAGTACGATGGCTTACAGGAGATTCTGGTGGCCGCTGGAATGGTTAAGGAATGGCAGCCCTACGAGAAGGTAATTACAACGGCGTTTACAGAGCAGTGAGTCATAACCAATCGGGAGCAGGTTACATAGGACCAACTTTCATTGGGATCCTTTATGACCTTCTCCCGACGCAAAAGTATAACTGCTGTGCCGTGGAACGAGTGTCGGCCGTCTATCCTCTGCTAACCAAACCCTGAACTGTTTTTATCACCCTGGATGCGTTGGGGACGTAGAGGTTCTCCAGCGGTCGGCTGTAGGGAACGGGGGTATGGGGGGCAGTAACCCGGGACGGTGGTGCGTCGAGATAGTCGAAGGCTTCCTCTGCAACGCGGGCACAAATATCCGATGCCAGACTGCAGACGGGAGTGTCTTCGTCAACCACCACGAGCCGATGGGTGCGGCGGACAGAGTCAATGATCAGGTCATAGTCGATGGGCGAAACGCTGAGCAGGTCCACTACCTCGGCATTGACGCCTTCCTTGGCCAGTTCTTCAGCTGCCTCGGTACACACCCACGTCATGCGAGAAATTCCCACCAGGGTGATGTCGCTGCCGGAACGGACGGTTCGGGCCTTGCCTATAGGTATGGCATAAGGCTCCTCGGGAACCGGGCCCATGTCACCGTACAGTCCCTTGTGTTCAAAGTAGACCACCGGGTCGTCGTCCTGGATAGCCGCTATCAGCAAACCCTTGGCCGTGTATGGATCTGAGGGCACAACACCTTTCAATCCCGGAATGTGGCTGAAAATGGAGTAGAAGGACTCGGAGTGCTGGGCCGCGCTGCCAAATCCCGCGCCGATTCGAGTCAGCATGGTGAAGGGCACCTTTACCTGGCCACCGAACATGTAGCGCATTTTGGCAGCATTGTTCAACAACTGGTCCATGCAAACGCCGACAAAATCGACAAACATCAGCTCCGCCACGGCCCGCATACCAGTGGAAGCCGCACCTATGGCGGTTCCGACGAAGGCGGCCTCCGAAAGAGGGGTATCCAGCACCCGCTGGTTGCCGAATTGCTGGATGAGTCCTACGGTAGTGCGAAAGGGCCCACCCCAGGCATCCACAATACCCAGATGCTCGCGTCCTGCCCCACCGGCAATCTCTTCACCCATGATGATTACGGTCTCATCCCGTTCCATTTCCTGGCGAAGGGCCTCGTTAATGGCCTCGCGGTAACGTAATTCCCGGGTGGTGTTGGGAGTCATTGTGGTGGTCATTCTGTTTGTTCCTCCCTTTGGGTAGTACTCTGCAGGCGGGTAAAAGCTAGACTTCCAGGTTGATGCCGCGCCGCATCATTTCAACCGGATAGTCGACGTAAACATCGTCAAAGATCTCCAGCGGTTCCGGCAAGGGGCTCTCGTCGGCAAACTGGATAGCATCTTCCATCAGCTGCCTGGCCTCCTCATCGAGGCTATCAAGTTCGGCCAATTCAACCAATTCTCCTGGAACTACCCTTTCCCGGAACAGCTTGAGTGGATCCCGTGAGCGCCAATAGTCCTGTTCCTCCTGAGTTCGGTAACTGAGCGGGTTGTCGAACACCGTGTGGCCGTAATAGCGGTAAGTCCTGCACTCCAGCAGGGATGGCCCTTCGCCGGCTCTCGCACGCCTCACCGCCTCACCGGCGGCTTCAAACACATCAAAGACATCCATGCCATCAACGTGGATTCCAGGCATGTCGTAACCGGCCGCGCGGTCGGCGACCCTGGCAGTAGATAAAGCGTATTCCACCGGAGTGGATTCGGCGTAACCGTTGTTTTCGCAGCAGAAGATAACAGGCAGCTTCCAAACGGAAGCCAGGTTCATGCATTCGTGCAGAACTCCCTGGTTGGCCCCACCATCCCCAAAGAAGGCCACGGCTACTCGTCCCAAGTTGCGCAACTTGGAAGTCAACGCAGCTCCCACGGCCAGTGGGATGCTGGCAGCTACCACGCCATTGGTGCCCAGCATTCCCTTGCTCATATCAGCTATGTGCATCGACCCACCCTTGCCTTTGTTGGGACCGGTGGACCGACCGAACAACTCGGCCATCATGAGCTTGGGGTCTACACCCTTGGCGATACAGTGACCGTGACCACGATGGGTGCTGCCAATGTAATCGTCATCACTCAGGTGGGCACATATCCCGGTTGGCACTGCTTCCTGGCCGGCGGATGAATGGACCGAACCGGACATGCCGCGCTGCCCGGTTTCGGGGATTCCTCTCTCTTCAAAATGCCGAATGGTTGTCATCGTCTTGTAGAGATGCAGCAACATGTCTCGGTCGAGTTCCATATATCCTCTCTTACCTAGCCGTAAGGCTCTGATTCAACCATAGGGCGAAATTTTCCCCATACTAGCACGGGGGTAAGGGATGTCAATAGCAAGGGCTGAAGCTAAGAAACAAAGCTAGGAACCAATGCTAGGAACCAATGCTAGGAACCAATGCTAAGCGATACCGGCGCTCCTACATTCAACCCCAGGGCTCTTGCGGCATTACCGTCCCGCACTGCAACTTCCAGGTAGCCGTTGCTGCCAAACAGGGCCACCAGGGGAAGGCCGTCAGGTTGGGCCGTAACCTGGGCATTGTCGTCATGGAAGGTTTGACTTAGCCCAGAGATGGTGTGGCGGCTAATGCTGACCATCGGCGTGTGCGCGTTCCCTCCGGCAATGAGCACATCGGCTTGCGGAATGTTAGTAATCAGGTTGCCGAAGCGGTCGATGTAGATTACTTCGCCCGACACCCGGCCCATGCTGACCAAGGGCTTAGGCAGAGGAAGGTAAACAATGTCTGACACCGACGGACCCATATCCTCAGGGGGTACTCCGAGGGAGAGGTATGCGGCGGCCGGCGAAAAGATGTCCCGACCGTGGAAGGTATTGCTGACGGGAGTTAGCCGGTAGTGAGTATTGGCTAGTTCGTAGGCTTTCAGAATTGGCGGCAAGGGTACCGTTGGAGAGTATCTCTCAGCCGGGACAGTAGTCTCCAAGTACCCTTTAACCACTTCGCTGAGCAGTCCGTTGTCCGGCGCAACGAATTTGGCATCTGGAGTTTCGAGAACTATGGCCCGGCGGTTGGTGCCAACACCCGGGTCAACCACTGCAACGTGAATGGCCCCCCGAGGGAAATACGAGTGGTTTACTCCCAGGACAAATGCACCTTGCCTGAGATCTTGCGGGCCGATTTCATGGGTCAGGTCAACTATGGTGGCATGAGGGTTGATGTTGAGAATGACACCCTTCATCACTCCCACAAAAGCGTCGGATAGGCCAAAATCCGTAGTCAGGACAATCGGGGGAAGCAGTTGCGACAGGCCGGTCATGAGCCCGCCAAGCGTTTTAGGAGATCGGTTAACGCCCACACTGGGGCATTAACCGGAAAACAGTCCGACACTGATTATGGAAACGACTATAAAAAGTACGGACAGGGCAATTGTGAACTGGAACAGGGTTTTTTCCAGACCCCTCCTGGTGCGGACTGTGGACTGAGCACTTCCGAAGAGGCCGCTGCCACTTTCCTTTACCTGGCTGAGGATGACAAGCACCAGAACTATTGATACCAGTATTTGCGCGATGTTCAGGTAGATCAAATTATTCCTCTATATGACTGCGGGAGTTCATGCCTGAACAGCCGGATAACTCCCTCAAGCTTTACGGAAGTGAAACAGGGCTGTGACAGCACCGGTTCTAAGACAATTTCTACTGGTTTTCCTTGGCAGATTCCAGGGCTGCCAAGACCAATTCCAGCACCAGGTCGGGCTTGGCCTGGCCACGGGTCAGCTTCATCACCTGACCGACCAGGAATTTCGACGCCGTATCCTTGCCGCTCAAGTAGTCAGCAACGGCCTTGGGATTCTCAGTCAAGGCTTGAGCCACCGCGCCGTCGACAACCGAAAGGTCGTCTATCTGGCTCAGTCCTTTGGCTTTAACAATTCTACCCGGTTCCTCACCGGTGGTGAAAGCCTCCTCCAAAACCGCCTTCGCCATGTTGCCGCTGAGAGTACCGGAATCCACCAGGGAAAGCAGTTCTGCCAGGTGTTTGGGCCTGACCTTGACTTCGGGTACTGCCAGATTTTCCAGATTCATCAGGCGACTCAAGTCACCTAACATCCAGTTGCTGACACTCTTGGCATATACATTTGGAGACACGTCAGACTCCGGGCGCAAAGCCAGAGTTTCCTCAAAATAGTCCGCCATAGGTCTGGTTCCGGTCAGCAGTTCGGCGTCATACAGGGGCAGCCCATACTGCTCTACGAACCGAGCCTTTCGTTCAACAGCCAGTTCCGGCAAAGCCTGGCGAATCTCCTCTACCCACTTCCGGTCAACAACGAACGGAGGCAGATCGGGGTCAGGGAAGTAGCGGTAATCGTGAGCATGCTCCTTGCTGCGCTGCGATACCGTCACTCCTCGTTCTTCCACCCAGCCGCGGGTTTCCTGGGTCACGCGCCCACCGTCCTCGAGGACACGCCGTTGCCGTTCCACTTCGTGATTGAGAGCTAGATACACGGACCGGAAGCTGTTCATGTTCTTGATTTCGGTACGTGTGCCAAATTCCTGGCTTCCTTCCGGCCTGATGCTGACGTTGGCGTCGCATCTGAAATTGCCATCCTGCATATTGCCGGCGGAAACTCCCAAGTGCTGAATAATTGAATGCAGAGTAACAAGGTAGGCGCGAGCTTCCTCCGGTGAACGCATGTCCGGTTCGCTGACTACTTCCATGAGGGGCGAACCGGCCCGGTTGACGTCCACCAGGCTAAAGGAATCGCCAGGCCCATCCGGATGGTGCAACAACTTGGCAGCATCTTCTTCCAGGTGCACTCGGGTTACACCTATCGACTTGGTTGCTCCGTCCGCCTCAATCTGCAGAGCACCGTCTTCGGCCAGCGGCAAGTCATACTGAGAAATCTGGTAACCCTTCATCAAGTCCGGGTAGGGATAATTCTTGCGGTCAAACTTGGAATACTCCGGTATTCGGCAACCCAGAGCGAGGCCGGTCATTATGGTGTATTCCACCGCCTTCCGGTTTACCACCGGAAGAGACCCGGGCAACCCCAGGCATACGGGGCAAACGCGGCTGTTGGCGGGAGCATATTGGTAATCTGCGGGGCAGCCACAGAACATTTTGCTGCGGGTCTGCAGCTGTACGTGGACTTCCAATCCGATTACGGTTTCGTAGTTCATGGCGGCGATACTAAATTGGCTTCGCTATAACACTTGTCTGTGTTTCGTCAGGTATTATATCAGGGATTGGTCTTACTGGACCTAAGGCAATTGTCGCGCCCAGGGCGACGGTTCGCCGCGCTATTGCAGGAAAATCGAATGATTGGCGACCGGTACTTGTTCACCGTCCTTCTTACCCCAGACCTGTACTGTGTAGACACCACTGCCCAGGCTACCGACCACTTGGGACAAATCGGCTGCCACCTCGAAGGAAGCTCCTGAGTGGCGCCACAGATTTGCGGTAGTCCAGGGCACTGCCGCCGACATGGCTATATCCACCCGCAAAGGCGGCGCTGCGCTTCTACCCAATGCCGGTTCAAGAGTGTAAGGGTCGATGCCGTTTCTCCACGCATAACTGACCGACCGGCTGGGATAATACTGTCCAGGTTCAGGGGGAGGACGCAAGAAGGTAACTGGCCGTTGCCCGTTGCCGTAATGGAAGGTGGCATCCAATTGGCCCAATCCCAATGGGCGGGGGTATGGGTGGTACCAAAGAGCTATTCCGTCAAATTCAAGCCCTTCTTGAAAATCACCCGCCAATCTAAGTGTCCCTTCCGAAATAAATGGAAGGATGCTGAATCTGATGTGGTTGCTTTCAAACTGTTGCACTACCCAACACTGGGAGCTCCGGCAAGCGATCCCCAGATTAACCTGTCGGTGCCAAGGGTCCAGGATGTTTGACTTTTCCTCTGGCGACGCCATAAAGTCCTGATGAATCCGCCCAGATGCCTCCCGCAAGCTTTCGACCTTGTCCCCCTCTAAATTCATAACATCAATTGGCCCGGCGACATTTTGCATGACTCGGCCGACCCCGCCGGCCAGGGTGTAGCGCATTTCAGGCGTCATCCCGTTAACGTCCCAATGCGACCTGTAACCGTAATTCATCATGCTTTCTGCGTGATGCTGGGCTGCCGGGTTTTCGCCCAGGGTAAGGGGCGTTACTCGAGCGCGAACACGTTCCGAATTAATTAAATACAGAAATTCCTGTCGAAAAGCTGATAGTTCTTGCCCGGAAATTGCCAGTGGATGACTCGCCCGGGTGGAGTCCAGAGGGACGTTGGCCAGGGCCGGCCGGCTGGACTCTTTGGTGCCAAATGGCGATGCGGTGTCGAAAACCCTGCCCAGGGAAATCGTGCCATGCTCTTCGTAATCTCGCCACACAATTACCGCGACAATTTCTACGACGACGGTCACTGACAAGACAATCAGCAGGAATATGAGGAAGCGATACATTGCGGTGTCAACCCTGCCCTTCGTTTTAAGGTAAATCAGGGGCGCCAACGGGTTACTCCCATCGGCGCCTCAAATAGAGTCCCTTAATAGGGTTTACATTCTTAGGCCGTAAGACTACTCTTCGTCCCCATACTGGGACTTCAGCGATTCCACCACTGCCGGGTCTGCCAGGGTTGTCGTATCACCGAGAGCGCGGCCTTCCGCCACGTCCCTGAGCAGGCGACGCATGATTTTGCCGCTCCTGGTCTTGGGAAGTTCAGCCGCAAAGTAAATATCGTCAGGACGGGCCATCGGGCCAATCTTGGTAGCGACGTGGGCCTTAAGTTCATTGATCAATTCGTCCGAAGTTTGGATCTGGTCCTTGATGGTCACAAACGCCACTATTGCCTGGCCTTTAATCTCGTGGGCTTTTCCTATGCATGCGGCTTCCGCGACTTTTGAATTGTCCACCAGGGCGCTCTCCACTTCCATAGTGCTGATGCGGTGCGCCGAGACGTTGATTACATCGTCGACACGGCCCAGCAGCCAGAAGTACCCGTCTTCATCCAGCTTGGCGCCATCGGAAGTGAAGTACGTGTCGGGATATCGTGACCAGTACTGCTCCACAAAGCGTTCCGGGTCGCCATAGATCCCACGCAGCATGGAAGGCCAGGGACGTTTGATAGTCAGGTAGCCACCGCCGCCGGGCCCGACGGGATTGCCGGCCTCGTCCAGGATCTCCGCCTCTATTCCCGGGAAGGGCTGAGTGGCCGAGCCGGGTTTAAGGGTCGTAATGCCAGGAAGGGGAGCAATTAATATGGAACCGGTTTCGGTCTGCCACCAAGTGTCCACCACCGGACAACGGCCGCCGCCAATGTGCTGCCAGTACCACACCCAGGCCTCCGGGTTTATTGGTTCGCCTACCGAGCCAAGCAGCCGGAGGGTGGACATGTCGTGCCTGTTGGGGTACTCCTCTCCCCAGCGCATGAAGGTCCGTATCGCCGTGGGAGCCGTGTAACAAATAGTGCAACCATACTTTTCGATGATAGCCCAGAAGCGATCCCGGTCCGGGTAGTCCGGCGACCCTTCGTACATAACCGAGGTAGCGCCGTTGGCCAACGGGCCATAAACGATGTAGCTGTGTCCGGTTACCCACCCGATGTCGGCAGTGCACCAATACACATCGTCTTCTTTGATGTCAAATATCCACTTGGTAGTGGCATAGGTGCCCGTCAGGTAACCGCCTGTCGTGTGGACTATTCCCTTGGGTTTGCCGGTCGTACCGCTGGTGTACAGCATATAAAGCATGTCCTCGCTGTCCATCGGCTCCGGTTCGCAGGTGAGGGGCTGGGCTTCCACCAAGTCGTGCCACCATACGTCCCGACCGTCCACCATCTTGTCATCGGCATTGCCGGTACGTCTGACGACCACTACTTTCTCGACCGGGGTGTCGCCTTCCAGGGACTCGTCGGCATTCTGTTTAAGCTGGACAATACCGCCTCGGCGGTAACCACCATCGGCGGTAATCATCACCTTGGACTGGGAGTCGTCGAGACGATCACGGATGGAGTCGGCGCTGAACCCGCCAAAGATAACGCTATGGGCGGCGCCTATGCGAGCGCAGGCCAGCATGGAGATGGGAAGTTCAGGTACCATGGGCAGGTAAATGGTTACCCGGTCTCCCTTCTGAACGCCAAGACTCTTCAGGCCGTTGGCGAACCGGCAGACCTCCCGGTGAAGGTCCCAATAGGTATAGACCTTCCAGTCCCCGGGCTCACCTTCCCAGATTATTGCCGCCTTGTTGCGGCGGGCCGTCTTGAGATGACGGTCTATGCAGTTGTAGGAGGCGTTAAGCTTGCCGCCAATAAACCACTTGGCGTTGGGAGGATTCCAGTCAAGAACCTGGTCCCACTCTTGGAACCAGTCCAACTCACCAGCAAATCGTGCCCAGAAAGCCTCGGGGTCTTTTAGGGCCTCTTCGTAGACGCCAGGATCCTGTATATTCGCATTTTGAGCAAAGCTGTCGGGAGGCGGAAACGTTCGATCTTCCTGAAGTAGCGCTTCTATGCCGCCAGTATTTTCAACCATCTCTCTACCTCTTCAATTCGCCAGGAATAAACGGGGAACGAATCAGAAAAGGGCCCTTCTGACTCTGGTAGCCAAATTGATGCCATTTTAGGCAAAAGGGAAGGTTGTTTGCAAATTGGCTAACGTTGGCCGCGTTTGTGAAGGACTATTCTGGAGCATTAAGCACCAGGAGCTTCTCAAAGAGCTTCTGGTTTTGAACCACGTCGCCGTGGGCGCGGTGGGCCCTGACACGGGTGGTAGAGATGCCCAATTCCTGGCAAGCGGCTGACAGGCTGTAGCGCAGGCCTGCCGGAGTCCTCATATCCAGGACCCTATTCACATAGTCACGATGGTTCTCACCGGATTGTGGGTAAATACCAAGCTGGTATCCCTTGTACAAGCCCATAGTATCGATAAAACGCCAGACAGGCAGGTGGTCCACTTCGTCAATTACGCGAACAGGATAGCGGCCTTCTTCCACCGACCGCCGATGTACCCGCGCCGCCTCCAGCAAAAAGGCCCGGTCGAAGCGGATTACATTGTGACCCACGAGGGGAAGTCCGGCCGTACGCTCCACAAGCCAGCCAAGGGCTTCGTCAATGGTTATCCCACGAGATGACAGATCCCGGTCAGTGATGCCGGTAAGGCTTACTATCTTAGGAGGCAGCGGACGGTCAATTCGTACAAGAACCGAGTCGGTTGCAGGATTCTCCCCGGGCTTTACAACAGAGATACCGATTTCAATAATCAGGTCATCCCAACAATCCAGACCTGTCGTCTCCAGATCCACCACCGCGTAGCCGTTTTTCAGTTTCATATTTCCTTGATGATGCCCAGTGTCTATTGTCTACAGCTAAAGTTTACACGATAGCGTAAGCCCCGAAGCTGTTAGACCCGTCCTTTACACCCGGCGCAATTTCGGGATTATAATGATTCTGCCTAGCGAGGCTGCCAGTCAGTCCATGCAAAACTATTTTCGTTTGACGTTTCTCGGAGGAAGCAATGAGTTCCAGTTCCGCGGCAAAACTCCAGGGAAAACGCGTGGGTCTCATAGTCCCATCCACCAACACCGTGATGGAACCTGACCTTTACCGCAATCTGCCGTCCGGCACCACAGTTCACACGTCTCGCATGCTGCTGGAAGGCAGCGTTACTATCGAAGCAGAAGAGCTGATGCTGGATGTTTACCTGCCTGAGTGCGCCCGCCAAATCGGGACACTGCAACCTGACGTAGTGGTTTTTGGCTGTACTTCGGCTGGGGCTCTCAGGGGTCCGGCCTACGAGCAGGAGTTGGCCGAGGAGATTTCCAAAGCAACCGGGGCGCCAACCATAACCATAATGGGGGCGGTAGTGGACGAGTTGCATAGGCTGGGCGCAAAAAGCGTTGCGGTCCTGACTCCTTACTCCGAAGAAATAAACGACACAATCAGGGACTCGCTGGAAACGACAGGGTTCACCGTTCCCTACATTAACGGCATGGACGTCAAGGGAGCCTTTAATATCGCTGCCGTAACCCCGGAAGAAATTGTGGATTACGTCCAGGAACAATTGGAAGGGGTAGAGTCTGACTGCCTTTTTGTTTCATGCGCTAACCTCAAGTCCGTCGACGTTTTGAACAACATAAGGGTAGCTGCCGGGCGGCCAGTGGTGACCAGCAATCAGGCAGTCCTTGAGGGCGTAAAGCGCACCATTGGGGTAGCGGACTAGGGTCCTATAACAACAGGTGGCGCGTCTCAGAAAAGGGTTGGCCACGGGGCCAGTGCGAAGGCACTTGGTGCCTCACAATTGAGCATTCTCGAATAATCGTGTGTCAACGTCTCACTCCTACCCTCCGTGTACTAATGTACCCCTGCGCCGTTAACAGCAGTAACTGGACAGCCCGAGTTACCCCCTCCTACCCTGGTTTTCGTGATAAGGCCTGCTCCCACCATATTCTGGCTACCTATTGGCGTATGGTCAGTGGGCGGAAAATGAGCAGATACAGCGGGGTAACTCTTATGCCCCTTCAATGGAGCTGAGCAATCACGCAAGGCAGAGCCGGACCCTCTAAATGAGGTTGCCCTAGCTATAGAGCATGGTTTCGTTGACGCCAAGTTGACTGGCTAGCTATAATTCCTGCATTAATTTATGAAAAGGTATTAGTGTTTATGGTAAGAACTGGACAACGATATGTGAGTCCCGGCGGTGCCGAGATGGTTGTCACCAAGGGCGGCGACGGCGACTTCAGCGACGGGGAAACGCCTTTGCAACTCAAGGGCTCAGAAGCAGCATTTGAGGGTGTGGCGGTTTCATCAGACGCAATAGACATGGCCCTCGGAAAGAGATTCACCAGCCCTGACGGCTCAGTGTCGGTCCTGGTCACCAAGGCCGGCCGTTGCGACCTTCGCTATAACGGCGATGCAATGGAGTTGCAGCAACCCAAGGAATTACCCTCATCCGACTAACTCCCAGCGCCGTCCTTCCATAGTTTTCGTCACCCCTTCCTTCTGACGACGAGGAAGGGGTTGTGCTTTCACGCTGAATTCAAACCGCCTTTCTCTTTGGCTCGTATAACAGGGTAATCCGACTAACAGGGGAGACTTAATGAGATTCCCTTGGGCCAACATTGCCATCCTGGTGCTTGGCGGGGTTGAACTCCTCACGGGTTACTTAGCTCTTTCTCACGGGTCTCCGGAATGGGTCGCCACCCTTCACGTTCACAGGGTCCTTGGCTTCGGAATAATAGCCCTGCTGTTCTGGAAAGGACGCAATATCCTTTCCAGGTTAATGATTTGGCGATTGTGGAAGAGGGACTGGGCACCTTACTCCGCTTCCTTGTTGATGCTGGTTCTCCTGCTTTCGGCACTGACGCTAGGGCTAGTCTGGAGCCACGCTGGACCCTTCTACTATCTGGGTATAAGCGGGGTAAGCTGGCACATTTACCTCTCGATTGCCATCACTCCCTTCCTCTTGTGGCACACACTGAGGCATCGCTGGAACTTTCGCAGTCGATTCTGGGCCGACCGCAGAATGGTCTTGCGGTTGGGGGGCCTGGGGTTAGCTGGACTCGCATTATGGCAACTGGGCGAGCTTGGTAACCGATTGGCAAGCCTGCCAGGAGCCGACCGCAGATTCACGGGTTCCTACCAAAACGGCAGCGAAAGCGGCAACAGCTTCCCGTCAACTTCCTGGTTGAACGATTCTCCCGGCCCGGTAGATCCTGCAACGTGGCGCCTGAACGTGACCGGGCTGGTTGATAGACCGTTGGAACTTGGGTTTCAGGACGTTTCGGGAAACGGACAGGAAAGGCAGACGGTACGGGCCACCCTGGACTGCACCGGCGGTTGGCACACCACCCAGGATTGGAGCGGCATTCCATTAAAAGTAATATTGAATCAGTCAGGAATAAAGGCGGAAGCAGCCAGCGTCACGGTCCGGTCGGTAACCGGATACTTTCGTAAATTTTCTCTGGATGAGGCCGAGCGCTATCTGCTGGCGACCACGGTGGGAACGGAAGCCCTCTCCCACGGCCACGGCTTCCCGGTCCGGTTGGTGGCTCCAGGCAAGCGGGGGTTCGAATGGGTGAAGTGGGTGGACAGCATTGAGGTCAACGATACCAGCAAGTGGTGGCAACCGCCGCTGCCGTTAACTTAGTTCCCTTACCCGATGAAATAATAAAGGGCGGGTCTGAAACCCGCCCAAGCTGTTAGCACAAACGAGGAAGCTTCCCGGCAGGCCTACGGCACCAGCATGGCGCGGGTTATCACGGTTTGCCGCTGGTCCCATTCGGCCTGTACAAATGCCTCATTGACATCGGCCAGCGGGAACTTGTGGGAAACCAACTTGTCGAAAGGCAGCCGGTCCTGGTTTCTGACCAGGAAAGCCAGCAAGGTGGGCAGCAAGTCCGGCCGATACATCCTCGAGCCCAGGATGTTCTTGCCTGAGAGTAACTTTGAAGGATCTATGGACACTTCCCGCCCCCGGACAATGTCGCCAATCTCCACGAAACTGCCGCCGTTGCTCAGCATGTCAATGCCTTCCGCCAGCAAGTCTGCCCTGCCCACCAACTCCATAACCACGTCAGCGCCGCGGCCGTCGGTCAGTTCCCAAACCCGGCGGATGCGGGTCTCCGGCGTGTTGAATTCCTCGATATTGATGGTGAAGTCGGCCCCAAATTCCTCCGCCAGCTCAAGCCGGTTTTCCAAACGGTCCAGTACTATTACCCGGTCCGCCCCCATATCCTTGGCCATTGCGGTGGCGTTGAGACCCAGACCGCCGGCCCCCTGAATAACCACGTATTGCCCCTCGTGGGCGCCGGCCCGCATCAGACCCGTCGTGACGGTGCCCATGGCACAATTTACCGGACCAAGCAAGTCGTCAGGCAATTCGTCCGGGACCCGGAAGAAGGGGTGACGGGGCGGCAGGTAAAGAAAGTCGGCGTAAGTGCCAGTAAAGTAAGGATAAATCCCGGCAGTGGGATAGGCCCGATTGGCACACCAATTTGTGTCGCCCCTGAGGCAAAGGTGACAGCGGTAGCACGGGAAAACGGCTGAATAGACTACCCGGTCACCCTCTTCAATCGGAGTTCCCAGGGTATCGGTGGAGACCCCCTCCCCAAGAACCTCAACCACTCCGGTACCCTCGTGGCCCATCACCCGGCCGCTGGGAGGCAATGGCATGTGCTCCTGAGTCTGATCACCTCTCCAGGTGTGAAGATCAGACCCACAAATGCCGGCCTGGGTCATGCGCAGCAGAGTGGCGCCCTGTTCGGGTTCCGGAACATCGTACTCCTCAATCTCAAAGGGCTTGCCGTATTCCTTGACCACTACAATTCGGCCCTTCATAAAGCACCTCCCCTTTTCAAGACTTATTGTGGTCGCGAGTGCAGTCGGTGTGTCAGCCTGACGCCGCCCGTTCCGGGGTTCGTGCTTCGGTCACCCCGATCATACTGTCACGGGTTATTAATTCTGCCAGTTCGGCTTCGGTCATTCCCTCAGTCCCCACCGGACGGCGGGGTAATACGAGGTAACGCAGATCAGCGGTACTGTCCAACACTCTCACTTCGATCTCGTCGGAGAGTTCCAGTCCAAATTCCCGAATGACCCCCCGGGGATCAACTACGGCCCGCGACCGGTATGCCAGGCTCTTGTACCAGTCCGGAGGACGTCCCAGCAGGTTTCGGGGATAACAGGAACACAGGGTACAAACCACCAGGTTGTGGGTCTTCTCAGTATTCTCCACCACTTCCAGCTTGGGCGTGGTCGGCGGAAGTCCGTATCCAAGCTCGCCCAGTGCGGCTTCCGGGTCAGATAGCAGGCGCACCTTGAACTCCTGGTCCACCCAGGCCCGGGCTACTACTCTGGCGCCGTCTGCCGGGGAACGGGCTTCTACCCGGTCGACCATTCCCTGAATTTCATCCGGGGAACAAATACCTTTTTCCACCAACAGAGCCTCTATCGCTTTGGCCCGACGAGCGTAATAGCCCAGTTCCTCGTCGTGGGCCATTCCCGGATGTTCCGAGTGATCGTGTCCCTGGTGGCCGTCGCTATCGTGCCCAGTTATAGCACCACTCATGTCTTCCTCCTGGCTGGCCGTTCTGTTTAAGGGGATTTAGGGACCAGCCAATGCTGGTAAATATCAACGAGAATCTTGTCACCTGGCGGGCCAGCATAGGCCGACCAAACCTGAGACTGGGAGAACTCCACCCGGTAAAGCGGTTGATGTGGCTGGCCTGTTCCCCCGTAAGCCAGGGATTCCGGGTTAGGGAAAATGCCGCAAAGAGCTTCCACGCGTCCCGTATGTCCCTGGATATAGGTCGGTGTGCGGAAATGGCCGCCGGGATTATCGACCCTTACAGTTACAAGGTCGCCCCGGCTGAACTGGGGGGACTCACTGACTGGCTGGCTATCGGAAGTGGTCATGAGATCCCTACCCTTCAATCTCGGCAAATCTCTGGTCCAGTTCTTCCTTGGAGAGGACACCTTTTTCGATGAGCAGAATCTCCAGGGCCGCAGTCCAGCGTTCGTAATAAGAGCAAGCTTCATAGGTCTCGGAGTCGAGGCTCTCTATAGCTCGGCGCATCTCGTCAGTTCGACGCAGGCCCTTTTCGCTGAGTACGTTGTGCATGGCGTCGACCCGGCGCTCCCAATCCGAGAGTGAATGCTCTTCCCGATTGATGGGTTCATCGGTCTCCCAACCACCCCGGTCGTGCACTTGCGGCATGGCTTCCTCCGTGCTTACTGGATTGGGGCCCATGATAAAGGGAGGCTTGTTCCGTTACAAGGAGAAAAGAGGCGGTCGGACTGAGAATAGAGCTAAGCCCACATCTCGCCTACATCGATTACCCGCATGAACTCCACGTTTGGAAAGGTTCTGATGTGGTTAATCAATCGTTCCAACATAAGCAGGCGGCCCGGCCGGCCTATGTACTGGGGGTGCATAGTCAGATTGAAGGACCTTCCATATCGGTAGAGACCCTCAAATTCTGCCGCCCATGCACCGAATACTTCATCCGGATTTCGCATTGGCCCAAGTCGATTGGCGGCCGGCGCATAAACAAAATTGGGCGCGTCATCCAGCAGCCAGTGGATAGGTACCTCGACCAGCCTCCTATTCGGTTCATCAGCATTCAATACGTACGGGGCATCATCACCCATGAGGCTGCTATCGTATGTGAAGTCATGAGAAGCCAGCAGGTCCACCGATATCTCGCTAAGCTCCCAACTGGGTGAGCGGTAGCCTTTCGGCGCCCCACCGGTGATTCCGGCTAAAATATCGATTCCTTTTTCCAGAATCTCCTTTTCCTCTTCAGGATCGAGGTACCCCGGGGGCTCGTGCATGTAACCGTGATGCCCTACCTCGTGTCCCCTTCTCGCAATGTCTTCCACCAAGGACACATGAGTTTCGGCGACATAGCCCGGAACGTAGAAGCTGGCCTTAATGTCATGCTTATCCAGGAGGTCTAGGATTCTGGGAGTTGCGACGGAAGGTCCGTACTCGGCCATGGACATCAGGCTGGGGAATCGAGCAAAGTTAGGGTCGCGCCACAACCAGGACGAAACACCGTCAACATCGAAGGTGAGCATTGCCACGCATTGGGTGCTTCCGGGCCAGATACCTGCCATCGTGACACCTCGAGGAGAAAATCCGGATGATAAACCAGGAAGAGGCCTAGCCTGAGGGCGCCGGGATAACGTCAAACCCGGTGTAAGGACGCAGTACCTCCGGGATGACTACCGAACCGTCGGGTTGTTGGTTGTTCTCGAGAATAGCAATGATTACGCGGGGCAAGGCTAGGCCGGACCCATTCAGGGTATGAACGAACTCAGGACGCGCCCCGGCCGCGGGACGATGCCGAATGTTTGCTCGACGCGCCTGGAAATCGGTGCAGTTGGAGCATGAACTGGCTTCCAGCCACTCTTCGCACCCGGCGGACCAGATTTCAATGTCAAAAGTCTTGGCCGAAGGGAAGGAAATGTCCCCGGTGCAGAGTTGCAATACCCGGTATGCCAGACCCAGACGCTGGCAAACGTCCTCGGCATCGGCCACCAACCTGTCGAGTTCTTCGTCGGAAGTGGACGGGTCGACGAACTTGTACATTTCTACCTTGTTGAACTGATGCACCCGCTTGATGCCCCGGGTGTCCCGGCCGGCTGCCGCCTTCTCCCGGCGGAAGCAGGGAGTCTGCGCAACATAGTACCGGGGAAGAGAGTCGGGCGGCAGAATTTCGTCCCGGTACAAGTTGGTGATAGGGACCTCCGCCGTAGGTATCAGCCACAAGTCGTCTTCCTCGTCCCTATAGAGGTTGTCGGCAAACTTTGGCAGATTCCCGGAGCCTTCCATGACTTCCCGGCGAACCAATATGGGCAGCATAAGTTCTGTATACCCATGCTCCTTGCTGTGCAGATCCAGCATCCAGGAAATGGTAGCCCGTTCCAGTTTGGCTCCGTAGCTGGACATAGTATAAAAGCGACTGCCGGACAGCTTTACGCCCCGTTGAAAATCGATAATTCCCAACTCTTCTGCCAGGTCCCAATGAGGCTTTGCGGGAAAATCCAAGGATCTGGGTTCGCCCCATTGGCGGATCACTATGTTCTCTTCCTCACTCAAGCCCTTTGGGACGTCCGCACGGGGCAGGTTAGGCAATTCCAACAGAATAGAATTGATACGCTCTTCCAGGCCCTTGGTTTCCTGTTCGAGCCCGTCAATTTCCTGTCCTACTTCTCGCATTTCCCGGACTACATCTTCCGGAGCATCCTCACCTTGCGACCGGAGTTGACCAATAGCTCGGCTGGCCTGATTCCTCCGGGCCCGCAACTCGTCTCCCTGGCTGATGGCAATTCGACGACGGGTGTCAAGGGCCAACAACTCTTCCAACGGCCCCTCTTCCCCTCGAGAAACCAGGGCTTGACGTACAAATTCGGGGTCGCGGCGTATTAGTTCAATGGAAAGCATGTTTTAATCTTTACCACTTTCTTGAATGGGCTGCGCCGTAGCATTACTTGATCGGCAGACAGTCCCTTGCAACAGACAAATTAACAATAATTTCTGACAGACATCCGGTACATTTCAATGTCACTTGGTCTTCGACTTTCGTCTAGCAATTCAGCTAAGACTCGCTTTCCTCGTGCGAATCTGACGAGCCACTGCCTTCTCGGCGGCTCCGCATCTGCGGGAATAACAGTACGTCCCGGATGCTGGCCTGACCAGTCAGCAACATTACCAGTCGGTCGATACCTACCCCCAAGCCGCCGGTGGGTGGCATTCCATATTCCAGCGCAGTTAGATAATCCTCGTCGAGTCGGTCCACTTCCTCATCATCGTAACGTTCCCGGATCGATTCCTGCCCCTCAAACCGCTCTCTTTGGACTGCGGGATCGTTAAGCTCAGTGTAAGCGTTAGCGATTTCCATTCCTGCGGCAAAGGCTTCAAACCGCTCTACGTCGCCGGGCGCACCCGGTTTTGCCTTGGCGAGGGGAGACATATCTTCCGGGTAATCCAGCAGGAAAGTGGGTTGTATCAGGTTGGGCTCTACAAAGGTAGAAACCAGCTTGTCTATTAGACGTCCTCTGCTCTCCCTGATTCCCACGTCGATGCCCAGTTGGGCAACCTTTATCACTAGAGACTCGTCGTCCGGAAACTCGTCAATGTCCACACCACTGCGGCGGTACAATTCTTCCTTGAGCTGCAGGCGTGGCCAGGGCGGTGTGAAATCTATGATGTCCTCGCCATACGGTATGGCCATGGTGCCCCGGGCATCCATGGCCGCAGTGGACATCATTCCTTCCACCATTTCCATAACATCATTGTAGTCGGCGTAGGCTTCGTAGCTCTCAAGGAGAGTGAACTCCGGGTTGTGGTCCTGGTCAATTCCTTCGTTTCGGAACACTCTGCCGATCTCGTAGACCTTGTCGAACCCACCTACTATCAAGCGCTTGAGGTAAAGTTCGGTGGCGATGCGGAGGTACAGACGCTGATTCAGCGCGTTGTGGTGAGTGTCGAAAGGACGGGCATGGGCGCCGGCAGCCACGGGCACCAGGATGGGTGTTTCAACTTCAAGGAAGCCGCGGCCGTCAAGGTACCGGCGAATGCTGTTGATTACCCGGCTCCGTTGAGTAAAAGCCGTCATTACCTCCGGGTCGGCAATCAGGTCAAGGTACCTTTGCCGGTACCTTGTTTCCACATCCCGCAGACCGTGGAACTTTTCGGGTAGCGGTCTCATGCCTTTGGAAAGCACGGTTACCTGTCCTGCTTCTATGGTAACTTCGCCAGTCCGGGTACGGAGCATTTTGCCGGATACGCCGATGAAGTCCCCCAGGTCCAGGTCTTTCAGAAGTTCATACTCGTCACCCAGCACATTCTGGCGGAACATTGCCTGGACATTTCCCGAGCCGTCCCGCAAGTCCAGGAACGCCGCCCGTCCCATTACACGCATGGACACAATGCGGCCCGCCAGGGAATGACCGGGGGCGGGAGGTGCGTCCTCCCCCGGCTCCGGTCCAACTTCAGACTCCCACACTTCATACTCGGCAACTGCGGTCGCCGTGTCGGCCGACCTTCGGTAACGGTGCGGATAAGGGTCTATGCCCCGCTCCCTCAACCTATTCAGCTTGGCAACACGACTGCCAATAAGGCCGTCTTCTCTTTCTTGCATGGTTATCAGTTTACAACCTCGGCTAAGGGAATTGAACCCTGGCAGGCTATGGGTGCCGGTCGTTTATGGTCATTTGACTTGTTTCCAAGAGGTTACAAAAGGACAAAATAGTACGAATTAATTAACACGCTGGCAAAATATTGTTTACATTCAGGCAATAATCGACTTTGTTTTGAGTAATAGAATTCACTCAGCTAATTTAAGGAGGCATTGTGATCGAAAATGCTTGCTAAAGAGTGGAATTTCGGACTCAAAGAAACAACCTTGCGGCGGTTTCTGCCCTATGTGCTGGCCGGCTTGCTGGCAGCGGCTATCATGGTCGGCTGGAACGTCGCTTTCGCGCAGAGCGATCCACCCCTGCAGGAGGTGGAAGACCAGGCAACGCACCTGGGCAACCTGACTACCATGGTGGCAGCCTTCCTGGTGTTCTTCATGCAGGCCGGTTTCGCATTTCTGGGCGCAGGCCTGATCCGGTCCAAGAGCACGGTCAACTATATGACCAAGAGCTTCATGGACTTCGCCATTGCATCCCTGTCCTTCTGGGCCTTCGGTTTCGCCATCATGATGGGAAGTTCCGCCGCGGGCATCGCCGGAACGGACAATTTCTTCCTGCTATCCGGCGGAAGCGACTGGCAAGTGTATGTGGACTGGATGTTCCAGATGGTGTTCGCTGGAACTGCCGCAACTATCGTAGCCGGCGCTGTAGCAGAGCGTACCAAGACCCAGGCCTATTTTGCCTACAGCTTCCTTATTGGCGCCATCATTTACCCGCTCTACGGTCACTGGGTATGGAATGGCGAAGGCTGGTTGGCCGTGCTCGGCGCTTTCGACTATGCGGGTTCCGGCGTAGTGCACGCCGTGGGCGGCTTTGTGGCCCTGGCAGGCGCAGCGGTAGTTGGCCCCCGGACCGGAAAGTACAATGCCGACGGTTCGGCCAACCAACTCTTCGGCCACAATGTGCCTTACGTGATTATCGGCACATTTATCCTGTTCTTCGGCTGGTTCGGATTTAACATCAACAGCGGCGCATCCATCGGTCTGAATGCCATCAACACCTTGCTGGCTGGAGCCACAGGCTCAGTGGTCGCCCTCTACATCCAGCTGATTCGTACGGGCAAGACTGACATCCTGATGGCTTGTAACGGCGCCCTGGCCGGCTTGGTCGGAATCACCGCCCCGGTAGCCTTTGTTGACCCTTGGGCCGCGGTAGTGATTGGAGCCGTGGCTGCGCCCATCATGATGATTTCGGTTACGGTAATAGAGAAGGTCCTGAAAATTGACGACCCGGTTGGAGCAGCATCAGTCCACGGTGTTTGCGGATTGTGGGGACTGCTGGCAGTGGCCATTTTCGCCAGTGGAAACAACGACGTAACCGGACTGATAGGAGGAGACGCAAGTCTGCTTGTACCACAGCTTGCCAGCATAGTGGTCGTGCTTGTCTGGGCTCTGGGCACCGGCTTCCTGATGTTCTTCCTGCTCAAGTTCACCATGGGAGTCCGTGTCACAGAGGAGGAAGAAATGGAGGGGGTGGATGCTTCGGAGCACGGTATGGAAGCCTATCACCTTGTCTAGGGAGCAAGCGTAAGCAGGTAAGACTCCCTTCCGCCAATGGAGTTCACGGGGCCAGTGGGGCACACCTCACTGGCCCTTCTAATTGGCTGGGTCTCAGGCCGCTCCAAATTGCCGCTGCTCACGCAGGCTAACCAGGTCCTCAACCGAACAATAACAGTCCAGGAACTGCCCCAGGGACCAAACCAAAGCTGCACAGCATAGCAACAGCATCCTCACCCCATTCCCCGCTGACCAGGAGTCATTATTCGCTGTAGAACGACAAGAGATCCTGCTGATCAGCCAGTTCGTTGTCGCAAAATTGAGCTTTTCCCTGCTCGAAGACTGCTTCGTCCGTTTACACAAAGTTTACTTTTACGATATTTTCGCGAAACAACTTGGCCCCAGAATACCCACATAAACTAAAACGCAGGAGACAAAAACGATGGAAGCCATTTTCGCCGGTGCCGCCTTCATAACTTTGTTCAGCCTCTGGGTCGTAGTCCCCAAGTTGTTGCTCAAGAAATAAGCGCTTTCGAAGCCATTTTCCTTCCATCTCATATAGCATACAAATCCAGAAGAGCATCGGGCTGGTTGGTCTGGATAAAGCCCGCGAAGAGGTAAGGCAAACCAATAACCTCGGCTCCTGGTTAACGAACACTCGAAACAAGGAAAGCCGGGGAGCATATGCTCCCCGGCTTTCCTTGTTTCGTATCAGTGGGCGACCTCAAATATCCGGGTTAAGACGAAATCCTCTCCAGTTTACAGAAAGTTTACACGGGCGATATTTCCGTGAAACACCCGGCCACCAGAATACCCTCATACACTGATTCGAGGGAGTTAAACCATGGAAGCCATTTTCGCCGGCGCCGCCTTCATAACTTTGTTCAGCCTGTGGGTTGTGGTGCCCAAGTTGTTGCTCAAGAAATAGGGCGGCCAGCAGTCTTCCGTTTCCTCTGCAATTCCCTGCCAACAATACAGACAGAATCATCCTATGAGCCCAACTATTGGGATGATAAGAAAGCAATATTTACCTGGGTTTGTAACATAAAGTTAACAAGTTGGTAAACCGTTCGTAACATTACGACGGCAGACTCCATGCCATAATTCAATGGCGAGGAGCGAAAGGGAAGATGGAGATCATGGGCGCCGGAGCTGCATTCGTTGGACTGTTCAGCATGTGGGTGTTGCTCCCTAAGCTGTTCCTGAAGAAGTAGCCGGGTAGACCAGCCGGCCCAGGCGTCGAGAACCAGTTCCAAACACTATTCTGCATAAGAGTCCATGCTTCCAGCATTTGCCTGGAGTATGGGCTGTTTCTATGAAAGGGCTAAATCGAAAGGGGAACTCGACGCTGACCAGAGACTGGAATTCATTCAAAGGCTACTGACTTAACCGCTCACCTGGCCCAAAAAGGGGATGGCAAGATATGAATAGTGGAGACACCGCTTGGATTCTGGCTTCTTCGGCCCTGGTCCTGCTTATGACTCCGGGCCTGGCTTTCTTCTACGGTGGTCTGGTTCGTCGAAAGAACGTGACGGCCACCGTCATGCACAGCTTGATGTGCATGGGCCTGGTAGGTGTAGTCTGGGTTCTTTGGGGCTACAGCCTCGCCTTTAGCGGAGACCTGGGCGGCCTTGGGATAGTTGGCGACCTGCAATGGTTTGGCCTGGCCGGCGTGAGCGCAGACGAACCTGGCCCCTACGCCGACAACATTACTCACCAGACCTTCATGGTCTTCCAGGGAATGTTCGCCATCATTACGCCAGCCCTTATTACCGGCGGCTTCGCCGAGAGGATGAAGTTCAGCGCTTTCATCATATTCACCGTCCTCTGGGTAACAATCGTTTATGCCCCGGTGACCCACTGGGTATGGGGAGGCGGCTGGCTGGGGAATCTTGGCGCACTTGATTTCGCCGGGGGCACCGTCGTCCACATCAACTCCGGTATCGCCGCTTTGGCCGCAGCGCTTATCATTGGAAAGCGGATCGGTTTCGGAGAACAACCATTGCCACCTCACAACGTGCCAATGATAGTTCTTGGCGCGGGACTGCTCTGGTTCGGCTGGTTTGGATTCAATGCTGGCAGCGCCCTGGCCGCCGACGGTGTTGCGGTCAACGCGTTTGTAGTGACTAACACCGCAGCAGCAGCAGGGTTGGTATCCTGGGTGGCCATGTCCTGGATTTTTGGGAAGCGGCCGAGCATTATAGGAGCCGCCTCAGGGGCTGTAGCAGGATTGGTAGCCATAACTCCGGCAGCCGGATTCGTGGGAGCAATGCCTGCGGTTATAATCGGTCTCGTCGCCGGCGCCATCTGTTACGGGGCAATCGAGTTGCTGCTCAAGCTAAAGGTTGATGATGCCCTGGCAGTATGGGGAGTCCACGGCATGGGCGGCACTTGGGGCGCATTGGCCACCGGATTGTTCGTTGGAATCGGTTATAGTGCACTGCCCGACGGAGTAGGCCGGGCAGAACAGGTGCTCATTCAATTGGTGGGAATCGCGGGAACCGCAATATGGTCCTTTGTTGCCACAAGCTTAATTCTCCTGGCGATTAAATACACCATCGGCCTCCGGGTTGACAACAATAGCGAGCAACTGGGCCTGGATCTGACGGAGCACGGAGAGGGAGCATATACCCCTTAGTTGAGCCGTCCACCTGGCTGGCTTGGCAAACGAGATCTGAATAGAAGTCAAGGGCACTTCCACAACTTAAACTGGACAGAAAACAAGGAGAGGGAGGCAAGATCATGAGTTACAAAGCAGAATATATATGGATTGACGGCCAACAACCCACGGCAAAGCTGCGATCCAAGGCCAAAATCGTGCCTGACGGAGAAGACCCTCCGGTTTGGGGCTTTGACGGATCCAGCACCAATCAGGCCCCCGGTGAGAACTCCGACTGCGTGTTGAATCCGGTGCTGGTAGTACCCGACCCGATAAGGCGCGGAGATAACAAGCTGGTCATGTGCGAAGTCCTATTGACCGACATGACCCCACACCCATCCAACACCCGGGCGGCCTGTGCTGCGGCAGCTGAACAGTATGCCTCCCTGGACTTCTGGTTTGGTATTGAACAGGAGTACACCTTCTTTGACGGCATAAAGCCACTGGGTTGGCCGGACAACGGGTTCCCGGCTCCTCAGGGTGGCTATTACTGCGGAGTCGGCTCCGACGAGGTCTTCGGGCGCCCGGTGGTTGAACAGCACATGGATGCCTGCCTCTTCGCCGGCCTGGCCTTTTCCGGCATAAACGGCGAGGTAATGCCGGCCCAGTGGGAATTTCAGATCGGCCCCATCGGTTCGCCTGCAGCGGGCGACCACCTCTGGCTGGCGCGCTGGCTGCTCTATCGCATCGGTGAAGACGTGGAAACCGTTGATGGCCGCAAGGGCATCAGCGCTACTCTCGATCCCAAGCCGGTCAAGGGGGACTGGAACGGCGCCGGAGCCCACACCAACTTCTCCACCAACCAGATGCGGGATAGCTACGAACCCTGCGTTGCGGCCGCCGAAGCCTTGCAAACCCGTCACGACCTTCACATATCTAACTACGGTCACAGGATTGAGGAGAGGCTGACCGGCCTCCACGAGACCTGCTCCTACCGTGAGTTCAGATACGGCGTTTCTGACCGTGGCGCCTCGGTCCGTATACCCTGGCAGGTAGCCCGGGACGGCAAAGGCTACATCGAAGATCGCCGGCCCAATGCCAATTGTGATCCCTACACCGTCACCCGGTTGATCATTGAGACCGTGGGTGGCGCCACCCAGGGGTAACCGGCAAACCCGACCGCATTTGGAACGCCGTCCCCTGTGGGACGGCGTTGCCATTTCAGCCAGTCACCGATGGGAGTTAAAAGACCATACCCATCGCAGCCAGTTGAAACAAGCCAAGAGACCCTTAGACGACCAAAAGTTACGAATTGCCCGGGGAGATTGACATGATGGACGCCCAAACCGCCGAGCAGGAATATGTTCTGCGTACCGCCAGGGACAACGACGTAAAGTTTGTGCGCCTCTGGTTTACCGACATTCTCGGCAACCTGAAGGGATTTGCGATTAACGTGGATGACCTGGAGGAAGCCATAGAGAGAGGGGTAGGCTTTGACGGTACCGCCATCGAGGGTTTTGCCCGGGCTTCGGACGATTCATACCGGATCGACGAAAGTGATATGCGGGCCTATCCCGACGCCACTACTTTTGCGGTGCTGCCCTGGAGGCCCAGGCAAAACGCTGTTGCTAGGATGTTTTGCGATATCTACTCCCCCAGCGGCGACCACTTTATGGGAGACCCTCGGCTGGCCTTGAAGCGCAACCTTGAGCGACTGGCAAGAATGGGTTACACCTATTACGTGGGACCTGAGCTGGAGTTCTTTTACCTGGAGAAACCGGAAAGAGACGAATCTGCCAAACTGAAGCCACCTCAGCCGCTGGACCAGGACGGCTATTTCGACCAGCTTTCCAGCAACCCCACCGCCGACCTCCGGCGAGACACGGTGCTTAACCTCTCAGACATGGGGATTCCGGTCAAATATTCCCATCACGAGGGTGCCCACAGCCAGCACGAAATAGACCTGCAATATACTGACGCGCTGACCATGGCAGACAGCGTGATAACCGCGAAACTGGCCATCAAGGAACTGGCCCAACTGCGTGGCTTCCATGCATCTTTCATGCCCAAGCCTTTTACCGGACACAACGGCTCAGGTATGCACACTCACCAGTCTCTATTCAAGGGAGACATTAACGCGTTCTATGACCCGGAGGACGAATACAAGCTGTCCGTCATTGCCAAGCGATTCATAGCTGGCCTGATTCGGCACGCACGCGAAATTACCCTGGTCACCAACCAATGGATCAACTCATACAAGCGCCTGGTTCCGGGCTATGAAGCGCCCGTATATATTTCGTGGGCCCACAGCCGTTCGGATCTGGTGCGCGTGCCTTCCTACAAGCCCGGCTACGAAAATTCGGTCAGGATCGAGTACCGGGCGCCCGACCCTGCTTGCAATCCTTATTTGGCCTTCAGCGTCATGCTGGCCGCTGGCATGAAGGGAATAGAGGAGGAATATCCGGAAGTGCCTCCCATGGAAGGGAACGTTTACGCCATGACTCCCGAGGAATCGGCAGCCCAGGGAATAAGACTGCTCCCTGGAAGCCTGGGAGAGGCGATTGCCTTGGCGGAGGAAAGCAGCCTGCTGAGGGAAGCGCTGGGCGACCACATCCTTGAGAGCTTCATTCGCAACAAGAGGCTGGAATGGCAAAGGTACCGGGCAACTGTCACCGACTACGAAATCGAGCGATATCTGCCGACCCTTTAGACTCCTTGCACTCCAATGTGAGGGGAGGGCTTTTCAACCCTCCCCTGCGGTTTCCGGCTACCCACTTAATCCCTGTCGTTGTTCTAACCTGAAGGCATACTCCGGTTACCCAGCGGGACTGTGGTCCCCAGCCGGGACGACTCGTAGGCAGCTAGAACCAACTCCAAGTCTCGCAACCCTTCTTTGCCTGAAGTCTCCGGCTCCCGCCCTTCTAATATGCTTTGCTTGAATTCCCGGACCATTGTCGGCAATCCACGATTGTCCGGCAAGAACTGCCAGGCATCCCCAGAATTTCCTCCTTCCAGGTCCAAGCGCCCACTGCCCACTTCAAAGTGGACAAGTCCTTTCGTCCCCGAAACAGTTACGGTAGGGGGTACAACTTTCCCCGCCGTCCAGGCATGGTTAATCAGCCCTACGGCTCCTGAGGCCCATCGCAACATCATTACGACGCCGTCCTCTCCTTCGTGTCCCACCATTGCCTTGGGCAGTTGGGCAGCGAAAACCGTTTCAGGCTCGCCCATCAGGTACCGCATGAAGTGAACTTTGTGGATTCCACCGTCAATAAAGACACCTCCGCCACTGAGAGACTGCTGACTACGCCACCCACCGGGATTGAAAGGGAATTCTTCCTGGAACTGGACCAGCCTTATTTCACCCAGGCTCGCACCCGCTACCAACTCCCGGCACCGTCTAACCTGGGCCAAATAACGTACGTTCTCGGCGACCATAAGAGTTACTCCCGCTACTTCAGCCGCCCGTACAATTGCCAGACCTTCTTCCAGGTCGTTAGCAATAGGTTTCTCTACAAGAATGTGCTTGCCGTGCCGAATCCCAAGCTCTGAGTGTTCCCGGTGAAGATGGTGAGGGGTACAGACATAGTGGGCATCCACCCTCGCATCCATTGCCGCTTCCGCGTAACTGCCAAAGAAGCCCTGTCCCTTGAATCGTTGACAGTATTCCTCTGCCCGGGCGGAGTCCCTGCTGGCAAAGTAAAGGTCAATTTCACCGGACAGCGATTGAACGCTGCTGGCGAAGTCGGCGGCGTAATTGCCGCAACCAATTACGCAAAGAGCTAGCTTAGAAATACTCACGGTGCAAGTTTGGGCAGGCCACGAATCAAAACTGAGCGAAGGCTACCGGTCTTCGGCGTTTTCCAGGGAGAGTCGATATTCGGCCTTCTCCCTCGTCGCCGGAGCCATGGCGGTAATGGCTACTACAGTCCTGTCCAGGCCGTCGTAGGGCTCGACGGTCAGTTCGCCCTGCCACATCCCGGTAGAAGTAAAGTGGAGCGGCACCCGGAGAACGTTGTTGGAGTCCCCTTTCTGGATGACCTGGACTGCGAATTCCTGAGGCACCCGGTTGTCAATGAAGACAAATCCGTCATTGCTCCAGCCACCGTCGTCCGAAGAATTGCCATTCCCTGATATCTTCAAACCTTGCAGGCACATTCCCATGTCATTCAATGCATCGTCAGTCACATATTGAAAACGCACCAGAATAACTCGACCGGAGTATTTCGACAGGTCAACGGATTCGGTCTGCCAACCCTTGCTGGCGCCAGTGTAACCCGGTCCAAATGCCACGCCGATGGGGTTGGCTGCCGAGGTCAGAGGAGTGTCAAGAATGTCCCAGTGGCTACCGCCGTCCTCGGAAACCTGCAGGTACACGTAGTCCCATTCTTCTTCAATGCTGTACCAGACGTCATACTTGAGCGTCGCGCCTTCAATCCCGGTCAGGTCCACTTCGCGGGTAAGGCTTGAGGTTATCGAGTCTCCAACATTGCTCCACCAACAGCCAGGTTCGGATACTTCCACGGGCAGCAAACTGTTGTAACCAATCCCATCAAACTTCACAGTTATCGAACTCTCCCTGAGTTTGGAACCCATCTCAACATAGTGGGTGCCGTATTGGGCTAGGTCGTTTTCTACCTGGTCTGGCTGGTTCACGGTCCTGTTTTTTTGGGCCTGCACCTCCAGGCCGGAATAACCGTATGGCCCAGACTCCTCGTCAAGGAAATTAGCTGCCACCCAGTCCTGCAGGACAGCATGAAAGTCCTTGTCGTAGCCGGCGTCGGCAAGGTACTTAATTATGCCGGCAATATTGTCGCTTTGCTCGGTCATGATTTCTCGTAGTGACTCCCCATCAAGTCCACTGTAGTGCTCATAAAGATAATGCATAAACAGAGACGCCCCGCCATAGTGGGCCCCTATTGCAGCATCATCCAGCGGCCAATGAACCAGCGGTACGTAGGGACGTTGCAGGTACCGACTGATGCTGTCCTGGGGATAACCGGCAACCGTTACCGACAGTTCCGCAAGGCCCTCGCTGATCCAGGTGTCTTCAGAGGAGTCGTGATTCCAGAGCACGGCATGGTTCAGTTCATGGGCCAGCACGCTGTAGTAGTATGGTGAGCCGACCCTCAAGTAGGAAATGTTTATGTAAATCATTTCCCGCTGGTTGCTGTGAGGGCGGATAGCGGAAGGATACTCGTCCGTGGAACTGAAGTATCCTCCGGCGCCTCTTATGTCGCCATGGACGATAGTCAAATGGGGGTCATTATCCACCCCAGGGGTCCACTCCGTTCCAAAATAGTTTGTAACCCGAGGATAGATCACTTCCTCGAACTCTATCGCGGCCCTTTGTAAATCGCCCAGTTCCACCTGGAAGCCTTCCTCAACGTACCAGTACGCATGGGGCGACACGTGCCTCAATTCAAAACTTGACTGGTATTTTTCCAGGCCGTCCAGATCTACCAGGTAGAAGTCGTCCACTCGCCCAATTTGGTAGGTTGGCTGCTCACCATCTACCACCTTCCCAACTTCCGGATGACCCGGCGGAAGCAGAAGTTCATAGGCTAATCTGAAGAGGTCTCTATCAGGGGCGGGGGGCATATGGACTCGGGAGAAGTCCTTTACGGTCACCCGAGGCGCCAGCGTTGGCGGCGGTTCCGAAGTTGGAACGACCGGTGTTGAAGTTCGCTCAGGTACGGCGATTGCCGCAAAAGACGGTGGCGCAGGTGAATCACCACCAGGTTCGCTGGCAGGAATCGCCGAAGGAGTAACGATTATATCGGAGTTGGCTGAGAACTGCTCCCCATCACTGCTCGGCTGATCGTTCACCTCGGGAGCGGGAGGCTCTGAGCAACCGGCAGCAAGGGCTATCACCAGGACAAGAAACACCAGGCAAGCCCGACCGATTGACTGCGGCGCTGCGCCACTTGGCAATAAACGATCAAACAAGCTGAATGCTCTTAAATGGATGAGGGAATAAATCACGGGGGGATTGCTGAAGCGTATGGAGCCGGTGAAGGGAGTCGAACCCTTGACCTGCGGTTTACGAAACCGCTGCTCTGCCACTGAGCTACACCGGCCCGACGACTGAAAGTACACCCAAACAGTATATCATTTGCCGCTTTTGACTTCAGTACAACGTATAGCTGAAACAGCCTTTCGAAGGCGCCCTTATACCGTTGGGGCGCCCAACCCGCCAAACCTGGCGGGCTGAGCCTCGTCCGGTCCGGGCCAGGGAGGGAAGGTAACACAAAGGAAACGAAGTTCCCCGTCTGTGTCGGCGCTGAACTGGAAACTCCAACCGGTAGGAATAACCAGCGCATCCCCAGGCGAAACCGTTGTGGCGGGAACTTTATCGGGGAATGGCTCTTCCGGCGGACACCGCCATACCTGGCCGGGGCCCGACAGGATGTACCAAATTTCCTCAACCGTTTGGTGGTATACCGGCCTGGAAACCTGGCCCGCTGGCAACACAACCTCCACCATGCTTGCGCCCCGGGCTAGATGACGCTGGTCGATTAAAAAGCGGATTTCCGAACCATCGGGGGCAGTGACATCTGCGGCTTGTGCCCGGCGACTGGGCGTTGGGACCGGAATCGGACTTTGCATAGGCCTTACCATATTAAATCGAGGAGTAGCCCTCAATCAAAGAGTTTTATTGCTCTCCACACGTACGAAAGCCCCCGACTTGCAGGGGCTTCCATAATTTGGAAAAACGAACTCAAAACGGAAACTAGGAAACTTGCGGCTTCCGGCCCTTCCTATCAAGAAAGTCTCTGAAGCCCTCTTCCACGGTAAGACCGCGAAAACGGCCCTGCCGGGAGTTTACTTCGTTCCAAAACTGCTCTTCCATGGGCTTGCCGGTGTGCTCAAACAGCATTTGCTTTATGTTGGCTATACCCTCGGACCGGTTTTTGGCAATGCCCGAAGCGACCTCAATCGCCTTGTCCATCAGTTCTTCCTTGGGTACCAGGTGATTTAGCAATCCGATGTGATAGGCCTCGTCCGCGAATACCTCGCGGCCGCTGTAAAGCAGTTCCTTGGCCTTGGGCCATCCAATGAGATTGGGCAGGCTCCAGGTGGCGTTCATCTGACCGTAGTTGACTGCCAGAAACCGGAAACTGGACTTGTCACAGCCAATCAGGAAGTCCAGGGAGGTTGCCATCACAGTGCCTCCGCCATAGCACAGGCCATTGATCGCCCCTATGAGGGGCTTGGGACAACTTGCCATGCGCCAGGTGTACTCGGCGCGCTCGGCAGCACCCGCGTCCCGCTCCTCCTGGGACTTTTCCCGGTTTTCATGAATGTCAGCGCCAGCGGAAAAGGCGCGCTCACCTTCTCCCGTTATTACTATTGCGCCGACTTCCTCGTCCTCAACCATCCCGTTAATGGCCTCGTCCAATTCCCGTACCAACTGGATGTTTAGTGCGTTCAAAACCTCGGGCCGGTTCAGGGTAATGATTGCGACCCTCTGCACCTGGTCAATCTTGATTGCCTCGTAGCTCATACTCGTGTTACTCCTGCTTTCCTTGCTCAATTGCCCCCACAAACGCCGGGAGCAGAGCGTTTATTGCGGTAATAATAAAGCATGGTTTAGGGTAAAGCAAAGGCGAAATACTCGGTTGCCAAGGTCAACTGCGGTTAGTATTCTTTACGCGCAGCATCCATAGACTCCTGGAGCAAGTCCCTATGCCCATTCCCCATGGCCTATTTATTGAAATCGCTCGCTTTGCGTCGGATGAGACAGATTTTGACCAATTGCCTCCGGAAGTAGTGGACGTTTCCAAGGAAATTATCGTAAATTCCGCGGCGGTGGGACTGGCCGGCGCGGCCCAGCAAGAAGGCCAGACCATCACCAGATTCGCTCAGCAAATGGGCGGGAACGGGAAATGCACCATCATCGGAAAGGGTCTTCGTACATCTCCGGTATACGCGGCCCTGGCCAATGGTTTGATGGTTCACCTGTTGGACTTTGACGATGAAGTGATCCCCACCCGCAGCCACCCGGGAAGCTCGGTTTTTCCGGTGGTTATGGCACTAGGGGAAATGGACGGCATTGACGGCCGTGACGTGTTGTCCGCCTTCGTAGCCGGTTGCGAAGTGACTTCCAAGCTGACCGGAGCATTGGGACAGACCGGTGCCTCCACAGAATTCGCTGGGGCGATTGGCTCTGCGACTGCCGCGGGAAAACTCTTGCAACTGGACCAATCACAGATGGTGCAAGCCTTGCTCCTGGCCGCACAACAAACCTCAGTAAGCCACTCGGGCCTGGATGCCGGCCCCGCCAGGGCTTACCGTCAAGGCTTGGCAGCCATGTCGGGCCTGATGGCAGCGTTACTGGCGAGCCAGGGACTGACCGCTATTCCCAACTTCATTACTTCTCCCTCACCAGGCGCCCGTACAGTTGCTGAATTTGGAGGAGCGATTGACAGTTCGGATTTCGGGGGACGACTGGGCAATCCCTACGATATCCAAAGTCCTGGCATTTCCCTCAAACTCTACCCCTGCAACTCAGCATCGCACACGGTCATCGACGCTGCGCTGCAGTTGGTTCAGCAGTACCGGGTTTCCCCACAAGAGGTCTCTGCGATTAAGGTCGGTGTCACTCAGTCCGCCCTTGATGCCTTGCCTTTTGCTACTCCAGTCAACGGCTGGGAGGCTCGAAGTTGCATCAGCTTCATTGTGGCGTCAGCCCTGACTTACGGACAACCCCTCATTGATAACTTTATAGATGCCGCGGTTGCGGACGGGAGGGTCCGAGGGTTAATGGACCTGCTAACCGTCGAAGCTACTGAGGAACCCTTCCAGTCCATCCCATACCCTGCATCGATGGTTATTTCCCTTCTGGACGGCCGAACCCTGCGGCACCGCGTGGAATTTGCCCGTGGACAACCGGAACTACCCCTTTCCCGCGAGGAATTGGATGCCAAGTTCCTGTACTGCTCCCGATATATTCTGCCGCCAGACCACATTGAAGAATCGGTTGTCAGGCTCCGCGACCTGGAGAATATAGACAACACGACAGGCATTTTTTCAGTTCTCGGCGGATAGAAAGCATGGCTCCATCCGAAACAGTCGGATGCCTGGTCGCCCGAAACTGGAATGCTCCAATCGCCAGAGACAAATCTATAAATCAATTCGGAGAAGAGCAATGAAAGCAGTCCGCGCTCATGAAATTGGCGGGCCCGATGTCTTGCGGTACGAAGACGTACCCAACCTGACTCCGGGTCCCGACCAGGCACTGATTGACATCAAAGCAGTGGGTGTCAACTACACCGACGTTTCCAGCAGAAAGGGGACCAACCCCCCGGCGAGCCTACCGTGGACTCCGGGACGTGAGGCTGCCGGCATAGTTAAGGCTATTGGGCCCAACGTTACGGAAGTGTCGGTGGGAGACCGGGTAGGCTATGCCATGTATACCGGTTCCTATGCCCAGGAAGCGGTCGTGCCTTCCAAACTACTTGTCCCGCTTCCCGACAGCACAGACTTTGCCACCGGGGCGGCCACGTTGTTGCAGGCAATGACTGCCCATTTTTTGACCTTTGGAATCACTCAAGTTAATCCCGGCGACCGGGTGTTGGTGCACGCCGGGGCCGGGGGAGTTGGCCTGTTGTTGATCCAAATGCTTAGAAAAGTCGGAGCCTACATATTCACATCCGTTTCCACTGAAGAGAAGGGTACAACAGCCAGAGAGGCCGGAGCCGATGCAGTGATCCTTTACACGAAGGAGGACTTCGAGGAAGCAATCAATCAAGCCACCGGTGGCGAAGGTCTGAGAATCGTTTATGATGCGGTGGGACAGACAACCTTTTACAAGAGTGTCAACTGTCTTGGTCGGCGAGGCTACATGGTTTTTTACGGCCAGGCCAGCGGTCCTGTAGGGGAAGTGGACTCAGGAATACTGCGGAACGGTTCCAAGTTCCTTACTCGTCCGTCGCTGGGAGATTACACTGCCACCAGGGAAGAATTGCTGCACCGGGCCAACGAGGTTTTGGGCTGGGTAGGTTCGGGAGAACTAAAGCTGAGTATCGGCCTGAAGTTGCCCCTGGCCGAAGCCGCCGAAGCGCACCGCCAGCTGGAAGGCCGCGAAACCACGGGCAAGATACTGCTTATGCCATAGGCGGTCGCACCACCCAGTATTTGAATCGGATTAACGCTGAGACAGGCTGTTGCAGTTCAACCAACTCTTTCAATGGACAAGAGCTAGCGTTTGCAGTCTCGGTATTTTCTTGACACCGTATTTCCGGTCAACCTATACTCGATGCGAACAAAAGAAAACTGACAGGCATTGAAGGAGACTAGTAGGCTTCCAGCGGGGCCCAGAGAGCCGGGTTAGGTGTGAGCCGGCGCCAGGCGCAGAAGCATGAATGGACTCCCGAGCCGCCAGCCGAAAGGCGATTTGCCAGATACGGCATCTGGCACCGCACAAGTAGGTGGAGCCGGTTGGACACCGTTATGAGTCCGCGGCACTGGGGCAACGCAGACAGCTGTCCCTTTGGCCGGGTAAGTTAATGACTCCATTTCGTTTGCGCCTGGAAATGGATCAGTAAATTGGGTGGCACCACGAGAATAGCTCGTCCCATAGAGGACGAGCTATTTTTTTATGGTCCGAATTCTAGCATCAGGTCCATCAGGGCCCAAAGAGAAAGCTAATGTATTATCCATCATTGGAAGAGGTCAAAAACCTGGCCGAGACTGGAGACGGCAACCTGATACCAATATACCGGTCCATCAACGCGGACCTGGAAACCCCGGTATCGGCCTATCTAAAGGTAGCCCGTGGCCCCTACTCTTATCTGCTCGAAAGTGTTGAGGGCGGGGAGCGTCTGGGCCGCTACAGTTTCATCGGGACCCAACCCTACAAGGTGGTTCAATCCGGCAAGGAAACGGAAGTCGGAGAAGTCGACCCTCTTCGGCTGGTGGAAGAGGAAATGTCCCAATTCCGTCTCATTCCCGTTGAGGGCTTGCCAGGCTTTCACGGCGGGGCCGTTGGCTATGTTGCATACGACGCCATTCGATACTTCGAACCCAGGGTGCCGCCCATGCCCGTCGATCCCCAGGGCCTTCCCGAATCAGTCTTCATGTTCGCGGACACCCTGTTGGTGTTTGACCACCTCCGTCACGACATCAAAGTGGTCAGCCATGCTCATCTCTACGGCGATGTAGAAAAGGCCTACGTTGAAGCAACTTCCCGTATAGACGAAATGGTCGAACGGTTGTCCAAGCCTCTTTCTCTGCCCCCGGAGCTACAGGACGGAGACTTCGGAGCCACCGGCTCTGCGCCGGTTGAGTCCAACTTCACTGTTGAGAGGTACGCCGAGGCAGTGGAGAAGTGCATCGAATACATTTATTCCGGCGACGTTATTCAGGTCGTGAACTCCCAACGGTTCTCCCGGCGTACCGACGCCCATCCCTTCCAGGTGTACCGTGCCCTGCGCAGCGTTAACCCCTCACCCTACATGTACTACCTGAATTTGGACGACTTCCAGATCGTGGGAGCGGCTATCGAAACGGTTGTGAAAGTTCAGGATGGCATCGCTGCCACCCACCCCATCGCCGGTACCCGCCCCAGGGGCCGCACTCCCGGCGAGGACAGCGCCAATGAGCAGGAATTGAAGAACAGCGAGAAGCAGCGAGCGGAACACATTATGCTGGTTGACTTGGGCCGCAATGACATCGGCCGGGTCAGCGTCCCCGGAACCGTTGAAGTAACCCAACTGATGGACGTGGAAAAGTTTTCCCACGTCATGCACCTGGTTTCCCACGTTGAGGGTCAGCTGAAGCCCGAGCTTACTCCCTACGATGCCTTGCGCTCCTGCTTCCCGGCCGGGACCGTATCAGGAGCGCCCAAGATTCGGGCCATGGAGATAATTTCCGAAATAGAGGGCGAGAAACGGGGCCCTTATGGTGGGGCAGTAGGCTATTTCAGTTTTTCCGGCAACATGGATACAGCCCTGGTCCTCAGGACCGGAATCTACAAGGACGGGATAATGTATGTGCAAGCCGGCGGCGGTGTGGTCGCCGACAGTGTGGCCGAGGATGAATACATGGAAACCCGCCACAAGTCAGGAGCTCTACTCAGAGCCATTGACCTGGCAGAGGGTCGGCCATAGACCTCGTTCCGGGTTGGGAACGACAGTTCGTTTCGCTGGCATCGTTGAGCTTGTTCGCCGGATTCAAATGAAAGGGAGAAGCACATGCTTAAATCAATGTTTCACACCGGATTTGTCGTAAGGGATATTGACCGGACCATAGACTTCTACACCAACGTAATGGGCCTGAAACTGGTCGGCCGCACCGAACGGACCGGGGACTTTGCTTGCAAGCTCCTGGCCTTCGAAAATGCCCACATCAAAGGCGCTTTCGTCGAATTGGGCGACGGTCACCAACTGGAGCTGATTCAGTACGTCAATCCTCCGGTCGGTGACGGTCATCTGAACCGGAACGATGCCGGCGCGTCCCACCTGGCGTTCTTCGTCGAGAATATCGATCAGTTCTACGCCGACACTTCCCAGAAAGGCTTGACCTTTAACAGCGACCCAGCATCTCTCTTCGACGACAACGGAAAGTTGCTGCGCAAAGCTCTGTATGCCCAGGACCCCGACGGTAACTGGCTCGAATTTGTGGAGTTATTCTGATGCTCTTGATGATTGACAACTACGATAGCTTTACCTACAACCTCTACCAGTATCTGTCGGAACTGGGCGCCGAAGTGATGACGGTCAGAAACGACAAAATCACGGTAGAGGAGATCGATGAAATAGCCCCTGAAGGCATAGTAGTTTCCCCTGGCCCTTGCACTCCGTCCGAGGCCGGCGTGTCCAACAATGTAATCCGGCACTTCGGGTCCAGGCTGCCGGTCCTGGGAGTTTGCCTGGGGCACCAGTGCATGGGCGAAGTATACGGCGGTACTGTAGGTCGCGCCGGCGAAATTCGGCACGGCAAGACCTCCATGATTCACCATAACGGCAAGGGTGTTTTAGCTGGACTGCCCAACCCCTTCGAAGGTATCCGATACCATTCCCTGGTGGTATACCCGGACTCACTGCCCGGCAGCCTGGAAGTCACCGCCTGGACTGATAACGGGCTGATCATGGGATTGCGCCACAGGGAGCATCCCGTAGAGGGAGTGCAATTCCACCCCGAATCAATAATGACCCCAGTAGGACACGACCTGTTGCGCAATTTCCTGCAACAGGTGGAGGCATTTCACCGGCCCTGACGAGATAGACTAACAGCGTTCCTGGTCCCTAGATATTCCCAAAGGAGAGTACCCCATGCCAACCATCGCCGAACAAATGAGTTCCTGGACGGTTGCCCTTCACTACAGTCACTTGCCTGGGGATGTTACCCACTTGGCCAAGCGCATGATAATTGACACCATCGGCTGTGCGTTGGGGGGCTACACCAGCGAACCCAGCAAGATTGCCCGCGATATTGCGGAAACGGTTGCCAGCAGTCAGCCTTGCACCATAATCGGGAGCGGCCAGACCTCCAGTCCCGATCTGGCAACCTTTGCCAACGGAGTGATGATCCGTTACCTGGACTACAACGACGGGTACACAAGCCAGGAGTCGGGGCACCCCAGCGACAGCATCGCTGCCGTCTTGTCGGCCACTGAAATGGCCGGCATGGGGGGACGGCGGGCCATCACGGCTACCGTCGCGGCATACGAAGCCTTCTGTCGACTTGGTGACGCCGCCACCTTGCGATATCGCGGCTACGACCACGTTACCAACGGCTGCATTGCCAGCGTCCTGGGCGCCACGCGCTCCCTGGGCCTGAACGAGGAAATCACCCGGCAGGCCTTGAACCTGGGCATCGCACCCAATATAGCCCTGGGCCAGACCAGGGGTGGCGTGCTTTCCCATTGGAAGGGCTGCGCTTATGCCAACGCCAGCCGGAACGCCGTCTTTGCCACCATGCTCGCTCAACGGGGAATGACCGGCCCCGAGCCCATATTCGAGGGGGAACACGGCTTCTTTCGCGCCGTAACCCAAGAACCTTATTCACTGGAACCCTTCGGCAACGCTGACGTTCCATACAAGATTGCGGAGTGCAGTATCAAGCGTTTTCCTCTGGGCCAATATTCCCAGACCGTCGTGCAGGCGGCCCTGGAAGCCCGGGAGAAGATGCCCGCAGTTAAATCTGAGGACATTGCCGAAGTGCAGATAAGGACAATGCAAAAGGCCATAGACATCATGGCCGGCGACGAGGAAAAGTGGGACCCCAAGAGCCGGGAGACCGCCGATCACAGCATGCCTTACACCGTAGCAGTCGCCCTGACCCATGGGCAGGTGCACCAGAGCCACTTCGACGAAGCGTATTTCCGAAATCCTCAATTACTGGACCTGACCAACCGCGTCAAGGTGGAAGCGTCCGCGGAAGCTGACCGCCGGGCACCCGAAGCAATGCTGTGCGAGTTGGATGTTATCACGAAGTCCGGAGACCGCTATTCGGCGGAGGTTCCTTACCACCGTGGTCATTACAAGAACCCAATGTCCGACTCGGAGGTGGAAGCCAAATTCCTTTCGCTAGCCAAGGATTTGCTTACACCATCACAGATCGATGCTTTACTCCAAAAGCTTTGGAACCTGGAACAAGAGGAGGATATCGGGGAAATCTTGAGGTTAACCAGGATTTAGCCCTTCCTGCGAGTCACAGAAACGAACTGAGAACGGGGTTGGCGATTGGCAGCCCCATTCTCAGTTCATTGACCTCAAGGGCCGTTCGGCGGAACTCTTTAGTCTGCTCTCTATCAATGCAGATGAATTGGTGTCCACGGCCTTTAACTTGCCTGGCGTAAGTCGGTATAGTCTACAGTCCTCTAGCGGGAAGAATGTCTCCTTGCCCCACATTAAGCTCGTGGGACACGCCGGAGTCCCTGCCCACACCGGGCCCGATTAGCAGTTACTCCCCAACCAACTCCGGGTGGTACCCGGTGTGGTCCTCAAATGCACCCTCTGCCGGGAATATCTGCTTGTAAACTCCTCTGGCCCTCTGCTTGATTACCTCGTTGGCCCGGCGATGCAGATCTGTTATTCGGGCTCGCTGCTCCTTGTACATTTCGCTCGTTAGCGGGCTGGGGTCTTCCAATTCCCAAATGCAAAGGAAATTGAGCATACCCTCGCCCTCTTCCAGTTTGAACCGCCTGGCGCTGATATACCCGGGAATCTCCAAGCGTTCCAAGATGTGTTCCTCGTCGTACCACTGGTTAAAGACTTCTTCGTCTTCCGGGTCTACCTGCATCATTACTACCATGATAGTGTTCCCTATGTGCTGGGTCGGAAATCTACTGTTTCGGTCATCCGTCATTCGTTCTTCCTCTCTTTCGGTAAGTCTCCGGATATTCTATCTTACGGTCAGTCTCCGGTGTGAAGAGAGAATGGGTGCTATATAATTCATGAACACAATTTAGGAACAGGGCGACAACCCAAACAGAAAGTTAAAGAGGAGCTACAAATGGCCGACCGATTCAGCGGCGTCCACTGGATGCTGGCGACACCTTTCAAGGAAGATGAAGAACTGGACCTATCGACGATAGGCAACTTGATGGAAAAAGCTTATTCAGCGGGGTGTGAGGGAGTGGTGGCGCTGGGCGTAACCGGAGAGGCAGCGCGCCTGACCGACGCGGAACGTCGCGCGGTGGCGAAAGAGGTCATTTCCAATGCCAACGGCCTGCCGGTAACCCTGGGCACGACCGCTGCCGGTACAGCAGCCACGATAGCCTACAGCAAGGAGGCGCAGGAATTGGGAGCGGCAGCAGTGATGATATCCGCTCCTGCAATGGGCAAGCCCAATCCCGACTCACTGTTTACCCATTACCAGCGAATCGCCGAAACAGTGGATATTCCGATAGTGGTGCAGGATTACCCCCAAACGTCGGGGGTACATATGGCCCCGCCCTTAATAGCGCGCCTTTTCCAGGAAATTCCCAGCGTTCACTACCTGAAACTGGAAGACCCGCCAACGCCAACCAAGATTACGGCAATCCGCAACCTGGCCGGCGACGACCTGGCGATCTTCGGTGGTCTGGGAGGAATGTATCTGCTGGACGAGTTAGTTCGCGGTTCCGCCGGGGCAATGACAGGGTTTGCCTATCCGGAGGTCCTGGTTGCTATTTGCCGGCACATGGCCGAGGGGGATAAGGTGCAGGCGGAGGAGGTATTCTACCGCCACTTGCCGCTGCTCCTCTTTGAATTCCAGGAAGGAATCGGTGTTGGGATACGCAAGTACGCCTTGCAGCAGCGTGGACTAATCTCTACCGGCAGGGTCCGGCATCCAGGGCCCCAGATCACGGAAGAGACCCGGAACGAGTTTCACCAGCTAGTTGCGTCGGTAGGGTTGTAGGCTTCCTGGCATAAAACGATTCGGGGCAGGAACCATCCCTGCCCCGTTCTTATTTGAGGGATTTTGGCCCAGTCGACCCTGACCCGCCACTTCTACATCTGGACCTTCTTGTCACCCGACAGGTACGCCTCCGGCTCCCGCTGGAACGCCCGATTACAACCCGGGCCACAAAAGTAGTACGTCTGTCCATTAAATTCGTACGTCCCCCCGGGTGGCTTTCTTGTATCGACCTGCATATCACACACCGGGTCGGTTTCCCTGTTTCCGCCCCGGTTAAAGAGAGGAATTCGCATCTTTCCCTCCAGGCCCGCTAACGGGCCCAACTTCCAATGAATCTCACGGATGAATAACTGCGTCCACCGCGCTCAGACTGAAGGGTATCTCAACCCCTGCGGGCAAGTCCACCCGGATATGGACGGAATAGCTGATAACTCCTCTTTCAGTCCTGGGGTCGGCTGCCACGTAAATAACCGTTCCTGACAACTCCCCGCCGGGCAGGGAATCTATAGTAACTTGGGCGGTCGAACCCGGGACCACGCGCCCGACTTCTGTGGCATCCACATATCCCTCAATCACAACGTTTGACGGATCGATGAGTTCTGCGACCCTGGAATGTTTGTTCACCATGTCGTCTACTTCGACGTTAACCAGGTAAATCACGCCGTCAAACGGGGCACGCAGGACATATTCATCCATTTCTTCTTCTATGTCGCCTATCCGGTCCAGGGCCAGGGAAATGGTGGCATTTAATGATTCTATCTGGGCCAACTCCAAAGCGCCGGGCCCTTCGTACAGTTGATCAATTTGGATCAGCCTTGTCGCTATTTCCTGTTCCATCAGTGGGACAGATTTACGGTTTGGGCCGTCCTCCAAGAGATCCTGTACCCGCCTTTCCGCCAGTTCCAGGCGCCGTTGGGCTAATGTAATATTCAGCTCCAGGCGAGGCACGATCAACGGGTCCGGCCCCTCAAGCTCTTCAGACAGTCGTTTCCTGGCCTGGGACAAATTCACCCGCGCCAAATCAACCTGGGACTGGAACTGATTGAGGACGAGAAGATCCGGGCCTTCTTCCAAATCAGAAAGGTCTTCCCTGGCGCCGCTTAGATTGAGTTCGGCCACTTTCACGCTGGATTCAAGTTCTTGTAACAGGATCGGGTCGGGGCCCTCTTCCAATTCTTTCAAATCGTTCCGGGCCTGCGAGAGATTCAGTTCTGCCACCGCCACGTTGGACTCCAGTTCATGCACCCGGAACTGGTCTGGACCTTGTTCCAGCTCTACCAGGTCTTCTCTGGCCTGGTCCAGGTTGGACTCGGCCAGGTCCAACGCTGCCTGCAAACTCTCAAACTTGGCGACATCGACAGGTTTACCGTCTGCCTGGAGGTCACGGATCGGCTCCCGCAAGAACTGGGTTAACGGCCGCTGGGCTGCATCAACTGCATCATCGGCAGCGCCCACCACTGTTCTGGCGCGTATAATTCGGCGTTCATGTTCACTCAGGAAGTCATCCAGCGTATCCTCTGCCGTATCCAGGGCCAACTCAGCCTCAGTTACCCGGTCGCTGGCCCGTATGATGTCCTGCTGAAGGTCCTCCTTGTAGTCGGCCAACCGTTCAATGGCCTGATCTACAGCAACCTCTCCAACGGATACCCGGTCGCTGGCGCGGATTGCGTCATCGCCAAAGTCCTCTTTGTAATCCGCCAGCCGTTCAATGGCCCGGTCCAATGCCAATTCCGCGTCGGCTTCAGCCTGTTCCGCAGCCGCTATGACCACGACGTGGTCAGCCTCCAGGTCCCGCTCCACCTCAGCCAGGTCATCCTCCGCCACTTCCAGGGCGTTTCTGGCCTGGTCAAGCTCAGAGGTGGCGGCGGTTAGCGAGTCCTCATGATTCTGGTCGATGTCGTCAAAGAAGTCCTCGGCCTGGACGCTGGCAAGTTCAAGCCTGGCTACATTTTCCTCTCTCTGGGCGGCCAGCAATGGCTCACCGCTATAGTCCAGATTTATCATCTTAATATTCTCGCGGGTTTGGGCTATCTGGTAATTGAGCCGGACGACTTCCTCCTCAAGCTCGGGGAAGTGCTCCGAGTCCAAGCGCGCCAATACCTGACCCTCTGTCACCCGGTCTCCGGGGGAGACCATGATTTCTTCTACTTCGCCGGCCCTTTCAAAGGTCAGGTCCGTGCGCTCGGGAAAGACCAGCCTGGACCTCACGTCAATCACATCAGGAGCGTCGATTGACTGATTTCCGCTGGCTGGGCTGGCCTCTACCGACAGGGTTTCCGCTGTCCCCTCACCAACTTGATCGGAAGGACTGGTTGCGCTGCAAGCAACAGCGCCTGAGACCACCAGCAAAATGCTGAGAACCAAGGCTCCCCTCATTAACCGGGAGCCTTGGGAATATCGTCGTTCCCTGGTTTCGTCCACAGTCATTTACCTCAGGATAAAACTGACATTCTCAAGTATTCTTAATTCCCATTCAGGCGCCTGGCAACTCACTGAGACTCCCCCAATCGCCTTCGAGTCCCTCTATTTCTCCAGACCAGAGAAGCCACTTTGCCAGGCAGTTCTGGGATAGTGCTGTGCATGAGTGTATATATGATTGGCACCACAATGAGTGTAAGGAGAGTAGAACTGATAAGACCGCCAATGACCACCGTAGCCAGTTCCGCCCCAATGATCCCCACACTGTCCTCTCCAGTGACCGCTAGCGGAAGCAGCGCAAAAGTAGTGGTGAAGGCTGTCATCAATATGGGACGAATGCGGACCCTTCCTCCCAGGATCAGGGCGTCATAGACACTCAGCCCCCTCTCACGAAGTTGCTCGACAAAGGTGATAAGCACGATAGCATTGGTAACCACAATCCCGATCAGTAATAGGAAGCCCATCATTGCGGACAAGCTGAGCGTCCGGTCGGTTACTGCCAGGGCAATCAAGGCTCCAACAACAGCAAATGGAAGGCTCAATACTATGATGAACGGGTCCCGTAAAGACCCCAGGCTGGCCACCATGACCAGGTAAACCAGAATGACGCCGGCTGCCATTGCCAGGAATACATCCTGAAATCCTTCGTTCACCTGCTGGAAAATACCCCCGCTACGCACAGTGACACCCGGAGGCAATTCCAGGCCATCTATGGCCGCTTGCACCTTCACTCCCACTGCCTGGGTGTCAATTGCGGTTATGCTTCCCGTTATGAGGGCCGAACGCTCCCGGTCGAAGCGCGTCACAGCTACCGGCCCCTGTTCAATTCCAATCTGACTTATCGTACCGAGTTTGACCAGGCCGAGAGGTCCCTGAATGTTCAGGTTCTTCAATTTTTCGATGTCGTCCACATCCTCCGGACGCCCTCGTATTACTACGTCCAGATTCACCTCATCCAGTTCCATATCAGTGACGGCTCTTCCCACGATGAACTGGTTGACCTGTTGGGCTACAGAGAGGGTGTTCAGCCCGTACTGCGCGGCCCTTTCGGTGTCAATTCGGATGGAAACTTCGTCCCTGGCCGCAGTCACGTTGCTGTTCAGATTGACGATATCTCCAATCGCGATAAGCTCTGCTTCCAGCACCCGGGCCACGGCAGAAATGTCGGCATAGCTGGGTCCCACTACCCTGATCTCCAAAGCATCGGCTGGGGGCCCGTCGGATACCTCGGTAAGCAGGTAAGTTACTCCGTCATCCGGTTCGGGAAGTCGTTGCCGTACTCTGTCGGCAATGTCTCTGGGAGCGTCTTCCGCAACCCTCATAATGAATCCGGCAATGTGCAAGTTTTCGGCCGCAATACCCTGGTTGAATTCCGAAGCAGATTGCCCAATGGACACCTGGTAAAGGGTCAGGAGACCCTCTTCCACGAACGAATCAATAATCTGCTCACTCTCGTTGACATACTCAAAGGTGCGACCTACCGAGGTGCCCGGTTCCAATTGAATGTCCATGGTCAAATATTCGGGAGTGCCCGCCGGAAAAAAAGTAATGGGGATTCTCGTTATCAGAGCAAGGCTGCCTGCCGTGATGGCTATCGCAATTATCAGGCTGATCAGTTTATAGCGTAGAGACAGAGCAATAATGGGAGCGTAAAGGCGCTGGAGCCAGGTTTCCTGGCCTATTTCGGTGCTCGAATCCACGTCCGGCAGGTCTCCCCTCCGGAGCAGCGCGGCAGACAGCACAGGAACGGCAGTGAGCGCCACAAAGGTGGAGGCCACCAAGGCAAAACTGACCGAAAGGGCGAAGGGCGTAAAAAACTCACCCACCAACCCCTGAATAAAGGCGAGGGGTATGAATACCACCACCGTGGTCAGTGTAGAAGAAACGATGGCAGCGCCCACTTCCCGCGTGCCGTCAATCGCAGCCGACATATTCTCTTCGCCCCGTTGAATGTGCCGGAAGATGTTCTCCAACACTACAATGCTGTCGTCTACCACCCTTCCCACCGCTATCGCCAGGCCGGCCAGGCTCATGAAATTAAGTGAGATATCAAAGACTCTCATTAATATAATGCCGCCCATGACACTCAACGGGATGGAAATTGCGATAATTACTGTCGGCCTTAACGTCAGGGCCAAACCCTTAATCAGGGAAGGGCGAGTGTTAATCAGGAATACAAAGACGGCGCTTACGGCGAATGCAAAGCCCAGCGTCCCTTCTCTCAACAGGTTGGAAAGAGATTCCTCAACTATAGGCCCGTTATTGGTAACTTCGAGGAGTTCTATATCTTCAGGAAGTTCCAGGCCGTTTAGCTCTTCCAAAACCGAGTTAGTGACGTCCAGGGTATTGGCATCTGGTTCCTTGATAATCAGGATGTTCAGGCTGGGCTTGCCCTGGGTTCGGGAAATTCCCCTGGCGTCGGAAGTTCCCAACTCCACAGTTGCAACGTCTGAGAGCAGCACTTTGCGCTGACCTTGCAAGCCTCCGGCCCCCTGACCCAGAGGTCCGGCGGGCGAAAGGCTTACCTGCTCATATCCCACCACCAGATCCCTGATCTCTTGAAGGGAGCCCAGTTCCTTGGTAACCCTAACGGCATAAGTGACTTCATCATCAGTTATGTTGCCCGCGGGCACCCCGATATTGTTGCTGCCGATCGCTTCCGACACCTGAAACATGCTCAGGCCCAGGTCTTCCAACTTGTCAGTATCAACAGTAACAGTTACCCGTTCGTCAACTCGCCCCAGGACGTAGATATCAAAGACCCCGTTGACCGCCTCCAACCGGGGAATAACCGAGTCATCCAGGATGCGCTGCAGGGAAGCGATGTCCCGGTCTCCAGCGACGCTGATCTGCATTACCGGAAAGGTATTGTTGTTAATCCTGGTGACGGTCGTAAATTCGACGCCACTGGGGAGGTCGAGGCCATTAACGTTGCTCTCCAGAGTACGCTTGGCCTCTTCCATGTCTTCACCGAATTCAAAAGTAGCAAGTACGGTGGACACGTTCTGTTGGGAGTTGGATTCAATCTCGCTAAGCCCCTCTACATTGGCTACAGCGTCCTCAATAGGTTCCGTGACTTCCCTGGCAATGGTTTCGGGATCGGCAGCGGGATAGAAGGTCGTAATAGTGATGTTGGGAAACTCGATGTCGGGGAAGAGTTCCCGCTCCAGATCGTTGTAGGCAAGAACGCCGGACACCAATAGCAAAATGACAACCAGAATGGTTACAGAACTTCGCCGTAGTGCCAGCCGGGTCAGGAATGTCAAACCTGGTCCTCCAAGTAGTTGCTGGGTTGAAGCCGCAGAATTGGGGAGCCACTCTTACCTTTAATGGTATGTCACTTCCTTAAGCCGTCAGACAGTCCAAACCCGTTTCGCGAAAGCAAGTCTTGGACCCAAACCAGTTCGAAAATACGACCTGCCTCGCCGCTTAAGAAATGGCCGGATACAGTTGGGGAAAAGGTAAGGGCCCAAGGTGAAGAGGTGATCGAACCTGGCAGGTGAAGAAGCTTCATAGGACATTTGTCTTTTTAGGCTAAGGGAAACACCAGTCGCGCAGCCTGACTCATCAGCGCTGCCCCCCGCACAACTTCACTCAGTTCCCGGGTTTCTAACTGGTCTGCCAATTGAATGATCTTCGCCCGTCCTATGCTCCAGAACTGCTCCATAGTTTCCTTGCCCATTTCCGTCAAATGGCAAACTACGGCACGCCGGTCTTCCGGGTCCACCGACCGAGACACCAGTCCCTTGTCCACCAAGCGGTCGATGATGCTGGTGGCCGAGGACATTATGCAGCCCATGTGGGTGGCGATATTACCCATTCGCTGCTGTCCCTGGAAAAGCAACGCCAACACTTTGACCTGCTGAAAAGTCAAGTCAAGGCCGTCCCACCCGTCTGAAGGCGTGCAGTGCATTGCCTGATTGATCTGCTCAACCAGATCAATCAGGCGTTCGATTAGCTGAACTCTATCTTCTGCTGGAAAATATTCGGACATATTACTAATTTATTTAGCTTTCTTTGAACTATTTTGATTAATGCAAATAACCTTGTCAACCACTCGCCATCCAAGGGTATGGGTGTTCTCCAGCGCGATAGGAAGGCCTGCTTCTGTTAAACTGGACGGAATTCCTTTAGGGTCAATGTCCTGTAGGTAATTTTCAAGATAATGCATCCCGTCAAGTGCACAATGGACTATGGACGAACGGAATCCGAGAGAAACCCTGGAGCATTGTAATGAAGTTTGGTTTGTTCTCGCACCTTCCATGGCCGGAAGGCACCAGCCCCAGCCAGGTAATCCAGGAAGCCACCGAGCAGGTCTGCCTTGCAGAAGAGCTGGGCTACCACAGCGCCTGGTTTGCGGAGCACCACTTTTCCAGGTACGGCATAGGTTCCTCCTCCCTGGTACTGGTAAGCAACCTTGCTGCCCAGACCAGAACCATCAGGCTGGGGACCGCCGTCCTGGTTCCGCCCCTGCATCATCCGGTACACCTGGCAGAGGACACGGCTACCCTGGACGTAGTCAGCGGCGGCAGGCTTGACGTGGGATTTGGCCGGGGCACTGCCGGTTACGAGTACTCCGGTTACAACGTGGATCAGAGCGAGAGCCAGGAGCGGTTCCAGGAAACCATCGGCATAGTTCAGGGGCTTTGGACCACTCCCGATTACACCTACGAGGGCAAGTTCTTCAACGTCAACCGGGCTAACCTGGTTCCGCCGCCTATGCAGAACCCCCATCCTCCCATCTACATAGCGGCCACCCGAACCCTGACTACTCTCGAGTACGTGGTGTCCACCGGCCATCCCTTGATCAGTGGGGTGGTGCTGGACCATACCGACGCTATGGATCTCTGCCACCGGTTCGTCAAGATGTCGAGGGATGCCGGTCACAACATCCCGATGTCGCGAATCCCCCTTTTCCGTTACCTGCACGTCGCCCAGACTGAAGAGGAGGCGAGAGCTAACGCGGAGCCGGCCCTTGCCTGGACTATGGATATGACTGACTGGCGGCGCGCTATAACAACCGGCAGCGAGGTAAACCAGCGACTGGATGACTTTAGGCGAACGCGAACCCAAGTGCCCCCATCCTATGAATACCTGGCGGAAAAACGTGCAATTATCGGTACGCCGGAGCAATGCGTGAAGAAAATACGCGAATTCCAGGACGAGGGAATAGAGTACTTCGGCTGCAATTTCGACTTCGGCGGCATGGCTCAGGAAAGGGTATTGAGATCCATGAATTTATTCGCCAAAGAAGTTATGCCCCACTTCTCTTGAACCAACCGGAGCAGGAACGATGACCCTAAGATCCCACGCCGGGGCTGATTGCCATCCGGTAGTCGTAAAGATGGAAGAATTGGCACGGGAGCGATTCGGACCCCGCGCCAGTAAATACGACGCCGAATCATCCTTTCCATTTGAAAACTATCAAGACCTGCATGAAGCGGGGCTCTTGGGCTTGACCGTCCCCGAGGAGTACGGCGGGGCGGGAATCGATCCCGTCACTTACGTTCTGGCGCTTCATGCCATGGCCAAGGGATGCCCGGCAACCGCCCTCACCTTCAATATGCACGCCAACGTAATCCTTAACATTGCCCAGTTGGCCTCCCACGAGCAAAAGTGCCGCTACTTCAAAGAGGTACTGGAAGAAGGCAAACTCTTTGCCACGGTGATGAGTGAGCCGGATTCAAGCTTTAGAGACCGGTTTGTTCTCAGGACCGTTTTCAGCCCCACACCGGAAGGAAATTACCGCGTCCAGGGAGTCAAGCACTTTTGCTCGCTGGGCGACGCCGCAAACCGTTATTTCGTCACCGGCCTGAGAGAAGGAACCGATACAGCGCAGGAGGGAATAATGGCGGCCATGGTGCCGCGCAGCGAAGAAGGAATCACTCTGGAGCGAACCTGGAACGCCACCGGGATGCGGGGCACCACCAGCCACAGCATCCGCTACGACACCGAAGTTCTTGCCGCAGATGTCTTGGGAAACCCCGGTCAGTTGCTGACAATAGAACTTTCCGGTTTCGCCCTGGGGTACGCCGCCACCTATCTCGGTGTTGCCGAGGCTGCCTACGAGTTCATCCTGAATTACGCCCAGACCAGGGTGATAGCGCCTTCGACTGAACCGCTGGCCCACAATCCGCTGGTGCAACGCAACCTGGGAGAGATGAGCGCACAGATTCGGGCAGCCAAGTTGATGCTTTGCGAAGCCGCCGCGGTTCGAAGGTCTGGCGTTAGAGAAGAGATGTCCCTGGCCACCAATCAGGCCAAGTATCTATGCGCCGAGGCCGGGGTCAGAGTCACGGAACAGGCAATGCGAATGGCCGGTGGGAGCGGGTTTCTCAAGGACATGCCCTTGGAGCGGTGGCACCGGGATGCCTTGGCCGGTCCGGTAATGCCACCTTCCAACGACCGGTGCCTGGAGGTTATAGGTCGGATCGTGTGTGGATTACGGGCCACTACGCTGGAGTTTCAATAAGCTCCCTACCGGGAAAGCAGTGCTGAATCTCAGGTGAAAAACAGGATTTAGACCTGCCACCATGTGGGAAACAAATCGGCCCCCACCGACGTTGGTGGGGGCCGTCATTGCCTAACCTCTAAAGGCTTAAGCCCTAGCCCTAGCTGAACACCAGTTCCGTGTTGCGGCGGTTCATGTCGCCCATCAGGGCCAGGCCCTCCGCCGGATCGTCCTGGTTGTTGCAGAAGAACTCAATACGGTTGCCGTCAGGATCCATGAAGTAGACACTGGAAGTCATACCATGGTCGGTGTTGTGATCCAGGGTTACTCCCTTGTCCTGAAGAGTATCGTAGACCTCTTTCAGGTCAGCGATGTCCGCGACCTGCACGGCGAAGTGGTTCAGACCAAGCTGGCCGGCGGTCACGGGCAAGGCATCTACCGGAGCCTTGAACAGTGCCAGGTCGTGGTGAATCTTGCCGCAGGTGAGGAAGGTTCCCATCTCGGTCTGGCGGGAAATATCGAAGCCCAGGATTTCGGTATAAAACTTGGTGGACGCTTCCACGTCCTTGACGTTAAGAACCAAGTGTCCAACACGAATGGGTTTTGCCATATCTCATCCTCCTATTCGTTGGGAAGATAGTGCGCCTTTCACCCACTTTCCTCCCAATACCAGGCACTTTCGCCTTGTTGAGAAATACTATACCCCCAAATTTTCCTCCCGCCAATACCTAACCGGCTAACACCAGCAATAAATAGCGGAATACACTTAATTCATGCCCGGACATAGCCGTTTTCGTGACTATGTGAACCCCGAGCCCGTCAGGATGCTCGTTGACACTTCAGTTGCTCCAGTTTTACACTCAGAGGGACACTCATTGCAATTGACCACCAGCTACCAAGATTCCAGGACAGGTAATAGCATCATGCCTATCGACCAGGTTTCCATAGTGCGAATGTGTGGCGCCTGCCGCCACGAAATCGAGACTATCACGGTAAAGAAGGATAATATGCGCCTTTTCGTGGATGACGTCGTCTGGTGCGAGGGCTGTCAGTCTGAACAACCAGAGGTCCGCGACGTAGCTGAAAGGCAGGAAACTATCCGGATAGAGCAGCAGAATTATCCCGTGAGTCCCACCTCGGGGCCGCCCATTTTGGCTGCAAAACCAACAGAGTAGTTTTTCCGCGCCTGGCTCAGGGGAAAAGAACCTGGACCTCCCTGGGTATTCAGGACAAACCGGGAGCTGTCTAAATGCCAATAGTTGACACCCACTGCCATGCCACTCCCTATTGGTTCGAGCCCGTGGAAATCCTGCTCGACCAGATGACCCGTAACGATGTTGACCATGCGGTGTTGATTCAGATCAACGGCGTGTTCGATAACTCTTACCTGGTTGAATGCATGCGCCGGTTTCCAGGCCGCTTTTCTGGAGCAGGCATGGTTGATGTGAGCAGCCCGGGCGCGCTTGACCAGTTGGCCACGTTTCCGGAAATGGGCATAGAGGGAGTACGCTTGAACGCCGCCACCCGGTCGCCTGGTAACGACCCACTGGCCATTTGGCGAAAGGCTGAAGAGTTGGGGCTTATAGTGAGCAGCGGCGGCCAGCTTGAAGCCTTCTCCTCCCCGGACTTTGAAGAAATCATCAGGACGCTGCCCAATCTCAAAGTCGTCATCGAGCACCTGGGCGCCGGAGGTCGGGACTCCGAGCCTTACGATGCCTACCTCCGGGTGCTGGCATTGGCCCAGTACCCCAACACCTACATGAAGATTCCTGGCCTGGGAGAGATCTGCGCCCGACCAACTCCCTTCGTACAACCATTCCCCTTCGCCGGCAATGTGCCGCAGTTGGTGGAAATGGCGGTGGAAGCTTTTGGAGCACGCCGGCTGATGTGGGGGAGCGATTTCCCGCCGGTGGCCTTCCGCGAAGGTTATCGGAACGCCCTCCGCTGGCCCATGGAGCATGTTGCTTACGCCAGCGAAGAAGATAAAGAGTGGATATTCGGAGGCACGGCCGCTTCCCTGTTCCGCTTTGGGGCGTAATTTCCCGACCACCAGAACACTTCTTATCCACTTGACTGCGGCAAGAAATTGACTCAGTTAAAGCGGTTCATCGCCACCGTAATGTTTTCTTCCAGCAGGCAGTCCACTGCCTCGGCCACCCGTTTGACCACCCCGGAGATTTCCGGCGCCTCTTCCTCACTGAACCGGTTCAACACATGGGAAACTTGGCCGCCCTGTAAACCCGGGTGGCCGATTCCTACTCGAATACGAGGGAACTCGGGAGTGCGCAACTCGGATATGATAGAGCGTATGCCGTTATGCCCCGCCGGACTTCCCCCAGGCCTTATCCTCATTCTCCCCAGCGGTAAGTCCATTTCGTCGTAAATCACCACAATGTCAGAAGGCTTTACTCCGAAACGGGTCATCAGGTAGGCCACGCCTTCTCCGCTGTTATTCATAAAAGTGCGGGGCTTGGCCAGAACGACATCCCGGTCCAGGTGTCGGCCCCGACCCAAAACGGCCTTGGCCCGCCGCTCCTTTAAATTGATACCCCAGCGTCGAGCCAGCAGGTCAATACAGCGGAATCCCACGTTGTGCCGGGTGTGCTGGTATCGTTCACCGGGATTGCCCAGTCCTACGATGATTTTCATCGACAGATCCGGTTCCTCCGAATGACGGGGTGTCTTGGTTCTTTCTTCGTTCTCGTTGTTTGTTTCCAAATTCATGCTCGGGCTTCCAAGGGTTAAAGAAGCGCATCCAGAGGCGACTCCAAAAGCTGTAAGAAGTCGGTTTCGTCAAGTATTCTGGTTTCTAATCGGTTTGCAGTGTCCAGCTTGGATCCCGCCGATTCGCCGGCGACCAGGAAGGTGGTTTTTCGCGTCACGGAGGACGTAACGGCGCCCCCCAACGCCTTGATTCTGGTTTCAGCCTCCCGACGGGTCATAGAAGACAGTGTGCCGGTAACAACGAAAGTCAGGACATTCCAGGGCAAGTCACTGGGATCCACAATTTCTATCTCGTGATGAAGTTTCACCCCAGCCTGCCTGAGCTTTTCGATTACTGCAAGGTTCCCCTCCACCTGGAAGTAATCATAGATGCTTTCGGCAATTTTGGGCCCAATACCGGGGATCCGGGTCAGTTCATCCTGGCCCGCCTTTGCCAGCAGGTCCACACTGGCATACCGCTGGGTTAATAGTTCAGCCACTTCGGCCCCCACGTGGGTTACACCCAATGCGAAGAGAATCCGGGGCAGCGGACGGGTCTTGGTTACCTCGATGTTGTCTATAATCTTGGTGGCCAACCGGTCGCCCATCCTGTCCAGTTCCAACAGTTTGTCCTTTTCAAGGAAGTACAGGTCCGACACGGTGCTGACAAACCCCCGGTCAATGAGAATCCGGCACCACTGCTCTCCCAGGCCGTCTATGTCCATTGCGCCCCTGCTAACGAAGTGCTTGAGCAACTCAAAGAACTGGGCGGGACAGGAGGCATTGGGGCAGCGATGCATTGCCTCCTCTTCCGGCTTCACTACTGCCGTGCCACACTCGGGACAGGTCTCCGGCATTTGGAACTTCACCGCATCCCCCCTTCTATCGAGTATGGGCCCCACGACCTGGGGGATGACGTCCCCGGCTCTCTCAATTGTTACCCAGTCACCGACACGGATGTCCTTGCGGCGAATGTCTTCCTCGTTATGCAAAGACGCATGCCTGACAGTGGCTCCACTGACTACCACGGGCTCAAGGACGGCATAGGGATTGAGGCTGCCCGTACGGCCCACGTTGATGCCAATCTCGATCAACCTGGTTACGGCCCTCTCCGCGGGGAACTTATAGGCGACGGCCCAGCGGGGTTCCCGACCCACCACACCCAGAGAATTCTGGAAGTTGAACGGATTAACCTTGACCACGACTCCGTCAACCTCATAGGGCAGGTCGTGCCTCCGTTCCACAAACTCGCGGTAGTAGTCCTTAACTTCGTCAGCCGTGTGGCACAGCCGGTTATTTGGATTAATCCTGAAGCCCAGGGATTTTAACCACTCGAGAGCATCCCAGTGATCAGGCAGGCCAGGAACCTCAGCTGCATCGCCCAGGGAATAGGCCCAAATCTGCATATTCCTGGATGCGGTGACCTTGGGGTCCAGCTGTCGGATAGTCCCCGCGCCGGAGTTGCGGGGGTTAGCAAAGAGCGCCTCCCCTCGCTCTGCCCTTTCTTCGTTTAGACGCCGGAAGCTATCTACGGGCATATAGACCTCGCCCCTGACCTCCAGGTAAGGCGGAGGGTCGCCCTGCAGGACCAGCGGAATGGAACGTATGGTGCGCAGGTTTTGGGTTACATTTTCCCCCACGAATCCGTTGCCCCTGGTTGCTCCCTGAACAAATACCCCGTCTTCATATACCAGACTTACCGCCAGGCCATCGATCTTCAGCTCGCAGGTCATGGAAAAATCAGCGTCATCAAGCAGGTTTTTAACCCGCCGGTACCAGGCTTCCAGGGATTCATCATCGAAGGCATTGCCCAGGCTCAGCATGGTGTGCCTGTGTTCCACCTGAACAAAGCCTTCGGCAGGATCTCCCCCTATTCGGTGAGTCGGCGAGTCCGGCGTTACCAGTTCGGGATGTTCTTCCTCAATGCTGCGCAGTTCCTGAAGGAGCATGTCATAGTCGTAATCACTGATGACGGGATCGTCCAAGACGTAGTAGCGGTGGTTGTGATAATGCAATTCCCGCCGCAGTTCGGCAACCCGCTGGACTATGCTGTCGTCTGCCATTGCTGGAACTCCCTCTGATTTCTTTGCGAAAAAAGTATAATGTCTCTCCTTTCAGGATAACACCCTACCCAGTGGCGCGTTAGGGTCAAATCCAGCATGGCTCAACCTGAGAAAAAGGAACTTTATCCCCGCAGGAAGCGTCTTATATAGCATCTCTGTTTTGAAAATTTGGGAGTGTGCAAAAGATGATCAGCACCGGCGGCATACAATTCAGTTTCCTTGTGAAAGAACATCGATTGGTATATTCTGCCTCTATGAGAGGGTTTTTCCTGGTATCGAGTTTCCTCTTGATTGCCCTGGCATTGGCCGGCTGTGGAAGCAGCGCGGAGTCCCAATTGAGCAGTGCTGCGGACTCTGCCATGTCAATCGCGGAGTCGGGCAGGGCGATGCCGGCAATGCCTGCCGCCGCGTCCCAGCAAATGGCTCGGGAAGTCGTGGTGGAGAAGGAAGTGCTAAGGGAAATGGAGGTGCCGGCGGACGCTTTCATGGCGGAAGAAAGCGCCGAGATGGCCGCAGCAGCCTTCGAATCCATGTCAGAGTCATTGCCTACCCTTGAAGAAGTCCAGGCATCAGTCGCTGCCCAGGAACGGATTATAGTTCGCACGGTGGGCATGGGCCTGGTTGTTGACGATGTGGCCGAAACCGTTGACCGAGTTGGAACGGTTGCCCAAGATCTGGGGGGCTGGACAGTGTCGAGCGACCGCAGCGCCATCCACCATGGAAGTGTTTCGGTACGGGTACCTGCCCAGCAACTGGATGAGGTTATTCGTCAAATCCGCGCCCTGGCGATTCGAGTCGACTCAGAATCGTCGACCAGCCAGGATGTCACCGATGAATACGTGGACAGCAACTCGCGCCTGCGCAGCCTGCGGGCGACCGAACAGTCCCTGTTGAACCTGCTTACCCAGGCCAACAACGTCGAGGATGCTCTCGAAGTGCAACGAGAACTGGCCCAGCTGCAGGCCCAAATAGAAAGCCTGGAGGGGCGCATCAAGTTCCTCCAACAGACCGCCGCATTCTCCCTCATAAACGTCAGATTGAGCCTTGCTCCCAAGTCCATGCCGGTAGATGCCGGCCCCGACCAGACCTTCAGCGCGGGCCAGCCAGCCAGGTTCCGGGCTACTTTCAATCCGCCCACTGAAATTGAGGACTTCAACTTCATCTGGGACTTCGGGGACGGTTCCAGGGTGGAGGGAACCGGCAGCGCTCCTACCACCCAGCCGGGCCAACGGGTTACCGCAACAGTAAACCACGTCTTTGAAGACGACAGGGATTCTCCTTACATTGTTCAATTGGAGATTACCGGCACCGGCCAGGCTGGCATAGTGGAGGGTTCTGACACTCTGATTGCGACAGTTACCAGGATCCCGACTATTGAAGTATTTGCCGGCGAAAGACGAGTCGTGGAGGAAGGTGAGGAAGTCGAATACAGCGGGTCCTTCACCAGGCCGGAAGGATTGTGGGACATACAATACCAGTGGGCTTTTGGTGACGGTTCCCCCTCAGTTATCGGCACTCCCGAAGAAGGCGCCACCAGAGCGGTGGCAATTCACACTTACGAGAATTACCGACCTCAGGCCTACGAAGTAACCTTGACGGTAACCGCACAAAGTGAGGCCGGAGAGGTAAAGGATTCAGGGTCATTTCGCGTTGACGTAAGAGAATCACAAGGGCTGATAGTGGGCAACTGGGACCTTGCCGACTCGGCCAAATGGGCCGTTCGGGCGCTGTCAGCCGTAGCTCTGGCGATAGTCAACATCCTGATTTGGGTCGCCATTTTCAGCCCGGTCTGGCTTGCCCTCGCCGCCGTAGGTTACGGTCTCCTTCGTCTAAATCGAAGCCGTCGAGCCCGAAGGAATAACAACCGTCCACTCCAAAACCTGGAGAATATCACCCCGGTGGCCGACCCTGCTTCCAGTGCCCCGGAACCGAGCTAACCGTGAACCAGTGACAGGTCATGTCATCAAAGGGCAAGTTGCATATCGATACAACCCCAAGGAGAAACCATTGACTACTCAGACCCCCGAAGAAGCCCGCACCCAAATCGTCAACATGGTCAAGGACTTCGTACGCCGAGAAGTGGAACCGGTAGCGGCAGAGCTGGACCGGGAGGACATAGTTCCCCTGGACCTGATCGACAAGATGAAAGACCTGGGTCTGTTCGGCATCACTGTGCCCGAAGAATACGGCGGTATGGGCCTGGACTACACTACCTTTGCCCTCATTTTCGAGGAAATGAGCAAGGGATTCATGAGCATTTCGGGCGCAATTGGCACCCACCATATAATGACCTACGTGCTCACCCACTTCGGCACGGATGAACAAAAAAGTTGCTTCCTGCCCGACCTGGCCTCGGGCAAGAAACGAGGCGGCCTGGCCTTGACCGAGCCCGGCGGCGGCACAGACGTAGCCAACCTGCAGGTAACCGCCGACAAGGATGGCGAAGAGTACGTCATCAACGGCAGCAAGATGTTCATCACCAACGGCCGCTACGGCGATACCTTCCTTCTCCTGGCCCGAACCGACCGGACCGTGGAACCCCGTCACCGGGGAATCAGCGCCTTCATCATCGAAAAAGGAGGGGATGGCTTCCGGGTCGGCCGCGACCTCGACAAGCTGGGATACCGGGGCTTGGACACCTGCGAACTGATCTTTGAAGATTTCCGCATACCGGCGGACAATCTGGTGGGAGTGGAAGAGAACGTGGGCTTTGGACAGGTTATGAGCGGCCTGGAAACCGGAAGAATAAACGTCGCCGCTCGGGCCGTGGGAGTGGCCCAGGCAGCCTTTGAGGCCGCGATTCGTTATTCCCAACAGCGGGAAACTTTCGGCGTGCCCATATCTCAGCACCAGGCAATCCAGCTTAAGCTGGCCGACATGGCGACCAAAATACAGGCCGCCCGTCTGCTAACCTATGACGCCGCCGCCAAGAAGGACACGGGTGTGCGAGTGGACCTGGAAACAGGCATGGCCAAGCTGTTCGCCAGCGAGATATGTGGCGAGATAACCATGGAAGCCATGCGCATCCACGGCGGGTACGGTTACATCAAAGAGTCCCCGGTTGAACGCTACTACCGGGATGCGCCCCTTATGATAATCGGCGAGGGTACCAACGAAGTGTTACGGTTGGTAATTGCGCGACAATTGCTTCGCCGCCCCGAGTATCAAATCTAGGGAAGTTAATCTGCCTCCACAATTCAATACTCGTCAAAAGAAAAGAACCGCCCATCCCTATTTCAGTTTAGGATGAGCGGTTTTTTTGCAGTTCGACTCGCCGTAAGTTTTAACGGCCAAATGGCTTGTCCCGCGTGACACTGCCGAGTTCACGCAAGCGGGCAATGACCACCTTTCCTTCTAACCCATGCGAGCCGGATTGAAGACCAGCCAGTTGGCTACCGCACCGGCGCTGCGGCTCCACTCGTGGGCGCAGAAGGGCGGTATCAGTATAGCGTCGCCTTCGGACACCGTGTACTCCTTGCTATCGCAGGTAAGAATACAGCTACCTTCCAGGAAGTAAGCCAGATGTTCCCACTCGTGGGTGTGGTCCGGGCTCACCTCTCCGTCAGCCATACCTCTGTGGGACAGAATGTATCGCTTTGCTCCATCCTCAGCGGTCAACACCGGGCGTGCCGCACCAGGGCTGGTGTCCAGGTCAGCCAGATTCTTGATGACCGGCGGAATTCCGGTGCCCTGCCCGCCGTTATTCCGAGCGCCGCCGCTCTGGGATGCCAGCAGCGGGTTTATCTCGATTCGCTGGATCTCGCCATCGCCCCCGTCATTGAGAGTGTAATGGTCCACGTTACCTGGAATAAACATGGCATCGCCGGCCTTGACCGGATAGTTTACGCCATCACAGACCAGGGTTCCCGAACCCTTGATGATGTACACTTCGTGCTCCCAGGGATGGATATGGTGGCTGCTGGTTTCACGCGGTTGAATGTGGGAATAGCTTAGCGTCGTGGTAGGGGGATTGTCGTCCAGATTTATCAGACGCGCTGCCCCGCCCGGAGTGAAATGGTCGCGATAGTTCCTGATTATTGGTTCCATTAGTGCCTCCATAAGTTCTATTGTCGGTTCAAATGGCTCTATGGCTGTCCGAGTATTGGCCACGAGCGCAAAGCAAAATTGTTTTCCTGGGCCCCTCCAAGTTGCGTCACCCTTCAGCTCAAAAAGCTGGACCTTGGCGCCCTCAGGGCTAATGGTAAACTTCGGAACCCTCCATTACAAGAAGAGGAAACTTCTTTCCTTTCTGTATCCCGTTTAGGGTATACAACAGTTATAACGGGGCGCCCTGAAAACACCTTTAGTCGTTTAGGGTTTCGGTTGACGCTCCCAAGGGGCTATGCTAGTATCCCGAAAAGGCCGAGAACCCTGTTACCACCTTTTCTCCAGGCGGATTACGGGGTAGCCCCGCAGGATACAGAATCAGGATGAACTTTCGCCAACGGCTTAACCGCGTATCTCCGGAAAGGGAGACGGTACTGACCATCGGCGTCTTTGATGGAGTTCATCGGGGCCACTCCCATTTGCTCCAGCGCCTGATTTCACGGGCCCGCCCCGAGTATCAGCCGGCCGTGCTCACCTTCTCCAATCACCCAGTCACCGTGCTACAGCCCGGGCGCGAAGTATCGTTCCTCAGCACGCCTGAGGAAAAGCAACGACTGCTCCTGAACGAAGGGATAGACCAGGTAGTTTCGTTGGAGTTTACCCAGGAACTGGCCCAATTGTCGGCCAGGGAGTTCGTTAGCCTGCTGGTAGACAACCTGAAGATGAAGGGATTGGTAATCGGGCCCGACTTTGCCCTGGGCAGGAACCGCGAGGGAAACGCCGAACGACTGGCAGAACTCGGCCGAGAGCTTGGTTTCTTCGTGGATGTTCTTGAGCCCCTGCTGCTGGAAGAGACGCTGGTGAAGAGCCGTTTAATCAGACAGAAAATCTCCGAAGGAGATGTCGCAGCCACGGGCCGCCTGTTGGGCCGGGACTTTGCCCTGACCGGCAGAGTCGTAACTGGCGACCGCCGGGGCAGAGAACTGGGATTCCCAACAGCCAACCTAGACGTAAGCAAGAGTATGGCCCAGCCAGGCGATGGCATTTATGCTACTTGGGCGGTAATAGACGGTGTTCGCAGACCTTCGGCTACCAGCATCGGCGTCCGTCCGACTTTCGGTCTGACACAACGCCTGGTGGAGGTGTACATTCTGGACTTCGATGGCGACCTGTATGGCCAGGAGTTGGAAGTACAGTTCGTGGACAAACTTCGAGACCAGGAAGCGTTTTCCAACCTGGAAGCCCTAGTAGAACAAATTAACCTCGATGTGGCCAATACCCGCCTGGCTTTGACCACTACCGGAGGCGGAAATGACCCTTAGCCCCGACGAGCTTTGGCGCATTACGCAGCGAGGCGTCAGCAACATTATCGTTCGGGAAGAGTTCGTCAAACTGTTGCAGGAGGGAAAGCCCCTGCGGCTGAAGATGGGCTTCGACCCCAGTCGCCCGGACATTCATCTTGGCCACGTCGTGGGACTGCGAAAACTGCGCCAACTTCAGGACTTGGGGCACCAGTTGATTCTTATCGTGGGAGACTGGACGGCCCAAATCGGGGACCCCAGCGGCCGCTCCGCCACCAGGCCCATGCTCACCCACGAAGAGGTCATGGAAAACGCCCAGTCCTACCTCCAGCAATTCTTCAAGGTAGTTGACCGGGATCGGGCACAGGTTGTTTACCAAAGTGAGTGGTTTGGCAAGTTCTCCCTTGCCGATGTCATTGGACTGACCGGTCGATTCACTGTAGCCCAGTTCCTTGAGCGCGATGACTTTGCAAAGCGCTTTGCCGATCACCGCCCTATCGCCATCACCGAATTGCTCTATCCTCTGTTGCAAGCCTACGATTCGGTGGCAATCCAGTCGGATGTGGAGTTTGGGGGCACCGATCAGATGTTCAATCTGCTGGTCGGCCGGGAGCTTCAGGCGATGATGGGGCAGCGGCCCCAGCAGTGCTTCCTCATGCCCATTTTGGCAGGAACCGACGGCATTCAAAAAATGAGCAAGAGCCTGGATAACTATGTAGGCGTGGAAGAACCGCCCGACGACATGTTTGGCAAGATTATGTCCCTTCCCGACGAGTTGCTCGTTTCCTACTTTGAATACTTGACCGACGCCCCCGAAACCGAACTGGAAGAGATGTCCCGCAGCATTGAAGGGCAAACGGTCAACCCGATGGACTTGAAAAAGCGGCTGGCCGAGGAAATTACAGAGGTCTTTCACGACCAGCAGGCTGCGGCAGCCGCGCGTGACCGCTTCGAACGGGTCGTCCAACAACGCTCCCTTCCCGACGATATGCCAGTGGTATCCCTGTCAACCGTGTCTGGCCCCCGGTGGAGCAACGCGCTGGTGTCGGCCGGCCTTGTGTCCAGTGTCAGCGATGGCAAGCGGATGATTAACCAGGGCGCCGTCGAATTGTTCCCTCCCTCGGGCCAATCCCAAAAGCTTACGGAAGACGGTCAGTTCGAAGCACCCGAACCCGGTACCGCCGTTAAGGTAGGCCGACGCCGGTTCGCCTCATTCCAGTAACAGGCCCGCCCGTATCTGCAACAGGAATGCGGTTCCCTGTTCCTCTGCAAAGTTTTCCATCTCAAGAGCTTTCCGCGTTTCGAGCTTCTTAGTAACCTGTTTCAGGGAAAGATACTTCAGGTTTGCCATTTGCCCGTTCTGTGATAGAAGACCCGCGGTACAGGCTTATGTAAACAAACCACCATAGGCTATTTGAACCTCGTGCATTCAACAGAATCATTCGCGTGGGGTGCCATTCACAATATTCAAAATCCACATCCCTTGAAACAGAATCCGACCGAGTTACCCCCGTTTCTGGGCCTGATGTTCCGGTATAATTAAGCTCATCCTGAAGTAAACTGCCGGAGGCGGCTCGTGTTCTCCACTGAGGAACTGGAACAACTACGGCAAAGAGGTCAGCTTTGGCGCGAGAACAACTCGTCCAGGCAAGAGCGCAAGTCCTCTTACAAGACCCTTTCGCAAATCCCCGTTAATACTGTATACACTCCCGAAAACCTGGAAACAACCGATTACCTTGAAGACGTCGGACTGCCCGGCGAGTTTCCTTACCTTAGAGGCGTCCACGCCGGGGGCTACCGGGATCGCCTGTGGACCATGCGGATGTTCGCCGGTTTCGGCTTGCCCCAGGAAACCAACCAGCGGTTCAGGTTTTTGCTGGACAACGGCCAAACCGGACTCAGCGTGGCCTTTGATATGCCTACCCTTTACGGCTATGACACCGACGACCCCAGGGCTGCCGGCGAATTCGGCAAATGCGGGGTGGCCATCTCTTCCCTGGCTGATATGGAAGCATTATTCGACGGAATACCGCTGGGTCAGGTAACCACATCAATGACCATAAACAGCCCTGCAGCCATAATCTGGGCCATGTATATTGCGGTGGCCGAAAAGCAGGGTGTGCCTCCTGAAAAAATCGGCGGGACCCTGCAAAACGACATTCTGAAGGAGTACCTGGCCCAGAACGAGTACATTTTCCCGCCTGAACCGTCCCTGCGCCTGGTGGTGGACACCGTGGAATTCGCCACCCGGTACATGCCTCGCTGGAATCCTATCAGCATCAGCGGTTACCACATCAGGGAGGCAGGTTCCAATGCGGTACAGGAATTAGCCTTCACCCTCGCCGACGGTTTTGAATACGTTCGTCGTTGCGTAGACCGCGGCATAGCTGTCGATGACTTCGCTCCCCGGTTAAGTTTCTTCTTTAACGCTCACAACGATTTCTTCGAGGAAGTTGCCAAGTACCGTGCGGCTCGCAGGATATGGGCCCGAGAAATGCGCGACACCTTTGGCGCTCGGAATCCCCGTTCCTGCTGGCTGCGATTTCACGCCCAGACCTCGGGAGCCTCTCTAACTGCGCAGCAGCCCGAGAACAACGTGGTTCGTGTTGGGCTCCAGGCCTTGGCGGCAGTGATGGGTGGCTGCCAGTCCTTACATACCAACGGAAAAGACGAAGCCTGGGCCCTGCCGTCGGAGCAGGCTGCCCTCCAGGCCCTGCGCACTCAGCAGATAATAGCCCACGAAACAGGCGTTACCGACACAGTAGACCCCCTCGGCGGGAGCTACTACCTGGAGTCGATGACAAACGAGGTCGAGCAGGGCGCCTACAATTACTTCCGTAGAATTGAAGACATTGGCGGTGTGATTCCCGCCCTGGAGTCCGGCTTCTTCCAAAGGGAAATTGCCGACGCCGCCTACATTTACCAGCGGGAGGAAGACCGGAAAGAGCGCATTACTGTAGGTGTCAACGAATACATTACCGACGAGGCATTGTCCATCCCTTTGCTAAGGGTAGACCGCGAAGGAGAGGCCCGTCAGATCGAAAACCTCAATAGTGTCAGACGCACCCGGGACAACCGGGAAGTTGCCAGAAGACTAAAGGACTTGGAAACGGCTGCCAGGGGCGAGGAAAATCTAATGCCTCCACTGCTGGAAGCGGTCAAGGCCTATGCGACCCTCGGGGAAATGATGGGTGTATTCAGGGAAGTTTTTGGAGAGTACCAGCCGGGATGGGGCTTCTAGCCACTGTCCTAATTAGCGAAGCTGAGCCCAAAGCAGGTTAATTCCCTTATCAGGGAACCCAACGACGCTCCGAGAATAAGACAGGGGCGGGTTAAACCCCGCCCCTGTTTCGTCATCCGGACTAAATTCGCGAACTGGAAGGTACTACGCCCGCTCCTCTTCCCGTAACCGCTTGGCTTCTTCAATGACTCGCTGCTCCATGTTTGGCGGTACCGGGTCGTAATGGTCAAACTCAAGCCGGTAGCTGCCCCGCCCCTGTGTCAGTGAACGCATATCCTGGGCATAGCGCTGCACCTCGGACAACGGCACCTCTGCCTCAACAACCGTATACTTGTCGCCAGGGGTCATCCCCAGAATGCGTCCGCGTTTTCCGTTGAGGTCGCTCATTACGTCGCCGGTGTATGCATCAGGAACGTTTACCGTCAGTTTAACGATGGGCTCAAGAAGTACGGGGCTGGCATCGGCCATTCCCTTCTTAAAAGCCTGTGTGCCGGCGATCTCAAAGGACATTCCCGATGAGTCCACATCGTGATAGCTGCCGTCGTAAATGACGGTCTTCAGATCCACCACCGGGAATCCTGCCAGGATGCCTTCTTCCATTGACTTGACGACGCCCTTCTCCACCGCAGGAATGTATTCCCTCGGCACCCGGCCGCCAACGACTTCGGAACCAAACTCAAAACCGTTGTCCCTGTCCATTGGTTCCAACCGCAAGAGGACGTGCCCGTATTGCCCATGCCCTCCCGATTGCTTCTTGTGGCGGTATTCAGCATTGGTCACCCGCGAAATGGTCTCGCGATAGGCGACCTTTGGCATCCGCAAGACCAGGTCCGCTCCAAACTTGCGCTTAATACGGTCAATGGCAACTTCGATCTGCGCGTCGCCCAGGCCGGTAAGCAAGCTGTCTCCGGTATCAACGTCCCGGGAATAGTGCAGGCTGGGGTCTTCCTCCACAATGCGAGCCAGCGAAGTAGACATCTTGTCCAGATCCGCCTTTGTGGCGGGAGCAACTGCCACACTATAGTATCCTTTGGGGAACTCGATCTGTGAGAATGTAACCTGATTATCCCTGACACAAAGAGAGTCGCCGGTAACCGTGGAGGCCAGCTTGCCAATAGCGCCGATATCTCCCGCCGCTATTTCGGCTATGTTCTCCTGGGATTTGCCGTGGGGAAGATAGAGTTGCCCTATGCGTTCCGCCTGATTCCGGTTGGCGTTCCACACCTCTGAGTTGCTCTTAAAGGTGCCCCGGTACACCCGGAACAGGGATAGCTTGCCCACAAATGGGTCGGCAGTCGTCTTGAAAACGAAGGCAGCCAGCGGGCCCGACGGGTCCACGTCGAACTCTACCGCATCACCACTTGCGTTGGACACCTCAGGTTGTATGCCTTCTATTGGAGAGGGCAGGAACTCGCTTACGAACTCAAGGAACTCTTCCACACCAATATTCTGGGTGGCTGAACTGACCAAAATGGGAACCAGGTCTCCGGACAATATACCGGCCTTGGCCCCGTTTATGATTTCCTCGTCGGTCAGCTCCTCGCCCTCAAGGAACTTGTCGGCCAATTCATCGTCGGCTTCCGCCACTGCCTCGATCAGGCGCTCCTTGGCCAGTTCAAGTTCGTCGGCGACTTCGGCAGGAACGTCGGCCGGGGGATTCAACACACTGACCAGACCCTTGAAGTCCTGGGCATCGCCCAGAGGCAATTGGAACGGAACGCACTTGTTGCCGAACGAACCTTGAATGTCAGCAACGGTCCTGGCGAAACTGGCATTTTCTCGGTCCATTTTGTTGATCAACAGAACCCGAGGCAATCCCAAGTCCTCGCACAGGTTCCACGACCGCTCCGTTCCTACGTCCACTCCAGATGGAGCGGGCAGCAGGATGGCAGCGCTTTCTACCACCTTCAAAGCGCTGACAACTTCCCCAAAGAAGTCGTCATATCCCGGAGTATCCAGGAAGTTAACCTTGTAGCGGTCCCAGGTGCAGGAAATAAGAGTGGTCTGAATGCTGCCCCCGCGCTTAACCTCTTCGGGTTCGTAATCAGAGACGGTATTGCCATCTTCGACCCGACCAATGCGAGTCACCGCCTTGGTATTGAACAATAGAGTTTCGCACAACGATGTCTTGCCGGCGCCGCTGTGAGACAGCAACGCCACGTTCCTCAAATTGACGGCATCTATATTGGGCATAGACTTTTACTCCCCCTCAAAAAAGAACTACAGTCCGCTTGCTCGATTTTATATAACAATAGCTACTTTCCGCAAGTTTGGCGTAAATTGCCCTAGGAGGTACGAAATTGACACGGTAGCTGCGCCTTCTGTAGTATCCCCCCATGGCCATCGGCCAAATAACAATATAGGACAAATCATATGCCCCAGAAGGAAATAATTACCCACCCGCAGATCGCTCAGGGAAGCAACCCTCTTTCCCAGGCGACCCGCTTCGGAGACCTGGTTTACGTGCAAGGGTGCACTGGCCGCCATCCCACGACGGGAGCAAATGGCTCGGATATACGTGAGCAGACCCGCTTTGCACTGGAAAGAATCAGGATGATCCTTGAAGAAGCAGGCTCCTCACTGGATAACGTGCTTTCCAACACTTGCTACGTGACCACCAGAGACGATCTGCCCGGGTTTAACGAGACCTACGCCGAGTTCTTCCCCAAGGATTACCCCGCCCGGACCACAATCATCGTACAGTTTGGGCAGCCTGACAATCTGGTGGAAATTACCACCACCGCCTGCATACCCAGCTAGCGGCAAAACAATTTGGCGAAAACGGCAAGACACTTCATTGCAGCCAAGCCTACCCCAGTTTCCTGTAGACGATGTGGGAACGGTTGGAGGTATGGGGGCGAATCATGGGCGCCCAGTCGCCGGTATCTGAGGCAGCAACCCACACGTCGGTGAAAGGTACGTCGGGGGAGTCAATTTCGTAGACTGCGGCATACTTGGCAGTGCCCTCTACGTCGGTGGACTCCAGTTTGTACCGGGTGCAGCTATGAACGCCCGGCACCTTGACAATGTTGGGCACATGCTCAGTATCGTAAATACGATTGAAGTCCGCCTCCAACTCTATCGGGATGTCCATTTGCACCAGGTAAACGTAGTCGGCCATAGGGAGGAACCTCCACACTCACGGGGTTAACCAGAGTATACCGGCCCTTGACCAACTTAGATAGGCAGCGTTAGAATTGGAACTCAGCGACCGGTAGTGAGCCGCTCCTTCAGCGGCTTCTCGGTCGCTCCTTTGTTGCACCGTAAAATTGTAGACAGCCATAAGAAATGTCCGCCCCCCTGATGGGGAGCGGACGTTTTTTATAGACTGTCGGTTACTATGACGTGCTAGTAGGTCAAGTCCGTCTCCACGCCATCAGGCAGCTCAACTTCCAGCGCTTGCAGGCTGTGAGCCAGGCCATGGTAGTAGGCAACTATTATGAGCACGTCAACTATGCCAGCGTCGCCTACCAGAGAGCGGAGACCTTCGAAGGTGGCATCCGAAATCCGGTGCTGACGCAGCAATTCCAGGACAAACTGGACCACAGCGGCGTCATCGGGTGCCAGCCCCACAGGCGCCCTGAATTCCCGTATCGCCGCAGTAACGTCGTCGCCCAGATTTGCTTCTTTGGCGCCCCGTTGGTTGACGGTCCAGACATAATGGCCGCCGGCCTGGCGCGCAGCGGTCAAGATGGCCAATGCCTTAATTCTAGGATTCAGGTCTGTCTCAAACCTGACGTAGCCGCCCAGACCGGCAAAGGCACCAGCTGCCTGGGCGTTATTCAACAGGGCAGCATAGTTCCTCTGCACTCCACCCCGGCTGTTCGTTATATCATCCCACACCGCCTGCCCGGCGGCATCCATGTTTTCTCTAGTAGCGAAAGGAACTCGGGCCATTGGTCTCCTCCTTGTAGCTGTTATTCTTGCTTTGAATACAGTAAATGGGAACGCGTGCGCAATGGTGGCTTTGAACTGCCAGTAGGATCTGTTCTGATGCCACACATCCTCTTCCCGCAATTGAATCAAGGGCTCCGGTTAACCCAGACTGGCACCTTACCTGAAAAACGGCATCCCCAAGAAAATTGAGGATGCCGTACTGTTGCTCGGTACTCTCGAGGGAAATTAACTGACTCTAATCGGCGGCCTGCTCCAGCTTCTCCCCGTTCTTTTCCCAAAGGGCTTCCAGGATAGCGCCGGGAGACATGGGCAACTTCTCCATGCGCACCCCTATGGCATCATGAATGGCGTTGGCAATGGCAGCCATGGGAGGCACTATCGGCACTTCGCCCACGCCGCGTACACCATATGGGTGGCCAGGGTTAGCTACTTCAACGATGACCGTGTCGATCATCGGCAGATCCAGGCTGATGGGCATGCGATAGTCCAGGAAGCTGGAATTTACCATCTGCCCGTTGTCGCTGAAGTAGTACTCTTCGTTCAAAGCCCAGCCAATTCCCTGTACCACGCCTCCCTGCATCTGGCCTTCCACATAACTGGGGTGAATGGCCTTGCCTGCGTCCTGAACGGTGGTGTAGCGGAGAATATCAACCTTGCCGGTCTCGGGATCGACTTCAACGTCCACGATGTGGGTGGAGAAAGCGCCCCCCGCGCCCCGTGGGTCAACACTGACCTGGCTGGAAATCGGTCCGCCGGACCCGTTCAACTGGGCAGCCAGTTCCTTAAAGGTCATCTTCAGGTCAGAGTCGGACTTGTGCTGGAACACGCCAGCCTCCAACTCCACATCTTCGGCGGAAACCTCCCAGATGGTTGCGGCCCGCTCGATCATTTGCCGCTTGACATCTTGGGCGCACTCGTAAGCCGCCCAGCCACTGGCGAATGTAGTTCGGCTGCCACCGGTCAAGAAAGTGTAACCCACTGAATCGGTGTCAGCGACGCTGGGACGCACATCCTCCGCCGGGATGCCCAGAACTTCCGCCGCCTGCATGGCGATTGAAGCACGGGTCCCGCCGATATCAGTTGAACCTTCTACCAAGCTAATTGTTCCGTCAGCTACGACCCCAATGCTGCAGCTTGACTGCATCCCAATGTTAAACCAAAAGCCAGAGGCAATTCCGCGACCCTGGTTGGGACCGGTCAGCGGAGTATTGTAATGCTCGGTGGATTTGGCGGCTTCGACAACTTCGATGTTGCCGATGACCGGAAACTCAGGACCGTCAACCCGCCTGGTGCCTTCTTTGGAAGCGTTGCGCAGCCGGAATTCAATAGGATCCATCCCAATTTCACGGGCTACTTCATCCATGACTTGTTCGCCACCGAAAGCTCCAATTGGGGCGCCGGGCGCTCGGTATGGAGCCACCTTCGGTTTGTTGACCACCACGTCGTAACCTTCCGCGCGGACGTTCTCAATGTCATAGGGTGCAAACATGCACTGGGCGCCCATGGTTACCGGGGAACCGGGAAAAGCGCCGGCTTCCAAAGCCAAGGAGGAGTCGGCCGCCGTGATCTTGCCGTCCCGCGTGGCGCCGACTTTGACCCAGACCGTTGAACCGGAGGTAGGTCCCGTGCTTTCAAATACATCAATGCGGGACATGAGCATCTTTACTGGCTGGCCCGTTTTCCTGGAAAGGATCGCAGCCATGGGTTCCAGGTAAACCGGAATCTTCCCGCCGAAACCGCCACCAATCTCCATTGGGACTACCTTTACCTGCGAGACGGGCAGATCAAGTATCTGGGCCAGGGAGTCCCGCACCGCAAAAGCACCCTGGGTGCTGGTCCAAACGGTTAGCTTGCCGTCGGCATTCCAGAGAGCCGCGGCGTTCTGTGGCTCAATGTAACCCTGATGCACCGTGCTGGTCTGGAAAGCTCTCTCAACGACAACATCTGCCTCGGCAAAGCCCTTTTCCAAGTCACCTATCTCGTACCGGAAATGCGAGGCAATGTTACTGCGCTTGTCAGTCCGCTCACCAAGTTCAGTAGTAGTCAGGTCTTCAATCACCAATGGCGCGTCGTCCTTCATAGCCTGGGTAACATTGATCACAGGGGGAAGGACCTCGTACTCTACCTCAATCAGGCCGATGGCGATTTCAGCCACATGGGGATTCACGGCGGCCACGGCCGCGACGGCATGACCCCGGTACAGTGCCTTGTCCTGGACCAGGATATTCTCACTGGAGAAGCGCATGCCACGGCTGGGGTTTTCCATACTGGCTACCGGCAGGTCATTGCCAGTAATCACTGCCTTAACGCCGGGATATGCCTCGGCCTTGCTGGTGTCTATGGACTTGATACGGGCGTGGGCGTGAGGACTGCGCAGAACCTTGCCCTGAAGCAATCCGGCCATCTGGAAATCGCCACCGTACTTGGCCCGACCGGTAACCTTATCGGTACCGTCATGGCGGACAGGGCGAGTCCCTACTACGCTGTAATCGGTGTTTGACAGAACAACATTGGACATAGCCAACCCTCTCAATAGCGATGTTTAGAAGCTCGAACTTAACGGGGCCATTGTAACATATGGGGGGGCCGGGTGATTAGGCCAGCTATGAACCAAACAAACACTGGCCTTTCTCGCAAGGCACCGAGAAAGGTCCGGCAAGAAGTGAAATGCTCGGACGAGACCGCGAGGCAACTATCCGTCAGTGGACTGTAATTCACTCAGTTGTCGCAAAACCCTGTCCAACCGCTCACACAGCAGGTCAATGTTTTCGGCGGCAGCTTGGTGGGAAATAGAACAACCTTGATGATTGGCGACTGATAGCTCTTTCGCGAATTCGTCCTCAGAAAACAAGGGAGGCCATTTCTCCAATACACATCGCAATTCTGGAGAGATCCTCTCCCAGAATCCCTGGTCGCCATTGCCTGAACCAAATACGAACCCACTTCCCCCGTGCCAACCCACAGCATCAGGAACGTGAATGGAAGCGACTCGAACGGGGTCCTTCCACCCGGCACACCGATAGCGAATGGTTACGCTTTCAGGATTCCAACTAAAATTGGCCCTGTGCCGTTTGGCAACGTCCAATATCTTTCGAGCTGCCGCTTGAACATTCTCGATTTCCAGAGAATCAACAAGACTCTGCTCATCGAGGTTCCTGCTTCGAATTCTGCCTCTTCCGCGGGAAGAAGCCGCTAACGCTTCTGAAGTTCGGCCTACGACACGAGGTACCAGGGTGCTCCCGCTATCTCCCCTAAATTGCTTGATTTCCACGGCCAGCACTTCTATGGCGGGCATCTGTTCATTCAGGAACTCAACTATCGTCGCCAACTTGTCGGGAATTCCGTCTGCCACAAACAGAAGTCTCAGTTTCTTGGCCCGCAAGTTATTGTCCACATCTTGCCAGAACTCTTCGATGTCAGCTTCCTCATCCTGCAGGAAATCCTGAAGCACTTCGATTGCATCTTTGCCCACAGAGTTGCAGCGTCCTTCGAAAGTCCGCCTGATGTCCCCTGAATTCCAGGTTTTGCCCGCGTGGGCAGCGTAGTCCATCATTTGCCCGACAATCTCTCTCCGAATTTCTGGATTGCCCTGGAGCTTGGTTTCCACCAGTGTGGGTACAGCGTTCTGATCAATGAACAGGTGGTCCAGCGACCAGCGGCTGCTTCCCCCAATAATATCTGATATACCATGTTCTCTATCAACCAATAAGAAGCGTGGCGGGTTGTGCGGATTCATCTGCTCCCCGGACAGTAGACTGGGGTTCTCGGCTACTAGCTCCTGGAGCCTATCTTCCAGGCTGAATGCCTCTTCATACATTGGTTCAAGTTGCCCATCTTCACTCCGGTGAAATATTTTCTCAGCCAATTCAATACCTTCCGTGTACTCGGTTTGCAGAGTTCCTACAAGGTACTACCTGCGCGAGGCAAGCTCTACGATACGACGCGAGGCACCGCCAGGGTTTCATTACTGGCAAATGACATGGAGGCTCTTCAAAAACCAAAACAGCCCCCGGTTTTCACCGGGGGGTGCAATCATGCATTACTTAGTTTTGGTAGCGGGGGTAGGATTCGAACCTACGACCTTCGGGTTATGAGCCCGACGAGCTGCCACTGCTCCACCCCGCGACGGGTAGGTTGAATGCAAGAGGAACAAGAAGCCCTAAGAAATTGTCCTGAACTACCTCACGTTAAACATATTCTCAAACTGAAGTTTGGCGCTCATAGCGTGGGTCAAATCGCTCGACCGGTTAGTATCGGTATGCTGAAGCTGTTACCAGCCTTACACATCCGACCTATCAAGCAGATAGTCTCTCTGCAGTCTTACTCCCGAAATTAATCGGGAAGGGAGGCCTCATCTTGGGGGATGCTTCGCGCTTAGATGCCTTCAGCGCTTATCGCTGCCAGACATGGCTACCCAGCGCTGCTCCTGGCGGAACAACTGGAACACCATAGGTCTGTCCCTCCCGGTCCTCTCGTACTAGGGAGAGGTTCCCTCAAGCCTCCTGCGCCCATGGCGGATAGAGACCGAACTGTCTCACGACGTTCTGAACCCAACTCACGTACCCCTTTAACCGGCGAACAGCCGGACCCTTGGGACCGCCTTCAGCCCCAGGATGGGACGAGCCGACATCGAGGTGCCAAACCTCGCCGTCGATGTGAACTCTTGGGCGAGATAAGCCTGTTATCCCCGGGGTAGCTTTTATCCGATAAGCCACGGCCCTTCCACACGGTGCCGTAGGATCACTTTGCCCGACTTTCGTCCCTGCTCGACTTGTAGGTCTCGCAGTCAAGCCCTCTTATGCCAATGCGTTCTATGGACGATTTCCATCCGTCCTGAGAGGACCTTTGGGCGCCTCCGTTACATTTTCGGAGGCAACCGCCCCAGTTAAACTGCCCACCAGGCACTGTTCCTCAGTTTTGCTGAGGTTAGAACCAAAAACAGACAAGGGTGGTATTTCAACGACGGCTCCCCCCCGACTGGCGTCGGAAGTTCATAGCCTCCCACCTATCCTACACATGACAGTTCCCAGCCCAATACCAGGCTACAGTAAAGCTCCACGGGGTCTTTTTGTCCTGCCACGGGTCGCCCGCGTCTTCACGGGCACCGTAATTTCACCGAGCCCTCCGCCGAGACAATGGCCAAGTCGTTCAACCATTCATGCGGGTCGGAACTTACCCGACAAGGGACTTCGCTACCTTAGGCATTTTGTTACTCCCCCGACTCCTGCTTCCAGGCACGGGGTGGGTCGGTCATTTCTGCCGACCTCTGCATGTCGCCATGCAGATCGGACCATATCTTCCCGCACGTTCCGTCTGCGGGTCCGGCGTATGGTCTCTGAGGATTCCTGACTTTGGCATACCCTCGCAAGCCCCAGTCAGGGCATTTGCCCCAACCAGTTCGCAAAGAATTAACTTCGATCAGGTCTTTCCTGCTGATAATCCGCACCGGACACATTGTCACCAACCCCTTATGATGTCGGGGCGGGTAGCGCCGGATACTCGGACTTCCCAGCATATAGCCAGATTTTACAACGGCCTTAAATCACAGCATTTCCAGTTGACCTGGACCTGCAATGTTCGGTTGACCGTTAGAGTTACGGCCGCCGTTCACCGGGGCTTCAGTTCGTAGCTTGCACCACTCCCCTTAACCTTCCGGCACTGGGCAGGCGTCAGCCTGTATACGTAGGGTTTCCCCTTAGCACAGACCTGTGTTTTTGTTAAACAGTCGCCCGGCCTTCTTATCTGCGCCCCCGAAGCGCTCCACCGGCTAGCGGTTTCACCCCCCAGGGGGCCCTTTCTCCCAAAGTTACAGGGCTCTTTTGTCTAGTTCCTTAGCGGAGGTTAGCTCGAACACCTAGGGACTTTTATCCCAGCCCACCAGTGGCGGTTTGCGGTACGGTCGCCATTGCTTCTCCAAACGAAGCTTTTCTCGTCGGTTTGGGTTCAGCCGGATTTCGTTAGCCCTTAGGCTACGATTCCCTCAACCCTCAGCTTAACGCCAGAGTGGATTTGCCTGCCCTGGCTCGCCTACGGTAAAGGACGCCAATCCAATAAGACGCCCGACCTACCCTTCCGCACCCCTCCGAGTATCAACAAAACAACGGCGGTGCAGGAATATTAACCTGCTGTCCATCGCCTTCGGCGCTTGCCTACGGCTTAGGACCGACTAACCCTACGCCGATAAACGTTGCGTAGGAAACCTTGGGCTTTCGGTGTCAGGGATTCTCACCCTGATTTACGCTACTCATTCCGGGATTCTCACTTCCCCGCGCTCCAGCAAGCCTCACGACTCACCTTCGTTGCCCGAGGAACGCTCCCCTACCACGCCCAGGCAGCACCAAGAGCCTTTACTCCACCTTTACGGCAACTGCTCTTCAGCAAATGACCATAAGGCTGGAATAAGGTTCTTGAACCTGAACATCCACGGCTTCGGCGGCAGGCTTAAGCCCCGTTACATTTTCGGCGCAGGACCCCTCGACCAGTGAGCTATTACGCACTCTTTAAAGGAATGGCTGCTTCTAAGCCAACCTCCTGGTTGTTTTGGGAACCCCACCTCCTTTCCCACTTAGCCTGCGCTTGGGGGCCTTAGCCGGTGGTCTGGGCTGTTTCCCTTTTGACAATCGCACTTATCTGTGACTGTCTCACTCCCGGGTATCGGCAGAACGGCATTGGTGGTTTGATTGAGTTTGGTAAGCTCACGCCCCCTAGCCCATTCAGTGCCCTACCTCCGTCCTCCTGTGCCCGAGGCTGCACCTAAATGCATTTCGGGGAGAACTAGCTATTTCCGAGTTCGATTGGCATTTCACCTCTACCCACAGCTCATCCCAAGCTTTTGTACTAGCCACGAGTTCGATCCTTCAGTTCGCGTTAACGAACCTTCAATCTGGCCATGGGTAGCTCACCCGGTTTCGAGTCTACTACATGGAACTAAACGCCCTATTCAGACTCGCTTTCGCTACGGCTCCGGAACTCCAGTTCCTTAACCTTGCTCCATACAGTAAGTCCCCGGATCATTCTTCAATAGGCACGCCGTCACCCCGAACTGAATCGAGGCTGCGACATTCTGTAGGCTTACGGTTTCAGGTCTATTTCACTCCCCGCTAGGGGTTCTTTTCACCTTTCCCTCACGGTACTGGTACGCTATCGGTGACCAAGGGTATTTAGCCTTGGAGGGTGGTCCCCCCAACTTCCCACAAGGTTTCCCGTGCCCCGTGGTACTCAGGAAAACACCGGGAGTCTCGTCTCTTTCGTCTACGGGGCTATCACCCTCTATGACGGCCCTTCCCAGGGTCCTTCGACTAGAAACAAGATTTGTAACTCCCTCGGATCTGGAGAAGCGATCCCAGGCATTCCCTATAACCCCGTTATGACATAGGCCTTCCCGCCGTTCGGTCATAACGGTTTAGGCTCTTCCCCGTTCGTTCGCCACTACTTAGGGAATCTCGGTTGATTTATTTTCCTCGGGGTACTTAGATGTTTCAGTTCCCCCGCTTACCCTCCTGCAATGCAGGATGAACCGGCTCAACACCGGAACAGGTTACCCCATTCGGGAATCCTCGACTATGCCTGTTAGACGGCTCATCGAGGCTTATCGCAGCCTTACCGCGCCCTTCTTCGGCCCTTGGTCCCAAGGCATCCACCGTAAGCCCTTAATAATTTGACCCACGCTAAGAACACCAAACTTTTCAGTTTGAGTTTTACAGGACAATTTCTTAAGGTTTCTTATTCTCTTTTTAAGGTGCAAAGAAAAGGGCGGTTGGGTTACCCCAAACCGCCGTTCGGGTTCTCCCAACTCTCATTTACTTTCAGGTAGTTCTCATACCGTCCTGTTGAGTTCCGCCTTTTCTGTAAGAAGGGATTATAGAGACGGTTTTACGGCGCGTCAAGGGGTGTTTTGGCGAATCGGAGAATTGGACGTTAAATTTGAGGGACAGGACTGACCTAAACGAGCAGCAAATATAAATAGTAACGAGTATAGCTTCCCGGCAATCCTTCCCCTTCAGGATTGTAGTTCCAGGATGTGTAGTACTGATTCCAACCGTGGGCAGTCAAATCACTCTCAACAGCAGCGGCGAAATCATGAGACGATGTGCTGTAGACTACCACCATCTCATTCCAGCCCTCCCGCCTTTGCTCATGCCACATTCGCATGGGGTCGGTTGTCAGGCCTATCTTTATGGACCGATTTCCTTTCTGATACTGCCCGATGCTGTCGTGCAATTTCCCCAAGAGAAAGTTGTTTGGTCGTCCGCCGTATTCTCTCCATCGAAGAACCATAAACAGCTCCCCCTACCTCCCCTTGAACTCCGGCGCCCTCTTATCCAGGAACGCCTGTACCGCCTCCCGGTGGTCCTCTGTGGTTCGCGCCTGGTCCTGGGCCACATGGGCCAAATCCAGGTGCTCCCGGAAGCCCTGGCCTGTGCCCTGTCGCACCAGGTATTTGATCAGCGACTGCGACCGGGTCGCCCCTTGGGCAATACGGTTCGCCAGCTCCAAAGCCGATTCCTGGAGTTGGTCATCGGGAACGACCTTGCTCACGAGGCCCATCCGCAACGCCTCATGGCCATCAACCCGGTCTCCGGTGTATTGCAATAGCAAGGTATTGCTGACGCCGATGAGCCTGGGCAGATTCCAGCAGCTTCCGTCAGCAGGAATTAGTCCCATGCGAACGAAGGCCTCGGAAAATGTTGCTTTCTCAGCGGCTATGCGGATATCGCAAGCCAGGGCCAGCCCCATACCGGCGCCTATGGCGTGTCCGTTAACTGCAGCTATAGTCGGTTTCTGCAATTCCTGCAAGCGCAGCACCATTTCGGGCGCGCGGGATGACTCTGGATCAAACCGCCTCGTGTAACGGGCTTCCATGCTTCCCCACGGTCGGCCACCCTGCTCGCCCTCCCGTTCGCCTCTTGCCTGAATGCTGCGGTTGAACCCCCGCACGTTGGCTCCGGAACAAAAAGACGGTTCGGTACCGGTCAGTAACAGCACCCTCAGCTCCGGGTTATCCTCGAAGCTCTCCAACGCCTCAAAGAACTCGTCCGCCATTTCCGCATTGATAGCATTCCTTGTAGCAGGATCGTTCAGTGTGACTATCAATACACCTGCCCTGTCTTCGGTCTTAACAAATTCCTGGGTCATGCTCGCTCCACTTTGCTCTTCCCGTAAGAGGCTTCCCTCTCAACCGGGATATGATTGATTGATAACCGGGAAACCTAACCTTATCACAGGGATTGGTAATTTGACCCGGCGGCCCCTATAATCCGGTCAAACAACAATTGTAGGACACCCGGATTTCCGAAGCGCAGATCATTGGCATCGGAGGAAAAGAGATGCAACAGGGGAACATATTGAACCTTCACATTGCCCGGGTTAAAGGTACCCCTTCCGACCCGGTACAGGAAGCCACCGCAATATCGGCCCACGGGCTGGAGGGTGACCGTAGCTGTATGGTCAGCAATGCCCGGCAGGTTCTGGTGATGGACAAGGAGACGCTGGACCACTTTGAACTTGCACCCGGCCAGATCAAGGAAAACATTACCACCGAAGGGCTGGACCTGTCCGAGGCGAAGCCCGGGCAGGTGTTTTTCATAGGGGATGAGGTCACCATGGAAGTAGTTGGGGAGTGCGAACCTTGCGGCAAAATGGACGCTATCCGCATGGGGCTAAGGCAGGAATTGAACCATCGGCGAGGCATCCTGGCCATGGTCATCAGTGGCGGCCCCATTAAGGTTGGAGATTCCATCAGGCTGGAACCGTAAGTAGCTTCATAGCCGCCGGGACTCTCGGTTCCACCCCTTGAACCGGGAACCAATAAAATAAGGGCCGTCGCTGCTTTCCGCGACGGCCCGTTTCATTAACTGCCAAGTTGCCGGACTTTGGCTAGACCCGGCTAATCACGCCTCTTACACATTGAGGATCTTTTTCGCCAGCTCTCTGGCCTCGTCCAAATCTTCAACAAAGTGGTCTTCAGGGACCTTCTTGAATATGTTCAGGGAGTGAAGCGTGCTGGCCACCGGTTCCGTCAATCCCATGACAATGCAACTGGTGCCTTCGTCTTCCGCAGTGGTAATCACCTGTTCCATCAACAGGGCCGCGCTGTCGTCGGCGTAAGTAGTGGGCGAGAAGTCCAGGATCACGATCTCGTGCTCCTTTATATCCCCACTGATGGCCTGAACCAGCCGGTTCGACGAAGCAACCGAGAACTGCCCCCGGAATGCCACCAACCCGACCCGCGCGCTGAATGGATCAAAGTCTTCGTCATCGTCGTCGACCGAGGGAGTCAAACCCAGGAAATCCATGTCCAGCAGCGGCGCCGAAACTACATTATCAACTTCCAGTAACTCCAACCGGCGGGCGTGCGCGAAACCGGCGGCAATGAGACCAATTGCTACTGCCGTTACCAGGTCCAGGAATACGGTCAGGCACAGGGTTACCAGCATGACCAGCAGATGGTCTTTTCGGACCAGGTGAATGCGGGTGATGAACTTCCAGTCTATGATGTCCCACCCCACTTTCATCAAGACAGCGGCCAGAACTGCATGTGGAATGGGTTCGACAATTCGTCCCAAACCCATAATCAGTCCTACCAGCACCAGGGAACGCAGGACCCCCGCAACCGGCGTGCGACCCCCAGCACGAATACTGACCACCGTGCCCAAGGTGGCTCCGGCTCCTGGCAGGCCCCCTATAAAACCGGCAGCCATATTTCCGATGCCCTGGCCCACAAGTTCCTTGTTTGGCTTGTGCCGGGTCCGGGTTATTGAGTCCGCTATGAGCGAGGTCAGGAGGCTGTCAATGGAACCTAGCAGGGCGATGATCAGGGCGGGTTGTATTACCTTTATCAGAAACTCTGGAGCCAAATGAGGAATTTGAAGATTGGGCAGACCGGTGGGCACCTGTCCTATTACCGGCACATCGCTAAGCCAGAAAAACCCGATCAGGCTGCCGACCGTCAATGCCACCAACGGGCCAGGTACATATCTGGCCGGAAACCCTCGCCAGGCAAATCCAATCACCAGGGCTACGGAGCCGATCAACAACGCATCGAGTTTGTAGCCACCCAGCAATTCAGGCCAGGCACGGATTACGGCTAAGGGCCCACCTGGAACCGAAGGAATTCCCAGGAAAGGCAGCACCTGGATAATTATTATTATGAGGCCGATCCCCGACATGAACCCGGAAATAACGGAATAAGGGGTATACGCCACGAACCGACCAATCCTGAGCAACCCCAGGGCAATCTGCAATAGACCACCCAGCATAACCACAGTGAAGGCCTCCACCGGCGTGGAAGCATACTGGGTCACTACTACCGCCATAGCGACGGTCATTGGCCCGGTTGGGCCCGATATCTGGGAAGGGGTGCCGCCGAACACGGCTGCAAAGAAACCTACGGCAATGGCGCTGTAAATGCCCGCTTCGGCCCCCAGGCCCGAGGCCACGCCGAAAGCCAAAGCAACGGGAAGCGCCACAATCGTAGCTGTGACGCCTCCGAACAGGTCTCCCCTTAACTGGTGCAAGCTGTAGTTGAACCTAATGATGCTCTCCTGTATTTGATGCTCCCGTTGGCAGGTGAATGGCCGGGGTCCAGAGCAAATTCAACTATTAAGCAGGACTATTGTTTAGCTACACTGTATTAAGCTATTTGTCGGCTCCCACCAGTGTGTTCCTGATGGTTTCGGTAAGGTCGGTAACTTCTCCGATCTCTGACCAGGTTTCGACGGTCTCAGCAACGCGATCTTCCGGGAGTACCATACCTGCGTTCACTTCAAACTTACCCTTAATGCTGTCAGAGCCCCAGGGGTTCTTTGCGCCTCCCAGAATCATGTCCCGCGCGGTAACGTGCTCAAAAGTACGCCCGTCTTTCAAGGTAATACGCACGGGCAGGCCCTTCGAAACCTCGCCGGCGCTCTCCTCCCACTTGGACAGAACTCGAGTGGTTACTTTGTCCATCGCACTCTGGATTTCAGCGTCAGCAATCTTCTCGTCGCTGAAAGTACCTATACTAATCTCGCCGTCCACCAGCGCAGCCGCTACGTTGTATTTGGCGCTGAACTTCCCTTTGAGGGGATCATCAGGCTCCGGATAAAGCATCACAATAGAAAGGTAGGACTGGTCCACCTCGGCGCTGGCAACGTCGTCCCATGTGAAGTTATGCTCCCGCATCAGGCTGAACAAGCTGTCCAGCATCGCGTGGTTGCCGCCGCAGCAGGGGTATTTCTTGATTATCAAGGCATCCTGAACCCGGAACGGATTTCCCAGGTCCTCGGCCATCTGGTTAAGGTCGTAAATGCCCTCACCCAGGATGGGAGTGGTAAAGCCCAATGGATGCTCGAAAATCTGGTGGCCGGCGGTAAATCCGCGCTGGGCAAACTGGACCGCCATAACCGCGTCGCGGCAGGTCAACCCGGCGTGCAGGGGCTTCACCATAGTGCCAAAATTGTGGATTACCCCGCTGGCCATGGAGCCGGCAATTCCCAGGGCAATAACCGTCTGTTCCTGGTCCAGCCCCAATAGCTTGGAGCAGGCAGCGGTTGCGGCCATCCTCCCGATTACGGCAGTACTATGAAAACCCCGCTCCATCTGTGCGTACTTTGTAGTGTGCTGCAGCGCAAGACCAAGCTCACACCCGATCACATACGCTTCCAACAGGTCTCGACCGGTGGAATTGAGACTCTCGCCCAATGCCAGCAGCGCCGGGAAAATGGCGACGGTTGGGTGACCAAAACCGCCAAAGTCATCGTAGTCCAGAGCATGCCCCATGGTCCCGTTGGCCAGCGCCGCATTGGCCAGCGAAGTCTGCAGACCCGATGCCAGCACGGTGGCCTGGTTAGAGCCGCCGCTATCGTCTACATACTGCTGGATGATTTCTCCCACGGGCTGTGTTGACCCGGCCAGGATGACGCCCAGCAAGTCAAAGCAGGACTCGTTGGCCACCCGAATTGCCTCCGGCGGAATATCCTCGTAGTTGGTGTTGACTATCCAGCTGGCTATTGTTTCGGTTGCGCCCATAAGGTTATCCTCCTATCACGTCCAAGAATCGGGATACCGGCAACTATGCCAGTAACATACACGCGGCTCAGATACAGGAAGTCCACCCAATTATATACACCTCGTCTTTCTGGGCAAGTGGGTATGCAAGATATGTGGTAGATTCCAAGTGATTCCAGCGGCTTTATAACCTTTAGAGGGATTAGCTATGAGAAACCAGTGGGTAATTTTTGGACCGAGTGTTACCTAAAGCCTGACGAAGCCGCCTTGCCAATTAACTGGATTCTTTACAAATCCTGGCGTCATACCGTACTCGCAGAATCATCACACGTGAGGCCAACAAATGACTGCATCGCTAAATGAACTCGTCCCCGAAAGGGTTCCCGTTACCATATATGAAGGCTTCGAATTTACCGAAGGGCCCGTCTGGCACCCGGAGGGTTACCTGCTGTTCAGCGACATACCGGCCAATACCATCTATCGCTACGTCCCAGGAGGCAACCCGGAGCCTTTCCTGACCCCCAGCGGAAACTCCAACGGACTAACATTTGATCGGCAAGGACAGTTGCTCGCCTGTGAGCACGGTGGACGCCGGGTATCGCGAGCGTCGGGAAATGGCAGCATGGAAACCGTGGTGAACCAATACGAGGGGAAGAGCCTCAACAGTCCTAACGACATTGTGGTCCATTCCAGCGGAAGTATCTTCTTCACCGACCCGCCTTATGGCATCGACCCGGACCCTGGGGAGCAGGGTTTCAACGGTGTTTACCGGCTGGACCCGGACGGGAATATTACTCTGCTCAGCAGTGAAATGGACCGTCCCAACGGCCTGGCTCTGTCCCTGAATGAGTCAGTCCTTTACGTGGACGATTCCCGGAACCGGCACGTACTGGCATTTCCGCTGGACGATAGCCTGGGCGTCGGAGATCCTTACGTATTGGTGGACATGGAGGTTGAAGCCCGGGGTGGCCCTGACGGGATGAAGCTGGACAGCGAGGGAAATCTTTACGTTACCGGGCCGGGTGGCCTTTGGGTCGTAACTCCCGAAGGAAACCACTTGGGCACAATCGAGTTTCCTCAATTGCCGGCCAATCTCTGTTTTGGCGGCGCGGACTACCGCACCATATTCATTACGGCCCGCACCGGCCTATACAGCATTGAGGTAACCGTTCCGGGGAATCCTGTATTCTGAATTTAGCTCAAAGAGGATGCAGACTCCAGACGCTCAATTCACGCAGAATGGAACTGGGCGCGCCCTCATTAGAAACGGAATAACAGCCTAAACCTTAACGGCACGGAAAACCAGGGAGGGCCAGGCAAAGGCGATGTCTTCGTCCTGCTCCCTGATCTGGAAGACCTCCTTCGCTGCTGGCGTAGCACTCAGGAAATCCTGCCGTAGGCTTGCGACCTCGTCTTCCGGAGTGGCGGTGCGTTTGACCCAGTCATTGAAGGTCATATAGGTGCGTTCATCGTACTTTTCCACCACCTCCAGGCCCCTGCCTTCCAGCATTCTTAACAGCACCGATACCTTGCGATTCTCAACATGGCTGAAGTCCCGGCGTAACTCAACGTCATTGAACCAATCCGCCAGGCTGTCATCCTCCGGCGAAACGGAGTCTGCCATCACCAGTGTCCCGCCAGGCTTGAGAATCCGCCGGACTTCGTCGAAGGCCGTCCCCAGGTCGATAAAATGATGCCCGGCAGCACGGCAAGTAACCAGGTCGATGGACTCGCTGGCAAAAGGCAAAGCCTCGGCCTGGTTCAGGCAAAGTAGTACGTTGCCCAATTTCCTGTCACGGCCAATCCGGCGAGTCTCCAGCAGCATTTCCCGGGTTATGTCGCTGGCAACTACCTGGCTGGTATGCTCGGCCGCCGCAAATGCGGTAAATCCTGCTCCAGTGCCGAGGTCAACTGCCCATTTGGCGGCGGGTTGCTCCACGATCATCCTCTGCACGGTGGTCAGCCGGTTGTCGCTGATGTGGACATGACTGGTAGCGTAAAAGGAGGCCTGCGAACCAAACATCTGCTGGGCCGAACTGCTCCCTGCACCATCTGTAGACCCTGACCGTGAATTAGTTGTCATCACTCTACCCTTGAGTTTCTACTTGGCATTCCGCGTGGGCCATTGTAGTTTGCCATAAGAACTGAATCAATGGGCACCTGCCGTACCCACCATGAGTCTATTGGCCGCGCACCAGTTGGCTATCCAGATACCATCAAACATGGCTTCAAGTCATGCAATGTGTTAGCCTACATCAAGCCGCCGAAGTATCGGGTCATCCGCTTTGATAGGTAGTATTGCGGATAAATGGGCCATATGCCTCGCGAATTCATTTGCCACCGCTGTGGAACAGCCAACAACAACCAAGCCGAGAACTGCAAGTTTTGTGGTTTACAGGTCGGTTGGCGGCCCAGTGTCCCCAACTTCATTCGGTTTTGGAGTTGGCCATCACCCCTGAAGGAATTGGGCGGAACCTTGGCCGCCCCCTTGGTAGTTACCCTCGAAACAACTTTTCCCGGAACCTGGGCCACATACCTGTTTTCGCTTCCGCTGTTGGCGGCCAGTGTTCTGGCCCTGCTCTGGCATTCCACGACAGACCTGCCTGACACGGGCAGTCCCGAATGAAGAACAAGACCTTCCCCGACTTTGACGCCGCCGTAGCCGATGTACCTGATGGCGCCACGATCATGTTTGGCGACTTTGGCGGCATCGGTGCCCCACAGAACCTGATTGCTGCCCTGCACCGCCAGGGCGCCAGGAGACTGACCGGCATTTCCAACGAACACGGGGGCACCGACGGCAGGGTGGACGTAGGTACCCTTATCGAGGCCGGCCGCATCAGGAAAATGGTCTGCTCCATCACCGCGGCAACTCATCCTTCGAGGGTCACTCCCTTCGTACGGCTCTACAATGCCGGGGAAATAGACGGGGAACTGGTTCCCCAGGGGACTCTGGCGGAGAGGATTCGTGCCGGCGGGGCCGGTATTGGCGGTTTCTATACTCCTGCCGGCACCGGAACCGAAATAGCCGACGGAAAAGAGAGCAGGGAGATTAACGGTCGCTCTTATCTGCTGGAGTATCCGCTGGTTGCCGATTACGCCTTCATACGTGCCTGGCAGGCGGACGCCTTTGGCAACCTGAGATTCCGGATGGCCCAGCGCAATTTCAATCCCATAATGGCCATGGCAGCACGGGTAACCCTGGTCGAGGTGGAGAACGCCGTGGTCTCAATCGGGACCCTGGACCCGGACGATATTCACCTTCCGGGCGTGTACGTTAACCGTATCGTTGAGATACCGCCGGAAAGTCTGTTCATTTAGAGGCGTCGTTCGTTTGCCTTTCCCGGTCGGCCGAAAGGGCTCGAAGAGAGGCCAGCAGTAGTCCGCTCCCCACCGCAACCTGCCCCCAACCCAGCAGCATCATCTCCGTACTGGTCATAACTGCCAGCGGTCCTTTCAAGGGTACGACGATGTCAAAGGATAGAAGTAAACTTACGGTGAAGGTCAAAATTGCCGACAGGCAAAATGCGGTCCCAAGAAAAACTAGAACTAATGCTAAGAGAATCAAGTTGCTGGATCACTCTCCAGGTTGGATTTCCTTCCACAGGAAAGGGCCGAAGATACCGCGAGTCTCGTTTCTTCGGTGACTGTCAATTCGGCCAGGGTTTCCCGGTCAACCCATACATAGGTGTCGTGTTCAGTTAACCGAACCTGGGTATTTGGGGCAACTTCAACCAGAAAATTGAACTGCCTAGTGGCCCTCCCACTTCCAGAAAGGTAGTCGAAAGAACCGACATAGGCTCCGCTTCGAATTAGCTCCAGCCCGGTCTCCTCCCCCACCTCCCGCGCCAATGCCTCACCCAGGGTCTCTCCCTCCTCAACCACGCCGCTGGGAAGCTCGTAGATGCCGCCCATAAAGTCATCCTGGCGCCGGCACAGCAGGAGCACCTTCCCCTGGTGAGCCACCACCGCGCCAACCACGAGACGGGAAATGCCCTCTTTCAGGGCTAGCGGTACCAAGCTGCCATGGTCGGAATCAATTTCGTTCATGGTGACTTGGCTGCGAGGAATGACCTGGGGAAACTCTGGCAAAACACTGGCGAAGTATAAATGGAAGGAATCCAGTTGGACATCGGGCGCGAGTTTGCCAATCAGTTCAGGCGCCCTCGGTAGGGATTGTTCTTATCCAGTTGTTCCTGGATAAGTTCATTGGCTCGTTTCAACAGGGGCAGCAAATGACTCAAGCGTTCGCCGGCGGTGTCAAATTCGAGCAATTGCTGGCGAAGGCCCTGGGGTAACTCAATGCTGCTGGTCAACGTAGCAACAGCCTCAAACGATAGCTCCAGGGGATCGCCAGGGACCTGCACCGGCGCATTCCATGACCCCGCCATGGTAGCAACATGCCTCAAGAATTGACCGTAGTCCTGCCCTACCTCCTCCATCAACTCTGAAGGTACCGCGCCCACGGCCTCTTCTTTGAAAGACACCAGTCCCACCATGTGCGGTACTTCCCGTATTACTTCCACCAGATCGAAACGCCTCTCCCCAAGGGCCAGCAGGTTCATCCGGCCTTCTTCCAGGTGTTGAACCTGGGTAATGCGGGCAGTGGTCCCCACCCGAAAAGGCTCTGCCGGACCGCCAACCTCCGGCCCATCCTTAATCAGGACAACTCCAAAAGGAGCCTCCCTTTCCACGCAATCCCCGATCATGGCCTTGTAGCGTTCCTCAAAAATGTGCAGTGGCATACGCATTCCAGGGAACAATACCAGGTTCAACGGGAACAAAGGAAGTTCCGTCAGGTCATCGGGAGGTATCTGGTTCGGTTGGGACATGGGCCAAGTATATTAGCCCCAGCGGCAATCCACAAGTCGAATGTCAGCTACAGCAGCCTACCGGTTCAGGTGGTCTGGTTGGGGATTTCGTAGGGGCAGACCGGTTTGTCTGCCCAGGTTTTATGGCTATACCACCTAAATTGAGACGCTACCGTCAGCTACGGGGAATAGCCCTTTGCCATCCCGACGCGACCTAAACCGGCCAGGTCTCGAGACGGTAGGCCATGTCCCAGAACAAGTACTCGAACCGGAGGCTGGTCATATAGGCGCGTCCCATGGCTTCCTGTTCGTCGGCGCCGGCCCGGTCTCCCAGTCGGTCCATCAGTACACGAATAGCATCCGCCAATTCGGCAAACTCCGGAGAGTGGTACATTTGGATCCATTGGCAGTAGAGGGGCGCCTCTTTCGGCTCACCTTGCCGCGCCAGATACTCCCCGATCTCCCAATAGCCCCACTGGCACGGCACCAGGGAAGCCACCAGTTCGGTGAAACTGCCCTGATGAGCCACTTGCAACAGGTACGAAGTATAGGCCACGGTCGTGGGGGCCGGGATTGTGGTTTCCAGTTCAATCGTAGTGATACCAAACTCGGCGCAGTAGCCCCGGTGCAGTTCCATTTCCACGTTCAGAGTTTCATCCAGCAACCTGGCGAACCAGCCCATGGTATCCAGGTCCTGAGCCCGAGCCGACGCCATCGCCAGCACCCGGCTGTACTCTATAAGGTAGACGTAGTCCTGCAGCACGTAATGCCTGAACTTGGCCACGTCCAGGGTACCGTCGCCGACACCGGTCACAAATGGGTGGTCGAGAATGGCCTGCCGGATCGGCAGGGCCCTGAGTTCGATGTCGCTGGCAAAGGACATGATTTTCTCCCGAGAGGAAGGGGTACGCACCTGCTGGGTTGGCAACAATGTCGAAATCATAGCCGTAGCTTCCAACCCGGTCAATTGGGCGGAGAAGCACCAATCCTGGATAGCTGAAGAACTGGCGACATATTTCGGCCAATTGGGGTGGCCGCAGGTTGCTCTGGGAGCCTGGCACTGACGCCAAGCGATTTTAGTGTATAGGCCTTTTGGGGTATAATGGCAGCACTTGAAACCTTAATAGCTAATGAAGGGACGTTTTATGCAGGTAATCTTTTTGCAGGATGTGGCCAATCAGGCCCATGCCGGAGACATTAAGCGGGTAGCCGATGGCTACGCGAGGAATTTTCTGATTCCCAAGGGGATGGCGGAGGTTGTAACCCCCGAAATCCTTAAGCGAGCCCACAAGATCAAGGTTGCCGGCGACCAGCAGCGCGCCAGGGAAACCCAGGTGATGGAAGAACTGGCCCAGTTGCTGGACAATACCACTATTAACGTGGCCGCCCGTATTACACCGACGGGCCGTTACTACGGGGCGATAAACGACACCCGCATCGCCGAGTGCCTGTCGGAAACCCTGGGAAGGGATATTGACCGGCGCCTAGTCTCCACCATTGAGCCCATCCGGGAACCGGGTGAGTACGAAGCCGTCCTGCGGCTGTCTTCAGATATAACAGCGACTATAAACATAGTGGCCGAAACTGAAGTGTAACAAATGTACGCGGAGCAACTCCTTCCCCATGACATTGCGGCGGAGGAGGCGGTAATCGGGTCGCTGTTGATTGACAGCGACTCTTTTCTCGACATCTCCCATCTCATCAACCCCGACGACTTTTATCGGGACAGGAACCGTCTGTGTTTTGGTGCCTGCGCCGAACTGTTTAGCCGGGGTGAGGTTATAGACCAGGTTACGGTAGCGCGAGAGTTGCACCGCTCCGATCAATTGGAAAACGCCGGCGGCATGGCCTACCTCAGCTATCTAGTCTCCACCACACCTACCTCCACCCACGCCGAGCACTACGCGCAAGTCGTATATAACACCTCCACCATGCGACGCCTGATTGACGCCGCTTCCAACATCTCGGCGATAGGGTATCGAGATAGCGACGACGTAGAAAACACTCTTCGCCAGGCAGAGGACGTACTCTTCTCCGTCCGCACCCGACGCCCGGAACGCGGCTTTATTCCTTTGCGCCAGATTTACGACCAGTTCCTGGAAGAGCGGGCGGCCATCGTGGATCCGATGGATGACACCGCCCCGGTGTTGACGGGCTACAACGACCTGGACGAACTGCTCGGCGGAATGCAGCGGTCAGACATGCTGATCCTTGGCGCTCGCCCTGGGCTGGGCAAGAGCGCTCTGGCTGTCAACGTTTCCATCAACGCAGCCAGACAAGGATCCTCCGTGGGCATATTCAGCCTAGAAATGAGCCGGGAACAGTTGGCCCTTCGCATACTATCTGGAGATGCCGAAGTTGACGCACACCGTTTACGCCTTGGCCTTTACACTGAAGCAGAAGAACAGCGCATAATTGACTCGATCGGTAATCTCTCCGAACTGCCCGTATTCATCGATGACACGCCATTTCAGGGCATACCGGAGATGCGCAGCAAGACTCGCCGTCTCTCCCTGAGTCCCGACGGCCTGGACTTGCTGATTGTGGACTACCTCCAGCTCATCCAGGGGCAGGTCCGGGCCAGGGGTGGGGAAAACCGGGTGCAGGAGATAAGCGAAATCTCGCGGTCCCTCAAGGGCATGGCTCGAGACCTGCGGATTCCCATAATTACCTGCTCTCAGCTTAGCCGCGTAGTTGAAGGCCGTCCCGGTCACCGGCCCCTGCTCTCCGACCTCCGGGACAGCGGAAGCATCGAGCAGGATGCTGACATTGTTATGTTCATCTACCGGGAAGACGTTTACTACACGGAAGATGAATGGGACCAGCATTTTCCGGACCGACCCTACCCCCGAAATATTGCCGAAATTATCGTGGCCAAGCACCGGCACGGGCCTACCGGCGGCGTAAAACTGCGCTTCCGCAATAACCTGGTCCGTTTCGATGCCCTGGGCCGCGACGAAGATTTCTAGCCATGCCTTTCGAAGGATTTCCCAGAAATGTTAAGGCCACCCCGGTGCCGGATCCTATCTTCAACTCCCTGCTGGAAGAGATCGAGGATCTGGCCGAGTTGAAGGTGACCCTGCGCCTGCTCTGGCTACTGGGGCAAAACAGAGGCCAACTGAAGTTCGTGGGGGAGAACGAGTTGCTCCACGACACCACCCTGCTAAGGGGGCTGTCAAACCAGAGCCACGAACCCCAGGACCTGATCCGGCGGGGTCTGAACCTGGCGTTCACTCGAGGCACGGTGTTGCGCCATGCACGGGAGAAAGACGGGGGCCAGCGTCTTTACTTGCTTAACACTGAATTCAATCGCCAAAGGTTGGCCAGTGGTCAGGCGTTCCCGTCTTCAACGGCGAAGCCAACCCACCAACTCGAGCCTGATGGTATGACAGGATCGGTACCAAGGCCTGACTTAGACCAGAACATCTTCTCTCTCTATGAAAACAACATCGGCACAATCGGCCCGATGATTGCCGAGCAGTTGGGTGAAGCAGAGGAGCGCTACCCATTCCCCTGGATTGAAGAAGCGTTCAAGTTGGCAGTCAACGATAACAAGCGGTCCTGGAGATATATTTCCGCTATCCTGCGACGCTGGGCCGCGGAAGGGCGCCCCGGTTTCGAGAACACCGTAGCAACAAGAAGAGATCCAGAGGTTCAATCTGGCGTTGGGAAAAAGGCCGGCGCCACCCTTTGGGAAGCGGATGGGAGGCAGCATGGAGAGCCTGGGAGACATTCTGAAAAGGATGACCGCTCGCGACCACCTGGGAGCCGTCAACGGCGATAGACCCGGGCTTCGCAACCTGCCGGAGGAGGACGCGGAGGGTGAGCGATGTCCCATCTGTGACGGGGCTGGTTGGGTCAGTAAACGTGTCCCCGTGGGACATCCCGATTTCGGGGAAGCTTTCCCCTGCCGCTGTCAGCAGAATAGAGACACCGACCAGCGTTCCGACACCCTGCGCCGCTACAGCAACCTGGGCACTCTTCGCCACACTTCATTTGAGAACACCCGGCCCGGTGGACTGCTTCCTGAAGCTGCCGGCCGGCACCTCTTCAAAGAAGCCCTCGAGGCAGCGATCGGGTTCTCCGAACACCCCGAGGGCTGGCTGGTTCTAACCGGCCCCAGCGGCAGCGGAAAAACTCACTTGGCGGTGGCGGCGGCCAACCGCTGCATCGACCGGGGCCTCCCCACTTACTTCATTGTAACCGCTGACCTATTGGACCACCTCAGGGCAACCTACGCTCCTGACAGCGATATGTCATACGATGAACTGTTCGAGCAAGTGAGAAACGCCCCCATCCTCGTGCTGGACGACTTGTCCGCCCAGTTCACTAGCCCATGGGCCCACGAAAAACTGTTCCAGGTCATCAGCCACCGGTTCAATGAATCTCTTCCCACCATCATTACGGTACGTGGTCCGCTCGAGCGGCTGGACGAAGGCCTGCGAACTCGAATGGAGTCACCAACCGGCTTTTCCAAAGTCTTTCGACTGGGAGAGCATAGTTCACGGCTAGCCCGCCGCATTGGAACCATTCCGGAAGATATGCAGCGAAGGATGACCTTCGACAATTTCGACGTCTACGGTCGGGCAGACGCCAGCCAGCCCGGCAGGGAGTCACTGGTAAGGGCATGGCAAGCGGCCAGGAACTTTGCCACCGACCCCGATGGGTGGCTCTTGCTCACCGGGCCACGGGGCTGCGGGAAGACCCATCTGGCCATAGCGATCGCTGGAGAACACCTCCGTCAGGGCTTCTCGGTGTTTCGGGCATTTGTTCCAGACCTGATGGACCACTTGAGAGGTACTTTCAGCCCGGACAGCCCCATCAGTTACGACGAGCTTTTCGAGCAAGTAAAGTCGGCTAATCTGCTTATCATGGATGACTTGGGAACCCAGGTCAGCACACCCTGGGCAGAGGAAAAGCTGTACCAAATCGTCGCCTATCGGTACGACCTGCGCTTGCCAACTGTCATAACCTCCGTCGACAGCGTAGATGACCTGGCCCGGGACTGGCCCAACATCGGCTCTCGCCTGGTGGACGGCACAATGGTTGACTGGCAGCCTATAACCGCCCCCAACTATCGCGACCAGCGCCGCCACTAAGATGGCTGGCAGCGATAATCAGGGAACCAGGCAGTTGGGTCGAGTCAGAAGGAATCCAATTGCAGGCAACGAGTTACCGCCGTTTCCTCTCGTGGGTAGCGCACCATTCTTCGTAGGGCGGGACCTCTTCGCTGACCGTCCACAGAAAATGGTACGTACCTGAATCACCCATGTACTTGAACTCTTTGCGGATTGACTGCAAGGTGGCTTCGAAGCTGCCGTGCGAACGCAGGTAACCCTGAAAGCTTCCGTGCTCTTCTTCCAGTTTAAGCATCCGCTGGGCGTTGACGGAAATCGCCGATAGCTTTCGCCGGTGGCGAATCATCCGGGAATCCTGGGCCAGTTCGTCCAGTTCTGGCTCTCCCAGTGTCGCTATGGTTTGCGGGTCAAACTCTCGCATAGCCTCCCGGACTCCCGGCCACTTGGACTCCACCACTCGCCAGGAAATGCCCGATTGGAAGACCGACTTGCTCATGATTTCGAGGTAATCCGCCAGTTTGCTGGGCGTAACTTGTTCGGGCACATGCATGCTTCAATCCCTCCCCGCAAAATGAAATGCCCCGGCCGAAGGCAATCGGATACGGGGCATTGGCTTGGTCTGGTATAAGCTCTCCACTACCTGCTATAGCGGCAGTGATATCGCCTGCCCGGTCTGGGAGCTGCGGGTTACCGCCTCGGTAAACTCCATGTAATGCAAGCCCACGTCGAAGGGAGTTCGAGTAACCGGCTCGTCGCCGCGAATGGCGCTGATGAACTCCTCCTCCACCCGCCAGGAATACTGGATTTCCGGCGGATTTTCGATGGGCTCAAGCTGGCTATCGCCCCGCTGCCCACCATAAACGTCCAGGTTCGGGGCAACCCGCAGGGTTCCCTGGCTTCCGTGCAACCAGACCTCGGTCCCCCGAGCCAGCCCGGTTACCGCGCTCACCCGCATGTGTCCCTGACTGCCGTTAGCAAATTCCATGAGAATGTCCACGTGGTCGGGTATGGTCACCGCATGCATACTGCCGTCCTCGTCCAATCGGCCGGGAACGTTTACCTTGGTCATCGCCATGACTCGGACAGCCGGTCCGGTCCAGCGCATCAAGCACTCATAGTAAATGCCCATATTCAAGATGTTGTATCCGCTGAAGGTGCGATTGTGCCGCCAGTGCAGCGGGGCGCCGGCGTCTACAAAGGCAGGTGTTACCACCTGCGCTTCTACCGCCAGCAAGTCCCCCAGGTAACCCTCGGCAACCTTTTGCTGGATCAGGTTGTCAACCTTGAATGTGGAAGGGCCCGGAACGATCTGGGTTATCAGTTCGGGGTGATTCCTGGAAGCCTCCAGCATTTCCCTGGCTTCCTGTGCATTGGACGCCATGCGGGCCTCGGTCAGCACGTGCTTGCCCTTCTCCAGGGCGGCAATGGTGAGGTTGCGGTGCATATAAGGCCACGTGCCGATGCAAATTGCATCTATCGAGGGATCGTCGAGCAAATCCCTCCAGTTATCGTAAACAGTAGGAATGTTGAAAGAATCGGCCACCCGCTGACCCGATTCCCGGCTGCGATTGGCTACCGCCGCCAATTCAACGCCTTCTACGTCAAGAAATCCTGGAATATGGCGGTCACGGGTATTCCGGCCCGCGCCTATCAGCCCCAATCGGATTGATTCGTTAGCCACGGAGAACCTCCTGTATCTTTTGAACGTACGTCGGTCGAATGTCTGACTTGCTATAGGGCCCGATTATAGGTTAGGCCCCTCGCATTGTCACCTTGACAGTCCAAAACACGGATAGGTTAGCCTGCTTCGCACTAGAATTATCCCCGCAGATCCCTATTCCGGCTTGCCCTCGTCAGGGGGCTCGCTTGCCAGTTTTTGTCAGCACGCGCTAAAATTCAGTTTGTTTTGTGCAGTTTTCGTCGTACATCACCGCGTTGATAGAATCTCTTTGAGGCCTGCCGGGTTCTTGGTTCGACCTTGCCTCACTTGAAACGTATAGCCTATTGCCTGGAACGTTCCCGGCACCTGAGAGTAGTAGGCGACAGTATGGAGCCCACGCTTTCGAACCGCCAACACTTGCAAACCCGGCCCTTAGCAATGGGGGCCCAGGCAGGCAATATTTATCGAGGATGCATCGTGGCCTTCCGGCATCCGCACCGGACGCAAAGTATCTACATTAAACGGGTGGTTGGGTTGCCAAACGAGCACATTGCCATTCGGAAGAACCGGGTTGAAATAAACGGCAGACAACTGGACGAACCATACTTGGTGGAAGCTACGGCAACTCGCGAAGTTGGGCCAAGCCAGTGGTATACAGACGTCGATGAACTCTTTCTACTTGGCGATAATCGCAACGATAGCGAGGACAGCCGGAATTTTGGTCCAGCGTCCGATCAGTTGGTCCTGGGCAAAGTTTGGTTCCGGTATTGGCCGCCTAAATTATTCTAACCCTGAACCTTGGAATGGTACGGGCTGGGGTCACCGTGCCAACAATCACCCACAGTTCCCGACCTGCGGGCAAATCGCAGAACCCTTGAAGATTGGGACTTATGGCTAGCCTGGTTTCGGCAATTAAAGTCCATAAGCAACGGATGAAGGACTGGGTATGGCATCACCCACTGATGCGATACCGCCCGGTCAAAATGACGGCCAAGGTAGCCAGCGAAATGATCACCCGTGACGCCAATCACATGGCGGCCGGCGTCGCCTACTACACGATATTTGGCGTCTTTCCTTTCTTGCTGGGCATGATGGTAATCTCCGGCTTGTTCCTCCAAGCCGAAGTTATCCAGGAAAAACTGCTGGAGTTCGTGATAGGAAATTTCCCCGGCTCAGACCGTCTTATTGCCAGCAATATCGTGTTCATTGACTCGCACCGCGGAGAATTCATCCTGATCGCCGTCGTTGGTATCCTTTGGTCTTCCAGTTCGGTATTTGGAGCCATAGACCGGATCGTAAACCGCGCCTGGGGAATCTACCGGGGACAGCCATTTCACGTACACCGAATTGAGCACCTGCTGTTCCTGCTTTCATTTGGCCTTTACTTCTTTTTTTGGCTGGCCGTCACTTCTACTACACAGGTCCTGCTGGAGCTGGACCTTCAACTCGCCTGGCAACGAGCCCTCCGGGAGTCTGAAATTTTTGTCCTGCTTATCAAGTCCTCATCGTGGATTGTCTCGGCTGTAGGATTCCTGCTGATATACCGGTATTTGCCCAATTGCGAAGTAAAATGGCAGTATGTTTGGCTCGGAACCATCGTGGCAACAACGCTGTTCGAATTGGGTAAGGAGTTGTTTGCAGTCTATTTGCACCACTATGGCAGATATGACGTTCTTTACGGCTCCATAGCATCGACCATAGTTTTCCTCTTTTGGGTTTACCTCTCGGCGTTGATTCTTGCCCTGGGCGCGGAAGTCTGCTCCAATTTCCAGCAAGCCTATCATCCCGAGGACGAGATTAACCGGACTGGTGGGTGGCAGTAACTCACCGGTTGCTATTCACTTAATGCTGCCACCAGACAACCTTCGCAAAGAAAAGGGGTGGACCCAAGTGCCCACCCCTTTCATATGCTTTCCCAGAGCAGTAAATCTGGAAGAATCTCCTATGCCAGCGCAACCTACATCTTCCAGAAATTCCCGACCTGACAGACCATATCTACCTTATTGATTGATTCTACCGGCCACCCAACCATGTTTATCCAGTCCTCAAAGTGGGACTGCTCCACTGCCTCACACTCCGAAATCAGTCGTCCGTTCTCCAGGTCTCCGTAAACCTTCAATATAGTAGTCCGGCGGTCGGGACGCCATTTCCGGACGGCATTAAGCTTGTCCCGGAAGTCCTCTTCGGTAATACCGGGCACGTTATGAATGGCGATAAATCGGGTCATGGGTTGATTACCTCACCTGATTGGTCTTCGAAACGGGGCCACGCATCTGTGCAGTCATTCTGCTATCAGGTGCCCGCCCGGGGAATTGCTCAAATAGATTTCAGTTAATCTTCCGGCGGCACAAAGGGATAGGGAATGTCCGGGCCGTCACGCAGCGGCAGCACCACGGTGGCGGTACCGGGCATACTTTCTATGCCGTCCTGGGTCTTCATCCCGATCTCCAACTCGACAAAGCCCATTTGGTTCTTTTCATACTTGCTGGTTACCTTGCCCCACATGATGAGAACATCGCCCGGAACCAGCATAGCCCGATGCTCAAACTGGGCCTTCCACGGCCAACCCTTGGGCAATGTCCAGTCCTTCAAGAACTGGGGAACCACGCTCTGCTTCCATGACCCATGCACCAGGATGCTGGGATTCCTGTCGTGGTTCAGGCCAAAGTCCAGATCATAGTGAATCCGGTGGAAGTTCTCTATCGCCGCGCTCCACCGGAAAAGATGGGTGGGAGTGGGATTGTAAATGTACTTGGGTAACTCCATCCCCTCCTCGACGTCCTCGTAATAAATCTGCTGCTTGTTCCGGAGGTCGTCGGCCTTGGGGCGCTCGTTATGGGCCACGATTTCTTCGGGCTCAAGATTCAGCAATTCCTCCAGGGGCAGGCTCATATACGCCACCTCTTCACAGTTTCATTTTGCGGCCATTAACCAGATCTACCCTAACGCCGGATGGTCGACGCCCGGGTGATACAAAGCAGTTCGTCATTCTGGTTCTTGTATCTCGTCTCCCGGGTGATTATCAGGAAAGCACGTCCGTCGCGGCCCACACGCTCACGAATATCTGAGTACTTGTTCTGAAAAAACACCTTATCCCCGATGCTCGGGTACTTGTATATCTCCAGCTCATTGCCGGCGTTAAGGACCCTGACCAGGCTGGTAGGTACGGGCGGCAACTCCCCGGGGCGTTCAATCGATCCGATCCCGTCCGACTCCGGGTTCTCTTCAAAGGCGCGGGTGACCGGATCGTCCTGGTCGGGACGGATGCGGGAGGCCAGGTAACTGACCATGATGGGCGGGGTGATAATCTCCCCGTAATGGGTAGACTCAGCAAATTCCTGGTCCCAATATCGGGGATCCGGATCCATCACTGCCTGGGTGAAGCGACGCAGGTACTCTGAATCCACGTTGCCCCAGGCTTCGACGACATCGCCAGCTACCCCGACCATAGCTCTTACTTCGGGAGTTAGGGCCGACTGGGTTTCCTGTGTCATGGGTTTCTTCCTCTCCAAAGCTACCCCGAAAGGAGGGGGGATGAACGGTTTTAGGCTAACGCAGCCCGTGAGGTTAGTCAATGGGATGGCGAGGCTGACTACGTCACTCGCCAAGCCAGGGTTTTCACCACAGTGATCGAATGCAATCCGTCTTTCCCGTTTGGGCGGGAACATAGGTCGCTTCCACACCACGGATTCTGACGCTGACGAAAACCCGACATTGAAACGGAAAGGTTCATATCTTCGCATAAGTGTGGACGCAAGCGCAGTTGAAAACCATACCTCGGTATGCTGTAATGTGCCCATTATGAGGAATGAATCACAGGTGGCCCCTGGGCCGGTCAGGCGTCCTCGCAACACCAATGTGAGCGCTACTGGCTACATGCTCATAGCTGTGGCATTCTTCGGCATTGTCCCCCTCGTTATCGCCCTGGGGCGCGGGTATAACCCCTTTCTGTTTGGTTCGGCAATGCGACTGGGCATTGCCGTTTTTGTTTTCACGCTCCTGATTGTTCTGTACTGGCGCCTTCTGAGGGAGAAGGAAATTTATTCCTTTATTCGAAAGAGGTTCTTTTCGCCTGAAATCGCCGGCGTACTGTTTAGCTATTTCGATCTGGCCGTGCTGGCCCTGGCGTTCAGATGGGCGGACCCATCCGCGGGGGCCGTCATTTTTGAACTGTCGCCCCTCCTCCTCATTTTCATCGTTGCCCGGTGGACCAGCGGTCAGCACCACAGTCTACATAGAATGACGATGCTGATGCTCTTTGTCGCCCTGGTGGGCATAGTTTTCGTCCTTGCCAGTCAGACTAATGGCTTCGTTGGACTGGTTGATGAAACCCTGAACGACTTTCCTTCCGACGCGTATATAGGACTGGCCCTGGCGCTTGGCGCTGCATTTCTTACGGCCTTTGCCGGTTTTAACTGGGTATGGAGCCACAGGTCCGTCAACCACGCTGATATTCCGCCCCAGATCGTAGAATCCCATACTCAGGAATCCCTGGGTATGTTCTTCCTATTGGTGGCCTCGGCGCTGGCAAACCTGGTAGCCGCCATCTTCAGCGGAGTTGCCGGTGTTGCCTACGGAGCCTTCACCGGGGACTGGATTACCTCTAATGGGCTGTTGTTGGGACTGGTAGGCGGCATCCTCAGTGCTGGTATTGCCAGTGCCTTGTGGAACTACGCCTCGACCCTAACCCGCAACCTGGGTCTCCACTCTTTAACCTACGGAACTCCCATATTCTCCCTGGCATTCCTCGGACTGGCTGGCCAAATCGGCGACATAAACGCGGCCTATTTGATCATTGGCACCGCCGCCATAATTACCGCCAACCTCGTCATCAATTTTGAAGCCGAAGTGCAGCTGGGCTTCGAGGCCCTCATCCTGGGCCTGGGCATTTGCGGCGCCGTCGTGTACATGCGGGACCATATCTTCCAGTTTCTGGGCGTAGGCAACTGGGACTGGAATGAGGGCGGGTATTTCGGTTCCGTAGCCCTGTCTGCCACCATTTTTGCCCTGCTTCTGGCGTTCCGGGTTGCCCGTATGTCCTCGCGAACTACCGACGAGGATAACCGCACCTTCGATATATTCCGGAAAGCAGACCTGCTGGCCCGGCGCGGCGCCATCACCGGCGACCTGTGCTCCTGCATTCTGGGCATTGACAAAGCCGACAATCCCGCTGACCTGAAACTGGCTTACGTTCAAGCCCGCAGGCACATTACAGCAGTCGACATCCACAGTCTCAGCGAGTTCGACATCCAACTGTTGAATGGCCTGGAGGGGGAACTGGACGGGTTGATCCGTTCCAAGCAGGTGGACATTCACCTGGGAGAGATCTTCGCCCTGGGTATTTTTGGCTCGATTACCATTGGCCTTGCCCTGTTTTCGCTGCCGCTGGATGTCTGGGAAGGTTGGAGACGTTTTCTGGTTGACATATTTGCGATGGTCATTTCCGCCGTCGTGCTGTTTCTGCTGGCCCACGCATGGGACCTGCAGCGGGAAAGGGACGACCACAAGCTGGAGCCTATCGAGTCATCGGATGAGTACCGGTTTTACGAGATCCGGTTTCCCGATACCCAGCGCCGAATGCTGGACATCTGGCTCTCAGTCATCGTAGGTACCGGGCTAATCATCATTTATGTCGCCCTTCTGGGTGACAAGTGGGTTGGCTGGTTTCCCTAATGCCTCAACCTGATTATCATCTAATATCCTTACTACGCCCGCCTTTAGGCTGTTATCCAGATTCGGGTTAGATTTGATTCTTGCTATCGACACGCACGCAATCCCAGCGGTGAGGTCAGTGAAATGGACATAGGAGGCGGGGTCTTCATAGTTACCGGTTCGGCCACCGGCCTTGGCGCCGCCGTGGCCAAACGGCTCGCCGGCAAGGGTGGACGGGTTGTCATCAATTACACCCGAAGCGAAAGGGAGGCCAGAGAAACGGCAGCAGCCTGCATCGAGTTGGGCGGGGAAGCTATCCTGTGCCAGGCTGATGTTTCGGCAGACGAAGACTGCCGCCGGTTGGCCGAGGAAGCCCTGACCCAGTGGGGCCGGATCGACGGCTTGGTGAACAATGCCGCCCGGTCTAAGATCGTGCCCCATGCCGATCTGGAAGGGCTGACCGGTGAAGATTTCAACCAGATCTTTGCCGTCAACGTAATTGGCGCATATCAGATGGTTCGGGCGGTGACACCGACCATGAAGGAACATGGGCGAGGCGCAATCGTCAACATCTCATCTGGTTCAGGTTTTAGCGGCTCCGGCAGTTCCATCGCCTACGCCGCCTCCAAGGCAGCGCTCAACGTCATGACCTACTCCCTGGCCCGCGCTCTGGCACCGGAAATCCGGGTCAACGCCGTCTGCCCCGGCGTAATGCAGACCCGCTGGTGGCGCGAAGGTTTGGGAGAAGAAAACTACAACGCCTTCATAGAAAGGTACGCCGAGCGAACGCCACTCAAGGCCGCCGGCCACCCCGACATCGTTGCGGAACCGGTCGCATGGTTGCTGGAAGGCGCCGAGCACGTAACCGGAGAGACCATAATGGTGGATGCAGGTTCTCATCTGGTCTAGCGTCCATCCCAGCAGTCGACATTACCCAACATGAAGAGGCGCGCATTTCTTTGAAATGTTAAATGTCGCGGCCTTAAGCGCCCCTCTTCGCCATGAGCTTTCGGTTGAAAGGGGATACTACATTCTTCACTCCCACCGGTAACGTTTCACCTTCTTTCCCCGCCTTGTTCCGCCAGGTGTATAATTGACCGGCTGCGGGTCCGTCGAAAGCACCCTGTGTCCGCGGCGCGCAACAGTTTCGGAGGATGTCACAATGCGACTGGAACCCATGAATCTTTACGAACTTGAAGAACACGCTTCCAGGTTCATCAGCCCCCATGCATGGGCCTTCATCGATGGCGGGGCTCAAGACGAAATAACGGTCAAGCGGAACCGTGCTGCCCTGGAGGCCATTACGCTGCGACCCCGTTTCCTCCAGGATGTTTCCAACCGGGATCTGTCCACCACTGTACTGGGTGAAGAAATCAGTTTTCCGGTCATGGTCGCCCCGGCGGGCGGCCACCAGATGGCCCACCCCGAGGGGGAATTGGCCACAGCCAAAGGCGCCGGCGGGGCCGGAACCCTGATGACCCTGGCCACCGGCTCCCACTTCAGCATGGAGCAGGTAGCCGAGGTTTCCAGCGGCCCCCTGTGGTTCCAGCTATACCACCAGGACCAGGAAACCAGCGCCATGCTGGTCAAGCGTGCGGAACGGGCCGGCTACAAGGCCATTGCCTTGACCGTGGACACTCCCATCAACAGCCCTATCGAGCGGAGCATCCGCCATGGTTCGGAGCGGCCCCGGGGGTTTAACCCAGGCAATTTTGTTGGAGAGGAAGCCGGCCTAGGCCTGGTTCCGGACACCCTGGAAGCCCTCTACTACCAGCGTCCCTGGAACCTTCCCCTGACTTGGGCTGAACTGGGTTGGTTACGTCAGCAAACCTCGCTGCCAATAGTCCTGAAAGGTATCCGAACCGCAGAGGACGCCTACCAGGCGGTGGAAAACGGTGTAGAGGGAATCTGGGTATCCAACCACGGCGCAAGGCAACTGGACGGCACCCTGAGTACCATCGAAATGCTGCCGGAAATCGTTGAGGCCGTAAAGGGCCGCGCCGAGATCTACATGGACTCAGGAATTCGCAGGGGCAGCGATGTGATCAAGGCCCTTTCCCTGGGCGCGCGGGCAGTTCTGGTCGGACGCCCGCTTTTCTGGGGCCTGGCCTGGAACGGCGCCGAAGGGGTGCGGCTGATGCTTGAAATTCTGCGCCAGGAAGTTGACCTGGTTCTGGGTCACTGCGGGCATAGCTCGGTACATACGCTCAACCCCGAAGTGGTCAACAACCCTCACCCTCTTAACATCCCGGCCATTTAGGCCAATCAATAGACAAGCAAAAAGGGGCGGGCTATTTTGCTCGCCCCTTTTAGTTTCGAACCCTTTTCCCAGAGCAGACCCTTTGCCTGCTCTTATAACCTTGGAAACGGCTACGCCCCAAAATGCTCCACCAACGTGGATTGAAACTCGTCGCGGCTAAAGAAATGCTCCTGGGTCCCGAAGCACTGGATTACGAAGTGTGAACAGACCGTCCCCATCATCACCGCTCGTTCCAGTGGAAGCCCTTCCACCAGACCCTTGATCAGCCCGCCCCGAAAGGCATCGCCCGCCCCAGTCGGATCCAACACCCCTGACGTGTGAATTGCGGGCACCGGAATGGCTCCCACCCGGGTCAAGACTTCGGCCCCATTTTCGCCCTTGGTGGTCACTATAGTTCCCACCAATTCCACTAATTCCTCGGTGCTCTTGCCCGTCTTGTCCTTGATTAACGCAAGTTCGTAGTCGTTGGACACCAACATGCTGGACTGGCCAATGCGGTTGGCCAGGTCTTCTCCTTCCCACGCCGGTAATGACTGACCGGGATCGAAAATGGAATATATTCCCAGTTTCCGGTGAGTCTCCGTAAACTCCGCCATATCCTGAAGGTTGCCTGGAGCGACAATTGCGATGCACTCTCTTGGTTCTATTCCCTCATAGCGGAATCCCGCCTGCTGCTTCATCGCGCCTGGGTTGAATCCGGTGATCTGGTTGTCCGACAGGTCCGTCGTTATGTAGGCCGAGGCCGTGGCTTCCTCATCCACTATGCGGACATCGCCAGTTGACACCCCGCACTCTTCAAACCATTGGAAGTACCGGTGGTAGTCGTTGCCAATCGTCGCCACAATGCGGGGCTTTTCCCCCAACAGGGACAGGGTGTAGGCAATATTGCCGGCGGTTCCGCCAAAGTTCTCTTTCAAACCGTTGACGGTAAAGCTCAGGTTAATCATGTGGATTTTGTCGGGCATGATGTGGTCGGAGAAACGCCCTGGAAAATCCATTATTCGGTCATAGGCCAGGGACCCGGAAACCAATACTTCCATAAGTCTATCTTTCCTTTGATATTCAGTTTTCGGTCATCTTTCGGAGTCAGCCCCGAAGCGAAGCCCTACTCTAACCCACCACTTCCGGACGCGCAATGCTGAAAGTCCCTACTGCGGTAGGCCTCAGCATCCGTATTGGCCAGACAGTTCTCCTCCAAATACGGCCATTGCGCCCACCTGAATACCCGCCGCCTCGAACTCCCCAGCGTTTATCTCCAGCACAAACCGGGCCGGGCTTTCTGGGGAAAATCTGGGCAGGTCCGCCCTGGATTGTCCAGGCAAAGGAACTGGCGCCTCCAGGGTTACATCCACTACGTGGCACGACGAGTCAATCCACACCATATCCAGCGGGAAGTTCATATCCGGCATCCAGAAAGTAAGGTGCTGGTCGCTTTCAAATACAAACAGCATGCCCGTGCCTTCTGGCAGAACCTCACGGCCGGACAGGCCTTGATTTCGCTGTTCCGGGGTAATCGCAAGTTCCACCGGCCAGGTCGCTGCTCCAATGGACAGGTGGGGTTGTGCCATATAAGGGGTAGGCTCGACAGCCGGTAAGACCGGCGCCGCGGCCGCTGGCTCGGAAGTAGGCAGGGCACCCAAAGTTGGCAATGGCGTTGCCGCTTCCAGCGGGGTAGCCGGTGGCAATGTTGTTGCGGCGGGCAACAGTGTAGCGGGCGGCAGTTCCGTAGCAGCCTCAGCCAATGCCACGGTCGGGATCTCTGTGGCAGGAGGCAATAGCGTCACCGTAGGGAGTTCAGTTTCAGGGGGCAACTCGGTGGCTTCAGGCAACATTGGCAAGGGAATAGGTTCTGCCAGCCCACCACCGGTACAGGCAACTAGCAACGCCAACAGGATCAGGGAAATCAGGGTGAGTGATAAGCGCATATTTCTGGCAGGCACCTAAAGCGGCAAACGAAGAATCCGAAACAAGTACAAATCTCTGGCAACCCCCTGTCCAGGTGAAGCAAGTAGCCCAGGGTCTCGACGGGGCCCTGTGTTACAACTGCTTCCGGGCCCCGTCGTTGACCTTTGGTTGGCCTACCCTATCTCTCCTCGAATAGTCTGCATGCGATCCCTGAGAGAACGCAACAGAATCGCCGGCGGCGCGGGAGCCACGTGGGTGTAGCCAACGCCAAGCTCCTGTAGCTCCTTGGGTCCCAATGGCATGGCCGCGTGGTTCATCGGGAACTGCATTTTGGCCTTGCCGATACCCTTGATACGATTTGCCAGCTCAGTCAGTTTCGCCCTCAGTTCCGGACTTTGCGGGTCCCGGATTCCCATGTATTCAGAGAAGTCGGTAGGACCGATGGACACCAGGTCAATGCCTTCCAGCGCGGCTATGGCCTCAATATCGTTGACGCCCCTTTCGTCCTCGGTCATCACGGAAAGCAGTATCTGCTCGTTGGACGACTTGGTGTGCTCATCCCAGCCAATCGTTCCGTAACCGGCCGCCCTCGTGCCTCCGGCCCCGCCCCGGTGGCCCATGGGTGCGTATCGAACGGCGTCCACCGCTCTCTTGGCTCCTTCCAAACCGTCCACGTGGGGTATGATAATTCCCTCGGCGCCCGCGTCCAGTATGCGCAGGATCAGCTTCTCGTCGTTGTCCGGAACCCGAACAATGGACGTCACACCGGCCAGATCCGCAGCCCGGATCATCTCCCCAACCAGGCGCAGGTCAAAATCGGTATGTTCCATGTCAATGAAAGCTGCGTCGTAGCCAGCCAGTCCGATAATCTCAATTATCTGCGGGTCGGCGAAGGTAACGTATGTGCCCAAAGCAAGCTTCCCTTCGCTCATCACCTTCTTAACCCTGTTCTCTCGCATGTAATTCTCCTGTCGTTAATTTGTTCTGGCCCATTATTCTATACCCGTACGCCACGCGCAACTTTGCCCTGTCGGTTGGCAGGCAGCGTTTCAATTTAGGTGGTATTGTCACAAAACCTGGGCAGAGGCACAGGTCTGCCCTTGCGAATTCCCGAACAAAACCACCTGAACTGGAACGCTACTCGGTAGGCAAACTCGTTTGCCTTACTACAAGCCTTCCGCTAAAATCCCACTCACTTGACCAGATTCAAAGGAGAGTCCTCAAAGCAGATGTTAACTGGCGCATTGGAAGGGGTTAAAGTTCTTGATCTGAGTGAGGACATCGCCGGTTCCTTTTGTGCCCGTTTGCTGGCGGACTATGGCGCCGACGTCTTGAAGCTGGAACCCACGGGCGGCGCCTCGCTAAGGCGCATGGGCCCCTTCTTCCACGACGACCCTCACCCCGACAAGAGCCTTTTTTACCTGGTCCTTAACCTTAACAAAAAGGGCGCCACCCTCAATCTTGAAACCGTAACCGGCCAGGCCATCCTGAAACGTCTGGCTCCCCATGTCGATGTTATTGTGGAAAGCTACAGCCCCGGCTATCTATCTTCTCTGGGCGTTGGCTACGACGACCTGAAAGACCTCAATCCCGCTCTTACCATGACTTCCATCACCCCCTTTGGGCAGGTGGGTCCCTACAGCCAGTACCGTGGTGAAGAGATCGTCAACTATGCCATGGGCATGATTATGAGCATCAGCGGGGTGCAAGGACGGGAACCGCTCAAGCATGGCGGATTCCAGGCCCAGTACGAAGGCGGTTTGTTCGCTGCGGCGACGACTTCGATGGCGTTGTTTGGATCGGAATTTACCGGAGTGGGCGAGCATATTGACGTGTCCATAACCGAGTGCATCGCCTCCACTATGATGGCCACCCAGACCATGTACCCCTTCATGGGCGGCACCCAGGTGCGCCGTAGGGCCAGCGGCAGCATGTTCGGACACCCCATGCCTTGCCAGGATGGCTGGATCATAGTCCAGACCGGCGGCGGGGCATCGTGGGAAGACCTTTCAGAGTTCTTCCAGTGCCCTGAGATGCTGGAGGAACGGTTCGCCGACCGGGCCCAACGCGCCATAAACGGTGAAGAACTGGACCGGATCGTCATTGATTCAATCAAGGAACGCGGGAAATGGGAACTGTTCCCCAAGGCTGCAGAATACCGGATGCTCTTCGGACTGGTGCAGACTCCCTCGGAACTGGCCCAGTGCCCCCAGTTGGAGTCCCGCGACTTCTACCGGGAAATAGACCATCCGGTAATGGGCCAGATCCGCGTACCCGCCGAGTTGTTCAAGCTGGGCGAAACGCCGTACCAGCTAAACCGTGCTGCCCCAACTTTGGGACAGCACAACCGGGAAATCTACGTTGACGGCCTGGAATACGATGCTCAGCAGTTTTCCCAGTTGCGACAGTTGAATGTAATTTGACCGGAAACCCGGCCCACTTTCGATAAGGAACAACCTGGCAGATTGAAGGTCTTAGTTTAGACGCAGAGGTAATCGCACAATGCCCAGACTTCCCCTGGAAGGCATTCGCATCCTGGATTCAACCTACGTCTTTGCCCTGCCTTACGCCGGCGGCCACCTGGCCGACCTGGGCGCCGAAGTAATCAAGATCGAGGGGCCAGGCCGCCCGGATGTTACCCGCACCGGGGGCTATGCCGGTTCCTTCCCCGAAAACGACGCGGGCGAGGACTGGTGGAACCGTCCTTCCACCTACAATTTGCTGAACCGGGGCAAGCGGTCCCTGGTCCTGGACATGAGCAATGAGCGAGGCCGTGACCTGTTCAAGCAGCTTGTCATGGTCAGCGACGTGGTGATGGAGAACTTCACTCCCCGAGTGATGCGCGGCTGGGGGCTGGACTATCCCAACTTGCGGAAGCTCAAGCCCGACATCATCCACGTTTCCAACACCGGCTACGGCCACGGCGACGGTCCCTATTCCGGCTACCCGGCCCAGGCCACGACCCAGGAAGCCACCCACGGCCACTGCTGGGTTACCGGCTATCGGAACGACGGTCCAGCCAAGGCGGGCGCCTCTTTTGTGGACTTCCTCTCCACCTGGAGCGCCATCTTTGCCCTGGGCGCCGCCCTGCGCTACCGCAATCGCACCGGCAAGGGCCAGTGGGTCGACATCGCCATGTACCAAGCCGGAGTAATGTTCCTGTCTGAATACATTATGGATGCCACCATCAACGGCAGGGAGGGCGGGCGCATCGGCAACAGGCATCCCTTCCGCGCGCCCCAGGGCTGCTATCCCGCATCCGGCAATGACCAGTGGATTACCCTCTCGGTGGGCAGTGACGAGGAGTGGCAGTCGTTGTGCGGCCTGATGGGAAGAGACGAACTGGCCGGCGACCCGCGCTTTGCCGACATCCTGTCCCGCCGCAACAATCACGACGAAATTGACGAGATGATCTCTGGCTGGACGACGACGCTGGACAAGTACGACCTGATGCACCAACTCCAGGCTGTCGGTATTCCGTCTGGGCCGGTTCTGACCGGACGCGACATCCACTTTGACCCCCACTACCAGAGCCGGGGGTTCCTGGAGAAGGTCAAGTTCCCCGAGGAGCGCAAGGTGGGAGACCGGTTCCTCATGGGCCGTCCCTACAAATACTCCAACACCCCCATGTCCATCAAGGGCCCTGGCCCCACCTTCGGGCAGGATAACGAGCACATGCTGCGGGAATTGTTGGCCCTGGACGACGCCACCTACCAGGGTCTGCTGAATGACACCATCGTTACGAACACCCCCATCAGCGGAGAAGCCTCACCTCAGATGGATCCGACCCGGGCCGTGGAACTCGGCCTGATCGGAGGGTATGACCCCGACTACCTGCAAAGGCTGGAGTTGGCCTAATCCCCAGAGATGCGCCGTCCTTGACACCAAAAGGGGGCGTATATAAGCTGGGTATCTGGGGCCCGTAGCTCAGTGGAAGAGCAACCGGCTCATAACCGGTAGGTCGCTGGTTCGAACCCAGCCGGGCCCACTTCTTGGCTCTTCCTGAACAGCGCCGTTCCGTGAGAAGAGTAACAGTTCTCCCAGCGTCTGCTTTAGGCGACTGTCCGAAGCTCCAGATTTTTTCAGGAGCTTGGCCCGGTCAGTCTGTAGACCGCCAGACTTAGCTCTCAAGCGGTACAAAGGTCTTTTCCCAAGCCCCACTTTGCCGATTGACCACAGAGAGGGAGAATCCCTCGGCTACGATTACTTCTGACTTCCTTAGATTACTTTTGACTTAACTGAGCACTTGCTTCGTCTTCAGCGAGTCTCCAAATCCTGACGATTACCTGGGGCCAGTTTTGGTCGTACCATCAGGTTTACAGCCTGTACGCGACTCAAATTTAATGTTTGCGCAAACATCTTGCTATTATGCATTATTTCAAGTATTATATTAATAGCAAACAGATTACTTGTTTGCCAGTACATCTCCAGGAGTCCCCTATGAGCGTCAAAATCAGGGAGCCACCACTCGATTCGTAACAAGCCCCGGTTCAGCCACGAAAGCCGGTCGATGAAGCCAGATGGCTGCGCAGGCCGATGCAAAAAGCAATTCAGGAGGGCAAAGCCAAATGGCTTACACTATACCTTGCATCAAAGGGAAACTAGGGAGCACCGATTACTACCTAGGCACAATGAAGGCAGAAGAAATCGTTGGAATGGCCAAGCCTGCCAGCCGCCTCGAAGAGTGGGAGGCATTCGACATTGAAGAACGTATGCAAAGGGATCTTAACGATAAAAGGGTGAGGGAAGAAATCGCCCCCTACATAGCAAACGACCCTGACCGGTTTTTCGGCTCGCTAGTTATTCTAGTCTACGAGGCTGATGTTTTCGGCTTCGAGGGATTCGATGCCCTAAAAGTCGAATTGCCCCTCTCGTATGGCGCGGCAACAAAGAAAATGGGGTTCCTCACGGTCGAAGGCGGACAAATGGTCGCGTTAGATGGGCAGCATCGCCTCGCTGGGTTGGAGGCTGTGGTCCAACGAAGGATTCAGGGAAGTTTAGCTGACGAAGTTCCCAATGACGATATATCGGTGGTCTTCATTAGCTTGGACTGCAATATGCCCAAAGTGCGTCACATCTTCAATAAGGTGAACCGATACGCCAAGACCACCAGCCGAGGCGACAACATCGTCACTAGCGAAGAAGACGGTATCGCTATCATTACACGCCGATTGTTGCGGAAGGGGGAACCCTTAGGTGCAACTCGGGACAACAAGCTGCTGGTGAATTGGCAATCAAACACCTTGTCTGCCCGTAGCATTCAATGGACTACGATCGGCGCAGTCTACTCTACAGTAAAGGACATAGTGGAATACGAGGGGTTCGATTTCAACGTCAAAAGCGGGCTTCGAAGAGGCAACATAAGGCCCTCCGACGACGGGCTTGAAGAAGCTTATGTTCGGACTCTCGAGTGGTGGAACACCCTTCTTGTAGGCATGGATGGTGTCAGATGGGCCATAGCTGACCCTACAACAATACCGGAGTTCCGGCAGGATGATGGACCTCACTCTCTGCTGTTCAGACCCATCGGGATCATGGCCTTGGTAAAGGGGATTCGCATGGCGAAGGTGAGATCCGACTCAAAAGGCCTTTCGGTCAGCTTGAGGGCCCTGATTGAGAAAGCTAATCGGATTGACTGGAGGGTCACGGTTGGCACTAGCGTGAACTCCCTATGGGTGGAAACGATCATCCGAGCAGATGGACGGATGTCAGCAACTGCAGACTCAGTAGCCGTGGCCGCCGAGTTGATAGCATTTCTGGTCGGCAAGAACTACATGGACGATGGCGAAATAAGATCTTTCCAAAGGAAATACAACTTGCTTAGAGGAGATGCCAACATTGAAGATGAATCCGATCTTGGTCCTGAATTGCCTCCCGTAGTGCCGGAAACAGCCACGGCCTAAGTTAGTGGTTTTGTTCTGGCTCGGATACATTCGCCATCCCAGATCGGATAATTTGGACTGACGGCAGGGGGTTAGTCAGCTAGTTGCTGACCGCGATTTGGAAGGCGGTTCCGAGAGTTGGCGGAACCGCTTTCTTATTCTCGTGCATTAGTCGTAGATGAGGTCTTGGATTATGGGAGTCAACCCGGACACCAATGGGACGGGATATTACATGTAATAGTCTAGACTTAATCTGACATTCAACAAACACTGTGCTTAAATGTCCCCAATGCAGGGGGAGGAGTGTCAGATGACCACACAACAGGAAAAGGTATTGAAGCCTAAGCTGGGCCTGCTGGAGTTAGCCAGGCAGTTGGGCAATGTGTCCCAGGCCTGCCATATTATGGGCTACAGCCGGGACACCTTCTACCGGTACAAGGAACTCTACGAGAACGGTGGCGAGGCGGCCCTCTACGAGATTTCCCGCAAGAAGCCGCTGCTCAAGAACCGAGTACCGGAAGCGGTGGAGCAGGCCACTCTCCGGATCGCGGTGGAGTTCCCGGCCTACGGCCAGTTGAGGGCAGCCAACGAACTGCGCAAGCAGGGGATCATCATCTCCCCGGGAGGGGTGCGCTCGGTATGGCTCCGTCACGACCTGGAGACCTTCAAGAAGCGACTCAAGTCCCTGGAAGCCAAGGTGGCCCAAGAAGGAATCATCCTCACCGAGAGCCAACTGGCGGCCCTGGAAAAGGCCAAGCAGGAGAAGGAAGCATACGGAGAGATCGAGACGGAACACCCAGGCTACCTGGGCGCCCAGGACACCTACTACGTAGGCACCATCAAGGGCGTGGGCCGGATCTACCAGCAGACCTTCATCGACACCTACAGCCGGGTGGCCACTGCCAAGCTCTATACCGACAAGAGCGCCATCACCGCGGCGGACCTGCTGAATGACCGAGTGGTCCCTTTCTTCGACGAGCAGGGCATCAGGCTGCAGCGCATCCTCACCGACCGGGGCACCGAGTACTGCGGAAAGCCAGAGCACCACGCCTACCAACTCTACCTGGCGGTGGAGGACATCGACCATTCCCGGACCAAGGCCAATCACCCCCAGACCAACGGCATCTGCGAACGGTTCCACAAGACCCTGCAGGACGAATGCTACAGCCTGCTCTTCCGGAAGAAACTCTACCGCACTCTGGACGAGTTGCAGGTGGACCTGGACGCCTGGCTGGAGAAGTACAATAAGGAGCGGCCTCACTCAGGACGCTACTGCTATGGCAAGACTCCCTGGGAGACCTTCCAGCAAAGCCGGCACTTGGCCCTGGAGAAAGACCTGAGCCGAGGAGGTGACCAACCGGACAACACGATTCTACAGTTCTCTGCTGTAAGATAATTCCCTTGTGTCAGATGCAGTCTTGACTTTTACATATTACAGTTGCGCTTGGCAAAGCCCATTAAAGCCATTGTCTACCAAGGTCTTCGGCCGTAGTGGCTCATAGCCGCCCATATGTTGTTTTCTTCGTTTAGTGGCAACATGCCTTACACCAAGCCCACGGTGCCGCCAACAATGCAGCACCGCCCCCGCCCAAACCTACCTACCTTTTACATTCGCCAAAGGCCACGTCCATCGCCCAATGTAATTGGTTTTCGTTTCCTAACTGCCACAGCCAGATCTTATTCGTAGCCAGTCCTGAGTCGGCGGCACCGTAATCCTCAGTTGGTCGGGTGGGTGGAAACCCAACGCACCTCCGACCTATACATAAGTGCAATTACCGTGGGAATCATCGAACTGGGCGTAGAATAACAAGAACAACTATATCCCGCTTTCGTGATGGATTGGGCTCTTTGGCTGGGCCGCACACTATCCTGGAATGGCAACCACATTGTGCCGGTGGACTTCGCCACAGCCCGGCGTTGGGGGCAGTTTTCCGCAATTGTTGGAAACGACGGCGCCGACCTGCTGTTTGCTGCCACTGCCCTGGAAAACGGGCTCACCCTTGTCACCCGTAATGTTCACCACTTCGAGCCAACCGGTGTCCCCGTGGTCAATCCTTTCGACTAACGGCAAGGTATAGGCGTCTTTAGCCGGATTCTCGCCACTAACTTCCCGAAAAGTAAGAAGCTGCCGGAAAAATTGGGAGCTCTGTCTGCAAATCAATAAGCAAAGAGGCCACCGGCAGCACCGGTGGCCTCAAACAATCTGATTAAATTACACGCCCCGTCACTCCAGCGAAAACCCCTCATACCCATTGGCTGCCACATCAGCCCGCTTGGCTCGCATTACCGGGGCCGTATCCGGACTGGTCAGCAGTGCCCGCGCCTTGCCTGGAATGTTGGCCCCCACAAACCACGAATCGGCCTGGGATCGGAGAATCTTGGAACCTGCCTCGTTTACGTGGGTGACCCAGTCGTCCTCTGCCTCCAGTGTCGGGGATATGCGGACGTATTCGTTCTCCCTCACGTAGCGGATGCACTCCGTCACCCACTCCACCAGCGGTTCTGCGGCGCGGACAAAGTTGCCCACCGACGCGGCGTTGATGGTGAACATGTTGGGAAACCCGTTGCTTTGAATGCCCATGTAGGTGCGGGGCCCGTTGGCGAACTTGTCCCTCAGCAGTTCCCCACCAATGCCTCTTATGTCTATGCGGTTCAGCGACCCGGTAACCGCGTCGTAGCCCGTGGCGAAGATGATCACGTCTAACTCGTACTCGGCGTCGGCGGTGCGCAGGCCGGTGGGGGTGATGCACTGGATGGGCGCCTTCTTGACGTCCACCAGCAGGACGTTGTCGCGGTTGTATACCTCGTAGTACCCGCTCTCGCAGGGCAGGCGCTTGGAACCGAACATGTGGTCTTTGGGCACCAGCATTTCCGCCACTTCCGGGTCATGGACTCGTTCGCGAATCTTGTTGCGGAAGAACTCGGCGTAGTCCTCGTTGGCCTCACCGGGCAGCATCACATCGTAGAAATTGGACAGCCACTTCGCAAATCCGGGCTCCTGCCACAGCCGTTCGTACTGCTCCAACCGTTCCTCTTCAGAGACATCCAAAGCCGACCGGGAATCGAACATGTGGATGAAGGAACCGGCCGTTTCCGCGCACCTGCGGAAAATCTCCGGATAGTTGGCCTTGATCTCCCGTTGCAGTTCATCGCCGATGGGCCCGTTGCGGAGCGGTGCGCAAAAGTTGGGAGTCCGCTGGAACACCGTGAGGTGCTCCACTTCCCTGGCAATCTCGGTTATCAGCTGCACCGCAGTCGCCCCGGTGCCAACCACGCCAACCCGTTTCCCGGCCAGGTCCATGCCCTCTTTGGGCCAGCGCCCGGTATGGCACCACTTGCCCTGGTATGTGTCCAGACCCTCGAAATCGGGTACGTAGTGGGCTGAAAGCAGTCCCACCGCCGTTACCAGGAACGGGGCCCGCGCCCGGTGGCCGTCCTCGATTTCTACCAGCCAGGTGTTGCGATCTTCCTCAAAGGTGCAGGACGCCACCCTGGAGTTGAAGCGAATATGTCCTTTGAGGTCAAACTTGTCCGCCACGTAATTAAGGTATCGCTCGTTTTCCGGTTGCCCTGAATAGAGCTCCTTCCAGTCCCACTCCTGCAGCAATTCCTCGGAAAAGGAGTAGCCATAGCTGAAGCTCTCGGAATCGAAACGGGCGCCCGGATACCGGTTCCAGTACCAGGTGCCGCCCACGCCGTCTCCGCTCTCGAAAACCCGAACCGACATGCCGGTGTTTCTCAGGCAGTAGGTTTGATAAAGTCCGGTAACGCCCGCTCCAATAACTATGGCGTCGAACCGCTCAATCTCATTGGCCGCACTTGGTCCGTCTACGTTGGAATGCTGTTTGGTGTTGACCATTAATCTTTCTCCTCGGTGGAGTTGGTAGCAATATACCAAAAAAGGGAGGGCAGTACGATTAGAACGGGCCGTATGCGCCGACCAATGCTAAAGACCGAGATTCCATCCTTTTCCGTCCTTCTGTTAATCGAGTCTTGCCCATGTCTCGCTATTCAATATAATGTACCACTAATGCAAGGGCGATTCCCTCCTCCTATACCAGCCCCCAGCGAGGTGTTACCCATTGGACGAACCAACCCTTAACGAAAACGTCCGTTACGAACCGAACGACCATCCCCCGCTCCCGTTAGCCGCCGGTGCCGCTGTCCAGGCCACCATACTCATGGTTACCCCCGTGGTACTGACCGTAGTGATCGTGCTGCGTATCGCGGACCAGCCCCAGAGTCTGATTGTGTGGTGCGCCTTCGGGGCCCTGCTCGTTAGCGGGCTTACCACCATCCTCCAGGCGGCTGGTGTCGGGCGTTTCGGGTCTGGGCACTTACTCTTGATGGGGACTTCTGGAGCTTTCATCGCGGTGTGCATCGCGGCCCTCAAGACGGCAGGGCCCGCTACCATGGCCAGTCTGATTGTGGTGTCATCGCTCTTCCAGTTCCTGCTGGCGGCACGACTTTCCGTGCTGCGTCGAATCTTTACGCCGGTGGTCACCGGTACAGTGATTATGTTGATTGCGGCCACCGTTTTTCCGGTGGTTTTCGGCTCGCTGACCGATGTCCCGGAAGGCACCTCCAATTTTGCCGCACCCCTGGCAGCAGGCGTAACGCTGGCGCTGGTGGCGGGGCTGGTTTTGCGTGGCGCTCCCAGACTTCGCTTGTGGTCCCCGGTCATCGGAATTGTTGCGGGCTGCGCGGTGGGCGCTCCTTTCGGTATCTACGACGTTCAACCCATTCTCGAAGCTCCCTGGTTCGGTGTGCCCTTCGGGTCGTGGCCCGGGCTGGACATTACCCCCGACCACAGGTTTTGGGCCCTCTTGCCCGCCTTCATTATTGTTACGCTGGTAGGAGCTATCGAGACAATCGGCGACGGCGTGGCCATCCAAAGGGTCTCCCAGCGGAGGCGCCGGGCCACGGACTTCCGCGTTGTCCAGGGAGCCCTGAATGCCGACGGTACGGGAAACCTGCTTTCCGGGCTGGCGGGAACCCTTCCCAACACTACCTACTCGACCAGCATTTCTCTGGCCGAAGTTACGGGCATTGGCTCCCGTCGCGTGGGCATTCTCATCGGAGCCTTCATTGCCGCAGTAGCTTTCTTTCCGAAAGTGGCGGCACTGGTGATTGCCATACCGTCTCCCGTAGCGGCAGCTTACATAACCGTCCTCCTGGGACTGCTCTTTGTTCAGGGTATGAAGATAGTTATCCAGGAAGGAGTGGACCACCGCAAAGCTGTGGTGGCGGGAGTGGCTTTCTGGATTGGCACCGGCTTCCAGAACCAGTGGATTTTCGGGGACCTGCTAGGAGAGGGATTCCTGTCCGTATTGCTCGGTAACGGCATGACTTCAGGCGCCATAGCCGCTGTAGTTATGATGGCCTTCCTGGAGTTGACCGCCCCCAGGAAGCGGCGGCTCGACATCCACGTAGATGACGAGGCGTTAACAAAGCTAACCCAGTTCCTGGCTCAGTTCGCGGCCAGGGCCGGCTGGAATCAGGACTCCACCGACCGGCTGCTGCTGGTAGGAGAAGAGACTTTCCACAGCATCACGTCCGAAGAGACGGACAATGCCAGCGACTGGAGCCGTCACCTGCGGGTTACCGCCCGACGCACCGGCAATGGCGCAGAACTGGAGTTTGTATCAGCCTCCGAAGGAGAAAACCTGGAAGACCAGCTGGCTTACTTGCATGAACCGACCGACGTGCCGGACGTTCGGGAAATCTCCTTCCGCCTGCTACGCCACTACGCCTCCTCGGTTCGCCACCAGAAATATCACGGGGTGGACGTTGTTTCGGTGGAGGTGGCCGGGTCGCGGTAGGTCCCGCAACCATTGAGCGCCATCTTAAGTCTTCGCCCGGTCGGTTCCTGCCTGGTCAGTCGCCACCCAACCGGTGCCCGTCCAGGTAGCGGCGGGCTGAGGCCAGCACCAGTCCCGGGCTTTCCATGGCAACGAAGTGGGAGCCCTTGGGCAGGGTTTCCATCCTGGCCCCCTTGACCTCGCTTAGAAAATACTTGATCTCGTCGCTGCTCCTGGCTCCCTCGTCCGGATAGTTTCCGGTATAGCCCAGCAACAGCAGGTATTCCCCGGAAAGAGCCTTCAGATAAGGGGTAGGGTCCAGAGAGTGGCGCGCCTCATAGTAGATGGCTTCCACGTCGGTGGGGCACTTCAGTTCCGCGCGACCATCCTCCAGCAGCCGGGTGCCTCCGTAGATGTAGTCCCTAACCGCGTCGTCGGTCCAAGTGCTGAAAACCCGGCGATTGCGGTAGGCATCGTACATTATTTCCCGGGTCTCCCAGATCGCCCGCTTGTTGCGGGTGCGGTTCATCCGTTCTTCCCGCTCCTCCGGATTGTAGACCTCCAGGGCCGGGCCCACCCGTGTATCCACCAGCACCGTTGGCCCCATGGTACCCGGGGCCTTGGAGTTGGCGATCATTATGGTCATGCCGCCGGCGGAGTGGCCGATGCCGTAGGGCGGTTGCGGCGGGTCCAGGGCTTGCACCAGAGCGACCACGTCCTCGGCCATATTGTTAAAAGAGTAGCCGCCCGGTTTGTCACTGTCCCCATGACCCCTTAGGTCCAGGGAAAAAACGTAGTAGTCGCTGGCCAGGTCTTCAGCCAGGGGGCGCCATACCATGGCGCAAAGGCCTATGCCGTGGGTCATTATCAACAGGGGATTATCCGGGTTGCCCCAGGTCAGGCCGTGCAGGGTTATCCCGTTGGCCTCGACATACTTGCTGGTTGGTTCCAAGGCTTCCTCCAGTGATTTGGTTGGTCACTCTAAACCTGTCCGACGACCCTCCTCCGGGCGTAATCGGTCATTACGCAGACTCAGTGCCGTCGTGGCGAACTAAAGCAGATTCCACCTGGGCTGATCGGCGGCAGCCTCCTTAAGGTAGTCCACGATCCAGTCCTTAACGTCCGGGGCAAGGTAAAAGGTAGGGCGGATCAACTCGCTCTCGTCCGCTACCAGCCCCTCATCAACCGCCAGTTGAGCTTCCCTGGTGCCGGGCATGATGCTGACTCCCACCCGAAGGTTGGCCATGGAGGGCTTGATATTCCGCAGGAAGTCCAGCTTCTCGTTAACCGTCTCCCGGGTTTCGTCAGGTTCACCGAAGCGTTGGGCTATGGTGTAATTCAGACCGCCCTCTTCGCAGGTGCGGCAGGTCGCCAGCATGGGCTCCATGCGTTCACCCAATGAAGTCCCGTCGTGGCTGTCGCCCCGCATATTGCCCATCATTACCAGCTTGCACCCAGCCTGCTTCATCAATCCAACCAGCTCGGCATCACAACTGTAGGGCGCCATTCCGGTGGTCCAGTGCACGCCAACATCCGCGGCAATCAGGGCACGGCAGAGTTCCTTGGCATGGGCAAGGGGAACATTGAAGCCATTGTCAATGAAGTGGACTTTTCTCAGCCGGAATCGCTCCACCATATCTATAACTTCCTGTACCACCTCATCAATGGGCCGAATAACCCGCCAAGCGCTTCGTTCCGCCGGTTCAGAACCTGGCGAAGTGGGATAGTTGAAGTCGCCCAGCTTGGTTACGATGCCCACTCCGAACCCTGCCAGCCGGTACTTTTCCATGTCCAGCTCGTCAAACCTGGGCGGTTTGGCAAAGTCCGACCTGCAGCGCATTCCATTGAACTGGATACCATCGTCGTTGCGGTATACCAGTCCTGGCAGGTCCAGGTAAGAGGGCTCGCCAATTTCGATGCGCCCGGCCAACTCGGCAAAGGTTTCTCCGGCATCACCGGCCAGACCCAGGTCAGGCTCCAGGTAGGTAAAACACTCTTCGGGCAGCAGGCTGAAAGCGGGCCCGCCGCAGACGATTGGCGCCACAGAGGACTCCCTTATCTTGTCAATGACATCTTTGGTAATAGGCAGGGCCCATTGAGGGTCCATGTAACTGTGATTGCTCAGGTTACGCAGGGACAGCCCCACCAGGTCCGGCCGGAAATCGTGGACCGCTTCCTCCACCTCTGCCAGGTAATCCTCGGAAAACATCAAGTCCAGCACCTTCAGTTGGTGCCGGTCCGGGTCCAGGTGCCCCGCCACGTAGGCCATTCCAATGGGCAGGGGCTGCGCATTCATACGGCTCACCAGTCGGTTGTGCCGGTTGGTCGCAATCAACAATATTCGCACTTGGAAACCTCCTTGCCTGGCTGGCTCCAGCCCCAATATACGTTATCCATAGCGTCAGGGCAATTGGGTAGCCTCAGCCGCGCCGCAACTGCCACTGAAATTGAAGGTGAGCCCAGTTCTGGCAGAGGTAAAACCAAATTGACACGCAGTTAGCCGTATGCTACGTTTGGCCCATTCAAGATAACTGCTTTGAGCCTCACAACTACAGCTTCACCCGTCATTGGAAACCCGATTTCCACTGGAGTACACATCAATGCGAAGTATAGATATTCACGCACACCTGACGCCCCAGTGCTTCTGGCAAGCAACGGAAAACGGTGGCAACTGGCACTCCCTCCGCAGGGAACAGGACGCTCGGGGTCGGGAGATAGCCATCATCGGCGACCGCCGCGGCGGGCTGCCGCCCATGGCCCGCTGGACACCTGAAGAACGAATGACCGACATGGATTCCCTGGGGGTGGACATGCACGTCCTCTCCCCCTTTTCAGGATTCTATAACTACGGCCTCGACACCGAGATCGCCGTAGCCACTTCCCGGGATTCCAATAATGAAATCGCCGAGATGGTAAAGGCCTGGCCCGACCGGTTCGCCGGTCTCGGAACCCTGCCCATGCAGGACGTGAACTCCGCCATCGCCGAACTGGAACGCATCATGACCACCATGGGCTTCAAAGGGGCCATGATTGACGACAAGGTGAATGGCAAGCTGCTGGATGAGCCCGAATTCCTGCCTTTCTGGAAGGCCGCCGAACAAATGGGGGCTTTGATCCTCTTCCACCAGGGCGACGGCACGCTGGTTGACTTTCGGACCGACCGATACCACCTGCCGAACTCCATCGGCAACCTGGCCGACCGGACTATTACCTTCTGTTCCCTGGTCCTTGGCGGCGTGATGGACGCCTGCCCCGACCTGAAGATCTGCCTGTCCCACGGCGGCGGGTATACCTGCTACAACATTGGCCGGGTCGACCGGGGCTGGCGGGGGTTGCCCGAAACTCCCACCAAGCCGACTCTGCCCCCCAGCGAATATCTTAACCGCTTTTTCTACGACTGCATCGTCTACACTGAGGAGGCCCTGCGCTTCCTGATAGACAGCGTGGGCGTCGAACGGGTCCTGTTTGGTACCGACTGGCCCTATGACATGGTGTTCGACTGGCCCGTGTCCTGGATACTAAGCCTTGACAGCATTACTCAAGAGGAAAAAGAACTGATTCTCTGGAAGAACCTGGAAAAACTATTGGACTTGTAACAGGACAAGTCACGACTATTCCGTTGACTTGTTCACCACCCACCACCTGCTGGAGGTAACCGGATGCGCAGCATAGATATCCACGCCCACACCTTTACACCTACGATGTTAAGGACCCTGGACGCCGGCCAGGAATGGTACGGCATGAGGTACGCGAACGAATCCAAGAACTCCGTGTACGTCAGGGAAGGAAAGGTGGTTGGCATCAACCGAAAATGCACCTTCACCCCGGAAGAGCGGGTAGCCGACATGGACCAGATAGGTACCGAGGTCCAGGTTGTATCCATCCATACCCCCGTCTTCGGTTACCATCTGGACGCCTCTGCCGGCCTGGCCCAGGCCCGGGAAGTCAACAATGACATTGCCGCTTTCGTCAAAGAAGCTCCTTCCAGGTTCGCCGGCATGTCTACCCTGCCAATGCAGGACGTAAACGCCGCCATCGCCGAATTGGACCGGGCCGTTAATACCCTCGGCCTCAAGGGCGCCGAACTGGACACCGTGGTCAATGGCAAGACCTGGGACGAGCCGGAGTTCCTGCCCTTCTTCAAGGCCGCCGAGTCCATGGGAGCTACCCTCTTTTACCATCCCCAGCCCCAGCACAACCTCATGCTGGAACGCACCAACAAGTACGCGCTGAACAACTCGGTTGGCGTACCCGTCGAGGACACCCTGCTGGTCGCCGCGCTGATCTTTGGCGGGGTCATGGAGAACTGCCCGGGCCTCAAGGTCTGCGTAGCCCACGGTGGCGGACCCGCCTGCTTCGGCATGGGACGGCTGGACCGGGGCTGGCAGGTGCGCTCCGAGGCGCGGGTCAATATCACCCGCCCGCCCAGCTATTACAAGAGTCGCATATACTACGACATTGTCGTTATGAGCGAGCGGTCGTTGCGATTCCTTATCGACTCCGTAGGCATTGAGCGGGTGGTGCTGGGCAGCGACTATCCCTTCGTTCCTTGGGACCCCTCACCCACCGGCTGGCTGCAAAGCCTGGAAAGCCTGACCCAGGAAGAAAAGGACCAAATTGCCTGGAAGAACCTGGAGAAATTGCTGGGAATTGAGACAACCGGAGCGTAAGGATAGTCTTCCACTAAGATTAGCCAAATTGGGAGCGAAGAGCAGGTTATGAAAAACCTCTGGTCCGATAGTGAAGCCCAGTCCCTGGATGAACTGGACAAGCTTGTATATATGAGCCGCCTGATCGGCGCTGACCCTTCCCTGGTAGTCTGGGGCGGCGGCAACACCTCCATCAAGGTCACCGAGAAGGACTTCCTGGGCCGCGACGTAGAGGTGATGCGCATCAAGGGTTCCGGCTCTGACCTGAAATCCATGGAACGCTGGCAGTTCCCCCGACTCGAACTGGAAAAGGTGCTGCCCATCTTCGAGCGGGAGCAGATGTCCGACGAAGACATGGTGGAGTACCTGGACCGCTGCGTCCTGGACCCCAACTCACCCCGTCCCTCTATCGAGACCCTGCTTCACGCCTTCCTGCCCTTTCACAGTGTAGCCCACTCCCACGCCGACGCGGTGGTAGGGCTGACCAACAATAAGGACGCCGACGATATCCTCAAGAAAGTCTATGGCGACAATATGGGAGTAGTCGAATACCTGCGCCCGGGTTTTCAATTGTCGAAGCTGGTTGGGCTGGCAGTTAAAGAAGCTCCCAGCCTGGACGGAGTGGTGCTGGTAAACCACGGCCTGTTCACCTGGGGCAACGATGCCAAAGAAGCCTACGACCGGCACATTGACCTTGTTACCAAGGCTGAGGAGTTTGCCGCGTCCGGTGATGGCAAACTTTTTGGTGGCTGGCAGCGCAATCCACTGGCCGCGGATCGGCGCCGGGAAATCGCCGCCGCCGTTGCTCCTACTCTTCGAGGACTCGTCAGCCAGCAACGCAGGTCAGTCCTGCGTTACGACGACGCCGAGGACGTGCTGGAGTTCATCGGCTCTGATGCGGGGCAGGGACTCAGCGCTATCGGCCCGGCCACGCCCGACCACCTGATTCACACCAAGCGAAAGCCTCTGTGGCTGGATGTTTCCGACCCTGAGAATGTGGAAGCTGTTAAGGAGGCGATGCGCCAGGGCATGACCGGATATGCCGAGGAATATGCAGCCTGGTACCAACAGCACACCACCGGCGACGACTCCATGCTAGACCCCTATCCCCGCGTAATTCTATTGCCGGGCGTGGGCATGTGGACCACAGGCCGGGACTCCCGTGCCTCCCTGATAACCGACGACATTTACCACCATACCATCAACGTGCTCCGCACCGCCCAGTCGGTGAGTGACTACACATCCCTGACTCCCAAAGACGCCTATGACGCTGAATACTGGCCGCTGGAGCTATACAAGCTCACCCTCGCGCCGCCGGAAAAAGAGCTGGCCCGTCAGGTAGCGCTGGTAACCGGAGCGGCCAGCGGCATTGGCAAAGTTATCGCCGAGCGACTCGCGTCGGAAGGGACGCACATTATCGTTACTGACCTGGATGCCGAGGGCGCCCAGGACGTGGCCGCCGGCATTAACCGCGCTAACGGTGCCGAGCGGGCCGCCGCCTTCCCCATGAATGTCGCCGATCCTGCACAGGTCTCCGACGTTTTCCAGTCCCTGCGTCGCACCTACGGCGGACTGGATATCCTGGTGTCCAATGCCGGCATCGCCCCCGTCGGCGCCATCGACTCTTTGTCCCTGGCTGACTGGCAGCGTTCCCTGGACATCAACACCACCGGACACTTCCTGGTATCCGCCGAGGCCGTCAAGTTGATGAAGGAACAGGGCATTGGCGGGAGCCTGGTCTTTATCGGCACAAAAAACGTACCTGCCCCCGGCGCGGAGTTCGGCGCCTACAGCGTAGCCAAGGCAGCCGAAGTACAATTGGCCCGGGTCCTGGCATTGGAGACCGGCCAGCACGGCATTCGCGTAAACGTGGTCAATCCCGACGCCATCTTCCAGGGCTCCCAACTTTGGTCTCAAGAGTTGCGGGAGGAACGGGCCTCCGCCCACGGTGTGACCGTGGAGGGTCTGGAAGACTTCTACCGGCAGCGCAACCTGCTGAAAGTTCGAGTCCTTGCCGAAGACGTAGCGGAAACCGTGCTTTTCCTGGCCTCCAGCCGTTCCGCTAAGACCACCGGCGCAATGATCCCGGTGGATGGCGGAGTGAGAGAGGCGTTCCCCAGGTAGCCAATTTTCTCTAAACGCAGAGTCAACCACAAGGGTTACCTCGCCTCTAATATGAAAAAAGGGCGCCCCTTGAGGGCGCCCCTTCATTTTCCCAGCGTCGCCTGACCTTATCGCTACGTACTTGTCCACACTCATTGCCCCGGTCAATGCCAGGTAAACGTTGTCCTGGCTGTCCACCCAAAGCCCATGCGCCGAGCGGGAATCCCACCGGGCCAGCGTGCGGCCCTCCTTGTCCCGTACACTGATGCCGGGCGTGGAACCCTCCAGCGAAGACTCGGCAATGTAGAAATCGCCGTTGCTGGACTGGGAGATGTCGTTGGGACGGGTCATGTCCGTCCACATATTGAGGAACTCGCCCTCGGCAGTGAACACCTGGACCCGGCTGTTTTCCCGGTCGCAAACGTAAATCAGCCCTTCCTCGTCAATCAGCAGACTGTGGGGCAGGTGAAACTCACCAGGACCGCCCTTGCCCGGTACTCCCCAGGAGGCTATCAATCTGCCGTCGCCGCTGAACCGGTGCACCCGGCTGTTCCGGTATCCGTCGGAAACATAAAGGTCTCCCGAAGGCGAGGGGTACATTTCAGACGGAAAATTGAAGGGCCCCGCCGCTCGCGGCACCAGCGCGCCAGCCTCTTCGCAACCGGTGTCGGAATGCACACCCCGATCTCCTATTACCATGAGGGGCTTTCCGTCCAGCGTGTACTTGAGGCAGACCGAGTCCTCCCGGTCGGTGAGGTAGATCACGTCGTCAACTATGCAGAACCCGTGGGGCAAATTGAAAGCGCCGATTCCCCACGAATCAACGTAGTTTCCTTCGCTGTCGAACACCACGATGGGCGGGTCCTTGCGCTGGTAAACGTAAACCCGGTCCTGGGAATCGCTGGCCACCGAGCTCACCACGCCGAAGGTCCAACCCTCGGGCAGCCGGGCCCAGTCTTGGACCAGTTCGTAATTGTCCTTGTCGGTGTTGACCAGAGTCATATCTTCTGACCTCCAGATTAATCTCGGATACGCGGGGCCCGAGGGTGAAAAAAGCAGAACTAAGAAACCTCTGAGCAGGTCCCTTCCCCCTTGACGGGGGAAGGTAAGGATGGGCGTGCGACGTGCGCTTCATGGTTGACGCCCTACCCCCGGGTTTGCGGCTTTCGTTGCAATTTCTCTGACTTCCCTAGAGGGGCCCTAAGTATTTGCCCCTGCATGAAGTTCAGTTCACTTCGTACTACTGGCTCCTCCGCACCCATTTATCCACACTGTGATTTGTGGTCAGGCCCAGGTAGATGTCACCCTTGGAGTCCACCCACATGCCGTGAGCATGGCGGATTTCCCAGCGGGTGATCAGGGTGCCGTCGGCCTCCCAAATGCTGACGTGGGGAGGGCCATCGTCCACTTCCTGCTCCACGATGTAGAAGATGCCGTCGCTGTCCCGGGAAATATCATCGGGGCCGCCCATGCCGCTGGTCCATTCCGTGATGTATTCTCCGTCGGGAGTGAAAATCTGTACTCGCCGGTTGGCCCGGTCACATACATAGACCTTGCCAACCGGATCCACCAGGCAGCTATGGGGCAAGTGGAAGTGGCCTGGCTCGGTCTTGCCCGGCTGTCCCCAGGAGCCGATTAACTCACCGTCTTTGGTGAAGCGGTGTACCCGGGCGTTCCGATAACCGTCGGAAATGTAAATGTCTCCCGAAGGGCTGGGCACCATTTCGGTGGGGTAGTTAAAGGGACCGGCCGCCCGAGGAACAAAGTCGCCCGGCCGTTCACAGCCAGTGTCGGAATGGACGCCCCGCTCACCAATGACCTGAAGGGGCTTGCCGTCCAGGGTGAACTTGACCGCCACCTGGTCGGAGCGATCTGTTACGTAAACAATGTCGTCAACAATAGTTATGCCGTGAGGGTCGGCTATCGCTCCGATTCCCCAGCAGCTTAGGTAGTTGCCCTCCGAATCGAATACCATCACCGGCGGGTCCTGCCGTTGAAATACATAAACCCTGTCCTGGGAATCGGTGGCCACCGCGCTGACGATGCCCAGGGCTTCACCTTCCGGCAGCTTGGGCCAGTCCTGGATCAATTCATAGGTGTATTTTCCGGTGCCGGCAGTAGTCATGCTGTCGCTACCCCCTCATACAATTCTTGCCATATTTCAATCTGCGACTTCCAGCGGAAGTGTAATGGCGACCATATCTAGTGTCAAACCAACCCAGTAACGTCGGACTTTGCGAGTGTGGCTGGCTCAATAAGTGGCACTCACCAGGACTACCCTCGCCAGGGGTCCAGGACCTTTTGCTACCCGAAGAACCCGGACTGTATGTTCTCCCGTATCAGCCCGGCAACCAAATCCGGCCTCTGTACTGGCACGTCGTGGATGCTGTCTTCCAGCCACACTACATTAACCTTCGGCAGCAGCTTTTCTGCAGCAGCTACAGACTCCTGGCGGCGAAAGGTGCGTTCAGCCACCGAATCGTCGTTGGCCATGCGCGCCGGCAGCATTAGCACCGGGCACGGCACCTGCGGGTACAACTGCGACGGATGGTGTTCCCACAGCGCGTCAATAATCCGCAGGTGATTCTCCCTGGTTAGGCGAGTCCTGACGGTACGGTCCTCCATGACTTCGAAACAACTCATAATTACCTGGTCGAATTCAGGCGGCAAGGGAAATGGCCTGACCCGGTTGCCAAACCTTTCCTTCAATGCCAGCAGCGTCATCCCCGAAAAGACAGGTGGCGCCATGTCCTCCCTAGCCTTCTCCAGGGTCATTCCCGGACGGGCTGAGGGCTCAATCATGCCGCCGTCCACAAAGCAGATACCGCTGGCAACATCCGGATGGGCCACGGCAAACTCCAGGGCAACGTCGGCCCCCCAGGAGTGGCCCACTATCACCGGACGCTCCAGATTTCGGGCCCTGATGACACCCAGCAGGTCACTCCCCACGCTGGCAAAGTCGTAGCCCGACTCAGGCTTGTCGGTCAACCCATGTCCCCGCTGGTCTACCGCGATTACGGAAAAGTCTTCGGCCAGTTGCGGCGCAACCAGGTCCCAGATGTTGCAGGAGGAAGCCAGTCCATGCAGCAAAACTACCGGCCGTCCGGAACCACCCCAGTCCCGGTAGTGGAGGTTTATGCCGTTGGAATAAAAATAACCGTCCATCGCTGCCTGTACCATCCTGCCTCCTACGCTGCGTACTATAGGTGGAAAACGAACCACAACTAATCCAAGATAGTGGGATGTTACCCCCGAGATATTGGAATGACAACCGTCGCCAGCCGACCCGGTTACCCCCGCTGCCAAGGCATTTGAAGAGTGTCTACCCTGTGCCGGTGGCGTTTCAATTTAGGTGGTATTGCCATAAAACTGGGCATACCTACAGGCCTGCCCGTACGGAATCCAGAACCAAACCACCTGAACTGGAACGCCGCTCCCTGCGCCGGTTGCCGTTCCGGTGGACATGGCTGCCACCCTACACTAGGATTAGGAAACAGCAAGCCATTCGACACCTGACCCAGGAGATGCAGCATGGCGGCAAGTGAACAGCCCACACCGGTCGAGCGGACAGACGGCTTCGTCAAGATAGCTGTGAGAGAAGTTCGAGCCATACCCTTGCCGGACGGTGACACCGGAGAAGGGCTGGCCCTGCGCACCGACCGAGGTGATATTCCCGCGGTATTGCACGGGGCCCCTGACTCAACGAAAGGTGTAATCTGGGTCTGTGGCGCAAGGGGCGGATTTGGCGGCCCAGGCCCGGGCCTGTACGCCCAACTGGCCCAGGAGTTTACCGCGCAAGGCATCTCATCGCTCAGAATGGACTACCGCATGCCCAACCTGCTTCCCGAATGCGCCGTGGACCTCATGGCCGGTGTCACCTACCTCGAAGACACCGGCCATGGCCCGGTGGTCGTAGTGGGCCACTCCTTCGGAGGTGCGGTGGTAATCGCGGCCGGTGCAGTGACCAAACATGTCGCCGGGGTCGTTTCCCTGTCACCCCAGACCTATGGCGCCAACATGGCCCGTCTGATATCTCCACGGCCGCTGTTGATTGTTCACGGCAAGGCGGACACCCGGTTGCCCTACTCGTGCGGTCAGCAGATTTACGAGTGGGCCGACGAACCCAAGCAGCTTGTCCTGTACGAAGGCGCCGAGCACCGCCTGGAAGAGTGCCGGGACGAGTTAGGCGCTCTGCTTACCCAGTGGATACCGGCGGTGCTTGGGGGAGAGCCGGACACCCCGTAATCAAGAGTCCGAACATCCACTGAATCTGTTGTTGGCCTGCGCCAGACTTGCACGTCCTGGGCCTGCCAAAGGCCGCAATCGTCAAGCTAATAGGGTTTGCGTAATTAACGCTTCAACAGTACGGGAGAACAGAATTGACTGACCTGAAAGACCGCATAGGCTACGACGCCGGCACTACCCGCCTGGAAGACGCCATTGCCACGGCCACTGAGCACGGGTTCCATTACCTGGACTTCAATGCCGACCAGGGCCCGAATCGCCTGACCGACTGGGACGATGCACGGGTAGCTTCGGTAGTCCGAGCCGCCAGTGAAGGCGCGATTACCCTCACTCTCCACACCGCATCGTCCATCAACATTGCCGAGTTTTCCCCATACGTTGATGAAGCCGTAGACCGGTACCTGGAAGGCAACATTGACCTGGCCAGGCGGCTGGGCTGTCACGGCGTGGTGACTCATGGCGGCTACCACTTCAGCAGTTCCCTGGACTACCGGATGCAGTCATCCCTGGAACGGTTGAAGCGCGCTACCACGTATGCCGAGTCCGCTGGCGTTAACCTGCTCCTGGAGAACCTGAACTTCGAGCCTGACGATGCGGAAATCCACTACCTGGCCCACACTGTCGAGGAGTGTCGCTACTATTTTGACGCCATTTCCTCGGAACGGTTTGGCTGGGCTTTCACCGTCAACCACGCCCACCTGGTGCCGGAGGATGTTGACGGCTTCCTGGACGCCTTCGGCATTGAACGCATCGGCGAGGTGCGACTTGCGGACAACACCGGTGAGAAAGAAGTTCACCTCAATCCTGGAGAGGGCAACATCGATTTTCCGGCAACCTTTGGCCGCCTAGAATCGTCGGGCTACACAGGGTTCTATACCATGGCCTTCGGCAGCCTCGAAGACAAGCTGGCCGCCCGGGAATACTTCGCGGGTTGCGTCGGCGGGTAACCTGCGCTGTCCGGTTACACCCGTTACCTCTCGCTCCAGTCCAGGACGTATTGCCGTTGCCATTCAGTCTCCGGCGAACGCGTCCAGACTGACTTGGGGCAGTCCTTCCACAATTCGTCCAGGCACCCTAGAGCGGAAGTGCCAGGATAGCCATGCCGCGACAGCCAGCAGCCGACTATGGTTCCGGTACGGCCAACGCCACCCCAGCAATGCACATAGACCAGTTGGCCGTTGACCATATAGCTGTCTATGGTGTCAAGAATGGAACCAGTCAAATCAGGTGAATCTGGGGTGTGCAAATCTCTGATGGGGAAGCGGTGGTGGCTCTGCGTTTCCGAGTTCAGCCACTGGGCATAGGGGTGCAGCTCCCCATCCTCGGTCAGGTCGATAAAAGCCACGATTCCTGCTTCAGCCAACGCCGCCAACTTCGGAATGGATGACTCCTCGTCCAGGTTTCGCGGGTACTCTCCCGCAAGAAGTTGCCCCGGAACCACCCAGTAGCAGTTTGTTATCGGCTGAGCCAATCTATCTCCTTCTATTCCCCGGTCAGGTCAACGGGCACTATGTAGACCCCCTTGGCGCGGGGCAGCAGCGAACTCTCGTAATTGTAGTGTGTCTCCACCAGCATCCGGTACTTGGTATCCGACAACTTCTGCCACCCAAAGGGCACCGGGTTCCAACCCACCATCTGCAGCAACCGCTCTGACTTTTCGATGGTGGTTTCCAGTCCGGCCTCCCGCATCCGCAGGACGTTAGCCGTCATTGCAAAATCGTCGGACACTTCCTTGCCGGTCATGAACAGGTGCAAAGCGGTTGAGTCGTCTTCCAGGCGACCCAGAGGCATCCAGCTAAGCGTGTGGTCCCAGGACACAATGCGAGCAAAATTCTCCTGGTGAGTGTGGAATTCCTCGTCAGAAACATCCACCACCCAGATGCCGCCACCCTCGTCAGTGAAACCATACAGGGTATTGTAAAGGAAGTTTCCGTCCTCACTCATGCGAGCTGATGCCCCGTAGAGCCCCGCTTCGGGCGCCCTGGGAAAGGCTTCAATCGGGTAATGAATCTTCAGGTAGTTATCGGGGTCATCCAGGTTAACCGAATAAACCGCCTGCCAGCGGGGGTCAGCCGGTTGCTCCCCTTCGGCAGGAGTCCAACCCTCAGTACTGAACAGCCAGGTGCGATCGTCGTAGGGCAGGGGCAAGGCCATCAGCATGATGCCGGGCGCAGTGTAAAGCTCGGTGGCATCCCCGGAGCCGTCCAGTTCCACGACCTTGTAACGCTGCTTCTTGTCCGGCTCAAGGGAGCGGCGCACCGTTAAGTAGTATCGGCCGCTATCGTCACCGTCCACCGGGTATCGCCTGATCCCGCCCGCCGTGTCGCATTCCCCCAGCCAGGGCACCTCCTCTCCTCTAAGCAAGCCGGCGATCCACTCGCTTTCGAAGCCGAAGTATTGCATTCCCTCGCCGGTACCGCTCCAAAGCAGCGCCTGTGCCCTTTGGCCAAAGTCGGCGGTTTCATCCAGGTCACGGGTTGCATGTTCCCGCGAGAACCTGAAACCTATGGAATCCAGCACCTCCCGATAGTCGGAGGCTTTAAGGCTCTCGCCATAAACCTCACATTGTTTCTTTGCCAGGGCCGCCGGGGGATAACGCTGGTCATCAAAAGGCAGCGACAGAATCTCCAGTTCATATTCCCTTGCCAGCCCGGAAGAACCGCCGCTAAAGGCCCGGGCGTTGAGGTGAAGGTGGGTCGGCGAGCCAACCCTTTCGTCATTGCTCTGCCACTCAGAAGGCAGCTCAGAGGGTATGACCAGCAATGTCCCGTCCGGGAAGACCTCGGCAACAATACCAGAAGCATACCTGCGCCTCTGGTATTCGAAATCCACGCTGGCAAACAGATCGCCAGCGTTGCCCTCTTCCATTAGCGGTTGAAGTTCGTCGGCCACGGGCACGCCCATCTCCATCAACCGGTAGACCTTGTGTACGGGATGCTCCCCCACCAACTCCGACTCCAGGGCCAAGAGGTCCAGGTAGGAGTCAGTGACCCCATTGGAAAGCCTTACCTTTATCCGGCCGTCTCTCTCCACAATCTGCTCGGGCTTTCCGTTAACATCGGTCAGCTCCCCTTCGGCATTGGTAGCAAAGAAATGAGGCTTGACCAGGTCGCCAAAGGGCTTGCTGGTGTCATAGCCAGGCCTGCGGACCGTCGGATCCGAGGGCAGGTTGTTTACTTGTTCCCGCACTTCACCCTCCGTGGTTCGAACCGGGGCAGATTCTGCAAGTATTGTCGTCTCCGTTGGAACCGTGTCGGCCGGAGTCGTGCTGGCCGGAAAGGTGTTGGTCGGAGTCGTGCTAGTTGGTGCGACATTGCTCCCAGTCCTCAACTCACTATTAGCCAACTCGGGGCTCTCAGCGAGCGTCTCCGTAGTCGGCGCTTCCTGGACCACCGGCGCCACAGCGGGCACGGGGGTGGGGTCAGTCAGGCACCCAACCATCAAGACGGTCGCAACCAGCGCAGTTGCAAACAGCCAACAAAAGGTACGGTCGTTCATCCACGACATGGTCAGCTACCTGCGGCAAAGGGCTTCAATGCCGCGTAAATCAAATCATTGATCGGCGTGGGAACACCAACTCGTTGCCCGGCCCGTACTACCGCCCCGTTAAGCGCCTCCAGTTCCAGCGGTCTGCCACCCATAATGTCTGCGTGCATGGATGCGTGCATATCCTCCAGGTCACCCTCAATGTAAGCCACCGTGTTTTCAACGATATTGGGGTCCAGGTCTATCCCATCGGCCCGGGCAACCCTTTCAATCTCCCTCATGCAGGCAACTATTACCCTTCGCCACTCCGGACGCGGCATGATCTGGGCCATGGTCTCGCGGGACAGCGATGTAACCCCTGCCATAGTCGCGATGAACAAGAACTTGGTCCACAAGGTCTGTTGAATGTCCAGGCTGAACAGGGCCTCAATTCCCGCTTCGGTCAATGCTTGCAATATGGCCCCGCCTCGTTCGGTGTTGCTGCCATCCGCCTCGCCAAAGGCAATTCTAACCACGCTCCCACTCTGTTTTAGCAACCCGGGCCCCAGTCTCGCCGCCTCAATGTAGGCTGCCCCGGGCAGCACCTTGTCCATTCCCAATGCCTCCGCAGCCGCCTGGTAGCTGTCTACTCCATTCTGAAGGCAGAGCACCGTCGTATCCGTCCCTACCATGGGCAGCATTGCCGCTAGTGCGACATCGTTCTGGTAGGTCTTGACCGTCAGCAAGGCCAGATCCACCAGTCCCACCTCCGACGGGTCGGCGGTGGCGGCCAGGTCATCTCCCCATGGAATGGTAAGAAGCTTAGAGTCGGTCTGAATTCGGAGGCCCTGGTCTCGGATTGCCTGCAGGTGCTCTCCCCGAGCAATCAAGGTAACCTGGTTGCCGGAACGGGCCAGCATCCCTCCAAAATAGCCGCCGATGCTACCTGCCCCCATTACCGCAACACGCATCTTCGTTACCCCCTTGCTTATCTCCTGTCCACTCTGCTCACTGCAAGATATACCCATTCAAGAAGTCTGACAACCGATAGCGGGAGTGAAATCTTGTCCCTTCCTGACCGGCTGCACTGATCCCTGTTGCTTGACGCGGCATTGTTTTCTACTTATGCTGAATCCGCCCTGCCAAAAGGCTGTTGATGGGCACAACGCAAGCACCCAGGTACGCTGGCGGGATTCCCGCCGGATTGGAAAAGGAGCACCGGATGACCCAGCAGAATCAACCAGCACCGCCGATTACTCCTCCGGTTCCCCAGCCGGAATCAGACTTTTACTGGGAGAAGTGCAAGGAGCACGAGTTGTGGCTTCGCCATTGCATCGATTGCGGCAACACCTATTTCTACCCCAGGGATATTTGTCCAGCCTGCTTTTCCCGAAACACCGATTGGGTCCAGAGCAGCGGCAGGGGTACGCTCCATACATTTTGCATCGTGCATCGCGCTCCGACGCCAGCCTTTCGGGACATGGTTCCGTACATTCCGGCTATAGTCGAACTCGAAGGTGGAGCACGCATCATCAGTCATGTAATCGACATTGAGCCCGATCCTGAGGTCGTCAAGTGCGGGATGGCGGTGCAGGTGGTCTTTGACGATTTGACCGACACTATCAGCCTGCCCAAGTTCCGGCCCGCCGACTAAGCGCACGCCTGTGAATCTGAATGGCAAAGTCGCCATTGTAACCGGAGGCAGCCGGGGAATTGGCCGAGCCGTCAGTCACGGCTTGGCCCAGGCTGGTTCCAAGGTTGTGGTGGCATCTCGAAGCGAAGAGGAAGTTCCGCCGGGGGCAGAGTTTGAACGTTACGCTTCGGGCAACATTAATGCTACTGCCGAGTCGGTTCGCCGCGCCGGCGGTGATGCCCTCGCAATTCCCTGCGACGTTACTAAAGCCGCCGACATACAACACCTGATTGAAGCCACCCTCTCTCACTTTGGAAGAATTGACATCCTCTTTTCCAACGCAGGAATTGATTGCGAGTCCCCGGTGGTTGATTTGGACCCTGACCTTTTAGACCTCTGCCTGGCGGTGAACGTCAGGGCACCCTTGCTGCTTTGCAATTACGCACTCCCCACCATGCTGGAACGAGGGTCCGGCTCCATAATCGGCGTAACTTCCGGCTCTGCCCGCGGCTATCGCGAGGGGCGTGTGGGCTACTCCCTGAGCAAGGCAGCCCTGGAACGAATGCTCCTCAGCCTGGCCGAAGAGGTCCGACCCAGTAACATCGCCGTCAATGCGTTCAGCCCGGGCCGCGTGGACACCTGGATGAACCGCCGCGGCGACTGGCCTGGCACCGCCCACATTCCCATGGTCCAGCCCGACGAGGTCATTCCCGCAGCGGTGTGGCTGGCCGGCCAGTCTGCCGAGACCTTCACGGGCCAGGTCGTGGAGAGAGCCGACTTCGGAGTTACCTGGGGCCCGACCGCAAGCTAAGAATAGCCCAGGCTTGTCCCCCACTCTAACCGACAATTCATCGTAAATAAACCAAAATTGTCCCGGCAAACTTAAAAGCATTAGGAGGTAACCCCATGACCACTCCCAACCCCGCCAGTGAAGTTGCACCCAAGATGGCAGAACTGAGCGCCAACGTTTTGTTCGGCGATGTCTGGGAACGGCCTGAACTGTCCAAGCGCGACCGCAGCATGATTACCGTGGCTACGCTGGTCGCCCTCTACCGAACCGACCAGCTAAGGGGCCATATTGGCCGTGCGCTGGATAACGGCGTTACCAAGGAGGAGATTGGGGAAATTATCACCCACATGGCCTTCTACGCCGGCTGGCCCACTGCCGCCAACGCCGTAAGAGTAGCAAAAGAGGTGTTCGATTCCCGTTAAGCTGAATGGAGTGCCAGGGACCAACCAAGAAAACGGGGGCAGTTTCAAGAATGCCCCCGCCACTCTCAGGCTTGTGAACGAACTTGAACTACGCCTTTTCCATTGACCTGACGGCCTCCAGAAACTCCTGCGCAGCCCCGTAGTCCCGTTCGCCACCCCGACGAATAGGTGGGAGCAGGTAGATGTTTCTGGCAGAGTTCTCACTCAGCCGCTGAAATACTTCCAACGCAATGTCTACGCCGGACCGCCCAGCTTCCAGGTCTGCCAGAATCTCCTCAGGAACGGTGCCGAAGGAGACGCCTCCTCTCTCAAGAATCTGCAACCCGAAGTACACCGGAACCGGACACTCCTTCCGGGTTAATCTCCCATAGGCCTCATGGAAGCCGCCGACTTCCTGGAAACTGTAAACTGGCTGGGTAATCAGGAATTCCGCCCCAGCACTCACTTTTCTCTCTGCCAGGGCTGCTTCAAGTCCAATGTCACGGCCCAGATCCAGAGTTGCACCCGCGCAGAAGTCCGTAGGTGAGACCAGGGCACGGCCCCGGAAGTCCCGACCTTTGTTCATATTCGATATATCTGAAATCAGTCCCGTAGGCCGATAATCGCGGACCGCTCTCACATTCCCCTTGTCTGCAATCGTGAAGTTGTCTCCCTGTGCAACTATCACGTTCTCCAGACCCAGCATGTGTGCTCCCAACAGACAAGACTGGACCGCAAGGCGGTTCATATCCCTGGTGAGCAGGGCAAATATAACCTCGTTCCCTGTTTGCTGCTTGAGGGAAGCCGCCAGCATCGCTGAATCCGTACGCACGGAACGCCCCGGATTGCTGTTGACCAGGAGGAAGTCGGCGTGATTGGGAGGGGACGGGGCGCTGGAGAAGGTTCCGCCACGCGGAGGAGAGTAATCGCAGATTATAGTCGTCTTGCCGGTGACGCAGTAGCCTGAGTCAGTAACCTTGGCCATAACAAACTCTAATCAGAGCGAAAGTGGCAAAAGCGCAGGCCGGAGTATATGTATGAATCAGGAAGAAACAATCAACTGGTCAACTGGTCAAGGTATTCCTGGAATATTCTCATTGACTTCTGCTCTGTCATGCCAAGGTAGAAGCGGACGCACTGGACATATTCAACCACATCTCGGGGCAACATGAGCAGATTTTCGCGCGGTTCGGAAATATGGTAAAGCGTATCTACGCCGTCCTCAAGACCGACGTAGAGCGTGTCTTCCAGTATCGCAAGCTCTTGTGAGCCCATATCCTGGCGAGCCATCCACCGGGCATAGACGAAGGGGAGCCTTGTCCACTCATACCATTCCTCCCCCAGGTCGTACCGATGTGGAAATCCCCGGGCGCCGCGACGCTGCCGCAGTCCCCGGTCGCCCATGACCATGAAAGCGTCGTGCTCATCACGAAGGCCTACATATTCCCCGGGCTGTATCTGGTACTTTAGCTTGAGCAGGACTTCGAGCAGTTTGACTGAAGTCCTGGAATCGTCGATCACGCCAATTCGAGCCCCTGACAATTCTTCCACCGGCACTTTGGAGTAAAGGAAAACACTGCCGGCACGGTCGGTACTGGCTATGCAAAACCCTCCAACGGGCTGGAGAACGTCTTCCTTACCGAACGTATCGACCACGGGCACTGGGGCCGCGTCAATGATTCCCTGTTCAATCTCCTCAGCCGCCCGGTTGGGCATTGTGTCCACCAGTTGCAGGCCACGGCGTTCCGTGTCGAAATAAAACGGCTCACAGATCATGTAGGGGATTCGGCCTACTCTTGTTGCCATTCTGAAAAACTACTCCTCAGTCCATGGGATTGAACCGTCCCCACTTTGCTTAAGGGGGACGAAATTTGGCTTGACGAATATCGATTGTAGGCTGACGGATATACTCAGTCAAGGGAATTTCCTCGAGCGCAACGTTTGAAAGGGTTTGGGGACGAAGGTAAACTGGACATTAAGCAGAGCCACTTGTTCGCAACCCTAAAGGAGGAACCCATATGTCGCGTATCCCGGACGTTACCAGAGAAAGCGTGCCAGAAGATTTGAGAGGCGTTTTCGACGAAATCAATTCTGGGCCAGGCGGCGTCGGCACCGGCCCAATGTCTATCCTGAAACACAGCCCCGAGATGGCGAGGCGCGCCATACCCCTGTTCGAATTCGTCCGTAATGAGTCTACTGTCCCGCACGAGATGAGAGAGCTGGCTATGCTGGCGACGGCCCGGGCCAAGGACTGTATTTACATCTGGGACCGGCACGTTCCCATCGCGCGCCAATCGGGTTTACGGGACGAATTGATCGACTCCCTGCGCGACCGCAAGCCATTGCCCTCTCTCTCGCCTGCAGAGGCCTCGGTTTTGAATCTCGCCACTGAATTTTTCACTGGCAGCCGCGTCAGCGAAGAGACCTGCACTGCTGCCCACGAGCAGTTCGGTTCGCAGGGCTTAGTGGAACTGGTAACTCTCATGGGCTTCTATGCCATGCTTGCCTTCAATGCGAACACCGTGGACTTGCAGTTGGCCCATGCCTCCGATGAACCCACGTTGCCGGTGTAGAGTCCAGCAAGCAATTCGGCACCACTTTAACCTGACGCCGGCCCTGGACGCCACCTGAGTCGTACTTGACAGAGATTGGCGGGGAGTCTTAACATTCATGCAGGTACCGGGGATTGTTCCCCTTTGTTGCGGCTCGAAAGCAGCCATCTGGTTGTCTTTCATGGCCGTGGGCAATAACCCGGGGATATAGCTCAACTGGGAGAGCGCGGCGTTCGCAATGCCGAGGTTGGGGGTTCGAGCCCCCCTATCTCCACCAATTTGCCCCTGTAGCTCAGAGGATAGAGCGGCGGCGTCCTAAGTCGCGCGTCGGGGGTTCGAGTCCCTCCAGGGGTACCACGTTTACCAATGCAAGCGCAGGAGCGTAGCTCAGTCTGGTCAGAGCGCTGGTCTCCAAAACCAGTGGTCGGGGGTTCGAATCCTCCCGCTCCTGCCAATTTTCCTGGTTAGCGTATTAAACTGTCCAAGATACATAGAGGGTCGCAGGGCCCTCTATTCTTTTTTCTATAGCCCGGAGTACCCTGTCGCTGCAGGAGGCGCCCCTTGAGCAACCCCCTTGCCCCCGATATGGTGCGTCATTTGAAATCCGTATCGGACCCTGCCCTTTCCCCGGACGGGTCCCGGGTAGCCTTCACTTTTTCCTGGGTGGACCCAGAGTCCCTGGAGAACCGGTCCTGTCTGCGCCTACTAGAATTAAGTGGAGAGGACGAACACGAGGCTTCTCAGTTTACTCAAGGCACCCGGGATAGTTCGCCCAGGTTCTCGCCCGACGGTTCAACCCTTGCCTTTTTGCGGCAGGACGGGGCGGGCCGCCGACAGATATGGTTGATTCCCGTTGGCGGTGGAGAGGCCAGGCCGCTTACTTGCTCCCCCAGTAACATTGTAGACTTGGCTTGGTCTCCCGATTCACGCCAACTGGTTTATTGCCGTGACGTGGACCCGGACGAACAGGACAATCGCTCATCTGAGTCAAGCCTTCCCCAGGTCAGTGTAGCCCGACGGATCAAGTACCGAAGTGACGGCCTCGGTTGGCGCGGAGACTCCCACTTCCACCTTTTCGTAACAGACATTCACGGGGACAATGACCGGCAGCTTACCGATGGCGACTGGGATGACGTACTTCCGGTTTGGTCACCTGACGGGATGCGCATAGCATTCGTATCTCACCGCAGCGAGGACAGGGACATCTCCAGCGCCTCCGAAGCCTACGTCATGAACATTGACGCCGAGGCCGCTGGAACGCCGGAAAAATGGTCCCAAGGTCTGGAGTTGGTTGGCGCCCTGGCCTGGGCCCCCGACAGCAACCGGTTGGTGGCCGCCGCTTCCCCTTCAACGAACGGCCTGGGCCTCTGGCAAAGCTGGCTCTACGTGCTGGAACCAGGCAAGGAGCCACAACGGCTGACCGACGACAGCGTTCGCCCTTGCCTCGGAATACCTGCCATCAGTCCCACGCCGGAAATTCGGTGGTACCAGGACGACCGTATCCTTTTCCTCGGTGAGTGCCAGGGCGAGTCCTACCTGATGGCAACCTCACCGTCGGGGGAGAAACTCACGAGGCTCGCCGGCGGCGGCATGCAGTCTCCCATGCTCAGCCTGGACGCTTCAGGCAGCCTGGCGGTAATGGTTACCAATGCGCCCGATTCTCCAGCAGACTTGCTTGCTATCAACCTGGACACCAAAATCGGCCAGCGGGTTACCAGGTGCAATAGTGGTTTCCTCACGGACCACCCTCCGGCGCGTCAGGAAAAATTCAACGTCCAGCGCAGCGGACTGGATATCCAGTGCAGGCTTTACTTCCCTCCTGACTTTGATTCAAGTCTCCAATATCCACTGGTGCTGGAAATTCACGGGGGGCCCAACGGGGCCTTCTACGACTCTTTCGTGCCCTTGCAGCAACTTCTCGCTACCAACGGATATCTGGTCCTGGCGGTCAACCCCCGTGGTTCCTCAACCTACGGCGACGATTTCATGACCGCTGTGCTTGATGACTGGGGCGGCGAGGATTACCTTGACCTGCTGGCGGCAGTGGATGAAGTTGCCGCACGGCCCTATGTGGACGGCACCCGTATGGGCATACACGGGTACAGTTACGGCGGCTTTATGAGCAGCTGGATTATTGGCCACGATAATCGCTTCAGCGCGGCGGTGGTTGGTGCCCCTTGCACCGACCTGGTTGGCATGTACGGGACTTCCGACATTGGGGTAAGCTTCGGAGAGGTGCAATGGGGTGGCACCCCGATGGAGGCGTTCCAAAAGTTGGTAGACCATTCGCCATTAACCTACTCAACCCAGGTCCAAGCTCCGGTGCTGCTCCTGCACGGCGAGTCGGATGCACGGTGCCCCATAGCTCAAAGCGAGGCATATTTCGTCCAACTGAAACGCCTGGGCAAGGTGGTAGAAATGGTTCGATTCCCAGGTTGTTCACATTCCTTCCCCCGCCAGGGCCATCCCGCACTTCGTGAAGAGTACCTGGCGCGGACATTGGAATGGTTCAGGCGGTATGTCTAGGGGAAACAGTCTATGAAAATCATCGTCTTCGGGGCCACCGGAAAAACGGGGCAGCACGTCTGCCGGCAAGCTCTGGAGCAGGGACACCACGTTACCGCCTTCACCCGATCGGCGAGCAGGGTTGACCTTGGTAACCCCAACTTGAGGGCTCAACAGGGCGACGTCAACGACGCAGCGTCCGTTACCGGCTGCGTCGCCGGCCACGACGCAGCCATCATAGCCCTGGGCAGTAACGGCTTGAAAGACAAGACAACCCTTGCCGTTGGCACTCGTCACATTGTGGCTGGTATGACACAGCAGAACGTAGGTCGTCTCATTGTTCTATCCGCCGCAGGGGTAGGAGAAAGTTGGGGGCAAATTCCCCTGCTTTCCCGGATCATCTTTCGTACGCTGTTGCGAAATATCTATGCAGACCATGCAGCCCAGGAGAAAATAGTTCTGGAGTGCCGTCTTGACTGGACAATTGTGCGCGCCGCTATCCTGAAAGACGAACCGGCCCTGGGCAAATACACGGCCAGCAACACCGCAAAAATGGGCCGGATTAACCGTGCGGATCTGGCCCAGTTCCTGGTTTCACAGGTGCAAGACACCACTTACCGGAAACAGGCTATATCCGTCACATCATAGTGTGCCGCAGGTAGCAGTGCAGTTTAGGTGGTGTGGTTAACGGGGACTGTAGGGGCAGCCCTTGTGGCTGCCCTGTCTCTGTAGCAAGACCTCCTGGACGGGAACGCTTCCTGTCCCGCACAGGCGCATGGGCGAGTACTTGGTCTTGGGCGAATACCTTGCCTTGAAAATGCAATAGCCAACCATAAGGGTGTCCTTGCCCCCATGCCACGTAAGGCGAACCGGGCTGGATAACAGATACCGCTTGCCCAGGTTTAATCAACCTAAGTCAAGGATTAAAACCGGTGTTTGACAGTGCAATTGCCGCTCTCCAAGGCGTAAGAGTGATCGAATGGGGCAGCCTGGTGTCAGCGCCCTTCTGTGGCAAGGTTCTGGGCGAACTCGGAGCCGATGTCATCAAGATTGAACCACCCAACGTCGGAGAAGAAGGTCGGTATCGCGGGCCGTATCCCGACAATATCCCACATCCAGAACGTAGCGGTCTGTTCCTGTTTGCCAACCTGAATAAGCGGGGCATCACCCTGGATACCCGGTCGGCCGAGGGTCGGGTGGTACTCGAGAAGTTATTGGAAACCGCAGACATCTTCCTGGAAAACCAGCCTTTGAACCTGATAGAAGAACTGGGATTGGACCACGAGTCCCTGAAGAAAAGGTTTCCTGGCCTCATCGTTACTTCAATTTCCCCCTACGGCCGCACCGGACCTTACCGGTCTTACCAGGGCACCGACCTGACCGCCAACGCCATGAGTGGCCTCAGCTTCGGGACCGGCCATACCCACCGGGAACCCTTGACCACTCCTTTGCACCAGGCCAGTTATCTGGCCGGCGTGGGGGCGGCCTTCGCCAGCGTTGTCGCCCTTTTGGGCCGCGACCTTAACGGAGCGGGTCAATCGGTTGATGTGGCCGAGGCCCAGGTAATTGGTACGCTTCTGACGGGCTATCACCTGCCTACCTACATTTACCGCGGTGTTGCCGGATTCAGGTCGGGCAACCGGATGCGTCTCGGCCTCTTTCCTAACTGCGTTCTCCCTTGCAAGGATGGCTATATCTGCATCGACGCCCCGCAAATGGAGCAATACCGTCGATTTCTGGACCTCTTGGGTGAGCAGGACTGGATGGAAGACCCCCGCTATCGTGACCGCCGGGCCATGAGCGATCAGTACCCCGAGGAAGCGGAGTCGCTGATTGCACCCTGGTTCATGCAGCGCACCAAGCAGGAGATACTGGGAGCCTGTTTGGAAAATAGAATACCCTGCGTTCCGGTCCGGACTTTTGACGAAGTCCTGTCCGACCAACAACTGAACACCAGGAACTACTTCCAGGCAATGGGGCAAGAAGAGACGGGCCGTTACCTTTACCCCGGCCCGCCTTATCGATTGCAGGGAACCCCTGCCCGGCTGGTTAGGGCCGCCCCTGCCCTTGGCCAGCACAACCAGGAAATTCTTGGCAACGAGCTTGGCCTTTCGGCGGTGGAGATATCAAACGTGGCCAAACAGGGAATATCGTAGGGCCTTCCCAGGACGTCAAGTCCGACCATTCGTCGCACCGTCCAACATTACTGAAAACAGAGCCGAAGGATTCGATGCCAGACACCCTTGAATCGAAACCACAGAACGCCAACCCGCTCCCCTTGTCGCGTTACCGGGTGGTGGACTTTGGCACCGCCTGGGCCGGTCCAATGGCCGCCCAACTTTTGGCCGACCTGGGAGCAGAAGTCATAAAAGTCGAGAGCCAGGCCAGGATGGACGGGCTGCGCTTGGGCCGACCCATTGTTGGCGACGACATCGCCGGCGGGGACCGGGGACTGTGGCCGGAACTTCAACCCGTGTTTCACGGCATAAACCGCAACAAGCTAAGCGTTACACTGAATCTCAAGACGGGCGAAGGACTTGACCTGGTACGGCAACTGCTGGCTCAAAGCGACATTGCTCTGAACAATTATTCCCCAGGGGTCCTGGAACGGCTGGGACTGGACTACCCAGAAATAAGGAAATTGCGGCCCGACATCATCCTGGTCTCGATGCCCGCCCTGGGTGAAACCGGCCCCCTAAGGGATGTTCTGGCTTATGCCCCGATAATTCAGGCCCTTTCCGGACTGATGAGCGTCGTCGGCTATTCAGAAGACGAGCAATTGGTCGGTGAGTTGCAGGCGCCCTGGAGTGACGTGGTGGCTGCAATCCATGCCGCCCTGGCTACGGTGGCAGCCTTGCGCAACCGCAACCTGACCGGTCAGGGTCAATTCATAGAGGTCGCTCAATTGGAAGCGACGACATCAATGCTGGGGGAAGCTTTCCTTGAATACCAGATGACCGGCTCTGCTCCCCTTCCTAGGGGCAACTATGACCATGCCTACGCCCCTCACAACAACTACCCGTGCGCAGAACCCGACCGGTGGGTAGCTATCGCCACAGGTACAGAAGCGGAGTGGCGTGCCTTGGTCGGCAGCATGGGGAATCCACCGTGGGCAACGGAACCAAGGTTTGAAACGTTGAAGCAGCGCCTGGCTAACATCTCGGCATTGGATACCCTGATTGCAGACTGGACGCGCCAGCATGCGGCCCAGGATATTGTGGACTTGTTGCAAGACCGCGGCGTTGCCGCCATGACTGTGATGAACATTGAAGACCAGTTCCTGGACCCGCATCTGCAGGAGCGCCAGGCATACCTGGAAGTGGAACATCCTCACGTTGGCGTGGAATGGTTGTACGGGATGCCTTGGTTGCTGGGAGACACGCCCGGAAGTATTCGTTCTCCCGCTCCCCTCCTGGGGCAGCATAACGACTACATTCTTGGGGAAGTACTGGGCTTGCCAGTTTCGGACTTGAGGCAGCTTGAGGCCAAAGAGGCCATATACTGAAGCCGCCGGGTTGAGTCTGTTGACACCGGCGGCTTTCACTCTTTAAACAGGGACACTCCCCCTCAGCTAGTCTCGCAGTGGTGGCAAGACGCCGGTCAGCCAGGGAATCAGGTCCCTCAAAACCTCAACAGGAATCTCGTGACCCATGTTGTATTCCCGGTACTCCGGCTGGTAGCCCTCCTCCTCGAGAAAAGTTCGAGTTGCCCTGGCTGTTTCCACATCAATCTGCATATCCCGCGTACCGTGGGCGACAAATATCGGTTGGCTTCTGCTTTCCGGCAATTTCGGGCGCAAGATCTCTGGTTGAAACACTGCCGAGCTCAATGCCACCAGCCCCGCGAAGACATTGGGCTGGCCCAAACCACACCGATAGGTCATGGCCCCTCCCTGCGAGAAACCCAACAGCGCAACTCTACCCGGTGTGGCATTCAATTTCTCAAAAATCTCTTCAAAACAGTCGTTCAACAAAGATTCTGAGTCTTGCCGGGCCTCCTCTACCTCCTCCGGACTGGCCACATTCTGGCGGGGCATCCAGCCATAACCTACATGTCCGCCACCAAAGTCGAAGGACATTGGCGCGTTGGGACAGGCGTAAACGTAGCCCTTGTCCTCGATGGCCGGCGCCAAGTTGGCCAGATCCCCCATGTGTGCACCAAAACCGTGCAGCATAATCACCAAAGGGTAGCTTATGGCCGGATCATAATCGTCGGGCGTAACCGTCAGGAACTTCAGGCTTCGGCCCTCGTGCTGTTCTCCCTTCATCTGAGTTTCTCCTAAAGTTTGGTGTTGTGGGCATAATGCCAACATCCAGAGACTGGATGACCAAAATCGCCTCAGTCATAGCCAATGCGGAACCCTTCTCGAAAGGGAGCAACTATGCTTGCTCCGAGAATACGTGCCGCCTGCTGTAATCCTTCTTCAGTGAACCGGAGGTCTCGTGCCAGAATTTCCTCCTCGGAGACTGCGCCCAGCCTCTGCCGGTACTGGGCGAGGAACTGCCTTATTTCCGGGCCGCTTAGGCCCATCCGAGATAAAAGCCTGAATTCCGGCGTGGTGCGGACCAAGTTGTATACCTCTTCGGGTTCCAAATTAGGGAAGTTGTCCAGCATCACCGAGACTCCAAAGTCTATCAACCGACAATCCGGTACCGATCCTTCATTAATAACCTCTTTAGCCCCAACAATCAAATGAGAACGACCGTCGGGGTCGGAAAGAGTGGCATCGTTGTAATAGATCTCCTTGGCATGCAGTTGAGCAAGCATCGACCCTAATCTCTTCCCGATGCCGTACATTGCTTCATCACAGACGGCGTCCGCAGGCAGTTCAGTGAAGAATCGACCCGCAACCCATTCTTCCGACAAGAAGCCGTCCAAGGGTTCATGCTGCCGCGGACCCGCACCAGCCTCCCCGGCCAACCGCGCGATAACATTCTCTCTATCACTTTGCAACGGTTTGATAACTATTCCGTCTCCGTCGCCAAAGCGAAGAATGGCTACCCTTCCCCGGGTACGGCCATCGTAAACTATTTCCGGCCGTTCTCCCTTCAGGTAAATTCGCCTATAGGTTGCAGGGAATAGTCCATAGATGGAATAACTGGGTAGAAGGAGGTCCATAGAAAGTTTACTGAACAATTGACCGTCGAACCCGGTCTCGCCATCTATTGCGGCCAAGCTCCAGAAGGCTGCCAGATGCCCGGGACAGTTTCCCTGACGCATTGCGGCAGTTGCCGACTGAACATCTTCATCGGAAAGCCTGCGCAGACCAACTATGGTGGCCCGGAGGCAGGCAAGCTCATCTCTATCGTAGGCAGTTGTCATACAACCCTAAGGACAATACCTATGCTGGCTGGCACTGTCGGGGCGATGCAGGGTCTCTTCGCTGGTGCTGACAATAACCTTTGCATGTGCAGCATCCTAATATTGGGTTAGGGCGAACCCACCATTCTCGTCCGTGCCCAGTCGCCATACTGACTCAATGGCGCTAATCTGCAAAGGACCGTAAATGTGGGGATACAACTCGCCGGAACGGCTTGCCTCCGTAACCAACGAATAACTCAGCCTGTCTGTGTCCACCTCCAGGGCAAGCATGTCGACGCGGTCGGCGTATAGCCGTTGGGCAACTCGCGCAAGTTGGTCCTCATCCCTGGAGCAGTGGATGAAGCCCTCTTCGTTCAGGCTGCTGGGCCGCCATTCCTCGCTCAGACGAACAGCCTCCCAGTCAGCTTCAGAAATCAAGTGGAATATTCTTGCCATATTCTATCCCCAATTGGCTAACGTACTGCCTGCAGAAACAAACCTGCTACGTGGGCAAAGATTAGCACACCGATTGACAAAGCAAAACCGCCCCAAGTCACGGGGCGGTTCTTAAAACCCACAATCAGTCCGGGCAATAAACCCTAAATGCTGTTATTGAATGCTATTTCTGCTCCGAAAGAAAAACGACCAGGGCTTCCACATCCGCGTCAGTCAAACCGGCTGTAATCGCGGTCAACATCAAGCCAGGGGTAGCCCGCTCCACTCCTTCGGCAACAAATGCTTCAGGCTCCCTGATGGACTGAATCAAGTACTCTTCCGCAGACACACCCGGCTGTCGGTTGGCGGCATCTGTCCCAATAGTGGACAGGTCTGGACCCAGCAAGCCAATCGCTTCGGTAACACCCGCCACTGTGTGACAAGTTACGCAAGGAGTCGCTGCGCCTTCACCGGCGCCCGTGATGAAGATCTGACGACCCGCTACGCCGGCGCCACTAGAAGCAGGAGTCGGAGTTTCAACAGCGGCGGTCGCATCCGTCGCCTCAGGCTCCGTTGACGCCGCATCGGGTTCCGTGACCGGGGCTTGCCCCACCTTGTCTTCCAGGCAGCCTCCCATTTCGTGATCCAAAGTACAAGGCTTGGCATTGTCTTGGGCCCAAGCGCGGGGCGAAGGAGTAAGAGTGCCAAACAGCCCAACCAGCGCGAATACTACGGCAAAGCCCAAGGCCAAGCCTCCCAAAAATATCCAGGTGAGAAGCCGGTTATCGAACTTCAGGTGCATGTAGAAGAAGATAACGGCGGCGAACTTGATGGCGGACAAAAACGCCAGTGGCGCAATAGTCCAGCCCTCTCCTCGAAAGTCTTCGGGCAGAATAATCAAGAACTCTACAATGGTAATCGCAAACAAAAAGATTGCGATTATCACATATTGCTTCAGAGTAGGGTGGCGGGATTCGTGAACCCCGGGGTCGCTGCTCATGCGCCGATTCTCCTTAAATCAGTCCCAGGAAACCCGTGATCGAGTGCGGAACCAGGGACGGGTCCCCAGCAGGACCGGTGTCGAATCCGCCGATCAGATAAAGCAATGTAAAGATGACTATCCAGACGATGTCAACGAAGTGCCAGTACAGGCCCGCCAGTTCCACGTCCAGGGCGGTGCGCGGTCCCAACCGCCCCTTCTTGGCGACCCAGGCCAAGCCTAGCAGCCATACAATTCCCAAGGTTACGTGAGCACCGTGAAACCCGGTCAGAGTGAAAAAGGTAGATCCAAACAGGTTCGTATCAATCCTCAGCCCCTCGGCCCGGAACAGATTGAACTCGTACACCTGGAAACCAATAAAAATTGCCCCAAGAAAAGCGGTCATCAGCAACCAAAATAATATGGCGCCCTGCCGGTCCTCATTGGTCGCCGCCAGTGCGCGAACCATGGCAAAGCTGCTGCACAACAATACGAAAGTGCTGATAGTAGTAATCGGCACATCGATGATGTCCACCGGATAAGGCCCCACAAGGCTCTGCCCGCGGTACACCATGTAAGTAGCAATCAGAGAGCCGAAAAAGAGGCAGTCCGAAGAAAGGAACACCCACATCAACAACTTCCGGTGATTAATGCCGGTAGTGGTCTGCTCTTCCCCGTGCTCCGCTGCCGGAGCGTGGTGGCTGATTTCCGTCTGGTGGGCCAACTCTACCCCTCCTCGTGGTGTGGTTCAGCGGGATCTTCTACCGCCCCGCCGCAATAGGGGCAGAACCGGAAAGCCGTTGACAATTGGTTACCGCAGTTAGAACAAATCAACCGGATCGTAAGCGCAGCAGCACCGGCGGGGCGTTCCATCACCGCCGTTGTGCCGTGTTCCATGGCACGGACCTCCGCTCCTCCATGATGCTCACCGCCGGCATGCTCCTCGGCAGCGGGTTCATTGGCCCAGGCCACGATTCCGATGAAGCAGATAATTCCGCCAATGAAGGGTATCGGGAAGCGTATGTAGTCCCACCCAACATCAACCAGCATCCCACCTGCCAGAATCAGGACTCCAATGGCCGTCACCAATGGCCAATAAGAGGGGCTTGGCATGTGTATAGTGCTTGGGTCCACAGGCGCCTCGGGTCCCGTAACAGGGCTGCCGTCAGCCTCGGCACGACGCTTCACAATCCAGTAATGGTCCAGGCCCTCGACCTGGGGGATCTCGGCAAAGTTGTAGGCTGGTGGTGGCGAAGCTATGCTCCACTCCAGGCCGGGCGCATCCCATGGATCGTGGCCTGAATCAGGTTCCTTCCGCAGACTGATCAACAAGTTCACCATAAACAGCAACGTACCAACAAACAGAACAAGGTATCCAAATGAAGCCAGCAGGTTCAAGCCATCCCAGCCGAATTCACTCGCATAGGTGTATATGCGCCGAGGCATTCCGTTGAGGCCCAGGTAGTGCATCGGGAAAAAGGTAACATTCATGCCGATGAAGTAGAGCCAGAAATGAAGCTTGCCCAGGCCTTCATGCAAAAGCTTGCCGGTAACCTTGGGGAACCAGTAGTAGACACCCGCGAAAATTCCAAACAGCGCGCCGCCAAACAGTACGTAATGGATGTGCGCAACGATGTAATAAGTATCCTGCTGCTGGTTGTCTGAGGGCGCCACCGCATGGGAGACGCCGCTCAGGCCACCCACAATAAACAGTGCAACAAACCCCAGCGCAAATAACATTGCGGTCTTGAGGTCAATAGAGCCGCCCCATAGGGTCCCGATCCAGTTAAAGATCTTCACCCCCGTAGGCACCGCTATCAGCATAGTCGTAATCATGAACACGGATACAGCCACGGGACCCAAGCCCACCGTGAACATATGGTGGCTCCAGACGGCCCATCCCATAATTCCGATCACTACGCCGGAGAAAACCACCACCGGGTAGCCAAACAGCGGTTTCCTGGAGAAGGTCGGCAACACTTCAGAAACGATACCCATGGCTGGCAGGATCAGGATGTACACCTCGGGGTGACCGAACACCCAAAAAAGGTGCTGCCACAAGATCGGGTCGCCGCCGCCTTCTGGGACGAAAAAGTTGGTGCCAAAGTTGCGGTCGAAGGTCAGTTCGATGAGACCTACAGTTATCACTGGAAATGCCAGGACCAGCAATATCGACGTGACCAAGGTCATCCAGACGAAAAGGGGCATTCGCATCAGGCTCATTCCGGGAGCCCGCATATTTACTATCGTTACAATGAAGTTGAAGGCCGCAGCCAAGGAGGAAACGCCCAGCACCTGCAAGCCCAGAGCCCAGTAATCGAGTCCGGCATTTGCGCTAAATGGTTTCTCAGTCAGGTTGGCATATGAGAACCATCCGGCGTCGGGAGCCTGGTTGGTCAGGAAACTGGCGTTCAACAGCAGACCACCGAACAGGAACACCCAGTAACTGAACGCATTAAGGCGTGGGAACGCTACGTCCCTGGCGCCGATGGCCAATGGTATAACGAAGTTGAAGAAACTGGCGCTTAACGGCATGATCACCAGGAAGATCATGGTAGTCCCATGCATGGTGAACATCTGATTAAAGGTATCGGGGTTTATCAGCGTGTTGTCGGGCACGGACAACTGCAACCGGATAACTCCCGCCTCAATACCACCAAGCAACAGGAATATGAAAGCCGTCGTTCCGTAAAGGACGCCTATTCTCTTGTGGTCAACCGTCGTAATCCAGCTCCACAGCCCGGATTGACTGGCCGGCCTGGGAATTACATCGGTTATCGTCGCCATTTGACGCCTCCGCGGCTCCGTTCCACCCTACGCTAAGTCTAAAATCAAGTCTATTGTAAGCTAAGCAAGTATTCCAGCAAAGAGGAAATCTCCTCTTCGCTCAGGTTTGACCTTCCGTCGGCAGTCTGGTAAATAGCCGCTCTTTCCGACATGTAGTTACCCGGCTTGATATCCTCCGGGTTCCTGAGCCATTGCCTCAGGTTTTGTCGATTCAGGTCTGCCAGGCCGGCGCCGAAACGCTCACGGGTCGCCAGATCGGTTAGATTCGGACCAGGTGCGATACCCGTATCGCTGGTCATGAAGCCCTGAACCCGGCCTGCAACAACTTCCGGTAAGTCGGAACCGGTCGCGGTGTGGCAAACGACACACCCCCCGGTGCTGTTGAATACAAGCTGGCCCGCCTGTGCCTGTGCAGAAAGCACGGGCGCCTCGCCAAATCCCTCTGCCCAGGCCAAATAATCCTCCTGGGGCAGCACCTGGACCAGGAACTTCATCTGGGCGTGAGCAGTTCCGCAGAACTCCGCGCACTGGCCGTAAAAGATCCCGGTTTCGTCAGCCTGGAACCACATATAATTTTCTCGAGTTGGGACCACGTCAACCTTGCCGGCGAGTTTCGGCACCCAGAAGCTGTGAATAACGTCGTCACTTCGCAGGTTTATCTGGATGGCCCGGTCTACAGGGATCCGCAGTTCGTTGGCCGTAGTTATCCGCTTGCCATTGCCATCGGCGTCCGGATACTCAAACTCCCACCACCACTGATGCCCAACCGCAGTCACTTCAAGGGTATCGGCTCCCGGCGGCGGCTGGTCCAATTCAAACAACGTAATGGTAGACCAAATGCCCAAGCCTAGAATAAGTACAGTTGGGATTATGGTCCAGGTGATTTCAAGGGCAGTATGGCCGTGGGTCTGGGGCGGCAATTCCTCGTTACCGGGGCGTCTGCGGAACTTAATGACGGCGTAAAGGAGCACACCCTCCACCAGGAGGAATACAACGACCATCACCCAGAGAAGAACATTAAAGAGAAGTAGCTGTTTTTCAGCGACCGGTCCGGAGGTACCAAAGGTCGACTGCTTGGCATCGGGAGCGCAGGCCATCACCAGGAGCAGGATGGCCGCAATTCCCAAAAAAAGAAGGTGTTTGCTTGAAAAGGGTATCCGTCTGGACATAAGTGTGGTTTTGCCTTTGTTATCCCTGGCCGAATCGGTCAGGGAATCTGCGCCGCGGAAGGGCAGAAGCCCCATTTGCTATCTCCCCTGTATTGCTTCACTGCCTATTTAACTGCGTAGTATGTGCAAAATTTCACTAATGCAAGACATTACCACAGGCGTCCAATGGCTGTCAACGAATATCAACCTTGTCGAAAGCCTCTGCACAAGGACAACACTCGAAGCTTATTGGCTGCCCTGAACGGGCCCCAATGCACCCTTGTTCAAGCAATTCTGTCTAGTATCCTGTAGCCGCGCCCACCATTACTGCCACGAACAACAGCCCAAGATAAAGGAGGGAGAACAGGTACAGTTTCCTGGCATTTGCGGCGCTCTCATTCTGCCGCAGCTGCCACGCCATCCAGACGAATATGCCGCCAAGGACCAATGCAGAACCGGAATAAATCCAACTCACTGCGTCGGTCAAGGCGAACATCAGCGTCACCCCAACCATCACCAGCGAATAAAGGAAGATGGTGGACACCGTAAAATCGCGAGACGCCACTACTGAAAGCATTGGGACGTTAGCCCGCTCGTAGTCTTTCTGGATAAGAAGTGACAGCGCCCAGAAGTGGGGTGGAGTCCAGAAGAATACCAAGGCGAAGAGATACACTGCTGGCAGTTCCACAGTACCGGTAACCGCCGCCCAGCCCACCATGGGAGGGACAGCCCCGGCAGCTCCCCCTATCACTATGTTGTGGGGGGTGCTCCGTTTCAGCCAACGAGTATAAACAAGCACATAGAAGAGGGTAGCGGCCAAGGTAAGTACTGCCGCAAGCCAATTGACCCACACTGTCAGGACAGCAAATGCCAATACGTTGAGAGTGATCCCGAAAATCAGGGCTTTCGCGGGAGAAATACGGTTGCTGGCTACGGGCCGCTGTCGAGTTCGCTGCATAACCCCGTCTATGTCCCGGTCGTAATGGTGGTTAAGGGCATTGGCTCCCCCGGACGCCATTGCCCCTCCCAGCCAGACCAGCGCCATCAAGCCTAACGAAGGCAACCCGCCGGCCGCCGACTGGGCCTGAGCGAGAAACATCCCGCCGGCTGCGGTTACCAGCAGAAGCAGGATAATGGGGGGTTTGGTAAGGGTTATATAGTCATTTACGGCAGCCAACCACGGGTGGGTAGATTTCCCTCCTGCCGGCTTTTCGCCAGCCTCTTTCAAGTCGGGCAGATCCGCCGTCGAATCCTGCTCGGTAGTTGTCATCAGATGGCTGCTCCCCGCCTGGAAATTCTAGGCATCCTGGCTGGTGGTAGAATTCTGGACTTCATCAACAATTAAGCCATGTCGCAAAACAATATCCTGCTCGGCGGGTTCGCTGCTACTCAACAAGGCAACGGCGGCCATTAACCCCCAAACAGCGGTGGCCAGGCCAATATGATACGCCCGAAGCAAAACCGGGAAGTTCGACCAGATGGCCGCCGCTCCAATAATCACCTGGGTCAAGAGCAACGCTCCTCCGAAGGAAGCGATGACCAGTATCCATAGCCCCCCGGAGGACAGCCGCGCCATCCCGTACCGAAACGCGCGGAACATAGTGTACAAAATGAGGACACCGATAAGTGCGGCAACTATTCGGTGGAGCATGTGAACCATTTCCAAGTTTGTTGAAGGCCAGAGAGAACCGGACCCATCGCACAAGGGCCAGTGGGAACAGGCGGCCAAGGCGCCGGGTGTCGCCGTAACGTATGCCCCCGACATTAGCAGGAGATAAGTGGCAATTGCAGTAAAGACCGCCAGCCGGGGAAATGAATCCGGTCTCCCGGCCTTCCCATTATCGGATTCCGCAACCGATTCCATTGATGAAATTCCAGTGGCTTGCAGCACGTTCAATTCTGCGGCCGCAGATCCGTCGGAAGCCTTCACTCGGTAGGCAGATACCGTCAACCAGATTAAACAGCCCAGCAGCGCCTGGGCCAATGCCAGGTGCGCGGCCACCACATGTCCGGGCAATTCGGTGAGCACCGTGACTCCACCCAGGCCTCCCTGGGCCAGCAGGAATACAACAGCGACCGAGGAAGGAATTATCACTGAAAGAATGCGACGGTAACGGAAAACCGCTACCAGGAAAGTAGCCACAATCAGGGGGCCCACAATGGCCGAGGCCACCAGGCGGTGGCTGTACTCGATGATATCTTCCTTGGTAAGCGGTGGAATCAGGCTGCCGTCGCAGAGAGGCCACTCGCCGCCGCAACCCAGCCCTGAGCCGGTTACACGGACGACACCGCCAAGTACAATCAGGGCAAAAGTGGCTAAAACGGAAGAAAGGGCGAGTCGTCTCAGCCAACGATGCCTTTCACTTAATGCTGCCCCAAGCACAACGTACTCGTTGGTAAAGAGAGTGGTCCTTCCGGGACTGTCCTGTTCGTCCGAACTGGCTCCCGGTTCCATTGCGGCCATAGGACGTCGTCAATCCAATTCAAGAGATTGTGATATAATTCTCAATGTTAACATGTCAGCGGCGATTCGGGTAGAAGGTCTGGTAAAACGCTACGGCTCCTTTACGGCGGTGAATGACATTTCATTCGACGTTAAAGAAGGCGAAATTTTCGGCATATTGGGGCCAAACGGTGCTGGCAAGACAACCACTCTCGAGATAATCGAGGGCCTGCAAAAACCAACAGCCGGCAGGGTGAACGTCCTGGGCGGGGACGTTCTAAAGGAAGCTAACCGGATCAAATCCCGCATTGGCATTCAGCTACAGGCCTCTGCTTACTTCAATTACCTCTCTCTTCTGGAAATCCTGCGGCTCCTGGCGAGCTTCTACCCCAAGAGCGCTGACGCTAACGAACTGCTCAATGTGGTGGGGTTGGAAGACAAGGGAAAGAGCCGCATTGATCAGCTCTCCATCGGCCAAAGGCAACGATTCACTGTGGCGGCCAGCCTGATCAACGATCCCGAACTGGTCATTCTTGATGAGCCCACAACCGGACTGGACCCGCAAGCCCGACACAACCTGTGGGACCTTATTCGCGACATCAACCACCGAAATGTTACCGTTGTCCTGACCACCCATTACATGGAAGAAGCGGAGTCACTGTGCCAGAGGTTGGCCATAATGGACCGCGGAAGAATCGTAGCCATTGACTCTCCCTCGAACCTGATCAGCCAGATTGAAACAACGTACACCATAAAGCTCGTAACATCGAACACCCTCAGCGGGAAACAGCAGAGCACTCTTCAAAAAGGCGCGACCCTTCAGGAAGTGGAGGTAAACACCGAGAATCAGCCGCTAGCGGGCAATCTCTACGTACTTCGACTGGACAAGACTTCGGAAGCCCTCAATGACACCCTGGATGGGATTGTCAGCAGCGGTATATCCCTGAAACACCTTGAGATACTCCCCGCCACCCTTGAGGACGTGTTCCTGGAACTCACCGGCAACGATTTGCGGGAGTAAGCATGCTGCCCCTCACCATAGCTAATCTGAAAATGCTGGGGCGTAACCGTCAAACCGTGTTTTGGGCTCTCTTCTTTCCTCTCATCTTGGTGGTCGTGTTTGGACTGTTTGACTTCACGTCCGCGTCTTCATCGGATATCGCGGTAATAGACCAAGCAGACTCGGCGGCGTCCCAGCAGCTTGTTTCGGCCCTGGGTGATATCGAGATCCTCAGCCTCAATGCTTCTCCCGCTGACATGGATTCAGGCCGCCGAATGATCACAGATGGCGACCTGGACTACCTCATCGTGGTACCCCAGGGATTTGCTGCGCCGGGCAATTCTCCGGTAGGCCAAACGGAAGGCATGACCCCGGTCACCCTGGTGCTCAGCACTTCCGACGAAGAGCGAAACCAATTTCTGCTGGAAATATTAAGTGATCTAGCCGATGAAGCAATCTTGGGAAGTCCCGAGGTCGATAGACCGGAAACGCTGGTGGCGGAGCGGATAGCTATCCGGAAAGTTCCTTATTTTGACCTGGTGCTTTTCGGGCTGGTAGGCATGGGAATCATGACGCATGCCATCATTTCCATAGCTGCCAGGATCAGCAACTACCGGAATCTCTCTATCCTCAAGCGAATGCTCGCCACCCCGTTGCCTATCTGGAAATTCTTTGCTGCAGAGGTTACCGCTCAACTGGTCCTGGCGCTGGTGCAGGCTGCGGTCATCCTCGCTGTGGGTGTGTTTGTGTTCAGGGCCCAGCTAAACGGAAATATCCTGCACCTGTTGCCGCCGCTGATTCTGGGAGGATTGGTATTCCTGAACATCGGGTTCATAGTCTCTGCGTACGCCAACTCCCCCACTTCAGCGTCGGGAATGGGAAACGCAATTTCCTTCCCCATGATGTTCTTTGCCGGGACATTCTTTTCGACGTCCAGCCTGCCCTGGATATTTCCGTACCTGGCAGATGCCCTGCCTCTGGCACCCATGCTTACGTCTCTCCGCGAAATTGGCATCCACGGAGCCACAATATGGGAAGTATGGCCGGAGATGGCTGCCCTGGCTGGGTGGGTAGCGGCTACTTCTTTGGTAGCCATTAAAGTTTTCCGATTCAGCTAACGACCCCATAACGCCCCGTGGCCGCCGTGCCACTTTGCTATCGAGCCAGGCCCCTGAAGGAAATGAGCTACGTTTTCCGCATAGCCCTCTTGGCATTAATCTTTGCCTTGCCCTTGGTGGCTATTGGCTGCGAAGCCAAGGGAACGGCACAAGTGCGGGGACAAGTGGTGGAAGTAGTAGCGAGAAATTTTTCTGAACTGGAGACGCTGCGCATTCGCGACGAAGCGGGCCGCGAGTTTATCTTTGAGACCGAAGGATTCGTGGGGTTCACACCGTCCCACGTTAAGGAGCACCAGTTTCTGGGCCAGTCTTTGCTGATAACTTATGTAAAAAAGGGAGACCGCCTCATAGCTGTTGGCCTCGAGGATTGACCGCCGCCAACCCTACAGGGTCTCTTTCAGCGCTGCCTCCAGCACTTCCTCTGGAGTGAACTGCTCGAACTTGGAACTTATCAGTCCTTCACTATCTATTATGAAGGTCCACGGCTCTGTGGGCAGACCCCATTCAGCTACCGCGGGCACCTGTTTCGCTGTGAAACGGTCACCCTGAATCAAGTGGGGATCTTCAAACACCTCCACGTGAATGAAGTTCGCCCGGTCCCTGTATCGCTCCTTCAATTGGCCCATGATTTCCAACTGAGGCCCGCAGGTGGCGCTCACGCAGAAAGCAGGTGTAGAAAAGACCACCATCAGTGGTATGCCACCATCCAAAGCCTCGTGTACGGATAACCGGTACAGCTCCGGGTCCGGGTTTGGCGCGCTGCTTATGTGGGAAATCTCGGCCGCCTCTCCTGCCACGGGCGTTACACTTCGGGGAGCCGGAGAGCCAATTGGGGGAGTGGCAGGAGACTCCGCGACACGCACCGCCGTAACGGCTTCCACCACCGCCCCGTTTGCAGCAGTGGCGTTTATCCCGAGTTCCCAGAGGCCAGGACTCTCCCGCGTGGCATCCCCGGCAACTTCAAAGTCGATGGTGGTAACAAAGACTCCGCGCTTGCTTCCTTCCGGCGGCCAGGGCAGAAAAGTTGCTGTGAACGTCCCTCTTGACTCCGGCTCCGAAGCCCCGGGAGGGGTGTACATTGCCGTCACTACTGCCTGCTCGGCATCGACTGGTACATTGTCCCGGTTAACAAGTGTGAAAACCAGACGGTTGGGCCCCCTGGCCAAGTCCGAACTGACCACCAGCGCGCTATATTCCGGCCCACCCAGATTTGGCGCCGGTTCCCCTCCCGACCTGGGAGAAAAACATGCGACGGCACCCAGCGTTAATAAAACCACCACCACAAGTCCCATACCCCGAATACCCATGGGCCGTGCGGCAGAGGTTTTCCGCGATGATTTTGGGTTGTTATTCATTAAAAGATATGTTCGGGTGAAGCAAGACAAGGCCCCTCTACCCTGTCGTAGAAAGACTCCTGCCCCGTGGACGTAGTCAGCCTGAGGGGTTTGCTGTTCTTGATAATTCGATAAGCCTTGAGCGATTGGCGGACCCGAACCTGGGTCAGCTATCCCTCCAGTTTGACGCACTGGGCTATCAGGTGGTCCATTCGCTGCTCAATCTCCAGACCTGTAACAATCTGGGCTATGCTTTCCAGATTGTCCTTAGGCCAAGGCATGTCATCGAATAGCGGGCGCACTCGTCGCAGTTCGGTGGCCAGATTCCACTCCAGTTCATTGCCTTGGTATTCACCCTGGTATTCGGTGCCGCCGGACAGGGTCACGGTTATGCGGGGCGCAAAGGCCCGGCGGTCCCGGTGTCCGACAACATTTACCTTCTTCATCAATTCAAGAACCGTAGCATTTTCTTCGCCAGACTGATCGCCAGGGTCAATTCGAGTCTTCAGCGGGGGATAGTTGCCATTGACGCAGGTATAGGCGGTGAAGTAGTGGGTGCTTCCAACGGCCGGAGCGTCGGCGCTCCGCGCCGGATCGGGGAAAGCTGGGGACGGATAGTTAGTTTCCAGCCAGTTCATGTCGACGGTAATCTTCTCTATTTCCTCAACAGGCAGGTTATGAGCCGCCCTTATGTCCGACATCAGTTCTATGACCGGGCAGTTGTAACCTGCGGTGGGATAGAGCTTGGGAGTAACGTGCAGCAACTCCCACCTGTCTCCCAGCCCCGCTACTACACTGTCCAGCGCTACGTGGTCAGGGCCGGAGAAAACATAGGACAGATCTCCCCGGTTGTTGCCCGTAAAGGCGTTGTAAAACCCTGCGGCTCCCTCCAGCGCCGTCTCGGAACCCCGTACGTGCTCCCTGGCCAGCAGGGCTGCCATTATGCCGTTTCGCGTTGCATTAGGCTCGTGGTAAAGCATCTCCCGGCCACCCGAACGCGCTCCTTCCGTGGTTCCTCCGGCGAAAGTGCAGGCCAAAGCCATGGTAGTTACCAATTGGTCTTCGTTCAAACGCAACAGCTTGCCAGTGGTGATCGCGGCGCCAATGATTCCGTACACTGGGCTGGACCGAAACCCACGTGCCTGAGTAGAAGGTATGTAGTCACCAGCGATACGTGCTTCCACCTCGTAACCGGCGGCGATGGCCGTTATCAATTCTCTTCCGGCACGCCTCTCAATCTGCGCCGTCGCCAGGGCCGCGGGAACAACACAGGGGCCTGGGTGAAGGAGCATTCGGTAAGAGTCAGACTGATTAGTTGCGTGCATCAACTTGCTGTTGGCAAAGGCCGCCCCACACCTGGTTGCCCTGGCTCCATCCACCAGGATAGTTGCGCCTTCGGCCATAGCCTCTTCCATCTTTACCAGTTCGATGGATGCCTTCCCGTGGGCCGTTTCAGCGCCAAGGAAAGTGACGATTAAAGAGTGCAGCAGGGAGGTCTTTACTTTGTCCGGTACCTCTGGCGGAAGATTGTCAAACTGCAAAGCATCAACAAAGCGTGCCAGGGTGCGGCTCAGGGAATCTGCCATTGTTTCGTGTCCTTTGTTAGTCCGCTATTCTAGGTTTTGGGCAAAGTCGAGCCAGGCCCGTGCACATGGTACCGGCACAACGTGCTGGACGAAACCCGACACTCCGGGAAACACTACCCGCCGCCCATTCGGGAACAAAGTTGCCGCGTCCCTGAAGTCCCCCAGCACCTCTTCTCGCAGGCTGGCAGCGGCGAGAATCAGGGTTGGAGTCTGGACCTGGGGAAGCAGCGGCCTCAAATCACCGGCGGCGTTACGTTGAAATCCCCCCACTACATGGGCGGGTGTAGCCTCCATCTGACCAGCGTACCAGCGAGTATATTCTGGGGGAACAATCTGTGGGTCCAGACGCCGGCCAATTGTGTTTTCCACCCACGCAGCCACTCCTTCACGCTCAATCAGGTCAGCGCTCTCCGCATGGTGAGGATCGTCAAAGCTGGTGGGTGAAGTGCATGCGGCCAAGGTGTGCAGGCGTTCCTGGTGCAGAGTTGCAAACCGCATGGAAATGGAGCCGCCCACCGTTTCACCGATAAGGTGGAATTTCTCCAGTCCCAGCCCGTCAACCAACCCGAGAAGGTCATCGGCAAAGTTGTCGACCGACCAGGGGTAACCAGGCTCCGGCACCGACGACTGTCCCATCCCGCGCATGTCATAACGAATTACCCGGTAGTGTCTGGCAATAATGGGAATCCAGGCGTACCAAAGCTTGTGGTTCTTCGCCATTCCATGATGAAGGACAACAGTTTCCGCTTCCTCCCAGGGATCGGTAAAGTCGTCCACTTTGTATAAAAGCTGGCAACCGTCATCCAATGTCAAATACATTTGTCGCTCCCTCTGGTGGTTGAGGGTAAAGTAGGTCCATTGCTAGCCGGCCCGTGCCGCGATTCCCTCTTCGTTGAACACTGAACGAGCAATGCGCATGGCGGTCCGGGTATTGAAATAGCCGCCGTACAGCGTCAATTGGATAAACACTTCCATAATTTCTTCGGGGGTCATGCCTACCCGGAGGGCGCCGGATATTCTCCGCCGCAATTGTCGGTCGTATTGGCCCATTACCGTCATTGAGACCAGAGCGCACATTGAGCGGGCTTTGGCATCCAAGTGGGGACGGGTAAATATAGCGCCCCAATTGTATTCATTGATCAGCCTCTCGAGCTGCATCTCCTGAGAATCAGGGTCTTCAGTGTAGTAAATAGTGATGTCCCCCATGTGATCTTCGTGGCACTTGACACCTTCCTCGTGCAGGGTTTCGGGATCCTTTTCAGGGTCGTAGGCCAAGGTAGGAGTGAATTGAAGTCCCCTTTCTTCAAAAATCTCCTTGCCTATCGCCATGGCAGATTCGACTGCGGGAACTCCTACGTAAAATGTCATCTGAATGAAGCACTCGACCACCTCTTCGGGAGTCAAACCCACGTTTAACGCTCGTTCAACGTGTCTCCGAAGCAAATGCAGATGACCCAAAGTCAGGAGGGCTGAAAGGGTGCACAAACAGCGTTGCTTCACGTCTAGCCCACCTCGAGTCCATATGGACCCGAACAGGGCTTCGTCCACTATGCGCTTGAGGTCCGGCGCGAGTTGATCGATGCCCGGAAGCGTAAAATGGCGGAAGTCCCCTGCCGCCATCTGTTCCCGCATTTCCAGACCTCGGTAATACCTTTCTTCCAGTGAGGCCATACCTTCTCCTTGTATTGAGTGGACTTCTGTCACGAAGCCCGGAAAATTACTTGACATATTTTATATCGCAATGCAAGTCGGTCAATAGCCCAGGGCAATCGCGTTATAAACGATTGTCATGCTGAGCGAAGCCGAAGCATCTAAACTCCAACCCAGCAACCTTGTTTCGGGCCTTGAGCCTGACTCCTGTCAGGGACTTTAGACCCTTCGGCAAGCTCAGGGTGACATGTTTTCCCATCAGAAAGAACTTGCACATATCAACACGAACTTAAAACGCGATTGCCCTGGTCAATAGCCCTGGCCCGGCGTTGACAAAATTAGCACGCCGATTCAAGTTTCGCTAAATCCCTGATGACTAAGTCCTTGATGAATTGATTCAGCCCTGGGACATGACCTCTTCTGCAAACCAGTCCAGCCGTTCGAGCGCCCTGTTAAGGTCCTCTCCCCGGATGTCGAAGATAATGCAGCCCACTCCTGCATCCTGATAGGTCTGGATGTCTTGCAGCATTTGCTCGGGTTCGCCCGAGAAGCGACGACGCGCGACGCCCGCGGGACTGGTGTTAACGTCGTACAAGGGCGCTTTCATTGAGACTTCCAGTTCACTGGGGTCGCGGCCAGCCTCCTCGGCGAACCGGTGCAGCTCAGAAATGTTCTGCGCCAGTTCTTCCGGTTCCAGCGGCGCCGCAGGAATGGCGCCCACGGGATGCCACCCATCTCCCAGCCTGGCAGCTCGCCGCATGGCAGGACGGCTTTGCCCGCCTACCCAAATTGGCGGATGTGGCTCCTGTACGGGTTTGGGAAGAAAATGAATGTCGGAAAAACTGCAATACTTGCCTTCAAAGGTGGGGTTGTCGCTGGTCCACAGCTCCTTGAAGGCCAGCAGGTATTCGTTGGTTACTGCCCCACGCTCGGCAAAGGGAGGAGCATCCAGGGCCTCAAATTCCTCCTCCATCCAGCCGACACCCACACCCACCGTCAACCGGCCCTGGGACAAAACATCCATAGTGGCCAGTATCTTGGCCGCCAGCAGCGGATTCCGGTAGGGAACTATCATAACGCTTGGTACCAGCCGAATATTGCTGGTGATCCCCGCCAGGTAGGTCAGCAATGTCAATTGTTCCATGTACTCGACGGCGTCACCACCATGGAAACGCCCGTCGGCTGTGTAGGGGTAAGGAGAATTTACTTCCTTAGGCACCAGGATGTGATCGCCGGCTACCATGCAATAGAACCCAAGTTCGTCGCCCTTCCTGGCAATGGCCGCCAGGGGCTCGGGTCTAGCCGTAGGGCCACTGTTGGGCAAGTAGAATCCGAACCGCATTCTGGGCCTCCGGGTCTGTTGTTGCCTAACTATAATCCGATAAGCCAAGGGTGTCTATTGGAAATCCTCTGCTCCAAATCCCAGCGAGATAAGGAAAAAATAGCAACGCCCAGCCTCTAGGAGGAGGCTGGGCAGCGCATACGACCCATAATTTGACAAATACGGCCCTGGGTTAAGTGTCAGTAGAGCTGATTTCGAAGTGCTTCACCCAGTACTCACCCCGATAGAGATGCTCCATCTCCCGAGCAACGTTCTGCCGGAACTCACCGGTTTCATAGGCCCGAAGGTCGTCCAGTGTTTCCCAAATGCTGACGCTGATGCCCTCGTCCGGGTCTTCAGTGCCTCGGAGCAATTGCCTTTCTTTCAAGCCCTGGATGTTGCCAGCGGAGCTCGCCAGTCTTTCATGATAGTGCCGCTCATACTCTTGCCAACTACCGGGGCGCAGCTTACCCCAGACCATTCTAATGAACATGGATCCCTCTCCTGCCATACGGCGCTTTTATACCCGGCCTTACGATGGGTTACATCTATATGATAACACCCAGTACAGTTGCTTTGGGAAATCCTTGGGATGAATGTTTATGAAGAAACTGGCGATTTCCCGGGGCTCTTGAACCGCGTTTATTCTGGGCAAGGTGTGACCGGTTCGGAACACAGGTCACGCCAAGACCCGGTAACGATAGCGGGACTCTATCAGGTCTCCTTCTTCAAATCGGCTGAACCGCAGCGGCGCCAAATCAACTGACGAAGCCTGCCCGTCAAGGACCAGTTCCGCCATGGCCTGTCCTATGGCAGGTGCAAGTTTGAAGCCGTGGCCACTGAACCCCACCATGCAGTAGAGACCGTCAATACCCGGCACCTTGTCAAGAATGGGATGCCAGTCTGGGGTAGTAGTAAATATTCCTGACCAGCCCCCTCGATAGTACGACTCGTTCATCGCCGGCATACGTCGGATGAGCCTGGTCATGGCACTGGCGGCGGCGGCGTGGTCGAAGCCCTGGTCATAGTTGTCCAGTTCGACTTCGTCTTCGCCGAAGCCAACCATGGTCAAGGTGGGGCTTTCCGGCCGGAAGGAGAATGATTGGGCGATATCTCCGACAATGGGGTGTTCGGGAAGACGGTCGGCGGGACGAGTAGCAAGGGCTACCTGGTGGCGTACCGGAATCAGAGGAAATTCGATGCCGGTACCGGCCATTAAGTCGTTGGACCAGGGCCCGGCAGCCACAACCGCTACTGGGGTCGACACTCTACCTTGTTCCGTGTGTACGGCCTGCACCCGCCCTCCGGAGATTTCAATCCCGGTGGCCCCGGCACGCATTACAATCTCCGCCCCGAGTTCCTTCGCCCTGGTGGCGAAAGAGGAGGTAACCAGATAAGGATTGGCGTAGCCGGAATCAGGCTCCCACGCCAGGCCTTCTCTCTCGTAGGTCTCCATCATCGGGGCCAGCTCTCGCAGTTCCGCCGCATTCACAAGGCGGACATTTATTCCCAGTTCCTGCTGCATCGCAATATTCAGTTCCAGGCTGGGACGGTCTATATCCTCCACTACCACGAGGTAACCTGTCTTGATGAATCCTGAGTCGCCGCCGACCTGCTCCCCAAAGTTTGAATAGACCTGGAGACTATTCCAGGCCATGGAGGCGGTTATCGGATTGGAGTAATGCATGCGGCAAATGGCCTGGGACCGGCCGGTGGACCCGGCGCCCAGCACATTTTTTTCCAAAAGCAGGGTTCGGGTGGTCCCGCGGCGAGCCAGGTGGTAGAGCAGGCTACACCCCATCACACCACCGCCAATTACTACGGCATCGGCGGTATCTCTCATCATCGCTACACCTCCCCTTTTACCGGTGGTTCAAATTCGGGACCACATAAAGCCAACAATATAGGCAGCCAAGTTCGTTTCCGCCCTGGAGACAGGCAAACGACAACCCCCGGCGATATACCGGGGGTTGCTTTTTAGCAATGCCTGCTAACCTTGCTGATAGCGACAGAATCTAGCGGTAGTTGCTTTCCCGCATCGAGCTGAAGCAATCGCTGCAATAAACCGGACGGTCACCCCTGGGACGGAAAGGAACCATGGTGTCCACGCCACACTGGGCGCAAACCGCCGGGTGCATCTCTCTGGGTCCGCCCTCAAAAGAACGCTGGGTCTTTCGGGACTGGCGACAATCCGGGCAGCGCCTGGGTTCGTTGGTAAAACCGCGGGAATTGAAGAACTCCTGCTCTCCAACAGTAAATGTGAATTCGGCTGCGCATTCTACGCAAACCAAAGTTTTATCTGACAGCGCCAACTGCCGACCTCCGTGTGAAAAGATTTGGCCTGGTCGAGGTCACCCGGCGTCAGCGCATCTGAGGCAACTACCCACGGGAAACAACCTTAACGTATGCCATAGTTGATTATAACAGATGCTATTGCGGTATGGAATGATATGCAGCGTACAAAATCAGACAATTCTGCCTTCGAAACCCCCTGAACGGTAATATTCGAAGGTTTGAACGCTCGAGACCTACCGGACTCGCTCAACTTTCGGTTGACATTAACGAAAAGAGAGATACTTCATTGCGGAAGCTCAACTAAAGGCCCGGAGACAACTGGCGAGCGGCCATTTCCTTGTCCAATATCAGGAGGTCACTCGTGTTTTCGCCGATCATCTTCAACTGGGCGATGATATCTGAAGCGGTTTTTTCCTCTTCGATCTGTTCAGTGATAAAGGCCTGCAGATGCACCTGGGTCTGGTAATCACGCTCTCCGGTCGCAAGTTCATAAAGTTGGTTGATGAGCGTGGTAACTTCCCGCTCGTGGCCCAGGGTGGTTTCCATCACTCCCAATACGGAGTCAAACTCTACGGCGGGTTGAGCTATGGGAAGCAGGGTAACCCGACCCTGCCGGTCCTGGACAAAGTCCAGGAGATTCATGGCATGGGCGTACTCTTCCTGGCTCTGGATGCGCATCCAATGGGCAAATCCAGGCAAATCCACGGAGTCGCAGTAGGCTGACATGGAAAGGTACAAGTAGGAAGCGTAAAACTCCTCGTTGATGTGTCGATTCAAGGCATCCTGTATGGTGTTGTTTAAGGCCATCGGTGGTTCTCCGTTCTCCTGCCTTTAGTATGGAAATATTATACTCATTTTTGGCTCAATGGCGGCGGTATTCGACGGCGAGCTACGACCGGTTTGAGACTCTGTTCGGATGAGCAACTTCTCCTGTTTCCGCTGGTCTGGACTTGCCAACCGGCGGCAGGTATATTAGGTTCGGATTGCAAAAGGCCTCGACTGATTCAGCCGGCAATTGGCCGAGGCATTGAGTTGACCGTAAGACCGGCAACGAAACTTAGGAGGAACCAAATGAAGATAGTGAGACTCAGCTCCGTACCCACCGAGGAGGCGACCAGCGCGCTCTTCACTGGCAATGTAGTTACCCGCCAGGCTCCTTTCACAGCTGATGACAGCAACAACTTCAACTTCGGCGTAGTCAGCTTCAGCGCCGGTTCCAGGAACAAGTTCCACAAGCACAGCGGTGACCAGATCCTGATCGTCACCGAAGGCACTGGCACTGTAGCCACCGACGACGAGGAAGTCGAGATCACTGCGGGCGACGTCGTCATCGTACCCGCCGGCGAAAACCACTGGCACGGGGCCCCCGGCGATACCGCCATGGCTCACATTACAGTCACGGTGAAGGGCAGCCAGACCGAGCAGACCGAGCCGTAGTTTCAAGCCTCTGCAACCTGTCGAGAAGAGCGGGCCCTGGCTCTTTGTGAGAGCCGGGGCCCGCAGCTTTCACAATTCATGTGAATCGGCTGGTTCAGCAACGATTCTGGCTAACTAAGCTTCATCCCCATTCGCCTGCTCACGAACGTAACCGGCCAACTGAGCGATCGTTTCGGTAAAAGTCCTGTCACGGTCTCGGGTTTCCGGCATTTCCTCGCCAAGCGGAGTGCTCCCGATAAAACGGTACATTTCGGCGACTCCTTCAAACAGGCTGGGTGTCATCCCCAGGTGAGCGAAGGTGTCCCTGATTTCCTCCATCTCGCTTACCCAGCGCCGGGAACGGGGCGGTACAGTGGGAATGGTCCGCTCCATTCGCTGCAGCACGCTGGACTGACCGGACTGGAACTCCTCCAGCAGCGGTTCGGTCAATCCCATCAACTCGGCGGCCATGAGCAACTCGCTATACAGAGCCCATGAACCCTTGGTCATAGCGGCATAGCACATCTTAATGCCGGAAGCTTTTCCTACCTCGCCGTCCAGCTTGATAACTGTCAATCCATAGTCGTTTAGTTGCTCGACCTCGGAGGCCTGCTCACCCGAGGTGTAAAAGTGTGGGCTGTATCCCGGCCTGGGAGGGCCTCCAATTATCGATACGTCAACAAACCTGCCGCCTGCGTCTGTGATAATGGGCTCCATTTCCCTGGTTAGTTGAGGAGCAATGGCATTACATTCTGCGAAAAGGGTGTCCGATCCGGTAGCCTTCAACGCGCTGGCGACTTCCTGGCAGAGACTGGGGACTGCCGCGGAAACGGTCATGGACATTATCAGGTCAGACTGTACGACCAAATCCTCCATGGTTGCCACGTCGCGAATACCTGCCTTGTCAGACAGGGCCCTCGTGCGACCACTGCGGCCGACAAGGCACGTTATTACGTCAAGTTCGTGTTCCCGCAATCGCTGGCCGACAGCATGGCCCATGTCCCCGGGACTCAAGATAGCTACGGTGTTAATCTCCATACATGGAATCTCCAAGTTTAGGTATAGTGCCGAAAAATTATAGCACGGCCTACTTTATGTCAGGTCGTTGACGCTGGCATCTAACCAGCTGTCTCCCTGACCGCTATAATTGACCAGAACGCTACCTCCCGATAATCGTAATTCTTCGATGGGCATTGAGGCTCTAAAGTGCAGAGATTTGAAGAGGATCAAGGGCAGAGGGTAGGTGAGGTGATAGGGTGCGATTCCCGAGTACTCACTGCCCAGTGTTACGAACTGTATTGCGCCCCTCCCTTGGGGTCTCTGGTTTGCGCAGGTGAACAGTCCGTATTTGCCGTTGTACAGGGAATCCGTACCGAGCCTTTGGATCCCGGCAGGCCCGTTCTGGCCCGCGGGCAGGAAGCCAATTCGCTGGCCGAGATTTACCGGGACAACCCTCAGGTAGAGCGTCTGCTGACCACCCGTTTTGATGCGCTCATCGTGGGCCACAGGCGACACGATCAAGTACTCCAACTGCTGCCACCGTCGCCCCCGCCCATTCATTCCTTCGTAAGCGCTTGCCTGCCGGATGAGGTAGCGGAGTTTACCCATAACCTGGATTTTCTACGCTTTCTGATTCATTCGGGGCCACCGATGGCCGACGAGGTTGTGGTGGCATGCCTGCGAGAGGCGGCGGCCCAACGGGCTGATGGCGACGACTTTGTGGTACGGGCAGGTCGCGCAATGGCAGCCGAAATCCACGCCGATGTTTCACGGTTAAGCGCTATCTTGCGGAGGGTCCGGACATGACCAACGGCTTGCCCGGCAACGGGCACAAAAGCGACGAATTCCCAATGAACGACACATCCCTCGGCGTTGTAGTGGGAGGGTCGCTGACCCACGGCGTGGAAATTCGCCTGCACGCCTCGGGAGGGACCCTTATCGAGGACGTTAAGGCCGGCACCTTTGTTACGATCCGCGGCAAGCGGTACCGTTTCTTCGGAGTTGTCACCGAACTGGAGTTGAACAGTTCCGATTCCCGTCTGCGCCACGTGCCCCCCGACGCCGACGACATCGTGCTGGCAGAAGCCATAACCGGTACTATGGCTTATGGAGTGGTTTCAGCCTTGCCCAGTTTGACCCTGCCCCTGCTTGCCGGAGAAAAGGACAGTCCGGTGGCGGCCAAGACCGTCCCTTCTCATTTCTCCCAGGCCTTCCCCGCTTCCCAGGAGGACGTGCAGCTAATCTTCGGACAAGACGACGACCGCCATTTCTGGATTGGTAACCCACTGGACATGGATGCCAAAGTCTGCCTGGACCTGGATGAGCTGGTGAAGCGGTCCATTGGTGTATTCGGCAAAAGCGGAACCGGCAAAACCTTCTTGACCCGCCTCCTGCTGGTAGGAATCCTGCAGGGCGGCGGCGCATCGTCACTGGTCTTTGACATGCATAGCGAGTACGGCTGGAGCGGCCAGGACACGGACCACAATCTGCAGGTAAAAGGGCTCAAGCAATTGTTCCCGTCCCAGGTTTCCACCTTCACCCTGGACGAGGAGAGTTCCCGTCGCCGGGGTTCTTCCACCGACGAGGTTGTCCGAATCGGATATGGCGAAATCAAGCCCGAAGACGTCGAACTGCTCAAGGAAAACCTGAATTTGTCAGACGTAGCGGCTTCGGCAGCGTTTAACCTTCAGCAGCGGTTCGGCAGGAATTGGATGGGCCAATTCCTTCAAAAGCAGGGGCAGGAAATCGGTGAACTGGGCGATGAACTGGGCGTCAATCGGGCTGCCCTTGGAGCCCTCCACAATCGATTGTCCCGTTTTCGTCGCTATCCGTTTCTGGAAGACAGTGACCGCCACAACGCCGCCGCCTCTATCATAGAGCACCTGGAGCGGGGCAAGCATGTGGTGCTGGAGTTTGGCCGATACGGCAAAGACCTCAATGCCTATATCCTGGTCAGCAACCTGTTGACCAGGAGAATACACGAACGCTACGTAGAACTTAAGGAAGAGGCCGAGGGAAGCCACGGCAGGGAACCACGGCCGCTGGTTATTGTCATCGAAGAAGCCCACAAGTTCCTCAATGCGTCGGTGGCTCCCCAGACGACCTTTGGCATCATCGCCCGTGAACTCCGCAAGTACAACGTAACGCTGATGGTGATAGACCAGCGCCCCAGCGGCATCGACTCAGAAGTAATGAGCCAGCTAGGCACCCGACTGACCTGCCTTCTGGACAACGACCGGGATATTGACTCTGTTCTGTCGGGCACCGCCGGCAGCCGGCAACTTCGCGGTGTCCTTGCCCGTCTCGAGGCCAGGCAGCAGGCCTTGATTTTCGGCCATGCCGTACCGATGCCAGTGGTTGTGCACACCAGAGACTACGGCACCGCCGAGTCCTATGCCCTGCTGACCAGAATTGAAAGGCCGGGGGGAAATGACGGAGCCCAACCAATTGAAACAGGCAAAGAACGGCTGGGACGGGAGATTGACGAACTGTTCAGCTAAGGCAGCACTCCACTCTCTGGACTATTGGAACGTGTTTTAACGATGCTCACACTAGCTTCAAACACCACTACCACTCGGCTGATCCGGTCCATCACCCGCCCCCTTGGCCTGGTGCCGACCATGGGGGCATTGCACGAAGGGCATCTGGCCCTGGTGCGGAAAGCACGGCAGGAAAACCCCTTTGTAGTTGTCTCCATTTTTGTCAATCCAACCCAGTTTGGGCCCCGGGAGGACCTGTCAACGTATCCGCGAGACATGCGGCGGGACCTGGCGCTGTTGGAGGCAGAGGGCGTCGACCTGGCTTACACTCCAAGTCCGGATGAAGTGTATCCTCAGGGTTTCGACACCTGGGTGGAACCGGGTGCGTTGGCGGAGCGGTTGGAAGGAGCGGTAAGGCCCGGGCATTTTCGCGGCGTTGCCACGGTAGTTGCCAAACTCTTCAATGTCGTTAGCCCCGACCGCGCCTACTTCGGGCAAAAAGACGGGCAGCAACTTGCCGTGATCCGCCAGATGGTAAAAGACCTGAACATGGGGATTGAAATTGTGGCTGTGCCGACAGTCCGCGACGCCGATGGCCTGGCGCTCAGCAGCCGCAACGCCTACCTGACGCCGGAGCAACGCCGGGCAGCGCCGGTAATTTATCGGGCGCTGGCAAGGTCGGAGGGGCTATGGCGAGATGGTGTAACTAGTGCGGAAGCGCTGCGGGAGAGCGTCCATGCAGCGTTGGACAGCGAACCTTCGATTGACGGAATTGACTACGTAAGCGTGGCTGACGCTACAACACTGGAAGAACTGGAACAGGTCAACGCCTCAGCAATGGTATCGACAGCGGTCCGCTTGGGAAGTACTCGATTAATCGATAATGTTCTTCTCGGCTGACCAGGGCCCGTTCATCTGCCACCGGTCAAAACACCGCGCCAGGAATTACTCCTGCACCAACTCCCTTACTGTTTCCGTCATTGCCGCGAGAACCTTTTCCCAGTCTCCAACAACACCGTAGCGGGCTTCCTTAAAAATATTGGCCTCGACGTCCTTGTTGATGGCAACTATGGCTTTGGATCCAGAGCATCCGGCCATGTGCTGGCTGGCTCCAGAGATTGCTATGGTGATGTACAGATCCGGAGTAATGGTCTTGCCTGTCAGACCTACCTGGTAGCTGGCGGGAACCCAGCCCGAGTCAACGGCGGCACGGGATGCTCCCACTGCGCCACCGAGCAGCTTGGCCAACTCCTCCAGTTGGGCAAAAGGCTCGGGACCGCCCAAGCCACGCCCACCGGAAACCACGATGGTGGCATCCTCAAGCTTGACACCCTCAGCCTCTTCCTTCACAACCTCAATCACCCTGCTGCGGACAATTGAATCGTCCAGATCCACTGGGAAAGATACTACCTCACCTTGACGGGTGGCGTCGGGTTCCAAAGGTACGTATACCTTGGGACGGACAGCCGCCACCTGGGGGGTCTGATTGCAGCTTACGACGGCGACAGCGTTGCCGCCATAAACTGGTCGGTTAGCCAGGAGCTTGCCGGTGGCAGCGTCGGCAGACACCTCCAGACAGTCCTGGGCCAAACCCACGCCCAGGCGGAATGCCAGGCGGGGAGCAACTTCCCGGCCCTGGTTAGTGCGAGCTATCAACACAATGGCTGGGTTGGTCTCCGTGCAAAGGGTCTCGGCAGCGGCCAGGAAAAGCTCCACCTGGAAGTCGGCCAGCATGGGACTGGTTACCGAATATACTTTGTCGGCGCCCTGTGCTATGGCGGACTGTGCAATGTCTCCTCCCAAGTCCCCAAAAATTCCGATGGCCAACTCCTGACCCAGATCATCAGCCACTTTCCGGCCGGCAGCCAAAATTTCCTGGGAGGCCAGGCTCAGTTCGTCCTCCAGCGTCTCCCCAATTATCAAAACCCCGTTGCCCTCAGCCATGGAGGCCTCCGTTTGCACCAAAATTATTCCAACTGCCCCTGGTCTTAACGAGCGTCTCCCCGGAAAGACCAGGAGCAAAAATCAGATCAATAAGCAGTTCAGAAGAACTTTTCCTCTCTCAACCTTAGGGCCAGCTTGCGGCCGGCGTCGGCTTCATCGTCACCCTCAATCATTTCACATTCGGCGCTGCTGACCGGAACAAACAGGTCATGGAGGGTTAGGCGAGAATCCATTTGACCACTTTCCATTTCCAGATCTCCCGCGCTCCAGATTGTCGGGCGCTTGCGGGTAGCTGCCATGATTCCCCGAAGGGTAGGATAACGAGGCTGTCCCAACTCGTTGCTGACAGTCACCAGAGCAGGCAGCGTCGCTTCCACAACTTCGTACCCGTCAGGTATCAGTCGCTCTACTACCACCTTGTCATCCTTGAGTTCCACTTTCTTGCCCAAGGCAACGCAAGATACTCCGAGCAACTCGGCTACTCCCAGAGGTACCTGGGCATTGTCCCAGTCGGAGGCCTGGCGCCCGCAGATGATGAGGTCGAATCCACCCAGCTTGCGAATCGCCGCCGCCAGCAATTGGGCGGTCTGAAAGCTGTCTACCGAGTTTTGGAAAGCGTCGTCCTGCAACAGGACCAGTTCGTCGGCGCCCATAGAAAGCGGTTTCTTCATTACGTCCAGGGCAAAGGCGGAACCGGAAGAAATTACGGTGATGCTGGCTTCCTGGGAATCCTTTATCTGAAGGGCGGCTTCTACCGCGTTTTCATCGAAACCGTTAACAACAGGAGGAATGTTTGGGGGCGTAACCACGCGTTTTGCGTTAGCGTCGATTTGGAAAGCGGCCATAGGCATTTCCGGATCTATGACCTGCTTGGCCAATACGGCAATCTTGGCTGGCATCTTGTTTCCTCACGGGAAAATTAGCTATGAAAACCTTGTGAAAGGTATCACCAACTGCCTTCGAGTGTCAATTGAATCCCCATTGGAAGTCAAGCAGTAATCAAGCCTCTTGCACGTGAAACAAATGCGTGAATCGCAAAAATGAGCTTGTTTTTCGTCTCCACTCACCTAGGATGTATTTCGGGATGCCGACAGCCTTAATCCCTCTTCCCCCACTCCTCCAGGGCATTCCGAAATTAAATGAGACTGGTTGTACTGTGGCCTTCGCCTGTTCTTGCAGTTCTGTCCTCCGTGCGGGAGCCCCTGCGCAAGCGGACTCGGCTAGTCACCCTCTTCCCCGGAGCTCGAATCCTCTTCCGCCCAAGATGGGATTTCCCGCCGGAACACTGCAGCCGGAACTCTATTACCACAACACTGCAGGGTGAAGTGTGGTGCTAGAATCGCGAGAAATTCACTCTCTTTGCCTGGGGTAGTGGCTCAATGTTCTTCTGGATCGCTCGCAGTGTATTTACGCTCCTAGCAGGGTTGGCAGTCTTTTTGGCCCTGATGCTTCTTCTTGCCTTTGCAGGAGTCAAGGGCTTAACGAACAGTGATATTTACACGGAAGTTCTGGTGGAAGAGAACATTTACAACCGTGTTTACGTTGAATTGCTGACTCCCGACACAATTGAAGGCCTCTTGCAGACCATTGCGGGGGAATCGGTCAACGTACCTGCTGCCGATCTGCAGCAGCTAGCCCAGACGGTGGCACCTCCCGAATATATTAGAAGCCAGGTGGAAGCGAACCTTGGGAGGCTCGAAGTTTTCGCGTCAGGGGATTCGGACAAGCTCGAACTTTACCTGGAACTGGACGGTCCGCTGGATCGAATAATTCCTGCAACCTTAAGTTTCTTGGAGCGCCGAATTGAAGAAGCGTCCCTTGAACCTGCAGGGCAGGCACCCTCCCGGGTCTTCATATCCGCTGAGCACCAATACGCCGACGAACTCAACTCTGCCTTGGAAGCCGTGTTCGCCGGTGAACCTCTTTCCACGGCATTATCCGACCTGACGGGATTGAGCGAAGGAGAAGTGAACAAGACTTTTGACCGGTTCCTAGTCGTTGCTATGGAGAACCCAGCGGTCGACCAGCAATACCGGGATTCGCTAAGGGAAGCGGAGCCGCACTTGAGGCAATCCTTTGCGTCAGGCGATACCAGGGAGTTTCTCAAACAAGCAGCTCACGCTGTAGCAGCACCTGCGGTAGAAACCGCGCTGGCAGACTTCCGTGCCAAACTTGAGGACGAGGGTCGCCTTGACCTGGCACCGATTTTGGCGGAAGAACTCCTGGGAATCGGTGAGGATCAGCTTCAAGATAGGGCCCGACTATGGCGTCAACGCGTACTAAGTTACCTCAGTGTTTCCAGAAACATGGCCGTTGGTGCTCTGGTTCTGTCGGCGGCTGTAATGCTGCTGATCTCTTGGCGGCGGTTAGGCAGTTACCTGAAATGGCTGTATTGGACTTTGGTACTTGGTGGTGCCGTAGCGCTGGCCCTGCTGGCTCTGGCGCACTTTATTGTTCCAGGCTTGATAGAAGGGTTGCTGCACGGACAGTTGGCCAATGAAAACTTGGGGCCAGCTGAACCGGTGGCGCTGGCTTCGGAAGTAGTTACAACAGTCGTTTCAGCCCAGATTAAGGCGCTGGTCTGGATTGCTGCAACGCCTCTGGTAGTCGGCACAGTCTTATGGACAGTCAGCCCGGCGCTGGGCAAACTTCGTAAGGGAATTGAACCCGAGAGCGCGACGCAGCCTCCCCATCCGGAAGACGACTACGGCAACACGCTCCCCAGGAATTGAGGATAACCTCGACGGAACTCGGCGGCGGACGTCGCTCGGCGGCCTTCCAATTGTAATTTTCTTATACCCAGAATGCCGTCTGCGGTCCCAATGCCCAGCGTCTCCTCGTCAAGACCAATGTCTACCACCTCTCCAGGCCCAGCAGAAGGAAGACTTACGACAGCACCCAGGCAGTTGGGCAGTTCAACTTCAAGCAACCGCAATGACTTTCCTTCCCATTGGGTATAAAGACCCGGCCAGGGAGTATAAGCCCGTTGCTTCCGCTCCAGGACGCTCGCGGGCAGCATCCAATCGACCATTCCGTCTGACCGAGCCAATTTGCTTGTGACAGTGGCCTGGGTGTGGTCCTGAGGATTAGCTTGCAAAAGGCCGGACGTCCACTGCTCCAGGGTTCCTAGTAAAAGTTCGCCACCTGCCTTGAATAGCTCTCGAGCGAGAGTTTCGGCGGTTTCTCTACCTGTTAGCGCCATTCTTGCCTGGGTCAATAATGGACCGGTGTCCATTCCCTCATCCAGCAGCATCAAGGTTACGCCCGTCTCACATAACCCGTCTAATATCGTAGCAACCACCGGTGAAGGACCCCGATACTTGGGAAGCAATGACGGATGGATGTTCAGGCACCCAAAGGGCGGCATTTCAAGTACTTTGGCCGGCAACAACTTGCCGTAAGCCGCTACGACGATAACGTCGGGCTGCAAGGCGGACAACTCTTCCTGAACTTCACTGGAGCGAAGAGAGGCCGGTTGAAAGACCGGCAAGTCCCAGCTGGAAGCAGCCAACTTTACCGGAGTGGATTCAGTCTCTTGTCCTCGTCCCCTGGGCCGGTCCGGAGGCGTATAAACGGCGACCACCTCAACTGCGGGTCCATCGCACAACGTTTCCAGCACCGGAACCGCAAAGTCTGGCGTTCCCATAAAAACTGCGCGCATTTGGCCTCCCACCAGCTGAATTTGACGGGATGTCTTTTTAGTTCAGTGTCCAGCCCGCAATACCACCTGGAGAAGAAATTATCCCACCGAATGAATTAGTGAGACAACTTCATTCCAATGATTCTCTGCGATATCCCGCTTTGAATTACTTATGCCGCAAAGAAACCTGAGGATTTACTTCTCATGCCCCCTATGGATAAATTGACTTCCAGGACTGGACCCTGCAGGCGAACTTCAGACTATTCTGGGGCCTGGCTTGAAGCGATTGACCGCAAGAGCAACTTTGTGCTGCCAATTCTTCCTGCAATGAGGTTAATTGGCTTTCCTGCGTCAAGTTTGCCCTGCTGGGCAACGAAATAAGTAAGAAGCTTCTGGGAATTTGACCAAGTAGTGCCGTTTTTGGTGTTGACAAGACCAATTCGGTATGCTAACAATTAGTTAACCGCTTGGCGGTAATCTGAAAAAAGGAGGTGATAAGGCATGGAACATAGTTTAGTATGCGGGGGCGATGGTAGGCATCAGTCTGGACACGACGGGGTGAGCCTGACCTAAAGGTTTTAAATATCTCAGACCCGTTAGTCGGGCCCAGGCCAATGTCTACCATCGCCCCCGGGACTTTAGTGACTCTTGGGCGGTGCCTCATCCAGATGGGCTGGGCCCGAATCCCCCTTATCTCCGATTTGCGGCGGCCTCCCTCTTCTTTCCAAGCCGCAGGCTTAGGATTTTTTCCTGTAATTTTTCGTGGCGAGATTCCAACCTTGGTGAAGTGCGGTTTCGCTACATCGAGTTGCGATGTAATCGCAATTGACATTTAAATACCCTGCTCTTAGAATTACGTGACGAATTTATGGCAGGCTCGTTAGCCGACAATTTTGGAGTATTTATGTTACGTATTCGGTTAAGGAGAGTGGGGAAAAAGGGCAAGCCTTCTTATCGGATTGTAGTCGCGGATTCGGCTGCCCCTAGGGATGGCGCTTACGTTGAATGGATAGGGCAATACGACCCTATGGTGGACCCACCAGCGGTTGTGCTCAAGGAAGATCGGGCCATTGAGTGGCTCAGCAAGGGAGCCCAGCCGTCGGAGGCGGTTAAACGAATCTTCGACCGGGACGGCATTTACGAGAAGATGAAGGCGCCGGTGGAAGACTTGGTAGCGGCTGAAGAGCAAGTTGAATGAAAGAATTGGTTGAATACATTGCCCGATCCCTGGCCACCAACCCAGATGCGGTTAAGGTCACTGAGTCTGTTGAAGATGGCCAGGTAATCCTCAGGCTGGAAGTAGCCCCCGAGGATAAGGGCAAGGTAATCGGCAGGCAGGGAAGAGTAGCCCAGGCAATTCGCGTATTGGTGCGTGTTGCCGCAATTAAAGAGGGCACCCGGGCGCTGCTGGAAATAGTTTAGCTATATATTCCCCAACCCTGACTTATCCGGTTTGACACTTAATTCCGGACAAGACGTTATTCTTTTCCCTTTAATTTTCCTGTTTTGAGTGACCCTCTGCTACCCGGGACAGACGTTTCTGCCCCTCAAGCCATTGTTGGTGTAATCCTTGGCGCCCATGGCGTGCACGGTGAAGTCCGCGTACGCGTCTGGAGCGAGGTTCCAGGCCGTTTCGACCCGGGTCAAACTCTTTTTCTTCAGGAACAGAAACACCGGATCCTGTCTTGCGCGCAAAGCCGTCAGGGGATCACCATAATCAAGCTGGAAGGCGTTGAAACCGAGGCACAGGCTCGTGCCTTAACCGGGCAGGAGTTAAGCGCTCTGGCAAACGGAACCTCGGCTTTGTCCGAGGACGAGTATTTTCATTACCAGTTAATCGACCTGCAGGTCCTCACAGAGGAAGGAGAGGACCTGGGCCTCATTACGGAGATTATTGCCACCGGCAGTAATGACGTGTATGTGGTTGCGGGGCCCAGCGGCGAAATCCTGCTGCCCGCATTGGCCCAGGTGATCCGCCAGGTAAATGTTCCTGCCGGGACTATGACTGTCCGACTGATGGAAGGGCTTCGCTGACCTCAGACCAATACCCTCCGACAGTGCGCGCAAGAGTCTCTGTTGCTTACTGAGCGTTCTTTGATTTTGATGCGCCGCCAATACTTTGCAGTTCCCCCGATTCTCGTAGCTGTCACCAAGCAAAGTTGTCTGCCTCCACTTCTTCGTAAGTCCTTGCCGGCTTCCGGCACAGATGGTTCCGTTCGTGCGTCTTAAAGATATCGCACTGTTCACATATTTGGGAATTCCTGCCTCACGACTTTCGGCCCCAGAGCAACCACGTAGCTCTCCTGCTTCCTGCCGCTGACTGCACCCGTCGATTCCACGTCTCGAGTCCATGCCTCGATTGCAGTTTATTGTTTTGACCGGGCAATGTGCCAATGCTACAATCGGGAGACAATCCTCAATATTTCGAACCGGGATAATAGTCGGCAAAATCAGGTTTCCAAACAGTATTCGCGTCGTACCTGGTCAGAAGGAGGCAAGCAGTATGTCAGGACACTCGAAATGGTCAACAATCAAGCGAGCTAAAGGGGCGGCCGACGCCAAGCGAGGCGCCCTTTTCACCAAGCTGGCCAAGGATATTACCCTGGCAGCCGCCCAGGGTGGCGGCGGCGACCCTGATATGAACTTCCGGTTGCGCCTGGCCATTGACAAAGCAAAGTCCAGCAACATGCCAATGGAAAGCATAAGTCGGGCTGTCAAGCGAGGATCCGGTGATTCGGGCGAGGGGGACGTCAGCCTGGCTGAAATCACCTACGAGGGCTACGGTCCCGGCGGCGGCGCCATTCTCCTGCAGGCCGTTACCGACAACCGAAACCGTACCGCCGCCGAGGTGCGGTCAGCCTTCAACAAGGGCGGCGGGAACCTCGGTGAGTCGGGCTGCGTGGCGTGGAATTTCGACACCAAGGGCGTTATCACCATCGAAATGGATGACGAAGACAAGGCTGAGGAGTTGGGGCTGGTGGCGATTGATGCCGGCGCCGAGGACGTCAAGATTGAGGACGGCATTGTCGAAATCCACACCCCCCCTGACGGGCTGCAAAACACCCAAAAGGCCTTGGAGGATGAAGGGGTAACCTTCGCTTCTTCGGACATCTCCCTGGTTCCCAAGGCAACGGTGGCCCTGGACGCCAGAGCGGCGGAGCAAACCCTTCGGCTGCTGGACCTTCTCGAAGATCTGGCTGACATTCAGAAGGCCTACACCAATGCCGACTTTCCGCCCGAAGTCCTTGAGCAGTACGGAGCAGCCTCTTAACTTGATAGCATTTGTCCCTCGGGCGGGAGGCCGAGCCCTGGATGTCTGGGGCCGGAACCCCGCTGACTTTTTTCATGGCAACATACAAAGTCGATAGTCCAAGGTCGGTAGAATGCGAGTTCTGGCAATAGACCCGGGAACCATCAGGATGGGCTATGGGGTCCTCTCCGGGGAATTGAGCCCAGTGGCCGAGGACTACGGTGTAGTTGGGCTGTCAAGGTACATGATTATCGAAGAACGGCTCTACCAGCTGTTCACCCACGTCGGGAACATGATCAGCGTCTTCCAACCCGACGCTGTGGCCGTTGAGGAGCCATTCATAGGACGGGGAGACCGGCAGTTCATCGGCCCGGCCATTGCCGTTGGTCAGGCCCAGGCGGTGGTATTGATTGGGGCTGCCAGCGCGGGCGTTCCCGTTTACCGCTACAGTCCCGCCGAGGTCAAGCGGGCCGTTGCCGACTATGGAGCAGCATCCAAGGACCAGATGCAACGGGCCCTGGCCGCCACGCTGCGGCTGGACTCTTTGCCCGAATCGGACGCTGCCGACGCCCTTTCCGTTGGGCTTTGCCATCTCATCAGGTCCGGCGAACGAGATGCGCTGTCCCGCGAAATCACCCCAGGCTCGGAACGCTAGCCCGTGATTGTCGGCGTTACCGGCCAACTCGCAGCTACGGGCGACGACTGGGTTCACCTGACTGTCGGCGGCGTTACCCTCCAAATCTCTGTGCCAGTTTCCGACATCTTGACCCTGGGGTCTGTGGGCACGCAGATCCATTTGTATACTCACCTCAGAATTCGCGACGAACATCCCATTCTGTACGGGTTTACCAGCCAGGCCGCCCTTGACCTGTTCCTGGTCACCCAGGGAGTTTCGGGCGTGGGGCCCCGGCTGGGATTGGCGTTGCTTTCCGGGCTGGGTGCTGCGGGACTGCAACAGGCGATTGCGGTAGGAGACACGGCTCGGCTCAGCGGAGTTTCCGGAGTGGGCCGGCGCACCGCCGACCGGATTATTCTGGAGCTCAAGGGCAAAGTAGACAGCGACATCATTGACGACCCAGGAGCGCCCGCCGGAGGCGACGCCGAACTGATTGACGCGCTGACCGCCCTGGGATATTCAACCGCCGAAATCCGACGGGTGCTGGCAAACCTGGACCGCTCCCCGGAGCTGACCTTCGAGGACTACTTGCGGCAAGCGCTGCAGCAGATTGGCGGGTGGTAATCCCTAGTGGGTAAGTTCTTCGTTAGAAGTAAGGAGACAACGGGGCCAGAGGACTGGCGGAAGGTCTTGGCAGACCCCGAGAAACACTGGAAGACCGGATACTCCGCTAAGACTCTGGCATATTGTTGGGAATAAGCTAGCGGGTTTCCTAAGGAAGTCGAGGGCTTGTTTGAGTCTTCGACTTATTCGCCATTGAAACATCTTAAACTCGTGAAGGGAGACGTGGAGTTTCAAGTGCCACTCCCTGGTGGCAGCCGAGGCTCTTTTAGCGACATCATGGCTCTTGCCAAATCTGAATACGCGAGGGCTGCGATAGCGGTTGAAGGAAAAGTTAGCGAGACATTTGGCGGGCTTGTAAAAGAACGGACAACGAATTTATCCATCAACAGCGGTGTTCCAGAACGGATCAATTTCCTGAAAACGCAGCTGGGTCTTGGACAGTCGTATGAAAGCTCCTTGCAACAAGTTCGCTACCAACTATTGCATCGCGCTGCGTCGGCCCTGATTGAAGCTGAGAGAATTGGAGCCAATGCCGCCGTAATGCTTGTACATTCATTCAGCCAAACCGATGAGCACTTAGGCGACTACCAAGCCTTTGTCGAGTTGTTCGACACCGAGGGTGGCGTGAACACCGTGTCTTACGCTGGCAACAAGAATGGCGTTGACCTTTACTTAGGCTGGGTAAGGGGAGAAGAGACATATTTGCACCGATAGATATGTTAATTAGCCATTCATATTTACTTCGACATACTTGTGGTTATTCGTGCCCATTCGTGGAAAGATGAGAAACTTTTGTGGGGAATTAAGCCATGCCTGATTTTCAACTGGCTTCCGACTTTAGAATGACCGGCGACCAGCCGCGGGCAGTGGAACGGCTGGTGGAAGGTGTCAATGAGGGTATGGTCCACCAGACCCTTCTCGGCGTGACGGGAAGCGGCAAGACTTTCACCATGGCCAATATCATCCAGGAAGTCCAGCGGCCTACCCTGGTCATCGCCCACAACAAGACCCTGGCCGCCCAGTTGGCAACAGAGTTCAAGGAGTTCTTCCCTAACAACGCCGTCGAGTACTTCGTCTCATACTACGATTATTACCAGCCTGAGGCCTACGTCCCCCGCACCGATACCTACGTGGAGAAGGACGCCAGCGTCAACGAGGAACTGGACAAACTGCGGCTCTCCGCCACGACGTCCCTCCTGACCCGGCGGGATGTGCTTATCGTCGCCTCTGTGTCCTGCATATATGGCCTGGGCGACCCGCAGGACTACTTCAACCTGGTAGCGCAGATCAGGGTTGGCGAGATTCGCGAGCGGTCAAGGCTGCTGCGCCAGCTCGTCGAAATGCAGTACGAGCGCAACGATATGGAACTGTCTCGCGGCAAGTTCAGGGTTCGTGGCGACACGCTGGAACTGGTGCCGGCCTACGAGGAAGTGGCCATGCGCATCCAGTTTTTTGGGGACGAGGTGGAGCGGATCGTTAAGCTGGACCCCTTGACCGGGGAAATGCTGGGCCAGCAGCAGGAAGCTGCCATCTACCCGGCCAAGCACTTCGTCACCAGCAAGGAAAAGCTGGTTTTGGCATGCACCGATATCCGTGAGGAATTGGCAGACCGGCTGGCGGAACTGAAAAAGCAGGGCAAGATCCTGGAGGCCGCCCGCCTGGAAAGCCGCACCCACTACGACCTGGAGATGCTTCAGGAAACCGGGTTCTGCGCCGGAGTTGAGAATTATGCTCGCCACCTGTCTCGAAGGGGGCCGGGCACTCCTCCGCACACCCTGCTGGACTACTTCCCCGAGGACTACCTCTTGATGGTGGACGAGTCGCACATGACCCTGCCCCAAGTTAGGGGCATGTACCACGGCGACCTTTCCCGCAAGCAGACATTGGTCGACTTCGGGTTCCGTCTGCCTTCGGCCCTGGACAACCGCCCCCTGAACTTCGGCGAATTTGAACGGCACATCAACCAGGTCGTTTTCGTTTCGGCCACGCCCGGTCCCTACGAAATGGAGCACGCCGCCACCGTGGTCGAGCAGGTAATTCGCCCTACGGGTCTGCTGGATCCCACCATCGAGGTCAAACCTTCGGCGGGGCAGATTGACGACCTGATGCAACAGATCAAGCTAAGGGTAGAACAACGGCAGCGCTGCCTGGTGACAACACTTACGAAACGCATGGCCGAGGAACTTGCCGACTTCCTGTCTGAGATGGGCATCCGCAACCATTATCTCCATTCCGACATTCACACGCTGGAGAGGATAGAAATACTGCGGGACCTGAGACTGGGGGTTTACGACGTTGTGGTGGGCATTAACTTGCTGCGGGAAGGCCTGGACTTGCCGGAGGTTAGCCTTGTCGCCATTCTGGACGCCGACAAGGAAGGATACCTGAGATCTACCACGTCACTGGTCCAGACAATTGGTCGCGCCGCCCGCCATGCCGAAGGGCACGTCATCATGTACGCCGATCGGGTTACCGACTCGATGAAATTCGCCATTGACGAGACGTACCGGCGCCGTGGAATTCAGGACGTTCATAATCGGGAGAACGGAATTGAACCGCAAAGCATTCAGAAAGCAGTGCACGATATCACCGAAAGCATCAAGGCCGTCGGCGAGAATCGGGCCAGCTACCGGGTAATGCGGCAGGAAATGTCCAGGGAGGACATGTTCCGTGTAATCAAGGACCTCGAAGTCCAGATGAAGGACGCCGCGCGAAACCTGGAGTTCGAGAAAGCAGCGCAAGTCAGGGACGAAATATACGAGCTTCGCCGAATACTGGTGGTGGAGGAAAAAACACTGGCGGGCTAGGGGGGGTACTCCGACAAACTTTCCGTCAATATTGCCTGCCGGGCATACAGCGATTTCATACAAAGCCCGTAAATAGCAGGCTGTCGGACAAGGGAGGGTTTGCACAAGCTATCATGAAGAGTGCCAAAATCTGCAGGTAATCCTCCAGTGACCGAGCACCTACATCTGCGCCAGGTTTGTCACCATGTTATAGACAAACCAGCCGTTGCCGGTGATGAACATCTGGGGCCGGGCAGTCTGAGCCTCTCTCATAATCCCGAAGCCGTCACTGAATGGGTCAAAAGCAACAATTCTACTGTAGGCCACTCGAAACCGCTTGGACGATCCGGCAAAATAAATATGCTTGTTGGTCAGCCCCATCAGGCCCACATCCAGTTTCTCGGTCACGGTGGTTTCAACGGTACGGCTCCTGAAGCCACCGGTGTGGTAATAGACTCCCCGCATCACTCGTATGCTGGTTCCTTGCGCTCCTCCCACTCTTTCCCTTCGTACCCGTTCCTCCAAATACAAAACGCCTTCGAACACCCAAACCAGCTTCTCTGATTTTTGCAGATTGAAGGGAATATGTCCGATAACCTGCTGCCGTTCTGGAAGGTTTCCCTCAACCAACTCCCGTATCACTGAACCCTGAATCACGGAGGTGCGAGCCCCACTCCGATCAAGCTCCTGCTGTGACAAGTGAAATCTTTCGGCATAGTCCGCCAAGTTGGCTTCCTCTTCCCGTGAAATCAAATGGTCGCCCAGCGCGGCTTCCACCGCCTGCTCCCAGCCCTCCAAGAGCGCGTACCTGATCTTCTCAGATGGGACGAAGCTTGATGTGGCCAGATCTCCCAGCTCATTTACCAGGTTTTCCCGGTTCCGGCCCGAGAGAGCCGATTCGCTGGCCAGGGAAAGCATTTGTTGCCAGCCATCACGATTGGCGTCTTCGCATTCTCGGTGGGAGTTCCTCAGGAACCCGGCATCGTCCCCGCAGTACCTACACTCTCCCATGCTTGTCCCCTTTACGGCTGAGCAAGTAGCATTCCCGCACTTCTGCAACCGGCGCAACTTCCCTTTTATCCCCGTTGCACCACATTAGGCTATTGCCCGGTTCACCAATTCATGAAGCAGGCCCAGCAGTTCGCCATTCTCCTCCAAAGTGAAGTTGTCAACGTAATAGCGGTTAATTCCGGACCCACCGTCCACGGCGCCGTCATCCACCATCTGGGTGACAAGGCGCATATCCTCCTCGACCGAAGGCAGCAAATTGCGTCCCACGAGTCGTGACAAGGCGGCAACAAGTCCATAGCCACCCCAGTTGGAGACGCTGGCGAGTACCAGCCGGTCAACCTCGGTTATGGCCGGTTCGTCAGGCAGGCGGTCAACGGGTGGAATGTGTTCCGCAACATTGCCCATTCCTATCTCGTTACCGCCGTCGCCAATGCCCACTGAAGGTATGCCGAACTCAAAAAGGTAATCCAGCCGGGCGGTGTAATCGGTAATGTCGCGGGAAAGCATATTGAGATAGACATCGTCGGCGTTACGCCCGCACCTCTCGATGGAGACGAGCAGGTCAGGGTTCAGGTCCTCTAATAGTTGCTTAGCCGCTTGCCGGCTTGCCTCATCGCCGGCTATTGGAAAGTCGACCACCGCAGCCCGATCGCCCAGCCACTCACTCATCATGTTAGCGCTGTGGCAGTCGGTAACGTAAATTACTTCTCGCCCAAGCTCTTGCAGTGCGTTGCCGATGGCAATGGCGCCGGGCGGGCCGTCAGTCTCGTGCTGTCCTGCGGTCAGGATGTAGAACCCGGTGATTATCGCAACCCGGCCCGGGTGGTCCAGCAGGTATTGAGCCGCCTGTTCGCAAAAATCAACGGGAACGAAGGGACGCAGCTCGGAAACACCCCTTTTGTCCTCGGAGAGAATAATGTCCTCGATAGTTTCACCGGCGAAATTCATTGCCACTTCCTCGACCAACAGTTTGCCCAGTACGATGCCGCATATGCAGCGACCAAGGGAGACTATAAGACCGCATAATCGGCGTCGCGCTGCGCCGTCACGAACATGTGGCCCGGCGCGTGGGTGATCATCAGGGGTGGCTTGCAGTTCAAGGCCACAGCCTGGGGCGTGACACCACAGGCCCAAAAAACCGGTTCCTCGCCAGGGCGGATCTCAACGCCATCGCCAAAATCGGGACGGTCTATATTTTCGATGCCAATGACCGACGGGTCGCCTATGTGTACCGGCGCCCCGTGAGTGGCTGGGAAACGGGAAGTTATCTGTACCGCCCGGACTATCTTGTCATGCCGCACCGGTCTCATGCTTACCACCATGGGACCGGAGAATACGCCGGCCGAATTGGTAGCTACGTTGGTAATGTACATCGGTACGTTGCAGTTCATCTCCTGATGTCTCAGGGGGATTCCGGCCTCGGACATCGCGGTCTCGAAAGAAAAACTGCAGCCCAGCAAAAAGGAGACCAGGTCGTCTCGCCAGATTTCTTTCAAAGAGTCAACCTCGCCGGTAAGTTCGCCGTTCTCGTAAACCCGATAGTAGGGAATGTCGGTCCTGATATCTGCGCCAGGCGCAGTTAGCCTGGGCTCTACCTCTCCGGCCTCGATGACCTCCAATACTGGGCAAGGGCGTGGATTGCGCTGGCAAAACAGCAAGAAGTCGAAGGCAAGCTGCCTGGGCAATATAGCGAGGTTGGCCTGAACATAGCCTGGGGCAACCCCTGAAGTGACGCCCCTCCAATCGCCGGTGCGGATCTTCTTCCAGGCATCCTGTGGGGTTTGGGGGAGAGTCTGGATGGTCATTGGCGCCTCCAATAAAGTGGGTTTGAAGGGTTTCTCGATTATTGATGCGATTCGAGAAAACAGCGTGAATTGTCCACATAGTAGTATCCGGTTTCCAACATAGTCAATTCGCAGGTTGGCATTGTTCCTGGCCGAAACCGTACGTGAGCAACCGTTATTGGGACCATTGCCCAGGAAACGTCCCCGAAATACGAGCTCTAGCGGTTTGGTGTGTCGAACAAAATCGAATATACTACCCGCATCGGAATGCTACCCATTCAACACAGGTCCGGTTCGTGTACACCATATTCCTACTCGCAACCCACGGCAACGGCTTGCATGGCCTGCTGGAAACAGTAAGCCGGTCGGGCTTGTCCTGTCTGTTTGGTTCGGAACTCTCACAGGTGGCCGACGCTGCCGGCACGGAACAAACCCGCATGGACGCCGTGATGCTTGACGTAGAATCCTTTCGGCCCGCCGAGTGTCAGGAGCTTGTTACAGGTTGCCGTGAGCTAAAGGTCCCCGTGCTGGCGGTGATTCCGGCGGATTCGCTGGAGGAATACGACCCTGCAATGAATCCGGACGAGTTCATCCTGAGCCCGATGCAGAAGGAAGAACTGCTGGCCAGAATTAAGCAGGCGATCTACCGGGTAAGCGGCCCAAGTGGCGGGCAGTTGCTCAAAGTGGGCGACCTCGTAATAGACCTGGAACGGTACGACGTAATGATGGCCGGCCGCAGGGTCTCGCTGACCTACAAGGAGTTTCAACTGCTGGTCATGCTGGCGTCAAACCCGGGCAGGGTGTACAGCCGGGACGTGCTGCTAAGCCAGGTGTGGGGCTACGACTACCTGGGCGGAACCCGGACAGTGGACGTTCACGTCAGGAGATTGCGTTCCAAGATAGAAGACCCAGACCATTCCTTCATCGAAACAATATGGAACGTGGGGTACCGATTCAAGTCCACCGTTTGATTTTAGCTCCCGCCCTTAGGTGAACTCGGCGCTAACCCGCTCCATAAACCGCGCAACCTGCGCCGCTAGAGTGGCATGTTCCTCCAAGGCCAACTCCGGATCCTTCTCAATGATCTCCATAGCCTCGTTCCGCGCCATGTCCAGCAGGTCTCTGTCCGATAGCTGGGCCATCCGGAGGCTGGGCAGACCGCTCTGGCGGGTGCCGAAGAAGTCGCCAGGACCCCGCATTTCCAGGTCAACCTCGGCCAACTGAAAGCCATCCCGGGTACGTTCCAGCGCCGCCAATCGCTCCTGGGCCAGTTGGGACGGGTTTTCCGACATGAGAATGCAGTAGCTCTTGTGCTCGCCCCGGCCCACCCGGCCACGGAACTGGTGCAACTGGGAGAGGCCGAACCGGTCGGCGCCTTCGATAAGCATTACAGTCGCATTGGGCACATCAATACCCACCTCGACCACCGCCGTAGTCACCAGGATGTCCGTTTCACCGTCTCGGAAACGCCGCATCACCTTGTCTTTCTCCGCTGAGGACATCCGCCCGTGGAGGAGGCCCAGTTTCAGGTCGGGGAACACTTCCTTCGACAACCTTTGATGCTCGTCAGCCGCTGCCTTTGCTTCGATGACCTCCGATTCTTCTATCAGGGGGCACACTATGAATGCCTGTCGTCCCGCCTGGATTTCACGCCTGATGAAGCCATAGGCAGCCTCTCTTCGTTCCGGCTCTAAGTATCGTGTCAGGATTTCCTGGCGTCCTGGAGGAAGTTCGTCAATCGTGGAAATGTCGAGGTCGCCGTAGAATGTCAACTGCAAGGTCCGGGGTATTGGCGTCGCCGACATGACTAGGGTGTGCGGATTTTCGTCGCTCTTCTGGCGCAGCGCCGACCGCTGCATCACACCGAACCGGTGCTGCTCATCCATCACCGCCAGGGCCAGTCGCGGAATTTCTACACCTTCCTGGATCAAGGCATGAGTACCGATAAGCAGATCAAGGGTTCCTTCGGAGGCCATGCCCGTCAACCGCCTGCGCGGTCTGGCCCGAGTGCTCCCAGTTAGCAGTCCTACCGTCAATGGCCGCCCCAACGCTTCCAGGTAGACGGTAAGCAAATTCTCGGCCTGGGTGGTGTCTGCCATGCCTCCCAGCAGCCTGGCCACCGTCTGGAAGTGCTGTTCAGCCAGAACCTCAGTCGGCACCATGATGGAACCCTGGTACCCGCGGGCTATGGCCGCCAGCAGGGTGATAAGCACTACCACCGTCTTCCCGCTGCCCACTTCCCCTTGCAGCAAACGGTTCATGGGGGGAGTGCCCTGACCCAGATCGGCCAGAATTTCTTCAATGCTGCGGCGCTGGGCCCCGGTAAGCTCAAAGGGCAGGTTGGATATCAGCCCGTCGACCAACTCTGAGCCTCCTGAAATGGTGACACCCTCAATCAGTTGGTTTTCCTTTTGCCGGCGGGACAACACCGACAGTTGGAGAGTCAACAGTTCGTCGAAGGCCAGGCGGCGGCGGGCCTGATCCCGGTTGGCCTGGCTGGCAGGGAAATGGGCCTGTCTAATGGCCTCCCTCAATGAGATAAGACCTCGACGCTTTCGTACTGCTTCAGGGAGTGATTCCGATAATAGTGGCAACCCCAACTGAAGCGCTTGCCAGGTAAGGTTGCGAAGAGTCCGACCGGTCAACCCTTGGGTCAAAGGGTAAACCGGCAAGAGGCGTCCGGTATGAATCGATGGCTGGCCGCCTCGCAGAACTTCATACTCGGGTGATTCGAACACTAACCGGCCGTTGAAGACGTCAACCTTGCCGCTTATAGCCACCCTAGTACCTGCAGGAAGGGTCCGAGCAAGGTATCCTTGTCCAAACCAGCTAACCTTCACGCTGCCCGTCTCGTCGGCCAACTGGGCTTCCGTTATCCTGAGCTGGCGGTTTCGCCCTTTTCGCTCTTCACGAATCTCCAGGATGTTCCCCTCTACAGTCCTTTCTTGACCGTATTGCAATTCCGCAACCTTGACGACAGCGGAGTAATCCAGATGACGTCTAGGGAAGAGGTAGAGAAGATCCCTGAGAGTGGTAACGTCGAGCCTTCCCAATTGAGCTACCCGCTTGGAATCGACCCGTTGCAGAGCGGTAACCGGCGAATCAAGGCTGAGGGGCGAGGGATCTAATTCGGGAGTGCTGCGCTGGCGGGAGGTCTTCTTGGGGCGGGTAGCATTGGCCTTGCCGGTCTTCTCGGTCTGGGAGTCCGTGCTCTTGGTTGCAGCAGAAGCGTCATTGCCTTCCAGCATCGCAAGCCACTGGCTTGCCCACTCCGCCCTTTCCTCGGAGCTCATGGAGGCATAGCCCGGCCGGATAAGGTGGCGATTGGCTGGAAGCTTGCTAACGAACGAGGCTAAAGACGAGGACCACAGGCGTACGAATCCATCCATTCCCCCGATTACAGCCTTGTCGTTGTAGCCGTTAGCACGTTCCAATTCAAGGATGTTCCGGAACGGCTGCATCCAGGCTTCCGATTGCTGGCGAGAGGAAGTCATCGGCTCTTTATCCGACGGACCGCAAAAAATTCAGCTCGTGCTGGCCCATGGGAAATATGGTGTGGGCTGGAACGCCGCTACTCAGCAACCGTTAGCGCCACGCCGACAGCCCGCGGGCCAACGTAGGTACCCAGGGCGGGGCCGAACCGGGCGGTCACGATTTCCTCTTCGGGCAGCAAATCACTCAGGCTGCTGCGAATCTCGGTTGCCCATTCCTGCTCCGTACTGTAGATCACGCCCAGGCGGACGGGCCGGCCCTTTTCGCGGGTCAACTCGATCAGGCGACGCATGGCTCGCTGGTGATTGCGAGGCCGTTCAAGGGGATGCACTTCACCGTCAACCAGGGTCAGGATGGGCTTAACGCTCAGTAGGGAACCCACGAAGGCCTGCGCCTTTCCTACTCGGCCACCCTTTTGCAGGTATTCCAGGGTATCCAATGCAAAAACGGCGGTAGTCCGGGACAAATCCCGTCGCACCTCGTCGGCAACTTCCCGGTGCGAGCTTGACTGCCGGGCAGCGTCAACTGCGCCCAGCACCTTCAGCGTAACCGCTATTGAAGCGCTGTGGGAATCGACGATTTCGATGGGGACGGAGTCTCCCAAACTTGCCTTTGCCTGCTCGGCCGAGTTGACGGTGCCGCTCAGCTTGCCGGAAACATGGATGGAGACAATCTCGTCGCCCTGTTCCAATATCTCCTGGTAAGCAGCCTGGAAGGTGCCGACGGAAGGCTGGGAAGTAGTGGGCAGGCGGGGGCCGGCAACGAGGCGCTGGTAAAATTCGTCAGCGGTCAGGTCAATGCCATCCCGATAGGTGACATCGTCAATCACCACGTTGGCTGGCACTACGGTTACGCCAAGTTGCTCAGCCAGGGCAGGGGGCAAATCAGAAGTGCTGTCAGTTACTATTCGTATTGCCATTTAGCTACTCCACGGAAGCAAAGTAGGGATAATGGGGCTGCCCGCCAAATACCAGGTCAACCTGGATTCCCGGGGTCTGCTCCTCAATCTTTTCGGCCACCGCCTGGGTGGTCTCCTCGTCGGTGTCGGCGCCCCAATACACCGTCACGATGTGGTCGTCTGAAAGGCCAACCCCGGCCAACGTCGACAACAAGGCAGCTTCTGCTGAATCCTCCAGAATAGACAGTTTGCCTTCAACCAGGCCCATGTAGTCGCCTTCGGACACCGGAGTACCTTCGACGGTGGTGTCGCGAATAGCCCGGGTTACTTCGATGGAAACCACGGCAGCCACCGCATCATTCATGGCCTGAAGGTTCTGCTCCGCCGTGACCTGGGGATTGAAAGCCAGGGCGGCGGCAATGCCCTGGGATACAGTGGAGGTAGGGATTACGTGGAGGTTCTGAGTTTCGTTTTCTCGCTCCGTTGCCTGGACAGCAGTAATGGCGACGTTCTTGTTGTTGGGCAGGAGAATGACGTCCTCTCCCCCAGAAGATTCCGCAGCGTTAATCAACTGGGCAACGCTGGGATTCATTGTCTGGCCACCACTGACCACTGAAGCGTTGGCAGTCTCGCGGAAAAGCTGCGCCAAGCCTTCTCCAGGCGCGACGGCCACCAAGGCAATGCCGGACTTGGGAGCATTCCTTCCCTGGTGACCCGAAGCCCAGTCCTGGTTCTGGAGGCTCATGTTGTCAATCTTTATCTGGTCCAGTTCACCGAGGGATACGCCATAGGTGAGGGCGGCTCCAGGGTTTTCCACATGGACATGCACCTTGATGAACCGGTCATCTCCGATAATGACCAGGGACTCGGCAGTCTGCGCCAAGTCTGCCCGTACCTGCTCTATGTCCAGGTTTTCGCCCTGGATCATAAACTGGGTGCAGTAGCCCCATTCGGACTCGACGGAGGAGTCCAGAAAGTCGCTTTCGACTGAAACGGAGGAAAGCTGGGAAGGATCAATCTGGCCTGTGGAGGTCGCCAGACCCAGGTCGGCATCTTCAACATCTTCGCCGGTAAGGTGCAGGTAGGCGCCACCCAGTATTACTACAATTCCCATACCTCCTGCATCGACAACCCCGGCTTCAGCCAGCTTGGGAAGCAAAGAGGGAGTGGAGTCCAGGGCTTCTCGGGATGCCTTGTAACCCGTTTCCCAGAACTCTAAAACGTCCCCGCCGCCACCTTCCGTCTCCAGGTTCGATTCCAGAGCCTCGGCCACACAGCGAATAACCGTCAGCATGGTGCCTTCGACGGGATTACCAACGGACTTATAGGCAGCCTCGGTGGCCCAGCGGAAAGCCTGAGCCAGTTCGCCGCTGCCGCATACTTCCTTGCCTTCCAGGCCCTGCGCTATGCCCTTGAAGAACTGGGACAGGATGACACCACTGTTTCCCCGCGCTTCCCAGAAGGTGCCGTCAGCTATCTGGGCGGAAACTTCGCCGACAGTAGCCCCTTCAGAAACGGAAAGTTTGTCGACGCCGGCCCTCATAGTCAGCATCATATTGGTGCCGGTGTCCCCGTCGGGCACCGGATAGACGTTCAACGCATTGAGAGGGTCCCGGTACCGCTGCAACCAATTGAAGCCGGCGGTGAGAGCCCCGGCCAACTCACTTCCACTAAGCACCTGCATATTCGGCCGCCATTTACAAGTTACGCTCCATTAGTGATTCATTATATCGGCACACAGACTAATTTCAACTTGGAAAGGGTGCGGCAGTACCGAGTTTTTCGAGGTATGCCCGAAGCCTACATGAAACTAATGCCCTCGCTGAAGTATTGCTGGGTTACCGGTGGGGAGTCCCGAGCATTTCAAATTACGTTATTCGCTTTCGTGACAGTCTTTCGTGACAGGGCGGAAGAACTTCCATGTCCTCCGGATTCCGTTTCTTGACGGTGTCCCGGCCCTAGCCTAGAATGAGCCAACAACGCTAATTTCACCCAATCTTAACGGTTGCCGCCAAAGCTGGCCCCGCTTCGACTTGGCGCATCCCGGGTAAGGGTATTGACGGATTCCGACGGCAATCAGAAACATTATTCGGACTCCTCCGATCGAATCATCTCCGGCAACTCCCAGCCGGACGACGAGAATACGGACGTTTCACTGCGCCCCCGAAGGCTGGGAGAATTCGTAGGTCAGGCCCCGGTTAAAGACAACCTTGCCATCGGCATCCAGGCCGCCAAGATTCGGGGAGAGTCTTTAGACCATATCATCCTCTACGGCCCCCCTGGGCTGGGCAAGACCACCCTGGCCCACATTATCGCCAACGAGATGGAGGTTAACATCAAAGTAACCTCCGGTCCGGCCATTGAACGTGCCGGCGATATGGCGGCCATCCTGACATCTCTCCAGCCCCACGACATCCTTTTCATCGATGAGATTCACCGGTTGCACCGAGTCGTCGAAGAGGTGATGTATTCCGCAATGGAGGACTTTTTCCTTTCGTGGATGGTGGGCAAAGGGCTGGCGGCACGGAACATTAACCTCCGGATCAATCCCTTTACCCTCATCGGGGCCACAACCCGTTTTTCCTTGATCAGCGCGCCGCTGCGGGACCGGTTCGGTTCCGTATTCAGGCTGGACTACTACGAACAGGCGGATATGGAAGTGGTAGTGAAGCGGTCGGCGGGAATACTTGGAGTAACCACGGATAAGGATGGCGTGTCCGAGGTGGCGGCACGTTCCAGGGGTACGCCCCGAATCGCCAACCGCTTGCTGAAACGGACTCGCGATTATGCGCTGGTGGTGGCCGACGACGAAATAACGGGCCAGGTGGCGCGCGAAGCACTGAACCGGTTGCGAGTAGACGGGCTGGGGCTGGATGAGACTGACCACCGCCTGCTGGTCAACATCATAGACAAGTTCAGTGGCGGCCCCGTGGGGCTGGAAACCCTGGCTGCGTCGCTGAGCGAGGATTCTGACACGGTGATGGAAGTCTGGGAGCCATACCTGATGCAATTGGGTTTCCTGGAACGCACACCCCGGGGAAGAATCACCACCAGGCGAGCTTACGAACACTTGGGCCGAAAACTGCCCGGTTCCCTGGATGATACTGACCAGGGGCGATTCACGGGATTCTAACTTGAATCCAATTTCTTCCTCGTCAAACGTACGCCCTTAAATGCCGATAAGTAATATGGCTCCAAAACCAACCTTCAATACAGAGGAGAAACGATGATTTACGAACTGCGAATTTACGATACCCTTCCCGGACGTCTTCCCGCCCTGAACGAACGCTTCGCCGACCACACCGTGGGGTTCTTCAAAAAGCACAACATCAATGTGGTCGGATTCTGGACCGAGGACATCGGAACCAGCAACCGTCTGGTCTATATGCTGGGCTACGACAGCCTGGCCGACCGCGAAGCAAAGTGGAGCGCTTTCCAAGCCGATCCCGGCTGGCACAAGGTCAGGGCGGAATCGGAAGTGGATGGACCCATTAATGCGCTGGTCCGTAACATGATTCTGCGGCCCACTGACTACTCCCCGATGCAGTAGTCGCTGGCGGCGGAGTGCCGACCGCCAAGTGCTGAGTCTGGCTGGACATGCTTTGACATCCCTGGCCATTGAATGAAGCGGTTGCTAGGGACACTGGCAACCGCTAGAATTAGCTTTCTATTTAAAGCCCACCTTCCTTCGGCGGTTCGCGATTGAATAACTTGGCAACGGGACCCACTTCTCAGGCAAGTGTCTTGGCAAACGTCTTGGACGGCGCGCATGCAGCAACGCTTGACGCCAGCGAGTCGTTGGCTGCCAGTCGGGAATTGTCCGACGACGAAGCTTACCTGTTTGATGGTAAAGCCTGCCCGCCTGTAGAGGAACTGTGCGCCCAGGCCTCCCAGATGCGGGATAACGGAAAGGGGAAAATCGTTACCTTCTCCCCTAAAGTGTTCATACCTTTGACCCATCTGTGCCGGGATTTTTGCGGGTACTGCACTTTCCGGCACAGCCCCGAATCGGCGCCCTCTCTTTACATGACTCCCGAAGAGGTTCTGGAGGTTGCCAGGGCTGGGGAACGACTCGGCTGCACCGAAGCCTTGTTCACCCTGGGAGAGAGGCCTGAGCAGAGGTATCCAGAGGCCAGGCAGTGGCTTTCCGACCGAGGCTACGCCACCACACTGGAATACCTCACCGAAATGTGCCGGTTGGTAATGGAAGAGACGGACCTAATGCCCCATGCCAACCCGGGTACCATGAGCCGACGGGAGCTGGCGGCCCTGCAGCCTTTCAACCCGTCCATGGGACTGATGCTCGAAAGTACCAGTCCGCGCCTTTACCAAGAGGGCGGACCCCACGAATTTGCGCCCAGCAAGCGGCCCAGGGTGCGCTTGCGGACCATGGCGTTGGCCGGAGAATTGGGAATACCTTTCACCACCGGCCTCCTGATTGGGATCGGAGAGACTCGCCGGGAACGTATCGACGCTTTCCTGGAAATTCGGTCCTTGCACCGCACCTACGGCCACATTCAGGAAGTCATCGTGCAGAATTTCCGGGCCAAGCCGGCCACACCCATGGAAGAGGCGGACGATGCATCGGCTGATGAATTGCTCTGGACCGTAGCTGTAGGCCGAATCTTGCTCGGGCCTGCCATGAACCTGCAGGTGCCACCCAATTTGAGCGCAAGTGACTATCCAGCCTATCTCGACGCAGGAATTAACGATTGGGGCGGCGTATCCCCCCTGACCATCGACTTTGTTAATCCCGAAGCTCCCTGGCCGGCCCTGCCGGACTTGCAGCGGAATTCCACCGACAAGGGATTTGAACTAAAGCCTCGCCTGCCCGTTTACCCAGAATACTTCATGGGCGCAAGGCAATGGCTGCCCGAACCCCTTCGAGCCAAGGCGACTTCCCTGGCCGACGAGGACGGTTACGTTAAAGGAGGAATGGAGCGGTATGCCGGAAGAAACTGATAGCAACACCGCCGAGACCACCGCTGCCAACGGCCTGTCGGGCCTGATTGGCCAGCTTGAACCGGAGGTCGCCCACATCCTGGACAACGCCTTGGAAGGCGGGGACATCAGCGTTGAAGACGCTGTCGCTTTGTTTGACACCACGGGCGCCGAGTTTGCCGCCCTGGGAATGGTGGCCGACGAACTCCGCCGCCGCACGGTAGGAGACCTGGTTACCTACGTGGTTAACCGAAATATCAACTTTACGAACGTGTGCATAAAACGGTGCGGGTTCTGCGCCTTCAGCCGGGATTTCCGGGAAGAAGAGGGCTATTTCCTGCCTATTAACGAGATAGTTCGCCGCGCCAAAGAGGCCTGGGACTACGGCGCCACTGAGGTCTGCGTCCAGGCGGGCCTCCCTCCCCAGATGGAGGGCGACCTTTACATCAGGCTGTGCGAGGCCATCAAGGAAGAACTGCCCGACATGCACGTCCACGGGTTCTCGCCCGAAGAGGTGCTCTACGGCTCGGTGCGCTCCCGCTGCACCATCCGTGAGTACTTGGAAGGCCTGCGGGATGCCGGGGTAGGCAGCCTGCCGGGAACCTCGGCAGAAGTTCTCGACCAGGAATTGCGAGACCTGATTTCCCCGGGGCGCATCAATGTCGAGCAGTGGAAGGAGGTCATATCGACCGCCCACGAACTTGGTATCCCAACGACTTCCACGGTGATGTTCGGCCACGTTGAGACAAACGAACAAATCGCGCGCCACATCGCGCTCCTCAGGGACATGCAGAAGGAAACCGGAGGCTTTACCGAGTTCGTTCCCCTAAGCTTCGTCAACTCCGAAGCACCAATGTTTTTGAAGGGGCTGGTCGAGGACGTTCGTTCCGGGCCCACGGGTATGGATGTCATAAAAGTGCATGCCATTGCCCGTATTATGCTGAACAACTGGATTCCCAACATCCAGGCTTCGTGGGTCAAGGAAGGGAGCCGGATGTCCCAGCTACTCCTGACGACCGGGGTCAACGACTTGGGAGGCACCCTCATCAACGAGAGCATTTCTACCTCAGCCGGCGCCCAGCACGGGCAGTTGATGCGCCCTTCCGAATTTCGCCAGATGATTCGCCAGGCAGGGCGTGTCCCCGCCGAACGTTACACGACCTACGGACTGAAACGCATATACGACCAGGATGATGGACAGGTCGACCCACTTGACCTGGTGGGCGATAACGTCGAGGAAATCTTTGGTTCCTACCAACGGTTGGTCAAGCTGGAGACCTACCGGTTCGAGCACCCTCGCCATGCCGCCAATTCGGGCGCTGACACGCGCTAGTTTGTCGGGCTAACCGTCAGTATGTCGCAGTACCAGGGAAACGTACTGGCGCTGGCAGGAGGGGTCGGCGGCGCCAAGCTGGCATTGGGTCTCTCCCGAATCCTGCCCCCGGACCAGCTAACCATCGTCGTCAACACCGGCGACGACGAGACCTTCCACGGATTGCACGTATCCCCCGATATGGACACGATGTTATATACTTTAGCCGGTATTTCCAATCCGGAAACCGGTTGGGGCATCGCGGGCGAGACTTTCCATGCCCTTGGTATGCTAACCAGATATGGTTCCGATACCTGGTTCAATTTGGGCGACCGGGACCTGGGTACTCACATCAGGAGAACCCAATTGCTGCGGGAAGGGGCATCCCTCTCCGAGGTAACCCGGGAACTCTGCCAACGCCTGGAGGTCGCTCATCCGATAGTGCCAATGTCTGAGTTGCCGGTCCGGACCTTCCTGAAAACCGACCTTGGCGAATTAGCAATGCAGGAATATTTCGTCCGGCACCGCAGCGAACCGTCGGTCAGCGGGGTAACCTACCGTGGAGCGGACCAGGCTGGTCCATCAGACGGGTTCGCGAGCGCCCTGGAAAAGGCCGACCTCGTAGTCATGTGCCCCTCGAACCCCGTGCTGAGCACCGGACCTATCCTGGCCTTGCGGGGTGTTAGGGAAAGGCTGGCAAGAAAGGAAGAAAGCCGGAAACGCGTGGCAGTAAGTCCTATTATCGGCGGACAGGCGGTGCGTGGTCCCGCAGCCAAGATCATGACAGAATTGGGCTACGAAGCAACTTGCCTGGGGGTTGCAGGACTTTACCAGGACATCTGCGACGTGTTCCTGATCGATGAACAGGATAAAGGCTTAATTCCTTCCATCGGTGGACTTGGCATGGAACCGGTGGTGGCTCCGATACTGATGGAAACGGAAGAGGACAAGGTGGCCCTGGCGAGACTCATCCTGGAACTGGGAGGAAGCTCTCAATATGATGGTGGATGAAAACAGCATCATTCCTATAATACCTATGAAACCCCTCGCCGACTGCAAGACGCGCCTTTCGCGCACTTTGACCGCAGAGGAAAGGGGCGACCTGGTTATAGGAATGCTTCGCCGGGTTATCATGGCTATCAAAGGTGCCTCAATCGACGTTTTCTGGGTGGTTGGCGGAGACTGGCGAGTTCGCAACCTGACCCGCAATTTCGACGGCCTCTGGATTGAAGACTTTGGTCGTAACCTGAACGACACGTTGGACAAGTCCTTTGACCGGGCCTCCCAGCGGGGCTATGGATCCATGTACGTGCCCGGCGACCTGCCCTTTCTTAAGGCGGCAGATATCACCAGCATGATCCGTTCCGCTGGCCAGGGCAGAAATATTGTCCTCGCACCGGCACGGCGGGACAGCGGGACCAACAGCATCCTGATTCCCCCCAAGCTCGCCTTCAAACCGGAACTGGGAAACCGAAGCTTCACCAAGCATCTCAGCCAGGCGGGGAAGCTGGGTATTTCCGTGGCAATTTGTTACAGCGAAGGATTAGGATTTGACCTGGATATAACCGAAGACCTGGAGTTGTTCCAACAAAAAGAGCCGGGCTTTCTGGAACGCTTGACTCCCCGCAAGTCTTCGCTCGCGACAGGCGACCTACCCGCTATGCGAGATAATGGTGGCCTGACCAATTTGAGAGAACAAGATGACTTCCTCCGCAATCGATAACTCCCTTCTTGATCTCTTCCAATCGCCCCGCTCGGCTCTAACGGAGGCTTACCTCGTATGAAACTGGGCTTTCTGTTGCCCACCCGCGGCTTGCTGCTGTCCGAAGATCGGCCACAAAGCGCCGACCGCATAATCGATCTGGCCTGCCGGGCTGAGGAGGCCGGCCTGGATTCCGTCTGGGTAGGCGACAGCCTTACGGCAAAGCCTCGCCTAGAGCCCCTGACCGCCCTCGCCGCAGTGGCTGCCCGCACCAGTCGCGTACGACTGGGAACGTCGGTGCTGCTAATGGCCCTGCGCCATCCGGTGCTCCTGGCCCAAACCCTGGGAACGGTCGACCTGATTTCCAAGGGTAGGCTGATGATAGCTGCCGGTGTAGGCGGGGCCTTCAACGAAGATCAGCAGGCGGAATGGAGGAGTGCCGGGGTATCGGTTAGGCGCCGGGCCAGCCGAATGGAGGAAATGGTCCAGATAATAAAGGGCCTGGGCCGGGGAGAAACCATAAACTTCAGCGGCAGGCACTTCGACCTCGAGTCTGTCACGGTCAAGCCCTGGCCCGTTCAGGAGGGAGGCGTACCCATTTACCTGGCATGCCACTGGCGAGCGCAGGCACGGGATGCCCAGATAAAGCGCGCTGCCAGGCTCGCTGACGGCCTGATTTCCATTTCAGACACTCCTGAAGAACACGCCAGGCTTATTGAGGCAGTAAGGGCCGAAGCTGTCGAACTGGGACGTGAACCCGATTCCCTGGACACAGTAATGTATATGACCGTTAACATGGATTCGGATCTCGCCCGGGCGGAAGCAGAGTCCGAACGGTACCTGCTGGGGTATTACGGCGCCGAAATCTGGGGCGACCGTTGGGGTCCCTTCGGCGGACCCGAGCGGGTCAAGGAACGGATAGCAGAATATATGGAAGCCGGGGCGGGAACGGTTGTGGTGCGGTTCGCTTCATTCGAACCGGAACAGCAAATGAGCACGTTCCTGGAAAGAGTGGCGCCCGAGTTTATATAGAGCTTCTACGTGGGCACTACCTTCCTGGAAAGGGAACTTGTTCACAGCATTGCCAACGGAGGAAATTCTTTGTATCCCATAGACCTAAGCGGAAAGAAGGGCATAGTCTTCGGGGTGGCCAACGACCGCAGCATTGCATGGGCCATTGCCCGCATTCTTGGCGAGGCTGGCGCCAAGTTAGCCCTGACTTACCAGAATGACCGTCTAAAGGACCGGGTAGTGAGCCTGGCCGAGACTGTGGACGGGTCTATTGCCCTGCCCTGTGATGCTTCTGACGACGACCAGATCAGGACCGTGTTCGAGGAAGCAGGGAAAGCCTTCGGCGACATTTCCTTCCTGGTCCACAGCATTGCATTCGCTAACCGGGATGACCTTGCCGGCCGATTCGCCGATACCGACCGCGAGGGATTCAGGGTTGCTCTGGACATAAGCGCATATACCCTGATTCCCCTGGTTAAACACGCCGCCCCTTTGATGAAGGACGGTGGCAGCATAATTGCCATGACCTTCGAAGCATCCCAAAAGGTATACCCGGGATACAACGTTATGGGGACCGCCAAGGCCGCGCTCGAACACAGCGTCCGGCAGTTGGCTTCCGAATTTGGGCAAGACAACATTCGGGTCAATGCTATCTCCGCCGGCCCACTAGACACTCTTGCCGCCAGGGGGATTCATGGGTTCCTGGACATGAAAAAGATCCACGCGGAAAGGGCTCCGCTGAAGCGCAACATCGTGGTGGACGAAGTTGCCAAGACCGCTTTGTTCCTGTGCAGCGATATGTCCAGCGGAATCACAGGCTCAATAATTCCGGTGGACGCCGGTTACCACATCATGGCAGTCTAGGAATCCCTAACCCTCGAAGATACGAACAGCCGCCATACATAGATTCAGCCCGCCATCAAGCCATGCGGGCTTCCCTATCCCCAGACGCTCTAACAAGGAGCTTGCGGGATCTCCCTTCTCCAAGACCCTGACAACGCCACTCTTCAAGAATCTCAGCCCCCTGGAATCTCCCTTTCCTCACAGCACTCTCGTAGCCCACTACGCAGGCTCAAGGTAAAGTGACAAGGCAATAGAAGCAGCTTGAATTTATGTGGCGCTGTAGTGGCATATGGCTGGTAGCAGGTGGATACTGAAGGCTCTGAGGCCAATGCAAAACAACGGTGCAGTCAATGGAGCAGGGGGCCGACGCAGGATTGTCGTTACGAGGGTAAGGGGCCGGGCAACCAGGTCCGAAGAACTATCTAGAAGGCTTCCAGGCGCCGTTGGTCGGCCTTTTGCCGCTCGGCGCGACCCAGCCTTCCGTAAGCTTCCGCCCGATGTTCCCAAGCTTCCCGATACTTGGGGTCCAGCGCTATTGCCTTGGTAAACTGGTCTATGGCTTCCTGGAATCTTCCCTGATTGAACAGGGTGATGCCCCTTTCAGTCAGGTTGGCCGGCGTAGGAAGTGGCCGGACTGGGGGTGGCTCAACAGGCATAGGCGGAACAACGACTGCCTGGTCCAGAGGATCGCTCACCGCCTCTTGCGCAAGCACTGGTTCTGAAACTGGTTCCGAGACGGGCTGCTGATCCGACATTCCCTCGCTCACCGCAGTCTGTACCGTTTCTTCGGCAGGCGCTGTTGCCCCATCTGCTTGAAAAACAGGCGCCACCTCCGGATCCACCACCTGCTCCACCGACTGGGCTTCGGACGTTTGCTCCAAAGTAACGGCGGCTTCCGCTGCACTTTCCGTTCCATCAGCGGCGGCACGGGAAAGGTCCCAACCACATTGAACGCAGAAGTTCAGCCCGCCGGTGTCAGGCGCGCCGCAACTGGGACAGGGCATGGAGTCCGCCCCCCTGTTCTTGCGGAACAGAGGACTCCGGAACAGGAGCAGGAAAATCAGGGGAGCCATTACCACTGGGCCCAGGAACTGTCGGCTGAAATTCCATGCCAGCGCAATTAGCAGGACCGCCCCCACTCCCCAAAGCCAAGGGTTAAGGCCCTTGGATCTTGCCAGCCTTGTCGTCCAGAGCACTATGATGCCCAATGAGAGCAGAAGTAAAATATCCTGTGTTTCCATATCCACTAGCTTCGAGAGCACACCTTGGGTCAACCTGACGTGAAGAGGTATGAAATTTGTTGACTCTCTGTAAAGAATATACACTGAACAGAAAGGGTAGACAATGGCTTAAGGCCCATGGAGGTTCAATCTAACCTTTGGAATGCGCCAGGTACCTCGAGTTCTGTTTGACCCAAAGGTACAATGTTGCTATAATTCCGCACTGCCAAAACCCCTTTGAAAGACCCTCAAGTTGAGCACGACTCAAAGCTGAGACACCACTCTATAACACCCGGACAAGAAACTTTCGGTGGCTACGCCATAAGGAGATTAGAGTTATGAAACTCACCATTTCTGTATTGAAGGCCGACGTTGGCTCGATTGGTGGACATACCAAACCCTCCCGGAGGATGATTGACGCCACAGAACAGGCAGTGGCCGACGCCATCAGCAGCGGCCTGTTGATTGACGGTTACGTCGGTCATACCGGCGACGATATCTGCATGACCACCACCCATACTCGCGGCCCCAATGACACCGAAGTGCACCAGTTTGCGTGGACTACCTTCCTCAAGGCTACCGACATCGCCAGGGAGTACGGCCTTTACGGCGCAGGTCAGGACCTGCTCGCTGATGCCCCCTCGGGCAATATTCGCGGCGCCGGACCGGCGGTGGCCGAGGTGGAGTTCGATCACGATCCGATTAAGACCAACCCGGTCCGACCGGCAGAATCTTTCTTTGTACTGGCCGCGGACAAGTGCGGCCCGGGCGCATACAACCTGCCCATGTTCCTTGGCTTTGCTGACCCCATGTATTGTGGCGGCCTGATGCTGCCTCGCCTGAACCAGGGCTTCACTTTCAATGTTATTGACATGGACAACACCGAGGGAGACAGCATTATTTCCCTCAACGCTCCGGAAGACTACTACAAGTTGGCCGTTCTGCTCCGCGACAACGAGCGGTTTGGAATCGACTCCATCGTATCCCGTTACTCCGGCGAGATGGCCGCGGCCATTTCTGCCACCCGCCTGCACAATATCGCCGGCAGCTACACCGGAAAGGACGATCCGGTTGCGGTTGTGCGGAACCAGGGAATCTTCCCGGCGCCGGAAGAACTGACTTCTCCCTACGCAAAGGCCCACTTCATTGGCGGTGATGCCCGCGGGTCCCACGTAATGCCGCTGATGCCGGTGCCGATAAACACAGCGGTTACTGGCATGTACTGTTTGCCGCTGGTTTCCTGCGTTGGCTTCTCCATCGCAGCAGACGGCACATTCTCCGACTCCAACATCGACTTCTTCGACAACCAGTCGTGGGATCACGTGCGCTTGCTGGCCCAGCAAAAGGCCATTGAAATGCGCTCCCAGGGTTGGTCCGGCGCGGCCATGCTGCCCTACGGAGAGTTGGAATACTCCGGTTTCCGCCAGAGCATAGGCGACCTGGTGGACCGGTTTGCCTTCCGCAACGGGCACGGCGCCGAGGTTCCGGAAAAGGCAACCGCCGACGACTAGGCTTAAAGACACTCGGCGCTTCCTGGCAAACTAATGGCCCGGACCAAATGGTCCGGGCCTCTTCATTTATTGACTATCAGTTGAGTGGCGTTCGAATTGCTTTGAGCCCACCGAAACTGACGGCGCTTATCCCTTCAGAACCCCATGCCGCTCGAATATTCGCGCCAACTCAGCTACACCTTCCGACACCGTTTCAGCGGTAGGATGGCCGAAGCACAGACGGGCACAGTTAACGCCACGGCCCTCGGGGGAGAACATGCTGCCGTTATAGTAGCCAACGCCTTCGTTAAATGACTGTTCCTGCAATGCTGCCAGGTCTATGTCCTCGGGCATTTCCAGCCAGACGTAGAGGCCGCCTTCGGGCTTGCTCCACTGGGCCGCATCGCCGAAATTTTCTCCCAGCGCAGCCAGCATGGCGTCCCGTTTAACCCGCAGTGAGTCGTTCTGCTCCTGGATATGGGAGTACATGCTGTCCTTGGCGAATTCCTGGACCGCCAACGCCGCAAACTGGTTGACCCCGCCGCCGCCCTTGAAACTCATGGCCCGCTGAATGACCTCCTGGGGGGCAACCATGTAGCCAAGACGTACGCCGGGAGCAACTATCTTGGAGAAAGAACCCACGTACAGCACCCGTCCCGAGTCGTCCATGGAATGCATGGAGGTCACGTCCTCGCCCTCGAACCTGAGATCGACATAGCAGTCGTCCTCCAGGACCGGGACACCGTATTTCCCAGTTATTTCCAAAGTCTTAACCCTGCGTTCCAGGCTCATCGTCCAGCCCAGAGGGTTTTGAAACACTGGAATCGTGTAAAGGAACTTCACCTTCTTGCCCTCGGAAGCCACTGCCGCCAGGGTGCTTTCCAGATCTTCTGGAATTATTCCCTCGTCATCGCACCTGACGCTGCGAACATCGGCGCCAAACCGACGCATGGCGCGGAGGGTTCCCAGGTAAACGTACTCTTCGGTAAGCAGCACGTCCCCGGGATCGGTAAGGGCGGCGATCGGTAAGGGCGGCAATCAGCATTGATATGGCCTCGCCGGAGCCTGAGGTCAGGACAATGTCGTCGACACCCACATTCATGTTGCGGTCACGGGCCAGCTTCTCCGCCACCCACTCCCGCAGGGACGGCAAGCCAGCCGATACGGGGTAAAGCGCCAGGTCCTTTCCTTCCCGTTCCAGCGCCACCTTCAAAGAGTCGGCCAATCCCTCCAGCGGCAGGGTTTCAGGGTCTGGATAGGCGACGGCAAAGTCATACTTGGCATGCCGATTCTCGCCTCGCACAACGGGCACGGATAACTGGGAATACAAACTGTTGTAGTTGAATGGGCTTGAGGTTGCCATTAGGGTCGCCTCCTTTATTGCGCTGGCATTGGGCAAGCGGTGCTGGTAACCAAATATCGCTCTTAAGGTTGCCGGGAAGTGGCTATTCGGTAATCCGCAACGCCAGGTCCCGCAATTGCGAGTCATCCACCGGCGACGGCGCCCCGAACAAAAGGTCGGTTCCACTTTGGGTCTTTGGAAAGGCGATTACGTCCCGTATGGAGTCCGCACCTGCCAGGATAGTGACCAAACGGTCTATGCCGGGAGCTATCCCTCCGTGGGGAGGCGCCCCGTATTCAAAAGCTTCAAGGATGTGGCCGAATCGCTCCTCCACCTGTTCCCTGCTATAGCCCAGTACGGCAAAGATCTTCTCCTGGAGTTCTCGGCGGTGGATTCGGATGCTGCCACTGGCCAGTTCGGAACCGTTGCATACCAGGTCATAAGCCTTCGACTCGATGCCGCCCAGTTCCGGCCCGTCCAGCAGGTCTTCCTTGCCGTCGGCCGGTGAAGTGAATGGATGGTGAGAGGAATCCCACCTGTTATTGGCCTCGTCCCAGTCGAAGAGAGGGAATCCGGTAACAAATGCAAATGACAGGATGTCCTCGTCAATCAGCGCCAGCCTTTCGCCGAAATAGTTGCGCATGGAACTGAGCCACAGGTTGGCCCGGCTGGCAGACCCGGCCATCAACACTATCAGATCTCCCCCAGCAGCGCCCATTCGCTCGGCCAGGCGGCGGGACCATTCCACCGGCATTCTCAACCCTGGGGAAAGCAGAAAATTGTCTTCAGCCAAGTCCGACGGTGATCCTTCTCCCTGTAGGCGAACATGGCTCATGCCGGCTGCACCAAATTCCTTGGCCGCTTCTTCAAGCCGCCGCATGTCGGACCCGGTGTAGTGGCCCTGTCCCGGAGCGACGAACCCTTTGACTATGCCGCCCTGCTCGACTGTATTGAGGAATACCCTGAATTCAGTTTCTCCGGCCAGGTCGGTTACATCCGTCATTTCCAGGCCGAAACGCAGGTCAGGTTTGTCGCTGCCGTAGCGGGCCATCACCTCGTCGTAGGGCAAGCGAGGGAAGGGCTTTATGAGCTTCTTACCCGGGGTCAACTTCTCGACCATTCCAGTGTAGAGTTCCTCGGTCAGACGGAGCACGTCTTCCTGGTCGACAAAGCTCATTTCCAGGTCTAGCTGGGTGAATTCGGGCTGGCGGTCGGCTCTCAGGTCTTCATCCCGGAAGCAGCGGGCAATCTGAAAGTACTTTTCCACTCCCGACACCATTAGCAGTTGCTTCAACTGCTGGGGTGACTGGGGCAAGGCGTAAAAGTTGCCCTTTTGCATACGGCTCGGCACCAGGTAATCCCTGGCGCCTTCGGGGGTGCTCTTTATCAGGATGGGAGTCTCAATTTCGAGAAACCCACGTTCGTCGAGAAAGTCACGGATATACTTGACCACCTGGTGCCGCAAAATCAGATTCCGTTGCATCTGGGGCCGGCGCAAGTCCAGGTAGCGGTATCGGAGGCGCAAACCCTCATCCGCCTTAACGTCATCTTCTATGTAGAAGGGCGGCGTGAGGGAGGAATTCAGGACCGTCACCTCATCGGCCATAACTTCCACCATCCCCGTAGGGAGCGACGGATTTTCCGACTCGGGTGGACGGCGGGTAACAACTCCCTTGACTTCTATAACCCACTCCGACCGAAGCTGCTCAGCCACCCGGTAAGCCTCGGGGGACAACTCAGGGCTGAACACTACCTGGACGATTCCGGACCTGTCTCTCAGGTCAACAAAAATGACGCCGCCGTGGTCGCGGCGACTGTCAACCCAACCTGCCAGGGTATGCCGGCAGTCAATCTGGTTTTCCGTAAGGTCGTTGCAACTTGCGCTCTTCAGGGGAGTCCTCCGTAAACAGGCTTCCGGACTCAGGCGGTCTGTTGCCCGCCCGAAGGTTAGAAGCTCACAAATCTTTCAAAAATACTTTCACCCGGAGCTTGTGGGCCCTCCAGCGCTTCCGCCACTGAGGCTCCTAACTCCTCGGGTCGGCTTACCGGTGGGAAGCAAAGGGTGTCCACACACACATGGGCCAACGCCGTGGCACCATGCCCTGCGGCCACCGGCTTGATAATTACATGAGGGTGATTAACCCGACAAGCGGCCAGCGAGAGATCAACCGTGGCTTCGTGGCCGGCTTCACCCTCAATGGTGATTTCTACGGGGGGATGCAGGAAGTGGTCTACGGCAACGGCATAGCTAGCGGCATGTTCACCGAAGTCGCGGTTGGCCTCAACATAGGCGCGGAGCACGTTTTCCGCCCGCAACTGGTAGCCGGTGTCGCCGGTGGCGTGGTGAAGCTTCAATAGAGCCTCGACCATGATCATGTTCTCAGCCAGTGGCTTTTCCCGCAGCCTCATGTAACCCACTGCGGAAGTTTCGGCCTCAGTATCAAAATACCCGCCTCTGGCCTGGTCATAGAACCGCACATCCAATTGTTCTACGGCCTTCTGGGCCAGCGCCAGGTATTCAGGATCGTTCGGGCAAGAGTTGTGGGCGTCCATCAGGGCGTTCAAATAGGCTGCCCAGTCGGTAAACAGGTCAGTTTCTTCGGAAAGCTGGGGCGAAAGACGCCCCTGGCGGTCAAAGGCGTGAGGCAGTCGCCCCCCGGCCGCAAAAGCCGACAAGGTTTCCAGCGACTTGAGGGCGATGGCAGCCAATTCAGGCCTGGGCAATTTCCACGCCGCTTCCAGGAGCAGCGAGGCCGCCTGGCAGGTCAGGCCGGTATAGGAAAACGGGTCCGGGGCGGGCGCTTCCCCTGTCTTCCTGTCCCCTTCGGGGTAACCGAAATAGTCGGAATGGGCCCCCTGGCTGCCACGAAAGCCCCTTGACTCAGGATCGAGCAGCACCGTAGCCAGATAGTCCAACGTACTGGAAGCTATCCCCTTGTACCCAGGATCGTCAAGCAGAATTGACGCGTCCAGGAAAACCCTGGCAAGGTTGATATTATCTTCCAGCATCTTTTCGTGCTGGACCTCGGTCCAGTCCTGTTGAGCACAATAACGGAAGAAGCCGCCATCGACCCCGTCGTATAGTTCCCCCGCGACCATTCCGTCCAGAGATTTCTGCAAGATAGCCCGGTAAAAATCTTCGCCGGAAGTGCGGTAGAGGTGCAGCATGAACTGCAGGATAGGGGCCGAAGGAAACTTGGGCTCTTCTCCAAATCCGCCGTAACGCGCATCATAGGCTCCGGCCATGCGGCGAGCGATGGTATCCACCAGGCGGTGGTCGATTTCGGCCATGCCAGCGGACACCCGACCCACGTAATCCTGTCTCTGGCGGTGCAGTTGGGCTGCCTGGTCGTAGATGCCGGATTTGTCCTCGTCGTAAGCTCGCTTAACTTCTATCAGCATTGCCAGAAGCTGGTCGGCGGGCAGGTAAGTTGCGCCCGCTATATAACCCCCATGGGGAGTCAGGAACGCCGTGGTGGGCCACCCGCCCACGTTGTAACGAGCGTTGACGTCGGGCCGGTGGTCATTGTCAACCATCACCGGCACAAAATTGTTGTTGACGAAGATTGCCAGGTCCGAATCTCTGTAGGTTGTCTCCTCCATGACGTGGCACCAATAGCACCAGACGGCCGATATGGAGAGAAGCACCGGTTTGTCAGAATCCTGGGCAAGCGCAAACGCATCGGGGCCCCAATGCAACCATTGGACCTCGGTGCTCTTGCCATCAATTGGGGGAATTCCCGCCATAGGTTGGCGCTCCAAGCGTCTCTCGCAGGGAAGTAAGCCGCGTCAAAATCCTGCATAAAGTTAGCATAGCCTATTGGGAATTTCAATCACGCGAGTACAATATTTATACCTAATCCATTCCATATGTTCCGAATTTAGCAACTGAGGGCATTGCCAGCATGCGTGGCATTCAGCCTGCGAAAGTAGTAGAGATTCTTCGGAGCGGAGGGGTTAGTGGTAAAGCATGCGTTTGACGAATCCGCTATTTGCGTGGGTGCGTACTTACTACAGATCGGATAGATAGATTGCCTTTGCCAGGGCTTAACAATCTCTCCACATTCCTGCGCTATACTGAAATATACAGAGTCCAGGCTGGACAGCGCTAACAATCCTAAAAAGGAGACTGTTTGTGCAGAATATATTCACTTTACCTACTTGCCAACCGTTTAGATCAAAGAAATACGTCAAATGCCACCGAATGCTTCTTGCTTCATTGATGGTGATTTTATTCGGGATTCTGTTGACCGGGTGTTCCTTCCTGCAACCCGACTTTTCGGCAGGACAGGAGACTGATTCCGAGACCAACCAGGGTTCCTCCGAACCCCAAACCGTGGCGATACAAGATTCTCCTGCGCCTTCATCTCAAACTAAAGCCGGCAATGGGAACACAGCATCCGGCGCTGGGAATGAAACGTCGCCGGTTGCGGCCATTAGTCAGCAGGATGGTGTGGCGAAATCCGAAGCGACAACAGATACAGAAGTCGTCACCGAGACCGCGGACACTATTGGGGCGGGCCCCCTGAGCGACATCCTCGGGGACAACGTGCCCGAAGTGTCTTCCCCGGGGGAAGAAACGGGCGGGAGCAGCCGACCCCAGCTGTCCGGCTTGACTCCTCTGGAGATTGTGGCGGCTCAAGACGAGGTGCTTGGAGACATCTACGACAGCACCCTGCCATCCGTGGTCCTGATCCGAGTGTCCAGGAGCCTGGGGTCACTGGCTGACAGGCCCAGGATTCCCGATATACCCGGCATCCCAGACGACTTCTTTGAACGTTCCGGCGGAACGGGTTTTGTATGGGACGACGAGGGGCACATCGTAACCAACCATCACGTGGTGACGCAGGCCGACCGGGTAATTGTTGTGCTGCCTAATCGCGTGGAGATGGAAGCGGAATTCATCGGAAGTGACCCAGACTCGGACCTGGCGGTGCTGAAGGTGTCCGACCCGGACGGGTTGCTCACGCCCGTTACACTGGGGGACAGTGACCAGGTCTATATGGGGCAGTTGGCCGTCGCAATGGGAAACCCCTTTGGACAGCAATTCAGCATTACGACGGGCATTATCAGCGGCATCGGGCGCACCATTCGCAGCGGGCACAGCCCCTTCTCCATTCCTGAGGTGCTGCAGACCGACGCTCCCATAAACCCGGGCAACTCGGGGGGGCCACTACTGGACCGCAACGGCCATGTCATCGGAGTAAATACCCAGATAATCAGCCGCACCGGCGTGAATTCGGGGATCGGGTTCGCCGTTCCCATCAACATAGCCAAACAGGTGATTCCGTCACTCATGGAGGGCGGCGAGTACCAGTATTCCTGGCTGGGTATCAGCGGCACCAGCATTTTGCCGGATGTCGCCGAAGCTATGGAGCTGCCCCGTTCCACCCAGGGCGCCCTGGTCATCGAGGTTGTGCCCGACGGGCCCGCCGCCAAGTCAGGACTGCTGGGCAGCGACGAAATATTCGAAATGGAGGGGCTGGAATTACCCGTAGGAGGCGATGTAATTGTAGCCATTGACGGCGCTCCGGTGGAAACTATCGACGACGTGATAGCCTTCCTGGTTGGAAAGACCGAACCCGACCAGACGGTTACGATGGACATCATACGGGATGGCGAACAGCAGCAGATTACGGTAACGCTGGGCACTCGCCCTGATCTCTCAAACCCTGCGCCGGAAAACTGACGCCGGCTAACGTGTCTTGCTAAGGGGGGCGGTGAAATAGACCGCCCCTTTTTCTATTGAGGATTACCGCAAGGGTCCAAACAACCGGCTCCCAAGCCTTTAGCACTTCCTCTTAGCCCTTCCATTGACCCGTAGCCCTATTTGGCCTAATCTACTTCCAGCCAGTGTATGGCGCAGTCGTGCTTGCCTTCAATTAGCGGGTGGGACTTCAGCGGCGCACCGGGAAATGGTGGGAGATCGGCCAGAAACAGACTATGGACTTGCCAGCACACACTTTTCTGGACCTCAAAGGGATACCATATCGGAGGCTTGAGTTTTCCTCCGAAACCGATAAAGGGGCCGCCAACGTGGCCCGGGCGCTCGGTTTCGAGGAAGGGCAGATGGTCAAGACCCTGATATTTCGAACCGGTGAAGGGGAATTGGCCCTGGTCATGCTGGGTGGCGACCGTCATACAGTCTCTGGCCACTTGAAACGGGCCCTGGGTTCCAGAAATATCAGCCTCGCCGACCCTGACAAGGTCCTGGAAATCACCGGCTATGCCGTAGGGTCAATACCACCATTTCACTGGCAGCCGACGGGGTTTCGTTCCCTTTTGGACGCTGCTTTGACGGAATATGAGGAATTGGGTGTTGGATCGGGAGTCTGGGGAAATGAAATCATAATTTCGCCGACCGACTTGATTTGCGCTTCCGGAGCTGAAGTAGTAAATCTGACCAGGAGAGACCTATGAAGTATTGGATTGCCATGGCATTGCTGGTATTGGCGTTGACTGCCTGCTCTCAGTCCGATGCTACAGTAACTACCCCCTCCGGCCTTCACTACGAAGTGCTCGCGTCGGGAGACGGGAGTGCCGCATCACCGGGAGACACGGCGGTAGTCCATTACACCGGTTGGCTCGTGGACGACACCAAGTTCGACAGTTCAGTGGACCGTGGTGAGCCCTTCCAGTTCGTCATTGGTCAAGGCAACGTTATCCAGGGTTGGGACGAAGCGGTCGCCCTGATGAAGGTTGGCGACAAGTGGAGGCTGACTATCCCGCCGGACCTCGCCTACGGTAACCGCAGCATCGGGGGAGGCTTGATTCCTGCGGGCTCAACCCTCATATTCGAGGTGGAGTTGCTGGATCTGGAGTGACCTGTCGCTGCGCAACCTGCCTTGGAGATTACTTTTCCTGTATCTAAGACGAAGAACTGCAGTTCTTCGATGGATGAATAATGGTCAGAGCTAACTGGTTCACTGAGCATCCGCCGGCTTGTACCTGCAACAATTGTGAAGAGAAACGGACAATTGCGCGCCATGAAGGCCGCAAGATAGGCCGCAACGAGAAGTGCCCCTGCGGCAGCAACAAGAAATTCAAGCGATGCCACGGGCAATAACCTGCACCGTGAAACCTCCCCTAGGGTTGTTACCCTCCGATTGGCGGATCTTCCCCATCGTGGAAAAGATGCCCTGTCCGAAGGGCTTCTAACGCCTCCCCTATTGCCAGACACACTTCAGTTCTTTCGGCAGTTGCCGCTGCTGCAATCGCGCCGCGAACTACCGCCTCCACTTCCTCCGCAAGAGCTTCACCGGGCAGGCCAGCCTGACCTGCAATCTCCCTGAGTTGTCATGCCTCATCCACCAGGCCCAGCATGCTGAGCCGGTGGCCCAACAGCCAGATGGCTCTGCCCACTTCGTTCATTTCCTTCCTATCTGCCCTCCGTTCGGTTTTTGGACAACGTTACATCCGCCATACGGTTTACCACGTATAGAAAGGCAAAGAATCAATACTTGCTGCGGCAATGCGAGATGGAGGAATCAGACGGTAACAGGGGATTCCCAGCCAGCTTTATTGAGAAGAGGTAACCAGAGGGTAATGGCGCGCCTGGCAGGACTCGAACCCGCAACCCCTGGGTCCGAAGCCCAGTGCTCTATCCATTGAGCTACAGGCGCCAATGGGGAACCGGAAACGTCGATTGAATGCTTGGGGCGAGCGACGGGATTCGAACCCGTGATCTCCTGTGCCACAGACAGGCGCCTTAGGCCTCTTGGCTACGCTCGCCATCCGGAGCCACCTGCATTTACCGGGTGACCTTCACCGCCAAAATTCAGGTAGTAGCAATAGTAGCAAAAAGGTAGCAGGCTTTCAAGATAAGGTACAGGTCGGTTCAGGGTCTCTCGATTGTCTTAACTTTCGCTCATCCTGAACCTGTCGAAGGATGCCTAAGCCATTATGTAGGTGGTTCGACGGGCTCACCATGGGCGGGGACATAAGAATATGGGCGACAATCGGAAGATCCTGCCGGTCGGTTACCAAGGGGGCTGTGCCCTCGCGCTTAGTCTCTTGCGTGTCTTTACAATTGATTCTTAGTACCTGTTTATTGCTTTGCAAGGTAATTTCCTAATATAATGCCGGAGGTGCAAACATTGAGATTTACTTGAGTGAATGTAATTTTCTAACTGGCAACCGCGACCTTTACACATTCGCACAATGAAATTGATCTGGAAGGTAAATATGCGTTGGACAACTCTAATGATTCTGGCGACGCTGGGACTTTTCCTGGTGGGCTGCTTTCCTGGTGACTCCGAAGAGCCATCTGTAACGCCAACTGAAGCCCCTGCCCCAGTCGCCAGCGACACCACTACGAGCACTGAACCTGAAGCATCGATGAATGCTGAACCGGCGCAGGAAATGACCCAACCCACCGCGACGCCGCAAAGCGTACCCGGAGCCCCCAATCCGGAACCTGTACCAACGGCGCCGGTAATCCAAGCCCCCAGCGGCGGTGAAAATCAGGTCTTCAACGTCGGAGGGACACGACCGGCCAACAGCGGTAACGGCATGGCGACGGACGGCGGAAAATTGACTCTGCTGTTTGCGGACCCACCAACCTTCGACCCTCATCTGGCCGAGGACAACATCTCTGGCTTGCTGGTCAATGAGATTTTTGGCGGGTTGGTGAATATAGAACCCTTTAACTTTGCTGTGGCGCCCGACCTGGCGGAGAGTTGGGAAATCAGCGAAGATGGCACCACTTATACTTTCCGTATCCATCCCAATGCCAAGTTCCACGATGGGTCACCGGTTACCTCCCAGGACGTTAAGTGGTCAATAGACCGCGTTACCGACCCGGAACTTGCTTCGCCAGTTGCGCACCAGTACCTTGACGACATTGTCGGTGTCGAAGCAAGGCTGGACGGGGCCTCCCCCGAGGTTTCCGGCGTCCAGGTAGTGGACGAGAATACCGTGAGGTTCACCATTGACGCCGCTAAAGCCTATTTCCTGGCCAAGCTTACCTACCCCAGCGGTTTTGTCCTGGACGCCGACAACGTGGCGTTGGGCGACAGCTGGTTCGAAACTCCCAATGGGACCGGCCCCTTCCGGTTGGATGAGTATCAGATAGGCGAAATTATCCGGCTGGGCCGGAATGAGTATTATCACCTGGGGCCACCCCACATTGATGAAGTTGAGATGATTCTCAGCGGCGGCTCCAGCATGATCCTGTTCGAAAACGACGAAATCGACATTACGGGCGTAGGTTTGGCCGACCTGGAAAGGATACTAGACCCCACCAGCCCTCTTAATCCGCTGGTCCACCCGTATCCGGCCAGATTCACAACCAGTTACATTGGCCTCAATGTCGACCAGGCTCCATTGGAAGATCCCAAGTTCCGAAAGGCACTGAACCTGGCCTTTGACCGGGACCAGATCGCTTCCGTGGTATACGAGGGCGCTGTACGGCCGGCCAAGACCATCATTCCGCCGCGGTTCCCCTCGTTTAACCCCAACCTTGACCCGTACCCCTATGATCCCGAAGAAGCGCGCCGCCTGCTGGCCGAGTCCACTTACGGTGCCGATCCGGACAGTATTCCCCGCCTGATTCTAAGCATTTCAGGTAGCCTGGGAGCGGCAGTTCCCCTGGGTCTGGAAGTAATCCTGCAAGCTTGGGAACAGGAATTGGGGCTGCAGGTAGAGATTCAGCAGACGGAATGGGCCACATTCCTGCAGGACGTAAACGACGAGCGATACCAGATGTTCTCTCTGGCTTGGGGCGCTGACTACCCCGATCCGGAGAACTTCCTGGACCTGTTGTTCCATAGCGAAAGCGAAGGGAACCGGACCAACTACTCTAACCCTGAGGTTGACGCCATACTGGAAGAGGCACGGGTTGAACAGGACCCTGCCCGACGTTTCGAGCTGTACAACCAGGTGGAGGAAATGATCCTCGATGATGCCCCCTGGGTGTTACTTTGGAACGACGAGGACTGGTATTTCCTGATCAAGCCCCACGTCAATGACTACTTCCTGCTCCCGATGACTATTCCCAAGTTCCGTTACATACACTTTACCCAACAGTAAGCGGGTAACGAGGAGATACCTGTGGCGACTTATATTGCCCGCCGGTTGCTCTGGGTGCCGGTTCTTCTGGTACTGGTAACCTTCATCACCTTCGCCCTGGGCCGCTTTGGCCCAGGGGATCCGGTGGAGATATTGCTGGGCCAGAACTTCCGACAAGAAGCCTACGAGAGGATCCGGCAGCAACAGGGCCTCGACGACCCTATACCGGTCCAATATGCCAGGTACGTGGGAAATGCCCTGCGCGGCGACTTCGGCGAAAGCTACCAGTACCGGGGGCGCAGCGTTACCGATCTCCTGAAAAACAAAGTCTGGATATCTGCCCAGCTTAACTTCGCTGCCCTGCTGATTTCGGTGAGCCTGGGCATTTCTCTCGGGCTCTTTGCCGCGCTGCGCCAGGGCAGCTGGTGGGATAGCGCCACGGTGGCGTTCACCCTGGTGGGGCAGTCCATGCACGTCTTCCTGACCATACCCCTGGCCCTCCTGCTCTTTTCACTTAAACTGGGAATTTTGCCGTCCCATGGATGGGACGGATTTTTCTCCACGAGTATCATCATGCCCGCGCTTGTGCTCGGTATTCCTGGCGTGGCCATAGTCACACGGTTAACCAGGGCCAGCACCCTGGACGTGATCGGGCAGGACTACGTCCGAACGGCCCGTGCCAAGGGCATGCCCGAGCGATTGGTGCGAGTTCGCCATATCTTGCGCAACTCCCTGGTCCCGGTGGTTACCACCCTGGGCTTCTCCCTGGCAGGGCTGGCCAGCGGTTCGTTCATCGTGGAGCTTTATTTCGGCATCCCCGGTGTGGGACTGTTGACTATCGAGTCGCTGTTCTCGCGGGACTACCCGATAATCATGGCGGTAACTTTGCTGGGCACCACCCTTTTCGTATTAGCCAACCTGATAGTTGACCTGATATACCCAATCCTGGACCCGAGAATTCGACTGGGAGGTGACTACGTTGCGGGATGAAGCCCAGCGCCTCCAGATTCGCGATGCCGAACAGAGGTCACACGGGTATTTCTATCTGTCCTTGCGCCGGCTTACCCGCAAGAAGTTGGCAATGACCTGCCTGGTGATCATAGTCATCATGTATGGATCAGGCGTATTTGCTCCCCTGGTGGCCCCCCACGGCTACAACGAACAAGACCTTTCCTCGGTCAAGGAGCGGCCAAGCCTGTTCCATCCCCTGGGAACCGACCGGCTGGGCAGGGACTTGTTGAGCCGGGTCATGTATTCCCTGCGTACTACGGTCATCATCACCGTCACGTCCCTGGTTACCGGCGCGCTGCTTCTGGGCGTAACCCTGGGTCTGATAGCGGGTTATTTTGGTCGGCTTGCCGACGGAATTATCATGCGGGTCGGCGAGGTGACATCATCGTTTCCTGACATTTTTCTTGTTTTGATAATCGTCGCCACGGTGAAGCCCAGAGTTTTGCAATGGGTCAGAGGATTCGAGGATGCCTCGGGGATTGATTGGATTATCCGACTGGGGATAGTGGACTACCTGGTAATTTCCCTCGCGCTGGCAGCATTTTCTTGGTTCGGCATGGCCCGCCTGGTACGGGGACAGGTCCTTCAGGCCAGGGAAAACCAGTACGTAGAAGCCGCCCGGGCAATGGGCTCCTCGACGAAAAGAATACTGGGAAAGCATCTGCTACCCAATGTTATTAGCCCGGTGATAGTCTCCGTGTCGGCCGGTTTGGGCGCCGTGGCCGGTGCTGAAGTGGTATTGAGCTGGCTGGGAATCGGCATACAGCCGCCCACCCCCAGCCTGGGCGTAATGATCTTCGAGAACGGCAACATCTCCGTCCTGCGCAGCGACCCTCACCTGACCCTGGTGCCCTCCAGCGTACTGGTGCTGCTCCTCTTCACCTTCAGCCTGTTGGGAGATGGCCTTAACGACGCCTTCAATCCCAGGGCCCGTTGACGATGCGGTCCCGCTGCCAGGCACCAGCAATGCGCCGGCAAATATAAGTCCATCCTTGGCCAGAGTCCAAAGCGAACGTCGAACAGGGGAATCGGCTGATTCCCCTGTTCGACGTTTGCGACTGCAACAAGGAGTTAAATTGCCCTAACCTGGAGGGCGATTGGGGCTACAGGAAGACTGGACATCGGGCCGCGCAGAGTTGCTCGTACCAGCCTTTGCCACATGCTCCCAGCCATTGGCGACGCCGCCAAATGCCGCTCTAAGCTGTGGTGCGAGACCGCCTGAATAGGACCACACCCATAACTGCACCCAGCAGGAGCAGCAGGAATACGAGGATGACAACGCCGGTCTGCAGACCGGTGGGACTAAACCCGCCAGGCGTGGCATCCGGAGTAGTGTTGTCCGGTGGTTCCACCACCGGTGCCGGACTTGCGGGCTCTGCCGAAGGCTGTTCGACCACGGCGGCTACGGGTGCCGGGGTGGATGTTGGTCGACTGGTACTGTCGGGCGCTGGTTGCGGCGGTTCCGGTTGATCGGGTGCCGGCACTGGAACTACCGCTGCCGCAGGCGCTGGCTCTCTCGGAGCAAAAGTTGGCGACTGAATTGGAGCAATATTGAAATCAGGAATATTCTGGAGCAGGGGGTTCTTCGAGGGTTCTTCCGGCCTTGGCAGCGGATCGACCCCAATCGCCTCCCGCCAGGCCGAGTCGAGGCCATGCTGGTCAAATCCGTATACCTGCGTAAGGGCCTTGTCGATATCAAAGGTCCTGGTTAGTGCCGTCATCAACTCGGCCATTTCTTCTTCGCCGTACTCCTGCACCATGAAGGTCACCACCGACTCCCCGTGGGCGTAGGCATAAATTATGTCGTCTGGCGTTCCACTGTAGCTGCCGAGGTGCCAGAGAGGGCGTAAGTTGCCTGAATCCCTGGCACGGTCTATAGCCCGGTTGACTATGGGGCGGTCCCCGTCGTGTCGTGAACCGTATTCGGCCAGGCCTTCGTTGAGCCAGGCTGGGGCCTGGCTATAGGCTCGCCCCAGGGCGTCTCCAACCAGAAGATGAACGAATTCGTGGGCGGTAGTGCCGGTAACCGACCGGTCACCGGAGTGCACCATTAGTACCCGCTCTTCGTCAAAAGCCATGCCCTGGGTAATCAACTGTTGGCTGGTCGCCTGGGACCGGAAAGGGAGCGCGCCGAACATGTCCTGGTAGTTGTGGTAGGTTACGATGTGCAGCGGCAATTCCGGGTTGACGCCTAATAACGGGCCTGTGATTCTCATGGAAGCCATCGCCGTTTCCAAAACGTGCTCGGCACGGCTCTTGACCAAGGGATTGTTGTAATAGACAGTGATAATCCCCTCGGAAACAGTGAACCACTCAAACCGGGTGTCCAGATATACGAAGACCTCGTCTTCAGTCCGCAGAGTACGCCCGGCCTTGTCGGTAACTTCGAAGTAGTAAGCCAGGCGGGTGCCGGGTGGGACATAGTTGTTACCACTGGTCAGCAATTCCGCTTCTCCACTGACACTGGTACCCGGTTCAAACTCCACCTGCCGGTAGGCGCTGCGAGTGGTCTGCCCGATGGTCTTCATCACGACCCTGACTTCTTCTATTTCGTCGGGCCCGGCCACTTCAACGTAGAACTTCACGTCATCAGGAAAATTGGTTTCGACACTGTGATTCGTAACCTGAATTTCTGTTTCCTGGGCCTGGGTTGCCTCTGGCCAGCCCAGGGTCAGCAATAGTGCAGTTCCGCTGAGAAGTGCAAGTGTTACAAGGGTAAAGAGCATTCGCATCGTTGATTCCTTTACACGGCTAACCCTCTGGGAAGGGGATCAGCAGTTTGGCAGAAAAATTGTCAAGAATGTAACTGAAACACCATGGCATTATAGAGCTAAGTCTAATCTATAAACAGATAGTGGGTCGCACTTTCTTTTACGCCGGAAAGGCCATACCGGACTTGAACCTCTGGCGGCGGCCAAATGAATGCCTTGGATGGCAATGCTGTTGGTAAACCCTCTTTTGACCCCCTATAATTAAGGCATGAACCTGCAAACAACTCTCTACCAAGCTCATCTCGATCTGGGCGCCCGCATGGTGCCGTTCGGCGGCTGGGACATGCCAGTGCAGTACGCCGGCATAATCAACGAGGTCAAGGCGGTGCGTACCGCTGCCGGAATCTTTGACGTCTCCCACATGGGTCGTTTATACATTTCGGGCCCGCAGTCGGGCTCTTTTCTGGACCGCATGCTCACCGGCTCCGCTACCAACCTTCGGGTGGGGCGTGCCCGCTACTGCCTCATCTGCAATGAGGAGGGTGGCGTAATCGATGACACCATCTTCTACCGGCTCTCCGAAGACAGCTATTTGTTGATACCAAATGCCGGCAACCGGCCCGCGGTCGTGGACTGGTTTAATGCAAGGATCGAATCCGAATTTGCCGGCGGCGTAGAAATGGAAGACCGCACCGCCGACTCCGGTCTCATCGCGCTGCAGGGACCCAATGCAGCCACCCTCCTGGATGCCATCTGCCAACTTGAGGATAATGCCCCGCCTTCCTCTTTGAGGTTCTTTACCTGGGGAGAAGGAAGTTTAGGAAACAGCAAAGTATTCGTGGGCCGCACGGGATACACCGGCGAAGACGGCTTCGAGCTTTCGATGTTAAGCGAGGACGCAGCTCCAGTGTGGAATGCTTTGATGGCAGCAGGGGCTCTTCCTTGCGGCCTGGGAGCAAGAGACGTGCTGCGCCTGGAGGCCGGCCTGCCCTTACACGGCCACGAAATTGACCCGGAAACCTCGCCCATTGAGGCGGGTTTGGACCGTTTCGTTCGACGCGAAGGCAATTACATTGGTCAGCCAGTCTTGGCCGCACAGCGTGAGAGGGGAACAGAAAGGAAGCTGGTAGGCCTCACCCTGCCCGGCCGGAGCGCGCCCCGCGCCGACTACAATATCCTTTCCGGTGGGCAGGAAGTTGGCCGGATTACCAGTGGCAGCTTTTCGCCAACTCTTGACACCAGCATTGCCATGGGCTACGTTTTGGCGGGCCATTCCGAACCCGGAACTTCGCTGGAAGTGGATATCAGGGGAAGGATCGCCGCCGCTGAAGTGGTAACGCTACCCTTCTACAATCGAAGTTAATACATACCAAAGACCAGGAGGTCCGGACAGAATGAGTCCCGACGACCGCAAATATACCCGAGAGCATGAGTGGGCCAAGCTGGAAGACGCCGAAACCAAGCTGGTGGCCGTAGGCATCACACACTTTGCTCAAGATGAACTGGGTGACATAGTCTATTTTGATCTTCCCCAATCCGGAGCCACCGTTTCCTATATGGAAAAGATGGGAGAGGTTGAATCGGTTAAGGCTGTTTCAGATCTGTTCTCTCCGGTTACCGGCAAAATTGAAGCTATCAACGACGGGCTTATCGACCACCCCGAACTGGTCAACGACGACCCTTTCGAATCCGGCTGGATTATGCGTGTGGCACTGGAAAACCTCAGCGAGTTGGATAGCTTGATGACCGCCGCCGAATATGACGAGTACATTGGCGCTAACTAAGCAGTAAAGGTTAGGCCGGTGCAGGGTGGCGGTGCGGACAAGCCTCAGCACGAATTTGAAAACAGGTTCAGGTCGGGGAATAGCGACAAATTCATCGCTCACCGAATTTCTCAACCCATCAATAATTATTCAGGAGTTGCGCCCTTGACCACCGCCCACTTTCAGTCGCATTACATCCCGAACACCGAGCAGGAACAGGCCGAGATGCTGGCTACGCTCGGCCTAACCTCTATAGATGAACTCTTCCACGACATCCCTGACGAGTTTCGCAACCCTCCCCTGAACCTTCCCGCCCCGTTGTCGGAACTGGAAATCCAGAAGGAACTGGGAGAATTGGCCGCAAGGAACAGGGCCCTGGGAAGCGGACCGTCCTTCCTGGGAGCGGGTTCCTACCATCACTTCATTCCCGCCATCGTAAAGGCCCTGATGACGCGCGGAGAGTTTCTTACCGCTTACACCCCCTACCAGCCCGAAGTAAGCCAGGGCACTCTGCAGGTAATCTACGAATTCCAGACCTTGATCAGCAACCTCTACGGGATGGAGGTAGCCAACGCCGGTATGTACGACGGGGCAACCAGCCTGGCCGAGGGTGTGCTGATGGCTTGCCGTGTCACTCGACGAAGCCGCGTGGCCGTCCTGGACACCGTCTCCCCCAACTACCTTCAGGTGATCCGCACCTATTGCCAGGCCCAGGGCATTAGCCTCGAAGTGGTTCGACATTGGGAGCCGGAAGTTGGCGACGACACGGCCTGCCTTGTGGTTCAGTACCCCAATTTTTACGGCGCGGTGGAAGACCTGAAGGAATTCGCCGAAATGGCCCATGGGCACGGGGCTTTGCTGGTGGTTTCGGCAGACCCCATGATTTGCGGAATGTTCAATCCGCCGGGCCACTATAGCGCCGATATCGTTACCGGAGAGGGACAACCCCTTGGCATTCCGGTCAGTTACGGGGGGCCCTACCTGGGTCTCTTCACCTGCAAGGAGCAGTACATCAGGCAGATGCCCAGCCGATTGGTCGGCCGCACTTTGGACAGCCAGGGGCGCAACGGTTTTGTGCTGACTCTCCAGACCAGGGAACAGCACATCCGGCGTGAACGGGCTACCAGCAACATCTGCACCAACGAGGCTCTCTACGCCCTGGCTGCCACCATTTACCTGGCCGCCGTGGGAAAACAGGGGCTTCGACAGATGTCCGAGTTGTGCTACCACAAGGCCCACTATGCCGCTTCCCGGATCGAGGAACTGTCCGGGTACTCCCTGCCTTTCAAACGTGGGCCCTTCTTCCAGGAATTCGTAGCCCAGTGTCCCGCGCCACCCCAGGAGATTAACCGGAAGCTGTTGGAGCGGAATATCCTCGGTGGACTGGACATCAGCGTCCCGCCCTACAGCGACCCAATGCCTCCGGACGTTGACAAGGGGCTATTGGTCTGCGTAACCGAAATGAACAGCAAGGATGAAATAGACGCTCTGGTAGCAGGGCTGGCGGAGTTTAGCTAATGCACAATGGTGGATCTCGCGATACTTCACAGTTGCTAATGGAACGCAGCATGTCCGGCCGGGTTGGTGTGGTAACGCCCGCCCTGGACGTGCCAGCACAACCGTTGCCCGATGCATCGATGCTGCGTGAAGACCTGGCCCTGCCCGAAGTATCTGAACCGGGAGTAGTCCAATACTTTACTGCCCTCAGCCAATTGAATTTCTCAATTGACACCCAGTTCTATCCCTTGGGCAGTTGCACCATGAAGTACAACCCGAAAATCAATGACGAAGTGGCTTTCCTTCCCGGCTTTGCATCCATCCATCCCATGCAGCCGGTGGATCAGAGCCAGGGCGCCTTGGACCTGCTGTATCGGCTTCAGGGGTTCCTCGGCGAGATCACCGGCATGTCCGGTGTCAGCCTGGCTACTCTGGCCGGCGCCCATGGCGAGTTGGCCGGCGTCTTGATGATGCGCGCCTACCACCACGCCCAGGGCGATATGGGCCGCACCAAGATGGCCATCCCGGACAGCGCTCACGGTACTAATCCCGCTTCCGCGGCCATGGCCGGGTTCGATGTTGTCACCCTGGCCTCGGACCAGGACGGGAACGTGGACCTGGAGGCGCTGCACGAACTGGTCGGGCCCGACCTGGCCGGGGTAATGATCACGCTGCCCAGCACCCTTGGCCTCTTCGACCAGAATATCGTAGAAGTCTGTCGCATAGTTCACGAGGCGGGTGGACTGGTTTACGGCGACGGGGCGAACATGAATGCTCTGGTGGGCCGGACCAAGCTCGGAGAACTGGGCTTCGACGTTATCCACCTGAATTTGCACAAGACCTTCAGCACCCCCCACGGCGGCGGCGGTCCAGGGGCTGGACCGGTATGCTGCGTCCCTGCCCTGGAGCCCTATCTGGCCGCGCCGGTGGTCGCCAACGGCAGCGGGGAGTTCTCCCTGACCACTCCGGAGCAGAGCATCGGCAAGATCAGCGGATTTCACGGTAACTTCGGAGTTCTAGTACGGGCCTACACCTATATCCGCACTCTGGGGGACGCCGGCATCAAGTCAATCAGCGGCAACGCCGTATTGAACGCCAACTACCTGCTGCAGGCCCTGCGCGACATTTACTATCTGCCCTATGACCGTACCTGCATGCACGAGGTAGTCTTCTCCGCCGACTGGCAGCGGACGAGGGGAGTTAGTGGACTGGACGTTGCCAAACGGCTGCTGGACTATGGCTTTCATGCCCCCACCATGTACTTCCCGCTTATCGTCCACGAGGCCCTGATGATCGAACCCACCGAGTCGGAGAACCGGGACACTCTGGATGCATTCATCCAGGCCCTGCGAGACATTAATCGGGAATCCGAAGAGGACCCGGACATGGTCCACCACGCACCGCACACAACCCCAGTGTCTCGGCTCGACGAGGCGGGAGCGGCGCGGCATCCGAACCTGCGGTGGCGGCCGTCTGACTGATTTCCCTGGCAAAGAAGAGTAAGGGCCTGGCAAATGCGCTAACAGCAGGAGCAAGGCCCAACATTGGATAACATGGAACGCAGGTTCTCTCGGGCCTGCGTTCCGGTCTTTTCACTGGGTGGTTCCCCAGCTCATGCCAAAGCAATGGAACCTCATCCAGGTATTTGCTCAAACGACTGACCAAACTGGCAATCCCAATTTCCAAGGGTTACAATGCCCCAAAGTCAGGTTGTCCAGTCCCTAATCTGAGGAGGTGTGAAATGCCCCTTGACCCTCAAATCGTAACTGTTATGGAAGCCGTTGCCGCCCTCGGGTTGCCTCCCAACAACGAAGTTTCTCCCGAACAAGCACGGATAAACGGCAAGATGCGGCCCCGCGCGCCTGGACCCGAAGTCAGCAAGGTTGAAGACCGCACCATTCCGGGCCCGGACGGCGAAATAGCCGTTCGCATCTATACCCCCGCAGGCTCCGGCCCCTTCCCCGGCCTGGCCTGGTTCCACGGCGGTGGCTGGGTCGTAGGCGATCTGGATACGGCCGACGGCGCCTCTCGCCACCTGTGCGTCGGTGCCAACTGCGTGGTAGTCTCCGTTGATTATCGTCTCGCTCCGGAAACCAAGTTCCCTGGACCCGCCGAGGACTGTTACGCGGCTACCCAATGGTTGGCCAGTAATGCGGCTTCCCTCAACGTAGACCCGACCCGCATCGCCACCGGCGGAGACAGTGCCGGTGGAAACCTGTCTGCTGCGGTGTCCCTCATGTCTCGCGACCGGGGCGGCTGTGACCTCGTATTTCAACTGCTGGTTTACCCTGTAACCGAGCGAAACTTCCAGACCGTGTCCTACATCGAAAACGGGGAGGGCTACTCGCTCAGCCGTGACGGGATGATCTGGTTCTGGGACCACTACCTGGCTGGCGACGCGGATTCGACCAACCCTTACGCTGCCCCCATGCATGCCAGTGACCTGAGCGGACTTCCGCCGGCCCTGGTAATAACTGCTGAGTTCGACCCGCTTCGGGACGAGGGTGAGGCTTTCGGTCAGAAGCTGGCCGAAGCCGGCGTTCCCACCACTTGCAGCCGCTACGACGGTATGATTCACGGGTTCTTCGGCATGTCGGCAGCGGTGGACAAGGCAAAACTGGCAGTGGAGCAGGCCGCAACCTGCCTGCGGGAAGCTTTTGCCGGCGCTCCCGTCGGAAGCTAGCTTAGCTTCTACGAGACAATGCTCGGTAGGGTAGACCGCGACCGGAAAATGGGGCAAGGATGACATTTCATCTATCCTTGCCCTTTCCTTTTGGTTGCCAGTGGCCTTAACAGTGTCTGGATTCTCAATGCCTCAAACGTCAGTTCAAATAGTCACTCAGTTGACTTTGTGATAGTATCCTCAAAATGCGCTGCATACCCCATCCTTGCCAGGAATTCATGCTGAAAACTTTCCAGGACTCCGATTCTATCCAGAATATTGTTGGTTATGTCATCCGTGCAGCCCTGGGTACCGGAATGGCAGTGGTGCTGGCCGCGGTGGGAGTTGTGCTGGCGAGAATGGGCTTGCTGCTCTTCGGCCTGACCTCCTGGAATGCCTGGCTGGCAATGCTGGTTGTCGGGGCAGGAGTGGGCGCGGGACTGGGAAGCGGCACGGCCTGGCTCTGGTTGAAGGGCATGGGGAGCGCCTCCACTGCCTGTCTGTTCATACTGGCCCTGGCCGCCGGAGTTTGTGGAAGCTGGCTGGCTTATCAATATGGGGCAGGGGTGAAGCCTGAATGCTGTGCTTCTCCAGAAATGGGCCCCATTGCCTACGCCATTGTTGGGGCAGTTCTGGCTTCAAGTGGAACGGCCCTGGTGTGCGGCGTTGTTGGCCAGAATATTGGGCGAGCACTGCGTTCCAGGCAAGGCGCCACACCGGTTCCTGTTCGCGGGGGCCCGCCGGAACTGGACAGCAAGTAACCCTTGCCAGATTGCCCAACCTTAGCCACGGAGGCTTAAAGGGTGCAAAAATTTATTGCGCGCCGCTTGGTCATCACTATATTTACCCTGATTCTGGTCTCTTTAATTGTTTTCGTCATGGCCAGAGCCTCCGGCGACCCGCGAACCCTGCTCCTGGATGACTACGCCAGCACCGAAATGTGGGACGAGTTGGGGGTTGAATTAGGGTTGGACAAGCCACTCTACTTCCAGTACGCCATTTTCCTGGGTGATGCCCTCTTGCTCGACTTTGGAGACTCGGTAATCGATAACCAGCCAGTAACCGAAACCATCCTGGAACGGCTTCCGGCAACGCTGCAATTGGGCGCTGCGGCCTTTTTCTTCTCCCTGGCGGTGGGGATTCCACTGGGAATCCTTTCTTCGATCCGACGGGATAGTTTGTGGGACCAGGTAGGCAAGGTAGTGGCCCTCCTGGGACAGTCAATGCCGCCTTTCTGGTTGGGCATCATGCTGATTTTCTTCTTCGCGGTGATGCTGGGATGGGTCCCGCCTTCGGGACGCTACGAATGGAACAGTTTCGTCCTGCCGGCCATTACCCTGGGCTGGTTCACGGTGGCGGCCAACATGCGCATCGTACGGTCCGCAATGCTTGACAGCCTGGATACGGAATACATCAAGCTGGCGCGGGCCAAGGGAGTTTCGGAGACTCAGATAATCTGGAAGCACGCCCTCAAGAATGCAGTCATACCCCCGCTGACCTTCATGGGAATCACCCTCGGGACCCTGGTAACCGGCTCTATTGTGGCCGAGACGGTTTTCGCATGGCCCGGTATTGGCTTGCTGGCATTTGATGCCCTGAGGCAGTCTGACTACTCTCTCCTGCAGGGGATTGTCATATTCTTTGCCGTGATGTACCTGGGTACTTCTCTTCTGGTGGATATACTTTACGCGTACCTCGATCCCAGAATCCGATTTAGCTAGGTCTAAGAGAGACGTTTAATGGCAGACACCGTTCTAGTATCCCGGCCCGATTCATCATTTCAGCCTATGCAGAGGATTCGTGGACTGCGCCGGCGGCATATCCTGTTGGGCATTTCCGTCTTCCTGCTTTTAATGGTAGCCGGTACCGGGATTTTCGCTCCCTTGCTGGCTCCCCATAACCCCCACCGGGGAACTCTGGCGGACCAGAAGCTGCCTCCGGCGTGGATTGGAGAGCGCACTACAACGAAGGCAGTGGTGGAGTTTCCGGAGCCGGGATTGAGCCACCGCCAGATCTCCATTTCCAAGGCCCAGCGTATCGACCCCAACGCCGAGCTTGGCGGTGAGGTTAGCGTAATATTGCGGGACGGGGGAAACTCGAAATACCTGCTGGGCACCGACGACCTGGGCCGGGATATTCTTAGTCGCATGATTTACGGGGCCCGCATTTCTCTGATTATCGCCGCCGTAACCCTGGGCATTGGCGGCGCAATAGGGACCGGATTGGGCCTGATCGCCGGGTATGTCGGAGGGCTGATTGACGAAATCGTAATGCGCATCGTGGACATTTTCCTGGCGCTGCCTCTCGTCCTGGTGGCGCTGGTATTGGTGGTAGCGGTGGGACAGTCTTTCTTCATAACTACGGTGGTGCTGGTATTGTTCATCTGGGTGCGCTTCGCCCGGCAGATCCGGGGCGAAGTGTTGCAGCTGAAGACCATGGATTACGTCTCCCTGGCCAAGGTGGCAGGGGCTTCAACTCCGCGCATTCTTTTCGTTCACCTGTTCCCGGGGGTGATCAATACGCTAATCGTCGTGGCGACTCTCCAGGTCAGCATAGTAATCCTGGTTGAGTCCACCCTGAGCTTCCTGGGCGCGGGTGTGCCGCCGCCAACACCGGCCTGGGGTTCCATGGTCGCGGACGGCCGGGACTTTTTGGCCGATGCCTGGTGGATCTCAACCATGCCAGGGGTGGCCATATTGCTGACCGTCTTGTCCCTGAATTTGTTCGGGGACTGGCTGCGGGACAGGCTGGACCCCAAGTTGCGCCAGTTGAGTTAGTGCCGGTAAGAATTAACATACGGCTGACGATGCAGCCGCGGGAGGGTAGAAATGGAACAAGTATCTAGCAGCGTATTTGCAGAAACCCAGATTCGAGGGTGCAATCACGGTTTCGTCGTCACGTCGGAAGGCGTGGTGATGATCGACAGTCCCCAGAAACCAAGCGACGCCCTCAAACTGAAAGAGGAAATTGCCAAGCACGGCGAGCTTCTTTACATCATCAACACGGAACCCCACGGCGACCACTGGACTGGTAACGCCTATTTTGACGTGCCGGTCGTAGCCCACGAGGGAGTGCGGCAGCGCATCCTGGACACCAACCTGGAAGAGCACGTGGCGCGGGTAGCTGGCATGGGCCCCGATGAGCCGGCCCTGTTGGAGAATTACACTCCCAACGCGCCGGTGATCACGTTTCGCAACGGCATGACCATGCATGTGGGCGACCATACCTTCCAGATGATTCACATGCCGGGCCATACCCTCTACCAGGCCGCTATCCTGATTAAGGAAGAAGGTGTGGTCTTCACCAGCGACAACATATTCCACAAGGTGCAGACCTACATCCAGGAAGCCAACCCCGACCAGTGGCTGCGGGCCCTGGAGTCCCTGCGCCGGCTGGACGAGGAGATATTTATTCCCGGCCACGGCCGCCGCTGCGACAAGGGCTACCTGGACGAGCAGGGCGAGTACATCCTGGAGTGGAAAGAATACGCCCGCAACGCCGTGGAGCGCGGCATGACCCGTGACGAGGCCGTCGAAAATCTCACCGACCTGACCGACCGCTACCCCATGGATGTGGGCCAGGACGGCACCTCACCCAGGGTAATGAAGATGAACGCCGCCAACCTGTGGGACTATTGGAACAGGGAAGGCGTTCACGAAGACCGGCCGGATTAGGTGCTTTCCATTCACAGGAATCAGAAGACTAAGAAGCAGCCGAAAAATCCTTTCCCCCTTGGCGGGCGAAAGTAAGGATGGGGGTGACGAGTAGAGTAATGTCACCTCAACGCAGCGCTGAGCATATGTTCGGCGGTTTTGAGATAGTTATTAAGAATGGGCAGTCACCATACTGCCCATTCTATTCCCAGTTTCCCGATAAACTTGCCAATAGGGACCCTCTAGACCCTCTCACCCTTAAATGCCCACAGCCAGTCCTGATCCCGGGCCGGGCCCGTAACCCACCCGTCCATGGCCTGCTGGCGTTCCGCCCCAATGTCCACACCCAGGCCATCGGCCAGCCGGTTCATGAAATTGAACAGGCAGGTAATCCCCACCACTGAAAGTATCTGCTCATCAGGCAATCCCAGTTCCCTCAGGGTAATTACATCCGCCTCCCGCATTTCCGTCGGTTCTTTGGTCAGCTTCACCGCAAAGTCCAGCATGCCACGGGTCTGCGGGTCGAGGTCGGCAGTCGTATAGTCGTGCAGGACATGACTGGCGTATTCCGGGTCGTCGGAATGTTGACGGAGGAACCCCCCGTGGGAAGATGCTCAATAGCGGCAGCGGTTGATCACTGACACGGCTACGGCAATGGATTCCTCCTGAATCCGGGTCAGCTCCGAGGCGCCGAAACTGACGGCCTGGTTAAGGTTGCGGACCGCCTCCATCATCCTGGGGTTAATGGACATGGAGCTAATAATGCCGGGCATGCCCACGTCTTCCTGTCTTATCCAGGTCATGGTCTGCTCCTTCTTCTCCCGTCATCTGGTCCAGTAAATGACGGGTAGTTCTTTTTGGGTAATTCTCCAACAGTGGCCAATTCAGGCTATTCGCTCACCGAGGCCGGGCGCGCCCCCTCCAGGTAATGAGTATGTTCCGCAGAATAGGGATCAAGGGCAGGAAAGAACACCAGCAGGTGAGCCGTACCTTCGCCGGTAACTCTAAAGGAGTGCTCAGCCCCGGGGGGAATGACCACGGTGTGGTTAGGGCCGACAGTCCGGGTTTCCCCATCCATGCTGACTTCCAAAGTTCCTTCCATTATGATGATCAGCTCGTCAATAGTGTGAGTGTGCAACGGAGCGCCGGCTCCAGGCTCGGCGGTATTGATGCTAAAGGTGCTGGTTACCCCCTGTTCGTGGCCGGCCACGTCCCACTTTCGGTAGCCAGGCCGCCAGGGCACTTCCGGAGCATGGGAATGGTCAATTATGGGCATGCTGTCCTCCAGGGCGTTCGGTCAGGTTGGCTGCGGGCAGCACCTGCCGGCGATTTGCGCCCCATTGTACCCCATATTCCCCTAACTGCCAGACCAGAAAAACAGGGGCCAGGAACAAGCGCGCCACCTAAGGTGCCCCTGCCGGAACTAACTTGGCGAACACCGTTGAATATTTGATTTCACGTACGGGCGCCCGGCGGTAGCCGTGCTATACTTGGTCAATCACCGGCATTTCAGGAGGAACTTATGACCACGCCAGCGGCACAACCGGATAGTGACCGGATTTCCCGGTCTTTTACCATCCAGGGCGACGCGATGACCCTGGAAGGCATGAAAAAGCAGGCGGAAGCCCGCGGTTTCACGATTATGTGCGACGAAGGGCCCCCTATGGGCGACAACACCGCGCCTTCTCCCATGACCTATTTCGCGGTCGCCATCCTGTTTTGAGAAATGACCCAGCTTGAGCGGTACGCTCAGATGATGAAAGTGGACCTGGGGCAGGTAAAAGCTAATGTCGGCTTTTCGGTTTCTTCCGAAGGTTCGGTGCTTCGACAAACGGTTCAGGCCAAGGCGGACAAGATCAACATTCACTATGACGTAGTTTCTAATGACCCGCCGGAACGGGTGGCTGGCCTCATGCGGAACGCCCGCAACGGTTGCTACGCCCGCCAGTCCTTCGGGCGCCCTGAGTTGTTCGAAGACACTATCAACTTGAATGGCGAGCCCTTTGACATGGCTGACTACCCGGCTCCAGGCGACAACTAACTTACGGACGCCTTCCGGACTGTATAAATCCAGGCCCAGTTATTCAACGTAGTATATACTGACAGGGGTCGTTGGTGTTTCATCCCTCACCCCCTTGGAATGCCAGGCTCCTGTCACAATGCCAGCGGTCGAGGCTGTCAGTCAGATGGCCCACGCTGGCCCAACCGATTCCAGAGACAAATTCATGCAATGGGCAAGGCAGTGGCGGACGACAGGACTACTACGGAACTCACCTCTGAAATTCCGGCGATAGTTACTCAAGGGTTAACACGGCAGTTCGGCAAAGTTACCGCCCTTAACAACGTGAGCCTGGTGGTTCCCTCTGGAACCGTCCTGGGGTTGTTGGGCCCCAACGGTTCCGGCAAAACCACCTTGCTCAGCGTCTTGGCGGGCTTTATTTCTCCGACCGCCGGCAACTTTCAACTATTGGGCCAACCCGACCACAGCCAGGCGCTGGCCCGTACGGGTTCGCTTATCTCACGTCCTCTCTTGTGGCCCCACCTGACCTGCCACGACAATTTGCGCTGCATCCAGGGGATAACCGGCCTCCAGCCTGACCTCTACGAAGTGGACCGCCTGCTGGCAGAGGTGGGCTTGGAGAGGAGCGCGGCCAATCGAAAATTCGGCCAGTGTTCCACCGGAATGAGGCAGCGCCTGGGCATCGCCACCACCCTGCTGGGCAATCCTGACCTGCTCCTGCTGGACGAACCCACCACGGGGCTGGACCCTGAGGGCATGGTGGAAATCCGGAACCTGATTCGCGAATTGGGAAACAAGCCGGGACGCTCCATAATAATGTCCAGCCATTTGCTCCACGAAGTCGAACTTACCTGCGACCACTACGCAATAATCTTTCGAGGCAATCTGGTGGACCAGGGACCCTTAACGAGTGCAACCCTGCCTGTCTCTGCCGTTCAGGTAAACACCACGGACAATGTGCGCGCCCTCGATTGCCTCGTCAAAAAAGGCTGGAGCGCCTCCGCCAACTCAAGGGACACCGGCCAGCACCAATCCTTGATTGTGGAAACCCAGCCTGGCGCCGAATGGAAGGTGGCCCGGGACCTGGCGGAGTTTGGCATTTATCCCTCTGACATGCGCCCCTCCGAATCGACCCGCTTTGCCGGGTCGCTGGAGGGAAAGTACCTGGTCGCCGTGGGCCGCGGGGAAGTTGAAGGTGGCCAGAAGGAATGATCCGCCAAGTGATTTGCCTGGCGCAATGGGAATGGTTTCGCCAGAGTCGAAAAATCAGTGTGATTCTGTTGCATTCTCTGGCCCTCCTTCTGGCGGTGGTAGTGCTGGGCGTGGCCGCAATGAACAATATCGGATGGATCCCCTTCCCTGTGGAAGTGAGCTACTTCCAAGCGGCTTCGGGCTTCCTTTCGACGGTGAGTCCCCTGCTGGCCATCCTGTTGGCCGCATTGGTACACGCCATTGACCTGCAAGGGGGAAACTGCCGGACACTGGCCGCCCGGGGCGCTTTGAGAAGCTCGATACTGGCCTCCAAGGCCATGTTGTCCGCACTGGTGTTGCTTGGTTTTCACCTGTTTGTTGTGGCGCTCGCCTTTTTGCTTGCCCTGGCTATCGCACCGAACTTCGACGACTGGCGGGCAGGCCTCACCGGCGTTGGCGCTTCCTTTTTGATCTCCCTGCTTTACCTGGCCCTGGGTATCGCGCTTAGCCACTGGCGACAGTCCACCGCTTTTACGGTCGGGATCGGGATAGCCGTCATTTTTTTCGAAGCAATTGCCTATCCCATCGCCGGCGAATTGGGCCAATTCATTGAATGGCCCATCAGTGAAGTTACGGCCTGGACCATGTGGGGAATCTCCAACGGTTTGCAGGGTGACAGCGACTTGCTTGGCGCGGGTTGGTATGTTCCCATCCTAATAGGATACATCGGTATGTTGGCGGGACTTTCCCTGCTTGCTTTCCGGAAGTCTGATTTGCGGGCGGGTGGTGAGTAATAGACAAGCTACTTTGTACCTGTAAGGGCGGCGTCTGAGGAACTTGACACTTTCTTGACACTTTCGGACTACTATCTGCCTATGGTAGGTCTGGCCTTGAAGACCTTGGGACAATAAATCCGGCCGGGCGTCGGTGGCGTATTCTCTCTCAAATGACCGGAGTTGCGCAGCCATCTCAGCCTGGGCCTACGACAGCTAGCTACGTTGACACCTAGAATTACCTAGGTTAACATCATAGGCCAGTATTTCGAATCTGACTCTTTTTTGCCCTCTCCGCATCGACGAGAAGTTTGCCCCGAGTCTGGGGATTAGTAGGTATGAATGCGAATAGTCGCAGCCTTGGGACGAGTATTAGCTAACTGGTACGTGGCTGGGCCAGGCTTGGCAATAGCGGGCTTGGTCATTGGGTACGGAATCTTCTTCTATGCGATCCCCGGATATCCGGTACTGTTCCAGTCTGTCCCCGGCAACCCCAAGATAGGCGTCATCGATATTCCTTTTTCAGGAATTAACGAAAATTCCGCCTATGTTATAACCGCCTACCTGAACTACGCTCGCCTCAATCCGGAAATCAAGGGCGTACTCATCAAGCTGGCCAGCCCAGGGGGCGGCGCATCCGCCAGCGAGCAGCTTTACCACGAAACCGCCAGGCTTCGAGAAGAGAAGCCCGTCGTCATGGTAATGAACGGCATGGTCGCCAGCGGCGGTTACATGATGGCGATGGGTGTCAACCACTCCTACGCAAAGACTTCCTCCCTGGTCGGCAACGTGGGCGTAGTCGCCGGAACCGGCCCCATTTTCCCTCCCCAGATTCCTGAACAGATAGCTTTCACCGGACCGTACAAGCTGACTGGGTCATCTCGCAGGGATTGGATATCAGACCTTGACCTGCTCAAGGAAGCATTCGTCTTGATGGTGGTCCAGGAAAGAGGAGATAAGCTCAAGATAACCCCGGAACAGGTCGGCGAGGGCAAGCTCTATACAGGTGTGGAGGCGGTGTCACTGGGCCTGGTGGATGAAATCGGCAGCGATACTGAAGGCTTCGCGAAAGTGGCGGAACTGGCCGGTATCAGTAATTACGGATTGGTCAACGTAAACGTGGAAGTCAACCGCCTCTTCGTTCAGGACTTGCGGCGCATCTACTCCTCCAGCGGTGATATCGACCAGCCTCTGACCGAATCTGACGTGAACCTGCTCCAGATAATGGCAAGCCGCCAGGCTGTGCCAAGTCAGGGAGATACGGGTCAGGACGGGAATGCCTCCGAGTTACCCGAAATTGGCGACCTTAACACCGGTCCTGCATTGCCAAATGACTTCAGCGCTTTGAACCGCCCTATGGAATTCGGAGCATTGGGCCAGCCTCTTGGCAGCAAATTCCCCGACCTTCCCGTCGAAATTAACCAACCGCAGTTTTACTACTTATACGTTGGAGCAGACCACTAAAGTGTGGAAACTAGCTGTACTACCGGCCTTCCTGGTTGTCTTTCTCTTGGTGGCGCTCTTCACCTTTTACCGGGGTGTATACACGGCCCCTCCTACTCCCGACATTGCCTTTACGGAAATAACCTCTGAACCAACGGCTGCCAGTGAATATTCGGACGAACCAGTATTCTCTAGCAATCCCGTGGGCGGAGAAATTCGTGGGCATTTGCTGGTTGACGACTCTCACCGGAACAACTTCTATCGGGCTGAAATTGGCACTCTGCTGTCCCGGGTTGCGGCAAGGGGCTACGTTGCCAGTTTTCGCGAGCAGGACGCAACCGTCAAGTTGGCAACTCAACTCAGCCAAGTGGACGCTCTTGTCGTAGTCCTCCCCACACAGCCATTTAATGCAGAAGATATCGAAGCCGTCGTTGATTTCGTTGAGACCGGCGGGAAGCTGCTCTTGGTAGGTGATCCGGGAAGATTCTTCAACCTGAATGAACTCGCGGAACCCCTGGGCATCTCCTTCCAGCCCGATTACCTCTACAACCAGGTAGAATACGATTCCAATTTCCGTGACATTTTCGTTCGCGACTTCCAGGCCGACTCCATTACCACGGGCGTGGGGGAGATGGTCTTCTATTACGCCGGGTCCCTAAAGTCCGCCGGGCCTGGTCTGACCCTCACCGATAGCAACACTCGTTCCACACTTTCGGAAACCGGAACCCCTCGCTCATCCGTAGCGATAGGGGCCCATAGAAACGTCCTGGCAGTTTACGACTTGACCTTCATGATTCCGCCGTACAGCGGCGTCAAGGACAATGGGCGCCTAGTGTCCAACATCGCCGATTTCCTGACGGAAGGCGACCGCAGCTATAGGCTGGCCGACTTTCCCCGATTTTTCCAGGGCGAAGTTGACATCATGGTGGGGGAGCCCGGCCTGATCTCCCAGGGAGCCAGGATGAAGCAGGTCCTGGGCAGCAAAGGCATCACCGCCCAACTGCGCGGCACTGAAAACGTGGGCACAGACACTGTCTTGCTGGCCCTGTTCGAGAATCACGCCGGCGTGTCCCGTTACCTTGAGGCGAATGGCATTCGCATCGGCGACACTTTGGACACCCCCTTTGCCTCGGGCATTTCACTGGAAGAGCGAGCGGTAATGCTGCTGGACCGGTCGGGTGAACGGGACGTCCTGGTAATAGTTGCAGACACCTCTGACGGGTTAGAGTCTGCCATTAACCTGCTAAACGCGGGCACGTTCCGGAATGGACTAGTTGACGATATTACAGGGGTGTTTGAAACCAGATGAAGATTAGACCTCTTCCTTTCCTCATGCCGGTGGCTGCTGTATTGCTCCTGCTGGTGATGGCCTGTTCAGAACAGGCGTCGGATTCAAACCCTGATGCTCAATCCACCGGCGCAAGTACGGAAATGTCGGCGTCTTCCGGTTCCGCTCCTACAGCGGTGCCTGTATCCGCGGAACTTGTTACAGAATTTTCTGCTGCCCAGGATTCCATCAACGCCGACTGGGACGAACTCCACGTCGACTTTGACCGCTGGCGGGGGAATCTCAGCGCATGTGACCGCACTGCCGCCCTTGCCGCCATGCGGGTGTTCGCCAGCGACTTCGGGCAAGTCGCCGAGCAAGCCCGTGCCCTGCCCGGCAAGGGGATCACTCGGGAACTGCCTGACAATGTGATCCTGGCAGCCAACAGCGAAGAAGCCTCACTGAGGTTGTTGCGGGACACTTGGCTTCCCGGTGACGTTTCTCTCCTGGAAAACACCCAGACTGAGCGGGCCACGGCAGCCGGTTTGATACGTGCCACAGCCATTGAAGTAGACAAACTGGAAGAACTGGACAAGCCGGAAGACCAGGAAGTAGCCGAGGATTTCGCAGACGCCCTGGCGCCGGTAGACGAGGCTTGGGACGCCTTCAGCGATTCATATGGAGCATTGGAAGACGATCACATTGACCTCAGTGTCAGCGAAATCGTCACCCGCCTCAGAGTATTGATAGATGAGCACGAGGCTGTGCTGGAAAGCCTGGAAGATATCCCTTCCGACAAGGTCACCGACGCTGTTCAGGACCAACTGGTCGAAGCCGCTGAAGCAGAGTCCGAAGCATTAGACGACTTGCTGGACGCCTTCCGCCGGGAAGCCAGGGCAGCCGACAGCGGCAATGGAGCGGAGGATTCTGACAGCGCTGCCCAGAACGGCAATGGGAACGGCGATGGAAATGGGGGTACGGCATCAAGCGAAAATGGGCCCGAAGCCAGTTCTGAAGAATCTGCCGAATCCGTCGAGGAAGGCACCGAGGGCTCTACCGGTTCACCCCAGGGAACGGCCGAAAACCACGAGCGTGGTACCGTAGGCCTGGGTCAAGTAACTGGACAGACCGGACCGGATGTCCAGGGAGGCGTAACCGGAATCCCCACCCTCTTCACCGGTCTTCCCACCGGCCTGACTGACCCCACCACTGCCGGCCAACAAGCGGGCCCCGACTCTTCCGAAGACGAAGAGTCCGGTGCCGAAGAGGCAGACTACTCTGCATACTTCGATACTTTCGAAGATACGCTGGACCAGACGAAGGTAACTCGAAAGCAGGCTGGCCGGGAGCTTGAAGCCATAATCGAAGGCGTCAGTGAAGACGACAAAGAAGCCCTGGCAGAATTTACGTCCGCCTTTGCGGATCTAATGGATGACTGGAACAATTTCCATGCAGAGTTTGACCGGTGGGTACGAACAGAGGGTAATTGTAACCGCACCAGCGCCGTGGAAGAGCTCCACGATTTCAACCAGCAGTTCAGTGAGCTAGGCAACCGTGTGAGGGAACTGTCCCAGGTGTCTTACCTCCGGCCCAGCTCTGATCTCCTCGCTGAGGCCATCGACCGGGAGGGTGCCGCCTTGCGGGGGCTTGCCAGCACCTGGGCTCCTTACGAAAGCGATGTCTATCGTGGCCTGGACGATGAAAGGGCCAATGCAGTGAATCTGAGGCGACTGGCCGACCGTCGGACGCAAGAATTGATTGAAAGGAACGGAATGGTGCAGTAACCCAGCTTCTTCGGTCTTCGGCGTAACCCATTAGCCAGCTACAACAGTGGCCCCCATCTTCCAGCCTTTTGAAGATGGGGGCTTCTTCTGTGGTCGAGGGCTCTGAACTCCCAGCATATAAGGCCCGATCGCGCCGGCGTCCCGCTAAAGGTTTATTTGGCGAGGCTCGAAACAAGGCCAACTGCCCCGGGTCACGAACCGGTCACAAGGCGCTCGACCATTTCAGCGCCCTGTAGGACCTCCGGGATCACCGCAGTCTCTTCCTTGGTGTGGAAAGAGCGTACGCCAATGCCTACCGGCAAAGCGGCTATCCCATGCTCGAAGAACACGTTGGAGTCGGAACCGCCTCCACTACCTTCCAGTCGCGGTTCCATTCCCACTTCCCCCAGCGCCCGGGCCAGCATAGCCACCGTGGAATGTTCGGCACCTACCCGATAAGCCCGGTAGCTGTTCTTTATGTCAACATCAAGGCGCGCCTCCGGGTACATTGCTGAGACCTCGTCAAACACCTGGCGGAACCGGTCGGTATAGCGGTCCAGCTTTTGCTGATCCCGACTTCGTATCTCCCCGTCCAGGAAGGCCCGCTCGGGAATTATGTTTCGTTTCAGCCCTCCTTCCAGGTATCCGATATTGGAAGTCGTCTCCTCGTCGATCCGGCCCAAGGGAAGCCTGGTCAAAAGGTGTCCGGCGATTACCAGAGCCGAAATGCCATTCTCGGGTTCCAGTCCAGCGTGGGCGGCGCGACCGTGTATCTCCACCTTCACCACATTCTGGGAAGGCGCTGCTACGGTTAGCCGGTTCACCGGGCCTTCGCCATCAAGTACAACACCACGCTTGGCGGATACCAGGCTGAAGTCCAGGTTGTGTGCCCCGTTTAGTCCCCCTTCTTCGGCACGGGAAAATATTACTTCTACAGGCAGATGCGTTGCCCCTGACTCTCGAACCGCAGTCAAAGCCTCCAACACAATGGCTACTCCCGCTTTGCAGTCACCTCCCAGTATGGTGGTACCATCGGAGTGAAGCACATCCCCATCAAGTTGCGGTTTGATGCCACGGCCGGGTTCCACCGTATCCAAATGGGCCGATAGGATAAGCGGTTCCCCCTCCCCGTCGAGCTTGGCTATCACATTCTTGTAGGCATCGTGCTGTACCTTGAATCCCAGGGCTTGAAGGCGGGAAGATACTTCCCAGTCCATTTCGTCCTCTTCGCCGGTGGGACTGTCGATACGGATCAGGTCCATCAGCGTCTTGATCAACCTCTCCCGGTTCGCCATCCTGTCCCCTCCCTTAAGTGGCTGTGGTCTTTGTTGCCGATTATACAGTAGAAGCACCGACCTAAAGACATGCCTTAACCTGTTGTGTATACTGAACCAACGGTAAGGGAGCGGGAATGGAACTTTCGGTGAGATTTTTTGCGTTGTACCGCGAACGGGCCGGTTGCAGTGTGACAGGCATATCGGTCGAGCCGGGAGCAACCGTCGCGGACTTGTTGACCACTGTTCGGGAACAGTTTCCGCGTCTGGCGCCTCCCGACGTTCAGATAGTAGTAGCAGTCAACGAAGAGTACGCCGAACCGGATACCCCCCTGAGCGCCGGAGATGAAATCTGTTTGATTCCCCCGGTCAGCGGAGGCTAAGACCCCTCCAGGCTCCTCCACCTGGCAAGCCATCCCCATAGCAGGTCATAAATATGAGCGACATGATAGTTATTACCGAGCAACCCCTCAATCCGGAGGACTACACCAGCTTGGTGCAACGTGATTCCAACGGCGCCGTGGTGACTTTCCTCGGGACCACCAGGGATTCCTTCGAGGGGAAAAAGGTCATTCACCTGGAATATGAAGCCTACGAGGAAATGGCCTACAAGAAGCTGGAGGAAATCCGCCAGGAGCTGAAGGCCGAGTTTGGTGTGGAAGATGTCGCCATTGCCCATCGCATCGGACCGGTGAACATCGGTCAGATCAGCCTGGTGGTGGCTGTTGCTTCACCACATCGGAAAGAGGCCTTTTACGCCTGCCACGAAGCGGTCAACCGGCTAAAGCATGTAGTGCCCATTTGGAAGAAAGAGGTCTACGAAGGCGGAGAACACTGGGTCTCTTGCGAAGACCACGAATTCCACGAAGAATCCGCTTCCCATAAACCTGAGACGGCACCCGCCACAGCGGATAACGACTAGCCCTTGCTTTCCCGACGGTGCCTTTTCATGCTGATGGGAGCCTTGGCGCTCCTGCCCACTTACTTGTTTCTCGCCACAACCCAGGTATTATCCAATGAGCCAGTTGTTACCTTGCGTCTTTGCCGCGCGTTTGTTACTCCCTGCCAGCAGGAAGTAAACCTGCCTGTCGGCGGGGAAGTGGCTCTGGCCCTCCGCTTAGACTCCCCTGATTCCCCTGCGCCCGCACAACCCTTGTCTTTGGTCGCCTGGTACCTGAAGGTGCTCTTCCTTGAAGACGAAGCTGTCGAAATCTCAACCCTTCGCTCGGCAGGCAGGCCCTTCCAGGAACGGGGTTCCCCTGACTTGGTCCTTAATGATGTCAGGTCTCTCCATGAACCACCACCTCGGTCGTCCAGCGAAAGTTTGGGATATTACCGCATAAGTAACGGTTACGAGCATGGCACAAGAACGGCGGAATATGGGGTTACTGTGGTAGCTTTCGCTCCACGCGGACAAGCCGAGGCGGGTATCCGTTTACCAGAGGAAGGCAGCGTTTTGATCGGTAACATTAACCTAAGGGGGCTTAATGCCGGCACCACTCAACTGCTAGCCGGAGAATCAGCATCCCTTAGCCCCCAGGTCGTTCTCGCCGATGGCTCGAGTGGTTTGAGCCAGACCGAACTGGAAGTCGATGGTCCCCTGGCGGTGATAAATGTGGGGACCACGGCAGAGAAATCCCGCCTGCAAGGCCACGTTTGGTCAGACCTGCCGGCTGGCGAGGGCTCCTTTCATCCGTTCACTGGTACCTTCGACGTTCAATTCTGGCAGCCTGGTACCGTCCCAGTGTGGCAGGGAGGAACTGACCATCCCACGGTGACCTTTACCAACCTGACCGCGGACGGCGAAGGCAACTACCACGTGCCCGACCTTACTCCCCAACTGCTTCCTGCTGGAAGTTACGATCTGCGAGCCAGGGGAGCGGGAACCCTTTCTATTATGGAGCGGGACGTGCATATTGATACCTCGGGAAGCAGCGGGCAGCCCTTGCCAATAACCATAATAGTGAACCTGGGGCCGCTGCCGTCCGGGGACCTAACTGGCGACAACAGGGTGAATGAAGAAGATTTGACCCTTCTTAAATCGAACTTCGGAAGCCTGGCAAGTCGCAGCGATGCCGTGGCAACAGGAGACATCAACAATGACGGGATAGTGGACGGCCAGGACTTTTCCCTCATGGCTGCCAACTTCAGGAAGCAAGGGGAGTAAGTGCAAATCACTCCTCGAATTGAAATCCTACGTCAGGCCAAGACAGGAGCGGTTGGACAACTCATTTCAAGCAGACGACTTGCGTTCAACTACCCCTGTAAGGAAATAGTCGCTGTAGCCTCCGCAACCAGTTGGTTGTCCTGGTTTTCAATCGCAACCAGGCACTTAACGAGGTTCAGCCCATCTGCCTGCCCCTTGTCAACAACTCTGCCCGACATGCTTATGGTGTCCTCCGGTTTTACAGGAACAACCAATTTCAAGTCCAAGCTGCTCCCCCTGGCAACTATGTTCGGCAGCGGAAAACCCTTTTCCAGCAACTCGGTAACGTAGGACAACAGTGCCTGACTCGCTGCCTCAGCGGTTTTGAGCGGGTCATCTTCTGCATCCTCACCACCCCGGCCATCGTGGGGAGACAAGAACTTCAAGAAGGTCTCGATGGTATCTGACGTTTCCCACTTAACTACTATGGGAAGTTCGTCTCCGATACTCACCGATTCAAATGTAGTAGTCTTAGCCCACAATCTTGCCATAGCCTCATTCTCGCCAACCGTATCTTGCTTAACAAGGGAAGTACCCAACGCACATTATCCTTCAATCGATTGCCAGGGCCAAGGTCTGCCAAGCTGTCTCAGCTTTTCGCGACCGCCGGTCTGTGTGCTAAACTGGCTTCCTGTTTGTATGCTAAAACAACAGTATTTTCCAGAGCCCGGGGAGGCAACATCCAATGACCAGCAAGGAATCAGCTTTGAATCGGGGAATGGTGGTAGTAGCCCACGCCGACGACGCCGAATGGGGTTGTTCCGGCACCGTCGCCAAATTGTGCGCCGAGGGGTGGGAAATGGTGTATGTCCTTTGCACCGACGGCAGCAAAGGCATCGACGACCCGGAAATTTCCGGCGAAGAACTTATTCGGATTAGAATGGAAGAACAGACCAACGCCGGAAAAGTTCTGGGACTTCACGATGTCGTGTTCCTGGGCTACGAGGATGCCATGCTCCAGCCCAGCCTTGACCTACGCCGGGACATCGCCAAACAGATACGCCGCTATCGCCCCAACCTCGTAATCTGCCAGAATCCGGTTCGTGACCTGGTAGGCCGAGGCTACATCGGACACCCAGACCATTTTGCCGCCGGCGAGGCCACCCTGGCAGCGGTCTACCCCACGTCCCGCGACCGCCTAACCTTTCCCGAACTGCTGGCGGAAGGACTGGAGCCGCACAAAGTCCCGGAACTTTGGATAATGGACCGCCAAAACGCCGACCAATACGTAGATGTAACCGACTACATCGAAACCGCGGTGAACGCCCTGCGGGCCCACGCCAGCCAGGTCGATTCAGATGATGCCGACAGATACTTAAAGGGCTGGCGAAGCGAAATTGGCGCCGAAGTGGGTTTCCAATATGCCGAGGCCTTCAAGCGATTTGAAATGCACTGATGGAAGCCGGCAAATGCAGCCACAAAATGCGAGGCGGGTCAGTGACCCGCCTCTTTCGCTAACCCTTGGAAAGGAAATGCCTGGCTAAGCCGGCTTGTGGGCCACAACCTTGACGCTGGCCACGTTCAGCGACTTCCCGTCCTCGTCGAACTTGATGCTCTCGTCTGTAGTTTCGACGTCGATAAATCCTGCCTCCTGCAACCGGCCCAGGTAAACCGCCTTGTCTTCCGCCCCACCAACACAGGCTACCCAGGCCTCCGCATCGGTAATGGAGGGCCCCTCGGGACTGAGGGCTACCATGTCTGAGACGTGCACCCTTCCGCCCGGCGCCAATACCCGGTAGGCCTCGCGGAAAACGGCGTCCTTATCCGGCGAAAGGCAGATAACGCAGTTGGAAATGACCACGTCCACGCATTCGTCGGGCAGAGGAATGTTTTCCATCTCGCCTTCTACAAATTCCACATTGGTTAACCCGGTGGTAGCCAAGTTCTTGTGCGCCAGTTCCAGCATGTCCAGGGTCATATCCAGTCCTGTCACATGCCCCGACTCGCCTACTTGCTGGGCAGCCAGGAAGCAGTCGATGCCTCCTCCGGAACCCAGGTCCAATACCCGCTCACCGGGCTTTAGACCCGCCAATGCCGTGGGGTTTCCGCAACCCGCCGAGGCGGCCACTGCTTCAGCGGGAAGTCCGGCCACCTGCCCTTCGTTATAGAGCCTCAGGGCCCGTTCCGCATCCTCGGGACTGCAGCACCCCGGATCACCGGAGCAGGCAGCTTCGTCACTTGCGTTGTCCTGGGCGGCGGACAGTTCAATCACGCCTCTCGCCCTAGCCCCATATCTCTCCTGTACAAATCGCTTGATTTCACTCTGGTCAGTTGCCATTGATTTCCTCCAGGGGCTTGTGCTGATATTTTCCAACCACTAACGTTAAAGCCGAATGGGTTAAATTCCAGATTTGAGTATAAGTACGGACTGGAAGTGGGTCAAATCGCTTGAATTCCGCTGAAGCTTTCGACTTTGTCTTGCAAAGAAGTTTCTATGTTAGAATGGGCCAAAATGACCCTTGGGAATCCAGCCTTATCTACAGACTGCAACCCAACTAGCGGGAGGGGAACACGATGATTGACCAGGTAGAGTTGATGAGAATTGTAGAGCAACACCGGGACGGCGCCGTAGTGGTTCCGGCCATGCGGGCCAATCTCGGTTGGGCAGAGGTATCTAACGACGTGACGCGGGACGTCCCGGCCAGTGGCGCTATGGGAAAGACCAATTCCTTTGCCCTGGGCGTGGCACTGGCCAGGCCGGAGGAAAAGGTCATCATATTTGACGGCGACGGAAGTCTGCTCATGAATCTGGGCGCCCTGGTGACCATCGCCAACAAAGCCCCTACCAACCTTTATCACTTCGTAATGGAAAACGGCGTATACGCTACCACCGGCGGCCAGGAAGTACCTGGGGCCGAAAGCACTGACTACGAGGCTATGGGCCGTTCCGCCGGCTATGCGCATGCCTATTCGTTCGATAACCTGGAAGACTTTGCCACACAGGCCGGGGAAATCCTCAACGAAGAGGGACCCACTCTCATCGCCGTAAAGACTGTCCCCAACATCCGCTACCCTGACGAACGCATGGGAGGAGGAACGCGCAGCAACCGGCGTACTCCCCAGGCAATCCAGGAGTTGATGGAAGAGTTTGGGTTGAAGTAGAGTCGGCTGACCTTCCCAGAATGAAGTAGAAACTATCTCAAGAATTCCCTTCCCCCCCGACAAGGGAAAGTATGGATGGCGGCGACGAATAGCGTATTTTCATTACCGCGCTAAACGGCGACTTTAACCGCCGGTTTCAAGATAGTTTCCAGATAACCCAACAAAGCATTGTCGTTGGCTAAAATCAGTGCCTTGAAACGTGCGTTTCGGGCTGAATCAAAGGACTGACTATGAGAATAACCGGCTTTGACACTCGCATAGTGCGGGTTCCCGCGGAAAATCCCCTGGTTGAATGTATACCCGTCGGCCCCGGCACAAGGGACTTCGTTCTCCTGGAACTGAATACCGACGAAGGGATTCAGGGCATCGGATATTCCTTCATTCCCGGCATGGTGGGCAATCCCCTGTTTACTGCCCTCAAGGTCACCGTCGATGTCATGTGCGAAATAATCTCAGGTGACGATCCCTTTCCAGTCGAGGCCATCGTCAACAAACTAAAACGCCAAACCGGCACCATAGGCCCGGGCTTGTTCAATTTCGCCCTCGCCGGTGTGGATATGGCATTGTGGGATATCAAGGGCAAAGCCTTCGGGGTTCCCGTGGCCACGCTGCTGGGCGGCCACCGGGACCGGGTTCCAACCTACGCCAGCGGCCAGCTAACCCGCGACCGTAACCTGGAGTTCCTGGCTGATGTGGGGCAGCGCCTGGTGGAAAAAGGGTTCCGTCAGATGAAGACCCAGATGGGCGCCGAACCCCTGGCGGATGACGAAGTTGCCCGGATCCGTGTCATGCGGGAAGCCATCGGTCCCGACATTGACCTGATGTGCGACATCAACCAGCTTTGGGACGTTAACCGGTCCATAAGCATCGGAAAGCGGGTCGAGGAGTTCAACCTCTTCTGGCTGGAGGATATGACCACATACGACGATTACCAGGGCTTGGCCCGCATCGCCGACGCCCTGACCACTCCGATTGCCGCCGGTGAGTATGTCTTCGGAATCGCTCCCTTCCGCCAGCTAATCGAAAATCGGTCTATCGACATTGTTATGATCGATCTGATGAGGGTCGGGGGCATTACCCAGTTCCAGAAGGTGGCCGGTATGGCCGAGGCCTTCAATATGCCGGTAGTAAGCCACATTGCTCCGGAAGTCCAGGTGCACAACATGGCTGCGATTCCCAACGGTCTGACCGTGGAATACATGCCCTGGTCGCTCCAGTTGTTCGAGGAGACTCCTGATATTGTGGACGGCGACATCGTGGTGCCCGACAAACCCGGACTGGGTCTGACATTCAGCGAGGACGCAATCAGGCAGTACGGCGTCTAGCTCAACCCTGTGGACCGTCCCTGGGAAACCCCAAGATCTGTATTAGAAATTTACCGGAGGAAGAAATATGACCGCGCAACTGCGCATTTACACCATAAATCGAGGAATGATGGACTCCTGGCTCAAGGTATTCAACGAGCACATCCGCCCCCTGCACGACCGCTTGGGCATTCCAGTTGTCACCTCCTACGTCAACGCCGACCGGACCGAGTTCATCTGGGTGCGCAAATTCAACAATGCCGAGGAGATCCCCAACAAGGAAGCCTCCTATTTCGCATCTCCGGAACGGACTGCCCTGGGCGACATCCCCACCAGCCATATCGCCAAGATGGAAGTTCGAGTGATTGAAGAGGTAACAGTCTGAGGCCTTCCAGGCTATCGCAAAACCTGGCGAGCCCTTCAAGCGTAGTTAGTGTTGAACAGTACATTCAGTTCAACCGTGGCAGAAAATGAAAGTATTCCGAAGGCTATGGGAACTGCTGTCCGGTCTTGGCAATATGCCCAGTCCTCGCCCCATGGGCAACTATGGTCAATACCTGACTGATACGGTCCAATACCACCATTGAGGGCCACGTCCCTGACCCTCAGTTGAGGGTCGCCATGCTAGGATTTCGAAGCCCAGCCGATCCGGCTATACTGTGATTCAATCCTAAGGTCTGCCAGGACAACCTATGCTTGAATCAGCAAACCGCTATGCCGTTGCCAGCCAGGAATTCATGACCAAGGCATACAAATACTTTGAAGAAGGTGATTTGGTACAGGCTTCAGAAAAGGGTTGGGGAGCCGCAGCATCAATGGTTAAAGCCGTTGCCGAGGAACGGGGCAGGCCGCATCGCCACCACCGCCTGCTGTATGAAATTGTTGAGGACCTGGTGGAGGAAACAGGCGACGAGGAATTGTCTGTTATATTTGACCAGGCTTCCCGATTACATGCTAACTATTACGAAAATTGGATGCGGCGACGTGCGGTGCGACGTTCATTGGCGGCCATAGAGCAATTCAGGGACAAGTTGGACCCGTTGCTGGCACAAGAACGGTAAGATAGGCCTCTACAGCTCCTTCAGCATCTCTATGTGAGGAATCCCTTCCTCCAGAAACACATCCCCTCTCTCCTTGTAACCATGCTCGGCATAAAAGGTCTTGACGTACTCCTGCGCGTGCAGCAGGCAATGGGTCAAGCCCTGGGCCTTGGCCTCCTCCTCCAGGCAATGGAGCACCTTTGCCCCCACCCCGTGGCGGCGCCAGTCTTTGTCCACCGCCATTCGGCCAATACGGCAGGTCCCTTCCTCATCGCCCTCCACTATTAGCATACGACCCGTGCCGATTATCTGGTCGCCACATATGGCTACGGCATGGGTTGCGGTCGCATCGGCCTCGTCAAGCTCATTCTCGGCAGGGATCTGCTGCTCAACGACGAATACCCGCATTCGCACGTTGATGGCGCCCTCCAACTCAGCTTCGGTTTCGACCAGTTTTGCTTCTATCTCTAACACTTGTGAGTTCCCCACTAACAAAGATAGACAGGACAAAGAGGCCAAGGCGCCCAATCATCCCGTCTATTTAAAGCTGTCTATGTAAGGCCTTCCACCTAAAGATTGATGCCGCCTGGCCGTTAGGACAGTTACCGTGCCAGGCCGTAGGCGACAGCCTTAAGGTTGGCATCCTCCGATTCGTTTAGGGTCGCGGCCACGCTGGCAATCAACTTGCCGCAAGCCGTGTCACCCCAGAACCAGCGGTGCAGAGCCTCCTCGTCTGCCCCCTTCTGCTGCTCCATCCTGGCTTCGTAATAGAAGGCTTTGAGGTCGTCGGCGCAGTACCGAATGAACTGGGCCCGGGATACCCCTTCCGGCCGCTCCGACATATCGGCATCGGCATCCCCTTCGGCGCAACCCTCAAGAAATCTGATCACGCCCCTGAAGCGTCGCTGGGGAACGCCACACAGACCCACTGCGGTTCTGCCGCCGTTATTGTCCAGCCAGCGTTCGTAAAAGGCCCTCAACGCTGTAACTTCGTCCGCGGCGCTTCGGGTAGCTGGCTCAACCTTGGTATCGACCTGCGACGCCTGAGGCATTATCGATGGAGCTGAATCATCGGGGAAATCTTCCAACACCGGCCCTGTAGCGGCCTTGAGAAGGTCGAATGCCGCCTCCAAAACCTGGTGTTGGTACTCCGCATCGTTGGGCCTTCCCAGGGCAAACCCGAAGAAGAAAGGTACGAACAGGGCCCTTGGCGGCTTTACCTTCTCGGCATGCTCACGGACCATTGCGATGGTGGTTGTAGCTACTCCATGTTCTTCAATAACCCTGGACAGCACACTCACGGTGTGGGTGCAAAGGGGTCAAGTAGGGGTCAGGAGCGCCACGTCAACTCCCTCTTCCTTCAGCCACCGAGCCACCTCTGGTCCGGTTTCGTCAATTAGCTTGCTGGCATCACGCAGCGCGCCCATAAAGGAGTAGTAGTTAGCAGACAATTCACCAATCTTTCCTTGCTCTACCAACTCCCTAAGCCGGTCCACCGGAAATGTGACGTTCAAGTCCCGATAGATGCCGGTATGGTCGAAGCCTATGGAAAAGTGGCTTTGCACCACGTCCGCCGGGTTGGAGTCGCTGGGAATAACCCGGTAGGTGTACTCGCCGCCGGGATCATCGCGCGTGAATGGCTTGTCGCCGCGCAGGTGCAGGCCGGCCGAGGTAACCAGGGCAACCTTGCACTGGGACAATGGCTTAGACAATCCCACCCAGGGTGTGGATTCATGCTCCAGGCAAGGAAAAAACTCCAGTGTCCTGCGCTGTACTTCGCTCAGCGTTTCCAGTCTGGGCATTAACGCCTCCTCATGACCTGTTCGGACGATTCCCTGAATGTTGCGCCCCTATGGCACCCAGTATCCAAGAACTGAACGCCGGCAGGAGCACATTGCTAATCTTGATCGGCCAGTGGGCTCTTAGTTAAATACGATGGCGCCCCGGCCAACTTCTCCCTGGTCCATGTCGCCATAGGCCTCATTTATCTGGTCCAGAGAATAGTGACGGACCACCAGATCGTCGAGGTTCAGCCGTCCCGACAGGTAAAGGTCAACCATGGTAGGCATATCCGTGCGACCCCGGGCCGAACCGTAGTAGGTACCCCGCAGGGTCTTCTCGTTTCGCACCAGGTCCACGGCATTGATGGGAGCCTCGGCGCCCATCGGGGCAATTCCCACCACCGTAACTGTCCCGCTCTTGGCACACATATCGTAGGAGGCTTTGACTGTTTCTGCCGAGCCGAACACCTCGAAGGTGTAGTCGGCGCCACGGCCACCTGTGAGTTCCTTGACCTGGGCAACAGGGTCCCGGTCTGCGGCATTTACCGAGTGGGTCGCGCCGAACTTCATCGCAAATTCAAGCTGGCTCTCGCGGATGTCCACCGCAATGATCTGCGAGGCGTTAAGTAGCTTGGCTCCCATAATTACGTTGAGTCCCACCCCGCCGCAGCCGACCACCGCGACGGTGCTGCCGGGCTGCACTTTGGCGCTGAACATGGTCGCCCCAACGCCCGTGGGAACACAACAGCCAATCATCGCCGCTTTGTCCATGGGAATGCCGGAGTTCGTGGGTATGCAGCCGGTTTCCGGTACCACCGCATACTCGGCAAAGCACGCTACCTTGCCCATGTGGTGAATATCCCTGTCGCCCTTGTGGAGGCGGGTAGTGCCGTCCAGCATAAAGGGGCCCGTGGCCATGTGCAGATCGCACAGGTTGGAGTTTCCTTCCAGGCAGGACTTGCACCTGCCACACGCCGGGACAAAGGACAGAATTACCTGGTCGCCAGGCTTGGTCAGGGTAACGCCGGGCCCCACCTTCTCCACGGTTCCCGCTCCCTCGTGACCCAGCACGGCAGGCAGGGCGATGTTGGCATCACCATGCATAAAGTGCCGGTCGCTGCGGCAAACACCCGCTGCGCCAATCTTCACCAGCGCCTCACCGGCCTTGGGTTCGTCCAAGTCTACATCCTCAACCACCAAAGGTTGACCATATTCATACAAAACGGCAGCCTTCAATTGCGGCCCTCCTGAATCTATTTGGTGTTTATCATCCGCATAAGCCTGCTGTATGTCAACCGCTGGAAATCTCCGGAGGCTCACACAGGCTGTTGGATTAAGGGTGTATCCGGACCCGTCGCATTAACCGATCGCTTGCCCTAATGTGGTAACTGGCAAAATGATGTAATATTCTTTCTGTCGAAAACACCTTGCAACTAGCCCCGTTGCGCTCGACCTACCCTCCGGAAGGAGTTCTGGATGTTGGAATTAAGGCAAATAACCGCCGCCGAATTTGAGGAATGGGTTCGGGTGGAGGCCAGGGCCTACGGCAACCGGCTGAATGTCGACCCGGAAGTCCTTCGTCCTAACTTTGACCTGGACCGGTCAATTGCCATGTTCGACGAGGGCAGCATTGTCGGCGGGGCCCATTCCCACCTGCAGGAGATTTCAATACCCGGTGGCGCATCTGCTATTGCGGGCGTGGCTAATATCGAAGTGCAGCCCACCCACCGGCGGCAGGGCATCATGACCAGGATGATGCATCACCAGTTGGAGGACATTTACCGACGGGGTGAACCGCTGGCCGGTCTTTTCGCCTCCGAAAGTGTGATTTACGGACGGTTCGGTTACGGCGTTTCCTCTTTGCGCGAGGAGTGGAGCATACCGCGGCATTACACCGGGTACGCAGGACGGCATGAATACAGCGGTCGGTTCGAGTTCTTGAATCCCGCAGATATCGGCGATGTTTTGCCTGACGTTTTCCGTCGCAGCACCGTGGGGCGCCCCGGGGTGTTTCAGAAAGCTCCCCACCTTTGGGAGCGCGAGGCGCTGGCGCCGGAGCACCGGCAGGGCGGCAGAGGCGGGATTTTCTATGTGGCCTATTACGAGGGTGAGCGGATGGACGGCTACGCCCGTTACCGCACCAGCGGCGACACGGTCATCGTCCAGGAGTTGATGGCGGTAACCCCGGAAGCCGTGGCTGCCCTCTGGCGGTTCTGCTTTGATACCGACCTGGTAACTCGCGCCGAGGCGGAGCGCCGTCCGGTAGATGATCCTCTGCCCTGGATGCTGGCCGATTCCCGCCGGCTCCAACGGGGGACCCGCGACGGCCTGTGGCTGCGCCTGGTGGACGTGGCCACGGCCCTTCCAATGCGCCAGTATGCCGAGGAAGGCAAAGTGGTAGTCGAGGTGCAGGACAATGTTTGCCCCTGGAACGCCAGGCGTTTCGCCCTGGAAGCAGCGCGCGAAGGAGCAAATTGCAAGGCCACCGAAGCCGCCCCCGACATGGTGATGTCCGTGGCCGCTTTGGCATCCACTTTCCTGGGAACCGTCACCTTTACCACTTTATCCTGGGCTGGGTTGGTGGACGAGAAAAAGGCCGGGTCGCTGGCCCGTGCCGACCGCATCTTTGCCGTCCAGCAGCAACCCTGGACTCCCTGCGGGTTCTAGGAACCGTCTGAACAAGTCCCTTCCCCCCGCGCTAGAGTCGTCATTCCAGTCTGCGCCGTAATCCGGAATTCCTGGAAGTTAGGCTCGGGCTTTCTCTGGAATGACGCTGCTCAGACCTTTCCCTGGCGACCCACAGGTTAAGCGTATTCCGCAACCGCACCGGTAGAACAGCTTCTACTCGTCGGCCAGGGGAACGGCCAGGGATGTCCGCATTTCGTCGCCGATGCTCCTGGCAATGTGGCCGTGTCCTGTCAGGTCCTCCGCCACCAGCACGTCTCCGGCAAAAAGGCGGCGAACGGTGCCGTCGGCGGTTTCAAACTCTGCTATGCCCGCCAGGTTAACTACATATTGGCGCCGGGGCGCGGTATGGTAGTCGGAAAAGGTGGGAGATGGACGCGTATTGAGGTTTATCTCTCCCTGCCCTACCCGGTTCACGATCTCGGCAAACTGTTCCGGGGTCAGGTCCTCAAAGTGAGATTCCCCGTCGTCCCCGGAGTATACTCGCACTATCTGCATAAGAGATCCCTCCTGCGTTATGTGATGACCCTTTATACCACAGTTTTCCCACCATAGCAGACACTCCTCGCCAGTGGCAGCTACTCTTTGGCTACGATGTCAGGGGCATAGAGCCACCCTTCCAGCAAGACTACCGGATCAAAATCGGGATGACCCGCCGCCGGGGGCTGAGGGAATCTCTCAGGGTATACCGACCACAGCGCCGCGGCCACCGCGGCCACAATTGAGTCCAGCGCGTCGTGGTTCCGAAGCGCAATTTCCTCGAATGCACCGAAGTCGAATGCTATGGGATAGGCCCTTTCGGAAAGCTCGTCTACAATCCGGCGTCGGCGTTCGACAGCCCTGGCCCCGCCCTTGTAGCCCTTGAAGGGCAATCCCAGCCTCCTCAAGACCGCCCCGGGCATTACTTCCAGCAGCTCAGTAACACCATTGGAATCCTGTCGTGACAACTCGGGCAACGGGGGCACTGATATCGAATTTGCTGTGCTACCGGTCCAAAGCTGGTGCAGCATCTGCATGCCGTGGAAAGTCATGGGCACCATGATTGGGTTGACCATGTGCAGGCAGGAATAACTCTCGGGCGGGTCGCAGTCCCGCTTGGGTTCACCGTGAACTGCCACGAAACGGTTCCGCAGGTCCAGGAAATCGTCGTACCCCAGCCTGGCTGCCGCCGCCCACAGGTCGGGCATAGTCCTGGAACCGGGCTCCCAAAACTCGGCAAAGGCATTAGGAGTTGCGAAGGGAAAGTCCAGAGCCGCAACCGCCGTCCCGCTGCAAGTTGCCAGGGTCTCCGTCAAGTCGGCCCGGGTAACCCTGGCGCAGCTTTCCAGCGTCAGGCATAGACCCTCCAAATTGCCCCTGGTGAGCCACGTATTGCGGTCGTCCCTGGCCCCGCTGTAGTCAATTCCCAATATCTGCATCATGTATCGCGATCGTCCCCGCCCATGCTGGCCGCCAGGTTTATTGCCTCTGATAGTCGGGGGTAGTATAGTTCAGTCCGGGTAGCCCTTGAAGGGCGTTCCTTCCTGACTCTCAGACAGGAATTAAACCTGACTCCGAACACTGTTGTTCGGGCAGCTGCATTAAAGGAGAATCATGAATCTGACTGCACGACGTGAAAGATTCCGCGCCATCCTGGCGGGCGACCGGTGCGTCCATCCCGCCTCCGTTTTCGACCCCATGTCGGCCAGGGCAGCCGAGGATATCGGCTTTGAAGTAGGCATGTTTGCCGGTTCCATCGCTTCCGGCACGGTGCTGGGCGCCCCGGACCTCATCGTCCTGACCCTTACCGAGTTTGCCCAGCAGATCCACCGCATCTGCCGCGCCGGCGACATCAGCCTCATGGTCGACGCCGACCACGGCTACGGCAACGCCCTCAACGTGAAGCGCACGGTAGAGGAACTGGAGACGGCCGGTGTGTCCTGCTTGACCATCGAAGACACCCAGTTGCCCCTGGGCTTTGGCGCCGCCGGAGAGGGACAGTTAATCTCCGTGGAAGAGGGCATAGGCAAGATGAAGGCTGCCTTGTCGGGTCGCCAGGACCCTGCCCTGGTCGTCGCCGGCAGGTCCAGCGCCCTGCGGGTAACCGGCCTGGAGGATGCCATCAAGCGTGCCAAGGCATACGAGGCCGCCGGTGTTGACGCCATGTTCCTCGCCGGTGCCCAGACCCGAGCCGAGGTTGAAGCCGTGTCCGCCGAGGTAAACATTCCGCTGCTGCTGGGTGGCGCCGGCGGCGAACTGGCCGACCTGGACTTCCTGAGCGGCGCCGGGGTTCGCGTTGCCCTCCAGGGCCACCTCCCCTTCGCCGCGGCTGTCAAGGCGGCCTACGACACCATGAAATCCCTTCGGGATGGGGTCAAACCAGCCGACCTGACCGACACACTGGCCTCGCCTGAACTCATGAACCAGCTAACCCGCCGCGACGACTACAACCAGTGGGTAAAGGACTTCCTGGGATAGGGCGCAACCCCTGCCCCCGCACAAGCCTATTTGGAACAGACGTAAGTTAAGGAGGCAAAACCATGAACTTCACCCAGAACCATCTCCACTTTCGCAGCGAAGACCCCGATTCCGCCGCCAAGTTCTATTGCGACAACTTTGGCGCTGTAATTGCCTCGGAGCGGCCCCTGTCCACTACCAAGTCCATTACACTTGAGCTGAACGGCCAGACGTTGATGACCATATCCGGCCGGGCGGAGGGCGAGGACCCTGTGCCCGGTTCCACTGAACCCCGTTACGGTCTGGACCATTTCGGCTTTGAAGTAGACGATATGGAAGGCGCCGCAGCCCAGTTCCGGGCCAACGGCGTCCACATGATATGCGAGCCATGGACCATGCCTTCCGGCTCCATGGTGGCTTTCGTCGAGGCCCCCGACCACGTCAGCGTTGAGATAATCCAGCGCCCCAAGGCGTAAGCGCTGAAGAGTTCCAGTTCTCTCAGGCAATGACAAGGGGCGGGTTCATCACCCGCCCCTGCTTTTTGCGCAGCTTCTTCCGGCCATAAGAACAGCGGTTGTCACCGGATGTCGAACGAACCTCAGAGAAAGTCCCTTACCCCTCGACAGGGGAAGGTTAGGAAGGAGGTGCCGCCACCCACTCCATAGCGGCCACTCCTTAGCTCTCCTCAGCGATTTCGGCTTTCGCTGCAATGTCTACGACCTATTCCGAACTATCCTGCACCCTAACCATCTGCCGCAACTAGAGATTCATGGCCTCCAGGCCAACCCGGGACACGTCTTCGTCAGCCTGCCCGCTGGGGTAGCCGCCAACGCCAATGCCACCCAGGATTACACCATCCTTCATGATGACCAGTCCACCCTGGCCGTGGGTCAGGTTGGAGTCGCCCATCTCGCTGATGCTGCGTCCCTGGCTGTGCATCCGCTCTGCATTGGCACCGGTATCGCCTCCCATGATTGCCGCGGTGTAGGCCTTACGCAAGGCATGGCGGCGGCTGAACATCCGGAGGTTGTCCATCTTGGCGTAGGCTTCCAGGTTGCCGGCCGCATCAACGATGGCCATGGCGATCGGGGCGTCCGGGGTCTCCATGGCTTTGGCCATCATTGCTGCCATTGCCGCCTGTACCTGTTCCAGTTTCAAAGTCGTGTCAGGCATGATTTTTCCTCCAGTTTTCTTTTATCTACTCTTAGGGACGAATGTACACTAAAGTCATCTGGACGACGGCGGGCTAACCTGCCAGCGCCTCGGACACCCGCTTGCGGAAATCCTCGGCAGCCAGGCGCATCAGCCCTTGAGAAGAGACGGTAACGAAGTTGGCTCCCAGCTTGATAAACTCCGCCACGCCAGCGGCATCGGCCGGATTGTTGCCGCCCACCCCCACGTTCTTGCCGGCGGCACGCACCCGCGGAATCACTTCGCCCATTACCTTGCGTACCTCGGACACCGGCGGGAATCCCATGCTCTGGCCCAGATCGGAGGCGGCGACGTGGAGCACGTCGGCCCCGGGCACGGCCAGAATCTGGTCCAGGTTGTTGACCGCCTCAACCTCCTCCACCATGGGGATGACCAACAGTTGGGAGTTAACCCAAGTGGTGGACTCGTCCCTGGTAACCCCTATACCGTAGTCGTGGGCCCTGCCACCGCCCATGCCGCGCTGGCCATCGGGATAATACCGCGCCGCGTGAGCCACTCCGGCAGCCATTTCGCCGGTGTTGATGTGGGGCACAATTATGCCCTGGAGCCCACGGTCCAGGAACCGCAAAATGGTGGATTCCTCATGGTTGGGAATTCGGGCTATCGGAGTTATCCCAAAAGACTCGGCAGCCCGCACCATGTGCTCCACCTGGTCCAGGTTCATCGGGCCGTGTTCGCAGTCAATCATGACGAAGTCGTACCCGACGGCCCCGAAAATCTCCACCAAATCGGGTGAATATCGAGTAATAATCGCCCCGAAAACCACTTCGCCGGCGGCCAGCTTGGCTTTGGTATTGTTGGTTTGCATCGATTTGCCTCCCTGCGTCTTGGCTAGCTTCGGCGATTATATGACCGGCAAGCGGGGCTGGCAATGGCGGCTCACGGGTGCCACCGCCTTGTCTCTTTTTCGGATGCCGAATCCGCAAGATGCTGAAAAATACTCTTTCCGGCGAAGCGGTTAGAGTCGGTTAATCAACACAAGACTCGCCCGAACTTGGTATACTGGGGCAATCTCCAAAAGGCCGACGTATTGGCCATTCGCGTTACAAGAGAGGTATCAAAATGAAGTGGGCCTCTGCAATTTCAGAACAAACCGCCGTCGAGTCGGCTATCGAGGAGTGTGCTGTCAGCCTTCGGGCGCAGCTCGGTGGTGATTCACCGGACCTGGCTGTCGTATTCGCCTCCTCCCACTATCAACAGAACTATGAAGCCATTCCGGAACTGGTCCGGCATGAACTGGGTTCCGAGGCTGCTCCCCCCGTGGTCCTGGGCTGTTCGGGCGGCGGCATAATCGGGAACGGACAGGAAGTGGAACAGAGGCCGGCCCTGTCCATAACGGCCGCTTCCCTCCCCGGCGTGACCGTCACGCCCTTCCACCTCGCCAGCGACGCCCTGCCTGATCTGGATGCCGGGCCCGCTTCCTGGGAGGAGTTGCTCAAGGTCAGTCCCGCCGACTCTCCCCAGTTTGTATTGCTGGCAGATCCCTTCTCCTTCCCGGTTCAGAACCTGATAATGGGCATGGACTTCGCCTACGCCGGCGCCGCCAAGATCGGAGGCCTGGCCAGCGGAGGGCAGCAGCAGGGCGGAAATGCCCTGTTCCTGGGCAACCGGGTCCACCGGTCGGGTGCGATCGGTGTGGCCCTGCACGGCAATATCACGGTCGATACGGTGGTGGCGCAGGGTTGCCGCCCCATCGGGAAAACCATGCGCATAACCCAGAGCCGCCAAAACATGCTGGAATCTCTGGACGGCGAAACGCCCTTGACCGTACTCAGGGGCCTTTTCCCGACGTTGAATGAGAGAGATCAGGGCTTGATGCGCAATTCCCTTTTCCTTGGCGTGGTTATGGACGACTTTATCGAAGAGCCGCAGCAGGGCGATTTCTTGATCCGGAACGTCATGGGCATGGACGACCGCAGCGGTTCCCTGGCTATCGGCGAAATGCTGAAAGAGGGGCAACTGGTCCAATTCCATCTCCGGGATGCCGATACGTCAGCCCAGGACTTGGCGGCGGTGCTTGACCGCTACGCCGGGGACAACCGGGAAAACCAGGCCCAGGGTGCTCTGCTCTTCTCCTGCCTGGGACGAGGCCAGTACTTGTACGGCAAGCCTAACCACGACACCGACCTTTTCCGGGACAAGCTGGGCGCCGTTCCGCTGGGAGGCTTCTTCTGTAACGGGGAAATCGGCCCGGTCAGCGGTACGACCTTCCTGCATGGCTACACCAGTTCCTTTGGAATATTCCGTCCCAGGATGTAGGTCGGGAACCTTACCGGCGGCCTTCAGCCCGCCGGAGCGTCGGCATGCCTGTCATCAAGGTTGGAATGCCAGTTTCTCTGTCCGGCCAATTCCGGACGCAGGGGCGTCAGGCACTGGCCGGATTGCAGGCCTGGACTGAGGACGTTAACCGTTCAGGTGGATTGGTGGTGGCAGGCCGTCGGCACCCGGTTGAAGTTCTTCACTACGACGACTCCAGCAGTGTTGAAGGCGCAATCCTTGCCACCCGGACGCTGATCAAGCAAGACCGTGTTGACCTCCTGTTCGGTCCCTATTCCAGTGGACTGGCCAACGCCGCCGCCAACGTATCCGCCGAACACGGGCAGGTACTGTGGAACCAGGGCGGCGCGGCGGATGAAATATACCAACCAGGTAGCCGGGTAGTGGGCATTCTCAACGGGGCGCGGGAGTACTTGTCAGAACTGCCGGAACTGTTCCGGAGTTCCGACCCCTCGGCCAGCACTCTTGCCATCGTTCGTTGCTCGGCTGGGGCCTTTCCCAGGCAAGTCAGCGACGGCTTGGAAGCCAGGGCCGTTGCGCAGGGCTTCACGAAAACTTTCCACCTCGAATTCCCACCCGAGCAATCGGACTTTTCCTCTATAGTTTCCCAGGTAAACGAGGCAGACCCGGACCTGTTGCTGGTAGTTGGGCGGATCAGGCACGACCTTGCTTTCGCAAAGGCCCTTATATCCCAATGGAAAACGGCCCGGCGGCCCAGAGCAACAGCGGTGGTAGCCGCTGGCATTGTCCTTTTTAAGGCGGAACTGGGGAGCGACGTCGACGGCTTCATCGGACCCAGCCAGTGGGAGCCTCCCGCGATTCACGATTCAGGGTCATTGCCCCACCCTTACTTTGGCCCCTCACCAGAACAGCTTATGGTATCGTTGGAGCGTGCCAAAGACGTCAATGGCGGCCTGCCCATCGACTACCCTATGGCCCAATCCTATGCCGCCGGCATTGTGGCCCAGCGGTGCCTGGAAGAGGCCGGCACCCCTGACCCCACGGCGCTCTGGAATGCCGCAGTGAGCCTGGACTTTCACACATTTTTCGGAAGATTCAGGATTGACGCGGCCACAGGAAAACAGGTTGGCCGTTCCGTTTTCATGGTTCAGTGGCAGCAGGGAAGAAAAGTCGTAATCTGGCCTCGGGAACACCGTCAGGCAAGCCTGCAAATGTAATAAGGTTCGGCCGGAAGAGCCGGTTCAATTTAGACGTTAGGGAGACTGGCGAATGCGTCTGGAAAACAAGGTTGCCCTCATCACCGGCGCCGGACGGGGTATCGGCCGCGCCATTGCCCTGGCCTATGCCGGCGAAGGAGCCAGGCTGGCCCTGGCCGCCCGCAGCCCGGACGAGTTGGAAGAAACGGCGCAGGCAGCCCAATCCCTTGGCGCCTCCACCTGTATCGTCAGCGTGGACGTAACGGACCAGGCCGCCGTGGATAGCATGGCCCGTCAAGTGGAAGAGAATTTTGGACGCATAGACACCCTGGTGAATAATGCCGGTATTGTCGGCCCCATAGGCGCCCTGGAGGACAACGACGTCGATTCCTGGGTCCGCACCATCCAGGTAAACCTTGTGGGAACGTACCTTTGCTGCAGGGCGGTGATTCCGATTATGACCGAAGGCGGCGGCGGTCGAATCATCAACCTGTCCGGCTCCGGCTCAACCTCCGCGCCCTACCATCTGTCGGCCTACGGCTCATCCAAGGCCGCCGTAATTCGTCTCACCGAAATCCTCTCCCTGGAACTGGCCGACAAGAACATCCAAGTGAATGCCCTGGGGCCGGGTTCCATTCACACCCGGATGTGGGAGGAGATTACCGGCCAGGCCCAGGCCGTAGGGGACACCGAGCTTTACGAGTTTGGATTGCAGGTAACCGGCGGGGGTGGCGCCTCCATCGACCGGGCTGCGGAACTTGCCGTTTGGCTGGCCAGCGATGCCGCGAACGGTCTCAGCGGCCGCCTGATTCACGCGGTCGCCGACGACTTCCCCAGCCTGACCTCTAAGATTCCCCAGATCATGGCTTCAGACTTGTACACCCTGCGCCGGGACGAACCGCCCCGGGAATCAGGCCGGTCCAGTTCCCCTGTGTAGAACCCCGGTACAGATAACCGGCGTAGCAGCCCGGTCTGGGGCACCTCTGTACAAGTCCCTTCCCCCATGACGGGGGAAGGTCAGGATGAGGGTGACAAGCAGCGCAATGGCAACACAGCGCAACACTGCGAATTTCATCCTTGGTTTTGAGATAATTTCTTAATCAGAGATCCACTAATCCCGCTGCAGCAACTCTATCCGCACGTCGTCGGGCGCGCGCACAAAAGCCACGTGGACGCCGGGCCGAATCGTTCGCGGTTCCCGTGCCATGTCCGCTCCCCGGCTCTTCAGTTCAGCCACCGTTTCTTCCAGGTTATCCACCCGGAAGCCAAAATGGTCCAGGCCCAGGTGCGGGTCCGAAGGGTTGGACTGCATCTGCTCATCGGCGGGAACGGGGGCGATGAAGACCATCAACCCGTCAATGTCCAGGTCTGTGCGCGAAAACCCGTCAGATTGGACCGAGTGAATTACCCTGGCGTCAAACATCTTTTCAAACCAGGAGGCCATTTCTTCCGGCTGCTTGGTGCGGAGGTGGATGTGGTCGTACGTGTATTTGGGCATTGCTTCCTCCCGTCATTTTCAATAGTCGCTTCAAATTAGGCCCGGCTTCCCAGGTTTGTCAAGAAAACGAAATTCCGGGACAACGTCGCAGTTCTGTTGTTTGACAGACGGACTGTGTGGATAACGCCCTTGTGGCTACCCTGGCTCTATGGCCAACCAACCTGAACCGGAACGCTACCCAATCCCGAGGCCACACGGGCAATAACCTCTTCGCCGCAAGGTCGGTTTTCCCGCGCACTGGCATTATTCCGAATTGCCCACTTCCCGCTATAATGTCCCCCATACAGAGGAACCAGCCAAACTTTTGGGCTATCTAAGGAGGATGTATGAAATACGACGTAGTAATCGTCGGTGGCGGAGCGGCGGGGTCGGTCCTGGCCAGCAGGTTGGCCGAAGACCCCAACATGTCGGTCTTGCTGCTGGAGGCCGGCAAGGACTATCCGGACCCGGAGAGCGTTCCTGACGAAATTAAATATGGTGGCACAAGGTACGCCGAATCTCCGGATTCCGAACACAACTGGGCGTTGCGGGGAACCATCACCGAGGAACAGGGTGAAATCCACGTAGCCCAGGGCAAGGTCATTGGTGGCGGTTCGTCCATAAACGGCCAGGCAATGCAGCGGGGACTGCCGGAGGACTTTGATGACTGGTCGGCCCGGGGAAACACCGAATGGTCTTATGACAAGGTACTGCCCTTCTACCGCAAGATGGAACGGGACCTGGACATCCACGACGATTTCCACGGCACAGACGGTCCCATTCCGGTGCGCCGCCGGCAGTCCGCCGCGCCGTCTACCATCCAGAAGGCCTTTTTCGATGCCTGCATGAAAGAAGGCTACCCCGCCGTCGAGGACACAAATGGGCCGAATCCCACCGGAGTGGGCGTCGCCCCAACCAATAACCTGGGCGGCGTAAGGATGAGCGCGGCCCTGGCCCACCTCAGCCCCATGCGCCACCGCCTTAACCTCACCGTCCGGGGCGAAGTCTACGTCCAAAAGGTGCTGTTCGAGGGCAGGAAGGCCGTCGGGGTCGAGGCTATAAGCGGGGGCGAGGTGTTTCAGGTGTTCGCCGACCGGGTGGTGTTGTCCGCTGGTTCCATCAGGTCCCCGCAACTGCTGATGCTCTCCGGCATCGGCCCCAGGGACCAGTTGGAGCAGTTTGGCATTCCGGTCCTGCAGGAAGCGCCGGGTGTGGGCCAAAGCCTCTTTAACCATCTGAGCGCCCACATCAACTACAAGGTCAAAGAAGACGTCAGCATGGAACCCAATCTGGACGGGCCCCACTTCAGCCTGCACTACACTTCGGACGGCTCGGACGAAGTAAATGACATGCTGCTGCGGACCAACAACGTGGTTGACGAACGCGAGGAGCGGGTCCGGGGAGTACGCACCCGGTACCATACCGGCGATGTGCCTCCGGAAAGGTCCGCTCGGTTGTCGTGCACTCTCGGCAGGCCCAAGGGGACGGGCTACGTCAGGCTGGCTTCAGCCGACGCCAGCGTCCAGCCCACTTTCAATTACCAGTACCTTCAGCATCCGGACGACATGCGCCGTGTCCGGGAAGGTATTCGCATGGGGGCAAGGATCCTGGAGTCAGACTCCTACAAGGACGTCTTCGATTACCGGATCACCCCCTCCGACGAAATTCTGAACAACGACGACGCCCTCGATTTGTGGATCAAGCAGACGGTGGGCACCGCGCGCCACGTATCCGGTACCTGCAAAATGGGGCCCGATTCCGACCCCATGACGGTGGTAGACCAGCATTGCCGGGTCAAGGGAGTAGAGGGCCTGTGGGTCGCCGACGCCTCGGTCTGCCCGCACATCCCCCGCTCCGGCGGACTCCATCCCACGGCCTTGATGATCGGGGAACGGGTCGTCGACTGGGTAGCTGCGGGTTAAACAGCAACAACTTCCGCCACCCGGATTACTCCGGGAATATACGCCAGCTCCACACTCAATGAAGACGGGGGTAGCGTTACGGTTTGGGTGGTGTGGTTTACGGACGCTGTAGGGGCAGCCCTTGTGGCTGCCCCGTCTCCTTGCAGCAAGCCTGCCTGAAGGAAAACACTACCTAAACCCAGCGGTCTCAGTTACAGACTATGTTACAGGCTTGGAAACCATCCGGGCGCTTGTCAGCATAGACGCGCTATCACGCAGGCTCCTGCACCGGATAGTCGAAGTAGGCTTCGCTGATGAGCACATGCAAGTCCTCGGCGCCCTTGGACATTTCCTTCATGAGCGCCGTCCGGTCCTCTTCATCGGGCCACTCGTAGCTGATCATGGCCGACAACTGTCCCACCCGCCGCTGCAGGGCTCGCCCGGAACGGGAATAGGGGCCACTTCCAATAGCGGCTATCTCTGACTCGATGAGCCTCATCGTCCGACCCAGGGATTCGGGCAGCAACGGGTCGGTTACCAAGAGGTCCATCACCCGGTCGGGCTGCACCGCCACGCTGTAAGTATGGTTATAGACTTCCAGCGCGAAGAAAACTCGGAGCAGCGAGGTCCAGTCCTCTTCGTGGAACTCCTCGCTTGAACTGGTGCTAACAGCGTCCATCTGGGCCAGCAGCAACGCCGCGGCGCCCTGAACACGCTCAACGTAACGTCCCAGCTGCATGAAACTCCAGCGGTCGTCGTGGTACATGGTGCACTCGGCCAACCCGCCAAAAGTTTCTATCTCGGTCACCAGGGACTGGTAGAACGAGGTAGGCGCCCACTGCCAGACGGTGGCTATATCCTGCTCTTGCAGCCTCAAGTAGGAAGTGTTCAGGCACGTCCATACTTCCGGGCTGATGCAGTGCCGGGTATGCCGGGCGTTTTCCCTGCCGTTGGCGTAACAACTGAAGACCGAACTGGGATTGGAGCGTTCAAAAGTGAGGTCGTCCGCCAGTGCAAAAGAATCGGCGAGCACGAAGTCCTCGTCACCGAACGAGCCCAGATCACCCGCAGGCGGGTCGAGCTGCACGTACTTGTAAATTCGACTCCAGCCAAAGTTAATTTCCCGTATGGGACGGTCGATCAATGTCTCGGACTGGAGCTGCAGCAACCGGCTTAGGTTGCCCGCACGTTCCAGGTAGCGACCGAGCCAATAGAGACTTTGCGCACTCCGGGAGAGCATTAATTCCTCCAGACAAAAACCAAGGTAACTATCCTAAGGGTCTTTTCCCCCTCGGCGGAGGAAGGTTAGGATGGGGGTAAAAAGCGATGGAATACCACGGAAAGGAACAGCAACGAATTTCACCAACGGTTTTGATACCGGTTCTGTATGTAACAAGTCTGATCAAGCTAATCGGGATTTAAGACGCTCTGGACACCTGTTGTTGGCTTTCCGCGCGACCCTCGTCTTCGGATATGACCCACACGTCCTTGCCCCCGCCGCCCTGGCTGGAATTTACGACCAGGCTGCCCCTGCGCAACGCCACCCGGCAAAAGGCCCCGGGTACAATTCGGGTCTGCAGGCCATTAAGAATAAATGGCCTCAGGTCCACGTGCCGGGGTTCAAAACTTCCGTCAACCAGGCAAGGAGCCCTGGAAAAGGACTGCACCGGCTGGGCGATGAATCCTGCCGGATCTGCCCGTACCTCCTTCGCGTAGTCGTCCCGCTCCTCTTGCGTTGCGTGAGGGCCAATTATCATACCGTAGCCCCCGGACTCCCCTACCTTCTTGACCACCAGATTCGCCAGGTTGTCCAGCGTATATTCCAGGTCCTCGGGCCGGCGGCAAAGGTAGGTCTCCACGTTTTGCAGCATTGGTTCCTGCCCCAGGTAGTACCGGATCATTTCCGGTACATAAACGTAAACGCTCTTGTCGTCCGCCACACCCGTTCCCGGGGCGTTGGCCAGGGTAACATTGCCGGCCTTGGCCGCTTCAATCAACCCCGGAGCACCCAGCATGGAATCTGGGCGAAACACGCGGGGGTCCAGAAAGTCGTCGTCGATGCGCCGGTAAATTACGTCAACTTGCCGCAAACCCTCGGTGGTTCGCATGTAGACAACCCGGTCCCTAATCACCAGGTCGCTGCCCTCTACCAGTTCGGCATCAATCTCCCGGGCCAGGAACATATGTTCGTAGTAGGCAGAGTTGTAAACTCCGGGAGTCATCAAGGCTAGCGTGGGATTGGGCTTGCCATTCGGCGCCAACTCCCGAAGGGTAGTTTGCAGAGCGGTCCCGTACTGCTCCACGTCCTGGACCCTTGCGCTCCGGTACACCCGTGGCAAACTGGCCTTGGCGGCCTTCCGGTTGGCGATCATGTACGAGACACCCGACGGCACTCTCAGATTGTCCTCCAGCACCTTGAAGCCATCACCCACCCGGATGATGTCGGTGCCGCAAACCGCCACCCAGACGCCGAAAGGCTGAGAAAAGTCCCGCATTTCAGGCCGGAACTGCGGGCAATCGAGAATCATGTCCGCGGGAATTACCCCGTCGCTGATGATTCGGGCCGACCCGTAAATGTCCTCCAGAAAATTGTTGAGGGCCCTGACCCGTTGCTCCAGTCCCTTGGAAAGGAAACTCCAGTCAGACGAGGTGATTACCCGGGGAATTGGGTCCACGGGAATAATGCGCTCTTCAGCTTCGGCGTCGCCGTAAACGGTAAAAGAAATACTCTCGCTGGAGAATGCCCGGTTTACTCTTCCCTGGATAGTAGCAAGCTCTTCAGAGGACAACTGGCTCAAGGCTTCGTACAAAATCTGAGCCTCGGGTCTGGGCGCACCTCCCGGAAGGAACATTTCATCGTAAATGGCGGAGTCTAGGTTGTAGTTGTCAAAGTTCACCTTGGACGCCCCTGTCTAACTTGCCTTGTTTGTCTGCTTGTCCGCACTGGCCGGTGCCAGTTGGCAATATACCATCCGGTATACCCGATATCAACGAACAATTCCTACGCTCCGCTCTACTCGCCGGGCCGATGTAGTTCTTCTGGGCTCCGAATTGCACAGTAATGGAGGGTCTGTTCCAGCTTCGAAATTGCCGGTTACGCTCAATTTATCGGCGGGAACCAACGTTTTAGTTCCATAGTTAAAGAGTTATCTGCTGAATAAGTGCAGGACCAGCCATAGGTGGCAATTAATGCCTCAGCATTCTAGGTATTTCGCAAACTACGTCCTTGGGTAGAATGGGTAGAGTCTTTATTCTATTCAAACAAAGGTTTATGGGTGATCTTTCCCACTGGGAAACCCTCCCGGGCGAATTCCGGTCGCTACCTGGGACCGGCCATGGCGTTGTTTATTGCCATCGCCGGTGCCGTTTGTTTCTCCCTTGTTTTTCCCTTGGAGGCAAAGCAAGTTTATTACGCCATCAGCCACGAGGAAGCCACTTTCGACAGCCAGGTCGCCCACAGGCATTGCCAGGGCCAGCGTCACCACGACACTGACATTTGGGTGACCCCTAAATTCGGTGACCCCGAACCACGACTCTGGCACAATCTCATTCAGTGGGACGACCACCCTGCCGGTATTAGGGGAATGTCACTCTACAAGACCAAGGCAGGGGAGCTAGAGTTGCAAAGGTCCCACAGCGGTTACTGGGGCTCCGACTACACTGGCCCAATCGCGAAGCAGGACCGCGACTACGGAGCGGTGCAAGGCGAAGAGTACTGGTACCAGATCGCCTGGATAGGACCTAACTGGGAAAGCGGTCAGAGTACTATTGTCGCTTGCTCAAGTATCGTTAACAGCAATACCAACGAGACCATTGACCCCCCTCTAAATCCCAATCCCGACCCCATCGACGACGACGGCAGCGACGACGACGGCAGCGACGACGACGATGGCGGCGATGGCGGCGATGACGGCGATGGCACCGACGGCACCGACGATGGCGACGATGGCGACGATGACGGCGATGACGGCGATGACGGCGATGACGGCGATGGCGACGATGGCGACGATGGCGACGATGGCGACGATGGCGACGATGGCGACGATGGCGACGATGGCGACGATGGCGACGATGGCGACGATGGCGACGATGGCGACGATGGCGACGATGGCGACGATGGCGACGATGGCGACGATGGCGACGATGGCGACGATGGCGACGATGGCGACGATGGCGACGATGGCGACGATGGCGACGATGGCGACGATGGCGACGATGGCGACGATGGCGACGATGGCGACGATGGCGACGATGGCGACGATGGCGACGATGGCGACGATGGCGACGATGGCGACGATGGCGACGATGGCGACGATGGCGACGATGGCGACGATGGCGACGATGGCGACGATGGCGACGATGGCGACGATGGCGACGATGGCGACGATGGCGACGATGGCGACGATGGCGACGATGGCGACGATGGCGACGATGGCGACGATGGCGACGATGGCGTGGTAGAGCCCACGCAACAGCCAATGCCTACGGAACAGCCGTCACCCAGCCCTGAACCGACCGTCGAGCCAAGCCCGGCTCCTAAACCGACGTCTGCGCCCGAAGCAACCCAGGAAGGAGACAGGTCCGGACGTGAGGACTCGGTGCCTTCTCCTACTGCCACGCCGTCACCTACATCTGCGCCAACGTCGACTCCGGTGCCTACCGCCACGCCGACGCCTACCCCAACCGCAACGCCATCTCCTACGCCGACGCCCACGCGAAGCCCGGGTGACCTCCTCATTCCCCCTGTGGAAATGGTCCGGACAGCCACACCTGCTTTTGGCCCTCGCGGACCATCACAGGCAGACTCCGAGCTTTCACAGCGCCCTTCGCCAGAACCCACCATCACCGTAGCTCTACCGGTACTGGAAGAGGGGGTTCAGCCCCAGCGGCCCACTCTTCCGATTATAGGCGATGCCTTGCCTCGAATCAGGGATGCCCTGGAAGCGCTGGCCGCCGACCCCAGGGAGAGAATTACACTGGTGCTGGCGCTCTTCTTCGCCATGCTGATCGCCTCCATTGTCTTCCTCTACCTGCTATTGCGGAGGAGATAAGTTCAGATGGGCGCTGCCCCGCTCGTGGCTTCCTGTCTGGGCAATTCGGAGGCCGGCAGCGAAAAAGCGAATTCTGCATACTCTCCGTAAACGGTGTCAACGGCCAGATTGCCGCCCGCCCGCCGGGCGACGTCTGCCGCAATGGGCAGCCCGAGGCCTGCGCCCAACGCTCCCTCGCGAGTGGAAAAGAAGGGATTGAAAATATGGCTGAGCACATCGTCTGATATCCCGGTGCCATTATCGCGGACCCTTAGTTCAAAGCTTTCCCCGTCAACCGAAGTGGATATCAGGAGCTTGGGTTGATATTCGGATTCAGCGTCCTCCGACTGTCTTAACCACATGGCATAGCAGGCATTGGACACCAGATTCACCACAGCCTCCCCAAAATCGTGCTCGACCATCTCCACCTCCCCTACCGATGGGTCCAGGTCATACTCCACGGAAAGCCGGAATTCAGGCCATTGGGCCAGGAAAGCAGTGGTTCCGACGTCTACCGCACCGCGTACTGCGGAGTTAAGGTCAACCGGAGTAAGCTCGCCACCAACGACCCCCAGGCCCCGCATCCGCTCGACGATGGCAAGCGCCCTGCCCCCGTTGGCCTTAATCCGGTTCAGGCTGTCGGCCAGGTCTTCCTCCAGGTCGTGAATGGCGGTGCGGTCCTCTTCGCTCATGCTTCCTTCATAGGACTCCAGCACTTCGGTAAGCTCTGTGTACATTTCCACCGACACTTCGGCGAAGTTCTGCACGAAATTCAGCGGATTGCTGATCTCGTGGGCCACACCGGAAACCAGCTCCCCCAATGCCGCCAGCTTCTCCTGGGCCACCAGCCGGTCCTGCATACGCCGCAATTCAGCGTTGGCCTCCTGCAACTCTCCATAGAGTTGCTCCACCAGGTTCAGCCGCTGCACTTCCAAAGCCTGCTGGCGAAAAACTTCCAGGGCATCAGCAAGTTCGCCAATCTCGTCCCTGCCGACCCCCGGCACCGGGGTTTCCAGGTCGCCGCCCGCCATCCCTCGCATGCGTTCCGACAGCCTGGTAAGGGGCCGGACCAGGCCATTGCCCACCAGCAACCAGGCGGCAATGGTGGCGACCGCCACGCTTACCAGGCTGATTGCGGCCAGCAACACTCTGCCCTGGTCAAAACGGGACACCGATGATTCCAGAGTCTCGGATGAATTGGCACGAGCCTTGACAAGCAGGCCGGACGAAGCTTCTCTCAGGGCTTGGGCCGTCAAATGCAGGCCTGATGCCAATTCACTGGTCTTCCCTGCCAACGCAAGCTGTAGGGACCGAGCCTCGTAAACTTCTTTGCCCAGTTCGGCGATCCCTGCGTCCAGGGAAGGTCCAGTAGAAAACTGTTGCCACAGACCGTCCAATTCAGCCTGATCCTGTGCGAGCAGTGCATCTTCCAGGATGCTTACGTTCTCCGAACCCCTGTCATCAGCCAGTCTGGAACGCAATTGAGTTGAGGTGTTTTCCGCGCCAGACGCGGCGGCACGGGTTATTGACAGGTTGTCGATAACCGCAGCCAGTTCGTAGGCCAGGCCCTGGACTTCCAAGGCGTCAGCGGCCAGGTCTGGCACCAGGCTTGCTCGCGCCAGTTCTGCATCCAGCCTCTCCAGAGTGTCATTAACTGACTCGTCAAGCGCCTGATCATTCAGGACCCGGCCCCCAAGAACTTGCAACCTTTCGCCTTCCAGGGCGGCGCCCCAGGAAGCTTCCAGGACCGGGACAGACTCGGTTCGCACTTGGTAACTTACATCCCCGCTGGCCTCAAAATAATAGACACCCACAGCGCTGGACACCAGCGTCAGGAATACGGCAAATCCCAGGGCCACATATAGCTTTGCGCCGATGCGTCGCCAAATGCGAACAAAGAAACCCATATTAAGACTCTCCGTTAATGCTTGGTGTGGAGGCTAGTCCTTGAAAATTGACTGCGGGCTAATCAACCTGGAGATGAGGAGGAGGGTAAAGGGCCGCCCAATGCATTATGTCATATACCATACATTGTACCCAGTATCCTTTGCCCGTCAGAACCGGTATGGGAAAAGGTGTGAGAACAAGGGTAGAGACAGTTTAGGTGATGTGGCTAATGAACTCCGCAGGGCCAACCGTGGTAGCTTCCCTGACTATTTACCAAACCATCTAGTGCAGAAAAATTCCGAAGGCAGTCGCGGAATTCCCCGCTACAGCCAGACGTCAAGGCAGCACGACTCGCCTTATAGCGTCAGAACGTGCCCACTATCAGCCTGTCTGGAAATGTGGCAAACGGGCAATCACCCTTCTGGCTATTGTCGATGCCCAATCCAGCGGATCATACAGCCTGGTGCCGCTAGGAATGCAGCCTTTTACTACGTTCCCGGATGGGTAACCCGCACGGTAATGATGTCGGTGTCGTGGTATTGCTGATGTCGCACCGAGGAAGCAAAGTTTCTCAGCAGTAGCAGTGAGATATCATGCTCGGTGGGTTCCACCGTGTCGTGCTGCTGCAACTGCCGGACCTTGTCTTCTACATTGGCCTCATTGCCACCGCCAATAAACTCCAGGTCCGCCACCGACCCTTCGCTCGAGGCCAGCACAATGAGGCGGCGGTCGCCGTTGGATTCCTCTTCCTCGCCGTCCAGGTTCAACGGCGCCAGCGTAAGCAGCGTCTCCTCCGCCACGGCGCTCAATCTCGCCTTCATTGAATCATCCCAGCCTCGGCTGTCCGCAAAGTTATCCACAAACTCGTTCAATTCCGGCAAAGCGTCGATGTGCAGTTGCGACTCAAACCGCTTGCTCCGCGGGTTGGTAAATTCCAGGTACATCACCATGATTATCGCCGCCAGCCCTCCGGTCGTGATTCCGCTCTTAAGCAGCGCGTTAACCACTGCCCCCAGGTCCGGCGCGGTGAACAGGCCAAACTGGAAAGCCGCCGCCACCCAGAAACACACTCCGGCCACAACGATTTTCTGCCGGTTCGATTCCGACTGGATTATCAGTCTCGCCCCATCAACCAGCAATATCCCCGAAACCAGGATAAGGTATCCCGTCATAACCGCCCCGGGGATGGTGCTCAAAAGGCCCGACACCTTGGGCACAAAGGCCACCAGGATAAATATCCCGCCAATAACGTACCCTACCCGCCTCGACGCAACTCCCGTCGTCTGCGCAAACGCCGCCGACCCCGGGTGAATGCAGTTGGGCACCGCTCCCGCAATTCCGGCCAGCAGGTTAGTAATACCCCCGCCGGCCAGCGCTCCCTGCACCTGCCGGAAATCTACAGCCTGGCTCTCCCGCCTCGCCGCCCGCTGCAGGGCTATGGCCTCCCCGTTGGCCTGGATAGAAATAATGACTCCCAAGAACAGGAAGGACGGCACCAGCGTCCAGAAGGGAATGCCCATATCCAGCTCAAAAGCCGGAATTTCCTGGGGCACACCCACCCACGGTGCGCGCGTCACCAGTCCAAAGTCGTACACTCCCAGGGCCACCGCGGCCAGGCATCCCACAACTATCCCAACCACCGGACCCCACAGGCGCAATATGGCCGATCCCCTTAGCGTCAGCGCGGCCACCACCACCAGCGTAATCAATGCAATGGCCGGACCCTTAACCGGTTCGGCCTTGGTCGTTTCGTCCAGCAGGTGAAACACCACCGAGGCCAGGGTAATGGAAAGGATCATCATCACGGTGCCGCCCACCGTCGGCGTGATGATCTTCCGCAGGATGAACAGCCACTTCGATATCGCCAGCTGCGCCACCGCGGTCACTACCACCAGGGTCATCAGCGTACCCGGCCCGCCATCGGCCACCGCTGTAATACAAAAGGGAATGGCAAAGGCCGCGGTATACATCGGCAGCAGGGCTCCGGCGCCCACCGGCCCAATCCGCTTCACCTGGATCAGGGTAGATACACCCACCACCACCAGCGACGCAAATACCATCCATATCAGGTATGACTCATCCATGCCCGAAACCCTGGCCACTATCACTGGCGTTACCAGCAAGGCGGCCGAGGCTATCAGGCTAAACTGGAAGCCATGTCCCAGGGTCGTCAGAAAGGGAGGGTTTTCCTGGGCTTCGTAGCGGGGACTCTGGTTTGCCGTGGCCATCTGTGGATTCCTCACCAGGTCGCGCGAGACCCTCTATATCTGTCCGAACAATACCACGTTTTGCGATGCAGGCAAACCGGCATTCCAGGCAATCTCCAACTTCAACATCCATAGAATTCGGAGGCCGCACCGTCAACCTGCCTGCCCTGCTTGCCCGCTGATTCTTGACAACCCGCTTTCCCTCTCTGACAATCACCTCAATTCCCCGCAGATTACTAAGAGAATATGCCGTCGGACCCGCCGCCGGCATTGAGGAGCTTCCATGACCACCAGTTCCGTAACCTGGACCGAAGAGATGGTAGAGGTAGCCGGCATTCGCATCAATCTCGTCAAGGGAGGCAGTGGCGACCCGCTGCTGGTGCTGCACGACGAGATGGGGCACCCCGGCTGGCTGCGCTGGCACGAGGCCCTGGCCCAGAACCACACCCTTTACATCCCCTGGCATCCCGGCTTCGGCGAGTCCGACGAACTGGACTGGGTGATGAACCTGCACGACCTGGCCATCTGGTACCTGGGCGCGCTCGACGACCTCGGTCTGGAGGGCGTGGATGCCATCGGCTTTTCCCTGGGCGGCTGGCTGGCGGCGGAAATGGCGGTCATGTGTCCCCAGCAGTTCAAGCGGCTGGCCCTGGTTGGCGCCACCGGTGTCCGCCCTCCGGAAGGGGAGATCTTCGACATCTTCCAGGTGGTGGCCAAGGCCTACATCAACCGCTGCCTGCTGAACCCTGAGTCAGTAGAAGAGTTCCAGGCCATCTGCCCCGACGAGCCGACCCCTGAACAAATGGAGAACTGGGAGACGTCCCTGGAGGGCTCCTGCCGCCTGAGCTGGCGCCCCTACATGCACTACCCGGCCCTGCCCAACCTCCTCCCCCGCCTCAAGCGCCTGCCCACCCTGATAGTCACCGGCGACCAGGACCCCATAGTCCCAATAAGCGCCGCCCAGCGCTACCACGACTCAATCCCCAACTCCCGCCTGGAAATTATTGAGAATTGCGGCCACAGGCCAGAGGTGGAGCAGACGGGGCGGTTTGTTGAGGTGGTTGGGGAGTGGTTTGGGTAGGGGTATCAGGTTACCAATGAAACTGACTGTAGATAGAGAAGCAGACGCTTTGTACTTGCGAATTGATAACTCTTCCATAGTTGGGACGGAAGAGGTGTCGCCCGGTGTCATTCTGGACTTCAATGAAAACAACGAGGTTGTAGGCGTAGAAATGCTCTACCTTTCCAAGCGTTCCCCGAAATTGGACTTGTCGGATTTACAGTTTGAGAAGAAGTAATCTACTGCCCGCCTGGAAATGATCCAAAACCGCGGCCACCGTCCAGAAGTAGAGCAAACGGAAAGGTTCTTGGGGGTGGTGAGGGAGTGGTTTGGGGAAGGTGGCTTTTAGACTGTTTTATTGATCCTCACTAACCCACCTCAAATTAGTTCGAATCGAGGCACTTCATTCTGTGCCTCGATTTTCTCTTTAAATGACATTGCAACACGAGGTATAGCTCGGTTACGCTAATTGTCAGGTTTTACACGGCAGAGAGTAGTGCAGTGTTTACTACCTGAAAGCACAAATGCAAGGGTGCATTAAGCGGGTACACATTTGTTCCAAGAATTTTTTTTGATAAAGAAATAAACCACCAGCCAAAATGTGTTGGAGACCAAATGCAATTAACAGAATCCCAACAGTGGGCCATCGAATGCGGCGGTCGTAATTTGCAGCTAATCGCCTGTGCAGGTTCGGGAAAGACTGAAGTCGTGGCACAGAGAATCGCCCACTTGTTAACAAAGGCGGATGAAACGAAGCTAGAACCCCGCAATATTATCGCCTTTACATTTACAGACAAGGCTGCTGCCGAACTGAAGGAACGTGTAGTACTAAGGGCTAGGGAGGCGGCTGGTAACAATATAACCGGCATGGCCGAAATGTACGTGGGCACAATTCACGGCTTTTGCCAAGAACTGCTTCAAAACGAGGTCCCCGAGTACCGTAAGTACGAAGTGCTCGATTCGGTACGCCAATCATTGTGGGTAAATCGGAACAGTTCCCAAACAGGTTTGACTACAACGGAAAAATTGTCGGGTCAAAAGTTGGTTCGATGGAAAGACACCAGCCTTTATCTGTCGGCTCTATCAGTTTTGCGAGAGGCGAACCTCAATCCAGAATTTCTTGAAGATATTTCTGTAATGAAAGGGTTGGATAAGTATGATGGGCAATTGTCCCAAGGGTCACTTTTGGATTTTTCGGCAATGCTTGCTAAAGCAGTTTTTCAGTTACAAACAAACACCGGTCTTCGGGGGATAATTGCTGAACGTATCAAGTATGTTGTCGTCGATGAATACCAAGATGTGAACCCCGTTCAGGAGCGTCTGATAAGAATTCTTCAAGACCTGGGGGCAGGTCTATGTGTTGTTGGCGACGATGACCAAACCATTTACCAGTGGCGGGGTAGCCAGATAGATAGCATACTGACCTTCGCAGAGCGATATCCCGACGTTGAGCAAATTAAGCTAGAAGAGAATTTCAGGTCTAGCGAGGGCGTCATTGATGCTGCCAAGGGGTTTATTCAAGAGGTTGACCCCAGATTAGACAAAGCCATGAAGTACGCCAATGCACAGATATATGAGGAAGGGGATGTAGTTGCACTGCATTTTGACTCTCCTCAAGTGTAATAGTCTAGACTTAATCTGACATTCAACAAACACTGTGCTTAAATGTCCCCAATGCAGGGGGAGGAGTGTCAGATGACCACACAACAGGAAAAGGTATTGAAGCCTAAGCTGGGCCTGCTGGAGTTAGCCAGGCAGTTGGGCAATGTGTCCCAGGCCTGCCATATTATGGGCTACAGCCGGGACACCTTCTACCGGTACAAGGAACTCTACGAGAACGGTGGCGAGGCGGCCCTCTACGAGATTTCCCGCAAGAAGCCGCTGCTCAAGAACCGAGTACCGGAAGCGGTGGAGCAGGCCACTCTCCGGATCGCGGTGGAGTTCCCGGCCTACGGCCAGTTGAGGGCAGCCAACGAACTGCGCAAGCAGGGGATCATCATCTCCCCGGGAGGGGTGCGCTCGGTATGGCTCCGTCACGACCTGGAGACCTTCAAGAAGCGACTCAAGTCCCTGGAAGCCAAGGTGGCCCAAGAAGGAATCATCCTCACCGAGAGCCAACTGGCGGCCCTGGAAAAGGCCAAGCAGGAGAAGGAAGCATACGGAGAGATCGAGACGGAACACCCAGGCTACCTGGGCGCCCAGGACACCTACTACGTAGGCACCATCAAGGGCGTGGGCCGGATCTACCAGCAGACCTTCATCGACACCTACAGCCGGGTGGCCACTGCCAAGCTCTATACCGACAAGAGCGCCATCACCGCGGCGGACCTGCTGAATGACCGAGTGGTCCCTTTCTTCGACGAGCAGGGCATCAGGCTGCAGCGCATCCTCACCGACCGGGGCACCGAGTACTGCGGAAAGCCAGAGCACCACGCCTACCAACTCTACCTGGCGGTGGAGGACATCGACCATTCCCGGACCAAGGCCAATCACCCCCAGACCAACGGCATCTGCGAACGGTTCCACAAGACCCTGCAGGACGAATGCTACAGCCTGCTCTTCCGGAAGAAACTCTACCGCACTCTGGACGAGTTGCAGGTGGACCTGGACGCCTGGCTGGAGAAGTACAATAAGGAGCGGCCTCACTCAGGACGCTACTGCTATGGCAAGACTCCCTGGGAGACCTTCCAGCAAAGCCGGCACTTGGCCCTGGAGAAAGACCTGAGCCGAGGAGGTGACCAACCGGACAACACGATTCTACAGTTCTCTGCTGTAAGATAATTCCCTTGTGTCAGATGCAGTCTTGACTTTTACACCTCAAGAAGAAGCAAAATACTTGGCTGAATCAATGCATGTCCTGCGTGGTGTGGCTTTCAATGAAGGTGACGCAGAACGCGGTCTCTCTTGGTCAGATATGGCTGTTCTTCTGCGAAGCGTTCGCAATCACGGCACAGCTATCACGGATGCCCTGAAAGATGCAGAAATTCCTTTTGTTGTTAAGGGGCTAGCGAATTTATTCGACACTGACGAGTGCTGCGCAGCAAGAAGTTTGTTTCATTTTGTTGCTGCCGAGAGCGTCACTTCTTATAGAAACTATAAGGCCGAACACATCGAAGCACCTACTCTAGCGTCACTGCGATTATCGTGGAAAAACGCGGATGCCGGGCTCACTGAAGCCAGTCTCGACCTCGGTCTAAACTACCTAAGAGACTTGACTGAGAAACTTCACTCGGGGGAGGAAGGTAGCCAACCAACCATTCAAAGCGTATTTTTGGATTTTCTGAGAATTGCAGAACTGCGAGAGGAGAGAATGCCTGAGGATCGAGGCCAAATAGTGCTGTTTAACCTCGGTCAATTCAGCAAAGTGATTGAAGACTGGGAATCTATCAACTTTCGCTCGAATCCAGTCGATTCATTTAGGGGATTCGCAAGTTTTCTCTACAATCAAGCCGAGGATGAATATAGTGAGGGAGGGGAAGATAATGATTATCTGGTCCCTGATGCTGTTCAGGTAATGACAGTACATCAAGCCAAGGGACGTGAATGGCCTGCTGTCTTCGTTCCTGCCCTGGTCAAAGACCATTTCCCTCCCAGGCCTAAAGATAACAAACTATGGGACTTGATTCCCACAGAAAGTATCGAGGACGCCGCTCGCTACGATGGTTCTATAGATGACGAGAGACGGTTGTTTTACGTTGCGATGACTCGGAGCAAGAAATTCTTGCACTTGACCTGCGGGCCGCGGTCAAAAGGTGGTTGGTATCGGTATAAGTCCGAATTTTGGGACGATATTCTTGTTTCCAAATTTGTAAAACGTAGCAAGCAGAATTATGCCAATCGCAAGCGACTGGACCCAACTCCTCGAACTTCGGTTTCGGATGTATCTTTTTCGTTCTCTGACCTCAAACACCTTTTCGAATGTGGATACCAGTTCAAGTTAAAAGTTCTGTACGGATTTAATGGACCGATAGAGCCTGCCATGGGGTTGGGAAAGTCGATGCACGACGCTCTAGCTGAGGTACACCAGCGGTCTATGCGCGGTGAAGACGTTAGCACAGATGACGTAGAAGACCTAATAGAACGACACTTCCATGCCCCCTATGCGTTCGGGGTATTAAGTGACAGGCTAAGAGCTCTGGCCAAAGAGGGAGTCACAAGATATTTGATTGACAACAAGGAAAAGCTTCAACAAGTTGAATTTTCAGAGCAGGCCATAGAAATTCACTTAGGTGATGGCGTAAGTATAACCGGACGCATAGACCTAGTTCGCCGTACTGATACAGGTGAAACTACTATCGTAGACTTAAAGTCAAGCGAGCGCAGCCAACGAGAAGCTGTGACAGAAACCCAACTGGATACATATGCTTTAGGGTATATGGAACTGGCAGGCAGAGATGCCGACTACCTAGAAATTTACGATCTAGAGGAAGGAAAAGGAACCCTGCGTTCGGTCGATGATAAGCTCGTCGATAGCATTCACGATAGAACACGGGAAGCCGCAACCGCATTGAGGACTATGAATTTGACGCCTGCCCCCGTCCTAGATAAATGCCGCCGCTGCGACTTTAAGATGCTCTGTAGTGCAAGCAAGGCTTGATTCTTGTGACACGTTAAACGTAATGCTCTTCTTCCGTAGCAGAGAGGGACTGTGCGAAAAAAGCGAAAAAGCCAACGTATTCTGACTTTTCTTTGACCATTGCCAACATTTCCCCCCAATGCTACACTCCCAGCAACTTCCCCCCTGTTTTGGCGTGAAGCAAAGCAGGCAAAACGACCATCCTTTGAGGTGTTGATATGCTCATTGGCCACTTTACCGAACAGCCCTGGCAGGACGACACATCCGGGTTGATGGGCACCCAGTCCACCGACCTCAGCATCAGCAACGAGTACTACAACCCCAGCGTGGGCGCAGGCCTGTACAATCGCTACCTGGACGAAAAGGTGTACGCCGAGGAGATGGGCTTCGATGCCCTGATGCTCAACGAGCACCACAGCACTCCCTTCTGCATGCAGGGCGTCACCAACGTGGGCGCCTCCATCCTGGCCCGTATCACCAACAAGGCCAAGATAATCATTCTGGGCAATGTTCTGCCTATCTGGGATGACCCCCTCTGGCTGGCCGAGCAGTTGGCCATGATCGACATGATTTCCCATGGCCGCCTGGTGTCCGGCTTCGTCCGTGGCGGCGGACGGGAGAGCTACTCTCACAACTCTCCGCCCCACTTCAACCGAGAACGGTTCGAGGAAGCCCATGACTTCCTGATCAAGGCCTGGACCACCCCCGGCCCCTGGCGCTGGGAGGGCAAACACTACCATTATCGCTACGTCAACCCGTGGGCGCGGCCTCTGCAGGATCCTCACCCGCCCATCTGGATTCCCTCGACGGTTAGCGTCGAGACTGTGAAGTGGACTGCCGAGAAGGGCTACCCGCTGGTGCTGCTAGCCACTCGCCTGGAACCCACCAAGGAGGCCTTCCAGCTTTACCACGACACCGCCGCCGAGTTCGGCCACAAGTCGGATACCCAGAACGTGGCCTACCTGTGGAAGGTCCACGTGGACGAGACCGAGGAGAAGGCCGACGAGGTGGGCCGCAAGTACCTGTCCGGCGTCAGCAACCCCTTCCTGTCCGGCAACGAGGGCCAGGTCAATCCGGCCATCATGAACCTGCCGGGCCACACCTCCCGCGCCTCTCGCCGCCTGTCAACCACCGCCTTCGGGCCGGCGGGCCGCTTCGGTACCAACCGCCGCCCCTACGAGGACCAGGCCGCCGACTATAGCATTATCTCCGGCACTCCCAAGACGATACTGCCCAAGATCCGCCACGTCCTCGAGTACCTCCGCCCTGGCAGCGTCTTTTTCTGGGACGGCGACGGCGCCATGTCCCACGAGGACCAGATGCGCAGCCTGCGCCTCATGGGGCAGGAAGTCATCCCCGCCGTCCGAGAAATGGCCAAGGAACTGGAACTATACAGCCCCTTCGAACGCGACCCCAAAACCGGCGAGTTCATCAACGACGCGGTTGAAGACGAAGCCGCCACCCCGGTCCCCGCCGACGATTAGTCGGTACGCTACATTGGAACATGTCCCTTCCTCCTCGACGGGGAAGGCCAGGATGGGGGTGCCGTCGCTCAATTCAGAGCTGGCACCCCTAACCTCTTCCTCAAAGGTTTCGCCTCCCGTTGCAATGTCGGTGGCTTATCCAGAGCTTCCCTGCATAGCTGAATGCATACAAATCGGCCGCCGGATGATCCGGCGGCCGATCTCTTGAGCCTCTAAGGTACATGTACCCCGTCATTCCTGCGAAGCCAGGAACCTCGGGCTGACCAGGCAGTTTCTACCCCAGAGTAACGGTCAGCACCGACATCGGCCTCGCCCCCACCTCATATGCTCCCAGAGCAGTCATCGCGCCAGACTGTCCGTCAATGCTGTAGGCCGCCAGCCGGTTGGTAGCCGAACCCGCGGCGAAAACGAACTTCCCCGACGGGTCCAGGCTGAAGGCGCTGGGCACGGCCTCCGTGTCAGCATGTGCCGCGGGAGTCAGCATACCGTCTCCGTTAACCGCGAAGGAAGCGATGCTGTTATGCCCCCGGTTCGGCACAAACAGCAGGCTTCCGTCCGGCGAGAAATGAATCTGCGAGCAGGTGTTGCGAACGGTGACTCCTTCCGGCAAGGTGGACGCGGTCTGTAACGGGCTCAAAGTCCCCTTATCCTGGTCAATGCGATAGGAAGAAACGCTGCAGCCCTGTTCGTTGGAAAAGTAAACGATGTCCAGGCTGGGATGCATGACCAGGTGGCGCGGCCCCACCAGGGGATCCATTACCAAGGTCAACGGGTTGTTTCCGGAAAGGACTCCGGTGGCCTCGTCAAAACGCAGCTGGTAGATCACGTTGGGCCCAGGGACATTCTTGGGTGGCTCCAGCACGTTGTCCTGTTGATAGGCAATGTGGGGCACGAAGGCGAAGCGGTTCGAATGGTCGGTCATTATGGAATGGGCGCCGGCATCGGTGTGCAGAGAGGAAGTCGCCTCGCCTCCAACGCTGCCGTCGTCCCCCAGGGGATACACCGCAACCCGCTCCCCCTGGTAGTAGGAGGACAGCAAGTACCGGCCAGTACGGTCCTGCACCAGGTAGGTAGGCGAGTCCTGGGTGTCCACTCCACCCGTTTCGGTTAGCCCGCCAGTGGCCTGATCAATCCGGTGGCTGGTTATCCTGCCCGTAGACCGGTGCCCGACGTACATGGTCTGCTTGTCTGCACTGATTGCAGACGCGGAAGGCCCACCGGCCATCGGCACCTCCGAATGGAGTGACAGGGCGCCGGAGCTTTCGTCCATGGTAAAGATTGAAACCTTGTCATCATCCTGGGCTGCCACGTATACAAAGGTTGTCATGTTTAATCTCCTCTATTTCTGTTGGATGCGTTTGGTTAACCGGTACTTGGTATTCCAATGGCGGTCAATCTGCGCCGGCCATTTCTCCCGACCTGCTTGATATTGAGCTCAAGGCTTGCGGCAGACCAGCATGACCCAGCGATGGCAGAAGGTCAGAACGCCGCCCTCCATTGCAGGGAACATTCCCGTATCCGGGCCACCGGCGAGTTGCTGCTCCAGTTCCTCGACAATCGTTGCCCGCGCTTCGGGGGGCGTTGCCGTCAACTCCATCCAGCTTTCCAGGTCTCGCCTGGCTTCGAAAGTGCTGGCCTTTAGGATTTCGAGGCCGCCCTGCTCTGCCAGTTCCTGGAGACCACCCCCCGTCAAAGCCTGCGTGTGGGACGGGTCCCTCAGCCGTTCCAGCCGGTTATGCTTCACAGCTGCCGACGTATCCTCGCGGGTAGTTATGTCAATAATAACAACCTGACCACCGGAACGGCACACCCTGATCTTTTCCCGAAGGACCAGGGCAGGTTCTTCAAAGTGGTGCATAGCTATCCGACTGGCAACTATATCGAAGGACCCGTCGGCATAGGGCAGCCGGCGGGCATCGGTTTCGTCGAAGGAAACATTGGTCAATCCCTCGGATTCAGCCAGTTTCCGGCCCTGGACCACCATAACCGGAGTGGCGTCAGCCGCCACTACTTCAGCTACATGGGGCGCTATAGCCCTGGCAACCACTCCCGTTCCCGCAGCCAAGTCCAGGACTCGCATATCGGGCCGAAGCTCCAGGTTGCCCATGATCCAGGGAAGTATGTCCTCGTTGTTGCCTTCTCTGATGTAGGTATCCCAGCGGGCTGCTTGCATCGAAAACTGCTCGCGGATCAATTCGTCGTGAGTTAGTTCCTCAGGCATTGTTTTCTCCTGAACGGTCGCCAGGCAAAGAGAGACCGCGCATAGTCGTATCAGGTAAGGGAGTCAAAACACATTCGCTCCGGTGGACACTGAAAGGACAGCTAGGTATAATTGCTAAGCTCCATTTCGCGGAGAGGTGCCGGAGTGGACGAACGGGCACGACTGGAAATCGTGTAGGGGCTTACGCCTCTCGAGGGTTCGAATCCCTCTCTCTCCGCCAGACCCCTCTTTTCGCTGCATTTCCTTACTTCATTCGAACCCGTCTCTTATGTCCATGTAAATTGGGTATAACTTGTCAGCAGTTGGCCTGTTGAGACCGTAAAAGCCCTGCAAGACGGGGAAAGCTTTGGCAAACTGACCAGCACGTCGTGACTGTGTACCAGAGTATACAAGAGAATACTGAGAGTGCCACATGCCCCGACAGCACAGGCTTGCTGCCAGCTGGATAAGGACCCCCTAACCAAACCACGGAAGCTTGCTGCTGCCCGAAAGCAGCAGACTCACGCTCAAAGGTGGGTCTCTCCGTCTCCAAGCTAACGATCCGGAGATGTCGTGGTGCTATTGGATTAATTTGGTAATCCGCGATGCTGAATTACAGCCGGAACGCTTGCCAGTGGCGCAGCATAAAATACTCCGCAAGTTGGGCTCCAACTGCGCTGGCAAAGTCTCCGGACAATCGCATCACAGGGTTCGGGGTGTGGGAGCACGTCCAAGGCTACGAACCGAGCGAAGTATCCGGGGGGCCGATGTGAACCCCGTCTCGCCTGCTCGGCGGTGATCGCGTCGGGTTTGGCAGGGATAGCGAGACGGATTGAGCCGCCGGCGGCATACTTGGAAGATGTCTACTCGGCGCCGAACGAGACGTTGCTGCCGGCTGGCCTGGAGACGAGGGTAAGGAGTTTCGAAGGGAGCGACCTGGAGCGTTCCACCTTCGGCGAGGAGGTCGTGGAGCATTAGGTGCACCCTTTCCCTACAGGAGCGGAGGTCTATCGGCACGCCGTGACGGGCTGTGAACGTGTGCGATACTTCGAACGAATTTAGTGGCCGGGGTACAAGGATTTTAGCCTTAGTATCTGTCTGCCGTCGCCGCTCCAAAGACATGTCAGCGACAGTGACACGGCCAACACAGAGACCAGGGAAGTGGCTGCAAAGAAAGCCCTCAGGCATGTACAAACCTGCTAATATGCACGATAACACCACGGTGAATTTGGGCAGGCAGGGCTGCGGAAGTCGCCCAATTTGGCGGTAGCCGGCCCCCAGGGATGCGCCGCAATCATCAAACCTTGCCAAGAAGCGCAAGGCTTGGACCACATCGGGATGGCGAGCTTGAATCTGCCCAGGGAATTCCCCGCCAGCTTGGAGTACTGGCAGCTTGTTTCCGAAGAACTGCTGCCGCATCTGCAATAGAGGACCCATAATTTGGAAGGCAAGCAAATAACGGAGGAGGATGCCATGAGCGCCAACGATGCCAAGACCACAATAATCCGCAACGGTACCCTCATTGATGGAACGGGCCAGCCGGCGACCCACAACAACGCCGTGGTGGTGCAGGGCAACCGCATCCTCAGCGTGGGGGCAGTTCCCCCGGAGATTAATGTCGAAGATCGGGAGCACGTAGAGACCATCGACGCCGCCGACAAGTGGATTTTGCCTGGCCTGATAGAAGGCCACTGCCACCTGTCTTTCGGCCAGCCGTCCATGCCCGGCTTGAACATCGCCCGAGGAGCCACCAGTCCCGAATTCTCCACCATAAGGGCGGCGATAAACGCCCAGGCTGTACTGAGGTCCGGGATAACCAGCGTTTCCATCCCCGGCGGCACCTGGTTCATCGACGTGGCGCTCCGGGAGGCTATCAACGCCGGACTCATAGAGGGGCCGCGCATCTACTGCGCGGGGCGGTTCATCGTTACCTACGGTAGCATTTCCGACAACGAGCCCTCATGGATGGGCACGCCTGAGCATTCCAACGGCGTGCTGGCCAACTCGGTATCCGAAATGATCACCGAGGTCCGGCGGCAATGCAAGCACGGCGTCGACTTCATAAAGATGGCCGACAGCACCTGGGGGGACTCTCAGACCATCTCCAAAGAAGAACTGGAGGCGGTCGTTGGAGAGGCCCACCGCCGCAACGCCCGCATCACCATCCATTCCAGGGGCTCGGACTCAACCCGGGCCGCTGCGGAGGCGGGATTTGACTGGATCATGCATGCCGACCTGGCCACTGAAGCCGACCTTGAGGTCGTGGCGGAGAAGGGTGTGCGCATCATGCCGACCATCACTTTCCTGAAGCACGCCGTCGAGGTCGGACGGGACTTCGGCAGGAGCGACAAAGAGGTCGACCAGATAAAGCACAACCTGGAAGGCGGCTACGGCATGCTGCAACACGCTCGAGCCATGGGCGTCAAGGTGCTGTGCGGCACCGACAGCGGCAACTCGCCGGTAATGCCCTACGGCGAACTTCACGCCAACGAAATGGAAATCCTGGTAAAGTACGGCGGTTATACGCCCATGGAAGCCATAGTCGCCAACACAAGGGACAACGCTTTCGCCGTCGGAATGGAGGAAGAGCTGGGGACAATTGAGGCCGGCATGCTGGCCGATATGCTGATCCTGGATAGAGACCCCCTGGCCGACATCAGCGTGTTTCAAAAGGGCCGGCATTTTTCTGCCATTATCAAAGACGGCAAAAGGGTAAACCTGAGCGCCCAATCGGACGAGCACCTTCTGGCCCTGGCCGCGGACTAACCATTGATTGCAGGGTGATTTCAGGCTGGGACGAGGGGCCATTCGAGTTACCAGAAGTCACGGCAATGCTTGAAAGACTGGCGTAAATCGGACTAGACAATTCTGTGGACAGTGAAATATGCGGACAGGGGCTGAATACAAAGAGAGTTTGCGTGACGGGCGCGACGTGTGGGTAGTCGGCGAGGGCCCTGCGACCGACGTCACGACAGACCCATCGACATCGGCGATGGTAAGTGAGTACGTTGCCTGGTACGACCGCCATTTCGACCCTGAGTGGCAGGATATCCTTCTTACCCCGCCTGATGGAATCGGCCAACGGCATCCTCTCGCATTTACGCCGCCAAAGACGTCCGCGGATTTGAGGCGCCTGGGTAAAGCCATCAGCGCCGTGCATTTCGTCACCGGTGGCAACATGACCCACACCCCAGGCTACGGCGCGCTTATCGCCTTGGGGATGCTGAATGTTTTGAAGCGGCTGAACAACTCCTCTGAGGAGATTGAGGCAGCTGAGACGTATCTGGAGTCGCTGGCTGAGAGCGGCCGATTTCTCACCTTCGCCGGAGGTGGGCCGTTGATTGGTACGCGACTTCGCCAGGACGAAAGCGAGCGCGTGGCCCTGCGCCTGGTCAGCGAAACCGCTGAGGGCATCGTGGTGACCGGCAAAGTCCAGATGCACACCAGCACGCCCTTCGCAGAGGACCTGCTCATTACCAGCAGGGACGAGCTGCCGTCAGGCAGTGGCAGGCACCTTTGGTTCATCGTGCCGGTGAATTCCCGCGGCCTCCGGGTTGTATCGCGCCGGCGTGCCGCCAGGCATCCGAATCCCTTCCTCTCACCCTTAAGCAGCCGGTTTGATGAGCTGGATTCTATGGTCTGGCTGGAGGATGTCTTCATCCCCCGCTCCCGCGTCTTTACCGGTGAACCCATTAACCGGAACGGGCGCCATTCCCTGGTTTCCTGGCTGCTCTGGCATCATAGCTACGGCTGGCTCGCCAAGGCGGAACTGACCCTGGGCCTGGGACTTGCGCTGGCCGAAGTCATGGGGCTCAAGGAAAATCCTCAGACAATTGAGCAGCTGGTCGAGCTGACCGTCAACGTCCAGACCACCCGCACCTGCATGACCGCAGCGGAACTGGAGCCCGAAACGACGGAGGGCGGGCATGCCCTGCCGAATCAAATTCATGTGGCCGCCGCCGGAATCAACACCCTCAGGGTTCGCCAGCGGATGGGTGAAATCCTGAGGGGTCTCCCAGGCTCCTCCCTGGTCAACGCCCCGGCCGACACCGACTTTGAAGACCCGAAGATGGCCGCCGAACTGGAAGACGCCTTTGGCGGGGGCGGCTACACCGCCCTGCAGCGAGCGGCGCTCCTGCAACTGGCATGGGACCAGGTGTCGTCGGGTCTGGACGGACGCGAGGCGGTCTTCGAACTTCATGCCAGCGGTGGGCTGGAGGCATGGCGTCGCCGGTTGTCGTCCTGGTTTGAACGCTACAATGAACTGGCCAACGGTGTGCAGGAATTTATCCAGGTAGATATTCCGCCCCTGGACCTGAGCAGCCTGCAGGGGGTACCGCCCCCGCCGCGCCGAACACCGCAGACACCTCAGAGAGACTGACCCCTGGTCAAAAAGGCAAATCCACTCGGGATAGGCGAGGTGGCTCATCGCTGCAAGATATTGATGTATGCCTCTTCCAAAGTAGGGTCGCGAGACACCAGGCTTTCAATATTCTCGGGCCCTACTATCCCAACGATCTTTTCTCTTGGGTCGGTTCCAAAGCTGACTGAAATCGTGAGCTTTTGAAGTGCTCCCTCTCCGGTCGATTCGACTCGCTCCACCTCTTCAAGCCCCGCTACTTCTCCGGCCAGATCCTCCCTGGGCCGATTTACCGTTACCTCAATAATTCCAAGCCGACTGAACCGGCGTTTAATTTCGCTGGGAGTGCCCACCGCCGCCATTTCTCCCTTGTCGATGATGGCAATGGTGTCGCACAGCATATCGGCCTCGGCCATGTAGTGGGTGGTAAGCAAGATGGTCTTTCCTTCACTGGCCAGTTCAGGCACGTAATTTCTTAGCTCCTGGGCCCCGATGGGGTCAATGCCTATGGTTGGCTCGTCCATAAACAGCACCGGCGGGTCGGTCAACAGGCCCCGGGCGATGTGCAGCCTTTGCTTCATACCTCTTGAATAGTTCTCGACCGCCGTCCTGGCATGCTCGGTGAGGCCAACCCGGGCCAACAATTGCTCGGTGCGACGCCGCGCCTCACTCGGGTTAATGTGGTTCAGGGCCGCAAAGAACCGCATGTTCTGCTCGCCGGTTATCCGACCGTAAAGGCCTCGCTCGCCACCAAGAATGAACCCGATGTTCCTGCGCACCTGCTTGGCTTGCGCCTCAACATCGTATCCCAGAACACGCGCCGTTCCCGTGGTGGGAGTGAGGAGGGTGGACAATATGCGGACGGTAGTGGTCTTCCCCGCTCCGTTGGGGCCAAGCAGGCCAAACACGGCGCCCTTGGGAATCTCCAGATTGAGGTCCTTAAGAGCAACGAAATCCCGCCGCCGACCCACCACATTGCGGGAAGAATAGACGCGGGAAAGATTTGTGCACTCGACGGCGTTGGAACTGGCTGTAGCCATCTGGTCTCTCCAAGCTTCTTGATCGTTAGAGGATGGACGTTTCGTAGGCTCCCCGTCGCTTGGCATCCACTTCAACGAAACGAAAAAACATGTACCCAACAACCCCGTAGCAGACTCCCACCGCCAACTCCCAGAGCAGATGAGTTCCCACGGATGCCAGGTCAGCTCCCACGAAAGCCTCCCGAAAAGCCACTACACCGTGGGTGAGGGGCAAAATGTCGCCAATGTAGGGAAGAAAAACCGGCAGCTCTTCCAGCGGCACGACAACACCGGTGAAGACTATCAGAAGGCCCGAAGCCGCCGCGCTTATTACCAGCCAGTCCCGTATGACGATGGCGAATATCCCTATAAACAAGGCGAAGGCAGTGCAAGAGAAGCCGATCAGCAGTATTGAAACTATCAGGGTAGTCCAGTTGGTGGAAGAAAGGTCCAGGCCAATGAAGGCCCAGGCGAACAATATGCTTGTTGCGACGGTAAACATGCCATTCGGGAAGTGCATCGTGCCCTTGCTCCAGTAGATCAACCACCGGTTTCCCGAACTACCGAGAACGAAGGACAGCGTCCCCACGACTCTTTCATAGTAGTTGCACTGAGTTACTCCCCAGATCAGTATGAAGGGAGTGGAGTAGGCAGCCATTCCCTTAATGTAATAGTCCGAGTCCAGGGGACTGTTTGCGAACCGCCCGGTCAGCATCAGCATAGTGATGTACAGCACCGGTACCAGGAACACGTTCCCCAGGTACGCGGGCCAGTTCAACCAGAAGAACAAAGCCCGATAGGTCAAATACGACTGGATCAGAAAATTTGTCATCAGACCCCTTAAAACGCCCTCATATTGCCGTCAACCCTGACTCGACGTTCGACCTTGATCAGCAGGAAATAGGCGAATGACAAATAGGCGAAGGAAGTCGCCAGGGCGATAGCGAGATTCAGGTAACCCCGCAACACACTCCCTTCGGATTCCAAGGCAAGGATCACAGCGTCCATGGCCCAGGCCGCGGGAAGGATTCGGGCCAGCAACTCTATGCCAGGGGCGAGAAAGGCCACCGGATAGAAGAAACCTCCCAAGACCACTCCCATTGGCCTGATCACGTTGAAAAAGCCCTCACGGCCCCGCACCAGGAGGAACAGAGGGGCAAAGATAATGGAGACGGACAATACGCTAACCACTCCTACCCCCATGCTGAATGCCAGCAACAGGGGTTCGGACACCTGGATAACCTGTCCTGTAATCCACATGATCACCAATATTGGGATAAATCCTGAAAGGACACCGAGCACGCTAATGGCCAGGGCCCTGGCAAGGACGACCAGCGCCAGGGGAGTGCGTGCCGTAGCTATGTAGTCATAAGTGCCAACCAAAATGTCCCCGGTGATAGACCAGCCCAGGCGGATTGAAACCCTATTCCAAATGGACATCAGCAGGACACCCACGAGCAAATAGTCTATGGGAACGGAACTGGACCCCTTGCTGACGATCCAAGCCAGCACCACGGCCAGAGGGACATTGGTCACCAGGAAAAACAGAACCTCACCCAGCTGCATGTCGTACTTTAGCTGTTCAACGAAAGCGCTTCTAAAGGCGAAAATGTAGCCCATAATAATGACTGTCCCTTCGGATGCAGCTCAGATTGTTGCCGGAAGCCTGTTAAGTGTTCGATTATTAGGACAGGACCCAAGAGACGCTTGCCCTTTCGTGAATGCCCAAAGGCCCCTTCCGCCGGGACCGGAAGTCGGCTTGATCTACTCCAGGAAAAATGAAACGGCGGGAAGCTCTGGTCCTGAAAAGAGCCTCCCGCCGTTGCCTTCAACTAATTCTTGAGAGTTCTCTAATCCAGAAGCATTATCCTTGCCGAGTGAGTTCGGACGACAGTGATAAAGGCAAAACGGCCGCCAACTATGTAGCGGTGCCGCCAATTGCGATTTTCGGAGTGCCTAGCGAGGCCCATGTCTGTTTGTCCTTAGAGCAGGTACGACGGACGCTACCACTGGAGTCAGAAGGTTGTCAATGTGTGAGGGCAGGGGCTTTCGATTATTGGACAGGAGCGCCGACCAGAGAAAGGGGATCGGACGGCCTGGTAGCCCACCGACAGAGTGCGGCGGCGATGCTGGATTCCTTTAGCTTCTCAAGAGACTGATGACCAAGTCGCGCATCCCCACCATTATTTGCGGGGCTGAACCGGTTCCAATTCGTATATCTACCTCACGTCTCCCACCTCTAACAATGCTCCAGGCACCTCCAGGCTGTATGACCGGAGGATGCCACTATTTCAGGTGGGTCAATTTCAACCTGATACTCTTGCACTCTTTAGGCTTGCTACTAACGGTGTAGCCCCATCCCAAGTATACGCATGCGTTACCCAACAGCGACTCACCAGCGGTGGTATCCTACTGGCGGGACACTCCGTTGCTCGGGCAGACCCAAAACCTACATTTATAGACCACGGACAGGATCCGGAGGACGACATGCAACAAAGACCTTTCGGCAAGCTGGGCATGGCCAGCGCTCTCACCCTCGGCGGGGGTGGCCTCGGACAGGTGTGGGGCACCACAACGAGAGAGGAATCGGTTGCGACGGTGCGGGAAGCCGTGGAATCCGGCATAGACGTTCTGGACCTCGCCCCCTCCTACGGCAATGGCGAGGCGGAGACCGTCATAGGCGATTCCTTCGACGGGTCGCTGCCTGCGGGGGTTCGGGTCACCACCAAGTGCCGGGTCGGCGCTACCCCGCCGGAGCAAGTTTACGACCTCCTCTCCACCAGCCTGGAAGGCAGTCTCAGGCGTATGAAGCTGGCGCGAGTGGACGTCATGTTCCTTCACAACGCCGTTACCCTGGGGGAAGAAGGCGGTGAGCGGCTGACCAGCGTGGCTACGGTGGTGGAGGCCGTGGCGCCGGCCTTCGTGCGGCTAATCGCGGAGGGGAGAATTGGCCACTGGGGTCTCACGGGCATCGGCTATACCGACGCTCTAATCCACCTGTTGACCAATGGCCCTCGCCCGAACTATATCCAGTGCATTGCCAACCTGCTGGACTCGGCGGGCGGGTTGTTCCAGGGAAGTGAACCCCCTCGTCCCCGCGACACCATTGCCGCAGCCAATGCCGCCGGGGCCGCTGTAATGGGCATCCGGGCGGTGCAGGCCGGCGCGCTAACGGACGCCATCGACCGGCCGCTACCGGAGGGTCACACGGAGTTAACAGATTACGCACGAGCGGCGCCCTTCCGCGCCATCGCCGCGGAGGTGGGATACAGCGCGGCGCACCTGGCCCACCGCTATGCCCTCTCGATGGAGGGTGTCTCGACAGTGGTGCTCGGCGTAAAGAACCGCACGGAGTTGCGGGAATGCGTCGCGGCGGAGGCAGCTGGCCCGTTGGATCCGGCGCTGATGGCGCGCATCGACGACGCCGTGGGACGCGCGGGCTAGACCTCTATGGGAAGGATAACGAAGTGTCAAGGCCGGCAGGAAATAGCACCGTTGAGGTGTCGAAGTTCCAGTAAAGTGTCCGGTACAGTATTCAGCAAGGCTGCAACTTGGTTGGGATGCCACGGCAAAGCATGATGACGTCGCGGGAGCCGCTCGGCAATGCCGCGCCAGGGAATCCTCGGCCTCCAGCTACTTCATTGTGGTGCCTCTTCGGATTCCCAATTCCCCCCCTCAATTGCTCGAAGCTGCGTCCTTTTGGGCATGGCTATATGATCATCCTTTCATCTTTCCTGCTGAAAGAAGGCCTCCTTGCACGTGAAGGTGGCTGCGGATTAGCCGACTGGGGCTACGCCGTCACCAATTGTGTCGGTGTCGTCCTATAGACCGTCAAACCAAAGCTGAAAGTCGCCCACCTAACGCCCAGTTCCTCCGCCATGGCGAAGAGCACCTGGTTTTCAATTCCCCTGCTTGATGAAGTCCGCAACCCGTTCGCCTATGGTAAGGACAGTTACGTTAATGTTGGCCCGGACGCACTCGGGCATGATCGAGGCGTCTGCCACCCGCAGTCCCTCCGCACCGTATACCTTGCCGTACTGGTCCACCACGGCCATAGGGTCTGAGCTGGGTCCCATCCTGGCGGTGCAGGAGACATGGTGGCCGGTCCCCACCCACCGCTTCATCCAAAGATTCAGCGCCTCATCCGACCCCAGGTCCGAATCTTCGGGGTAAACTCTCTTCTCGATTATGGCCGCCATCGCCGGATGGTCTTCCAGGTCAACGATCATACGGATACCGTCCCGGTACCGCCGCAGGTCCTCCTCGTGGTCCAGCAGGTTGTAGTTGAGGTAGGGATAGTCCCGGTAGTCGCCGGAGCGCAGCCTGATCTCGCCCTTGGACAGCGCCAGGTTCAGGCCAAGGCTGGCGCCCAGGCCAACTACCGCGCTCATGCCCTCCACCCCGCCGCGCATGCCGCCCCGGTTACGTGCAATTCCCGCAGCAGCGTTCAGGTAGACGATCATGTCGTTTTCCAGGGGAGAGCCCTCGGCCGTATACCTTACCAGCACTTGAGCGCTGGGCAGGAAGGGGGTTAAGTCCACCTCGGGTTTTGCGGCCCACAGCATGTTGATGAGGGGATGGTCGGCCAGGTTTTGACCTACCCCTGGAGAGTCAATGACCGTCTCTATGCCATGCTCCCTCAAATGGTCGGCGGGACCGATACCGGACAGCATAAGTATCTGGGGCGAGGCAATGGCACCGGCGCTGAGGATGACCTCATCCCCCTCTACGACAAAAGTTTCGTCGCCAGAGACCGCCTCTACACCCGTAGCCCTGGGCCGTTCGCCTGAGGTATCAAAAAGTATCCTCTTGACCGTCACATTACTCCTGATCGTCAGGTTGAGGCGGTGGCGTGACAGCCCCAGGTAGCCTATGGCCGTGGACCAGCGGATGCCGTTGGGATTGTTCAGGGTTATGGGCCCCACTCCCGTGGTGCCTGGCGCGTTGTGGTCTTCACAGTAGGGGTGCCCATTGTCTCGCCAGGCCTCGAACCAGACTTTATTCCCCTGCCGCCACTCCTCTTCGGGGAACCTGTGGCAGATTATGGGCCCGCTGGCGCCGTGGAAATCCCCGGGGTCTTCCTGGTAGGTGGTGTCCGTCTCTACCCTGTTGAAGTAGGGCACCAGTTTCTGGAAGCTCCACTCGTCGTTTCCCTTTTCTGACCAGTCGTCGTAGTCCTCGGGAATGCCCCGAATGAAAATCTGTCCGTTGATGGCGCTGGATCCACCGGTCACCTTGCCCCTGGGAATCTCAATCTCCGCCGCATCGGTGGCCCTGGCCTTGTACTGCCAGTTGTGGTCGCTGTCCCAGACGCTCTTGGTGGACATGTAACCGTACTTGACTTCCTCCGGGAGGCCGTCGATGTCAGGATAATCCGGGCCAGCCTCCAGCAGAAGCACCGAGGTGCTGGGGTCTTCCGAAAGCCTCGTGGCGAGAATGGCGCCCGCCGATCCTGCCCCGATGACGATGTAGTTGTACTTCATTTCCTGCCTCCTGGGTGTGACGTTAAAGTAATAGCTTCAACCGCTGCTGGGATGGTATGCATTGGAACAAGGTACGTCAATCGTAAGGAGCGTCGGAAACCATACCTCCAAATTTAGAATGCAACCTTTACCCGCACCCAAAATGGCAGTATCCCTCGATTATTGGAAATGAGCGCCGACCGGATCAGGCCACCACCGGATGCACCCTGTGAAGTAGCTCCCCGTGAATCCCCTGCAACCTCTTCCCGTCGACGGCCAACACCTCCTCCCTTCTTCTCCCCAAGACACCTGCTCCCCTATTTCCCTTCAACAATCGAAGGACTCTGGACTGTGCCGCACGGGTTTGACAAATTACCTGCCTGTGCTTAGTATCCCTCTACCATACATTGATGATTTTCTGCGGACTTTGCTCTAGAGTAGGAGTTTTCGCGAAATAACAGCATTTTCAAGACTAAAAAGTGCTAAAGTAAAGGTATTCAAGGCTGTTTTCGTATTTACCAACCCGCTTCCTGCAGCCGCCCGGACACGAGAATTGCGGAATACTCTCATGTGGAGGAGCGACCATGCGAACTTTGGTTCATCTATTCAAGCTATCCAGCGGGAGCCTGACCTGGCCACTGGCAGCGTTGCTGTTGCTGGCCGTAATGGCCTGCGGTGCCGCCACCGACACGGCAGCGCCCGCTCCGGCCAACACAGCCTCACCCGCGGTAGCCCCGGCCGACACCTCGCCGCCGGAGCAATCTTCTTCCAGTCAACCTTCATCAAGTGAGCCTTCTTCCGGCGCTGAAGACTCAGCCGCAATGCAGCCAACTGCCGTTGCTCAATCCGTAACGGTAGTACAGCCAACCGCCGTTGCTCAGCCCACTCCGGCCCCGGTCCAGGAAAGCGTTACTGGCAGGAACGACGTAATTATAGTTCTCGACGATGAACCGCCGGGCTTGAACACCTACCATCACTCCCAGGGCGGGCGAATACACCGGGAAAACCTTAACGACCCGCTGGGCTGGTTCGACAAAGACAACCGGCAACTGGTGGCCCTGTCCCCCTACACCGGTTGGGAGCAAGTGGGGCCTGACCGCTGGCGGCTCAACCTTCGTGAAGGCGTCAAGTTCCACAACGGAGAAATCTGGAACGGCGAGTCCGCCGCCTGGAACTTCACCAACGCCTCGGGCAACCGTCAAATCGGCAGCAACTCCAGTGTAGGGTACACCGGCACTCACCGAGGCGAGGCCGTCGACGAAAGCACAGTGGACGTCATTTGCGATGTCGCCTGTCCTATCTTCGTCTCCACGGCGGTAGTGATGGGTGCCCTGGCGCCGGAATGGTACGAAAACAACCCTGAGGATGTTACCACCCGGGATAATGTGGGGCTTGGACCCTATCGCCTGGTTGAGTGGCTCCCCGCCATATCCATAACCACTGAGGCTTATCCTGATTACGTGCCCAACCCCGACGTTCCCGAAGCCCAGACGCCTATAATCCAGGAGGTTACCTGGTTGTGGCGTGGGGAACCCACGGTAAGGGCCGCCATGGTCGAGGCCGGTGAAGCTGACCTGGCCTACCGGCTGGGCTTGTCCAACCGTGAATCCGTTCCGGTGTTCCAGTCCAGTAGTCGCGGCACGGTGAACTTCATCCTCTTCGACAACATCTGGAACCCCGTGCTCAAAGACAGGAACATGCGACTGGCGATGGTGCATGGATGGGACTGCCAGGAAATGGTGGAAGTCCTGCTGGAAAACACCACCACCTGCCGGGGCAGCGTAGCCTTCCCGGGCGTGCTGGGAGCCACCGAAAAGAATGTTGCGCCACGGGAATACAATCCCGCCCTGGCCACCGAGTATCTTGAAAAGGCGGGCTACAACGGGGAGGAAATTCGCCTCATCAGCAGGCCGGTTAACTGGCCCAACCAGCAAGAGATATTTGAAGCCCTGACCAGCTACTGGCGGGAACTCGGAATCAACATTACCCTCACGCTGCCGGAAATCAGCGTCCGCAACGCCGTACGCGACTGCGGCATCGGCCTGGTGACGCCGGAAGTCACCGAGGAACGGTGGTTGATTACTGCAGAACCCACCACTTGCGACCACGCCGACATGGTGGAAACCAACAAGAACCTGGACTCTCTCGATTACTCCAGGTTCCTGAGCGACGTGTTTTCCTGCGAGAGCAACCGTTCCAGGATCTGCGACCCCAGGATGGAGGAACTCCGGGTTGAAGCCCTGGGTGCAACTGGAGAACGGCGCAAGGAATTGATGGAGGCCATAGCCGACCTGGTCTACGACGAAGCTTGGATAATGGGTATGTTCGACATAACCGCCCACTTCGGCAAGGTTGAAGAACTTAACTGGGAACCCCGGGGTTTCGACGACCGCATCCGGGTAAGCACCATGAGCTGGAAGTAAGACCAACTCTCCCAAATCGAATAGCAAAAAGAACGGGCGCCTTTGAAATGGGGCGCTCGTTCATTTTTGGAATCGCACCGGGCAGAAGGTACTCACGAAAACTGGAGATGTCCCGCCGAGGCTCAACCGCACACCAATTGACTCACCCTTCCACCCTTGCTAGACTGAACCGCTATCCGCCAGGAATGTGATCATCGGATGCGGCAGTGGCGTCCGCAAGATAAACTGCGTAGAAGAGGCGCGCTGCCGCAATGAAAATTCATCACTTGTTCCCATATTTGCAGGTCAATGATGCCGCAAGGGCGATCGAGTTCTATACGTCGGTTTTCGGGGCGACTGAGAAGTATCGATTGACAGATCCCAACGGACGTATTGGGCACGCTGTGCTTGATTTCAACGGTACGACGCTCATGCTGGCTGAAGAGTTCCCTGAATACGGCATCCTGGGCCCACTGACCTTGGGCGGGACCTCGGTCACGATGCACCTGCAAGTTGACGATGCCGACGCGGTGATTCGGCGCGCGGCCGACGCGGGCGCCGAGATTGAGAGCGAACCGGAGGACCAGTTCTACGGCGAGCGGTCGGGCTGGTTTCGTGACCCTTCGGGCCATCGCTGGAATGTCGGCCAGTTTCTTGAGGAGGTTCCACCGGAGGAGATGCAGCGGCGTTTCACAGCAATGATGACAGGCACGGACAGCTAACTCGAACAATACTCCTCCAGATCACCGGTCCCGTCCCACCTTCCAACTCCAAGAGACTCGAACCCCAGATTTTGTAGCGGTGCTATACGCCGCGCAGGGTCACGTCCAACTGCGTGCTGGTTTCAGGTCCGCCACTCAGGCACCCCTGGGCTATCGCTTGACTCACCTTCAACTTTGTCCAGATAGCTGGGTTCACGTCTCATTCCGGTTGTAGCATGTTCCTGTTCGGGAGATACTGAGAGTGTTACAACAATACGGACTGCCCACACGCAGTCGTCATCGATAATCATGCCTAAAGGGCTGGGGAATCTTGGACGTTCCGGGAGATGATGTTGCGCTCAGCGGTTGAGCAGAAGATCAGAGATCTGATTCATAAGAATGGGCGAATTACGTTCGCCCGGTTCATGCAGGCCTGCCTGTACTCGCCCAGAGGAGGCTTCTATTCTGCCCGGGACAACAGGATCAACGCCCACTTCGGGACCTCTCCCTCGAGCCACCCGGTCTTCGGAACCCTGATCGCGCGGCAGTTGGAGCAGATGTGGCATTTGCTCGGAGACCCTCCCGTTTTCCACGTGATCGAGGTGGGTTCCGGCGACGGTGCCCTGGCTCGGTCAATCGTGGATGCCTGCCGGAGGATGGCCCCCCGGTTTGCCCAGGCTCTCCGCTACGTGGCGGCAGACTACGAGCCTGGATGGCCCCAATCAACTGACCACACATTTGACTGGGTCGGCGGGACCGGAGATTTCCAATCCCCAAGCAGGAAAGATACGGCCCTGGGAATCCAACGAGTTAAAACCGAAGGACTAGGGGCGTTCCGAAACGTCGTCGGCTGTATCCTGTGCAACGAATTGATCGACAACTTCCCGGTCCACCGGTTCGCCATTCAGGATGGAAGAGTCAAGGAGGTCTTCGTCACAGCTGTGGAGGGGAATCTCACCGAAATCCTGGACGAGCCAGACTCAACCTGCATCGAAAAGAGGCTGACCAGCTTGGGGCTGTCCCTGACCGAAGGGTATCGGGGCGAGGTGTGCCTGGCCGTGTCGGACTGGACTCGCCGGCTTTCCAAAGTCCTGGACCGCGGGTTCGTTCTCACCATCGACTACGGTGAACTGGCCACTGGCCTTTACTCGCCCCGGAACTCCCAGGGTACGCTGGTCTGCTTCCACCGCCACGTCATCAGCGGCAACCCGTACCAGCACATTGGCCAACAGGACATTACCTGCCACGTGGACTTCACGTCCCTCATGCGGATGGGTGATCGGAACGGACTGGCCACCGTGGGCTATGGCCTCCAGAGCCAGTTCCTGACGAACCTTGGCTTCTACTCGTTCCTTAATGCCCTCCAGAGTCAAGGCCTGTCCGCCGCTCGAACGGAACTGAACCGCATGGCCATGATGACCCTGGTTGATCCGGAAGAGTATGGCGAATTCAAAGTGCTGGCCCAGGCTAAAGGGGAGGGGTTGGGCACTGGGCTCATGGGATTTGAGGGCCCACAAAGATAACCGGCTTATGTTTCAGCTAGCGTGGACATACGGCGTAAACCGCCTCTTGGAGGAGGCGAGCTACAAGCAATAGGAAAGGGGCGCAGCCAACCCCATCCTAAACTTCCCCGCTCGAGGGGGAAGGGGCTTTTGCAGAGCTTCCCTAACTCGGGTACTTGCTGAGCATTAGGAAGCCGCAACTGTCGGGGGTATTGCAGCCCGCCAGGGCAGTTTCGGCCCGCCCCGTCACCTGCCGCGCTCCCGCTGTACCCCGAAGCTGCTGAAGGCTGTCAGAGAAGAGGACGGCACGGTTGCGCCCCGTTCCGTTGTTTCCGCCACTGGAAAGGAAGGGATGCGGGCCCTCGACCCTGATATCCTCGGCGTAGAAGTCGTGGGCTTCTCCCCACTTGACCCCGTGCCACTGGAAGCCTTCCAGGAACTGCTGCGTGAAGGTGAGGTAGCCGTCGTAGGGGTTGAATATATCAACATCGTCGGGACCCAGTCCAGAACCTTCCCACATCTTCCGCGCCAGGCTGGCGACCGCCTCCTGATGCTCCTCCAGGGTTGCCATGGTGCTCCGACCCCTGCCATTGTTCTGGGCATGGTTCAGGACGTAGGCCGGCTTTTGCCTCAGGTCTTTGGCACGTTCGGCGGTGGTGAAGATGAAGGCCGCGCAGGTATTGACCGGCCTGTCGCAGTCATAAATCACCAGCGGTTCCTCGATGACGCGGCCGTTCAGGTAGTCCTCACGGGTAAGCTGGTAGGGCTCGTGCAGTGAGTAGTAGCCCCAGTCAGTCAGCAGGCCATTGCGGCGCAGGTTCAGGCAGAGAGGGGCCAGCCCGTCGTGGGACTTGCCGTATTTTTGGCAATACTGCAGGAAGACCACCAGGTTGTTGAACATGGCGCCGTTCTGATAGCCCCATGGCAGGGAAAATGCGCTTGCCCCAGGAGCCTCCTGGTTGACATTCTGCGGATTGTTGTGCCCGTACCGGCCTTCAAGGTTGACCATTGGGTACCAAACCAGGGCGGTTTCGCACAGACCGTCACCAACTGCCTGGGCGGCCTGGCCCATCATTGGGCCGATGTAAGGGGCGTCGGACTCCCGATGTTTTATGTTCTTCAGTCCCAGTTCCCTTTCAATCCAGTCGGCGGAGGCATAGGTCAGGCCGTCCTCGGTATCGTAGGGGGGATCAAAATAGGGACGGGGCGCCCAGGTCTGCTCGGCGCGGGTCTCCTTGCTGGTGATGAGTCCGTCGATGTCGTCCAGCGATAGGCCGGCGTCGGCAATGGCCTTCAGGCACGCTTCTTTGGTCAAGCCGCCGCAGCTTCGGTCCAGGCTCACGCCGTCCCAGCGGCGGTCCATATGGGACTGACCCCAACCTACAACGGCCACCTTGCCCCGGTGCTCCCAGATTCCCATGCCTTCCCGATTTCTCATCCAGCTTGTGTTGCTAACCATTTCAGCTCCCTTATGCCCTCAGCACTATTGACCGTGTCCGCATGACCCGAGTGGGCTAGTTGATTACCTGCCACTCGTGGACCAACTGCCCGTTGGTTGTCTCCTCAAATATCAGTTCCACCGGGGCTCCAACGGGGACCTCGCCTGGCGGAGTGCCCGGAAGGTTGGACAGGAAGTTGATGCCCGGGTCCCCGTCCAGGGTTATTACCGCAAAGTTGATGGGCTGCGCCGAGCGAAAACCCCTGATGCGAGAGTCACGTATCACCATGTATACGTCAATGTGTCCCTTTCCTTCCACCTCTTTCCACTCCAGATTGTCGGCCGAGCTGCAATTGTTGCACCGCTGGGTGGGTGGATAATGCAGCCTCTCGCAGGCGGTGCAGTTCTGCAAGACCAACCGCCGCTCGTTACAGGCGTCCCAGAAGGGCTTGGTCAGATCATTGGGAACTGGGGCAGGTCTCACCAGGCCTGGAATCGTTGACATGGTTTTTCCCTCCTGTGGAATCATGCGCACCGCGCCTTTCCGTTACCGACTCAATCTAGCGGAGATTATATGTAGTCTACTATTGCTGGTCAAAGATGTTTGTCGCCTAGAGTTTATTCCAACGCTTGTCCCCACCAAAGTTCAAGCCAACATCACAAGTGGCATTCTTCAGGTGCGAATAAACCCGCGGGAAAAGAAAATCCGCACGGCAAGTGCGCCTAGTCCTGGTCGGCCTTCCCGTTTAGCCATGGCTCGGTACTGCCCTCGTGCATCCACAGGAAGTGAAACCCCGCCTCCAGGGCAAACTGGCGGTCCAGGTCGGTATCGCCGATATGGTAGTACTCGTCTGCCGCAAAGCGGGTCTTAACTTCCGGAAGGTCCTGTTTCGACGAGACAAAGCTTACCTCGATGCGGTGCCGGTCCCAGATGGACTGCTGCACGGGCAGAGGACGGTCGGATGAGCTGCCGATGATGCACCCGTGAGCCTGGGCCTTCCTGACCATGCTCATGGTAATGGGCCCGGATGGGTCTCCCGCTTCCAGCGTTCCATCTATATCGAAGCTGACCAGTACTGCCAAGTATGACCTTCCTTCCGCGTTGCGTTTAAGGTTGCGTTACCCGGGGGCAGGGCAATGCTCTTTTGGACTCTGCTCTTCAATCTTGCCTAAGGTCATGTCGCCCAGAGCCTGCCGAAGGGCCTAAAGTCCTGCCTGCATACCGCGTATCGGCTCTTGAGGGTATCTCACGGGCAACATTTTAGATGCTTCGGCTTCGCTCAGCACGACATTGATTTATGGGTTGATTGTCCTGCTCGACCGAGTGTGCAGCTCCTCGAAGCATGCAGCCTCCCCCCTACGGCTCCCCTCCCACCGAAGGATCCGCCCACTGGACGATTCCCCGGGTGCCCAGATCCTCTATCTCCTGGTCGCCGTACCCGATTTCCCGAAGAAGGGGTTTGGTGTGCTGGCCAACCTGGATGGAGGTTCTGTAGAGTCCCGGAGTCAGGGAGAATTCGACCAGCCCGCCGTACCGGAGGTACTTTCCGACGAACGGGTGCTCCACCTCAACGCTCAGGGCATTCGCCTTGGCGTGGGGATGGTCCGCGTAAAACTCTCCCTCCATGGCTTCGTCCGCCCGGACACAGCCGATGTCCGCCTTGGTCAGCAACTCTTCCCATTCGGCAGCTGTATTCCCGGCGAGGATCCCCGAGATTTCGGTGGCCAGGGCCTCGTCATTGGCCTGTCGCGCCTCTCTAGTGGAGAAGCGGCTATCGGCCAACAGGTCTTCCCGTTGCACGGTGCGGCAGAATGTTTCCCACTCGTCCTGGAACAGGCAGCCCAGGAACACCCATCCTTCGCGGCTGCGGTAGAGACGGTACAGAGCGTGAAGACCATGAATCTCTTCGTCGGGAATGGCAATGGGAGGGCGTTTTGCGTAGTCGTAATATTCATCCGCATTGGTCCACGCGTTGGCGTTGAGCATGGTGATGTGGACGGGTTGGCCTTCGCCGGTGAGGTCCCGCGCCCGGAGACCGAGGATGATGCCCGTGGCCAGCGCCGGAGAAGTGTTCTGGTCCGGCCCCCAGTTGGATTTCATCATCCAGCGGGTCGCCTCCACGGTCTCCTCAATATCCATGACCTGCTCCGGAGGCGGAGGCATTCCCCGGCCCATCTGTCGCATGGCGCCGCCCATGATAGCACCGGGAATGGGATGGGCACCGGGGCGGCCCGCGTGTTCCCCGTTTTCGCCATAGGTCCCCATCCACACGTGGATCATGCGGGGATTGATCTTTCGGCAGGTCTCCCAATCGATCCCCAGGCGCTCCGGAACGCCGAGGCGAAAGTTGTGCGAGAGAACATCGGCTTTGGCAATGAGCTTACGGACAATCTCTCTGCCCTCGGGGGTCTGAAGGTCCACCTGAATACCTTCCTTGCCGGCGTAGGTCCGTGGTTCGGCAATTGACTGCGCAGTGGAACGCCGCCCCTCATCCAGGCGCCTGTCGGTAGCGTCGATCTTGATGACCCGCGCCCCCAGGTCTGCCAGAAGGGAGGCACCGTAGGGCCCCGCCTGGATGGTCGCCAGGTCAAGGACGGTGACCCCGGACAGGGGGTGGGCAGGAACATCGAGGCTGGCCGCCTCTGGCAACCCGCCGCTAGCGGCCTGGGGCTGCTGCTGCAAACGTTCCAGCACTTCGGCGGTATGCTGTCCCACATCCGGGGCTGGCCCACTTGGCTCTCCCGGCGTGCCCTTGAAATCCACGAGGGGGGCCAAGGTACGCATAGGGCCCACGCGAGGATCATTGATTGTTACCACTGTGCCGTTGGAAACCACCGCAGGATGGTCCATGGCCTGGACGCTGTTACGATAGGGCTCCGCGGCGATGTTGCCGTCCTCGAGATAGGTCTCCATCCATTCGTCGGCGGTCTGCTCCAGTTGCTTCTCCAGTATCTCCCGCCGCAAAAGCTCCCGGTTCTCCAGGCTAATGCCGGGAACTTTCTCAAACCGCTCATCCTCAAGCAGATGACCCAGCCCAATGGCCTTGAGATGCCCCTGGATGTGCGGGACTCTCTGGTTGGCGTGCTGGAGCCATGTGCCGTCGCTGGTCCGGACTGGAATATACCCGATGGTGGAGAAGCCTCTGCTGGGGGCCCTGACGGGGTACCGCTCTGGATCCCTGCGCGAGAGTTGCAAATTGACCAGGCCACCGGCGCCGGCGTTGTTGTCGTGGGGCGAAGCCAGGGCCTGGACGATGCTGGTCTGGACCCATTGCCCCTGCCCGCACAGGTCCCGAACGCGGAGGGCTGCAATGATTCCGCGCACTGCGGCCTGGCTGGCGTGCCAGCTGCCGGTGTACACCGCCGAATACACCGGCCCTTCCCGGTTTGGCTGTCCCTCCAAATTGAGCATCCGGCCTGCCTTGGCCGCAACGACACCCTCGTACCCTTTAACCCGGCGGAGCGGGCCCTCTTGCCCAAAGCCTGTGATGGAGCAGTAGACCAGCCGCGGGTAAAGTTGTGCCAGGGTTTCGTACGCCAACCCCCACTCGGCCATGTCCCCGGGTCGGGAGGACTCTAACAGCACATCGGCCTCGTTGGCCAATTGGATAGCTTGCTCGCGGCCTTCCTCGGTATTGAGATCCAGTACAATGCCTTTCTTCCCCCGGTTCCATGAAATCCAGGCGGGCTGGAAGCGGAATGGGTCTCCGCCGGGGGGTTCAACCTTGATCACTTCGGCCCCGAAGTCGGCCATTACCAGGGTACAGATGGCCCCCGGCATCCCCAATGAGAAATCCAGGACGGTCAGGCCTGTACATGGTCCTGCCACGGTTTACCTCCCCCTTCCGGTGTCAGGGCTCCCGCTGGGCCGCGCTTCTGGCATATCCCTTCGGTGCATGGCAGTTCTTCGCGGCAAGTTTGCAGAACATACCTGGCTCAGGATTACCCGGTTCGTCGCCCAAACCGGTTGGCAAGGTTGAGTATGCCGCCCGCTGCAGACGCGGTCAACCTCATTCATACTGGACCAGAGTTAGCGCAGTCAGAACGCAAAGTGTCGTAGTTGACGTGACCGCAGACCCGCCGGACATGGATAAGGCCAATGCCACCGGTGACGGAGCGCTCTCTTACCGAAGCGGTCAACGTGGTTCGTGACCCCGATGACGCGATCCAGCCATCTCGTCACCGAATCAGGCTTCTCGTCGTCGCGCTTACTCCAGGGACCTGGGATTGATGGGGGTGGGCATGGCCTGCACCTCGGGCAAGACCTCTTTGGCGAACAGCCTGAGGCTTTTTTCGGCCTTATCCCTTGGCATCCCGCCGTAGAAGACGTGGATGACAAGTCTTTCGGCGCTGATGGACATCTGCATCGCCTTTATCTTTTCAACAATCGTGTCAGGGGTGCCGATGGGCTGGGTTGCCCGGCGGGCGGCGAAGCCGGCATCCGCCGTACCGATGTCAGCACTCTGGCGTATAAGATATTCCTCGTAGCCATGTATGCCTTCGTAACCTGGATTGTTCCATTCAAAGTAGTGGTGCTGGGCTGCGGTGAGCTGGTTGTAGAAATAGGTCCATCCTTCTTCGGCTTCCGACTCGGTCTCGGCACAGTACATCCATAGTAGAGTAGTAGGCTGGTCAGGAGGGAGGCCCAGTTCCTTGCGAATTCTGTTGAACCTTCGCACCTTGTCGGTCATCGCCTCGACGTCGTCTCCGGCAACAAACATCTGCCCAAGGCCGTTCTCGGCAGCCATTCTTGCCGACGCCTCGGTGGTAAACGCCACCTTGATATCCTTGGTTAGCTCACCCTTGTGGCGGGCTTGCGGCCGGATAGTAGTCGGGGGAATATCGTAGACGTCGCCCCTGAACTCGAAGCGCTCCGCTCCGTCGGCGGCCCTGATCGCGTTGATCACGTCGTAGAAATACTTGTGCGATTGCTCTATCGGGTAGCCCAGCGAGGCATACTCGTGAGGCGCGATTCCCCGGCCGATACCCAGGTGGAGCCGTCTGCCTCTCAGCAGGATGTCCAGCATGGAGATCTCAGAAGCCAGGCGGACCGGATTCCACCACGGAGCGACGATGACCGCAGTGCCCACATCGACTCGACTTGTCCGGCCCGCCCAGTACGCCAGGTATTGCAATGGGTTGGGCTGCATCGAATATGCGGAGCCGTAGTGTTCGGTTGCCCAGATCGAATCGAACCCCAACGGCTCGACCAGTTCTCCCATGTAAAGAGTGTCGTCCATGTTCGCGGCGTCCGGGATTGCCGGCGGGCGGTCATAGTCTCCTTCCATGAGACGGGGCCAGTCACCCTGGTTGTAACCGGTGACCATCACTCCACAGTGCATTGATGTGGACCTCCTTCAGTAGGTCAACTCTCCCAGCCAACAGAGCCATTGCACCGGAAAAACAGGTGAATGGGCTGACAGGACCGGGGCAATCGGGGGAATTGAGTCTTTGTGCCAGTTTAAGGGGAACGGCCCGGAATGACAAAAACAACCACCCGATTTCCGGCGCCATCTCCCGTCTGGGGGTGAATTCAGGCGCTGCCCTCGACCTGGACGGTCACTATATCCACCCCGTGGTACTTCTGGTGGCGCACGGCAGATGCGTGGTGGCGCAACAGTCGCAGCGAGAGATCATCGACTGTTGGCACAGCCTCTTCATCGTTCAGAAAGGCCAGTTGGTCCTCGATGTTCTCCTGGCGGGTTGTCGCAACAAACTCCAGGTCTATCTTTGTACTTTGCGGACGTGCGGCGACGATCAATCGTGGCTTGGCCAAGCCTTCGGAAGCTCCATCCTGAAACATCAGGCTGGCCAGGGTTTCTTCTCCGGCTGACCGCAGCCGCAGCGCGGAGGCTTCATTCCATCCCAGTCTGGATGCCAGGCTGGTGAGGAATTCGTCAATGGCCGGCAGCGAGGCCATGTCCAGGGTGACCTCGAGGCGGGCCCGGCGGGCGCTCGTCGCTTCGAGCAGCAGGGTCAGACCAATTGCAACTACAGCGCCGATGGTGACGCCGCTTCCCAGCAGCGCTCCCAGGTCGTCCCCAAACAGGTCCCTGGTGATTGGGTGCCCGTGGAGGCCAAATCCCAAAGAGGTGGCGAGCGCGACCACCACGACGCGCCGGGGGTCGAGACCGTCCCGCATGATGGTCTGAAAGCCGCTGACGAAGAGAATGCCCATGGCCAGCATCAGGTAAGCGCCCATCACCGGTCCGGGAATCGTCAGCAGCAGGGCGGTGAACTTGGCAAAGAAAGCCAGCACTACTATGACAATTGCCACACCTACGCCAACCCGGCGGGCGGCGACGCCGGTGAGGTTGACCAGCGAAACGCTGAGAGATGAAATAACCATCGTGGGCAGGGTTACAGCGATACCGGCAAGCAGCATGCCAATGCCGTTTACGCTGACCATCCCCTGGATCTGGCGGAAATCGATCGCCCTGGGCCTGCGGCGGGAGCCCTGCTGGACCACCACACCGTCGCTGATGGTCTTGATCCCCAGCACCAGGGTCAGAATCGCAAAGGAGGGCAACAACGCCCAGAACTCTTTGCCCGGCGTAAGGTCTATGCTCAAGGCCGGTACCTGGGGAATTCCAAACCAGCCGGCGCTGGCAATCCGGCCCGCGTCGATCACACCGAATGCCGCGGCCACGGCGCAGCCTGCCAGGATGCTGATGAAAGGCGCGACCAATCTCCAGCGTCCGCTGGCGCGCAGCATCACGATCACCGAAACCAGCAAGGTGGCGCCGGCGATGGCCGGGCCGGCGAATGTCGGAGCATCAGGCGGAAGGTCCTGGACGGTATCGAAAGCGATGGGCAGAACACTTACGGCGACCAGCATCGTTACCGTGCCGGAGACGGTGGGAGTGATAATACGCCGCAGCATGGGCAGCCACCAGGCCAGCGCGACCTGGATAACACTGCAAACGACCATCAAACTGGCGAAGGTGGCCGGCCCTGCTGCGGAAATTGTCCCCACCATGATCGCGATAAACATTGCCGCGGGCCAACTGAGCGCGATGTGACCGGCTCCGAATCGCCCCACTTGCAGCGCCTGCCCCGCCGTGATCGCCCCGCAAATCAGCATTCCGGCGAAGACGCTCCACGCCAGGTAGCTGTCGTCCAGCCCCGATGAGCGAATTGCGATGGCCACGTTCAGGACCGTAGGCGCCACTATGAGCACGGCGCCCTGAAAGCCGACGAGCAAAGCTGTCGATAGAGGACAGGTCTCCTCGGGTTCAAACTGGATGGGCTGTTCTGCGCTGTTAGCCGCCAATAGTTAGCCTGTCTCCCGAATGGTATACAGCCAAGATAAATTCAGGGTAACACCTGCCAAAACCAGTATACAGCTCAGTAGATTGAAATAGAGTGGACCACTTGGGCGGTTCCGTTAACTGATTTATGCCTGTTTGGGTCTGCGCAGATCAGAATGCGCAGCTAGGTAGTCCTGCCCAGTTCGATGCCCACAGGTTGACCGTGTAACTGCGAGACGCGCGTATGACTGGCGCCCCGGTAAATCGGGCCAGCCAGGTTCAGCACTCTGCTCAGCATGGCCTTGGGATTGGTGGAGGTCGCATCGATTCAGGACAGCGAATCTCGGAGCAATTCGACCCACAATTATTTTGAGGCCCGGCAAGATCGCTGAACAATGGCAAACTTGGCGGGGCACCCACGCTCAAACTGAATCATCTGGAGGAGCTGCCGGTTTTCCGTTTACCTCCCGCTCCCTTCCGGCTGAAGGAGCCATTTTTAGCAAGTTTCCTCAGCTCCACTAGCTCTTTCACCTCCCAACTCTCGTCGTCTCCCCAGCGCCACCAACCCTATTGTAATAAGCCTCCACCGGCCGCTTGACCAACGGCGTCAGCAGCATTACCGGCAGCATTAGCAATAGGCCGACGCAGGCGTTGATGCCGATGGCTATGGAGATAGTGAATGCCTGGGCAATGGCCCCGATTTCCACGCCGCCGATCAAGTGGCCCAGGCCGTTGACCAAGCCCTGGGACCCCATTATTCTGCCCCGCATTTCCGCCGGCGACGACAGCAACAGGATGGTGCTCTGCATCGTGCTGAATCCCGACTGTCCCACTCCGGCAGTTAACAGCAACAGGAAGGAGACCAGGAACCAGGGCGACCAGGCCACTGCGGCCACGCCCACGGCCACGATCATGGCGCCGATGGCGAAGTAACGGCCGTGGAAGGTGTAGTTGCGGCGCGCGCCGATGATTATCTCCCCCATCAACGTCCCAATGCCTTCCGCCGCGCCGATTACGCCCCCCAGCGCGGGCCCTACCTTCAGCACCTCGGTGGCGATGACCGGAATAAAGTATTGCAGCGGCAGCACCATGCCGTTCATCACCAGGGATATGGTCAGCACCCCCAGCACGAACTTGTTGGAGAAGGAATGGCCGATGCCCGACTTGATTCCTTGCAGGAACTCCCGATCCCGGCCCACCAGCGAAGCCGCTTTGGGCAGCCGCAGCTTGAACATCAGGGCAGCCGCGATCAGGTCCAGCGTCACCAGCACCATGTATGCCCCGGTATAACTGTAGAAGGCGATCAGCAGTCCCCCGGCTATGGGCCCCAGGATCTTGCCCACATTGTTGGTGATAGTCTCCAGCGACATGGCGTGGGCAATTCGGTCCTGTCCGGCCAGGTCAAAGAGCGCCGCCCGCCTCGTCGGGTCATCCAGGACCTTGGCGGTGCCCTGCAACAGGATGGCAAAGAAAACAAACCAGGGGATGAATCAGGTCAAGAAGAAGGAGCGCCAGAATCGCGGAGGCCACCAGCAGATAGAAGGTGTGGATACCGGTCAGAATGCGCCACCGGTCCAGCCGGTCGGCCAGCATCCCGGCTATTAACGAAAGGGGAGGACGGGGACCATTCAGGAATGCGGAAATCAGCCCGACCTGGAAGACCGAGTCGGTGAGTTCGTAGATCAGGTATCCCAGTACCAGCAGTTCCATGCGGCGGGAGATTTCGTGGACCCACCGCGCCGCCCACATCAGGCGGAAGTTGGGGTTTTGCAGGACCACCAGTACCGGGATGTTGGAAAATGGAGGCAAAGGGCTCTCCCCGTTGAATGACGGCCAATGAAGCCCTCACTCGGGCGCTGTTACCGCCGAACCTTAGACGCGGGTGCGCTCAATCGAGCAGGCTGGCTCAGGTCGCCAACATACGCTTCAGGGCTGCCGGAAGTCAACAGCAAGAGAGTTTCCTTCGCGGCGGAAGAGGCTAAAAAGGCGGTTAACATCAAGGAGGTCCTTGGTGGATAAGACCCTTGTGTTGCTGGACAGAGACTACCAATAACGACCGTTGGAGTGCGGTGCAACAGAGCTCAATGGCACCATGATGTGGTTCAGACCAAAAGGCCAAGACCGGAGGATGGCGACTGAATTAACTTCGCTATCCTGGGCAGCGTGGTGAAGAGCCGAAAAGTAAACAGCTAAAGACCACGAGCACCTTCCGACTTCGCCGACCGCGTCCCCTTCGGAGTAATGCAGCCGTCACCACATGGAATTCAATCATTTCCACGGCTCCAGCCCGGTGGTCCTGGAGTCTGATTTCGAGGGCACGGCCGAGATGAAAAGATTTGCGATTCCCTTACACGGAGCGCTGATCGTTAAGAAGCACCACACTGGCAGTCTGGGCTTCGGGGCTCTTCATGATGTGCCCCGTGAAGAGCAGGCCTTTTCTCAGGGTCATCAACCCTTCATAGGTCGCGCCAGCCATTGCAGGGGCAGAAAGCATGCTAGGATTGAAGATACATACCCGGTTAACGTGCCCGCTGCCGAGCCTGCCTTCCATGGATACGTAACGCATCGCAGCGGCGTCCTCAGGTGGAATACCAAATTTATTGAGCAACTCCCCCGCAACTACCTCGAAAGTCCTTGAACTCGATTGCCGAAAGGCCATTGTCCCATTGCTTTCCTCCTCAATTTGCTGTCAGACGTGATGCGGGTGCAATGGCCGCCTGCCCCTCCATCCGGAATCCTGGTATCTGCCCGTGGTAACCGGCGTTTCTCCTCATTTTAGGGAGTAGTTGCAGTAAACCGGGCGGTCGCATCCAGATTGGTAAAGTACTGTAGTGCCCTTGCGGCATCCGGCCCAATCAACCGGATGCATTTCCCAGTGTCCAAATCCTGTCAACTCGTGAAGTTGTCGCTGCTGCTTTCGGCGCCATTGCAATGGCGGGGCAACGCTTGGGAACGTTCGCGCAGTTCCCACCAGTCCGGCGCACCTGTTCATCGGCGATGAATGTGAGAGACTGATACCCCTCCATACAGTAGAAAGGTCTGGCCTAATACCAAGTCGGCGACCATCCTTCGTTGGAAAGCTAACAGGAAAATGGGTTGGACCGTGCAAGTAACACAATGGGCCCAGGGAGGCCCCGGGGAGGCTGACGAAAAGCCGAAGCGTAAGCTAGGGAGCCAGCCGAGGGAACTCAAAGTGCTGCAATCCCAGGCTGTGTACCATATAACCTGCAAAGGGGTTACATCAAGCGAGATTACAGTCCAGGGCCCCTCGCTAGTTGCCAGGAATTGGCAAGACAGGGTCCTTGGTAAGAGGCAGAGGGGTGATTCAGGTAAACGGGTGATGTCAAGCATGAAAAGACGTGGGGTGCCAGGGCCCTCCTGCCGGTGCCACAACTTTGAACATGTGCGGTCAGCATTGTAGGGCCGAACCGCTGCCTGTCTCCTTGCTTCTCGAATTACCTCCGAGCCCTATGGTTTATAATGCCTGCTGAATTAGCTCTTGCACCCGTGAGGCACAAATGCGCTTTGGTTCCTTCGTTTTTCCCGTAAGCCATAATCCTGAAAACGATTCCGCGGTGATTGACAGCACTCTTGAAGAGATCCTGCTGGCCGAAGAAATTGGCATGCACTCGGTCTGGCTGACCGAGCATCACTTCGACGGCGCCGCGGCCCACGCTGATCCGCTGGTTCTGGGCGCAGCCGTTGCGGCCCGTACGGAACGCATCAAGATTGGCTTCGCTGTAGCCGAGTTGGCCTTTCACCATCCCGTCAGGCTTGCCATTCAGACCGCGCTGCTGGACAACCTGAGCCACGGCCGGCTCATCGTGGGTACCGGGCGCGGTTCCGCCTACAACCACTACGAGTACCTGGGTTTTGGCATCACCATGGAAGAAGGTGTAGCCCGGCTGGATGAAACCGAAGAGCTTCTGGTGGCAGCCTGGACCCAGGAGGACCTGCAACACCGTGGGGAGCATTGGAACGTGGAATTTCCGCTGCTGCGTCCCCGTCCGTTTCAGCGGCCGCACCCTCCTCTGGTACGGGCATGCATCAGCGAGGCTTCAACCATAAGGATGGCCGAAATTGGCCGGCCAGTGATGATTGGCATCCAGACGTTGGGCACTCTGCAATCGCGGTTGGAACGGTACCGTGCCACGATGCTGGACAGCGGCTTTTCGGAAGCTGACACCGAGGCTGCCCTGGACCAGTGCTGGGCCTCCCGGGATCTTTTCGTTGCCGAAAGTTACGACGAGGCGCTGGAAATCGCCGCCGAGGGTTTCGAGCGGGAGCGGACCCACTTCCGCCATGCCCGGGAAGTGTACAACCCCGGGGGCTTCCCGCCGCCGGACCCTAACCGTCCCATACCGCCCGGCGAAGTTCTGGAGCAGGCCTTCATCCTGGGCACACCGTCCCAGGTAGCCGAGCAGGTGGCGGAAATGCGCGACATCGGCGTACGGAACCTGATGCTGAAGCTCAACACCGGAGAAATGGATACCCACAAAGTCAGGAAGTCTATGCGGCTCTTCGGGGAAAAGGTTATGCCGCTCTTCACCTAGAGCGGGCCGATTGCCGCGCTGCTCAAAGACTGAAGGAAAGGCAATGCGAGGCTTGAATCCGGCTAGGAACTGGCAATCCCCAGAAGAATGCCGGCTAATTCCTGGGGATGGCTGATCATGGGGTCGTGGCCCGAATCGAGGTGATATGTGCGCCAACCAGCGGCGCGAACACGGTCCGCTACGGACTGAAATCCGGCCTCCTCCCCGCCGATGAAGCTGCGAGGAATTTCTCTGGCGGCGGCATTCCCTAACTTTACCCTTCCGGCCATGGCGGCGGCAGGCTGCGGCATCACCTTTGAAAACATCCAGTCCCGGTCCGCTGGGTCGGGAATACCCCAACGGCGTCCGATCTCTTCCGGAGATGCGGGAGCGGGCAGAAAGCCCTCTCCCCTCTCGATGCAGCCCTGCACCCACGCGGCAAACTCCGGTCCTCGCACGGGTACAAGTTGGTCGGCCATGGACTCGCCGTTGGCGGGGACCACCCCGTTGATGTAAACCAGGTGTGACAGGCGTTCGGGACAGACTTCTGCGACGCCGGTTATGACCATCCCGGCGTAGGCGTGACCTACCAGAATGACGTCGGTCAGCGATTCATACTCCAGCAGCTGGGCTACGTCGCAGATATGCAGGTCGTGGTCCAGCAGCGCGGGGTCGATCATTTCGGCCAGGTGAGCCCGCTCGCCCAGGCCGCTCAGGGTTGGTGCGCACACGGAGGCGCCCGACCCAAGAAGCAACGGTGCAAGCTTGCGCCAGCACCAACCGCCATGCCATGCGCCGTGTACCAGTACGAAGGTTGCCAAGTCCTTTCCTCAATAAGTCAAGGTTCGTCAATAACTTTGAGATAGGTTAGTATATCGCGCAATTCTTACGGCCAAAAGAACGTCAGGGAGTATTGGAGCCTGCTCAAATGAAGCAAGTAATAATAGACACTGATCCCGGCATTGACGATGCTGCGGCGCTGTTCCTTGCCCTTGCCAGTCACGAACTGAAGGTGGTTTCCCTAACCACGATATACGGCAACGCCTCCGTTGATAATTGTACAGTCAATGCCTGCCGGCTTCTAACCGTGGCCGGAAGGGCCGACATTCCGGTGTACAAAGGAGTGGGCAAGCCGCTCCTCCGACCGGCTGCCGAGGGTTGGGCCGCGCATATTCACGGTTCCGACGGGCTTGGCGGGTTTGGCGAAGTGGCCGGAGTAACCGGAAACGGTGACAGCGCCACTGGCTCAATTACAGTGGACGAGGGAAGGCCGGAATCGGCTGTTGCGGTGGAGGGAAAGCACGCGGCCCTGGCGATTGTTGAGATGGTGATGGCCGCGCCAGGCCAGATCACAATCCTCGCCCTGGGGCGCATGACCAACGTGGCTTTGGCGCTGGCCCTTGAGCCCGCAATTGCCGGGGCGGTAAAGGAAATAGTGGTCATGGGGGGCGCGGTTACGGTGCCTGGCAATGTATCCCAGGTTGCGACAGCTAATCTACACGAGGATCCGGAGGCCGCGGCCATTCTATATCGCTCCGGCGCTCCCATCGTGCAGGTTGGGCTGGACGTCTGCAATCAGGTAACCGACAGCGCAGCCCAGCTGGAGCGATTCAAGCAGGCAGACGCACCGGCGACCCAACTCCTGGCCGAGGCCACTACTTATCTGCGGGGCGCCTACATCCGCACCGGACGTATTGGTCCTGAAGAAGGCGTGCGTTATAACGATATGCCCGCCGTTGGATATGCCATCAACCCAGACATTTTCAACACCCGCCCAGCCCATGTGGAGATCGAGACGCACAGCGAATTGACTCGGGGGCAGACGGTAGCCGACTGGAACGCCCCAAACCCCAACGCCCAAGTATGCCTGGAGGTGGATGTCGCCGCGCTAACCAACTTGTTTACCGAGCGGCTGACACAGGATATTGGGCAATAGGCAGGGTCAACCTGTTAGAATCGAACGCACGTGGATTCAGGTGAACTACCAAAGGTCTGGCCCGAGAGCATCGGCACCTGAACTTAATGTGTGTGAACCCCTGCCGCAAGAAATGGCCTGCTACTCTCCCCTCAGGTCAGACACCCTAGGCCCGACCTCTTCCATCAGAAGTTGCAGGCACTCGTGCTCCCATTCCGGGTCGTCAGGGTCCTGCGTTATTGCCAGCAAGTGCCCGAAGCCGCCAGTCTGTTCGTAAAGATTGCGGATTCGGTCGGCGCACTCCTGGGGATCGCCCACAATCCAGATGTTCTCCATCATGTATTCCACGTCGACGGCTTCGTCGGGCATTTCCGGATCTACCTTGGTGGAGTTGAGCAGGCCGGAACCTTGGCGGTTGGGAAGTTGATGCTGGATGTAATTTCGGCCCAGCACTGCCCTGGCCCGCTCCCGCGCCAGTTCCGGGGTTCGCGCCACGAAGACGTCACGACCAATGCGCCAGTCCTGGCGGGTGCATTCCTTGCCGGCGCTGGCAGCCCCGTCCTCGACCACCGTCCAGTGGTCGCGCAGATGTTGCGGGGCCAGGTTGGAACTGCTCATGGGAATCCAGCCGCGCTCTCCGGCTATTCGAATTGAACCGGAAGCCAGGGAGGTGGCAGCCACTCCGATGGGCGGGTGGGGTAACTGGTAGGGCTTCATGTGCAGGCCCCGCTCCATCACCGGGTCCAATTCCGGGGCGTCCACCTGGAAATACTTGCCGTTATAGGTGAACTTGCCCTCGGATTCCCAGATTTTCAGGATTACGTCCAGGGCCTCGGCGGACCTTTCCCTGACATCCACTCCGGTGTCCGCGCCAACCCCGAAGAGTTTCAGGTCGGTAGGAATGGCCCGGTGGCCTATTCCCCAGTAGATGCGGCCACGGGACAGGTGGTCCAGCATGGCGATGCGGTGGGCCACTTCCACAGGGTTATGGATGGCCAGGAGGGTGACGCCGGTGGCCAGCTTGATCTGGTCGGTCATGGCCAGGGCCTTGGCAATAAGCAGGTCGGGGCAAGGAGCATTCTCCCAGCGCTCGGTGATGTGTTCACCAATCCAGGCCTCGTGGTATCCCAACCGGTCGGCCTCTACTATCAAGGCCAAGTCGCGGTCATAGGAATCGGCATAAGTACGATGGGGCGGATGCAAGGGCATCATGAAGAGTCCAAATTCCATAGCGAAATCTCCCTGTGGCCTGATTTTCCCGGTACTGACGGACCTTGATGTCCAGACAACTTGCGGCCATTGTAAGGTTGCAGGCCAGGCTGGGCAAGTTAGATGTGGTTGCCGGTCGAACAGGGAAGACACTTGCCCGATCTGCCTTTACCGTGCCGCCTGCTTTTTCCGATACTTGATCCACAACCGAAAGGCAAGACGCGGCAGCAGGCTGACCAATCGAAAGACCAGCTTAAGCAACAGTATTGAGGCCACGGCTAAATCGACGATCATGCCGCCTCTTTTTAACTGCTCCCGGTGGTAGTCACTCTCCACGCGCCAGCGTTTGGGGTCCCTGGGCGGTGGTGGCGCCATTGGGTGCATTACCATGCCTCACCTATTCGCAACCGACTTCGGTGGAGTATAACAGTCGCTCTTGCCAGGGCCACAGTAATATGGCTAACCCTTCAATTAAGGTGGTATTGCCACAGACCCTGGACAGACACACAGGTCTGCCTCTAAGAATTCCCGGACCAAACCACCTGAACTGGAACACTACCAGGATTGGGCCAGGGTTGGGCCTGCACAATTGCACTAAAGGTTGTCTATTTGAGACTCTGGTCGCTTCCCCCGCTACCTGGATGGCAAAGAACTGGCGGCACCTAGGCGAGAAGCGTTGCTGGCCCGAAGGGTGTAGTCTGGTAAGACTACCGGCTTCCCGAATCATCCTAAACTGGAACGTTCTTAGGACCAGCCGGGCCCTGTCGCCGCCATCCCGCCTACTTGCAGGCAGCGCTGGTTGAAGCAGACAAGCGGAGCAACCGTTTTGACCGCGGCAAGATCCTGGAGCCGTGGGAGCGTCCCTAACGGCAGAACACTTTGTAGCGCTGCGGCAGTGACCAACGCATCCTTTCAAAATGCTGCGTTGTGCTATCATCAATTTGAACCGCATTAAGTTGAAGGGGTCAATCTATGCCACGGTTTTTCAGGTTCAGGCGCGCCGGCAGTGTCGCCGTCATTGAAGTACACGGCGCCATCGGGACTCGAATACGGGAATCGGTGTATTCCAGACTATTCGCCGATGTTGCCGCCAACAAGCGTTATCGCGCCCTTCTGCTGGACATCCAGTCTCCCGGTGGCTCCGCCGCCGGCTCAGAGTTGCTGTACCACAGCATCCGGAAGGTGGCCGCCCAAAAGCCGGTGGTAGCCCACATTCGCAGCCTGGGCGCCTCAGGGGGTTACTATCTGGCCTGCGCGGCCCACAGGGTTACCGCCCTGCCCACCACCATGGTTGGTTCCATTGGGGTGATCTATCTGAGGCCAATCCTGGAACAATTGCTCGGACGGGCCGGCATTGAATTCGCCGTGGTAAAGGGCGGGCGATTGAAGGACATGGGTGGTTTCTGGCGGGGGCCCACTGACGAGGAGACGGAAAACCTTCAATCGATAATCTCTGAGGTTTACGACAACTTTGTGGCCGTGGTAGCCAGCGGCCGCTCAATGGAGCAAGACCAGGCGCGTGACCTGGCCACGGGAGAGCTTTTCACGGCCCGTCGAGGCAAGGAACTCGGCCTCGTGGACGATCTGGTTGGCTTCGAGGAATCCCTGGAAATGGCCGGCCAATTGGCTGGTATCGACGGAACCAAGGCCCGCCCCAAGTGGTTGCGTCCCCATCGCAGCATGTCCGAACGTTTGACCGGACGCCCCGCCTCTCAGGCTGCCGGACTGGGCCTGCTCGGACCGGACCTGCAAAGGCTAATGGCTGGAGGCCTCTACTACCTGGATCCCTCAGCCTTGCTGGGTAGCCCGGAAGGCTGATTCAAAATCGCCGTAAGCCTCCTGGCAACTACCATCCTTGGCAACTACCATCCGGCGTCGTTGGGGCGCAGTCCCATCAATGCCTGGCCGCCAAACTCGTAGTTGGACAGCAGGCCGGCGCCGTGCTGCACCACCACGTGAACGTCTCGCCAACGCCGCTCCAGTCCATTGCGCCGGTGGATGGCGTTGGTGCCTGCGGCGTGGAACAGAATGTCCACGGCCCTGGCTGCCTCGTGGATGGAGCGGGTGATGGCCAGCCGTGTCTGGGTTAGTTCGGGACTGGGCAAGGGCATATCCTCGGTGTAGGCCTCCCACGCCCGTCCTACCGCGTCCAGGACGTGGGCGCGGGCGCCGCTGATAATCGCTTCAGCCTCGCCAACTTTGGACTGCACATGGGGGCGGTCCCGCAAGAGTGTGGTGGAGATAGTTGTCCCCGAATCCGTTGCCAGTTCCTTGAAGGCATCCATCGCACCCCGGGCGGTGCCCAGGGCGACGGCGGACACCAGTACCCAGATAGCTATAAGCATGGTCCGGGGGCTATAGAGAAAACCCCGTTCCAGGGGCGGATCGTACAAACGGAATGACCGTTCGGCAGGGACAAAGATGTAATCCAGCTCAAAATCGTTACTGCCGGTGCCGCAAAGGCCAACCACCTGCCAGGTATCGTAGACTGCCGCAGTCTCTATGGGAGTGAACAGCATCACCGTATCGGGTCGACCGGCTTCATTTAGACGGGGGCCGTCTTCATCTACTACCCGGGAGTTGACGAAAAGCCAGTTGGCGTTGGATATCCCACTGGCGTAGTCCCAGCGCCCGCTGACCCGATAGCCACCAGGAACCGGTCGCGATTCCCCCAGGGCGCGGAAGGAGCCGGCGCACCGGAAGTCGGGCGGGCGACCAAACATGGTTTCGGCAGCTTCAGCCGTGAAGTTTCCGGCAAAGACGGCCCCGCCATTGGACAACAATCCGCACCACCCCACGGACGCTTCAACCCGGGAAACCTCTTCGATCACCCGATAGGCCGTCGTTGGATCCAACTGGGGACCGCCCATGCTGGCGGGGAGAAATAGCTGGTAAACGCCGGCATTGTCGACCAATTTCGCCAGATCGGCCGGGATGCAGCGATCGCGGTCCATTTGCTCTCGCGCGGCACAGATATGAGGCGCCAGGTCTGTGGCCGCACTTACGAATGCTCCGGTTGAATTTCCCTTTACCTGCATTATTCCTCTCCGGCGGCGAAGTGGTCAGGGATATCCACCGTTCAGGCTCTGCAACAGCTTTGTGAGCGGCTTGCGGCTCGCGCCTGGCTGGATGGAATCTTCGCCAAGGGCGTGAATAGCCTATTTCCCAGAGCCACAGCGGCCCAGGTATGCGCTGGTGAATCCGGCCACTATGACGAAGAGCGGGTTGATGAACGCCCACCACTGCAAGTGAATCAGCCCTACGGCGGCGGGCTCATTCTCCGGAAAGAGAGCATTGAACCAATTCCAGAAATACCACAGGGTCAGCACAATGGACACCCCGAAACCCCAGTTGGTTTCCAGGTATTCCCGGGTAATGGCGGTATCGGCCTCTCGCCGGCAGAATCTAAACACACGCAGGCTGTTGGTAACCAGTATGATGACCACCGCCACCGCCATGAACCAGTTGAGAATTTCCCACAGCCAGTAATTGGTCGAGCCGTCGTGATAGAGAGGGGTGGCTATCCAGTTCACCGCTACTGCCAGCGCCATCGCAACCAGGTAAATCGCCAGCAGACGCCTGAGGATATTCATGCTCGCCACCTATGTCACAATGCTGAAAGCCGTTCCCCTGACCTTATCCCACCACACCCTTGGCTTCCTGCCAGAGGGCTTCCTTGTCATCCAGGGGCAACTGGGCAAAATCCAGTCCTCTTTGCTCCGCCAGTTCTTCCATTTTCAGGTAGCGGTTCCGGAATCGGCCGTTGGCCTGCCGCAGTGCGTCCTCAGCCTGCACATCCATCCAGCGGCAAAGGTTGACCATTACCAGGAAAATGTCGCCCAGCTCGTGGGTCTTTTCCTTGTCAGACGAGGCTTGCCGGAACTCCTCAACCTCTTCCACTATCTTGTCGAGAACGCCGCCCACGTCCTCCCACTCAAATCCCATGCGGGCCACCCGGTCCTGCATAAGCTGGGCGTGGCTGAGAGCGGGCAAGGCGCCAGGAATGCCATCCACCGGGGACTTGCGTACCCCCTGCAGCGCCCGTTCGGCGGCCTTAAGCTGCTCCCAGTTGAGTTCCACTTCCCGGGCATCGGCAACGCTGGTGTCGCCGAAGACGTGGGGATGGCGACGGACCAGCTTACCGTTGATGGCAGTCAGCACATCGGCCAGGGTGAAGTCTCCGGCCTCGCGGGCAATATCGGCGTGAAAGGCAACCTGGACAAGGATGTCGCCCAACTCTTCCGCCAACAGGGGCGGGGACTGCTGGTCGATGGCTTCCAGGGCTTCGTAACATTCCTCAAGGAGGTGGCGCTTCAACGAATCGTGAGTCTGCTCCCGGTCCCAGGGGCAACCCCCGGGGGCGCGCAGCTTCGCTACTATGTCCACCAGGGTTTGAAAGTCACCAAAGTCCCGGTCCGGTAAAGAATTAAAAGGCTGGTAAGTAGTCATGGCCGAATTATAGAGGGCCAGGGTTGATCAGGGCAATCGCGTTATAAACGATTGTCATGCTGAGCGAAGCCGAAGCATCTAAACTCCAACCCAGCAACCTTGTTTCGGGCCTTGAGCCCGTCCTGTCCGGGACTTTAGGCCCTTCGGCAAGCTCAGGGTGACATGTTTTAAGCTCGGGGTGGCATGTTTTCCCAGCAGTGTTTCGGGCCTTGAGCCTGACTCCTGTCAGAGACTTTAGACCTTTCGGCAAGCTCAGGGTGACATGACTTTTCCCAGCAGTGTTTCGGGCCTTGAGGCTGACTCCTGTCCGGGACTTTAGACCCTTCGGCAAGCTCAGGGTGACATGTTTTAAGCTCAGGGGGACATGTTTTCCCAGCAGAATGAACTTGCACATGTCAACACGAACTTAAAACGCGATTGCCCTGCAGGGTTGATTGCTCAACCTGCCGGAGAGGCGCCAGTGTGGTATGGTTTTAAGGTTGCTAGAGCTTCACTTTCCTGTGTCCAAGCCACATGCCGGTGGCCCTTCTTGGCTATGGGGGACAATTAATTGCAGGAACCTGCGACATCCAACTCCGGAACAGTTTGGCGCATTGCCGGCATCACTTTTGTCGTGTTTGTGCCACTTTTCCTCATCGCCGCCAGTGTTTCCTGGGCAGTCAACGATGCCGCACTTTACAGGCGTGGCTTTGAGAAATACAACATTGCGGATTACTCGGGAATAAGCAAAGATGACCTGAACCGCGTGGGAGCGGACCTGCGCCGGTACTTCAATTCTTCCGAAGAACCCCTGCACATCGTCGTCCCCGTCTATGGTTTGGAACGGGAGCTATACAACGAACGGGAAGTTCACCACATGCGGGACGTGAAGGGATTGGTGCAAGGCACCTATTTCGTAGCCATAGTGACCGCAGTATATCTGCTGCTGGTGACTGCAGCGGGATATTACCAACGTCGCGGCGAGTTCAACCCGGAACTGGGCAGGCTTGCGATGCGCGGTGGACTGTCGACCCTGGCTATAGTCGCCGTAGTAGGACTGTTTGCCCTCGTGGGGTTTGACTCTTTGTTCCTTCTGTTCCACCAGATCAGCTTTGCCAACGACCTGTGGCAATTGGACCCCCGCACCGACTACCTGCTGATAATGTTTCCCCAGGGTTTCTGGTTCGACGCAACCATGCGGGTGGCCCTGACTACGATACTGGGGGCGGTACTCGCGGCTGGAACAGGCGGCGGCTATCTTTGGTACCAGCGGGTGCAGGTAAATCGCCAAGGAGAAGTTGGGGGTGGCCCGCCCGAAAAGACCCAGCATTAACGAATTCCTTCTCTTCACAAGAAGCTCTACACAAGAAGCGCAAATGGAGGTATGTGAACAGGCGGCTGACCTGCCACTTCGGTTCCGTTCAGAATTGGGGTATGGGACTTTAGGGGCAAGACTACATGGTGCAAGACTTCCTGGTGTAGGGAGGACAGTTTGCCCCTACTGCGGTTCCGTTCGGAATTGCTATTGATTTCACAGGCCAGGGGTTCCCACAGTCTTATCGGCCGCCATGAGAATGGCGAAAACTTGTCTGCCCGGATTATCGTTTCAACCGGAGGTTCAACGTTTGCTGGCGCTCTGTCACCGACTGTTCCTTGGGTTCTTCGTTCTGTCCGCCGCCGCCTTTCTTTTCGCGGCTTGCGCTGGTGAACCTGCGTCCAACACCTTCGATGCCATTGAAGTGGATCCTGCGGGACGAGTGTCCGCAGCGATTGCCATCTCGTGCCAAAAGACGGACCAGTCCGGAGACTCGGAAGCCAACCTCCCTGAAGGCGCATCGCCCGCCCTGTTGATGGACGCCCAGAGTTACGCCGATGACTTTGGCGTTGAACTGGGCGAGGCGGTGGTGCGGCTGTCAGGCCAGGAAATGATTGGCAGACTCGGCTCCGAAATACAAACGCTCGAGCCCGATACCTATGCCGGGCATTGGATTCAGCACGAGCCCCAATACCGGATGGTCGTTGCCTTCACCAGGGATGGAGGAACCACACTTTGCCCGTACATTGAAGGCCACCCCTTGTTCGACATCGTGGAGGTAAGGGCCGCGGCGGCAACTATGGTCGAACTGGACCGTTCTCAGATGGAGGCCATGACCGTTGCCGACAAAGTGGGCATTCGGGCGGAGTCCGGTATCAACGTATACCAGAATCTCGTGGAGTTGTATGTCCTGGACAGTGGGCAACTGGACTCGGCTTTGGAAAAGGCCGGATTGTCCCTCCCCGATCATGTCGAGGTAATCGAAATAAGCTCGCACAGTGTACCGGCGATTCAAGCAGACGGCGGTCAGTGACTCGTCGTGTCCCATACCCCAATTCCGAACGGAACCCCCACTTCTTGACTATTAAGGCTCCAGTCGGGTACATTTCAAGTCAAACGAAACCAATTGAAATCGCTGGGAGGACAGTCTGCCATGCCAATCTACGAATACCATTGCCCAACCTGCAGCAACAAGTTCGAGAAACTTCAGTCCATGAGCGCCACGGGTGCCGACTGCCCCCAGTGTGAACAGCCGGCCAAGCGAGCCTTGTCGGTATTTGCCTCCATCAGCAGCGGCGACTCTTCCGGCAGTGGCGAGTTCAGCCAGATGCCGGTCCCGCCCATGCGTGGCGGCGGCTGTTGCGGCGGCGGCTGCTTCCACTAGGCCGCAACATTAACCACGAACCTGAACAAAATTGCCAGGGCCGATTCGCCCCGGCATTCAGTTGGCTGTCAATAGTTAAGATGCCTCCCCCAAGTAATGGGGGAGGCATCTCGCGCTTATAGCCCAAGACAGGGATAAGCTAAAGGGTGGACATTGATTCTTCCACGGAGCCTCAGTAACGAATCCGTTCGAAGAAACGAAGCCGTTTCAAAGGGAACCACCCAGTGCCTTAACGCCTGCGCTGAAGACTTAAGGCGCCTCGAGCAAGCCGGGAAAAAGAAGCCAGTTTGCCCCGTATCATGGTTGCGACCCCGTGAGCGGCTATCGCAAGCAAGGCATAAATGCCACCCCAAATCAAAACGGTTACCGCCGCGGCCACGGTTAGAATCAGGATTCCATAGAGGTACTTGCCAGGATTACCGTGGGTCTCGCCATGCAGCCAGTACCAGCCTGCCCCCCCCCGGTGGTCAGTATGCCTAGCATCCTCGCGGCGGAGTCAACAATCCTGTCAACCCTTCCCTCTCCAGTCGGGATTGAACCGGCGAACAATGCAATGGCAGTTATGATTGCGAAACCCGCTGCCTTAATTCCTGAGTGCTGGAAAGTTTCCTCTTCTGCAGGAAGGGTGATGAGATCAGCGGTATCTACGGTTACATTTACTACTGCAAATGAAGCTCCCAAGGCTAAAACCAGGCATTTCCACAGCAGCGGGCTAATCAACGGTCCTACGTACCTTTCCATTGACGCACTCCTTGGCCTGATGTATTCAAAAAGGTGAGGCAGCGTTCGGCTGCTTCTGGACATACAGTATCAATATAATACCTCGCACCACAAGATACTACTCCAAAATTCGCCTTTGGTCCCCAAGCTCGGGAGCCTTCACATGGCAACCCTGATGACAAACGACATTGACAAGCAACGCTTGACACCCCAAATGGCAAGTGTCAGACTTACGCTGTCCCTGGAAACGGAGAAAGTGCAGATTTTAACAGCTTGACTGCCAACCTGCGATAACACGCCCAGGGCATGAATTTATTGGGGAGGATATTTCATGGCAGACGTGAAAATCGAAGTCCGGGCAAACGGCCCCAACCGGGTGATGGGCCCCATCGAGATAGTTGATATGTCCGGCAACAACTACAGCATTCCCGAAGGGCAGTGGGTTTCTCTCTGCCGGTGTGGCGCTTCCGCCAACAAGCCCTTCTGCGACGGCGGCCACCGTGACGCCGGATTTGATGCCCCCAGTGAGGCTCAGTAAAGGTACCGACATGCCGGGCATGCGCCTGGCCAAGGTATGGACTTACCCAAAGCACATGAACAGGGTCGGGAACAGCCCCTACGGGCGTAATTCCGGCCCTTTGCTTTTACGCACACCCTGCTTCCTGACTTGGGATTAAGCGTACCCAAAGCTCGTCGACTCCAAAGAACGTCGAGTCCCTGGAAAATCTGTCCCGACAAGCGCCGCAAATGAGGTTGAGCTATGCCCGACAACGAAACAATACGCCAGGCGGCAAGAAGCCTGTTCGCTCAATACCAGGCCAACGAGACCTTCACGGATCTGCCGGGCCCCTGGAGCATAGCAACCATACCGGAAGCCTACGCCGTGCAGCGGGAGTACCTTAAATTCCTGGCCGAAGTTCAGGGCAAGGTCGCGGGCTACAAGCTGGCCTACACCACCGCCACCATGCAGCAGAGGGCCGGCTGGCACGAGCCTTGCGCCGGCGCCCTGATGGCTGCCACCATCTACCACTCCCCAACAACTTTGAACGGAGCCTCATACCGGCGGCTGGGAATGGAGTGCGAGGTGGCCGTGGAACTGGCGGAAGACTTGCCTGCCTCGGGAGCTCTATACACTCGGGACTCAGTGGCCGAGGTTGTAGGGGCTGTTATGGCGGCCTTCGAGGTAATAGATATGCGCCTGCCCGAAGGCATGGACGGCCTGGAACGGACTCTGACCTCAGTTGCTACCAATATATCCAATGCTGGCGCCGTTCTCGGTCCGCGAGTCACAGACTGGCGCAATCTCGACCTCGCCGCCGCCAAAGGCTCGGCTGCCATTAATGGTTTGGAGGTTGGGGCAGGCTACGGTTCAGATGTTATGGGCCATCCTTTCGAACCCCTGGCCTGGCTGGCTAACAAGCTGGCGGCGGAAGGGGAGAGCCTGCCTAAAGGAACCATAGTTATCACCGGCAGCATCGTACCGCCCAAGTTCCTGGAACCGGGAGACCACGCCGTGGTGGAAGTGGAGGGATTGGGCGAAGCGACTCTGAGGGTGGAGTAGTTTCTAAACACCTCTCGACTGACGGTCAAAAGAAACAGGGGCGGGTTTGAAGCCCGCCCCTGTTTGAGTACCGTTGATTGACCCAACCGGTGTAACTTGCACTATCGGGCGCGGCGCATGTGCCTGACACCGCGCACCGAGGCCAGCCTGTCTTCCGCCAGTCGGTCGGCAGCCATGAAGGTAGGAATTTCCTCCCTCCTGGAAGTATGAATCACCTGCTCCATGATCTCGTAGATGCGTTCCGTCTTTTCCCGGGCCACATCCGGGCTGTAGGCCATACCGACCTCGGCGGAAACATTTATGATGCCCCCGGCATTGATCACGTAGTCGGGTGCGTAAAGAATGCCCCGCCGGTGCAGGTCTTCCCCGTCGGCATTGGTCAACAACTGGTTGTTGGCCCCGCCGGCCACTACCCGACAGGACAGCCTGGGAATCGTGTCACCATTCAAAACACCACCCAGGGCGCAGGGAGAGAAGATGTCGCAAGGGATGTTGTAGATATCATCCGTGGAAACGACCTCGACCCCCATCTCTCGTGCTTTGTTCAGGGCCCCGTCGTAAACATCAGTTACGAAAAGTTCAGCGTCCTCTTCAAGCAGGTGCTGAGCAGTGTGGTAGGCCACCTTGCCGAAGCCCTGCATCGCCACTCGCTTGCCCCTTAGGGAGTCGCTGCCCCAGGTTTCCCGGGCGCAGGCCTTCATTCCCATGTAAACCCCGAGGCCAGTCATGATGGAAGTATCGCCACTGCCGCCCAGCGGAATGGGCAACCCCACCACGTACTCCGTTTCCTGGCTGATAATCTCCAGGTCCCGACCGGTGCTGCCGACGTCGGTAGTGGTCAGGTAGCGACCACCCAGAGTGTCGACAAACCGACCGTAGGCCCGGAGCAGCGCCTCGGTCTTTTGGGTGTTGGGGTCAGCGATTATTACTCCCTTTCCTCCGCCCAGGGAAAGTCCGGCCGTGGCCGACTTGTAGGTCATGGCCCTCCCCAGGCGCAGGGCGTCCTGTATGGCCTCCTTTTCTGTGGCATAGGGCCATATCCTGGTGCCACCGCAAGCCGGACCCAGGGTGGTATCGTGAATAGCGAGTATCGCCTTAAGCCCGGAGGCCGGATCGGAACACATTACCAGCTGCTCGTAGCCGTATTCGCCCATGTTCTCAAACAGTTGCATTTGAACCACCTCCTGTGGAAATTGGAAATCGGATACATTAAGTGAGGAAAGTTAACTGGCACTTATAATTATACTAGATAATTAGCATTTGAAACTATGAAGGTCTTTCCGAAATCGGCACATTTCCAAACATTTTTTGGAGTTTTGGAATCTCTTGGAATACCAGGCGTTGACATTCCTGCAACCCAATGTTTAATTGTAGCTAATCATGCTGAACATCGGAATTAAAGCCCCTGATTTTTCTATGCCCTTGATTACGGGAGGCGAGTTTTCCCTTCTCGACCACCGGGGCACAAATGTTGTCATTTATTTCTTTCTGAGGGCATTCACCCCCGGTTGAACCGTCCAGACCAGGGAGTTTGGAAACTCTCAAGCAGCGCTCACAGCAAGAAATGCCCTTACCATAGGGGTTAGTCCGGACAAGGTGGACAGGCTGAAGAGATTTGCTGCTTCCAACGGCATTTCCTTCCCGTTAGGCAGCGATGCTTCAGGGCACGTAAGACGCCTCTATGATGTTCAACGAAGATTCGGACTGGGCCCGTCCCGGTTCACCTACGTCATTGACACGGAAGGGATCATTCGGGACGTTTACCATAACGAATTTGCCATGACCAGCCACGCCCGAAGGGTGTTGAAAGTGCTGGACGACCTTCGGTAGGACTCACTCCCTTTCTTCAACCTAAAGAGACCTACGACGAATTTCACCTGCAGGAACCCAGCGCGTTAACTTAGGATGACTTCATAACCTCTGAACAGACAGAAACGCAGAGTGATTACCGAATTCCACCCCACGATAACCTCATCTCAATCCTGGGGAACCAGCCTTACAGTTGAAATGGCGCTCCTGGCAATCGCCGTAATTTGTGTCGCCAGAAAAGGTAGGCAGGGACCCTCAAGCCAAGGAAATATCCTCTCAAATGGCCCTTAGGACTGCGCTCCAGCCCACCTGAGCTCAATTACATTTCAAGCAGAACTGCTCTCGCTGTGGGTTTGAAGTTGCTTGCGTGACGCCACTACAGCATCAGAATTGCGGTCATCACGGGGCCCCTCTGCAAGTGGAACATACCTTGTGTTAGAACGGGGAAGCCGCTTATAATCTTTTGAACGATGAGATATCAAATTTTCGGGGGTAAGCCGTGACTACAGGTCAGACCAGCAGCCAGGCCGGTGAATTGTTAGCGTTTTTCCGGGGAAACTACGTTCCTCTAAGCCAGGCCAAGGTCAGTGTTATGACCCATGCCCTGCACTACGGCACCGGGGTGTTCGAGGGCATCCGCGGAAACTGGAACGAGGAACAGGGAAAAGTCAATATATTCCGGCTGCGGGAACACTACGAACGACTGCTGCGCGGCTCCCGCCTGCTGATGCTGAACATCCCTTACAGCGCCGAAGAACTGTGCGACATCACCGTTGAACTGGTGGAACGCAACGAACACAGCCAGGACATTTACATCCGCCCCCTGGTGTACAAGAGCGCCGAGATGGTCGCCAACCTCAAATTGCAGGAACTGGAAAGCGACTTCACGCTTATCACAGTGCCCTTTGGAAACTACCTGGGTAGCGACCTGCTGCGTTGCTGCACTTCTTCCTGGCGGCGAGTGGACGACCCGATGATCCCCGCTCGTCTAAAGATCTGTGGCATTTATGTCAACAGCATTCTGGCAAAGACCGAGGCCACCCTGGCCGGATTCGATGAAGCCATCATCCTCAACCAAGACGGCCACGTCTGCGAGGGTTCCGGTGAAAACCTGTTCGTAGTATCTGAAGGCAGGATGATAACCCCAAGCCTGGAGGACAATGTGCTGCCCGGCATCACCCGGGACACCGTAATCCAGTTGGCGCAGAGTGAATTGGGGTTGGACGTGCTGGAGCGAAGCATCGACCGCAGCGAGCTATACCTGGCCGATGAGGTCTTCCTTACCGGCACTGCGGCCCACCTCACGCCTGTAGTGGAACTGGACCACCGCCCCATAGCAGACGGCAAGGCCGGTCCCATTTCCAGCAAGCTGCAAAAAATGTACTTCGACATCGTTGTCGGCCGCACTGAAAAGTACCGACACTGGTGCACTCCGGCTTCCCCTCGCCTGGTGACAGTTTAGCGGCGGTTAGCCCCCACTCCGGCACAGCTGATTCTCGTCCATCCCCACTTTTCTGAGGTGAAGAGAGCCAGTGGTGCAGCCCGGCTCGATTTCCAGCTTTCTGGCAATAGCATTGACCCTTGTGGTCATTGGCTATTTGCTGGGCAGCGTTTCCCCTTCCTACATGCTTGTGCGCCGGCGTCTGGGAAGAGACATCAGGCAACTGGGAGATGGGAACGCCGGGGCCGAGAATGTCTCACGGCTGGTGGGGCTGAGGCCGGCCATTGCCGTCGCGGCTTTCGACATTTCAAAGGGCCTGGCAGTGGTACTGGTCGCCCGAGGCATAACGCCCGCGACTCAGGCTGACAGTCCTTGGGAAACGCAGATTTCCTGGGAAGGCCTCCGATGCGGGCTCATGGTGGCGGCGGGTGCCGCGGCAATCATCGGTCATAGTTGGTCGGTTTACTTGAAGGGCACGGGAGGCCGGGGAGCAGCCACCGCAGTAGGCGCGTTGTTCGGCATGATAACGCTTCCGGCTCTCCTGGTAATGTTTCCCGCTTTTGTCTTGATGTGGCACTATCGAAGCACCACCTGGGGACTGGCCAGCTTCTTTGTTGGGACTGTCTCGCTAGCTGTCTTCCTGGGATACTTTAGCCTGTTGGGGTATTCTCTGACGTGGGTTCCCTACGTTGTCACTCTGCCTGCCCTTGTAGGAGTGATCCATGTATTTAGCCTCAAGCGGTCGCTGGCAAGGGCCGTTGCCTTCACCGAAGATTGAGTGAGGCAAACGGCGTTTGATTAGAGTATGGTATTCTGGCGGCTGTGGCTCTTTTCCGGTAGGGAATGGAAATCCCTGGCTGACTATTAGCGACTATCTTTCGCGGCGCTTCATTAGGACCTTAGCTGAATGTGGATCCTCGTTGCCCTGGTTTCGGCCTCTACTCTGGCAGTGGTAAACCTGACGGATAAACGCCTGCTCGACCGCCACCTGCCAAACCTCTCCACTCTGTATGCCTGGGTAGCCTTTGGCCTGGTCGTCTATATCCTGGGCGCAATGGCGATTTTTGGCATCCCTAACGATACCTCACTAGCCTACATAGTAGCAGCGATTGCCTCGGGCCTTGCCCTGGGCATCGGTTATGCGCTCCTGTTCGTTGGCCTCAAGGTAGGCGAAGCCTCCCGAGCCGTTGCCATAGCCCAAATTTATCCCATCTTCGTTGCCATGCTCGCCGTCTTGCTATTGGGTGAACGCCTCAGTCTGATGCAGTGGGCATCTATCGTCCTGGTGGTGCTGGGCACGATGAGCATCTCTCTGCCCTACTTTCCCCGAGGTCTGGAGGGGCTCAAACCCTCCCGGGGAGTCCCAGTATTGATTGCCAGCGGACTGTTTCTCGGAGTGGGATTCTTCACCGCCAAGCTGGCCCTGCAGGAAAGTTCATTCCCTACGGTGTTCATCTATCAGCAGTTCGGCACTCTTGTGGCCTTTATGCCCTTTTGCCGACCCGCAGTTTTCCGCCAACTCCTGGGCGCTATGAAAAACCCCAAGACAGTCGGCCTGTTAGTAGTGGGAGAAGGAATACTGCCCCTGGTAGTGGTGGCCGGCGCGTTGCAGGCAACAAACCTGGGTCCAGTCTCCCTGGTCTCCGCTTTTCTGGCGACCACCCCTCTCTTCGTATTCGTCCTGGCCACTCTGCTGAGCCACGCCCGCTGGCAGGTAATGGAGGAAGCAATCAATCGGCGGGCCCTCACGTTCAAGTTCGCATCGATTTCCATGATCATAATTGGCGTAAGCGCGCTGGGCCTCTTCTGAACCTCTTCCAACTTCTCCAAGCCGCCAGGCCAGGTTATTTCCCTTCGCCAGACAGGTCGGGCCACAGCAAGCATTCATGGCCGGAGCAGGTTTGACACTTCAGCCCAACTGACCGACAATCCACGAAAATCTCGCGACACCCTGCTACAGCATAGGAGGACAACATGGGCTGGTCCAGCCATCACCAAAGCGGGCTGATCTACTACAACCCCCAGCAAAGTTATCGGGGTTACACGCTGGTGGCAACCAACCGCGGCGGTACCTACGCCAACCTGATAGACATGGAAGGCCGAATCTGCCACCGATGGTATCACCCGGAAGAAATCGTTTACGGCTACCTGCTTCCCAACGGGAACCTGCTCTTTCGCAGCCGTACCGCCCGAAACGAGAGTGAAGGGCCAACTTTCGGGGGTCGGTCAATGTCCCTGATCGAGCTGGACTGGAACAGCAACGTGGTTTGGAAATACGAGAGCCCCGATATGTTCCTGCACCATGACTTCGAGCGGCTAGTGAACGGAAACACGCTGGTCCTGCTATGGGCGCCGGTTCCGGCAGATCTGTCCGCCCAGATCAAGGGAGGTTTCGTGGCCGACGACGACCCCGAACAGAGTTGGGGTGATGTGGTCCAGGAAATTACTGCTGACGGCGAAGTGGTCTACGAGTGGAAGTCTTGGGAGTTTCTCAACGTGGACGAAGACGTCATCTGTCCCCTGGAAGGGCGGAAGGAGTGGTCACACCAGAACGCCTTGAACGTCACTCCGGATGGGGACCTTATAGTCAGCTACCGTCAAACCAGCACGGTGGGGATTGTAGACAAGGCCAGCGGCCAGTTCCGGTGGAAGTGGGGGCCAGGCGAAGTGTACCACCAGCACCATCCTACCTGGCTGCCTAACGGTCGGGTGATGATGTTCGATAATGGTTCACACCGGCGCGGGGCCAGTCGTTCTCGAATCATCGAAGTGGACCCGGAAACCAACGAGATTGGCTGGGAGTACACCGGCACTCCCGACATATCTTTCTTCAGCTACAACATCAGCAGCGCGGAACGCCAGCCCAACGGCAACACGGTAATCTGCGAAGGGGCGCCGGGTCGCATCTTCGAGGTGACCCAGGCAAAGGAAATAGTGTGGGAGTATGTCAGCCCCTTCTATGGGGAATCGGGAGGTGGTCCGCCTCAGAACGGAGTATTCCGCGCCCACCGCTACGGTCCCGACCATCCTGCACTGATTGGAAAAGACCTGGATCCGAGCCGGTATTCCAACTTGAACCGGCTTTACGCTGCAGGCTGATTTTCCCGTAGCTCACAGGTTTTGACGCGTCAACGACCGACCGCAATTGATGAAGTTAAGCTTTTTGAGACTCCAGAGTAACAAGGGGAGAGAAATATTATGGGAAAGCTGGACGACAAAGTAGCGCTGATAACCGGCTCGGGCCGGAATATTGGGAGAGCCACCGCCCTCAAATTCGCCGAAGAGGGCGCTGACATCATTGTTAATGCCCGCAGCAACCGCGAGGAGGCCGAGTCGGTGGCCGAAGAGATACGGGCTTTGGGCCGCCGAGCCCTGCCTGTCCTGGCCGACGTGTCCAACAAGGAGCAGGTGGACACCATGGTCAAGATGGGCCTGGACGAATTTGGCCGGATTGACATCCTCCTGAACAATGCCGCTATCCGCCCCCACAAGCCGTTTCTGGAATTGACCCTGGAGGACTGGGAATACGTGAGAGGGGTGGTCCTGGACGGCGCCTTTTACTGCACCCACGCGGTAATGCCCTCGATGGTAGAGAACAACTTTGGTAGGGTGCTCTTCTTCACCGGCGATGGCGCCTGGGCCGGAGGGGCCCAGCGGGGGCACGTCTCCGCTGCCAAAATGGGACTGGTGGGATTTTCGCGGAGCCTGGCCACCGAGTTTGCTCCCAACAACGTGCGGGTAAACGTAGTATCCCCGGGCAGCATTGACACAAGCCGAGCCAACCCCGACTGGTACCCCGATAGCCGACCTCCCAACGCCTCCGGAATACCCCTGGGCCGCCAGGGCAAAACCGACGAAGTCGCCGCCGCCTGCCTGTTCCTGGTAAGCGACGACGGGGGATTCATTACCGGCCAAACCCTGCACGTAAACGGCGGGTCGGCGTTTTTCTAGAGCAGAACCAAATCCTGCCTGACAAGAATGCCAAAGGGATAAAAGATAAGTGGCGGGTCTGAAACCCGCCCCATAATTGCTGTAGAAATCTTCTGTTCCCGACCTTATCTTCCCGACAAGCCCTCTAATCTCTGAACCGAAACTCCTTCAAGTCCGGCGCAATTATCAGTTCGGCTTCCGTCAGCTCCTGAATTTCTTCGGGAGACCAGCCAGGGGCGTTTTCGCGGAGTTCGAAGCCCTGAGGAGTCACCTTGAACAAGCCAAGGTCGGTTGCCACCAGGGTCACCACTCCGGGAGCGGTAATGGGCAGGGCGCAGCGTTTCAGCATCCTGGGATTGCCTTCCCGCGTCGTGTGTTCCATGGCAATAAAAACCTGCTTGGCACAGGCCGCCAGGTCCATGGCGCCACCGATGCCGCCGCCCTTGCGATTTGGAATGCGCCAATTGGCAAAATCGCCATTCTCAGCCACCTCGTAAGCCCCCATAACCGTCACGTCCACCATTCCGCTGCGGATCAGGGCAAAAGAATCGGCGTGATGCACAATAGCCATTCCGGGCAAGGCCACTACGTTCTGCCCACCGGCGTTGACCAGATGTTTGTCCTCTTCTCCCGGCGGGGCCAGGGGGCCGTAGCCAATAACCCCGTTCTCGGAGTGAAAGATAAGGTCTTTAGAGGGATCAACGTAGTTGGAGCACAGAGTGGGCATTCCTACGCCAAGATTCACAATCCAGTCGTCCTGAAACTCCATGGCCAAGCGGTCGCACATAGCCTGGCGCTGCAGCTTGGGCTTCTCTGTTGCCATAACGGTTCCTCCTTGAGGCAGTCTCGATAAGGGGCTAGGAGTCTTACCTAGTCAAAAATACCGTCGGGCGGAATCTTGACCAGCCTGTTAACGTATACGCCGGGAACGTGAACCTTGTCAGGGTCAAGTTCCCCAACCGGGACAATATCATCCTCCACTTCAACAATCGTGACCCGCGCCGCCATGGCCATAATTGGGTTGAAGTTCCGCTGGGTCAGCCGGAATTGTAAATTGCCGAATGTATCTGCCCTGAACGCCCGGATTAATGCATAATCGGCATGGAGAGGGGTCTCGAGAACGTAGTTGCGGCCGTTAATCTCCCGATGTTCCTTCCCTTCTGCCAATTCAGTCCCCACGCTGGCCGGTGTGTAAAAGGCGCCAATACCGGAGGCGGCAGCCCGGATGCGCTCAGCCAGGGTCCCCTGGGGGACCGTTTCAGCGTCGATTTCCCCATCGTTGAACATGCGCACAAACGGACTTATCTGCGAGGGATGCGTCGGAGACGTGAAGGCCGCATACATTTTCTTGACCTGGCCTGCCTCGATCAACGTGCCCACGTCAACTTTCTCGTCAAGGCTCCCGCAATTATTGGAAATGCCGGTAAGTCCCTTGGCACCCTGGCGGTGCAAGGCTGCCAGCAAGTTGCGGGGAACGCCAACTCCACTGAACCCTGGAGACATGAATGCTGAGCCGTCGGGAACGTCGGCCACTGCTTCGTCAAAAGTCTGATATATCTTGTTCTTCATCTGGGTTTGCTCCTGGAAGACAATCTGCCCTACATACTAACGCAGACCGCCGTCAGTTGCCACACCTCTTGACAAGGAAGGCGATTAGCAGAACAATCCATTGGGATAATACGCGCCATTGCCAAGGGGTGACCCCATGAAAATGAGGTCGCCAAATCGAATAAACGGAAGAGAAAAGGGGAGGGCCAGCATGACTACCGAGAAGCATCGAACCCACCTGTATGTAGGCATAGCCGGAGAGGGTCCGCTGATTGCGGGCATCGGCGAGCCAAGACCTTTGGGCGGCGGCGGACTGTACCGCCAGGCTGAGGACGAAGACGGCTGGGAAAGCGTTACCAAGGGATTGCCCGAAGATCCGCAAATACGGGCGTTGCTCGTCCACCCGGAGAATCCATCCGTGGTATTTGCCGGCACCCAGGCAGGAGTTTACCGCAGCGACGACCGGGGCGAACACTGGGAAGCCACCGGTTCTCCTGAGGGTGACGTCTGGTCATTGGCAGTTGACCCCCAGAACTCAAACGTCATGTACGCCGGGTACGACGGATGCACAATTTGCCGCTCCGATGACGGTGGCGCCACCTGGAAGAAGGGCAACACCAAGGGCATCAACTTCCCCCACATTACTATGAACCCGTACCAGATCTGCAAGCGTGTCATCGGCCTGGCCATAGACGCTCATAATCCCCAGGACGTGTATGGGGCCATTGAAGTGGGCGGCCTGGTTGCCAGCCGGGATGGCGGCGAAAACTGGGAGTCCATCACTGACGGTCACTACACCCGCACCGGGCCCGTGGATTTGCATGGTGTGCAGGTTAACCCCAAGGCTCCCGGACTGGTTTACATCATTACCCAGCTGGCCATGTTCCGCAGCCGCAACTCGGGGAGCAACTGGGAGTTTGTCGATATTGACGAGATGTTCCCCGGCGGCAGTTATTGCCGGGACCTGGTAGTAGCGCCCGACGACCCCAATACCATGTACCTGGCCGCTGGCGCCGGTGGCGGCAGCGCCCCCCAGGGCACCGTAGAAGCCGGAGTATTGGTCCGCAGCCGCGACGCCGGCGAGACCTGGGAAAGGGTTGACCTGGGCGAAATGGCCCCCAGCCGGATGTTCCAGATCGCCATAGACCCCAAGGCGCCATCCAATGTTTACTGCACCGACCGGGACGGCCTGGTGTTCCGAAGCAACGACGGTGGCGAGACCTGGAGCAAGAGCCAGGTCCCCGGTGAAATGTCCCGTGGCCGCCACGTATATCCCATGGTTTGCGGCTAAACAGCAACGTAACTTTATTGAAGAGCGCGAAACGGGGACGAAGGCGATTCACAATTCTGAATCGCCCGTCCTGTTGAGCGCTCTTCGTGGAAACCAACTCCTAGAGAAAAGCGAGGTCCCCATTGACATCCGCAGCATTGGAACGCGCCACTTATCGAGTTTCGGACCAGGACTTGGAGTACATGGTCCTTGACAAGGTAGATTTACCGCCAGAATTTGCGGACTATCAACAGGTAAGGGTGGGCGTTCTGGATAACGAGAACATGGCAGCCCATGGCTTTTCGGGCAGCACCGCCGCGCGATTTCGCGAAGCAGGGCGAATAACCGGCTACATGCGCGAATTCGGGCCAACGTCGGACATGAATGTCTTCGATGGCTTCAATTTTGTGGGCTCCACCGTGGCCCACCTTTTTGACACTTCGGAGTCGGTGTCGGGCTGGATGCGCGACGTCTTTTTGAAGGACTTTGAAAGCAATGTCGGGGAGAGCGTCGGGGAAGGCCACCAGCTTATTTCCGTAGACCACCTGCAACCACAGGGCCTGTTCGACGAGGCCGTGGCGCTAAAGGCGGTGCAGGGTGGCCCGCAGGGGGTGGTTTCTTCCACGGTCATTGACTTCAGGGTCGGGCGTATCCTGGGCGTGGCCTTCGTGGGTTCAGTAGGCAACCACGACCGCCTGGACTTGACCGGGCAACTTGCCCTGGCCCTGGAAAAGAAGATAGTGCAGGTGGTGCTGGGTTCGGTTTAGGGATACAAAAAGAAAGGGGCCCATATGAGGGCCCCTTTCTCATTTAAGTCCTAACGGCTTTTGTAACCTGCAATCCAATAACTCTTTCCTCTTTTCCAGCCTTCTCCATCGATATATAACAGGCCATTCATAGCCCGGTTTGTTTTTCAGCAATTCAACTTCTTCAACTGTGCCGCAAGAACAAAGAACCAACCTGCCTGAGCTTCCTCCTACTCCTCCCCCAACAACCTGACCACCTCATCCCCCACCTGCGATGTTGTGGCTGTTCCGCCCAAGTCCGGGGTCATTACCTTGCGCTCCTGGAGGCTGCGGACTACTGCGGCATCTACTTTCCTTGAGGCTTTAGCTTCGCCCAGGTGGTCCAGCATCATGGCCACCGCTGAGATGGTGGCCAGGGGATTGGCTATTCCCTTACCGGTAATGTCGAAGGCGGCGCCGTGCACCGGCTCGAACATGGAGGGATACTCGCGCTCCGGGTTAATGTTAGCACTGGGCGCCAGGCCCATGCTGCCGGTTACAACTGCGGCAATGTCCGAAATGATGTCTGCGAAAAGGTTGGAGGCCACCATCACGTCGAAGTCCTCGGGCCAGCGCACTAGGTCCATCGCAACTCGGTCAACCAACAGTGATTCGGTTTCCACCTGCGGGTAGTCGGCGGAAACGACCTGAAATACCTCATCCCAGAAGACCATGCCGAATGCCTGGGCGTTGGACTTGGTAACCGAAGTTACTTTCATCCGCCGGTTGCGACGTACGCAATACTCGAAAGCGGCCCGGATGATGCGCTCGGTGCCACGTCGGGTGAATACGTTGGTCTGCATTACGGTCTCGTGAGGCGTGCCCGGATACAGGCGACCTCCCACGGGAGCGTATTCGCCCTCGGTGTTCTCGCGGAAGATGACCAGGTCGATTTCGCCAGCACTCTTGCCGGCCAGGGGAGAAGTTACCCCCGGGTGAAGGTAAGCTGGCCGGACGCAGACCCCCTGGTCATAAGCCCGGCGCATCGGCAGCAGCAACCCCTGCAGGGTGATATGGTCTGGAATATCCGGGTCTCCCACGGCGCCGAACAGGATAGCCTCATTCGCAGCGACCTGGTCCAACCCGTCTTCGGGCATCATTCGCCCAGTCTCACGGTAATAGGCAGAACCCCAGGGGAACTCTGTGTAATTGAAGGTAAGTCCAGGCGTATTTGCGGCCAGGTAGTCCAGCACTTTCTTGCCCTCGTCAATTACCTCCGGGCCAATACCGTCGCCGCCGATGATTGCCAGGTTATGCTCAGCCATAGCTAATGATTCCTCCGCTGGTTATTGTTCCTTCCGTGAATCAGATGTCAAAAGGATACTCCGGATAATTCGCAGTTAATCGCTAATCTACGCCGGTCAAACTGCCTGGACTCCGCCGCCAAGCAGACGCAAGTGATGGATAGCCTCGGCATCAGGAAACGCTTGTCGTGCCTGCCGGAAAACCGACTTTCCTCGCCGCTCGGTGGCATCCAGCAGCACGCCGATAATCGCTCCGCTGTGGGCTACGTTGACCCCAACCGCGCCAGCCTCAAGGGCAAAGGCTTTGACGTCGGGGAGACGCGGCTTGAAAAGCACCTGCTGGGCCGCTTCCGCACTCAGTGAAGCACCCTTTCCCAAAAGACGGACGTCTCGCTGTTGCAGGCCTTGCCGCACCATTTCCAATGCCTCATCAGTCTCCGCTTGGACAGCCTTCCATTGATGCCGCCGGTCCGTTTGATTGAAGTCCAGCGTGTCAACCTCCCCACCAAAGTCCAGAGCTACGATTTCCATGGGAAGAGGGAAGCCCAGTTCTTCCGTCAAAGTACCATCGCGATGGTCGAAAAGGGTAATGCCCGGGAACATGACACCGTCGCTGGGTTCCACCTTAAGAGCCAGGGCGCCAATTTGGGAAGGAGTCAATTCTTTGCCAAGAGCCAGGCCGGTGGCGGATATGGCAGCGGCCAAATCGGCGCTGCTGCTGCCGAACCCCTTGCTGCGAGGAATGGGATTACTTACGGCAGCCCTCGCCCCCAGTTCTGAACAACCCAGGAATGCGAGGGTATTGGCTATCGCAGAGGCAGTCTTGGGGCAATCGGAGGGGGCGTCTATCCCGGTAGAGTCGCTGTATAACTCCACGCGAACTCGGGAGAAAAAGTCAACCGGGCAGGTCACCAGGAAGTATGAGTCGCCCAGCATCCCCTGGGCCAGTTCGCCGCACACCCCGGGTGCGCGCACCGTGGCTGCGCCGACGGGGGTTGGCTTCACGGCGTGGTCGAGTGGCGGAGTGTTACGGGAGAGTGGCAGGCTATCAGTCAAAACATTTCCGGCAATCTGACCATCTTTGGAACTTTCTACTGTCTGTCCGGAACCAGTTGGAATTATAACGCAATCTCTGGATCGCCAATTTCACTCCGGCTTTACGCGAACCGGTATGCCTGCCACGACCAGGTACACGAAGTCCGCGTAGGAGGCTGCCTGCTGGTTAACCGTCCCCAGCAGGTCCTGGAATTGACGGCCCAACCGGTTAGGCGAAACCGGACTGAGACCTACTTCGCTGCTGACTACGACAGCGCGTGCGCCGGTTTCTCTAATGGTCTCCAATAGCCTTTCCAGTTCCGACAAGGCGATAGCCTCTATCGCTGTAGTGTCTTTCCCTTCATGGGTCAAAAGCAGGTTGGCAACCCAAACATCCAGGGAGTCCAGCAAGATTAAGGTGCTTGAAGAGCCGGCCTCAAGCGCTTTGGACAATGCCACAGACGGTTTCAACGGTTCTTCAAGGGTTCGCCAACTGGGTGGACGGCGCTCTCTATGGAGGCGGATGCGCTCGGCCATCTCGCCATCGGTCACCTGGCCCGTGGCCAGGTACAGGACCGTGGTATCCACCGGGGCGTCCATTTGCGCGATCAATCTCTCCGCAAAGGCGCTCTTTCCCGAACGAACTCCACCCAGGACCAGAGTAAGTTGAGACACCACCGAACTAGATACCGGCCCGGTCAAAGTCTCGGTCCAGGCCGGTCACGGCGTAGATGAGGTCCATATCCAGGCTGCCCCTCACCCAGTCGGCCAGCTTGTCAAACTCGCCGTCCATCGCCCCCAGCTGCGCCGCGTCAGGAAGGCTAATTCCCTTGCGACGGGCAAGTTCCCCCAGCATGGCCCGGCGGATAACGCCGTTGTGAAAAAGGCCATGAATGTAGGTGCCAAGAACTCGACCTTCGGCATCCATTGCACCATCACGGGAAGTCGCCGAAGTGACCGGGACATCGCTCCGGTCATCGATTCGGAATGGCGGTATCAGCTCCTCTCCGAAGGTCCTTCCCATGTGGATTTCGTATCCGGTAAGCGGCGCACCGGTGGCACCCTTCAGCAATCCGGTGCCCTCAGACACTTCGCCGCGGATCCGGTGAGTTTCTTTCGAACCGGCGAAGACCGTAGTCAGAGGGAGCAGGCCCAGACCTTCCATTTCAGGAAGAGTTGACTCTATGCCTTCCGGGTCGTAAAGGTGAGTCCCCAGCATTTGGTATCCGCCGCAAATACCAATGATTGATGCCCCCTCCTGATGCCTGCGGTGTATCTCACCGGATAACCCCTGAGCTTCCAGCCAGGCCAGGTCTGGAATTGTGGTCTTGCAGCCGGGAAGGATAACGAGGTCTGGGCGGCCAAATTCTGCGGCGCTGCTCACATACCGCAGTCTTACTCCAGGTTCGCGGGCCAGCGGGTCGAAATCGTCGAAATTTGATATGTGGGGCAATTGGACTACTGCGACGTCCAATGCGGGATCGTTGCCTGCGGCGTTTGAACGAACGGGAATATCCAGTGCCACCGAGTCTTCCTCTGGAATGTGAATGTCCCGGTAGTGGTGGACCACGCCGGCTACGGGCACCCCGGTTCGTTCTTCCAACATCGTTAGCCCATCGGTGAGGAGACTGGCGTCACCGCGAAACTTGTTGATGATAAAAGCCTTGATTATTTCCCTTTCTTCCGGCTCCAGGAGCGCCAGGGTTCCTACCAGGGCAGCGAAAACTCCTCCCCGGTCGATATCGCCGCAAAGCAGCACCGGGGCGCCCGCGTATAAAGCGACCCGCATATTAACGATTTCGGTGGCCTTGAGGTTAATTTCCGCCGGGCTGCCGGCCCCCTCGATAACCACGATGTCGTACTCGGCGCGAAGTGCGTCCAGCGAAGTATGCACCGATTCCCAGAGTTGGGCTTTAAGGGCGAAGTAGTCCCGCACCCTGGCGGAAACCATCGGCCGACCCATGCGCACAACCTGGGCGATGTGGTCAGCCTCAGGCTTTAGCAGGACGGGATTCATCTCCACCCGCGCCTCAACTCCGGCAGCTTCGGCCTGCACTGCCTGGGCCCGTCCAATTTCCCCCCCGTCTCTGGTTACGTAAGAATTATTGGACATATTCTGAGCCTTGAATGGCGCGACTCGGAACCCGTCCTGGCGGAAAATCCGACAAAGCGCCGACACCAGAACACTCTTTCCAACATGGGATGCAGTGCCCTGGATCATGAGGACTTTGCCCAGAGGGTTAGCAGGATGGCTGGTCAATGATTACTCCATTGCATTCGAGAGCATCAACTACTTCTTGTGTCGCAGGCGGGATTGATTTCGGGCCGCAACTAGAGCCTGAGAAACTCTTCCATGGATAGACCGGCTTGCTTGATGATGGACCGGATGGTACTCGGAGAAAACCCTCGGCCCTGGGGTGGGATTACGAGACGCCGGTCATTCATGGGGTGTACCCAAATCTCGTAGCTGCCCCTGGCCTTTCGGCTGTAAACGAAGCCCGCCCTTTTCAGTTTCCGAAGCACTTCTGTGGGATCCAAGTCGGATAACATCACAATCGGCCGCCGCCAAAACTAAACGTTATCTTGGAATAACTCTATTGGTTCCCTTTACGCCTGGTTAATTGGGACGCTTAAGCGATACCTCCCAAGTGGGAAGTATCGTTATATAGATGCATTACCGCATTGTCCTCGTAGGTACGGATCATTGACAAGGCACAGTTGTGCATCACGAACTTCCAGTTGGCCTCCAACGGCAAATCCAGCATTGCCACAATGCCGCTGCGCAGGGAACCGCCATGCCCTACGATCAATATGCTGCCTTCCGGATGACTGCTCTTTAAAGTTCTGATGAAGCCCGACAAACGAGCCTGGCACTGGCGTATCGTTTCGCCGCCGTGAGGGGCAAAGTCGGGATCGTTAACCAGGGAAGCCTCAAACAGGTGGGGGTACTTTCCCCGGAATTGTTCGGGCGTCAAGCCCTCAAATACGCCCTTATTATACTCCCGCAACTCGGGAACAGAGTTAAGGGGTGTTACCCGCTCACCCAAAATGGTCAGCGCGGTGTCCCTCGTCCGGCTCATATCACTGGAATAAGCAACATCAAAGTGGGTTCCCGATAGCCGGCGGGCTACGGCCCTCGCTTGCTCCCGACCACGGTCGGACAGTTCAATGTCGGTGTGGCCCTGGATGCGGCCTTCGGCATTCCACTTCGTCTCGCCATGCCGCACGATGTAGATGGTTGCCATTGGTATCAGTCCTCTCGTAACTGCCGTACCTAAAATTACGGGTAATCGAAGTGAGTTGGTGTTGTCTTAGACAACAGCAACATCCCTGAACATTCTATCCTGCGACGTTGAAATTCCTATTCCGCAAGGCCCTTCGCCGCTGCCACCAACCTTCGACAGTCGGGCATGGCCCGGATGCCTATGCGTATGCAGTCGGGTAAACCAAAAGAAGTACAGTCGCGAACAAAGATTCCTTGCTGCATCAGCCGGTCACGCCACGAAGAGGCATCGCCAACCGATATCAGAAGGAAATTGGCCGCAGACGGAAGAACTTCCAACCCCAACCCCGTAAACTCTCTGGTCAAATAGGCTTTGGCCTCCTGTACTGCCTTTCGGGCAGCAGGCAGATAGTCGTTGTCAGCCATTGCCACCAGACCGGCTGCCTGGGCCAGACCATTGACGCTCCAGTCCGGTTGAAGGGCCGCCAGCGAGGCGGTAACCTCGGGACTTGCCAGGCAGTAACCTAACCTGAGGCTGGTCAGGGCGAAGTCTTTAGTCATCGACCGAAGCAGGACCACATTCTTTCCCGCTTCCCCATCCAACAAGAAACCGGCATCCCACCGCTTTTCCACGAAGTTCAGGTAAGCCTCGTCCAGCACCAGGATGCTGCTCGCTTTCGTTGCAGCCTGAGCCAGCCCATATACTTCTTCTTCCTGAAGGTATAAGCCCGTGGGGTTGTTGGGATTGCAGGCAAATACCAGCGCCGGTCGCCTTGAGAGTATGACCGCCTCGGCTTCAGGCAGATTCCAGGCAAAGCCGGACTCTCGCTGGGCTACGATTTCCAGTATTTCAGCCCCACCCAGTTTGCAGGCCCCGGCATATTCGCCGTAGGTGGGGGTTAGCAGCAGGCAGGAGTCTGACTGTCCCTGCCCAGGCGGGGGAATAAATGCCCTGGCTAGCAAATGGATCAACTCGGTGGAGCCATTACCCACCAGGATCTGGTCAGTATCTATTTGGTGATAGTTGGCCAGTGCCTCCCGAAGCTCCAAGCATTCCGGATCCGGATAGGCAGTCAGATCGACTTGCTGCAGGGCTTCCCACAATCCGGCAGGAGGCCCAAGGGGGCTGACGCTGGCGCTAAAGTCCACCACATCCCCGAGGTCCAGGCCCAGGGCCCGCAGTTGTGCCGGGCGAATACCGCCATGGACCGGCCTGGCAGACAATTGCATTTGCGTGGAGCTTTGACTCATTTAACGAAGAATACCGAAGGTCAATAGAATTATGGCTGCGGCAATCAATAGTCCGAGGCCCGCCACCAGGTACATGGACTGAACGGCCCGGGAGATGTCAGCCGACTCCAGGGATCGTGAGGAGTCACCCAACCGGTAATGCCCTTCCTTTTCCAGTTCAACTCCCAGCGCACCGGCCATGCCGCTCATGGTCCAGCCTGCGTTCGGGCTGGCGGTACGGGAGTGGTGGCGCCACATGATGCGCCAGGCTCGTACGGGGCTCTGATTCGGCAAGACGGCGCTGCCCATGATTACTAACAGGCCCGTCAACCGAGCCGGCACCAGGTTGATCAAATCGTCGATGCGGGCGGCCACCTTGCCCAGGTACTCGTACTCGCCGTGATAGCCTATCATACTATCCAGGGTGTTGACAGCACGGTATGCGAAAGCCCCGGGCAGTCCAAACAGGGCAAAAGCAAGCCAGGGGCCAATGAAGCTGTCGGTGGTATTCTCCGACACCGATTCCACAGTCGCCGCAATGGCCTGACCGGTCGTCATGGTTGACACATCGCGGCTGACCAACGACCGCATATTCTCGCGAAGGGCGGGCAAATCGTCAGCAATAACAAGCTTGCGAGTTTCGGCAGCCACCCGGTGAAGCATCCCGACAGCAAAGGTTGTCTTGAGCAGGACCGCGCCTCCGACCAGGTATGCCACCGGATGTATTTCCTCAAGTCCCCAAGCAGTAAACCAGGCGGCGGCGGCCCAGGCGGCGGGAATCACCAACGCGATCAATGTTCCAACTGCCAGCCCGCCGACCTTCGTCCGGGGCGCCTTCCGTTGCGCCCAATAAACCGTGCGGCCAATCCACACGGTGGGGTGAAGCGGGGTAGGCAACTCCCGCCCCACCAGATCCAGAGCGACCGCCAGGATGAGTACCCAGAGGTCCAATGGTACATCAGTCAAGAATGCGGGAAGTTGGGGCATGGTTCAAAGTTCTTGCAGCGATACCTGGGTATCACAAATGCGGGAGAATCCACCACGTAACCGGTCCCAGCAGCCCGAATGGCAATACAGCTACCGAGGCCATCAGCGCAACCACCTCTGACACCTCGTTCGTCGCGCCGTAGGTATCCCCGGTCATTCCCCCAGCCATCCTGACTATCCCTTGACCCAACAACAACGCCAACAGGCAAACTCCTGCCAGTATGAGCATCCCGCCTATGCCTCCCAACGCTAGGGCCGCAGCAACCGCTATTATTGCCGCCACGGCGGAGGGCAACCGGGCATCGCCGTCGTGAAAAGGAGACCCCAGGCCAGGGGCACGAACGTAGTGAAAAACCAGGAGTTGCAACACCATGGTGTATCTGGAAAACACGGGGAACAGCAGTAACGCCCATTCTTTTCCTGGCAGGTTCAGGGACAGCAGGGAAAGTATAGCTCCGTACTTGAGGAGCAAAATGCCGCCGGCGCCGGCAACGGCAAAGGCCCCCACGTGGGAGTCCCGCATGATTTCCCGCCGCCTCTCCGGCGTGTCCCCCCCAAACAGGCCGTCGCACGTGTCCATCAGGCCGTCAAGGTGGAAGCCACGAGTTATAACGATAGGAAGGACCGCGAGGACCGCGGCAGTAAGGTAGATAGGAAAGGCGAAACTGAGTACCCATTCCGTCGCGACCAGTACCAGCCCCAACAACAGGCCGACCAGCGGAAACCAGGCCCGAGAGTTGCTGATAATCTGCTGGGTCACGTCCGCCCTCCGGCGGGCGGGGAAAATGGTCAGGAAACTCAGGGCCGCCAATAAGGACGCCAACTATTCCTACCTTAATCTCGCTGGATGGGCAGTAAAGGCCGAGAACTTAAGCTACATGAAGCCTGGTCTTGCCAACCTGGCAGGCACTCCCAGCCCAAACCCCCTACTCTTCATCCTCGCTGCGTTCCGAAACGCCGGCTTCAGCGAAGGTAGCCATTTCCGCCAGGCAGAGAGCAGACGCCTCGATCAAGTGCATGGCCAACGCTGCGCCGGTACCCTCGCCCAGTCTCATTCCCATGTCCAGCAACGGCGTCAGACCCATGGCATCCAGACCTACCCGGTGGCCCGGCTCAACTGACTGGTGGGCGGCAATGAAGTAGTCCCTCGCCGCCGGAGAGATTAGCCATGCAATCAGGGCCGCGGCCCCGGATATGAACCCGTCCACTACTACCGGGCGATGGCTGGCCGCCGTTCCCAGCATGGCTCCGGCCAGAACCCCGATCTCCAGGCCGCCTACCTTGGTCAACACATCCAAACCGTCGCGAGGGTCCGGTTTATTGACTTCTATGGCTCTCCGGATCACTTCTACCTTGTGAGCCAGGCCGGGGTCGTCAAGGCCGGTTCCCCTGCCGGTAGTAATTGAAGGGTCGGCGCCGGTAGCGACCGAAGTAATGGCGCTGGAGGCAGTGGTGTTTCCGATTCCCATATCGCCGCATGCAATGAGGTCGGCTCCCTCGCCGATTTGTTCCCTGGCGGCTTCGATTCCAATCTCCAGGCAACGGATAGCCTGTTCATTGGTCATGGCCGGACCCACCGCCATGTTTGCGGTGCCATAAGCCACCTTTACCGACCGGAGCAAAGGATGGGGTTCCAGGTCGGCGGCCACACCGGCATCGAGAATCACGATCTCTGCGCCGGCCTGCCGGGCCAGCACATTTATGCCAGCCCCGCCCCTAAGAAAGTTGAAGACCATTTGCGGTGTGACTTCCTGCGGATAGGCGCTGACCCCTTCGGCTACCACGCCATGATCGCCGGCGGCCAGAATCACGGATTTACGGTTAATTCTGGGGATTGGGTCGCCGAACATGCCGGCCAGCATTATGGAAAGGTCTTCCAGCCGACCCAGGCTGCCCAGGGGCTTGGTCAGGGTGTCCTGACGGGCCCGGGCAGCAGCCATCGCCTCCTCGTCCAGGGGAGCGATGCTCTCTACAGTCATGTCTACCAGTGGGGATATGGTCATGGCCCTCCTTCTGAATGCTTGCCGATCGACGGGGAAACCACAAAAATATTTTCTCCAGGAGCCTTAAAACTCGATTCCGGGTTGGGCCTTAATGCCGCTCTGATACGGATGCTTGACCACGTTCATTTCGGTTACCAGGTCTGCATATTCGACCAGGGCCTCAGGAGCATGGCGGCCGGTGATGATGACGTGCATCATTTCTGGCCGGTTCTTAAGTACTTCTATAACCTCTTCCGTGGGAATCCAGCCGTAGTGCATGGTATAGGTAAATTCGTCAAGGACAACCAGGTCATGCTCCTCGGAAGCAATGACCTCCTTGGCATCTTCCCACAAAGCTCGGGCCAGATCGGCGCTTTGGTCCAGGTCCCTCGAGCGCCACGTAAAACCGTCACCCATTGCCCGCATGCTCACGCCTATCTTCTGGGCGGCTCTCTGTTCACCAAAGTTGGCGGTGGTGTGCTTGATGAACTGGAGCATGATCACTCGCATGTCCCGGCCCCAGGCTCGGAACAGTACGCCCATGGCGGCGGTGGTTTTGCCTTTGCCATTGCCGGTGTTGACGATCACCAGCCCCTTGTTAATACGCGGGCCCTTTACAGACTGGGGTCCCTCGCGGCTTTCTTGCTCGGTACTCATGCTGGAATTATCCTCCCGGTGGTCTTTCCACAAATAAGCGGTGCGGCCCGGGGAAATTCCCAGGGCGCGTGCCTATTCTAACACGCAGGAATCAACAAATCGCCGGGCCAGACCTGGCGCGCTTCCCAGGTGAATGTGTATGTACGAGGCCCAAATGCTGCCAATGCGAAACCCCTCCGGCCTGTTTTCCTGGTCCACCACGCGGTAAACGGCCTGCCCGGGGTCGGGCGTTTCTTCCAGCACGGACCAGTGAAACTCGTGGCCGCGAATTCTTTGCCCGCTTTCCAGCAGGGGAGTGTCGGCGCAGGCCTCAACCTCACGATAACCCAGAGTCAATCGGCTGTTGGACATGGATGAGACCACTGGAATGGCCCCCACCATGGGGAAGTCGGCCCCGTCCAGGTCGGACAGGCTCTGCCCCAGGTACATCAGCCCACCGCACTCGGCATAGACGGGCAAGTCACGGCCCAACGCCTGCCGGACGGACTCCAGCATGGGCCGATTCTCGGCCAGCTCACGGGCGAACATCTCAGGGAAACCGCCGCCAATGTAAACGCCTCCCACCTGCGGGGGCAGCGACTCATCATCCAAAGGACTGAAGGGCACAAGCTCGGCTCCCCAGGCCTCAAGCAGATCCAGGGAGTCCTGGTAATAGAAACTGAAGGCCTTGTCCTGGGCTATGGCAATACGGGCACGCCTGGGCTGGGGTTCAGCCGGATATACCTGCGGAGCGCCCTCCGGCGGATTGGCGGTGGCGGCCAGCCTCAGGACGGCGTCCAGGTCAATTGTTTCTTCAACCTGGGCAATCAGGGCGTCGTACCATTCCCGTACCACGGTGCCTTCCACGGTGGGTATCAGTCCCAGGTGGCGTTCCGGTTGCACAAACTGCTCCCGCCGCGGCAGGTAGCCCAGCACCGGCAGTCCGGTGGTCGCCTCAATCTGCGGCTGGCAGAACTCCAGGTGGCGAGGCCCCCCAACTCCGTTCAATATGACACCAGCTATGCGGAGGTCCGGGTCGAACTGCTGGTACCCCAACACCTCGGCGGCAACGCTGCGGGCCACCTTGGCGGCATCGGCGACCAGAATCACCGGCGCATCCAGCAGCTTGGCCAGTTGGGCAGTGGAACCTTCTTCGGTCAGGCTGGAGTGACCGTCGTATACCCCCATTACTCCTTCCACCACGCAGACTTTGTCGGGTCCACCGGCGCGGCGAAAAAGCTCGGTAACAGTAGGATGGGGCAGAAGCCAGGTATCAAGGTTACGGGAGGGCACGCCGCAGGCCAGCTGATGGTAGGACGGATCAATGTAGTCCGGGCCGGCCTTGAAGGGCTGGACACTGTGGCCACGGCGAGTCAGCGCTCCCATGATGCCGGTGGCAATGGTGGTCTTTCCCACCCCGCTGCGAACACCGGCAATTACAATGGCACTGGTCATCTATACTCCCGTATCGCATGTTTCCGGGCGCCACTTTCAAGTTTCGATACCTTCATATCCAATCTCTTCAAGAGGGCGCCTGAGATGCCACCGACCCCGGAAAAGGGAAGGCACTACTTCGTGCTCAATGTCGTCCCGTACTTGTCCAGCAGTGCCATGAACAGATCGTGGCGCGGCTGGTTCGTTTCATCCTCCTCGGACTTGCGAAGGTATATTCGCAGGACCGGGTCCAGATTTTCGTCCATGAACCATACCGAATAGCTGGGAAGCCCCTCATCGTTCATGCGGTGTATAAGGCGGATTTCTTCAACCTTATCCAGGTACATGTGAAGGTGAGTACCTTCCTGGGCCATGAAGGTAACAATGTTCCCGTCTTCAGAAAACCGGAGGTCGTCCAGCATCATGTAGACTTCGGAGGTCGCGGCGGTGTTGGATAACATGAGGACTACTTCATTGAAACCTACCTCGTGGAATCCTTGCTGGCACTCTTCAAGAATTTGGCGTAACATGCAACCCTCCGAACCGGGACGTGATGCGCACCATTATGCTGTCTTGGGCCGGATAAATCCACCGAATGTCCCGCCAGGTTTCCTGGACCGGAAAGCGGGGACTCGAATAGAGAGACGACTGGATGGTCTGCCAAGGCACAGTTGCCTGCGCCTGTCGGCCAAGAGGGGAGGAGGTCCTGCTAGGCCTGTTTGGAAACCATCCAGTCGTCTCTCAACTGTTGAGTCCAACGATTCTCTCGTTGAACGGGCAAATTGCAATGGGCTCCTGATGGGCTGGGTATAAATTCTCATCTCTACCTGGCAAACAAAAAAAGCCTGACCTTCGTGGTCAGGCTTTAAATTTCATTCACTCATACACCTTTCCGCGAAGCGTATCCAGTCCAGGCCCGAGGGCAGGTCTCCTGGCTTCTGGCTGTTAACGAGCTACTCCACCTTCCCAGTCCTACCTCAGGACCAGTGGTCTGCTAAAGCATGCTAGGAGCAGTTCTCGCCAGTTACAGTGGCGCGACCACGCCGGATTCTCACCGGCTTCCCTTTTCAACCCCACTAACGCGGGGCCACCATCAGGCTCTCTTAAATTGTTAAGCGCCAAACCGGGGTTCGACACAACCACTGTATAACACGGGAAGCCCTGAGTCAAGGAAAACAGGATAGTTAGCTTCTGTAAGAGTGGTCGGCGCAATTGGAGTCCCCGCGATGGAACGCCGGATTTACTACGGGATTGTTGAGGCTGGTCAAAACTTGTTCAACCGAACGTGACTGCCCTTGGGCAATTGCGCCCGTTTTCGCCATGTGTTAATTTCCTCGCACCTGTTCAATTGACGGAAAGAATGCACCCTGACTATCCCTCAAGGGCGCAGTTTGGAGGAAGGATGAGACTGGAAGGAAAGACGGCGTTAATTACCGGCGCCAGCCGGAACATTGGCCGCGAGGTAGCGTTGACCTTTGCCCGGGAGGGCGCTGACCTGGTACTGAATACCCGGCAAAGCCGTCAGGAACTGGAGGAAGTTGCGGCAGAATGCCGGGAGCTTGGCGTCAATACCCACCTGGCCATGGGCGATGTATCAGAACCGGACACCGCTGCCGGTATCGTCGAGGAGGGTATCGAAGCGCTCGGCAAAGTCGATGTCCTGGTCAGCAACGTGGCCATCCGTCCGCATAAACCTATTCTGGACATTTCCAACGAGGAATGGCGGCAGGTGATGGAAATCAACCTGTTCCCCGCCTTCTATCTGATAAAGGCGGCGCTTCCCGGGATGATGGAGCGGCGCAACGGCAGCATCATCGCACTGGGAGGCCAATCGGCAATCACCGGGCGGCCGGAGACATCCCTGGTAACCACTGCCAAGACCGGTTTGCTGGGGCTTATCCGTGCGGTGGCGGCGGAAATGGCTCCCTATAACATTCGCGCAAACATGGTCAACCCCGGTTCAACGGACACTTCCCGCGCCCACCCCGAGTGGTATCCCGAGTTCCAGGAAGTGGACCGGGGTTCCAACGAGCACTTGTCCGGTTTACCCATGCTCCGGCAAGCCACCGTGAGAGACATAGCGGAAGCTTGCCTTTTCTTCGCATCCGACGAGTCGGGCTACATTACAGGTGACAGGCTCAACGTTATGGGAGGCCGCTACATCTTCTAGACGGGCTACCAGTCAGACGGGCTACCAGTGGTGTAAACGTGGCGCCAGCGGCGGCGCTGGCTGAGGCACTGCCGCCGCCGGACTTTGCCGGGATTTAAGAGGACTAGAGCCCGCGCACACCTGTCTTCAACAGGCAAAGGGTGAAAACCCTGTCGGCGCTGCGACTTTGGGCCGGTATTCCGCCTATTTCCCCGGTTGGGACCAGACCAGGCAGGCGGCGCCCATCATTCCCGGGGCGTCACCCAGGCGGCTCGGGATAAGCCTGAAGTCCTTGTGGCCTTCAGTCATTGCGCGCTGCTGCATCTGGCTGTAGATGCGGGGAAGCAGACCCATGCCCACCAGGCCGAAGGTAACACCACCGCCCATCACCAGCAGATTGGGGTTATAAAGACTGAGCAGATTGGTCAGGCCCACGGCCAGGCTGTCGATAACATCGTTGAGAATAGTCCAGGCCAGCGTATCCCCTTGTGCGGCAGCGTCAAACACCCGCTCCGCCGATATCAGGGCAGGCTCCAATTCCGACAAGACGCTGTCCTTGTGCTCCGGTTCCGTTGCCAACTGTCGCGCAACACGGGCGATGGAAGTGCCCGACGCCAACGCTTCCAGGCAACCGGTATTTCCGCACTGGCATAACGGGGCATCGGGCCGGCGATCGATGACCATGTGCCCGACCTCCGCAGCCAGCCCATGCGTGCCCAGGAGCATTCTTCCCCGATCAATAACTCCGCCGCCGACGCCGGTGCTTACGGTCACGTAAACGAGACTGTTGGTATCCTGCCTGCTGTGGCGAGCCTCCAAACCGGCGCCGTAAACGAACTCACCCAGGGCAGCCAGGTTGGCGTCATTGCCGACGTGGACCGGCAGTTCCAGTTTGGGCTCCCAAAGGGCCTTCAGGGAAACACCGTTCAAGGGAGCCAGGTTCGGTGGCTCGCGGAGCGTTCCCGTATCCGAGTCAACGGGGCCCGCGGCAGCTATTCCCAGACCTGCAACCGAACGTCCCGTCCCACACCAGTCCTTCGCCTGCTGGACCAATGCCTCGGTGTCGGCCAGCAACTGGTCCTTGCCGGCCCCGGCGGCGTTCCGTACCCGGGACTGCCAGAGAATTTCACCTTCCCGGTTGACCACCGCAATGCGGCTCCAGGTCCCGCCCCAGTCCATAGCCAGGGCAACATCAGCTTCCTGGGTCATAGTCCACTACCCTTCCTCTCCCGTAATCTGGCTCTCCGCGCCAGTTCTGTGCTACGCAATTGTCGCCCAATCTTATACTGCCTTAACCAAAATGAGAACTGGAATTGAAGGGCTGGAGAACAATCCCACTGTCCGGCAGTACCAGGAATTCTGAGTCCCCGCCGCATCCTTTCGAGGAGTGGCGGAACTTTCCAGCTTGACATCATACCAAGAGAAGCAGCGGGCCAAGAGAAGCAGCGGGCGGGTTCCGCATCTACAAGCCAGTCCTGCGCTATTCAACCAGGAGTTGGTCCAGAGTCTCCTTCAACTTATCGGGCCGAATGGGGCCAACGAACTTTTGCCTCACCACACCATCACGGTCAATGAAAAACTTTTCCGGTATGCCTTTGACGCCGTAATCTATCGCGATAATGCCGTCCGCGTCCACGCCGTTGGGATAGCTTATTCCAAAGTCCTCGACGTAAGTCGCAGCGTTGTCTGGCAGGTCCCAGATGTTCACCCCGACAAACTCCACATCCGCGTCAGCGTATTCCTGGTAGCTCTGTTCCAGGACAGGCGCCTCCTGCCGGCACGGGGCGCACCAGGAGGCCCAGAAATCCACCAGCACCACCTTCCCCCTCAAATCCGACAGCGCAATCGCGCCGCCATCGTGAAGAGCGAGGGTGAAATCCCGGGCAGGCTCGGACTCAACTTCTTCCACCCCGAACTGGGTGTTAACTCCCAGTCCTCCCGCTTGCCCACCGGTCTGAAGCGAGGCCCAGACCAGTATGCCCAGAAAGGCGACAATCGGCACACCCGTGGCCAGCAATATCCAAACGCGCCTGCTCACGGACCGGTTTGCCCACCGTTGATATCAGGCGAGGCCTGACGAAGTTGGGTCATCAGTTCTTCCCGGCGAGGCCGATATTCCTCATTCTCCACTTGCCCCCGTTCATACCTCTCGTCCAGGACAGCGATGGCCTGAACTGCAGACTGTCGGCGTGATTGCTGCAGACCGTCGGCGGTGAACTCCGCGGCAGCGCCAGCAGTCCTCGGCGCGCGAAACCAGGCCCAGAACAGAACGGCAGCCAGGGCGACTCCCAGCATGACAGGGATGGCACCCAGCCAAATATCGCCATCCTTCACCTGGTTCAAGAACCTGCTCCAAATTCCGGGCTGCGGTAACTGGGTAATCTGTAGCGAAACACCGCGGCCGGGAGGAACTTCAGTGGCCTCCCAAACAAGATAGGCCGTCCCACTAACGTCGATGCGAGGTTTGGGCTCCAGGGGTAGCACCTGAATTTGGGACAAGGAAGCCGGGGCCAGGACCTGGTATTGTTCAGCTCCCTGGATCAGGCGCTGGTTGAAGGTGACACTGTCCCCCGCATAGGGGAACTTGTAGGTGTAGGTTATTTCGTGCTCACCCGGCAGAACAGGGGAGGTTACCGCAAATCCCGTTCCCATGGGAATGATGTCGCCGCCGGGCAAGGTTGACTGTACAGACAGTTCAATGGCATCAACCGGCAGCGAAAAGCGCAGGAAGTTAATGTCGGCGGGATTGGTGATGTTGGTCAACTCTGGAAGCAGGGTCCTGTCGCTGGTGTTGCTGACGCCAAGCACTTCCAGGGCCCTTACCTCTCGGTCGGTCTCATTAATGTCGGCAATAATCATGGCCTGGCGGTCAACGCGAATCACCCCGATATCTCCGGTAGTCTCATATACCGTCAATTCAGCTGGTTCAGCCAGGGCGTCGGAGTCCAGGAGTTCGCTGTAGCGCATGTCGGCATAATCCATCACGAGGACGTAGCTGCCGTCACTGCCCAAGGGGGTAATCGCCTCAAAGGTGAACTCGCCCTCCTCGTCGGTGGCAGTGTTGTACGTTGCCACGCGACCGGCATCCTGGGCGATGGCATGAAGGGTTACCGGCAGGTTGGAGGGTACTTGCCCCCCAATCGTGCCGTTGCTTACCTTGCCCACTACTGGAAATGTATCCGGGGCCTGGGCGGCAATCGGAGCCGCACCGTGCATGACCAAACTGATCAGCAAGAGACAGAGTACCAGGGGAAAGGCCAGGGGCAGTACCAGGGCCGGATGAAGAAAGCTATGTAAGTTCATATCTTGAGTATTTTACTCACAACGAAATTATGGGGAGTTGTCCTTGGTTTGCGAGGACACCACTACGCCGCATTCCGGGCAGTTGTCATTATTAAGGGGCGTTGTCCCCGGTTTGCGGGGACACCGCCACGCCGCACTCCGGGCAGTTGTCATTTCCCACGGGAACGGGGCGGGCGCAATTGGAACAGGAAAAACCGCCGCCGCTGGGGCTATACAGCCCTGCACGGGCCAACTTGATCTCTTCCTCCAGGGACGGGTCAGTCTCCAGGGACGGGTCCGTGTCTCCGCTTCGGAAACCATCCCGGTCTCTCAATACCAGGGCAGCCTGCATTCGATAACCGTTAAGTTGCTCCCGATACAACCCTTCCGGGATGTTTCCCAACTCACGCTCCAATTGCAAAGTGCGAATGGCATCGTAAATTGACTCCAGGTCGTCGGAAAGCACAGGAGTTTCCCCGCCACCTTCTTTGCCGGACGCGTCGCGCATTTCGCTGGCGGAGGTACCGAAAAAGCGTCGCTGCAGAAATGGATAGACCGCAACGGCAACGCTCAACAGGGCCAGAATTGCCCCGAGGGTTATCGCCATGGAGTCGCCCCGGCCAACGAATTGGGGCCACATTCCGAGATTGAGAACAAGGAGTTCATACCGCTGTTGGTCGGGTTTCGCCCGAGTTGGCCGCCACCGCCGCCGGCCTGAAAACCCTTACCGGTTCCCTGACCCTTTCCGGCCACAGCGACACCACCGTGCCCAGGATCAGCACCGGACCGGCTACCCACATCCACCAGATGAGCGGATTAACCAGTATGCGAAAGCCCACCGAGCCGTCGGGCAGGTTCTCGCTGGGAACCGCGTAAAAATCCTCTACCGGCGTGGACCGGATTGCCGCCAGCGTTGAGGCCATGTTGAACGAGGGGTAGAAACTCCGGCGAGCCTGCATCTCTTCCAGCAGCGCCCCGTCGCGGTACAACTCAAGGGTGGATATGTACTCGGTACGGTCGGACTTTATGGCCTGGGAAGTCTCAAGATAGCGCAACTCGTACCCGGCGATCTCATAGCTGTCGCCCGGGGCCAGCACCACGTCGCGTTGAAGGTCAAAAAGCGAGCCACCCAATACTCCCAACGCCACCATCACCACCGCCAGGTGAACAATGTACCCGCCATAACGAGGGCGGTTTCCCGCAATCAGGCGAAGTAGAGCCACCGGATAGATCTCTCCCGAGTTGCGGTGCCGGGCCCGCATTCCGCGCCACCACTCCAGAAGAATTCCAGAGGATACCAGCGCGCAAAGCCCGAATCCGATGAGCGCAAAGGGCTGACGCGTAACCAGCGCTGCCAAAAAGACTGTCACTATGACCGCCGCGGAGGCCGGAATCAGCAGTGCCCGACGCAGGCTGGCCCAGTTAGCCCGACGCCAGGGCAGCAGCGGGCCCACCCCCATCAAGAGGACCAGGACCAGCAGCAGTGGGCCGTTGACCTGATCGTAGAAGGGGCGGGCAATAGTGATCTGCTCTCCTCCACCCAGTTGCGCGAACAAGGGGTACACCGTTCCCCAGAGGGTAACGAAGGCAACGCCCAGGAGCAGAATGTTATTCACCAGAAAAGCGGCCTCGCGGGACAGCATGGAATCCAGGTTTTGCGCGCTCTTCAGCAGGTTGTACCGCCAGATAAATATGGCAAAGGGAATTATCACGCCCGCCGCAAGGAAGAGGAGGAAGACCCAGCCGAGGTTGGAAGCGCCAAAGGAGTGGACCGAGGGTACCGGCCCGCCCCGGTTCATAAACATTCCATAGAGAGCCAGTCCAAAGGCAACGTTTATCAGAACTATATTCCACATCCGGAACATACCCCGCCGTTTCTGTACCATGATGGAATGCACGAAGGCGGTCAAAGCCAGCCAGGGCATAAAGGCGGCGTTTTCCACCGGATCCCAGAACCAGAAGCCTCCCCAGCCCAGTATGGTGTAAGCCCACCAGGAGCCCAGCAGCAAGCCGCTGGCCAGCAAGGCCCAGGTGACTATCCCCCACATACGCCCCGTATCCGCCCACTCGTCCCTGGTCTTGCCACCCAGAAGTGCAGCCAGGGCAAAAGCGAAGGGGATACTCATCCCAATCAGGCCGGCCATCAGCGCCGGCGGGTGAAAGAACATGCCGAAGTGCGTCAGCAAGGGGTTTATGCCCTCGCCATCAAGTGGGATAAAGGGGAGCTTGGCAAAGGGGTTAGCCATAAATGCCATTACGGCAATAAAGAAGGTTTGCACCACCATCAAGGTGGCGGTGGTGTAGGGCAAAACGTCTCGAACTCGCTCGGGAGCCCAGCGGATAGCCACGGCTGCCATCGCGGACAGGACGAAAGCAATGTAGAGCAGGGAGCCTTCGTTGCCAGCGTAGAAGGCCACCCAAGTGTAAATGTCGGCCATGGCGTTATTGCTGTGGGCGGCCACGTAGGCAACTTCGTAGTCACGGTTGATGAAGGAGCCTATCAGGCTAAGGGTGGCGACCAGCAGTACCAGCGCCAGGACGTAGACAGACCGCCGGGCGCTATCCACCAGTGAGGGAATCCCTTGTACCTTGCCTATCACTGAGCCAAAGAAGGCATAACAGGAAAGCGCCAGGGCAATCCAGAGGGAAATTTGACCCAAGTCAACCATAGCGGACACTAGCTCTCTCTTAGAGTTGCGGGTGCAAAGTTAATAGAATATGGACACCGCATAATAGTATCACCTACTGTTATTACTGTAAATGTTGCGAAATTCGGTAATGCTTTGCGGATTCTGACAATACTCTTGTCGCCGAAAAGCTGTTAAGCCTCGTCTGGCGCATGCCATTGCGCCAGACCTTGATGGCGGGGTTGTGCCCAATGCTCACGGGCCCAGAGATACAGTGCATCACGAGTCTTCAGGCAATAACGGCGACGAGTTTTACTGCCCCACTTGCGTTCCGTTGCTCCAGCGTTTCTTGACCTCCATTCTACCGATCATAGCGAGTTAATGTCCCAGGACAATGGACCCTGTACATACCGTTTATACCTCAACAGTGATTTACGATTTGCATCGATATATCAGGCACAAACATTGACATGCTTCGTAACACCCCAATATACTTGCCGATAATTTAGAGGATGCCCGCTTAACCAGCGATTTTTGCGTTGAGGGATCAGTTCCCTGCCAACCAGTTCTTTGCCGTCCCTTGCCCCGGTTTCGGGTAGGAGACCAACCCTCAACTCCACCATTCTTTAGCAAAGGAGGTGCCATCAAAGAAATTCCCACTGACAGCACATATTGTTTGAAGGAAAACCGGACCCAATTCACCGTATTCCTGTTGACCCACGACACGGCGGTATCTTTGACACAGATGTGATATCCGACCCATCGTAGCGCTCGCATCTAAGTAACTCTCTTGGCAATGGAACCACTGGCACGGAACCACCATTCGGGAGGAATAATGATGAGCAAGTACAGGAAATGGAAGCTATGGCGCCTTTTTGTGGCCGGCGGCCTGATGGGCGCAATGCTTATAGTGGCCTGCGGCACAGCAGAGCCAACCGACGTACAAACCGACGTACAACCCATCGCCGAACCGGCGGCAAGCCAGCAGCAAGCTGCTCCGGCCCAACCGGCGTCACAACCTGCCGGCGCGCCAGCAGCGCAACAGCAGTCTGGCTCCGGTTCTACGGGTTCGTCGGAAGCCCCGGCACAGGAACCGGCGGGTCAGCCGGCGCCTACCCCTACAACCGTGGCCCAGGCAGCTTTGGCTCCTGCGTCTGAGTCGGTGATGGGGCCCAGGGAAGCTCCCTCATTTGCTTCATACTGGACGCCACCGACCGCCTTTTACGGCGACCCGGTTTATGGCGGAACCCTGCGCATCAACTACGAGGACCCCCTGGAGCACGCCAACGTTTGGGGCGCTCGTAGCGGGACCACCATCCGCTACCGGGTTCCGACTCACGATACCCTGATCCAGGACAACCCTTACGATCCAGGGGCCCCTTTCATTCCCGGCCTGGCCCATGGCTGGACCGTCGACGATGACCTGAAAGGGGTAACTTTCTTCCTCAAGGACAACGTTCTGTGGCACAACGGCGAGCCGATGACCTGTGAGGACGCCCGCTACAGTTACGAAATCATGATTACGGAAGAGGGCATTACCGGTTCCTACATGAAGAACCGGCTAACCGACGTGGACCTGAACCAGATGCAGTGCGTGGATGAGTCCGCTCTGAAGTTCAGATTTACCGCTCCGTCGGCAGTACCGCTGCTCAGCTTTGGCAACCCGGCGGCCATGATCTTCAACAAGCAGTGGTTCCTGGACGGTGGCGAAGATGCCATGTTCCAGGACGTCTCGCTGGGAACTGGACCATTCATCTGGGGCGCGGGCCAGCAGGTCGGCGTGGATGAGCAGACTTTCGAGAGGAATCCCAACTACCACGTTGACGGGTTGCCGTATGTAAACGAGGTAACGGTATTCGGCATCCTGGATGAGTCGGCGCAGCAGGCAGCGATGCTGGCGCACCAGACCGACTGGCACTGGGTCCGCAACTTCGGCCAATACGACCAGTATGTGAAGCACGACCAGATCCAGACGGTGATCCGCGCCACCCGGAGCAGCGAAAACCTGTGGATCAACACGCGGAATGAACCCTTCGACAACGTGCGAATCCGGCAGGCCATCGCCATGGGATTCGACAAGGTGACCGGTATCAAGGTAACCCTGTCCGGTTACGGTTCGGTTGGTTTGGGGCTCATGCCTCCCGGCAGTCCCTGGGCCCTGTCAGAAGAGGCGGCCTGCGGCGTCCCGGGCTGGTGCCCACCCGCCGATATGGAGGCACAGAGGGCCGCGGCCATCCAGATACTGAATGAGGAGGGTTTCAACTTCGACAAGACATACGTCCTGACGGTAGAAAGCGATAACCAGCGGGTCAACCGCGCCACCTATATGCAAGAGCAGCTTCGGTTGCTGGGCATAGAGACCGACTTCGACACCGTCGAGACTATCGCATACCGGAAGACCAGGCAGGCCGGTGACTGGGGTGACTTCATGGCATCCACCGGCGGGGTAGCCGGCGTGGACGATCCCTTCCTGGGACTGGGCCATTATCACCGGTGTGCCAGCCTGTACAACTTCCAGACGCCCGGTTCCGCTTGCGATGCCCAGTCAGAGGCTATGTTTGAGGAGCTGGGCCAGATGACCGCGTTCGAAGACCGGTTGAAGTTGGGGCAGGAAATCCAGCTGCACCTCATGGCGCAATACTGGAACTTCCCCTCCTTCTGGGAACAGGAAGCCGTCGCCTTCTGGCCGGAAGTCCGCGGTTATGTCCACTTCCCTGGCCCCACCTCCAGCCATTTGCGGTGGGCCCACATGTGGATAGATCCTAACCATCTCAACGACTCGGGCTTCTCGGGCCAGACCCAGGGAGTGCCCGGCGGCGAATAAACCGGACCTGAACAAGGGGATAATTTTGGGCCACCCAATCCCGGTTGGGTGGCCCTGGTTTTTCTTCGTTGAAGGTTGACTGACGGCTTCGGTTGATTGACGGCCTGAGGCAAGGCGACCAAAGTTCCTCTGCTGCTATTTGCTACGGGGTGCTCCTATGTGCTGCAAAGTGCTGCAAAGCTCCCAAACCTCCCCGCTATTCTTGACCCCAAGTTTGCCATGTGATTAACTTTAGCGCACTGTCATTACCTACGAGCCGTACCCATCTATCGTCCCTTCCTCTCACGCTTGTTCTAACCACACTTGCGATGGTTTTTGCAGGGAGAGGCGCCGTTGGTAAATGCGGAATGGGTGTCGCAGGCCACTACCCGGGCACCAACCGGACACCAGATTGAGAACAACAGAGGGGAGAGACTATGGATTTTGGGATTTTCATGCAGTTCGAGCGCCGCGACGGCGGCAGTCAGGCCGACGCCTTTCAGGAGGGGTTTGCCCTGGTGGATGCCGCCGAGGCGTGGGGCCTGGACGAAGCCTGGCTATCCGAAGTCCACTTTGCTCCCACCCGTACCGTCCTGTCCTCGCCGGCAGTCATTGCAAGTTCCATAGCCACCCGCACCGAACGCCTTCGAGTGGGCACCGCAGTCTCGGTGCTGCCCCTGGGCAATCCCCTGCGAATTGCCGAGGAAATGGCCACTGTTGACCAGATAGCCGAGGGCCGGTTTGACTTCGGCATTGGCCGCAGCGCCTTCCCCCGAGCTTACGACGTTTACGGGATTCCCTACGAGGAAAGCCGGGGCCGCTTTGAAGAGGCGCTGGAGATTATTCTGGAAGCCTGGAAGGGAGACGCTTTTTCCTATCACGGCGAATACTTCCAAATTGAAAACGCTCACATTTCCCCTACTCCCTACACTCTCCCGCACCCACCCCTGCGGGTCGCCGCAACCACCGAGGAAACTTTCCCCCGCATGGGGCAACAGGGAATGCCAATCTTTGTTGGCCTGCGGGGCATGGACCTCAACGACCTGCAGGTTAACCTGGCAAAGTACCGGGAAGCCTGGCACGCCGCCGGTCACCCAAGAAACGACAACCCACGAACGGAGGCAGGCACGTACGGCGATGTATCCCTGCGAATCCCGATATATGCTGGAGACACCGAGCAGGCAGCGCTAGAAGAACCCTCGGAGAGCATCCACTCCTACTTCAGTCGCATGAGTTCCCTTTATCGGGATTCGGCCGGCAGCGCGGGCACCGAGGCCACGGAACTCCGACAAGGCCGTGGCGACCGCCTCGCCAGCATGACGTTTGAAAATATGCTGGAGACCAAGGTGGCTTTTGGCTCCGCCGAGGGTCTGGTTACCCGCCTTTCCCAGTTGGAAGAAGACTTGGGCCTCAAGAGCGTCATCGCTGAACTCAACCCGGGCGGCCTGATACCTCCGGAGCGGGTGATGCACAGCATGGAAATCCTGGCCAAGGATGTGGCGCCCCGCTTCAAATAAGCCCTCAGGAGAAGTCCCCCTTGAAAGTAGCAGTACTGGATGATTACCAGGACGTGGCCCTGAGCATGGCAGACTGGTCTGCCCTGCCTGAAGGATCGGAAGTCGAGGTTTTCCGTAACCACCTGGCGGAAGAAGAACCCCTGGTCGAGCGACTGCAGGGCTTTGACGCGGTAGTTGGAATGCGGGAACGCACCGCCTTCCCCAGGTCAGTCCTGGCGCGCCTGCCCGACCTGCGCCTCTTGATAACCACCGGCGGACGCAACGCCTCGTTCGACGTTGAAGCCGCCACCGAACTGGGCATCGTGGTCTGCGGCACCGGTGGGGCCGGAGAAGGGCCCACCGAGCTGACCTGGGGCCTGATTATCGGCCTCCTGCGCAAGATACCCCAGGAAGACCGGCTAACCCGTGAGGGCCACTGGCAGACCACCATCGGAGTAGGACTGAAAGACCAGACCCTGGGACTTATCGGGCTGGGCCACATCGGCGGCCTGATGGCAAGGGTCGGCAACGCCTTCCAGATGAACGTAATCGCCTGGAGCCAGAACCTGACCGCAGAGCGCGCCGCCGAGTGCGACGCCACCCTGGTGGACAAGGATACCCTGTTCCGGGAATCGGAAATCGCCTCGGTGCATCTGCGCCTGAGCGACCGCACGCTGGGCCTGGTGGGGGCGCGGGAAATCGCACTGATGAAGTCCACCGCTTACCTGGTAAACATCTCCCGTGGGCCCATCGTGGATGAGGCCGCGCTGGTGGACGCGTTGCAGCGCAAGGCTATTGCTGGCGCCGCCCTGGACACCTTTGACGTAGAACCGCTTCCCAGGAATCATCCATTCCTGCAGCTGGACAACACCATCATCGCTCCCCACCTCGGTTACGTGACTGAGGTAGGCTACCGGGCCTTCTATGCCGGGGCCATCGAGGATGTACGAGCCTACGCTGCCGGTGAACCCGTCCGAGTGATCAACCAGGAAGTTTTGGATGCCCCCCAATTGCGTGCCCAACCCTGAGTTGTTTGCAATAATAAGGGGGCACACCTGGGTCTTATACCATTCCCTGTTTTCGCTAACCCAGGCATGAAGGCGGCATTCCTTGATTTCCGCTTAGCCAACCAAATACGGAGCAAACCATGAAAGCAGTAAGAATCGAGGAATTCGGCGGGCTTGAAGTCCTCCAATGGAAGGATGTCTCCGAGCCGAGCATTCGGCCAGGCCAGGTGATTATCAAGGTGGACTCCTCAGGGGTTAACTACGCCGACATCATGCGGCGGCAGGGCAATTACCCCGGGCCGGACCTGCCCTCTACCCTGGGACTGGAAGCTGCCGGCACGATCACCGAAGTCGGCGAAGGGGTAACCGGCCTCAGTGTGGGGCAGAGGGTGCTGGGCATGGGACCCCAGGGCAATGCCGAGTACGTCTCCATCAACGCCAATTACGTTTTCCCCTACCCGGAAACCGTTGACCCGGTCCACGCCGGCGGTATGCCCATTGTGTTTCTCACGGCCTACCACCTGCTGAAGACCCGGGGACAGGTACAGCCCGGCGACACGGTGCTCATTCAGGCCGGGGCATCCGGTGTGGGAACCGTGGCCATCCAGTTGGCCAAAGCCGGGGGCGCTCGAGTCATCACCACGGCATCTTCCGCAGAAAAACTGGACCTTACCCGCTCCCTGGGGGCCGACGAGACCATCAACTATGTTGCGCAGGACTTTGAGGAAGAAGTCCGCCAGATGACCAACGGCAACGGCGTGGAGTTGGTGCTGGAGTGCGTCGGCGGCCCCGTTCTGGAAAAGAGCGTCAGGTGCGTCGCTTCATACGGCAAACTGATCTCCTATGGCAACGCCTCGGGAACCGCGGCTTCGCTGGCAGGAGGGGACATCTTCGGCGCCAATCGCACCGTTATCGGCTTCAGCATGGGCCGGTCGCCCGCCGGACGCCTGGACCACCCGGCAGCCATGGCTGAGCTTTTCCCCATGCTGGCCGATGGCAGGGTTCGCCTTGTGGTGGACCGGGTGCTGCCCATGTCCGAAGTTGCCCAGGCGCACCAACATCTCTCAAACCGGGGAACCCACGGCAAGGTAATTCTTACTCCTTAAATGCCAGAATAGCTGCCCAAAAGCAGCCGCAATTAAGGAGAAGTTGGACATGACCGAGCCAGTTCCCGCACGTACCGGCGACATGTTGGTGCTGGTGGGTACACGCAAGGGCGGTTTTATCCTGTCAGGCGATCAGTCCCGAAACAAGTGGCCCGAAGCAAGTGGAAGGTTTTGAGCCCATTCAGCCCGGGCAGCGACTTCTATCACCTTATCTAAGGGCACCTGATCTACGATGCTCGCACCGGTGGGAAGCTTATCGCCGCCAGCAACAGCATGTGGTATGGCCCCCAGGTGGAGTACAGCTGCAACCTGGGACAGACCTGGCAGCAAGCTACTTCTCAGCCTCGATTCAAGTCAATTCAATTAAGAAGCCGAATGTGCCGAGCACGACGGGCCAACCGTCAGCCGCATCTGGCACATAGAGCCCGCGAGGCCGATGAACCTGATGCCTATTACGCCGGCGTTCAGCCCGCTGCATTGTTCAAGTCCACTGACGGAGGGTCAATTTCGCTGACGGCGGGGGCACGAAGTCGAAGGGCTGGGCTACTATTTGACCAAGGGCAGGCGACCAGGGCCGAGTGGATGCCCGGGTTCGGTGGCCTCTGCCTCCACAGCATCGCCCTGGATCTGGTACAGGCGAACCGACAGCCGAACCGGATGTGGACAGGGATTTCCGCCGCCGGGGTGTTTCGCACCGCTGATGGAGGCGAGAAGTGGAAGCCCACCAACCGGGGTGTCCGAGCCGACTTCAACCCGGCAGACCCTCTGCCCGAATGGGGCCAGTGCCCCCAAAAGCTGCTCCCCCAGCCTGCCAGGCCGGGCCTGCTTTACCAGCAAAACCACTGCGGGGTGTACCGCACTGGCAACTATGGCGACGAATGGACCGACATCACCGAGGGTCTTCCATCCCGCTTCGGCTTCGTGGTTGGCCTGCATCCAAGAGAGCCGGACACGCTGTTTGTGTTGCCCGAGGACGAGGCGCTGGGCACCGACGTTGGCGGCGGAATTCGCTACATATCCGGGGCCAGGTTCCGTGTCTTCCGGAGCCGGACTGGCGGCCAGGACTGGGAACCGTTGACCAACGGCCTGCCCCAGCAACACGCCTACGTTCTTGTGCTGCGAGAGGGCATGGCAACGGACTCCCTTGACCCGGTGGGAGTTTACGTAGGTACCGTGAACGGCCAGATATTCTACAGCCGGGACGAGGGCGACCACAGGGAGTTGATGATTGAAAACCTGCCTCCAATCAATTCGGTGGAGGTTGCGGTGGCAGTGTAGGCATCTCTAGCAAGGCCCACACTTTTTTCAGACCTTGAATCAGAAAGAACAGGGCGATGCAGTCATCGCCCCTGTAACTTACGTGAGTCCGGTGACTTCCTGTCGTTCACTCAATTGTTTTCTCTTTCAACACAGTCAACAACTGCCAGAGTCGGTGCCAGACCAGCCGTCGTTCCTCGTCAGTTAATGATTCTCCCTTATGTTCCCTGCAGACCCTCACCGCCTTGCCGGCCAGGAAGCCCCAGCTTCCCGGCTCCTCCTTAATCCAACCCGCCACTTTCTCCCGGTTTTCCTTGAGTACGGAAACCAGCAGAGTGTCCAGGCTTTCCTGCGAAGTGCTCACCCTCCGCCCACAGGCCGTACAATTTCCAGGCTGTCGCCATTCTGCAGGACAACCTCGGCAAAGGACTCTTTCTTGATAACTTCGCCGTTGTATCCCACCGCGACAAACTTCAGGTCGAGGCCAAAGGCCGTAAGGTAAGCTTCCAGGTTGGTGGATTCCTCCACCTCCCTGGTCTTTCCGTTCACCATCAGGTTTATCATGTCAGACATTCCTTTCTTGACCCCCAAAAGGGACTGACCACCATAGTAACAGCGTGGCTGACTTAACGGGCAAGGGCAGACACTAACGTTTCCTTCAGGCGGCGGGCCGCCTCTCCGGGCTGGGGATGGGCCAGTATCCCTGTAATGACAGCCACGCCCATGGCCCCGGCGGAAATCACCTCTCCGCAATTGTCTGAGGTTATGCCACCAATCCCGACCACCGGCACCGAACACTCTGGGACAATCCTGCTGATCAATTGGGGACCGGCAGGTTCCTCACCCGGGTGGGAACGGCTGGCAAACATTGTGCCCGCCACCAGAAAATCGGCTCCATCGGCCACCGCCTGTTTCGACCCCTCCACCGAATGGACAGAGCGCCCAATCAGCAATTCCGGACCCAGCAGCCTGCGGGCGGCCCCTACAGGTATGGCATCCTCACCCAACTGTACCCCGTTGGCGACCATGTTGGGGGCGAGGGCAGCGGCCACATCCACTCGTTCGTTGACCAGGAGCAGCGCCCTGTCACCCACGGCCTCGCGGAGACGGCAGGCCCATTCCAGCAGTTGGGCGCCGTGCAGGTCCTTTTCCCGCAACTGCACCAGGTCAACTCCACCATCCACGGCCTGCGCAACCCGGGCAACCAGGGTGGCTTCATCGCCCACACGACGGTCGGTTACCAGGCAAAGGCAGGGCTCGGGCAAACGATTTACCAGACGGTGCACCAAAACACTATCTCAAGAATCCCTTCCCCCTTCGACGGGGGAAGGTCAGGATGGAAGTGACAAAGCGTGACAGGTCATCCCTGTGCGAGACAACAAGTTTCATCGCCGGTCTCGAGACATTTTCCAAGTCCTAGCTACCTGCGGTAACCGGCTGGGGAACTTCGTCGGTCGGGCTGCTGGCCGAAGCATAGGCCCGCGTCGGTATCCGGCCCGCCAGGTAAGCCTTGCGTCCGCCTTCCACGCCATGTTTGAAGGCTTCGGCCATCTGGGCAGGATTGGCGGCCTGGGCAATAGCGGTATTGACCAATACGGCGGAAGCGCCCATCTCCAGGGCCCTGGAGGCATCGGACGGGACCGCCAGACCGGCATCCACCACTACGGGAACATTGGCCTGCTCAATGATTATGCGCACCTCTTCTGCGGTGTGAATGCCCTGACCGGAACCTATGGCAGAGCCGAGGGGCATGACCGTGGCGCAGCCCACCTCTTCCAGGCGCCGTGCCAGCACCGGATCAGCGTGGATGTATGGCAGAACTATAAACCCCTCTTTCACCAGCAAACGTGCCGCTTCCAGGGTGCCCACCGGATCAGGGAAGAGGTACTTGGCATCTGGGATCACTTCCAGCTTAACGAAGTCCGTCTTGGCTACTTCGCGCCCGAGGCGGGCTACAAACAACGCTTCTTCAACAGTGGCACAGCCGGCGGTGTTCGGCAGAATGTTATATTTGGTCCAGTCGATATAGTCGAGAATGGTTTTTTCCGTAGGATCGTCCAGGTTAAGACGGCGGATCGCCACGGTAACCATCTCAGTGCCGGAAGCGGCGATAGCATCCACCATGTCCTCGTTAGTGCGGTACCGGCCAGTGCCGACGATTAGTCGGGAATTGAATTGTTTGCCACCAATTACCAAGTCATCCGACATCGCTGCAACTCCTTCTATATCCCCAAAATAAAACAAAAACCGCCGTTAAATTATATCGGCGGTTGCTTAATCTCCGGCGTCTCATCCCTGCGCCGGCATTACCCGGATCAGGTACAGACGGTCGGTAGCGACTCCCGGCTACCCTCTCAGCCTGGCTTACCCAAGCTCCCGCCAGAACAACTCTTATTCGGTTTGTCAGCGAACTTTAACACGCAGAAAAGCCATAGTCAAACGAAGAGGGAAGAGCAAAACACCCCCCGCAGGAAGGCCCTCAATCCTGCGTGCTGTGGCCCCAAGCTGCCAGCTTTACGCCAACGACCGATGCCTGAGCTTTGTCTAATGCGGCAGTGAAAACTATTGTCTTGCCTTGGGCGCTGTGCTTACACTTCAACATCAATTGGGCGTATTCCGGTTTTTCTACTACTGCGGCCTCTAAACAGGTCCACGAGGCGTCTTCTATATAATCTTCAAGGTCGGCCATTGTTCTCTCCTAGCGAATTGGTCTTACTCCCCAGCATTATCACTCGCCTATTGGGTGGGCGGGAGCATTATAACAGCACAAACTCTTTCCAGAGGTACGACCATATGACCACTCTCAGAGGGTGCCTGATTAGCCTCGGTATTCTGTTAATGTTGGCCGCTGGGTTGGGTTGTGGCACCAACCAAGAGGCAGTTAATGAAGCTGCCCTTGCGGAAGCTTGTGGGGCCATAGAGGATGCCAATGCGCTACAACGTCAGCAAATGGCGTGGGAAATTGTACGACACCAAAATATAAGCTCGTTATGGAGCAGTGAACAAATCATTGCTGAAGTGGAAAAGGTCGCAGAACTGCTTGAATGAGCCTTCAATCGGGGAGTTTTGCACTTTCCTCAAACAAAAACCTTGGTCAAACAGGGCAATCCCGTCTCAACCCATTCTATCCTCAACCTACATGAATGTTAGCATCGGCTGAGAATTCGGAAAGTGCTTTACCAAGCGGCCCGTGGTGTATGGCGGCAACGCGTTCCAGCCGTTAATATATTGCCATGACGGCTTACTCCACCTCCCATCAGCCGCCGTACCTTGGACACCTCATTTCTAGCCCGCAATCGCCAGCGCTCCGGCAAGTCCTGTGGAGCGTTGTGCGCGATGCCAAGCAGGCTGACCTGATGGCCCCGGTAACGGTAGTTTCCCCATCCCGCTACGCCAGCTTGAGCCTGCGCCAGGAATTGGGGCAGCGCGGTTTCGTCAATGTCCGGTTCATTCAATTGCCGGTGCTGGCGGAACTGCTGGGCGGTGCGGCCTTGGCTGCCGAGGGTCGCAAACCGTTGACCTCCGCGTTGCAAAGCATTTCCCTCCGTAGGGCCCTGACCCAGGCCGAGGGGGCTCTGAGTCCGGTCCGGACCCACCCCAAGACCCAGGCCAGTGTGCGTGCCTCTTTCAATGAATTGCGCCGGCTGGATGATGCCGCCCGAGAAGAGTTGGCAAGCCAGGGCGGAGTTGGCGCCGAAGTTGTTGGCCTCTACCGGAAGTTCCGGCAAGATATTGGGCAAAACTGGTTCGACGCGGAGGACCTGACCACGAAAGCGGCTGAAGTTGTCACTCAGGGACGGGCCGCAGCCCTGAATGACCTGGGGCACATTGTCTTTTACCTGCCTCGCTCTCCGAGTCCCGCGGAGACGGCCCTGATGCAAGCGCTGGCGCAACGAGGTCTATGCTCGGCAATACTGGGAACTACCGACGATTCCGACGCAAATGAACCCATTGCTGCCTTGGCCAGGGCACTTGAACCCTCGCTGGGACCTGCGCTGGCCGAGGAGAATACTGACTCGGCCAATCCACCTTTGGCCGGGCAAGTCCACCTCCATGTAGCCGCCAACACCCACGAAGAACTGCGGTGGGTAATCCGCCAAATCGTCGGGGAGGCGGGCAGCAATAGCGCTCCCTTTCACCGCATGGCCGTCCTGTACCGCATGGAAAACCCCTACGGCACCCTGATTCGCGATGAACTGGCCCTCGCCGGCATTCCCATGGCCGGCCCCGGCCGGGACAGCCTGGCCGACACGCCGGCGGGGCGCACCCTTCTGGGATTGCTGAATTTGGCCGGAAACGACTTTCGCCGCGACGAAGTTATGGCGTGGCTTACCGGTTGTCCAGTCCGCCCACTCGGGGGCAAGGAGTCCAATTTCAGCCCCAGCCAATGGGATGCCATCAGCCGCCAGGCCGGAATCGTCGGTGGCCTGGACCAATGGCAGACGAGACTTGAAGCCTTTGAACTTCAGACTATCGAAAAGGCCGATAGTGGGGAAGCTGCGGAGGAACTTTCCGAAGGCCGGGCTGCCGCAATGCGGGCCAGCGCGGGTATCGCCAGCGACCTCCGGGAGTTCATCCAGGACTTGTCCGTAGCGGTTACTGCCCCGCCGCCCGGCAGTTCTTGGTCCACTTTCTGCAAGTGGGCATCCCAACTCCTGGAAAGCTACATTTACCATTTTCCTTCAACGGGTGACAGCGCCGAACGGGCCGGTCTGGATCAGGACAAGGAACGTATCGCGCAGATTCTGGATGACCTGCGCGCCGCCGACAGCATTAACCCCTCGGCCTCGGAGGAAGAGTTCAAGCAGGTCTTGACGGACTCCATGCAGGTTCAGCAGGGGCACCTCGGTCCCACCGGGCAGGGCGTCTTCGTGTCATCCTTTGCCTCAGCCACGGGAATGAGTTTTGACGTAATCTGGATGGTGGGAATGATCGAAGGCGGGGCCCCGCCGGCTATCCGCCCCGATCCCCTATTGCCCGAGCATTCCTTGCGTAACCGGGGCATACCCACACGGGCAGAGCAGCGTATCGCGAGGGAGCGTTACGACTACCTGTCAGCGCTGGCTACCGCGCCTCGACGTGTCCTCTCATTTCCAGTGGCCGAAACGGCTTCCCGGCGTGAGGCCCATCCGTCGCGCTGGTTCCTCGAGCAAGCGACCGCCCTTGCTGGGAAGCAGGTCCACAGCAGCACCCTTCCTTCCCTTGCCGGCCTCCCGTGGCTGACCGTTTCCGAGTCAGCGGAACACGCCTTGGCCGACCTGAATGACGCCGGTTTGGCCGATGCCCTGGACTACAATCTGCACCGGTTGCTCCACTGGAAAAAGCTCGGACGCCCCGTTACCCAGCATCCCATAGCCGCCCAGGGAACCCTGGCAAATTCCAGCCGCCTGGGCCGCAGCCGCAATTCGGCCCGGTTTACGGAGTTTGACGGCAACCTGGCGCCGGTGGCGGGCGGAGCCAGGTTCGGTCGAAACCTGCATCAACAGGTAATGTCTGCCACCCGCCTGGAGGCCTGGGCCGGCTGTCCTTTCCGCTACTTCCTCGGCAATGTGCTGCGGCTGGGCGCCCTTCCGACCCCCGAAGATACCAACACCATCAGCGCCCTGGACCGGGGTTCGCTTATCCACAAAATCCTCGAACTGTTCATTATCCGGACCAACGATAGCGGCGCCCTGCCCCTGCCAGGCCAGCGGTGGGGTGACACCGACCGGTCAAGGCTGATGCAGATTGCTGAAACAGAGTTCCAGGCCGCCGAGGCTCAGGGAATTACCGGAAAATATCTGCTCTGGGAACTGGCCAAGCAGAACATTCTTGACGACCTGGAAACTTTCCTGGTTGAGGAAAGCAAGCTGCGGACACGCAACGAGACCGGCCAGGTCCTGGTTGAAGCAAGCTTCGGCTGGGAAAAGGACACTCCGGAAGTGGTTGACCCCGCCACCGGACTAAGGTTCCGTGGCTATATTGACCGCGTGGACGTTAGCTCGGACGGGGCCACGGCGCTGGTCATTGACTACAAGAGCGGCTCAGCCAGACCCTACTCTGACCTCAAGAACGACGCCATCGATCACGGCAAGCGGCTCCAGTTGGGCATCTATTCCCTGGCGGCCCAGCAGTTGGTCCCCGGCGCATCGCGTTTCCAGGCGGCCTACTGGTTCACTTCAGGAGGAGGCGGCTTTCAGTTTGCCCCTCCCGACTTTTTCGACATTAGCGACGAGGACACGGCCAAGCGCTTCAGAGAGGGAGCGCTGCAGATAGTTTCCGGTATCGAGGCCGGCGTGTTTCCAGCCAATCCAGGGCCCTTTTCCAATGGACATTTCACTAACTGTCACTATTGTGACTTTGAGCGGCTGTGTCCCTCCCGGCGGGGAGATACCTGGGACCGCAAGAAGCATGACCCCAAGATAGCCTCGTATCGGGAACTGGCCGAGGATGGCGTGCAGACCGAGTCGGACGGGGAGGCGTAAATAATGGCCCAAGAAACCTCAACCACCGCTTCCCCGAGGAACACCTTCACGCCCACAGATGAGTCGGTGCGCCAGGCCATCCGCCAACAACTGGACGAGACCCTCTTCGTCGAGGCCAGCGCCGGCACGGGTAAGACTTCCAGCCTGGTCGAGCGAATGGTAAACCTGGTTGCCACCGGCCGGACCACCCTGGACCGGATAGCCGCCATCACCTTCACTGAAGCCGCCGCTGCCGAACTGCGAGACCGGGTGCGCCAAAGGCTGGAAGAGGTGGCCGTTGATGAATCACGACCCGTCGAAGAGCGTGAACTTTGCCGCCAGGGTATATCCGACCTCGACCAGGCCGCGGTCCGGACCCTCCATTCTTTCGCCGCCCAACTGCTTCACGAGCGGCCGCTGGAAGCCGGTCTGCCTCCCGGCTTTGACACCTCCGATGAAGTCGTCACTGGCATCAGGTTTGACGAGGAGTGGGAAAAATGGCTGGACCTCGTCCTGGAGCGGGAATCGCCCATCGCAGAGCATCTTTCCCTGGCCTTTTCGTTTAACGTAACACTGGAGAACCTGAGGAAGCTGGCCCTAGAGTTTAATGCCAACTACGCCGATTTGGAGGGCGTCGATTTCACGTCAACCAGGCCCGACGTAGGCGCTGCCGCACGAGCCTTTGACGAACTTTGGCCCGAGGTGGGCCGGCTGTCCCAGTTTTGCAAGAACGAACAGGACCTGCTGTACAACCATATTCAGAGTCGCAAGACGCATGTGCAAAAGCTGCAAGAGCCCCAGTCCTCCTCACTAGCCTACTACCGACAACTTCACCGCCTGCCAGGGTTCTCCTTCAAGAATGGAAGCCAAAGGAATTGGGACAGCGACCCCTTGAGCAAGAATAATGCTTGCGTCACAATCAGAAACTTACTGCCCCAACTTGACGAAGTTGTAGCTGAGGAACTGGAAGCCGCCAAGGGTTTCGCGTTAGGCCACATCCTCAATGCGCTGAGTGGGTTCGTCCTTGAATATGCCCGGCATCGAAAGGCGGAAGGCCGTGCCGAATTCCACGATCTGCTGGTCTGGGCGCGGGATATGCTGCGCGATCGTCTCGACGTCAGGGAGTATTTTCGCTTTCGCTTCTCCCACCTGTTGATTGACGAGTCACAGGACACCGACCCCATCCAGGCCGAAATTGCCATGTTCCTGGCCGAGGCGGTACCCGAAGGGACACCGGATGAAGACCGTCCCCGTACCTGGCGCCAGGTTTTGCCCGAAACCGGCAAGCTATTTGTGGTGGGGGACCCCAAGCAATCCATATACCGGTTCCGCCGCGCCGATGTCGAACAAATGCGGTTGCTCCAGGAGAGAATGGAACAAGCCGGCGGCCGCAATGTCCATTTGGTACAAAACTTCCGTTCCCAGGAGCCAATCATTTCCTGGGTAAACCACCTGTTCCAACAGTGGATGGGGTCGGGCAGCGACGAAGGCAACGGCGAAAAACCAGGACAGGACGGACAGGAAGCCTATGCCCAGGCGGCATACGACTCAATGGACTACCTGGGGTCGGGCAACGGCGAAGGCAACGGCGAAGGCAACGGCGAAGGCAGCGACGAAGGCAGCGAAGAAGGCAGCGAAGAAAGCCAAGGCAAAAAACAGGGACAGGACGGACAGGAAGCCTATATCCAGGCGGCATACGACTCAATGGACTACCTGGGGTCGGGCAGCGACGAAGGCAACGGCGAAAAACAGGGACAGGACGGACAGGAAGTCTATGTCCAGGCGGCATACGATTCAATGGACTACCGGTGGTCGGGTAACGCCGGGGGCCCCTTTGGCCCCGGGGTGTGGGCGCTGGCCGACGAAGAAATGGACGGTGGCGTCTCGGGAGTCCGCCGCCAGGAAGCCGAGGACATTGCCAGCCTCCTTCGACAGATAGTGGAGCAGCAGTGGCAAAAGCTGGACCGGGAGGCTACGGATGCCACCGGCCAGGAAACCTTTAAACCGGTCGGCTATTCGGACATCTGCATCCTTATCCGTTCCCGCACTTCACTGCCGGAACTGGAACGTGGGCTGGAAGCGGCCAACATTCCCTACCGGCTGGAAAGCGCCTCCCTGATATTTGAGACCCAGGAAGTCCGGGACCTGTTGAATTGCCTGCGGGCCATCGACAATCCTGTTGACCGGATCGCCACCGTTGCAGCCCTTCGCTTTCCTGCTTTCGCCTGCAGTGACATTGACCTGCTCCAGTACTTCGAGAGGGGCGGGCAGTTCGACTATCTGGCCGCTCCGCTGCGCGGTGAATGCAGCATCGTCGGCGAGGCGCTTGCAGTCTTGAAACGCTTCCACGAGGAACGGCTTTGGGAATGGCCCGCCGTCTTGATTGAGCGATTCATGAGGGACCGCCAACTGTTGGAGGCGGCAACGACCCATCCACGGATGCGCGAGCAGTGGCGGCGCTACCGATTCATGGTAGAGCGAGCCTGGCAGTTCGCCGAGGCTGGAGGAAATTCCTTGCGGGCCTTCGTCGGCTGGATTGATGATCAGATAAGCGAGCGGGTACAGGTAGTCGAGACGCCGGTGCCCGAGTCCGACGAAGAAGCGGTAAGGGTAATGACTATCCACGCCGCCAAGGGGCTGGAATTTCCGGTTGTAATCCTGACCGGCATCAATTCCGGTTCGGGGAGCAACAATCCACCAAGTTCCCTTTATGACCGGCAGCGGAATGCCGTCGAAGTCAACCTGGGCTCGAGAAAAAACAGTTTCAAGACCAGCGGTTACGACGGCCTGAAAGCCCGTGAAGACGAAATGTCCGTCGCTGAGCGGGTCCGCCTCATGTACGTGGCCACCACCCGAGCCCGGGACCACCTGGTGCTCAGCCTCAGGAGACCGGCAAGCCGTTACGGGACCAACTCCGCAGCCGCGGCGATGTCCACGTACCTGGCCGACCGCCCCGAACTTTGGCAGCCGGTTATCCTGCAGGGCGCGACCCCTGGCGCCGACCCTGATATCGTTGCAGACGCAGGCCGCGAAAACCTGGCTAACGTCCCCGCTGAACACTCCCTGGAGTACCGGGAGTCCTGGCTAGGGGAACGACAAGCGCTAATCGAAAACCTCAGCAGGCCCGCTTTCACCTCCGCAACCGCGCTGGGCCATCCTGACAGCGAAGAAAAACCGGAGCAGGAAAGAGACCAGACCGGCGAGCCCTGGCGTCGCGGTCGGGGCGCCACACAAGTGGGGCGGGCCGTCCACGCTGTCCTGCAATCCATTGACCTGGCAACCGGCGAAGGCCTGGCGGACCGGGCCAGGGCCCAGGCCACCGCCGAGGGCATACCGGAAAGGGAAGTGGAAGTCGCCGAACTGGCCCAGGTTGCAGTCGATAGCGAAATCGTGCACCGCGCCGTGGCTTCCGGTCGGCTCTGGCGGGAGGTACCGGTGGCCGCGCCGGTGGGCGACGGCTTTATGCACGGCTTTCTGCACGGCTTTATTGACTTGCTGTTTGAGGAACAGGACGGGCTGGTCATAGTGGACTACAAGACCGATTCGGTTGACGCAAAGGAAACTCAAGAGGCCGTGGAGCGCTACCGATTGCAGGGCGGCGCCTATGCCTACGCCATCGGCAGGGCCACGGGCAAACCGGTCAAGGAAGTGCTGTTCCTGTACTTGAAGCCTAAACGAGAAGAAGCGTTGCCAGACCTGAAGCGAGCCACCCTGGAGGCTGAAGAGCGGGCAAGAGAACAGTTGGGAGCAGGCAGCGCTTAGCTTCTCTCCCAAACCGAATTTAGCGGCGAGGAGATCGGCAACTGCAGCTATTATATTCCAGGCTGCCTTTCCAGGCTGCTTATCAGGGCAATCGCGTTATAAACGATTGTCATGCTGAGCGAAGCCGAAGCATCTAAGCTCCAACCCAGCAACCTTGTTTCGGGCCTTGAGCCTGACTCCTGTCAGGGACTTTAGACCCTTCGGCAAGCTCAGGGTGACATGTTTTATGCTCAGGGTGACATGTTTTAAGCTCAGGGTGACATGTTTTCCCATCAGAAAGAACTTGCACATATCAACATGAACTTAAAACGCGATTGCCTTGGGTCAGGGACTGAGGCCGGTTATCGGCAGAGGTTGCTTTCTGAATCGCATGGTTGTGGCAGGCATGCAAGAGGGGCCGGTTGAACAGACCGGCCCTTTGTTTGCCCTGGCGGACTATTCGGTACTTGCTGAAGTTTGTCTTAGTCTTCCTTCAAGGCGGGAATTACCTTGGTTCCCAGCAGTTCTACCGAGCGCATCACGTCTTCGTGGGGCATGTCGCCCTCGTTGCCGTAGATGAGCATGTAGCCGGGGTCCAGTGATTCCTTGATGTAACGCAGCTTCTTAATGACCGTCTCGGGACTGCCCACGATGATATTGTGAGCGTCCTGCAGTTCTTCGTAACTCATCCGGCGACCGATGGTGCCGGTGCCGATGGTGGGACGGGACATCTTGATTCGCAGCGCTTCGCGGGACTGGTAGCCTGGCGGGTCGTTGAATTCCACCGGGCCCCTCTGGCGGTGGGCTTCGGTCCAAAGGAAGGTGCGGCCCACTTCCTGGGCCCGCTCATCCGTGTCCGCTACGAGGCAGCGAATCAGGTAGCCGAAGTGCTCGGGCCCCGGCTCGTAGCCCTCTTCGCGGGCGGTCTCGAAGTAAATGTCCTTTAGCTGCTTGGTCAGGTCCAGCAGCGACCCCAGGTTCATGTAGGGGTACATCCGCTTGGCGGCCCAGATTACGCTTTCGGGGCTGCCGGTACCGGGGAACCAGACCTCGGGATGGGGCTTCTGAATAGGCACCACCCAAGGGTTTACCATTCGGTGGGGGAAGTAGCGTCCCTCCCAGCGAAACGGGCCGGGAGTGGTCCAGCACTTGACTATCAGGTCGTGGGCCTCTTCAAACCGGTCCCGGTTTTCGGTGGGGCTGATGCCGGCGTGGAGGGTTTCCACCGCGGTGCCCCGCACGAATCCGGAGATGATGCGGCCGCCGGAAATGCAGTCCAGCATGGCGATTTCCTCGGCCATCTTCACCGGATCATTCAGGGCGATTACGTTGCCGAGCATGGCAATCTTGACTTTCTTGGTAACCTTGGCGATTACCGCCGCGTCCACGTTGACCGAGGGTTTCATGCACCAGTAGGACGAGTGGTGCTCATTGGACATGATGCCGTCGAACCCGACTTCATCGGCCAGGGTGTACTGGTCGTGATAATTGTTGTAGAGAACATGTGCCCTTTCGGGGTCAAAGTAGGTATTGGGAAAGTGCATCCGACCTGACTCATAGGGGGCCAGGTCTTCATCCGATACGTGCCCATAAGGCTGTTCGGAGAACCAGAATACTTCCGTCATCGCTTGCTCCTCTTCTTTCGTGCCGCTGAACCTTTGGCTTACAAAGATTGGCCGGGAAACTCTGTTGCGGCTTATGCTTCCGTCTTCACTGCGCCTTTTAAACTGTCGCCAGGAATTCGTTGACCGCCGCCAGGAATTCCGCCGGCTTCTCCAGAGCGGGGGAATGGCCGCAGTTGTCGATCACCTTGAGTTGAGCGTTGGGCATGACTGACTCGAACATCTGGCCGCATTCCAGCGGGATAATGGCGTCCTGCCGTCCCCAGACCAGTAAGGTTGGAGTATCTACCTTGGGCAGATAGTGGGGCAGACTGGGATTATGGAGGTAGGGTCGCCAGCACAGCCGCGAGGCCATTTCCTGGTTGGAATGGGCTACCAACTGTTCTTCTGCGGTGGGTTCTCTCTCGTAATCCTCCCGATTGGGCACCTGGGAAATGTCGTGGAATCGCTGTGCCGTGCGAGTCTGGGCCGACACCATAAATATCTCGGCTATTTCGCTGTTCGCCGGCTTGATACCGGCTGCGCCCACGAGAATCAACGCCTTCACATTTGTCCGGCTCATGGCCGCCATCTCGGCGGCTACCCAGCCGCCCATGGAAGAACCCATCAGGATATAGTCTTGCAGGCCCAGGGCTTCAACCATTGCCTGGTTGAAGTGGCACAAGTCGGTGATGGTATAGAGCCACTCCGGCCTTTCAGTACCGTTAAAGCCGGCTTGAGACGGCACATACACGGTATAGCTCTTGGCCAGTTCTTCGTGGTAGGCCTGCCAGCCTGCGTTGCCGCCGGCCCCGTGCAGAAAGAGCAATGGCGGGCCGCTGCCGCCCGAAAACATCTCAACTTGAGTGCCGGCAACTTCTATCGTAGTGCGATTGGAACTTTGTGTGGTGGTCATAGGCAATCTCCCTTTTCTCGCGTTTAGTGGGGTCGGATATGTTGGGCAGGCTGTGTCGGCAAATTGGCCTGCCCCGCCAATCAACTAAAAGGACACGAACCGTGCCGATTATGACCGATAGCTCAACAAAGAGGTGGGGAATTGCCTGCATTCTGTTACAAACCGCCTTTAGTGTCAAGGTTGATATCGACGCCCGCGCCGGTCCGTGACGATGCATAAATCGCGCAGGAAACGCTGTCATCCTTCTTGTCTGGGCAGGGCAATCGCGTTTTAAGTTCGTGTTGATATGTGCAAGTTCTTTCTGATGGGAAAACATGTCACCCTGAGCTTGCCGAAGGGTCCAAAGTCCCGGCCAGGAGTCAGGCTCAAGACCCGAAACAAGGTTGCTGGGCTGGAGTTTAGATGCTTCGGCTTCGCTCAGCATGACAATCGTTTATGACGCGATTGCCTTGACAGGGCTAGCAGGGCAATCGCGTTTTAAGTTCGTGTTGATATGTGCAAGTTCTTTCTGATGGGAAAACATGTCACCCTGAGCATAAAACATGTCACCCTGAGCTTGCCGAAGGGTCTAAAGTCCCTGACAGGAGTCAGGCTCAAGGCCCGAAATCAGGTTGCTGGGATGGAGTTTAGATGCTTCGGCTTCGCTCAGCATGACAATCGTTTATAACGCGATTGCCTTGGTTGTCTGGGCGGCCCTGGTTAAAGCTCCGCCAGCTTGACGACTCTTGGGGGCAATGCTAGAATTCCGCTACGATTTCTGCTCATTTCTCATACGAATTTTTGGTCCGGGTAGTTCCTTGCGCGGCAGTATTTTGAGCCGGAACACTCGGAAGGAGGATAGTTAATGGCCCCGGAGATTATGAAAGGACTTAAGGACGTTTATCTCGATACCACCAAGTCCAGTTTCATTGACGGTGAGGTGGGAAAGCTCCTGTATCGGGGCTACAACATTCACGACCTGGCGGAGAAATCCACCTTTGAAGAGGTCATCTACCTTCTTCTTTACGGTGATTTGCCCAGTCAGCAGCAATTAGCCGAGTTTGACAACCTCCTTCGTGCAAACAGGCGCATTCCTGACGAAGTTATCCAGGTCCTTGATCTGGTCAAGGGCAGCCACCCGATGGACGCCCTCCGCACCGGCCTCTCCGCCCTTTCGGCATTTGATCCTGAAGTAAACGACAATTCCGTGGAAGCCACTATCCGCAAGGGCATCCGCTTGACGGCCATGGGGCCGACCATCGTTGCTGCCCACCACAGGCTGCGCCAGGGACTGGAGCCTGTCGCTCCCAACCCGGACCTGAACCACGCTGGCAACTTCCTGTACATGCTGTTTGGCGAACTGCCCGATGAGGAAACAACGCGATTGCTGGATGTGGACTTCATCCTTCACGCGGAGCATGGCGCCAACGCGTCAGCATTCGCCGCCCGCGTGACTGCCTCCACCATCGCCGACCTTCACTCGGCCGTGGTCTCCGGAGTGGGAACCCTGAAGGGGCCCGCCCACGGTGGCGCCGCGGAAGAAGTGATGAAGATGTCGCTGGAGATCGGCCAGCCCGAGAACGCAGAGGAATACTGCCGGGCCAGGCTGGAAAGCGGGGGCCGGATTATGGGATTCGGCCACCGGGTTTACCGCGCCGAAGACCCCCGGGCCAGGCACCTGCGCGAGCGGGCACGGGCCCTCAGCGAAAAGATGGGCCAGCCCCACTGGTTCCAGATTCTCACCTACGTGGAAGAGGAAGCGATGGTGCCCTACCGGTCCCGGGGAATCCACGTCAACGTGGACTTCTTCGCCGGTTGCATCTACTACCTGCTGGGTATTACCGATGACCTGTTTATATCGATATTCGCCCTTGGCCGCATTCCAGGCTGGACGCTGCAATGCGTTGAGCAGTTTGACGACAATATCCTGATCCGGCCGCTGCTTGAGTACACCGGCGAGATGGACCTGGAATATGTGCCGATAGAGCAGAGAGCCTAAAGGCCAAAGTTACCACCGGGCAAAAATGCAGGGCAGGCTTTTCGCCTGCCCTGTTTCTTTTGGGAATAATATACAATTTTACCCAAACCCCGACGTTCAGGTAGCGACAGGGTGGCAGGTGTCGGACCGGCCATCATAGTGCAGAACCTCCGGGTAACTGACTTCCTTATCGCAATCCACACAACGATATGGCGACCCGTCATATTCAGCGGGCTTTTCCTTCACGTACTTCCATTCGTGGTCCGGCGGCATGGCAAAGAACGCCTCGGCTATTTCGTCAGCCGTTGCGTCAATGCGCGGCGGCAACTGTTCGGGAACTGGTTTATCGCCCTGTCGGTTTCTCCTGCGTGGCAGCACGGCTATTCTCATTCTTCTTCGTCCAGAATTTCGACGAGCCTTTGTAGTTGGTCCTGGGTGTAGGTAGCTTTCAGGGTGGAGGCGACTTGGTGCAGGTTCTCACCCAGCACCATGCGCCGCCTCAAGTCTGCCGCCTTGATACCGGCTTCACGGGCGGCCGCGCTTACGCTGGGGAACTCCCCAGCCTGGACCCTCTCGAATATAGCCGGATGGTCCCGCTTTAGAATGCCCAATAAGTAGTCACTGCTTGTTCCTCGCGGTGCCATAGCTACTCACCTTCCTCCGTCAAGACCTGGACGATCTCCTGCACCTGCTCCCGCGAGTAGTTGTCTTTCAGAGTCGCGGCTACCCGTTTGACGTTGTTCCCCAAGCTGATAGTCTTTGGACCAGCCTTGACGATCCCGGCGTCCAGAGCGGCCTTCCTGACGGACTCATACTCACCGGCCAGCAACTTCTCAAAGACTTCCGGGGCGTCCCGCTGTATGCGTCCAGCCAAGTATTCCTCAGCAGTCCCGCCTTTCAGTTTTTCAAATTTATCATTATCAACTTGAAAGTCTGTGCTCCGGCGGTTCCCTCCGTGATCTCGAATCTTCCTGGCCGTCGCCGCCACTCGCTGGACCTGCATACGCTTCTGCGCCATCTTTGCGTCCCCGACTTCTAGGGCCTCCAGCATGGCCTCTTTGGAGCCGTAGGGGTTATCGTAGGGGATTTTCTCCCAAACCCGGAATTCCTCGGCGTCGGTCCACGTTCTGATATAAGTGTCGTAGCTCGTCTCCAAGCTCAACCACATCGTCTGAAGGGCGCTTATGGTCTGCCAGCACCAATCCGGTTCCCCCTTCTCCTTGAATCCCCTGGGGCCGCTGAAGCTGGCTTCGTCTTGCTCGGTGTATTGTCCGTTAAGCATTATCGAACCTCCCCTGTTCGCCTTCGGGTCGTGGCCCTATCGCCTTCCAGTGTTGTTCCATGTTGGCTTTCATCCAGTTCATTTCTTCCGGCGTTAGTGTTTGAATCAGGGTTTCAAACTGGGTTCCATTGCGCTTCCCTATCCTTCTGTAATGGTGGCCCCAAACGTCATGGGTCATCACTCGCTGAAAATTGCGCCTATTCTCTTCGGATCCAGGTACATAGCGCCCATGTTTCTCTGCAAATATCACATTGCCAATCTTTTTTGCAAGTTCGGTAATATCCTTCTGCAAAGCCGACAGTTCTGCTTCCAAATTCCGGTGTGTTGTTCCTGCCGTATCGGGAGCAGGTTCCCTAACATCTTCTAGTTTTGGGACTAACCCTTTACGAAGCGCGTTCTCAACAGTCTGGGCAAAGCGCGGCTTGGTTATGGCGTTGTAAAGGTCTGGGTCCTGTCCAAATACATAGTCCGTGAAATCCACCATGTCGCCAGAGGCTTTGTTGTCGTCGCTGTCTTGGAGAATAGTAGGCGGCATTATGTCCTCCGCCTCCAGCGACGTATGGGGCGGCGGCGGATTGTGTTCTGGCTCAAAGGTCCGAAGTAGGGTTTCATCCCCTCTCTCCATGACCAAATACTCCCCACCTTGTTCCTTTATGAGGTCGTCGAACAGTTCTGTAGATAGGTAGTCCTCGGGGCTGATGTAGGTGCAATATTGTGCCAAGTCAGTAGGCTCGGGGCCATACTTCCACATTGTGCAGGGTCGAGTGATTCGCTGAATAAAGGCGTTGGCCGTCCTGATGTTGGACAAGTCCAGCTCCACTTTTAAGCTGGGAACGTCCAGGCCGCGGCCGGCCATCTGTTTCACGATGATGACGTCGTGGTCGCCACCCACGAAAGAGTCTATGGTCCTAATGGCGTCTTCGTCATCGGAGGTAGCTATTGCGGCATTCAACCGACCATTGGACAGCCTTCGCACCGCAGATAGCACATCTTGAGCGTGTTGATTCTCCCAGGTATCCAGTTCTTGATTGTTGCTTCCCACGAAAATGATTCCTTGAGTCGCGCTGGTTCCCTCCGCCATCCGACGTTCAACCATTTCGTCAATAAAGATTCGCACGCTCCTCTCGATGATGTGGCCTTTTCGCAGTTCAGTCCGTAATACTTGACGCACTCCGTCCTCATCGCTTTCGTCTAGCTCTGACAATTTCATTGCCCCCACAGGGTCGTCGGTGGCCTCCAAGCGTTCAGTCAGAAGTATGTCGAATTTCCGATGGTATATCTTACAGAGAATAGGGGGGTCAGCTTCGTCCCAAACTGTCCGGAACTCTGTTAGATGGTCCGGCTGCATTTGTAGCCACTGTCGGGTCTCTTCAAACTCGCCCATCAGCCCGTTGCCCACGGGCCGGTAATATTTGCTGTCCCATGAATCGCCAAGTGGATAGACATGGAAGTTCGGTATCTGTTGGCGGTCTGTTCTAAACGGGGTAGCCGTCACCATCACCACGATGCAACCCTCTTCCTGTAGAGCAGCCAGGGTCTTCCCCCAAACACTACTCACGCTGACCGTATGACACTCATCGAAGAAAACAACGGGTGGCACCCCGTGTATTCGCGTCATGTGTCTAACCCACTCGGAAATTGGTGAAAGACGGTTAGTAGCCATTTGAATTGTCATGCCAACCAAGTCAACATTCCGTATCGCATACGGACGGAACGGACCTGTCATAGGATATATGGCTGGTGAGTAGTCCACTACTCCGTAGCGGTCGAAAGACTCTTGCGCCTTGCCCGGGTCGAAGGCTTGGTGGAGCAGTATTCGGTCTGGCACCAATATCAGAGCAGCACTAGCCCATTTATCCCGAATCAACCGGAGGCCGCCGATCCGCATTACGTCGGTCTTGCCGACCCGTGGAGGTAGAACGAGGGACACCCCTTTTGCTCCCTCTCGGACCTTTTCGACCAATTTGTTGTAGGCTTGAAGCTGATATGTACGAAAAGCGGTTTCGTCAATATTGAAATCGTGCCGGTCGCTCATTTTGACTTCCTTTCGTAGATTGCATTTGGGACAGAGAGCTTGCATTTCAAACAGGTTTGTTCTCTGCGAAACTGACCAGGGCACGATATGGTCAGCGTGCCAATTATCGGGCAGGTCCTCGCCGCAGTGAGGACATACCCCGTCGTTCTCGAAATACAGGTAAGCCCGCAGGTCTGGATTTCTCAAGAATCGTCCTTGTGGGCCGGCCACTATGCCGTCCTCCCCAACCTGGTTTCTTTGGGGCCAATCAGGTCCTCGAACCGCAGTTGCTTTCCATCCCCGCCGGCCACCATAGACTCCTTCTGGTCAGCGGTGTCCAGCGGACGGCGATTGTGGCGCCCCTTAAACTCGTCAACATAGCGATGCAAGTGCTTGGGACTCATCTTGTGATAGGTTCCTGTTTGGCCCCGTTTCAGCATTGAACAAAAGCTCTCCATCCCGTTGGTGAAGACCTGTTCTCGGACATATTCACCGATGCTATGGCGGACGGCCTCATGGCGGCGATTTAACCCGCGATAAGCGGACGCTTCATCCGTGTACACGGTTGCCCCAAACTCCGTCCCCATGTGAACAAACCCTTGGAGCGTGGAGGGTCGGCTGACTCCACTACCTCGGCCATGACCCGGTTGGTGGGCTTGTCCTTCATCCCGATTACTGCTTTCTTCCCCAAGCCCCGCGCCCAGCTCACAATTTCTGATCTGAATGCTTGTTCTTCTCCAAACCTCCCATGTAGGTTTCATCGGCCTCGACAGGCCCCGCGAAGCGGTCCGCAGTCTCGTTCCACGACTCGCGGATCCGGTGAGCCATGTGCCAAGCGGCCTTTTGAGTAATGCCAAAATCCCTGTGGAGTTTCATCGAAGAGACTCCCTTGAGACTGGTGCTATACAGGAAGAAGGCTATCGCCCACTTGGAGAGGGGAATATTGGAACTGTGCAGGAGAGAACCCGTTTTGACAGAGAAGTCCTTCCGGCAATCCCTGCAGCGGAAGGGTTATGGTTTGCGGGTGGGGTGAGCCTAGATGTTCTGGCTCTTGCACTTTGGGCACGTTATCCCGTTGCGCCAGCGTTTCTCTATAAACCAAGCCTTGGCCTGTTCCTCGGTGCTGATGCGTTGAACAGCTTCTACGAGAGTGATACCCTTGGGAAAGCCTTACCTGGGGCCCTTCCGGTAGAGGACATCAAAACCACCGTGTGAGTATAGTTATGCCTATAACTATACCCTTTGCCAGCTACCGGGTCAAGTAGAAAATGTCAGTGTTGGGTAAAATTGTATATAATTCCTTTTCTTCTGCTGTTCGAATCCAGTGGGAGAGAAGCCTCCAACTGGGGATTGTCCTCTCTGTATTTGGGCCCATCAGGGCTGATGCTTACTCTTCAGATTTCAGCTGCTCCATTCGGTCCTGATGGACGCCGTCCCAATACCCGGCCCACTCTACCCGCGTGTCCGTTTCGGTCTTGCCGGGCACATAGGCGGGGGAGACCAGCGGCAGTGCCCGTTCAACCTTGACAAGGACGTAGGCCCGGGCCGGCAGCCGCACTTGGTGGACGCCCCGGGTGCCGTGTTCGAAGGCTTGGAAGATCTCGTCGAAAAGGGTTTCGTCGGTCTCCTTTTCGATGATCCGGGCGATTCCCTTGAAGCGGTAACCCTTGCGGGAATAGAGGTCTACCAGGTTTATTTCCACCGCCGGGTTCTGGCGCAGGTTGGCCATAGTTACGGGCGAAGCCAGGTCTGCGAAGAGCAGGTGATCATCGTCCCACACTGCGGCTGTACCCTTGGGTGAAAGGTTGGGGGTACCATCGGGGCAGACCGTGGCAACGAACCCCAGCCGCTGCTGCCGGACCACTCGCTTCATGTCTTCGGTTAGAATGCTCATTTCAGTCTCCCCATCTAAAGTCGGCTTGCCGCCAATGGAAGCGTTTCCATAAGCAGCCCAGGGCAATCGCATCTTAAGCGCTGCTGTCCACTAAAGCTGTAAAACATGTCACCCTGAGCTTGCCGAAGGGTCTAAAGTCCCTGACAGGAGTCAGGCTCAAGACCCGAAACAAGGTTGCTGGGTTGGAGTTTAGATGCTTCGGCTTCGCACAGCATGACAATCGTTTATAACGCGATTGCCCTGCTAGGCAGTGACCAGAGCTCGTATCCTGCTGAAGACCGATGAGGGGGGGACCGCTTCCCGGGTAGCGGCTGCTTTTGACGTGTCGGAGCGCACGGTGCGCCGGGCCAAGCGCCGCTACGCGGAGGAGGAACTGGAGGAGGCGCTGCGGCACCACAACTCGCCCACACCTCACTGCAAGGTGGATGAGAAGGTGGAAGCCCACCTGATCGCCCTGGCCTGCAGCCCGGCCCCCGAGGGTCACGACCACTGGACCCTGCGGTTGCTGGCGGACAAGACGGTGGAGTTGGGCCTGGTGGAATCCCTTTCGTACGAGACGGTGCGGCTGCACCTGAAAAAACACGCTCAAGCCGTGGCTCAAGCAGCAGTGGTGCATCCCCAAGGTAGGCGCTGAGTTCGTGGCCAACATGGAGGACGTGCTAGACCTGTACGCCGAATCCTATGACCCCCAGAGGCCGGTGGTCTGCTTTGATGAGAGTTCCACCCAGTTGCTGGCCGATACCAGGGAGTCGCTACCAGCAGGGCCTGGGCGACCGAGACGGGAGGACTACGAGTACGTGAGGGCTGGCACCCGCAACCTGTTTCTCACCTGTGAGCCCAAGGCGGGCTGGCGCCACGTGGCCGTCACCCAGCGGCGAACCATTCAAAGTTTGTAATTCAGTCACGCAAGGCCCGCCGTACTGGACTCGAACTAGCTTCGAAAATCCAGAACTGTCTCATAATGCCGGTTATGACCATGGAACATATAGCCCGTGGGCTTTTGCGGCTTGCATGTTGGAAACAATGATAGTGCCGGCTGGATAGGTCCCCGCACTTGGTACGAGCGCCATCCGTTCACACGAGGAAGTGGGGCACGCCGGATGGGCGCCTGGCAAGACTGAGAAGAGATAAGAAGTGCTACAGCCTTAAAGGACCTGAGACCGGGCCGGGGGTCGAGGAATGCAGACTTTTTTGCAATCTAAACAATAGTGTTAAACAAAGTAACAACGCCGTGTGGTGCCGGCTGTTTCGTAGCTCAAATAAGGAGGTCTTGGAGCGGCAGATGGGATTCGAACCCACGACCCTCTCCTTGGCAAGGAGATGCTCTACCACTGAGCCACTGCCGCTCGAAAGTACAGAAAATTATATGAAATTTGGGTCGGCGTGTCTATAGGGTGAAAGGCTTTGCCTAGAGTTTGTGCCCTTCTGAATTTGCCTTGACCCTTCCCGCTTACCCGCTATAATTGGGGGCACGCAATAGAACAAGGAGCTGGGTTTATGGCCGAAGAGCAGTTGAAACCCTATGTCTACGACGACATTGTAATCGGGGAAGAACTGGGGTCTTACGAGTATGTGCTGACCCAGGAAATGCTGGACAACTTCCGCGCCTCGGTGCAGGACCCTGATGCCTGCTTCCCGACGCTGGCGGTGAAGCACGACGCCACCGCACTGAACATGGTGTACGATGACCAGGTAGGCGGAGTAAACGCCGGTAACGAGGTGGAATTCTTCAATCCGCCCATTGTTGGGAAGAAGGTTTTTGTTACAGGCAGAATCCACGACAAGTACCTGCGGCGGGACAAGCCCTATATGGTTATAGAAGCTACTGCCGTGGACGAAGACGGGCGCATGCTGGAGAGGCTGCGCACGTACCAGATGAAAAAACCAGATGAGGTGGGAAAGAAATGGCATCCTCAATCGTAGATAACGCACCTATCCCCACGCTGACCAAGTCCATTACCGAGGAAAGCATCCTCCAGTTTGAGTCTTGCGGCATTTTGGACCGTCAGAATATCCATAACGATTACGAATTGGCCGCCCGGCGTCTGGGGACTACCTACACGCTGGCTTCGGGCCGGATGTCCATCACCTTTGCCTCGGAGGCCTTGCGCCGGTTCTTCGGGCCCGAGGTGTTCAACCACTCCGGCAGCGTGAACCTCAAGTTCCTGCGTCCGGTCAAAGACGGCGACACTATCACTATTTCGGGTTCGGTAATCCAGCAGGATGAGGTGGAAGACGGCACCCAGGTTGTCGTGCAGGTGCAGTGCCAGAACCAGAACGGCGATACCACCGCCGTGGGACAGGGCACGGCCATCGTACCCTAAAGGCCCGTATTCTAAGTTGGGGCCGGCCGGATAGAGGCCGGCCCTTTTTTCATGAAGTACGGTCCGCTTTTCCCTTCTTTTCCCACGCTTTCGCGATATCCAGCCACATTCCCACTCTTTCCAAATTGGGATTGCCGATTGAAATGGGGCAGGACAGGCATTTAAGGACTTGTTCGAATCTGGCAGTTAAGTTTGTAGTCATGCACAGTGGTGACGTAACGCCATTTCATCACCCCCATCCTAGCCTTCCCCCGTCAAGGGGAAAGGAACTATTGTGCCTGCTAACTATCTCCCATGAAGGGGTAAGGCAGCTATTGAAATAGTTTCACAACTTGCACTGCTCCGCTCAGATTCTTTCCCTTGACAACCCAATCATCCACGAGTTTAATGCGAACAAGGTAATTGCCACTTTTCGACTCTTGCCGACCCTTTTTGGGTTGTTGACTGATTTTGACTTCCACTTCATCTGACGCTGGACATACCGCCGACGCTTCACCCGTTTCAATTACATCGGCGCGCCTGGAAGTGAAGGACCTGCAAACCTGGTTCTTTACCCGGCGGGGAACGGTCAAGGCGGTGGACGGAGTCAGCTTCTCCCTGGAACCCGGCGAAACCCTGGGACTGGTGGGGGAATCGGGTTCCGGCAAGAGCATCACTTGTCTTTCCATACTCAGGCTGGTGCCCGAACCGGCCGGACGCATAGTCGGCGGCGAAATCCGGATGGGCGACACCGACCTATTGCAGCTATCCCGCCACGAAATGGAGCAGGTACGGGGGCGGCACGTTTCCATGGTCCTGCAAGACCCTATGACCTCCCTCAATCCCGTTTTCAACGTTGAGAAACAGGTGGGTGAAGGGTCGATGTACCACCTGAATCTGCACGGAACCGGCTTGAAAGACCGGGTGCAGCAACTGCTGCGCTGGGTCCGTATTCCGGCCCCGGACGTCAGGGCCAATGACTACCCCCACCAGATGAGCGGGGGCATGCGGCAGCGGATTGTGGGCGCCATTGCCCTTTCGTCGGAGCCCTCCGTGCTGATTGCCGACGAGCCCACTACCTCGCTGGACGTTACCATTCAGGCCCAGTACCTGAAGCTGCTGAAAGACCTGCAGGAAGAGCACCGCTTTTCCATGATTTTCGTTACCCACGATTTTGGCATAGTGGCCCGGGTATGCGACCGGGTGGCGGTAATGTACGCCGGCAAAATCGTGGAGATGGCGCCTACAAGAGAGTTGTTCAGTGCGCCGAAGCACCCTTACGCCAAAGCCCTGATTCAGTCTCTACCCGACCCGGATACAGAGGTTGAATGGCTTACCACCATCCCTGGGCAGCCACCCTCCCTGCATGACCTGCCGCCCGGCTGTCCCTTTGCGCCCCGATGCGCTGATGCAATGGATATTTGCACCAGGGAATATCCAACCACGTTTGAAACGGGCGCCGCCTTCACGGGGAGCGGCCAGGCTGGAGAATCTCCTGGCAGCCACACGGCCGCCTGCTGGCTTTACGGGGAGCAGGCAGAATGACGACCGGAGCCGCGACGGAACAAGCCCTGCTGGACGTGCGTCACGTGCGTAAGTATTTCCCCGTCAATAAAGGGGTTGTGATTCGCCGTCCGGTGGGCTGGATCAAGGCTGTGGACGATGTGGCCTTTACCATTTCGCCGGGAGAGACCTTTGGCCTGGTGGGTGAGTCCGGCTGCGGAAAGTCCACTTTGGCCAAACTGATCCTGCTGCTCGAACCGCTGACCGAGGGGGAAATTGTTTTTGAGGGCCAGTCGGTAGCCGCGTTTTCGGGAGAGGAACTGAAACAGTACCGGGCTGCAATAGGAGCTGTTTTCCAGGACCCATTCAGTTCACTGTCGCCGCGCATGAGGGTCAGGGAAATAGTTGGAGACCCTTTGACGGTTACTACAGACACGCCCCGCCGCCAGATTGAGGATAGAGTTGCCGAGGTGCTGGAACAGGTGGGGTTGAACCCGGATAGCGGGACAAACTACCCGCATGAATTCAGCGGCGGCCAACGGCAGCGTATCGCCATTGCCCGGGCCCTCTCCGCCTCACCTCGGCTGATGATTCTTGATGAGCCGGTTTCGGCCCTGGACGCTTCCATCCGCGCCCAGATTATCAACCTGCTCAAGTCCCTGCAGCAGGAATTGGGAATTAGCTACCTGCTTATCGCTCACGATCTGGGTACCGTGCGTTTCCTCAGCGACCAGGTAGGTGTGATGTACCTGGGACAACTGGTGGAGAAGTCCACCTCCCGTCGGGTTTTTACCAATCCGCTGCACCCTTACACCCGTGCCCTGCTATCGGCGGCGCTTCCGGTCAGACCGGACGCAAACCGCGAAGAGATAGTAATTTCGGGGGAGGTGCCAAGCCCGCTGGATCCGCCTTCCGGCTGCCGGTTCTATCCGCGCTGTCCGGCGGCCATGCCGGTTTGCGAGAAGGTGCAACCCGTGTTCGCGGAAGTTGAAGAGGGTCATGAGGTGGCCTGCCACCTTTACCCGACCAGCGCGCCAGTGGAGAGCGTCACTGCCGCCGGCGGGGCAGGTGACTGAATCGGGTTATTCCGGCCTCACCTGAGATTGGTTTGCCAACAGATTAACCATGAAAGATGACAGGCAGCTGTACTGCCCGACCCCCGGTTTCAAAAGCGGAGGAATTAACTAGAGAGGTTTTATTATGAAAAGACGCAGGTTGCTCAACTCGCTTGCTATCTACCTTTCCCTGGCTTTAGTTGCTGTGCTGGCCGTCAGCTGCGGCAGTTCGGCAAGCCCTACGGCGGTACCCCAGGCTCAGGAGTCGGCCGCACCGGCGGCGCCCGCGGCTGCCGCGGAACCGGCCGCGCCGGCCCAGGAGTCCATGACCCAAGCTGAAACAGCGGCTGAGCCAGCAGCAGATTCCCAGGCTCCCGTGCCTGCGGCGGCGTCACAGCAGGAGGGCAGCGTAACCGCCGAGCCTACGCCGGTACCCGAACCGGTAGACTCGACTCGTATGCCGGAAGGTACCCTTACCCTGTCAGAGTTTGACTTTGGCAACGAGTCCTGGCTGCCCTGGGAAGATGTTACCCAGCGATTTTACTGGGAACGGGTGATGGAGACCCTGTTGCTGCTAGACCCGGTAACGTGGGAGTTCAAGCCCGGGCTGGCCGAGGAATGGTCCATTTCCGAGGACGGCAAGATCGTAACGTACAACCTGGTGGAAGGCGTTCAGTTCCACGGCGGTTACGGTGAGTTCACCGCTTCCGACGCGGCTTACAGCCTGGACCAGTGGCTGTATAACGAGGAATCGACCCACCCGTCCGTGGCGGCCCAGCTTCAGGCCGTTCCGGAGGTCCGCGCACTGGACACTTATACCGTCCAGGTGGAGTACACTAGGAACCCCTTCCTGACCGCTTTCATGGACCTCTCATCGGGTAACAATGGCACAGGGATGCTGTCCCGCGCCTATGTGACCGAGGTGGGCCTTGACGAGGCGCGCCGCAAGGCCATTGGCACCGGTCCCTATGAGTTCGTTGAGCACAAGCTGGGCGAATCCATGGAAATGGAGGCAACCGAGGGGAGACACTGGCGGATAATACCCCAGTGGCAAACAATGAAGTTCCTGGTAACGCCCGAGGCTTCAACCCGGTTGGCCCAGGTCTTGAGCGGCGAGGTGGACATTGCCCTGCTGCCCGGCTCCTTCAAACGCCAGACTGAAGCTGCCAATATTCGCACTATCCTGAATCCGGGCGTGGCCGGCGTGTTCATTGTTCCGGTGGTCTACATTCCCGGCACCACGGGGATAGATGCTCCGGACCCCAATAACCCGAATGCGGACCCCAAATTCCGGGAGGCCTTGAGCCTGGCCATCAACCGGCAAGAGTTGGCCGACGTTGTGTTTGCCGGCGGGGCAGTGCCCACGGGCATAACCGATCTTTCACCCATATCCCTTGGTTACAACGCCAAGTGGGAAGAGCCGGACCCATTCGACCAGGAACGGGCCAAGCAGTTGCTGGCGGAGTCGGGCAAGGCGGGGTTGACCTTTGAGTTCCAGCAGCGGCCCTTGGGTGGTATTCCCGAGGGGCCGCAATTGGCAGAAGCCATAGCAGGCATGTGGGAGGCGGTGGGTCTTGACGTGGACCTGAAGCTGAATCTGCAGGGCAGCCCCCACTCGGCCATGCGAAGGGCGAGGCAACTGGAGGGCAAGATCTGGCTGATGCGGCTGGGTCACTTGACCGATACCACCAGGCGTCTCATTTCCCAGTATCGCTGCACCGCGGAGCGGACGGCCGTGTTCGCGTGCAATTCCGAGCTGGAAGCCTTAACTCCCATAATAGAGACCTCGACCAACCTGGAGGAGAAGGACAAACTGATCCGGGAAGCCTACGGGATTATTCTGGATGAGCGGACAGTTATTCCGGTGGTGCAAACTGCCAGCCTATATGCCATTGGACCCCGGGTGGGCAGCTGGTCGCCCCGATTGGGCGAGCGCTTTACCACGGAGCTGGAAAGCGTAGGCCACGCAAACTAGACTTGCATTAGCTTTCAGAATCTAGTCTTCAGGAACTGGCTTTCATGCACTGCGTCCTTGTGTTTGGAGTTTCTTCAAGCGCCAGGACGCAGGTAGTCCAGGGATTCAGGGAATAGGCCCCAAATGCGCAGATACATTTTAACCCGGCTCGCACAGGCTTTGGTCAGCATGTTTGCTCTGAGCCTGATAGTTTTTTTCCTGGTTCGCCTTACGGGCGACCCCAGGGATGTGCTGCTGGGAGACGACTATTCCCAGGAGCAATGGGAAAAGCTGGGCGAGCTTTGGAGCCTGGACGAGCCCGTCTATGTGCAGTACGCCGTTTTCCTGCGAAATGCCCTAACCGGAAATTTCGGGGAATCCATATTCTGGAAGGAGCCGGCGGTGGAAATGCTGGCCCGACGGATTCCGGCAACGGTGCAGCTTACCGTTACCGCCATGTCCCTGAGTGTCCTGGTTGCAATTCCCATGGGGGTGCTGTCGGCGGTAAAGCGGGACACCTGGCTGGACTACGTGGGGAAGACCATCGCTATGCTGGGACAATCTGTTCCGGCTTTCTGGCTGGGAATCATTCTTATCTGGGTATTTGCCGTAAGTTGGGGATTATTACCGACCTCCGGGCGGGATGGACCGCTGCACTACGTCCTTCCCTCAGTGACGCTGGGGTGGTTCACGGTGGCAGGAATTATGCGGATAACCCGCTCGGCCATGCTGGACGTGCTGGACAGTGAGTACATCAAGCTGGCGCGGGTTAAGGGGGTACCCGAAAACGTGGTCATATGGAACCACGCCCTGCGGAACGCCGCCATTCCCGTGGTTACGTTCCTGGGCCTGATTCTGGGCAATTTCCTGACCGGTTTCGTGGTGGTAGAAACCATCTTCTCGTGGCCGGGGGTTGGACTGCTGGCCATTCGAGGTATTCAGTCCAATGACTTTGCCATTGTGCAAACGGTGGTGATGTTTGGCGGCCTGCTGTTCATCACCATTAACTTCTTGGTGGACATACTGTACGGGTATCTGGACCCCCGCATTCGGTACGAGTAACTTTCAGGCCATGCTCGCGATTGGGCGTCGGTAGTCAACAGCAAGCAACTTAATTCTTAGACCCCGACGTAGCCTGCGGGGAGGCCATATTTTCGGGAGCGTAAATTCTGGCTGACACGGGAGTAGAAACACGGCTGGTCAGGGCGCGCACAGGCCGCTGGTCTTGGCGTGTGTTTCGGCGTTTGCCGATTATTCCTGGCATTATTTTGTCCCTGGTGGTTATCTCTGCCTTGTTTGCCCGCATTCTGGCGCCGGAGGCCCCCACATTCGGCAACCTGGCCGACTCCTTCATTCCACCTGCCTGGTCGGAAGGGGGCAGTGTGGCCCATTTGCTGGGAACCGACAGCCTGGGGCGAGACGTTTACAGCCGCATCGTTTACGGAGCCCGGGTATCGCTGATAGTGTCCATATTTGCCATCTTCATAGCGGGCAGCATAGGCACCGTCCTGGGGCTGGCATCGGGTTACTTTGGCGGCCGAATTGACGGGTTGATAATGCGGCTGGTGGATATTGCCCTGGCATTGCCGACTATTCTGATGGCCCTGGTTCTGGTCGCGGTGCTGCAACCGGGCATCGTGACGGTAATTATAGTAATAGGATGCCTGAGCTGGGCCAACTACGCCCGCCAAATACGGGGCGAGGTTCTATCAGTCAAAGAGCGGGACTTCGTGGTGCTGGCCCGTTCGATCGGTTCCTCACCGGCGAGAATAATGTCCCGCCACATTCTGCCCAACGTCTTTAACACAATTATCGTGCTGGCAACCCTGCAAGTGGGGTCCGTGATCCTCTTGGAGGCGACCCTCAGTTTCCTTGGTTTGGGGGTGCCGCCGCCGGAGCCCTCGTGGGGACAAATGGTGGCGGAAGGCCGCGCCTTTATAGTGGTGGCCTGGTGGATGGCCCTTTTCCCGGGCCTGGCTATCATGCTGACTGTCTTGTCAATGAACCTGATGGGCGACTGGTTGAGGGATTTGCTGGACCCGAGGTTGCGGCAGTTGTAGTGGGTAGCCTCCTTGCGATAGATGTAGGGGTGGACCCCGTACTATATAGGTAGCCGAGTCATTGACATTCCGATGTCCTAATACGTAACATCCCTCCTGTAGCTGACAGGAGTTCAGGATGACCACCACCCCGGGCGAAAATGTAACCATAGAAGCTAGGCTTGTAGTGCTGGAAACCCAGATGGAGGCAGTGCAGGAAGGGCAGCGTCAAATTATTGCCCGGCTTGATACGATGCAGCATGGTTATGATTCCCGGCTCGACTCCATGCAACAGAGCATGGATACCCGTTTTGACTCCATGCAACAAAGCATGGACACCCGTTTTGACTCCGTGAATGCCCGGTTTGATGCACTCAATAGCCGGTTTGACCGATTGTTCTATACGATGTTGGGATTGGGTCTTGCGGCAATCGGGACGATGATTGCTCTTGAGAAGGTTTTCTAGCTAACCTGAATCCAGGATTCACCTTGCGTTGAGATTCACCCCGGCCTTTGAGGGCTGGGGTGTTTTGGTATATCATCCCCGTCATGAACTTACATCTAATGAGGGAGTACTAATATGTCGCAAACTCAGGCAACCCGCATCGACTCCCACGCCCACATTGTCCCGCCGACATTGATAGACGAAGCTCGCAAGTCGGGAAGCAGCCTGGGCATTTCCGTGGAAGACACGGAGCGGGGTCCCGCGCTACAGTTCGACGGCCTGGTCCACCTCAGACCTGTTGGGGGGTTGGCCCGCCTGGAGCCACGCATAGAATGGATGGAACAACAGGGACTCAGTTTGCAGATTCTAGGTTCCTGGCTGGACATTCAGGGTTACACCCTATCGGCGGATAACGCGGCCACCTGGGCGCGGCTCTTCAATGAGCATCTGGCTGAAGTGGTGAGAGGAAGTCCTGGCCGGTTTGCGGGGCTGGCGACGGTGCCGGTGCAGGATGGGACACTGGCGGCACGGGAGTTGGAATACGCTGTCAAGGAGTTGGGGTTCCTTGGCGTGATGCTGGCAACCGACCCGATGGAGCAGGACCTGGCCCTGGAGAGTTTTGAGCCTTTCTGGGACGCTGCGGAAGCCCTGGATGTGCCGATCGTAATGCACCCGCCGACCCATGGTTTCGGGGCTAACATTCGACCCTCCTACCTGGCATTCTCCCTGGGCCGTACGCTGGACACCACCATCACCACCGCGAAGCTCATTTTGACTGGCCTGTTCGACCGGCACCCTAACCTGAAGATGATGCTCGTCCACGGTGGAGGCTACTTACCCTACCAGGCGGCCCGAATTGACAACGGCTACCGTGGCGGAAATGGCCGTCCTGTAGAGTTGCAACGGGACAAGCCTTCCGACTACCTTCCCCTCCTTTACTATGACAATGTGGCAGTCTCCACGCCCGCGGTCCGCATGATGCATGATATTGCCGGTACGGAGCACCTGCTGCTGGGATCGGACTACGTGTTCGCCGGGTCCGCCGCTCCCATTGCCGACAATATGGAGGAGGCCGGGTTTACCACCGACCAACTGGAGCTTATCTGTTGCGGAAATGCCCGGAGATTGTTCCTTAACGAAGGATAAAAGCGAGTGCAGAGTTTTATAGATTCGGGAGGAAATGTCCCATGATGATAGTAGATACACACAGTCACGCCGGCGTTAACTGGTTTGAGCCGGTGGAGACGATTCTTCACCAGATGAACGTAAATGGGGTCCAGCGGACTGCCCTCATCCAGCACGGAGGCAACTACCACAACCGGTACCTGCTGGAGTGTGTCAGGCGTTTTCCCAACCGCTTTGGCGCGGTCATCTGGGTGGATGTAGACAACCCCAACGCCACGGATACGCTGGAGAGGCTGGCCCAAAACGAGGAAGTAGTGGGGATGCGGTTGCACCCCACCCAGCGCTCTCCGGAACCCGATCCTCTGGCCATCTGGCGCAAGGCCGCCGAACTGGAGCTGCCGGTAAGCTGCTTTGTGCGTCATGCCGCCGATGCCGCCGACCCTGGCTTTCAGGACATCGTCGAGCAGTTCCCCAACCTGACCTTTATCCTGGAGCACCTGGCCGGAGCCTATCGCCCCATCAGCCCGCACTCCGTGATCGCTCCCTACGATGACTACAAGGAAGCCTTGACCCTGGCCCGGTTCCCCAATACCTACATCAAGTTTGGGGGGCTTGGCGAGTTCTGCGTCCGTCCCAATCCCTTGGCGGCCCAGTACGGCTTCGAGGAAATTCCACCGTTGATGGAAATGGCCTACGACGCCTTCGGTCCGGAGCGGATGATGTGGGGCAGCGACTTTCCCCCGGTGGCCGGGCGCGAGGGTTACCGAAATTCGCTGGAGGCGTTGAAGGAGTACCCGTGCTTCAAGAACCAGGAGGAGCGGGACTGGGTGTTCGGCAAGGCCGCAATGGCTGCTTTCAGGTGGAGCTGACCCTGGCAAGAGCTATGGCGCTAAACAAGACACCGGCCGGGTGATTTCACCCGGCCGGTTTTGTTTAGCGGGGGTTTTACTTTGACTCTTTGAACCTATCTCATTACCGGCCGCCAATTTAGCAGGGTTGCGCAATGTCATTACTGCGCAACGCGTCTCCCCCATCCTAACCTTCCCCATCAAAGGGGAAGGGATTAGTGAGGCAGTTTCCTAGTCGTCGGCTGGGGCCGGTACCTGTTCGGGGGCGGCCACCCGGTTGTCCACCAGATCGGCGGTGCAGGCTGCTTCGCTGAGCAGACCCCAGCGCACCATCCAGTTGTAGGTGTCGTCCACAATCTCTTGAGAGTAATAGGTATCCTTGGTGTAGCGCAGGCGAGGCAGGTGGAAGTCCTCCGGGGTAATGCCGCCGTACTTGGCTGCCACTTCGGAAAAGCCGGGTTCGTCGATCATGTAGTGAAGGTACTTCCGCTTGTCGGCATTGAACATGTCGATGGCCCGGCCCACCGCGCGGTTGATGGCGGCGAAGGTCTCCGGGTCCATGTCGTCGCTGGCGTTTTCGGCGCCCAGGTAGTGGCCCTCGGCCAGGGACTTGCAGCCCATCTTTTCACCCAGCGAAATCCACGGCTCCATAACCACACAGGCGTCGGCCTCGCCGCTCAGCATGGCCTCGAACCGTTTGCGAGGGGAACCGAAGGAGACCAGATTGATTTTCTCGTTGGGTATGTAACCCTCCAGCAGGCGGAGGGAAACGTAGTGGGCGGCGGCGTGGAAAGATACGGCCACGGGGCGGTTGCCCAGGGAGCCAGGGTAGTTGTGCGGGGAATCCGGCCGCACCATAAGGGACTGGCTCATCACGGCAGCCCGGAGGGAGATTATCTTGGTGTCTTCGCGCTTGCTTTCATAGGCCCGACGGACCTGACCCTCTTCTCAAGCGCGGTATATGGACACCATGTTCTGTTCATAGGGTACGTGGCCGAGGATGGGATCAACCTCGTCCGGATTGTAAGTTACCCGGTTTTCCCGGTTGCCCTGGGCCCGGACAAACTCCATGTCTATGCCTTCTTCCTCGAAAAGGCCATAGTCCTTGGCCATAAGCCAGGGAATGCTGAACACAATTCCGCTGATTTCGCTGACAACTTTCTTCATTAACCTGCACACTCCCACGGTAGATTAGGGTGTTCTACAGCAATACGGGGTATACTCGCTTCCTTAACTAGGGCATTTTAGTTCCAGTGGACACAGAACGCAATGGCCCCGCAGGTTTTGCAAGGTAATTCGTAGCTGGTTCAAGTCGTAAACCCGGACACGGTCAGGCGCAACGAAAACAACCGATGAGGCGGCGATAATCATGGAATTGTCTAAGCCGGTTTCGTATCTGAGTGGGTAAAGAAATGGTGTTTCTAACTATTACGAAAGAGAATACAAAAACCGTTGCCCCATAGTATTGACAAATAAAAATGGAGGGTTTATCGTAACCGACAAGGCTTGACTTATACATCAAGACATTCTACGGGAGGAGAAGGTATGCTGAAAATCGGACATGAGGTTGTTCGACCTGGCAAAAACCAAGGCGATGCTCCGGTCACCATTCCTGTACCCGAGGAATTGGAAACCGTACCCGGTATTCCCAAGGTTCAGCGGGAAGTTGACTGGTACGCACGGGAGTATCCGGTAGAGACCATGAACATCACCGAGCGAGCATCTCGTGACTGGGCGAACGCGATTCGCGACCAGCACGTCGAGATGCGCGAGATTCGGAAAGAGCACGACAAGCTGAACCGCTCCCTGATTATGGGCGCCCGCCTGACCGGCGACTTGGAGCCCACTGCTGAGCCCACAGGGGAAGACGTCAGCGAGCTGATCAAGGCCAAGGCCCGTGAACTGGGTTATGTGGAAGTCGGCATCACTGCTTATGACACCCACTACACCTACCAGAGCAAGAAGGACTGGGTGATGTTCCCCCACGTCGTCTGCCTGGCCTACGAACAGGACTTTGAGCCCACCCAGACGATCCCCAGCGTAGACGCCGAGATCGTCCACTCCAGCACCTACCGGACGGAAGGCGCCGCCGGTCTGGAACTGGGCAACTACATCCGCAGCCTTGGTTACAAGGCCCAGGTTCACAGCCCCAATGACAACACCGGTCCCTACATTCCCATGTTTGTCTCCGCCGGTCTTGGACAGTTGGGCGCATGCGGCTACCTGCTGACCCCCCACGTCGGGTCTCGCTGCCGCTTGATGATGATCACCACCGACGCCAATATCACCTATGACTCCCCCGTGGACTACGGCATTCACGCCTTCTGCCAGGTGTGCCAGGTCTGCGTGAACCGCTGCCCCGGCCGCGCCCTGATGCGCGACAAGATCTGGTGGCGGGGAATTGAAAAGAACAAGCTCTACTTCAAGCGCTGCCGCCCCGTCATGGCCCGCTACCTGGGTTGCGGTATCTGCATGAAGGTATGCCCCATCCAGAAGTATGGTCTGCAGAACACCATGGAGCACTATGCCGAGACCGGTCAGGTACTGGGCAAGGGCACCCATGACCTCGAAGGCTACAGCCTGGAAGGCAAGGGCTACTTCGGTCCTGGTGAAATGCCGGTATTCGACGCCGGATTCTTCAGCATGCCTGCGGGCGACACTGAAGAGTGGGCTTTCACCCAGTTCAAGGCACAGGCTGAGGCCAATGGCGGCACGATCACCGACGAGATGATCGCTGAGTTCCGCGAAGAAATGGCCCGCGGTCTGTCCCAGAGTCGGGACAACATGGGCATGATGGAAGAGGAAGACTACATCTAAGCCTTCCAACCCCATCCGGTAAGTCAACTTCGAGGGGCCGACGTTGCGTCGGCCCCTCTTCCTTTTTAAGACTCTCACTTCTTGAGAGTTGCTCCATCCCAAGCCTGCCAGCGGTTTTGCGATAAATGCGGCACAAGCTGCGGCCCGGATTCCGGCGCCAAAATAAGGATAAACCCATGGAAGGCGGTGGAAGGGACGGTGTGAATGTTCCGGCGCATTGATGGCGCTGGCACGCCGCCCTGGCCTGGAGGTTGCCTAGCTAGACAATGCAGGTATCTGCTGATAACATTTGTAAATAGGGCATCCCTTATTTCTACATTGCCGAATATGAACTACTATCTGGGTCCGGCCAAGGGGGGAGCCGCTGAGGGTGGGGTTAGTGAAGGTGTTTACGCAAGTCAAGAGAGTTCCGGCCTCTTCCTCCGCTGTTTCTCACCGCTGTCCTGAGCGAAAAGAATCCCTGCAATTGGGGGTGGCGATTATGGCGCATCCGGCTCGATGGTTCTGGGTCTTGACCCTTACTCTGGTCACTTTGGCCCTGCTGGGCTGCACGAGAGAAGTGGTCAAGGAAGTCGAGGTGGTCAAGGAAGTCGAAGTGCAAGTGGTGGCAACTCCCACTCCGGGACCGGCATCCCCAGAGCCTGCACTTCCCCCTACTCCGCAGTCGCAGCCTCAGGCAGCGCCACAGCAGCCATCGCCTACCCAGGCGCCCTCTCCTCCCACCCAACCTCCCGAGGCGACGCAGGCCGAGGTAAGCACCGGATCCAGTGACGAAGAAAAGATCTATCAGATTGGTATTTCAGAAGACCTGACCACCACCAACTTCTGGGCCTTCCTGGGTCCGGACGGCACTATCTGGAATCAGTATGTGCTGGGCGGGGGCAAGGTTGGTTTATACACTTATTCAGACCAGCGATTTGACTGGGTACCCGCGCTGGCATCGGACTTCCCCACGGCCCTGCAGGAAGAACTCGTTGGCGACCAGACGTTCTGGACTACCGAAATTCCCCTGAAGCAAGGCGTCAAGTGGAGCGACGGAAATGACGTTACGGCTGATGACTTTATATTCACTGCCGGGACGGTGACGGACCTGGAGCTCACCGGCAACTGGCCCGCCTTTGTAGACCCTGAATTCTTTGATCATGGTGAGGCCATTGACCCGTACCGGCTGAAGATTTACTTCAAGAAAGAACCTGGCCTGGCACGCTGGCAGTTCGGGCTGGCCTTTATGCCAATATTCTCCAAGGCTTATTGGGAGCCGGTGGTTGCCGAGGCCAAGCAAGCCGGTGAGGTGAACGAACAGCACAAGGTCCTGTACGCCCACATTCCGGATGGCGAGCCCACCGCCGGGGGGTTCGGCTTTGATAAATGGGAACGAGGTGCCTTCGCCGAAAAGGTCAAGAACGGCGGTTTCTATTTCACGGGCAGCACTGTCACCCAGTACAACAACGGCGCATTCCAGGAGTCCAAACCCGGGGTCTTCGAGTTTACCGCCTTCGGTGAGCCGAGCGGCGATAAGGCCCTGGAATATGCCGTGGGCCCCTATGCCGACAGCGTGATTTATTCTATCTACGGCAGCCAGGACGCCACGGTGCTGGCGCTCAAAAAGGGCGACATAGACTTTATGCTCAACCCCCTGGGGCTTTCCAAGGGTCTGCAGGAGCAACTTGAGGGATCGGACGGCCTGACCACCATTGAGAACCCCTCGGAGGGAGTACGGTACCTGGGGTTCAACACGCGGCGTACTCCCCTGAATGACAAGGCCTTCCGGCAAGCAGTGGCTATCCTGATTGACAAGGAGTTCCTGACAGACACCGTGCTGCAGGGTGTCGCTATTCCGGTGTATGCCATGGTGCCCACAGGCAACGTGGCCTGGCACAACGCCGATGTGCCCACCTACGGCAAGGGACTCAGCCGCGCAGATCGGGTGGACCAGGCTGTGGAATTGCTAAAGGGGGCGGGCTTTACCTGGGAAGTCGAGCCCAAGGTCAGTGAAGATGGCAGGTTTGTAGAACAGCAGGGAGAGGGCCTGAAACTCCCCAACGGCGATCCAATGCCCGAGATGACGGTCATGGCGCCCAGTCCTGGCTATGACCCCCTCCGGTCAACTTTTGCGATTTGGATTGAACGGTGGTTTAACGAAGTGGGCATTCCCGTTCGGGCCGACCTCACCGGGTTTAACCTGATCGTGGACAAGGTCTTCAACCAGCAGGACTTCGACATGTGGATATTGGGCTGGGGGTTGAGCCTGTTCCCCGATTACCTGGAAGCCTTCTTCCACAGCAAGTACTCCGACCTCGAAGGTTACAATGCCGGGGGCTACAGCAACGATGAGTTCGACCGCCTGGCTGACGAACTGGTGGCGGAAACGGACGTATCCGAGGCGCAGCAGCAGGTCTTCAAGATGCAGGAGTTTCTTGCTGAAGAACTGCCCTACGTGACTCTGTTCACGACACCCATTGTTGAGACGTATAGCAGCGACAAGCTGGAGTTTCCCTACACGGATAACCTGGGCGGGTTGCAGAACGCCGGCGCGTTGACCGGCACGGTGCTGTTCAAGTAGGGGTGGGCCTGATTGTACAAAGCCTGCTGTTTCTTTGAAGGCAGACCTTTGCAAGACTCACTGGGAACGCAGGATGGCGAGGTCGAAAACTTCCTTGCCCAAGCAGGCCCCTTGCCAATCTGGATTCAGGCGAAGGCCGGTTATGCAAAGGTCTCCCCTTGGCGAACGGCGGATAGATGGCCTGGCGTTGCGGTTCTAAGTTGGTAGGCCGGTTCTTTCCAGTGTCTGCTTTTGGTTGAAGGAACTTAGCCCACTGCCCACAGCATAATTCAGGAGTTTGCCCCACATGACCGGCTACCTGGTCCGCCGCGCGGGACAAATGGTCCTCACCCTCTTCCTGATAATTACCTTCGCCTTTTTTCTGGTGCAGGCCCAACCCGGCGACTACTCAGCCTTCTACGCCCTCAACCCCGACCTGCCGCCGGATGTGCGGGAGAAGATTCGGGCTTCTTTCGGTCTGGACAAGCCGCTGTGGGAACAGTATCTGATTCACCTTAGGAACACCGTTACCGGAGACTTTGGGGTTTCCTTCGGCCATTTCCCCCGTCCTGTGATGGAAGTGCTGGTGGAGAGGGTGCCCCGTACCGCGGTGCTTTTCTTAAGCGCCACAGTGCTGTCCTTCTACATTGGTTTCTTCCTGGGTAAAGCCATTGCCTGGCGGCGGGGCGGGGTCCTGGAATATACGGCCACCATTTCCGGGGCCACCCTCTTCACTGTCTTTACCCCCGCTTTTGCCCTGATGATGATCTGGATATTCGCCTTCCGGTTAGGTTGGCTGCCCGTGGGCAAGTTTCTTGACCCGCTGGTGTGGCGTCATGCCGAGGTTAGCGCCAATTATGTATTCGGCCAGATGCTGCTAACGGCATTCCTGTTTACCGCCTTCGCCTTCCTGGTGCTCTTCGCCTTGAAGAAGACGGGCCGGGTGGGTCTGGTGAAGTGGGCAGGCCCATTGATCGCGATAGGCGGTATTGTGGGAATCGTGTTCTGGTCTCTGTCCGGAGTTGGGGGACTGGCGCTGGATATTCTCAAGCACATGATTCTGCCCATCGTCACGCTCACCCTCATTTCTTTCGCCGGCACCATGCTGCTGACCCGGAACAGCATGCTGGAGACGGTGCGCGAGGACTACGTGATGGCAGCCCGGGCCAAGGGCCTGCCCGAGAAGCAGGTGCGAGATCGGCACGCCGCTCGGAACGCCCTGCTGCCGGTGGTTACCAGCCTGATTTACAGCCTGATCTTCGCCATAGACGGAAGCGTAATCATCGAAGGCGTGTTCTCGTGGCCCGGTACCGGCTTGACCCTGCTGCAGGCGGTACGAACCGAAGACCTGCCCCTGGTAATGGGAGCCATGGTGTTTATTGGCCTGTTTTCCCTGCTGGCCCACGTAATCGTAGATATAGTTTACGTCTATCTTGATCCCAGGATACGTTACCAGTGATTACGCCGCCGAACTTTTCTTTTACGCCCGGAGCCCCCCCGGAGCCACCGGTGGTGGAAGTGGGGCATAGCCGCCTTCGGCTGGCTTTGGCAAGGGCCCTGCTGGCCTGGAACTCCTTCCGCAGCGGTTGGTCCATCTTTATGGAGAGCCGTATCGGAGTGTTGTCGCTGGTGATTATCGGCATATTCGCGATAATGGCCGTGGCCCACCCGATACTGATGCTGACCATCTGGGACGCTGACACATACGATCCGGTGACGGGTTACGCCTTCGACCGGCTGGAGCAGCCGGCGCCCCCAACCTGGCGGCACCCGCTGGGAACCGACCCATTGGGCCGGGACGTGCTCAGCCAATTGCTTTGGAGTACACGGTCCGAGTTTGTGCTGGGGATCACGGCGGCGGTGGTTACGGTTGCCATTGCCACCACGGTAGGGGCGGTGGCAGCTTACTACGGGGGCTTGCTGGACGCCTTTTTCATGCGGCTGGCAGACCTGATTATCGCTCTTCCCGGGATTTCCCTCCTTATTGTGCTTAGCGCGCTGTTCAAGCTGAACCTCTTTTACCTGGCGCTGGTCATTGGAGTGCTGGGCGGGTTCGGCGGGACCGCGATAATTCTCAAATCCCAGGCCCTCAGCATCAAGGTAAAGCCCTACATTGAAGCGGCGCGGGTGGCCGGAGGAGGACACTTCCACATAATATTTGTTCACATAATTCCCAACCTGCTGCCCTTGTCCCTGCTGTACATGATGTTCACCGTTACCAGCGCGATATTCGCGGAGGCGGTGCTGTCCTTCCTTGGACTCCTGGACCTGCGGATGAGCTGGGGAATCATGATTCACACCGCCAACACCGGCGGATACCTGATGGGCGGCACCCGGTACTGGTGGCTGGTCGTTCCCGCAGGCGCTTCAATCACCCTGTTGTGCAGCGCGTTTTACCTGGGAGGACGGGCCCTGGACGAGGTGGTCAATCCCCGGTTGCGACGGCGCCATGACTAGGGATGGGAGAAGTTGAAAGAATGACTGCCGTGGCAGGCGAACCCGTCCTGAAGGTGCTTGACCTGTCCCTGCGCTACCTGACCAGGGGTGGCGAGGTTAAGGCCGTGGAGAACGTCAGCTTCGAACTGGCCCAAGGGCAGGCCATGGGGCTGGTCGGCGAGTCGGGATGCGGCAAGACTTCGGTTGCCAACTGCCTGCTGCGCCTGCTTCCGGACAACGCCATGCTGGCAGGCGGGCAGGTAATACTGGACGGCCAGGACATTTTGCAGCTGTCCGAAGAGGAGATTCGAGACTATAGATGGCGGCGCATTGCCATGGTCTTCCAGGCGGCGATGAACGCCTTGGACCCGGTGTACAAAGTGGGGCGGCAGGTGGAGGAGGCCATTGAAGCGCATGGGGTAGAAAGCACTGTGGCCGAGTCTCGAGAGCGGGTGGCCCGGCTCTTTCGCCTGGTGGGCCTGGACCCGGCCCTGACGGAGCGATACCCGCATGAGTTCAGCGGCGGCATGCGGCAACGGGCCGTCATAGCCATGGCCCTCTCCTGCGACCCGGCAGTGATCATCGCCGACGAGCCCACCACCGCCCTGGACGTCATAGTCCAGGACCGCATCCTGCGGGAGTTGAAGTCTATCCAGCAGGACCTCAGCATGGCGGTAATCTACATCAGCCACGACATTGCTGTAGTTGCGGAGGTAACCGACCGCATCGGGGTGATGTACGCCGGGCGACTGGCGGAGTACGGGGACACGGTGGATGTGTTCCGCGCGCCCTTGCATCCTTATACAGCTGCGTTGATGGGGTCTTTTCCCAGCATTACGGGGGAGCGGCGTCCGCTGGCCAACCTGTCGGGGGAACCGCCCAACCTTATCGACCCGCCGCCGGGGTGCCCTTTCCACCCCCGCTGTCTCTATGCCACCCAGGAGTGCCGGGAGAAATACCCGCCCAAGGTATACCGAGGCACCCAGTGGGCCGACTGCTGGCATCCTCTGTCCGAAATAAGCAATGCCAACTCGACCCACTCCGAGGCGGAGTAGATCGCCGTGACCGTTCCTGAGATTCGACCGGCTTCTGCGGAATCCCTGGTGTCCGTGTCCGGGCTTACCAAGCGATTTCCCGTGGGGAGGAACCTGTTTCGCCGGGCTTCCAGCTTTATCCACGCGGTGGAGGACGTTTCCTTTGAACTGGGGCCGGGGGACAGCCTGGGACTGGTAGGCGAGTCGGGCTGCGGCAAGACCACCGTCGGCAAGCTGTTGGTCAAGTTACTGGAGCCCATTTCGGGGGAGATTCTGTTCAGGCTGCCTGGTCTGGAGGTCGAGTCCGGTGTAGAAGAACTTGCGGTTAATGCCACGACTATCGAGGGGAGCCAACTACGCGCCTTCCGCCGCCAGGCCCAGATGATTTTCCAGGACCCCTACGAGTCCATGAACCCCCGTCGGACCATCTACGACACAATCGCCGAACCCTTGGCGGTGCAGGGTATGGGGACAGTGATGGACCGGGTGGACCGGGTCTCGGAAATCCTGATGCTGGTGGGCCTGACTCCTCCGGCAACCTTCCTTTTCCGGCATCCCCACGAGCTTTCCGGCGGCCAGCGGCAGCGGGTGGCCATTGCCCGGGCCCTGGTGGTGGAACCTTCCTTCGTGGTGGCCGACGAGCCGACTTCCATGCTGGACGTGTCCAGTCGCACCGGCATAATGAACCTGATGCAGCAGTTGGCGCACGGGCTGAGGATTGCCTATCTGTACGTCACCCACGACCTGGCTGTAGCCCGCTACATGTGTAACCGAATTGCGGTGATGTACCTGGGGAAAATAGTGGAATTGGGGGAGACCGAGGAACTGCTGCACAATCCCTTGCACCCTTACACCCGCGCCCTGCTGTCGGCCGTTCCGGTTCCCGACCCTCAATTCCGCCGGGAACCACCGGACATCCTGGGCGACTTGACTGCTCCCATTGACCCGCCGCCACGCTGCCGTTTTTACGACCGGTGTCCTCTGGCCACCGACTACTGCCGGGACAACCCGCACCCGCCCGCCCAAGAGAAGGCTCCAGGGCACTGGGCAGCCTGTTACCTGGTTTAGCGTGGGCAAGGGTAGACGTTGCTCAAATGAAGGGGGCCGCCATCGTGGCGACCCCCTTTCCTGTACTTCAATGGTCTCCTGGTTCCTCTTTGGCAGGGACCGTCTTGGTTGTGGGCTATTGCAGGACTTCTACTATGGTGCTGACGTTGTAGCGCATGAAGTCCAGGTAGGTGCCGGCCTCGCCGCCCGTCTGGCCCAGGGATCCGGTATAGAGGCCGCCAACCAGGAGCGCACCGGTGTCTTCAGCGACCTGGCGGGAAAGCCGGTCGGTCTGGGACTTTTCAGCAAAGACGGCTTTGGCTCCGGTGTGCTCAATGGTTTCTATTAGCTCCGCCAAATCCTGTGCTGACGGTTCCGTTTCGGTGGACAGCGGCATAATTGCGCCTACAATCTCAAAGTTGTAGCGCTGGGCGAAGTACTGGAAACTGTCATGGGAAGTAACCAGCAGCCGCTGGTCCTCGGGCAGTACGCTGGCTTCCCCTTCGATCCATGCGTGGAGGTCATCGAGCTCTTCGTTGTATGCGGCGGCATTGTCCCGGTAGTAGACCTGGCCGGCCGGGTCAACGCCGGATAGTTGGGCAGCGATGCTGTTGACCGCCTGCTTTACCCGCAGGGGGTCAAACCAGAAGTGGGGGTCCAGTTCGCCGTGTCCGTGTCCATCTCCCTCCTCTTCCTGTCCGCGCATTTCCTCTTCGTGTCCGTGCCCTTCCTCTTCATGCCCTTCCGTTTCGCCCTGGATGCCGACGAAGGCTATCTTGACGGGAGTGCCGCCAACGTCCCAGTGGTTTACGACCTCCAGGTCGTGGTCATCCAACTGCAGAACTTCTCCACCCACCGAGTCGGTGATGAAGATGGCGCCGGGGGCCAGCGCGATGTGAGGTCGTGCCCAGAAGCCGGTCTCCACCGGTGTAGACAGGGCGTCCGAGTTGGCGGCGACTATTTCCCCATCGTGGGTGTCGTACATGCGTATCTCGCCGTCACTCATGACGACAATCATGGTCTCGCCATCGGGGCTAAGCGCCACCTGAATAGGAGCAAGGCCTTCGGCTGCCGGAATCAACTGTTCCATTTCCCCTTCTTCCGGCTCAACTACGTAAAGGCCTACCGCGGAGCCAAGGGCAAAGAAATGGTCGGCGCCCGGCGCACCCCAGACAGTAGTCAAGCGAAAGTCGTCAGGTGAGCCTTCCGGGGCGGAGACGAAAACATGGTCGTACTCGCCCTCTTCGGCAACAACTGCCAGCACGCCGCCGGTGCAGCCGAACACCACCATGTGACCGTTGCCGGCGTCCCCATGCAGGTCGGGGCACCCGTCGGCGGTGTAAAGGATGTTGCCTGAAAGGTCCCGAATGTCAACACTTTCGGGAAGGCCGTACAGTTCGGGATTGGCGGCAAAGTCGGGATGCTGGGCCGTGATGGCGAAGAGGTCGCCCTCCAGGGGGACCGCGGCGCCGTGGTGGGGCCCGGCATTAAGGCGCACCGGTTCGTAGGAAGCGCCTTCCTCTTCCAGTTCGTGCTCGTTAATGAGCACCACATCCCCGGAGCCGTCGTAGTAAATGGAAGCCCATTCATCGCCGACATACAGGTGGACCGGGCGGTCACCGCCCAGGTCAACTCCCAGGAGTTCCGCTTCCCGGTTTACCACGTCAAAATGCCCATCGTGAGCTTCCAGGTACAGGCCGCCGTCAAGGATGTAGGCGGAGTTGGCGTCGCTGGAAACCGCGATGGCAAAGCGCCCGCTCCTGGTGGCGTAGATGCGACCGGCCCTGCTTCCCAAGTCGTAGGCATCCTGCTCAACTTCGCCGTGATCCAGCTCAATGACCGAAAGCGCCCCGGTCTCGCCGTCACCCACCAGCAGCTTGCCCAGCAACTCGGTCATTTCCTCTTCGTCATGGTGTTCCTCGAAAATCTCCACGAAGTCGATGGGATCAACCTCGCTGCCGATTTCCACAATCGCGTCTGGATCCTGGGCGGCATTTTCCACCAGCTCATTGAGCCAGCCAGCTTCCAAAGACAGGCCGACACTTACTACCAGGTCAGCGTCGGCGACCTGGGCTATGTCCTGGGCGCCGGGCTGGTAGGTGTGAGGGTCGGCGTTGGGCGGCAATAGCGACGATACCTCTACGCGGTCCTGGCCGACGAGTCTTATCCAGTCAGCAACGATGTTGCTGGTGGTCACTACATTTATGACCGCATTTTCCGGGTCAGCCGACGGTACCTGTACCTGTTGCTGGATTGCGGGCTGGGAAGGTGCAGACTGCGGTTGGTCAGCGACCGCCGCCGGACTGGAGAGCTCCGCAGTTTCAGCGGGTGGCTGGACCGCGGGTGGCTGGACCGCCGGTTCTTCACTGCCGCAGGCTAACGCCAGCACCAGGGTCAGCGCAAGTAAGGGGATAATGAACTTCAGTTTAATTCGGAGCATGGATTTTGCCTCCAGATTTGAATGCCAGAGTGGCTAGTGGGAAAGGAGTTTATGGTCTGATGTGCCTCTGTCGTTTGCTGTGCGATTCGCGAAATTTTGATGCCGACGACGCACTCTAATGCTGTACCAGGACGAAAGTTTCTGCTCGCAACTAATGAGAACCCTTGAAGAATAAGACTCAGTCTCAATATTGAGACTGAGTATACTTTATACCAATAAAACCATGGTGTTGTCAATATCTTGTACCAATAAACTTTATAATCTGTTTCTGTACAGGGGTGATGAGGCGATATGTGGTTACGGCACCGGGTGGAGGGTATGTGGAGAAACACGGCAATTGGTTGCCTGATTACCTTTAAATTTAGGCAGACTGCGAATATAATTCTGCACACCTAAAGGTAGCTGGCTTGAAACCTTCTTGATATTCCTTGAGTATGGTTCATCGGGGCGAGCCACGGACCAGATTTGGTTTAGATTGCGGCTTCCTGTAGATGCTCAGTCTCAAATTAACCAAAGCAACTTCCACTCGGGAATAGAGAGAAGCTTGTGAAGCTCAAACAGTGCATTTGCTTGATAATTGCAATGGTGGCTCTGTCGGCAGTATCGATAGCCTGTGAGTCTGAGTCGGGAGAGGGCGAGGCAGCGACCACGTACAGTCCTGGCGAGAGAGTTTCCGCCAACAACGGCAGCATGGCGGACCTCCAGGCTGCCTTCGAGCATGCAGGTATAGGTAATGCCCGGAAGTGGGCCCGAGAGGTGGACGAATATCGCCCTTATTCTGAAGACGACACCGACTACTTGAAATTGCGGGGCGAGTTGGCCAAGTACAATCCCGGCCCTGGCGTAGTCGACGAGATAATCGCTCAACTGGAATTGCCTTGATAGAAGAAGAAAGAAACGCAGCAATAGCCAGCAGCCTGAGAGGGGGCCTGCTCTGGCTGGTGTTCCTGGGCCTGGTCGGATTGGCAGTTGTGCTGGCCTATGAACGCCACTGGGAAGGTGTTTGGCAGCTAGTGCCCTGGGCCACCATCGGCGTGGTCTTTCTTACCCTGATTATCCTGGTGATCTGGCCGGCGCGCTTCACCAGGAAGCTGGCCCGGTGGGTTGCGGTGGTCGTGATTCTGGCGGCTGCCTTGGGAGTTTGGCAGCACTTCGATGAGAACTACCAGACAGCCTCCCTGGATGTGAATTACACCGATACCTGGGAATCAATGAGCCTATTCGACCGGGTGTGGGAAGTAGCCAAGGGGTCCGTAGGTCATGTACCGATATACTCTGCCGGTGCATTGGTGCCGATAGGCCTTGCCCTTGTGATAGCTACCACCGGCCTGGGAGAAGGGGTGGCGCCTGGCGAGTATGTCGATCCGCGGCAGCGAAGATAGCTGGGGCGCCAGTGCGGTTACTCCATGACCTGGGCGTCGGGAAGCCCGAGCAGAAACTGGCCGTGGTTCTCGTAGGCAGTGTCGCTGACCATCTGGTGCTGGGCGGCGGCGTTAATGTCCCGCAGGCACCGTTGCAGGACGCTGGAATCGTACAACGCTTCCCCACCACTATAACGGAAGCAGGTTGAAACTACCTCGACGGCCACTTCGGTTGCGTAGGTAGCCACTCCCCGCAATTGGGCTTGTACCTCCGGACCTGGAGTTTGCCCGTCCGTCGCCACCTTCCAGGCAGATTCAAGGACTTCCACGTTGAGCGCCCGCGCCGCCCGAAGTTTCAAGTCAGCTTCGCCCAGGGCACGTTGAAACACGGGACGCCTGGCCAGGATGTTCCGGGTGTTGTACCCGCGAGACTTGGCAATGGCCGATGCGGTAGCCGCATCAAGGGCCCTTCGCGCCACACCAAGGGCGAAGGCGGAATGCTCGTTGGTGACGTAGCCAGGACGTCCCATCAGGTAAAGCGGCCCACCCCTCAGTGGCTCACGAACCATTGGGTTCGTAACGTAGCGGTGGGGTAGAAAGTGATTAGCAACTGAAAAATCGCAGCTGCCCGTGCCTTTCAAACCCATCACGTTCCAGTTATCGTGAATCTTGACCTGGGAAGTTTTCAATGCGATGCGTACCTGGGGTGGGTAGCCTGCTTTTTCGGTCACCACCCTGGCGTTCGCGGAAATCCATTCCGAGTGGCGGATGCCGCTGGCGAAGGACCAGCGACCGTTGATCACGTACCCGTCGTCCAAAGGGGTGGCAGTGCCAAAGGGGCCGATCACCCCGGCCGTCAATGGAGGTCTGCCGTCGACGAATACCTCCCGCAGGGCATCGTCGGGCAGAAAGGCGCCCAGGGTGCCCAGGCTGGCGGCGCCTATCATCAGGCACCAGCCCGCGGAAGGGTCTATCCGGCTGACTGCCTCCAATACATCCAACTGGGTTACCAGGTCGGCCTCGGCTCCCCCCAGTACGCGGGGCAACTTGAGGCGCAGCAGCCCGGAGTCGTAGAGAGCATCCACTGAAGCCTGGGCCAGGGTGGCCTTTTCCTCGCTTTCCCTGGCGCCTGCCTCCAGGACCGGCCGCACCGATTCCACGGCGTCCATCAGGGCGCGGCGTTTTTCAACTCGGTCGGTGGGGAAGGAAATCATTACTTGCGGCAGTTCCTGTGTCCGGTCCATTCAGGACTGAATTAGTCGTCAACCTTTGGAAGCACGTCCTCGACCAGCAGGTCCATGGAGTCCAGCAGTTGCTGCAGGCTGCCGCAGCCGTTGAAGTTAATCTGGAACTCTTCGAGCCCGGCCTCCTGGCGGTAGCGGGTAATATCCGAGGCCACCTGTTCCGCCGTGCCCTGACCCGTGGGCCGGTCCCCGTTTCCGCTGGAGCTGCCGGTAACCTGGCTGAAGTTCACGCGGAAGCTCATGCGGGTGCGAGGCACTTCCTCTCGTTCGATTTCGGCACAATAGTCCGCGAGATAATTCTGGTTGCTGACCAGAGCGGGCAACGGAGTGGGCGTCGGCTGCCAGACCTGTCCAAAGCGGGCGGCGCGGCGCAGGGATGCCTCGCTGGAGCCACCGATCCACAGCGGCGGGTAGGGTTGCTGCAGCGGCTTGGGATTCACGTGCATGTTGTCGAAGGAGAAGAATCGACCGTGGAAGGTGGTGGCCCCCGGCGCCCAGCAGGCCTGCCAGATACGGAGATACTCGCTGGTACGGGCCCCCCGCTGGTGGAAGGGCACTCCGAGGGCGTTATACTCGGCTTCGTTCCAGCCTGAGCCCACTCCGGCAACGGCCCGCCCGGCAGACATCTGGTCAAGGGTTGCGATCATCTTTGCGGTAACTATGGGATTTCGGTAGGGCATGATGAGCACCGAAGTGCCCAGAAGCACCCTGGAAGTGCGGGCCGCCACGTAGGAGAGGACCATCAAGGGGTCGTAGACGTTGCGCCAGGACTCGCTGCGGGGCGAATCGTCGACGATGACATGGTCGTTGACGAACAGGGCGTCAAACCCCAGTTCCTCAGCTTTTACGGCGGTCTGTACTATGGCCTCAGTGGTAGCTGGAAAACCCAGGTAGTCGGCGTTGGGAAGTCGGAAAGAGTACTGGACCATGTCGCCTCCCGGCAAGCAGACTGACTGGTGGCTATAGTATCGCCAACTTCAGGCAGATACAAGGAAGGATTCCGGCGCGCTGGCCGGTGGCAGTGATACCTGTTTGGTGAGGGGGATAGGGAAGGTATACATAAGGGCGCCCTGGGCAATTATCCTGGGGCGCCCTTAGACGATTCCACGGGCAGCCGCGTGGGCGGCGGGAATTGAGTCGGGTGTGGGTTACAACTGCGTGGAAGAAACGCTGCGAACCGGTTTCCCCTCGCTGGCGGGGTGTACTTCAACCAGGGCAGCGGCCAGGTCTGCCACGGCCTGACGATATTCTTCGGAGTTTTCGGCCTGCCCCGGCAAGTCGAAGACCTTGTGGGCAGCGCTCAACTCCCTGGCGTACCGGTCTCTGGGCGCGTTCATGTAGCCGTCGCCGGTGACCAGGAACAGCACCCATTCGTCCCGGCTGTCCTGCCTTTCCCTGGCGGCGATAATGTCGTTGCGAATGGTCTCACTGGCAAAGGCTCCGGTTGTGCAGACGATTATCAACTTGTCGTAGTGCCGGATCCACCGTTCAATTTCCTCTTCTTCCGATGTGCTGCGGCGGTCAACGAGCGCGCTGCCGCGGGCGTTCTCCGGGAAGATCCAGCAGCGGGCGCCGTTGGACCGCAAGTCGTCCTGCAGTTTTGAGGCGAAGGCCACGTCTCCAGCCGAGCAAGCGATGAAGTAGTCTCCGGAAAGGGCGGAGCTGTCTACCAGGGTCTGCTGGTAAGCCACCAATGACTCGGGAGAACCTACGCCGGCCAGGAATGGACCGGGTATAGCGCCGCCGGAGCGGAAAAGGGAATCCAGCCCCAGTGTGCTGGGAGCGTCGTGGCGCACCGCGTCCAGACCAACGGCATCACTCAGGTTGCAGTTCTGAAACATGGTGTAACCCATAATGCTGCCGGTGAAGTCGGCATCGGTTACCGGAGTGGTGTTGAAGACCGCTTCGTAAAAGTCGCTTTCCCGAAAGATGGCGCCAGACAGATTGGTGCGGGTCAGAGCGGCGCCGTTCAGAGTAGCCCCGGTTAAATCGGCGCCGGTGAAGTTGGCGCGGTCCAGGTTAGCGCGGGAAAGGTTGGCGCCCCTGAGGTTAGCGCCCGACAGGTTGGCGTCGGAGAGGATAACGCGGTCCATGTCCGCGTTGCTGAAGTTGGCCTGGCGGCAATCGGCGCCTCGCAGGTTGGCCCCGTTAAGGAGGGACCCCACAAAGGCGGCTTCGCGCAAGTCGGCCCGGTAGAAGTGGATCGGATTCAGTCGGCAGTCGGATAGGTCGGCCCTGCGCAGCATGGCCCCCATCATGTCCGAGTTACGCATGTCGGCACCGGTCAAGTTGACCATTGGAATTCGGGTATGGCTCATGTAAGAAGCGTTCAGGTCCATAAATTGGCCGGGATGTTCCTCACGCCATTGGGCCACTGCGTCCCGACCTTGCCTTACTATCTGCACCTGATCCATATTGGCCATAATTATTTCTCTCCCATGGTATTCAGCATAGGTATTCAGCATACGCCCCAAAGCAGTTCCCCTGGCACTGGCTATGGTAGCCAGTGGGTATCGGGACTGTCAACTTAGAGACTGTGGGTTTTGGTAAGGTGTCCGTACCCGATTGTGACGCTCCGGCCCCGGTGTTGGCACTATTCCGGGTTTGTATCCGGCATTGCGGGTTCTCGCATATTGCCTGTCGGGTCCAGTCCCCCCGTCCGGCGCCCGTCAGAAGAAGCATTAAATCCGGATACCTGTAGAATCGTCTTGATGTAAAACCCCGGCTGTCCGCTGGCCGCCCAGGGCAATCGCGTTTTAAGTTGGTGTTGATATGTGCAAGTTCTTTCTGATGGGAAAACATGTCGCCCTGAGCTTGCCGAAGGGTCTAAAGTCCCTGACAGGAGTCAGGCTCAAGGCCCGAAACAAGGTTGCTGGGTTGGAGTTTAGATGCTTCGGCTTCGCTCAGCATGACAATCGTTTATGACGGGGAGAGCCGGTGGGGGAGAGGGGGGAGAGGCGTGCATAGGCAGGGCAATCGCGTCTTAAATTCGTGTTGATATGTGCAAGCTCTTTCTGATGGGAAAACATGTCACCCTGAGCTTGCCGAAGGGTCTAAGGTCCCTGACAGGAGTCAGGCTGAAGGCCCGAAACAAGGTTGCTGGGTTGGAGTCTAGATGCTTCGGCTTCGCTCAGCATGACAATCGTTTATAACGCGATTGCCCTGGCTGGCCGCCTTTCTTCGTGGTGAACAATGGCTGCCTTATTGTATAATCCGGCAATGCTGCTGACTATTGATATCGGGAATACTGTTGTTACGATTGGCGTGTTCGATGGAGAGGACATACAGGCGACTTTTCGCCTGTCCACGAATTCGCGCCGCCTGGCCGATGAATACGGCCTGCAATTGGTGAGCCTGCTAAGGCAGCGTGGCATCGACCCCGCGGAAGTGGATTCCGCGTGCATTTGCAGCGGTGTTCCTCCCCTGACCGTGATGTTCGCCGAGTTGTGCCGCACTTTCTTTGGAGTGACGCCACTAACCGTTTCGGCAGGGGTACGGACCGGGCTGCGGATTCTTTACGACAATCCCCGGGACGTAGGGGCCGACCGGATCGCCGACGCGGTAGCTGCAATCGAGTTGTATTCGGCCCCGCTGATAGTGGTTGACCTGGGCACGGCAACGGTTTTTGACGTAGTAAACCGGGAGGGAGAGTATTTGGGCGGAGCCATTTCCCCGGGCATCAGCCTGGCAGCCGACGCCCTGTTCTTCAATGCCTCCCAACTGCGTCGGGTGGAACTGGTAGCCCCCAAGTCCGTGGTGGGCCGGAATACGGTCAATGCCCTGCAGTCGGGCCTCGTGTATGGCTATGCCGCGCTGGTTACGGGTATGGTAAACCAGATCAAGGGCGAGATAGGCCAGGACGCCCAGGTGATTGGAACGGGTGGGCTGGTACCGGTGATAGCCAACGAGACCAGGGTATTTGACGACATTAACCAGGACCTGACCCTGGTAGGCCTGAGGCTCATCTACGAAATGAACCAGGAAAAGCCGGCCAGAGCCAGGAATTAGCGCCCGCTCATGCACTACAATTGACGGTAGTACCGCAGTGGCAACAATCGGAGTCCACATTTTTATGAACCTGGAGGAGTGATGGCTGGGCCCCTGGCCGGGAAACACGTGGTTCTGGGCGTTACCGGCAGCATAGCCAGCTACAAGGCCGTGGACCTGGCCAGCAAGCTGGTGCAGGCCGGCGCGCTGGTTGACGTTATCATGAGCTACGGGGCCACCCAGTTCGTTACGCCTCTCGCCTTTCGCAGCATTACCCACCGTGAAGTTGTAACGGACACCTACGATGTCGGGTCAGAGTTCGCCAACGAGCACGTGGCCCTGGCCCGTCGCGCCGACATTGTGGTTATCGCCCCGGCCACCGTGAATTGCATTGCCAAGCTGGCGGTGGGGCTGGCCGACGATCCCTTGACCACCACCGTCATTGCCACGACGGCGCCCCTGCTGGTGGCACCGGCGATGGACGCTGCCATGCACGACCATCCCGCAACCCAGGAAAACCTGGAAAAACTGCGCCAGCGTGGTGTAGCCATTGCCGGTCCGGCCCCGGGCAGGCTGGCATCGGGACTGATGGGGATGGGCCGCCTGGTGGAGCCAATGGACCTGATGGGGCACATCGCAGCGACCCTGGGCCGCAATGGAGACCTGGCAGGGCGGACCATCGTGGTCAGCGCCGGAGGAACCCAGGAACCCATTGACCCGGTGAGGGTGATTACCAACAACTCATCGGGGAAAATGGGATATGCCCTGGCCGAAGCAGCCCGGGACCGGGGCGCCCGCGCGGTGCTGGTTACCGCGCCAACGGGCCTGCCGAACCCGTCCCTGGTGGATGTGGTCAAAGTCCAGACGGCGGCGCAAATGGGACAGGCGGTGAAGCAGGAAATGGAAAGCGCCGATGCCCTGGTAATGGCGGCGGCGGTGGCCGATTACCGTCCGGTGGTGGCGGCGGAGCAGAAAATCAAGAAGAACGATGACGAATTGACCATCGAACTGGCCAGGACGACAGACATTCTGGATACGGCGCGGGGCAACTTTGTTCGCGTGGGCTTTGCTGCAGAGAGCGAGAACCTGGTGGCCAACGCCACCGACAAGGTGCGCCGGAAGTCCCTGGACCTGATCGTCGCCAACGACATCACCGACGCCGACAGCGGTTTTGGCACGGATACCAACCGGGTGGTCCTCATCGACCGCGAGTTGCGGGTGGAAGAACTGCCCCTGCTTACCAAGTACGAGGTCAGCCACAGGATTCTGGACAAGATAAGGGACCTGCTAGCCGGGGCCACTCAAGACGGGAGCATTTGATGGACCCACAACCCGTAACCCTTTCAGGCCAGCGGGTTCGCCTGGAACCCATTGGCCTGCAACACGCCGAGAACCTGTACGATGTCGGCAGAGATGAAGTTATCTGGCGTTATCTGCCCAGACCGGCTTTCCTCGACCAGGAAGACGCCAGGGGTTGGGTCAGGGGTTGTCTTTCACTGCTTGAGAAGGGCGAGCGGGTCCAATTCGCCGTGGTGCTGCCCGAATCAGGCCTGGCCATAGGCTCCACCGGTTACCTGGATATTGACCGCCCAAACCGGGCCCTGGAAATTGGAATGACCTGGTACGGAGTCAATTACCAGCGCAGTTTCGTTAATACTGAATGCAAGCGCCTGCTCTTGAAGCACGCCTTCGAGGACCTGGGGGCGCGTCGCGTCTGCCTAAAGACCGATAGCCGGAACGAGCGGTCGCAGCGGGCCATTGAGCGTATCGGCGGTGTGCGCGAGGGGGTGCTGCGGAATCACCGCATTACCTGGGACGGCTCAAACCGCGATTCGGTTTATTACAGCATCATCGAAGAAGAGTGGCCCAAAGTCCGTGAGAATCTGGAGCGATTGCTGGTCAGGGACTGAGGCAATCGCGTTATAAACGATTGTCATGCTGAGCGAAGCCGAAGCATCTAAACTCCAACCTAGCAACCTTGTTTCGGGCCTTGAGCTTGACTCCTGCCAAGGACTTTAGACCCTTCGGCAAGCTCAGGGTGACATGTTTTCCCATCAGAAAGAACTTGCACATATCAACACGAATTTAAAACGCGATTGCCCTGGGTCCGCGCCAAGGCAATGGCATCTAAAGGAACTGTCATTCTGAGCGAAGCCGAAGAATCCAAACTCCATCCCATAAACTGGTTTTGGGAACCGTAACCTGCCTGGTGGGAAGGGCCTAAACCCCTTCCCTGCTGTACCATTCCATGGACAGGTCAACCCACCTAACATTAGCCTGAAGGCTGGACCCGCCAATCGCGCCAATAGTCTGTTCCAGGGCGCAAGTGCTTTAATGAAAAGTCATGTCACCCTGACCTTGCCGAAGGGCCTACTTTCGTCACGTTCCAAATACAAAATACCCCAGTATCAGTCCTGGTTACCACTTTGATTACCACTTACTTTTCGTGGGATACGGGAGGCATTTTAGCCGCTGTCCGTTCTTATAGCGGGAACTTGCATCCAGACGCGCTAAAGTCGGTGTGTGGCTAGAGGTTGACGTTCCGGGTCGAGCAGTTGCAATAACGAAAGAATCAGGAAAAGCGATGAGGAAATATGCTCAACATTGGGTTGCTGAAGTTGGTAAGGACGTCAGCCCTGGTGCACGACGCCAAGTCGAGTCCCGGACACTCCGAGACAGCAAATTGATTATGTTGGGTAGTGTAAGTCAGCGCGCTTAAGCAACTCTTCTATCTACAGTACCATGAAACCGCCGCGCACACGTTGGGCCCCTGATACGACCATGGTCGGAGCCAATTGGTTCCTCGAGTGTCTCTTGCGAAAGAGGTGTTCATTAGCCCCATTCGGCACTGGCCAGTTGGTCGGTCCCGCCGGGGTTACATCTTGTCGGCTCAGCTTTCAACAGGGCCTGGGCACGAGGCTGGCCAGTCCCTTAGTTATCAACCCCTTGACTGGGCCACCTGCTGGTAGCAGCCCCTAACTTTACCGACCGAGGCAACCTTCCTGGCGAACCTTGCGGCACAGGTTGGCCTTGCTTATCCCTCAGCACTTCACAGACCCCCCTTTCCTTCAACAACTTGAGCGCGTTGGCAACCATTCTTTTCCCACGGAAGTGTGAATGCCCCTTGGGAGAACCTGAATGTTTTCTTTCAGTTGTGCTCGGGGACTTGGTCGCTTTCTTGGCGTCCGGAACCACACAAGCACTCCATCTCCGGCTCGTGGCGAGCGGGTGTCATGTTGGGGGCTGTAGGACGGTGAGTTCTATAAGGGCTCACTGGCCTGGGTCCACAAGCCCTGCCGTAACGGGTCGACGCCGTTGCCAGACGATGAAACGGGAACCCCATGACTATGATATCGGGCTTCACGGCTGGACTTTCTCCAAGCCTGCGGGGCCCTGAGTTGGAACTGGGTCGAAGACTCCTTTCCAACGCTGAAGGCGGAATTCTCAAGTAATACCTGGGTGGGGGAGTTGGACCGTAAATCAGTTAATGGACCCGACGCCCCCGGCCTGACAGGAGTCGACACCGTCAGATCCCCCGATGCTAGTTGGAGAGAAAGACTGCGTTCTCCCCCTTGCCGCTGCCCTTCTGTAGACCCCCGACGGTGTCAACTATTCCCGGTTCAGCTCTCACCGGACCCCAGCCCCCGCTCCAGGCCTGCTATGAAGTCCTCGACATCCTGGCTGTGCCATCTCTTGGCACCGGCGCTCAGCTTTAACGGCGGGGGAAACTCGCCCCTGTCGATCATCCGGTACAAGGTAGCCTTGCTGATCCCTAACCTTTCATAGACCTCACGTGCCTTCAACAACCTGGGTTCTTCTGAAGCCATTTTGTGCCTCCTAAAAAAGGCAAAACCCCCCCGTATGAGTTTCCTGTACATGCTCACACAGGGGGCTCATCAGAAGCACCCCTTCTCATATTGAAAGGTTTTGACCTAAAGTTACATATCTGCTAGTGCCCCTAAGTTTCTTGCCTTCCATACTATCTCATGGGACTTAACGTTGGCAATCTGCCAAGACCGGTGGGAGTCTATTGTCGGTTCTTATGGGGTGGTGTAGAATAGCACGGTACAGGCCGAGAGACCTGTGCTAATGCTCACACATTTGGCTGGCCACACTGCTTATATCGGGGTGGCCGGTTTTCTTTTTGCCTTGAATCTGTTATACCAAAAGTGTAGCCCGCAAACGGGACCCTGTTTTCTCCCGATTGGTCGGTCACGGCGGGATGCTTTGGCCGATTTCGTATTGCCAGAGAACCTGTGCATTAATGGCCGTAATTTTTCAACAGGGAATCAGGTAATGGCATTTCCGAAGGATGAGTCGATCACAGCGGAATTTCACTACTGGCTTCGAGAGAACTGCGAATCGCGAGAACCAGATCAACAATGGACCAAATACGTCAACGTAGTTACGAACACCGCAATTGAGAGTCATACTGTAAGGTAACCAGGGGGCAGGGAAATAATCGTTAGTACTATGTCAAATCAAGAATGGCACGGGTTCCGTTTGCTTTTAGGGTTTTTGGCCTTCATCTGGAATTGCGTATACCCTAAAAGCAAACGGAACCAACGGAACCTGTTGGTGGACTATATGGGCCAGCATGTGCAACATTTGCAATAATCGGTGGCCCAGATGAACGTGAAGCTCCAGCACGTCATCAGCGACATCACGGGCAAGGCTGGCATGGACATCATCGAGTCCATTGTGGGCGGCCAGCGGAATCCGCGTAAGCTGGCGCAACTCCGGGGCCCCATGACCCGGGCCGACGAGAGGACCATAGCCCTGTCCCTACGGGCGGGCGAAAAGCTAAGTTACTCGATAGCAGGTTTATGCCCGTATCCGGCCCGTGCAGAGGCGACTAACTGGTGAGTTCGCCCCAGTAGTCAAGGCGTGACATCTTAAGTTAGTGGGGAGTCAATCCAGGAGGGACTGGGAAGGAGCCGGCGGCTTAAACCCTTGTTCTGAAGGAAGGAATAGGTCAGTGTGGCCATAGCGAACAACGTGAGGGTCCAAATGCGCCGGACCCACCGGGCACCGAAATTGGCGGCGGAAGTGCCCATACCGGTGGCCAAGGGGTTGGAGCCGGAACCGTACTCGGGGATGTCTTGCACGTGTGGTTACTTGTCCTTCACTCCCACAACTAGCGTGGTTGCTCCGTGGAAGCGGCTACGGTGTTCGTGTTCTTCGGTGGAATCACAGTGGCGCTCATGGTTGTCGTACTCTTTCGACTCTGCGGTGTCTGGCATGTGCTCTGAATGAGCGCCGATGTCCTCCACAACGTCCGCCAGCTCTATCCTCAAGCCAATGAGCTCGGCGGCCACCTCATGCGGAGATGTAAGAGAGTCGAGGTCATCCCGGCTCCACTCGGAAGGTGGTGACGATTTATCATGGCTTACGAAGAGGAACTTGCCCCCAGGAGTCAGGGTTTGAACGACTTTTGAGAGCATTTGCGCCCGCTGCTTTGGCCACAAATGTATATAGAAGGAAATAATCAAGTCGTACAATCCGTTTGGCCGGTACGTGGTCACGTCTGAGACCACGAACTCCACTCCAACCTGCTGGCCAGCCGCTTGGGCTTCCCCTTTCTCAATGGCAACGTCAGAGAAGTCAACGGCAGTTACTTGCCAACCATGTTGGGTCAACCATATGGCGTTTGCGCCCGAGCCACATCCCAGATCAAGGGCACGCCCGGGCTTCAGATCTCCGGCGTGTTTTGCCAGCAGCTCGTCATGATCTGCGAAGACATGGCCTATCGTAGACCAGATATCGTTCCAGAATTCTACGGTGTCGGATCTCATTGGCTATATCCTGTGCGAAGTGGAACTATTCCCGCTCATATCTTTGTATCATAGGAGCCTCGGTCTGTCCCGTGTCAACTATATTTGCCGAAACCTGTTGCCTCACCAGAAAATGTTACCGAAATTCTAGACCCTGATTCCTGTTCCAATCAAGACTAATTCGCCCTCGTCTCTCTCATCCAGTACGAGTTCAGCGCAAGCAGCATAGACCGGCTTCTTGGCCATGACTCCTCGCCACTCTTTCACTCTGCGCTGCAGGGTTCGCAACTGAGCATCGCTGAATCTCTAAGAGGGTGTGTGACAAAGTGTAATCAAGTTGGTTTGAGCATCAGGTGGACCATCGCTATATGAACCCAGGTCTCACCGGTTTCTGGCAGTTCCTCATAGTCCTTGCTGAGCCGTCGGCACCGGCTGAGCCAGGCCAGCGTGCGTTCAACCACCCATCTGCGAGGCAGCACCTCGAACCGTTGGCTGTCCGGTCTCCGATGCACCACCTTCAGCAACCATTCTCCAGTCTCCCAAACCCACGCCACCAGCCGACCGGCATAGGTCGCATCCGCCCAGATGACCTGATGGCCGGGGAACCGGCCCAGCAGCTTGGCCAGCACCAACTTGGCCCCCGTCCCGATCCTGGATGTTGGCGGCGTGAATGTGAATGACCACGGCCAAGAGCAGCCCGGTGGTGTCCACTACGATGTGGCGCTTGCGCCCGGACACCTTTTTACCGGCGTCGTAGCCGAGAGGCCCCCTTTTCCCGTGGTCCTCACCGACTGGCTGTCGATGATGGCCCCGCTGGGAGTAGTATCCCGTCCCTCGCTCTCCCGGACCATGGGACGCAGTGCCTTCAAAACCCGCTCCCAAGTGCCGTCCCTGCGCCATTTCCGGAAGTACCACCAGACCGTTCCCCAAGGGGGAGGTCGTGGGGCATCATTCGCCAGGAAATACCGCCCCGCACCACATACAGGATGCCGTTCACCACCTCCCGCAGGTGCACGGTTCAAGGATGTCCCTTGAGCGAATCCGAGGGCAACAGGTGTTCCAGCAAGCCCCACTGGGCATCGGTCAAATCAGTGGGATACGTTCTTCGATCCATGTACCAAAGTTACAGACTACCCGCAAACCATACCAAGCTGTTCCAATGCAAGTTCCGACACTTGTCACACACCCTCTAAGTAAACGACTGGTGGGTCAAGGGTACAATCAGTACCCACAGCGGTCCCAGCCGCTGTCTAACCCAAAAGTATGCCAGAAATGACGTACGCTCCATGCGCTTTGTCTAAGCTCGAATCCACCGATGGGAGGCGTGAAGGCTGGGCAAATTGGGATGAGGGAGCCTACGAGAGAGAAAGCTTGGGCTCCATTGGGACCGATGTGACACGGCAGAGTGTTTTCAGTAGCCGCACCGGGCCTGGAGAGGGGTATATGGAGGCTGGGAATCGCGTGATTTTGAGACCGGACGCGGCAGGATGCACTCGCGGACCGGGCGGACGCGGGCTTGGAGGCGTTGGGGCGGCGTCTGACCCGTCCACTGGACTACCTAGCGGATCAGCGCCAGCGGTCCCTGCGTGTCTCCCGCTGCAATCTGTCCGCTAATCTCGCCCGTCGCCGACGCTGCCGCCCGTCAAATTCCCCTTCGCGTCGCTTACACACTCAGAACCCGTCCCAATCCGTCGGGATCAACGCCCTGCCGGCCCATCCCTTCGCCTTTCATACCTCGTTTGACCAGCCCCACCGCATCCCTTCGGTGGATTCGGGCTAAGTGAGAGTCCTGCTCCTAAACTAAGGGCAGCGGCAGCTGTTGGGTAGGAGTGAGAAATGTCGAAAGGCGTCGCATAGCCGCATCTCCGGGGAAAGTTAGCATTCGGCACGCTCGGACACCAAAGTTTCCAAAGGAAAAGCCCCTGTTCGCAACGCAGGGGCTCGGCAAACTCTTCCATCGGGTGTAGTCGGGAAGACGTCCGATTACACCGTCACCGGGAACCTGATGGCAAAAGTTCTTGATTTTATCCAGTATGGTGGGCCTACTCTGACGACAAACAGAACTGTCTTAGAGTTGAAGATGGGACTTTGAGCCGCATAATGTGGGCAAGTCTGTACCATACTGCAATCTCACTGCCTTGGTAGCGCTAATGCGACGAGCGCTGCTTCCGCGCCATGGCCCGTGGCGATAACCACAAACTGCCGCCCTGACTCCGTTTGGTAGGTCATCGGGTTAGCGCTGGTTGAAAAGGGCGTTGCGCCGCGCCAGAGTTCGGCCCCATCAGCCTTGTCGAAGGCATACAGATAGGGTTCGCCGCCGCCGACAAATACCAGTCCCCCCTTGGTCACCAGCGATCCGGGGTTGCCGGGCGTGCCCAGCCGCTTCGGCAAGTCCACATCGCGCAGCAACGGGTGGGTTCGAATCGCCTGGCTCCCTTCACCGAGGGGCGTTTTCCACGCTATATCGCCCGCGTTCAGGTCGACCGCCACCAGGTGGGCATAGGGCGGCTTGATGAGGGGGATCGGGCCGAGCTTGCTCTCCTCGGCCTGAGCCGCGCCCGGGCCGCCGGCCTCGCGGAACATGACGAGGGTTGCGCCATAGGGGCAGTTGTTGCTGTACGCGACATCGACGCGCGGGTCGTCCCCCATGTTCTCGCAAATCTGATTCGAGTCGGCGTCTTCCGACGTCCGCACGTACAGGATTCCGGTCTCGGGGTCGAACGCCGCCCCGCCCCAGTTTACGCCGCCGCTGGAACCCGGACGCTGGAGGGTCCCATGGAGGCTAGGCGGGGTGAAGAGCGGACCCAGCCTGAATCGCTCCATCTCCGCCACCGCCAGCGCATGTATCTCCGGAGTCAGATCGTTCGCATCTTCAAGAAATACGCCCTGCCTGACTAAAGGCGGTGGCTTCAACGGGAATGGTTGTGTTGGATACACCTCCTCGCCCGGGACATCCGTTTCCGTGTCCACCGCGCGCTCCTCAATGGCCCATACCGGTTCCCCGGTCACTCGGTCGAACACGTAGGTGAAACCCTGCTTCGACACCAGCGCCACCGCGTCGATCTCCCGCCCGTCCACCGTTATCGTCACCAGGTTCGGCGCCGCGGCCAGGTCGTAGTCCCACAGGCCGTGGTGTACCACCTGAAAGTGCCACTGCCTTTCGCCCGTGCGGGCATCGAGGCAGACCAGAGACTCGGCAAACAGGTTTGCCCCCTTCCGGCGCCCGCCCCAGTAGTCGCTGCTCGGTGTGCTTGTTGGCACATAGAGGAGCCCTCGCTCGGAATCTACCGACATCAGCCCCCACACGTTGGCGTGGCCGGTGTAGCGCCAGGACTCGTCCTCCCAGGTGTCGGCCCCGAAGTCGTCGCTCGATTGCGGGATAGTGAAGAACACCCAGCGCCGTTCGCCCGTTCGGGTGTCGAAGGCCTGGACCGTACCGGGCGGGTCGAACTCGCGTTGCACACCGTCGGGCACACGGCTCCCGACGATCACCAGATCTTCGAACACCACCGGAGGGGAGGTCTGGTCGAACTCGAAGCGGCTGACTTCGCGGCCGTGCCCCTCGGTCAACACGACACTCCTGCCTTCGCCGAAATCCGGGTCCAGTTCACCGGTCTCAGCGTTGACCGCATAAAGCCGGTCGCGACTGTTGAGAAAGATGCGCGCGTCGTCCTCGTCGCTCCAGTAGGCGATACCCCGATGCTTGAAGCCGCTCGGCCCCGCGCCGACCGGGCCGCCCTCGTAGGCTCTCGGATCAAACACCCACAGTTCCGCGCCCGTCTCTGCGTCGAGCGCCGCCACCCGCGTATACATCGTAGAGAGGTAGAGGGTGCCGTCGACCATGATGGGAGTGGCCTGGAAGGGACCCGGCCGCGTACCGTATTCCTCGAGGGGTGTCTCGTTCGGCTCCCATTGCCAGGCGGTCTCCAGCTCGCCGACATTGGCTGCCGTGATTTCTTCAGCTACCGAGTACTTGGAGTGTCCCTGGTCTGAGCCGACGAACGGCCAGCCGGTAGTGGCGCCCGGATCTTGGGCGCAGGCGACTGTGGCCGCCAATAATGCGGCAGTGACAAAAAGGGCCTTCATGAAGTGGACTCCAATTGGAAATAACCGTTCGTAAGCGGGTCTTCTTGGCTTCCCGAGGTTCGTTCGATGGCGAACGCCTGGTGCAATGTTACGCGGGGCATAGGCGAGGCCGCCTCGCGGGGCTTCTGGATTCCAACTTCACCCAACCGCTACATAGAGGTGAGGTGGGTCTTGGTGGGCCGTAGAAGACTCGACCTGGGGGTTAGAAATTTCCAAAGCACATTATGCACCAAAACGGCAATTTTGGCGCAAACCTTGGCCCGCACTTCACCAGTTGCCTTTATCTCGCTGTTCTTCTTCTGCAATTTCAACAAGAGGCAATGGCCAATTTCTTAGGCATTTTCCTGTTTCCTCTTCTCTTCTCGGTTTCGCTCCTGTGTATTCTCCTGCTTTTTCCTGGCCTCCGGCAAGTAAACCGACCTTCTCCGGTGGATGTGGTCGCTTAGGGTTCCTATACTTAATGGTTCCACATCCGGGGCAGGATCCGTTCGAAAACTTCAATCAGGTCGCGTTCAATCTCCAATAAGTGCACTCTGGCCGTTGACCGGCCGACCTGATTTACCGGTCAGGTTACGGTAGCTCTGAGTTCCTTCCACTCGGCCACCAGAAGAGCCGAGTCGCCGAAGATAACTTCTTCCTTGAACCGCAGGACCACAGTGACCGCCTAGCATTTAATAGTTGGACCACTCCAATGGCGTTGCCACCTTCTTCCCCACTGGGACTGTTGCGCCGGCGGCGGAGGACACCGAAAACAGGTTCTTCCTCAATGTAAGCGAGCCTGCGCCAAAGCCCTTCGAGATGGGCGGCCTTACCGTCAACTATGGCGCGCAATTTCGGATTCTCAACCTCAAGTTCCTCAATCCGCCGGGCCGGAGACGGGTATGACCCTCTCCCACACTGACCGTAATTTTCCCCGTCAACCGAACTCTCACAGCAGGCGCGACATTCCCGAAGTTTTCCAATCCCCGGCGCATTCCGGCGGAAAATGCTCGGGCGCCCAGTGCTTGCATCAACGTACGACAGTTCATATCCAACGCCGCGGCAGCCCCGACTCGGCCGCGGTAGCAGACCAGAGCATCAAGAAGGACGAGAAGTGTGGCCTCTTTGTCTTCTCTGTCAAAAGGATCATCGCTCATTTCAGGAGTCTCCCGCACAAAAAGGGCGATAAATGCAATAACGCTACCTCCAAAAAAACAGATTCCCCCCGACAAAGGCCCCTCGGAACTCCCCTGTTTTACTTACCTGCCCGGAAAGCCGTTGGAAAGGCTTCAAACCACCTTAGTTGGTGTGCGCCGGATAAACAGGAGAGACTACCTTGTTGTCTGGCTCGTAAGCCGGTTCGCCGTAGTGTGATGGCCCCTCCCAGGCGACGGTTGAGAAGAAGTTCCTAACAGGTCTAGCAGGTCTAGCAGGTCTAACGGGTTCTCCTGAATATATATTACGTGGAAGATATCCTGAGGATGTTCCCATTGGTTAAGAGGTACGAGATACCAGTCAACAATGAAAATTCGTGCGGGTGAAATCAACACGGCGAAGCATGGGAAGCGAGGGATTGTCCCGCGTCAAGCATTATTGCCGATCCCTGTTGCCTCACTGAGAAATGTTACCGAAATCTCAGCGCTTGGGACCACTTTCAACCAGCGCCAATTCCCGCAACGAATGTTCGTCCCATGCAGTTTCACTGGAAACGGGGTAGACCAGTTTACTGGCCATGATACCCCGCCATTGTTGCACCCGCCGTTGCAGGGTACGCAGGTGGGCCCGGTCGAACCGGTCCGGATAAGTTGACTGTAACCGGCCCAACAATGCCACCGCGCTGGCGTCCGGGTCTTCTTGCAGCCAGCTCAGTAAATCGCACCACACACCCTCAAAGGGGTCTTTCCGCGTTCGCCAATTGTGCGGGGCTCTCACCTTGGTCGGTCGCAACGCCTCCTCTTCATCCTGCCGCCACCGGTCGGGCAGCTTGGCCAGGAACCGTTCCAGGCTCTCGCCTCTCGGCGTGGGCCTGACCTCCGGAGACACGATGGCCGCCAGCGCCGACTGGGTTTCCCGGATGGAGTGCAGCAGCGCTACCGGATCCAACCGGGCTCGACGCTCATTCAGGCTGGCCCTGGTCTCAGCTCCAACCGTCTCATGCTGGATTACCCGCTCGCAGGGGGTGGCTGGCGAACTGTAGCGCTTGGTCACCACTGAGCCGTTTCGTGTCTTCTCCATCAGCTTGAACGAGGGCTGGAAGTAGTTCACGTACAGCCGCATTGCTCCGTGCAGGTGGGCTTTGGTCTGTCCCGCCACCTGCCCCGAATACCGCTCATGCCCCAGAAAGCGCCGGATCACCGTCCCATTCTTCTGCTCAACCCACGCTTGATCGTTCTTGCGATACGCCCGGGAACGGGTGAACTCGATGCTCCGATCAGCGCAGTACTGAGTAAGAGTATCGTTGATGAACACGCTGTCGTTGTCGGAATCAATGCCGAGAACGGTAAAGGGCAGCTGTTTGGCGATGGCTTCTAATCCTGTCACCACCAGGGACTGCTCCCGAGCCAATAGAGGTACCGCCTCGGTCCATCCAGTGCAGATATCAGTGGCCACCAGGCTGTAGATGAAGGACCCTCCCATGTTGTCCCCGCAGTGAGCAACCAGGTCGATTTCCAGGAAGCCTGGCGGAGGGCGGTTCCAATCGGCGAAGGTCCGGACAGGGATGTTCCGCCCCGGGCTCAGATTACGGCGGCGTTTGCGCCGGCTGGCCACCGTGACGCGGACCGGTTTCAGCAGCCGGTCGAGCGTAGCCGCGCTGGCGGACAGCAGCCGCTCCCTGACCTCGGCGTCCAGGTCCAGGTGGCCGTGGCGTTCCATGGACGCTACCAGGTGGGGCAACGCCGCCTTCAGACGCTTCCCGCAGATACGGTCCGATGCTTCCCACACCAGGATCACCGCCTCCCGAACTGCCTCGTCGTAGATCCGCCGTCCTTTGACTCCAGTCACTTGGTTCGCGGCTTCGCCTAGTCGTCCCAGCAGGCGAATGCCGTGCTTCCGGTGATGGCCGGTCACGGCGATGAACTCGTCGAGAATCCGGCCCTTGTCCCTCTTGGAAGATCCCTGGTAGCGATGTTGTATTGATGCCAGCAACTCCTGTTTCGCCATCCTGCTCATGCCTCCCGCCACGTGATCGCCTCCCGACTTTTCGGTAGCATTTTATTTGAGGCAATCACTTGCTTAAAGTAACGTTTTTATTGAGGCAATGCGCGGTGCCGGGCAGTCCAAAGGCCAGGACGTTGACGCCGTGTCCCACAAAGTCGCCCTGGGCCAGGCGGTCCAGTTGCTGGCGCAGGGCCAGGGGCAATCGGTGGTGCTCGAAGGTCTCCCAGGTCTTGCCCGAGGGGAGCTTGGCCTCCCTGCGCAGGCGGTTGATACGCCGGTGGCGGCGGTCCTCAGCTTCCTCCTCCAGCACCTCCAGGAAGGTGGTCAGGGCGTCGCCGTGGCCGGCGTCGGTAAAGCGGGATACCGACAGCGCTCCCATGGTGGGCAGCTTGAACTGGTGGCACAGTTCCCCGATGCGTTGCTGCACAACACTGGTGTCCGTCATCGGCCCACCCCCGTCGCAGCCAGGTCTGCGGTGAGCAGGCTGTCGTAGACTTTCAGGTCCGGTTGGCCGCCCAGGGTGAGCGCCGGGGCCTCAGGCGGCCTGGGCTCCGCCAAATCCCGCACATCGCCATAGTCAAAGGGCCTCCCTGTCTCCAGCAGCAGGGCCAGGGCGCTGTCCACCGTGGCCTCCATGGTGGTGGCCGCCAGGTGCAGGATGCGCACGTACTCCACGTCGGCCCGCTCCCCGCGCCACTGCCGGAGGGCGTCGTAGGCTCGTCGGAAGGTGGCAGTGGGGAACAGCTGCTCCCGGAAGCGGTAGCGGGCGAAGGCCCCGGGCTTGCGCACCAGGGAGCCGATGACGTGGCGGTAATTGACGCTGGCCTCCCGCTCACCCCGCACCCGCTCCATCCGTTCCACCAGGTGGTCCTTGTAGTACACTACCACCCAGTCGGCGTACAGACGGGCCTTTATTTCCTTCCCGATGAGGCGGGAGGGGACGGTGTAGGTCCGGGCAGCTACTTGGATGGTGCTCCACTTGCGGACCCGGGCCCGGTAGTTGACGTATTCCGGCAAGGGAGTTGGCGGCAGGAGTCCCAGGCAAGCCATTTCCCGCTCCAGCTTCCCCTGCACCAGCCGGTTGCGTCGCTGGACCATCCGGCCCACGAAGAGGGCATAGTCGTCGGCGGTGTGAAAATCACGGCTGCCCCGCAGGATCAGGGCTTGGTCGATGGCATCTTTCAGGCGGTAGTGGCCCTGCTCGGCAACGCCATTCTCGTGACTCTGGCCCGGGTTGATGCGGGTGGAGCGCAGGCCGTAGTGGTCCAGCAGGGCAGCGTAGTTGTCGTTGAGGACTCGGCCGCGGCTGCGGCGCATCTCGTGAGTGGCGGCCGAGGTATTGTCGCTGCGGATCACCTGGGGCACGCCGCCCAGGGCCCACAGGGCGGCTTGCAATCCCTGCTTCAGGGCCAGGAAGGTCTCGCCGGTGGCGATCTCGGCGTAGCGCCAGCCCGAGTGGCTGAGGATCAACTGGAAGAGCAAGTGGGGAAAGGGCCGTCCGGCGACGGTCACCCCCAGGGAGTTGCCGTGGGTGAAGTCCATCTGGGCCTCGCGACCCTGAGGATGTTCCTGGGGAAAGTACACTTCCCGTTCCGGCCCGTGCAGGGCTCGCCTGTCCTGTAATCGTCGCTGCAGGGTGCGCAGATGGGAGGCGTTGAAGCGGCCAGGGTGATGCTCCTCCAGCCACTCGATAATTGTCGTTGCCTTCAGTTTGCCCTCGGGGTCGCCCCGCAACAGGGGCTCAATCTCCTCCTCCCACACCCCGTCAAAGGGATCCGGCCGGGTGCGCCACCGGCGCTCCTGTTTCGTATCCGACGGCAAAGGGCCTTCCTGCCATTTCCTCGCCGACCGCACGCTCATCCCAGCCATGGCCGCTGCCGTCTCCTGGGTCTTTCCTGCCATACGTCTCTGCCTCAACAATCCTACTTGTCGGTCTGTGATCAATCCGGCACCTCCGTGCCGGATGGTTTATCCCATCCAGACCGGCAATAATGCTTGACGCGGGACACCGGCGGGAATTTCGGGGCCGGTCTTCCTGCCAGCGTCCCTGCTGGGCCCTGGGTGGCGTCAAAGCCGCCTATTTCCGCCCTCCCGCGACTCTCGGGCCACCTGCAGGGGATTGAGTGCAGGAATCGCCTCTCAGCGCTGGGGTTGTGCCGCTGGCGAGCTCCGGCAGATTGCCTGACCGGCACCGGTCTACGGGGCAGGAGCGCATGACCGCAGGCCATGCTATCTCTTTGCCGCAGCCCTTTACTTCCTGGCTCGAAGGGACCGGGAAAGTGGCTTTCCCTGCCGGCAGGCTGTGGCTGATGGTATCCAGGGCTAGGCCCAAGGTTTCTGGTTACACCTGTAGAACGGGTGCATCCGGAACAAGGGATGAACTGCTTAGGGACAGGGAGAAATCAGGGGCTCCCCACTTTCATGCCGAGCCCCTGTCCTGACTACGGGCACGGGGTTTGATTTCCCGGCGACCTGCTCCTCCGCCCTCTTCATCTCGGCGTGGTCGCAGAATATCAGTGTCCTGCCGGCCGGTTGACGCCTCCGGACCCTGATTCTCTGGCATCAAGGACTTGAGTTCGATGCTATTCTCTTCCAGACCGGTGGCTGCCAGGGCTTCCCAGCAGGTCCGGTCCGCCGTGTGACCGAAGCCGGAAGAAAGCATGGCCACAGGTGGCTTAGCGGGGCATCCCGGAACTTACCCCGGTTCACTGGTGGGTTAGACTGTGTCGCCACGGAGCCCAGCAGCCCCAGATACTCTTCGCCGCATCCCGCCACGGTGACCACATCCCCGGGTTACGGTGATGAAGAAGGTTTGCGGAACCAACCTCCCACCGGTGGCACAGCGGATTTGGAAAACGGAAGGCCCCGGCTTCCAGAATCAGGATTAACCGCTTACCCTGTAACAGGGGGTAGATAAATAACCCTTCCGTATAATAATATATCGGAGAAACGCCCACCGGACAAAGCGTACATACCGGACATAAATGCGTCCAGCCGTAGCTGAGACCGACAGGAGATGGGATTATGCCCAACCGTTACGCGGAAGCAAGTTTCAGGCACGGAAAGCTCCAGGCGCTGATCGCCTTGGTAGATGCGCTGGATGAAGAGAAACTCCCCCGGGAGCGGGGAAAATCCTTCAAGGCAGGCGGGATTGAGCAATTCTTCGACTTGGACTCGCCGCTGCAGCCCCGGGCATTGCTCACGGTATTGCGGGAGGCCGGGGTCCCCCATGACAACAATTGGCGGTTTCGTCCGCTGGTAATTTACGAGAATCTTCCCCATCTGCGGAACCTACACCGGCAGTACATTGGCGGCATCAGGATCATGTCGCTACAGGTAGATCAAGAGACTGACTCAGAGGTGGAAGAGACGGGTGCCGTGGAAGAGGAAACCAGCATGGATGAAAAGGAGGAAAATGGGGACCAGGTAGTGGCGGAAGCCCAGGGTGGTCCATCCGAAGCCAGGAACAAGCCCAGAGTTCCACCAGGGCTGGTCAGTTTTTTTGGGAATAGATATAGAACGTAGGGTTTCTATAACTGCCGAGGGTGTCGATGGCGCGGGTGAGAGAATAGTCCTGGTGACAGGACTGGATGAACCAGGCACTGTTCATGCGGTCAACGAGGGTGTCGATGCCGAGGATGTACGAACCATTTGTCCGATAAGACCAGACGGGCCACGTCTTGTCTCCGTGGCTGAGGAGCCGAAGAGTCTTGAGAACCGAGGGGCAGGCAGTGAAGAAGCAGCGGGGTAGCCGGTGGAAAGCCTCCCTGAATCCCGGAGCAATCCCAACGGCAAAGGGCCTAAGCCTGCCGTAAGACCTCGAGCGCTCCAGCTGTGGATGCCTGATAGGCCTCGCAATCCCAGACAGTCGTGACGGGACTAAGAGAGTTCCGGCCTATGCCATCCCGGACCGTTGCCGGTTTCTGAAAGTTCCGGAAGTCCGAAATTTTCTGACAGAGGCGGACCAACCCCAAGCTCCTCACCAGAGCTCAATTTGTCCGTTTGCGTACCACTTCGTTTCCCGGCTTTCCCCAAAGCTTAATGACGGCTTTCCTGGTTGCCTTTCCGAGAGCGACACGGGTCCCCAATGGCGTGACAGCTTTGGCACGGTGATGACCTGTGCATCCGTTTTCCTCTGTATCTCCTGGGGACTGGCGTCCACTCACCTGGCCTGACGTCAATTCCCAGCCTGGGACGACGCGGCTTGCTACCATTCACCCTGGAAACCCAACTGTGGCCCCCGCTGAACCAAAACAGGGTTTGATCACTGGTGTATCCAGGGGTAAATCAGCAGAAGAGAATTGGCTACGGGCGATTCCGGGGCGAAAAGCCCAGCTTTAACCGGAATGCACCAATGGAAATCGGCCCCCTCTGTCCCTCCAAAGAGGCAAGGGCATATCCCAGTCAGCACAAAAACAGCGAATTCTAGCTCGTGAGCAGGATAGTCGCCGGCCACCGACTATTGACAGCCGAGGTAGTTGGCGTAGACAATCCCAGTGGCGGGCAGGACAACAGCCCGCAGAACATTACATTCTACGGGCTGCCCGGCCGGCGTAGTTAGGCGCTACTCCGGACGTAGGCGCCAATGGTGGATTGAGCACCATGGGCCATGGGTCTAACTATATCACGGCGTTCCGCAAGGAACACCAGCTAGACGTTAGGTTCTCCGGAACCATCAAGGTTCCCTTCCGGCAGTAAGTCGTGGATGCCCCATGTCGTTTCGACGTGGGGCTTTTGTTTTGCCCGCCGCTACCTCATGGCTACCAAGGCTTCGCTGCGTTTAGCTGACTTTACCACTTGAGCGGCTGTACTGAGCCATGGCAAGAGAAAGGCAAATCGCTCCTCCTTGCCAGTTCCCAGCGGGACCAGGTAACCGAAGCAAGTCCACTTGTCCCGTCACTGGAAGGGGGTACCTGGAATGCTCTCCGAACCTGTCCGTATCATGGCCTGTACGGCAATCCTGTTGTTCACTTTGGGAGCGTGCCAGAGCGCTCCGGCACAGGAGACCCCGCCACCTGTCCCCGCCCAGCCTTCCATCCGGGACACGGCAACCCCTGATGTACAATCGGCGGTAAACGCTCCGCTGGGGCCAACCGCAGTCTCGCCGGCACCAACTCCTGCTTCCCAACCGGTCCCTACTGATCCGCCATTGCCGGTACTTCCCCCAACGGTCGCATTGCCCACCATTCTGCCAACTCTGGCACCTTCTCCAACGATTGTACGGCCCATGATTCCGGATCCCGCGTTAACGCCAACGATCACCCTGGGGGGGCCGCAGTTACTGTCAACCCCTGTTATCCCCACCGCTTCCCCCGTTCCCACTCGGGTCCTGCATCGTACGGGCCCCGACACCAGGCTCACTGGCACGGCTGCGTTGCTTGCCCGGGAAGGGGATGAACTCTTCGCCGCGGGACGATTCACCGAGGCCATCGCCAAATACCGGGAAGCCCAGGAGCACCTTGGCCAACCGAGCCAGGTGCTCCTGGGCTGGTCAGGTCATTCCTTCAGGGAACTGGGCGACTATGGTGAGGCCCTCCGCCAGTTCACTGCGGCCCTGGATGTCCGGGACAACAGTTCCGACCGAAACAACCGGGCCATGGTGTACCTGCTGACCAACCGGTGCCCGGAAGCCCAGGTCGACGCGCAGGCTTCCCTGAATATGGAACCCGCCATTGGCGAGGGTTCCCACAGCTCCATTGAGGCTTTGGTCATTCTGGCTGAGTGCCAGTTGCGGCTTGAACAGTACGACCAGGCGCTGGAATACGGGAACCAGGCTCAGGAGCTGGCTTTGCTGCACAACGTTCGAACCGACCGGCTCAACGACCTGGCAGCGTTCCTGGGTCAACTGGAGGTTGTGGCGCAAGGCCTTATGTACCCGGAGGATTTTCTGTCGGAGCTGGCCTTTCGGAAGTTAAGCGAAGCCCTGGATTTCTTCTACCAGGGAAATTACCGGGCAGCGATTGGGGCCCTGGAGTCTGCCCAACAGCTTAACTGGCGCCCGTCGGGACTGATTTTCAATCTCCTGGGCCGCAGCTACAGCGATTCGGGTGACAGTGAGACGTCGGTAGGCTATTTCTCTCAAGCTGTTGAGTTGCGGGACGATTCGTACAACCGGGCCTGGAGAGCGCTGGAGTATTTCAACATGGGAGATTGTGTGCGTGCCAGCAGCGACGGGCGTGCAGCCCTGGCGAAGCAACCGTATTCGGAACCGGGGTTCCACACCTCGGTAGAGGGCAGCTGGATCGTGGGTTACTGCCTGGCCCTCGACGGTCACCTGGAAGATGCCCTTGTTCCGCTGGAAGAGGCCATTGGACTGGCTCGAGAGAGTGGGTACCCGCCCGAAGAAATCTCCTATATGGAGGATGTACTCCTGGAAGTTAAAGAGGCTGAGAAGGGGACTACTGGCTAGAAAATGGCAATCAGGCCCGGTATATCCGCTGGTTAAAAGTGTCCAATAAGATTGAGGAAGAGCCCTTAGAAACTTCAACGGGAGCAAGCACCGCCAAAAGACGGAAACGGGAGTGATTCAACAGCCAAGTGAGACTCCCTGGTGGAGACGCTTTCGACACCTCACGCATCGCAGTGCCTCGCCTCCAATCCAGGGCGCCAAATAAAAGCAACAAGGGATGAGAACCAATTGGCGAAACTGAAAGACTTACTGGCGGTGCTGCTGGGCGCGACTTTCATGCTGGCTATGGTGTCCATGCTGGTCTGGATTTACGGCGGCAACAAGATCGCAAAGGAAACCGGACTGCCGGTGTCCAGGAACGAGGTGTTCAACACTTTCTCGCCCCAGGAAGATACCAGGTACGAGGCCGGGAAGCAGTCCAGTCCGGCCCTCAGACATCTTGACCTGAAGATGCACATGCTTGCCCTGACCAACCAGGAAAGGCGGAGGGCAGGGGTCCCAGCCGTAACTCGTGGGGACAACCCGGCCGCACAACTGCACGCGGAAGCAGCTTTGGAAGGATGTTACAGCGGCCACTGGGACCGCTGGGGCCTCAAGCCTAACCACCGCTACACCCTGACCGGCGGCACAGGAGCCGATGGCGAAAACGTCTTTGGCTCAGACTACTGCATCAAGCCCTACGAGAATTATGAAACCATATCGTCAATGACCGAAAAGGTGGCTGAGGCTGTAAGGGGTTGGATGGAAAGTCCGGGACACCGGAAAACCCTGCTGGACCCGGCTCATACCGTGCTGAATGTGGGGATTGCTCACGACCTGCAGAACGTTGTAATGGTCCAGCATTTCTCTTCGGACTACGTTTCATATGTGACGCCGCCCTTCGTTGACAGTTCTGGAGTCCTCAGGCTGGAGGCGAAAACGTCGAAAGCATCCCTTGAGATCGGGGATAATGCAAGTTTGCAGATTTACTTTGACCCTCCACCGGAGCCATTGACCAGGGGCCAGCTCAGCCGCACCTACTCCCTCTGCAACGGTAAACAGATAGTCTATATTGTCAGGCCCCTAACCGGCGGAGAGTTTTACTCCGGCCCGGAGGTCAAGGAAAAAATGCAAGAACACAGTTGCATCGACCCTTACCGGATAAACCGGAACCTGCCCGGTCCCGGCAGCATGGATGAAGCTGACAGAGCATGGGATGAAGCAAAGGCTCAGAGCGCAGTGGCCCCGCCAGTGGTGACCGAGGTGGTGAGAATAACGGCCAACCGGCTGGACCGGTCAGACGATAACTTGTTGCTGGAAGCTGACCTCAGCAAGATCCTTGTAGAACACGGCCCCGGCATTTACACCCTGGTTCTGTGGGGAAGACCCGATCACATGTCGGAGAAGGCTCCCATTTCGGAGCAGTCCATTTTCTGGCAAACCCCAATTCCACCGGCAAGCCCGTACATCCACCACTGGCAGGAAATCCAAACACACCTGGCAATCGCTGCCACTCCAGCGAGTCCCACGGCGGTCCCGACCATACAACCACCGAAGGAAACTAAGCCATCAGAAGCACCCGGACCGACCCCTGATGCGCCCACTACTGGAGCAGCAACAATGTCCCCAACTTCGCCCGAAAGCACGGCAGGACTGCCAGCAACGCCGAGCCCACCTGCGCCTGCGGTAAGCATGGTTTACCCGGCACTAGCTGAGGAAAGGGCTGTCCCTGTGAGCGGGATAAAATTACCTGTGCCGCCGGCCACCCCGGTTCCAGTGCCTGCTCCCGCAAGTCGGCCTGCATTAGTCCCAGCGTCAACTCCTACCCCGACGCCCACGCCCACGTCTGTCCCGTTGCCAACAGCGACGCCTCTGCCCCCGAAAGCAACCTACTCAAACCAGGACTTTGGATACTCCATAGACTATCCCTACGGCTGGACCACGAGGTCGGCTGGGCCCGAAACCTGGATCCAGGACCATGCCCAAACCGGGGGATTCATACACGTGCATAGTTACCCGGTGCGGAAGGACCAGTCAGTTGGGGACCTGGCCGACGCCTACCTGGAAAACCTGCTGCGCCAAGCCCGTGAGTGGACATATTTCGATCCATCCTGGGCCGTCAGTGGTACCAACGACTCTGGACAGTTCCTGGTCCTGGAATTTACCAGGCGAAAAGCGTCCACGGATTGCCTGGAGACCGGGAAGGCACATATTTTCAGATCGAAATATGCCCCCAAGAGGTCGATGGGCTATTCACTGACCATGGCAATTTGTGAGGACATTGCTGAAGCGTTGCCCGGTGAAATGGGAGCATTCCTTGGGAGCTTCAGGGAAAACTGATCCCTTGCCGTTGTTATCCTGAAGCAAAGTATCGGCCAGGCGGCGTCAAGAGCGAGGGGAATCTGGACAACTGGTATTCCTGGCCTCCATACGACCGGAGCGAGGCGTTTAAGGGTTGGGGTAAACTGCTTTCGGATAAGAATCATTTTCTTCAAATCCGACTTTGTTTCCTCATTTGTTGGCGGCCTGCGGCACTTTCCAGTTCAGATCACTTTCAGTTTTAGAGAAGGTAAGCTAACTTACGCCATGATTGCCGTTATTTGCCGTTAAGGGGCTTGGAATACCAACGGCTTTATACACGGTAAATACAGCGGCGGTCTCTTGCTGGGATAATAAAGGGCATTTCTCGCCGAATTCACTGAGCAAGTGTAATAGTCCCAGGAAGTGGAATATTTGCCCCAGAGCCCGTCCAACTCCTGGATCTGGTGCACTGGAAGGTAACAGGTCCCGACATGGCCGCGGCCACAATAGTCGTCTCGTTTTGCATCATGGGCCGCCAATGCATTCTCCATATCCGCTTGGGCGCCGTTTACATAGTTGCGGAGTCCTGTGTGGTGCGGCTCCGTGTTCTTGTGGAGTTGAAGGATGTATCCCCTGACATTCGTTTCAGGAATCCAGCAGTTGTCGGGTTCTTCACCATTGTCTCCCTTTGGCCAGTAGTAATGGACACCCTTCTCAACCTTCACCTTGAGCACACGGTGGGCGATACTTTCGCTGTCAGTCATGCATGCGGTGGTAGGCTTGAAACTGATGACAGTTCCCACTGTTATATCTTCCGGCAGGAAGTTCTCTAGGAAGGTAGCGCTATCCAGGCAGGTGATTTTGGGCTCCATACTGCCGGTGCAACGAAAGGTGCTAACATTGGACTGAACCAGGAGGGGCTTACGTTGTTCTTCCAACTTGGCTATCTCTGAACGCAGCGTCTTGACCCTTGCCTCGAGCCGGTCCACAGATCCAGACTGTCCCTCCAGTTCCCTGTACCTCTGTTCTGCTGCGTTCAGATTGGTCTGGGCCGCGTACAGTTCTGTATCCAGCGATTGTTTCTCGCTTTTGAGGTCTTCCAGATCCTCGGCCAGCAACTGGTTCTCGCTGTTCAGTTGTTCGTTCGCAGCCTGCAGTTCGCTGTTCTCTACTGTAGAAACCTGAAGTCTCTCGAACTGGTCCTGATTCGTTGCCTTCAGCTCCTGGTTAGCTGAATCAGTCTCCCGTAATTCTCGCACCAGGTCGCTGTTTTCGGACTGGAACTGGCGATTCTTTTCTCTCACATCCCGGATGCCCTGATCAAGGTCGCTGTTTAACCCTTCCACGAAGCTATTCTCCTCGTAGAGCCTTCGGACATCTTTATGCAAGTCCCTGTTTAGGGCGCGAACCTCGTTGTTCTCCACCGCGCTTTGCTCAAGTTTCTTGACCATGTCCTTGTTTGAGGATGTGAGTTCTTGGCTCAACTCTTTGTAGCTGGACGTTTCTTCCTTTGCCACCTTCAACTTGGCCACAGCAGTCTCCAAGGTCATTTTGCTCTGACTAAATTGGTTATTGAGATTCCAAAGGACGGCAGAGACACTGACCAGAACCACTACGAAAACGATGTTGAGCGCCACTGTCAGTTTGAGCATTTGATAACGCTCTCCTTAGAGATTATTGTTATAAGGGCCCTTGTACGTACCTATTTCCAGGCCTGCTGACTCAGGACCTGGTTAACGATGCCCCGGGCAACTGTGCAGAGCTGGCACCCGCAACCACGGAAATGGTCGGCAGGCCGCCAGTCCTCCAGTTCCAGGAAGCTCTTGTCCCGGCCGTCGACAAAGCCCTGGGCATAGGCAGAGGCGATCGCCGCCGCGTCCCGGGGTCGATTCAGCAGGGACTCGCAATCGAAACAGTCGGCCGCATCCGGATCAGTCGTATAAGTGTCCGCGGCCAGCTCCCCCACGGGATGCCCACAGCCGGTAACAAACCCGTCGGCGGTCAGATGTACCATGCGCTGCCTCCTCGTCAATTGGGGAGTCCTTGATCCGTGCCGAAGATTCAGATAATTGATGCCCTTCTCAGGATTCGGGTAACATCGAGGGGCGGCTTTACCTCTCTGTAGGTGGGCCATATCGTCTGCAGCGTCGCCGCGCCCAAGTCCGGCTGACAAGAGCCGCCAGAGTCACCCGCGGGATCCCTGAAATACCGGTAAGCTCTCAGGTCCATAACGCTAACTGCCGGCACAAAATGATGTTTTCCTCTCCTATTCCTCAGGCTTGAGGTCACCCTGCCCTTCGTACTACGCGTTGCCAAATCTGGCAAACTGCCAGGACAATACCAACCGACGGCGGGTATCGTGCCTCCCCGCGAGGACGCCCCTTACCCGGAACGAAGCTGGCCAACGAGCAGGACAATCGCCATTCTAATGTCCTCCTCCCCGTCCCGCAAACGCCGGTTGATGGGACAATTGACCCGGCGACCATCCATCAGGTTATGTCCAGCGTTGCCGTGAACCGGCAGGCCAGCGAGTTGCTGGAGGGCGAGGGCGCGCACTGGCGCCGGGTGTTGCCCAGTAACGTGAAACCCGCAAGGCAGGAGGAGACGGAACGGAAGGCGGAGCGGCCGATCCACGATTACAGGCCGTCGGGAAATCCGCACCACTCGCCAACGGAGGAAAATAACTTGGCCGACCAACAGCCAGGCGGCTGCGAGAATGCAGGGCCCACCAACCCCAGCCTGTTCGACCTGCTCCCGGACCTGAACCTCGAGGCCGCTGCCGGCAGTGACGAAAGAACCGCCAGGGTCAGATGGACCGCCAGCGACCTGGCCCAGTCCCGGGTCCTCAGCATTGCCGAGCCGATGGCGACCCTGGCCCTGCTCGGCGTCAAGAGAATCTTCACCACCGGCCGCTTCACCAACCACCGCGGGCCCACCCTGATCTACACCCCGGGCCTGCGCGGCGCCCAGGTGATTCACCTGCCCCACGAGGCGGTCAGGGCCCTAGAGGGACGGGAACTGTACCGCCGGTCCATCATCGGCTGCTGCCGCATACACCTGGTCGCCCCCACCGAGGGGCGGAGAAGGGACATCCCCGCTAACGGCCTGACTGAGCTGGAATACCGGCTGGACAACTACCAGCAGGGGAGGTAGGCCCTGTATCTGGAGGACCCTCAATGGCTGGCCAAACCGGTGCCCTGCACCGGCCGGGGCCAGCTGTGGAAACCCGATCGGCGAACCATGGCCGCGAAGGCCGGCCAGCAACTAGAGAGGCTCTGAAGCCGGCTGAGTCGCCAGCCTGGAAACCTGCTTGAAGACTCTCCTTGTGCCGCGGTAGGTCCAATGCGGGCAGGGCATGGGAGGATTCAGGAATGCCGGAAGTGAATGCCGCCCCCATCGACGGCATTATCAACGGCTGAAGTGTCCCCGGAATATCATGGGCAGCGTGCCCGCCGAAGCGTAGCCTGAAGCTGTCCGGGTGGCTGTAGGTAGCCTTCCGACCGTTAAATTTCACGTCAATGTTGGAATCCCTTGGGAGGCCCATGCAGCGGTCAGATAGGGGTCCAATAATTGGCAGTTCAATGGCGGCCCTCTCCAGGGCCGGTTCTGCCGCGTTAGTCATTCCAATGCATGGTCCGAAGGTGAGGGTGCCCGACTCTCTCAGGCCCTTCGGTTATCCGCCGCCATGATGAACAGTAGCGACTCCCAAACCCCCTCCCCCAGGGTGACATCCGGACCTGGACTGGACTGGCCAGCTTGCACAATAATACCCGTTATCGGACATGTTGGGGAGGCCATAAATGGCGCTGCGGGCTTTGTTCTGCCAGTTCCCCAAGAGCCTACAGAATCATTCCCCGCTATCGCCTGCCGCACCATTGACCACAGTGTTTCTCAGAACACCCGGGCAGGTCACCGGTCTGCATGGAAAACCGTGAAGGAGTGGGCCCATGCCCACGGGGCGCTGACCACGTCGGCCTCCCAAGCCCTAATGGCAGCCTACATCTGCCACCCGGCGGACGAGCGCCGCCTGTCGGTGGTCACCGTCCGGAACCACCGAGCCGCCATCGCGGCGGTCTACAAGGCTGTTGACCCGGATGGCCGGCGGTGTCTACACTGGCGTCAAACTGAGAAAGCCGGAAGGTGATGAGCATGGGGTTTAAGCTGGTAATCTGCCCTCCGAACTACCAGGAACACTGGCCGGACCTGCTGCGGCAGGAGATACCGGACATTGACGTGCACCTGTGTCCTACGGTGGGAGAGGCGATGGAGGTCATCGGCGACGCGGACGCTGCCTTCGGCGACATCGTGCCTGAGTTGCTGGAACGCGCAGAGAAGCTGCGGTGGGTGGCCTGTCCACAGGCGGGGCCGAGAGCGGGGTACTACACGCAGGAACTGATCTCCGGCGAGGTCACGGTCACGAACACCCGGGAGATTTACAACGACCACATCAGCGAGCACATAATGGCGTTCCTTCTGGCTTTCGCGAGAGGGTTCCAGGTCTACATCCCGCAGCAGATCGACGGCGTCTGGCGACCGGGCTACCAGACCATCTATCTGCCGGAGGCCACGGCAGCGGTGGTTGGCGTGGGCGGCATCGGAGGAGAGACGGCGCGGCTGTGCGCCGGGTTCGGTATGACCGTGCTGGGGGTGGACCCAAGGCTGCCGGAGCCGACCGAGGGAGTGGCGGAGTTGCACCGGCCGGAGGCGCTGCTGGAGGTGTTGCCCAGGGCCGACTTCGTTCTGGTGACGGTGCCGGAGACACCGGAGACGCAGGGGATGTTCGCGTGGACGCAGTTTAAGGCGATGAAGGAGACGGCGTTCTTCATTAACATCGGGCGTGGGGCGACGACGGTGCTGGACGACCTGGTGGAGGCGCTGCGGGCGGGGGAGATCGCCGGGGCCGGATTGGACGTATTCCAAGTGGAGCCGCTACCGGAGGGCCACCCGCTTTGGACTACTCCGGGGGTGTTGATCACGCCGCACGTGGCGGGCGTCGGACCGTACCTGGACGACCGACGCACGGAGTTGTTCGTGGACAACTGCAAGCGGTTTGACGAGGGGCGGCCGTTACGCAACGTGGTGGACAAGGCGAATTGGTTTTAAGAGCTAGAAACCGGGCCGGAAAGCCCTGGTTGGGGAGAGGAATTTCGGCAGTAAAGGCGACGTGAGCAAAACCAGGGACCATAGTTGTCCGATCCGGACAGTGCCCCAATTGGCCGCGGCCCTGGCGACAATAGCGTGGACCTCGATGAGGACCGCATTGCTTCACAATAAATGCTACTTAAGGGAAGTGATTGCTTCACCTAGAATGCTACCGAAAAAGGTGAGGCAGGCCCATGGAGAGAGGCATCATCAGGATGGCAAAGAAAGAGTTGTTGACCACCATCCGGGGTCGTTATGAAGACGCCAGCAAGAGGGATAAGGGCCGCATCCTGGACGAATTCACCGCGGTGACCGGTTTGCACCGCAAGCACGCCATAAGGCTATTGACCCAAAGCAGCGACGAAAGGGAACAGCAGCCTTCGCTGGCGGGAAGAAGTGTCTATGATGAGGCCATCCGTGAGGCGGTGATAGTGGTTTGGGAGGCTTCCGACCGTATTTGCGGCAAGCGTCTGCACGCGGCCCTCCCCCACTTAGTGGAGTCCAAGGAGCGCCACGGTCACCTGCATTTGGACTCCCTGGTCAGGGAACGGTTGCTTACCGCCAGCGCATCCACCTTGGATAGGCTGCTTAAGCCCGTTCGGGCCACCGCTGGGAGTCGTCGCCGTCGGGGACGCCGGAAGTCCATGGGACGCCAAATGCCGGTACGGCCTACAACGACTGGAACAAACCTCCACCCGGCTACCTGGAGATCGACCTGGTGGCCCACTGCGGGGGGCCATTGTCCGGTTCCTTCATCCACAGCCTGGTGGTCACCGACGTCTGCACCGGCTGGACCGAGGCCGTCCCCCTGATGGCCAGGGACCAGTCCCTGGTCCTTGCGGGCCTGGAAGCCATCCGGCGGCAGCTACCCTTTTCCATTCGGGGCATTGACTCCGACAACGACGGCGCCTTCATCAACGAGACCCTGTTGGCGTGGACCTCTCAGCAGGGCATCGAATTCACCCGTTCCCGAGCATACCGCAGTAATGACCAGGCCTATATCGAGCAGAAGAACGGGGCCGTGGTGCGCCGGTTCGTGGGACACCACCGATACTCGGGTCCGCTGGCCGGTCAGATGCTGGTCCAACTTTACCAGTCCCTGCGACTGTACGTGAATTACTTCCAGCCCTCCTTCAAGCTGCTGGAGAAGAATCGAGAGGGCTCAGCCACAATCAAACGGTACAGCCCGCCGGCTACTCCCTGTGATCGGTTGTTGGAACATCAGGCGGTGAGCGATGAGATCAAGGAACAACTGAGCCAGAGCCGCGCCAGTCTGGACCCAGTGGCCCTCCTGCATGCCATCCGAGAAGCCCAGGCTGCCCTGGTGGCCGTCTCCTCTCCCGACCACGGTGAGCCGGCCCAGCAGGAGAATCTGGAGCAGTTCCTGTCCCAGCTGCCCACCCTCTGGCAGCAGGGTGAAAACCGCCCTACTCACGCTCCCCGGATCAGGGGGCCACGCCATTGGCGTACTCGCCCGAATCCCTTCGAGGGTGTATGGCAGGAAATCCTGGGATGGTTGGAAACGGAACCCGACATCACCGCCAGGACAATACTGGACCGGCTGTGCTCCCACCGTCCCGAACAGTTCAGTGACAATCACTTGCGAACCCTGCAGCGGGGAGTGAAAAAGTGGCGGGGAGTCATGGCCAGGAAGTTGGTCTATGCAGGCTCCGACCAATTCGTCCCGACTCTTCCTTCAAGGTCTGTGATCAGCACGGTTGGAGCCGACCACAGTGTCTGAATTTCGGTAACATTTTCTCTTGACGCAACAGGACGGCAAGACTAATTGTCGTCTATTAGGCGTACCCGACGACCAGTTTACGCGTACCTAGAGGGGCAAACCGGGCGCATCCCATAGTGCCCAAACGACTGCTAACCGGTTGTCCTGGTTGGCCAATACCCCTTTACGCCCATGGCCAGTGAATTTGCCGCAACGCCGGTCTCCGGCAAGTCCATTTGTGTGCTTATGAGACAAGCTGTTTGGTTTAGGTCACCCTTTTCAGGAGTCCCGAATCACCATACACTAATTTCTAACGGACCCCCACGACCCCGTCAGGCGCGCAGGATATACTTCCAGAGGGGATTTCGTGGACCGGTAAAGGTCCTATTCCGCATGCGTTTTTCCCTTACAAACAGCGTATCCTGCCAGGTTACGGCGCCAAGCTGCAGAATTGTACCCAAAAGCAGGATGAATTTATGCCACCAGGGAAGTTCTCCGACCATGCCTGCCCGAGCAATCGTCGAGCCTCCCGTAACGTAGCTACCGGTAGGCCCACCACTGCCCCCCACATCGACCACAGGAATGGAGGTATCGGTGGATTCCCTTCGGAGGACCCGGGACGCCCCCTTTGATTGGAGGTCCAACCAGCTGACTGCCCTGATTCGGATTCGGACGCAGGCCCGGCCAAAGACGGAGCCTGGGCAGGGGCTACGGAATGGGTTACCGCCAGCAGGCATATCGGTACGCTGAGATCATCCACGGTTAGAACAACAACCTCCAGTTCGTCCACGTCGAAAGTGAAGTCAATGGGCCTCCAGTTGCCCTCTTGCTCGCGGTAACCATAAACTTGGATTCCACCATCCTCATGGGCTGCATAGGCCGCCTCCACCCCGCCTATGGCCAAGGCATCGAACCTCAGGTGGGCAACGGCCCCCTTTACGTTCGCGCCGTGCATGGTATTGCCCCGCGAATCGTACAGTTGGACGGTTATCAAGGCCCGTTCTGTGCCGGCCGGCCATTGGCCGCAGCCGTCGACCGCCGCGGACTCTACCCGGACAAATACTGGCAGATTGCTGAAACCCGGCGGAAATTCGATGGCCGCTGTTCCGTCCGGAGTCTCCAGGTAGAATGGCGCCCCTTCGGTGGCCAGGCCCACCGACTGGGTCGAGGGGCTGGCAACGGTCACCTCCTGGATGTCGGACAGACTTACCGCAACTACAATGGAATCAATCCCGCCGTGTCCGTAAGATTCTGACAGATTCAGCAGGTGGGTGGATTTGACCTCCAGGTCCACTTGCCTCCAGCCCTGCAATTGTCCCGTCCTGGAATGCAAGGAGAAAAGGGATGCATCGATCCCGCTTATGAAACTCCTCGGGTCCCAGTAGTCGGAATTCCGGGGAGAAGGTCTCGTGGCTGGAAATCCTCTTTTCCAACTTCAGAAAAGACCCCAGAAACTCCCGCTTGGCCTGGCCCAAGAGGGCCACGTCGGTGCAGTTGTCTCCCCCCCACAACACTGTGCACAAGGCAATTACCAGGATGTCGTGTAGTGTATGTTGCTGGCAGTGGAGCCGCCGCGGGTCGTTTAGGCCCTCACACACATCCCCCATTTCTACCATCATTCCTTCCTCCACCCCTTTTCAGGCCCCTGCCCACGACTTTTCCTCTCCTTTTCCTATTCTACCCTCTTCTCCCACTCATGCGATTGCCCTGACCAATCATTGCAGGGCAATCGCGTCTTAATTCCGAACACTCCGATAACCTGAACTATCGCGGTTCGAATGACTGGATTAGCCTTCTTGCAGCGCCTGACACCCCAGAACCCAGCCCAATCCAGCATTCGAAGTCTCCGAAACGAGGTTGGGCAAAGCAACAGATTGCTTTTCGCACGATTTCATTGGCCTTGTGAATACTCTCTATCCTAATTCTCACAAGACGCGATTGCCCTGCCAATCATTGCTTTACATTGACAACCGTAATCTGACAATTATAGACTTCGGAGTTGAAACAGACTGGCTCCCTTGAGACAGGACAAAGCAGTTAGGTCAGTCTTATTCGGAAATCAGCCTATTGAATCGGAGTTTGTTGGCAAGTAAGAGTAGCAGATGCCGTTCCCCCGTTATTGTCTTGCATTGGTAAGCCCCGACCGTGATAATTGTCGCCGGTTACAGAGGAAGTAGTCAGACTATGCTGAAAGCCCTGCCCGCTAAATCTCTGGTAATTTCCCTTTTTGCAATTGCCCTGCTTTTGATCGGGGCAATCGCTTGCGGTACGTCAGCCCCGGAGGCCCCTCAGGCGCCCGACACCAGTGCGGGTTCGCAGCAAGCTGCACCGGTTCAATCCGAGGGCCAGACGCAAGCTGAGCCCCTAGCCCAGTCCCAGCAGTCCGAGCAGTCCGCAGCGCCGGCCCCGACCAAGGTTCTCGCATCAGCCACCGCGACTCCGCTGCCGCCAGCAATCCAGGCGGAGCCCAGTACCAGTTCCAGTGCGGAAGGGCTGGTAGATTTCGATATCAAGGACCCAATCATAGACCCAGACCGGTCCAGGCAGTCCGAAGGATCGATGGTACTTGCCTACCATACGGCCCTCAGCCCCAAATGGTCGGACCCGCAGGTGGCTCCGGCCTCCCGAACCCCCTATTCCGCCTTCCTGCAAAACGTATTTGATCCCTTGATCGGGGCTATGCCCAATGGTCGGTTCGTTTACTTGCTGGCGGAAGACCTGCAAATGACGGACGACTTCAAGAAGGCCACCTTCCGGCTGCGGGAGGGCATTACCTTCCACAACGGGGAGCCGGTCACAACCGAGGACGTCAAGTTCTCCTATGAGAACTACAGCGGCGCCAATGCCGACATTTACCAGGACAAGACCGAGCGCATCGAAATCGTGGATGAGCGTACAATTACTTTCTACTTTAAGGAACCATTCATTGATTTTCTGGAGTTGTACGGTTCGGAGGCTTCCGGAGCTGGTTTCATAGTGCCCAAGGCCTACTACGAGGAGGTGGGTCCGGAAGGGTTTATCGGGGCCCCCATCGGCGCCGGCCCTTACAAGATCGTGGGCCAGACCACGGGCCAATCGGTGATAATGGAAGCCTACGAGGACTATTGGCGCAAGGTGCCCAACATCAAGACCATTGAGACCAAGGGCGTTCCGGAACTGGCCTCCCGGGTGGCAGCGTTGAAGACCGGCGAGGTGGACGTAGCCTATTTCGTCACCGGGGCTCTGCTCCAGGACGCCATTGAGGATCCGAATATCCAGGTGGACCCCAACAACTCGGCGCCTTTCTGGCTGTTCTTCCCCGGCTATGAGGATCCGGACAGCCCCTTCTTTGACAAGCGGGTCCGCGAGGCGGTGAGCCTGGCTATGGACCGGGAATTCCTGTCAGCCACGGAAACCCAGGGGCTGGCGATTCCCACGGGTAATTTCATTCCCCCCGGAAAGGGTGACTACCTGGAACGGCCGGTACCCGAATACAATGTGGAGAAGGCTAAACAGTTGATGGCCGAGGCCGGTTACGCAGACGGGATTGAGGTGGACGCCTTCACGCCTTTCCCGCCGGTGTTCTCCCTGGCAGAGCGGATTATGGACTCGCTGAGAGAAATTGGGATCAAGAGCGAGTTGAATGTCACCCAGCGACCTGTGTTCCTGAGCATGCTGAGGGAGCACCGGGCGGGCTTCCCCGGCGTACAGATAGCCTTCTCCATCTCCACTGGGCCGCCCAATGCCGCGGGTTACTTCAGGGCATTCGGACTCTGCGAGCAGAGTTCCTCGGTGATCTGCGACGACCTTATCGACGCGAAGATGGCCGAATACGAGACGAGCCTGGACCTGGAAGAGCGCTCCAAAATTGTGGAAGAACTGCAGGCTTACATTCTTGACGAGTACATCTTCGTCCCCGTGTACATTAACGCCTTCGCCATGGGCGCCGGCCCCAAGATCAAGGGGGATATCAATCAGTATTCCCAAGTTACCACTTCCCTGTTCCCGTACGAGGACATTGAGATAAACCCATAGGGAAGTACGCCGTTTCAAACCTCATGGCCGGTAGGCCACGATGCTCGGCAGGGGCAGTCCTTGTGGCTGCCCCAACGTTGGTTGTACCCTTAGTGATACTTATACCGTTGCAGCGCAAGACGGGAGTCTGGAGCGGCGGCCGATCACGCTTGGTCTGGAAGGCTCAAGATTCAGGCAAGCTCATCAATTCTGTTCCGGCCGAATCAACCCCACAGGAATATATCGGTGAGGTAAAGTGAAGACCTTTATCGCCAAGAGGCTCTTCTCCAGCCTGATTACCCTGCTGGTGCTGAGCATGATCATATTTGTCCTGGTACGCGCCTCCGGCAACCCGGCGGAGTTGCTTTACGAGTACCCGGGAGCGCGGGAAGAGGACATAGCCCGCCAGGCGGAGGCGTGGGGCCTGAACCGGTCCTGGCCGGAACAATACGCCTCCTTCGTATGGAACATCGCTCGCTTCGACTACGGCGAGTCCTTCCAGTACGGCATCTCAGTCCGTTCCCTGTACTTCGACCGGTTGCCCAACTCCCTGCTCCTGGCCTTCTGGGCCTTCCTGATATCTATGGCTGTCGGCGTCCCCCTAGGGATAATGTCCGCCGTGAAGGTGGACTCCTGGTGGGACAGCTTTGGTAAGACCTTTGCGCTGTTAGGACTTTCGGTGCCCTCCTTCTTTGTCGCCTTATTGTTGGTGCTGTTATTTGGTGTCAAGCTGGAGTGGCTGCCCTTCCTGGGCAAGCCCGGGGGCTTTTTTGACTGGCAGCACCTGATGCTGCCGGCCATATCCCTGGGCTGGTTCTTCTCCGGCGCCATGCTGCGGCTGACCCGGTCCAGCATGCTGGAGGTGCTCGGTAGTGAATACATCAAGCTTTGCCGGTTGAAGGGGCTGCCGGAGACGGTAGTCATCGTCAAACATGCCCTGAAGAACTCCTTCATTCCGGTGCTCACCCTGGCCGCCGTAAACCTGGTGGTTATGATCAACGTGGCGGTAGTGGTTGAGGTGGTATTCTCCTGGCCTGGCATTGGCCGTTTGCTTTATGACGGCCTGATTAACCGGGACTTTCCCCTGGTGCAGGGCGTAGTCATAATGGCCGGCGTGATGATTGTCGGCGCCAACTTTACGGTGGACGTCCTTTACGGTTATCTTGATCCCCGAATTCGCTTAACCAGGTAGGTAGCAGAATGGCGAGTGACCAGATATTGATTACCGCTCCCCCCACTGGAGCGGAACAGGTTGCAACGGTTGCCAACAGGTCGTGGGCAATCTTCAAGGATGCGCCGAAGTTGCCGGTGGGAATTATCCTGTTCGTGGTGCTGGTGGCGATATTGGCGCCGTTAATAGCCCCCCACGACGCGGAAACCTCCGTAAAACCCATCAAGATTTTTGCCCCCGCCATTTACGCTGGCGGGACGTGGGATACGGCCCTGGGAACCGACTTCCAGGGCCGCGACATACTGAGCCGGCTGATCTACGGGGCCAGGACATCCCTGATCATCGGGTTGCTGGGGACGGTGTTCGCCGGTATGCTGGGCGTCACTTTGGGTATAGTGTCGGGGTACATGGGCGGCCTTTGGGACCAAGTAATCATGCGGATAACGGACGCCAAGCTGGCCCTGCCTTCGCTCGTCTTCGGAATCTTCCTCGCGGCGGTGCTCAGCCCCGGGTTGTGGACCATTATCATGATTCTGATGATAGTGTTCTGGACCAGATACGCCCGGGTGATTCGCGGCGAAGTCCTGAGCCTGCGGGAGCGGGACTTTGTGAAGCTGGCCGAGGTCACTGGCGCCGGCAAAATTCGTGTCATGTTCCGGCATATTTTGCCCAACATTATGAACACGGCCATGGTCCTCTTCAGCCTTACCGTGGGCGTGGCGATCATCCTGGAGGCGTCGCTCAGCTTCCTGGGTGTGGGCGTGCCGCCGCCAACTCCCACCTGGGGCAACATGCTGGCGGACGCGCGGCCTACATTGATTTCTGAGCGCTGGACCCTGACGGTGGCGCCGGGCATCTGCATCATGCTGCTGGTGCTGGCGGCCAACCTGCTGGGAGACTGGATGCGGGTTCGCTTGGATCCCCAACTGAGAAACCGTTAATCAATAAAGGGAACGAAATACCTTGGCAACTGCGACTAAAACGCTACTGAAAGTTACCGACCTTTACGCCCAGTTCACCGGCTTTGGCGGGACCCGGGTGGTGAAGGCTATTGACGGCATAAACTTCTCGCTGGACATGGGCGAGACACTGGGCCTGGTGGGGGAGTCGGGCTGCGGCAAGACCACCACCTGTCACGCCATGTTCCGGCTGCTGCCTCCTGCCGGTCAAATCGTCGGCGGTACCATCGATTTCGACGGGCAGGAATTGATGGGACTGAGCGAAGGCGAGATGCGCAGTATCCGCGGGCGGGACATGGGAATGATTCTCCAGGACCCGATGGCCTCGCTGGACCCGCTTTTCACCATCCTGGACCAGGTGGGAGAGCCGGCCCACCACCACCGGCACATTCGGGGCGGCAGCCTCAGGGAGCGGGTGGTCGAGTTGCTGCGTTCGGTGCGTATCCCCTCCCCCGAAATCCGGATGCGGGAATTCCCGCACCAGATGAGCGGCGGTATGCGGCAGCGTATCGTGGGGGCTATTTCCCTGTCCGGCGGGCCCAAGCTGATCGTTGCCGACGAGCCGACCACCAATCTGGACGTTACCATCCAACTGCAGTACCTGAACCTGCTGCGCGACCTGCAAAGGGAGACGGGAGTTTCCCTGATTTTCGTCACCCACAACCTGGGCATTGTAGCCAAGATGTGCGACAAGGTTGCGGTGATGTATGCGGGGAAGATTGTGGAGCAGGGAAGTGTGCGGGAAATCTACAACAGCCCCAAGCACCCCTATACTCAAGCGCTGATTCAATCCATTCCGAGGCTGGGGAACAAGGATCCGCTGTACGTTATTCCCGGGCAACCGCCTAACCTGGCTGAACTTCCCACGGGCTGTGCGTTTCACCCCCGCTGTCCCTTTGCCACTGAAAAATGCATCAACGAGGACCCGCCCTACGTATCTTTTCCCAATGGTCAAGAGTCGAAGTGCTGGCTGTCCGTCGAGGAAGCGAAGAATGGCTGAAGCTTTACTGGAAGCCAGGGACCTGAAGAAGTACTTTCCGGTAAGTACCGGCGGCGGAATATTCGGTAGAGTCAAGGGCTATGTTAAAGCGGTGGACGGGGTCAGTTTCAGTGTTTTCCCCGGGGAGACGCTGGGCGTGGTTGGCGAGTCGGGCTGTGGAAAGACGACAACTTCAAAGCTGGTATTGACCCAGGAATCGCCAACTGCGGGTTCGTTAATATTCAAGGGTCAGGACGTTTCGCAGCTCAAGGGGCGAGCCCTCAAGGAGTACCGGCAGGCGGTTCAGGTTGTGTTTCAGGACCCATTCAGCTCCCTGAGCCCCCGCATGCGTGTTGGCGACATCATCGCGGAACCTTTGGAGGTTCACAGCATGATGTCACGTCAGGGTGTAAAGAACCGGGTTGGCGAGGTGCTGGAACTGGTCGGGATGCCGGCAGATGTAGCCCCGCTGTTCCCCCACGAGTTCAGCGGCGGTCAGCGGCAACGCATCGCCATAGCTCGCGCACTGGCCACTAACGCCGAGTTGATTGTCCTGGACGAGCCGGTCTCTGCCCTGGATGTGTCCATCCGCGCCCATATCATTACCTTGCTGGAGGAACTGCAGCGCGAGTTAGGCGTCAGCTATGTGTTTATCGGCCATGACCTGGCGGCCGTGGCGCACATCAGTGACCGCATTGCCGTGATGTACCTGGGCAAAATAGTGGAGACCGCGGAGAGCCTGGAGCTGAGCAACAATCCTCTTCACCCCTATACCAAGGCGCTGTTTGCCGCTTCACTGCCTTCTCACCCGGACGAGGAGCGGGAGGAACTGGCCATCTCCGGTGAGGTGCCCAGCGCGCTTAACCCCCCGACAGGGTGCCACTTCCACACCCGATGCCCCTTCGCCATGGACCGGTGTTCCGAAGACGAACCTAAACTGATGGAGGTTTCGACCGACCATCAGGTGGCTTGCTTCCTGTATTAGAGGTCTGTCAAAGCCCCTTATTGAGATTGGCAGGAGGTACTACAAAGACTAAATGCGGCCTTTCTCCAACGGGAAAGGCGGGTTTGGAAAGCTGTAGTGCCCAGTGAGCAAGGGTACGGGTTCCGTTTTGAACAGGGGCAGACCCCTGTTCAAAATGCCAAATTAAACCGCAAAAGCAAACGTAACCGTCCCGAGGGCTCCACCGACTGATCGAGGTCCACGTAAAACAGCCGGTTACCGATACGCAGATAGCGGTACTCCTCCTCGGAATAGCAGTCCAACTCGCAGAGCGATGCTGTTCCTTGCTCCACAGTGCCCTTTCAATAGCGTGCAGGCCAGCGTAGGTGAAGGAAACTCAAAGATCGCTGCCGTAGCGGGCCACGGCGTGGTAGAACCCGCCGTGACGCGGCAGCCGGAAGTCGGCCATCCTGAGTTCCCGCGAAACCGCCACGTCTGATGGTATGAGGACCCGCCCACTGCTGAGTTGGTCCGGTGCCAGGCGGTAGACCGCCTCCACCATGGCCAGCCGCCGCGGGAGGTGGCGGTCCAGTATGGGTGCTCGTGGTCGGCGCCGTCGCCCCATCTTCTCCGGCGTCGGTATCGCCGGCAATACCGGCGGCGAAGGGAGTGTCGCCCTGGTCCTCCGGGTGGACTGGATGGTCGTGGTCCTAGGTGAACCGCTGCCGGAAGTCCTCCGTCATTTCTCCCTCAGGATGAAAGGAGGCCAACCTGGCGACCCGGGCCTCCTGCCTGGGGCGGGGTGCTGGTGGTCGGTGACCTAGAGCAGATCCACTGCTTAGCGGGTCAGGAAACAGCGGCTCTGCCGTATTACGGTCATGCCCCACACCACCGAGGTGACCTAGCCGCCACGGCGCAGGACGTCCATCATCCTCCTTGCTTTCTCCTCGTCCGGGCCCAGCGCTGGAGCCAGGTTGGTAACGCTGGTCAGGGGCTTCCTGGCGATAATCTTCAACAGTCGTCTCTGTTCGCTGGTGACTGGTTCCCGAACTGCCACCGATGTGCCTCCCGCTTACCAGGGCCTTCCTTGTCACCAGGCGTCGGCCAGAGCCACTCCCTTTGCATGATGCTTGCTCCGGCGGGTTCGACTCTCCTGTTCGGCACAATTAGGAAAGACGTATTTCATGCACTGGATACTTGAGCTACTTTCTTTTAAGGCAAGCAAATTACGTATAACTATATGTGATGGCGGGAAACGGTTCGCCTGGAGCCTTATGAGGCTGTCGCCAGGGCCACTGGCGGAGGGTCCGTCCTTAATGACACAGAAGCAGAGGGGGCACGGAGCGAGGAATATAGTGAAAGGGCGCCATCAGCCTCGGTGGGTGGGGTAAAAGCGCCGGCGACAACGTCCGAGCTTTTCGGCTGTGGGTTGCCCGGGGCGAAAGATGTTTAAGCGCTTGGATCCTCCGGGCCAGGCGTTCGTAACCAGTCCCTCGGGCTGCACTGGCGGGCACGTCGTGTGGGGTTTTGTACAGTAGCGCGGGTCGCACTAGTTTGCGATCTCCCTTAAAGTACCACGAGCAAACGGGGGCCAGCGGAACCGGCCACGGAGGTCCCCGAACCATGCTTCCTGTTTTGCACTATAATTGCCGTTATCGGGCATTCCAGACTTTGGCAATTACTAACCCCCCAGGTCGACTCCTCTGCGGCCCACCATTTCCGGCCATACTTGACAGAAGGCAACACTCAAATAGCGAAGGTCTTGCTTTCTGTTTGGATTGGCCCTCACAAAACGGATGGTTTCAGGGCCAGGCTTATTCCCTGATAGAATTGAGACCCTGCCTTTCCCAATAGGAACGGCGCTCGTGGTATGATCCGCTTCGATGAACATTGAGCCAAGGGACGCCGATACTGAAGAAATAGCTGGGTGAAATGCAGGCCGTCAGCGGTCCGGCGGCGCCAAGGGTCTCTCTGGAGCGGGAATGGCGGGAACCGGAGGAACGGGTGCTGGCGGTGGACGATGATCCCCAGGCCCTGCACTATATCCGGGACACCTTGGCCGGGGCTGGCTACCAGCCGGTGATCGCCGGCGACCGGCAGGAGGCGGTCCGTCTTATGGACCAGGAACGGCCCCACCTGGCCCTCTTGAACCTGCTGCTCTGCCCGACACCGACGGCATCGACCTGATGCGGGACATCCTGAGGTTCGCCGACGTGCCGGTGATCTTCCTGTCGGCCTACGGGCGGGAGGAGACCATCGCACGGGCCTTCGAGATGGGGGCGGTGGACTACGTGGTCAAGCCCTTCTCGCCCACGGAGCTTGTGGCGCTGATGGCGTCGGCGCTGCGCCGGCCGAGCCGTTGGAGCTCTTCGTGCTGGGCGACCTGACCATCAACTACCTCGCGCGCCGTGCGAGCATCGCCGGCCGGCAGGTGCAGCTGACCACCATGGAGTACCGGATGCTGGCGGAGCTATCGGTCAACGCCGGAAAGGTGCTGACCTACGAGCACCTGCTGGAGCGGGTCTGGAATGAGAAGAGCAACGCCAGCCTGAGCCCCATGCGCACCCTGGTGGCCAAGCTGCGCACCAAGCTGGGCGAGGACGCCCGCAACCCCAGGTACGTCATCACCGAGACGCAGGTGGGCTACTGGATGCCGGAGGGGGCGGGGGCGGGAGCACCTGTAAGCCAGTAGCCGGCAATAGCTCCTGTTGCCGCTGCTCGATGGCGCCATTCGGAAGGTGCGCCACTGATACAATAATTGAGAGCGCAGTGTGGGTGTTAAGATATCCTGCGCTGCCGAGCGCACCCGTAACACTTGGCGGGGCGACACTCGGCCACAGAATAGCAGATTAATCTGCTCTGATCTGAACTCATTTCCACACTTGGGGGCCTTCGCCCTTTCGACGTGGGAAATGTTCCTATTGCGAGACCATCAAGCATATTGCGTTGTGTACCAACGCGGGACTGATTCAATGGCGATCCCGGAAAATCATCTCAAGATATGGGCCCAGCCGGGCACGGTCCAGGGGGCGAAGAATACCCACGCCGCCATTCGCAATGCCCTGGGACGACACCAGTGGCCGGACGATGTTCGCTACGTTACTTATTTGCAGGGCTCTTATCGAAACAACACTCACGTCCGGCGTCAGAGCGACGTCGATGTCGTCGCGGAGCTGACTTCCCTGCCCGTGCGGGACGGCTCCCGGCTGGCTGATTCCCAGAGGAGATTGTTGGACAGGGATTTCCCGGACCCGGAGTACGGCTGGCGGCGGTTCCGCAGGGACGTGCGCGGCGCCATCGCCGGTGTTTTTGGAGATTCACGGGTTCGGGAAGGAAAGAAGACGTTCAAGCTTGCCATGGAGTCCCCTAACATTCCGGTTGACGTGGTGGTCGCCGTCCGTTACCTGACATACACGGAGTACGCGGGCCAGCGCAGCAACAAGCGCACCGAAGGCTTGGGGCTGTACCTGCCAGCGGAGGAAAGGTGGATCGTCAACTACCCTCACCTGCACCGGCGCAACGGCGTCGTGAAGGAGAAGGCTACCAACTGGTGGTTCCGCCGCACCATAAGGATGTTCAAGAACGCCCGCGCCCTGCTTGTGGAACAGGGCAGGCTGGCGCCCGCCACGGCGCGGTCGTACCAAATAGAGTGCTTGCTGTACAACGTGCCGGACCGACTGCTGGGACGCTCGTGCCAGTCCGCCTACTCGTCAGCCCTCTATTGGCTCCGCGACAATGACCTATCTCGGTTCGCCAGCCAGAACAAGCTGGTTCCCCTGTTTGATGGCGGACCGGACTCATGGAACGAAGGGGATGCCGGAAGCCTGATAGACGCGTTGGTCAAGCAGTATGAGGACTGGTAGCAATCAGGATGCACGATTATGCAACAGACTCGCGGGAGCGCGTCCTTGTGGTGAGAATTCTCTTCGTGATAAGCGCCCTGGTGTCCGGGGTTGCAGCCGCGTTCATACCCTCAGACCTTCTCCCCATGAGGTGGTTGCTCCCCATCCCTTCCATCCCCCTGGTCTTCGGAGTTTCGTATTGGGCCTTCGATAACTGGCTCTGGCGATGGCGGTTCCTGAGAGTCTTTCGGCTGATCAGCGTACCGGACTTACGGGGCACTTGGACGGGAACGATTGCCAGTTCCTATATGGGATTTCAGAAGACGCAGCCGGTGACGGTTACAATTGAGCAGACCTGGACAAAAATAGTGGTGCGTCTGACCGCCGCCGAGTCCCGCTCCTGGAGCTTGACGGCCTCCGTCCTCACCAATGCGCCGGAGGGATTGACCCTGACCTACCTTTTTGACAACCAACCTGAAGCCGAATCCGACAGGACGATGGAGCGGTTTCGCGGCACGACGGTTCTGGTCAGAACCGTCCCCGGCCAGCTCGAAGGCTACTATTACACCGGCCGCGGGAGAGGGACCCACGGGTCGATCAAGTTGCGCCGGCAAGTCCGCAAGTGATAACCCTACGCCGTGAGCCGCCGCCACCTACTTCGGGTCGCCCGCGTCGATGAATTGCAGCCGGGCCCGGCGTTGGATATCCTTCGGCAAGTGAATACTATGAGGTTATCGCTGCAGCCGGAAACCACCGGCATCAGTAGGCAGGTGCCAGTAGGGTGGCTATCCTCCCGCCAGCAATCAGTCTACGGCGGTCTCCACAGATCTGCCATCTGGCGATGTCTGTCAAGGGCGGAGCAAAAATCCCGGCTTTCATTGTAAGATTAGTCCACCACTGTAGCAATTGTTCTCTAAATTAATATGTGCAACGAGACTCTCGCTTATCTCGGTCCGGATTCTGTCCAAATAATGGGTTCCAACTCAGTGCATAGGGGAGCAATAGGACCCAAGAGAAAAGGCGATCCCGCTGTCATTTTGAGCTAGGCGGAGGACATCTGTCTACACGCTATAATTAGGCGATTATATGCGGGAGAACCTCGAGGGGAGCGATCGAAGCGTGTGGTCCTCCAAGATCCTCCCGAACCCCATGGGCAGCCTCCTGGTGCATCACAACCTGTAGTTTGATTCCCCGGAGAGGTTCAATCCGAGGGCGCAGAATTATACTGTGCTGAATGCCTGGTGCAAGCCATGGTCTCATACCGGCAAGTCGGTCGCGTATAAGACGTGCGCTTAACGCAGGGACCGCTTAGCCGGTTGTTGGAGCAAGGTGAGACGCAATGAGTGATGAAGGAAGTTTTCTCGACCAACAGGTTGACGAAGCGGATCACGAGGGAGAACAGGAAGAACGGTTCAACTTTGAGGAGCACAGGAACGCGGCGGTTGAGGCATACCGTCGTGTCCGACCTTCCTACGAGGACTTCTCTAATTCAGTGAAGGAAATCCTGGTGCAGGCCTTGAGGGCAAGGGATATCGCGGTAAATTCTGTGGACTCTCGCGCGAAAGACCCTGAGACCTTCGGCACCAAAGCGGCGACTCCATCCGAAGATGCTCCGGGAACTCCCAAATACCCAAAGCCATTGGAAGACATCACTGACCTAGCTGGAGTGCGGATCATAACTTTCTTTCCTTCCACTGTTGCGATGGTTGGTGCCTGCATCAGCGAAGAGTTCGAGGTCATTGAACATACAGACCTTAACCAGGCGCGTCTTGAAGAAGAACGATTTGGCTATCAGAGCGAACACTATTTGGTCAAGCTGAACAGCACAAGGGCTATGCTCCCAGAATACGAACCACATCGCGATCTAGTTGCAGAAGTTCAGGTTCGCACTATATTGCAGCACGCTTGGGCGGAAATCGAGCATGATATCCAGTATAAATCTTCCGACACGACGCCAAAAACCATCAGGAGGCGGTTTATGGCTCTCGCTGGTATGTTGGAGATAGCGGACCGGGAGTTCCAAGAGATACAGCGTGAAGATGAACAAATAAAGAAACAGGCAAGAATTTCGGTCGAAGAAGGGGAGTTCAAACAGGTTGAGATAACTGCTGATGCATTGCGATCGTACGTTGACGGGAGGATCGGGCCGGATGCATATACCGACGATGCTTTCTATGAGCGTATGGCTCGATTAGTCCGAAGACTGCGGTTCACAACGATTGACCAAGTTCACGCCTGTATAGAAGGTTACGATGGTGATCATTTAAGTCGGATCGTTGGTCGCCGGAGACGAGATCCTCTTTCACAACTCGAAAACATGCTTTTAGCCGGCATGGGACCCATCTTTGTTGATCGCCGAACCAATATTCCCAGGATCAAAGAAAATCTAAATCGAACCCTCGAAAGATATCAAGAGAATGATATCTCCATTGGATATTACGATCCGCAAGCAGATTCCAATGGCGAATCCCCTGACTAATCTGCTCCACCCTTGGCCGGGGAGTACCGCCCGAATGCTGGAATTGACGAACATCACCCCCGACGAGTTTGAGCGGTGGATGCGCACCCAGCCAAGGGTGCACGTGGCCCGCTTCAACCATGACCCGGAGGCGCTGCGGTCTCATTTTGATTTGGCGCGCTCCATCGCCGTGTTTAAGGACGGGCCAATCGTCGGCGGGGGTCATTTGCCCCTGATCGAAATGTCAGCGTTTGGCGACGTCGCCACAGTGGCTGGCCTCCCCAAGGTGGAGGTGGAGCCTACGCACACCCGGCGCGGCATCATGATGCAGGTGACGCGCCGCCAGATTGACGGCATCCACAAGCGGATCGAACCCCTGGCAGAGTTGCTCGCCACCGAGAGCGCCATCTACGGGCGGATCGGCTACGGCGTTGGGTCGGGGCATGAGCAGTGGAGCATCGATAAATCGCACAATGCTTACGCTTACCGTTCACAGCGCAACCTCCCATCGTAAGGTTGGAAATACTGTACACTTATGCCCACTTCGGCCGGTGGGTTAACAATTATTGTGATTCCCTCGGACGCGCGCGACCTGTCGCGACTGCGGTGTGGCTTTCATAGTGAATCTCCCTTTGGCGATGTAACAGTAAGTGGGATTGTCTTGCCGTGCGTCCTCCCTAAACCATCGCTGAGCTTGCACTGGACGGGACTTGCGTGCATAGATGCAACGTACGGAATTGGATATTGTGCTGTGTTGATGAGACAAACCGGGTTGGGAGGTACCGTCGTTAGAAAGGGATGCCTTACGAGGTTTCGCTTCGCAATATGACAATCTGACCTTGCGGTTTGGCTATGTTACTACCCCGCTCGAGTCGGAGGAATTATGGAATCCAGAGTCCTTCGAGTAGCCTATGGCCTCTATCCGCACCAACGCCACGTGCTGGCGGGGTTGCTGGATTATCTGGATGCTCCACAGGCTTCTGCGTTAGGCCCACCGAATCGTCGTGTCGTGGCGCATTTGCCAACCGGAGCTGGCAAGACTCGGGTGGCGTCCAACGTGGTTTGTCACTTGCTCAATTCCGGGCCCCGAGACGAGCGTGGTCTGGTTATTTGGTTGGCCAACGCTGCGGAGCTGTGTGAGCAGGCGTGCGAGGAATTGACTTTGGCCTGGTCTCACCTGGGACGATGGGACGCTCCAATGCATCGCTTCTGGGGAGAGTACGACTCTGAACTGCCGTCGATTTCAGGCGGGTTCTTGGTGGCGGGTTTACAGAAGTTGTGGGCTTCGTCTAGAGTGAGTCGACGACAGTTGATTCAATTGTCGTCCATCGCCGCTGTCGTAGTGTTTGACGAAGCTCACCAAGCAATGGCTCCGACGTATGAACGTATCGTGGAGGCGTTGCAGTGGGAAAATCCTCCCCTGCTGGGGCTTACTGCTACTCCAGGGCGGGGTGCCTTGCTAGGTCCTGAAGATTTGCGTCTATCAGAGCTATTTAGGGGGCATAAAGTAACCATCGATCCGCAAGGATATGGGAATCCTATTACGTACTTAATCGATGGCGGCTATCTGGCGTCCCCGCTATTCCGTCAGGTTGAATTTGCTAGTATGGAAGAAACCATTGACCTAGGAGATTCCGCGGACTACGGGGGAGGGCTTTTGGACACGATTGGACGAGACCAGAGGCGATTTGCCACCGTGTCAGACTTGGTAGCCCGGGAGATGCGCCGCCACAATAGGGTGATGGTGTTCTGTCCCAGCGTCGAAAACGCCATTGCTACTGCGGAGGAGCTGCGAGGGCGTGAGCTTGATGCCGTAGCAGTGACAGGTGGAACTGATTCAAGGGAGCGGTCGTCGACTATCCGTCGTTTTCGTTCCAGGGAACGTCCCGCAATGGCTCTATTGAACTACGGCGTGTTCACTGCGGGCTTTGATGCACCTGCGACTAGTTGCGTAATCGTCGCGCGTCCTACGGCGTCGGTCGTGCTGTACTCGCAGATGATTGGTCGAGCAATGCGGGGTACTAAAGCCGGCGGCAATCGGAATTGTGATATCTGGACTGTAGTGGACACTAACCTGCCGGGGTTTCGTTCCGTCGCGGACGCCTTTCAAAACTGGGAGGAGTTATGGAACCTGGACAACAGCTGAGTTTCGAAGATCCAATAATGGCGTTGTTGGCGGCCCGTAATACTCCGTACAACAGCACGGCACACGCATTGGCAGAGTTGGTGGACAATTCCATTGACGCCCGCGCCCGGTCTGTTGACCTTCTCTTGATGGACCGACGGGAGCAATCTAGATCTGGTCAGTCGGTGTCGGTAGTTCGCAGAATTGCTGTGATGGATGATGGGCACGGCATGACGCCCGAGGTCTTACAGATGGCTTTGAGAAGAGGTGGGCGACCTGCCGACCTTAACGCTCCGTCACGTCGGATCGGCAAATACGGTGTAGGCTTGCCCACCGCTTCCTTATCGCAGTGCAAGCGGGTGGACGTTTGGTCGTGGCAAGAAGGCATCGAGTCGGCTTGGCATGCTTATTTGGACGTGGACGAGGTGGTCAGCGGCCAGGCTACAGGGCTTTTGTTCCCGGACCAACAGCCCGTAGTGACCGTTTGGCTGGAGCACTGCCGCGGTGACCTTGCCGAGAGTGAGTCTGGTACGCTGGTGGTATGGTCTGAGATGGACCAGGTGGACTGGCGCACTTCGGGTAACACCATGGAACGAGTTGAGGAAGTGGTCGGTAGAATTTACCGATACTTTTTGCAGCGGAAAGAGTTGTCGATTGTCATGCAGTCGTTCAATGTGGATGACGGGACTGAGTCAGAGGCTCGGATCGTTCGACCCAATGATCCGTTGTATTTGATGTCAGGAACGCCTCCCCCTCACTGGCCCGGGGGAGACCCGATGTTCGAGCCATGGGGCACTGGCAAAAAGTTCAAGTTCACGGTTGACGGTGTTGACCATGAGATTGACATGGTGTACTCGCGAGTGAAACCTGATGTCCTCACCGACCAAGGTTATGCGGTTGCTGGATCTACTCCGCATGGCCGGGCAGCGGCACGGAACGTCGGCATATCGGTGGTTCGTGAAGATCGGGAGTTAATGACTCTGCCACCACTGAATAACGCGGGTGATCCAAGGCACCGGTGGTATGGTTGTGAGTTGAGGTTCGGGCGTGGCTGCGATGACCTTTTTGGCGTGGACCACAGCAAACAGTTGGCGGCGCGTTTGCAAGCGGTGCATAGCTCGGTCCAGCGCGGCAGCCGTGACCGAAATACCGATGTCGAAGAAGACCGGGCACGGATAGAGAGCGACGAAAGGGTCCTCCTGCTCTATGACATCGTTAAGGACATCAACTAAGATACAAGGAGGATGTTTACCGAAATCCGTAACATGCGTAGACCTCCACCGGCACCTCCGGTAGATGTTCCCGGTTCCACCGTAGAGAGACCAGACATATCTGGTGGCGCAACCGAGGCGGCTACAAAGGATATCGCTGACGCGGTGGAGCAAGGCCTGATTGATCCCACGGCCACCGAACAAGAACGGAGGGACCTTACTGCTGCAGACGTTGCGAGCGCTTTGGCCGCGGATTTGGCGCAGGATGGCCTGGAAGGAACTCTAGCTTCGGAGATTGCTCGATGGGCGGGGAATAATGGCGTGGGGTTTGTAATCGTACCTGGTAGGGTGTCCGGTACAGCATTATTCGACGTGCGTAATGACCATGGCACCGTGAGGGTTGTGCTCAACCAAGAACACCGTTTGTTCCGTGTGCTGAATGTGCTGTCTGACCCGGACGAGCAGGAGAACTTGGAGGACTTCGAGCTAGGCGGGCCGGCAATGGCCCATTTGTTCTATCTACTGTTGTGCGCCTGGGCGAGGATGTTCGAGCATACTCCGGGAGTGCAGGCACGGCAGAGGCTGGAGCAAGTAGTCTCTAGTTGGGGAAGCGAAGCCACTTATATGCTGAATTCTCTGGCCCAACAACTCGTTGGGGATGAGGAATGACGTCTCCTTGGGATCGCGTTTTGGCCCTGACGTGTGGCACTAGCGAAGCAGTTATCGCGGCGCCTTACATCAAGGAAGCCTCTTTGCAACGTCTACTTGAGCACCTGCCCCAATTAGAGCGACTGATTTGCGTGACCCGCTGGCAAGCTAAGGACATCGCCGCAGGGGTTTCTGATACAGGAGTGCGGAGTCTGGTACAGTCGTTTGGCGGTGCCTTCCGGTTGCATCCCAGTCTTCACGCCAAGTACTACCGCTTTGATGATCAGGTCTTGGTAGGATCGGCTAACCTGACCGATGCGGGCTTGGGTGTTGGACGCGTCAACAACCTTGAGATACTGACCAAGCCTGAGGATGGTTTCGACTCGAGCGCATTTGAAAGGGAGCTCATGGCCGGTTCTCTTGAGATTGTTGAAAGTGAGGTAGCAGCTTGGGAGGCCATTACCTTTGTTGAACCTACTGCAGGGGTTGGTCCTGACTCCGCTCTGCAAGACTGGTATCCAGCCACCAGAGATCCGGCTGATCTCTGGCAGTTCTATTTCGGACACCGTGAGTTGTTGTCATTGGAAACCCAGCAGCACGCCAATGCAGACCTCATAGTTTTGGGGCTACCCGCAAGTCTTGAGCCTCAGGGTTTCGCGAACTGGGTTTCGGTCTCCCTCCTAAGTTCTTCGTTTGTGGCAGATGTGCGCAACATAAGGGGGGAGGAGGAGCCACAAGCTTTTCTTCAATTGGGGGACTATTGGGGGCTAGAGCCGGGCGAGGCGCGTTACGCGGCCGAGACAGTGCGCACTTGGGTCACCTATTTCTTGAGTTCGTAAGGAAGCAAGCAATCAGAAAGCCGCAACAACCCAAAAAGCCTTGAGCAATCGGTTCACCAATCCGTCGCCGTTGCCAGGTTTAATTTGGCAAGCTGTTTCCACGACCTGTTCTGCTAGGAGGTGCGGTCGGTCGCGTCGCGAGATATGGAGCGAGACCCTGGGATTCATCGACGATACAGCATGCCCCAGAAGGACTGCGGGTGTGGGGTTTGAGAAAATTTGGCTTTTTCTCTGACTGTTACGGACGGGACCAAATCCATCGGCGGAGTACCCATACTTGCCGGCATAGGCTGCTCAGAGACGATAGACCTTTGCAAGTGACACACGTTGATGCTCGCGCCGAATTAGCTTGGAACGACATAGTGCGCTCGGCTAAAGAAGTTCTGGAAGCTGAAGTAGGGTCCGTTTAACACCATGTCGGTGGCAATCCTGTTCCAAAATCGTCGCCCTAGGAACCTTTGGACTAAGACCTCTTCCTTTGATTACTTGTGACATGCTAGACATACTTTGGCTTGGCCATAAAGGTCGTCGATATCTATAGGCTCTTCGTCGGGCCGTAGCGGGTTGATCTGACGCTTGTTTCGCATTCGTTCCAATCTTTGTTGATGCTCTTGCCTTATCTCGGCAATGCGTTCCGGCTGTGCTAGTTCTTCCAAGGACTCACCATGGCTCCAAGTAAACGGCGATCCGTGGTCAATGGCGTTCTTCTCATAGCTCTTCGCTTCCTCAAAATAAAGAGGGTGCCGCTCCATCAGTCGAACCCACTCTATCTTCTGCTGGAAAAAGCAGAATGTGCAACCGCTGCGGGTACGCCATTCGTAGTATTGAGGCAGCCCCAAACCCACGGATTCGAGTATATCCAGCACCCCTGCCTTGTCAACGCCGGCGTCTTTTAGCGGTAGCCTAACGATGAGATTCTGGTGCTTGGAAGCGTAGCCTTCCCGGTACTCCTCGTCGGAACGGATAGCGACGTAGCTGTAAACGGTATCCCCATTGTCCAGGGCGGGGCGAATCCACTGCTCGAAGGGGCGCAGTTTCAACTGTCTGGTACACCAACGGGTCTGAGGCGACGGCAGGAAGTTGTTGTACTGTTTCAGCCAGAAGTCGAAGTCCCGGTCCGGGTTCAGCCTGGTAATCGGCTTGCCCAGGAATCCCTCCAGCTTGACCAAGAACTCGTACACCTCCGGCAACTCTTTGCCAGTGTCGGTGAAAAAGTAGTCGATATCCAGTTCGGGATTGTTCTGGTTCATGTGGACCGCCAGGGCCGCGCTGTCGCGCCCTCCGGACAGCCCCAGCACGTGTCGTTCTTCACCGGCCATCGGTACCCACCTTATAGTCCGCTGTACTTGCGGCCTTCGGGCCTTCGAGTTCGCTCGGGTCAAGGTATCTGGCGCTGAGTTCCGCCAAAGCGGCTAGGACTACATTGCGACGGTCTTCACCCGCATCCTGTAATGCTTCTTCCAGCTTGAAGACGAGCACTTCGACATCGGGACGTTCCAGGGAGGTCACGTCAAACTCGTTCTGGACAGTGGATGGACGCCCCCTCATTCCCACGGTCACCGCCATGGAAAGGCGCTTATCGGAGCGTCCCTTGACGTGGGCAAATGACTCCACCCGGAGGAATTTTTGCGCCATTTCCGCCAACTCTACTGTTGCCCGGTCAATGTCGGCATCCACCCAACTGCGGACCGGTTTGCTGGCGACCATGCTCGCTAGGCTTTCCATGTCAGCATCGTTGCCGGAGAACTGGGCAAGTCGCATGACGAAGGCTTCCATCCTGTGATCTCCGCTCAGTTCCCGGACGTTCTCGGCCCTCGCTTTGAGTTCCGCCAACATCGGCACCGAAGCGTTGGGGACCTGCAACTCGGTCAGCAGCGTCTCCCTCAGCCGGTACAGCATGGCCGGATATGCTTGCCCCAACTCCACCAGACCCTCCCGGACGTTGGCAGCCACCGCTTGCCGAGCGTCTTCATGGTCCGCGTCCAGACCGCTGGCGAGCACCCGGGGGATGTCGTCGAAGATGAGACTGTTGGGGTCGCTGGCTTGTTTGAACAACTGGCGAACCTGCTTGGCGTTAGCAGACAGGTGTTGAGTGCGGCCGACCCACGGGGGCAGCCGGTCATAGATCGCAACCAATCCTTTCGCTACGTCGATAGGTTCAAGGTCAGGAAGGGCATTGTCCTCGTCGAGGGTTCGAACAATTCCTGCCAAATCAGAAAGCAACTGGCGGGACGTCTCGGACAGATCCATCCATCGCAGTTGCACATCCCTAGGATCCTTGGCCAGGTAGTCCATGTCCAAGTCAGTCACCCTAGCCTGGAAAATGCTTTGACGGTAAAACGCCACATCCCGTTTCCGGGACAGGATGAAGGCCGCTGCGAGCACCGGCAGCAAGCCGTCCTTAATGCCGAAAGGTTGCTCCCTCCAAATCTCGTAAATCTCGGAAACCGGGACAGCCCTACACTTATTGGTTTCCAAGAATTCGGAGGCAGCTTGCCAAGCCCTTGCCAGTTTGAAATCATCCCCGGTTTCTTCGGAGGGTGCAACGAAACGCCAGCCATGGGGCGTATGTCGATAAAGCCCGGTCCTCTCAAGTACGGACGTAAACAGCCCGCCCTCAGCCGGGTATCCATCTATACCCAGCCGCTCTTCACCTTCGTGCAGGGCCATACGACGCAGCAAGAAATTCTGCGCTGCCACCGCGTTGCTGGATGGCTTCAGCCGGTTCAGCAACTCGTTGCTTAGTAAAGGGGTTGCCACGAACCGGAGGTCAGCCAGATCGGACGCCAACCTATTGAGTGCCGCTCGGCTGAGCCGCTCCCCCTGACGTCCCTTTGCGTGCCAAGTGGCGGAGTCGAAGGCCCGGTTCAACTCGCTTTCGATGTAGCCCCGAAGACTGGCTACCCGCGCCTCTATCTCCCGTCGGGCCACCCGGTCACCCTGCAATTCGGGCGAGTCGTCTCTTACCTGCTCGGTGGCCAGCAACTCCCGAGCGAGGGAAGTGAAGCTCCAGGCCTCCTTGGACAGACCGATCACCAAGTCCCATTCCTCCACCTGGTCAGCGGCTTGCTTCGCGGTCAGCAGGGCGGCTTCAAGAGGCTCACTCAGCGTGGGAACTGCCAGGAGAAAAGTCCCGCTCCCACCGGGTTTGGGTCGGAATTTCTCCGGGTCTGCTCTTACCTCCGTCAAGGGTGCAATTGCTACGTCGAACCAACGCATGGCACCGGTCTGATGGTAATGACGCTTGGCTACTATGGGTTGAAGGTCGGCGATGGCGTCAAGCGGTGCGAAATCGGCGCCCTCCAGGGCTTCCAAGACCCCGCCTACCGATTCGTCAACGTCGAAATCGCTGCCCTCGAAGATGCTGTAGGATTCATTGAATTTGCGGTAAATGATAAGAGAAAATTGCTGCAACTGTTCCAGCACTTGAGCAATGGCACATTGGTCGGTCTGCGGAAACACGCAGGCAAGCACTTCTCCGCTGGGCACCAGACCGGAGCGCTCCCTGAACAGGTCGATCAACGCTATGGTTTCCAGAAGACGGAGGTGCAACTCACCGCCACCGACGGACTGGCACCGTTCCAGTGCTTCCACCGCCAGGGCCCAGCGGTGTCCGTCGGGGGACGCCATGATGGACGGTTCCAGATTGTGGCGCAAGTATTCCCACAAGATATTGGGCGAATACAGCTCCGATTCGTTGGACCGGCGCAGGAAATCCTGAAACCCCCAGGGTTCGCTGGAGTTGAGGAATCCGAAGATGCTGCGCTGGTTCTGTCCAAACCGGCGCCGAGAGATGGGACCAAGTAAACAAGCGACCACAGGATGCAGCGGCCAGCAAGCTTCGAGCAACTCGGGCAGGTCGGTGGAGGTAGTCCGATTGGTCAGCTCAGCCACCTTTTGGGACAAGGTTCCCGGTTGCAATGTCCGTCCGCCCTTGTCGATGGCGCGCCCTAGGATGGCGATCTGCTCGTCGGCAGCGGTGTTCACGGGAAGGTCAATGAAACGCCCTTGAATCTTGGACCATTCCTCCCGCATCTCGCGGGAAAGGCGGTAGGAATACTCCTCAAAGGCCTGGTGGAGAATGCCGACTACAATAAGGCGGCCATTGCTACGGGAGGCCATTTCCGCCAGTTGCTGGAAGAAGTAGACATCCGAACCGTCCCTTGTTGCAGCCTCTAGGATTTTCCCCATTTCGTCAACGAAAACCACAAGGCCGCCGGAGGTGTCTGAGTTCCGTGATGCGATCCGCCACAGAGAGTCCAAGGCCTGCTTCTCGGACCAAGTACTGCGACGGGGTCGGCCCAACTTCCTGGCACGTATGGACTCCTCCACCAGCCGCTCGGGAAGGTCACGGCGGCCCACTATCGGAAGTATGCGCCAGCCGTCTCTCTTGGGAGGCATGGCGTCCCAGACCCTAGTGGCCGTTTCTTCTCCGACTATTGACGCTGCCTCTTCTCTCGCGCCGGCGTCCGGGCCGAGCAATGCGGAAAGCGCCACCACCAGGCTGGACTTACCGCTGCCGTAGGGTCCGGTCCAAGTGAATGCGCTGTGACCGGCTTCAGACAGATGTTGGGCCATCGTTTCTAGCACCGAGGCCGAAGACTGGGTGCAAACGAATCCCTCCAGGGCAAGCGGGTCGCCCACGTCGGTGTCAATCCGTATTGCCCGTTGGAATCGTCGGGCTACGGTCACCCGATCAGCCAAAGGCACGGCCCAACTCCAACTGACCAAAGGCCAGGTAATCTTTCTTCAACCACTCGAATGACTCATCTACAGTGATCGGTCCGTTGCGGATGAGTTGCTTCAGCCCCGCTGTTTCAGACCAGCGGTAGACGCCCCGGCTCACATCCTCCAGACCGATTAGCATGTCCACCATGTCATTCTCTTCCAGCAAGAAAGCCCTTCCGGGTGAGCCAGGTTCATGAGTCAGGGCTTCGAAGGACAGGGTGTTAGTAGCAGAGAAGTTCTTTTCCCAGAATTCCGTCACAGCGTAGGCGAATACGCCGACACCCAAGGTCGGCTTGGGCCCACGCACGAACCGGAAGCCGTCCCGCCGTCCCGTCGCTTTGATCAATCCCAACTCAGTGAGTGGGGATTCTAGGGCATCCTCATAGTTACCGGAGCCGGACGGCGTTTGGGCCACATAGGTTCGGATGAAACAGGATACGTCTCTTCTTATGGTGGCTACGGAAGCGCGGCTCCAATTCCGGTCCGCCGCCAACTTTTCGATCCCCTGAACCAAGGAGTCGCGTTCAAAGGATATAGAGGGATAGTAATGGAAAGCCCAGAACCACGTGGTCTTGGTGTCACGCCCGCACAGGTTCCAGTGCAACAACCAAGCCGTGGCCGGATTCTCCATGTAGGGGTCTAACCCATCGTCGCTGAATATCTGCCGCCCCAATGATGTAGTAAATATGTGGCGGCGGTCGGCGTTGTCGCCGATAATGCCGGTGACGGTGGCCCAATGGCGCATCGAAGCTACCATGTTCTTTCCCACCCCGAACCGGGCAATGGCGTCGGGCCCGGAAAAGACGTGGCGGTTGTCGTCTTGGGTTTCTTCCGTATCCCGCACCGCGTCGTAGGCTTTCTTCAGCCATCCGTAGCGAATGGGGAAAGTCTCATGCCCCGACAACTGCGGGTGGTAATCTTCGCGGTAGAGAGGTCCTCGAAGCACTTGTCCTCCTACTGGCGGCTTCGTCCAGGTGGACGATACCACCTCGGTGCTGTATTGTAAATAAGTCAAACGTCATGCAAATTGAGGTTCTGAGTCAGGGGCACAGTCCGCATGAAAAACACTGGCACGATCTACGCTGACTATCAAGCTACCACGCCCGTTGACCCCCGAGTGCTGGAAAAAATGCTGCCTTTTTGGGGTGAGTCGTTTGGAAACCCCCATTCCAACGATCACGTGATTGGGTGGAAGGCGGCGGAGGCGGTCCGAGAGTCCTTGACTTCCGTTGGCAAACTGATCGGCGCCGATCCCGACGAGATTGTGTTCACTTCGGGGGCCACGGAGGCCAACAATCTCGCCCTATTCGGCCTCGCTCGCCGGGCACCGGAATCCCGTCGGAAGATTCTGGTCAGCGCGATTGAGCACAAATGCGTCTTGGCCGCAGCTAATGCCTTAAGGGAACACGATGGTTTCAATATTGAAACCATACCCGTTGATGGGAGAGGCTTCGTCGATCTAGACGTTTTGGAAAGGATGCTCGACGATACGGTCCTTGCGGTTTCGGTCATGGCGGTCAATAACGAGGTAGGGACTATTCAGGATTTGCCCGAAATTGCTAGTCTGCTGGCCCATTATGGTGTGGTGTTCCACTGCGACGCGGCACAGGCGCCTTGCGCCATTGATACTGCCGATCTTGCTGAATACGCTGATCTGGTTAGCCTATCGGGCCACAAGATTTGCGGCCCGCAGGGCATCGGCGCCCTGTACATCCGAAGGGACCTGCATCCTTGCATAGAGCCTACAATCTACGGCGGTGGGCAACAGAATGGCCTGCGCTCCGGCACAGTGCCGGTCCCGTTGTGCGTTGGAATGGCCGCAGCCGCCGACATCGTCATCTCCGAAGGACATCTTGAGCGTCCGAAGGTAGCCGAACGACGGGACCTCTTCGTGGGCCTTATTTCCGATTGCGGATTCGCAGTGGGCGTCAACGGCCCCGGATGGAAATGGAGACATCCGGGCAACGCCAACTTGCGGTTTGACGGCTTTGCAGCTCAGGACATATTAGGATCGGTGCAACCCCGTCTGGCCGCGTCCACCGGCGCTGCCTGCACATCGGGAATCCCCGAACCTTCCCACGTTCTCCGCGCTATGGGCCTTAGTGAGAGAGAGGCCGACTCCTCGGTGCGTTTCAGCTTCGGTCGGTTCACCTCGAATCTGGAGGTTCGGGAAGCGGCAAATGTAGTCCTGACGGCCCTTTGGTCGTTAGTTGACATCCAGTGCAACTCTTGCCTTGGAAGCTAAGGAGATGAAGTGGGGCAATTGATTGGCTGATGGTTCCTGCGGACCGGCGGCGACGAAAATCTCGCAGAGAGCTTCATATTTGAACTTCCCACCGAAAAGTTCGCAATGTGGTACACTCAGGCCCGCCGTGTTGGACTCGAACCAGGGAATTGTCGGTTAATTTTTTCGGGTTGCCCGAAGAGGAAACTACAGTAACTGCGACAAGGAGTTCACGTGTCGGGACCACTGGGCCATCAAATCCCTGCGCTTCTCCAGGGCGTCGGAGGTCAGATATGAAGTCTCGGTACGGTCGCCCGGGGCATGAGACATGGCCAGTTCGGCCAACTGCCGATCATGCCCCTCCTCGATACAGAAATTGCGGAAGGACTGCCGGAACCCGTGGGGGACGCAGTTGATGCCGTTGGTTTTCAGGAGCGTTGAAAAGGTGGCGTCGGTGATGGTTTTGGCCCGTTTCGGGCTGGGGAACACCAGCCCGCTGCCGTCTCCCAACTCCCTGGCCTCGAGGAGGATCCCAACGGTTTCGTCGGTGAGGGGCACCCGGTGTTCTTTCGGTGATTTCATCCGGTGGGCCGGAATTGTCCAGACCTTGTTTTCCAGGTCGACCTCATTCCAGGTGGCCAGACGGGCCACGCCGGACCGGACGGCGGTATGCACCAGGAACTTGAAGGCCAGCTTGACCGTCGGAGATGCGGTTGACTCTTCAATCTGGGCCATGGCTTCCGGTACCTCGTGGGGCGGCAGGGCCGGGTAATGCTTGGTTGCCGGTCGTTTGGGCAGCGCTCTTTCGATCCGGCGATCGGTGGGATCGTCGGACCTTAAACCCTGGGACACAGCCCATTTGAATACCTGGCCCAGGAACACCCGGAGCTTTCGGGCCATTTCCGGCTTTTCCGTTGTCAGCGGCTTGAGCAAGCTGATGATATCACCGGTATCAATCCTGTCCACCGGCATCCTCTTGATGGCAGGAGGGACGTCGCGCCGCATGATGCCCCGCAGGCTATACTCGGTCCTGCTGGTGGGCTTCCAGTTGGGTCGTAGAATCTCTATAGTAAGTTCAGCGGCTTCCTCCAGAGTAGGAGCCGTCACCGGCTTCACCCTGGGATCAATTCCCTGCTTTACTGCCTTGACGTTGTACAGGGCCTTGTCCCTAGCCTCCGCGAGAGAAACCTGGGGAAAGCCGCCCAGGCCGATATCACAGGGTCTGCCGTAGATGCGTAAGCGTTGGGTCCAGGAGCGGCTGATGCGGCCACTGGTGGTGGACTTGACCAGGAGGGAAAGTCCGTAGCCGCCGCGGCCGTCGCCGTAGCGACCTGGGGTTCTGACCTTATCGACGAAAGTAGCGGACAATTTCTTGGGACGCATGAGATCAGCCTCGAATTAGTTACCACAATAGTTACCACACTTTTACTGATTTTAGGTGATACACCCTGACGCGTCAAGAGGCTGAATCTCAACATAATTATATGTCCAACATAACAAATACTGGCACTTATTGATACTGATTGAGTCAGCTTGAGAAGTCTAAATGGTTCTTGCCGAAGGGCCTAAACTCCTTCCCTGCTGTACCATTCCATGGACAGGTCAACCCACCTCGGGTTCATGTCAGGGCAATCGCGTTATAAACGATTGTCATGCTGAGCGAAGCCGAAGCATCTAAACTCCATCCCAGCAACCTTGTTTCGGGCCTTGAGCCTGACTCCTTTCTGGGACTTTAGACCCTTCGGCAAGCTCGGGGTGACATGTTTTATGCTCAGGGTGACTGTTTTCCCAGCAGTGTTTCGGGCCTTGAGCCTGACTGCTGTCGGGGACTTTAGACCCTTCGGCAAGCTCAGGGCGAAATGTTTTAGGCTCAGGGTGACATGTTTTCCCAGCAGTGTTTCGGGCCTTGAGCCTGACTCCTTTCTGGGACTTTAGACCCTTCGGCAAGCTCAGGGCGACATGTTTTATGCTCAGGGCGACATGTTTGCCCAGCATTGTTTCGGGCCTTGAGCCTGACTCCTGTCAGGGACTTTAGACCCTTCGGCAAGCTCAGGGTGACATGTTTTCCCAGCAGAAAGAACTTGCACATATCAACACGAACTTAAAACGCGATTGCCCTGCACTGCCTGGGCCGAACTCCTGCCTGACCGGATCATCTTCTTGAGCCGTCCCTTCTCCTGGACACTCAGATGGACTCCGTACACTTCCCGCACCAAGCCTGCCCTTCCCGCAACACTACTTCACTCCCAAGATTACCAGTCAGAGTCCGTCCATTAAATACGTGCCATTTCGACTTTGATCCAATACTAGGTTGCGCGGGGTCGTGGGGAGACTGCCTGCTGAGGACTACGAAGATCCGCTGGCGGTGTAAAATGTCCTAAATTCACTATCGAATATGGGGAGTTTTGCAGTCTTCCGGAACCGGTACTAACCAGGCGATTCAATACGAGTCGAACGAACTATGCCCTTTGTGGGTAGCGTTTGGGGTCGGCCTCCAGGGCACCGTATTTGCGCTGGCGCCCCTGGTATTAGTAGTGGCGATCACCGCCAGGGCCGGCGGACAGGACGAGAGCTATCTTTCCTGGGCCGTCTTCGCCTCCCTCATCATCTCAGGCTGTCTCACCGCTCTGCAGGCGAGCAGGTTCTGGCGATTCGGGGCGGGCTACGTCCTCATCATGGGCACGACGCCCAACTTTATAGCCATTTCCGTATTGGCCCTGGTGGCGGGCGGACCATCGCTTCTCGCTAGCCTGGTAGTAGTGGGGTCCCTGTCCTACCTGGCGCTGGCCGTCTGGCTGCCGCTGCTGCGCCGCATCATCACGCCCGTGGTTTCGGCTACGGTACTGATGCTCATCGCGGTGGCCGTCCTGCCCATAGCCCTCGACCGGGTCCAGGAAGTGCCCCAGGGCTCTCCGGTTGCCGCCGGACCTACCGTCGCGATCGTAACCCTGACGGTCTTCGTTATTATGGCGCTGCGTATGACTGGCGCCTGGCGATTGTGGTCTCCTCTCATTGGAATCGGAGCAGGCTGCGCCGTTGCCTTGTTGTTCGGAATTTATGATTTTCAGCGGGTGATTGACGCTCCGTGGGTGGGAATTGCCACGGGCTATACGCCCGCATTTGACCTGACGCTCGGCCCCAGCTTCTGGGCCCTGCTGCCGGTTTTTGTGGTGGTAACCCTGGTGGGCGGCATCAAGAACATTGGCGACAATGTGGCCATACAGCAGGCCTCACGCAGGGCCCAGCAGGTAACCGACTACCGCCGGGTGCAGAGTTCCCTCAACACCAACTGGCTGGGTATTCTCGCGTCGGGTATTGCCGGTACGCCACCCTCCACCGTTTACTCTTCCACCAGCGTTTCCCTGGTCAGCCTTACCGGCGTAGCTTCTCGCCGGGTCGGATACGTCATTGGCGCCTGCCTGATTGTGCTTGCGCTGTTTCCCAAAATGCCGGCTGTCCTGCTCACCATACCAACTCCTGTTATGGGCGCGTACCTGCTGGTAGCAATCGGCCTGCTGTTCATGGAGGGAATACGAACGCTAATCCAGGCGGGCCTTGATTACCACAAGGTGATCGTGGTGGGAGTTTCCTTCTCGCTGGGCGCCGGAATAGAGCAGCAGACGATCTTCGCGGACCTGCTGGGCGGACCCTGGGGCGGACTGCTGGACAACGGAATGCTGGTGGGGGCGCTGGCGGCTGTTCTGTTAACCCTTTTCCTGGACCTGACGAGTCCCAGGAGAAGCAGCCGCATCCAGGTCAACCTGGATTTGTCTGCCCTGCAGGAAATCCAGAAGTTTTCGCGCGGCCAAGCAGACAAACTGGGCTGGAACGAGGCCTCCACAGAGAGGCTCCTGGCGGCCTCCGAAGAGGCCCTTGTGAGCCTGTTGGGACAGGAAGACGAACAGCAGCCTGAAGAGGCCCCGCGTTTAGTCGTGGTGGCGCGGCCTGAACCGGGCAAGGTGGAACTGGAGTTTATGGCCGTCTTCGACGAGACCAATCTGGAAGATCGCCTGGCCCACCTGGAAGAGGAAGCCGAGGGGAGGGAGGAGGGCGAAATTTCCCTGCGCCTGCTGCGGCACTACGCAGCCTCGGTCCGCCACCAAAAGTACTACGGGCTGGACATCGTCACTGTCCAGGTAAGGGGCTCCAGATAGGCTGCAACCATCCCATTCTTCACTTTACCTCACGTTTTTTCTGCTATACCTCGCCGTCTAGTTGATATAATGGCTGATGCGTCCTTGTATCAACCAATAACCATACGCTCCCTTGCGCCACCAACTGCACCCATAAGCAACTATCCCCCTTCATGAGCGAGATATGGCAGGCTTTAACTCCAACACCGGATCAGCGGATCACCTCGTCCCAGAAGCAACGATGCCGCAAAGTGAAAGCTGTGGCGGCAGCGAACCCATTGCAGTCGTAGGAATGGCGTGCAAGTTCCCCGGCGCCCCGGACATCGCTTCCCTGTGGCGGTTGCTCGAGCGGGGCGGGAACGCCATTACGGAGGGTAACCCCGGGTCGGGAACGGGGCGCATCGGGCAGTTTTACCCCAAATCCGCCGCCCAATATCCCGCCTGCCGCTACGCCGCGTTAGTGGATGACATAGACCTGTTTGACGCAGAGTTCTTCCGTATATCGCCGGTGGAGGCCCAGTTGCTGGACCCCCAGCAGCGGATGACGCTGGAGACTTGCTGGCAGGCCCTGGAGGATGCCGGAATAGACCCGGAGAGCCTCAGGAACACCCGCAGCGGCGTGTACATCGGCATCAGCAACAACGATTACCGCGGCGTGAGCCTGGCTTCGGCCAGCCAGGTCAGCGAGCCGGCCGCCAGCCTTTATACCGTCAGCGGCACCTCCTTCAACACCGTTGCGGGCAGGGTGGCCTACGCCCTGGGGCTGGAAGGCCCGGCTATCGCCCTGGATACCGCCTGTTCCTCGTCGCTGGTAGCAGTGCACCAGGCAGTGTCGGTCCTGCGGCAGGGCGAGGCAGACCTGATGATGGTGGGCGGAGTGCAGGCCATTTTTTCCGGCCGCCTGACCCAGCTTCGCGCCCAGGCGGGTATGTTGTCGCCCGACGGCCAGTGCAAGGCCTTCGATGCCTCCGCCAACGGCTTCGTGCGTGGTGAAGGCTGTGGGGTGGTGGTGCTAAAGCGGTTGTGCGACGCACTGGCCGACGGCGACCCCATCTGGGGGGTCATTCTTGGTACAGCCATCAACCAGGACGGCGCCAGCGCGGGGCTGACTGTGCCCAGCGGCGATGCCCAGATAAAGGTAATTGATGAAGCCCTGGTCCAGGCTGGCATAGCGCCGTCTGAGGTGGACTACCTGGAAGCCCACGGCACCGGCACCGAGGTGGGCGACCCTATAGAACTGAATTCTGCAGCCGAGGCCTACGGCAAGGGGCGCGACCCCGATCACCCACTCCTGGTGGGTTCAATTAAGACCAACGTGGGCCACCTGGAACCCACAGCAGGCGTAGCGGGGTTGATGAAAGCCCTGCTGTCAATGCGAAACGGTGTAATTCCCAAGCACCTGCACTTCAACAACCCCAATCCCCGTGCGGACTGGGCAAACCTGCCGGTGCGGATTACCGATGAAAAGTTGGACTGGCCACTTAACGCCAACCGGCCGCCCCGAGCCGGCATAAGTTCCTATGGCTGGTCTGGCACCAACGCGCACGTAATCGTTGAAGGATACGGGCAACCTGTTGTCCAGGAAGTAGCAAACGGCGACGTGGCCTGGCCTGTCGGGAATATCCTGCCCATTAGTCCAACTTCGGAACTGAGCGAGCCCGACGGGTCCGGTGCGGACCAGGCGCCGGAGGAAAGGCCCGCCCGTTTTCTGCCGTTGTCCGGCAAGTCGCAGGCTGCCGTTAAGGATTCGGCAAGGGCATACCTTAACTGGTTGAATGAACAGCGTGACGGACCTGATCTGGCCGACCTGGCCTGGACTGCCAGCATTGCCCGCAACCATTTCGATCTCAGGGACGGCGTGGTCTTTCGCGACTCCAATTCGCTGCGCCAAGGCCTGGATGCCATAGCAAACTCCAGCGAGTCTGACCTGCCCCAACAGGCGGCCCGTGCCGCCTTTGTCTACACCGGGCAGGGCAACCAATGGGTGGGAATGGGCGAGGGACTGTATCGCCAGGAACCGGTGTTTCGGGATGTGATGGACCGGTGCGACCGGTTCATCCGACAGGAACGTGGCGTTTCCCTGCTGGATGTTATGTTCGGGCAAACCGGAGCCAAAGGCGACCTGGACGAACCCCGCTGGACGCAGCCCGCCATCTATGCCCTGGGGTGCGCTCTCACTGCGCTGTGGCGCAGCGTGGGCATCGAGCCCGCCGCAGTCCTGGGCCACAGCCTGGGCGAGATAGCCGCCACCCAGGCCGCCGGGGTTTTCACCCTGGAAGAAGGCTTGAAGTTCGCCTCTGCCCGCGGCCGGCTGATGGGAGACTTGCCCCGCCCGGGGGCTATGGCCGTCGTCTTTTCTCCGGCAGCCACTGTAGAGACTTATGTGTCCGGCTGGCAGGCGGAACATCCTGGTTCTGACCTTTGTATTGGCGTGGACAACGGCGCCCACCAGGTTATCAGCGGTCCGGCGGAAGAAGTGCACGCCTTTGCTGATTTGCTGGAGGCGGACGGCGTCAGCGTCCGGCGGCTGCGCCCAAGTCCCGCCTACCACAGTCCCCTGGTGGAGCCTGCGCTGGACCGTCTGGAGGCCGTTTTCGAACAAATCACAGTTTCCCAACCTGCCGTTACCCTGGTCAGCAACATTACGGGCGAGCCGGTGAAGGACGGACAGGAAATGAACGGCGCCTACTGGCGGCGGCACGCCCGTTCTCCCGTACAGTTCCGAACCTGCGTGGAATCCCTCGCCGGCGACCTGGGAGTTGACGCAGTCATCGAGCTGGGCCCCCACGCCATACTGGGCCCCCTGGTTTCCCTGAACTGGCCTCAAGGAGCGGGCGTCGCCGACACGCCCCTGGTGCTGCAGAGCATCTTGCGCCCGTCCTTTGACGGTTCAGAACCGGAACGAGCGGACGCCTATGTGAACGCCGTGGCCAGCGCGTACAAGGCCGGCCTGCCGGTGGAATTTCGAGGGCTGTTCGCCGGTGAGGAACGGCGAAAGATCAACATCCCCGGCTACCCCTTCCAGAGGCGGCGCTTCTGGGTACCGGCGCCACAACGGCGGCTGTCAGAGGATTCTCACCCCCTGCTGGGCACAAAGCATGAATCGCCCCGGGGCGAGGTGATGTTTGAGACCGAGATGTTCCCTTCCGACCCTGCCTGGCTGGCCGACCACCGGGTTTACGGACGGGTGATAATGCCCGGCGCCCTGTTTGGCGCAATGGCCGCCGCGGCCCCCTGGAGTGAGGGCGCCACCGGTGTGGTTGTTGACGAGTTTCAACTCCTCAACCCCCTGGTTTACCCGGAGTACGATAGCGGGAATGAAGCAGCGGAACCGGGCAAGCGAGTGCAACTGGTGGTTGACGGCTCCAGGGGCAATCAACCCCGCACCTTCGAAATCTATAGCAAAGGGGAAGAAGACGAAGAGTGGACGGCCCACGCCGAGGGCCAGCTTTCCCGCCTGGACCCGCGAACTGCACCGACTGAATGTGCGGACCTGGATGCCCTGAAAGACAGGCTGGCACCGCAGGACCTGGCCGCATACTACCGGACCAAGTCCGCTACCGGCATTGACTTCGGACCAGCCTTCCGCACCCTCCAGGCTGTGTGGGGGTCGTCCGGAGAGGCCCTTGGTGAAGTCTCGCTTCAAATCCAGGGCGGAGGACAGGACCTCGGGCTGCACCCCCTTTTGCTGGACGGCTGTTTCCAGGTCTTGTCGGCGGCGCGCCACCTGTCCGAGGTCGGGGGGGAAGCTACCTACCTGCCCTTTGCGTGGGAGCGCCTATGGCTTAACGGCCCCGTGCCCGAAAGGCTGATTTGCCACGCTCGCCTGAGGGAAAATAACGAGCAGGTGGAAGTGCAGGCTGCTGGCCCGGAAACCCTGACCGGAGACCTGTGGTTTTATTCCCCTGAAGGACTAGCCCTGGGCGGCCTGTCCGGATTCACCCTGAAGCGGGCCACCAGGTCCTCCCTTCTGTCATCCACAGAGGGATTGAAAGACCTGCTGTACGAAGTCGTCTGGCAAGACCGTCCCCTGCCGGACCGGCTGCAGGCCGCGGAAGAGCTGGCTGAGCCGTCGGCCATCGCGGCGGCAACCGGCACATTTGCAGAGTACCTGGCAGGCGAAGGAGTAGAAATCGACGACCGTGCCGAGTTGTTGAACGACCTGGAACGACTGTCCCGAGCATACGCCCTGGCCGCCCTGAACAAGCTGGGCTGGCATCGCAAGGCCGCCAAAATGGTTGACCCGGAGGAACTGCGGAAACAACTGGGCCTAATTCCCGGGCACTCCCGCCTGCTGGAGCGGATGCTGAGGTTGCTGGCCGACGCAAAATTGTTGGAAAAGACACCGGATGCCCGGTACAGGGTTCTGGTGGACCAGGACGCCCATCTTCCCGATGAAGCCTTGGCCAACGCCGACACCTTTGCCGACCGGTCAATTGAACGCCACCCCCACGGCGTGAACGAATTGGGACTGCTTCGGCGCAGCGGCAGCGCCCTGCCGGAAGTGCTTCTGGGCGACGTCGACCCGTTGTCCATCCTCTTCCCCCGGGAAGGGCCCGGTGCGGCCGACTTCTATTTCACCGCGCCAGCCTCCCGTGCGTCCAACCGTCTGCTGGGGGACGCCGTGGCGGCGGCGGTGGCCCAATGGCCGGCGGACCGCCGGCTGCGGATTCTGGAGGTGGGCGCGGGCACCGGATCTGGAACATCGGTGGTCCTGCCCGAACTGCCGGAAGGCGATTTTGATTATGTCTTCACCGACATTTCGGCCGGCTTCTTTGCCGAGGCGGAAAACCGGTTCCGAGAATCGGGCACGCCCATTGAGTACCGCGCCCTGGACATTGAACGGGACCCGGCATCCCAGGGCTACGAACTGCACGCCTACGACCTGGTAATCGCCGTCAACGTCCTCCACGCCACCCGGAATTTGCCGGAGACGCTGGGTCACTGCCGCGACCTGCTGGCCCCATCGGGCCAAATTCTGGCTGTCGAGAGCCTGCGGGGCCGGGGCTGGCAAGATATGACCTTCGGCCAGCTGGACGGCTGGTGGCGGTACTCTGATGATTACCGCCCCGAGCACGCCATCGCATCGCCCCAGGTCTGGCGCCGAGCCCTGTTGGATGCAGGCTTTTCCGACCCCGTGGTACTGGGATGCGAAAGCCGGAGCGCCGAAGAGGGCCCATTGGGGTCAGGGGTGATAATGGCCCGCGGCCCGGCCGCCGTTTCCTGGCCTGCAGGGACCTGGGTAGTCGTCGGGGACGACACGGTGGCTGTGCCTGGACTAACTGCCGGCCTGGCAGCCCAGAACCAGACAGTGATAATTGCCAGCCAAGCGAATGGAAGCCCCCAGGATTCCAACGATCCCCGAATTGTTCCCGCTGAGGTAGTGGCCGCCGACCGGTCATCGTGGATCAACCTTTTACAGGACTTGCCCGAGGAAATACCACTGCAGGGTGTTATCCACTGTGCTTCGCTGGGCGACCGTGGAACAGGCGTTACCACTGAAGAACTGGCAGAAGATGCCACCCGTGCCGGCGCCAGCGCGCTGGCCTTGGTGCAGGCGCTCCAGGACTGCGATTTGACCCCTGCCAAGGGTCTCTGGTTCATAACCAGGGGCGCCCAGGCCCTGGAGCGGGACTACCAGCAGGAAACCACAGGCAATTTGGCAGGCTCCCTCCTGTGGGGCTTCGGTAAGGCAGTCGCGCGGGAGGCCGGATATCTGCAGCCCCGGATGATAGACCTGGACCCTGACCCTTCGGGGAAAGTGGAGCGTCTGGTAAGCGAGTTAATGTTCCCCGATAGGGAAACCCATATCGCTTATCGGTCAGGAGCCCGGCTGGCGGCGCGCCTGGTCAGGAGCGGCGAAGGCCGGCCCCGCATTGCGCTGCCCGACGACACCAACTGGCGCCTGGTATCCACCCCCGGCGAGGGCCTGGCAGGCCTGCACGCCGAACCGGCAACTCCAGGACCCCTGAAAAGCAGCGAAATCCGGGTGGCGGTGGAAGCCGCCGGTCTGAACTTCTCTGACGTACTGATCAGCGTAGGCGCAGTGGAAATGGAACCCATGCTTGGGGATGAATACTGCGGACGGGTAATCGAGGTCGCCCCCGACGTTACTGACTTTAATACCGGGGACCGAGTCCTGGGCCTGGGCATCGGTACTTTCCGTCCCGAACTGGTAACCCGCGCCGAAATGGCGGCCCACGCCCCAGAAGGCATTCCGTCCGCTGCTCTGGCAACCATTCCCACCTCCTTCGTCAGCGCCGAACTGGGATTCCAGATGTCAGGACTGAAGGCCGGCGACGGGGTACTGATCCATACCGCCTCCGGCGGGGTGGGCCTGGCGGCAATACAGTTGGTACAGGCCGCAGGGGCAGAGGTATTTGCCACGGCCAGCGCTCCCAAGCAGGCCTATCTTAGGTCGCTGGGCATCAGGCACATTTTCGACAGCCGTTCCGCCGACTTCGGCCAGCAGGTGCTGGCGGCCACGGCTGGACGGGGCGTGGATGTGGTTCTCAACAGCCTAACCGGCCCCGGTTTTATCGACGCCAGCCTGTCCTGCCTCGCCTGCGGAGGCCGCTTCGTTGAAATGGGACGGCGCGACATCTGGACCTCTGAGCAGATGGCGTCGGCGCGGCCCGACGTGGCCTATTCCGTTCTGGAAGTGGACGCCCTGAAGCGGAGTGACCCAAGCACCGCCGGAGCTTCCCTGCGACGGGTCATGGCCCGGGTGGCTACCAGGGAATTGAGACCCCTAACCTCTACCCGCTGGCCCATGGCCGAGATTATCCCGGCAATGGAGTTCATGCGGTCGGCTCGGCACATCGGCAAGAACGTAATCGTCATGCCGCCCCTGCCCAACGGACGGTTGCGGCCCGACCGCTCCTACCTGGTTACGGGCGGTCTGGGGGGCATCGGCACGGTTATAGCCGGCTGGCTGGCAGAGCGTGGGGCGGGTACCATCGTCCTCAATGGCCGCCGGCCCCCTGATCCGGAGGCGGAGGCAGTCATCGAAAGGCTGCGGCGGCAGGGCGCGGACGTGCGGATGGAACTTGCCGACGTGACCAACCCGGAAGCCGTCGAACAGATGCTCGCCCGAGTTGACGCCGATATGCAACCCCTGGCCGGCGTCATCCACAGCGTGGGCGTGTTGTCCGACGGTTCGCTGGGCAACCAGACCTGGGAGCGGTTTGAGCAGGTGCTGTGGCCCAAGATGCTGGGCGCGTGGCAGTTGCACCAAGCCACCGTGAACCGCGATCTGGACCTGTTTGTTCTCTTCTCCAGCATCACCGGTGTGGTGGGCAACTCCGGCCAAGGCAACCACGCCGCGGCCAATGCTTTCCTGGACCAGCTTGCCGGCTACCGGCGGTCCCTCGGCCTGCCAGGGCAGTCCATTGCCTGGGGAGCCTGGTCTGGCCTGGGCGAAGCCGAAGAGCAGCGGGAACGGATTGAGAGGCAGTTGGAAGCCTCGGGCACAGGCTGGATCAGTCCCCAGCAGGGCCTGAAAGCTTTCGAGGAACTGGTGCGCCAGGACCTGAACTTCGGCATGGTAGCTTCGGTGGACTGGCCGGTTCTGGCGGGCAATTTCGAAGAGGAGCCTCCATTCCTGGCGGAACTGCTGCCCGGGGAGGATGAGGTTGAGACATCCGACTCCGAAGGCACCTCAGACCTGCTCTCCCAACTAAGGGGAGCGACGGTTGAAGCCCGGGAGCAGGCGCTGGTCCCATTCCTCCAGAGAGAGGTGCAGGCGGTCCTGCGACTGCCCTCAGCCCCTTCGCCAACGGTAGGGTTTTTCGACCTCGGCATAGACTCGCTGATGTCGGTGGAACTGCGAAACCGCCTCAACCGCACCCTGGCCGGCGAATACGTGGTCTCTAACACTGCCGTTTTCGATTATCCCAACATCGCCGCCCTCGCCAGCCATTTGGGAGAGGAGCTTAAGGAGGCCCTGGGCGCCGGCGGCGCTGAACCATCCCCGGCACCCGTTCCAAGGACTCTTGAGCGACCCATTGCGGTCAAGGAAGACTCCATAGCCATCATTGGCATGGCTTGCCGATTCCCCGGCGCACCAGACCTGGAGTCCTTCTGGGAACTGCTGGATACCGGGCGTCACGGGGTCACCGATGGTCGTCCGCCCGGCGGTCCCTGGGAAGGTCTGGCCGGAGACCCGGCGGCACAGGATGCCATTTTCCGACGGGGCGGGTTTATTGAAGACCTGGACCGGTTCGATAACCGCTTCTTCCGCGTCTCTCCCATAGAGGCGCGGATGATGGACCCCCAGCAGCGCCTGTTGCTGGAAACCACCTGGCACGCCCTTGAAGATGCCGGCCTGGATCCGGAAAGCCTCCGGGGCAGCCGCACCGGCGTCTATGTCGGCATTGGCGGCAGCGAGTACCGCGACGTCATTTCCGCCCACGGGCAGGACGACCTATATTTTGGCACCAGCGGCAGCCTCACCGCCGGACGAGTCGCCTTTGTCCTCGGGCTGGAAGGGCCGGCCATGCCGGTAGATATGGCCTGCGCCTCGTCCCTGGCAGCGGTCCACCAGGCCGTGGCGGCTCTGCAGCGGGGAGAGGTGAATTTGGCCCTGGCCGGCGGGGTAAATGCTACCCTTTCGCTGCCCGTGGCCCGCTTTCACCGCGACATGGGAATGTTGTCCTCCCTGGGCCGGTGCAATGCCTTCGACGCCACCGCCGACGGGTTCGTCCGTAGCGAGGGATGCGGCGTGCTGGTCTTGAAGCGCCTCAGCCATGCGGAGGCCGACGGCGACCGGATCTGGGGTCTGGTTCGGGGTACGGCAGTTAACCAGAGTGGCGCCAGCGCCGCCCTCCCCGTACCAAACGGGCCAGCCCAGGAGAGGGTAATGGAAGACGCGCTGGCCATGGCCGGGGTTGGTCCCAGCGACGTGGACTACCTGGAGGCCCACGGCACCGGCACCGAGCTGGGCGACTCCATTGAACTGCGGGCCCTTGCCTCGGTTTACGGAAGGGAACGGGCTGCGGAATGTCTCCTGCTCGTAGGCTCGGTCAAGACGAACATCGGACACACGGAGTGGGCGTCGGGCGTGGCCAGCATTATCAAGGCTGTCCTGGCCATGCAACGGGGCCTAATCCCTGCCCACCTCCACTTTCGCAACCCCAATCCAAACTTCGACTGGAAGGAGCTGCCGGTGCGGATTACATCGGAAAAGACTGCCTGGCCTGCAACGCCAGTTCGGCCGCCTTTGTCAGCAGTCAACTCCTTCGGCCTGTCTGGCACCAATGCCCACGTGGTGCTGGAAGGCAGGCCCGGCACCGCTGTTGGCGCTGTTCCAGCTATTGAAGCTCCCTGGCCATCCGGTCAGGCCCAGTTGGCGCCTTTTTCACTGCCACCACGGTATGGCGATGCGCCGGAACCGGCCGGCCCCAGGCAAACGCCTTCAACCAGGACATTGCCCCTGTCCGGCAAGTCACCGGAGGCCCTGCAAGACCTGGCGGGGGCTTATTTGTCCTGGCTGGACAATGCGAACGTACGGAAAGAACTGGAATCCGATGCCACGCGTTTCCTTGCGGATATGGCGTGGACGGCAGGGACGGGACGCAGCCACTTCCCCCATCGGGCCGGGGTAATTTTCAGAGACGCAGACGATCTGTGTGCGGAGTTGAAGAGGGTCCTGGCACCTGCACAGAAACTTGGAGAGCCGGCTTCTACCAGTGCGCCCGGCATTGCCTTCGTTTATTCAGGGGCCGGAGGACAGCGGTCGGGAATGGCAGAGGAGTTGTACCGGACGGAACCGGTCATCCGTTCAGTATTAAACCGGTGCGACGAACTTTTCGGGCAGGAACCGGGAGAATCTTTGCTGGATGTAATGTTTGGCAGGGACGTCAATTTAGAGAGGCTTGCCCAACCGGAGTGGGCTAACCCTGCCAGCTTCGCAGTTGAAGTCGCCCTGACAGCTCTTTGGGAAAGTGTCGGCATCCACGCCCGTGTGGTCCTGGGCCAGGGTATTGGTGAAATTGCGGCGGCCCACACCGCCGGCGTGCTGACACTGGAGGACGGGCTGAGGCTGGCGGCGGCCCTGACCGGCCCCGGTGCGGCACTACCCATCGTTCCGGTGAAGGCGCCGGCATTGACCCTGGTGAGCGGCGCTACCGGCCGCCTCGTACACGATTCCGGGCAACTGGACAACTCCCATTGGCGCCGACTGGTTACCGGCGGCGGGGCTTTCGAGGCTGGCCTGCAGGTTCTGGTAGAGACGGGTGTAGGCTTGGCAGTGACGCTCGGTCCGGCCATGCAGTTCCGCGAGGCGGCTGAGACCATGCAGATCACTGTTCTTGATGGCCTTCAACAGTCGCACAATGACTCGTCCGACGAAAACAATAGTTTCGCAAGGGCCCTCGCTGCCGCCTACGAAGCAGGGGCGCCGGTCGATTTTCGCGGTCTTTTCGCGGGAGAGGAACGGAGAAGAATAGCGATACCCCGGTATCCCTTCCAGCGCCGGAGTTTCTGGGTTCAACAGCGGCGGGCCGCTCCCTAAGCGGTGAAAGACCCGTTCATTTTCGGCGGTTTGCAGCGGCTGGAGGACGGTTCAAATCCCGTCTGCAAAACCCTTGATGTGCTATCCTAACCCAACGACACCAGAAGTTGAACGTTTCTTCACTTTAGATTGACCGAACAGTGTTGCCTTGCTAGGCTTAAATTGGTCCAGATGTTGGAAATTACAATTTTGGGAGGACCCGTTAGTGGCAACTACTGAAGAACGACTCAGGCAACTGGTGGACGACAACCTGGAAATAGAAGGTCGGAACGCAGGCGATCCGCTCCATATGGACTACAGCCTGAGGGCATCGGGCATATCTTCCGTTGATTTCGTTGCCTTCGCGAAGATCGTCGCCGACGAGTTCGGCGTGGGGTTCAGCACCGAAGACTGCGACAAGTACAGCACCGTCGGAGAGCTAATCGCGCAGCTGGAAGCATAGAGCGGCTACCGCCTCTGACAGACACATCTCAAACAGGGACTCCCGAAGAGGAATGGCGTTGAAGACGGCAAGAAGGGATTTCATTCACCCCGATTCACCGTCCCGCCTCCACTGGTGGAGTCCCCTCCTTGTGTCAGGCCGAATCTCCGTTGTAAGGGTTGACCTGACGGCTGACGAAGCTCGAGAGGACATCGCCCTCGGCTGGCTGAGTACATCCGAACGTTCACGCTGCGAAAGTTACCTGCCCGAACCCCGCAGGCACTTTGTACTCTGCCGCGCCGCCCTGCGGTTCATCGCCTGCGCCGAACTGGGCTGCGCCAACGGCAGTCTTTCTTTCGGTGAAGGGGAACATGGCAAGCCCTTCGCGCGGGTGGATGGCCAGCCGGCCCCCATAAGCTTCAGCGTGAGCCACAGCGGTGAATACGGGCTCATTGCTCACGCAAAGACCGGACGACTGGGCGTAGACGTTGAGCAGGTAGCCCCCAAGCGCCACTTGAATTCGCTTATCGAAGCGGTTATGGGGCCTGACGAACGGAGAGAGCTGGACGAAATGCCGGAGCAGGCCAGGCTTCTCCAGTTCTTTCGCCTGTGGACCTGCAAGGAGGCCCTGGTGAAAGCGTTGGGGACGGGCTTTTCGACCGACGTTTCCGGTGTCCAGGTGCCGCTGAACATCCGCAGGGGTGAATCCGCAGGGGTGTTCCGGTTTCCCCACTTACCCTCCCACAGGTGGCGCCTGGAAGACATTAGCGGAGACGGGTTTGCGGCCGCCTTGGCCAGCGAACTGCCGACGTCAAACTCGGAACTTGCGGACCTTGAGTGCCGATACCTGGAAGTTCCCCCTGAAGGGTGTAAAGGTTGGTAGAGCACCAGCAGTTCGCCTGGCATGTGCCGGAACCCTCGTCGGTTCACGAGGTTGAGGTGGACGCCGACACCACCATTATGGTACGCCGCCACGGCAATCCCGACGGCCTCCGGCTGGTGCTCAGCCACGGCAACGGCATGGCCATCGACTTTTACTACCCTTTTTGGTCCCTGCTTGCCGATGACTTTGACCTGGTGATATACGACATGCGCAATCACGGGTGGAACCAGGTCAGTTCCCTGGCACAGCACAATGTTCCGACCATGGTCTCGGATCACGACATTATCCTGGAGGCCATTGGCCGGCAATGGGGCGAAAAGCCCCAGGTCGGCGTGTTTCACTCGGTCTCGGCGCTGGTTACCCTGCTTTCCCCCTTACGGGGGCATCGTTATACTGCCCTCGTGCTTTACGATCCTCCGCTTTGCAAACCTGGCCGCAGTCATCGCGAATTCGAGGAAGCCGCCGTCAGTGCCGCGGGTTTTGCCCGCCGCCGCACGGATAGATTTCAGCGCAGGGAGGAGTTTGCTGAAGTTCTCCCCTTCCTCCCGCTCTTTCGGAGATTCGTTCCAGGCGCTTTCGACCTGATGGCAATGACTACCCTCCGGGCCAGGGGCGACGGGGGATACGAGCTCCGCTGTCCCAGGGAATACGAAGCTCAAATCGTGGACTATGCCAGTGTCTACGGCGTTGCTGTTGACTTCGACTCCCTGGAGTGCCCGGTCAAGGTTATCGGCGCCGACCCTACCCTTCCCTTTTCCTACCTGCCCACCCTCGACCTTAGCGACATTCTGAGCGTGGACTACGACTTTTTCCCGGAAGCCACCCATTTTCTGCAGTTGGAAAAGCCCGCCGAATGCGCCGCATCACTCAGGCTGTATCTTGACGAGTTGGGTATGATCTAGCCCGAAAGTACAAATTTAGGCAAATTTGGCGTGCTCAGCACCTGCGGGCAATATCACGGCCCAGCTCTATGCCCCTGGAAGGCACGACACCTGGAGGAAGACACCGACACGTGAGAAGAGCAGGAGTTTTCCGAGTCCCCTAGTAGATCAACACAGTTGTAGCGATAGGTAAAGGGACTTTAGTTTGATGCGTGCATCGGAGGTGGTGAAGCGCCAGTCCACTTGGACTGCTTCTCGGTTCCGCCGTGTTTGCCAGGCTCCGGTCTCTGCCCTCAAGGTTTCCCGGTCGGCAATCCTCCGGTGCAGGCATTGGCGTCCCAGCACCCCCAATTCTATTTCGGCCATGTTCAGCCAGCTGCCGTGCTTGGGGGTATAGTGAATCTCCAACCGTTCAGCTATGCGCCAGGCCTTGGCGGGTTCAAAGGCATCCTATAATGACGCTGGGTGGTGGGTGTTCAGGTTGTCCATTACCAGCACGATACGGTCCTTGCCGGGATAGTCCTGGTCCACCAGTAGCTTGACCTGCCGCGCCCAATCGACTTTAGTCCGGCGCTCCCTCACCCCCACCCTCCGGCAGCCCTCCAGGGGCGCGAACACCATGAACAGGTTGCTCCCCCCTTTGCGCCGGTATTGGTGGTCGTAAGCCTGGACCGCCCCGGGACGCGCGGCCGAGGCGGCCGAGTCTCCCCCACCAGTTGCTTGCTGGTCTCGTCCAGGCACACCAGCACCTTCTGTTCCCCGTAGTCCCGGTGATAGACCTCCAGCACGTCCTCCATGGCACACACGAACTGAGCGCTGGCCTGGGGCGGAATACACCAGCATTCCTTCAGCCAGGGCTTGAGTTGGTTCTTTTCAAGGTCCTGCCCACTGTACCCGGGCTGATGCTGTCCACTGTCTCCCGCTCCACCAATCCATCAGCCAGCAATTGCAGCGTCCAACTGGACCGTCTCTCCGGTGGCGTCGAGCAGGCCAGGGCTATCAAGTGGGCCTCCCCAGATCCGTCCAGTTTCTTCGGGCGTCGCTTCACCTGCTGCCGCCGACTCAGGGCCGCCTCCATCCCCTCCTCCAGACACCGCCGTCGTACCCGTTCCACCGTGGCGGTACCCACCTGCAGTACCCGGGCTATCTCCAGGTCCATCATTGGCCCGTCAACCTTGTCAATAATTCTGGAAAAGGGCATATCCCTGAAGGGGTCATAACTGGGATGGCGGTAGTCATGCAGGTGTCCATTCACTCGAAAGTACCTCCTTGGCAGTGTGATGAGGAGTGGCCGAAGGGAGTAAGCGCCTTACTCATGTGGGTGTGGCGTGACGATGACACGGGGTGTACCAGGTGTCTATGCGATAGATCATTATCTATATAACCTTAGAATACTAAATATTTCTATGAATGATCTATCAAGCCTTTGCCACTTCTCCGCCTGATTCCTTGGCGACCAGTCGGGCGGAATATCCAACGGCGGCCGTGGCGATCCACTTACATGGCTCACCCGGCCGATGAGCGCCAGCTAACGTTGACCACCGTCCGGCTCCAATGTGTTGCCGTCGCCGTAGTCCACAAGGGGAACGGGTACGAGGACCCCAACGGCGAGGAGAGAATCTGTCCCCTCCTGAAGGGCATCGCCCGGGCCCAAGGCAGGATCTAAACGGCGGTGTTAAGGTCGGCCACGTAGGCGGCTCCGCTGGCTGATTTATGGCGGCGGAAAACCGTACAGCCCACCCCCTTCCGCAAGGCTGACTATCATCCTTTAAACGGTAGGACGGTTGTACTTCGTGGAATTCTTATGCTCAGATCCACCAGGCGGTGGTCGAGCTGGGGACCGTTCTGCATGGTAGCTCGCGGGCTCGGCTGACGGAGCAGCCCCTGCATTTATAGGCAAAGGCCGGAGCAGCAGATCGCGGGCCTGAAAGCTTATTCAGGAGCACCGTCCCGCAGCCGCCAAACCCATCCATTTTCTACGCTCGGTGTCGGTGTTGCACACCTTAACGTTGAAGTCTCCAATTGGCTAACTCTCAGCCACCCAGTCGGCGACGCGCTCTCCGATCATGATGGCGGTTGCGTTGGTATTGGCGCGGGTTACCTGGGGCATGATGGAGGAGTCGGCTACCCACAGGCCGTCGACACCGCGCACGCGGCATTGCTGGTCGGTAACGGCCATGGCGTCGCCGTCGGGTCCGATGCGGCAGGTGCCGGAGACATGGCGGGAACTGCCGAGGGTCTGGCGAATCCAGGCGTCCAGGTCGTCGTCACTGGTAAGAGTGTCGTCATCCGGAGCAATACGCCCCTCGGAGATGCCCCGGTAGGCGTCGGATTCCAGAATGCCGCACGCCAGCCGCACGGCCTCGCGCATCCGGCGCATATCGTTCTCGTTGTGCAGGTAGCGGTAGTTGATGGAAGGCTGCGCCGTTGGGTCTCCCGACTGCAGGCGCACCCAGCCGGTGCCCTCGGGAAGCTCCAGGGCGCAAGCGATGCGGGCAGTGCCCGACGGCACCATCTCGCCGGTCATCACGTTCCAGACAGCGAGGGTGTGCAGCATGACGTCGTTGGGGTGGGAAGGCGGCTCCGACGTTACCCGCAGGCCGAAGCGCAGGGCTTCGGCATTGGCTGTCAGCCTGACGTTTTCATTGACCCGGAAAGAGACTGACCCCATAGGGTGGTTGAACAGGTTCTGTCCGACGCCGGGGGAGTCCACCAGGACCGGGACGCTGTTCTGCTCCAGCTGGTCGCGAGGGCCAACGCCGGACAGCATCAGGATGTGGGGTGATTTGAGCGCCCCGGCGCACAGCACCACGCGATCACCCTCGACGGTGAAAATCTCACCGCCGCTCTCCACCTCGACGCCGGTGACCTGGCCGTCCTCGATAACCACGCGACGGACGAACACGTCGCCGCGTATGGTGAGATTGAGGCGGTGGCGGGCGGGCGTGAGGTGGGTGACGTTGGTGCTCATGCGCCAGCCGTTGAGGTTGTTCATGGGAATGGCGCCGATGCCGCCGGAGTCGGGTCCGTTGAGGTCGTGGCTGGATGGGTAGCCCCGCTCCATGCAGGCGTCGTAGAACGCCTTCTGAACCGCCGGCCACTCCTCGTCCTCGCGGCGGACGATGGGGATTGGGCCTTCGGAGCCGTGGAAGTCGTCCTGGATGTCCAGGTCGGTTTCGGCCCTGCGGTAGTAGGGCAGGACATTGAGGTAGCCCCATTCCCGGTTGCCGAAGTGAGATTCCCAGCGCTCGAAGTCCTCGGGCAGGCCGCGCAGGTAGACCTGGCCGTTGATGGAGCCGGAGCCGCCGATTACCTTGCCCTGGGCGATGTTTATCTCACCCTGCTGGTCGTTGATGACGCCGCGCAGGTTCCAGGAAACCGCCGAGCTGATGGCTTCGCCCTCCGAGGAGTGGCCATTGCGAACCGGCTCCGGGAGTTGCTCCGGATCAGCGTAATCCTGGCCCGCCTCCAGCAGCAGCACCGAGCGATTGGGGCCTTCCGACAGCCGGCTGGCCACCACGGAACCGGCGGAGCCGCCGCCGATTACAATAACGTCGTACTTCATAACCGCTCCTCATTTACCTCGCGATGTTGCGCCGATTCTACACCCTGCTGCGCGGCGAGGCCAAACCCGCCGGACAACTATGCCGTTGACGTTGACGCTGCCGTTGCGGCTATCTATCATTTCCGCAGCCGTATTGGGAGCTTGGAAACGGGCATTCCCCACGAGGATTAGAGATGATTACCGACCTGCCAACCCTGCTTCGCTACTTCGACCGCTTCCACCAGCGCACGGTGCGGGACATTATGGCCCTGCCACCGGAGGCCGACGGCTGGCGGCCACCCCGGGGAGAAGGCGAGAAGGCCTGGAATATCAACGAAATCGTGCATCACATCGCGGAATCCCGGCTCTACTTCGCCAGTGCCTACTGCGGGCGGGGCTGGCTGTACGACTGGCCCGTGCCCAGCACCGAGCATCAGTCGGACTGGGTTCCGGCCATCGAGGAGTCCTTCGAGGAGTTCCACCGGCGGCTGGACGACAGCCCGCCGGAGTGGCTGCAACGCCGGGTGAGGATGATCGATACCGACGGAATGCTCAGCGGCTGGCGCATTATGATGATGCTGTTCGAGCACGAAACACATCACCGCAGCCAGATAGACACCTACGCGGGACTGGAAGGCTGGGATGTGCCCCACATCTACGGCAGGTCGCGGGAGAGCATCGACGACTTGCAGGAGGAGCAGCGCAGACGGGCGGGCATGTAGATGGCAGCCTGACCTGGAACGCGGGCTAACGGGTTTTCGCTATCGGATTGATGTCCAAAGGGGGAATCCGTTCGCGGTGAGCTTGTCGAACCATAGAAGGGCAGGGCTTTGACAGGGTACGGGCGAATGGCAAATACCCAATCAGTCTAATAGCGATGCACCGCTGTTCGAATATCACCGTCCCAGCCTGAAAAGACTCTTCAGCCTGTCCACAATCACCTTCCGCTTGAGACCCTGGATGGCGCGGGTGATGGGTATTCCCTTGGGGCAGACCGCGGTGCATTCGAATATGGTATGGCAGCGCCACAAGCCTTGCTCATTGGCGACTATCTGGAGTCTCTGCTTTCCGGCGGCGTCCCGGCTGTCTGAAACCAGGGCGAAGGCCCGGTTCAAGGCGGCCGGTCCGAGGAAGCCCGAGTCCAGTCCCGCCACCGAGCAGGCGGAGTAGCAAAGCCCGCAATAGATGCATTCACGGTGGGGGTTAATGGTCTGCCGCTCCCTGGAATCGGGTGACAGGACCACGGGCTCTTGAAGCCCCGACCCGGGTGTCAGGCTGGGGTCAACTCCCCGCAGATGGTCAAAGAACAAACCTGGGTCGGTTACCAGGTCCCGTATCACGGGCAAATGCCGCAGAGGCTGCACTCGCACCGGTCCGCCGCCGTTTCCGGCTGCGGAGCTGAGCAAGGTTCCGCAGGCCAATCCTTCCCTGCCGTTTATGACGGTTCCGCAGGTGCCGCACATTCCCACCCTGCAGGCCCTGCGAAATGCCAGCGAGGGGTCGACGTTGCGTTGAACCCAGATGAGCGCGTCCAGCACGCTCATGGTCTCCTCGACTATGGGTACTTCAAACTCCTGCCAATATGCTGGGGGATTGTGTTCCGGCGACCCGCGCCTTACTGACAGCGTAATGGTGTCCATTGGTCAGCCTCCAGGGCTATCCGGTCTGCTAAAGAATGAAGGCCAGGAGCGCCCAGGCTCCATAAATGAAAGTCCCAACTCCCAGCAGCCACAAGCCTGTCGTCATCCCCGCTGCGTGCCTGGCTGCGGGACCCCACTCCAGCAGGATGTTTCGCATCCCGTTCAGCCCGTGATACAAAACCAGCGCCAGCAGGGAGAAGTCGATGAATATAAACAACCCCTGGGCCAGGCGCTGTTTCACTATCTCGAACAACACCAGCTCTTCCTGGTGTCCCCGGACCACGTCGCCCAGGCCGGAAAAGTGGGTCATCCAGATATGCACGCCTACCAGGAATATCAGCAGGAAACCGCTGACCCGCTGGAGAAACCAGGGCCAAAACCCGGTGACTGTATTTTCCTGGCGGCTTGTCAACGGCGCGGACATATCCCTCGGCTTCGCCCTCTCGGTCAGTTATTCCCTGAAAATCAGGGGCAGGCTGAAGTAACCGGCCACTCCGGTTACTACAGCGGTAAGCAGCATGCAGATCCAGAACAGCAACGCCTGTTGCCTGATGGCGATTCCGGCATCGAACAGCAGCACCCGGACACCGTTCAGGGCGTGGTACAACACTGCGGCAATGAGAAACAGGTCGAGGACCACGAAAAAGGGTTTTTGGAGGACGATAAGCACGGTGTCGAAGGTGTCGGCGCCGGCCCGGGCCGTGGAAATCACCGCTATGTGGAGGAAGAGGTAGCCGACCAGGGCCACGCCGGTCAGCCGTTGCAGGAACCAGGCCCACCAGCCGGAACGGGTGCCCGAGTAACGGTCCTGGAAATTACCGGTGTGCAGCGACAGAGTTCGAAAGGAAAAAGCCACTGATTCTACCTAGAAGAGTTCTGTTTCGGGCTTTTGCTCTTCACCGATACGCCCGTATACCGGGGGCTTCAGTCCGTCATACAGGCCCATTAGTTGCCGGTTAATTTCGTCGTTGACTTGAGCGAAGAAGCTGTTGCCGTGGATGTCCCCCTCCACCAGCAGTGGCCCCAACCGGTCCACTTCGAAGGTCCAGAGGGCTTCCGAAATGCCCAGCTCTTCCACCCAATAAACTCCCAGAACCTTCTTGATAGCCCGTCCGTAAATCGCCCCCAGCCCATAGCCCATCGTGGTGAGGCATACGGCGCCATGCTTCCGGAACACTTCCTGGTAAACCTGCTCCGACATTCCCGCCTTGCCGACTACGGCCTTCACGCCGAACTCCTCCAGCAGTTGCGGCATGTATTGGGCGTAACGAAAGCCGGCGGTGGCCTGGAGGGAGGCGACTTCAAACTCTCCTGGAGACACTTCCACGCCGGCAGGAGACGACTGCAAGCTGACGTTGGTCAGTTCCTGAAGATCAATGGGCGGCGCATTCCCGTCGATCAGCATGTGCTGGTATACCCCATCCCGGGCGGTATAGACCGGCCCAGTGAGGTATACCAGGTCTCCCGCAGCCAATTTCTCGATGTCACTGGATACCAGCGGGCATGTAAGCTCCCACTCCCTGGCCTGGCCTTGCGACACTTTCAGTCCTCCTGCTTCGGCAACTTGCGCGTAGTCCTTATTCGATGCCTTCACGCCGGTAATACGGGGTAAACCATTGTGGGTCCTCACGAAATTCGACCTCTCCGCTGGCGAAAACCCGGGCTACCGAACGGCGATAAGCCGTGCAGAACTGGGAAATCGCGATGGGCAGGCCGCCGGTGTGGGTGTAAGCGATTTCAACATGGACATCCAGAGCAGTAGTGTCGCCGCCGACCCCCATGACGCCGAACCCGGTCTGATTGGCCAGGTGCCGCAGTTCCTCTTCCAGGGCGGCCACCTCCGAATCCGGATGCCGGTCGCCGATCAATCTCAGGCAAGCCGCCTCTTTGGAAAGGCTCACCGCCTGGTCCTTGGTGCCGCCTAGGCCAACCCCCACCACGACCGGGGGACAGGAAAGGCCCCGACGGGCGAACTCAGCCATGTTGTCCAGCAGGAACCGTTTGATTCCGTCGGTGCCGTCGGCGGGAAATAGCATCCGGTAATCGGTCCCGAACAGGCCCCCCTTGTGCACGGCGATAATGTCGATCCAGTCACCGCCAGGTTCAAACGAGTAATCTATGTTGGGGGCGAAGACGCCCGTATTGTTGCCCGGGTTCCGCCGGGTCAGCGGGTGGACCCGATTGGACCGCAACTGAATGTCCTGGGTAATGTCGGCTACCGCCTGCCGCAAAGCCCGTTCCAGGGCCACGACCCCGCCGTCTATCCGGGCTTCGTTACCCAGCTTAACGTAGTAACGGGGCAGGCCGGTGTCCCCGCACATAGGTCGGGCGTCGGCCACCGCCAGCTTGGCGTTCTCCAGAATCTGGCCCAAAATGAAGTGGGCCAGGGGTTTGCTCTCCCGTTCCCAGGCCTCGCCAAAAGCCGCCAGGCCATCCTGGGGCACTACAATGGCGGCCCGCTTGTTGGTCTCGTAAGCTACCTGGTAGATAAGCTCCCGCGAAATGGCGGTGGACGTGGTGGACATGGCATTACCCTTTGGCTGAATATCAACCGGCCCGATTCAGGCCGGCTCGGCAAGGGAGAACTCGCCGTCCCCCTGGCTCGCTAAACATACCATAACAGCGATTCCATTAAAAGAATCCTGCCTGGGCAAGTTGCTGCCCTTGCTAATCTCGCCTATATTGTCCGAGCGGACAGGCAGAAAAGGCGCGATCCTGGCACGGGCGCAGTCGAGGAAGTCATGCAGGAACAAATGGACGCGGACATTCTGATAATCGGCGGCGGCGGAGCCGGGCTGATGGCGGCCCTGCACGCCCACCGGAAAAACCCTCATTTGAATGTCGTGGTCGTCGCCAAGGGCCAGATTGGCCAGAGCGGCTGCACTCGCATGGTGCAGGGCGGCTACAACGCGGTCCTGGACCCAAAGGATTCCTTCGAGAGGCACTTCGAAGACACCATTCGGGGCGGTGGGTTTATCAACAACCAGGAACTGGCCTGGCTGCTGGTCAATCAGGCGCCCCGGATTATCGCCGACTTGGAATCACTGGGGTGTTTTTTCGACCGGGACAGCCAGGGGTACATCTTCCAGAAGGCCTTCGCCGGACAGAGTTTCGACCGCACGGTCCACCGGGGAGACCTCACCGGCATCGAGATAATGTCCCGTCTGAAGGAGAATGTCCTGGCATCCGGTATGACCCTCCTGGACGAACACCGCGCTGTCTCGCTCCTGCACGACACTGCCGGGGGCATTGCGGGGGCGCTGTTGCTCAACGTCCGTACCGGCGAATTCATAACCGTGGCCGCCAGGGCAACCCTGATGGCCGCCGGCGGGGGCGCCAGGATGTACACCTACGCCGCGCCTTCACTGGAAAAATGCGGAGACGGCATGGCCCTGTGTTACTGGGCGGGCTGCGCTTTGCAGGACATGGAAATGTACCAGTTCCATCCCACCGGACTGGTCGCCGGGCGTACTATCGTAACCGGCGCGGTCCTGGAAGAGGGCCTGAGGGGCGCCGGAGGCCACCTGCTGAATGATGCGGGACAAAGGTACATGGAACGCTACGACCCGGAGCGCATGGAACGCTCCACTCGGGACATGGTCTCCCGGGCCGGGTACCTGGAAATCCAGGGCGGACGGGGCACTCCCGACGGGGCCGTCTTTCTGGACGTTTCCCATTTGGGTGTTGAATTCGTGGAACAGTCTTTCCCCGGGATGGTAGCCCGCTGCCGGGAAGTTGGCTTTGACCTCGCCCGGGAACCGGTGAAAGTATGTCCCACCGCCCACTTCCACATGGGAGGAGTACGAATAGACGAACTTTGCCGCAGTGGACTGGACCGGCTCTTTGTAGCCGGTGAGGACTCGGGCGGCGTTCACGGGGCGAATCGACTGGGCGGAAACGGGGTTGCCGAGTCCACCGTGTTCGGCGCCATTGCCGGGGACGCTATGGCCGAGTTCGTCGAAGACCGCACCCTGCCCACGGTTGCCCCCCGCCAGGTGGACTCCCTGGTAGAAGGCGCTGTTGCTCCCTTTGGAGAGTCTGGCTCGGGCAATATATTCTCCATCCGCCAGGAGGTGGAGTCCCTGATGTGGGACAAGGGAGGGATTGTGCGCGATGGCCCAGGCCTTGAGTCGGTTCTGGCTTCGCTGGAAGAACTGGGACAGCGCGCCGGGGCAGCTTCGGTACCGGCAGTACGCCAGTACAACCAGGCCTGGCAGGAGTGGCTGGACGTTCGCAGCATAATAACGGTGGCGCAAGTCACCTGCCTGAGCGCGCTGGCCCGCCGTGAGTCCCGTGGCTCCCATTACCGCAGCGACTACCCTGAGTCGAATGACCACGACTGGCTGTGCAACGTCTTCATTCAGCAGGACTCCCGAGGCCAGGCCAGGGTATGGCAGGAAGACGTGGAGTTCACTCGCCTGAGCCCTGGGGAATAGTTAACTGGGCAACCGACGCATCCTCGTCCGTAAACGGATGACAATTTGGCCCCTGCGTTGGAATCTGGGTGCCTCAGGCAAAAACTTTCCGCCGGAAAATAGCCACCAGCACGAACACCCCGGTTGCCACCAAAGTCATGGCCGGCCCTGCGGGCAGGTTGAAGTGGAAGGACAGGTAGAGTCCCGTGACCGAAGCCACCGTCCCCAGCGCCGCCGCCGTAAGCATGATGGTGACAAATCGCCGCACCAGCAGGTAAGCCGTGGCCGCGGGTATCACCAGCATCGCCATCACCAGGATGACACCGGCCGCCTGGATGCCGATCACTATGACCAGGGCCAGCAGGGCCAGCAGGACATAGTCCACCACGCTGGTGCGCATGCCGATGACCTGGGAGCCCACCGGGTCGAAGCTCGTGAAGAGCAGCAAGTGGTGAAAGACGAACAGCCCCAGGATGACCAGCCCGGTGATGGCCAGGGATATGTAGATGGCGCCGGGGGTTATGCCCAGTATCTGACCCATCAGCAGGTCCTCCACGTCCACATTGATGGTGGTAGACATGGAGAGCATCATCAGGCCGAGGGCGAACATGGAGGCGAACAGGATGCCGATGGAGGTATCGGCGCTGAGGCCGGCGCGCCGGCTCACGATCCGCACCAGCATGGCGACGGTGACGCCGGTGGGGACGGCCGCCAGGGCCGGATTGATGCCAACCATGAACCCCAGGGCCATGCCCGGCAGCACGGCGTGGGCCAGGGCGTCCCCAATGAAGGCCAGGTTCCTGGTGACCACGTAGGCGCCCAGCAGCGGGCACATGACGCCCACCAGAACGGCGCCCGTCAGGGCACGCAACATGAAGCTGTACTCCAGCGGGGCGACAAGGAAGTCAATCATACTGTCCGCAATGTACCTGTTCAGGCCTCGGGGGATTTTCGGGGTCCAGTCCCGTCATACCGGCTTTCGCCGGTATCCAGAGGCCTCGCCACTTCCGGTCTGTATTCTGCATTAACCCTACTGGATTCCGGCCTGCGTCGGAATGACGCGCTGCAGGGCACGGCGACTCACCAACTTGAACCATTATTCCGCGCCTGCTACTCCTCGCCATCCAGCGCGAACTGGAAGCCGTACAGTTCCTCCATTACCTCCGGCGTGAATACCTGGTTGGGGGCTCCGCAGGCGCACACATGGCGATTCAGGCACAGGACCTGGTCGAAGCGGCGGGCCAGGTTGTTGAGGTCGTGGGTGGCCAGCAGGACAATGCGGCCCTCGTCCCGCAGCGCCTGGAGCACCTCGACCAGGGCTTCCTGGGCGCCGGCGTCGACACCGCTGAAGGCCTCGTCCAGCAGCAGCACGCTGGCCTCCTGGGCCAGGGCCCGGGCGACGAAGACCCGCTGTCGCTGGCCGCCCGAAAGCTCGGTCATCAGGGCGCCGCGGCGGTCCCACAGGCCCACCCGGCAGAGGCAGGCCTTGACCAGTTCCCGGTCCTTTTTGCCGGGACGGCGGAACCACCCCAGCCGGCAGCACCGGCCCATCAGCACCACGTCCGTCACGTTCACCGGAAACCGCCAGTTGACGCTGTCCCGCTGGGGGACGTAGGCCAGGGCGCCCCGGCGCAGGTCCACCCGGTTGAGGGTAACGCTGCCCTGGTGGACGGGGAGCAGGCCGGCGATGGTGTTGAACAGGGTGCTCTTGCCGGCGCCGTTGGGGCCTACCACGCCCATCAGGGTTCCCGCGCCCACGGCGAAGGTGACGTTGCTCAGGGCCATGTAGCCGTCCAGTTCGACGGTGACGTCCTGGAGGGACATGCTGGCGTCGTGGGAGTCGGTGACAGAGGTCACTTCAGGGCCTCCACGATTCGTTCGACGTTGGTCCGCACCATGCCCAGGTAGGTGTCGGCGCCGCTGCCCTCCACGTCCATGGATCCGGAATAGAGCTGGACCAGTTCCGCGCCGGTTTCCAGGGCAATGGTCTGCGCCAGCCTGTCGCTAAAGGTGGTTTCCCCAAAGACAACGGGCACATTGTTCTCCCGGACCGCCTCGATTACTTCGGAAACGTGCTCCGCCGAGGGCTCAACATCGGGCGCCAGGGACGGTATTACCAGCCCGACAACCTTAAACCCGTAGGCCTCCGCCAGGTAGCCGAGGCTGTCATGGGAGGTGACCAGCAGGCGGCGCTCCGGCGGCACCATCTCGACGTGCCCCTGGATCCAGGCGTGCAGGTCGTCCAGTTCCTTGCCATATTCGGCGGCGTTCACGTAGTAGACGCTGGCGTTGTCGGGGTCCAGGGCCGACAGCCGGGCGGCCATTTCGTTGACCGCGATCTTGACCCGAATGGGGTCGAACCAGAAGTGGGGATCGAAGGCGCCGTGGTTGTGTTCGTCATGGCCCATTTCTTCGTGACCCGCTTCTTCTTCATGGCCGTGCTCATCGTGGCCCATTTCTTCGTGACCCGCTTCTTCTTCATGGCCGTGCTCATCGTGGCCCGGTTCTTCGTGGCCCGCTTCCGCTTCCGCTGGTTCTTCGTGGCCCGGTTCTTCGTGGTCCGCTTCTTCTTCATGGCCGTGTTCGTCATGACCCGCTTCTTCGTGACCCGCTTCCCCGTGGCCGTGAGGGTCAGGCCCGGAAAACTCCATGGGGTCCACGACTTCGCCAAGCTCGATCACCGTGGACTCATCCGCACTGGCATTGAGCACCAGGTCGTGCAGCCAGTTGGCTTCCAGGCCCAGACCGACGGTGAACACAACGTCGGCATCGGCGACCCGGGCCACATCGGCGCCCCCGGGGATAAAGGAGTGGGGATCGCTGCCTGCGCGCAGCAGGGCGAAGACCTCGGCCCGGTCGCCGCCCACCACCCTGGCCCAGTCGCCGACAAAATTGGTGGTTGTAACCACCTGGACCGGCGGCCCGGAAGTGGTGGCAGCCTCAACGACGTTACCTGAAGCGGCCGGCGGGGCCGAAGGGGAATCCGCGGCCGGTGGCGTTGCCGTTGGGGCCTGGGTCGGCTGGGCTGGCTGGTCGCTGGCAGCCGCGGCCGAGGGGGTCACCGCCGGTTGCGGCGCTGCGGTGGTCTCCGCTTCCTGGCTGTTGGCGCAAGCGCCCAGGAAAAGGGCGGCGAGCACGACGAGCCCCACAAGCAGGGGCAAGGTCAGGCTTTCGAAATTAACCTTGCTGGGATGAAACGTTTTCATTAATGGGTAGCCTCCGTATCTACTTAGGAATGGTCCTGGGAGAGGCATGTCTCTCACCGAAACTCGTCAATGTGACAGGATGTATCACTTGATCCTGCAGGACGCAGGGGTTCAGTTTTCCGGAATGAAATCCGTTGCTAGTCCTCGGTGGCCGGGCAGGCGCCGCAGTTCACGTACAGCTCAAGGCGGTGGTCAACGATCTCTCCCGGGATGTCGGCGCTGACCGCGCTGATTAATCGCTCGACCGCCGCCACCCGGAGTTCCTCCACCACGCCGCATTCGACACACACCGAGTGGTGATGATGGCCAACGCTGCAGAGAAGGTACAGGTGGGCCCCTTCCAGCAGGGGGAGCTTGCAGATAACGCCCGCTTCAAGGAAGAGCTTGATGGTGCGGTAAACCGTGGCCCTTCCCACCCAGGGCAGTTCTTCACAGAGTTCCTCGGCAGTAAAGCCGCCCTGCTTCTGGGCCAGGAGACCGACTATCGCTTTCCTGGGGGCCGTAGCCCGGTGGCCGCGACTACCCAGTATCGTTAAGAGGTCTGGGTTGGCATATGGTGCATTAGGGTACTTAATGATACTTCCTTTCATATCAGGCCTGCCCAGCGTTTGGACATCAACTCAATCAAGTGATATACAATATCATTATAAAATGATTCATGTCAAACCGAGCACGAGCCAGGGCAATCGCGTTTTAAGTTCGTGTTGATATGTGCAAGTTCTTCTTGATGAGAAAACAAGCACCCTGATCTTGCCGAAGGGTCTAAAGTCCCTGACAGGAGTCAGGCTCAAGGCCCGAAACAAGGTTGCTGGGTTGGAGTTTAGATGCTTCGGCTTCGCTCAGCATGACAATCGTTTATGACGCGATTGCCCTGGAGCACGAGCGTGGCATCGCTCCCTTTTGGGGGCAGCCCCCGGAATAATTCCTGGGCCATATTCTCCCATGACTTGTTGGATTTGTGAGCATTGACAGCTAGTCAGTGCCGCATTCAGCAAACGGGAGGTATCAAAATGGTCAGCAACGGCAACATCTACGTATCAGGTTACGAAACAGCGTACAGGGAGCTGTATTCTAAAATAAATAGTGAAACTCATCAGCAGGAATGCTGCGAGTGTCGTCCCTGTGGCGTCATTCAGGAAGTCATAGAAATCCTTATGGAGACCCTAGGAAGTGTCGTCAAAATCGTAGGAAGATGTTAGATTTTTGTGTAGCAAGTGAGTGTGAAGGGTGAGGAAATGGCAGCAGCGCATCGACGTCACGACATTTCGGACCAGGTTTGGGAAAGGTTGCTGCCTCTTTTGCCTGGAGACGGAGGCAAGAGGGGGCGACCGGCCAAGGACAACCGGTTGTTTCTCAATGCGGTGTTCTGGATCCTGCGAACTGGGGCGCCGTGGCGGGACCTGCCACCGGATTACGGGGATTGGAAGAATACTCACCGCCTGTTCTGCCGCTGGCGGGATCGGGGCGTCTGGGAGCAGTTGCTGGATACCGTCATCGACGATCCCGACTTTGAGTGGCTGATGATCGACGCCAGCTACATCAAGGTCCATCCCCACGGGACTGGAGCCCGGGGAGGGAATCAAGCCATAAGCCCTACGTAGCTATGGCGTAGGTATCCAACCTTGCTCGCCACATCTTTGCGGTCTTTAGATTCTTCTAGCTTATTGGGTGTTCGGCAATGACCGTATCAACTGCTTCTCCAAAGATGGGAAAGGCATCTGAAGGAGTCCGGGGGTCATTTTCCTCGACGATGGCTCGCCGGTTTTGCAGCGCCAGTTCCCGTGCCCTTGCCAGGGTGACGACAGGGTACGAACCTAAACCAACGTTGAACGCCTGGCCGTTAATCCGGAGTTTCTGGGACCAGCACTTTGCCATTCGTCTGCGCCACCCCTGTTTGACCAAAAGTGACAATACATGCCCCCTGGACCATCCGGGTAACGCCCCGGTTCCTTAACGCTCTTCACCAAAACCGCAGACAATGGGCGCGGCCGTTCCTCTTTTCTCTCACCCCGTTCCATTTTGAATTATTCCCTGTGTTATCACTCTTGGAGTGACTCTAATTGGAACATGGTGGCACTTCAAGGACTAAGCTTCGGGGGTTTTTGTATCTGGCAATGGGGAGTACGGAGGCTTATGATACGATCTGAAACGCCATGGCGGAACCCGTCTGCCGCTTCAGTTTTTCCCCTTTCCCGACCCTATATCAAGACTTCCCTGGCAGCCTCTACCCCACGGTCTCTTCCACCGGCATCCCCTCGTTCATCCACTCCAGGTAAGACCCGTCGTACAGGCGCACGTCGTAGCCCAACTGTTTCAGCGCCAGGTAGCCCACCGAGGCCCGTATTCCACTGCGGCAGTACGCTATCACCGGGCTGTCCGGGCCAATCTGCCTCGCCTCCAGCTTCCCCTTCAACACTTCCGGCGACTCCAGGTAGCTGTCATTCCCGTCTACCAGTTCCTGCCAGACCAGGTTAACTGCCCCGGGTATGTGTCCAGGGCGGTCATCCACGTCCGGCAGCCCGTTAAACTCCATTTGGCTCCGCAGGTCCAGCAACGTCACCTTGCCGTCATTGGAATCCGTATCCAGCGCCCGCGAAACGTCCTCCAGTGTAGCCCTCACTTCAGGGTTAAGTGTCGGTTCCAGGGTGTTCGCGGTGGGGCGCACCGGACGGTACAGCTTCTCCCGCCCTTGCGCCGCCCAAGTTTCGAAGAAGATGTCCATTATGCGGACGTTTGTGTGGCCCAGGTATGCCAGGGCCCACGCCGCCAGGGCCGCGTTCCGGCCGTCACCGCCGTCGTACATGGTTACAGTAGTGTCGTTGCCCACGCCCACCGAACCAAAGAACTCCGCAAGCTCATACACTGACAGCAGTTTACCTTCCCGCCCAAACAGCCGTACTGCCGGCAAATTGACGGCCCCCCTCAGGTGCCCCTGCATATAACGCATGGGACCCCGGGGATCTACCAAGAGGAAATCGGGACTACCCAGCTGTGATTCCACCCAGTCGGCGGAAACGAACTCGACCATGTCTTCTCCTGTTGCTGCGCCAATTGCAGCGCAAAAATAAGCACGAAGAACCATTGACGGTCCTTCGTGCCTCTCCGTGTCCTTCGCGGAAAAGTTGCCGCTATCCCACCATCTCGAAGTCGGTTTCAACGCTGGTGGCATTCGCAACCGACTGAGTTACCGGCGAGCCTTCCACCGCCAGCCTCCAGATTTCCTTGAGAGTGTCTTCGTCGGCGTCGGCCCGGACGAAACACTTGGCCGAGATTCGGCCGTAGCCGGGGTTGCCCTCGTCTTCCACGCCCGCCCACTTGCGGATGTTGTCAAAGTATCCTTCCACCGCAACTTCCAGATCATGGATGCGGACACCCTGCTTGGTGGCGTTGACCACGAATCCCACCGTCATGCAGCTGCCAATGGCCGACAAAAGCTGCTCGTGGGCGCTGGCAGCCACGTCGGTGGCGGTCAGGTCGCCGGGTTCGTCCATGTCCACCTGGTGGTTGCGCATGTAGGCCCGGGCCCGCATCCCGCCCTGCCACGCAATGCGGGACTTCCAGGGGCCGGTTACGGCGTTGAAGACTTCCGGGTCCCTGAATGACTCCAGGACCTGGGCCAGTTTTTCACGGGGCAGGCCATTGAGATCGCGTTCTTCTTCTATCGCCATTTCCTTTTCTCCTCGTAGTTTTCAGTCGAAATGCTGCGTCCTAACCGTGCAGTTTGCGCAGTTCCTGGGCCGCCTCGCCAATCACTCGCATTTTGTGGAAGGCGCCCTCGGAGGTGTTGATGTTTCGCTCGGCGAAGGTGCCGAAGCCGCAGTCCGGATTCAGGTAAATCTTGTCCGCGTCAAAATACTCCAGCATCTCATTGACCCGTTCCACGATCATAGCCGGGGTTTCCAGCTCGTCGGTACGCGGATTGACCACGCCCAGGCCGATTTCCTTCTCGTTGGCGTATTCCTTGAATACTTCCATCTCTCCGGCGCGGGGTGTGGCGCACTCCAGCACCAGTTGGTCAATGTTCATCTGCACCAGGTAGGGGAGCAGCGGGCCATAATTGCCGGTCAGGAGCACCTCTTCCTTGCGGCTCCAGTTGCCCCTGCAGACGTGGACGCCCAGCTTGACCCCTTCGATGCCCTCAGCCACTTCGTTCATCATGCGCAGGGCAAACTCAAGCTCGGTGGTTGGGTCGCGGCGCTGAGGCAGCGAGGCGCACATAAAGGTCTCGCTGGACTCTTCGCCCAGCACCACCTGGGTCAGGATGGGTTCGTCGTACTGGATAAAGTCGGCGCCCATGTCCCGCAGCTTGATGGTCTCTTCCCGCAGAATCTGCACCACGTCCCTGGCCAGGTCTTCCGGAGAAGGGTAAATCTTGTCGGACAGGCCCTCAAACCAGCTTGAGCGGGTCAGCATGTAGGGTCCGGGTATGGGTATCTTAATGGGTTTATCGGTGTGGCTCTTCAGGAAGGCCAGTTCATCCAGGGACAGTCCTTCCCTGGTCGAAATCCTGTCAACAACAATGGGACTCTTGATGGCAAAGGCCGGCACGTCCAAAGCCCGTAGCTGTTCCTCCAGCCGGGCCCGGTCTTTGGCGTAATCCAGCAACTCCGAGACCTTCATCAGCTGCATACCGGCAATCTTGCCGACAACGTAGGAGTAGAAGTTGTCCCGCCGCTGTTCGCCGTCGCTGATGATGTCGGTACCCGCTTCTTCCTGCTCTTTGAGCGCCTGTATTACCGCCTTATCCGCTACGGCATTGAACTCGTCCTCAGAAATCTCGTCGGCCTGCCGTCTCCGCAGAGCCTGAATCAGTTCCGGCGGTCGGGGCCAACTGCCCACCACGGTTACCGGAAACAAGGGTACGTCTGCCATTACTTCCTCCATCATCAATTGAGAACCAGGGAAGCGTCCGCTAATTGAACGAAAGCCTCGTTCTCAATTGGAAAATTGTAGTTCAGCTAATTTGCCCACTCGGGTTCCCTCTTCTCGAGGAATGCCGTAATTCCTTCCTGCGCATCGTAGGCCAGCAGATTCTCAACCATGGTACGCTGCGCCATATCGTACGCTACCGGACGGTCAACCTGGAGCTGACGGTAAAATGCCTGCTTGCCTATTGCCAGGGTGTAAGCGCTGGCCTTGGCGATGTGCCGCGCCAGCTGCATTACCGTATCTTCCAGTTGGTCCTCCGGCACTACCCGGTTAATCAGGCCCCAGTCCATAGCAGTCTTGGCCGAAATGGGGATGCCCGTGAGCAGCATTTCCATGGCCTGCTTGGGATTGACGGCGCGGGACAGAGCCACCGCCGGCGTGGAACAGAACAGGCCTATCTGGACGCCAGGAGTGCAAAAACCCGCATCCTCCGAAGCCACCGCCAGATCGCAGGTGGCGACCAACTGGCATCCCGCTGCCGTAGCCAGTCCCTGGACCTGTGCAACCACCGGCTGGGGCAACAATCGGATGGCCTCCATCACCTCGGTACACTCGGCAAAAATGTGGGTATAACTCTCCTCGTCCGAACCCACCAGCTCCCGCAAATCGTGCCCCGAACTGAACACGGGCCCCTCGGAACGCAGCACCACAACCTTAATTGTGGAGTCCTCCATAATCCGGCCCAAACGGTCTTTCAGGGCAGCCAGCACTTCGCTGGACAGCGCGTGCCGTCGTGTGGGGTTGTTCAACCTGAGGATAGCGACATTATCCACCACTTCGTAAATTACCAGGGGTTCAGCCATGGGGCAGCCTCCTGCGGGCCGACTACCTAAAAAGGACTCAGAATTAAGCAGTGGCAGTTTAACACTGCCCCCGCATATGGGTCTAGTAATGCCGGGTACTGGACGGGTTACCAGATTGGCTGGCTTGGCTTAAGTGTTTCGTAGGGGCAGCCCTTGCGCCTGGCTTGGACTGAGTGTTTCCTATGGGCAGCCTTTGTGCCTGGCTTGGCTTGGGTGTTTCCTATTGGCAGCCCTTGTGCCTGGCTTGGACTGAGTGTTTCGTAGGGGCAGCCCTTGTGGCTGCCCTGTGTCTTTTCCCAAGGGGACTCTAAACGGAACGCCCCCCGGCCTTTGTTGCCTTCTAAAAGCACTTCCCCCATCAAGGGTGCAGCGTCAGGATGGACGTGCCTTCTAATGTCCCTTCCCTCTCGATGGGGGAAGTGCCAGGATAGGGGGTGTCGGGCCTCACTTCATATCTGACGCCCCCAAGCTCCCAAATAGCATCGTGGCCCACCAGGCCCAAACTATTGCCCCTAGCCCTTCAGCGCATTCCCAATTACCCACGCCGCGGCAGGACAGCCAATGCCAAACCCAAAGAAGGGACCAAAGTCACGGGTGGCCGTTTGGCCGGTAAAGTAGAGCCCAGGAATGCTTGACTGGAAGGACTCATCCAACACCGGGAAGCCCTCCTCCAGCTTCAGGTGTCCCGCGATGCTGGGGTCGCAAAGGTAAGGCTCCAGGGACAAATCCACCCTGTACCCCGTAGCGAAAATTACCTGGTCCACTTCCAGGGTCTTGCCATTGCCCAGGGTCACAGCAATGGCCCCTTGCGACCGCTGGCCACCGGTAATGCGGGTATTGGGCCACATGTGGACATCTGCATCCTGGATTCGCGGGTAAAGCCAGGGCTCCAGCTTGAGCCTGCCTTCACCCCAGAGGCGCTTGAATATGCCGTCCTTCTCTGCTGCCGACAGCCTGCCGTACCAGCCAGGGGAACTGCGGGTCCGTTCCATCAGTTCATCAATCCAGTCCCAGTCCGACTCGGTAAAAGCCGGGGTATCATGCCGGTAAACTAGGTGGATTTCCGCGCCGGCTTCTTCTGCAATCAGGGCAGCCCATTCAAAGGCGCTCTGTCGGCCCCCTACAATCAGGCACCGCTTGCCTCTCAGTGAACTGAAATCCACGCAATCGCAGGTGTGGACATAGCAGTCCGGTGGCAGAAGCTCCGCCACATCCTTTGGAATGTTCTGGTACTGGGTCAGCCCGGTGGCGGCAAGCACGCGGTTCGCCTCAATTACACTGCCGTCATCCATGACAGCCCTGAACGATGAATCGCCCTTTCCCGACCACTCCAGGTTATTCACAAACCGCCGCTCAACCTCCAGGTCACTCTCTGCCTGGAACCACTGGCAGTAATCCAGGTACAGACCCAGGGAAATGGGGGAGACCTGTGCAGGAGCCAACCCTCTAAACTCAAGAAACCCCTCAAAGGTCATTTCTCCAACCGCGTCCAGGTGCCAGGAGGTGGGCGACCGCAGCAGCATCCCGTCCGGCATGTGGTTCTTCCAGAAGCCCATCGGTTCCCCCACCACGTGGCATTCCAGCCCCAGCCTCCTCGCATAGGAACCAACGGCCAACCCGTAAGGGCCGGCGCCAATAATAAGCAAATCAGTCTCTCTCATATCCTTGTTAATAGCAGGGGTCAACTCAACCTGTCAAGCAGCGTCTTTCATTGGAAGCGTCGCAGTTAAGGAGGCTTGGTCAAGAGACTCCGTAGGGGCGGCCCTGTCCCTTTACCAACACCACCCAAGAGGAGCGCGACCCTTTCATTAAGGCCATACACCGTTCCCTTCTCCCTTGACGAGCAAAGCCCCTGATAGAGGTAAGACCGGTAGCACAACGTCAACCGAGCGCAAAGCCGCGACCTTCACTACCCGTTTTGAGTCGGCCTTAATCGCCGCTAATCGTCGCCAATAAACGTTCAATAATGTCTATTCGGAACCCTTCCTGATAACAATTGACAGGCTGAAATTTATGTAATATAAGACTGCTACTGCCATGCGAAAGTGGCAAATTTCGCCGAGGAGGATGGAACGCGCCAAATCATAAAGCAATAGAAATTTACGTTATTAGTGACATTTGGAGGAAACCTTTGGGAACTCTTATCAAGCGACACCTAAAATCATTCAATGGCCGCTTGTGGGTGATACTGCCGTTGATTGCAGTATTGGCGGTGGCTTGCGGCGCAGCCGAAGAGCCCGCCACGGCCCCGGCCACTCAGCAGGAGGCAGCCTCTCCGACGGCGACCTTCGCACCCCAGATGATACCGCAGGCTACTTCAGCGCCCGAGGCTCCGGCGATGGCTGATTCGTCGTCAGGCTCCGGGACTCAGGAACAGCCCCAGGCCCAGGAGACGGCTCCCACTGCGGCCCCGGCGCCGACTCAGGCTCCGCCGCAAGTCGTCAGTGCCAAGAACCACGCGACGGTCGTCACCGAGGCCGAGCCGGCCAGCATCGGCGCCTGGAGCGAAGGTTGTTCGGCAGAAATCCACAGCATGGGCTGCCAGGATTTCGTTACCGACTTCCTTACTTGGCTGGATGACCGCACCGCCGAGATAGTTCCCCTGTCCGGAGTGGTGGACTGGGAACAAATCGGCCTGGATCGCTGGCAGTTCAACCTGCGCGATGGCGTCAAATTCCACAACGGAGCTCCCTGGAACGCCGCCGCCGCCAAATATGGCATTGAATACAACGCCTTCCCGGACAATCCCAGCGCCTCCGTCACCTGGACTGGCCCGGACATGACCGCGGAAGTGATAGATGACCTGACCGTACAGGCGGTCTGCCCGAATCCCTGTCCCATCTATCCGCGCACCGCCCTGTTCGCCGACTTCCAGGATCCGGAGTGGTTTGAGAACGCTACTGAAGAAGAGCGCTCTCTGAACACCGTCGGCTTCGGCCCCTACAAGATTATCGGCTACACCCCCGGTGTAAGCACCGAGTTTGAGGCCTACGAGGACTATCTGCCCAACGAGAACTTTTTTTCGCAGGCCCCCAGCATCCAGTACCTGACCCACACCTATCGGGCGGAAGCTACTGTACGTGCCGCCATGATACGGGCCGGTGAGGCCCACTGGGCCGCCGACATCGGGTTTGAAGAGGCGGAATCTGTTAACAAGACTGTAAGCGGCAAAACCGCCGAGGTTTACACCCTCGTCTTCGACACAGTCTTCCACGAGGAACTGGCCAAGCAGAAGATCCGCCTGGCCCTCACCCACGCGGTGGACTGTCAGACGTTGCTCGACTCCCTCTTCAACGGCCAGATCCCTTGCCATCAGGCCATTTCCATGAAGGGCACCGTTGGCATCACCGACGCCAACTCCGCCCCCAGGGAATACAATCCGGAACTGGCCAGGCAATTGCTTGAAGAGGCCGGCTACGATCCGGAAAACGAGATCAACGTAAACACCCGCCCCGGCTCCAACATCCGCGGCGTGGAGCTTTTGGAAGCCGTAGTTCAGTTCTGGCGCGACGTCGGCGTCAATGCCAACCTGAATTCCTACGGCGACCTGGGCGCTGCCAGGGAATTGCAGATTTCCGGCTGCGGCCGCTTCGCCGGTGAGCCCGGATACCAGGAAGCAATGGACTGCGCCGACCGGGACCCCCCTGGTCCGGCCTTCGTAACTTCACACGCCTATGAAGTAGCAACCTCCAACGAGATTCTGGACATGCAGCGGTTCAACAACTCCCGCCTCAGCTGCTTCAGCCGCAGCAGTCGCCATTGCACCGCTGAGTTCGAGGCCTGGAAGACGGAAGCCAACTCCATTCCGGAAGGCCCGGAACGGACCAAGGCCATGGAAGAAATTGCCGACTTCGCCTACGAAGAGGCCATCTTCCTCCCCTTCTTCGAGGTAGTGTATGTATACGGGTTGGCCGATGACATCGAATGGCAGCCCTACTACGCTCCGCGCCTCCGGGGCAACACTCTGCGGTTCACCGAGTGATCACGATCCATATCTCCAAGCCGACCCGCAACACGGGTTAGCAATAGCGAATAATTGGGGCGGGTTTGCAAACCCGCCCCCCTCTATTGAAAGCGCCTTTAACCAACCCCGCTCCCAAGACTTCAAGCAGCCTCACACCCGGTCAAACCGGATCCGCCTTTCCAACCATCAACCCTGCCGTCCGCCACTGAGAAATCATCTCAAATATCCCTTCTCCCTTGATAAGGAAGTGTGTGGACTGGGTGTGATGATCAGTGCAAGGCAGGGCAATCGCGTTTTAAATTCGTGTTGATATGTGCAAGTTCTTTCTGAGGGGAAAACATGTCACCCTGAGCTTAAAACATGTCACCCTGAGCTTGCCGAAGGGTCTAAAGTCCCTGACAGGAGTCAGGCTCAAGGTCCGAAACAAGGTTGCTGGGTTGGAGTTTAGATGCTTCGGCTTCGCTCAGCATGACAATCGTTTGTAACGCGATTGCCCTACAGTGCAAGCTCACCTCTGAACACACCTGCGAATTTCACCGACAGCCCCGAGATAGTTTCTTGGCAGCAATCCCCAGGTCTCCCTTAGTCGTCAGCTTTTTGGCACTAATCGTCGCCAATAAGGCTTCAATATATTTATTCGAAAAGTTGATTGTCAAAAAATTGACAGGACTACGTTTATGTAATATAAGACTGCTACTGCCACACGAAAGTGGCAAGTTTTGCCGAGGAGGATGGAACGCGCCATATCATAAAGCAATAGAAGGTTACGTTATTCGTAACATTTGGAGGAACACTTTGGGAACTCTGATCAAGCGACACGTAAAATCATTCAATGGCCGCTTGTGGATAATACTGCCCTTGATTGCAGTATTGGCGGTGGCTTGCGGCGCTGCTGAAGAGCCCGCTGCCGCGCCGGCCGCACCCGCGCAGCAGGAAGCTGCACCTACGGCGACCTTCGCACCCCAGATGATACCGCAAGCTACGTCAGCGCCCGAGGCTCCGGCGATGGCCGACTCATCGTCAGGCTCCGGGACTCAGGAACAGCCCCAGGCCCAGGAGACTGCTCCCACTGCGGCCCCCGCGCCGACTCAGGCTCCGCCTCCGGCGGCGGTTAGCGCTAAAGACCACGCAGTGGTGGTTACCGAGGCCGAACCGGCCAGTATTGGCATGTGGAGTGAAGGCTGTTCCGCAGAAATCCACAGCATGGGCTGCACCGACTTTGTGTCCGACTTCCTGACCTGGCTGGATGACCGCACCGCCGAGATAGTTCCCCTTTCCGGCGTGGAAAGCTGGGAACAGGTTGGCCTGGACCGCTGGCAGTTCAATTTGCGTGATGGCGTCAAGTTCCACAACGGTGCGCCCTGGAACGCCGCTGCCGCCAAGTACGGCATTGAATACAACGCATTCCCGGCCAACCCCAGCGCCTCCATTTCCTGGACGGGACCAGACATGACCGGTGAAGTGATCAATGACTTGACCTTCCACGCGGTCTGCCCCAACCCATGTCCCATCTACCCGCGTACCGCTCTTTTCTCTGACTTCCAGGACCCTGAGTGGTTCGAGAATGCCACTGAAGAGGAAAAAGCGCTGAACAGCATCGGGTTTGGACCCTACAAGATTATCGGCTACACCCCGGGAGTCAGTACCGAGTTCGAAATCTACGAGGACTACCTGCCCAACGAGAACTGGTTCTCACAGGCTCCCAGCATCCAATATATTACCCATACCTACCGGGCAGAAGCTCCGGTACGCTCGGCAATGATCCAGGCTGGCGAGGCCAACTGGGCTGCCGACATTGGTTTCGAGGAAGTGGATAACGTGGTGAATTCTGGCAGCAAGACCGTCAGCGGCAAGACCGCCGAGGTCTATACCTTGGTGTTCGACACCGTTTTCCACGAAGAACTGGCCAAGCAGAAAGTCCGACTGGCTCTGACCCACGCCATAGACTGCCAGACCATGCTGGACTCTTTCTTCGGCGGTCGAATTCCGTGCCACAACGCCATATCCATGAAGGGTACGGTGGGTATTACCGACGAGAACTCCAAGTGGCGGGAATACAATCCGGAGCTGGCACGTCAACTGTTGGCAGAGGCCGGCTACGACCCCGAAAATGAGATCAACATCAATACCCGGCCCGGCTCCAACATTCGAGGCCTGGAACTCATGGAGGCTACTATCCAGTTCTGGCGGGATGTTGGTGTTAATGCCAATCTCAACTCGCACGGCGATCTGGGTGCGGCCCGCGAAATCCAGAATTCCGGTTGCGGCCAGTTTACCAACACCGAGATGTATGGAGAGGGTTACCGGGCTGCTATGGACTGCGGCGACCGGGACCCCCCTGGACCGGCCCACGTGAGTTCCCATGCCTACGAGATAGCGACCTCTAACGAGATCCTCGACATGCAGCGGTTCAACAACTCCCGCCTCAGCTGCTTCAGCCGCAGCAGCCGCCACTGCACCGCGGAATTTGAAGCCTGGAAGACGGAAGCCAATTCCATTCCTGAAGGTCCGGAACGGACCGCAGCCATGGAAGCGATTGCCGATTTCTCCCACGAGCAGGCCATCTTCCTGCCCTTCTTCGAGGTGGTGTACGTGTACGGCCTAAGCGGTGATATAGAGTGGCAACCCTACTACGCTCCGCGCCTCCGGGGCAACACCATGCGGTTCACCGAGTGATCACGGTCCATGTCTCCAAGCCGACCCTCAACACGGGTCAGCAGTAGCAAATGATTGGGGCGGGTTTGCAAACCCGCCCCCTTCTATTGAAAGCGCCTCTAACAAACCTCCCCCCAGGACTTCAAACAGCATCACACCCCGTCAAACCCGACCCGCCTTTCCAACCATTAACCCCGCCGTCCACCACTTGGAAATCATCTCAAATATCCCTTCTCCCTTGATAAGGAAGTGTGTGGACTGGGTGTGATGATCAGTGCAAGGCAGGGCAATCGCGTTTTAAATTCGTGTTGATATGTGCAAGTTCTTTCTGATGGGAAAACATGTCACCCTGAGCTTAAAACATGTCACCCTGAGCTTGCCGAAGGGTCTAAAGTCCCTGACAGGAGTCAGGCTCAAGGCCCGAAACAAGGTTGCTGGGTTGGAGTTTAGATGCTTCGGCTTCGCTCAGCATGACAATCGTTTATAACGCGATTGCCCTGCAGTGCCAGGTCACCTCTGAACACACCTGCGAATTTCACCGACAGCCCCGAGATAGTTTCTCGGCAGCACAAACTCAGTCTCCTTTAGTCGTCAGCCACTTGGCACTAATCGTCGTTAAAAAGGCTTTAATAATGTTTATGCGGAAAGTCAATAGAAAACAATTGACAGGCCGACGTTTATGTATTATAAGACTTCTACTACAGTACGGATGTAGTACATTTTACTAAGGAGAGTGCGACCCAGAATACAATAAGGCAAAATAGTTTTACGAAACACGTAACAGATGGAGGTCAGCTATGGGCAAACTAATCAGAAGATATGGCAGAATATTGAACGGCCGCTTATTGGTAATACTGCCCCTGATTGCGGTGTTGGCGGTGGCTTGTGGCGCTGCTGAAGAGCCCGTCGCCCAGCCTGCCACCGAACAGCAGCAAGAAGCCGCACCTACGGCAACCTTCGCACCCCAGATGATACCCCAAGCTACGTCAATGCCCGAGGCTCCGGCGATGGCCGACTCATCGTCAGGCTCCGGGACTCAGGAACAGCCCCAGGCCCAGGAGACGGCTCCCACCGCGGCCCCGGCGCCAACCGCCGCTCCGCCGCCTGCCGTCAGCGCCAAGAACCATGCCGTGGTCATCACTGAAGCTGAACCGGCCAGCATCGGCATGTGGAGTGAAGGCTGTTCGGCAGAAATCCACAGCATGGGCTGCACCGACTTTGTTTCCGACTTCCTGACCTGGCTGGATGACCGGACCGCCGAGATAGTTCCCCTGTCCGGCGTGGAAAGCTGGGAACAGGTTGGCCTGGACCGCTGGCAGTTTAATTTGCGTGATGGCGTCAAGTTCCACAACGGTGCGCCCTGGAACGCCGCTGCCGCCAAGTACGGCATTGAATACAACGCCTTCCCAGCCAACCCCAGCGCCTCCATCACCTGGACGGGACCGGACATGACCGGTGAAGTAATCAATGACTTGACCTTCCACGCGGTCTGCCCCAACCCTTGCCCCATCTACCCGCGCACCGCCCTTTTCTCTGACTTCCAGGACCCGGGGTGGTTCGAAAGTGCCACTGAAGAGGAAAAAGCGCTGAATAGCATCGGGTTTGGCCCTTACAAGATTATCGGCTACGAGCCCGGCGTTAGCACCGAGTTCGAAATCTACGAGGACTACCTGCCTAACGAAAACTGGTTCGCGCAAGCTCCAACTATTCAATACATAACCCACACCTACCGGGCTGAAGCTCCGGTGCGCTCGGCAATGATCCAGGCTGGTGAGGGCAACTGGGCTGCAGACATCGGTTTCGAGGAAGTGGATAACGTGGTGAATTCTGGCGGCAAGACCGTCAGCGGCAAGACCGCCGAGGTTTATACCCTGGTCTTTGACACGGTCTTCCACCCGGAACTGTCCAAGAAAAATGTCCGCTTGGCCCTGACCCATGCCGTGGACTGCCAGACGTTGCTGGACTCCATGTTCGGCGGTCGAATTCCGTGCCACAACGCCATATCCATGAATGGTACGGTGGGTATTACCGCCGAGAACTCCAAGTGGCGGGAATACAATCCGGAGTTGGCTATGCAGTTGCTGTCAGAGGCCGGCTACGACCCCGAAAATGAGATCAACATCAATACCCGGCCCGGCTCCAACATTCGCGGCCTGGAAATCATGGAAGCTACTATCCAGTACTGGCGGGATGTTGGTGTTAATGCCAATCTCAACTCCCACGGCGACCTGGGCGCGGCCCGTGAGATTCAGGTCTCCGGTTGCGGCCAGTTCACTAAGGACCCGGCCTACAAGGCGGCTATGGACTGTGCCGACCGGGATCCGCCGGAACCGGCCTACGTTTCCTCCCACGCCTACGAGGTAGCAACCTCCAACGAGATCCTCGACATGCAGCGGTTCAACAACTCCCGCCTCAGCTGCTTCAGCCGCAGCAGCCGCCACTGCACCGCGGAGTTTGAAGCCTGGAAGACTGAAGCCAATTCCATTCCTGAAGGTCCGGAACGGACCGCAGCCATGGAAGCGATTGCCGATTTCTCCCACGAAGAGGCCATCTTCCTGCCCTTCTTCGAGGTGGTGTACGTGTATGGCCTGAGCGGTGATATGGAATGGCAGCCCTATTACGCGCCGCGCCTCCGGGGCAACACCATGCGGTTCACCGAGTGACCTGAACCGTAACCAAAGCCCACCCGTATATCGGGAAAGTTGAGCCAAAAGCACGGGGGCGGGTCTGAGACCCGCCCCCAGTTCTATTTCTCCTTCTGGAAGCTTATCTAGTCAAACAAGATAACGCTTCGGGCCACGTTGCCACCCTTCATATCGGCGAACGCCTCGTTAATCTGTTCCAGCTTCACGTGCTGCGAGACCAGTTCATCCAGCTTCAACCGACCCTGCAGGTAAAACTCCACGTAGCGCGGCATGTCGGTGCGGAACCGGTTGGACCCCATGCTGCTCCCCTGCAGCTTGCGCTCCCGCCGCAGGAACCCGCCGGCGTCAATCTCAATCATGGTCCCCTCGGGGATCATGCCAATAACCGTGGCAGTGCCGCCGGGACGCAGCATCTGGTAGCACTGTTCCGCTGTCTGCTTCAGCCCAATGGCCTCAAAGGAGTAGTCCACCCCGTCGTCGGTCAGGTCACGAATCTTCTCCACCACGTCCCCGCTGGAAGCGTCTATAACATCTGTGGCCCCAAACTCCCGGGCCATGGTCAGCTTGGTCTCCACCGTGTCCACGGCAATGATCCGCAACGCTCCCGCCAGCGCCGCTCCCTGGATACAGTTGAGGCCCACGCCGCCGCAACCCACGACGCAAACCGTGCTGCCAGGCTCCACCGCCGCCGTGTTCAGCACCGCGCCCAGGCCGGTGGTCGCCCCGCAGCCAATCAGTGCCAGCCGGTCCATCGGCACATCCTCCCGCACCTTGACGCAGGCATTCTCGTGGACCAGCATCTGCTCGGCGTAGGAACCAAGCTGGGCCATCTGGGTTATGGCCTGGCCGTCCTGCCGCAGCCTCGGCGCCTGGTCGGCTCCGCGCACCACGTCGGTGCGGGTACAGAGTACCGGCTGCCCCCGCAGGCAGAACTCGCAGTGTCCGCAAAACACGGAAAGGCACATAATTACGGTATCCCCGGGCTTCAGGTAGTAGACCTGCTCCCCCACCGCCTCCACGATACCGGCGGCCTCGTGGCCCAATATCGCGGGCTTCGGTATGGAATAGCTGCCTTCAACGTAATGAAGGTCACTGTGGCACACGCCGCTGGCCCCGGTGCGGATCAGCACCTCGCGTGGGCCCGGAGCGTCCACCTGCACCTCTTCCACTTCCAGGGGCACGTTAACCTCTCGCAAAACGGCAGCCTTCATAGCCGCACCTCCTTTCCTTATTAACCACGAACGGGCGCGAATTTTCACGAATGGGTTTCCTATGACTCCCATTGCTGAACCTGACGGGGGTTCAAGTTGGGGGCATTTTAGCAGAATCGGGGGTTAGGGGTTGGGGGGGAATTCACACCAATGACAAATCTATCTTGTATGCGGCAGTTCTCGCTTGTAATATTGAATCGGAAGTTGTCCAAACACCCTGGCAGGTGACGAAATGAAGACCTACGTATTTCGGGTGGTTGTGGAACCCGATGAAGACCGCTGGGTCGCCTATTGTCCGGCATTGGAAGAATATGGGGCCGCGACTTGGGGATATACCGAAGAAAACGCCCTGCAGGCCATACGGGAAGTCGTTGAGATTGTTCTCGCGGAACTGGCGGAAGACGGAATACCTATACCGGAAACCCCGTTAGAGGAGGTAGCTGTTTTTGCGGAACGAAGAATAGCCGTACCCCTTTGACCGTACCCCCTAGATATGAACATTGACTGGAGCAAACTGCGAAGTGTAACTACTCGCGATATAATTGGCGCCCTTAGGCGCGACGGTTTTGTCCTTCGTTCCCAGACCGGCAGTCACCGACGCTACATTCACCCTGATGGACGGCGGGTCACAGTGGCTTATCACGGAGCCAGCGAAACCTTCCGTCCCGAAATTCTACGGCGGATAGTCAGAGACCAGGCAAAGTGGACGGTTGAAGACCTGGAGCGTCTGAGGCTCTATTGAACGGTGCGCCAGCCAATTGTGGCGTTTTTCAGACTTCACTGAAGTCGCTGGTTCAACTTACAGTGAACACCCAGTTGGAACAGTCCGATATTTAGAGGAAACGAACTATGTACGGCATTTCCTTGATTGACCTGGGTCAACTTGCCAAGCCAATCAATACCCTTGTTGAACGGTCGTCCGACGCTGTAGGTGGACTATTCAAGCCTTGGCAGACCCGCCGAATGGCGAGAGCGGATGCGGATGCGGCACTAGTTCGCGCTGAAACCGAGATTCAGATCACTGACCTTCACAAGCAGGCCTTTTGGCGATTTCTCGAAGAAGAAGCCGCCAAGCAAACAAACATGGAAAATATCTTGCTCAAAGCAATCCCTAGCGTTGACCAAGAAAATGCTCGTCCGGAAGACATTGAAAGAGACTGGTTTACAAATTACTTCGACAAATGCCGCATCGTCTCGGATGAAGAAATGCAGGAATTGTGGGCCCGAATCTTAGGGGGTCAAGCCAACAGCCCAGGTAGCTTTTCCAAGCGTACAGTTAATTTGATGGCAGACTTAGAAAAGAGCGATGCTGAACTGTTTCACACGTTATGCGGCTTTGGTTGGCAATTGTCAAGCGAAACAACCTGTCCTCTCATTTTTGATAGCCAGGCTGATATTTATCGCCAGCACGGCATTAACTTTGGTTCTCTGGGGCATTTGGAATCACTGGGGTTAATCCGATTCAACTCATTGACTGGATTTATAGTATCCGAGCAGCTAAAAGCATTGACGGTTGGTTATTTTGAAGAGATAGTCCAACTGACTCTTCAGAAGGATTCAAACAACCAAATCAATGTTGGTGAAGTCCTTCTTACCCATGCAGGATTCGAGATTGCAAGAATAATAAATCCCAAACCGGTAGAGGGATTCCTTCAATACGTCCAGGAAAGGTGGACAAATGAAGGTCTGATGCCTACGCCACACCCATAAATACAAAGGAGCTCTTGACCTTTGTTTTCCGGCTTAACCAGTACACCGCCCTAAAACGTTTAATTGAGCCCCAACTCTCCCACATCACACACTGACGGCCCGCCATACCTGTAGTCGGACGACACCGGCCAGAGGGTCCCGTCTCCACTCAGACCTCCTATCTCGCTAGCTGGCCCTGAGCCAATCGAACAGCCGAAACCCTGCCAACAGGGCAACCCCCCGATCCAATCAACCCCCACCAAAATCGTCTTCAACCCTTCTTCGACAAACTTCCCCCACCCCTCCGCGAACAAGCCCTCAACCCAAATAATGACACCCCGCCCCTTCCCATCCCGCATTACCCATCCCTACCATAAAAGAAGTCCAACCCCCGACTCGCCAAAAATCCGGCGTCAAGACCACAAAGTGGTGCAAAATGAGCGGAAATGGCAGAAAAACAAAATCTCCCCCATCCCTGAGGGAGAGGGGCCGGGGGTGAGGGCCAAACATCAGGAGGCAATCCCATGACCCTGTCCCAGATCAAGAACCGGGTACGTGCCCTGCAACGCAAATATGCCAAAGAGTTGGCCGTCTACCGTCTCCGCCGCATGGCCGAGGAAGTCTTCCACGACTGGAACGCCACCGTCGCCGAAGGCAACGAGGCCCCGGAGTCGCATACCGTAATCTGGCGAATAGCCCAACGCGGCTTCCGTCTCTATACCTACATGTCCCTTAGCCACTACCTTACGCTCTGCAAAGAAGCGGGCAGCATTCCCGAACCTCGCCAGATCGTAAGCGTCCTGCTCCCCTGGGCCGACACCGGCGGCTACCTGGAAGGGTTCCGCTGGGACCAGCCTGCCCAGGCCTGATCACCCCTCTCCCTCGGGGAGAGGGGCCGGGGGTGAGGGCAGCCCTGTCGCGGCAGAAACCCCGCCACCGGAAGCACCGCCCCAGCTACAAAATGAACGGAAATGAGCGGAAATGGCAGGAAAACAAATTTCACCCCAGACCCTGTCCAGGGCAACCAACAGGCCAGCCGCCCCCGGTCTTGCTGTCATTCTGAGCGAAGTCGAAGAATCTAAACTCCCCGCCAGCGGCCAACTTTCGGGACGCCAGTCACGCCGCCGGCCGGTTTCCCAATCCCAAAACAAGCTCGACTCGGCAAGTCTAACTGGCACCCAAACCCGCCAAAAAGCCCCAAAGCTGAGCGGAAATTAACCAACCCCCGGTTTGCTGTCAGATAGCAAACGAACGAAAATGAGCGGAAATGGCAGGAAAAAATTCTCCCCTCTCCCTCGGGGAGAGGGGCCGGGGGTGAGGGCGTATCCACCCCAGTCCACGGCCTTCACAACGCCGGCGGAGAGGAGGTGCAAGTTATGCTACAATTACCCCCGGTTTGCCCCTAGTCCACCTCAGCAGGAGGCACTATATGGCAGGTAATCGAGTTACTGTGGGGAACGTAGAGATTACGTCCCTGTCCGACGGAATTCTTGAATTTGACCTGTGCAACTTCTTCCCTAACCACAAGTCCGACGACGAGTGGCAGGGCTACCGGCAGCATCTCGTTGACGGGCACAAGGTCCGCTTCAACCTGGCCTCCTATCTCATCCGCTCTGAGGGTCGCACCATCTTGGTGGACACGGGCATGGGTGCCCGTCCCGCCGACGCCCCCGACACTCCCTGGGGCGAGTTGATGAACGACTTCCAGTCCCACGGCGTCCGCACCGACGAGATTGATATGGTGGTAATGACCCACCTGCACCGCGACCACGTGGGTTGGAACCTCGTCCCTCCGGCCGATGACGGCGGCAAGTACGCGCCCACCTTCCCCAACGCCCGCTACTGGTTCAGCTCCACCGACTGGGAAGCTTGCCACAACCCCGATGTAATGCCCACCCGCTTCCCCAACGCTCCCACCACCGTCTGGCCTCTGGAGGAGTTGGGACTGATCGAGTTCATGAACGGGGAACAGGTCCTGACCAGCGAACTCACGGCCTTCCCGACGCCGGGCCACACCTCCGGCCACATGAGCATCATGGTCAACTCCCAGGGCGAGCGCGCCATTATCCTTGGCGACGCCATCCACAACCAGGCCCAGGTCAATGAACCCGACTGGGAATCCCGGGCCGACATGGACCCTGAGCAGACCCGCATCACCCGCCACAAGCTGATGGACCAGTTGGAGACCGAAAACATCCTGGGCATTATCGGCCATTTCCCCTACCCCGGCTTCGGCAAGGTCGTGCGCGCCGAGGGCCGCCGCTACTGGCAAGCCCTGTAAATCAATACCATAACTGGGAATTCCGATTGAACCCGCCTCCAATCCAGCACCCAATTCGTAATTCCTGATTCGAAATTCCCAATTGAATCAAAGGTGACTTTTCATGAAATTCGGCCTCTTTCACTCGGTGCAGTTGCCCGACCCCGCCAAGCAGAACCAGTACTACCGCGATGCCCTGGAGCAGGTGCTCTGGGCGGAGCAGTTGGGCTACGATTCGGTCTGGATGACCGAGCACCACTTTTCCCGTCACGGCATCGTTTCCGCCTCCCTTTCCGTTCTGGCCTACCTGGCCGGCCTGACCAGCACCATCCGCCTGGCCACCGCCGTCACAGTCTTGCCCTTCCACAATCCTATCCAAATTGCCGAAGAGGCCGCCACCGTCGACCTGCTGAGCAACGGCAGATTGGATCTGGGCGTGGGCCGCGGCTACCAGTGGGGCGAGTTCCACAAGCTGAACATTCCCATGGACGAGGCCGACCGCCGCTTCCAGGAATCCATTGACGTTATGACCCGCGCCTGGACTACCGAAGAGCCCTTCGACCATCGCGGCGAGTTCTGGACCTTTAATGACATGACTGTTCAGCCCAAGCCGGTGCAATCGCCACACCCACCCTTCTGGGTGGCCGCCGCCAGTCCGGGCAGCATGGACCGCATTGCCCAGAACGGCTGGAATCTGCTGGTGGGCCAGGGCCTTACCTTCGACCAGGTGGGCGAGCAGGTGGCCTACTTCAAGGGCGCTGTTGGCGAATCTGGTCAGGACTTTGACCCCTACGGCGTTAAGGTGGCCCGTGCGATGTACACCGCTCCCACCAGGAAGCAGGCCCGCGAGGACGCCGAGCAGCCCTTCATGTGGTTCAAGACCACCGGTGATGAGGTGGGTGCCCCCCCGGAACGCCGGGGCGAGTTGCTACCGGAGAACTACCAGGCCTACCGCCGCCGCTTCGCTGCCGAGACCACCTTCGACTTCGACGATATGTCGGACAAGGTTATTCTCTTCGGCACGCCGGACGAGGTGGCCGAGCGGGTGGAAAGAATGCGGAAGTCCGGAGTCAAGAGCATCATCTTCTTCACCAACTACGGCGGCATAGAAAGCCAAAAAGTCAAAGACTCCCTGGAACTCTTCGCCACCGAGGTGATGCCCCACTTCCAGGACTAAACGCCAGGGGAAGTACGCAATCGAGGGTTCCGACCAGGGCAACCGCGTCCTGAAACGATGTCACTCTTGATAATAGAGATGTCACTCTGAGCGAAGCCGGAGAGTCTAAAATCCTGCCAAAGAGACATCGCCAGGGAACCGAAACCCTCTGGGCCGGAACGATTGCAAACTCTCGGTATGCTCAGGGGGTCCCGTATGCAGGTGTGGTTGACATGCTACTTGTAAAACACGATTGCCTTGCGGTTCCCACTTCGGTTCAACATAGATTATCGTTATGGGAACCCCCCGAACAAGTCCCTTCCCTCTCGACGGGGGAAGGTTAGGATGGGAGTGAGGGCGCTAAGTTCATACCTGACATCCCCTCCCTAGGGATTCTCTAAGGGCTTTCCCTGCAATGCCGAACACTTATTCAGGGGTTCACCGGGAATTGAGGTTAACCCATTCCGGGCGCCCTCGATTCCATTAAAGCCAGACCAACAGCACTTAACAGTCGAATTAAGACCTCCGTGCATATTCGTGCATCCCCGCGCATCCTCGTGGATAGGCACTCATGGCGTCGATTGTCTCTCAACTGGCTAAAGCATTTCCCGCATCCGCGCCACGCAATTGGCGGGGCCACGTCGCGGAGCTATTCCTCTACGTTGGCTTCTATTTGCTCTACCTGCTGCTGCGAGGGCTGGTCCTTGGCGGGGAAAGCCAGGCCCTGTCCAACGCCGACCGGGTAATCGCGCTGGAACAAGCGCTGGCCGTGTTCCACGAGCCCCTCTTGCAGGAGTGGGCCCTGGCTAACGCCTGGCCCTTGGTGGTCTTCCTCAACTGGGTCTATATCGTCACCTATTGGCCTGTCATCCTGGGCGGCGCCCTGTTCCTGTATCTGACCCGCCGTGTAACCTACTACCGTTACCGCAACCTGATAGTCGTTCACCTGGTTCTGGCCCTGGCCCTGTTCGTGCTGTTCCCGCTCGCTCCTCCCTACAAGACCGACTTCCTGGTCGATACCATCCAGTCGCTAGGGCCAGCCTTCTACGGCGGCGAGGCCATGGCGACGCTTTACAACACCAATGCCGCCATGCCCAGCCTGCACTTCAGCTGGACGTGCATCTTCGCCTGGCTCTTCGTCCGGGAGGTTAAAGTGTGGAGCAGGTACCTGGGCCTGATCTACCCCCTGCTTACGCTGGCCGCCATAGTGATTACCGGCAACCATTACTTCCTGGATGCAGTAGCAGGGGCAGCGTTAATAGGGGTGGCTTACGGTCTTGTTGAGGCTGGCCGGAGATGCCCACGGACATGGCAGTTTCTGCTGGCAAGAGTTCCGTTCCGCGACCGCCTGCTTGCGTTACCGCTATTGCCTGGCTTCAGGTCTCGAGATACGGAACGCCAGTAGCGGCCCGCTGCCTGCCCTCAACCGTTGTCGAGACTAGGACGGCGGTATCTGGCCCCAAAGGGGGTGGCGGAAGGTGGGCGCCAGGGCGGGGTTCATGTCTTCGCGCCGGCGGGCGGGGGCGCTCGCTGCTATACCTTCACCTTCGTCCTGTTCAACGGCAAGCGACCGGCGGTAGGCAGCGGCCGGCTGCTTGCGCTGGGGCAGTCGGTTGAGGTGGAGCGCCAGTGCTTCCAGGCTGTTGAGGTTGTGGACCGGAAGGAAGTCGTCCACGTATGGCAATGCCGCTCGAATACCCTGGGTCAGGGGCTGGTAGTTGGGAGACCCCAGCAAAGGATTCAGCCAGATCAGCCGGTGACAGCTTCGTTGCAGCCGGGACATTTCGCGGGACAGCAACTCTGGTTCACCCCGGTCCCAACCATCGGAAATTATTAGCACGACGGCCCCGTTACCTAGGGTACGGCGAGCCCAGGAATAGTTGAAGGTCTTGACCGCCTCGCCGATTCGGGTGCCCCCGGCCCAGTCCGGCACGGCTCGGGCCACCTCGTTCACTGCCTGGTCGATGCTTCGGTAGTTGAGATAGCGGGTGATGCGAGTAAGCCGAGTAGCGAACAGGAATGCTTCCACCCTGCCCAGGTCGCCGGCGATGGTGTGGATGAAGTGCAGCAGCAAACGCGTATAGCGCTCCATGGAGCCGCTGACGTCGCAGATCAGAACCAGCGGACGGGTCTTGTCCTTGGGTTGGCGGTGAGAAAGTTCCAGCAATTCGCCGCCATACTTCAGGTTTCGGCGAAAGGTATTCCGCCAGTCCAGGGCAGCGCCTTCACCCGTCTGGGTCCGGCGTGTCTTGCGCCGGCCCAGATCCCACGACAGGTCCGCCATCATCGTCCTGGCCTGGGCTATTTCCAGCGGCGTATAGTCTGCGAAATCTTTCTCCCGCAGCACTTCCCGCGCGCTGTACGTCTGGCTCATATCGATCCCGGGCTGGCCTTCGGGAGCATTGCCCGACAGGTCGCCGGCCTCTTCATCCACGGTGGCCGGTGGGCCCACTTGAGGATTCCGGTACCGGCGTTCTTCACCCATGCTGCGCAGGTCGCGATTGCTCAGTCCATGGGCCGGCCGACGCCAGAAGATCTGGAAGGCGTCGTCAAAGAGGGGGAAGTCCTGCTTACGGTGCACCAGGAGGCAACGAGCCGCGTTCCGGAAGTCCTGCCTGCGCCCGATGGGGATAGTCTCGGTGGCCTTGATCAGGTCAAGCATATTGCCTGACCCAAAGTCCAGCCCCAGCCGGCGCAAGGTCTCCCCGAACAGCATCAGGTTATGGAGGATATGGCCTTCGTCGTCAGTGTGTTGGGCGCCATTGTTAGTGGTTGCTTCCTGGCTCATTTACCTGCCTTGGGGCCCATGTCTGGAAGTTTCAAAGAACCGGCACGAAGGGCCGCTAACCTAAGTCTGGGCACATACCTAGCCGCCACGGCCGCCCCTGCGGGGCCCCCGATTCAGCGAACGCTCCAGAATGTTGCGCACTGGCTCACCCCTGACCAGCTCAATATCGTCCTGGTACTTGAGCATTATTCCCAGGGTGTCGTCGATTACCTGAGCATCCAGTTCCGTCTGGTTGAGAGCCAGGAGGGCCGCTGTCCAGTCAATGGTCTCAGATATGCCGGGTATCTTGTAAAGCTCCGTCTCCCGCAGTTCCTGGATGAATCCGGTAACCTGCTGCGCCAGCCGTCGCGGAGCCTCAGGCATCTTGGTGCTGACTATCTGCAACTCCTTCTGAAAGTCGGGATAGTCAATCCAGTAATAGAGGCAGCGACGCTTGAGAGCATCATGAATCTCCCGGGTGCGGTTGGATGTAATGATAACAACAGGCGGATGGACCGCCTGATACGTTCCCAACTCAGGAATTGTTATCTGGAAATCCGCCAGCATCTCCAGCAGGAATCCTTCGAACTCTTCGTCGGCCCGGTCCAGTTCATCAATCAGCAAAACCGGAGACTTGTCTCGACTCTCATCTATAGCCTGGAGCAGCGGGCGTTTGATGAGGAACCGCTCACTGAACAGGTCCTCGGTCGCCGAGGTCTGGTCAATTTCGCCCGAGGCCTCCAACAGCCGGATCTCCAGCATCTGGCGGGCGTGGTTCCACTCGTACACGGCCTGGTTGACGTCCAGCCCCTCGTAGCACTGGAGCCGTATGAGTTCGGTACCCAGGCCCCTGGCCAGGGAGCGGGCAATCTCGGTCTTGCCGACGCCGGCCTCCCCTTCCAGGAAAAGCGGTCGCTGCAAAGTCAGCGCCAGGTAGATTGCCACGGCCAGACCCCGATCGGCCACATACTGTTGGTCACGCAGCAGGTTCTGTACCTGGTCTATGGAAGCAAGTTCGGGAGTAGTTGTGGTCAAGGCAGGCTCTCCAAACATTCAGTTAGCCAAGACTGCGAGTTTTGAAGCTCACTTAGCTATTGAGGAATACCCCATTGTATCCCATCGAGTTGGCTAATACACCCGCCGAGTCCTTACCCAAGCGCCGGAAACTCCTCCAGGAAGAATCTCTGCACCAACTTCCCCAAGGTAGCCCAATGGTCACCCAGCGATTCTTTCTCCTCATCCGTAAGTTGATTGTAGTACTTGCCCAACCCCGGGAAATACCACAAGGTGAACACCCAGAACCCCGGCGCAAGTGTCCCTGGTTCGGGCGCCTCGGCAATGATGCCGCTGCCTCCCTTCAGTTCCCACGACTTTAGGGGGCGACCCGAATCAGCTACTGCCAGGGCTTCCACCCACGAAGCCCCACGTTCCGGCCCGGTGAAGGACTGCATCAGTTCCAGCAGGCGTCGCCGACGCTCGTCATCATCCGCAGCAGGGCCAGCAAAACGGTGGGTATAACGGCTCTCCCAGTTGTGTCCCAAGGCGGGCACTACCAGGCCACCGTCTGAAGCAATGGCCAGCATACCTGACAGGCGAGACCACTCCTGAGCCTTCTCCAAGGCAATCGTCTCGTGGGTTTCCCCTGTTTCTTCGGGGTCGGCAGAAAGACCAAGTTCTTCAGGAGTAACGGGGGTAAGGGGTAGCCCTTCCAACAGGTAGCGCAAAGCTTCCTGTTTGGCTGAATTGCCGGTGGCAAGCAGGATTGGGGTTCTCTCGTCCGAAACAGGCACGTTCAGTCAGCAGAGGCTATAGGATGCGGGCCACGGCCCGTGCCGCCGCGCCGTCGCCATCCTTAAGCTTGATGGGCAGGGCCCAAAGCTCGAACTCCTTGCCCACCAATTGGTCCAGATTGATCAGGTTCTCTATCAGGGGAATCCCTCTCCCCAACAAGTGGCGGTGCACCGGAAAATCGTGGATGGTGGATTGGGGTGTCGGGGGATGCTTGTCTATAGGGAAGTCCACGGACACAGCATTGACGCCGTTATCGGCCAGGTACTCAGCCCCCTCGGTGCTCAGGTACGGCCCCTGGGAGTAAAATTGCACACCGCCCGACTCGGCGGCGGCCCACCCGGTGAACAGCACTACAATCCTGTCCTTCACCGCCTCCGGAATGCCACCGGCGCTTTGCAGGTCGGACACAGACAGGGGCGTCAGACCTTTGGCCACTGTACGCAGGTCCAGCAGCAGCGCCGGCCCCATGTAACGGTTCAGCGGCATGTTTTCCACCGTGGTACCGTCGGCGTGAAAGTGATAGGGAGCGTCGACGTGGGTACCGATGTGGGTAGCCAGGGTCAGCTTGGTATTGGACCTGGCATGGCTTTCATGGGTGTGCAGCGGTTCCGTACACACACCGATAAGGCCCGGCACGGCCACCACCCGGTCGCTGCCCAACGTAAGGGTCAAGTCAATCAGTTCGGTCAATTGTCACCTCGGACAAGCATGAACGAACCAAGCACGCATCCCAAGCCTCAGGATTTCAAGTGCTGGTCGAACCAGGCCAGGGTTTCCTGCCACGCTGCCGCAGATGCTTCCTGGTGGTAACGCTGGCCGGTGTCATTAAAGAATGCGTGCCTGGTTCCCGGGTAGGAAATTACCCTGTGGGTCTTTCCGTGCTCCTGCAGCGCCGCTTCCAGGTCAGGTACGCCGGAGTTAATTCGTTCGTCGTCGGCTGCGTAAATGCCCAGCACCGGCGCGTTCAGGTTGGGAACTTCATCCAGGGGCGGTGCCGACCCATAATATGGGACTGCCGCCGCAATCTCCGGGTTTCGCGCTGAAAGCAGCCAGGTCAACCCGCCTCCAAAGCAGAAACCGGTTACCCCAATGCGGTCCGTCCTGACGTGAGACAGCGTTTGCAGGTAGTCAACACTGGCGTTCAGGTCGTCCACCAAGTCTTCCTGGTCTATGCCACGCAGCGCATCCCTAGCCTGGTTGCTATCGGCGAAGCCTTCGGTCCCGCCTCTTCGCGAAAGCAAGTCAACGCTGAGTGCCGTATATCCTTGCAAGGCATAGCGCCGGGCAATGTCAGGGAAATGGGGCTGCATGCCCCGATTCTCGTGAATAACCAGGACCGCCGGATTGGGCCCGCCTTCCCTGGGTCGAGACAAATACCCCAAGACAGTGGTGGCGGCAGTGGTGAATTCCACCTGGCCAGCTTCAATACGGGGGTCCGCCGGAGAGACTGTTTCACCAAGACCCGGAGTTGGCACCGGAATCGCGGTAGGTACTTCCGCGGCACAAGCCAACTCACTCAACAGGGGCACCCCAATCACTGCGCACCCGCCTATTATCGCCAGCCGTCGGAGAAACTCACGCCGGTCTAACCCGCTGCCGGTGGGAATATCCTCCCGTCCCCTTTCATCACTCTCACTTCTGGCCAATACAGACCCTCTCCCTTTTCCGGTAATCTAAGAACCTGCACCTGCTTCCCACCAGGGGACCCTGCCCTATCGGAGACCTGCATTCCAGGCAACAGCCAGGCTGGCCGACGGCTAGGGCTTGGCCGCAACCTCAACGAAAGCTTCAATCGCCAGCTTCCATTCATCCAGATCGAAGAAATGGGGGCCCGCGCCGCCGTGGTAAACTACCTTGCCGTCTTTCCCGACCAAATAGAGCCGTTCGGGCGCCGCCCCGTAGGACTCATCTATGGCATTGTCCATTTCTTCAATTAGGATTGGCAGCCCTATGTGCAGGTCAATGCTGCAACTCTGGGCCACTTCCTCTCGTTCTTCGTAGCTCTGGTGCTGGCGGAAAAGAACCCCTTCCTGAATGTTGCTGTCGGTCTGCCAGCCGTCAGTGGGGTGAGCTTCCTGAACGTAAACCACGAAGAACTCCACCTGCTCTTTGTACTGTTGGTAAATCTGGGTCATGCGCTCAGACTGGGCGCGAAACGGGGGTCAAGTGTAGCTGCCGAAGGCCAGCGCCACGGGCCGGTGCCCCTGGAAATCCGAGAGAGCCACCCGTTCTTCCGAACCCAGTCGTTTGAGGCAGAAGTTGGGGGCCAACTCACCAACTTTGGGGCCCGTCTCGTCCCGAGCCAGGATTGCTTCCAGCGCAGTGCGAACCTCGCCCGGAAGTTCCTCGTGCCAACCATCCAACAGTTCTCGGGCTGTTATCCTGCCTCCGTCCTTAGCCAGGTCCGGGCCCCCTCCCCTGGCTTCCTTGATGGCGGCAACAATGCGCCGAAGATTTTGACGGTCGTTACCGCTCAATCCGCTGATGACGCTATCGCGCTGCGCCTTTAGCATGACATACTCCCATCGTTTCCGATGCCCGGGGTCCTTAGAACTATTTGACCTGCACATCCACCGGGAAGACCATATTGTTGCCGTAGCCCCGGCCGTCCCACTGGTTGGGAAACTCCATCGGCTGTGTCTCACCCAGGTTATTGGTGGCGCGGGACATCAGGGTATATTTGCCGGGCCCGGCCGGTTGCCACGCGTACTGCCAGCGGAACCAGGCGTAGGAACTAGCGCGGGGAGCCAGGGTAGCCAAGTCCCAGGTGGAGCCGCCGTCGGTGCTGATCTCCACCTTTACTACCTCTTCCTCGCCCGACCAGGCTGCACCAGCCAGGGTGTAGCCTCCGGCGGGAATGAGTTCACCAGGCGCCGGATTGGTGATGATGGACTTAACCTTCATCTTCGTGTGGTAGGTATAGTACTCGGGGTTGTCCGGGCCGTTCTGGGTCATGTACCGTTCCGTCTGGTAGAAGCCCTTGAATTCGTGGTCCAGTACGTGAATGCCTACCAGCCACTTGACTGATGTCATTCCATACCAGCCCGGCACCAGGAGGCGCAGGGGGAAGCCGTGATTCAGTGGCAAGTGCTCGCCGTTCATTTCGTAGGCCAGCATGGTATCGGGGTGGATGGCCTTGGCCAGGGGCAAGCTGCGTTCGTAAGTCACTTCAGGGGGATCGCCCACGGTTTCATCGGGTCCGTGGTCCGCTCCCTCAAACATTACCTCTACTGCAGAGGCCTTGACGCCAGCCTTGGCCAGAACGTCAGCCAGGGATACTCCAGCCCACTCGGCATTGCCCATAATGCCGTGACCCTTGATCATCTCCATCACCGAACCCGTCCGGGTTGACCGGGCCCAGTAGTCAGGCACCGGACTGTTGCCGCAACACTCGAAAGTAACCTGGAAGCGCTTCTGGGGCATTGCCAGAATATCGTCAAAAGAAAGGCTTAGTGGACTGTTCACATCGCCGTCCACCATCAACCGGTAGGTGCTTACGTCAATATCCGGCACATCCGTCCAGTGGTTGCGAACATAAAAGAGGTCGTTGGGGACCACTTCCTGCTTCAGTGCCTCCGGCGGGGCTGCCCAGGTACGAAATCCGGCGTTGGTGGGAATCAACTCGGGCTTGATTTCGGTGCGCAGATTCTGGGTTGCCATTTTGGGCCTCCTGTAGTTGGCTTAGGTTAGCTCGGGAAGTCTTCCTTTTCATCGGCCTCGATTCGCACCAACAAGGACAGCAGGACGACGAAAATTCAATCAACTACTCCAGGTAGTCCGTCTCCAGGTCAGTGGCAGGGTAAGTCACCAGCAGCCGGACGGGAATCCACAGCTTGTTGACCAGCTTGTGCGGTACGCCCGGTGGTGCAAACAGAGTGCAGCCTGCTCTCACCGTACGCTGTTCATCGTCGATAATCAGCTGCACCGCCCCGGCCGACACCATCATGGCAATGTCGGTGGGATGGGTATGCAGCCTGCCTTCCCACCCGGGGTGCAGTTCCACTTCCTTGACCGTCAGCGATACGGCCCCCTGTTGTTGCGAAACAAAGGTGCGCTCAGCCCGGTAGTCCTCCGGCGCCGACATTCTTACTGTACTGTGCTCGATGATGGGCATTGTTACCTCAAAAGGCTGGAACCCGTTGCCGGGTTAACATATCAACTAAATACTTCGTCAATAAAGCTAGGCCGTCTCAGGGTCGAAAGGCGGCAGTTGGGGCGGGTAGTCAACGGCTTCGCTCTCTTCAATTTCTTCTTCCGTCAACCGAAGGCGGTCAATGATTGACTGTTGCTCCAGGGATGGCGCGAAGGCAGGGTCGAAACCCAATTGTCTCACCTCTTCAAGAGCGCTTAAGAGGGTGGAAATCTGATTCAATCTCACCTGGACCTGCCCGGGATACATTCGGTCTTCGTAGAAGTTATCGTGCAACTGGTCGGCCAGGGACTGCAAATAAAGCAATTCAGGCCTATCAAATTCATCGGCTATCAGGTCAACAATGGTCCTGCGCCTGGAGTGAGAGTTGTGCCTCCAACCCCGTGCCGCAGCAATAGCCTTTACGGCTTGAGACACAGATGCAGATGCCTTTTCCGACGCTTGCAAGCGATCGCCCTTCTGCTCCAGTTCGTAGTGAGCCTGCTGGATAAAGCGCTGGCTTTGGCTGGCGTATCGCTCGGCAATATCTGTGGTCATGGATTGTTCCTTGTCTGAAGGACGCCCTGGGCTGGCAAATTGATTTTAAAACATGTCCTTTCTAGCTTGCGTACTTCTCGCCCAGCGCCGTTTCCCAGCGCAGGTAGTTCATCATATCAGCGTAATTCCGGTCGGGCCCGCTGGCTACCAGGTCGGTGGGTGGGCTCATCACGCCGGATAGACCCGTTTCTACGGCCAGGCCAGCCCCTCGCCAGGCGTTCATGCCGCTGGACAGGACCGTTACATCCCTGTATCCCATGCCCAACATGGTAGACGCCGCCAGGGTGGAATTCTGACTGTCGCGGCACGTCACAGTCACGGGAGTGCTCTTGTCAGGCACAAGACCCCCAATCTGCAGTTCCAGCCACCCCCTTGGAGCCCAGCGAGCGCCCGGAACATGTCCCTGGGCAAAGTCGCCACTGCTGTCCACGAAAATAACTGCCGACGATGGATCGCCAGCCCTCTTCTGCTCCAGTTCCTGGGCTGATACTTCCCTGACCAAAGCCTGTGCCTCGGTCATGCCCAGAATGGGTTCCGTCGGCGCGCCGGTCTCCACATCCAGGCCTGCCGAGACCCAGGCGGCTACCCCACCGGCTACGGCATAAACTTCCTGGTGCCCAAGCTGCCGGTACCACGAAGCAGTGATGCTGGCTCGCGCCTTGCCATCACACGCGAATATGATAGGAGTGTTTCTGACCACTGCTACTTCGTCGGAGCGCTGCACCGCCTGCCCGCCGGGGAACCAGCGGAAACCGGGAATGTGACCATCGGCGTATTCGGCAGCGGTTCGCACATCCACAAGATATACAGTTTCACTCTTGCTGCGTTCCATCATTGCCTGGAGGGCAGGTACATCCAGGTAGCGCACACCGTCCTCTTCGGCCAACCGGTCGGCATAAGCCTCTGCCGCCGCCAGACCCTCAGGAGTGGGTTGGGGAAGGTCAACACGATCCGCTCCCGATTCCAACTCGTAACCGGCCAAAACCCAGCCGGAGGTACCATTCTTCAATCCAAGAACATTGCCCCGTCCCATCCTCTGCAGCACCCGAGTCCCAATGATGCTTCGGGTGCGTCCGGCGCAGTTGACGATTACCGTCGTATCGGGGTCAAGGTCGGCGGTAATGTCCGTAATCCGCAGGGCCAGTTCCCCACCAGGGACGCTGCGGCCGCCCGGTATGCAGAACCTCTGGTACTCTTCCGGGGTGCGCGTATCCAGGATTACCAGCTTGTCGCCCCGTTCGATGCGGTTGTGCAGTTCGGTTGCGTCTATCTCCGGCACATGGTTGACGACTTCCACCTTTTCCCCGAAGTCCTTGCTCGGCACGTTGACGCCCCATTCAGTGGGGTAGTCCAGGCTGGCCCACCGGTTAATGCCCCGGTCCAGCACCGACACGTTGGTATATCCCAAGCTTTCGAGGGTGTCGGCGGCCAGGGAGGCCCGGCGGCCATCATCGTCGCACAGCACGATACGCGCCCCGGTATGCGGAACGGATGCAGCTATGCGGAATTCTATCTCCCTCCGCGGGATCAGGCTGGAGTCAGGGATATGAGTGCTGTTGTACTCACCGGCTTCACGCACGTCAATCAGTGCAAAGGACTCATCGCCCTCCAGTAATGCGGCAAGAGCCTCAGCGGCTATTTCCTGGGACATTGTTTGTTCACCTCAATTGAGTCGTACATTCGAACCCCGGCTGGAACCCCTTTATGGGATAACGGGCACTCTGCCTGAAGGACCATGACAAGTCCGGTCCTGGACGGTCACGCCTCCGTAACCCGACAGCTATCGAAACCTAACAGTTGTCGTACTTTTCGGTGACGAAGGGGGTTATCTTGCCTGTTTCCAGGTTATAACGGCACCGGTTCAATCCCCTCAAGTCATTCCCGTAAACATGGATTTCAACGGTAGGACGGTCAGTAAAGTTGTCCATTTGGTGAATCTCGTCAACTTCGGGAATCAGCAGGGTAATTTCGCCTGATGTGAATTCGACACTGCGGTCCTGCTCAAGCCTGGCGTAGCCTTCAACCGAGTAGTCGTCCACCCGTCGGAAGCGAGTCTCGGTCAGGTGGTTGCCCATAACGCCGATCATTCCCCAGGTACCGTGGTTGTGGGGTGAAGCATGGTCGCCTGGCCCCCAAACAACCGAGGTAATCAGCAGACCGCTATCCCCCTGGTAAAGAGCATAGGAACCGTGGTTGCTGCGGGCGCCCCTGCCCACCGGCGCCAGGTATTCGTCAGGAATAGCGGAGGGATTGGCGATAAGCCGTTCCAAAAGCGCAGAACCCTTGTCATAAATCTTTTCCTGCTCGGGTTGTTCCCTGAGCAGTGATTCCATGTCATAAATGAACTCGTCCAGCGAATACTTGACAGCGGTCATAGTGTGCCTCCAGTGGAATCTGTGAGAAGAAGCCAAGGGGCCGTACAAGGTCAGCGAGAACGGCCATCGAGATTTGTAGGAATTATGGTATTGGGGTAGGGGTATGTCAAGAAAACAGATACGAGCCATTTGAAAGAAGTATGCTGGAAATGGGGTTAATTGATTGACCACCCAATTCTGGACTTGCCCCTTTCCCCTGTCCTATAATTTTCCCACATTCCCCAGGAGCTATAGCTATGGCCGTTTTCCGCCCCTTTCGGGGCTGCAGGTATACGACTCAGGTCGGCAGCAACCTGGCAGACCTGCTCTGCCCTCCCTACGACATGATCGGTGCAGGGCTCAAAGAAGACCTGCAAGGTCTCAGTCCCCACAACGCCGTGCACCTGGAAGGCGGGGAACAGCCTGACCCCGTGGATCCGGAAGGCGGTTACCGGCAGGCGGCATCCCTGTTCCGAGAGTGGCTGGAAACCGGTGTCCTGCGCCAGGAGGAATCGCCCAGCTTTTACCTGATGCGCCACACCTACCAGGAAGGGGACGGCACCAGGCAGCAGTTGGGCTTGTTCGGCGATGTACTGGTGGAAGACTACGGCAGCGGCTCTGTATTACCCCACGAGTTCACGCGGGAACCGGCCGTCATGGACCGTGTCGCCCTCCTGGAGGCGTCCAGGACCCAGTTCAGCCCCCTGATGACCCTGTACCGGGACGCCGCCGGCGAACTTCCCCCAGTGCTGGAACAGGTAATGGCCTCCCCGCCGGAGGTCGAAACCCCGGGGAGTCCGCAATCCACCATTGGCGAAATAGCTTTCTGGCGCATCGCCGACCCCGATCTGCAACAGCGGATAACCCGTTTTTTCGACGGCCGGCCCATCTTCCTGGCCGACGGTCACCATCGCTACGAGGCTGCTCTCCGGTATCGCCAGGCTCAGTCCCAGGGAGCCAGCAATAGTGTGGACGCAGCCCACAATTACGCAATGATGTCCCTTACCGAGTTTGACGATTCCGGCTTGCAGCTGCTTCCCTACCACAAGGTAATCGGCAGCCTTTCCCCCGAGCAGCAGGAACAGTTGGAGGAACGGCTGCTGGAGTTGTTCGACACCGATGCGGTGGACTTGAATGAATGCGGCGGGGCAGCGGGATTTGGTCAACTGGTTATCGACCGGGGCAGGGGAAAGCACGTGGTCGGCCTGGTGGGACCTCAAGGGGACAAAGCCCGGCTGCTAACCCTGCGTGAAGACATAGTCTGGCGTGAGTGGGGGGACTTGGCGGTTTCCGAGGCCTGGGTGCTGGACGAGAAAGTCATCAAGCCATTGCTGGGAGATACCCTGGGGCGTCACGTGGACTACAGTCACGACGCCGCCCGCACGGTGAGTATGGTTGAAGACGGCTCACAGCAGTTTGCCTTTTTGCTGAAGCCCTTCCCCATGGATGCCTTTGAGGTAATTGTGGGCGGCGGCCAACGCCTGCCCTCCAAGTCCACTTTCTTCTACCCCAAGCTTCCCACGGGTCTAGTATTCAACCGGCTGGACGGGACCATTTAAGTTCAGTCCAGTCTTGGGTCGGACTCGGCCAACGGGCTGATTTGTAACATCTGGCGGCTGCCCTGGCCAGCCCGCAGCTTCTAACCTTTTCTCAGCCCCCGTGCCTTTCCTGGTACCGAGCGGTGATCACCTGCTCCGCCAGCTTGCTGTGGTCGGCAATAAAGGACTCCAGCCGCCGTATCTCCACCAGCGCTTCCTCAGTTTCACCCTCATTGCGGACCTGCCGTTTCAGGTCGGACAGTGAGCGGCGTGCCTCGTCTACCTGTCTCACCGAGTCCAGAGCGGCCAGTTCTTCCTGAGCCGATTTCTTGATTGCCAGGAGGCGTCGCCGGGTGGCTTCGGTGTCCGCCAGTCGTTCCTCAATCTCTCCCATGGAAGACAACGAAACTTCCAGGGGCGTCCGGCCGTATATGACCTGGCGAGGCAGCCGCTGCAGCTGGGTGCGGAACTGACTAATCAGCGCATCAAGCTGCTGCTCTTTGTTCTGCAGTTCGGCCAGGCTCATCCGAAGGGTGGCCATCGTGTGCTGAAGTTGGGACATTGTCATTGGCAAGACCTTGAAGAAGGAAGGTAGAGGACCAATTCTATAAGATTCGGGCCTATGAGATTGGGTAACTGTGAGTCCGGCTCTGTATTCTGCCTGAAGGCAAAGACAGGGCACGAACTCACTTCTCTCTAATTCGGCGTTCGGTTCTAGAAACCTACCCGCGGCAAAACTCTGCCCAGCGCATCAAGGACTTCCTGGATGTGATCCTCGTTTACGTAACCCAGATGCCCGATCCGGAATATATGGCCGGTCAGCTTGCCCTGCCCACCGGCCAGCACCACATTCTCTTCGGTGCGCATAATCTCCATCATCTGCTCACCATCGATGTGGGCAGGCATCTTGACGGCGGTCACGGTGTTGGAAGCCCTGGCCTCGTCAGCGCAAAGAAGTTCCAACCCCAGGGCGCGCACCCCGTCGCGTGTAAATTGCCCTATGGAGGCATGGCGGCCGAAAACGCCCTCCAGACCTTCGGCCGTGATGTTCTCCAGGGCAGCCCGCAATCCATACATGGCGGAAAGGTTGGGCGTCCAGGGAGTCTGGCCCCGGTCCAGGTACTTCTTGGCCTCTTCCAGGTCGAAGTAAAAGCGGGGCATGGAAGCCGACTTCTGGGCCTCCCAGGCGTCCCCGCCGAAGCTGATAAAGGCCAGGCCTGGCGGAATCATGAAACCCTTTTGCGAACCCGTGGAAACCACGTCGCAGTCCCAGCCATCGACGGGCAGCGGTACGCAACCCAGGCTGCTCACCGCGTCCACCAACAGCAGCTTGCCAAACTCCCCCTTTATCACACTGGCGATGCTCTGCAAGTCGTGAGTAACGCCGGTGGAGGTCTCGTTGTGGGTAACAATCACCGCCTTGATTTCCGGATCGTCCTTCAACGCCTGACGAATCCCATCCGGGTCAATGGGTTCTCCCCACTCGAAGGTTATCCGGGTCACCTCGGCCCCGTAAGCGTCCAGCAGGTCGGCATAGCGGTCGCCAAAGGACCCGGCGCTGGCCGCCAGCACCTTATCGCCGGGAGACAGAGTATTCACAATGGAAGCCTCAAGGGCCCCGGTGCCGGAGGATGTGAGAATGAACAGGTCGTTCTCCGTCATGAAGACCTGCTTGAGCTTCTCCGTGCATTCGGTTATCAACTCAAAAAATTCCGGACCCCGGTGGTTGATCATATGGTCCGACATGGCTTCGTAAATGTCTTCCGGTATGGGCGTCGGCCCCGGGGTTCGCAGGTTATGGGGTTCGATTCTCAAAATTCCTCCTGGTTATCCTGAAGCCTCTCAGCCAGGCTTAGCTGTATTTCGTTGCCTTCGCGTCGCTTTGCACATAGGTGATCCGCCCTTTATGGGCGTCCGACGTAGGATTATAGCACCTGAAAAGTCTTGCCGCACGGATTGAATGAAGCGAGCGAAGTGCGAAACTCCGCGACCTACACCATTTCACTCAGAAAGACTTTCTATTGACCCGCAAGGAGTCAAGATGTTACCGTCCGTTTGATACAACATCCGCAATCCGCACGGAAAGTCGATCTCTGATCCACGCTCTATATGCGAAAGGTCCCGAGAATAGGAGCCACAAGCAGGACAGCCCCAACGAACTTGCATGGTCATCTCAACCCTATTCTCAAACCGCAACATAAGAAATCGAAGTGCCCATTGCTTCAACTGCTCTAGGGTATAACCTTGTTGCCCGTCTCGTCGGTCATACACATCTATACTTCCATCGGCATGTACGAGAACCCCACTGTGTAAGACAGACTCTCTAAAAGACTTAAGCTCTAATAATTCAGTCTCATCAACGTTGTCTGCAAACCAAGCATGTAAATCTCCGCTATGAGGGTCTAACTCACCACTGTCTATGCGATTCTTTGTCTTTGCCAAAATTTGTCGCATTCCGGAGTTAGCCGCAGCAATCCCCAAGTACATGTATGCTTGACCCTCTTCATACGTCAAGTCAATTGACTTACCATCAGCCATAATAGTACTCCTTTAAGCATCTCTCGACCTGCAATGTTATATTGAGGAAGGAGGGCAAAAAACTCCCTGCTGAGATTCACCCTACCATGTGAAGGGAAACAGGAACAAATGACAAAGGCCGAAGCGGTTGACCGCTTCGGCCTTTGTTCGCCCTCTTGTGGTCGCATTCTATCGCTGCGGTGGCAAATCCAAGAAATATTCTATGTACAACCTCCAGAGTAGTCGGGGAGTTTTGCACTTCTCACAGAAGCTTGCCCTGGCGACCTGCTTTGAACTCTTTGGGCCCATTCATCGTCCCCTTGTTCAACAGTCCAGCCAGCCTCACCTGCTGGAAGATAGTCTGGTGTTTTTGGGCCTGACACTCAGCCCTGTACAGGCCGCGTTTCCCCCTTCTACCATTATTAGTAAATTCCTCATCTATTACTGAATCCCTCATCGCTGCACCGCTGTGCGCCCAAGACCTCCTCTGGCTGCAGAAGCATTCGCAGCCAGGGCCCGCAATTTGCCCAACAATAGGGACTGTAACTCGGGATAATCAGGGGCAATTCGTTGATAAATTGGTATAGGATAAAGAGACGTACCTGGAGGCTAAGAATCCAGAAGCCAGATCTGAATACCCCTCGCTGGTACCCAACAAGACCAATACCCGACATATGCTCTGGGTGATCCTCCAGCCCACCAACAATCTCAAGATAACAACCCAGCGAATATGGAAACTGTCCAATATTCGAAGAGAGAGCCCTGTTTACGGTTGTCCAGCGTCAGATAGCAAGTGGTCGAAAATGAGCGGTTTTGGTAGGAAAACTAATTCTTGTACAGTAACCTTTCAACGGCTACCCGCGGACACTGGCCAGGAGCCCCGGCAATGGGCGAAAATGAGCGGTTTTGGCGGGAAAAAGAAATTCTTGCCCACTGACTGAGTGAGAAAGGCACGATGTTGGGGGCTTCGTCATTAGGGAAGGCTTGACCCAAACTTTACAATTCCCGCGCTTCACCGTTGTTGACGCAATAGCCTGGGGGGTCTAAACTTCAACAATTGGCATCCCCCAGGCTTCACAGGAGATGTGAACGTATCATAAACGCAACCGGTCACCCCACTTCGGGAGACGACGTAGCCCTATTTATAGACTGGGAAAACTTTAAAATCAGCTTGGCCGCCGGTAACAGGACGCCTAACGTAAGCGCCCTTAAGGAAGAGGTCTCCAACCACGGGAGGGTGGTGGTGGCCAAGGCCTACGCTGACTGGGTTACCAGGTCTCCGGAACTGAAAGGGGCCAGCCAATTTATCAACGATCCTCCCGCCCTTTACGCCGCCGGCATTGAGCCGGTGTATGTTCCCACTCGCTTGCCCCTCGGCAGTCCCTCCGCCCTGAACTACCGGACCACCCGGGTTAAGAACAGCGTGGACGTCAAGATGACGGCGGAGTGCATTGAGTGTGCCCATTCTTACCCCAACATCGGCACCTTCGTGCTGGTTTCTGGCGACTCCGACTTCATCCACGTTGTTAACTCGCTTCGAGCCATCGGCAAGCAAGTAATAATAATCGGCGTTTCATGGAGCACCTCCCGCCGCCTGGCCGACCAGGTGGACGGGCTGATTCTCTACGATTTCGACGTGGACCCGGAAGTCCAGCCCGAGCCGGCGCCCGCTCCTGCTCCCGCCAATCGTTCCTCCCGTTCGGCAAACGCGAATCGGCAACAGGTTTCCGACGTAATGCGGACCATTGAAGACATTGTGCGTTCGGAACGTCAGGCCGGCAGGACTCCCCTGCTGACCTCTCTCAAACAGCGGATTATGCGCCGGGTTCCCGGATTTGACGAAAAGAAACTGGGCTTTTCCGGTTTCAAGAAGCTGATTCTTCGCACTGCCGAGGAAGGAACCATCAAGCTGGTTACGGTGGGGCTTGTGGACTGGGTAATAATGGCCGACGAGCCAACACCGGTAGAGGCGATGCCCGATTCCCAGGCCGGCAGCAGTTCCATCGAATCAGTTGCCGCCGCTGAAGAGGTAATCCCTGCCGCGGAGAGCCAGGCCGCCGCCATATCCGAAGTCGTCACTGCGTCTGAGACCCAGTCGTCAGCGACTGAGGATGAGTCAGAAAAGTCCGAAACTGACACGCCGGTGGTTTCCCAGGATGAAGATCTTCAGCCGGCGCTGGCAGCGGAAAGCGCAACTGCCGACCAGGCGAACCTTACCCTGGACTATGCCTCCGGCCAAACCGATTCCGTACTAAACGAAACCACGCAAGAATCTGAAGCCTTTAGTGATGCCACGGAGTCGGAGAAGGAATTGGAAGGCGGGCCTCCGGCGCTCAGTCCGGAACTGGAACGGGCATTGGAAGAGACCCTTGCCCAGCTGGAACTGCCCAAGGGTCCTGGCGACGGTCAAGACGGTCGTCGTGTAGCGGACCTGGTAATCATGGCGGATACCCTGGAACATCAGGAAGGAATCAGCCATGTAGCTTTTAACTTCCTGCTTTCAGAAATCTGCGGCGCTTTGCAGCAGGGCCTGGAGGCCGAGCACCCCGAGATTACCGGTCGCTGGGGCGGCCGCATCTACTCTCGCACTTACGTCACCCGCCTCCTGAGGGGCTTGGGAGATAAGGATGTATTCGTGCGGGACTGGCACCAGGAGAAGAGTGAAGAAACCGGGCGCAGCAGGCGCTTCCGGACCTTCAACCTCAACCGGTCCCATCCCCTGGTGAAAGAGGCCGTCGTAAGTCAGTGGGGTCCCGAAGCTGCCACAGTCCCCTCCGAGGCCGATTCCTCACCTGAAGAGAGCAGCGCTATCTCCGAATCCGCTATGCCCGAAGTGGTGGTTGCGGCATCGTCTGTTGTAACAACCTCAGCGGAAGTAGTTGAACCATCGGTAAACGGCCACGACACCGTATCCGCGGAAACGGCGGAAACACCGGCGTCCGCCAACGCCCCCAAGAAGAAAGCAAGAAGGGCCCCCACCAGGAGGAAGCGGCCAACTCCCGCCGAGCCGGTGCCGGCAACGGATAGTTAAGGGATCCCTGAATCAGACGAGGAAACTACCTGAAAGTCCCTTCCCCTTGATGGAGGAAGGTTAGGATGGGGGTGACGAGTAAGGCAATGTCACCTTCGGCCACCGTCAAGAATTTAGCCGGCGGTTTAGGCGCAGCTTCCAAATGCAATGGTTGGCAAAGTCAAACCTTAAGGGGCAGGATTTTCCTGCCCCTTAAGTTCGCTGACTTCAGTACACCTCTGGCAAGGTTATCGGCGCCGTTACTACATATCCAGGACTAGCGAAGTCCACCCGAAGTTGCGGGCCCCCAGACCTTCCCCGGTATAGGGGTTGTAGTACTCCCTGAAGCCTGACAGTTCCACCGCCTCCTGGGTCTTGGCGACAATGGTATCGGCAAGTTCCGGGTAGCCATGCCCCCTGAGCGAATGGGAAAGAAACCAGTTCGTGTTGACCCAGGTCGGTCCCCTCCAGATGAAACCACGGGGGTTGCCAGGCATGAACTTGGGGTTGGAAGCGGGCACCGAGGGCAGGGGATAAGGTAGCCAGAAATGGTCCGGGTTGGTAACCCACTGCTCCACCAGCCGTTCAACTATATTGCGGGGCAGGTCACTGAGCACCAGCGGCATCAGTGAACTGATAGTGACCACGTCCACCGGCTTTTCGGCCACGCCGCTCAGATCAAAGAAAGCGCCAGCCTCTTCGTTCCAGCATTTCTCCAGCAAAGCGTCCCGGGTCCTGTCCGCTTCCCTGCTAAATTCCCCGGCGTCGGGCGAGTCCCCAAGCAAGCGAGCCAGGGAGCGGAGGCCAAAGGCGTAAATGGAGTTAACCAGCACGTCCTCGAAGTGAAAGATGTCCGCCGCCAGAATGCGCCGGTCATCGCCACGCATGGGTTCGTAAGCGGCGTATACCTTGCGGAGGGCGGCGATGAATCCCTGGTTACTCAACTCGTCGAGACCCAGGGCTTCGTCGTACTTCGGGGAGCAGTCGGTACCGGCCTCTTCTGGCTGGATTACGGCTATCAATCCGTCCTCATCCGGGTCTCGGTGGTAGCGAAGCCAGCGATAGTAGGCGGTCAGCGAAGGCAGCGCAGTCTCAAGAAACTGGGCGTCACCGGTTGCCCGGTAAACCCGTTCGACCGCATAGGCAATGATGGGAGGCTGAATGGTGGCGCTGAAATAGGGCGAGGTCATCCCGACTATATTGCGCGCCAGGAAGTCGGGCTGTTTCTCCATCTCCCAGAAAATGATGTGAGGAATAAAGCCATCAGGTTGGGCCCCGCTCAGCAGGGTGGTTAATTCGGCTTTAGCCTGGTCTGGGTCCAGGTGGGTCAGGGCAATGGCATGGAAGCACGAATCCCAGAACCACTGGAAGGGGTATCCGGTAAGCGAAGGCACCGAGAAGTTGAACTCCTTCCCATTCCAGTCGGCCACACCCCGCCGAAGATTGGTCAAAAGGATCTGGCGCGCCTGTTCTTCCAGTTCGGCTCGTTCCATCTAATTGCCTCCCGCTTCTTCGCCCCGGTAAACTGCCAGGTACTTGTCGGCGACCACCGACCAGGTAAACTCCTTCAGGGCATACTCCTGAGCTTCTTCAGAGAGTTGACGCCTGTGTTCCTCGTCGTTGACCAGGCGGACCAGCTCTGTAACTGCGGCTTCCTTGTCAAACCGGGGAACGACACTCGCACCCTGGGTAAGCAACTCCCGGTTGGCGCCCACTTCGTGGGTTAGCACCGGAAGCCCGACCAGCATGGCCTCGAAATAGACCAGTCCAAAGGCCTCGTACTGGGAAAAGAGGGCAAACACATTGGACTCTTCATACCAGTAGCCCAGGTCTTCGTCGTCGACCTCACCGGCAAAGACTATCTCGTCTTCCAGACCCTCTGCCCTGACCTGAGACCTCAGTTCCTCCTCGGCGTCCTCCTCCCGTCCCACGAGCACCAGGCGGGTCGGGCGCTGGAAGCTGGAACGGGCCTGGTGGTAAACATCCATCAGCCAGGCCTGCCCCTTGTGCCTGCTCAGCCGACCGACGCAGAGAATCGTCAGAGGGTCACTGTCATTGCCCGCCATCTTTTCGACGGCCTCCGTCTTGCGACCCATGACCGAAGCTCCCCAGCCTATGACGGAAAGCTGCTCATCACTTGCCTTATAGTCACGCCTTACCTGCTCGGCTTCTTGCAGGGTGAGTGTCACAACATCGTCGACCCTTTTGGAGATGAACCGGTTGATGTACTTGAGCCAGACACGGCTCTTTGGCAGGGTGTGATAAGAGGGCGTAAATACAAACCTGGCTCGGCCCTTGAGACATGACCAGGACCAGAAATGGCCCCAGAACCAACCATCGCCCACGAAATGAACTATATGAGGATTGAACTCTTCCAGGTAATGGCGTACCTGCGCCGGCGAGAACCACACCAGCGGCACCGAGTAAACGGGCAGAGAAGTCCTTGGGAAGCCCTTCAGCCGAAAGATGGAGATGCCTTCCTCCGTCTGTTCCCGGTCGGGCCATTCCGGGTGTGGTACTCGGGGAAAGGCATACTTGGTGGTCAACACCCCCACCGCCTCTATGGCTTGGGAATCAAGCAGTTGGAATGACAGGCGCTCAATAGCCCGTTCGATGCCCCCCAAATAGGGGCGAAAGTAGGGAGTAAGGAACAACACGCGGAGAGGGGTTCTTTCCGTCTCCATTCCAACCTTCATTCCGGCGCAAATTCCGGCCAGGTTAGCCGGACAATGCCCGAGTCTCCGGAGATTCTAGGCTCACAGGCCTTGTAACGTCAAATCTATGGAAGGCTGTCCGGGACAGTTTTTTCGTTCCGAGAGGCACCCAAGTGAACTTCTTCCAAAACGCAGGCACTGCCTCTCTTCGACTTGGGAATCGCGGCAACAGGAACCCACTTTTCTTGTGTTATATTAGGGACAATTCAAACGTTCAGGATTCAAACAATCAGGAGTTGCGGAATGTTGGCTTTCCTGGGTGGCACCGGACCGGAGGGCAGAGGTTTGGCGCTGCGCCTGGCCCTGGCCGGAGAAGATGTGGTTATTGGTTCCCGGGACGCCCAACGCGCGGCCGCCGCTGCCGAGGAACTGGCGAGCCTGGTTCAAGGGGCCAATAACTGCGGCAGCATTAAAGGTTATGACAACATGGTAGCTGCCCAGCAGGCTGATATTGCCTTCTTGACAGTACCTTACGAAGCCCAACGTCCCATGCTGGAGCAACTGGCCGAAGCCCTGGCTGGCAAGGTTGTAGTCAACGTAATCGCCCCAATGCGCTTTGAAAGGGGGAGGGGAGCCATCGCGGTACCGGTGGAAGCCGGATCCGCCTCCGAAGAAGCCCAGTCGCTGCTGCCCAACTCCGCTGTCGTGGCCGCCTTCCAAAACGTAAGTGCAGAGGAACTCCAGGAGCCTGCCAGGGATATGGAGGGCGACGTGGTAATCTGCGCAGACAACAGGGATGCGAAGGCCCAAATTATGTCCTTGACGGAAAAGATACCCAATCTGCGTCCGGTGGACGGCGGCGGACTGGGTAACGCTAAGTACGTGGAGCAGATAACGCCATTATTGGTGAATATCAACAGAATTTACAAGGTACACTCAGGCATAAGAATTGTGGGAGTGTAAAGCAACCGGCAGACAGGCATTCATAAATTCGACTTGGAGGAATAGGCAATGCCGCGAGGAAATCTGAACCTGCAAAATCCTGAAGACCTTAAGGCTGTGAATGGCGTTTGGCGATGGGCGCCCGGCCTGGTGCCCGGAGAGCCCAACGAGGGATTGGTGTCCCAACTGGAGGGCAGCCCTGCCAGATTGCCCGACTATGACGACTCAGGCTGGGAGGTCTGCAACGACCTTGCGGAGTGGCGATCTCGCGGAGTTACCTTTGCCTGGTACCGCATCAAGGTAGCATTGCCCGAGCAGGTGGAAGGTCAGGACATTGCCGGCGCCCGCTGCATATTTGAGACCTGCATCGACGACTACGGCGAGTTGTGGATTGACGGAGAATGCAATCGCGACCGCGGCGCGGTGCAGGGATTCAACGTGCCCCAGCGGGTGGTGGTGGACGCGGAGCCCAAAGCCGGCGACGAGCATACCATTGCGCTGCTGGCCATGAACGGCCCTATCGGCGCACCCGGCGGGGCCGTCTTTGTCCGATACGCCACGCTGGCTTTTGAGTGGAGAACCCCCGGATACTAGGCTGACTCAGCGGATAACCCTCGAATAAGGAGGTACAGAAATGGCTCTTTCCAAGGACAAGTTCGACCAGGGTATGACCACCCAAGAATATATCGACTACATCAAGGTCAACAAGCAGCCCTTTATTGACATCTATAACGGGGTTGAGGTACCGGCGGAAACCCAGGCCTTTTTTGACGGGCTGGCTGAGCCCCTGAACCTCGCGGTGTTCACCTCAGACTGGTGCGGTGATGCCATGAGCACCACCCCGGCCGTTCTGAAGCTGGCCGACAGCACCGACAAGCTGAACCTTCAGGTTTTCAGCCGGGATGATGAACTGGAACTTACCAACAGCTTCCTTCCGGAACACCGGGCAGGTACCGTTCCGGTATTCGTCACCTTTGACGCAGAGATGGGAGAAGTGTCCCGGTTCATTGAGACGGCCCGCTCCCTAGTACCCCAGGTCGACTCCATGGACGACAACATCGCCCAGGAAGTTGCCGCCGAGGGCGCCAGCGGGGATGAGGTTCGGGCCGCGACCCGCGGAAAGCGCACCGCCTTTCGTGTGGGCAAAGCCAATGATTGGGGAGAGGTCATTCTGAAGGAGTTTCAGCAATTGGTGGCTGAAGGCCTGCAGATGGCTCCTGGGCAGCGTCCGTCCGAGGGCGGCACCGAGTGGCCTCCGCCCGAAGCATAACGAAGCATAAATGGAAGTATGGGGCGGTAACCTCCATGGCCCAATTCCAGGTCAGAGTACAACCCAGGTCCTCCAGGGACCGGGTTGAGGGATATTTGGACGGGGTGCTGAAAGTGCGGGTGACCGCGCCTCCTGCTAAAGGAAAGGCAAACACCGCCCTGACAAACTTGCTGGCCGACTTTCTGGAAGTTTCCCGGAGTGGAATAAAGATAGTCCGTGGTTCTACCTCCAGAAACAAGATGGTCGAGGTTGAATCGTTAGGCGAGGAAGCATTGCTGGCCAGGCTGAATAGTGTCAAAACGAGGGGCGGAGGCTGAACTCCGCCCTTTCAATTTGTTCCCTGGCCGTCTGGCCCCTGCGAGTTGCTCTTGGTGCCCACCGCCCTTTCTCCCACCGCAACAGGCTGGAGGGCGCTTGCCTTGTATTGGCTTGCCTCTGGCAAGGCAGTATAATTGGCGCCGGACGAACTATTTGCCCGGAATTCGGAGTCTTCTGTTGGAATACTTGAACTTCAGTTGGGTATTGGAAGGATACCTGGCGGGCGCCATGGGCCCGACCAGCCGCCGCGACCTGATTTTCTTCCAAAGGCAGGACATTCGAGCAGTCCTCAGAATGGAAGAGAGCACCATATCCGCCGAGATATGGAACATGTACGACATGTTAGAGCCCGTCCCCGACTTCTCCGCTCCTACATTGGAGCAGATAGACCGGATGGCTCGATGGATTGAGGACCAGATCGAAAACTACGAGCGACCTGTCGTAGTTACCTGCCACGCTGGCATCGGCAGGACAGGAACCATGCTGGCCGCCTATATGGTCTACATGGGCTACGAGCCACAGGCGGCCATTGACCTCGTCAGGGAACAGCGCCCCGGGTCTATCCAGACCCCGGAGCAACAGCAGGCGGTCTTTGACTACGCCGAACACCGGAAGAGTACCGGCGGGGCCCGTGTTCAGGGAAGCTAGTTGCCAACCTGGCAATGAAAAGCCCGGTTGGTGCGCAAACTCTAGGTCTGCTATACCAACCGGGCTGACTCCTGCCTGAAAACTGCCGGCAGACGGCGACACCATCAGGCAGCCAGTTTCTTGTCACTTGTCGTAGCCATCTGCGGTAGTGTGGCGCCAAGGTCAATGATGCGGCCGCACTGCAGGCACTTGCGAAAGTACCCGTCAAAATCCCGATCCTGGACCATATCACCCCCACACTTTGCGCAAGACTTGAAGAAGAACCTGGTAGTGTTATTCATAACCGCATCTATCCTTTCCCCTTTCGGGATATTAACCATCGCGCTTTGAGATAATACGCCCCTCTGCAGTACCCGGATCCATTCAGTACCATAATGTATCATTGCACGATGATTATGATTTCTTATTATATTGCTTACCTTATACCACGTCTATATATTATAAACAAATATTCACAATTCCGAACGGCCCTTTCGTTCCACTTTGAGTCCGGAGAAATCACATGAGCAGCGAACAACAAACACCTCAAGGCATACAACCGGTCGGGATTTCCCCTCAATTGCTGGAGAGGGTTTATCAAGAGGCCCGCCACAGCTTTCCGGCCGAGTGTTGCGGTTGGCTATCCGGGCCATCTGACAGGAGCACAGCCGTCGACATCCGACCCTGCATAAATGACCAGGACTCAGGGAACCATCCAACGGTCGCTGACCGTACCGCTGAGAGGGCTTACGTATTCAGCGCCCAGGACCTGTTGGACCTGAACCGCAACCTGGACGGCGACCAGCCACCCCTGGTTATCTATCATTCCCACCCCAATGGGCAGGCCTATTTTTCGCCCACCGACCGACAGGTCGCGGCCAGTCCCTGGGGGGATGGGCCCGCCTATCCGGTGCAGCAATTGGTGGTAGGCATTAATGAGAACAGGGTCGTGGAGTCTGCCATGTTCGCCTGGTCGGATGCGGAGAGCGGTTTTGTGGAAATCGCCCGTTATGAAGGAGCGGACCTCTAGCAGGAGTGTTTACAATGGGCGCCGGCGGCCCCTTAAAGAGGCAACACCAGGAATCAGGCATTGGGAATGCCAATATCTACGCTTCCTTACACCTTTGATCGAGGCATTTACGATTTATTCGTTTGTTTGACAATGATGAGATTGATATAATCGCATCAGAATCCTCAGCCAGTCGAAAATAGTCGAAAGTCAGGAGGGCATTATGGGATACACACCTAGACAACTTGGCCACGTCAACATATTCGTCCGCAACGCTGAACGGGCCAGGGATTGGTACGAAGACCTGCTGGGCCTGCATACCCATGGCTTCACTCCGGGACGTGCCGCCTTTATGAGCGCCGACATTGGCAATTCCCATGAGATTGCACTGGTCGAGGTGGGAGAGGACGCCCCGGGCCCGCAACGAGGACAGGTAGGCCTGAACCACATGGCCTGGTACATGGACAGCGTGGAAGATCTAGCGGAACTTTACAATCGCGTTAAAGAGAAGAACATTCCCATCGAGCGGGTTTCCGACCACGGCCACGCCATAGGTATCTACATTCACGACCCGGACGGAAACGGAATCGAGCTATCATACGAAATGCCGGCCAGTGAGTGGGGCCACGACCCCAGAGGCTACATGATTGGGGGCACCGCCAAGGGTCGCTTGTCGGGCCCCTGGGATGAAGCGCTGGCAAGGCAAGCCCAGGTAACGGCGTAGAGGAATCCGGACGAACACTCACTCCTGTCCCTTCTCCATAGGAGAGCGGGGTAACAGAACGTTTAACTCGCCCTGCCGATCTCCGAGAAGTGGCGGGCAATGACATGATTGGCCGGAACATTTGAAAGCAGGGAGGTAACGGTAATGTCAGGTAGCTACAGCATAATGGTTGGAACAACGGGCGCCGGTCTTTTCCACAGCGCCGACTCCGGGGAAAGCTGGCGTCGCGTCGGCAACCCCTTTCCTGGCGAGTCCCAGGTTAGGGCATTGGCCGTCGACCCCAGCAGCCCCAACGTGGTGTATGCCGGGGCGGAAAATGGCATCTATCGCAGCGAAGACGCGGGGACCAACTGGGCCAAGCTGGATTCCCCCATGGAAGGCCTGAAGATATGGTCCATCGCGGTTGACCCCTCCAACTCAGATAACGTCTTTGTCGGCACCAGCCCAGCTCAACTCTTCCGCAGCCGGGACGGCGGCCAGAGCTGGGACAAACTGGCGGCCAACATCGCCCAGGAATGCGCCATTGGGGACCCACGTGTAACAGCCCTGCTGGTAGACCCGGTTGACAGCAATACCGTGCTGGCAGGGGTCGAGATTGACGGCGTGTACGTTAGCCGGGACGGCGGCGACACCTGGAGTCACGTTGACCAGGGAATCACCAATCCGGACATTCACGGTATGGCCTTCAGCCTGGGCGAAGAAAAGACCGTGCTGGTCAGCACTCCACGGGAAATTTTCGCCAGCAGTGATGACGGCGCCACTTTCCAGTCCCTGATGTCTTCTTCAACACTGGAAATGCCCTACTGCCGGTGGGTGGCGGTGAAGGCAGATGACCCACAGACTATGTTCGTTGCCAACGGCGATGCGGCCATCGGCAACACCGGGACCATCCGGCGTTCCACGGACGGCGGCCAGTCCTGGAACGAAGTGCCATTGCCGGTGGAGCCCAACTCGCCAGTTTGGAACTTTGCCACCAACCCGGCCGACCCCGACCTGATACTGGCCAACAGCGTTTACGGGGAACTTTACCGCAGCGAGGATGGCGGGGAGAACTGGGGGAAAATCAAGAAGGAATTCACCGAGGTGAGGGCGCTGGCCTGGACGCCGAACTAACCATCGCGCCACTAGAGGCAACACCTTGGGGGCAGCCCTTGCGGCTGCCCTCTACGTTATTAGAGGCCGCCGCCGCTGAACCTGAAGAGGAAAAAGTAGACCAGGAACACCACAGCCAATAGCGTCCCAATTATCAGACATCCGTACCTGGCCAAATCCTTACTCTTCCTCTCCGACTTCCCAATAGCTGCCAGCTCTGCTGGTCAAGCCTTTATGCGAATAGCCCTTGTCCCGCCGGCACTATCAGTTCAGGACCGTTGTTGGTGGCCTTGTTCACCAGGGTCGAAACTTCGAAGGCTTCCATCGGATCTTCCGGGTATGGGGCCAGCACCTCAGTCAAGGCCGCAGAGTCGATGACATCCCCATCCAGCCAGAACTCTTCCAGTTCCCGCGGCAGAATCACGGGCATCCGCTCATGGATGGGACGGAGCAGGTCGTTGGCCTCGGTGGTGACGATGGTGCAGGAGCGTATGGTTTCGCCCTGGGAGTCGCGCCAGGATTCCCACAAGCCGGCAAAGGCGAAGGGTTCTCCCGATTTCAGGACGATACGCATGGGTCGCTTGCCCTTGCCCACCTTTTGCCACTCGTAAAACCCATCGGCCAGCACCAGGCAGCGGCGGCGCTGCAGGGCATTGCGGAAGCTGGGCTTCTGGGCCACCGTTTCTCCCCTGGCGTTGATCATGCGGTTGCCAATAGAAGCGTCCTTGGCCCATGAGGGTATGAGACCCCAGCGCATGTATTCGGCTTGCCGCCCTTCCCGATCGGTAACGGTCAGTACCGGCTGGGTAGGAGCCACGTTGTACCGGGGTGCGTTCTCGAAGCCGGCCACGTCAAACTCGAACTGGCGGGCCAAGTCCTGTAGATCGGCAATAAGGCTGTATCTTCCGCACATGGCGAAGTTCCTGAAGAGTAAATTTGATTGATATTTTACCACTTAAAGCAGATATCCCTCCTAATGCCAGTCATGGCCATCGGGCATGGAGACCCGCGGGTCTATAGCCACCACCTCGGACACTATTACGTTAGCGGTGCCGTCCCACCGGGAGACGGTGCCCCGGGCCAGGATGACCTGGCTGCGCAGTTGCCGTTTGCACCGCTCGAAGACCGGTGGCCAGATGATCAGCTGCGTATCCCCCTCCTCATCCTCCACAGTTACGAAAACGGTGCCGTGCTGGCCCCGGGGATGCTGGCGGGCCACGGGCCAGCCGGCTACCAGCACCTCCGTGCCATCTTCCAGAAACTCGATGGCCGTGGTGGGCAGCACCCGCCGGTCCAGCCCGGGGCGGACGAACTGCATCAGGTGGCCACTGGGGTAGATGCCCATCACCCGGTACTCGCCAGCCATCCGCTCAAAGTCGGTGAAGTCGGGCAGGGTGGGCGCGTGGTCCACGGTGGTCAGGGGCAGGGCCGCCTGTCCGTTTCGGCCCGGGCGGACGTCCAGACCGGCGTTCCACAGGGCCTGGCGACGGTTGGAAACCAGGCCGTCGAAGGCCCCAGCCTGCACCAGCGACTGTATGGCCTGGGGCTTCAAGCCAATGCGGCGTACCAGGTCGGAAGGGTCTCCGTAGGGGCCGCCTCGCTCCCGTTCCGCCACAATCAACTCTGCTCCCCTGCCGCCCACATCCTTGATGAACTCCAGCCCCATCCGCACCGAACCATCTTCAGGACGGCAGCGTTCCAGGCTCCGGTTCACGCAGGGATTCAGGAAGGGCACACCGAAACGGCGGGCGTCCTGCTTCAGAGTTTCCCTGGGGTAGAAGCCCATGGGCTGGTTGTTCATCAGGGAGACAAAGAACTCCACTGGGTGGTACCGCTTCAGCCACGCGGCCTGGTAGGCGGTGACGGCAAAGGCGTGGGAGTGGGACTCTGGAAACATGTACTGGCCGTTGAGCTTGGCGAATATTTTAGCGGCGGTTTCATCGGAGACGCCCCGCTGCTGCGCTCCTTCCAGGAAACGCTGCCAGTGCTCCTCAATAAGATGTTTGTTGTTGGGGCGAGCGAAGGCCCGGCGCATCTCGTCGGCCTGGGCAGCGGTCAGGCCGGCCACGTCCATCACCAGTTGCACCACCTGCTCCTGCCAGACGATGATGCCGCACCCCCGTTCCAGGGCCCGCTGCTCCAGGGGGTGGTCGAAGTCCCACGATGCGCCGTACCGGTAGCGCTCCACGAACTGGGAGACGGCGCTGCCCTGGACGCCCACCCCGGGCCGGATGAGGGCCACCTGGTAGGCCAGGTCCAGCAGGCAGCGGGACTTGAGCCGCTGCCCCATGTTGAGCTGGGCCGGCGACTGCAGCAGGAAAACCCCCTTGGCCTTGCCCTGGTTAATCAGGTCGTATACCTGCGGGTCTTCCGGGTCGATACGGCTGATATCGGGACGGTGGCCGTCCCGGGCCTCGATAATGTCCAGGGCCTCCTCCAGTTGGTCCAGCACCGGCAGAGACAGCAGGTCTATCTTGGCAAAACCGGCGTCGGCCACGCTGTCCTTGTTCCAGTCCATGATGTAGCGACCCTCCATGGCCCCAGCCCGAGTGGGCACCATTTCAGGAATAGGAGAACTGCTGAGGATCATGCCACCCACGTGCTGGCTCAGCAGCTTGGGGGCGCGCATCAACTGGGGAGCTAACTGCACCAGGTCGCGCCAGCCCGGGGCATCCACCTTGTCCCGGAAGGCCGGCAACTCCCGCATCTCCTGCTCCAGGTCTTCAGCCCTGTAGGAATGGAGCTGCTTGGACAGCAGGGTAAGCTCTTCCCGGGGCAGCCCCAGGGCCTTGCCAACATCCTGGAGAATTCCCCGGACAGTGTAGGTGGATATGGCTCCGGTGAGAATGGCATACTCCTTACCGAAGCGTTCGTGGACCCGGGTGATGAGTTCGTCCCTCAGGTTGCGGGGAAAATCCAGGTCGATGTCCGGCAGCAGGCTCGTATCCTCGGAGATGAACCGCTCCAGTGTCAGGCCCCACTTGAGCGGATCGACGTGGCTGATGCCGATGAGATAGCCCACCAGCAGGGCCACCGAGGAACCCCGGCCCCGGCCCGGCGGCCGTTCCTCCAGGGGTGTTTCCGGGTAGGTCAGGCCCCGTTCCTCCATAATGCGCTGGGCTAGCAGCACAATCTCCCGGTAGAGGAGCAGAAAACCGGCCAGGCCGTGAACACGGAGCAGACGGAACTCCTCATCCAGCCGCTCCCGCACCTCCCGTGTCACCGCACCGTGGCGTCGTACCGCACCCTCCTGGCACAACTGCTCCAAGTAGCTATCCGGAGTGTAGCCCTCCGGCACGTCAGGCTCTGGCAAAGTGTAGCCCAAGTCGGCGCTGAGGTTGAACCGGCACTCGTTGGCAATTCGCCAGGTGTTGGTCACCGCCTCGGGATATTCCTCGAAAAGCTGTTCCATACGCCGAGGCAATTTCAGACAGAGGTGCCGGTTGGGGTGGATGAAGGGCAGCGCCTGGTCCATAGTGGTGTTGTGTTTGGCAGCCACCAGGGCATGCTGCAGTCGGTAGCGTTCCGGAGAATGGTAATGGACGTCGTTGGTGGCAACCACTGCAACGCCGGCCTGGGCCGCCAGGCTGGCCAATTCCCGATTGCGGCCGGCGTCGCCCTGCAGGAAGTTCTGCTGCAACTCCACGAACGCCGAGTCGGCGCCGAACCATTGCAGGTAGTCTCGCAGCAGCCTCAGGGCCTCGGGACGACGGTTTTCAGCCAGTAGCCGGTCAACCGGCCCGCCCCGGCCGCCGGTAAGCAGAGTGACCCCGGCGGTATGTTGGGGCAGGAAACGCGGGTCCAGCTTCGGCTCACGGCGGTCGGAGGCGTTGGCCAGGGTAAAAAGGCGGGAGATGTTGGCGTAGCCTTCCCGCGTCCTGGCCAGCAAGGTCAGGCGACTGCCATCAGTGAGGGTCAGTTCGCCGCCGGTGATGGGCTGAATGCCCAAGCTGACGGCCAGGCGCGCAAACTCCAGGGCGCCGCAGAGGTTAGTATCAGTCAGGGCCAGCGCATGGTAGCCGTATTCCCGGGCCTGGGCCAGCAGTTCGTGGGTATGAGAAGCCCCCAGCCCAAAGGAATAGAAGCTCTTGGCGTGGAGTTCCACATAGTCGCCGGACATATTGATTCCCGCCTTCTCGTTCTCGATGTCCGCGCGCTAACGGCCCTGTTGGTACCAGCAGTCCTCCCGCTGGTCCCGGAACAGGACTACCTGTCTCCCATCCTCCCGGTCCACCCGATAGTAAGTTCTGGTTAAGGGTTTGGGCAGCCACCAGAGATCAAAGCTCCACCGCTCGGCTACGCGGTCCACCCGACGCCAGCGATTGCCCTGCCTGATAGCGGCCGGCTGGTGGTCGGGGCCTTCCTCCACCGTCACCGGTTCCGGCGAGAGCAGGGGACGGATGCCACCAGTGCCCTGGTGGTCCAGAGGCGCCTGCACTGCCCGCATCTCCGGGGCCGGGTGCCAGGGAGCCACGTTGACCACCCGGTACAGGGATGAGGCGCCAGAGGTACGGACCTGCAACCGCCGCTCCACTTCCACCAATTGCTGCCGCCGGGATTCACGCACCTCGGTGAGCAGGCCCAGTTGGGCGCCGGACTCGCCGGTGAAATCTGCCAGGGTCAGGGTAAGGTCGTCTATGGGAATCTGGGGTGGTTCGGCTTCCAGGCGGCTGCGGACGATGAAGGAAGCCCGCTCCCAGCGGTTAACCCCCTCCTGAAAGGCAATAGTTTTCTGCCAGGGGGCGGAGCGGAATACGGTGCATTCCAGGACGACTCTCCCGGTGTACCGGCCCCGTATTTCCGGGCGGGCATAGGCCCGGCGCAGCAGGGTGTCCACCGCCACCAGCAGCAGTTCCAGGGATGTGGAAGAAAAGGGCAGCGAAGTCCGTTCCACCACCGCCTCTTCGTGCTTGATGGGAACGAGGGGACTGTCGTCCTTGCCGTTGGCCAGGGTCCAGGCCTGCCAGCCTTCCCGGCCGAACCGGTCCACCAGCAGGGCGGATTGCATGGAGGCAATCTGGCCCAGAGTGTGCAGGCCGAAGCGATGCAGGGCCTCACGAGTCCCTGCCGACACGGGCAGCAGGTCCACCGAGTGCGGGGCGAGGAAAGCAGCCGGGTCGAGCGGAACCCGGGTCGCGCCCAGAACCCGGCTGGTACGGGCCGCCACCAGGGCAGGGAACTTGCCTTCGCCAACGCCGATGCGAGGATTCAGCCAACGCGGGATGGCGTTCAGGAGGGTGGTTACCAGCCTTGCCTCGCCGCCGTACATCGGCTCCAGTCCATCGATTCCCACATAGGCAGTACCCAGTTCTGCTGCCTCCACCCGGTCGCTGACTCCCAGCAAAGCCCTGATGGCCTGCCGGAACATCCGGCGGTAGTGGGGTTCGTCGGCTTCCACCACAATGGCATCCGGCTGGAGGCTCAGGGCTTGTTCAAGGGTGATTCCAGCCGTCACCGCCGATGCCTGGGGAGAACTGTCAGTTGCCAGGGGACGGGCCTGGCTGCGGTCAACTATAATGGTGGGCAGTCCCTCAAGACGGGGCTGACGCTTCACCTCAGCCTTGACCCTCAAGTGGGTAATCAGCGCACAGGCAACCTTCATTTCTTCCCAGCAATGCCCAATGTGGGCTACGCATTGCCGGGATAATTTTACGAACTTATGTTCTATAAGTCAATGTTCGGGAAGATAATTATTGTCCATAAATAGCTAAGAATAAGTACAGATTTCTATGTATATAACTCGTCGACATTCGTGGACAAAAAGAAACGGCCCACCTGCTCATGTTCTAAAAGCAGGTAGGCCGTTTTAGCGCCGGTTTATGGACAACGGACGCCGGGGTTTCAGGAAGCGGTTACCGGTCCATTACCTTCATGGTGTTCTCATCGGGGTTGTACTGGTAGCGGACGAGGCGATCCAGCTTCTGGGATTCCAGGCGCACCACCAGGGCCCGGCCGCCGGTGACGTTACGGGTGTTGTGAATCTCACCGGGCAGGAAGAAGGCTACCGCCCCTTCCTTTTGCACGAACTGACCGGTCTCCTTAAGCTGCAGGCGGTCAACACCCTCGCCGGGGTAGAACCAGCGCCACTTGGTCTGCTCGATGGCGCCGTCGTACACGCCGTAAACCACCCAGGCATTGCCGTGGTCATGGGGCAGGTTGTCGCGGCCGGCTTCCTGTACGGAGGCCATCAGCCAGAAACCGGGAAGGGGATGGCCAGCTTCCTCTTCCAGGTGCAGGCTCTTCGGGCCATAGCCGCCCTCTTCGGGCAGATCCAGCATTTCTTCCAGCCAGCCTGGGGTGTTGATCAGGGTCTTCAGGTTGTCGGCCACGGCCTGGGCCTGGGCCAGAGGGTCGTTGGTGGTGGCGAAGGTTTCCCTGACGTCGTCAAGAAAAGCATCCATGGTGTAAGCGGGAGCCATAGTCATAATCGACCTCCTAACAAACCGGGGTATCTTGTTTATGTTTATAATTCTGTTTGAATCTATGGCTTGTGTCAATCCTTTCCAATCCACCAACAAATAAGTCCGAAAATGCGCCGATTTTGGCAGATTCCTGTTCTGGAATGCAGTTTATCTGCCATCAAACCTGTCATTTTGAATCTGCATAGCCACATTCTTGGCACACCATCAGCTCAATTCGGCCATTTCCCTCAATGGCCGGTTGAAACGTAAGGGACACAATGTTAGATTCTCGAAAAGCCCTGAGCCAGGCGGACGGCCTAAGGACTGCAACCCCACACTCACTTTTGGAGGTAACAGGAGATGCCGGAACGTGTTTGGGAACAATACTTGACTGAGCAGGACAAGGCGCACCTGGCAATGACCACACCCAAAGAGGTTGGGTTCGGCAGACGGCCGGCCTTGTTGCTGGTAGACCTCTACCGCTGGGTGTTCGGCGATGAACCCCAACCCCTGCTCGAAGCGGTCGATGACTGGCCCGGAAGCTGCGGACTAGCGGCCTGGGACGCCATTCCTCACATCCAGACATTGCTTGATGCTTCCAGAAAGGCGGGCATTCCAGTGGTGCATGTAACGGGCCTGAGCGGTTCCGGCGTGGAGTCGTGGAGTTCGTTGAAGCGGCCCGCCGGTAACTCGGACTTGCGGGAAGGGGTTGAAGACGAGGGAGCCCTGGACCGGCAGCGGCGGCGGTTCGACATCGTCGACGAATGCGCACCCATTGAAGGCGAGGCAGTGCTTTACAAGACCGCGCCCAGCGCCTTCTGGGGCACGCCATTGACCGGACACCTCACCCGCCTGGGCATTGATACGCTCATTACCTGCGGAGAAAGCACCAGCGGCTGCGTCCGTGCCAGCGTGGTGGACGGCTGCACCAACCGCTACCGGATGATTGTCGTGGAGGAATGCGTGTTCGACCGGCACGAGGCCACCCACGCTATCAACCTTTTCGACATGCACCAGAAGTACGCCGATGTCCTGCCGTTGGCGGAGGTTCTGGAGCGGCTGGCGGAGGGTAGTTTCGAGAAGGCCGGAGCAGACAGTTAGCCGGCCGAGCCCGCTGGTACTTCTAATGGCCCGCCCTCGAAAAGGGATCACGCCCGAGCAACTGCTTGCCAGCTATCCACTGGAGATAAAATCTCTTACTGACTGGGTTCGGCAACTGGTAAGGAACACCCTGCCGGAAGCCGAGGAACGAGCTTATCCGGGCTGGTGCGCAATCGGCTACCGGCACCCTGAAGCAGGCTACATTGGCGCCATCTTCCTCCATCCCCACAAGGTCAAACTGGGCTTCGAGCACGGCGCAAAGCTGCCCGACCCGGACGGCTTGTTGAAGCCCGGCCCTTCAGCCGTCAAGCAGGTGAGATACCTGGAGATTGTGGAGGAAGGCGACGTTGACACAAGCGTTATTCGGCAGTTGGTCGAGGCCGCTGTGGAGTTGGGACATGATTTCTGAGTTAATAGTGGACTGGCCTTGAATAACGGAGCTATTGCTGCCTTAAATTTCCCCCTCTTAAAGGCAAACGTTGGATGCAATAGTTCTTGAGGAGTCCTATGACGTAAATCGGGGCAGCCCTGTGGCTGCCCCTACAGTTTTCCTCTCAAGTGCGAACCATTATCCCGCCTTTTCAAGGGGCGCCACGCTGAAAATTACGTGGAAGGGCATGCAGTAAATTATGACGCTGTTCTGCTCTGACAGGTCTATGTCTGCCGGTATCTCGTAGTTCTGGTTGCCGACGTTCCCCTTTAGCTTGGCCAGGTGGGTGTAGCCCCCGGCCTGCAACTCGTCCCGGCTCATCGGGTCCCCCGATTCCGCCAGTAGCACCCGCAGGTCCGGGCCATTTGTAACCTCAAAGTCCTCCAGTCGCAGCAGGTGGGAACCGTCGGGCAGTTGGTAGATTGTCGCCGAACCGCTGCCCCGGTGGAAGGAATCGGCATCCCGGAAACTGCCGGAGGCCAGGGCTACCGGTTCGGGGGGAGGGCCCGCATTGGCGGCTTCCTCGAGCATTTCATCCATGGCCGAAGTATCCCCGGCCATGGCCATTTCTACAGCTTCTCGCATTTCCTCAGAAGCCACCGTAAGCACGGCCTCTTCCTTGATGATCTCCCTTCTCGCCGGCATAGGTTCAGCCATAGGAGGCTGGTCCATTTTGGCCATGGTCTCCATCACGGTTTCCACTTCGGCCATGGTCATCTCCGCCGGTATCTCTGCGTTGGCGGCGAAGGGGAACTCCTCGTCCACAGTCGTGCTGAGGAACAGCGGCGACAGCAGCCACCAGGCGAACGCAATTACGGGAATCAGGACTACTATTACAGCGATTATTATAATATTACGTTTGCGCATCTTTACTCCCTGATTCAATTACAGGGCCGGTCTCGCAGCCCTCAGTTGCTCCGCATTCCATACACTTCCGGATTGGCGCACTGCTCCAGGGGTCTGCCCTGAAGGCCTGCCACTAGGTTGCGGGCAGCCAGCATGCACATGGCTCCCCGTGAGTCCAGCGACGCGCTGCCCACGTGAGGCGCAATGACCACGTTATCCAGCGTCAGCAGCGGATCATCCACCGGCAGAGGTTCCGGATCGGTTACGTCCAGGCCTGCCGCATATATCCAGCCTTCTTTGAGCGCGGTGTAAAGGGCTTTGGAATCCACCACGGGCCCACGGGCGGCGTTGACCAGGATAGCGGTAGGCTTCATCTGGCGTAGTTCCTCCTCCCCAATGCAGTGGTGGGTCTCGGGGGTCAGCGGGACGTGCAGGGAAACGAAGTCGGATTCGGCCAGCAAGGTCGGCAAGTCCACATAGGTGAAGCCATGTTCCGCTTCCAGGTCCGGACGGCGGGTGCGGGAGTGATAAAGAATCTTCATGTCGAACCCTCTCCCCCGCCGCGCCATTTCCAGGCCTATCTGGCCCATGCCGATGATGCCCAGGGTCTTGTCGTGTACGTCGATACCCAGCCACCGCAGGGGATGGAACGCCAGGGTCCATTGACCGTTCCTCACCCAGCGCTCACTCTCACCGATTCGGCGGGCAGCGGACATCAGCAGGGCAAATGCCACGTCGGCGGTGGCCTTGGCCAGCACCCCCGGCGTGTTGCCAACCGGAATACCGCGCCTGCTGGCCTCGGCGACGTCCACGTTATCCAAACCCACAGCTAGCTGGCTGATAACCTTCAACCTTGGGGCGGCGTCCAGAAGGGGACCATCCACTCGGTCCATTATGTTGGTGAGAATGCCGTCAACCGCAGAAGCTTTGTCCCTCAAGACCTCCGGAGCAGGAGGATTCTCGTCAGGCCAGACTTCCATGTCGGCCGACTCGTCAATGAGGTCGAGAGCCTCCTGCATAATCTGACGGGTTATAAAGACGCGGGGCCTGTTGTTCAATTCCTTTACCTGCTTATCACCGATTTGGACACCCGTAGACCGACCTTGATTAACCCTCTTATATAAATCTTAACAAAGGGATTTGGCATTTGCCACAGCTTGCACCGGCCTCTTGAGCATTCCCGTCAAGCCTGTGCCCCGCCAACTACCGCAGGCTTGGTGCTATACTTACCACCGTTCGGGTGAACGGCACCTGACAACCCATATCCCTGGAGGATTTATGGCCCTGTTTTTGAACGAGCAAGAAGTGGCGCAACTGCTGCCTATGCCGGAGTGCGTGGAGGTTTTGGACGAGGCTTTTGCCCACGCCGGCGCAGGCAAGGTGGACATCAAGCCCCGGTCCCGTATCCGCATGCCAGGTGGATTTTTTCATTTCATGGCCGCTGCCGACGCAGATCACCAGGTTTTCGGCTACAAGGCCTATCCGTCCTTTGCCGGCGGGGCGAAGATGGTAGTGATGCTTTATGACTATAACACCGGCGAGTTGCTGTCTTGCATGGAAGGCGGGAGGTTGGGACAGATACGCACCGGCGCGGCCTCCGGTTTGGCCAGCAAGTATATGGCCCGGGCCGATGCAGACAGCGTCGGCGTAATTGGTTCCGGCTTCCAGGCTCGTACCCAGTTGGAAGCGGTGTGCGCCGTCAGGGACATTAAGCGGGCGAAGGTTTACAGCCGCCGACAGGAACGGCGAGAGAGTTTCGCCCAGCGGATGAGCGAACAGCTCAACATTGAGATTACTCCCGTGGATAGCGCCCAGGAATGTGTGTCCGACGTTGCGGTGGCCATAACCATTACGTCCGCCCGGGACCCCGTCCTTGAAGGAGAATGGCTGGCCCCAGGCACTCACGTCAACGCGGCGGGCGGCAACCACTGGATCCGCCGAGAAGTGGACGAGGCCACAGTACTGCGCTCAGCGGTCATTGCGGTTGACGACCTGGACCAGGCAAAGATAGAGTGCGGCGACCTGCTCTGGCCGGAAAGCCGTGGCGAATTCCGTTGGGATATGGTTTGCGAACTTCAGGACGTGGTGGCAGGCAGGGTAAACGGCCGCCCCGACGACGAGGCCGTAACGCTTTTTGAGTCTATGGGCGTGGCCCTCGAGGACATCGCCGCGGCTCAGTTGGTATACCGTAAGGCACGAGACCAGGGAATTGGGCAGGAATTGCCGTTCTAGATTGATGCCCTGGCATCAAATCCGGGACAGTTTTCATAAATATTCGGGGCCCATCATCAACATGTCCCCGGCGGTAAACCGCCGGGGACAATTGGTTGCCTTGCTCTTGACCTGTCCTTAGATTCCCGGGGTATGGAAACGAACGTCCGTCAAGGTACCCATAATCTGGCGCTGGGTCCGTTCCCTTTCCGACATGGGATGGCTGCTGAACCAGGTGTAAAGCGTAACTATTTGATTAGCTATCTTGCTCATATCGAATCTCCATTCCATTTTGGCTAACAGAGACATAGTGGCGGTTGTTCAGGCGAAGAAATATCTGCCTAACACCGGCAATTGGGCCGACGACACCTCCATGTAGGGACTGCCAAGGGTGTCGGCGCGTGGGTTACCTGATCTGTTCCGGACTTTTCGTCACCTCCTCGAAATTATTTCAGGCGATCGGTCCGGCGAAACTGTTGAATTTGGAAAAGAAATGAGTGCTGTTGACTCGCCGAATTCGCCCATAAACAGGTTAGACCCGATGGCAAGAATAGTTCAACGTTTTTGGGTGCAAGTTAACAGGAGATTGGAGGGCCGATGGATGAGATGAATGGGGAAATCAAGGCTGAAGCTTAGTTATGGCAACCTGACTTTGCTGAAGGATTCCAAGTGTAATAAGCGGGAAGAGCCTGCGAGAGGCACCATCCTGGAAGTGCGGCTTGGGGGATATTCGCTTTGGTCAGTGCGCCGGTCCGGATGCTAGCGGACTTGGGAGCATGGGCCGGACATTCGGCAACTTTACCGATAAAGGCGCTACAGCCCCAATTTCCCCGGGTTCATAATGTTAGAGGGGTCCAGGACTTCCTTTAGCTGTCGCATCACATCGTGACCCACTCCCATTTCGCGGGCCAGCAGGTGGTTCAACTTCATGCCCACGCCGTGGCAGTACTCCATCGTGCCTCCCATGTCCTGGGACAGGGTCAGGACTTCCTCCACCGCCTCGGCGAGGTTCTTCCGGACATCCTCTTCATTGCCCGAAGTGTCTTCCGGCACGACCATCATGGAGAAGAGCTCCGGTCGGCTCCAGATGGCGTACTCGACGATTCTTACCCCGCGGGCTGCCAGTATTTTTTCGCACCGGCGGCGGTAGTCGAGGACTTGGGAAATGGGCAGTGCCATGTGCAGGTAATCGAAACTGCGGCCCCACTGGCGGTTCCACCGCTCCTCTCTTGGCCGGTCAAGAGCGTTGCGCTTGTACCGGTACCCGGAGTCGTGACGGCCCTCCCAGTAATCCAGGGTATCCTCGGGACCGATGTCTCTTCCCCCGAACTGGCTGCAGATCTCCATCGCGCGCCTGTACCGCGCCTCCACTCCTTCCCGGTAGCCTTCAAAACAAAGGAACATCCGGATTTCCCCGTCTTCCTCCGTAAGGTCCAGAAGGGTAGGGTGCAGTTCCAAAGCCTTCATCTCAGCGGCCGCGTCGAACCCCTGGTCGAAGCTGTCGAAGCCGGCGGTGGCAAATACCTGCGCCTCGGGCTGCCGGAACACCCGAATCGTTGCCCTGGTAATAATCCCGAGGGTTCCTTCGCCGCCGATGAAGAAGTGGTTGAAGTTAGGGCCGGAAGAGTACTTGGGAACCGAGCGGGTGTCCAGGATTCGACCATCGGGCAGCACCACTTGCAGGGAAACTACCTGCTGCCCCATGGGGCCAAAGGCGCTGGCGCGGTAGCCTACGCCGTTGGTGGAAATAGTGCCCGCAACGGTGGCGATGGGAACGCTGTAGGGGTCGTGCCCGATCATCAAATTATGCTCAGCCAGCGCATCCGCCAGGTTCTGCAACACAACCCCGGGCCCTACCGTGGCGGTCATATCCCTTGGGCTGATTTCCTCGATGCGGTTCAGTCGCTTCACATCAACGACTATGCCGCCTTTGACCGGCAGCACGCCGCCCATTACACCAGTACCGCCACCGTAGGGTACCAGGGGAACGCCTTCGCGAGTGGCCAGGGCCGCGACCTGGGATACTTCGTCAACAGAACCGGGACGGACCACCACTTCCGCCAACTGCTCAAATGCATAGCCGGCACGGTAAGCGCGGAAGGGAGTCAGGGCATCAGCAGAATAACGGTCCAGATCGTAGTCTGCAGTAAGGACATTGTCCTCGCCAACGATGTTGGACAGGACTTCAACGATAGAAGTTTCAATCATATATTCGGTGGTACTCGCACAATTCGAAGAGGGCGTTAGGTGTACAGAACTCGGGTCAATGAGGCGATGAGTCCTGCCATATTATGTCAAAGGCGGTTCCAAAGGGCAACCGGGACGCTGCCTCCAAACCTGCGCAGGAAAGTAGTCAGGGACTGACGAAGAAGTAAACTCGAATTGCGCCTTTATGCCTGGCCACTGCCTGGATTTCTTTCAGTATCCGCTCCCAAGGAGCACATTGATTGCAAGAAACACCATGTACAACGTTTCTGTAACCGTATTTTGGAATGACATTTAGGTTTATGCCTTTAAATCCACTGACCATAAGAATTATTTGCTATTTATTTATATAAAATTCATTGACACGTAATACTTTAGAAAATATTATCTGTATCGGTGACAAAATATACGGCAGTGTATCAAGTAATACCGATACGAAGGAGGGGGTGATATGGCTGCCAATACTGAGGATATGAGCACGGCTTCGGGCGGGGGGATTTTCGGGCAGATCCTGTCAAAATACCTGGATGAATTTTACCTGTTAGGCCGCCTGATATTCGCCTTCCTGGTTGCCTTGCATGGGGCACAAAAAGCGTTCCTCTTGTGGGGATTTCCGGCTGAACACCCGTTGGGCGCCCTGGTTGACATCGCCGGCTGGGTGGAGTTCATTAGCGCAATCCTCATCGGCCTGGGTGTATTCACCCGCCTGGGAGCCGGGGCATTGTGCGTGACCATGGTGATAGCCTACTTCCGCGTCCATGCTGACAATGGCATCTGGCCCCACATTTATCCGCCCGGTGGCTACGGCGAGAATGGCGGAGAAGTTGCCATATTGTGGTTCGTTATAGCGGGAATTATTGGCGTGCTGGGCAGCCGCAAGTACGGCATCGAGCGCTGGTTCTTCAAAAAGGAAATCTTCTAGAGAGCTGAAGGCCGGCAGTCGTCTGTTTCTTCGGAGGCGGGTTTCGAACAGATGTTGCCCTAACAACGGTCTCAATTGACAGAAATGGGGCGGGTCCAAAGACCCGCCCCTCTGCTTTCCTTTAAGTACACTCGCAGGTACCTACCCCGACCGCTGGTACTTCCACAAAGTACCCTGCGCGGTGTCCTCAAGCACTACCCCCTGGGTAGCCAACTCGTCGCGTATACGATCGGCCAGGGCAAACTGCCGCGCCCGGCGAAGTTCGGTACGAGTGTTGACCAGGAGATCTATGAATGGCTTGGCCGCCAACTCGTCGCTACCCGCAGATCGCTCTTCAAAGGTCAATCCCAGGATGCCGCCCAGCTCTCTAAGGGTAGCCTGGGCGGATGACACGGCATGGCCGGAGTCCCGCTCCCGGTTAATATCGCGGGCCAAGTCAAACAAGGTGGCGATCGCCTGAGGGGTATTGAGGTCATCGTCCATCGCCCCAATGAACCGTGCCCGATACGCGTCGACACCCAACTGCTCGTTTCCCGGTATACCATCCTCGCCGGCCGCAGCAGGACGCAGGGCGTGGTAGAACCGATCCATGCTGCGCTCCATGGCCGCGGAACCCTCATCGCTGTACTGCAAGGGACTGCGGTAATGGGAACTGAGGAAGTAAATGCGCAGAGCATCGGCGCTGTACTGTTCCAGGGCTTCTTCAACAGAAACCAGGTTGCCCAGCGACTTGCTCATCTTGTCTTCGCCCAACTGCAGCAAACCGTTGTGGACCCAGTGGTGAGCGAAGGGGGAAATGCCGGTGTGGGCCTCGCTCTGGGCGATTTCGTTCTCGTGGTGGGGGAATATCAGGTCCTGGCCGCCGCCGTGGATGTCCAGGGGGTAGTCCAGGTAGCGCAGGGACATGGCAGTGCATTCGATATGCCAGCCAGGTCGTCCCGGGCCCCATGGGCTCTCCCAGAAGGGCTCACCAGGCTTGGCGCCCTTCCAGAGCACGAAATCCATGGGATGCTCTTTGTCTTCGTCCACCTGGATACGGGCCCCGGCTATCATCCCCTCCAGGGTGCGGTGGCTGAGCTTGCCGTAGTCCTCTTTCCGGTTGACCCGGAAATAGACGTCGCCGGCGGCGGGGTAAGCAAAACCCTTGTCCACCAAGCTCTGAATGGTGTCGAGGATGGGTTCGATTTCCTGGGTCGCCCGGGGATAAACGTCGGCGCGGAGGATGTTCAGGGCATTCGTTGTGCGGAAGAAGTCGTCAATATACTGGGCAGTCAACTCCTCCTCGCTGATGCCAGCTTCCTGCGCCCGCAGAATTATCTTGTCGTCAACGTCGGTGAAGTTCTGGATGTGCTTGACCTGGTAGCCCTGGTACTCCAGGTAGCGGCGGAGGGTGTCGAAGACAACGTAGCTGAGGGCGTGCCCCACATGAGTCGACGAGTAAGGGGTCACACCACAAACATACATTTTTACGGTTTTGCCGTCGGCGGGAGCAAATTCCCTGTCCTCGCCAATCAGCGTATTGTAGAGACGCATAGTTTTGCCGTAAATATTCTGGTTGTTCTGCCCCTTCCCATGGACAAAGTGGGGATCAACACCCCGCCTGATAGGGATGGGAGCTATGGTTCCAGGCGGAAGATGGTGGCAATTGCCAGGGCAGCAATACCCTCCTCCCGTCCCACGAACCCCAGATAATCCGTAGTAGTAACTTTAATGCTTAACCGTTCTTCGGTCATCCCGAGAGCGGCGGCAGTTCGGGCCTTCATTGCTGGAATAAAGGGCCCCAAACGGGGCCTTTGCGCCAACATTGTAGCATCTACGTTAGCTATGCGCCAATGGTAAGCCGCCAACTGTTCGCCCACCTGGGAAAGCAGCAATAGGCTTGAAATGTCCTTGTATTGGTCGTCGGACGAGGGGAAATGTTGGCCCTTGTCGCCCAGGTTAGCCGCGCCCAACAATGCGTCCATGATAGCGTGAATCAGGACGTCACCGTCGCTATGGCCCACCAACCCCATATTGTGGGGAACCTCCACACCGCCAAGGACAAAGCGGCGGTCGGGCCCCAGGGCGTGAGAGTCAAAGCCAATGCCGGTGCGGAAGTCGGGTAGGGCCATTCAGTTCTCAGTCTAATCCAGCAAAGAGATTGTTCAATCGCCGAAGTGTAGAATGCGCGGGGCCATGCCGTGCATCCTGTTTAAGTCACATAGCTTCACAACGCCCCCGCAGCACCGCCTCCATAACCGCCAAGTCCTCGGGGGTGGTCACTTTGAGGTTCTCGTAGGAGCCTGGGAACATTGTTACCTGGTGGCCCAAGGCCTCGACCATCATGGCGTCGTCGGTGGCGTTGCCGGTGAAATGGGCGTAGGCCTGGCACAACAGGTCGTAATTAAAGATTTGAGGAGTCTGGGCGGCCCAGAGGGTTTCACGGGCTGGAGTGTCCGTTATAAGGCCACCGGGCGAGACCACCTTGATGGTGTCTTTGACCGGCACCCCCGCGATGACGGCGCCGCCCTCAGAGGCAATGACTGAGTCCAGGCCACGTTTCAGCAGGATTGAGTCCAGGCCCGGGCGGGCGCCGTCGTGAACCATCACCCAGTCGCAGGGCAGCAAGGCGTCGAGGCCAGCCTTCACTGAGTCCTGGCGACGGGCTCCACCGACGCAAACCTGGGAGACTTTGCGGTATGCCCGTTGCTTGACCAGGGACTCGCCCATGTCAACCGAGTGTTGGGCCAAGACCAATACTATCTCGGATACCGGAGGAAATTGTTCAAAGCGGTCCAGGGTGTGGGTAATCAGGGGTCGGCCAAGCAGGGGAGAGAAGGTTTTGTCTACCCCATCCATGCGGGTGCTGCTGCCGGCGGCAACCACCACAACCCCTATTTTCGCTTCAGTAGTCAAGCTGCCAACCCGCCATTTCCTGACCTAAAAAAGAGGACGCGGGGCCAAGGAGAGCCTAATCGCCGCTCCACGTTCCCGCGCCCCTGTTGTCATCCGATGTTTACGCTTAGTTGTTCTTTGACTGTGCGAAAATGATGCGACCGGCCGCAGTCTGCAGCACGCGGGTTACGGTAACGTCGTGGAAGGCGTTAATGTAACGCTTGCCGCCTTCGACCACTACCATGGTGCCATCGTCCAGGTAGGCCACCCCCTGACCCAGTTCCTTGCCCTCCTGGACTATGTTAACGCGCATCTCCTCGCCGGGCAGCACGATGGACTTGAGGGCGTTAGCCAATTCGTTGACGTTAAGGACCTGCACTCCCTGGAATTCCGCCACCCGATTGAGGTTATAGTCGGTGGTCAGGATCGGGCACTTCATGGTGCGGGCCATCTGCACCAGCATTGAATCAACCTCGTCGCCGTTGGTAATGCCCACATCCAGGATATCCAAAGTGATGCTGTCGTCCCGGCGGAGTCGCCCCAGCACTTCCAGCCCACGACGACCGCGATTACGGCGCAACGGATCGCTGGAGTCGGCAATGTGCCTCAGTTCGTCAAGAATGAAGCGGGGTACTACCAGGGTTCCTTCAAGGAATCCGGTGCCAGTCAGGTCTGCGATCCGTCCGTCGATGATTACGCTGGTGTCGACCAGTATCTTGCCGTTACGGCCTTCATGGGCAACACCGTTGGTGTGGTTGGTGTTCTCCAAGGCGGGGAATACAGCCTGAACGTCCCTGCCACGGACACCGCCAAGGACGAGGCCCATCAAGCCCAGGGACACACTCACCATTATGGGAATGCCCCAAGCCATCCAGCCATTAATGTTGTAGAACGGGATAGATATTAGAGCCGCGAATACGAGGCCCACCAGCGCACCAAAGCAGGCGGACAATAGCGTGGATCCGGGAATGGAGTTAATGTGGTTGACAGCCTTTCGCCAAGGCCTCAGCAGCAAATAAGGGGTGACAATTGCACCCAGTGGAAGCCCAACTATCGCGAGAACGATGCCCCAGGGAATGATCTGCTTGCTATCGGAAGGGAAATCCGGCACGTAGGGCCCCAGGCGCCAACCCAGAACACCGAAACCTCCGGCTCCAATAATTCGTAAGGTCCATACATCGAACACGAGAAGCTACTCCTTCCCCCTCGTTCACCGGCGCAACTAATACCTGTCATTTGTCGAGTCCAATGTATTTGGCAGCCTTACCCCAACCTCCCCGCAACGCCACGACCACTACCATCATCAGGACTACTGCAACGGCCAACAAAAGGCAAATTAAGAAAATGAATAATGTGGTGGCAAACTCTCCTGCCCTGAATCATCGAGAAGCAATTACGATTAAGAAAACCGGCAGTATTGTTGCCTTGCCTCAAACCAAAACGTCTGTCTGGGCAAGCCGAGCATAACATAAAGAGAGCGGTTTCGGAAGTTTTTGCTCCTTTCTTGGCCGAATTCACTCCAAAAGGATCCCGGCTATAAAAAAGAGCGCGGCGAAGTCATGGCAACTTCGCCGCCTGATGGTGATTCCTGGCCCGAATAAGTGGTTGGCAGTTCTTCAGTGGGAATGGGCGTAGATTTCAGCCGATACGCTGGTGCTGGGGGTCGCCACGGCGACCGAACCGTAGAGGGGTCAACGCCGCTTCCACTGGTCCACCAGGTATTGGCCCTGATCATCGTCAACTCCCCAAATCTGGAAGTGGACTTTGATGTCGTCGTAAACGGAAACGGTGCCCTCGTCCGCAATTGGGGCCCGGTCGGGGTCGCGGTAAGCTTCCACGCTGACATCCATCCAGTTGACCGGAATCTCCTCGGAACCGGCGATGCGTTCCACCATGTTTACGGCACATGCGGTTATGCCGGAAAGGAAGAGTTCGCCGGCGCCCACCTCCTCACCGCCGGAACCGTCAGCCACAAAGTGGTGACTGCGCGCATTGCAGATGGCGCGACCCGGGGTGCCGGTGCTATAGCTTCTTACCCGATAAGCCAAGGCTAGATCTGCCATTTCTTCGACCTCCTTTCCGTAAACTCCTTACTGTGGATGGCTTATATTACTTTCAACTGCGTCAAATGCGCAACCGCCGACTTGACTCGACTCAACCGCTCATAAACTCGCACCGCGGAAACCGGTTAAGGCTTCGATACCATTACCACTACCAAAACCAGACCGATACCAAATGGACGTCTTCCTTGCCCCCGGATCCTGGCCCCACATAGCAGGCAGGCCTCTGAATTTCTTGCCCACCGTAGAAAGCATCGCTGTGGTATATTTACCAACCAGAGTCAAGGCACTTATCACAGACGTTTACAAGAAGAAATTCGCGTGTATGGAGGACAGGATATGAAACTGGTCACCTACAACACCGGTACCGGACCCCGCTGCGGAGTATTGCAGGATGATTCTGTAATCGACGTAACGGTCCTGCTCAATGCCCCTCAGCCATTGCGGGACGTTCAGGCGCTGCTGGAGACGGGAGACGATGCCATAGCGAGGGTGCAGACAGCCCTGCAAGGCGGCAACTCGTCGGCACCGGTCTTTGACCTGGAAGATGTGCAAATTCAATCCCCGATTTTGCGGCCTCCCACCATTCGCGACTTTATGATTTTTGAGGAACACGCCACCCAGCAGGGAACCAGGGAGCGGGAAGAAGCCTGGTACCGCATGCCCATATTCTACTTCTCAAACCCTCTTTGCGTTTACGGCCCGGAAGATACCGTCCCTCACCCTTCGGCCTCGGATATGCTGGATTACGAACTGGAAATAGGCTGCGTCATTGGCAAGGAAGGCACTAACGTGGCTGAGGCCGACGCCCTGGAATATATCGCCGGTTTCCTTATCTTTAACGATTGGAGCGCCCGCGACTTGCAGCGGGACGAGAGCGCTGTGGGACTGGGGCCGGCCAAGGGCAAGGACGGGGCTTCCTCGCTGGGGCCCTGCCTGGTAACAACCGACGAACTGGCTCCCTACATGCGCGACGGGCGCCTCCACGTCAAATGTTCCGCCCGCGTCAACGGCGTGCCCTGGGTGGAAGACAGTGACGGCGGGCTGTCCTACCACACCTGGGGCGCCATGGTGGAACGGGCATCCAAGGACAGCCGAATTGCCGTCGGCGACGTTCTAGGTTGCGGCACCGTCGGCGGCGGGTCTATCGGCGAGGCAATTCGCAAGGGATACGAAGCCCGGTTCCTCCAGCCCGGCGACGTTGTGGAGCACGAGGTTGAAGGTATTGGCATCCTTCGCAATACTGTAGGGCCGAAAGTCGGCGAGGACCCCAACTACCGCTACCAGGTGGGAATTGAAGTAGACATGCCGGTGCCAGGGAGCGCCCAGGGTTACGTGTACGAACTGAAGCTGTAGCAGTTTAGCCCCTTCTCGCAGGAGCAGGAATTCTAATTGCCGCGTTGCACGGGATGAAGGAGGAAATATGCCAAATAGGAAGGGAACCGGTTTGTTGATGGTGTGGGCCGACGTGCCCGCCGAAAAAGAGGACGATTTCAACGCCTGGTACAACGAAGAACACATACCCGAACTGCTGGCCATTCCGGGCATCCTTAACGCTGCCCGTTATGAAGCCGTCAAGAGTGGCCCCAAGCATCTGGCCTGCTACGAACTGGAGAGTCCCGCGGTGGTGGAATCCGACGCCTTCAAGAACCGCCCGCCCCGCTCCGACTGGGCTAACCGGGCCTCGGCGCCCGCCATTGCGACCACTCTGATCAGTAATGTTTACCAGATGGTCCACCCGACCGAGTTGACTTCGGCAATCGCCGGCGGCGACATGGCCCCGGCGCTGCAAATCGGCCGGATGGACGTGGGTCCGGAGAATGAGGACGAGTGGAATAACTGGTACAGCAGCATTTATGTACCCAACTACGAAAAGGTGCCCGGCGTAATCAGAGGCCGCCGGTACAAGTCGGTACGGGGCACTCCCATGTACGCCACGGTGTACGAATTTGAGCACGAAAGGGTTTCCGAGAGTGCGGAATGGGAAGCACAGCGCGATATTGACCCGTCCACCGCTCGAATCCGGCCCATGATGACCCACGCGGAGGGTTCGCCGGGTGTGTGGAAGAAAACTTTTCAGATCTAGTTCCAAGGGTAAAGGCTTCAGGTTCGAGAAAAGGTGCTGGACAGGCCTGTATCCCACCTTTGGTTCAGATGAAACTCGCTGCCGAACACATCTGAGATTCTTAGGGGTTCCAGACGGTAGCGTTTCTATTTAGGTGGTATTGCCATAGAACCTGGGCAAACACGCAGATCTACTCCTACGGAATCCCAAACTAAACCACCTGAGCTGGAACCCTATGGTCCCAGACTACGGGGCCTGTTCACCCTACGAATCTGGTAAACTTGGCTGGTTGAAAGTTTGCTCTGGCAGCCAACCGCGGAGTAGGTATCCAGGAGGGCGCCGCGGCCGACTTGCAGGAGGCGTGTTTGGCCCACGCACATGAGCCCAACAGCCACGACCATAACCACCGGTCCGCCGACCGAAAAAGTCTGACAATAGCGTTGGTCATGACTGGCGGTTTCCTGCTTATTGAAATCGCCGGTGGCTTGCTATCCAACAGCCTTGCCCTGCTTGCAGACGCGGCTCACATGGTCACGGATGTCTCCGCAATTGGTCTGGCCCTTCTAGCCTTTTGGGTAGCAGGCCGACCCGCCACCTTTACCCGTACTTTCGGCTTTCACCGGGCCGAGGTGCTGGCGGCCCTGGCCAATGCGGCGAGCCTGTGGGCCATTACCATCTGGATCGGGTTTGAGGCTTATGACCGGCTCACCAATCCCCAGGAAATTCAAGGCGGGCTGGTTCTGGTCGTTGGCTCAGCCGGGCTGGTGGTTAACCTGATAGTGGCCTGGGTGCTCTTGCGCTCTTCAGGACATAGCTTGAATTTGCGGGCCGCCTTGCTCCACGTTCTTAGCGACTTGATGGGTTCTGTGGCCGTTCTGATCGGCAGCATCTTGATTTTGGCCTTCGGCTGGTACATAGCTGATGCCATTCTCAGCATCTTCATTGCCGTTCTCGTTTTGGTTAGCTCGGGACACCTGCTCTGGAAGGTAGGCCGGGTACTTATGGAAGTGGCGCCGGAACATCTGGACCTGGACGTTCTCTGCCAAAGACTGGAGAACATACCAGGTGTCACGTCCGTCCACGATATTCACTCATGGACAATAACCGACGGGTACTATATGCTAATTGCCCACGTAACAGCCAACTTCGATAATCAGGCAAGTCACAATCGAATTCTCCGAGCACTTCAGGACGTGGCTTACCGGGATTTTGGGATCACCCACTTGACCGTCCAATTGGAAGACTCCACTTTCGGTTGCTCCGAAAACCATCACTCAGAACATTCCCACTCACTGGCGCCTGAAGCCGGCGCCGGCTAAAGGAAGTCCTGTCTTGTCGCGCCTGAAGCTTGTCTCTCTCCTCGTCCCCTTGTGGGTTATTGTCTCGTTGCTTTCCGTCGAGGCAGATGCCGCCTTTGCACAGTCAGCGGAACAGCAGGAAGATATCACGGGCCCGATTCGAATAGACCGTAAGATCCTTGCCGGAGGCTATGACCTTTTTGTGGAAGCTGAGGCCTCCAGCCTTTCCCTGGGTACAGCCCTGGTCAGCGTGGCCGTGCTGAACGCCGTTACAGGCGAACCCGTACCCGACGCCCGTGTAGTTATCCATACCCGCCACATCGGCAGCAGCGAAACGGGCTGGGCAAGCGCGCTGGGGGTGCCGGAACGACCCGAAATTTACCGGGCGCGCATGAAGCTGGAGTATCCTGGTCCGTGGGACTTCAGGGTAGAAGTAGATGGGCCCCTCGGCCGTGTGGAAACCCAGGTAGGGTCAGTTACCATACCCGAACCTCGCCAGTACTGGGTGGGCTCAGCGGTTTTCGGCGGGATGTCGTTTATCCTGCTCATTGGCGTAGCTTATGTGGTCTGGACCATCCGCCGGACCCAGAAGCGTCGGGAAGCGGCAAATGCGGTCTAGACCCTTTGCACATCACAATGCTCTGTTTCCCTTCTCCAGGAAACGGACGCAGGCGATGACACAAGACGCTCGTACGCGAGAGCGATACAGCGGTCCGAAGCCAGCCTGCTTCAAGGGTTGGGTGCTGACTGCGTTGGCGGTCGCAGTACTTTGGCAATTGGTTATTGGAACCTCCGCGGCCTATGCCCACGGCGGCGTTGCCCCGGGCGACAACCTCTGGCTGGCCTGGAATACGGCAAACCCTTTGCCTACCTTGTTCCTCTTTCTTGCTGCCTACCTTTACATTAACGGTTTAGGGAAGCGGGAGCGTCTTAGCCATCCCGTTTCAGTCTGGCACAGAATTTCCTTTTTCTCCGGCCTGTTCGTCATCTTTCTGGCCCTGCAATCCCCCATAGACCCTTTGGCGGAACACTATTTCTTTATCCACCAAATACAACATCTGTTGATCCGCATGCTGGGCCCGCTCCTGATATTGCTGGGAGCTCCTCTCACTCCAATGCTGCGGGGGCTTCCCCTTTGGGCCCTGCAGGGCGGTGTTCGCGCTGCGGTTCGGCAGAAATGGGTGCGGAGTATATACCGCCGATTGACCAACCCGGCGGTGGCGGTCAGCATATTCATGGGAGCCCTTTATATCTGGCAAGTCCCGTTCCTGCACGACACGGCGGTCCGAAATGATTACGTGCACGAGGTCATGCACGTTTCCATGCTGTTTTCCGGGTTTCTTTTCTGGTGGCTGGTCATTGACCCCAAGCCCCACCGTTCCCGCATGCACTACGGGCTGCGAGTGCTTTACCTGGGCCTGATAGTGCTGCCCAATACCGTCCTGGGGGCGGGCATAGCCTTTTCCAGGGGCCTTTTGTATCAGTCCTACACTGAGGTGGAAAAGCCCATAATGCTGAGCGCCATAACCGACCAACAGTTAGGCGCCCTCTTCCTGTGGGTAGTCGGAGACATGATGAGCATCTTAGCCGCTGGCATAGTTATGATAATGTGGTACCAGCGGGAACAAGAGAAAGACCGGCTGGAAGCGGCCCAGAGAAGTAATCAGGCTCGCCGATAACGGAGAAGCACCCTTTACCCTGGTGTTCCAAACCTGATACAAGCGTTGCAAAGTGTCCCTAAGGTCCGGTTACTCTCGATAACAGCCAGGCACATCACGTCATACCGGGCAATGGTGGGCAAGTGGCGGCGACAAAGGCGAGAGATAGCGCTCAACGCAGTCATCATTGCAGACCAAATCCACTAAGCCGTCAGGATAAGCAATGAACTGGATTGGTTCCCTGTTTTGGCTTCTGCCCAGGCGCCTCAGGGCGTCGTGGGCGCTGCTGCTGGTTACGGGTTTCGGTGTGCTGGCAGCAGTGACTCTGATGTCCGTGGGTGCGATCTACACGCGCGGCCTGGCCGAGGCGGGCCTGCGCCATAGCCTGGCTACGTCTGACCAGGTTATTCTCAACACCCACATCATTTCTCAGAACCGGCCGCTGGGGCCCGCCGACTATGACTCCCTCCGTACCACCCTGGAAAGCATTGTCCACGAACGTTTGGATTTCATGCTCAAGGAGATCCAGCGTTATGGAAGGGTTCAACCCAACATACTCCTGGTCAACGAACCTTTTGAGCCTTCCCAACTGCTGGGCGCTCCCTCCGCCAGGCCCTTCTTCCTGACCGACTTTGAAAAGCACACCCAGCTGATTGACGGCCGCTGGCCATCGCCCGTTCCCATGGAAAACGATGGGCGCCTGTCTATAGAAGTGGCAATAGGCGACATCACGAGAAGAGTAATGTTCTGGGAACTGGGTTCGGAGGCGGTCATTCTTCCCTATCGTTCCGACCTGGACCAGCAGATTCACGTAAAAGTGGTCGGCATCGTAGAGCCCCTGGATACCACCGAGGAATACTGGATGGGGTTCCACGACTACTTCAGCCCGCAGGAAGCAGGCGAACTGGTGCTGATGCCTCTCTACCTGCCGGAAGAGCTCTTCTTCAATGGCATAGGGGCCCGTTACCCCACGCTGGTGGGTGACTTCGGCTGGTACCTGTACCTGGACACTGACGTGTTGGATGCTGACCTGGTCCAGCCAACGCGCGACGCCTTTGACGGCATGGAAACGGACATCAACAAGCGGGTTCCCAGGTCGTTGACTCTGACCAAGCTGGAAAACAGCCGGGACACGGGCCTGCTGGCGAATTACCAGCGGGCGGTTACGCGCGCCCGCGCTCCCATTTACCTGTTTATCTCCATGGTGGTAGTGGTAATTCTGTACTTCCTGGCGCTGGTTACCGGATTGCTGGCAAAGACCCGCAGCGAGGAGGCCGGGCTTCTGCGCAGCCGCGGCGCCAGCATGCTTCAGGTGGGCGGCGTAATCACCCTGGCCGAGGCTTTGATGGTAGTGGCCGCTACCGTGGCGGGGCCCTTCCTGGCTTTGCTGATATTCCAACTGGTACTTTTCGGAACCATCAACCCCAGGGGCGGCACCGAAATCCTGGACGTGGGTCTGCGGTCAGATATGTTCCTGATGAGCGCGGCGGGCGGGCTGATGAGCATGGCAGTGCTGCTGTCCGCCAACTTTAACCTGACCCGCCTGGGCTTGCTGGACTTTCTGCGGGAACGAGCCAGGCCACCTACGATACCCTTCCTGCAACGCTATTACATAGATGTGATGGTGGTGGCGGCTCTGGCCCTGGTGTGGTGGCAGGTGGAACAACGGGGCAGTTTTCTGGAGAGAACGCTTCAGACCGGCGAGACTCAGTTGGACCTCAGCCTGCTGGTTGCCCCTTCCCTGGCACTGGTAACCGCTGCTTTTCTGGTGCTGCGGGTCCTGCCAGTGGCGGTGCGAGGGTTGGCCTGGGTGGCCAGGCTTCTGGCGCCGGCGTGGGCTGCATTCGCTTTCTCCCGGGTCGCCCGCGATCCTCTTCCCTACGGTTCCCTGACCGTCATCGTAATGCTGGCCGCGGCGCTGGGCGTGTTCGGCGCATCTTTCCAATCCACCCTGGGTCGCAGCCAGGAGGAACAGGCCCTGTACCGGATTGGGGGCGAACTGGTAGTGGACATTATTGCTCCCACCCCCGACACCGTGAGAAAACTCGCCTCCATTCCTGCGGTGCATTCTTTCACGCCGGTAAATCGACAGTCCGTTACTCTTCTGGACACTCGACCCGGGTCTTCGGCGGCCCTGTTGGCGGTGGATCCGGTATCGCTGGTTGATGTTACCTGGTTCCGGGAAGATTTCTCGCCTTCGGGCAAGAGTTTGTCTGAAATCCTCACGCCCTTGAGGAGGGGACAATCCCGTCTGCCGGACCTGAGCGGCAATCTGGCCTCAGGCATACCCATACCCGAGGATACGGCGAGCGTGGGCGTCTGGGTTAGCACCGAGACTTTCGCCGAAAGCGCCGTCCAACAGTCCCTCAATATGTGGCTGCGGCTCTCCGATTCGGAAGGAAGCTACACCAATCTGGATATGGGCACATTAGAGTTGTCCGGAGGAGGTCTGCAACAAACGGAAGGGGGCCAGGACTGGGCTTACTTTGAGGCGCCAATGCCCGAAGAGAAGATATGGCTGGATCCCCCCTTCAGCGTCGTAGCAATTTATTTTGTTGGCCGCTCCCTCTACCGGATGCCGCCAGGCTCCATTTACCTCGACGACATTACAGCTAACCCGAAAACGCCTGCTTCCGGCACGGCTGCCGGGGCACCTGATGAGCAGATTATCGAAGACTTCGAGGAAACGGGGAAATGGGTCGCTTTGCCACATCACGGGGACGTCGTCGACAGTCTGAGGACCAGCACACGCGCCGGACGGAACTATGGACTGGGGCTAGAGTTTTCCTGGCAGGAACCGCTGCTGCAGGCACCCAGGGGCCTGATGATTCCACCCGGGGACTTCCCCATCGCGGCTATCGGAAGTCCGAACCTGGTTGGAGACCACACTTTGAGGATTGACACCGGCACCCAGCTGGTACCGGTGGTAATCCAGGACACGATCACACACTTCCCAACCATGTTGCAGCGAAACCAGTCCTTTCTCTTGATGTCGCTCAACTCTTTCCAGGACTACACCGGGAGGCTGCCCCGAGGCTTGCAGAAGCCCCCCCAGGAGTACTGGTTGGCCCTGGAAGAGGACTCGGACCGCCAGCTAGCCATCCAAACTATAAGGGAAGCTACATCGGTCTCCGCAAACATTCGCGACCGGGCCGGCATGGTTGACCGGGCCGAAAGAGACCCGCTGGCCGGCGGAGGCTGGAACGGCCTGACACTGTTGGGACTGGGAGCGCTGACCATCGTAGTAACCCTGGCATTGATCACCCATGCCCTGGTAGCCATTCGCGGCGCACGCGTGGAACTGACGGTAACTCGCGCTCTTGGCCTTTCTCGGGGCCAACTGGTCAAGCTCCTGGTCCTGGAACGGCTGCTGGTGGCGGCGGTAGGGTTGATTTCAGGCGCGGTAATTGGCTATTACCTGGGCCGCTGGACCCTGGGCTATATGGGACTCACACCAGGTGGCCTTCCCATTGTTCCGCCGATGGTTTTAACCGTTCAAACTTGGCTGATTGCTCTGGTGATAGTGAATCTCGCCATAGCGGCGGTTCTGGCGATCATAGTCGCGGCGATAACGGCGGGACGCCTGCGACCCTCTGATATACTTCGCAACGTGAGATAGGTACAAGAAGACGGGGAAGAATGTCCTTTCTTCAACTGGCGTACACAATGGCGCGAAGGAGAATCGCCACGGCGTGGCGATTGGAACTTGTGCTGTTCCTGGGCATTCTTCTCTCGGTAGCCCTTCTCTCCAGCAGTGTAGTTTTTTCAGACTTGCTGGCTGAGGCCGCTCTGCGCCGGACCCTGCGGCAGGCCGAACCTGGAGATGTAAACTTCTGGGTTCGGATTTTCCTCAACCTGGAAGAGCCGACCATAGCCAGCCGTCGAGCCTCCGTTTATCAGTCCAGTATTGAGTTCATAGACGACCGGGTAACCAATGTCTTTGACCCTTACCTTGAGGACCATGGCCGCCTGCTGGAGACCTCTACCTTTTTCTTCACCGACGACCCTCGCTTCGACGTGGAACAGGATGCGCGGCCTCGTGGCCGCATCCAATACATGACCGATCTGTTTGAAGAAGACCGCAGCCAGTTGCTGGATGGCCGGTGGCCCGCAGACCCCACCGGAACCGCAGGGGAACCAATGGAGGTGGCGATAGAGAAGCTCGGGTCAGAGTTGGTGGGGTTTACCCTGGGGGAGGAGGTTGCCATTCACCCCGCCACCGGAGAGACGGAACGCAAGATTATGACCGTCAAGATTGTCGGAATCTTTGAACGGGCCGATCCTGAGAATGATTTCTGGTACGGGCGCGAGCACAATTTCAGCAACCACAACGGAGACTGGCCCACCGTTCCCATGTTCACTACCGAAGCAGCCATTCTGCAGCGGGTAGCTACCGAGTATCCTGGAATCTACTCAAATGTTACCTGGATATACGATATGGACCGGCAGGGGTTCAGCTTCGACGAGGTTGAAGAAATCCAGTTGACAATCTGGCTGATGCGCCGGGACGTCATCGCCAACCTCGATAACTCCACGGTGTCCCTTAAGCTGGACCGGCTGCTGGATGACTATTCCGAGCAGCTGGTGTTGTCCCGAATTCCCTTGTTCCTGATGGTGTTCCTGGTGGTGGGCATCCTCGCCTACTACCTGGCCCTGGTTTCGGCCCTTACCATTCGGTCCCGCAGCAACGAAATTGCCCTTTTGAAGAGCCGGGGCGCCACCACCCCACAGGTGGGTCTCATGGTCTTCGTGGAAGGGTTGCTGCTGGCAATTCCGGCAGTGGCCGTGGGAACGCTGCTGGCTGCCCCGGTGGCCGGCGTGCTGGGGAGCCTCTTTTTTGACGTTGAGGGTGACGGAATCCTGATTGCCTTGTCCACCCGCGCCTTCCTGCTGGGAACGGCTGGCGCATTGCTGTCGGTTACAGTGCTGACTATCTCCACGCTGGTAGCCGCAAGGCAGGGAATAGTCGAGTTCCGCCAGGCAGGGGCCAGGCCCGCCCGGGCTCCCCTCCTCCACCGCTATTACCTGGACTTCCTGCTGCTTGCCCTGATCGCCATTATCTGGTGGCAAATTCAAAGCCGAGATACTTTCCTGCTGAGGCCCGTCGGCCGCGGTGAGTTGGAAATCGACTTCACCCTGCTACTGGGACCGGTCCTGGGTCTGCTGGCCCTGGGGCTGATTGTGCTGCGGTTCTTCCCGCTGGCCGTGGGTCTGCTGGCGCGGGTGATGGAGCCCCTGGGGCCGGTCTGGCTGGTCCAGGGATTGCGGCGCGTTGGGCGTGACCCCATTGCCCCGGGCAGCCTGGTCGTACTGCTGATGCTGGCAACTGCCCTGGGGGTAATTGGCAGCGCGTTTGGTTCCACCTTACAGCGCAGCCAGGAAGACCGAGCCAGGTATGAGGTGGGCGCCGACCTGAGAATTCTTCACAACGGCGGCCGCCTGCCGGTTTCGTCGCTTAACCTGGAAGAGACCCATATCAACAATGTGCCTGGCCTGGAGGTGGTAGAGGTCTCCCGCCTGACGGGCAACCTGCTTACCCAGGGTTTCAGCAGCGAAAGATTTGAAATGCTGGCCGTGGACACCGAACAATTCGACAAGATTGCCTGGTTCAGAGAGGACTTCGCTAGCGGCAGGAGCCTGGGCTCCCTGATGCGCACCATAGCTCCCGAGCGCCGGATTGCGAGCGAAATACAACCTGCCGAACTTCAGGTTCCCTCGTCTGTCCTGCCTGCCAGCAGCGGGGGAATAGAGTTGCCCCCCGATGCTACGGCGCTGGCCGTGTGGGCCAACCCAGGCCAACCCGGAGCCCGCCTGGCCCTGGGAGCTCGAATTCGGGACGCCAACGGATACACCTTTGATGCGCTGATCGGGGAACCCGGCGAACCCGGATGGCAGCGAGTTTCCGGCGAAATTGCTCCCCGACCGAGTCGGGGAGACCGGGAACCGACACCCGTAGAGGCTCCTTTTACTTTGGTAAACCTGCAGGTGTTCAGCCGGTTCGGCCTGAACGACCCTGGTGTGGTATTCCTAGATGAATTGACTGCCGTAACTCCCGGAGGTGAGGTGACAGTCGCCGACTTCCAGTCTCTGTCCAACTGGCAGGCGGTGGAAGATTATACCCGACCTGGACTTTACGCCCTGGAACCCAGCCAGGCCGTGAGCCGTAGTGCGGGGCGCCAATCGGCGGCCTATAGCTGGGCGCCGGGTGGAATAAGCCTGCGGGGCCTCCGCCCCGGCCCTCCCAATGCTCCTATCCCGGCCATCGCGTCACCTCAGATCCTGGAACAGGCAGATGTCGAGATTGGCGAAGTCATACATGTGGGCACCTCCAATTTCGCCTTTCCCATTCGGTTGGTGGCGGTGGCCGACTACTTCCCGACGCTTGACCCAAGGGAACGAGCCTTCTTGATACTGGACCTGGAGACTTTTAAGTTCTTTGGAGACCAGCACGGTCGCCGCCCTGGCTCCGCCCCTAACGAGGTGTGGGCTACTGCGATTAATGATGATGTCGCCCTGTCAGCCTTGTCCGGCGCGCTGGAAGATCGGGGATTGCTGATCGAGAACTCGCTGGTAGCATCGGACGAGATAAGCCAGCGGGTTGAGCAGCCTTTGGCCAACGCCAGTTGGGGTGGGCTCCTGGCCTTGATGTTCCTGGCCCTGGTGCTGGCCAGCGCATCCGGCGTCGTCCTGTTTTCCTATGTAGACACCGGGGAGCGGCGCACCGAATTTGCCCTGCTGCGCACACTGGGCTCTTCAGCGGGACAGTTGAACGGGATGGTCTGGTTCAACCTCCTGCTCATGGTAGCCTGCGGTGTGGGACTGGGCACCTGGGCTGGCCAGCAGATCGGAACAACCCTACTACCGGTGCTGGAGGTTTCGGAAGGAGGCGTTCGGGTCACACCTCCTATGGTGCTTCAAACCAACTGGATGACTCTGGCCGTTGCTTACTTAGCGCTGGCATCGGTAGCATTGGCCAATGTGGTATGGCTGGCCTGGTTCACGGCCAGGCTGAATGTTCAACAGGTCTTGAGAGCCGGTGAAGCAGGCTAGATACCGGAACAGCCAAAAAGGCAGGACTAGAGAATGGCAACAGAAACACAACGGGGTCAACTTCCTCAGAGTACGGCCGCCCCAGCTACCACCGGTCCGGACGGCCGCGTTACTCCCTACGTGGAATGCCGGGACCTGTTCAAGATTTTCAAGCTGGCCGACCTGGAAGTGGTTGCCCTCCGGGGAGTCGACCTGGAAATCGCCACCGGAGAGGTTACGGCCATCATTGGGGCAAGCGGCAGTGGCAAAACGACCCTGCTGAACATCCTCGCCGGATTGGAGCGACCTTCCGCCGGCCAGATAAGGGTGGGAGAGCGCGACCTGCTCAACATTTCTGACCGCGAGCTTGTCCTTTACCGCCGCCAGGAAGTTGGGTTCGTCTGGCAGTCCACGTCCCGAAACCTGGTTCCATACCTCAACGTCCGTGACAACATTGAGCTGCCCATGGCCATTGCCAGGCTCCCCCGCCCGCAACGCCGCCAACGGAGCCTGGAGTTGCTGGCAGCCATGAACATGGAGGACAAGGCCCAGCGGTTTCCAAACCAGCTTTCAGGCGGTGAACAGCAGCGCGTATCCATCGGCGTGGCCCTGGCCAACCATCCGCCTCTCCTCCTGGCCGACGAGCCCACCGGTGAGCTGGACACCCAAATGGCAGACGAGATTTTCGGCCTGATGCGGGAGATGAACCAGACCTTTGGCGTAACCGTCATAGTGGTGACCCACTATCCTGGCGTTGCACACAACACCAACCGGGTAGTCCACATTCGAGATGGCCGGATCAGTTCCGAGAGTTTCATGCAAACAACGTTTCGACGGGCCGATGATTTGGTGCAGCAGGAATACCTGGTAGTCGACCGGGTGGGCCGCCTGCAACTTCCACCGGACTACGTCGAACAGATGCGAAGGAACGGCCTGGCTGGCCTGGCATCGGCGGATTTCTCTGAGGGACAGGTAATTATACGTCCCGCTGGCAGGCCGGACGCTGGCCCAGCACCGGTTCAAGCGCAGCTCGAAACCGAGCCCAAGGTAGATTTGCAGGTTGATATAAAGGCCGAATCTCCCCCAGAGATCATGCAGGAACAGACACAGGTACAGGAACAGGGACTTGCAAAGGAACCTTTGCAGGATCCGGTGCGGGAACCAACTCAGGGAACTGTCCAAAAACCAGTGCAGGAACCCGCGCAGGAACCCACGCAGGAACCGGAGCCCGACCCACACGCCCTGTTCCGCAGACCGTCCAGAGAAAGTGCGGACGACTAGCTGTTGACCCAGGGGGAGAGTCCCGCTTGTCGCTGATCCCATATACTGCCCTTAACTGGCAATAAATATAGACGCGAGACACCAGGAACGATATGTCGATGTACCGGCCCTCTCAGGGCATAGCCCAGGCCTCCAACCCAAATGCTCCGGCGCCAATCCCCGCCTCGAGCGTGATGTCCGCTCGGGGCCTTACCAAGGTGTTTGGGTCCGGCGACCAGGCAGTGACAGCGGTCAAAGAGATTCAGATGGACATCATGCCTGGCGAATTTCTCGCGGTTACGGGCCGCTCCGGTTCGGGGAAGACCACACTGCTAAACCTGCTGGCCGGCCTGGACCAACCCACCTCGGGGGGAGTAGTCTTTGAAGGCCGCAACCTGACCGAGTTTTCCGAGAGTCAGCTCGTGGACATGCGCCGCTCCCGCATCGGCTTCGTCTTCCAGTCTTTCGGTCTGATACCGCTGCTGTCAGCCTACGAGAACGTGGAACTGCCCCTGCACATCGGCGGCACCCGTTGGCGGGAACGCAGGCAGCGGGCGGGAGAAGCCCTGGAGCTGGTGGGGCTCGGTTCCCGCACCGGACACCGGCCTTATGAACTGTCCGGCGGTGAGCAGCAGAGGGTGGCCATCGCCCGGGCCCTGGTAACCGGCCCCTCAGTGCTGTTTGCCGACGAACCCACCGGCGAACTGGACAGCGTTACGGGCATCTCAATCGCCACTATCCTGAGAGACATCGCCCGGGAAAGAGGAGTCACGGTGGTGACCGCCACCCACGACCTGGCCCTGGCCGGGATGTGCACCCGACGCCTGGAAATGGCCGACGGCGCCTTTGTAGAGAGGTAACTGTTAGCCCTCACACCCGCCGCTCTCGCCGAGGGAGAGGAACTGGCCTCTGGAGAGTAAGCATTCCTAAAGGATAGATGGGGCGAACCGACGGAACTTGAAGGGACAACCTTGACGGTTGCATTCGGCTACACGGCAACAACCTGACTTGCGATGCTACGATGGCGGTTATTCGCCTTGCTTGCCTTTGGCCCTTGTGGTAAATTAACGGCAATCGCACCCACCTATAAGGCAAAGGAGAATTGCATGGCATTTGTAACTCCCCGTGATGGCGAAAGCCCGGAAAGCCTGGTTAACCGGTTTCGTGCCTCAGTACAGCATGCCGGAATTCTGCGCGAGTTGAAAGACCGGCGTTTCTTCCGCTCCAAGGCCCAGAAAGAGCGCTTGGCCGCCCAGCGCGCCGCCCGCCGCCGTCGTCGTCAGCGCCGCTAGACCGGCCCGGCTTGGCAACAGTCCAATACTTGAACAGGATGGCCCGTCAAACGGGCCTTTTTGTTGCCCTGCGGAGTTCGCTCCTTGCTGCAGAATCACATTCCAGGAGAAGAAATAATGGCGCAAACTCCCCTCCCACCGCGTGACGCTCTGAACGCCTTTTGCCGGGACGATGATACGCACCTGCCCGGCGGAGACGGCCCCCTGTCAGGACTGACCTTCGCTTCCAAGGACATATTTGACGTAGTGGGACATGTCACCGGCGGGGGCAATCCGGCCTGGAAGGCTACCCACGCCCCGGCAGAGGCCAATGCCTGGGTTGTCCAGCAGTTGGTGGATGCCGGCGCCGAACTGGCCGGCAAGACCATAACCGACGAACTGACCCGGGGCATCTTCGGGGAGAACGTTCACTACGGTACTCCGGTCAATTCACGCGCGCCGGGACGGGTGCCCGGCGGGTCTTCCAGCGGGTCGGCGTCAGCAGTGGCCGGGGAGTTGGTGGACTTTGCCCTGGGCTCGGACACGGGGGGTTCGGTGCGGGTACCGGCCAGCTTCTGCGGCCTTTACGGGCTGCGTCCCACCCACGGTCGTATTCCTCGCACCGGTATGATGCTCCAGGCGCCCAGCTACGACACCATCGGTTGGTTTGCTCGAGATGCAGAGACATTTGGTTGGGTTGGGAAGGTTCTCCTGGCTTCCAGCGGAAGTCCTGGCGTACCGCGTCACCTCATTATTGCCGAGGATGCCTTTGAACTGGCGGAGCCGGATTCTCGGTCCGAGCTGATGGCTGCGGTAGAAGCACTGGGTTCGCTGTTCGACTCGGTGATAACTGTCCGACTATCGCCCACCAGCCTCACTGACTGGTCCAACCAGCAGCAGGTATTGCAGAGCCGAGAGGCGTGGGAGTCGGTGCGGGAGTGGATTGACCGGGTAAACCCCGCGTTCAGCTTCGAGGTTTCAGACCGCTACGTCCTGGCCCGGTCCGTTACAGATGAGCAGGTCGCCGCAGCGCAGTTAAGGCGGGAGGAAATCGTCGCCCGAATGAACGAGGTATTCCAGGGCGGTGACAAGGTGGTGTGCCTGCCCACGACCATCAGCCCCGCTCCGCCCACGGGGCAGGCCGTGTCCCAGCGGCACGAACTGCGGCTTCGCAACAGCGCCATCACGTCAATAGCAGGCAATACGGGCCGGCCCCAGATTTCGCTGCCTTTGGTCGAGGCAGGCGGGCTGCCGGTGGGTATTTCTCTGCTGGGCGACCGGGGAGCGGATGAAGCGTTGATCTCCCTGGCAACCAGGGTGGCGGACCCGGGCTAGCGCATTGCGACTCTTGCGGACAATCCCCGTTCAGACAGTTGTAGCGGGCGGTAAAAGCTGCTGCCAGAGCAAACAGCGCGGGCAGGGATTGCCAGCCAGAAACGGCTTCGGAATCACAATGGGGTATGGTCGTTATGGCCGCCGAGAAAAGCTGCTTGATTTCCCCTCATTGCCGCGTCCGCCTGTATCCTGGACAGGGCGTCCCGGTGGTGCCTTCTCCGGCCCGACGCCATAAACAATAGAATTACGAGAACCACCCCACCCACAATCATTGAGATCATTGGCGGCAGGATAAACAGTGCCAGTGCTGCAAACACCAACGCCGTCAGCCCCACCAGTAACAGGACCAGCAGTTTCTTTCTCTCACCCATAGACCCTCCAAGTTTCCAGGTTGGTATCAACGTATGACTGGCTTCCGGCAAATGGTTCGTGTGCAACCATGCTATTCCCCGAGTGCTTGCCGGTCAATGAGTGTCAGCTACCAGTTTCTCCCACCCGTCGCACCTGTTAAGGCCTTGAATCTAAATTCCTCCGCCCAACTGATCCATATACGTGGGGCATGTCCGGAGATTCTCCGTTGACCCTCATACTGCATAAATGGCTTTTCCGTCCGGATTGTTTGTATTTGACACTTGCCTAACCCGATGATAAATTGTTCGTGAAAGTATTAACAATACGAATGATTGCGTCGGGCTTGAGTCGATTGCGGGTGGCCGGGCGCAGGTTCTCCAGGAGGAAAGAATTGCCTCGCTACGACTATCAGTGCACCGGTTGTGACCACCGTTTTGAATTGGTCCAGACCTTCAAAGAAGCCGGTTCCGGTACCTGCCCCGAGTGCTCTGGAGAAGGCCGACGGGTTTTCCATGCCGTGCCGGTGATTTACAAGGGTTCCGGCTTCTATACCACCGACTATGGTCGGCCCAAGAGCCCGGCTTCGGAAACCAAGGAGACTGAAACCAAGGAGAAGGAAAGCTCCTCGTCTTCCGACAACAAGTCTTCCAGCGAATCCTCTTCGTCAGAAACCAAGAGCGATTCCACCAGCAAGGCGGCATCAGAAGCCACCGTCTAGTCTCGTTGCACTATCAACCTAAAGCCGCATCTGTCGTTGGACAATGCGGCTTTTTGTCGTGCCGGTCATGAAAGCAGTGATTTAGCGGAGCAACCAGGTGAGAGCGTTAATTCAAAGAGTAGCCCACGCCGCCGTAACGGTGAATGAGCGCGAGGTTGGCCGGGTCGGGCCAGGGCTGGTGGTGCTTTTGGGCGTATCGGCCGATGATACGGAGACCGACGCCAAATACCTGGTGGAAAAGACTGTCAACCTGAGAATATTTTCCGATGACCAGAACCGGTTCAACCTCTCCGCCCTGGACAGCGGGGCGGAGTTACTCGTTGTAAGCCAGTTCACCCTCTACGGCGACACCCGCAAGGGGCGCCGCCCGGACTTCACCAAGGCTGCCCCGCCGGAGCAGGCTCAAAGACTTTACGAGCACACTGTGGGTCTTTTCCGTGACGCCGGTCTGGCGGTAGCCACGGGCGTGTTCCAGGAACATATGCAGGTCTCCCTGCAGAACGACGGGCCGGTAACTTTGATGCTGGATAGCGCCGACCGCCACCGCCCGCGACGTTAAATTATGGGCTGGCCTCAGCCAGGCACTTCGAGCAAGTTGGGTCCGCACCCGAATGCTGGATTCCTGGTCCGCAACCATCACTTACCTTGGATACCAGCCCATTCCCCGGTAGTAGCCGCGCAGATAGGCGATCTGCCCGCCGTGGGCCACGTTATCCCAGGTCCGCTGGCCTATGGCTGAACCCACGGAACGGGGTTCGGTGAAAGGCGGGATTACTATGGGTTTCTCCAGATCTTCCAGGTTCAGGGTGGCCAGGTATTCAGTCGCCTGGGCCTTTACCGCAGCATAGTAGCCCAACTGCACGTCCACCGAGGGAGGCTCCCAGGAGGCTACCTGCTCCGCCGTCCAGCCCACGCCCCGTTCGTCCGGGTCGGCTGGCATGCCGTACTTTTCGTGCCAACCTTCCCTTATCCATAGCTGGGGCGACTCAATCAGCCAGACGTTGATGAGCGCGTCCCAGACCCGGTTCATGTGCCAGAGTATCCAGGAGACGGAATTGGACGAGTCGTTGGGCCGACGGGCCATGGTCTCGTAGTCCATGCCCTCCAGGGCCCGGTCAACCATATCCCAGTTGCGTTCCAGTGCAGTGACGATTCCGTCCGTTACGGGCATGTCTCGGCTCCTTGTTTACCTTTAGTCAACGTTTACCTTTAGTCAACAATTTCGGCCTTGGCGCCTTCGGGCAGTTCAACCTCAAAGGCGGTCAAGATCTGGCCCACCAGCAGGTAGTGACCGATGAGACCGGTGATGTCCACCGTATTCTGGGTGCCGAACCGTTCCATCACCGCATTGAAAGTCCCGTCGCTGATCTTGCGCTCTTGCAGCAACTCCTGCACGTACCGTACTACCAATGCTTCGTCACCCGACAGGCCGTCGGGAGCAGTGCCACGAGCAATAGCGCCGATGGTCTCTTCGGTGACACCGTGGCCGCGAGCCAGGCGGGCGTGGGCGGCAAACTCGTACTGGTTCCGAATTTCCCGTGCCGTGGCTATGATGATGACCTCTTTCAGGGCCTCGGGGACATCAAAATCAAAGCGGACGTAGGTGCCGGTATGGGCTACCCGGGCCGCCAGCTTGGGACTATGCAACAGCACCCCATAGGGCCCGCGAACGCTGCCCCGGCTTCCCACTATCTCGTCGAAAAAGTGCTGGTCGTCCGCAGCCAGTTCTTCCCTAGTTACATTCTGTAGTCGTGCCATATTGATCATCTCCTGTTATCAATTGTCTTCATGGGATTCAGGCTGTCTCAGGCCGCTTCGACCGGTGTTAAGAGAACCGCTGTTCATGCGTAAACCGCGAAGAGAGCCCGAGTGTAAATTGGGTTAGTTCCCGGAAAACTCCAGGTCCAGGCTAATATCCAGGGCCTGGGTGGAATGGGTCAGGCCACCAATGGAGATCAACTGAACGCCGGTTTCGGCCACCGCCCGCACCGTAGCCATGTTGATGCCCCCGGAGGCCTCTACCACGGCCTGATCCCCGATAATATCCATCGCCTCCTGCATCATTGGCACGGGCATGTTGTCCAGCATGATAATGTGAGCGCCGGCATCCAGGGCTTCCCGCACGCCGGAAATTGACTCCACTTCTACTTCGACCTTGATGGTATGGGAAGCCTTTTTCAAGGCAAGCTCCACGACGTCCTTCAAGACCATTTCGCGAGAAGCCAGGGCTTCGATGTGATTGTCCTTTATTAAAATTCCATCGGCCAGGTTCAACCGGTGATTGTGGCCGCCACCCATTCGTACTGAGTATTTGTCCAGGTAGCGATGGCCCGGCGCCGTCTTGCGAGTGTCAACGATTCGTGCCCGGCAGCCGTCTATGGCCTGCACGTAGCGATTGGTGTCGCTGGCGATCCCGCTCATCCGCTGCATGAAATTGAGGGCAATGCGCTCGGCACGCAATATGCCAGCGGCGGAACCCTCGACCCGGGCAATGTCTGAACCGGGGCTCAGGGCATCTCCATCGGACAGCAAGGGCTCAAAAAGCAGTTCCGGGTCGACGCGGCGAAATACTGACCCGGCTACGTCCTGGCCGGCCAGCACTCCCGCAGCCTTGGCCCGAAGCATACCGACGCCGATGATATCCTGGGGGATCAGCAGACCCGTGGTGGGATCGTTGAACGTCTCGTCCTCGGACAGGGCAGCGTCGATCAGACTATAGACCTCGGGGGGCAATTGGCTCATTCTCATACCTCCTCTTGGGTCAATACAACGTGCTTCTCCCACTCAGGACGTGTGTCAGGAAAGTCTTCCCGAAAATGGGAGCCGCGACTCTCCTGCCTTAACAGGGCAGATTCGACCATCAGACGGGCCAATAGCACCATATTGCTCAGCTCCCAGGACGCCCGATCTTCGGGAGGCGGCATGGTACGCTGCCAAAGGTTGAGAATGCGGGCCGAAAGCAGCAGCCGGGATCCGTTGCGGTTTATGCCGGCATTGCGCCAGGTCAGGTCCTTCAAGTTTTCCAGACCCGGGGCCGGCATATTTGCGCAGACCGGGGCCCGTTCCGGCAAACGCTTCAGCAGAATGTTTTCTTCTTCGAAATGCACCTCTTCCGGAGCCTGGCCCAGGCTGCTGCTTACCAGCCGACGGGCAAACACCAAGGTATCCAGCAGCGAATTGCTGGCCAATCGGTTGGCTCCGTGGACGGCAGAGCAGGCGGCTTCCCCGCAGGCGTAAAGGCCCGGAACATTAGTCCGGCCCCAAGTGTCAATTTTGATGCCGCCCATCATGTAATGAGCGGCGGGAGCCACGGGCGCCGGATCTTTCGTTATATCCAAATCGTAGTTGAGGCAAAAGTGGTAAATCGTAGGAAAGCGATTCTGCACCACATCGGCAGGCAGGTGGGAGATATCGAGGTAAACCGTTCCCCCATCCGTCTTTTCCATCTGGCTGGCGATGGCCCGGGATACCACATCCCGGGGCGCCAGATCGGCCATGGGGTGATAATCGGACATAAATGAGCCGCCTTCCCGGTCCCTAAGAACGGCTCCCTCACCACGCATGGCCTCGGACAGCAGAAAGGTTGGCGCTCCCTCCAGGCTTAGAGCGGTGGGATGGAACTGGTAGAACTCCATGTCCATAACCCGGGCACCAGCCCTAAAGCCGAGAGCCACGCCGTCGCCGGTGGCAACCTCCGGATTTGTGGTGTACTTGTAAAGCTGGCCCGCCCCACCGGTGCCCAGTACGATGATCCGGGCGCTGTAAGTTTCGCATTGTCCGGTTTTGGAGTTAAGGGCCTCCACCGCCACGGCACGGCCATCCTCAATCACGAGACGGGTGGCCAGGGTGTATTCCAGGACTTTGATATCGGACTCGGCTACTCGGGCGGCCAGCGCCAGTTCTATGTGCTGTCCGGTGGCATCACCCCCGGCATGAAGTATGCGGGGGCGGCTGTGGGCCCCTTCCATACCTAACGAGATTTCGCCGTGCATGGTGTCGAAGGGAACACCCCATTGGATGAGGTTAGCGACCCGCTGGGGGCCTTCGCTGGTCAGGACCTCGACCGCCTCACGATCGCACAAGCCCGCCCCTGCCGAGAGGGTGTCCTGCATGTGAAGCCCAGGTGTATCGCCGGTCCCGATGGCCGCCGCGATCCCACCCTGGGCGTAGCGGGTGTTGCAATCGTCGACCCTTCCCTTGGTGAGAATGAGAGTCGCGCCATGTTCCCGAGCCAGCAGGGCAGTGTTGAGACCGGCTATTCCGCTCCCAATTATTATGTAGTCGTAGTCGGTTCTTGCCATCAAATTTCTTTGGCGACTGAGGGGATTTATTGGGGTTGAAGCGCCCCATCAAAGCTTCGCCATACTATACTGCCCACATAGCCAATTGCCAAGTTTCCGGCTACCGGGGGAGCCGCGTGACGAGCATATCGACCACCGGAAAAGAAAAGCTACTCCAGCTATGCGGAAGGACCGTCGCCGACATTCGCCTTGCACTGGAAAAACCAAAGGCCCGGCGGACACTGCCGGGCCTTAATTCCATGTTAAAGAGAGGCTGGAATAGAGTGGCAGACGGGCCCTAACTCCCTTCCGGACGTTCGAACCCCTGGTTCAGGTCCCTCAAGAACTCCTCAATATTGGCGGAGAGAGGTGGTGGTGGCGGCTGTTTGTCCCTTTGATCCCGGTCGTAGTGCTCCTCCAACTGCTGGAGCAGTGAAGAAATGTCTTCACCCTCGTCGTTTACCATGTTGGCAATGGAGTCGTACTGTTCCTTACCCCGTTCCTGTTCTATCAACCGCTCCGGCAGACCGTAACGGGAACAGAGGATTTCCATCAGCCTGGCCGTGCCCATCAAGTCTTCATCCACCTGATAGTACTGGGGAAGGTGAACCACCAGAGTGCGGGTCTCGATGCCTTCCTTGGCAGCCTCCTGGGGAATCAAATATGTAATGGTCGTCGGACCCTCGTAATCACTGGACTGTATCCCTACCTGACGCTGCTCCTCCTCCAGTTCACCGCCGACGCCCGAACCTGATACCAGCAGCGGCCTGGTATGGGGAACCATATCGTACATGGCCCCTACCAGTGAGTAGCGTTTGACTCCCATGCGACTCAGCAATTCCAGCATGGCTTCAGTGTAATCTTCGCCATAGAGATGGGGTTCAAGCAGGTGGGCCAGCAGCAAGTCAGGCCCCTCTTCCCGCCCGGCATAACGGATTATGGTGTTGGGAATGGATACTTCGCGGCGGCCTTCGTTGAAGTAGGAGCGTGGGCGGTAGCGGGTAAAGTCATAGAACAGTCCAGGCCGGTGGAGTCGTCCCAACTCCTTGGCCCGCAAGTGCCGCTCCATTCGATTCAGGCTGAGGCTGCCCACCCGCCCCACATCAATCCAGGGGCGCAAAACGGCGAGCAGGTGGGGATCCTTCAATTCGGGAAGGGGCTCTTTGAACTCAAATTCGCCAAGTTTCATGGCATATAGTTTGACAGCGGTACGCCCCATTTACAAGAGAAAATTGCAAAACCAAGGAACTCGAGACTGACGTGACCCATTCTGCCAGGGCGGCAACGCAATCCGTCAGGGACTGGGCGCCCTGGTGCCGGCAGTTTGACGCCTCCTCCGACACTGGTGTTATTAAAGTCTACCAAGTCAGACAAGTTAAAGGAGATAAGGCCCAGGCAACAAAGAATCCCCCGCAGTAGTCAACCACCTGCCAACCTCTGAAGGTGGATTTGCTGCCCTCCCTACTGCCTCCGTCTACCCGCCACGACTGCCTCCCCGGTAAGAGCAATCATATCGGAATGTCCCCATCCAGCCAGTCCAACTTCGTCTTCAATACCTGCTCGTCTTCAATACCTGGTCTCCACATCCCTGACCCAGTGTCAATTATTCGGGAAAAAGTAGAACTGCGCGTCGGCATGGCGACGCTGGCCTATGCACTCACTGCGCTGGCCCACCTGGAAGCCGACGACTATGAGAACATGGGTATGATGGATAATGAGCTGCCGGGGGTGACACGGACGGACGAGCCGTCCAGCGTGGAGAATTACCAGGCCTCTGCCTGGGCAGGGCAATCGCACATCAGCTTTGGGGATAATCCGTCGTTTCCCCGAAGTCGGGAACCTCGAACTTAGGGCAGTTCGGTCCACCTTTGGATGAGAGGGAGGCACGGGTCAACAATTCCATATGCGATTGTCCTGGGGCGATTCCCAGGGCAATCGCGTTATAAACGATTGTCATGCTGAGCGAAGCCGAAGCATCTAAACTCCAACCCAGCAACCTTGTTTCGGGCCTTGAGCCTGACTCCTGTCAGGAACTTTAGACCCTTCGGCAAGCTCAGGGTGACATGACTTACAGCTTTAGTGGACAGCAGCGCTTAAGATGCGATTGCCCTGGGGCGATTCCCGGGACGGCGTCTATTTGGCCCTTGCCTGTGCTAGAATTGTGGACAAGTATGTAAGGCGATAGTGTTGAGATTTGCACTGGTCGCTATACCCGCTAAAGACTTGGACTTTCAGCAGGAGAGACATTCATGCCTAGACTGACCCCAATAACCAAGCGAGAGCAGGTGAGTGGAGACGCTTTAACCGCCTTCGACGCCATCATAGAGTCCAGGAACTCTATCAACGGACCTCATTCGATGATGATGTATGCGCCGGAAGTTGCCCGTTGTTCTACAGCCCTCAGCGACTCCCTGCGCTTCGGTGGTAATCTGTCCGATCATGACACTGAATTGGCGATAATTACCGCCGCCCGCCACTGGGATTGCGAATATGTCTGGGCCTCCCATTCCGCCGCGGCGTTGCGGGCGGGGGCTCGGCCCGAGGCGGTGGAGATAATCGCCAATGGGGGCAGCCTGGAGGCTCTCACCAGAGAAGAGGCGATAATCGTGCGCTACGGACGGGAATTGATGGACGGCCACCAGGTTTCCCAGGAGACTTTTGATGCGGCCCTGGCGCAGTTTGGCGAGGCTAATACCATCGTCCTGGGAGCGCTGATGGGCTACTATTCGTTCATCAGTTGCACCTTGCTCGGCACGGACATGCGGCCGCCCGAAGGCTCCCCCGTTTTGCCGAAACGGGCATAGCGGGTATTAATCGAATTGGCAGGGTTCACTCCAACCCCTGGCTCACGATGTAGCGATACGAGTCCCGGCTAAGAAACTATCTCAAGACCATAGCCCTCGGTCGCTTCTGACTGATGCGCCGTCGCTACCAGCTCTCCTGGGCCAATTCATAGGCCAACTCGGTGGCCCAATTCAGGAGCTTGGGGTTAATGGCATGGAATAAGGCTGTGTCGTCGTTTGCCCCTACGTGCATGGCAGGCACCCCGGCTTCCCTGAAGACCGAATCCTCGCTCCGGCCCCAATCGTCCAGTTCCCTCAGCTCGTGGTCGATGCCCAGTTTGTTGGCAAGGGGTCCAACCCGGGCCAACAAGCCCGGAGACCCCTCGATCACCAGACGTTCTCCCACGCCCAGGGCGTCCAGGTTGACCATCATCAGGGGGTCCGGCTGTACCTCGAGGTAGGCGGACCCGCCGCAGAATACACAAGCGGGTGTGGACTGGGCGCCGAAGCCCACCAGGTCTACGCCGCATTCGGGCGGGGACATTGCCAGCCGCTCGGACAGAGCCAGCAACACTCCGAGGCCGCTGGCATTATCGTTGCGGGTCGGCTCTTCCACATCCGACGGAGTATCATAATGCGCTCCAATTATGACCCGACCGCCGCAATCCTCCTTGCCCGGGACGTGGGCCACCACATTGTAGGACTTGCCCTTGATTTCCTCTACCTGAATTTGCGCCATCGGCGAGTCCTTCAGCAGCAACAGCTTCCCGTCTCGCTGAGTGATGCCGACGACCGGCAGGAGGGCCTTGTTTGCGTTGCCGTTTATGACCCCATCTTTGTTGTTGTAAATGACCACGCCGACGGCTCCCACATACTTGGCATAGTTGACCTTCTCGTAAAAGAACAACTCCCCCCGCTTAATCAGGGCGATGTTCCCCTCAATGCCGTCGGAAAACTGCTCGGGATAACCCAGACCGGAGGGAATCAGGCGGCCCTCCGCGTTTCCAGCCGGGGCCATGGCGAAGGACTCCGAATCTACCAAGTCACCGTCCACGGTAAGCATGCTTTGATTATAGCTGTACTCAAACTCTACTACGCTCGTAGTGTGCCGACTTTCCCTGAACCGCTGGGCCAGATACTCGGCAGCAGGGAGGTCTTCCGGTGTGGCAACCCTCCGAAGCGGTATATCGGTGTAAAGTTGCTCCAGCCAAACCATCGCACGAGGTTCGGACACAGGCGCCGGTAGAGGGGTCGGTGTGTCAATGGGCCTGGCCGTTGGCGCGACCGTTGGCGCTGTTGTAGCAGTGGGTGCGGGCACCTGTGTCGGCACGGCTTCCCGTGTCTCATCAGGTGTCGCTGTCGGTATTGCAGTCGGGGTCAGGGTCAGGGTCGGCGCAGCAGTCGGGCTCGGGGTGAGCGTCGGCGCAGCAGTCGGGCTCGGGGTGAGCGTCGGCGTAGCAGTCGGGCTCGGGGTGAGCGTCGGCGTAGCAGTCGGGCTCGCGGTCAGTGTCGGCGTGGCTTCCGTGGCCAATGCCGGAAGGTTGTCAGGAGTCGGCTCAGCCGTGCAAGACAGTACGAACAATACAAGTGCCAGAGCCAGTGGGCCACCGATGGCAGGTCGGATCATAGGACCTCACGATATGGGCGGCCCCAGTTGGCCCGGGGCCGCCTAATCTTGGAATGGGATATATGGGCTTCAGTGCTTTACAATAACAGTATCAGCGAAAAGCGCTGTATTCAAACGTACCGTTGACGGCCCTGCCACGGGCGAATCCGTTGCACGGGCCCTTCAGTACATAGAAAAGGCCAAAGGGCAACGTTCCACCGGCCAATATGCACGTCTGGCCGGAGATGCCACTGCTTTCTCCCCCGGGGCATCGGCGCTGGTATCATCCTCCGCCGCAACTCCTTCTCCCGCATATGCCATTTGCCCAACGACCCACCTGGCTCTCTTACTTCCATCATCCCGTCCTGGCTCCGATTGGGAAGGTGAGGACAGAAAGTACGATGCCATTAAGCAATTTCGCGGGTTGAGTACTAACTTGCCGACGCAGAAGGTGGACCCGGACTCTTGGAGCACTTTCTGCCCTGGTTCAAATTCCTCTTCGGTGTTCCCCATTAACACACGTAGTCTGCCTTCCGGCCCCTCGACACCGAGTTGTGTCTGGAACAGTTCCGGTGCTTCAAGAACAAGCGAAGAGTGGCCAGGGACAATACGGTGAGATTCCAGCTGCAAACTCTTCCATTGGGGGACGCCCTACTCCCCCCACTCTATCATTGGAACATCAGTTTGCATTATCTGTCAGTTCTGAGTACATTTGGGTTGGACCGCAAGGATGCGTTCACTCGATAGATAAGCCCAGCTAATCTTACCAATGAGGTGCGAAATGTTTAGACAATGGGGCCCAGCAAAGTGGTGGTTTGGCTCATCGTCTTCCTTGTAGCTTGTGCCAACGGCCTGATACAAGTAAGCGAAGCCGTAGACGTTGTCGCTGGTAACGAAACTTGGGGGGCTGGGGCAGCAGTATTCGCTCTAACTACGGCCCTGTTCCTGTTCATCACCCGACTCCCTAAGGATGGTACCCCGCAATACGCCACGGTTGATACTCTGAGCCACGCATCCGGCGTGGTCACGGCCTTCTGCGCGGGGTTGTTATGGCTGTGGGACGAAAACGCAGGCCCCCCCGGTGCTTACCTCATCGTGTTGGTCAGCGTATCAGGACTCTTGGCCTTTATGTTCGGCGGGATGATAGTGTTTGACTGGGTGAGAACAAGACAACGAGGTAACAACCCTTAGGTGCCAACATTTTCCTCTTACTCTAATGGCCCGTCAGCCAAATCCGAACGGGACCTGCCACGCCCTGCTTCTCCATGCTCCGCCACAAAGAAACTAAGAGGCCAACCAGAGTACGTCACTTCCCCGATTGACCCTCTTGCCCGCTAAGGCTCTTCCTGTAGCAACTTCCGTCCTTTTTGGGGCGCATGCTATTCGGGCGGTGAACCAATTCCATCCGCGATATGCCTATGTCCCTATTGGCCCACCAGCGCAATTACGAAAAGAGCGGTTGCTCAATGCGTTATCGGATGGGATACTGTAGCCCTTTACGAAAGGAGTAATTCTATGAAAGTCATCAATGTACACAGTCACATCGTGCCACCCTGTTTTTGGGATGCAAATGAGAAGGACGGCAACTGGTACGGCGCCAGTCTCTTCAACCGGGATGGCATCCAATATATCAATGCCATGAACCGCGTTGCCGGGCCCATCGACGAGAAGTGGCAGTTTACTCCGGAGGAGCGCACTGCCTTTATGGACCAGCAGGGGGTAGACGTTCACGTTCTTTCCGTAGCCCCTTACCTGACCAATTATCACCTGGACGCGGGCGAGGGGCTGGCTTCTGCCCGGGAACTGAATGACGGGGTCGCCGAATTTGCCCGGTCTCGTCCCGACCGGTTTATCGGCCTGGCCACGGTGCCCATGCAGGATACGTCGGCGGCCGTGGAGGAGTTGGAGCGGTCGATGCAGGAACTGGGCCTGGCCGGAGTGGAACTCAATACCAACATGGAGGGCCGGAACTGGGACGAGGAACGTTTCCTGCCTTTCTTCCAGGCAGCGGAACGGTTGGGGGCCTTTGTGTTCTTCCATCCCCACAATCCGGCGGGTTCGGACCGGGCTAGCCGTTACTACCTGTCCAACCTGATCAGCTTCCCCCTGGATACGACCATTGCCATCGCCTCATTCATTTTTGGCGGAGTGCTGGACAAGTGCCCGGACTTGAAGCTCTGCTTCTCCCACGGCGGCGGCTACGCCTGTTTCGGAATCGGCAGGATGGACTTCGGCGCCAGTGTGCGGCCGGAACCCAAGGTCAACGAGATAAAAGGCATGCCCAGCGACTATCTGCAGCATCTCTACTATGACTCCATAACCCATAGTGACGAGGGCTTGAAATACCTGGTCGACCGAGTGGGCGTGGACCGGGTGATGCTGGGCGACGACTTCCCCTTCGACATGGGCCCAGTGGACCCGGTGGGCTGGATTAACTCCCTCAAGCACCTGAACGACTTTGAGAAGCGCCGAATTTTGGGGGAGAACGCCGGAGAAGTGTTCGGGATTGAGGGGTAGGGGAGAGTGCTCGAGTGTTGGACTTGACGCTGAACTGACGGGCGGATAGATCTTGTGAAGATTTTGTTCTTGGATGAATCAGGTGATCACAATCTGTCGGTAATTGACCCGCAGTACCCTGTTTTTGTCCTGGGCGGCGTCATAATGGACGAAGATTATGCTGAGGGTCCCTTAACCGAAACACTCAACGAGTTCAAACAGGAGTTGTTTGGCTCTAGAGATATTATCCTTCATACATCGGACATTGCGAGAAACAGGAACGGGTTCGAGCCTCTGACTGAATCAGGTTTTCGCAACCATTTCTATCGCAGGTTGAACGAATTGATGCGGAGCATTCCGTACAAGGTAGTGGCCTGTGTCATCCGAAAGGATGTCCACTTGGAAATGTATGGTGAAGCTGCTATTAATCCGTACTCGTTGAGTCTAACTTTACTGGTGGAACGATTCTGTTTTGAAGTGGGGGACGTAGCAAACGGTGGAGTGATTGTAGTAGAGAGGCGAGACCCATCATTGGACCGGTCGTTGGGGTCGGCATGGCATGACTTACGGATTCGAGGCACTCGTTATATGAAGGCCGCTACAATAAATAGTAGAATTCTGGAGCTGAATATGCAAGCCAAGAGCGAGAATATTGCTGGTCTGCAATTGGCAGACTTAATTGTTTCTCCAATTGGCCGTCACGTTTTGGGCAAACGCGACCATGAAGATTGGAACGTAATAAATGAGAAATTCCGTAGAAACCATCAAGGGGTTGTAGAGGGATACGGGCTGGTAATCTTGCCGAAAAAATAAGAGGCGGCCAAGCTTTCGCCTTATAGCCGCCCTCTAGTTGGCCCCCGCTACGCAGTAACCAACTCTCAATTTGATGATAGCACACCTTTCCAAATTGTCAAAGACTGTCCAATCCAGCAAAATCGCACTCGGTGCTATCACTCCCCTTCCTTGAAGACCTCGCTATCAGGATAGAAGGAATACCAACCGAACCAATAAGCATTGTGACTGGGTATGCGCAACAGTTGGTCCGACGGGTCATCTACTCGCACCAGGGCGTCTTCCTCCACCCGCCAAAGCTGCCCCTCGCTATCTGTCAGGACAGTTGTATCGGACTCGCTACCCTCTTCCAGCACAAAGGTTAAATCTCCTCTCTCGTAAGCACGGCTACCCAGCCATCCTATAGTGACAACTACCAGGGGTTGCCCACCCAGTTCGTCGTTAACCACGTTTTGCTTTCGGAGCGCTTCCAGGTGATAGGCCTTGGCGCGGCCATTGATGTTCAGCCCAATGACATGCCCCTTAGTGGTCAATGCGTCACTGGACTGCCAAACGGGAAACATGGTCATGGGGCTTTCCCGGTACCTGAAGTAGATGGAACGGGAGTCCCACTCGGACTGGTAGAATCGGCCTGGGTATAGACCCGTTTCCTGGTCCAGGACGGTGGTATCCGGATGGGCTTTGAACCACTCGGCCCAGGTTGTGGTAATCACGGGCAGCAGTTCCAGCCGCATCCTCGTGCCAACCAGGGGGCCCGCCGCTGGGACGCCGGTAAACTGGTTCCAGAGGGTGTTGGTCTTCCGGTCGTACATCAGCTTATTGCTGCGGTACAGCATTCCGGACGTGCCGAACTCTATCCGCTCCCCGTCGATGTTGGTGGAATACACGATTCCAGCGCCGCAGAGTGTTCAATAAGCTAACGCGAAGGGCACACCTCCCACTACATCGTTGGCCATCTCGTGGGCATTTACGATACGGTGCGGATAGGCCCTGTGTTGGCCGTTGAAGGAAACACCGAAAACCCGGTCCTCCGGGTCCAGGTAGTCGGCGTCTACGCCCTCGATGACAGGAGCGTCGGTCAAGTCGGGTATACCGTCCTTTGCCACTCCGCCCCAGACTATTTCCTCGACGCGAACGTTGCTCCTGATACCGTCATAGAGGAAGGCCCCCATTGCCGGATCCACCAACTCCCCGTAGAGCCTGCCCTTCCAGCCGGCAAATCCGGGGGGAGGCCAGATCTCCGGGTGCTTACCGATCCAGACGACCCATCGGAACCATTCATCCAGTGGCGGGTCGGGGTTAACTTCAGCTATATCCGGATTCTGCACAGCAATCTGGTCCAATGCGTCATAGATTGCTTCTTCCACCGAGCGGTCGATGTGCCACCAGGGGAAGCGCATCAATTCGACCAGGACGGGGATGTATGCAGGATCGCCAGTGGCGCCCATTTTCTCAATTTCCCAGGGGTCTCCGTTCAAGGCCGAGTCCAGGGCATCATTAATCAGCCTGGTCGAAGGAGAAGAGCCGGAACCAGGGCTGCCTCCGGGGAATATCCACTGCGACAGATGGCGTTCCCCTTCCGCGCAGGAGACCAACCGCAGGTCGCGGCGGACGTGGGATGGCCCGCCAGTCTGTTCGCCCTCACCGGCGGCCACAGACAGGCACAATTGTCCGTCGGCAGTCCGGATTGTTCCGTCAGCGCCAAAGGAAAAGCTCTGAGCGGAAGCGCCGGTGCAGGAACGGGTATAGGCCAGATCACCTTCGGCCTCCATGCAGAGATCGAAGGCCGGCATGAAAATCTGGCCGCTATCGGGGCCATTGAAGAGGAATAACTCATCGTCCGCCCCGGGCTTGCACGTATGCGCCTGCAGGGGCCGGTCGGTCCTGAGGCTGGAGCCGACGCCGGGAATATCCACGCAGTAGAACTCCGGCTCATCAAGCGGGTCTATAAGCTGCAGCAGCGTGTTGCCTTCTGGCACCATAGCCGCAGTTGCAGAAGGGCTATCAGCCGGAGATTCAGTAGTGGCAGGTGACTCGACTGCTACTGCCTCGGCGGTGACCTGAGCAGTAACCGGAGCGTTAGACGGAGCCGCAGTCGACGCCTGGGTGGCGGCACCCGCGGACTTGGCAACTGCGGACTCGGCGATGGCAATGGCCGCCGACCCGGATGACGCCAGGGGTGGACTGGGCTGTTCTGAGTCCCCGGCTCCGGCTCCTGTAGAAAGGGGAGAGGCAGTTTCTGCTGCGGAGGACAGGGACTCGTTCGGTTCAGACCCCGGATTAGCCTGGCTGCAGCCCACCGCCGCCAACGAGAACAGCAGTATCGCTGCCAAGCCAAGTATCGGTTTCCGAAGAAGTGTTAGCACGGGCCCATCTCGGTCAGTTTGCCCTCTCGCCAGGCCACGGCGCCGTTACGGACAGTGAGGAATGTATCCAGGCGTACTTTGCCCTCAACCTTGTTTCGAGCCATGTCGTGCCAGACGAACCGCCCTTCCCTCAGATCGTAGACGGCCGCATCTCCGGACATGCCCGGAGACAGGGACCCCAGCTTGTCCTCCAGTCCCAGCACCTGCGCCGGGCGCGAAGTGCTGGCGGAGACTGCATCCTCCAGTGACATTCCCAGGGCATGGAATTTGCTTACCAGGTCGTTCATCAAATATACCCTACGCCCGGGAGGGGGCAAATGGATGTCGGTGCTAATGGTGTCCGGCGCGAGACCCTGTTGAAGGGCAGCCTTGACCACTTCCACATCGCAATGGACGCCGGCATGGCCCAAATCCATAATTACCCCCCGTTCCGACGCAGCCCGAACTTCCGGACGAATTTTGTCCTGTTTGTCCAGGATACCTTCGTGGTTGCCATTGAAGGCGTGGGTGACGATGTCGCCAGGTCCCATGAACTCCAGGATTTGGGGCAGGGAAATGGGAGTGCCGCTGACGTGGACCATCATCCTGCTGCCCGATTGGTCGGCGGCGGCCCGGGCCAGACGCATGGCTTCCGGGGCATCCCAGTGAGACACCGCATTCAATTCCATGCGGACCTTGATGCCGAAAAGTAAGCCGGGGTTGCTCTTGACCGCGTCGGCGGTCTGGTCCACATCGATAATGCGCAGGTCCTGCAAACCGCCACCCAGCACCCGGTTGGCGGCCAACCCCACGGAGCCAATGTGCAGGAAGGCGAGCAGGCGGGTGCGGTGAGCCGGAAAAACATAGTCGCGCATGGCGCCCAGGTTAAGGAATCCGGAACTGCCCGCGTCAATACCCGTGGTCGCTCCCGCAGAAAGGCAGTTCTGGTCGGCGTGGACCGCGCTGCCGGTGCCACCGTGGTAGAAATGGCCGTGCAGGTCAATCAGGCCCGGAGTTACGAGCTTGCCCGAAATGTCCACCACGTTGACTGCTTGCTCAGCGGCAATATTCTCAGCAACCTCCGCCACCGAACCGTTCTGGAAGGCGATGTCCCGGCGATCTTGGATGCCCTGGGCAGGGTCCAGCAGTGTACCGCCCTTAAGCAGGAGGTCATAACTGGAAGGTGTGGTGGTCATATCTTCCTCCTGAACTTGCAGAGGCAAGCAGCAGCTAGTCAGCGCCGCTCACCCTGGTACACTTCCAATCACTCTTCCGGTTCGCTGAATTGCATTCGGCGCAACCGGGGGAAGACCAGTTCCTTGGGGTTATCCAGGTCTGCATCCGATATATCAGATGATTCGGCCAATTCTCGTGCCCGCCACTTTTCCACGGCCTGCCGCACTAGGCGATTCACAATCTGGGGCGAACGGCCCTCCAGCCTGCCGACCTGGTAGGCCAATGTTACGGCCAATTGACCACCGGTAATTTGCTCAAAGGCTGAAGGGTCCGACAGGTTCTCGGGCATTCCCCCGCACTGATCAAGGAAGTCATCCAGTACCTGGCCCATGATATCGGTAAGGCCGCCCAGTTCTATTTCCGTCATGTACTGGGTCAGCTGGTCGGTCAGTTCCTCGACACCCTCCGCGGGCAGGACGAGTCCATGGACCTCAGGTTCCTCTCCGTTGACGCCTTGATCGCTGGCCATGGGCGTTCGCCCCTCCCCGGTGTGCTGGGTTAGCGGTCATTGTAGCATGTTGGCCATATGGAGGGAGGGACAAAACTCCTGCACCTTCGTTTTCTCCGCTAGAAACTGCCCCCTAACACTGTTGGGAGTCCCAGTATGATTGAGGGTTTTGTGGGGTAATCGACAGCTTGGGGTAGGAGCAGTGGTAGAGTAGTATAGAGGCGGCAGAGCACCCAAGTAGTAACTCTTCCTAGCCAGTATTTGTAGGAAGGTTCATGGCAATTTGGGAAGCAAATGAGCATGGTGCAGACGAGCAGTTTGAGGATCTTGCCTACTCGATAGTCAACATCCTCACGCAGATTCGAGGCTTTGAGGCAAACCCCAACAATCTCATGGGAGCGTCAAGGCTACTATCAGTCGAGCTACGTAAACTACTATTGAGCGACGGGCTACAGAGATGCGTACATAGGCCAATGTTGCACAAATTGATACGACCCGACCGCCTAGTGGGCGACCCGCACGAACAAGTGCTTGATATGCAAGGAGGCACATTAACCCTAACGAAACTGGATGAGCCGATGGCGGGACAACAAGCAGTCGTATTCACAGCCCCTGTAAAATACAAAACTGTAGTGTATCCCCTCTACGGCCTGCGCTACGAAAAAAGTCGCGCTCGGTGGGTTTCAGAAAGTCCGTTTGATGAAAGGCTAACCCCGCTCCGATTGGATCGTTGGCTGAAGCAGCCAGTCCTCAGAATAGATAGAGATCAATACGATATGAGAGCGATGCTGTTTGAGGTTGCCAACACGCAAGGGGCGCACTCAGACCATCAAAGGGATATTATCAGGCGACAGGTTAAAGAGCATTACCGAAGCGCATATCTGAATATCTTTGTTCTAATGGTCAGCATCTACTTACAAAACCAGTTTGCGTACTCGCTCGCTGCGGATTCTTCCCTCAAAAGCCGCCTTGCTACTGTTTACCCCAAGATAGGAGAGGATGCTCAGTACAAAGTGGAAGCTTCGCTAGTGTTTGAAGAGGACCAATTTAGTGCCCATATAGGATGGGCTGATATCCCCTTTCAATCAGTAGCGCAGGAACAACCACTTGTCAGCGGTCTCCCTGAAGCGGGAATCGTGCCAGTGATGTCGGAGCCAATGCTCTTCAGGACGACAATAAGTGTGCCACTGAGCTAGACGGCTCCCCTCCTTCTCCTTTTGGCTCGGCCTTGGGGTTTGCCTGAATCATAAGGACCGGAGCGTGGATTTGCTTCGGTCCTTTTGTTCATCGTTAGAACAGGGGGCACTGTGTTTTGACCTCGTCTACATATGGCCGACGCTTGACGCCCGGTTTTGGCCTCGTGCTAATATGAGCTTTACCCCTACGTTGCTTTCCCCGGCAGGAGTGCGCCCCACCATTGATATCTCAATCCGAGCGACAGGTCTTCATCACAGTTGCCGACGAATTCCGTAACGACGTTTCGGAGGCGTGGCTGGAACGCGCCTTGTTGGTTGCGCTGGACTATGCCCTGGAGCCCGGTGAACCCGGGCAGATCAGCCTCCTGTTAACCGATGATGCCACCATACACGAGTTGAATCGCACTTACCGGGGATTGGATGAAGTCACCGACGTCCTATCCTTCTCGCTTATTCACCATGGCCAGTGGGAAGGGGATGATGGTCCGTTTATAGGTCCGGATTCAATTCTGGACCTTGGCCTGGAAGATGACTGGGCCGACTTCGTGCTACCGCCCAACGAGTTGCCCCCCCTGGGTGAAGTTATCATCTCCTACCCCCAGACCTGCCGCCAGGCTGCGGCACTGGAACGCCCGGTGGAGCAGGAACTGGCCCTGCTGATGATCCACGGCGCGCTGCACCTGGTGGGGCACGACCACGCCGAACCGGAAGAAACGGCAACGATGCAAGCATTGGAACAGGCGGCGCTGGCTGTGTTATTCGGCGAGCAGGAGGCCGGGCCATGACCTCCCAAGTCTACTACCGCAAGTGGCGCCCGGGCTGCTTTGCCGACCTGGTAGGGCAGGAGCGTGTCGCAACGACGCTGCGGCAGGCCATCAAGCTGGGGCGGGTGTCCCACTCCTACCTTTTCTGCGGGCCACGAGGCACAGGCAAGACTACCACCGCCCGCATCGTCGCCAAGGCGGTCAACTGCCTCGACCCCCAGGACGGCGATCCATGCAACCAATGTGCCATTTGCACCTCAATCAACACCGAACGGTTCATGGACACCATTGAGATGGACGCCGCCAGCAACCGGGGAATCGAGGATATCCGCGATATCCGGGACAAGGTGAACTTTGCCCCGGTAGAGGGACGCCGCAAGGTCTACATCATTGACGAAGCGCACATGCTGACCGACCAGGCGTCCAACGCCTTCCTGAAGACGCTGGAGGAACCGCCGTCCCACGTAATCTTTATTCTCTGCACCACCGAAGCTAACCGGATTTTGCCCACCATCGTGTCACGCTGCCAGCGCTTTGACTTCCGACGCCTGCCCTCGGATCGCATTTACCAGAGGTTGGCTGAAATAACGGAAGGTGAAGGAGCTTCAGTGGCTCCGGATGCGTTGCGACTGGTGGCCCGCTACGCCGCCGGCAGCCTGCGGGACGCAGAGAATCTGCTGGAACAATTAGTCGTCTCCTACGGTGACGATGTAACCCTGACCCAGGTCGAGGAATTGCTGGGGCTGGGCCATGGCGACCGCTGGCTGGACCTGGTCAAGTACCTGCTAATGGGCAACACCTCGGCCTCGCTGGAGATAATCAACCAGGCGGCCTGGGATGGCGCCGACCTGCGGCAGATGCACCGCCAGGCGCAGGAGTTGCTCAGGGCGGCCATGCTGCTGGAATGGGGCGCCGCCGACGCCTTGGAACTTCCCGAGCACGTGACCGGCCAACTCAAGGAGTTGGTAGGTAACCTGCCCAACTGGCGCATCATCAAGGCCTTGCGCATTTGGGGAGAGGTCAATATGCGTTATGACGCGCCATCGACCCTTCCCCTGGAACTGGCGGTCGTTGAAATCTGCAACGATGACGTAGCCCCTCCCATGGAAGCAGCCCGACCTGAGCCGGCGGCCCGGCCCGCGCCAGCCCCGGCGCCTCGCCGTCAGGCAGCAAGCCCGACTCCTTCCCCGGCAGGTATGGGCCCGAATGACGCGGCAGGCGCGGGTAACACCGTCCCGCGCGCGGCGGAGCGTCCTCACACTGCGCCGGTGCGCCCTCCGTCCGGCATGGCGGCAGGCGATGCCCCAGTTAACTCAGGCGGCGGAGACGACGTGCCCGGCATGTGGCAGGCTACCGTCAAAGCATTGGGCCGCGCCGTGGGCAAGAAATACAACCTGGGCGCACTGCTGCGGGACTGCAAACCCAACACCATCACCCTTGAAGGTGATACACTGTTCATACCCTTCGTGCACCGTCCCAACATGGAACGCATGCAGGAGGAAATGGACGATCCCAACTCCCGAAATATGGTGACGGAGGCGGTAACCAGGTATTTCGGGACAGCCTATAACTTCAAGATAACCTTGGCGGGGGACACCGAAGAAGGCGCTCAAACCAACCGGCCCAATCAGCACAGCCCGCTGGTCCGTACGGCGTTGAATATGGGAGCCCGAATCGTGGAGGACACAATCGAATGAACCGAAACATGATGCGCCAGGCCCAGCGGATGCAGGCACAGTTGCAGAAAATCCAGGAAGAACTGGAAACCATGACCGTTGAGGGCAGCGCCGGCGGCGGTGTGGTTAAGGTGGTCATGACCGGAAAGCAGGTCGTGGAGTCGGTAACCATCGAGCCCGAAGCGGCCGAGGATGTGGAACTGCTGCAGGACCTGGTTGTGGCAGCATTCAACGATGCCACCAACAAGACCCAGGAACTTGCCGCCAGCAAGATGAGCGCCATCACCGGCGGCATGAACATTCCAGGCTTGACCTAGCCGGAGAGTCATTCCCTCACCCTTGCCCTCTCCCGAGGGAAGGAGGAGCAAGACGATTTCTCCCCGAGCGGACAGATTCGCCCCCCATAAGGCACAACGATGACCCTGGAGCATCTGCCATCGGCCGCCCCTTCCCTGGCGCGGCTGATTCAGGAACTGAACAAGCTGCCTGGCATTGGCCCCAAGAGCGCCCAGCGGCTGGCCTACTTCATCATCCGTTTGCCCGACGAAGAAGCCTACGATCTGGCCAACGCCATCAACGCCGTGAAACAGAGCATCATGTTCTGCGGCCAGTGCCAGAACCTCACCGACGCCAGCCCCTGCTCCGTTTGCGCCAACAACCAGCGCAACCGGGAACAGATTTGCGTCGTGGAGGAACCCCTGGACGTGCTGGCCCTGGAGCGGACTCACTGCTACCGGGGCCTCTACCATGTGCTGCACGGGGTCTTGTCCCCGCTGAACGGCGTGGGGCCGGACCAGATTAAGCTCAGGGAACTCTTCGCTCGCCTGTCCGATGGGGAAGTAAAGGAAGTGGTCATCGCCACCAATCCGACGCTGGAGGGGGAGGCTACGGCCATGTACATTTCCCGTCACCTGGCGGGCAGCGACGTTAGGGTGACCCACCTGGCCCGCGGGCTTCCGGTGGGTGGCTCCCTGGAGTACACGGACGAAGTCACTCTCAGCCGAGCATTCCAGGGCCGCCAGCAGGTTGACTAAAGACACAAGCCTCAGCCATTTCTGCTTGGCAACGCTATTTGGCACAGCCGGGAGGCTTGGCAATCAAACTGGACCCCTTTAGTCCAAAGGACTCCAGGCACTTTAAGGACGTTTGCCCACCATGCCAGCACCCCGAACTTATCGCGCCGAAGCGCTGGTATTGAAGAATGCACTCTTTGGCGAGGCCGACCTGTTGGTAACCCTGTTCACCCGGGAAGCAGGCAAGGTAAGGGCCGTTGCCAAGGGCGCCCGGCGCGCGACCGCCAAGCTGGTGGGTCATCTGGAACCACTGACGGTTACCCGCCTGGCCCTGTCTCGTGGTCGCACCCTGGACGTGATCAGCCAGGCGGAGACCCTCGAGTCTTTTGCCCTCGTAAAGGCCAACCTGACCGCCGTCACCAAGGGACTGCAGGTTGCCGAGTTGGTGGACGGTTTCGGGTCTGAGGAAAGCCCCAACGAGCCTCTTTACGGCCTGTCGCTTGCCACCCTGGCAGCCATAGGCCGTTCTCCCGATGCTGAGCTTCCCCTCCTGTATTTCCAACTGCACCTGTTATCAGTCTCGGGCCTTATGCCCGAACTGCAGGACTGCGTGGAATGCCGACGGGAGATAGAACCAGAAAGGCATCGTTACAGTGCCGACGGAGGAGGCGTCTTTTGCCCCGACTGCACTCCCCACCAGGCCGGGTTACGCCCCCTTTCCCTTCGTGCTCTCAAGGTACTGCGACTGCTGGCCCGCAGCCAGGCAACGGCACTGCCCACCCTGCACCTGGATGCCAGTCTGACCCAAGAACTGAGGGCCATTCTCACCGGGACCGTTCAATACTGGCTGGACAAGGAAATCCGCACCAATTCATTCCTCAATTACCTGGCCCGCACCGAAAGGACGGGCACGGCGAGCGGGTAGCATAGAACTCCCAAATCCTGACTAAGCGGTTGCCCGGCCTCCGCTTTCTTGAAGATTCAAACAAGCGTGCTTAAGGCTGTGTCCGTCCAATCCCGAACAACCACTTTACCCCGCCTAATCTCGCGCTTCATACGCTTTTGCAAACCTAACCTGCTTGATATACACTGATTTTCAGCGGATTATCGGCCATTCTGGGCAGGTCTTGCCGCGAGTGATATTGGGAGCAGATTGAAACAGTGCCCACTTATCGGCTGAGAGTCGGCGAACAGTGGTACACCGTAGAAGTGGGCGACGTTAGCCGTTCTCCGGTGGAGGTTAATGTAGGGGGCCAGACCTACTACGTTGATGTGGATTCCGCCGCGGCTGCTCCTTCCCAACCCCGTACCCGTCGCGGACGGCGCCCCCCCAGCCGGGTTGCCCCACCTGCTTTACCCCGGATGGGCGGCTCAGTTCCCTCATTCGACCCTTCAGACAAGATCTTGCGCGCGCCCATGCCCGGCCGGGTCATAGTTATCCGCGTTCGCCCCGGCGACCGGGTTGCCGCCGGGGATGAGGTCTGCGTCGTGGAAGCAATGAAGATGGAGCAGAGCATCCGCGCAGCCCAGGACGGCGTAGTAAAGGAAATATACGTGCAGCCGATGGACTCGGTAGGGTCCAATGACGCCCTTATTGAATTGGAATGATTTTGTAATGCCCCTACCATTACTCCTCATACCTATTGCGGTAACCGTCGGCTCCGCGGGAGTTCAGGCCGTAGGCAAGCTGCGTTCAAGAAAAGAACTGAACAGCCTGCGCGCGCAACTGGCCGATGCCCAGGCTCGGCACCGCCACCTGCTTACCGAGTACTACCTGCGCCAGCACTTCCTCTGCAGGCAACTTGGTCTGGAACCTCCCGCCAAGCCGGAGTCCCTATTGACGCCTCAACCCGCCGACGAAGGGGAAGAGAATACCAGCCAACCCCGCTGGCGAAGAGTCCTCCGGCGCAAGCCCCAGGCCACCCTGACTCAGGGGTCCACCGGTTCCGCAAAGCACATAGTTGGGCGCCATTCGGCCAGCGTCGCCACCAGCGTCGTTTGGAAGACCACCTCCGCCAACATATTGCGTATAGTTCAGCCGGTGGGGACGCGCCTGATTCAGCCAGTGGGGAGCAGGCTGGTAACGATTGCCCCGCGCTTCGCCACCGTGGGCGGAGGCGCGGCGTCCACCGGCGGGTCCATTGCCGGCTCCAGCGCGGCGCGCATAGCAATCGGCAGCTTCACGGTTGTGGGCATCGTCATCGGCCCTGCAATAGCCGCGTGGACGGTGACCAGCGAAATTCGCAAGATCAGAAAGGCGCGCCGGGACCTGAGAAACATGCTTTCCCAACAGGACAGGGAACTCGCCGGCTTCAGGGTCCGTGGCCGCAGGCTGGAGGCCTTGTACGCCGAGGCCACCGACCTCAAAGAGGAACCGAGAGCGCTGGTCGGCAGTGTGCGCTAGGCACTTTTTCTGACCCACAATTCCTTTCTTTCCTTCCCCAACCCCTCCAATGGTCTCCCTCCCCTGCCGGCTAATTCCCTGGCGAATATTCGTGGGTATCCATCTATAAATTTCCCTCGTGGATAAACGAAGCTGTCAAGTGTTAAAATCAGCTTTGACTATTTCTATCCAGGATGTTGGCCTATGCCGCAGGACTTTATCCATGTCAAGGGCGCCCGGGAGCACAACCTCAAGAACGTAGAAGTAACCATTCCCCGAGACAAGCTGGTAGTCATCACCGGCGTGTCCGGCTCCGGCAAAAGCTCCCTGGCTTTCGACACCATCTACGCGGAGGGACAGAGGCGGTACGTAGAGTCCCTTTCCGCCTACGCCCGCCAGTTCCTGGGCCGCATGGACAAGCCCGATGTGGACTATATTGAGGGCCTTTCCCCGGCAATATCCATTGACCAGAAAGGCGTCTCCCACAACCCCCGTTCCACGGTAGGCACCGTTACCGAGATTTACGACTACCTGCGCCTCCTGTTCGCCCGCGTGGGTAAGCCCCACTGTCCCAAGTGCGGCCGTCCCGTGGAGCGGCAGACCGTTCAACAAATTGTTGACGCTATCCTGTCCCTTCCTGAGGACAGCCGTATTACCCTGCTGGCCCCCAAGGTGCGCCGCAAGAAGGGCGAGCACAAGGACATTCTCGAGGCCGCCCGCCGCGCCGGTTTCGTCCGCATAAGGGTGAATGGCGAAATCCTGATGCTGGAGGAAACGGAAACCCTCAACCTCGATAAGCAGAAATGGCACTACATCGAGCTGGTGGTGGACCGGATCGTCATCCGGCCAGATACCGAACTAAGCCGCGTTTCCGAGTCTGTCGAAGCTGCCCTCCGGGAAGGTGAAGGCGTCTTGCAAGTCCTGCGGCAGCCCCGGGAAGAGGGCTCCAAGGAAGAAGAGCTTGTCTATTCCGAGCAGTTTGCCTGTGTCCGCTGCGGCACCAGCCTGCCCGAAATTGAGCCGCGCACCTTCAGCTTCAACAGCCCGCACGGCGCCTGTCCCCAATGCACCGGCCTTGGCTTCAAGCTGGAAGTGGATCCCAACCTGGTTATTCCTAACAGGAATCTCTCTTTGCTGGAAGGGGCGGTGGTAGCCTGGAACCGCACCGGAGCATCCTCTGGCTGGTACATGAGCATGATGGAGTCGGTGGCCCGAGCCCACGACTTTTCTCCGCAAGTTCCGGTCAAGGACCTGGATGAAGAGCACCTGAAGGTTATTCTCTACGGTGTAAAAGGCAAGAAAGTTACCATCAGGCACCGTACCCACAACGGCCGGACCTACAGTTGGGAGACCCGGTTTGAAGGTGTCATACCCAACCTGGAACGCCGGTACAAGGAGACCGAATCCGACCACACCCGGCAGGATATTGAACGGTACATGACCGCCCGCCCTTGCCAGGCCTGCAAGGGCCAGCGCCTCAAGCCAGAGGCCCTGGGGGTAAAAGTCTGCGACCTGAGCATCATGGAAGTTACCGCCATGAATATTGCCCAGGGTGTTGAGTGGGTACGGGCCATAGACCCGGATGCACCCGGAGAGCATTCGAATGACGTTCTGTCCCCTCGAGACAAGTCCATCGCCAACCAGATCCTCAAGGAAATTGACGGTCGACTGCGTTTCCTCGACGGCATCGGCCTAGACTACGTGACCATGAGCCGTACGGCCCGGACCCTGTCCGGCGGCGAGGCCCAACGGGTGCGGCTGGCTACCCAGATCGGTTCCGGCCTTACGGGCGTCCTGTACGTTTGTGACGAGCCCACGGTGGGCCTGCATCCCCACGACGACCACCGGCTGATCAACACCCTCACCCGCCTGCGGGACATGGGCAACACGGTAATAGTGGTGGAACACGATGAAGCGATGATGCGGGCCGCCGATTTCATCGTTGACCTCGGCCCTGGGGCCGGAGAACATGGCGGGCACGTGGTAGCCACCGGCAAAATCGACGATGTAATGTCCAACATAGGCTCTCTGACCGGCCAGTATCTCAGCGGGGCCAAGGAAATACCCATGCCGGAGAGCCGGAGGGCCGGCAATGGGTACCACATCACTGTCACCGGGGCGCGGGAAAACAACCTGAAGGGCGTAGACGTTTCCATCCCGTTGGGAATGCTGACCTGCGTTACCGGCGTATCCGGTTCGGGAAAAAGCACCCTGATCTACGACATTCTTTATAAGCGGCTGGCCCAGGAAATAAATAGAGCCAGGGACTATCCCGGAGACCACGATGACGTTAACGGCATCGAAAACATCGACAAGGTGGTCAACATCGATCAGTCGCCCATTGGCCGGACACCCCGCAGCAACCCGGCCACATACACCGGGGCTTTCACTCCTATCCGCGAGTTGTTTGCCTCGCTACCTGAGGCAAGAATACGCGGATACAAGCCGGGGCGTTTCTCCTTCAACGTCAAGGGAGGCCGTTGCGAGGCCTGCCAGGGCGAAGGTTACAACCAGATCGAGATGCAGTTCCTGCCCGACGTCACCGTGCCCTGCGAAATCTGCCACGGTCGCCGCTACAATCGCGAGGCTATGGAGGTCGCCCTGCGGGACAAAAGCATTGCCGACGTGCTGGAAATGACGGTCGACCAGGCCCTGGAGTTTTTCTGGAACTTCCCACGGATCCGGCCCAAGCTGGAGACCCTGCGCGACGTGGGCCTAGGTTACATCCGGTTGGGCCAGCCGGCCACCACCCTTTCCGGCGGCGAGGCCCAGAGGGTCAAGCTGGCCACGGAGTTGGCCAAGCGGGCCACAGGCAAGACCCTGTATTTGATGGACGAGCCCACCACCGGCCTTTCCTTCGAGGACTGTGCCGCCCTGCTCCGGGTGCTGCACCGCCTGGTGGACAACCGCAATACGATAGTGCTCATTGAACACAATCTGGACCTTATCAAGAATGCCGACTGGATAATTGACCTGGGGCCAGGCGCAGGCGACCGGGGCGGCCAGTTAATCGCCACAGGCACCCCCGAAATGCTGGCCCATCACCCCGAATCCCACACCGGCCGATACCTGCGCCCATTGCTGGAAGCGAATGGCCGGGCGCCATTGACCGTAGCTCCCGCAACAGTTCCGGTTGAGGATGACGCGCCAGAACCGGCAAAGCCCGCAAAGAGAGCCAGGAAGACGACGACCGGGAAGGCGACAGCCAAGAAGCAGGTCAAAGAACCGGTAGCGGTGGGGGATGATTAGATATATCATCGTTACTGCGTTACAGTTTTGACATTTCAAGAGGTAAGTTGGATGAACACTCAGCAGGAACTCCTGGAGCGCATTACTGCCAGGCAGGATGTGTTTGGGGGCAGGCCCGATCATCCGAGACATGCGAATCTCGGTAAGACTCGTTCTCAGCTTGCTAAGTCAAGGAGTTTCCCAAGAAGACATCCTGGACGACTACCCGGAACTAGAAGCGGATGACATCCGCGCCTGTATCGCCTACGCTTGCTCAGTCATATCAGGCGACACGCTGGAGGTCATTTCGGTTGACGGCTCTTGAGGTTCATGTCAGACCGATGCGCAGGACGTCGGCTGGCAGAATGGCTGAGAACTGACGGCCACGACGTGCTTGAAGCACACAGCCTTGGCCCTGACCCCGGGGACAGGGCATTGCTGGAATATGCGGCGACTGAGAGACGCATACTTATCACTATAGACAAGGATTACGGCGAGCTTATTTTTCTTCATAGAGCTTCTCATTCTGGGTTGATACGGCTTCCGGACTTGTAAATGTCCCTGAGGATCGCATTGGTGGAGCAATCAATACGAAACTACCCGCGTGAATTGGAAGAGGGCTCCATGATAACAATACAATCAGGCCGGGTTCGGACTTCCCATCCAATAGATTACCCGCAGCGACCCAATAGTGATTAGTAGATAATCATCTACAGACGAGGGGCCCACCCATGACCCAGACCCAAACCATTCAGTACAACCTGCTCATTGATGGCGAGTGGAAACCTGCCGTCAGTGGCGATTACTTTGACGTGGAGAATCCGGCCACAGGCGAAACCGTTGCCCGCATGGCCAATGCCAGTGAGTCGGACGTGGCCGAGGCCATCACCAGCGCGGAACGGGCCTTCAAGCACGGCCCCTGGTCAACCATGCCCGACTCGGAAAGGGGCAAAATCCTCTGGCGCATCGCTGACATCGTAGAAGAGCGCCGGATGGAACTGGGTCGCATGGAATCCATATCCAACGGCCGCCCCATATCCGAGACCTCTTCCCAGATGCTGGTAGTGGCCAGCTATTTCCGCTACTTTGCCGGGTTCTGCGACAAGATCCAGGGCACCACCGTACCCACCGACCGGGGCCACCTGAATTACACCGTGCGCGTGCCCCTGGGCGTGGTGGGCCAGCTTACCCCCTGGAACCATCCGTTGATGATTGCCTCGAAGAAGCTGGCTCCGGCCCTGGCCGCCGGTTGCGTGGTCGTGCTGAAGCCCTCCGAGTGGGCCCCGCTTACCCCAACGGAAATCGGCAGCATTGCCCTTGAAGCAGGCTTGCCCCCGGGCGTGCTGAACATAGTCAACGGCTTTGGCCCCACCGCGGGCAAGGCTCTGGCTGGCGACCGGCGGCTGGGCAAGCTGGACCTGACCGGAGGTACTGAGACCGGCCGCGCCGTGGGCCAGATTGCCGGTCAGAACCTGACCCCCTTCCAGGCGGAACTGGGCGGGAAGGCGCCGGTCATAGTATTCCCTGACGCAAACCTGGACGAGGCCGTCAACGGGTGCGCCTTCGCTTCCTTCGTGGCTTCGGGCCAGACCTGCATCCAGGGCTCACGGGCCGTGGTGCACAGTTCCATTTACGACCGGTTCGTTGGCCAGCTTTCAGAAAAGGTGGCAAACATCCGGATGGGCGATCCCACCGACTTTGAAACCCAGATGGGTCCGGTGGTCTCCAAGCCGTCTTACGACCGCATCCTGAACTACCTGCGGGTAGCCAAAGATGAGGGGGCCCGGGTGGCCCACGGAGGCAAGCATCCGAAAGGCCCTGAGTATGCCAACGGTTATTTTATCGAGCCGACGGTGCTAGCCGATGTTCGCCAGAACATGACTGTAGCCCAGGAGGAAATCTTCGGACCCGTGGTGTGCGTGATCCCCTTTGACACCGAGGAAGAAGCCGTCGCTATCGCCAACGACATTCCCTACGGTCTGGGATGCTCAATCTGGACCAGAGATGTAGCCCGCGCCCACCGGGTTGCCGGGGATGTGGAGGCCGGGATAATTTGGATAAACGACCACCACCGGCTGCACCCGGGAATTCCCTGGGGCGGCTTCAAGGACAGCGGCTTCGGGAGGGAGGGCAGCTTCGATTTCATACACGAATACACGGCGCCAAAATACGTCTGTGTCCGCGTGGAACCCCAGGGCTTTGACTGGTACGGCACCACCGGCCCGGGGCAGCGGTTGAACTAGGGTTTGAGCCGCACACCTCCTTTCAGAAGGGCTCGGCACAGGTTTGGATAGACACCTGAAGGTCATTCGGGTCATCAATTACGAAGTTGAGCTTTTCAATCCCGATGACTTCGCCGGCGCTGTTCTTGATGAGCAATACTTCGTCAATGGGTTCGCCCCTAGCATGGTACCCCGAAGGGTCGCCAAACCAGACGGTCAGTGACTTGCTGACACGGTCGTAATCGACTTTGACCTTTAGATCCTGGGGATCAGCAACAGAGAAATGGAGGTTTTCGAAGGCGAAAACCTCCCCTTTTTCATCTTTAATGAGCACTATCTCTTCGTCGGTCACGGAGCAAATGTCTTCCTTCCTCTTGTCGTCCCAACAGGCCCATAAGGTTCCGGCGGCATGCTCATACAATACGCTTACCTGGGCCATACTCTCTCACCCTCCTTTATTCGGTCAGTAGGGTACGCCGTGACCAGGATCCCGTAATCCGCGACTGGCTTGCCTAATGCACAAAGATAACGCCTTTGAGATTCCTGTATATAAAACAGATACACATCAGGGTCATGAATGCTGCGCCGGACTTCGTCGGGACTTGTTAGAGCAGCCATTACGTCGTCCTCGCGCCCGTTCATATCTTCGTGTTTCGCTAGAATCCTTCCCCAATGGTCAACCGAAGTACGAACCCGGAACCCCAAGGGTGTAGATACTTCGAAGAATGTGGAGCTGTACATCAAGGAACCGACCCTTGGATTGTAACAGAACCAGCATGCCTTAGTTCCCCGGTAGTAACGCCTTCCCCCTTTTGGTAGAATAGCCACGGCTATACCCCACTACATTGGGAGGATTTCGCATGACGCTGCATTATGACGGCGAAGTAAAGATCGCCAAGATTAATATGGGCCCCTATGACAACAACGGTTATATCGTAATTTGCCCCGAGACCAACGAGGGCATCATCATTGACACTCCCGCCGAGCCGGAAAAGCTCATCAACGAAGTGGGCGACGTCCAGATCAAGGCCATCCTGATCACCCACAAACACCAGGACCACCTGTTGGGTTTTGCCGAGATTACCGGCGCCATCGGCGCACCCGTGGCAGTACACGCCAATGACGTGGACGGTCTGCCCCGCGCTCCGGAAACGGTACTGAACGACGGCGACACCATTTCCTTCGGCAACCTGCAAGCCCAGGCCATTTATACCCCCGGCCATACTGAGGGAGCCACCTGTTACCTGGTGGGGAACCACCTCTTCTCCGGCGATACACTGTTCCCCGGCGGTCCCGGAAAGTCCCGCAGCCCCGAGGCCCTTCAGCAGATCCTGAACAGTGTCAGCGGCAAGCTGCTCACCCTGCCTGACGAGGTTGCCGTCTATGCCGGTCACGGCCCGGTGGATACTACCATTGGCGAAGCTCGCCGCCGCTATCAGGTATTCACTTCCAAATCTCATTCACCCGACCTGTGTGGCGACATTGACTGGCTGGAGACCGAGTAGGCGCGATAAATATCCCGTTACAAATCCCTGATAACAGTCCAAGAACGCCTGAACCCGCTCATCCCGGGCTTGTCGAAGGATGCACTCCCGCTCCCTCTATTTCGATGAGCCGGACGTGAGCGGGTTTTTCTGGTGTTTTCGAGTGCCCTGAATTGGGCCAACTAAATCGAGGTGAAGATGTTTCAACGCTCCGTCCTGGGTAACCAACTGAGGGTCCTGACCTCCGCCATGCCCCATTCCACGTCGGTCTCCGTCACCATCAGCGTAGGTGCCGGTTCCCGTTATGAACCCGATGAACAGGCCGGCCTGTCTCACTTCTTGGAACATCTTCCTTTTAAGGGTACGGAAAGTTGGCCCACGGCCCGCCACGTCAGCGAGGCTATTGAGGGCGTGGGTGGGGTGATGAACGCCAGCACCGACCGGGAAGTAACCGTGTTCTGGTGCAAAGTTTCACGCCTTCATTTCCAGCAGGCCTTTGCCGTTTTGCTTGACATGGTGCTGCACCCGCTGCTGGACCCCGCGGAAATGGAAAAGGAACGGGAGGTTATCCAGGAAGAGCTGAGGATGACCTACGATTACCCGTCGCACCGGGTTGATCTGCTTATTGACGAACTGCTTTGGCCGGAGCAGGCCATGGGCCGGGACGTGGGCGGCACCCTTGAATCAGTGAACAACATTGTGGTGGACCAGGTCCGCGAATACATGCTCCAGCAATACAACCCGGCGAATACCGTCATCGCCGTGGCTGGGAACGTTGACCACGACGAAGTAGTGGAGTTGGTGAATGAAGCCACCCACCACTGGCAACCCAAAGAGTCCTTAAACTGGCAGCCGGTGGTTGACTACTATACCGACAAGGGCATCGGTTCGGTGGCGCGGGTAGAACAGAAGCAAGCCGACCAGGCCCACATCTGCCTGGGGCTGCCCGGTATTTCTCTGACCGACCCCGACCGCTATGCCTTCAGCATCCTCAACGGGGTGTTGGGCGACGGCATGAGCAGCCGCCTGTTTCTGAACCTGCGCGAGGAGCAGGGCCTGGCTTACGACGTCGCCAGCTCACTGAGTCACTTTCGCGACTGCGGTTCCCTGGTGGTCTATTGCGGGGTTGAACCGAAGAAGACCCGGGATGCCGTCAAGGCCGTTGTGACGGAAATGAGTGGTATGCGGGAGGAAGTTCCGGCGGCGGAACTCCACAAGGTCAAGGAGTTTACCAAGGGCCGGCTGATGCTGCGGATGGAGGACACTCGCTCGGTAGCCGCCTGGCTGGGCGCGCAAGAGCTTCTGCTAGGACAGGTTTCTACGATCGATGACACGGTGCAGAAGATAGACGACGTAACTTCCCAGGATGTAGCGCGAGTCGCGGATAGGGTGCTGGACCCCGACAAGCTCCGCCTGGCAGTGGTGGGGCCCCACCGCGGGGAAAAGATGTTGCAGAAGCTGCTGAAGTTTTAGTCCGGCGCGATAACCCGCTGGCTGAATTGCCTTGCACCAGGACGCTCAGTTGCGCCCAAGGCTCTCCACAAACAAAGACCTGTTCCCAATATCAACCCAACAAAAAAGCCACCCCCAGAAGTCTGGGGGTGGCACTTCCTTTTGGTGGTCAATTGGTTGTGGGCGGTCAGCCTACTTAAACACCGCCAGGCACTTGGGAGCGTTGAAGCTCCAGCACTCCGCCCATTCCAGGAAGTCGGGACGGCGGTCAAGCTCGGCCATGGCGCCCACCAGGCATTGCCAGTTCAGTGTTTCCTGCTGCCCTGAATTCTCAACCTGGTGCAGCGTCCAGTTCTTCCAGGTGTCGTACTCGCCCTTCTTCAGGGCTTCAAGCAACACCCGGTCAGCTTCCAGGTCGGGATAGACCCAACTGTTCTTCTCGGTCAGGAAGGCATGGGACCAGCTGGAGGAAGCCATCAATACCACGCGGTAGGGACTGTCAATCAGGGCACGGGCCGTGGCCTGCCCCACCTCGAAGCAGCGGCGCGGGGTAGGCGAAGGCGGGTCCAACTCCTCTTCAAAGACTTCGGCGCCGCCACGCATCCGTACCACGTTGCTGCCATAGCAGTTCACCGCCACAGGCAGAACCGGATAGTTAAAGCCCTTGCGGTCCAGGTCAAGGAACAGCAGGGTATTGGCAAAAGCGTGACCCAGGCCGGCCTTCTCGTGCAACGGCTTGTAGGCGTAGGCCATATCCACGCCCTGCTCAATCAGGCGGCGGGTCAGGTAGCGGCCCGCCGCCTGGTGGCCTGGGACGCTGAAAACCTTGTCTTTGGGCTCGTCCCAGACATTGGGCCGGTCACCAATGCGGTGGTAGGGCTGGAAGTCGATCTGATCGTAGGCCAGGACGCAGAAGGGCGGGATAATATCCTCGCGGAAATTCTCGTACTGGTCATCGCCCCAGAGTACGATAAAGTCGGGGTTGAAGGCATCTATTTCTTCGCGGAGTTTCCTGAACGCATTGAATACCTGGGCGCGGTGTGCTTTGTGGGCAGTGATTCCTTCGTCGTCGCCCCACTCGGCCTGCATTTCCGCCGGCCAGTTGGCCGGATTCTTCATATGCTCGGGAATCCGGTTGGTCTTCAACATACGGGTCAGGGGCCAGGGCTTGTATTCATCGGGTACCAATCCCGGGGGATAGTGAGTGGCGCCAATACCAAGTATTTCTCCCATAAAATCCTCCAGCGGGGCGGCTACCCGCCCTGAGACTCGAAAGCAGTGGTAGTTCGACCGTGGCAGGAATTATATGTGCGCCCTACTGGGTAGTCAATAAATGGCGCCGGCTGCTGCCAGGCATGGCCCCGTTTCGCTGGTGAAGGCGCGGTCAGGCAACGGAAAACGACACCTTCCGTTTGAAGGGGAGCAAAGTATTACTGGCTCACCCTATACCGATCGTCACATCCTTTCCTCGGACGCTACCAGCGCCTCGGCGCGAGGACGGTCCTCCTCAGAAGTGGACAAAGCTATCGTGGCAAACCCATCCTTCCGGTCCAGGATGTGCACACTCCGGATATTGATGCCCGCCTCACTGAAGCGCTGTGCAACTTTGGCCAAAGCCCCGGGCTCATCCTTTAGCCGGAACAACATGGCATCATCGGTGACAGCGGAGTAGCCGGCATCGGCCAGCGCTACGAGGGCCCCGTCAGTATCGTCAGTGCTGATGATGATGGTACCGTGTTCCCCGTTCACCTGGGTGTTGATGGATTGCAGGTTTATGTTGGCTTGTGCCAGGATGCTGGTGATGTGCGAAAGTACACCAACCTCGTCCCGGGCCATAATGACGATCCGTTCCAAAGAAATTCCTCCTGCTCACAACCATTAGCGAATTAAAGGCGAATTACCGTTAGGCTAAACCTGAACCACGGCCAGGCAGTCATCAACCAGCTCATCCACCATGTCTCGGGTTACATGAGGCATGGCAATAAGGTGGGCGATATCGCGGTGCGGCGCAAGCTGCCACTTTGTCATGACATCCTGCGATGGCCTGGGGAAAATCACGGTCACCGAATTCCGGTTGCGCCAGGCCGGCAAGCCGCTATCGTTGAACCGTTCTTCGGCGTACTCGGCGACGGCTAACATACCGGATACCATTTCCCTGAAACCCTCTTCACCGTAGCGTTCCAGGGCATACCACAATACCAGGGGAGTCCATGCGTTGCGGGACCCCGGAATAGTGGTATCCATTACTCCCACAACCTCGACAGAACGCGCGATTCTGGATACGTACTCCTTCCTGGTCAACACCACTCCGCACGGAATGGGCGAGCCAATGAGCTTATGCCCGCTGACCGCCAGGCTGTCTGCGCCGGCGTCGAAGCCGTAGGGCTGCGGGTCTGGCACAAAGGGCAGAATCATGCCACTAAGGGCGGCATCCGAGTGAATGTACGACCGGTTGATTACGAGGTCCCTCAGGATCTCCCGCACCTTCACCAAGTCGTCCACCGCTCCCTTCATGGTGGTGCCAATGTTGGCCATTATGATTACAGGCACATCACGGTTGATGCGGATGGTCTCATGCAGGTCCTCGTAATCTATCTCCCCGTTTTCCTGGCTCTTGATCATGATGTTTCGCATGTTAAGCACTTGCATGATCTTGAGGATGCTGTAATGGGTGTCCTGGGAGAAGTAGACCACACCGTTAGGATGCAGCTCCCGGGCCATGTAGAGGCCATACATATTCCCCTCAGTACCGCCGGTGGTCACGTAGCCCCAGGCATCTTCGGGGTCAAGGCGCATCAAGTTCGCAAACCTGGCCACCACCTCCCGCTCAAACTCGTGGCAGTTAACGCGGTAGTTAGTACCATGAAAGGGATCGCCCACGTTATTGGCGTTGTACTTGAGAAATGGCAACAAGTCATCGTAGTCGAAGTCCAGATTGGCCGGATAGCCCATCATGTGATCTGAAGCTTCTTCAAAAGTTTCTCGAAGGGCGGACAGACGATCTTTCGCTTCCTTGCTTAACGGTCCCATCACTTCTCCCTCCTCGAAACTGCGATTCATCCTGGTGGCGCCCCTATGACGCCAGCTTCACCAATAAATTATACCATCGGGATGCGGGGCACTATCGCTGTACGAGCGCAGGACATGCGGGTTCTTAAGCAGTGTTACGTTGCGTGTAAACAAGGCATCTGTAATCCTGACTTAACGCACGGCCAGGAATCTGCAACCGTATAAAGAGGAAGGCTTTCCGACTGTGCGGCAGGCTCAGGGAAACATCACTGCGGTGCATTATGGGGTGCATTATGGGGACTTAGGGCAAGCTCACCCCTGGTTGAGCGACAGAACGGGTTTAACCGCCAATGACCCGTGTAAGAACCGAGTCATATAACAAGACAGGGCGGGGTATGACCCCGCCCTGTCGGTTTTGAAGCTGCATTTGCCCAGAAGCTAGACGTTCAATTCCAGGATATAAAGGCCGCCCTTCAGCCGGTCAACCACGTACATGATGCCATTCTCGTCCACGTACACGTCGTTGATGCCGTTGGAAGCAGCCCCTTCAGGAATCTCCGGCACGAAGTAGGCCACCTCTTCAGGGCGGAAGGGGTCGCTGGTGTCGTACACCCGCACGCCGGCGTTGAACAAAGTAGCGAAAATCAGGGTGTCGGAGAAGAAACAGGTGGGCCCGGGCTGGTTCTCGTACACGTTGTGGGCGCCAAACCGGCCGGGCCGATTGAAGAAGTCATCCGTGTCGGGCATCGGCAGGGTGCTGATGATGATGGGGTTGGTCTCGTCGCGGATATCCATCATCCACATCAGCTTGGGGTAGTCCTCGCCACCTATGCGCACCGCCTCCTGGGTTACCAGCATCAGGTCACGATTGAACAGGGGCAAGACGGTGTGGGTAAAGCCGGGGAATGGTGGGGCATAGTTGATGTGGCTGATCATCTTGGGATTGGACTTGTCCTCAATGTCCAGGATCATAACGCCCGAGTCCATGTAGGCGCAGTAGGCCCGGTCCGGGCGTTCCGGATAGACGTTGCCGTTGTGCAGGCGGTGGCCGGCGTCGAACTGGGGATGGCGGGCCGGCATGGGGTCTGCGTCGCCTTCCCTTGTGCCCGGGAACCACCAGCGCCCGGTTTCCTTGGGCGAAGTGGGGTCGGAAACGTCCACAATCATGTAGAACTGGTCATCCTTCTGGTTGCGGGGCTGGAAGTCGGGGGCGCCGGTGGAAAGATGGGCATAGTTGCCCTCCACCCACCAGAGGCAATGGCAGCCGCGGGAGTATTCGCCGCCCAGGTCCATGAAACCGATCTGCTGCGGCTCCTCCGGATTGCTGATGTTATACACGCCCATGCCCGTGCCAGGCTGGCCGGGCTCCAGGGACTGGTAGGCCACCAGCATGGTATCGTCCACGATAGACAGGGAGTTGGAGCGCAGGTGACCGTAGGCCAATTCGGTCTGGGCCAGCACCTTCGGATTTGCGATGTCGGTGACGTCAACGCTGGTAATGTCTTTAGGCGCGCTTTCATGGGCCATGTAAAGGACTCGGCGGCCGTCGCGGGTCTGTTGCAGGTGGACGCCCTCGCCGATATTGCCATAGCCGTTCAGGTCATGGTGGGAGATCAGCCGCATATTTCGGATTTCCTGCGTCTGAGTTGCCATTATTCCTCCTCAGTCTTTTGTCCAGCAGTTTTTGGTCCAGTTAGAGGCACGAAGTTACGCGAAAAGTGCTCCGGTGTCTTTTACCTGGATTCCGGGGCCGTGCCCTTTCCGATTGTTCGTGGATGATACCACAGGTGACAGAAAACAGCCCCCCGAAATGACTCCGGGGGGCCGATCTTGCGTAGTTCAGACCTTGTGCCTTAAAGCCAGGACGTCAGGCAGCAATTTACTGGGCTGCGCGGAGCAAATTCCAGTGGCTGGTCTTGGACCCGGCGGTGCCGGGGAAGGTCCAGCTTTCCACTACCTCGGGGTTGTACATGACCGTCAGGCTGAACCAGAAGAAGGGGATGTCGGCAAAGTTGTAGAACTTTTCGTCACCAACTTCCAGCAACAGTTCATTGATGCGGTCGTAATCTGCGGACTCCAGAGCTTGGTAAGCGGCATAGTTACGCTCGATTACGTCGGAATAGTAACCAGCGCCGCCAACTCCCTGGGCGGATGACCAGCTGCGCAGCCGGTTGGTAAGGGATCGCATGGTGATTACGTTGCCCCAACCGCCCTTCTTGATGAAGTCAGTGCGCTCGCGGTAGTTCTTGCGGACGGTACCCCACTCGCTGTCCAGCAGGGTAACATCGATACCGACGGGTTCCCAGTAGTTGATGAGGGCTTCCAGCATCACCGCGGTTTCCGGCTCGTCGGCGGAGAAGTAGTTGTACGACGTGAAGGGCATGGGATTATCGGGTGAGAAACCGGCCTGCGCCATCAGGCTCGTGGCGGCTTCTACGTCAAACCCGTAGTATTCCTCCCAGTCCTCTTCCCACTTCGGGTTCCAGGTGCCCAGGACGGGGTGGTACTGGGTCAGCAGCATGAGTTCGCCATCGCCCTTGAGAACGTGGTCGAGCATTTCCTGACGGTTGATGGCCTTGTTCATGGCCTGGCGGACCAGAATGCCGGTTTCCGGATTGGCCCAGGGTACGCTGGGGTCATAATCGCCCTGGTAGGCGCCGTAGTACTGGCCGCCCAGGAACATAGTCAGGTAATTGGTGGGGACACCGGCGGCTGCCGGCTGCATGTCGCGGCGGCCGGCTTCCAACTGAAGTTCGCGGGACAATGCCGCAACGTGAATCTCGCCGGTCAGCAGAGCTGCCAGGCGGGTCAGGTCTTCGCGGACCCAGCGCAGTTCAACTTCCTGGAAGTCGGGATTCTCACCCCTCCAGTGAGGCTGGGCGGCCTTTTCGAACCAGATGCTCTGACCCAGGGTCTTGCCGCCGTACTGGTAAGAACCTGTGCCTGCCGGCTGCTCGTCAAAGCCTTCAACACCGACGGTATCGAACTGGTTCTTGCTCAGCATCATGATTTCGCCGCCACCGAAGCCGCGGGAAACGATTGAAGGTGTGTCCAAAGCAATTGACGGGAATGTCAATTCAACAGTGTACTCATCCAGCGCTTTGTAGGTGGCGCCATTGAAGAAGGAGACTGCCGAAACCTGCGAGTCCTCGCCCAGAATGCGGTCGAAGGACGCTACCACGTCGGCGGAGGTGAACTCACCATGACCGAAGTGGAAGGGAACGCCCTGTTCCAGGTTGAATGTCCAAACCCTGCCGTCGGGAGACGACTCCCAGCTCTGGGCCAGGCGGGGTATACGCTCGTTGGTCTGGGCATCGAGTCCTATGAGTGTTTCGGAGTACGGATCGAACTGATAGTAAGAGGGACGGCCAACGGTCCAGTGCCGGTTGGTCTCCTGCACTTCACCGAGTGCATAGACTACACGTTGAACCTTGGCTTCAACTTCTTCCATCATTGCAGGAATAGGCGTAGGAGTGGCGATAACCGTCTTTTCTACAACGGTTTCTTTGGGTACTTCCTTGAGCACCTCGACTTCCTTGACGACCTCTACCTCTTTGATAACTTCTTTCTCTACCTCAACAGGTACTTCGACTTCTCGAACTACCTCTACTTCCTTGGGAACCTCTACGGTAACCTCTTTGACGACCTCTCTTTCTATCACCTCAGGAGCCGAGGTGCCGCAGGCCACAACGAGGGCCAGGATGAGTACCAGTGAGCTAACGAGTAGTGCTCGCGACTTACTTAACCAGAACGCCATTAACAGTTACCTCCCAAAGCCAAAATTGGGTTCCCGAATTCTCGGGCACCAGGAACACGCCAGCGTGCCCGAGAACCTGACAGAGTATAAGCAGTTCATTTTTCGGCTGTCAATTAACTGTTTCCATACGAAACAAAGCAAGTTCTCATCGGTTATTCGTAGTAATATCGCCATTGTTTATTGCTAAGCTCAAAAATTAAAGGCCTCCCGAAGCTTTTCGGGAGGCCTTCATTACTTCCTGCGAAGTTGGGTTTTACGATTGGCGCGCCATCCTATATATCTATTGCGCTGCCCTCAACAGGTTCCAGTGGCTCGTCTTGGAACTGCCCGTGCCAGGGAAGGTCCAGCTTTCCACTACCTCTGGATTGTACATTACAGTCAGACGGAACCAGAAGAAGGGAATATCCGCGAAATTGTAATACCTCTCGTTACCCAGGTCCAGGATCATCTGGTCTATGGCATCGTGGTCCACCGCTTCCAATGACTGGTAGGAATCGTACAGGTCATCAATAACCTCGGAGTAGTAACCTCCGCCGCCGGTACCCGGTGACGTGCTCCACAGTCGCAGCCAAGTGGTCAGGGATCGCATGGTGATTACGTTACCCCAGCCTCCCTTCTTTATAAAGTCGGTGCGTTCCCTATAGTTCTTGCGAACCGTGCCCCATTCACTATCCAGCAGGGTCACGTCAATGCCGATGGGCTCCCAATAGTTAATCAGGGCTTCCAGCATCACTGCGGTTTCCGGCTCGTCAGCTGAGAAATAGTTATAAGAAGTGAAGGGCATGGTATTCTCGGAAGAATAGCCGGCCTGAGCCATCAATTCCTTGGCTGCATCTACATCATACCCATACATCTCTTCCCAGTCCGCCTCCCATTGTGGGTTCCAAGGGAACAGCCCAGGGTAATATTGGGTTGTCAACATGATTTCGCCCTGGCCTTTCAGCACATGGTCCAACATCTCGTCTCGGTTGATTGCCTTATTCATGGCCTGTCGGACCAGCTTGCCGGTTTCAGGGTTGGCCCAAGGTACGCTGGGGTCTAAATCAGCGGCATACTCGTCGACATAATACTGCCCACCCAGGAACATGGTCAGGTAGTTTGTTGGCACACCGGCCTCGGCTGATTCCATGCCCCGGCGGCTGGCCTCCAACTGCAACTCACGGGACAAGGCAGCTACGTGAATTTCACCAGTCAAAAGGGCAGCCAGGCGAGTCAAATCTTCCCGAACCCAACGTAGTTCCACTTCGTCAAAGTCAGGGTTCTCGCCCCGCCAGTGGGGCTGAGGAGCCTTTTCGAACCAGATATTCTGGCCGGAAGTGCGGCCACCGTATTCGTACGACCCGGTGCCGGCCGGTTCCGCGTCAAAGCCTTCCACACCCACTTCATCAAACTGCTTCTTGCTCAACATCATTATTTCTCCCCCGCCAAAGCCGCGGGAAAGAATAGCCACAGTATCCAGCGCTATGGTGGGGAAATTCACCTGGAGGGTATTTTCGTCAGTCGCTTCCCAAGTTGCGCCGTTGAAGAAAGAAGCTGCCGAAGCTTGGGAATCTTCTCCCGTTACGCGGTCCAGGGCTGCTACGGCGTCTGCAGACGTGAATTCTCCGTAGCCGTCGTGGAACATGGCACCCTGTACCAGGTTGAAGGTCCAGTCACGCCCGTCAGGAGTGACATCCCAACTCTTAGCCAGCCGGGGTATCCGCTCGTTGGTCTGCGCGTCCAAGCCCACCAGGGTCTCGGAATAGGGGTCAAATTGATAGTAAGAGGGGCGACCAACGGTCCAATGCCGGTTGGTCTCGTTAACCTCGCCAAGGGCATAGATGACCCTGGTTACCTTTGCCTCAACCTCTTCCATCATCGCGGGAATAGGCGTTGGAGTCGCAATCACCGTCTTTTCAACGACGGTTTCCTTGGGTACTTCCTTGAGTACCTCAACCTCCTTCACGATCTCGACTTCTTTAACAACCTCTTTCTCTACCTCAACGGGTACTTCGACTTCCTTGACTACCTCAACTTCTTTGGGGACCTCTACAGTTACCTCCTTGATGACTTCCCTCTCGACGATTTCAGGGGCGGCGGTGCCGCATGCCACCAGGAAGGTCAGGGCCAGAACCAGGGAACTGATGAGTACTGGCTTGGGTATGTTCAGCCAACGAAACACCACGGATGTCACCTCCCAAAGGTAAACTTGGGTGCCAAATTCCGGATATATAGGTCAATAATGCAACTATCCCGAAATCTGGAAGAGTATAAATCCGTCAACTTATGGCTGTCAATACTGCTTTTATGCGACGAAAACTGCCTTTCTTGATAGTTATACTGTATAACCTAAGCTTTCTATTTATGTAATCAGGAAAAGGAAACGGCCCACCGGAAATATACGGTGGGCCGTCTTCTGGCAAGTCTTTGAAAGCAGTAACTGCTTCGCCGATCGAGACGCTATTACTGCGCTGCCTTGATCAAGTCCCAGTGGCTGGTTTTGGAGCCGGACGTGCCCGGGAAGGTCCAGCTTTCCACCACATCGGGATTGTACATGACTGTCAAACGGAACCAGAAGAAGGGTATATCGGCAAACTTGTAGTACCGGTCATCGCCAATTTCCCGAATCAACAGGTCAATGGCTTCGCGGTCAACCGTCTCCAGACCAACATAGTTAAGGTAGTTCTGGTCTTGCAGGTCGGTCTCGTACCCACCGCCATTGCCCGTGGCCGCAAAGCTCCATACCCGCAGCCGGGTAGTCAGGGAGCGCATGGTAATTACGTTCCCCCAACCGCCCTTCTTGATGAAATCACCCTTGGCCCGGTATTCCTTTCGAACTGTGCCCCATTCGCTGTCCAGCAGGCTTACGTCGATGCCAATAGGCTCCCAATAGTTGATCAGGGCTTCCAGCATTACGGCCGTTTCCGGCTCGTCCGCGGAGAAGTAGTTGTAGGACGTGAATGGCATTGGGTTCTCCGGAGTGTAACCCGCCTGGGCCATTAGTTCCTTGGCCGCCTCCGCGTCGAATCCGTAGTACTCTTCCCAGTCGGTTTCCCATTGGGGGTTGTAACCGTTGCCAAGCACCGGGTGGTAAGCGGTGTTGTACATCAACTCGCCTTCACCCTTGAGGACATGCTGCAGCATCTCCTCCCGGTTGATGCCTTTATTCATGGCCTGCCGAATCAAGATGCCCGTGGTAGGGTTCGCCCAGGGCACGTTGGGATCATAGGCCGGGTCGCCCTCGGAGAAGTACATCCCACCCAGGAACAGAGACAGATAGTTGGTGGGAACACCGGCGGATGCCGGTTGCATACCGCGGCGTCCTGCCTCCAGTTGCAACTCTCGGGACAGCGCAGCTATGTGAATCTCGCCGGTCAGGAGAGCTGCCAAGCGGGTCAGGTCTTCACGCACCCACCGCACCTCAACCTCCTGGAAGTCGGGATTCTCACCGCGCCAATGGGGCTGGGGAGCCTTTTCGAACCAGATATTCTGGCCCAGGGTCTTACCACCGTACTGGTATGAACCGGTGCCGGCCGGCCTTTCGTCAAATCCCTCCAGCCCATCTGTATCAAACTGGTTCTTGCTCAACATCAGGACTTCGCCGCCACCAAACCCACGGGATAGAATAGCGGGCGTGTCCAGGGAAAGCCCTGGGAACGTGTACTTGACGGTGTGGTCGTCGATCACTTCCGCAGTAGATTCCCTAAAGAAGGAAGCGGCACCCGATTGGGAATCTTCGCCGATCACCCGAGCCTGGGCGGCGACGGGATCATGGGCGGTAAATTCCCCGTATCCGAAGTGAAAGGGAACATCCTCTACCAGGTGGAAGGTCCACTCCCGACCATCCTCGCTCCACTCCCAACTCTTGGCCAGGCGCGGAATACGTTCGTTGGTATTGGGATCCAGCCCTACCAGGGTTTCGGCGTAGGGATCGAACTGGTAGTAGGATGGGCGGCTGACAGTCCAATGCCGGTTGGTCTCCTGCACTTCGCCCAGGGCATAGATAACGCGGGTCACCTTGGCCTCGACCTGTTCCATCATCACTGGAATAGGAGTAGGCGTGGCGATTACCGTCTTTTCTACGACGGTTTCCTTGGGAATCTCCTTCAGGACCTCTACCTCTTTTACAACTTCGACCTCTTTAATAACCTCTTTTTGAACCTCTACGGGTACTTCAATTTCCCTGACTACCTCAACCTCTTTGGGAACTTCTACGGTTACCTCCTTGATGACTTCCCTCTCAACAATCTCAGGGGCTGCAGTCCCGCAGGCCACCAGGAAGGTCAGGGCCAGAACCAGAGAACCTATAAGTACTGATTTGGGTATGTTCAACCAGCGAAATACCAAGGTCGTCACCTCCAGCAGATGATGATAAGGAGCCAAATGCCGCATCCCCTCGCATAGATTGGGGAGGCGCGAGATCTGAGAGAGTATAGACCCGTAAATTTCAGCGTGTCAACACCGTCTTCTCGTTGCGTTTTTCCTCACAAATGTGGTGATTACCTACTATTCTCAACAATATTAGGTCTAATTTCGACAAAGTGAAACGGCCTCCCCGAGTTCCGGGAGGCCGCTGGTTTTGCCTTGCTTCTGCAGGGCAAGGAATATGGAGATTCCTGACTTGCCGCTACTGGGCCGCCTTCAACAGGTCCCAGTGGCTGGTCTTGGAAGAACCGGTGCCCGGGAAGGTCCAGCTCTCCACCACGTCAGGGTTGAACATAACCGTCAGGCGGAACCAGAAGAAAGGTATGTCGGCGAAGTTGTAGAAACGGTCATCGCCGATTTCCCGAATCAGCAGGTCGATCTCCTCCTGGTCCACTGTCGCAAGGCCCAGGAATTTCTCGTAGTTTCCATCCTGAAGGTTGGTCTCATAGGCTTTTCCTGTGCCGGTGGCCGCCCAGCTCCAGACCCGCAGGCGAGTGGTGAGAGAACGCATGGTAATTACGTTGCCCCAGCCGCCCTTCTTTATGAAATCGCCCTTGGCCCGGTATTCCTTGCGGACTGTGCCCCACTCGCTGTCCAGAAGGGTCACGTCAATGCCAACGGGCTCCCAATAGTTTATGAGGGCCTCCAACATAACCGCCGTTTCCGGCTCGTCCGCCGAGAAATAGTTGTAGGAGGTAAAGGGCAAGGGGTTATCGGGCCCGTAACCCGCCTGGGCCATTAGACTCTTGGCCGCCTCCAGGTCATATCCGTAAAGTTCATCCCAATCTTCCTCCCACTGGGGATTGTAGGCGCTGCCCAGCACGGGATGGAAAGCCGTATTGTACATTATCTCACCATCGCCCTTCAGGACATGGTCCAGCATTTCCTGCCGGTTAATGCTCTTGTTCATGGCCTGGCGAATCAGCTTTCCCGTGGTATGGTTGGCCCAGGGGACACTGGGATCATAGAGAGGATCACCGTCGGTGAAATACATACCTCCCAGGAACAGGGACAGGTAGTTGGTGGGTACGCCGGCGGCGGCCGGTTTCATCCCTCTTCGACCGGCTTCCAGTTGCAACTCACGAGAGAGAGCGGCGACATGAATTTCACCGGTCAATAGTGCAGCCAGTCTTGTGAGGTCTTCTCGGACCCAGCGCAACTCGACCTCCTGGAAGTCGGGATTTTCGCCGCGCCAGTGGGGCTGTGGGGCCTTTTCAAACCATATCCCCCGGCCAGGTTCGCGACCCAGGTACTGGTATGAGCCCGTGCCGACGGGCCGGGCGTCAAATCCTTCCAGGCCCTCCGTGTCGAACTGATTCTTGCTCAGCATTAGCACATCACCGCCGCCAAAGCCACGGGAGAGCAGGGCGAGAGTTTCGAGAGCCAGCGAATCAAAGGAATACCGGACCGTGTGATCGTCAAGGGCTTCCACGTTTGTCGCCAGTTTGAAATACGACGCGGAGCCGGACTGGGAATCTTCGCCCAGAATGCGGTGATGGGCTGCCACGGCGTCGTGGGCAGTGAAGTCACCGAAACCGTTGTGGAAGGGCACTCCCTCCACCAGGTGGAAAGTCCATTCCCGGCCGTCCTCGCTCCAATCCCAGCTCTCAGCCAGGCGCGGAATACGCTCATTGGTCTGGGCATCCAGGCCTACCAGAGTCTCGGAATACGGGTCAAACTGATAGTATGAGGGACGGCTTACCGTCCAGTGACGGTTGGTCTCCTGCACCTCGCCCAGAGAGTAAATGACCCGCGTCACCTTTGCTTCTACCTTCTCCATAACCACCGGTATGGGAGTGGGAGTGGCTATCACCGTTTTTTCGACAACGGTTTCCTTGGGAATTTCCTTAAGTACTTCTACCTCTCTGACTACCTCCACTTCCTTGACTACTTCCTTCTCCACCTCCACCGGCACTTCAATTTCCTTAACGATTTCTACCTCTTTAGGGACCTCGACTGTCACCTCCTTGATGACTTCCTTCTCAACAATTTCAGGAGCCGCCGAGCCGCAGGCCACTAAGAAACTTAAGGCCAGAACCAGGGAACCAATGAGTACTGATTTGGGTATACTAGGCCATCGAAAAGCCATGGTTGTAACCTCCCAATCTCAGGGTCGCAAGTTCCGGTTGCAGGTTCCAGTTGACAAGCCGCAGATTGAAACACTCAAGGGATTGTTCCTGCTAAACCTCCTGTGTGCCGAATTCCGACAATTATACTGAAATTTATGTTATAGTGTCAATTCATAGCACTAAAGCGATTATTAATTAGTAACCTGTTGTATATAGATTTAATACTTACGAAATACTGTCACTATTCTCTAACTTTTGGATGGAATCAAAATTACAAAGTAATTCCGTTTTCTGCTACTAAAAGTTTCTATATATATGTAATACATCGCATATTGCCAATAATATAGTGGCTTACCACTTTTGACCCTAGAACAACAGAAATGGGCAGGAGAGCGTGGATCCCTGACGGTTTAGCACTGAGTTTACAAATTGGGAAGAAACCAGGCAGCAGAGCGCTACGTAGACTTGTCTATTGACAAGGCAATTTGGCGTAGCATATATTGCCTTAACGTTGCGGAACATCGTAAATAGACCTGTGCTCGTTGGCGATTTGTCCTAATAACACTGCGCAAACCGAACGAAGAGAAGCCCGGCCCTCCGTGGGTCATTCAGGAAAGGCGAAATGCAACGGTTTATACTTGTCCGGCTCTTCCACGCACTTATTGCGTTAGTGGCCGTAAGCATGATCGTATTCGGGCTGGGGCGGCTTTCAGGCGACCCCCTGGATACTCTGCTCGATGTCGACGCTACAGTGGAGGATTATGCCCGGGTCCGTGCCTACTGGGGCCTGGACAAGCCGCTGCACATTCAATACCTGACATACGTTGGGAATTTCGCCAGGGGAAGATTCGGGGAGTCCATCAGGTTCTCAGGCCAGGACGCTCGCGAATTGCTTTGGCAACGTCTGCCGGCCACGCTCGAACTGGCTGCTATCGCCCTGATTGTCAGCGCATTAATTGCGGTTCCCCTGGGGGTTATTGTCGCCGTCAAAAAGGACACCGGGATTGACATTGTCGGCAAAATAATCGCTCTGATGGGGCAGTCCCTGCCCAATTTCTGGATTGCATTGATGCTTATGTGGGTATTTGCCGTTCAACTTGAGTGGCTGCCTACCTCTGGCCGGGGAACGTGGAAGCATATATTAATGCCGGGCATTGCCCTTGGGTATTTCCAGGTGGCGGCGCTGATGCGTCTCACTCGCTCCTCCATGCTGGAGGTCCTGGACACTGAGTACGTCAAGCTGGCCCGCATCAAGGGCTTGCGGGAAGGCATGGTCATCTGGAAGCACAGCCTGCGCAATGCTCTTATTGCTCCGATAACCTATTTTGGGCTCATATTGGGCGGCGCCATGACCGGTTCCGTGGTTATTGAGTCCATTTTTACGTGGCCTGGCGTCGGCTTGCTGGCCATTGACGCCCTTCGGTCAAAGGACTTTTCAGTAGTTCAGTCGGTGGTGATATTCTTCGCCGCCATATACATTGGCGCCAACCTGCTGGTCGACGTCGTATACGCTTATCTGGATCCGCGCATTCGCTATACGCACTAGCCGGTAAAGCGAAAGCGGAGGAGAATAGATTCTATGGCCAACTTGGCGGTGCCTGGCAGAATACCGGGCGCGAGAAGCGTTAACGGAGTCTGGAGGGCTCTGGGAACAGCCCGAAGATACCCTATATTTCCGGTGACCATTCTTCTGTTTGTGCTGGTGCTGCCGGCTATTTTCGCCGATTGGGTGGCCCCGCATGACCCCGTGCAGGGCAGCCTTAGCGACCGGTTGGCTCCGCCATTCTGGGTCGAAGCTGAAGGGGAAGGCGTTTACGCCACGCCTGGAGGCACTTTTAATCATATCCTGGGCACGGACAAACAGGGCAGGGACATACTGAGCCGTATCATCTATGGTGCGCGGATTTCCTTGACGGTGGCGGCTGTATCCATCGTTTTGGCCGGGATAATCGGCACCACCCTTGGCCTGATCGCCGGTTACTTTGGCGGAAATATTGACCACCTGGTTATGCGGGCGGTGGATATTTGTCTTTCTATGCCGGCCATCCTGTTCGCCCTGGTGCTGGCGGTGGTTCTGGGGCCCAGTTTCCAGACAGTCATTATTGTTATTGTCAGCATCTTCTGGTCGCGCTATGCCCGGCTGGTGCGTGGCGAAACCCTGGGTATCAAATCCCAGGACTTCGTGGCCCGGGCGCGGGTGGCCGGAGCCTCCAATGCTCGTATAATCATCCGCCACGTATTCCCAAACGTGGTCAATACCATCATAGTTTTGGCCACTCTTGAAGTGGGTCAGGTAATTCTCCTGGAGTCGACCCTGAGCTTCCTGGGAGCAGGTTTGCCCAGGCCCACGCCGGCCTGGGGCCTCATGATCGCCAGCGGCCGAGAACTCTTGGTTACCTCTTGGTGGCTGACCGCTTGGCCAGGTGTGGCTATCCTACTGTCCGTGCTGTCCATGAACCTGTTGGGCGACTGGCTGCGGGACCGGCTGGACCCCAAGCTGCGCAACGTGTAGCAGAGAAACACTACCAGTCTGTTAATTTTGCCCCCACAACGATGTCGGTGAAACGGCAGTGGGGGCAATTCAATTGCCTTACGGTTAAGGCTTGTCCCACTGCTACTACAACCCACGCAGATCAAGCCCCTGAATCTGCCGTGATTTCGCGGCAGCAGGACCTCAGAGAACCTTTTTGGCCCCCATTCCGTAGCATTTGGTAACTCTCCTCCAGGATCTTGATTCTTATGAACAGCAGTTTTCGCAGGTCCTCTACGTCTTTTACCATCCTGATGGGACTGGCCCTGCTATGGGCCGCTGCCCTTGCCTGTTTCCCCGGGGAGCCGACTTCCTCACCCAGTGTGCAGGAACCGGCCGCCCGAGAAGGGGTTGCACAGACCACAGAGGCTGCTCCGGCGCCTACTGCCCGGCCTACTGCAGCGTCGACGCCACCGGTCCCCACTCAGGCGCCCGCCAGCGCGGCCGTCACAGATTCTCCCGCACAATCCGCGACAGTTTCAACAGAAGCCGACGCAACAGCAACGCCGGTACCAGAGCCTGCGGAAACAGCAGAGACACCTGCCTCCATCTCCGACATATTTGACGGAAAAGAAGATCTGGAAAAACTGGCCTTCCACTACCTCAGCGAACTGGCGGAGGACGTGGGCCCGAGGACCAGCGGCACAGACCTGGAGCGTAAGGCTTCGGAGTTCTTGTTGGAAGAATTTGACAACCTGGGCTACGAGGCCGGTGCGCAAGAGTTTACCTGGGACTCGCCGGCGGCCAGCCTGACCATAGACCTGCCGGACAGTCAAGACTTGGAAGCTAATATCCTCAGCGGCACGGCTAACGGCGATGCTTCGGCCCAGTTGGCCCTCGTCGGACTGGGCAAACCTGACGATGTACCCGAAGAAGGACTGGAAGGCAAAATAGCCCTGGTCGAGCGGGGCGAGATCACCTTCGGGAGCAAGGTTGCCGAGGTGCATAACGCGGGGGCGGTGGGCGCCATAATCTTCAACAACGTGCCGGGTTCCTTTCGGGGAACTCTGGGAGGACAAAGCCAGATACCCGCTATTTCCCTTTCCCAGGCTGACGGGCGCCATCTCAAAGAGTTGCTTGACCAGGGAGAAACGATCGAAGCCGCCATTTCAATCGAGGACAATGCCGTCCCCTCTCGCAACGTCATTACCGAACTCCCCGGAACCGGCGATGGGATAATCGTAGTTGGGGCGCACTACGATACCGTCCCGGACTCCATTGGCGCCTCGGACAACTCCTCCGGCATGGGGGCGCTGCTGGCGGTGGCCGAGCAAGTGGCAGGCCGTTCTTTCCCCTTCACGCTGCGGTTCATTGCCTTTGGCTCCGAAGAGACTGGATTGCACGGCAGCGAGTATTACGTGGACAGCCTGACCGGTGACGAAGTGGAAGAAATCTACCTTATGGTCAATATGGACTCGGTGGGTTCCGGCACCCGGCTGCGGCTTTTCGGAGATCGTTGGGCCGCCAAGCACGTGGAGGAGACTGCAGACCGAGAGGGAATACCCCTGGACACCGGTTCCAGGCGCGGCTCCGGCGGCAGCGACCACGTTAATTTCCGTAACGCCTGGGTTCCAATAATCTATTTCCTGGCGGACGACCTCTCTCGCATTAACACTCCCGCAGATACCATGGAGCACATCAACCCCGACTTGCTGGGCAACGTAACCGCCCTGGTGCTGGACCTGCTGGAGAACGCCGCCGACCTTCCCGGGTACGGCCAATAAGGTCCACTTCAAGACCCACTGCTGGCCCAACCAACGGCGGGTTATGGTAGACTCAAGGCTAAATGCAGGTATCATCCTGATTAGTCTCAGTCAAGGAGCTTTACCATGGCCCGCCATCCCGCAGCTCGCATTCAGCGGGTGCAGCCTCCGGCAACCCTGGCCGCCGGCGAAAAGGCCCGGCAACTGGCTCGCCAGGGCCACGACGTAATTGACCTGGGCCAGTCCAGCCCCCATCATGTGACGCCCCGGCACATCATCGACGCCGGCATTCGGGCCCTGAACGAAGGACTGACCAACATTGGTTCCTCCCGCGGACTGCCCGAACTGCGCCGCGCCATGGCCGACAAGCTGGCAGTCCACAACGACCGCAAAGTGGACCCTGATGGCGACATTCTGGTCACACCTGGCAGCAAGATGGGCCTGTACGATTCCATCAACGCCTACATCGAACGAGGCGACGAGGTGCTGGTGATCGAACCCACCTGGGTCAGCTTCAGTCAGCAGGTGGAAATGGCCGAAGGCATCCCCGTAGCCGTGCCTCTCAGCGAAGAGGAAGAATACTACATCGACTACGAGCAATTGAAGGAATACGTTACACCCCAGACCAGGATGATCGTCATCAACAACCCCAACAACCCCACGGGCCGGGTGTACACCGAAGAAGAACTGTCGGCCGTGGCGCGATTGGCCGTTGAAGAGGACCTGCTGGTCCTCTGCGACGAGACTTACGAATACTTCCTCTATGATTCCAACCAGCACCTGACCATTGCCAACTTGGACGGCATGGCCGAGCGAACGCTGACCAGCTACACATTCACAAAGGCCTATTCCATGGCGGGCTGGCGGCTGGGGTGCATCGTGGCCCAGTCGGCCCTGCTGGAACCCTTACTGAAAATCCAGGAACAGACTGCCAGCTTCGTCTCCCCCTTCGTGCAGATGGCGGGAGTAGCCGCACTTCAGGGCCCGCAGGACCATCTGACCCAGTGGCGGGAGGATTGCAACGAACTGCGCATCCGCTGTGCCGACCGGCTTTACCAGGTTCCCGGAATTCACTGTCCGCTGCCCGACGGAGCCACCTTCCTGTTCCCGCGCTTTTCTGCGGATATGACCTCTGCCGAACTGTCCGAATTGCTGGTAGAACGGGAAGGAGTGGTGGTTACCCCCGGCGTGGGTTTCGGGGAGAGCGGCGAAGGCCACTTCCGCATCGCCCTGATGCGCTCTCCGGCTGACCGTGTTCTGGAAGGAGTCGAACGCATCGCAAGGGTGCTGGAGTCACTGTAATTAGCCCAGGAAGGGACCAACCCATATGAAGCTTCACCTGGTTGATGGGACCTATGAACTGTTCCGCGCCTACTTCGCCATGCCGTCAATTTCCGCTCCCGACGGGCGCGAGGTGGGGGCTGTTCGTGGACTTATTCAAACCCTGATTGGATTGTTACGCCAGCCCGATGTAACTCACGTGGCAGTGGCCTTCGACAGCGAGATTCTCTCCTTTCGCAATCAGCTGTTCGAGGGTTACAAGACGGGGGAAGGAACGCCGCCGGAGTTGCTGGAGCAGTTTCCCCTGGCGGAGCGGGCAGCTGCAGCCCTGGGCCTGGTGGTGTGGCCGATGGTAGAGTTCGAGGCCGACGATGCCCTGGGAGCGGCGGCAGTCCGCTGGCAGGACGCGCCTGGCGTTGAGCAGATTGTCCTGTGCTCGCCGGACAAGGACCTGGCCCAGGTGGTGCTCGGCGAACGGGTCGTGGCCCTGGACCGGCGCAAAGACGTAGTCATGGACGAGGCCGGTGTTAGGGAGAAGTTTGGCGTATCTCCCGCGTCTATTCCTGATTACCTGGGCCTGGTAGGCGACAGCGCCGACGGCATCCCCGGCATTTCCCGCTGGGGTGCCAAGGGAACCGCCCAGGTGCTGGCCCACTACGTCCACATCGAGCAGATTCCGCCAGACGCATCCGACTGGGCCATAAACGTGCGTGGCGCCAAATCCCTGGCCACCAGCCTGTCCGAAAACATGGAAGCCGCCCTCCTCTACCGCCACTTGGCCACCCTGCGTCTGGACGTCCCAATAGCCGAAGAGGTGGCCGACCTGGAATGGCATGGCGCCCACCGCGAACCCTTCCAGGAACTGTGCGACGAACTTGGGTTTGGGCGGTTGCGGGAAGGGGTGGGTAGGTGGCGTGGGGGTTGTTAGTTTGTATCTCTTGTATAATTGGTTTGACTGTTCAAATCAGGGGCGTTAGTGACCTATAGGCTTAGATATGCTGCTCAAGTCAATAAGAATAAGCGGACTACTTTCCTTCCGAGACGTAGAACTGGAAATGCGTCCGCTGAACGTCCTGGTAGGACCGAACGCTTCAGGGAAGTCTAACTTCATCGAGATCATGGCACTGTTACAGGCCTTGCCCAGAGATCTGGTCAGTTTCTTGGGTTCGAATAGCGGAATATCAGAATGGTTTTGGAAGGGCCATAAATTGGACTACGAAACTAGTGCATTGATAGCCACGTTTGGTCATCCCAGTGGGTCTGTGGAGTTACGTTATTCAATAGGCTTGTCGCAATGGGGTTTGCAACCATTCGTTGAATTCGAGCGTATGGAATTCGCAGACTCAATAGGTCGAATGGATACACCCCCATTCAGAGTGATTGACTTAAACCGGGGGATAGGAAACCTGGCAGTTTGGAATTGGAACACAGCAGGAATGGCAGCCACCCCCTACGAAAATTATTGGTTCCAACCTATTGGTTTAGGCGAACTGAAACTGACTCAGTCGGTATTTAGCCAGCGCAGGGACCCTTCGTTCTATCCTGAGATGACATATGTTGGCGAACATTTGAATGTTATCCACCTATACCGAGAGTGGAACATGGGGCGCAGGAGTGCTATTAGAATGCCCCAACCTACGGACGCGCCCACAGACTACTTATACGAAGACCTTTCAAACTTAGCTCTAGTTCTCAACCGATTGCAGGGGGAAACAGCTTTCTCAATCCTCGAAGAACAACTCGGCCACTTTTATGAAACATTTGAACGCATTGGAGTCAATATTTACGCAAATACCGCCCAATTGTGGATCCGGGAGAAAGGGATTGCTAATCCGGTATCCGCCACCCGACTTTCCGATGGCACATTGCGGTTTTTGGCCCTCCTCACTGTTCTTTGCCATCCCAACCCGCCGCCTCTCATATGCATTGAGGAGCCAGAACTAGGCCTTCATCCCGACGTCATACACCAAGTCGCCAAGCTGCTAATTGAAGCCTCCAAGCGAACTCAGTTAATCGTTACGACTCACTCGTCAGAGTTGATCGACCACCTTTGGGAGGATCCGGAGAGCGTGGTGGTTTGCGAACGTTACCCTGATACGGGAACTGAATTTAACCGGCTAAAAAAGGACGAATTAAAGGACTGGCTGGAACGATACGAACTGGGCGAGCTGTGGAGGACTGGTCAAATCGGTGGTAATCGCTTCTAAATGCCAGCAGACATACGGATACACATAGAGGGGGACCCCAAACTACTCCCTGGGTTTCGTCGATTTTTCAATGCTCTCTACATTCAAGGTGTTAAGATCGACCTTGCCATGTGCAAGTCTAATGCCATCGCGGACTTCATGAGTAGCGTCAAAAAGAACCCCGGCGCAATCAATGTTTTGCTAATTGATTCGGAGAGTCCGCTTGCTGCGGACTCTTATCAGGTAGTTCGTCAACACGACCATTGGGACAGTAAAATTAGCGGCAATATAACGGACGACCAGCTAAATCTTATGGTCCAGATCATGGAATCCTGGTTTCTAGCAGACCGTGAAGCCCTAAGATCCTACTATGGCCAGGACTTTTCGGAGAACCAATTGCCCGCTAATCCTGACGTAGAGCATATCTCCAAAGAGGACGTATTGAGCCGTCTTTCGGCCGCCACTACAAATACGACGAAGGGTAAGTATCACAAGACCAAACACGCGCCACAAATTTTGGCAAGCATTGAACCTTCAAAGGTACAGGCCATTGCGCCCAATTGCGCACGCCTGTTCAATTACCTGCAATCTCTCGTTGCCCAACCCTGAACCCAAGGAGGCCCCCCATGACCTCAACCCGCAACGACCGCCATGTCGACACCATCGTAGTAGGAGGCCAGATTGTTACGTCCTCCCAGGTTTACGAGGCCTCCATTGCCATTGACGGCGACAAGATTGCCGCTATTGGCCCCGAGAACCTTCTGCCCCGGGCGGACAACTACATCGACGCCTCCGGAATGTTCGTGCTGCCCGGTCTGATCGACTGCCATGTCCACCTGGACGGCCACGACAACTATGCCTTGGGGTCACTAGCTGCCGCCCACGCCGGCCTGACCACCCTCGTCCCCTTCGGCACCTACAACCTGGAAGGCGATGAGACCCTTCCCCAAGCCATCAACCGGTCCCGAGAAGAGGTGGAACGCACCGCCGTAACCGACTTCGCTTTCCACTTTATCCTGCAAAACCGGCCCAACATCCTCAACAGCCTGCCGGAAGCCCTGGACCTGGGCGTCAAGTCCTACAAAATGTTCATGACCTACAAGAAGCGCCCCTACCGGATGTGCGACGACGATTACATCTGCCAGTCCATGGAAATGGTCGCCAGGGGCGGCGGCGTTCTGCAACTGCACTGCGAGAGTGGCAACATCATCGAATACCTGGAGAACAAGCTGCTGTCCGAGGGCCACACCCACCCCACCGACTTCCCTTCAGCCTGCCCCGACTGGGCCGAGGAAGAGGCCATCAACCGGGCGGTCAAGATGGCAGCCGCCACCAACTGCCCCACCTACGTGGTGCACCTGAGCACCCAATTGGGCCTGGAGCGCATTAAGCAGGCCCAAGCCTCGGGCCAGCGCATCTGGACCGAGTCCTGTCCCCAGTACCTTCTCCTGTCCGACGAAGAGATGGCGAAGTACGGCCCCCTGGCCAAGATCGGCCCACCCCTGCGTCCCGCCGACGGCCCCGACCAGGACGCCCTGTGGCGGGGCCTGGAACAGGGCCACATCTCCATCACCGCCAGCGACCACGCGCCCTATCCCCAGGAACTGAAGCAGGTGGGCTGGGACAACATTTTCGTGGACGCCGAGGGCCGGTCGGTGCCCTTTGGCTCTCCGGGCGTTGAGACCATTGTGCCGTTGATGTACAGCGAGGGAATCGTAAAGCGGGGCCTGCCCATCTGGTGGCTGGCCCGCGTAATGTCGGAAAACCCGGCCCGCATCTTCGGCCTGTACCCGCGCAAGGGTGTAATCCAGGTGGGTTCCGACGCTGATCTGCTAATCCTGGACCCCAAGGGCGATCGGGTCATCACGTCCAGGGACCACCACAGCAATGCGGGTTATTCCCTGTTTGAGGGCTGGGAGGTTCAGGGCCGCCCCCACATGACCCTGCTGCGGGGCCAGGTTTTGCTGAATCAAGGGGAACTGGAGCAGCAACCCGGCTACGGCGGCTTCCTGGCCAGCGACTCACCCCGCTCTCCCCTGGGCGGGCCGGTGGGGTAGAACTGCTCACGCGCTGCGATAAACTTATCCACGAAGAGACACCAAGCAGCAGGAAGTAATAATTGGGTAACCTGTGAGAGAGTACCTTGCCCTATCGAGAGCGAAGGTCAGGATGGGGATGTCCGCGCTTATTTCGTGCAGGACAACGTCAAGCTCTTCCTAAAGTTTTGGGCCCCAGATGGAATAGCAGTGACTTATCCAAGCTTCTCTGAGCCAAAATAGCAACGCCCCCGGACTGCTTGTCCGGGGGCGCTTTGCGTTACCGGTAAACCGGGGTGGGGTTAGCTGCTTACTTGGACCAGGTCATGGTGTTAATCAGGATTCGGCGACCGCCGGGCATGTTGACGAACTCCAGGTCCTTGTTGACGCCCCAGACGGAGACGATCTCCATCATGGGAAGCTGCAGCAGGTTGGTGGCAAACAGATCATAGGCTTCCGTCATCAGTTCCCGACGTTCGTCGCCGGTGGATGCCAGGGCCTGCTGACCAAGGGCGTGCCACTCGGCGTTGCAGTTCTTGGAACGGTTGGAAGCGCAGCTCATGTAGAAGTTGATCTGGCGACCGAAGTCGAAGTACTCACCACCGGGTGCGAAGAAGACCAGCCCCGGGGAAGCGCCGGTGCGCGGCGGGTCGTTGGCGGGTACAGCGGCAGCGGCAGCTTCGGAAGTGGCGCCGGCTTCGATCTCGGCATCGTAGGTCACGGCCGGACCGGTTAGGTGGCGGTCACGCCACACGCTGCCCTCGACTACCTGGGCTTCGACGTTGATTCCGACGTCCTGCCAGAAGGTAATCAGGGACTCGGTGATCTCCACATCCTTGGCGTAGCGGCCGGCGCGGGTCCAGAACTGGATGGTATTCTCGGGGTTATAGTCGGCCTGCGCCAGCAGTTCCTGAGCCCTTTCCGGGTCGTAACTGTAAATGGGCTGCCAGTTGCCTTCGTTGACGCCCAAGGTGCCGGGGATGCCGTTGGGGCCGCTGGAGCAGCGGGACTCGGGGCCGAAGAAGGCAAGCGCCAGTTCTTCGCAGTTGATGGCGTGGGTCAGGGCCTGCCGGACTTCCAGCTTGCTGAGTTCAGGGTGCCAGATGGTATCAACGTTTATGGTGTAAACCTCACCCGATACCACCTTGACCGTCTTGCCATTCTCACTGTTGTTGATGGGATCAGCCTGGTCGATGGACACGGCCCAGGACAGGTCGGCCTCGCCGGTCTGGATCATGGCGGAGCGGACCGTCTCCTCGGAACGCCAGATGTACTGGGCGTCCTTGATGGACGGAGCCTGGGTGATGAAGTCTACCGGCTGCGGCTCCACGTAGTCCTCGTAGGCGGACAGGGTTATGGACTCGCCACGGACATATTCTCCCCAAACATAGGGACCCCAGCCGATTACCTGGCCGGAAGCGTCCCGTTCTTCCTGGGAAACGTTCTGGTGGTAGTCGGGGGCGACAAATATGTGGAACTGCCCGAAGCGGGGCAGAACGGGGCAACCTGCAGCGCTGTCGCAGATGAAGTCCACGGTGTAATCATCTACGATCTCCGCATGGGCCTCGCGTACCTGCGAATAAGGTTGGTATTCCACGTTGCTGCCGAGCTGGTTGATCGAATAAGCGGCGGCCTCGGCGTTCCACTGTTCGCCGTTGTGGAAGCTTACGCCTTCCCGCAGGGACAAACGCCACTTATTGGGCTCATACTGCTCGAAACCGGTAAAACCGGCGGTGGCGGTGTCAGTGAAGTCCGGCCCGAAGAAGGAAATGGGCTGGGCTATGTTGTGGATTATCTGGTTCGGGTAAAGGGTGGTGCTGATCCAGGGATCGGGGATCGAAGGCTCTTCGTTGATGACAATCACCACGTCGTCCCGGGCGGACTCGACCATAGCCTCGGTAGGCCGCGGCGTGGGCTGTACGGTGGGAACCGGTGTGTTTGTCGGTACAGGCGCGGCTGCCATGCTCTCGCCGGTAGACCCGGAATCAGTCATAGAGCTGGAATCCGTCATGGAACCCGAGTCCATGCTCTCGGCAGGAGTGGCAGGTTCAGCGGATGCAGACGAGGCGGGCGCCTCGGCAGGAACGGGAGCGGAAGTCGGCTGTTCTGCCCCTCCGCAGGCGACGGCGAAAATAGTAGCGAATGCGGTTAAACCGACCAGCCAGCGCCCCAGGCGCCGCCGGTTACTCGTTCTTGGAGTCAATTAGTATATTCCTCCCTACAGTTGAAAATTATGGTTTCCGTTTACCTTAGAAAGATAATCCGTAAATACGATAATGATAAGTAACCAATAAGTCAACGAAGTGAAGATATTTCGTTATTTTCTTCATGGTTGCGAATTGCGTTTTGCTTCTTGTCAAAGTACTTTCTTTATCCCTAAGTACAACAACTTATCAACGCAAAACGGAAAACTTGACAGCCAGAGTTCCCGATCACGAGATAACAATTGGGGAGATAATGAAGAAAGAGGTCAGGTTACCTAGCGGTGCGATATAACGGCAAAGAAACAATTTCTGGGGAAACCAGACACATATGCGCGCTCAGGGTCAGGGCCCTGACCCCGCTGGCTAAAGATGCGGGGAATGAGGTCAGGCAGACTCACGTCTGCTGAAGGGTTTTCGGGATGAGGATGGTGGCTCCCAAGACCAACCTCAACCCAATGAGGCAATTTGAGGCCACAAATTGCAGGAATCGGATACTCTCTCGAAAAGCGGCTAGGTTTCGCTTTCCTTCCTGAGCCCCAAATCCCCCTGTTCCATCTGCAGCAGCCGGGCCTTCACTGCCAGGCCACCGGCTCCATAACCGTGCAGGTCGCCGCTGCTGCCTATTACCCGGTGGCAGGGAATCACCAGGGCCAGGGGATTGCGGGCCATCGCCTGCCCGGCAGCCCGGGCAGCGTTGGGGCGACCTGCTTCGGCGGCCAGCCAACTGTAGCTTCGGGTCTCTCCGGCAGGTATGGTTCTACAGGCCTCCCAGGCAGCGCCGAAAAATGTCGGGGCGTTGCTCAGGTCCAGCACGATTTCGCCCAGCGCTGCGGTGTCGCCTGCAAAATATCGCTCCAGGCATTTGCGCGCCTGCGGGAATGCCACCTCATCCTGCTCGGACCCCCTCAAGTCATCACTCAGGTCCTCGAGAATTTCCTCAGGCGTGGGCTTCATGCTCAGGCGGATAAGCCCGTCGTCGCTGCCCACCAGGCCAATCCACCCGTGAGGGCCCGGAAAGATGCAGTGTCTATACTCTTTCATCCTTGGGCTCCTTCCGCCGTTTGTGCCCGCTTTCGCAGCAAATGGAACAACAGGGGCATGCGTACTTCCATCCAGGCCTGCACCAGGCGCTCGGTTTCCTCTTCCGTTCGTTCCCTTCTGCCGTACAGATAGCGGACGTAACTCCCGACGATAATCGACAGGTTTTCTCGCTGGTCCGGTAGTTCGCTGTGCAGCCTTTCCAGGTACTGGAACGGGGTTTGATACCCGGCCGGCCCCATAGAATTCAGGCGTCCCAAAAATGCCAGGTGGCGGAAGGTTACTTCGGGAAGTGGTGACGGGGAGAGGTAGCGGCGCCAGAAGACCCCGATCAATGCCGCCACCAACGCCACGACCGCAACAATCCCGATTACCCAGGGCAGGAACCGGCGCAACAGTTGCAGCAAAAGCGACTCCTGCTGTGGTATGGGCAAGTTGTCAGCCAGGAAGTCTTCTTCGCAGTCCTCATCATCATCAAATTCGCACAGGGGGATTTCCGTCGCAACCGAAGGCAAGCCTTCCAGGCCCAGTCTCTCCTCGGCCACCGGTTCCACTGCCACGGGTATCGTGGCGCCCGGTGTCGGCTCGAAGCTGATCCAGCCGTATCCCGGGAAGAACACCTCTACCCAGCCGTGGCTGTGGCTGTCGGTTACAACGTAAATATCGTGGTCCGGCAACTGGTTGCCCACCGTATAGCCGGTTACCATTCTGGCCGGAACACCCTGGGTCCGCAGCAGTACCGTCATAGCCGACGCAAAGTATTCGCTGTAACCCGTCTTCTGCTCAAACAGGAAATAGTCCACGCCGTCGGCATCAAAAGGCGGTGGATTGATGGACAGGGAGTAGGGCAAGGTCTTCAAATGGTCTTCGATTGCGATTGCCTTATCGTAAGGCGTTTCTGCACCGGCGGTCAGCTCCCGGCCAAGGTCGCGGACGCGTTGCGGCAGCTCAATCGGCAAAGCAGTGTACTTGTCCAGCGCCCAGGTGGGGTAGTCCAACCCGGCCAACCGTAAATCTTCTGCCCTGGCCAGGGAAACCGAAGATGTCACCTCGTAGGTTTCGCCCTGCTTGAAGTCTTTTCGGGCCGTCCGCAGTGAAAGGGTGTCCGGCTGCTCGGGCAAAACCTCTGCCAGCGCCACTTGCTGTACCTGATTCCCGTCCCGGACAACATCCACGAGATGGAAACCCGGTGGCACTGCCTGGGCCAACTGGGATCTTCCGGCAGACTCTCCGGACAGACGTAGAACCCGGTCCAGGTTGACAGCCGCCACGTCCAGTTTCGGGTATGACCGGCCCACCTCCAGCGGGCCACTCAAATCTATGTTGTAAATTGGAGAGTCATAGGTCTCCACACGAACATCACTGTCGGAGGAAAGCACTTGTCCTCCGGCAAAGAGGTTGCGGGTCCGATAGTTGGGCGTCAGGGAGTGGGTTACCTCGAACCGCTTTTGGTAGGGTTGGGCCGCAGAATGAGTGGGGGTCCAATCCGTTGGCTGCAATGCCGTATCTTCGGATATCCATCCCTTTGGCGTATAAGTTCCGTAGCTCCGGGCTTTCCAGTACATCGCCACTGGCGATTCTACCTGCAGCACGGGCGTGGTGGTGGGATTGATAGTGCCCTGGAAGGCCATTACGTCGCCCCAGATGCGATAAGGCAGGGGCTTGCGGGCCGGGAGGCCGGCGAACAGCCGGTTGAAGTCCTCTTCGAATCTCACGAGAGGGGACCTCATATACTCGTAAGTATCGTGGGCCGGGGCCCAGAAGCGCCCGGTGGGAAGCAACAGAAATGCTACCAGAAGCACGAAAAAGGTAACGATCACACTGTCGGAAACAGCCAGTATTCCCAGGTGGCTGTCGGCCTGGAACCCTCGGCGGCGCCACTCCTGCAGACGGCGGACCGCTTGCACCCGGGACACCAGCAGCAACGCCGTCAAAAGGTATATGCCAAGGTACACGCTGCCTTCCGACGGCAGGAAAGTCAGGTTGGAAAGCAGCCCTGCTCCGCCAAGGACAAAGACGCCCCAAAAGTTGCGGAGCCGGAAGAAGACCCAAGCCGCAAAAAAACCGGCCATCCAGGTTATGCACATCAGGGCAAAGGCGAAAGGTTCCCGGTCGATGTTAATGCTGCCCGTCTGTGCCGCCACCCACCACAGGTTCAGCCTTTCAAACAGCTCAACGGCGCTGCTTAATTCCATGCCCTCGGCCTGGAAAGAAGTCAACTGCCACACTACCACCCAGAACCCAATGAACAAGCCCAGGGGAACCAGCAGCAATCCCCACATTGGAATGCGTGAAATCACCAGGCCGGTAAACATGGCCAAAAGGATCAGGGTCACCAGATTGGGCGTGGGCACCCAGTCGGCACGCTCCACCGACCAGACTACCACCATCAGGTTCAGGGCCAGGAGGAAGACGGATGCCCATCCATCGGACGGCCGTGTGTAGGTAAGGAAGGCCTTTACCCGGGCTAGCGCGGCGTCAAAATTTATTCCAGCGCTCCGTGCGGGAGCTTGGCTCTGGCTCACTCCAATCATAGCGCCGTCTCCGATCCCTCGGGGCGGACCGTCCCCTGGTAGGCGAACTCCGCTGAAACAGGCTCGGTGGCCGAACTATTTTCGTTGAAGCTGACCTGCTCAGTTTCTCCATCACCTGGAGCCCTCGGGGCAATGAAGGGGTATGGCTGGGCGTACAAGGGCAATTGCAGGGCGTCATTCAGTAATTGGCCCCGTCGGACTCGATAGACGGGAAGCTCGCTGGAATACAGAAAATCCAGGGGCGACTGCACCTCGACAGGGGCGCCAAAATCTGTGGGGTCCACGTAGACCACAGACACATGCACCCCATCCCTACGCAAGCTGGCCAGCGCCGGAATCCATTCAGTGCGGCGCGAGGGAGTAACTATGGTCAGGCTGTTAAAGCGGCTCAGGTGCCCTTGCAGATCATAGATGAAGCGTTCCAGCGTAACGTTTCCCATGGCCCTCACCCCTGCCAGCGCTTCCATCAAGTGGCCTACGTGGCCGGAGCCGGAACCGGGCCGGAGCAACCAGGTCTGGTCGCCATTGGTAGCCATACCCACTGGCATGGATAGCTCGTCAAATCTCTGGATGAGGGACGCCGCCACCTTTACCGACAGTTCCTCGGTGTTATCCACCGGGTCGTCGCCCGTATGGGAACTCCGCTGCATATCCAGCAATACCCATGCCTCGGCAGACAACCCCATATCGAATTCCTTCACCATCAGGTTGTTCATCCGGGCGGTGTAGGGCCAGTGAATCTGCCGGAAGCTGTCGCCGTAAACATACTCGCGAACGCCCGATGATTCAGGGGTTATGTGGTCGGAACGACGGGTAACACGACGGTCGCTGGGCAGGAAGGCGAAACGGGGATCCAGGTCGGGAAGTGGCTCAGTGGCCGGAAACACCACGTATGGCTGCGCCTCCAAAAAACGGCGGTTAAGCCGGAACAATCCAAAGGGGTCCTGGCTGGTTACTTCTATCCGGCCGGTGTCGAACACGCCCCGGCGGGCCAGGTAGGTTTCGATGCGCCAGCTGCGGGACTGGTCCCGCACCATGGCGATGCCCCGTCCGGTAGTGTAGCCGGGCAGGTCCGATACTTCCTTGACTTCCAGCCATGACTTGGGAAAACGGAACCGGTTCACCACCTGGATCTGCCCTTCAAGGTAGCTGCCGACCTGCCCTCGGTGTGCCAGCCGAGTCAGCCGCACGTCCAGGCCCTGGAGATTAATCCAGGCCCAGAGCAGCCCGAAGATCAGCACCAGGGCAATTACGTAAAGGAACCTAAAGAAAAAGGGAAAGCCGGTGCCCAGGGTATAGAAGGTGACTACTGCCAGCAGGATGAGGATCCCGATAGTCCGCTTGCTCAAAATCAAGTCTCTGGTTCGAAAATAGTGTGCTTGGAGTTATCGCCGCTAGAATACCACAAAACTTGAGTGATCCCGGAGTACGGGAATAGTGAGCCAGGTATCCATATTCGCTGGGGCTGTTTAAACCTGAGCCATACCCGGCACATTAATCTGGTTCAACAGGTCGCTGACCAGTTCCTCGCTGCGGATGCCCCGCATGCGGGCCGAAGGTGACAGCACCAACCGGTGGGACAAGACCGCTGGAGCCAACTGCTTTATGTCATCAGGAATTACATAGTCCCGCTCCTCCACCAATGCCATTGCCCGCGCCACTCGGAACAGGCCCAGGGTAGCCCGAGGCGACGCCCCCAGCGAAACATCGCGGTGGTTTCGGGTGGACTCAGTCAGGGAAACAATGTACTGGCGCACCAGGCGGTCAACGTAAACCGTCTTGGCGGCTTCCTGCAGGGCAGTAACTTCTTCGGGAGTGGCAACAGGCTCCAGGGAGTCAATGGGGTGGGTCAGTTCCTGTCGCTCGATGATTGACATTTCCTCGGCAAAATCCGGATAGCCCAGGCTGAGCCGCATCAGGAAGCGGTCCAACTCAGCTTCCGGCAGGGGGAACGTGCCTTCATATTCAATGGGATTCTGGGTGGCTACCACCATGAAGGGCGGCACCAGGATGTGGGACACACCGTCCACGGTAACCTGCAACTCTTCCATGGCTTCCAGGAGGGCTGCCTGGGTCTTGGGCGTGGCCCGGTTAATTTCGTCAGCCAGCACTACCTGAGACATTATGGGCCCGGGCCTGAAGTTAAAGTCGCCGCTCTGCTGGTTGTACACCGAAATGCCGGTTACGTCGCTGGGGAGCAGGTCCGGCGTGAACTGGATGCGCTGGAACGAGCAGCCTACGGAAATGGCCAGCGCCTTGGACAGCGTCGTTTTGCCTACTCCGGGTACATCCTCAACAAGGAGATGACCCTGGGCGATCAAAGTAGCCAGGGCATGCTGCACAGCCGAAGTCTTGCCGACGATAACCTTGCCAACATTTTCAACAATACGTTGGCCTACTGCGGCCATGGAAGTGGTTTCCTGCAAACCGTCCTCCGATATTCAACTATGTGTATCGCTGTGCGACGTTGATCCCGTTAAAACGCCATGGGAGTTTACCACAAGCCGACGTTGAAGACACCCTTCGCCAGAAAGGGAACAGCAAGCGCCTCGTTGTGTCCAGAGTCGATACCCTCAACGTCCCTTCATTTACCAGAATCGCTGGCAGGCATTACAAGGGGCAGACCGGTCGAAGTGATGGCGGGAGACAGCGCCGACTCTGTAGGAAGTGCGCCAAGCCCATCGAGCAAATCCCATCCTGCGCAGTCTCTGGTATGATTCATAGGAGCATCCGCGACAGGCAGGCCCCAGGCATCCACGGCAAAAACACCGTCGTATAGAAAAGTAGGTTGGGAACTGGAACCATGATTACCCCAAGGAGCATAGAGTGAAATTCAACAACCCCTCCCTCTTGCCTGCGAGCTCGTCCGCAAGAATTCGGCGCGGCGGTCCGGCTATTTTCCTGAGCGCAGCGTTGACACTAGCGCTGGTAGTAGCCTGCGGCCCGGGGGCTGACTCCCAAACGGCCACCTCTTCTGGCGCCGCTGCTTCAACCGCGATTGCCTCCGACAGCCAGGCACTCCCGGCAAATGCCGACTCGTCCGAGACCTTGGTTGAATCGAACCCACAGACAACAGAAAGCCCAGCCAGCCCCCCGGAACCTTCGGCAGAGGTTTCTGGCGCCGATCAGCCTGCCGCCACGCCAGCGGTCGAGGAAGCCTCTCCCACCGGTGCCGCAGACGTCGCCGATGCCGTGCCGCCGCCTACCGCCACCCCTTCGGTGGGTCAGTTGGCCGCGCTGGTAGAAGCCAACCCCGCTGCCGATACGCCTGAACCGGAACCGGTCCAGGAGTCAACACAGGAAACGGCGCCGGAACCTACGGCCGAACCGGAGCGTCAGATTGCAGAGGGACCGCTAGCCGCGGAACCCGCCGGCATTTATGCCTGGATCAACTCCGACCCGCTGACCCTGGAGCAGTTGCGGGGCAAGGTGGTGCTGGTGGACTTCTGGACCTACACCTGCGTCAACTGCATCCGCACCTTCCCTTACTTGAAGCTGTGGCACTCCCGGTATGCCGACGACGGCCTGGTCATCCTGGGAATTCACACGCCGGAGTTCGAGTTCGAGAAGAACTACTGGAACGTCCTTGAAGCTACGGAGGAAAACGGCATCGCCTGGCCCGTAGCCCAGGACAATGACTTTGAGACCTGGCAGGCCTACAGCAACCGCTTCTGGCCTGCCAAATACCTTATCGACCGGGACGGAGTGATCCGCTACACCCACTTTGGCGAGGGGAAGTACGGGGAGACGGAGGAGGAGATAAGAAAACTGCTGCTGGAAGCAGGCGCCGATCTTTCCGACGATGCAGAGTTGCCCGAAGACCAGCAACTTGACCCCGCTTACCTAGGTGCCCTGGATGCAGAAGTTACTCCCGAGCTTTACGCCGGCTACGAGCGCAACGTCAATTCCATATTGAGCGGTTTTCACCCTTACGTGGCCCAAGCTACCTTCTACGAAAACCGGGGCGGGGTGGGAAATTTTGTTGCGCCTGATGAACTTGATCCCCATCTGATTTTCTTCCACGGACCCTGGGCAGTGGGCCCCGAAAATATTAAGCACGCCCGCGTCAGCCACAACTACGAAGACTACCTGGCGCTGAAGTACTCAGCCAAGAGCGTCAATGCCGTATTGACTTCCGACTCCGGTGAGCCCTACCGCGTTCGAGTTACCCTGGACGACCAATACCTAACCGAAGACAACAAGGGAAGCGACGTACAGATCGGTGAGGACGGGGAAAGCTACCTGCAAGTGGATCAGCCCCGCCTTTACGCGATAATCGACAGCCCCCAGTACACCCAAAGACAGGAACTAAAGCTTAGTTCCAACTCGCCGGACTTCGGCCTCTTCGCTTTCACCTTCGGCGTGTACAAGGGCAAGGGCCCGTAATGGGTACGTCTTTCAATTCCTTAGCAGCTATCAGGGTCCCACGGGCATTGGCCGCCGGGTTGGCGCTGGTGATATTTATCGCATTGGCGGGATGTGCCACTTCCGCCCCCGATCCGGCACCGGCAAAGATACCGGCAACAACCTCGGCAGTGACTTCGGCAACAACATCGGAGCTGTCGCCGACGGCTAACACGGCGGCCAACCCTGCGGTTCAAGCGGTTGTTGAATCACAAGCCGCCTCCGACCAGACCGAGTCGATTCAAGACGCCGACGCCCCGGCCAATCCCATGATGCCCGCCGCCGAGGGAAAGATTGAGCCCATCCTTGCCACCACGGTAATCAACCCCGGGGTACAGCGCGTGTCCTTCCTGCTGGTGGGCGAAAAATCCATCATCAAGGCTCCTGAAGCCGCCGTTTCCGCCACCTACCTGGGCGACGGCCAATCCGGCGATGGCGCTTCAACCGGGCCGGTACAGGCCACCTATCATGGCTGGCCCTTCGGCATTCGGGGAGCCTACAGTACCGAAATGGCCTTTGACCGCCCCGGCCCCTGGCAACTGAACGTCTCTGTGCAGGATGAGGAAGTCGCAGGCAGTACGGTTATTGACCTGGAAGTGGTCGAAGACTCGCCAATACCCGGCATCGGCGATCGTCCTCCCCTGAGCCAGACCAAGACCCTGGACGAGGTAGGTGCGGTGGAAAAACTGACCACTGACTACAACGCCGACGAAGAGCTTTACCTCATCTCGGTGGCTGACGCAGTCGAGAGCCCGCGCCCTGCTGTAATCGTCTTCGCTTCTCCCGCCTTCTGCACCAGCGCCACCTGCGGGCCCCAGGTTAACACCGTCAAGGAACTGAAAGCCTCCTACCAGGGCCAGGCGGACTTCGTCCACGTCGAAATATACGACCTGCCCGACGAGATACAGGGCGACCTCAGCCGCGCCCAGTTTGCCGAGGCAGTTGAGGAATGGGGCTTCCCGTCTCTGCCCCACTGGTTCAACGAGTCCTGGGTCTTCATCATTAACGAACAGGGCACCATAGGCCAGCGGTTTGAGGGCTACGCCACCCTGACGGAACTGGAGGCAGCCTTGAAGAAAACTCTTCAAGAGGGTTAGCCAGCCCAGTCCCCATCCCAACTTTCAGTACTAGCCCTCGACACTTGCCCCTCATAGCCAGGTGGGGTAGGATAGCCGGAAATTCAGCAGCCAGGGAGAATACCCAATGCCAGCCAGCGACGGCGCCGCCCAGTCCTACACCGCAGACCTCAGCCTGAACGTCAACGGCATGAGCCATTCGGTCCAGGTCCGTCACCACTGGACCCTGCTTGACGTAATCCGAGAGCAACTGGACCTGACCGGTTCAAAGAAGGCCTGCGACCGGGGGGAATGCGGTTCGTGCACCGTACTGCTGGACGGCAAGCCTGTTTATTCCTGCCAGATTCTGGCGGTACAGGTGGGGAACCGACCGGTGGTAACCATTGAAGGTTTGGGTGACGGCACGGGCGATCCGGACGGCATGGACCTGGTGCAGAGGGCTTTCCTGGACAATGACGGGGGACAGTGCGGCTTTTGCACCCCAGGCTTCGTGATGTCCACCCGAGCCCTGCTGAATGATAACCCCAATCCCACCGACGACGAGATCCGCCAGGCACTTTCCGGCAACCTCTGCCGCTGCAACGCCTACGGACGAATCATCGAATCAGTAAGGGCAGCCAGGCAGGGTTAACTGCTTCCCGCAACCGCAACTATTGCACGGGTGTTAACCCACACAACCCGTCGTCCCTGCCTTCGCAGGGACATCGTTCACCAAAGTCCCGATCCCATTTTCACAAAATCAGCCAAATTAAAGGGCCCGGGAACGCATCCCGGGCCCTTTTTTGTACCACTTCTGAGAAAGCCTCGTGTGAAACCGTCTCAAGAACTCCTTCCCCCTTGACGGGGAAACCCAGGATGCGGGTTGATGAGCGGCCTACGGTCAACACCGCGAAACACCCCGCATTTCACTACCGGTCTTGAAGCGGTTTCCTAGTCAGCCGCCGCTGGCGCCGCCTCTTCCGCCAGTGCCCTGCGCCGAGCCAGCGCGCCCTGTATTGCGCTCCGCTCCTCAGCCTCCGTTTGCGGCGAGAAGCGTACCAGGAAAGCCAGCGGAGCAATCGCCACCACAACTATCCCGATCAGCATCAGGGCGTCGGCGATGGTAAGACTTTCCACCCGGAAAAGGAAGCCCGCCGCCACCGCACCGGCGTTGCCACCGGCGCCAACGATACCGGCCACCGAACCCAGGGCCTTCCGGTTAATGAAGGGTACCACCGAAAAGGTCGCTCCCTCGGTCATCTGGACGAAAAGGCTGAATATGATCATGGCTCCTACGGCCAGGAACAGGGTCGCCATCTGTGAGAAGAGAACCAGGGCCAACCCTTCCATCAACAGGACGCCCCCCATGAACATCACCCGGCCTTTCAACCCAAACTTTATGCCGAACTTGTCGCCGAAGAAGCCCCCCAGCGTCCGGGCGAAGATGTTCATCAGACCGAACAGGCCGGCAATCAGGCCGGCGGTGGCCAGGTTCAGTTCGAACCGGTCGTAATAGTACAGAGCCGCAATGTTGTTAATGGTCAATTCGATTCCGAAGCAGGCGCCGTAAATGACGAACAGCGCCCAGACCCGGTAGTCTTTGGCGGCATCCATGAACGACCCGTTGGTAACCGAGGTAGGAGCCATCTTGCCGGCAGCCCGCAACTGCCGGTAGTTTCCCTCCGGGCAATCCTGGGTCAGGAAATAGTAAGCGAATCCGGTGAGAAAGAGGCCCACCCCGGGAATCACCATTGCCACCCGCCAGCCAAAGGTCTCGCCCACTCCCAGCATCAGCACCAGGGTCAGGAGCAGGGGCATTACCATCTGGGTTACGCCGCCGCCCATGTTGCCCCAACCGGCAGTGGTGGCGTTGGCCGTGCCCACCACGTTGGGCGCGAACATCACCGAGGTATGGTACTGGGTGATGACGAAGGAGGCGCCGATAACGCCTATTGCCAGCCGGAACAGCAGAAAAGTCTCGTAGTTCTGGGCCAGGCCGATACACATCACCGGAATGGAACCCAGCACCAGCAGCCCTGAGTAGGCCAGGCGGGGGCCAATGCGGTCGCACAACCAGCCGATGAGCAGCCGAGCCAAAATGGTGATCGCCACTGAAGCGATGATCGTGTTGCCGATCTGGGTCTTGGTGAGGCCCAGGTCGTCGCGCACCAGGGCCATCATGGGCGCAATGCCGAACCACCCGAAGAAGGCCAGGAAAAAGGCGAACCAGGTCAGGTGGAAGGTCCGCATGTGCGGCTTCCCCAAGCTGAACAGCTTGATACGGGTGGCCTTGTTCGAGGGTGGCGCTAAGAGGTATTCCGTATCCTTGACATCCTTGACATCCATGACTTCAGTCCTCCTCTTCACTAAACGGTCAACGCAACCGGAGCAGGTTTGAGACTTTCCAGTACCTTCGCCAGGGTTTCGGGCAATTCGTCGCAAGGCACGTTTTCCAGCGTTTTGACTGCCGACTCTCCGCCAGTAACCACACCGGCGGCCTCGGCTACCTTGCCTCCCAGGAAAACATCAACAGCATCCACTACCTTCCCGTCCACCCTGGCCTTCTTGCCCAGCAAACCAACATCGGCCACCGTGTGATTGCCGCAGGCGTTGGGGCACCCCGACCAGTTAATGGACAAGGCGGGAATGTCACCGTCGACCCTTTCTTCCAGGTAACGGGAGGTCTTCAGGGCCAGGCCCTTGGTATCCACCAGGGCGAAGTGGCAATAATCAATGCCGGTGCAGCTCACCAGTCCACGCATTACCGGCGAGGGGTCGGCGCGGAACTCCCGCAACAGCGGTTCCGCTTCCAAAGCAGGCACCAGGGCATCGGGCACGTTGGGAATAATCAGGTTCTGCTCAGCGGTCAGCCGGACCTCGCCGTTGCCGTAAGTGTCAGCCAGACGGGCAACTTCCAGCATCTGGCCGGCTGTAATCCGGCCCACCGGAACCACCAGCCCCGCATAGTTCAATCCCGCCTCTTTTTGGGGATGAATGCCGATGTGGTCCGACTTGGCCTCGCTTCCCACCGGAGATCCTGACGTCAACAGGGGATGTCCAACCCGCTCCTCCAACTCCTGCCGGAACCGGTCAACACCCCATTCTTCAATCAGGAAGGCCAGGCGGGACTTGTTACGGGCCTCCCGTGGGCCGTTGTCGCGGAACAGAAGGGTAATTTCACTGCAAAGCCGGGCCGCATCCCGGGGCAGGACGAAAACGTCCAGGTCCGACGCAGGCCGGAAGCCTCCCGAGCCCTGCTTGCCGCCGACGGCTACGTTGAACCCCTTGACCTCCTCGCCGGCGATGCTCTTGACGGCTGGCGTCAGGGCAATGTCCTGGGTTACGGCGTGGGTGCAGTTGTCCAGGCAGCCGGTAATGGTCACGTTGAACTTGCGGGGCAGGTTGGTAAACTCCCGGTTACCCACGAAAATGTCGTTGTATTCGCGGACCACCGGTGAGGCGTCAAACAGTTCGTTGGGCGTGAGTCCCGCCACCGGGCAGCCCACTATTCCACGAATGTTGTCCATGCCCGTCTGAAGGGAGACAATGCCCACCGCCTCCAGCCGGTCCCAAATGTCCTGCACCCGGCCGATTTCAAACCACCTCAGCTGTATTTGCTGGCGGGTGGTGATGTCGGCGAAGTCCTTGCCGAAATCGCCGCTGATGCCTGCAATGGCGCGAAACTGGACCGAGTTGCAGATGCCGTTGGGCATGCGCAGCCGCATCATGAAATGGCCGGGGGTCTGGCGTCGGAAGAAGACGCCCAGCCATTTGAGCCGCTCCTTGTCGCCGTCGGAGATGGTCTCCCAACCGTCGACCGCGTAGCGGGGCAGGTCGGCCTTTACGTCCATACCGTTCTTTTCTTCCTTGTAGGCCTCTATCTTGTTCATGCTGCGTCTCCTGCTTTCCCTTCTGCTTCCTCTGTTTCCCTTACCTGGCCCCTCCCCGTCGGGTCAATGGCCGGATGTAAGGGTGTTCCTAGTTCCGTCCGGCCAGCGCTGCTTCCGGAGGATTGGCCAGCACTTCTTCGGAAATGACCTTGAGCGCTTCCCTTTCTCCGTTGATGTTGATGTCGGTCTCGTTGCCGCCGCCATTGCCGTTCCCATTGCCGTTCCCATTGCCGTTCCCGTTCCCGTTCCCGTTGACGCCGGCAGCTGCCGCCGGCTCGGGTACGGCCTGATTCATGGCAAATTTGAGAACCGCCTGAACCTGGGGCTTACACGCCCCGCAACCGGTACCGGCACGGGTCGCTGCGCAGACGGCTGCCAGGGTGTCGCTTCCCTCCTGGCAAGCCTGGACCAGCTTTCCCTTGGTCACTCCGTTGCAGTTGCAGATCTGGGCGCTGGCTGCCAGTTCCGCCACATCTATCTGGGGCACTCCACCCGTACCTGGGAAAAGCAGGCTGGCCCGGTTATCCGGCAGCAGTTCACCCCGGTCAAAGGCCTGTAACACGTTGGGCGAAGTCAGGCCGTCGCCCAGAAGAATGGCCCCGGCCAGGCGACCGTTGCGGACGATCAGTTTCTTGTACACACCCCGCGCCGGCTCGCTGTAGTGGACCTGCTCGTCGTCATCCATTTGCGGGTCCTTGTCCCCCATGACCGCCAGGTCCACACCCATGATCTTGAGCTTGGTGGAGACCCTGACTCCCCGGAAGGAGGCCTCCGGGTTCTCGCCGGTAAGCTGCTCCGCCAGGATGCGGGCCTGCTCCCACAGGGGCGCCACCAGGCCGAACAGCTTGCCCCGGTGCTGGGAGCATTCGCCGATGGCGTAGACGTTGCGGTCGTTGCGGCAGGAGAGGTCGTCCTGGATGACAATGCCGTGCTGCACGTGCAACCCGGCCTGCTTGGCCAGGTCGATGTTGGGACGGACGCCCGCTGCGACAACGATCATGTCGCACTCCAGTTCCTCGCCATCCTTGAACCGCAGGCCGCCAACGGGAGCCCCGGGGAAGGGCGGGGTGATGGACTCGGTCAGCTTTTCCAGGTGGATTTGCAAGCCCAGGTTCTCCAGGGACTGCTTGAGCATGGCGCCGGCCTGGGCGTCCAGTTGACTGTTCATCAGGTAATCGCCCAGGTGTGCCACGTGCACTTCCAGTCCCCGCTCCAGCAGGCCCTTGGCCGCTTCCAGGCCAAGAAGACCCCCGCCAACCACCACTGCCTTGCTCGCCGAACCGGCGTGACCGATCATCGCCTGGCAGTCTTCCAGGGTTCTGAATGAGAAGACCCCGGGCCGCAGGAAACCATCTTCGTCATACATGTTGTCTATCGGCGGGATATAGGGAGTGCTTCCCGTGGCAATGACCAGCTTGTCGTAGGTCTCGGAAATGCCACCGGCGGCGTAGACTGCCTGCCCCATCCGGTCAATCCAGCCTGCCTTTACCCCGGAATACAGCTTTACTCCCTTCTCTTCGTACCAGGACAGGCCGTTGATAATGGTGTCTTCAGGCTGGTGGTAGCCGGCCAGAACGCTGGAGAGGAGGATGCGGTTATAGTTTCCGCGGGGCTCCTCGCCGAACATCACAATGTCGTACAAGGCAGACCCGCCCCGGGCCACCGTCTCTTCGACAAACCTGGCTCCGGCCATTCCGTTTCCAATTACTACCAGGCGTTCCTTTGTAGCCATACTTACTCTCTCTCGGGACTGACTTACTCTTGACTGGATTCCTGGACGATTCTTACGGCGCACACCTTGAATTCGGGCATCCGGCTGATCGGGTCAAGCGCCGGATTGGTCAGAAGATTCGCCGACTGCTCGTGGGCCCAGTGGAAGGGGGCAAACACCGTGTCGGGCCGGATGCTGGCCGACAGGCGAGCCTTGAAGCGGGCCGCGCCGCGCCGAGTCTCCAGAGTCAACATGTCCCCCTCTGCCAGGCCGAAACGTTCCGCCGTAGTGGGGTTAATCTCCGCCATGGGTTCCGGCGCCATCACCTGCAGTTCCCCAATCCTCCGGGTCTGGGTACCCGACTGGTACTGGGCCAGGACCCGGCCGGTGGTCAGGTACAGAGGGTATTCCTCGTCCGGCGCCTCTGCCGGCAGGCGGTGCAGGACCGGGTGGAACCTGGCCTTCCCGCCAGGCGTGGGAAAGGATTCGGTAAACATCCGGGGAGTGCCCGGATGGTCAACCGAAGGGCAGGGCCAGAAGACACCCTGGCTGGCTTCTATCTTTTCGTAGGTGATGCCGGAATAGTCCGCCGGCCCACCGGCGCTGGCGGCCCTCAGTTCCTCGAAAACTGCCTCGGTACTGGGGTAAGAAAACCAGCGACCCTTGTCCAACCGTTCGGCCAGGCGCTCCATCAATTCCAGATCGGTTAGCGTGCCTGCTGGCGGCTCGAGGGCCCGGCGGCGGCGAATTACCCGGCCCTCCAGGTTGGTCATTGTTCCCTCTTCCTCGGCCCACTGGGCAGACGGGAGCACCACGTCGGCCAACTGCGCCGTTTCGGACAGGAAGAAGTCAGACACCACCAGGAAGTCCAGGGACTGCAGCCGGTCCCTAATGTTGTTTCCGTGGGGCGCGGACACCGCCACGTTGGAACCGAGCACCAGCAAAGACCGGATACCGCCTTCCGGCCCTAGAGAGTCCAGCAGTTCGTAGGCCGACTTTCCCGGGCCGGGAAGCTCCTCTTCCGGGAAGTCCCACACGGCGGCAATGTGGCGGCGCGCCGCGGGGTCGGCAATCAGGCGGTAGCCGGGAAGCTGGTCGGCTTTCTGGCCGTGTTCCCGGCCGCCTTGGCCGTTGCCCTGTCCGGTCAGGCACCCATAGCCCGAATAGGGACGGCCAACCTTGCCCAGGGCCAAGGCCAGGTTGATAAAGGACAGGACGTTATTTACTCCCTGGGCCTGCTGCTCGGTTCCCCGTCCAGTCAGTACCATGGCAGTCTTCGCCCGTCCCAGCAGTCGCGCCGCCTGCAGCAATTCTGCTTCCGAAACGCCGGTAATTCTTTCCACCCGCTCCGGCCAATAGGTAGCGGCAATCTCCCGCACTCTCTCGAAGCCCTCAGTATGGTCCCCGATGTAGTCGGTGTCAATCAGCCCGTCCCGGATGAGGAGGTGCAGCAAAACGTTGGCCAGGGCCGCGTCGGTGCCGGGGGTGAGGCGCAGGTGAAGGTCAGCGGCATTGGCCGTGGTGGTGCGACGCGGGTCGGCCACAATCAGTTGGCCGCCGTTGGCCCGCTGGGCCTCGAAGTACTGCATGATGGGGGGCATGGTCTCGGCCACGTTGCCCCCGGCCAGCAGGATTACCTCGGCCTGGGCAATGTCATCCAATGGAAAGGGCAGGCCCCGGTCAATGCCCAGCGCCCGTATGCCGGCCGCAGCAGCCGAGGACATGCAAAAGCGGCCGTTGTAGTCAATGTTGGCAGTTCCCAGCGCTACCCGCGCAAATTTGCCCAGCAGGTAAGCCTTTTCGTTGGTCAGCGAGCCTCCGCCGAAAATACCCACTGCATCGGCCCCATATTCAACCCTGGTCTTCAGGAATGCTGTCGCGACCCGGTCCAGGGCCTCGTCCCATGTGGAGGCAACCAGTTCTCCGGCCTCACTGCGGACCAGGGGCGACAGGAGACGGTCGGGGTGAGCCAGGGTTGCGGCGGAAGTCCAGCCTTTGATGCAGAGAGCGCCCTTGTTAACCGGGAAGCCTGCGTCGCCCTCGACGACTGCTTCTTCCCGGGTACCGGCAAGCACCATCCCGCACTGAAAAGCGCAGTAAGGACAGTGGGTTGCGGTCTCGTTTTGGTTAAGGGTGGCTGCCATGGCCGGTTGCGAACTCCCTGTGCAGGATCGATTGCAACCAGCGTATTAGCGGTTCTTTTCGTCGGTATGACGAAAATGTAACCAAGTTAAGAAAAGCGTGTAAGCAGTGAGTAAATGAGGGAGAGAGGAGAAGAGGCTAAGCGGGGTCCACCATGCCGTAACCGACGTTCTTGACCGTGCGGAAGTACTGTTCCCCGTGAATTTCCAGCTTGCTGCGCAGCTTGCGGATGTGAACATCTACGGTACGTGTGCCGCCGATGCTGTCGAAACCCCAGACGCTGGACAACAGCATGCCCCGTGTAAAGACCCGTCCCACGTTTTCCATGAGGAACTTCAGCAGTTGGAACTCCATCCATGCCATCGGAATCACCCGGCCGGCCAACCGGACCTGGTAAGCGTTGGGTTCCAGGGTAATTCTTCCTACTTCCAGGAACGCTCCGTTGGCCGTGGCAACATTCCTGCGGGCCAGTCGTCTTAACCGCCACTCCAACTCTGCCAATGTGCAGGGCACCACCAGGAAGTCGTCGAACTCCTCACTGTCCGACAGAAAGGACTCATTCTCCAGCTCTTCGAGGGTAACGCAGACCAGCACCGGAGGAATGTCAGCCGGATCGCTATAAAATTCGTCAGTGGCAAATGCGCGAGCGGAGTCGCAGCCCGGGGACATCATTATTACGGAGGGTTCAACCAGGGAAAGAATTTCAGGAGTTCCCCGGTCCGAGGGCCCTACGAAGGTTAATGCTCCCTGGCTGGCCAGGGACTTCAGGGCAGCGCTGAGTGAATCCCATTGGTTGCCAATGAGCAGGACCCGGTCGGCAACGGTGGATTCCGCGTATCTTGATACGGTCACGGCGCCTCTTGGACTAGGAGAATTGGCGGCGACTGCTGGGACCCTCCCAGAATCACCCGCTAGCATGTAGTTAAGGCTTTACCATCTTATTCTGGTGCCGGTATGTTTCCGCAAAATTACGCAGTGGTTAACTCTTTGTAACAAGGGCACCTGCCGCGAGGCGCTCCGCCACCTGAGAGCACCAGGAAAGTTATAAACAAGCGTTGACGCTTGCATCTCAATGTATTAAACTTGATTTATAACATCGATGTTATTTATCACCGCAGACAATACCGTGAAGCCCTGATCAGGCTTAGGTTAGCGGATTGCAAAGGAGGTAAATAATATGGTTTCCCTGGGAGGAGGTGTTTCCAACTCCATCCTTCAGCTGCGGGGTAAGACTCACTTTCCGCGCCTCGCTGCCCTGGTATCCCTGGCAATAGTTGCAGGTCTGGCAGCTTTCGCCATGATCGGACATCAGCCCACTTATGCGGCGGGCCCCAACGGTACGGCCAACTCTCTGCCCGCTTGCCCCGTCAACAACAGCAGCTCAATACCGAAAGAAGGGGCAGACAACTTTCAACTGGACCGCGATCCAAGGGTGATTTCCCCGATTGATCCTGCCATCGTAGGAGAGATGGCGGGACTCCATGACGGCACGCCACTGCCCCAGCAGTTAGTGCCTGCTCCGCAGAGAGAGGTCTATGTGTGGGCCGCATGCCTTACCGTAGGGGAAAATTCGACTTCTTCGGAAACTTACCTTGGCTACGGGCCAGGCCTTTTCTCTTCGAAAGGCGCCCTGTACTCGCCCAGTTTCACCTACCGCGACATGGACTATAGGGTCAGTAATCTCTACTACCATGAAACCGATACCGGCGACCGGCAGTTGGTCCTTGAGTCCAATATTCCGCTGCCCAACGAACTCACACTGTATTTGGGCAATGACGAGTTCCCTCTCTCGACTTCAGAACCCTTTGGCAAGGGGCAGAATGTCCGAGTCTGGAGGCTCGACGACAGCCTGGGCTGGACCCAGGGTCAAACTGTCCTGGTAGTGCTGAGGGAATCCTATCTGTTGCCAATGAGCAAGACAGGGTCGGCAACGGCAGGTGTCCCATATTTGGACATGCATGGGGCGACCCCTGGACTGCAAGAATCGGAGGCAACCGGCGCTTACTAGCCCCGTCAGGCCCGCCGTAAGGACATCAAGCCGCACCCATGCTGCTGGCGGCTTGATCCGCCAAACGGCATTGCGGTTGACGCTGGCTGGCTGGTGGACAGGCAGGACACCCCATCACGGTAGCGTTCAATGTATGTCGTAGACACCCATCGACCTTTGAGTCACTAAACACTAACAATCTTCATCAGCATTGTTCTTATGATGACCAAAACCAATGCCATCAGGCCATGTTCAGGCCGAAATACATGGATTGGAAAGGAGGTAAGCAATATGACATCCCTCGGAGGTGGTGTTTCTAACTCCATCCTTCACGTGCGAGGCAATGCACACTTTCTCAGGCTGGCAATCATACTGGCTTTTGGGCTAACCACAGCGTTGATTGCCTTCGCCGCCGCAGGGCAACAGGCAGCCCACGCCGCAGGAATAGACGACCCGGGCAACAGGCAGCCCCTTTACGCCAGCAACGGTGAACTGCCGCTGCTGCCAGACGGGAACAGCGAAGGGGGTATTGCCAACAACCCCAAGCTGATTTCCCCCATGGATCCGGCCCTGGTAGGTGAACAGGGCAGTGCCGGCTGCGGCAGGCCTCCAAAACCAATAATTCCGATTCCGCAGGAAGATGAAATTGTCTGGGAAGCCAGCTTGACCGTGGGAGAGGCCTCTAATTCGAATATAACCTATCTTGGTTATGCGCCACCTTTGTCTCCCGATGGGGGCGGCCTTGATGTCACGACCTTCTCTCACGACGGGGTGGATCACACGGTCCATAGTCTCTACTTGCAGGAAACCCCTGCCGGTTTTCGCCAGTTGGTCATGGACGCTGACGCCCGTTTGCCTGAAGAGTTGGTACTGAAGACAGGGGAAGACGAATTCCCGGTATCCGAATCAATCCTGTTTGGCCTGCATCAGGACTTCCACGGTTGGCGGATGGATGAGAGCCTGGGCTGGACCGAGGGCCAAGTCATTGAAGTGGCATTGATGGTTCCCGCTGGCTGAGACACTGGCCAGGAGATTGCCCGAAAACCGGCTTCCATGAGCGGAATTCCTTCCATTCCCTCAACCTCAGGCTTGACCGGGTTGACGGGACGCCAGACGGCATCACCGGAATTCCTGCTCCCCCAAAAGGAGGGCCCCGAAATTTCGGGGCCCTTTCTGCCGTGAATCTCCGGCGCGCCTTCTCTTAACAGTGCATGTAACGCATCAATCTGGCGTTACTTCCACGACATCTCCGCTACCCGCAGGCGCTGGTCGGGACGGGGCTTGAACACCAGGTCCTCGTGCATTCCGTGAATCTCGAATGCCTGGAACACCCCGAGGAAGAGAACGTCCTCCTTCATCCGGTCCGCCAATTGCTCCAGAAAATCGGCTCTTCCTTCCTCCAATGTTGCCGCCCTGGCCTCTTCCAATAATTCCTGCAGACCCGCTTCGCAAACCCGCGACTGGAAGTAGTAGCAGTTCAGCAGCCGACCGGCGGGCCTGCCAAAGTCCAGGCTGGGCCATTCCGGCGTGAACTCGATCAGGTGCCCCGAACCGGACGAGCCTTCGCAATTTGTGGGGGGGTCGGTCAGGTTCCCTGCGGTGATTTCACCGGCCTCGGATACCGCGTTGCCCACACCGCAGTTGCGGATGCTGCGCCACAGGCTGCGTTCGGTTACCTCTACCTTCCCCTTGATACCCACGGCCTCCCAGTAACCGGCCATGGCCTCATATACTTCCGGCTGCTTGGGAACCCTTCCCTCCCGGCCGATAATCCTGATCTCCTCATCGTCGTAGCCCACTTCCTCCAGCAGCCGCTGCGAAAGGTCGGGGTCATACTCCCAGTAACTGCCGTTATGCTCGGTAATGCCCGGCATTCCGATTACCCCTGGCAACGGTGTGCAGGTGGTGGCCGCATTGAAGATTTCTTCCACGATTTCCTGGCAGTTGATGGCATGGACCAGCGCCTGCCGGAACTTGGTCTGCTTCAGCATAGGGTGCCACAGGGTGTCAATGTAGAAACCTTCCACCTCCCACTGGGGCATGGAAATGGACTGGGGCACGTTGGGAATGTCCTCAACGTTCAGCAAGTAGGTGTGGTCGGCCTCGCCGGCTTGAATCATGGCGGACCGGACGGTGGTCTCCAGGCGCCAAACGTACTGGACGTTTGGTATGGAAGGCGCGCGCAAGTCGTCCCGCCCGGACGGTACGTAATCCTCGTAGGCTACCGAATCGACATACACGCCAGGCTCATATCCGTCGAACCTGTAAGCTCCGAGACCCACCGTCGTCCTGTCCCGGACGTCTTCCTCGGTAGATTGCCACCATGTTGGGGCCTGGAAAGCCACACCGGTAATGTCACCAGGCAGGATGGGACAACTCTGGGTAGCGCCGTCATTGTAGTTGGCGTGACCACAGGTGATGTCCATGGTCATCTCGTCCACCACCTCGCCGGTCAACGGCCCATGCACCCCGAAGCCCAGCCCGGTCTGGGGATCGCCATTGTGGTTTATGTTCCACGTGGCCGTCTCGGCGTTCCACGGTTCGCCATTCACAAACTTCACCCCCTCCCGCAACGAGAACCGCCACCGGTCCGGCGCTACTTGTTCCCACCCGGTGGTGGAGGTGGTTGGCCCCAGTTCCAGGGTGGTGGTGTTCAGCCAGACCAGGGGCTCACCCCAGTTGTACGAGACGATGGAACTGGTCTCGGCGCTGCCCGTGCTCCACGGCGAGAGGGCATCGGGCTCCGTGGGTATGACCACGACAATCGAGTCCTTGCCGCTGCTCTCCGTCTCCGGCATGGCCGCAGGTACCGGCGTCGCCGTCGGAGAAGGGGCCGCGGGTTCGGCGGCAGACTGGGACGACCCGGACTCCTGGGGGGCCGCCGGAGCCTGGGTGGGAGCAATCCCCATAGCCTCCGCCGCTGCCGTGGGCTGGGGCTGGGCCGCGGGCTGGGTCGCCACCTGCTGCGGCGCGGCGGTGGGCGCCGGCGGTTCGGTGGGACTGGCGGGAGACCCGCAACCTGCGGCAACCACCATGGCTGCTACCATAATAACGACTAATAATGCGCGGCTGACCTGCACTGTCTTTAGCATATGGCTCTACCTCTTCCTGGTTGAATTTGCAGTCAAGAATGCCATATCACAAGAGTTTTGCCAAATAATCTTTTTAAATATTCATAATCAGATCTTTACTAGAGTTTTTACATTCAATATCAGGCTGTCACTTGACCTAACTCGTTACACCTCTGCCCCTTCTCTTGCCTCGCATTGCCTCATGCCCTGCCTGCAACCCCGTCATTTCTTATAACTCTTCATAATACGTTAGGTAGGCGATATATACTGCGACTATTGACAGCTGCTATGTAAGGCGATATATCATAGAAACATAGTAGTTATTTTCCTTTTGAATATCACGTTCGCTCAGGGGTAATATTGGAGGTGCGAAATGGGCTAAGAAGATTGAAGTCTCTCCACGGGAGGGCCCTGCTCGAGCCCTTCACCCTTACCAATGGCAGAAGACCCAAGTTCTTACCAAGATAAACTTCGGAGAAGTCCAGATGACAAGGACAATTTCAATTATCCTGGTTTTTGGCGCCCTGGTGGCCTTGTTTGGCCTGATGGCCGTGACACTGCTTAGGGCCGACTATCACGACGAGAAACTCTGGGTAGAAGTATCTTTTACCAACCTGACCCGCGGGCAGGTATTGTCCCCGGTGTTCATCGCGCGGCACGACGGAAACTCTGACCCCCTCTACTCCCTGGGCCAGCCCGCCAGTGAAGCACTGGCAAAGATGGCCGAGGACGCCGACGCCACCGACCTGCTGGCGGCCTGGGACCCCGAGACAAACGGCAACGTAAGCGAATCCATGCTGCTGACCTTGGACGACGGGCCCATTCCACCGGGCAAGACGGTCAATACTCATTTCGAAATTGAAGACGGCAACACCCTGATGTCCTTCGCCAGCATGCTGGTGTCCACCAACGACGCCTTCATCGGCGCCAGCGGGCTGGATGTTTCCCGCACCCGCACCGTCACGCTGACCGCCTACGACGCCGGCAGCGAAGCCAACAGCGAAAGCTGCGAATTCATCCCCGGCCCGCCCTGCGGCAACCACGCCGAGGACACCGCCGAATCCGAAGGGTTCGTCTACGTCCACAACGGCATCCACGGCGGCGAAGGCTCCGGCCTGACCCCGGCAACCCACGACTGGCGCGACCCAGTAGCCCGCCTGACCATCAAAACCTGGAGGCTGGACCAGTAAACCGGCAAGCGGGCAACGGCCGCTACCGGCCAACAACGGATCCGGCGCCATAGATAATCTGAGGGGATGGACTTCTGAAGTCCATCCCCTTTCCCTTTTCTATTGGTGAAACCGAGGATAAATGTCGGCCATGTCGTCCGAAATTTCTGAATAGGGAACCATACCAACGCTACGGTGAACCGTGTTGCGCCGATTCCAAATTTGTCTATGGCAACCCTGTCAGATAAAGTAGAACAGGTGGGCCCCTCCAAGGGATATACTGAGAGGGCAAATCTAGACCAAGGATCGGAATTGATGAGCTGGGATGATGGACTGACCGGAATTGCTTTGGAGATTGCCAAAACTGAAAACTCTCCACTGAGAGTTTTGGCGGGGCCCGGCACCGGCAAATCGTTCGCTATGAAGAGAAGAGTTGCCCGGCTATTAGAGGACGGACGAGACCCAGACCGGATCCTGGCCGTAACTTTTACCCGTAATGCAGCCGCCAGTCTAGTCGAGGACCTCAAAGGCTTAGGTATTCCCGGTTGCGAAGACATCCATGCGGGAACTGTACATTCTCATTGTTTTTCATTGCTGAATCGTGAGCATGTATTTCAATTCCTAAATCGTGTCCCAAGGCCATTAGTGACATTCTCTTCGCGAGCAGGAACATTGCAGTTTGAAGGCGGACCTATGATCGCCGACTTAGTGAGTACAAAGAAATATGGCAAGAAAAAGGATTGCAGCAAGAGAGTACTGGCTTACGAAGCCGCCTGGGCTAGATTACAGTCGGAGACACCTGGTTGGGCAACAGACCCAGTAGATCAAGATTTTCAAAAGGACCTCTTGAACTGGCTACGATTTCATAGGGGGATGTTAATAGGGGAACTTGTGCCCGAGGCACTAAGGTTTCTTCGCAACAATCCTGAATCTCCCGACTTGTCGGCGTTTGATCACGTAATAATCGACGAGTATCAAGACTTAAACCGAGCAGAACAGTCTCTCATTGACTTGCTAGCCCAGACAGGTAATCTTGCAATTGTCGGTGACGTCGACCAATCCATTTATAGTTTCAGACACGCTAATCCCGAAGGGATAGAAAGTTTTGATGAACAGCACCCGGAAACTTACGATCAAACATTGGATATTTGCCGAAGATGTCCTATACAAGTTGTTGAGATGGCTAACGACCTAATCAAGAACAACTATGATGGGGATTTCGTTCCCCGCTTGAAGCCTAATCCTGAGAATGGAGAAGGTGAAGTCAAAATACTCCAATGGCAGAATGTTGACCAAGAAGTGAAAGGAATCGGCGAATACGTAAGTTTCCTCATTAAAGACAAGGGCTTTAATGCAGGGGACATCATGATACTCACGCCAAGAAGACTTTTGGCCTACCGACTTAGGGATCAAATCAAGCTGAACAAGATTCCTATCCATAGCTTTTACAACGAAGAAGCGCTGGACAGTGAATCGGCCCAACGTTGCCTCACAATACTAACTCTCCTCGCCAATCCTAATGACCGAGTTGCATTGCGCTGGTGGCTTGGAAACGGTAGCACGAATTTTCTCAGTGGGCAGTATGTCAAACTGCGAAAATACTGTGAAGAGACTGGGAAAGAACCTCGGGCCGTACTTGAGGAGGTGATCGAAAAGAAGTGTAGCCTAAGCGGTATCTCCCATCTTATAGAAAGATACAAGGAGCTTCGCACTTTTCTAAACCTATATTCTGACAAGCCCGTGGAAGAACTCGTCGATTCCTTGATGCCAGAAGAGAATGACGAATTAGCGATACTGCGGGAAGTTGCCATTCACGCAATGTTGGATAACGCAGAAACTTTTTCAGATTTACTAGAATCTATTCGAAAGTTTGTCACCCAGCCAGAACTACCGCGAGAAGGTGATTTTGTTCGTGTGATGAGCCTCCACAAATCTAAAGGCTTGACTTGCAAGGTGGCGATCGTCGTCGGTTGTATTCAAGGACTCATCCCTTATCTGGACGAATCAGGAACACCTGAAGAAGCGGAGTTAGACCTGAAGGAACAACGGAGGCTCTTTTACGTGGCCATCACTAGGGGGACAGACATATTGGTGCTGTCTTCAGTGACGCACATGGAACGCAATTTCGCCTTGCAAATCGGAGTGCCGCTTCCACCAGGTAAAGGTGCCCTTGGGCAAACCATTACAAGCCAATTCGTTGACGAGCTTGGTCCTACTAGACCTCTCCCTCAGTCTGGAATAGTGTGGCTTAAATCAGGTTTCAAGTAAGGCTTTTCGTGCTTAATGTCCCTTTCATACATTGTGTTGTTGCATAAGAAAGGCAAAGGCCAAAGAATTTAAGTGACCAGAAGTCACCCCCCGTCACCCCAAATCATCCAAACACTCCCTAACCGGCTTGGCCAGGCACGTAAAAATCGGGGTGTCCCGCTCCGTGTAGGGGCGGGCCTCCGAGTTGCGCAGGTCCATTACCAGGTCCAGGAAGGTGCCCGGGTGGTCGGTCTCGAAGCCCAGGACAAACTCCTGGTCGTCCAGGCCGAACGAGTAGGACGTGCTGATCTTCACATCAGGATACTTGTGGCCGATTACGAAATGCTGGCTCATCATCCGCTGCCGTTCTTCCTGGGAGCACTGGTACCACTCGTGGGTCTTGACGAAGGGATAGACGAATAGGTACTTGCGGCCCACGATGCGCATGGTCGCAGTCGTTCCCTCCTGTCCCTCGTGCCGGTGGTCGTCCACGTAGGGCGAGCGGCGGGTCATGGCCAGGTAGGAATGGGGCGTGTGAAGGTAGCCGGCCAGTTCGGTGCGGTTAAGCTGCGCCATCAGTTCATCAATGGCCTCCAGCGAGCGGCTGACCTTCCACAGCATGAAATCCACATCGCCGCGGGTTCCCACCAGGCTGTAGCTGGACATGGAAATCCGGTCGGTAAACTCCCCCAATGTAGCGGCAAACTCTTCCTTGGACCGTTCCCGCTCGTCCCGCGTTAACTGCCGCCACTCCGGCGCCACCTTGTAAAAGGAATATTTTACGAAATCCCGCGCCTCTTCCTGGGTCATCTGCGCCCTCTCCTGCCTGCCATTGGCCATTCTTTGACTTTGATGATAGCAACCCACACCTTCAGATTCAAACACCCAGGATTCACAGGCAGGGAAATCGGATTCTCGCTTCGGACATAACCCTCATTTCAGCGCAAGCAGGAACCTCAAACCATTCGCGATCATTCGTGCCCATTCGGGAAAAGAAAGAAAAACCCACCGTCCTCCCTCGTGTGCCTTGGTATACAGACCCGGTCCCAAACCCATGACATCAGCCCCTTCCCAGTCCGCAAACCACTCCTATACCATAATCCTTGTAGGGCCCTCAGACCCCGTTCATCCAGAGCATATCGAAGGATGCCCGCCTCCCTGTGGTCAGCAGTCAGCGCAAGAAAAATGGGTGGAAATGAGCGGAAATGGAGGGAAAATTAAAAAATCTCCCCTCTCCCGCTGGGACAAGCCTTGGGGAAATGAGCGCTCACTCCCGTTCCCGCCGTGCCTGAATTCCCTCGTTTGGTGTTACAATCTCCCTTGCCCGCCCATAGGCGGCGCTACCGAAAATCTGGTGAAACGAGGTAATTGCTATGGTGGAACTGGGCTCGGGCGATTATATCTACGAAGTGGCCGAGGGTTGGGGTCAACTGCCCGACGGCTGGACCTTCAAGGAAGTAGCGGCGGTCGGCGTGGACGCCAACGACAACGTCTATGCCTTTAACCGGGGCGAACACCCCATGATCGTCTTCGACAAGGACGGCAACTTCCTCCGGTCATGGGGCGAGGGCACTTACCCCCGCGCTCACGGCATAACAATGGCCCCCGACGACACTATGTTCCTGAGCGACGATGGCGACCACACGATCCGCAAGTGCAGGCTGGATGGCACGGTTCTGTTCACCCTGGGCACTAGCGGCCAGCCCTCCGGCTTCATGAGCGGCGACCCCTTCAACCGCTGCACTCACGTGGCCATCGACCCCCGCAACGGCGACTTCTACGTCTCCGACGGCTACGGCAACGCCCGCGTACACAAGTATTCTCCCGACGGCACCCACCTCTTCTCCTGGGGTGCCTCGGGCACCGACCCCGGCTGCTTTAACATCGCCCACAACGTCTGCACCGACAAGGACGGCTGGGTCTTCGTGGCCGACCGCGAAAACCACCGGGTGCAGGTCTTCGATTCCAACGGCAAGTTCGAGACCCAGTGGGTCAACATGGCCCGACCCTGCGGCCTCTACATCGACCAGGCTGCGGAGCGCACTTACATTGGCGAATTGGGCGTGCCCATCGGCCCCAACTTTGAAGCCACCGACTTGGGCCCTCGTGTGTCCATCTACGACACCAAGGGCAACGTCCTGGCCCGCCTGGGCCGTGAAACCGAGGGCGAGACCCCGGGCCGTTTCATCGCCCCCCACGGCATATGCATCGACTCCCGGGGTGACATCTACGTAGGCGAGGTCTCCTGGACTCACACCCGCAGCTACGCCAACAAAACCGACAACCCCCGGACGTTGCAAAAGCTGGTTAAGAAGTAATAAGCATTGCGGCCAAGAAGCCCGCGAGGGGCGCCCCTACCCTGACGGGGATTCGGTAGGGGCAACCTTTGTGGTTGCCCTGGCCATTGTATTCAATCAACCACAAGGAACCACACATGGAAATACGCTTGGGAAGCCTGGTGCGCGACGCACGCGAAGCCGCCGGCACCGTCATCGTAATTGACGTGTTCCGCGCCTTCACCACCGCCGCCATCGCCTTCGACAACGGGGCCACCCACATTACCCTGGTGGCCGAGGCCGACGATGCCCTGGCCCTCCACCAAAGCGGCGTGGGCGACGTCATAATGGGCGAGGTGGACGGCAAGCGCCCCGAGGGCTTTGACTACGGCAACTCGCCCTTCGAAATCTCCGGGGTGGATTTAACCGGCAAGTCGCTGGTCCAGTCCACCCGGGCCGGAACCGTGGGCGTCGCTGCCGCCTTTGATTCCCCCGACGCCGACACCATCTACCTGGGTTCCTTCGCCGTAGCTGACGCCACGGTAAAAGCGGTGCTGGCAGACGCCCCAGACCTGGTAACCATCCTGGCCATGGGCGACCAGGGCGTGGTTCGGGCCGACGAGGACGAGCAGTGCGGCATCTACCTGCGCAACTTGCTGGAAGGCCGCCGCCCCGACCCAGAGGCGGTGCGCAGCCTGATAATGACCGGGGGCGCCACCCAGAAGTTCTTCGACGAAACCCAGCCCCAATTCCATCCGCAGGACGTAGAACTGGCCCTGCAGTTCAGCAAATACCCCTTTGCCATGCGGGTAAGCAGAGAGAACGGGCGGCCAGTGGCCCGGAGGGTGGACATTTAGGGTTTTGCCCTCACCCCCGGCCCCTCTCCCCGAGGGAGGGGGGAGCATAGAAGGGCAGGCTTGCTTGTAAATAGAAATTCGTCGTTCCTGCGAAGGAATGAACCTCTGGACAGTTCCCTTCCCCCTCTACCGGGGAAAGCCAGGATGGGGGTGCTACGCTCGAGAACTAATCGAAGCGTCCCAGGGACAGCGCCCCCAAGTCCGGCACCTCGCTGCTGCCCTCCTGGATAAGCTCCGCTAACCCGTGGGCCATGCCGGTGCTCCACAGGATGCCCTTGCGGCCACCACCCGTCGCCAGGTAAAGGTTCTCCCATCCGGGTACGGCATCCACGATAGGCATACCGTCGGCGGACAAGGGTCGCAGGCAGGCCGTCTGCTGCACCAGTTCCGCTTCGGCCAGCGATGGGGCCATCCTCAGCAGGTCGCCCATCACCTTGTCCCGGGCGGCGGTGGTCAACTCTTCGTCGAAGCCAATGTCCTCTTCCGTGGTGCCAGCCCAGATGAGGCCGTCGGGCTTGGAAGCGGCGTAGCTTCCCGCGTAGTTCAGCGACGCCACCATCGGGTTCTCCAATAACTGCAGCCGGATTATCTGTCCCTTCAGCGGTCGCACCGGTATGTCCACATCGCACCACTCCGACATGCCGCCCGTCCATGGGCCACCGGCCAGGACCACCGTGCCTGCTGCCATTTGACCGGTCTCCAGCTTGACGCCCCGGCACTTGCCCCCTTCGCCCAGCAGGCCGGTTACCCGCCGCTGTACTATGGTGGCCCCGTACTTCTCGGCGGCCTGGGCCACCGCCAGGTTGTAGCGGTAGGCCTCCACCGCTCCCGTGCCCTGCGCATAGGATGCCCCAACGCAGTCTGGGTTAGTCCGGGGCTCTGCCTTGACCGCATCCTCCGGTGATAGCCACTCCAGCTTGAATCCGGGCAGTTTAGACTGCCAGGCAATGGCCTGCTTCTGGTGGTCTGCCTCCTCCTCGGTGAAGGCCAGGTTCAGCCGATCCCGCAGGTGGAACTGGGTGTCGATGCCCGTCTCCTCCAGCAGTTCCTCGTAGATGGTCTTGTGCCGCTCGAAGCACCAGACGCTGAAGTCCAGAATATGATTGGGAATGCCCGCTCCCTCCAGTGGACCCAAGCCTCCAAAAGCAAACCCCGAGGCATGGCTGCCCACCGAATCAGCCTCCACGATAGTGACACTGGCGCCGCCCCTGGCCAGCAAATAGGCGGTCAGGCAACCGGCAATGCCGGCACCCACAACAATTACGTCTGGACTGTTAGCAGAGGCGCCTTCTAAATGACTGGTCACGACTTGCTCCTGAAAGGGCTGATTTGCGCTGTACCGTCTTCCATATTATATGAGATGCCCGAGACAGCAAGAGGATCTAGCTGGTCCTGGGCAAGGTGACCACTGACCAGTCCAATTGGAAGCGCGAGACTCAGCCCTTGCCATAAGTCATGTCGACCTGAGCAGAGCCAAAGGGCCTGGAATTCTCAACTGAAGCACTGGTTGACGGCCAAGGATAAGTCCCCATTTTAGGGGCGAAGATCTCTGACCACTACATTGGCAGATGAAAGCAGGAGGAGATTCCTTTCTGTTCTGTTTCATGCGCCGACCAGCAGCTAACCCCGCCCGTTCCGCTTATGTTAAAGTATTCGCAAATTGGAGGAGGCCTGCAGACTTACCCTGGACTGGAACCTGCACAGAATTCAGGCCTGCTCCTTAACCCGCCTGAACCGGAGCAACCATTGACTCATCCCGGCGCAATCGGTGCCTGCCGTGGGCCATCTGATTCCAGGCCGTGCAACCGCCCCATTCTCACTCAGGCAAGCCTTCCGTGACCAGTTCCCTACAACGACTGGCCCAGCGCCTTCCTTTCTTCTACGGGTGGGTGATACTGGCTTCCGCCAGCAGTACCCAGGTAGTGCGCAACGCCTCCGCCAGCCTTACCCTGGCCGTGTTCATTTACCCCCTGGCTGACGACCCGGAACTGGGCTGGAGCCGTACCCTGATTGCCGGTGCCGCCAGCGTCGGGGGCCTGGCCGCTTCTGCCCTGTCGCCGCTGGTCGGCTGGCTGGTGGACCGGTATGGAGCGCGGTTGGTGCTGGCTTCCAGCGTCTTTGTTATGGGGTTGTCAACGATTTTGCTTTCGCTGGCCACCATCCCCATTTTCTTTTACCTCTTCTACGGCATCAGCCGTGTTATTTTCGCCAGTCCCATTCCCATCGGCGCCTCCGTGGTGGTATCCCGGTGGTTTGTACGAATGCGGGGCCGTACCAACGGTATATTGTTTGCCTCCCATTCGATAGGGCTGGTAGCCTTCCCGCTGATCGCCTCGGCCGTTATTGCCAGCTACGGCTGGAAGGAAGCCTGGATAGTCCTGGGCGCCCTGGTGTGGATCATAGCCCTCATACCGGTGACCTTCTTCATCGTGCAGCAACCCGAGGACATGGGACTGCGTCCCGACGGAGACCCGGAGGTTGGTCCTGCCCTGGCTGTTCCGGACGACGCTCCGGCCGAAGCCGCCGCTCCTGTCGCCGAGGAACCTACCTGGACCCGCAAAGAAGCGATGAGAACCCCCGCCCTCTGGATTCTCGCTGTCGGCGTCGGGACCCTTTTCCTGGTGCAGGCTGGAATCAATACCCACCTAGCCGCCCTGTTGCGGGATGAGGGGTTGAGCGTTTTCCTGTCCGGCGTGGGATTAAGCCTTTCGGCGGCCTTCATGGGGGCCGGCAGCCTCGCCTGGGGCTGGATTGCCGAGCGGTTTCCGGTGCGGTACGTGCTGGCTGCCGTTGCCGCGGCCGTGGCCCTGCCTGCCCTCTTGTTCCTGACCGCCGATACCACCCTGGAGGGCCTGGCCTATTCCGCCTTGCTAGGATTCGGGGTTGGCGGCATTCTTTCAGTGCCGCCCATCGCCTACGCCGACTATTACGGGCGCCGTTCTTTAGGAGCTATCCGGGGTGTTACCGAGCCCTTCACCAGCCTGGGGCAAGCCATAAGCACCGTGGCAGCGGGTGTTGTTTTCGACCTCACCCAAAGTTACGACATTGCCCTTACCGCCTTTGCAGCACTGGCCGGCTTGACTGCCGTAGTGATCCTGTTCGCCCGACCGCCCGTTCGGCGAGCAATTGCCCCTGACCCTGCCTGATAGTCAGTTTTCGATAGTGGGCAACTCCGGGAGCGACTGCATCCCGATTCCGCCATCCTGGACAAGTCACAAAGTTGACAATCCCATAGACAAATAGGTAACATCACGTAAATTCAGTAAACTATGGCGTTTTGCTGATCTGGGTACCCGGCACGGAGGTGGATGACATGGCGACAGTGGACAATCGTACCGCTTACTGGGAGCAGGCCAGGGAACAGGGATTCGACCTTTCGTGGCTCAGTAAACTGCAGGACCATGTTGCCGGAGAAGGGGTGGAGGAGTATTCCGCCAACGACACCGGTCGCGTCCAGGGCTCCATCCCCCGCGGTGATGTGGCCAGGTTCGGCGCCTACACCTTCCGCACCAAGAGCGAAGTCTGGGCATACAACCTGACCAAGCTTTACGAAGAGTTCATCACCCGCCAGTGGAGTTCGGCCACCGACATTCCCTGGGAAACCATCCAGCCCCTGGCAGACGACATTGAAGCCGCCGAATGCCAGTTGGCTACCTTCTTCACTCAGGTGGAGTTCGTCGCCTCCGATGTGCCAGGCCGGTTCCTCTCGACCATGTCACCCGACTATCAGGAAGTACGTCTCGCTCTCTTGGCCCAGGTAATGGACGAGTCCCGCCACCTGGATGTTTTTCGCAAGCGGGCCCTTTCCAACGGTGGCGGCCTGATGCGCATGACTGACAGCGTCTCTGACGTGGTAGGAGGCAGCACCGATAACGCCCGCGAGTTTACCGAATTTTCCTCCCGTCTTCACATCACCGGCGAAGGCAACGTGCTTACCCTCTTCCGCCTGGGCGAAATGATGGCCTACAACGAGGCGGAGAAGACCATCTACCGCCGCTGCGCCCAGGATGAAGCCCGCCACGTGGCCATCGGTGTTCTCCATTTGCGCTACATGAACGAATTTGCCCCTGAGCGGCGCGAAGAGATCCATTGCTATCTGGACGAAGGCGAAACTCGCCAGTCCAGCGGCGCCGGCGGCGAGAACCCGGCAGGGCGCAACCAGCTTACCAGCGAGGCATTGGCTGTGCTGCTTGGCGGTGGCAAGGACAAGGTGGACGAAGGCCAGAAAATCCTGATGGCTATCCGCCAGCGCCAGACCAAGGAATACTTCCAGCGGCTCAAGTCAGCGGGTTTCGACGACCGCATCCACAATGGTCGGGTAAATCCGGCATTGCTGGAGCAATACAAAGCCGCCGCATAACACTATTGGTAAGACACCAAGAGACCTCCCTCGGCATTTCGCGGGAGGTCTTCCTTTGTATGGCGATCGTGTATGGCGATTAGATTTCACCAAGGTTTCCACTGAGGGCAAATATGTCACTCGACGAGGAACAAAACCCCCGGGACGACGCGGACTCAGCCGATCAGAACAATTCGCCGGAAACTCCACCTGCGCCCAGCGCCGAACCTTTGGGCTGGATGAACGACACCTTGCAATGGGGCGTCCGCGCCCAACCCAGCAAGCACGGCCTCACCATGCGCGACCTCAACATCGGCATCTACGGGGAGGTACCCGAATCCAGTTCCGACATGAGCCGCCGTCCCCGGGGCGCCTTTCCCATTCCGGGCGTCCCCCGCACGGACCTCTACGCCCTTAGCGCCAAGGTCGACCTGTGGGCTGACAATGCCGTAGACCTCTACGAAGAAGCTATCCAACGGCGCTGGATGGGGCACGCGGACGTGGCGTGGGACGACATAGCTCCCCTGCCTTATGAAGTCGAACTGGCCATGCGCCAGCTCTGCACTGAACTCGCCCAGCAGGCTTCCATCGAGACCGATACCATAGGCCAGTGGCTTCACAAGATGAACTATGCCTACCACGAGGTCAAGACCTTTCTGGCATCGGAGATTTTCGACGCAGGCCGCCACTACACGGTATTCCGCCAGCGGGCCCTGCTCAACGACGGCAGCCTGGGGCTGGAAAGCGCCGGCCAATTCAACCGCCGCATGATGGAAACCCGCCCCGGCTGGACCGAAGTGTCCATGTTCCTGTACCTGGTGCGGGGGCCCCTTACCCTGCTGCTCTATCGTTACGGTGAGGCCTACGCCAGCAGCAAGGCAGACAAATTTCTTTTCCGCAAGTGCATGGAAGACAAGGCCCGCCACCTTGCCTACGGTATGTCCCACGTAAAGTATGCGGTGGCCAATCAGGAACCGGGCTTCGGAATGGGTCTCAACAACCTTATGCGGGGCGTGGAACGGGACCTGGTACAAGACCTTAAGGACCCTGTGTTGTGGGAGGCCCTGGCCATTGTCATCGGCGGCAGCGTTGCCAATATAGGAAAAGGAATGGCCGTGGTGCGGGACCTGCAGGAGAGATACATCGAAGACTACCTGAAGCGAATGCAGTGGGCCGGCCTCAACAAGACCGAGGCCAACATGGCCCCGGAGCTGGCAGCGTTTCTGCGCCGTGAAGAAACGGCGCCGGCGGGTGGCTAGCCATGCCAATCTACGAATACCGGTGCGAAGGTTGCGGCGGCGTCAACAGCATTTACCTGCGTTCCTTCAGTTCTGCCGACCCCACTTCCTGCCAGCTTTGTGGCGGCGAGGCCCTCCACCGCATCATATCCCGCGTGGCTTACATCCGCTCCGATGCGGATAAAATGGAACAACTGGACCCCAAGTACCACAAGATGGTGGATCAGGCCATTGGCAGGGCTCCGGCCAACTCCGACCCCGACTACCATATGAACCGGATGGTCCCCTTCAGCCAGGCCAGGGAAAAGGGCGAGCCTTACTTCAAAGAATAGCCTGCAAGACTGTTACAGCCACAGATTACATCCCTTTTTCTGCATCAGGAGACTATAAATGAGCGACCCGGTTTCTACTGCCCTGACCTTCCCGTCGGTTGAGTGGTTCCAGGCATTGCAGGAATTGGTCAACAAAGACGAGGCGTTCCGGCGACTCGGCAACATTGATGCGGTAATGGGGGTTAAAGTCGGTGCTAGGGTTTTCGTCATCACTTTCGAGGCCTTCGAGTGCACCGAAGTCAAGGAAGGCACCGAGTACGACCTGATCGACGCCGATTTCTTCCTTGAAATGTCAGTGGAGCAATGGCAGGACCTGGTCTCCAACACCAAAGAGAATGATGGCGCCGACCTCAGCCACACCCTAAATACCCTGGACCTGATGATCGAAGGCGGGATATCCGACAACGCCACCGGCGATCAATTAAGGGCCGACATATTCTTTCGCGTAAACGAGAGCCTGCAACGTTTCTTCGACAGTTCAGCCAGGCTGGATACTGTGTTTGAGTGACCGGGCCGGCACAGGTGCGTTTTCACCTTGGTACACGGCCACCACCCTAACTTCCTTACCCTTTCAGCGTCTCAGCCTGCTATTAGCGAGTGGTTTTTGAGGACTGCAAACTTAGCTTTAGGATTTTATCTTAAAGCTCCGTCGCCCTCCGATTCCGTTACGATGCCACGAGTCCTCTTACTGCACCCAGGGCAGTCGCGTCTAAAGCCGATGACACTCTGAGCCCTCCGGCCCGTTTCAAGGTAAACTCCGCCGAAGAGTCTAAAATGCTTGCCGGCAAAGCATCCTCGGGTGCCCAGTCAAGGTTCTGGGATAAGAGTTTAGCTCCTTCGGCAAGCTCAGGGTGGCAGCACTTCGCGTTCAAGTGAGCCAGAAGAATTAAGACGCGATTGCCCTGCCTCGGCGACCAGGGCAATCGCGTCTTAATGGTAGACTTGGAGCAGAAGTGAGGCAAGGAAGAAGGGGAGGCAGTGAAGGGTGGCGACAGCAGGTGAGGGAAAGTCTTTAGTGGAGCATTTCGGGAATTTGGAAGATCCGCGGGTCGAGCGCAGCAAGCGGCACTCGTTGCTGGACATCATAACGATCACCATTTGCGCCGTCATTTGCGGAGCCGACACGTGGGTTTACGTGGAGTTGTTCGGCAAGAGCAAGGAGGAGTGGTTCCGGACCTTCCTGGATCTGCCCAACGGCATCCCCTCCCATGACACCTTTGGTGAGGTCTTCTCCCGGCTGGACCCAGAGCAGTTCCAGGAGTGTTTCATGGAATGGAGCCAGGGGGTGGCGGAGTTGCTGCCTGGAGAGGTGGTAGCTATTGACGGCAAGACGATGAGGCGTTCCCAAGACCGACGAGTCGGCAAGGGGGCCCTGCATCTGGTCAGCGCCTGGGCTTCGTCCAACACCCTGACCCTGGGACAGGTGAGTACGGAGGAGAAGTCCAACGAAATCACCGCCATCCCCAGGCTGCTGGAACTGTTGGAGCTGAAGGGATGCATCGTTACCCTCGACGCCATGGGCTGCCAGAAGGAGATTGCCCAGGGAATTCTGGAGCAGGGAGCCGACTATGTGCTGGCGGTGAAGCAGAACCAGGGGCGGCTGTACGAGGACTTGAAGGACCTGTTTGAGGAAGCTGCAGCCACCGGTTTCGGTGGGGTGCCCCATGACTATGCCACTACCCTGAACAAGGGTCACGGACGCCTGGAAAAGCGGGAATGCTGGGCCATCAGCGACCCCGACTGCCTGGACTACCTGAGCACTGGACGAGAATGGCCTGGATTGTGCTCGGTGGTCAAAGTAGTGGGGCGTCGGGAAGCGGAGACGGGTATCACGGTGCAGCCCCGCTACTTCATCAGCAGCCTGGATGTGTCGGCAGAAGAGATGCTGGCCACGGTGCGAGCCCACTGGAGCATCGAGAATTCCCTGCACTGGAGCCTGGACGTAACCTTCAGGGAAGACCACTGCCGAGTGCGCAAGGACCACGGCCCGCAGAACCTGGCCACCCTGCGGAATATCTCCCACAACCTGTTGAAACGGGAAACTTCCCTCAAAGTGGGCATCCAGGGCAAACGCCTGCAAGCTGGTTGGCGCGAAGATTACTTGCTTAAAGTCCTTCGCAGTTAAGATGCGATTGCCCTGGGAGACATATCTTTTGGAAAGCGGGATTTATTTGCAGCGTTTAAAATAAAGTGTGTAGCTGATCAAATTGGATTTGGTAGGTATTCAGACCGTCCTAGCAGGCGCCAATCTAGGTTCCTATTCTACTATATAATCATGAGAATGCTTGGAGAGGTTATTCGTTTGACGCCACAGCTAGGACAACCTGCCATAACTGCGAGTGTCCTGACGAATGCCGTGTTAAAACTGTCTGAGCCTGATGCTGAAGAGCAGTTTGGAATTCTAAGTACAGGCGCAATCACCTTGCTCGACCAGTATCTGACGGTTGGCAGCGACAATTCCGCACACAGCGAAAAGGCCTTTACGGAAATATATAACGGCGATTTGAACGGTTTCTTAAAATCAGAAAACTTGGGTACTGAGAGCCACACACCACTGCTGGTGCAGTCCCTCGCTATCCAGAATGCAGCATTTAATATGTCGGGAGGGCGAGAGAAAGTAGCTGAGGCGCTAGTATAAGGGCAGGGAAAGAGGTTTAACGTCGGCTATTTAAAGGCGACCGGGGCAGGTTGTGGGCCTGCCTCGGTCTATTAATTTCTAATCCACTTTCTTGATTCAGTTCGGGTTATACCACCGGCGAGGTTCCACCGTCGATGTTGATGGCGATGCCGGTCAGGTAACTGGCCCGCTCGGAGGCCAGGAAGGCGATTACGTCGCCGGCCTCTTCCGTTTCGGCGATGCGGCCCAGGGGCACGCCCCGGGCTACGGCAGTCTGGGCGTAGAAATCGTCCAGGGTCAGGTCCGGGTTGTCTTCCTTCAGGCGGTCGTAGCGGCGGGTGTGCTGGCCGCTCTTGACGATGCCGATACAAACGGTGTTGACCAGGATGTTGTCCGATGCCAGGTCCTTGGACAGGCCCTTGGTGATGGCGATGCCGGTGGCCCGGGAGATGGAGGTGGGCATGGAGGACGGGCCGGGGGTGCGCCCGCCCAGGTTGGTGACGTTGATGATGCGCCCGCCGCCGACTTTGCGCATTTCGGGGACGGAGCGGCGGATCAGCCGAACGGCGCCCCATACCTTCAGGTCAAAGTCGTACTCCCACTCATTGTCGGTGACGTCCTCGAAGGGCTTGGCCAGGGAGACCCCGGCGTTGTTTACGAGAATGTCCACGCGGCCAAAGTTGTCCAGGGCCGTCTGCACGACACGGTCGGCGGAGTCCGGATGAGAAACGTCGGCGGAAAGGGGCAGGACCACGCCCTCGGTGGCAGTGCGGATATCCAGGGCGGCCTCGTCCAGCTTTTCCTGGCCCCGGGCTACGATAACTACCCGCGCGCCCTCTTCGGCCATGCGCTGGGCGGCGGCCTTGCCGATACCCTCGCTGCCGCCGGTAACAATGGCAACCTTGTCGGTCAATCCTAGTTCCATATCTTCGACCTCCTCTTGTCCAAAAATAAGCCCGCCGTGGCGGGCATAATTCGCAATTGCAGCGTGGGCGGTATTATAGCAGTGGGGCCGGGGAATTGCGCTCTAGAACTCAATCCCCGCTGCGGCCGCCACCGTTGGAACGTCCTTGTCTCCCCGACCGCTGAGGCACATCAGGATTACCTTGTCCGGAGGCAGGCTGCGGGCCATTTCCGCCACGTGGTAAACGGCGTGGGAAGGTTCCAGGGCCGGAATTATGCCCTCGGTGCGGGACAACAGGTGGAAGCCCTCCAGGGCCTGATCGTCGGTTACCGACGTGTACTCGGCCCGGTGGGCATCTTTCAGGTAGCTGTGCTCGGGGCCCACGCCGGGGTAGTCGAGGCCGGCGGAAATGCTGTGGGTCTCGCTCACCTGGCCGTGCTGGTCCTGAAGCAGGTAGGACATGGACCCGTGCAGCACGCCGGGCCGGCCAGCGCTTAACGTGGCCGAGTGGCGCCCGCTCTCGACTCCCTCGCCGCCGGCTTCCACACCCACCAGCGATACTTCTTCGTCTCCGATGAACTCGTAGAAGGCGCCGATGGCGTTGCTGCCGCCGCCGACACAGGCGACCACGTAGTCGGGGAGCTTTCCCTCGGCCTCCAGTATTTGCGCCCGGGCTTCCCGGCTTATGACGGACTGGAAGTCGCGCACCAGCATGGGATAGGGATGGGGTCCCACCGCGCTGCCGATGAGATAGTGGGTGGTCTCCACGTTGGTTACCCAGTCCCGTATAGCCTCGTTGATGGCGTCCTTAAGGGTGCGGGTGCCCGACTCGACGCCGATAACCTCGGCCTCCAGCAGCCGCATCCGGAAGACGTTCAGGGCTTGGCGGCGGGTGTCCTCGGTGCCCATGTACACCACGCATTGCAGGCCCAGCATGGCGCAGACGGTGGCGGTGGCGACGCCGTGCTGTCCCGCGCCCGTCTCGGCGATGATGCGCTCTTTGCCCATGTGCTTGGCCAGCAGGGCCTGGCCCAGGGCGTTGTTTATCTTGTGGGCGCCGGTATGGGCCAGGTCTTCGCGCTTCAGGTAGATCCTGGCCCCGCCGCAATAACGGGTCAGGTTCTCGGCAAAGTAGAGGGCGGTGGGACGGCCTGCATAGTGGTGGAGCAGTGAGGCCAGGCCCGCCTGGAAATCCTCGTCTGCCTTGGCCTCTTCGTAGGCCGCTTCCAGTTCTTCGAGGGCGGCCATCAGTGTGGCGGGGACGAACTTGCCGCCGAAGTCGCCGAACCGGCCACGATCGTCGGGCCAGGTGATTGCGTCGCTAACGGTCATTGAGATTATCCTCTCGCGTTACTGATAAAGGCTCGTATTTTCTCAGGGTCTTTCATACCCTCGGTTTCGACACCGGTGGAAACGTCAACGCCCCACGGTTGCACCTGCGCCACCGCCTCGGCCACGTTGTCGGGAGTGAGACCGCCGGCCAGCAGGAAGTCGTGTCCTTTACGGGAAAGCTGGGCAGCCACTTGCCAGTCGAAGCTCTGGCCGGTGCCGCCCTGCAGGCCCTCCACCAGGCGGTCCAGGGTTACGTGGCAACCGGCCAGTTGGTAGGGCCTTAGACGCCCTTCCAGGCCCCCGTTTTCGTCGGTGCCGCCGACTGTTTCCGAGGCCGAGACGTGCATTACCTTGATTACTTCCGCACCGGCATCTGTTGATACGGCACGGCAGTAGTCCGGCGACTCCTGGCCGCACAGTTGGACCAGGTCCAGGCCGCAGGCTTTGATGGTCTCAACGACCTCCACCAGTGGCTGGCCGGCGAACAGACCGACCGCCCTGGGAGGATCCGGGACCAGGGTGCGCAGACCATCGACTATTTCGGCGGCCATCGAAACTTCCAGCCGGCGCCTGCGTTCGGGAACAAAGACCAGGCCGAAAAAGTCGGCGCCGGCCTCGGCGGCGATAATTGCGTCCTCGGTACGCTGGATCCCGCAAATCTTGGTGCGAATCATGCGCGGCTCGCCGTGGCAACCGGGGCGGCGAGTTCCCGCACCTTGGCCGCCGTGTCCGGCGCGGTTACCAGGGCCTCGCCCACCAGGACGGCGTTGACTCCCAGTTGCCCCAGGCGTTTCAGGTGCTCCGGCGTGAAGATACCGCTCTCGCTGACGATAACTTTATCGCCCGGTATGAGCGGCGCCAGTCCTTCGGTAACGGCCAGGTCGGTGTTGAAGGTACGCAGGTCTCGATTGTTGATGCCGACTATCTCGGCGCCGGAGTCCACGGCAATTTGCAACTCGGATTCGTCGTGAATTTCTATCAGGGCATCCATGCCAAGATCGCGGCCAAGAGTTAGCAACTCGGAAAGCTGGGATGGTGAAAGAATGGCAACGATCAGCAGGTAGGTGTCCGCGCCCATGGCCCGTGCTTCATAAACCTGGTAGGGATCAAAGATAAAATCCTTGCGCAGTACCGGAGCCGTTCCCGAGGCGCCCACTTCCTTGATTCCGGAGAGGTGCGCTGGCTCCCCCTGGAATCGAGGGTCAGTCAGCACCGAAATTGCCGCCGCCCCGTTATCGGCGTAGGTTTTGGCGAGTTCCACGGGGTCGAAGTCGGGGCGAAGCAACCCCCTGGATGGGGATGCCTTCTTCACCTCGGCAATGAGCCTAACTTCGCCGCCCCGCAGTGCGCCGGACAGGCTCAAGGGTTCCGGACGCTGAGCGATCTGGTCCTGCAAAACTGCCAGCGGAGCGGACTTCATCACATGGGCTAGCTCTTCCCGCTTGGCGGCGACTATTTCGTCAAGAATGTTTGGCATTTAAGGCAGGCTGACCTCCTCGTCTTTCACCATGCTGGTAACGGAGCTGAGTATGAACTCTCTTGCCCCTTGAATCTCCAGCAGCACCGGCTTCCCGTCCTCTGTCATGTGGGCGATAACTCCAGCCGATTCTACTGCGTAGTCAAAGGGCTCATTGGAAAGCCAGACCTTTAGGATGTCAACTTCCCGACTGTATTTGACCTTCATATCTACGTCTCCTACCGGGGTACAATGTTACGACTGTTATTTCCGTATCGCTCTCCTAGTAGACAACTCTGAGGACATGCCGATTATCGAGTGATGACTGAGCGATGAATCTTCCTAAATGTCCCTCAGATACCGTGTCTGGGTCTTGAAGCACTGATGTAACTATACCGGTGTCGACTGGAAATCCTTGCCCTGTCATTAGGCTAATTTTTTCTAACGCGTGAAAAGTGAATCGAATTGATTTCAAGTCAGTTCTAGGGATGCTTCAAGGGCCAGTTCTTCCCGCTTGGCGGCGACTATTTCGTCAAGAATGTTTGGCATTTAAGGCAGGCTGACCTCCTCGTGATTAACTGTCAAGTTGGCCATTGCTATGCTTCCATCAGGCCAAGGACGATGGCGTTAAAGAGCAGAGTGTAACCACAGGTTTCGCAAGAAAGGACAATCAAGGGATAAGTTGATCCGGAAGTTGGTATCCACCTGGTTTTAGGAGTTATCTGCCTCATCTCTCCAACGGCGTCTCCCATGAACCATCCGGTGTTCCCGCAGATGGCGCAGGCCTTCTGCCCCACCCAGTTGTCTTCAATCCACCGCAGCGCCTTCTCGATGTCACCTCTTCCAATTGTCGCCATTTTTAGCTCCTCCCCCTACCCTGATTCCCAGAGTCTTCACATTACTACCCAACACCCTGGCTAACCTCAACCAACGCATTCACTCTTTCCAGTGCCGCGCCGCCGTCTATGGCCTGGGCGGCCATGGCAATGCCGTCGTTCAAAGAGCTTACCTTGTCACCTGCCACCAGGGCGGCGGCGCTGTTCAGAAGCACGGCATCGCGCAGGGGTCCGCCTTCACCCTGGAACAGGCGGCGCATGGTGGCTGCGTTCTCGTCGGCGGTGCCTCCCTTAAGCTCGTCGGTAGTGGCGCTGGACAAGCCGGTGTCAGCTACATCGATGGTCCAGTTCTTAACCTCCCCGTCCTGTACTTCCCAAACGGTGGAAGCGCCGGACAGAGTGATTTCGTCCATACCGTCCTCGCCATGCACCACCAGGGCGTGCTGTATATCCAGCAGGCTCAACGCCTCGGCCATAAACTCCCCCAACTGGGGGAAGGCCACGCCAAGGAGCATACACTGCGCCCTGGCCGGATTGGTCAGCGGACCCAGGATATTAAATACAGTTCGGATGCCAATTTCCCGGCGCACCGGCGCTGCATGACGCATGGAAGGGTGGAAGGCCTGGGCCAGCATGAACCCCATGCCCGTCTGTTCGATGCACTGCTCCACGCCCTCCGGAGTCAGGTCAATCTTGACACCCAGCGCCTCGAGAACGTCAGCCGCGCCGCAGGAACTGGAGGCAGCCCGATTGCCGTGCTTGGCAACCCGGGCTCCGCAGGCGGTTGCCACAAAGGCGGAGGCGGTGGAGATGTTGAAGGTGTTCTTGCCGTCGCCGCCGGTGCCCACCACGTCCAGCAAGGGACCCTCCGCGTTGACCCGCAGGGCCTTTTCCCGCATCACTGCGGCCATGCCGGCGATTTCATCGGTGGATTCGCCTTTCAGCCGGAGGCCGGTCAGGAAGGCGCCCAGTTGGGCCGGCGTGGCCTCGCCCTCCATGATTTCCTGCATGACTTCGGTGGCCTGTTCCCGGTTCAAGGAGTGGCCCGATACTACTATGTCGATGGCTTCCCTGATCATCGGGATGGTCCCTCCTGATGCTGCAATGGTTGCTCCTGCGTTGTCCTATTATGAATTGGATAGATAGTCGTGTAAACCGGGTAAAGCTGGCAGGGCAAAGCCGCCATGGAAGCCAATACAGTTTATGAATTGGATAGATTGTCGTGTAAACCGGGTAAAGCTGGCAGGGCAAAGCCGCCATGGGAGCCAATACAGTCTTGGCTCGCGGTGAACCGGTGCCAGCTCAAGTCACCAACCGATTCTGTCTCCTCTAGCTTGGAGAAGTGTCTCCATTCCTTGCGGGAAGTCTTGGCTAGGGACTCGGTACCAGGCTGCCGGCGAGGAGTTTAAATCCTTCGACTCCGCTCAGGATGACCAGTTTCTCCGCTCAGGGTGACGAGATGCTCCGCCCAGGATGACGAGTTGTTTCGCTCCGGAAAGCGACCTCATGTGCTTGGGGCGGTCATGTCCGCTATTGAGATGACCCGGACCGGGCAGAGGGCCAATTCCCCATTGACCGTTCCGTCTATAATTGAAGCCAACCTAATACGCTAGTAGAGGAAGTGAATTATGCCTGCGATGGAAGCGGCTATTGAACGACGTATGAAGCGCTGGCAGGACCAGCGCTGGCTGATGGACGTGGTGGTCCAGACCGTGGGAATCGAGTGGGACCAGCGGCGCATCGGCTATACCTTGGGCCCTTGCGGCCCCGAGGCGGCCCCCGACTTTAACGGTGTACGGGCCCGAACCAGGCGGTTCAACGACGCCAGCCGCGAATTCAAGCGTGCCGCCGTCCGCCGCGAAAACAAGGCCCGCCAGCACGAGGCAGAGGGACATCCGGTGGCTGCCGGCGAAAGTTACTTTATCGCTGCACTGTTGTACGGCAGCGCCCAATGGCCCATCTTTGCTCACACCCCGGAGAATGAACGGCTGGGCGACAAGAAGGTGGAGTGCTACGCCAAATACACCCAATACGCCAACCACCAAATCCGGCGGGTGGACATTCCCTTCGCGGACAGCGCCATACCGGCCTGGCTGCACCTGCCCAACGTTCCCTACAGCCAGATTTCCAGCAACGGCAACCGGGGCCAATTGCCCTGCGTGATGAGCATTCCCGGCATGGACAGCTTCAAGGAGACGGGAGTGTCCCTTTACGGCGACCGCCTGCTGGAACGGGGCATAGCCGTGCTGGCCATCGACGGCCCGGGCCAGAAGGAGGCACTGCAGCGGGGAATCCACGTCACCGCCACCAACTGGATGGACGCTGGCCGCGCCGTGCTGGACTGGATGCGGGCGCAGCCGGAAATAAACCCGGATCGCATAGCGATTCGAGGCAACAGTATGGGCTCCTTCTGGGGCACGCAGGTGGCCTCCATTGATGACCGACTCAAGGGCTGCGCGGTGCAGGCGGTATGCCACGAGCCCGGGATGAACACCATCTTCAATCTCGCTTCACCCACCTTCAAGCTGCGCTTCATGTACATGGCCGGCTACGAGGACGAGGACGAGTTTGACCGTTTCGCGGAGACGCTGACCCTGGATGGTGTGGGTGGAAAGGTCACCTGCCCCTACCTGGCGCTGGCGGGAGAGGACGACCACCTCAGCCCCATCGAATGCACCTACGATCTCATGGACACTATCGCCGGCCCTAAGCAGTTGGTGGTTTACGAAGGTACCGACCACGGCCTGGGCGGGGGATCCTCGGCTGACCTGGGGCCAAATCCGCAGACATTGATGGCCGACTGGCTGAAGGACCGGCTGGACGGCAAGCCCATGGACAGCCAGCATATCCTGATAGATATGGCCGGCCAGGCGCAGGCCAGCAGCTTTGCTGATTACGCTCGGGCCGTTTAATCGAGTCGAATACCAACGCGAAAGGGTGTTATATGCGGGACAAATTTGAAATAAGGGAAGAAGTTTGGACGGCCCTGGAGCAGGCGAAAGTAGTGCGGGGCCGGACCGTCCACGATAAGATACCCGACTTCTACGGATCCAAAGAGGCGGCAGAAAGGGTCTTTGACTTGGAGGTCTGGCAGCGGGCTAGGGTTATCAAGAGCAACCCGGACAAGGCTCAACGGCCCTTGCGTCAACAGGCCCTGGAGGAAGGGAAGCTGCTTTACATGGCCGTGCCCCGCCTGCGGGATGAGCGGTGTTTCGTGGAACTGGACCCCGCGGTAATGGCCTGCACCCCTGCCCAGGGTTCAACGATCAGCGGGGCGTTTCGCCACGGCCGTCCCGTCTTCGTGGAAGAAATGCGACAAGTTGACCTGGTTATCTCCGGTTCGGTTGCCGTCAACCGCGACGGAGTCAGGGTTGGCAAGGGCGGGGGTTACGCCGACCTGGAATACGGTTTGGCCACCGCCGCCGGCATAGTCAACCCCGAAATCCCGGTAATAACCACTATCCACCCAATGCAGGTGCTGGCGGAGGAACTGCCCCGCACCGACCACGACGTGCCGCTGGACTACGCCATCACGCCGGACGAAGTAATTAAGTGCAGCAGCGAACTACCCCATCCCAAGGGCATCTACTGGGAAGACCTGGATGAACGAAAGATTGCGGCGATACCATTGCTGCGGAAGTTGAGGGAGGGGGCTGGGGGGTAGGACAGATGACCCTTATTACAAAAAATGCTGATATTTTGTAATAGTGAGCTGTGTTCTAAAAATGTTCTTTAATAACCACCTTACCGTACGTTGTTAGTCCCGGTACAAGATGTCCAAGTACGGTTGGTACCGGTAAACTTTGTTGCGTGGGCGCTGAGTGATTTCCTCCAATAGGCCAAGACCTTCGAATGAGTGGGCAAGATTGTTGGCAGTAACGTAAGAAACGCCGAGATGCCTTTCTATACTGCCCACCATTATGACCGGGTTCTGGCACAAGAAATCGAGAAGAGGTAATCCATTCCTCCCGCCGACTTCCTGTTGCACAACCTGACGATGCTCTTCCCGCATGGCAATTATCCCGCGGGCGGTTTCAGTTGCTTCCTGGGATACTTGCCCAACTCCTTTCAGAAAGTATTTGAGCCAGCCTTCCCAGTCTCCTTCGTTGCTGATAGCGTAAAGACGAGCATAATATTCGTCCTGATGCTCCTTGAAGTAAGCACTGAGGTATAGCAGCGGACGCTTTAATACCTCTTGCTGGCACAGAAGGAAAGTGATTAAGAGCCGCCCGAGTCGGCCATTGCCGTCAAGAAACGGATGAACTATTTCAAACTGGCCATGAGCTAAACCGCACTTGATCAAGAGTGGCGCGGTTAGTTCCGAGTTCAGGTAACTCTCTAAGTCTCCCATGGCCTGAGACATTTCGTCGGGGGGAGGCGGGACAAAGGTAGCGTTGTTTAGATTACAGCCAGACGGCCCAATCCAGTTTTGAGTCTCCCGAAAGTTACCCGGGGACTTCTCCTGACCCCGGACACCCTGCATAAGTATGCCGTGAATCTCACGGAAGAGGCGGTTGCACAAGGGCAGGTCGTTCAGCCGCTCCAGCCCTGCGTTCAGTGCCTTGACATAATTGAAAGTTTCCAATACATCGCTGGGAAATTGGCGGTGGCTTATTTCAGCCTCATACTCCAACACATCCGTTAGAGAGGCTATAGTACCTTCGATTTGTGAACTCAGCACCGCCTCTTTACGAACATACATTTGCACAAACAGATTGGGGTTTGGAAGTGTGTCAGCTACGCCATCCAGCCTACCTAAAGACTGGTCTGCTGCGGAAAGTAATGCCACCATTTCATCGTCCAGTGCCACGGGGGGTACCGGTGGCAGTGGATTGGGAATAAAGGCACGGTATCCACTTACTTGCCGCACATATTGCCCGACACGATGGAAAGATACTTCCTCTTGCAACACAGCAAAATTCCTCTGGCCTATAGTTGATGTTTGTCTATACTAGACAAAACAACGTGCCGAACACAAGCTATTTTGCCTAATTAATCGGCTCTTGTTACAAAAATGGCTGCCATTTTTGTAACAAGAGCCGATTAGTCACAAATTCTTGTAATTGACGGGTTTTGTCCCTACGGCTTTCCCACCGCCTCCGTCACCCCGACTTCCTCCATCAGGGCGGTTATGCCATCCCAGGTCTGGTCTTCCACGAAGATGCCTTCCTCACGGCGCTTGAGTTCCGTGTTGTACTCGATCTCTCCGGGGTAAAGGACTTCGGTGAAGCCTTCGGCGGGGGGTGAGGTCTTGATGAACTCTACGAACTCCCGCATTTCCCGCTTGAAGTCGTCCAATGGCCGGAAGTGTTCCACGTTGTAAACGGAGATGAACACGCCGTCGTTGTGACGAGCCTGGGGGTCGATTCCGAAGCCCAGTCCCGTCAGCAGTCCGGAGAACATCTCCACCATGAAAGAGAGACCATAACCCTTGTGGCCCTGGTCGGCGCCCACGGGCAGAATGGCGCCGCCGGCGAAGTAGTCGTTGGGGTCTGTAGTGGGTTTGCCGTCCTTGTCTACTATCCAGCCCAGCGGCACCGGTTCGCCGCGGCTGCGCTGGAGGCTAATCTTGCCCATAGCTACGGCGCTGGTCGCCATGTCCAGCAGCACCGGCCCAGGCAGGTCGCTGGGGACGCCAATGCAGATGGGGTTGGTACCCAGACGACGGGCACGCCCGCCAAAGGGGGCGGCGTTCTTAGGGCCCGCTCCGGAGTCGGCGGTGACCAGGCCAATCATGCCTTCGTTCAGGGCCATGGTCGGATAGTCGCCGACGCGCCCCACGTGGCTCTGGTGATGAAGGGTCATAGCAGCCACGCCGTGATCCCTGGCCTTGTCGATGGCCATTCGCATGGCCTTTTCGGTCTGCACGAAGCCGAAACCCCAGTTGCCGTTGATAACCGCAGTGTTGGGGGTTTCCCGTTCCACCTCAAAGGGCGCTCCTGGGACGATGTGGCCCCGGTCGATGCGGCTGCAATACTCCAGTAGCTGGATGATGCCGTGGGAGTCGTGACCAACCAGGTTGGACTTCACCTGGTGGGTGGCGACGATTTCCGCCTCCTCTTCCGGCGTCCCCTTGGCGACATAGACTTGGTAGGCAACCTTGTGCAGGTAATCATGCGGAAAAACGGGCATGGCAAGAACCTCCGGGGGTGGTGATGGTGTTGGAAGTAGTCTATTGGAAGGGGGTACAAAAGTCCACTTGGGAGGTCGCTGCTCTAAGCTGCGTGGCAAGCGGTTCCAGGGAGACAGTTCCGGCGAACGAGGACGGTTGAAGTTGAATCCGAACATGGTCGGGGCGGGCAGATTCGAACTGCCGACCTCCTGGTCCCAAACCAGGCGCCCTGCCGCTGGGCCACGCCCCGTTCTGTAGGTGTTGAGAGTGTTGCGGACCGGTAAGAAGTTGGCCGTTAAAAGGGTGGTATCCCCGGAGAGGGTCGAACTCTCATCTCTGGCTCCGGAGGCCAGCACTCTATCCGTTGAGCTACGGGGACACGACTGACGGCCAGCGGAATAAAGGATACCACGCCCCCGCCCGCCCAAACAAGCGAGCGTCTTCGTGTGGAAGCCTGCGTTGGAGGGGATTCTGAGCCTGATATTCGGCCCCTATGATTGCTCCTCGTCCGCCGGCACGAATTTCATGGACAGGGAGTTTACGCAGTGGCGGGCGCCCGTGGGAGTGAACCCTTCTCCGAAGAAGACGTGGCCGAGGTGCCCTCCGCAGTTGGCGCACTCGATTTCGGTGCGATAGCCATCAGGGTCCGGCAAATGACTTACCGCGTCGGGAAGTTCCTGGTCAAAGGCCGGCCAGCCACAATGCGCGTCGAACTTGTCGTCAGACTTGTAGAGCTCGGCGTTGCAACGGCGGCATATATAAGTACCGTCTTCGTAGAAGTCGTCATATTCGCCGGTAAAGGGCCGTTCCGTGCCCTTCATCTCGATTACGTATCGCTCGTCTGGCGAAAGCGGGTTGAAAGAACTATTCGTCATATCTCCTCCATTATTTCCACTATTTCCCCGGATGGATTGTCTCAACTCAGCCTAAAGCTCAGGTCCTGTCTCTTATATCTCAGGCCAACCGTTTCCGTCCCCAGGCGTTACGACTACGCCTCTGCGGGAACCGCCGCAGGCTCTGGCTGCCTGCCACGGAAACTTCGCAGGTCGGACCGAAACACGAATATCAGAAAAGCCACCAGGAACACCACCACTGCTCCGACCGCTACCGCAAGGGGGGCGCCCCAGTAGCGGGCCATGAAACCGGCCTGGGCCATTCCCAAGGGGCCAAGGCTCCAGGTCGCGCCGTAAAGACCCATAACCCTTCCGCGAATATTGTCGGGCACCAGTTCCTGCAGGGCGCTGAGGCCGCCCACCAAGTACAGGGAGAAGTTAATGCCGCCCACGAACAGTATGCCCATACCCACCCAGTAGAGTCCCTGCCAGGCTGCTACCGCAAACAGAATCAGGCAGATTCCATAGATCATGGCCCCAAAAAGGATGATCAGCCCACGGGGACTGTTCAACCTGAGGCTGCCGATGATCCAGTTGCCGATGATGGCGCCGCCGCCCGCCGCCCCCAACATCCAGCCCACCCGTTCCGCGCCTACCATAAATGACTTTTCCGCCAGCGAGGGCATTAACAGGATGTAGGAAATGCCAAAAAGGCTGTTGCAGAAAGTCATCAGCATTACGAACAGGAAGATGGGGTGGCTGCCCACGTAGCGGAAGCTCTCGCCAATCTGCTGCATCACACGGCCCGTTGCAGGCGCCCGATCTCGCAGCCGAAGCAGGGACATCACCGCGGCCAGGACATAGAAGGAAGCCGCGCTGATCAGCATGGAGGTCTCAATGCTCAGGCGGGCGATAACCATGCCGGCCAGGGCTGGGGCCAGGACACGCACCCCGTTCCAGACAACCGATTCCATGGCTACGGCGTTGACAATGTGCTCCCGTTCAACCAGGCGGGGGAAAATGCTGGCACGGCTGGGCTGGTCAAAGGCCTGTCCGACGCCCGCGATGAAGGCGGCAACCAGAATGTGCCAGGGCTCCACCCTGTCCAGCATCACCAATACCGCCAGCCCGACCACGACGGTGGCGGAAATGCTTTGAGCAGAAGCTACCAGCACCTTGGGCTCCAGGCGGTCGGCCAGGACGCCGCCCACCAGGTTAAGGGCCAGGGCAGGCAGGGCCACCGCCAGTCCCAGATAGCCGAGGTAGCCTTCGTCGCCGGTCAACTGGAACATCAGCCAGCCCAGGGTGAACTGGAACAGCATCTGGTGTCCAGTCACGCCGGTCAGCAGGGCAAGCCAGTAGTAGCGGAACTGGCCGTAACGCATGGAAGAGGGAACGAACCGGCTAAACCCGCCGGCCAGCGTAGTCTGAACGCTCATGAAAGTTATTGTGCCACTGGACTAAGGGGTTAGCAAATAGGGCCACAGGCCAGGGCAATCGCATTTTAAGTTCGTGTTGATATGTGCAAGTTCTTTCTGCTGGGAAAACATGTCACCCTGAGCTTAAAACATGTCACCCTGAGCTTGCCGAAGGGTCTAAAGTCCCGGACAGGAGTCAGGCTCAAGGCCCGAAACAAGGTTGCTGGGTTGGAGTTTAGATGCTTCGGCTTCGCTCAGCATGACAATCGTTTATAACGCCATTGCCCTGGGCCACAGGCGCTTTGGCATGACCGGGCTTTTCTGACAAAGGAAGCGGTCGAAGACACTCTTTTGAGGAACTGTTAAAGGAAGGGTGCAGCTTCACAAGTAAAGAGGGGCAGCCACTGCGGCTGCCCCTGCGATCCATTGCCAATCGACCAAGGCCAAAAAACAATTGTTAATAAGCGACCCGTTCAGGAAATCTAACTTCTATTGTTCTCCTCTCTTGGCGAGCACCACCAGCAAAAAGCCCTCAATTCCATTCCACGAGGAAGGGACTGACAGCACATCATGCGGTTGCGGCGCCTAGCGAAGCTTGTTGGCGAACTTCTGCCGTATCTTGGCAACCTTGGGATCAATTACTATCCGGCAGTACATACTGCCTGGATTGTTCTCGTAGAAGCGATAATGCTCCGCTTCCGCCGGATAGAACACCTCGAAGGGAGCTAATTCGGTTACTATCGGGCCGGGCTCGGTGCCAGACGCATTCAACTCTTTGATGAATTCGGTCGCCTGCTCCTTCTGGGCATCAGTGGTGTAAAGAATTACCGAACGGTAGCGGGCACCCACGTCTGCACCCTGCCGGTTAAGGGTAGTAGGGTCGTGGCTGGCGAAGAACACCTCGAGTATTTCAGTGAAGGTGATCTGGTCCGGGTCGAACTCCACGCTAACCACCTCGGCGTGGCCGGTTTTTTCGCCACAAACCTGGTAGTAGGTCGGATTGACCGCATGGCCGCCGGAATAACCGGACATGACTGAGGTTACTCCCTTCATTTCGGTGTAAACGGCCTCAACGCACCAAAAGCATCCGCCGCCCAGGACTGCCACTTCATTGTTGTTGCTTTCTACCACCGTATCTCTCTCCAACGCTCGAATGTTGAGTGAATCAGCTACTTCAAAGCCAGGGCGCCCCGTGCGGTCAGCTTTACTCTCGCGGTCTTACCGATTCAGGTGCACCTGTACTTGGTACGCGGGTAGCGCCAGCCATTCTGCGGCGTTTGGAGCACCCTTTGGACTATTGTGCCATTGGGAAAGGGGGTTGGCAATCTTGTACACGCTGTTCGCTCTGGCACTCGCCCGGGAACAGTACCTGCTTTGGTGACACCGCTACGAGACGTATAGCAATTCTTCTCGCTCATTGAGTCACTCCGTGAGCGCCTGAGTGTGTACCTCCCCAGATTCCGGCATTTCAAAATTTCTGAAGGAATTACGCATCAAAGAACCTCCGGTCATTCACAATTAATGCATAAATTAAACATTGTTTAAGGAGGAAGGGATGCTCCCTAAGGAGTTCTATACCAGCCGAGCACAGGAAAAGAGGGCCAGGGATGTCGGCAAGTCCTGGTCACATGCTCTGGCCGCAGTGGTCATTGGCTCTGCTCTGCTGGTTGCCGTGGTTTTCAGACAGGGTTGGTGTATGCTGAAACTGCTGTTTGGTCGACTGGGAGAACTGTGGAACTGAAAGAACGAAAACATAATCCAAGCCTTGAGCTGCCACGAAAGATCGTCGCAGCTCTCAACAATTGAATAGCCGACAATTCATTGGTCCAGGCACCGCCCAAGCTTAGAAGACGGTCTCCCTGTTCACTTCCTGTTTTTCGCCACCTGCCCCAACACTCCCATCAACTCCCCAACATCGCCATCGCTCTTCAGGTTCGCCAGCATATCCATCACCGGCCCCGTGTCGCCTTCCGACAAGGCGTGGCGGAAGCAGTCACGTACCCTAATCGGTCGTTCTTCCCAAAATAGGGGGTTCCTGGCTGGTACCCCGGAGAGGGTGTGAGTCAGTTCTGAGCACGGTCCCATGTGTGCGACTCCCCCGATTCCGGCATTGCAAGATTTCCGAAATAGTTGTTCATCAATGAATCCCCAAAAAAGTTCACAATTTATGCATAAATAAAGGATTGTGTTATAAGGCTATATTATTTACCATTATTTAAGTAGTTGATTTTACTCAAGTCGCGTAAGCTCGGGCTAAGTCCTTAAGAATCGTTCCGCCTTTGAGCTTCCGGCCCGACTGCCTGACGACAGGACCAAGATAAATGCTTACCTTGCAGATACTTTTCCCCGTGACCTTGCTGTTGCTGCTCTGGTTGAGCGAAAAATCCCAACGGGTCTGCCAGAATCCTGCCAATCTCCGGCTGAAGCCGCTCTGGCAGGGATATGGGAAGCGATAAGGTTGCCAGCGTATCCCTGACTCCGTATCACCAAGGCCGAACCCATCCCAAACAGTGCGGGCAGGAAGTGGACTCGCCCGCGAAGAGGAGGAAGGTATGCCACCAAGTGAGTTCTATATCAGCCGGACAAGGGAAAAGAGATTTAAGGACACCACCGCGCCCTGGATTTGTGCTCTAGCCGCCACGGTAGTTGGCTTTGCTCTGCTGGTTGCCTTGGCTTTTTGACATAGTTGCAGTGGCTTTCTGACAGAAAGGGTGTATGCCTGAACCGAGGCGTGGCCCACCAGGATAACTGAAGAACTTAACAAAAAGGGTAGGAAACAGGCTTTGAGATGCCACGAGATTTCGTGGCACCTCTCAGAATTTGGATAGCCGACGACTCAATGGTCGACGGACCCCCAGCTAAAAGCACAGTTTCCCCACCTGCTTCCTGCTTTCCAACACCTGTACCAACCACTCATTAACCCTCGAACATCGTCAACACTCTTCAGGCTCGCCAGCATTTCCATCACCCGCTCCCTGTCGCCTTCTGGCAGGGCGCGGTGGAAGTAGTCTCGTACCCTAACCGGTCCTTCTTCCCGAGACACTGGGGGATCCTGGCCGGGGCTGAAAGGCGGAGCTTTCTCCACTGACCGTTCTCTCCAATCCACTTCCTCTACCCACATACTCGCTGGCTCCCTTCGTTCCGCCCGTTAACAGGGCCCGGCACCGCGGGTCCCGTTGTCGAGAATTAAAGGGCTTTCCGAGGAGCATTGCAAAGCTATTGCCACGGCTACTGTGGCATTGCCGGTCGATAGCCTTGCAAGGCAATTAGAGACGGCAATCGCGCGCCTGGCCAGGCAGTGTCGAGCAATTCACGCATGAAGTTCTTACTGGCCTAACCTGTTATTGCCTGTGGACAAGCCCCTGCCAGGAAATGCTTTCCTTGAAGTGGGAACTGAACAGTACGTGATATCCGACGCTTCCTCTTATGGAGCAACAAATAGCTATTATTTATGGCGATTGGATACCAGCCCGGGTTAGATCGAAAGAGAAAGCAAGAATGTGTTCTTTGTGGTGAACTGATCAGCAGACGACCAGGCGTGGAAGACCGGCTACTCCTGAACGCGGACTTGAAAAGGGGAGAAACGCAGGTAAGCGTGTCGGAATTCCGTCGCAGACGCAGGACATTAGCCTGACAGCCGTCCAGCAAGAGTACTTGCACCGAAAAGGGGCCAACGGACTCCTGTTTCCGTTGGCCCATTAGAGCAAGAAGAGCGCGTGTAAGGCGATTGTGCCGGAGGAAGAAATGCAGGCCGCTTGCCCCCGAGGTTCACACTCGGGTTGACCTTCAAGGCCGCCAAAAGCAAGCCTGGCAAATGACCGGAGAGCGATTTTAGTCTGCTAGCTTAATCCCGGCTTACCGCCACCTGTCCCAACACACCCATCAACTCCGCAACATCATCTACGCTTTCCAGGTTCTCCAGCATTTCAACTACCTTCTCGGTGTCCGCATCGGACAGGGCGCGGTTGAAACAGTCCCTTACCTTTACCAGTCGTTCGTCTCGGGACATGGGATTTTTCGCCGATCCCCGGAAGGCGTTGCATTCGGCGCTTACCGTGCTGCCGTTCTTCAGCAGGGCGGTGGAGAGGGTGGCGCCCGAAGCGGGGCCCTCGGGCACAACATTGATTCGGCCCAGCATATCCTCCATGTCTGGAGCGAAGCGGCGTTCGTCGGTGAAGGTGTCAATGCCCACCTGGCCGTCCAGCAGGGCGGCAGCGGCGCAATACTCCACGCTGAACTTGCCGTCCAGGCCACTGCGGGGCACCGGACCGGAGTGCCCCCGACCCTGGCGCTGGATGGTAACCTGCTCGATGGCTTCAGGGTCAAGGCCGTTTTCCTCCCGCAGGTTCAGGGCAGCTTCGATAACATTCTGCATGTATACCTGGGCCGGAAACCGCTTGATGTCAAAACCGGGGTCAGTCAATCGCCAGGAGTCGCCCAGATTACCGGTGGCCGCGTCCCAGTTGAAGTTGCCGCCAAACAGGGCGGCGGCGTACCCCACCGGCGATTCAAGGACCTCGTCGCTGGCGGTGTAGCCCATGCTGGCCAGGATGGCTGATTCAGCGCCCATGCGCGCGGCGTTGCCGGGGTGGGTGGACTTGACCATGGTGCCGGTGTTGGCGGTGAGGCCACCGGTTCGGGAGGCAGCGATGCCCAGGGCCATAAGGGTCTGTTGCCCGTCCAGGCCCAAGGTCTTTGCCGCGGCCGCCGCTCCGCCGAGGGGCCCCACCAGGCCCGGCGGATGGTGGCCGGGCGCGGTAGCCGGGGCTGAAGCGGCCCTCAGTCTCCCCTGTATCTCCCATCCTAGCGTGTAAGCAGTGATGATGCTCTTGCCCGAGGCGCGGTGCTGTTCTGCCAGGGCCAAAGCTGCTGGCAGGCAGGACGAGGTGCCGTGGGTGGGCGGGAACCCCTGGATTTCATAGTCCAGGCAGTGGCCGAAGACGCCGTTGGCGAAGGCCGCAGCCGGCGGGTTGCTCTTGTAGCCCCAGCCTACTACCGAGGCCTGGGGGGCGCCACCACTGTCCCGAACATAGCGGCCTATGATGTCGGCCAACTCCTGCACCGAGCCGGCAACCATGTTGGCAACGCCGTCCAGGATGGCAATCTTGGCAGCTTCAACTACCGGGCCTGGGAGAGATTCGTACTCTGTGTCGGCAATGAACTGGGCCAGGGTTTGGGTTGCGCTCATAAGATTACTGTCCTCGGACTTAATTCTTGGAAGTCTATTCGAAAGTCAGGGACCGATTAGACAGACTTTTCGTCCACGTTCTATGACTCCGTGTCAGGCGGAGGCTCGGTAAAGGGATATCCTTGCTTTTCCGCTTCAAGCCTTCTTTCATTCCAGGCCTTCCATCTCTGATTTGCCAGAGCTTCCCCCTCTTTGCGTAGTTGGCGCCTTATCGGCTCGACGAGCTTGTTGTCCAGGTATCTTTTCGTAACCACTATTACACCCTCGATGGAATCGGTAACCGATACCAAAACTATAGAGAACAGAAAGATTAGGGACGAGGCTGGTGCACTCTTATTCACCGCTGCCATAACTAATCGGGCGAGACTTTCATGGTCATATTCTCTGGCCTCAATCCAGAATACAAACCCGGCCCAGCCCACGGTAAGTAGACAAGCTAATGTCATGAACCATGGCGCCCACTTCCGGGCCACACTCCAAACCGATTCCCTTTGCTCCCGCTGCTCGTCCATTCTGAGGACATTTAAGCAGGTTCTTCAGTCCCCTGTAACTGGTCACCCGTCAGTAGTTAGCCGAGGTACCATCCAATCCGCCAAAAGAACATTTGGAAATAGGAAGCCGGTCTAATCCACGTTCTATCAAAGAGCGGTTGTTTGTAGGCTATTTCCTATCCTCCGAATTATTAGCTCTCTACCGATAGTCTATCCCGTACACCTTCACTGCCGTGTCGTGGAAGAGGGCGGCCCGCTCGCTGGACGAGTAGGCGGCCGAAAGGCGCTTGAAGGCGTTGAACAGCACGTTGTACGAGTAGGACACCTTGTCCACCGGGAAGTTGCTTTCGAACATGCAGCGCTCCGGCCCCAACTTTTCGATGCAGTAATTCATCAACGGACCCAGGGCGTCGGCCAGTGCCTGGGAGCCGATGGGCCGGTTCCACTCGTGCCAGTCGAAGCCGTAGCGGGGCTGACCCACACCGCCCAGTTTCATGTAGATGTTGGGACACGCGGCTACGGTATCGATGCCGCTGCGCCACTGGGCCAGCACCTCGTCATCCCGGTTGGCGTAGGGACCAATCCGCAGCAGGCCGCCAATGTGGTTGAAAATCAGGGGCAGATCGGGGACGGCCCGGGCGAAATCGGCCAGTTCCTCGGCCTGGTGGAAATAGGCGGTGATGTCCATAACCAGTCCCTTGCGCGCCAGCACCTGGGCTCCGGTTCGAAAGTTGGGGTTTGCCATTCGTCCTTGGGCCGCGCGGCTCTCTATCTCCGGGTGAGGATCGTAACCGGTGGCGGAACGGATGCCCCGCAACCGGTTGGGGCTGGCTTCCTGCAGTTCTTCCAATACCGACTCCACTGCCGCGCCCAGGTCCAGGTTGGCTGCGCCGATGATGGCTGCCGCCGCGCGACCCTCGCCGTAGATGCCGCTGGCGCTGGCTGCCGCAATGCCCTGGACAAACTCCACTTCCCCCACGGACCGGATTTGATCGGGTCCAACGGGCCGGTACATGGAGCGGGCCTCGATAAACACGGTGGATCGCACGTTGTGGCCGCTGTTGATGTCATCGGCAAGCTCGTGAATCAGGTATCGCTGGTAGGGAATGCGCTCACTGCGGAAGTCCCAAAAGTGGTGGTGAGGGTCGCAGATGGGCAACCCGGGCTCCAGCGTAGGTTCCTGGGTCAGCGCCAGCCAGTCATTTCCTCCAAATGGCATAACGGTTCCTCCTGATTTTCAACGATTGGCAACGTACCTGTTTGTGATTCTTTGGTTTCCCGCTTTTTGAATTTGCCCCATAGTACCATATTACTTTCTTCATAAAGGGCTGGACCAGTGGGCGATATGGAGACGAAATTGACGCGAACAGTAATTCCTGGCAACCTCCAGACAGCCATTTCCCCAGCGGAACAGGCGGCGCTGAAGACCTGCCATTTCCTCGCCCCGTGTGTTATTCTTGTAGACCGAGTGCATACAGTTCCCTTTGGCACCGCGCAGTATTTAATTGCAGGGTCTTAATACCCGTTACATCCAAACAAAAAGGCAGTTGTTAATAGAATGGAAGCCGCTCAAGTATTGCAGCCAGAAAGCAACCCCAATATTCCCGACTTTGGCGCCGGTGACACGGTACGCGTGAATTTCCGGATCCGTGAAGGTGAAAGAGAGCGTATCCAGGCGTTCCAGGGTGTGGTAATTCGCCGCCAGAACGGTACCGGACCTTCGGCCAACTTTACCGTGCGCCGCATGGCCGGCGGTGGTATCGGGGTGGAGAGGATTTTCCCCCTATACTCTCCCTTGATTGACTCCCTGGAAGTTACCCGCCGGGGCGCAGTTCGTCGGGCCAAGCTTTACTACCTGCGTGGTTTGCAAGGTCGCGCCGCTCGCATAAAGGAAAAGACTGTCCCCCGGCGGCCCCGGGGACCAAGCGCCGGCTAGGGCCCAGGAATAAGCCTGGACCAATTGACTTAATCAGAGTTTTCGGCGCCTGAATAGTCTTAGTTGGCTCTGCCTGACTGATGAGAGCAAATTATCGGATTGGTTTCCATTTCGGGCGCCAATAAGGTGCTACGAAAGCCAGGTTTTCCAGGGCTCCCAAGTCGAGGCCGGTCCTTCATTAATCGGTAGTCCGCGCCCTCTGCGCCCCTCAAGGGATCCAGAAAAATGAGGGTAGCCATTACTTAAGCCAGGGGACATCGCCCGAGCAACCCAAATAACCTGCCGAGCCCGGCGGGCAAGTCAGACTTACATCTCCACCGATAGCCAGCGCTTATGACCAGATACGCAGAAGTAGCGGTCGACGCCCCGGTTAATCATTCTCGGACCTTTTCCTACAGCATTCCTGAACGCTTCAGGTTAGAACCCGGCCAGTTGGTCTGGGTCCCCTTTGGACGTCGCATTTTGCAGGGCGTGGTCGTGGAACTGGCCGACGCGCCGCAAGTGGACGTAACCAGGGACATTCTTCAGCCTGTGGAACCCGGCCGGCTGCTGGATGACAACGCTCTTGCCCTGGCCCGTTGGCTTAGCCGGTACTATTTCTGTTCGCTGTTCGACGCCATTGCCCTCTTTTTGCCCCCCGGCTTCAAGGCCCAGGTGCGTTCCCAGGTTCTGCCGCTGCCTGTTGTGGAAAACAACCTGGACCAACTGAAACCTGCATCCCGCGAAGCGCTGAACTCCCTGGCCGAACGACGCCGTATGACCGAAGCGGACTTTGCCAAGCTCCTGGGCAGGTCTGGTATTCGCGAAGTTAATCGCCTGGCGGATAAGGGCTATGTCCACCGGCGGGTTACCCTCCCGCGGCCGCGCAGTTTCAGGTACGCTACCCACTTATTCCCCACCGGCGCACCGGACTCCCTGGGCAACTGGCCTGCATTGACGGTCAGGATGCCGGAGCGGCAGCAAAGACTGCTTCATGCCGTGCGGGAACAGAAGGCTGGATATTCCACCACCCTGGCCAACCGGGACTTCGGGTCCGGGGTGGGGGACGCTTTGGTTGAAAAGGGATTGCTGGGCCTGGAATGGGTGCGGCAGGAAAGTGGGAAGGTGGGAGGTCCTGCCCTTTTGGCGGAAGAAATGGAAGCACCGACGGGAGATGTGGAAGAAACGTCAGTCCCTGAGAGTGCGGAAGTACCTCCGATGTTGACTTCGGCTCAGGCAGACGCACTGCAGCGCGTATTGGAGACCCTCGAAAACCCAACTGAACAACCCAGGGTATTTCTCTTGCATGGCGTGACGGGCAGCGGAAAAACGGAAGTCTACTTGCAGGCCATTGCAAGGACAGTCGCACTGGGGCGGAAGGCAATTTTCCTCGTACCTGAGATTGCCCTGACACCGCAAACGGTGCAGCGGGTTAATGCCCGTTTTCCCGGCAAGGTAGCGGTTACCCACAGCGGCCTCACTGACCGTCAGAAATTCGATCAGTGGTGGCAGATTCGCGACGGTGACTACGATGTCGTTGTCGGCCCGCGAAGCGCCCTCTTCGCGCCCGTGCCGAATCTTGGCCTCATTGTCATCGACGAAGAACACGAGTGGACCTACAAGCAGGTGGAAGGCCACCCCTTGTATCACGCCAGGACCGCCGCCCTGGAACTGGCACGTATGACCGGTGCTCCGGTGCTGCTGGGGAGCGCGACCCCCGATGTGGAGTCTTACTACCATGCCCGCCGGGGCCAATACCGGCTGCTGGAATTGCCCCATCGCATTCGCTTCAACGGCGAATCTGGCGCTGAGCACGCCCATGGAAGAGACCACACCGGGCCCCTGGAGTCATCGACCGATGCGGTGACAGCGGTGACAGCGGTGACAGAGGATACTGGGTTGGCCAGGGTTGAAGTCGCGGATATGCGGCTGGAACTGCGCCAGGGAAACCGCAGCATCTTCAGCCGCGCCTTGACCAATGGACTAACCGAGTGTATTGAACAGGGCCAACAGGCAATCCTGTTTCTGAACCAGAGGGGCAGCGCGCCCATGGTCCAATGCCGGGACTGCGGATACGTGGTTACCTGCAGCGGGTGTACCACAACCCTCACCTACCACTCTTCCGAATCCAGGCTGCGCTGCCACCGTTGCAACCGGCGCACCCGCATGCCGAGCCTCTGCCGACAGTGCCAGGGCAAGAACATCCGCCAACTGGGAATTGGCACCCAGCGAGTGGTGGATGAGGTGCAATCCATGTTCCCCGGTGTAGAGGTGGAACGGTGGGACTCGGATGCTGCCCGAAACGGGCTTGCCCCAGAAGAGGCCATGCGGCGCCTTGCTGGAGGCGAGGTGCAGGTGCTGGTGGGTACCCAGATGGTGGCCAAAGGTCTCGACCTGCCCAATGTAACCCTGGTGGGAGTCGTGCTGGCCGATATCGGCATTTATCGCCCCGACTTCAGGGCCGGCGAACGGGCTTTTGGATTGCTGTGCCAGGTGGCTGGGCGGGCCGGCCGGGGCCCCAACCCGGGCCGGGCTGTTATTCAGACCTATAACCCGGAGCACTATGCGGTGGCTGCCGCCGCCCGCCAGGACTACGCATCCCTGTTCCAGACGGAAATTACCAGCCGCCGGCACCTGGGCAATCCTCCCTTCAACCGCCTGGTGCGGCTGCTGTTCCAGGACTCAAATCCGACCACCTGTCAGCGCCAGGCCATTAGCCTCGCCCGACTTCTCAAGGAGCGCATCAGGTCGCAGGGCCTGACGACCGTAAGCGTAATAGGCCCGGTCCCGGGCATCCCGCCACGGGTGCGGGGTCGCTACCGTTGGAACCTCCTCTTGCGTGGGCGCAACCTCCACCGTTTCCTGGAAGGCGTAGAGCTGCCAACCAGGGATGTAACTATAGATGTGGACCCGGTGGAGCTCTTATAGAATGCATTCATAGGTTCGAGGATCATCTTGCGGCCTCCCAAGCATCTCAATGCTATGTATGGACTGATTGGGCAAATGGTGGCTACACTGGGTTCAGAACGGTTACCAGGATTTTCGACCTGAACGGTGGTTCCATCTATGTCTCTCGCGAATGCCAATCGTCACGCGGAACTCAGCCATCGCCTGATTGAGCAGGCCAACTATGAACTGCACACCATGGGCGATAGAGTTCAAGCGTCGGATAAGGCGTCCGGCGCCGTGGCCCAGGCTGTCAAGGCCATCGCGGAAGACCGCAATTGGCGGCATGGTTCCCATAACCTGCGACGTGACATAGCTGATCTGGTTGCTGACGAATATGGTCAGCCGCAAATGAGATATCTGCAAGCTATAGCTGACCAACTGCACGAAAACTACTACGAAGACCGGTTGGGTGAAGGACTGGTAACGAACTTAATGGCAGAGGTCAATTCCTTGATTCCCGCATTGTGGGACATGAGAGAAAGGGGTCCCAATCCAGAGTTCGCTCCCAGTGCTCAACAGCAGCGAACCATCAATCGCCTGCTTGTCTCCGAAGAGGAGGCCCGAGCCGACGAATCAATTGACTTTCCGCCTCCCATGCCGCCTTTCAATCCGCCAGGGTGCTGAACACTCCCCTGCGCCGCTCTAGTGACCTGCTTTGGATCTTGTGGTAGACGCAAAGCCGTAACTGGACTTTGCACTTTATGGTTACCATGCCTATAATTGTGTGCCGAATCCGGCACGGTGTGTTGTAGTCGGAGCCAGCAGAACTCTTCCGGGAGGTATCCCACTTTGGCCCGTTTGACCATGCGGCATGTACCCGACCCCATCTTGCGCCAGCAGACACGGCGCATAACCCAGATTCCGGCCAACATGAAACAGTACACTGACGATATGGTGGAAACCATGCACTCCGAGCATGGGGTTGGCCTTGCCGCCAATCAGGTCGGCGGCCTCCAGAAGGTCGCTGTCATTCAATTGCCCGAGTGGGACGAACCCCTGATATTGATAAATCCTGAAATAATCCGGCGTGAAGGGGAACGAGAGGTCGAAGAAGGGTGCCTGAGCATTCCGGGATACCGGGGCACGGTCAAACGTTCAGAGCGGGTGAGAGCCCGGGCCCTGGACCTTAACGGCAAAATGGTCCGCATCAGGGCCGACGGCCTGCTGGCCCAGGCCCTGGAACACGAGACCGACCACCTGAACGGCATCCTGTATATCGACCACCTGGTTTCCCACGATGCCCTTTGGAAGATCAGCTACGAGCCCGATCCGGAGGAACCTGCGGACGATGACACTGACTCCACCGAACCTCAGGAGTCCGAAGAGAAACCCGAATAAATGGCAAGCCCAGCGATATTGTCCCCAATGAGTCTTTCAGGGAAAGCAAATTGTACCCAAATTTGAGCCTAACCAGGAAAAATCCGCTCAACTCCCTCGCCGCCAATACTATCCGGTGAAGCTCGTCTTCACCCGTCAGGAAATACCGGCCATTCTTACTCAAATCGCCCAGTTCTTTTCCGCCCGTTTCTTCGGACCCCAGGAAGGCGCCTTCCTGGTGGGCGGCTTTCTTCGGGACTCTCTTATCAGTGGCGAAATGGCCGAACCTGGGCATTCTTCCGCCCCCCATGACCTGGATATCGCCGTACCCGTCACCCCGTCGTCCGTTTCCGTTCAGGAAACAGGAAATGAACTGGCCCACCATCTGGGCGGTATCTGCCAGCCCCATAACCTGGCCCGTGGCGTTTACCAGGTTATTTTGAAGCCGGACTCGGAGGATGTTTCAGGTCAAGTTGTAATCGACCTGATTCACTATCCTGGAACTATCGAAGAAGACATGGCCAGGCGGGACCTTACCGTCAATGCCATGGCCCTGCCCCTCGACCATCCCGCTATCCTGCATAGCGAAGCTGGGGACTGGCCTGTCCCTGCCGGCGAGTGGGTGTCAGACGTGGTAGACCCCTTCGGTGGGCGCGAGGATGTGGCCCGCAAACGCCTGCGGATGGTCAATGACCATGTGTTCTCCGACGAACCGGGCCGCTTGCTAAGAGCGTCCCGTTTGGCCGGACAGCTCAAGTTCATGCTGGAGCCGGAAACGGCCCGTCAAATCCGGGCCGACGCTTCTCAACTGGGCAGGGTGGCACCGGAGCGGGTCCGCAACGAATTCATGACAATTCTTTCGGGCGAAGGAGCCCGGGGCCAACTGGAGGTCCTTGATCGGCTGGACCTGCTCTGCCGGATCATCCCGGAATTGGAGCTGACCAAGGGCGTGGACCAGCCCAGCGCCCATTACTGGGACGTTTGGAACCACAATCTCCACACGGTCGAATATGCCGAGAAGATTACTCGGGGCCACCAGAACTCAGCCATCTACTCTATTGCGCCCTGGACTGCCGAGGTGGCGGACTACTTTGCGGAAGAAGTCGGGGACGGCTTCAGTCGCCGCATCGTGCTCAAGCTGGCTGGCCTGCTTCACGACATAGCCAAGCCCCAGACCAAGGGGCCGGACAAGACCGGGCGGATCCGCTTCCTGGGCCACTCCGAGTTGGGAGCAGAAATGGTAACCGACCGGCTGACCCAGCTACGGTTCAGCGCAAGGACTGTTTCCATGGTGGCCAGGATGGTGGAGCATCATCTGCGCCCCTCCCAGTTGCGAAACGGGGAAGAAAATCCGACGCCGAGGGCGGTGCATCGCTACTACCGGGACGTGGGGGACGTGGCAATTGATACTATTTACCTTGCCATGGCCGATTATCTGGCGGCCAAGGGACCGGAGGTCGTAGCTGACCACTGGGCCAATCATGCTAGAATGTTGAGTGATTTGTTGCAGGCAGGCCAGGTGCAGGCTCCGGCCAGGGGGCCTCAGAGGCTTTTGAGCGGCCACGACCTGATGCAACACCTGAACCTGCCGCCGGGACCGCGCATAGGCAGGCTGCTGGAGCAGATCGACGAGGCGCGGGCCGCCGGGGAGATCGCAACGCGGGATGATGCCCTGGCCCTGGCTGCCAGCCTGAATTGAAGATAATGCAAGGGCACGAGGGGACTGTCAAAGAGTTCGCCGGTCCCCTCGTGCCTCTTCGTGTCCGGTAGGGACACAAACAAAGGAGTATTTAATGCGCAGGCGCAGTGTCCAGCTTACTATTCTTATCGTGTTCATTGTGGCCCTTTCCGTGGCCTCCCTGGGCTTTCGGGACATCAACATAAACGTCCCGGGCTTTCCCGCCCTGGTGCGCGGTGGGGACGGCCCCCTGGGTCTCAAGCTGGGTCTTGACCTGAGTGGCGGCGGCCACCTGGTGTATCAGGCCGACACGGGCACGCGAATCGAGGTGGGGTTTGCCGACCCTACCCGGGGCATAGTAGTCGAGGAAGCTCTGGATGGCCTGGGCATTACCGATTACGAGGTGCGACCCCTGGACGATCGCACCTACATCGTCATAACCGACCTGCTGGAAGATGCCACCAAGGAGGGTATCGAGGAAGCCATAACCTATACCCAGGTGGAGTTCAGCCTCGACCCTGACCTGGACCTTTCGGAGTCAGAAGGCGTCACCGAAGTGGCCCAGGACCAGGAACTGGCGAATTACCAGGTGGAGCAGACGGGCTCGGATAACTTCTACCGCATAACCACAACCTCTTCCCTGGACGAAGACCGACAGGAGGAGCTTGAGACGGCGCTGGCTGAATCGGTAGGTGAGCTGGTCGAGTTCTCCGTTGCCGAGTTCGGCACGGTGTCCTATTCCCTGTCCGAGACCGAGGCGCCCACTCCGGACCAGATGGAGGGTGTGCTGGACCGGATAAACCGCCGCGTCAACCTCTTCGGAACCGAGGAGCCCATCATTCAACTCTTTGGCGAAGACCGGGTCATCGTGCAGTTGCCCGGGGCCAGCGGTTCCATTTCAGAGGTCGAATTTGCCGAAGCTACCGACACAGCCGCTGTTGAAGGGATAGTGGCCGGACAGGGCTTCGAGGACTTCTCAGTGGAGTCCCAGTCGCAAACCAACTACGAGATACGCACCACTTCCCTGAACGTGAACCAGCAGGGTGCGCTGCGCGGCGCCCTTTCTTCGGGCATTGGCACGGTAAGTTCTTTCCAGACCACCGGCGGAATTGAGACGGCCAAGGCCCTCATCGGCCAGACCGCCCAGCTGGTGTTCAAGGAGCGCACCTGCTCCGATATAACCTGCTTTACCTTCACTGACGCCGAAATCGGGCTGACCGGTGACGACCTGGAGAGTGCCTTCGCCTCCACCGACCCCAACACCGGTGAGTGGGAAGTGAATATCGCCTTTAACGATCGGGGCACCGGCATTTTCGCTGACCTGACCCAGCGTATCGTGGGCGTTGAGACCAAGCGCATCGCCGTCTTCCTGGACGACGACCTGTTGATTGCCCCGGTTTCCCTGGCCTGGATTCGCGACGGCCGAAGCGCCATAACCGGAAACTTCTCTCGGGAAGAGGCTCGCACCCTGTCCATACAATTGGAAGCCGGTAGCCTGCCCGTGCCCCTGGAACTGATCCAGGAAAGCGATGTGGACGCCCTGCTGGGCGAAGAATCCCTGAAAAAGAGCCTGCTGGCCGGCATCATAGGACTGGGCCTGGTGCTGCTGTTCATGATTGCCTACTACCGCATGGCCGGCGTGGTGGCTGCCTTCGCCCTGCTTTTCTATGCCGTGGTGGTGCTGGCGGTGTTCAAGCTGGTGCCGGTTACCCTGGGCCTGTCGGGCATCGGCGCCTTCATCCTGTCCATCGGTCTTGCGGTGGACGCCAACATCCTGATTTTCGAGCGGATGAAAGAAGAGATACGCATCGGCCGTACCCTGGCCTCCTCAATGGAGGTGGGATTCAGCCGGGCGTGGCCGGCCATTCGCGACGGCAACTTCTCCACCATCATCACCTGCCTGGTGCTGCTGTGGCTGGGCAGCCGTACTGCCGACGACCTGGTAACCGGCTTTGCCTTCACCCTGTTCATCGGCGTGGTGGTCAGCATGTTCACCGCCATCGTGGTCAGCCGCAACCTGCTGCAACTGATGGCGTGGATCGGGCTGGGCCGGAGCCTCAACCTGTTTAGCCCTGAAGGGACGCCGACCCTGACCTCCGGCAACCGCCCGGGCGGCGCCGGACAACCCCGCAACGTTTAGGCTAAAGCATGAAAGCGACTCGCAATACTGGAAAAATACCGCTCATTCCGAGCCAGTCGGAGGAAAAGCGTCTCCGGATTGGCGTGGTTCGACAAGCTCACCATGAGCGGAGACCGGAGAGCCCCGCAAGGTTTAGGGAGGACTTAAGCAATGTATAACATCGTAGGCAAGCGGGGTTGGTACTTCGTCTTTTCCGCCCTGCTCCTGATCCCGGGAATTATCTCCCTGGCCATGCCGCCGGGCGGCTGGGTGGTTGGCGGTTCCGGGCTAAGGCCCGGCATCGACTTCACCAGCGGCTCGGTGATGGACATTACCTTCGAGCGGACCGTGTCCCAGGGCGAGGTGCAGCAGCGCATGGAAGCCCTGGGCCATCCCGAGGCCCTCATCCAGCGCACGGGAGGTCGCACTATCCTGGTCCGAACCAAGGTGTTGGGAGAGGACACGACCGCGGGGAGGTCCGAGCGCCAGCTGATTGAGGACGACCTGACCCAGAACGTGGCCCCCGTGGTGGCGGTGAACTTCGACTCCACCTCGCCCATCGTCGCACAGGAAACGGTGCGGAACGCCATAATCGCGCTGGCCGCCGCCTCGGTCTTCATCCTGCTGTATATCTGGTACGCCTTCCGTCGGGTGCCCCGGGCCTACCGCTACGGCATCAGCGCCATCATGACGCTGATTCACGACACCCTGCTGGTGCTGGGCGTCTTTTCCATCCTGGGGCGGGTGCTCAACATAGAAGTCAACTCCATGTTCATCGTGGGCATCCTGACCGTGGCCGGTTACAGCGTCAACGACACCATCGTTATTTTCGACCGCATTCGCGAGAACGTCATACGCTACCCGGACCGCGCCCTGGATACGGTGGTCAACCTGAGCATCGTGGAGACGGTGGGCCGGTCCATCAACACCAGCTTCACCACCTTCACCGTCCTTCTGGCTATGCTGCTCATTGGCGGCTCCAGCATCCGCGAGTTGCTGCTGGTGGTAGCCATCGGCGTGATTGTCGGTACCTACAGTTCCATCTTTATCGCCAGCCAGTTCATCGTCATCTGGGATCGGGGCGAGTTTGGCCGCATCATCGGACGTGGCCGCCGCACCGGCGCCGCCGCCGCCACGGGCCTGCTGACCATGTTTGGCCTGTTGGGGCGGTAAACCACATAGCGGGAAGCAACCACAAATAGCCCCTCTCCTTTTGGGAGAGGGGTTTTACTTTGCCTGCCGAGACATTTCGTGGTATACAGGTAGCGGTGTAGAGTGCAGGACAATCATTTGTAAAGCGAGGCTCTATGCTGGAAACCGACCGAATTAGCTTCTTGTTTGCCGACGCGCGCGAACTCTATAGCGACGCACTGAAGATGCTGGCGAAGGACCGGCTTCGCAATGCAGCGGACAAGGCCTGGTGTGCCACCAAGCGCGCCACCGACGCCCTGATCCTGGCCCGAACCGGAGAAGAACCCCGCACTTCCGGTCAAACAATGCGCATGATTCGGCAATTGCGAAGGCAGGAGCCCTCACTTGAGCCGTTGCGCCAGCGTTACGGCTACCGCCAGTCCTTCCTGCATGGAGCGTGTTTCTACGACGGGATTTTGGAACCGGAAGAGGACATTATTGCTGACGTGCGGGAAACCATAGAATTCATTCGGGACGCCGAGGCATTGGCGAAAATCTAACTCCATGCCCAACACCCTCTTCTACGGCGACAACCTGCAGGTGCTTCGCGACCATATCCCCGACGAGTCGGTGGATCTGGTTTACCTGGACCCGCCCTTCAACTCCAACGCTTCCTACAATGTCCTCTTCCGCGAGAAGTCGGGGGAGGAGTCGCCGGCCCAGATCAAGGCCTTTACCGATACCTGGGAGTGGACGGTGGAGACGGAGCGCACCTACGAGCAGGACATCATCCTCCACCTGGGGACGCCCCCGGAGGTGAAGGAGATGATTGCCGCTTTCCGCCAGTTCATCGGGCGCAACGCTATGATGGCCTACCTGGTGATGATGACGCCGCGCCTGGTGGAACTGCGCCGAGTCCTCAAGCCCACCGGCAACCCCTATCTGCATTGCGACCCAACCGCCAGCCATTATTTGAAGCTGTTGTTGGATACCGTCTTTGGGGCTAGGAATTTCAGAAATGGAGTGATTTGGCGTCGTTATGGAAGCCACAATGACGTTGGGCAAGGATCTCGACACTACGGACGCGTTCACGATATATTGCTGTTCTATGTGAAATCAGACAATCCAACTTGGAACCAGGTATTCGTTCCTTTAGACGATAAGTACGTTGCATCTACATATCGGAACGTAGACGAAGAAACCGGACGTAGATTTACAACTACTCCCTTAACGGGTCCGGGTGGGGCTGAAAAGGGAAACCCAGTTTACGAATGGAATGGTCACACTCGTGCTTGGCGTTACAACATTGATACGATGCAAAGACTGCACGACGAAGGTCGCCTCTATTACTCAAGGACGGGCTACCCACGCCAAAAGCTATATTTGGATGAATCTAGAGGGGTCCCAGTGCAGGACATCTGGGCGGATATCACTTCTCTTTCAGGATCTCACAAAGAACGCCTCGGCTACCCCACGCAAAAACCCGAAGCCCTCCTCGAGCGTATCATCCAGTCTCCACCAACGAGGGGGACGTGGTGCTGGACCCCTTCTGCGGGTGCGGGACGGCGGTGGTGGCGGCGCAGAAGCTCAACCGCCAGTGGCTGGGCATCGACGTCACCCACCTGGCCGTGGCCCTGATGAAGTCCCGCCTGAAGGATATGTTCAACCTGGACCCGGGCGTGGATTACGAGGTAGTGGGCGAACCCCGGGATGCCGGCAGCGCCCGGGCCATGTGGGAGCAGGACCCCTACCAGTTCCAGTTCTGGGCCGTGTCCCTGCTGGAGGCCCAGCCCCAGGACCAGCAGAAGCGCGGTGCCGACCGGGGTATCGACGGCGTCTTCTACTTCATCGACGGCCCCCGCCGCACGCCCCAGAAGGTGGTGGTGCAGGTCAAGGGCGGCCGCGTTTCATCGCCCCAAATCCGTGACCTCAAGGGGGTGGTGGAACGGGAGAAGGCGGCCCTGGGCCTCTTCATTTCCCTGGAGGAACCCACCCGCGACATGCGGACCGAGGAAGCCTCCGGAGGCTTTTACCACTCCGACCTGTGGCAGCGGGACTACCCCAAGATACAGTTGCGCACCATTGACCAGCTTCTGGCTGGCCAGGGCTTCGAACTGCCGCCCCGCCAGTCCTCCTACCAGCCCGCGGCCCGCGTCCGCCGCTCCGAGGGTGAGCAGGCCTCCCTGGGTGAACTGGCCGGGGACTAACCCCACTTTCCCGCCAGATGCCAGCCCTACCCCAGCATCGCACCTCTAACAGCTTCTAATCAGGGCACATGCCGTAGCCTGACTGCCTGATGCCGCCGCCCATTCGCTTTTGGTGATACTAGATATTGCATATAGTGATTATCTCAGATAGACTAAATATAACAAATCATTTATATACCGATTGACTATGTGACAGGTGCATCATGTTTGCGCTGGTTAAAGGCATTAGAACAGGCGGGAATTACAGTCCCCGGGTCAATACCGTCCTTCGTCTCCTGGCGGTGTTGGCCCTGGTGGCGGCCCTGGCCCTGGTGGGTTCGGCCATTGCGGAGTACCGGGTGCTGCACGCGGTAACCAGGCTGCCCGGGGCGGGGTACGAAAGGGTCCTGTCGCTGGAGTGCCCGGACTATCCGGTCAGGGCAGAGGGCAGCGCCGCTATGCCAACGCCGCCGGAAACCGCCGGAAGCCTCGCCAAGCCAAGGCTGGCCGGCCTCTGGTGCGCCATCCCCCTCACTCCCGACTAGATGCTGGCGGGCCGCCTTGCCCGGGGCAGGCCCGCCTCGACCAACCTGTATATCCCCGCCACCGCCGCAAATCCGACCTCACCCTGGGCCAGCGTCCTCCCGGCCCACATGGCAATAGCGTCATCAACCTGTCTGTGGTTCCTACCTGCCTTGATAACGCCTTGATATCGCGTTGATCCTGCCGAGATTAAGCATTGACGGCAATGTTTTAAGTCAATTATACTTTATGCAATATAAGGTAATGATAAGTTATGTTGATGTATGGGAGGCATCATGAGAGGGCACAAAGCGTATAGCCGCTTTAGAAGAAGTGACGAGCAAATTGGCAAATGGGTACTCTATACCTTTGCCATGTTTGGCGCGGTGTGGGTGCTGGGAATGCTGGCTACCATTCTTCTGCCCTCCTGAGTTTCTGCAGTCCCGTTCCACGAACAGGCACGAATATTCACGGATGCCCCGGTATAATTCCCTTGTGATTCTTCGCGCCCCTTCGTGGATAAAATGACAGTAACCGCCGAAACCGAAATCCGGGGCCGCATCCGCCAGCGCGGCTCCATCACCTTTGCCGAGTTCATGGACGTGGCTCTCTACTGGCCCCGGGCCGGCTACTATTCCCGGGGCAGCCTGGACACCGGTCCCTTTGGCTCCACCGGCGACTATTACACCTCGCCCATGGTCCACCCCGCCTTTGGTGCCCTGCTGGCGGTGCAGCTTTACCAGTTCTGGCAATGGCTGGAGTGCCCCGACCCCTTCTGCGTGGTGGAACTTGGGTCCGGCAACGGCCAGCTTTGCCGAGACATCCTGGCCGCCGTAGTAGACTTCCCCGCCGGCTTCTCCAACTGCCTGCAATACCTGTGCCTCGACCGCAGCGGCGGCCATGACCTGCGGGACATACCGGCAGCCTCGCCAATAAGAGCCAACGGCGTTCCCCTGCGCAACCTTCGCGGCTGCATTCTTTCCAACGAGTTGCTGGACGCTTTTCCCGTACACCAGGTCAGGGTTGAAAATGGTGAACTGAGGGAAGTCTGTATTGCCGAGGCAGGAGAGACTAAGGATGAGCCAGGTCCGCTGGTGGAGATTCTGGGAGAACCCAGCAACCCGGCGCTGGCGGCGCGGCTGGACGCGTTGGGCCTGGCGTTGGCAGAGGGGCAGACCGCCGAAATCAGCCTGGGACTCGACGGCTGGGTTCAGTCGGTCGCCGATGCCCTTGATGCCGGGTTCCTGTTGACCATTGATTACGGCCGGACTGCTGAAGAACTCTATTCGGCGGAACTGCGGCCCAGGGGCACATTGACCACCTTCTACCGCCACGTCCAGACCGACGCTCCCCTCCGCCACATTGGAGACCAGGACATCACCGCCCAGGTGGACTTCACTTCCATTGTTAATGCCGGCCGCCGGACTGGCCTGGCGCCGCTGGGCTACACCACCCAGCGGCAGTTCCTCCAAAACCTGGGGCTGGACGACTTCCGCCGCCGCCTCACCATGCAGTCCGGTTCCGCTCCCCCTGGGCTGGTCGAAGGAGCAACCCCGCGACTCGGGGCCGTTGATAGACTCCAGGCTGCGGACAACCGGACCGGCCTGCTGGCCCTGGCCCGCCCCGACGGCCTCGGCGACTTCAAGGCGCTGGTCCAGGGCAAGAATCTGCCTGCTGCCAGCGGCGGCGACTGGCCGGTGCTGTGGGGCCTGAAGCCTTCCGAGGAAGCCCTCAAGCTGGTCGGGTCGTTGCCCGTGCCGCTCTTGACCGACCGCCACATATCCTTGCCCCAGGGATGGAGTCAGCCGGCGATTCAGGAGTTTGAGCTGACCGACCTGTGGTCCGGCCCTTTTGGGGATACATAAGGCCTTTTTGGTCTCCGACTTGCCCTCTACTGAAATTGCGCCTGCTTGCCGTTGAACCCAAAGCCCTTTGCCAATCCCAATGGGAGAAAATATGGGTAAGCTTGTAGACAAACAATTTCGTATATATTCTGCATATAAACTACGTACATTCCTAAGGGAGTCGTGGGTATAATCCGGGAGTCGAGCAAGACGATCCAGGAAATGTGAGGTGGAGTGATGCTTCAACGGATGATAGGCGCGGCGCTTTTCAACGCCCACACTTACGAGGAAATAGAATCTGACCAGAGTGCGTTGGGACAGGCCATTGGTGTCGTCATCCTGGTCACCATCTGTGGCGTCATAGGCGGTCTGGTTGGCGGTATCATTGGCGACGCAACGGCCAAGGACATAATTCTGGGCCTGTGCTATGGTCTGGCCTTTGGCATCGTCCGCTGGGCGTTGTGGGTGACCGTAATATTGATGGTAGGTGGCGGGTTGCTGCGGGCATCGGGCACCCATACGAGTTGGTCGGAAGTGGGTCGGGTCGTGGGGTTTGCCTATACCCCCGGTGTTTTAGCCATATTCTCCTGGGTACCGGGTGTTGGGTGGCTGTTTTCGGTAGCCGCCTTCTTCTGGACTCTGGCGGCGGCGGTGATGGGTGTTCGCCAGGCCATGGACTTCGAGGGCACCGGCCGGGCCATCCTGGTGGTGGTGATAGCCGGCGTCATTGGTTTTATCCCCTGGATACTCCTGGGAATCGTTCAGTGGCTTCTGCTGAACTAGGCCCTGCCCGGGAAAAGCCCAAGCGTCCATGGAGTGGCGGGCGAGGTATTATTCCTCGCCCGTATTTCCGGCAGTCAGGCCTATGCGCTCGGCAATCGGCTTCATGCTTTCCACGATGAAGCTGATATGCTCGTCCAGATCCACCCCCAGTTCCTCCGCGCCCTTGCGGATGTCCTCCCGGTTGACGTCCTTGGCAAAGTTCTTGTCCCGAAGCTTCCGGTGCACCGAGCGGGGTGTTACGTCGTCCAGGCTCTTGTTGGGGCGCACCAGGGTTACGGCGCGGATGAAGCCGGACAGTTCGTCCACCGCGAAAAGGGTGTGCTCCATCAGCGATTCCCGGGGGATGCCCGTGTGTTCGCCGTGGGTCAACACCGCCCGGATGATGTCCTCCGGGTAACCATGTTCGCGGAGAATGTCGGCGCCGAAGGTGGGATGCGATTCAGGGGTGGGGCAAATCTCCCAGTCAAAGTCGTGTAGCAAGCCCGCAATGGCCCAGCGTTCCTCGTCCCCACCGTACTTTCGGGCATAGCCCCGCATGGCCGCCTCCACGGTGAAGAGGTGCTTCATCAGCATGTCGGTCTTCACATGCTGGTTTAGAAACTCCAGGGTATGATCGCGATCCATCACATCCATAGTTAAGGTCTCCTTAGTTACAGTCTCCCTTCGGGTGCTCTACTCTCCCTGCGGTTCACTGGAAGTTGGGGCCGCCGGTTTGGAAGTTGGGGGCAACGGATTGGAGGCAGTGCCAATCACCCGGGGCTGGCAGAGTACGGCGGTGGTCAGAAACCCACTGTGGGCGACCATGCGATGGGCCGGCCGCACGCTCCGCTCGGTAACGTGCCAGGGCCGCAGCAGGGTTTCAACAGTCTCTATCAACTGGAACCTGCCGTCCTCCTGGAGCTTGCCCACCAACTGGTGCACCTGCAGGATGGTGGGAGAAAAGCTGGTCAAAATGCCGCCCATGATCAGCGCCTCGGCTACTCCCGCCACCGCCTGCCAGGGTTCCGGCACGTCCAGCACAACCCGGTCAACCTGCCGCTCCTCGATACCCTCGTAAATGTCGCCGATGGTTATGGTCAGATTTGCAGTATTGGGAATCACCCGCTGGATGTTGGCCATAGCCCGGGGCGCCACGGCCTCATCTATCTCATAGGTGACGACCCTGCCGGTTTCGCCAACGGCCCGCAACAGCGCGGCGGTCAACGCCCCGGACCCCAGGCCCGATTCAATCACGGTGGCTCCGGGGAAAATGTCGCCAAAAGCAACAATGTTGCCCAGATCCTTGGAGTAGATAATCTGCGGGCCCCGGGGCATCTGCCTGACGAATTCTCCCAGCGTGGGCCTCACCGCCAGCAGGGTATGGCCCCGGTCGGTGCGATACCAGCCGCCAACCGACTGACCGATCAGTCCGTCGTGGGCCAATCTGCCCAAATGACAGTGAAAGACCTGCCCGTCGGCCAGGGTGATGAGGTAGCGCCGGTCTTTTCGGTCTAGCAGCAGGGCCATATCGCCACTGTGGAAGCTGTTCTTGTCAGTGTTCAATCGTTCCCCGGTACCATGCTCTGCACGCTTTGCCTCTGCATGCTCTGGCTCTGCACGCTCTGGGCGCACTGAATTAGGGTCAGCCGGAAAGGCCCTGGGCGCAAAGCCCCGACTTGCCTTCAATGGTAACTGCTGAAAAGGGGGTTGTCATCCGGACGCGCGGACCCGAGAAACACTTGAGGGCAGGCTTCTGGCCCTGCCCAAGTAGAGTGGAGTAAGTAAGCTGGAGCGGGCGATGGGTCCCAACACAATGTTTCAGATAGTGGCATAAGCCTTATTGCACCCCTCTTTCAGATACAACTCTCCTGATTTATTGCCCCTGAAGCTTCACCTGATTCCATATAGAATCACTGCTAAAGTAATAACACAGGGGAAAATATTAAAATGGAACGGGGTAAAAGAATCGAAGAACGGCCGAGGCCATTGTCCGCGGTTTTCGTGAAGAGCGTCAAGGAAACGGGGCGGTACTCGGACGGTCCTGGGGGGGCAACGGGTTGTCGCTGCTGGTAAAACCCGGGTGGCGGGGGCGGATGGCAAGGTCGTGGTCCCAGAGGCTCCGGATTAACGGCCAGGAGTTTAACATTTTGATGTACTCCCGGATGTCAATTTGTTGCCAACCTGAATCTGTTCGCCAACCATGCCCAGGTACTTCTTGGTGATAGCCTTGTGGATTCCCAAGTTTCGCTCGATGGATCGCAGCGACATGCCCTCGCCTCTGGCTTCCTGCAACGCCTTCCATCTCTCCCTCCGAAGGAATGTGTGCGTACGCGTGTCAGTGGCTCGGGAAATGCCGGCTGGGGAAATGCCGTCAATGATCCCACCTTGACCTTTCTCGTCCGTGTGACTTGGTTCTAGCGACTGGTGAGTCGATGTCCAGCCCTGGCCCTGGCCGTTGGAGATGGAAGAGGGGGCAGTCACCGTCTGAGACGGTCGATGACCATTTCTTACGAATAGCGGGCTGGGTGGCGCTTCCTGGGAAGGGACTATGCTTGCCTCGTGGCGGACTGGCAACCGGCCATCCAGGCTTTCGAGAACTTCCACGGCTGCCCCGGCGTAGCCGGAACGCTCCCGTCTTGGCAACAACTGCATGGTGTGCATCTGGAATTACACCGTGTTGTCCCTGGCCACTCTGGCATTGTGTTTGAAGCGCAGGACCTGCTCCTGACACAATCCCGAAGCCATTGGCCGGAAGGTTGACGCAGGCTGGTGCGGTGGAACGCCGAAGCGAATAAAAAGCATTGCCATGCTCGGTTGCTTCTTTGCGCTGGTCTGCCTCAGCCCCAAGCTGATCCAGCGCTAAAAGACCTCAGGAACGCCGGTAAATTCAGGGCAATCGCGTTATAAACGATAGTCATGCTGAGCGAAGCCGAAGCATCTAAACTCCAACCCAGCAACCTTGTTTCGGGCCTTGAGCCTGACTCCTGTCCGGGACTTTAGACCCTTCGGCAAGCTCAGGGTGACATGTTTTCCCATCAGAAAGAACTTGCACATATCAACACGAACCTAAAACGCGATTGCCCTGCCGGTTAATTCTCCTGGTTGACAATGACAGCGCCGGAGGTGTATGTTTGCTTATTGGTACGGCATATCAATTTAGCCATCCTTGGGTGTTTGGCTTCGTCTAATGATTACCGTTTAATAATGATATTACATCGCAAGAAAATTGAATGGGGGATTCAATATGAACACGCAGCACAAAGAACCGGTTGCCATCAACGCCGGCTTACCCGGTCCCGGCAAGAGGAACTTACCCAACAGTGTCCTAGGCGAGCAGCGTGGCACTGGACGGGTACACGGGCCTGAACAAGGGTACCGTCGCTGTGAACGCAGGTACCCTAATGGTCGTCTGCGGACCCAGCGGAGCAGGTAAGAGCGCCCGGTTCAACGCAATTACCGGGCTGCTTCCCGTTAGCCAGGCGTGAGTGACCACTGGCAAGACAAACCGGCGAAGCGGGCGTAGGCCTACGTCCCCCACTAGACAGCGCCGGAGTCTATTCCCCAACTGGTATGTCATCCAAATAGTTAAATCGGCGGCTAACACAATCTTATATTGATACAGTATCGCATTACAATCTGCAGGAGGATTCGATATGACCATGGAGCGTAGAGTACCAGTTACTATCCTCACGGGCTTTCTCGGCTCTGGCAAGACAACCCTGCTCAACCGGATCTTGACTGAACAGCACGGCAAGCGCATTGCTGTAATCGAGAACGAGTATGGGGAGGTCGGCATTGATCAGGCCCTCGTCATCAACGCTGACGAGGAGGTCTTCGAGATGTCAAACGGTTGTATTTGCTGCACGGTGCGTGGAGACCTGATCCGGGTACTCAACAATCTCAATAAGCGCCGGGACAAGTTCGACTATGTGCTGGTGGAAACCACGGGCCTCGCCGACCCCGGTCCGGTCGCCCAGACATTCTTCATGGACGAGGAGCTTCGCGCTGAATACGCGCTTGACGGGATCGTCACACTCGTCGACGCAGCCCACATTGAGCAGCAGCTGGGCAGAAGCGACGAGAGCATGGAACAAATCGCTTTCGCAGACGTTTTGGTCCTTAACAAGACCGACCTCGTCAACGGCGAGGCCCTTGACGGCCTGGAAGCTCGCCTCCGGGGCATGAACCGGATGGCGCGAGTCGTGCGCACCGAGCGAGCGAACGTACCGGTAGAAACCGTGCTCGACCTGGGCGCCTTCAACCTGGACGAGGTGCTCGAGCGTCGTCCCACCTTCCTCGAGCCGGAGTATCCCTTCGAATGGACGGGGGTCTATTCGCTCGATGCCGGCCGCTACGAACTCAACCTCGCCGAGGGACCCGATCCGGCGATGTCGCTGGTTGTCGTGTCTGGCCAGGCCACGGATGACCCTGCCCTCCGGGAGGGTGCGGAGTGGTGTGTCCGGGAGTACGCCGAACCTGCGGAAATCATTCAGCCGGGGGGAGAGATTCCCTTCGACAAGCATGTGAGCCTCCGGCTCGATTCCCCAGGACGCAAGTCGTTCTTCTTTGAGGTCGCTACGCCGGGGAGGGTTGGCCTCTACGCCCAGCACCTCGCGGAGGAATTCGATCTCCAACTGAGGAACGCGGATGGAGAGGCTTTCAAACTGGGGGGCAACTTTTGCTCCGAGCCTGCCTGCGAAGAGACAGAGACAGACATACAACGCATCAAGGGAGCGGCGGTTCCCGCCGAAGCCGAGCGAACCTGGGTCGCCCAGCACGAGCACGACGACGAGGTGGGATCAATCTCCATCGAGATTGACGGCGACGCCGATCCCGAAAAGCTCAACGCCTGGCTTGGCCAACTGCTCCGGGATCGCGGGGTGGACATCTTCCGGATGAAGGGCTTCATCAGCGTTGCGGGGGAGTCGCGTCGCTTCGTCTTCCAGGGCGTTCACATGCTCTTTGACGGCCAGCCGGATCGCGAATGGGGGGATAATCCCCGCCTCAATCAGCTCGTCTTCATTGGCCGAAACCTCGATGGACAGAGTATGCGGGAGGGGTTTGAAGCATGTCTGATTTAGATGCCGGGAGCCCGATGGGAGTTCTCAGCCGGGGCTGGTCTGCGATGGTCGGCGATTACGCCATGGCCGGGGGTTGGAGCCAGGGCGGTGAAGCCCTGGTGGTCGGCGATGCCGAGGGTGGCGTTTACGCCTTTGACGGTGAGTCTGGCGCGGCCGCCTGGGGGCAGCGCGGGGTTCATGACGGCGGTGTGCTCTCGGTAGCAGTCCACCCAAAGGGAAGCGTGTTTGCTACGGCTGGCCAGGACGGCCGAGTCTTGCTCTGGAATGCTGTCGAGGGCCAGGTAACCCGGGCTATCGACGTCGGAAGCGGTTGGGTGGACAGCGTGACATGGTCGCAGGACGGTCAAAGACTGGCGGCTTCCTGCTCCCGGCAGGTTTGTGTCTATGACGTGGACGGCGCCGAGGTCTGGCGGTCTGATGATCATCCCAGCACCGTCAGTGCCATCGCCTGGTCGGGCCCAGGGGAACTGGCAACTGCCTGTTACGGTCGAGTTACCTTCTTCGTCGCGGCCACCGGCGGGACTCGGCAGAAACTGGAGTGGCAGGGATCTTTGGTGTCGATGGTCCTGAGCCCGGACGGGGGCATCGTCGTCTGCGGCAGCCAGGACAACTCGGTGCACTTCTGGCGTCGCTCCTCGGGAGAGGACTCCGAGATGTTCGGATATCCTGCCAAGCCGTCGGCCCTGGCTTTTGATGATACCGGCACCCTTTTGGCCACCGGAGGCAGTGACGCGGTGACGGTCTGGAGCTTCCGAAGAAAGGGGCCTGAAGGCACGCGGCCCGGCGTCCTAAAGTTTCATGTTCAGCCCATCACCACGCTGGCCTTTGCGCCCGGCGCGATGCGCCTGGCATCGGGGGGACGCGATGGCGCAGTGGTTGTGTGGTCGGTGCAGAGAAATGGAAAAGGCGGACCGGTAGGGGCGGAGGATCTTGGGGCCCAGGTGGCCGAATTATATTGGCGGCCTGACGGAAGCGGGCTCGCCGCCCTGGACGCCCGTGGTGGCGTGACGGTCTGGAAAATAGGGCAAGCAAAAGGCCGAATCAGACGTCCACGCCCAGAGCAGGGTGCCAGTGAGGAGAGTGGCTGACTGTCCGTCACCCTTACAACAGCCACACCCGGTGCCCCAGAACCCGCATCAAGCGCTAAACCGAGGAAACCCTGAATAAAACGCAAGCCATAAGCCAACAAGACGCCCTGACTGATGGACCGGATGTCGCCGTCGTTCTGATCGGGAGGGGGAGTCTCTACACCCGGCAGCCCGCTGAGGAATTGTCCTCCCTGGCTGAAGACATTCGGTTGAAGCATCCTGCCTGGCTGGTAACGGAGGCCCTGCTCGAGCAGGGTGGGCCATCCCTGCCCCAGGCCCTGGAGGCCTCCCGCAGGGCAGGCGCCGGAACTGCGGTGCTCCTCCCGGTGTTCATGCCCGTTGAAGCCGCAACCTGGAAATGGCTCCAGTTCGTTGCTCGCCGGTGGCAGCGACAAGCAGCCACCCCATTGCCTGTCCTCTTTGCTGGCCTTTTCAACAACGGGCGCCAAGTGGCCGACGCCGCCACGGAGGCCGTTAGATTGGCCCTGGATACCAATACCACCATTGCTTCCGGCAGCGGCCATGCCGGGGCGCCCGACCCCGGTTGGTCGGTTATCCCGCCGCACGCCCATCACGTGCTGTTCTGTCAGGGCCCCCGATGCACTGCTGCCGGTGCAGCCGAGGTCGGCGCCTGGCTGCGAATGCGCCTGAAGGAAGAAGGCCTGGACCGGGGCCCCGGGCACGTCTTGGCGGCTCGCACCGGATGCCTGTACCCCTGCAACCTGGGCCCGGTCATGGTGGTTTACCCCGAGGGCACCTGGTATTGCGGGTTGGACAAGGACACCGTCTCCCGGATCATTGACCGCCACTTCCTGAATGGCGAGCCCGTATCAGCCAGCGCATTTCACCCTTCGCCGGACCGCCAGTTGTTACCGAATTCGCAAACACTATCTGAATAATCACTGTGAGATTAGTAATGGTCACCAAGTCACTTGCCCTCTTCGCAACATCCTTCGCCATCGCTTTGGCAGTTGTCGCCTGTGGACCGGCGTCCACACCCGTGCCCGCTGAAATTCAGGCGCCGCCCGTCAACACGCCGATGCCGGCGGTCACGCCGGCTCTGCCAACTGACACTCCGTTTCCTACTGCCGAAGCCACTTATGCCCCAGTCACCGTCGAGAGTTGTACCGCATTCAAAGGCGAGGAGGGCGAGATACAGACCGGCACGGCAAGCTACATCTACTCCGAGCCGCCAACTCGAGCCATCACGCTCAACCAGCATGTGACAGAGATCATGCTGGCCCTGGAGCTGCAGGATAGCATGGTGGGTACCGCCTACATCGACGACCAGATTCTGCCCCAGTACCAGTCAGCGTACCAGTCCATCCCGGTGCTGGCCGAGGAATATCCTTCCCGGGAAGTCATACTGGCCCAGAATCCCGACTTCATTTACGGCGGCTTCCTCAGCGCCTTTGGAGACGGCGCTGCTGGCTCCCAGGACGTGCTCAACGAGCTTGACATTGGAACCTACTTGACCAGCGCTATCTGCAACGTTGGTTCCGCCGACACCCTCGATGATGTTTATGCCGATATACGCGCCATCGGCGACATATTCGGCGTGCCCGACCGGGCCGATGCCCTGGTGCAGGCCATGTCAGAGGAGGTGGCCGCCGCCGCACCCCGGACCGACAGCCCAGGCGATCCGTTGCGGGTTTTCATTTTCGACTCTGGGGATGACTCCCCCTACACTGCCGTCTGCTGCTCCACGTTCACGAACATGATCGAGACCGCAGGAGGCTCTAATATATTCGATGACGTGGATGGCCGCTGGAAATCTGTCAGTTGGGAAGAGGTCATAGACCGGGACCCCGAGATGATTGTGCTCACCGAGGCCGACTGGTCCACCTCCCAAGAAAAGATCGACCTTCTCCTGGGTGACCCCGCCCTTGCCGATATCACCGCCGTGAAGGAACAGCGATTCGTCGTGGTCCAGTTCAGTTCCCTCGTACCGGGAATCAGGAACGCCGCGGCCATCGCCGAATTCGCCGAAGCAGTCGGTCAATAGGAAACGTCCTCAATGTCGATGCGGACGATATGGGAATGCTGAGAAACCGCGTTTCCAAGTCAACTGGCATGCAAGCCAGCAATGGGAAGGAGCGGGATTCTCAAGTCTCTGTAACTCCCCACCATCATGCCTCGGGGTCTCCCGAAGAGACGCGGCGCATGGGCCTGGGCGTGGTTCTGGGAGTGCTGGGCCTTGGGGCGTTGCTCTCGATTACCCTTGCCATCACCGTTGGGCCGGTCTATATTTCGCCCGTCACGGTCTGGCACATCATAGCCTCCCATGCCTTTGGCATGTCCCCCGGGGACTGGACTGCGGGGCAGGACCACATCGTTTGGCTTATACGGCTGCCCAGGGTGCTCCTCGCCGGAATCGTCGGCGCCGGGCTTGCAGTTGTCGGCGCCACCATGCAGGCAACGGTACGGAACCCCCTGGCCGACCCCTATCTGCTGGGCACCTCCTCAGGGGCATCAGTCGGGGCAGTCCTCGTCATCATGCTGGGCATCAATTTCCTCGCGCCTTATTCGCTGTCCATACTGGCTTTCGTGGGTGCGGTTGGTTCCTTCGCCATCGTTTTTGTCATGGCCCAGACCCGGGGTCGGGTCTCCCCCACACGGTTGATACTTGCCGGCGTCGCCACGGCCTATGTCCTTTCGGCCATCACCAGCTTAATCCTGTTCATGGGCGACGAAAGGGCCGTACGGGGGGTCCTCTTCTGGATGCTGGGGACGCTGTCCGGAGCGGAGTGGAGCTATCTAGGTTTGCCGGCGGCGGCGCTCCTGGTAGGCATTACTTTCCTGGTACTGAAATACCGAGCCATGAACGCGCTCCTAGCGGGAGAAGAAACGGCGGTCACTCTCGGGGTGAACACCCAGGCCCTTCGCTGCCAGCTACTCGTTCTGACTGCCCTGCTCACCGGCGTAATGGTGGCGGTATCCGGCGCCATCGGCTTCGTTGGGTTGATGATGCCCCATATCGTACGGCTGGTGTCAGGCGCTGACCATCGCCTGGTCCTTCCCGCCAGCGCCCTTGCTGGTTCCATCTTCCTTATTTGGGTGGACGTCTTGGCCCGGACCATTGTTCAGCCTCAGGAAATTCCAGTCAGTATAATCACCGCCCTGGTCGGCGCGCCGTTCTTCCTGTGGCTGTTGCGTTGGCGTCGCCAGGCCTATGGAGGACAGGTCTGATGCGTCTACAGGCTGACCATGTTAACTGGAGCATCGATGGAAAGCCCATCCTGAGGGATGTTTCGCTGGCGGTGGAATCCGGTTCCATTACCGGACTCATCGGACCCAACGGCAGTGGTAAGTCCACTCTTCTGCGCTGCATTTACCGCGCACAGAAACCCGATTCGGGAACCATCACCCTCGACGGGCACGACCTCATTCGCATGGACAGTCGGGAATCCGCCCGCCGGATCGCGGTTGTCTTGCAGGAGTACCCCTCGGATTTCCAGTTCACGGTGGGAGAAATCGTTTCCATGGGACGCAATCCCCACAAGGGAATGTTTGACCGGGACACACCGGCAGACCGGGGCATCATAAGGGACGCCCTCGCCCGCGTTGGGCTCGCCGGATTTTCCCACAGGAATTTCAACACCCTTTCCGGGGGAGAAAAGCAGAGAGTCATTATTGCCAGGACTCTGGCTCAACAGCCCAATTTCCTCGTTCTGGACGAACCCACCAACCACCTGGACATCCGCTATCAGCTGGAGACCATGGAACTGGTACGGGACCTGGGGCTGACCACGTTAGCTGCCCTTCACGATCTGAACATTGCCGCGGATTACTGTGACTTCATACATGTGATTGACGGGGGCAGGATAGTGGCGTCGGGGAGGCCGGCAGAAGTCCTGCATCCGGACATTATCGCGGATGTGTTTGGGGTGGGCTCATCGGTGGGCGAGGATACGATGACCGGACGGCTCCGCATCAGCTTCTACCTCAATGGCCATTCCCCCAGGGAGGCTGCGGCATCCCGTTTCTCCTGGAACGGGCCCACCCCTTCAAGGCAATAGACTGGGCGCGACCGTGACATTATCAAGGTCACAAACAGGCGCTATTTATGGTGCCGCAAGAAAAGGTGGGCTCGCTAATCCCACGCATCGATGCTGACACTACTGACACTCGCCTGCTGACCGCGCCGCCGAGTAGGTGTTTTGCCGAGAAGAACTCGACCCTCGGTGCAAAACTGAACCTTCCTGCACAGACTGGCACCCTAGGAGTTTCGACCTCCTCAGTCAGCCCGCTGGTCGACGGATACGGGGGTCCAGCAGGTCTCGAAGGCCGTCGCCCAGCAGGTTGAACCCCAGAACCGCCACAAAGATGGCCGACCCCGGCAAGAGCAAGAGACGGGGCGCGGTCTGCAGGTGGGGACGGGCGTCATTGAGCATGGCCCCCCACTCCGGAGTGGGGGGCTGCGCCCCAAGCCCCAGGAAGTTGAGACCGGCGATTCCCAGGATGATCCAGCCGACATCCAGGGAGGCGATGACGACGATGGGGCCAAGGATATTCGGCGCGATGTGCCGGAGAATTATGCGCATATTGCTGGCCCCGGCAGCCCGTGCCGCCGTCACATATTCCGACTGTCGCGCCCCCAGAGTGATGCCGCGAATGATACGTGCGTGACCCACCCACCACACGGCGCCCGCAGCCAGCAGCACGTTGAACAGACCGGGTCCCAAGGCTCCCGCCACGGCCAGCGCCAGGATCAGCGAAGGAAAGGCCAAGAGCAGGTCCACAACCCCCATCAGCGCCGTGTCGGTCCAGCCTCCGTGGTATCCGGAAACAATCCCCACCGTCAGCGCGATGGTCATGCTCAGGGCCAGGGTGGCGGCGGCGGCCAGCAGGGTCATACGTGCGCCGTGGACGATGCGGCTGAATGTGTCCCGTCCCAGATGGTCAGTGCCCAGAAGGTTCCCCTCGGACGGCGGGAGCAATCGGTCGGGCAGGCTGATCCTGGTTGGATCATCCAGGGGAAGCCACGGCGCCAACAACCCCGCCAGCAGCAGGGAACCCACCAGGAACAGCCCCAGGGCGGTTCCCGGCTCCCGCAGCAACCCAGTCCACTGCCGGCGCCGCCGTGAACCGCCGGGGATAAGTGTCAAATGTACGCGTTCAGTGGCGTGTCCGATATCAGCTGTCATTAGCCTTTACATCTCGTCATGACTGAAGCGGAGGCGCGGATCGGCGACGCGCAGGGTGACATCGGCAATCAGGTTAACCAGCAGTACTGCCACGGCAACATAGGTGACGAAACCCTGCACTACGGGATAGTCGCGGGTTAACGCCGCCTCCACCATCAACTGACCCAAACCGGGCCAGCTGAAGATTGTCTCCACTATGACCGCGCCACTGAGCAGGTAGCCCAGGTTCACCCCCATGGCCCCAATGGCTGGCAGCAGTGCGTTGCGCAGGGCGTGTCTGACGGCTACGGTCCGTTCGGAGAGTCCTTTGGCCCGCGCCGTGCGGATGTAGTCCTGACCCAGGATTTCCAGCATACTGGCACGAATCAGGCGCATCAGCTGGGCCATTGGCGCAAGAGACAACGCGATGGCGGGAAGTACGATCTGGGCGGGTGAACCATAGCCCAGCGCAGGCAGCCAGGACAGTTTCACCGCGAACAGAATAATAAGCCCGTATGCCAGGGCGTAGGATGGAGCCGCGGCTCCCACCAGGGCCACCAAGCGGGCGACGGCATCCAGGGCGCTGCCGCGGCGGCGGGCCGACAGTATGCCTGCCGCCACCGCCACCATCAGCGCCAGGACTAAAGCGGCCGCGGTGAGCAGGACCGTTGGGACGGTTCGGCGCGCCAGTTGGTCCGCCACCGGCTTCTCGCTCCCGAAAGACTGGCCCATGTCGCCCGTCAGCGCCCGAGACACCCAGCGAACGTACTGCGTGGGCAAGGGTGCGTCCAGGCCCAACTCGGCGCGCATGGCGGTCACTTCCACTGCGCTGGGAAGCTGCCCGGGGTTTCTCTGGCGCAGGACAATCTCGGCCGGATCGCCCGGAGCCAGGCTCAGCAGCCCGAAGCTAACCGCCGAGATACCCAGGAGTAGCAGCGGCAGTGTGGCCAGCCGTCGGACCAGGTATGCTCTCATGCAAGCCCTTGTCCTGAACTTCCGAGAAGACCGGGATTGCTCATTCGATCAGGCCGATGCGGTGGTCGAGGAAATAGTACCGGGTCGGGTGCGCCTCAAAGCCGGTAACCCGGTAACTTGTCCCATAGACCATGTAGGCATGGGAGACCGGCAGTATAGCGATATCGTCGTTGATCACCGCCAGGGCCTCACAGGCGATTCGCTTTCGCTCCTCTATATCGGGCACCTGTTCGGCCTCAGCCACGATGTCCACCAGCCCGGAATTATCGTAGTGCCCGTAATTGCTGGCGTCGCTGCTCTCGGCATTTGCCTTGAGGCCGACGAACTTGCTGACGTTCAACACCGGGTCGCCTGCTTCGATGACAGAGTTGAACCAACCGAAGAGGTCCCAAACCGGCTCATTTACCGTGGACCACTCGGTGATCTGAACTTCTACGCCAATGCCGACGTCAGCTAACATTGCCTGGGCGGTTTCGGCCATGACAGGCAGCTGGTGCCGTTGGGGATAACCGCCAACGACAATCTCCAGGGGTTGTCCGTCCTTTTCGACAATGCCGTCGCCGTCGGTATCGGCATAGCCGGCCTGCGACAGCAATTCACGGGACAAGGCTGGGTCGAAAACCGGCCCAGTCACGCCGGGGCACGACAACACGGCTTCCGGCAGCAGAATATCAGCATAGGATCCGGTACCCGGAGGGTTGACCAGGCCGGCGATACTTTCCCGGTCAATAGCGTGCGCGACGGCTTGACGGACCAGTGGGTCGGCCAGCGTGCCCCGCTCGAAATTGACCCACCACATCGCCACCGAGGTGCCAATGCCGGCAGTATGGCTGATCACTCCAGGTTGAGCGTCGATGGTTTCCACTCCCTGGGGCGAGAGGTTGATGGCCACGTCGATATCGCCGGCCTGCAGGGCCAGTTCCCGGCTGTTGCCGTCTGGGATCGCAATGTGATCTATGCCTGCCAGCGGCGGCCTGCCTGCCCAGTAATCATCATGGGCCACACTGTCTAATCGCTCTCCCATTACGTAGTAGGTAGGGATGTACGGGCCGGTGAGGGCGCCGGCGTCGATAAAATTACCCTCCCCGGCTGCCTCGGCCGCTGATGCGTCATGGACACCGGTGGCAGGGCCGGTCAATAGACCGGGCAGTGTGGGACGGGGCTCGGTGGTAGTAACGATGATGGTATGTTCGTCTTTGACGCCAATGTTTTCGATGGCCAACGAGTCCGCGGAACCTGCCGACAATCGGACCGTCCTTTCCAGGGAAGCTTTCACGGCCTGGGCATCCATAATGTTGCCGTTGTGGAATAGCACATCAGACCGAAGCCCGATCTCCCACGTTAGCGGGTCGAGTTGCTTTGCGCCGATGGCCAGCCATGGTTCGGGTCCCAGGTCGGAGGCAGAAAGTCGGAACAAGGTCTCCGACATTCCAGACTGACTGGGTACCCAGCCACTCTCCACAGGGTCCAGAGGAGTGCTGAGCCAGATGACGCCGACTTTCAAAGTGGGACGCTCTACTTCGGCATCGGCAGCGACCGAAGGTTCCTCGACATTGATGACCGGTGTCGCCGGCTGCTCCGACCCTGCGTCCGTTTGCAAGGGTTGCTGGGGAACCGAAGTTGCCGTCGGGGATGCCGTCGGGGATGCCGGCGGTTCGGTGGCGGGAGAGGGTGGGGCGCTTTCTGTCGTGATGGGAGAGATCGGGGCGCTTTCCGTAGTGGTGGCTGCTGGGGCACCACAGGCGAGGGCCAGGACGAGGCAAAGTAAAAATACCCCTGACACGGCTAGTTTGAAATGTGATATCACTTTTATATGCATAATACCTCCAGATGGTTATTGATGGACAACAATCGAAATACCGGCTCTAGTCTATTGCGGCGGACGGGTGCAGGCGCGTCTAGTGCGCTCGTTACTTCGGCAATAGCCCCCGCAGGGCGGGGACCCGATCAGCCTCAGCAACTATCACCAACTGCAACCCGTCCAAAGACGGCTGGTCCTATCTACACCGTCTCATTCGCAATGGGAGCGTGAAGGGTCGGCCAGGACGGTGTTCTAGCCCTGCATGGAATCTTTCGGTCGCTTGTGCTTCCTTATAAGATCGCGGAAAACTACCGACGGTTGCAAGAATGGGCATCCTCCTGCCCAAGCATTAGCTGCTTCTTGTAGCTCCTTGGCGTTCGGCACGGCCGACCAGGACCTGCGATCATTGGAGTGTTCCTTGAATGAGCTGTACTAAATGATATCCCATATCAAGAATGGGAGATTATAGACGTGACTGGAGGAGGTGTCAATTATGTTCTGCCAGGCAAAATATGCGAGGAAATAGAACTTGGGCTGTTGGTATAAAGTGGCGGGGGCGCCTGAAGGTGCGGCGCCGGAATAGCAGCTTTTCAGGTGACGAGTCTTCGCCACAAGGAGGTACTAAGCTGAAGCAGATATGGGATGCGCATTCCCGTAGAGTCGACTATGGAGTGCCCTTTATGAGGGCAGGAGGCTTAAGCCGAATTTGATATGGACCCTGGGGAGGGGCTCCAGCACAGGAGCCCCTAATGGCCAGGGAAGGTCAGGAAATTTCGATGCCGACGGGGCAGTGATCTGACCCCATCACGTCGGGCATTATGAAGCCATTGGTCAGGTTGGAGGCGAAATCGCTGTCGGTGAAGAAGTAGTCGATACGCCAACCCACGTTCCGGTCCCGCGCGCGGGTCATCTGGTCCCACCAACTGTAGTTGCCCGGCTCCTGGTTAAACTGCCGAAAGGTGTCGATGTAGCCGTGTTCAATGAAGGTGTCCATCCAGGCCCGTTCCTCGGGGAGGAAGCCTGAAATCTTCTCGTTCTCCTTAGGCCGGGCGAGATCGATTTCCCTGTGGGCCGTATTTACGTCGCCGCACACAACCACACTGCGGCCTTTCTGTCGCAGCTGGTCCACGTAATCCAGGAAGGCGTCGTAGAACTCCATCTTGTAACGCAGACGTTCGGCGGACCGCTTGCCGTTGGGGAAATAGATGCCCAGGAAGACGAAGTCATCGAAGTCGGCGACGATGGTGCGCCCCTCGCTGTCGAACCGCTCAACGCCCAACCCGAAGCTGACGCTGCGGGGTTTATGACCCTCGCGGGTGTAGAGGCCCACGCCGCTGTAACCCTTGCGCTCCGGAGTGGTGAACCAGCAGGAATAACCCTCGACCTGCGTCAGGGCGGCGGGCAACTGGGACTCGTGGGCCTTGGTTTCCTGGAGACACAGCACGTCGGGCTGGGCTTCCTGAAACCACTCAAGGAATCCCTTCTTGTGAACTGCCCGTATGCCGTTAACGTTCCATGAGATCAGCTTCATGCTCTACTCCCTCAGCCACATCCTTCCTGGGAAGGAAAGGAGAAAATTGCCGTATAACGCCAATTTTAACAGATACAGCATGCCGAATCAGAAGCCGGCCTGGAACTGGGTATCATTGTCCATAGCCCTTGATGGTCGAACCCGTGCTCGTCCCACAACCGCTCTTAGGTGCACTGTGCGGCGTGGCCCTGCTTCAAACGAATTCGCCGATGCTCCCTTCAGTACAGCAACTAATGCACCAGTGAATGGATCGAGAGTGAAGGATTGAGCTTTGGCTTGCCGTGCCAACCTTGCTGCGCTATTCGATTCCTTGTCGCAATACCGTAGTTGTTATACCCTTGGCGCTACACCCTGGCTCTTGCTGCAGTACCCTTGCAGCAATGGCCGCAAGATATAGCAGCTAGACAAAGGCCCAGGATCCCGTCCCCCACCGAACCGGAAAAAACTAATAACCTTCACTCCAAGGTTCATCCGGATGGTGCAATACCGGCTCGGAGTCTCTCGTTTCAAGCTCTTTCCTCGACGGGAAAGGGCCGCTTACTATTACTACTACCCGTATCTCGCCCAGGTTACTCGACGACCAGGAATTGCCCCATCATGCCAAGTTCCTCGTGATCAAGAATGTGGCAGTGGTACATATACGCCGTGTCGTTATCGGCATAGGTATTGAAGCGGGAAGCTATAACTACCTCACGGTTGGCATTGACCAACACGGAGTCCTCCCAGCCTGCTTCCTCTGGTGGTGGAGGTTCGCCATTGATCGCCAATATCTGAAACTGGGTCTGGTGGACATGGAACACGTGCTGGCCGGCGTCGGCAGTAAGGGTCCAGCGCTCTGTGTCTCCGAGTCGCACTGTTTCATCTATCCTGCTCATGTCTAACTGGACCCCGTTAAATCCCCACCCGTTTCCCACCTGCTCCATGTGGAAACTCCGGTCCACGGTGATCTCCGAGTCGGAGATTGGCTCTATGGTCGTGAGCGTCTCTGGAACCGGGCCCACGGGCAATGTTAGGCCGGTTGGCCGGAGCTCAAGCACCCGTCCAAACGCGCTGTCGACCAGAGCGGCAGGCGCGACCCCGACGTTAACGATGATCTCGGTCCGGTCCCCGGGGCCGAGGACGAGTCGCTCGAGTATGACGGGACTGGCCAGATAGCCGCCGTCGGAGGCTATCTTCATCATGGTGGCCCCCTCGATGCTAAGTTGATATATCCTGGCCTGGCTGCCGTTGAGCAGTCGCAACCGAACCAGTCCCGTGGGTGTTTCGACGAACGGGTTGATAGTACCATTCACCGTCAGTACACCATCTCGGTTTCCAAGGGGTCCGCGGGTTATGTCGAAGTCGAGTTGGCCGTCCTCCGTGAAATCCCGGTCCTGGATGATTACCGGAATATCGTCGACGCCGTAGGTCTTGGGCAGGAGTGTACCAGCGGGGTTCCCGTCATCGATTATGATCATGCCGGCGGAGCCGCGGTAGACATGCTCGGCTGTGAATCAATGCAGATGGGGGTGATACCAGAGGGTAGCCGCTGGCTGGATCACATCGAAGTCGGCCACCCAGGTTGTGCCTGGCTTAATCGGACTCAGCGGCCCGCCGTCGGCTTCGGCCGGCACGTCAGCGCCATGCCAGTGGGTTGTAGTAACCTGGTCCAACGCGTTGGTGACGTTGATAACCACCGAATCGCCGGTCTTTAGGCGAAGGGTGGGCCCGAGCACCGACATCCCGTTGTAGGAATAGGTCTCAGTCGGATTAGCCTGTTGGTAATCGTGATGTGATGTGCCGATCGTGAGGTCATAATGCGCGACACCATTCTCGATTGTCGACTCGAGCAATGGGGGGATCGACAAAGGTGCCTCCGCCGGTGTGTCGACCGATATCCGCTCGACCGCGTCACCACAACCAGGCACCAGGGCAACCATCACGAGGGTGACGAATACAACGCTTATCGGGGCCATGGGGCGACCACGATGACGACGCGTACCGGACAACGAACCCCAGGGTATGCGCCATCGACATTTAGATCCAATACGCTTCAATTCGCACCTTCCCGGACGGAGTTACAAAGGACTCCAGAATGTGCGCATGGTACGGATCTGCTGTCAAGGAATTATAAAGATGTGGACCACCTTGATGGACTCGAACTGAAACAAGGAATCCACAACTACCTCTCAGTGCCAACTTGACTATCGAGCAAAGAGGCCTGTGGGTTTATGGCCTGCACGCCGGAGACAATGGCAGTCCTGGCGCCGACTCGCTTAGGCATTGTTCCCTGGCAGGATGATCATGTAGTCCAGTTGGCTCTTACACCCCGCAAATTAAGAGGCCGAACGATCAGCCGCGTATATCTTCACTAACAATAGCTGATCCCGAAAAGGGCGACGTGGTACGCCCGGACATAAAAGAACACCACCGGCCAGCCGGCTACCCAGACTTCGAACCCTTCTCCTTGGCTTTCGACGTCTGTGATGGCTGCACCCAGGTAGGGTGCCAAGTAAGGACGAACTGGGTCAGGCGGCTGTTGCGATAGACTCCCACCACTCGGCACTTGCTGGCCACCCGCTCAAAATTGGTGAAGTCTGCCACACGCCGCTTCCACCCGGCAAAGTGCGAAGAGATTCAGAAATGCTGCAACCTGGAATGACCCCTAACGGGTAGGCCAGAGCAGAAAAAGGCCCTTCTGCAATCTAAGCTATAGTGATATTAAAAGTAATAACCGCCGTCCAATAACCGCGGTTTCGTATCTAAAATCAGGGTGTCTTGGAGCGGGCGATGGGATTCGAACCCACGACTTTTTGCTTGGGAAGCAAACACTCTACCACTGAGTTACGCCCGCAGCTATGGTACAGCCATTATATCAAGAGTTGGGTGCAGTTTGGTAGCTGTCTGTTTGGATGTACCGGGCTATCGCACTTGTTTTCCTTTCGTTGAACAGTTTTGAACATTCGTGTGTCATCTCTTCTTCAGGTGCCTTCGTGGGCCAACGTGCGTCGACCCTGATGACAACCGTCACTGGACACGCACTGTTACCCCCTCCTAACATTACATTAGTAATACTGGCTGCCCCTCGCATTTTCCGACTATCTGCTGGCGGACAGTCAAGCGGATGAAATGAATGGGAATGGAGGAAGCAATAGTTTTCTCGCTTTCACGCCTGTCGGGCTGCCTATTGGCAGAGGATTAATGAGCGGAAATGGCGGGAAAACTATTTTTCTGCCCCCTCTCTGGCGTGGGCCAATCCCGCTCTGCAATGCCAGGCCACTGAAATGCGATTGACCGGCTGGCTCATAGTCTGTCCTGCAGTTCTGCGCAGCATTTGCCTTTCTTGAGGGCCCGGCAGCGTCCTTTATGTCATTGCAAAGGGTTTCTGTTAAGGATATTCGCTTTCCGCAGTAATAATTACGATATTCGTACCATCTTCATACTTAAGGTTCTTTACTAAGTGGGAACAGACCCGAATTATGAAGATTTCATGATGACGCGTGCCCTTATCATAATCAATGTGTTATATTACTTTGCGGTGCGATGTAAGAACATTTATATATGAAGATAAATGAGCTTATTGCCGGGCCCCGAAGTTTACGAAAGTGGTTGATAATGCTTAAGGAAGTAGACGGACCAGTACGAGAGGCGGAACCCCTGGTGAACCACTTGGCGCGGCTGAGAGAAGCCACCTTGCGTATCAATGGCCATCCGGATAGCGGTTCATTGCGGCAAGAAATCGTCGACCAGGCTTGCTTTCTCACCCAGGCCACGTATGGCGCCTTGCTGACTTTCGACGAGAACGGAGAAGCCGGTGAGTTCCTTTCGAGTGGCATGACGCCCGAACAAGCGAGTCTTATAAAGCCCTCGCCCAGGGGGAGAGGTGTCCTTGGCAGCCTGGACGGCAGCGATAGTCCGTTGAGAGTCAAGGACATCGGCAGTCACCCAGATTCGGTTGGATTTCCCGAGAATCATCCCGTAATGAAATCCTTCCTCGGTATGCCCCTTCGTCTTCGGGGCGTGCTCTTGGGCAACCTCTATTTAGCGGACAAACAGACCCTCCCGGAGTTCACGGTCGAAGACGAGGAGATGGTGTGCACATTCGCGGCCCAGGCTGCGGTTGCCATGTCTAACGCCAGCGAGTACGACCGGCTCTTCAGCGCGAAGACCGAACTGGAAAACCTCATTGAAGCCTCGCCTATGGGAGTGTTCGTATTTGATGCTTATACAGGAGCTCTGACGTCCCTCAACAAGGAAGCCCAACGAATTATCGATTTCTCGGGTCTGGATGGAGTTACTCCTGATGACGCAATGAGGATGTTGACCGTGCTGCGGCCTGACGGAAGTGAACTTCCACCCGAAGAGTTTCCGGCAGTCCGCGTCATGGGTACCTGTGAGACGGTTCGGGCACAAGAGCTTACTATTCACTTTCCCAATGGCAAGAGTTTACATACCCTGGTAAATGCTGCTCCCGTCTATTCGAGTGAGGGCGAAATTGTTTCAATAGCATTTGGTGCGCAGGATATATCTCCGCTGGAAGACATGGACCGCATGCAGTCCGATTTTCTGAACCTGGTCAGCCACGAACTGCGTACGCCCCTGTCCACTATTAAGGGCTCGGTTTCTGCCCTTGCTGACGTGCTTGCCCAGTCAAGTTGTTCCGAGTCGCATCAACTCTTGAAGATAATTGACCTGCAGGCCGATTTGATGCGGGTCCAGATCAACGGTCTCAGCGACTTGACCCAAATCGAAACGGGGACTTTGACCATAAACCAGGTGTCTCTCGATCCGTCATTCCTGCTGAAAGATATTTGCCGGGAGTTCCAGGCGTTAAACAGGGGTCGGGAAGTCCAGGCGGATCTTGAGGCAGACTTGCCGAAGATAATGGTTGACAGGCAGCGGATGGGCCAGGCCTTGCATACTCTGTTGCTGTGTGCCCTCAAGTGTTCTCCGCCGTCTTCACGCTTGAACGTCTGCGCCCGACGGGAGGATGCTCAAGTTGCTGTAACAATTGCCACGGAAGGAATGGTGGCTCCGGACACTGAGCTCTACGAGATTATCCAGCAGATATCCCGTAACCAGGTTACTGGCGGGGTGAGGAATTCCGGGCGCGACAGGTTGTCCCTGGCCGTATGTAAGGGTGTCTTGAATGCCCATTGAGGAACGCTTTGGGTGGAATGCGGTGAGTCTGGGCAGGGTATGACTTTGGGCTTCACAATCCCGTCGGCCGACGAGCCGGAGAACCTGCCGGTGGGTTCGTCTTCACCTGCCCTGGATCGTACTCTTCCGGTCGAAGCTGCGAAAGCCAGAGTCCTGTCCGTAATGGATAGCCCCCGGATGCTGGGGGCCGTGCAGCGCACCCTGTCCCGCGTGGGTTACGTGCCCATTGGCTCCCTTGACTTTGCGGATGTAGACAGCCTCATTGCCGAAGAGAAACCTCACCTGGTCCTGCTGGATCTGACCGAACCCCGCCGCCAGGACTTTGAGCTTATTGAGAAGGTCACCCAGGGCTATGGCGTGCCTGTTATTGTCCTTTCCGGGCAAGGTGACGATGAGAGCATTGTGCGGGCCTTCGAACTGGGCGCCGATGACTACATCGTCAAGCCCTTTTCTCCCTCTGAGCTGATCGCCAGAATCAAGGCTTCGTTCCGTAAGCGGTCTGAATCCTTCCGGCCCCGTGGGCGAGAAGAGTACGTTATTGGCGACGTGGTGATTAACTACCCGGAGCGCAAGGTAACCGTGTCGGGCCGGAAGGTGCATCTGACGGCTACCGAATACCAACTCCTTTATGAACTGTCTACCAAGGCTGGGAGGGTCTTGAGCCAGGACGAGTTGCTGCGAAGAATCTGGGGCGAGGAATACACCGGCGACATTCAGCTGTTGAGGGCTTTCGTTAAGACCCTTCGCCAGAAGCTGGGGGACAACGCGAGAAGGCCCACCTACATTTTTACGGAGCACGGCGTCGGGTATCGTATGCCCAAAACCTAATATAGATTGCACCAGGGGCTGAGGGACGGCGCGCCTCTCGCGCCAGACGTCGAAGATGGGAAGGGATGGCCTCTACACCTCCGGGGCTGCCGCACTAGTGGCAGCCCCATTTCCTTTATTCCTGCCAATCTCGTACTCCTGCCAATCTCGCGCCCTGCCAACAAAGACAAGAGGGCTTCAATGCCCCGCACGAGTTCACGCCCCGACCCGACCGGAAAGTCCGCCGCTTTTCCGCTGGCTATCCCCTTTCCTTTCGCTTCCTCTGGTTGACATGGCACAAGCTCCGTACCTACACTCCGCTAGAATAATGCCAACCCTGGTTCAGGGGACTTTTTCGGAATGTGGCAAGCTACTGAAGAGGCGCTGTCTCCCATCGCCACCGGCGCAGGCATTCTGGGCACGGGGGGCGGCGGGAATCCCTACATCGGGCAGTTGCGGGCTCGACAGGCCCTGCAGCGCTGGGGTCCGGTTACTGTGCTGGCACCGGAGGAAGTTCCAGAGGATGCCCGGGTGGTCTGCGTGGGCGGCATCGGCGCTCCGACGGTTGGCATCGAAAAGGTGCGCGACCTCCAGTCCTATCACGCCCTGAGAGCCATCGAGGAATTCACCGGCGAAAAGGCCACAGCTCTCATTTCCAACGAGATTGGCGGCAGCAACTCCGTGGAAGTTCTTATCGCAGCGGCCAAGGCTGGCCTTCCCGTGGTGGATGCCGACGGCATGGGCCGCGCCTTCCCCGAGTTTCAGATGAAGACTTTTTTCGTTTACGGGGTGCCCTGCTGCCCCATGGCCATCGCCGACGAAAAGGGCAATTCAGTCATCATACGGGAAACCATAACCCCCGCATGGGCCGAACGGTTGGCCCGGGCCATCACCATTCAAATGGGATGCGTCGCCTGCTATGCCGTGGCCCCCATGTCCGCCGAGCAGGTGCGGCGTACCGCCGTTCCCAACACCCTGTCCCTGGCTCGGAATTTGGGAAATGCGGTACACCAGGCGCGGGAAAGTGGTCATGACCCGCTGGAAGCCATTCTGTCCACCTGCCCCGGAAAGGTCCTGTTTTCTGGCAAGGTAGTCGACCTGGACCGTCGCACCACCGCCGGCTTCGCCAGGGGCACGGTCACCATAGACGGGTTGGATTCCCACGGCGGCCAGCGCATGGTTATCGACTTCCAAAATGAAAACCTGGTCGCCCGGGTGGACGGTGAAATAGTTTGCACCGTGCCCGACCTCATCTGCGCTGTGGCTACTGACGGCGGTGAACCAGTAACTACCGAGTTGATGCGTTACGGACTGCGAGTCACCATCCTGGGCTTTCCCGCTCCCACCCTGTGGACCACTCCCGAAGGCCTGGCCGAGGCGGGGCCTCACCATTTTGGCTATGAGACCGACTATATCCCTCTGAAGGTAACGGCTTCCTAGCATGTTTGTGGGCGTGGACGTAGGGGGCACCAACACCGATGCTGTGATGATGGACGGCAACCGGTTGGTGGGTGCCGCCAAGGTGCCGACCACCGGTGATGTAACCTCTGGCATCGTCAACTCCGTCGCCGAACTCCTCAGACAGGTTGCTCCCAGCAACTCCATTGAGGCGGTAATGGTGGGCACCACCCACTTCACCAACGCCCTGTTGGAACGCAGGGACCTGGCTCCCACGGCGGTAATTCGCCTGTCCCTGCCGGCTACCCAACTGCTTCCTCCCCTGGTGGACTGGCCAACCGAACTAAAGGAGGCCATAGGGGGCCTCACCTACTTGGTGGGCGGCGGCAATGAGTTCGATGGCAGGGAGATTTCGCCCCTGGACCGTAAGGGGTTGCGGGAAGCTGTCCAGGATATGCGCCGGCAGGGAATACGGGCCGTAGCCCTCTGCGGAGTCTTCTCCCCCGTTGCCCCCTCCCATGAGAATACGGCGGCGGCGTTGGTCCACGAGGAAGCCCCCGACCTGCGGGTTTGCCTGTCTCACGATAACGGGCGCATGGGACTGCTGGAACGGGAGAGCGCCGCCGCCTTGAACGCTTGCCTGGGCGACGTGGCGCAACGCACCATCCAGGGAATCAAAGAAGCCCTCGCGGTGCTGGGCATTGATGCTCCCCTGTTCATGAGCCAGAACGACGGCACCCTGATGGACACGGATTTTGCGTCCCGCTTCCCCGTATTGACTATTTCTTCCGGTCCCACCAACAGCATGCGGGGCGCCGCCTACCTGTCCGGCGTAACCGACGGCATAGTGGTGGACGTGGGGGGCACTTCTACCGATGTGGGGGCCCTGGTCAAGGGATTCCCCCGGGAGTCGGCGGTGGCCGTCCACCTGGCCGGCGTCCGCACCAACTTCCGTATCCCGGATATGGTGTCCATAGCCCTGGGCGGCGGCACCGTCGTCACGCCGGAACCTTGGCAAATGGGACCGGAAAGTGTCGGCTACCGGCTGACCGAGCAAGCCCTGGTCTTTGGCGGCACCGCCCTGACGACCACGGACCTGGTCGTGGCTGCCGGTCGGGCCGACGTGGGTGACGGCCAACTGGTTGCCGACCTGGAAGTTTCCCTGGTGGAGCGAGCCCTGCGCGAAATCCAGGAACGGGTGGAAACGGCGGTGGACCGGGTAAAGCTGTCTGGCGGCGATGTACCGGTGGTGCTGGTGGGAGGAGGGAGCATCCTGCTGTCCGATGCACTGGCGGGGGCATCGCAAGTCCTGCGACCGGAACATGCCGGGGTTGCCAACGCCATTGGGGCCGCCATAGCCCAGGTCAGCGGCCAAATGGAACGGGTCTATTCCCTGGAGAACGACAGACGGGAAGATGCGATTGCCGACTGTTCCGCCGGAGCCATCAGCCGCGCTGTCGCTGCCGGCGCCGACCCGGACACCATTGAAGTGGTAGACGTAGAAGAGGTGCCACTGACCTACGTTCCCAGCAACGCCACCCTGGTAAGGGTAAAGGCGGTGGGCAACCTTTCGCTGGGCAGCCCTGAACGGTAGCTTTCCGAGAATACCCACAAGTTATTACGAATGAAATCTCATTTGGCCGCTCCTCTCGCATACGACGAGCGGCCAAGGGATGAACAATCTAGCTGTAGTCAACCCTTCCATTGGCAAATGTTCGTGTCTATTTGCTGATTAGCTGAACCTAGTCGTCCTCCTCGAAGTCTGGCATTAGCACAAACTCTGGGTAGGACTCCATTCGCAACTCCGCGGCGTCCTGGCCGAGGCGCTCCACGTCGTATGAAACGCGGGTCTTGATGGTCAGCTCCATTAGTTTCCACAAGCCAAAGGAGACTGCAAAGACGGTTGCGCCTATGGAAACAATTCCCAGTAACTGAATGTGGATGGGCGCTCCTCCCGTGATGCTTACGGCGAGAGTTCCCCAGATGCCGGCAAACAGGTGGGCCGGCACTGCCCCAACCACGTCGTCCAGCTTCACCTTTTCCAGCGCCTTCAATCCCAGGACGACGATGGCACCGCCTATTGCTCCGATGATCACCGCCCAGTAGTGTTCAGTGATGTCCGGCCGCGCGGTTATCGAAACCAGACCCGCTATTGCCCCATTCAGGATGGCGAACAGGTCAATTCTTCCCATAACGGGGCGTGCCAGCGCCAATGCAACAATGACGCCCGACGCTGCCGCCAGGTTGGTGTTGACGATCACCACGCTCATGGCCACTGCGTCCTTGACACTGGACAGGCCCAGCTGGGAACCGCCGTTGAAGCCGATCCAGCCGAACCAGAGGATAAACACCCCGAGGGTTACCACCAGGATGTTTGACGGCGGCGTGGGCCGTGCCGTGCCATCGCGACGAAACTTGCCCAGCCGGGGACCCACCACAATCAGTCCGGCCAGGGCGGCCCAACCGCCGGTGCTGTGAACGATGGTAGACCCGGCGAAGTCGGAGAAGCCCAGTTGCGACAGCCATCCGCCGCCCCAGGTCCAGGCTCCCACTACGGGATAAATTATGGCAGTCAAGAACAGGGTGAAGAGGAAAAATGACCACATCTTCACCCGCTCGGCCAGCGCTCCTGACACTATCGACGCCGCCGTGGCCACGAAGACCATCTGGAAGAACCAGTCGGACATAGCGGCATAGCCTGCGCCATTCTTCAATACGTCTGCGGCTGCTCCTTCCTGTCCGCCCATGAGCGCAATCTCGGACGAGGTCGGCCCATAGAGAAACTTCAGGGAGCCGATGATACCGTTCACCTCGGTGTACATCAGGTTGTACCCAATGAAGAAGTAGGCCAGCGCGGCAATGGAGTACAGGCCGATGTTCTTCATGCAGATCATGGCTGCGTTCTTGGTACGCACCGACCCTGACTCCAGCATGGTAAAGCCGGCGCACATCCACATCACCAGCGCACCCCAGATGAGAAAAGCGAAGGTGTTGAAGACAAAGGAGGTTTCTTCGTCCACGCCCGCTGCGTAGGCGACAGCAGGCCTGGCCAGAAGCAGGGCAACGGTGGCGATTCCGGTAGCGGCGAAAATAACGGCGAGACGGGGGTTGGGTAGGGAACTGATAAGCCTGTACATGGTTCACTCCTTTGCGAGTGGCGCAGAGGACACTGCCACGTAATATTTCCCCAATTATATGGTGATGCTAGTCCTTTATCCATACTTAATATCATTGAAGGGGGTTATCGGGGCCTTATAATGACATTGCAGGGATGTTAAGATAAGCGAAAGCCCAAGAAACTGGAGGAATTCCGGCAAATGTTCAGTTACATAGACCACCTGGAGTGTACCCAATGCGGCAAAACGTATCCCCATGACCAGATCAGCAAGATCAGCGATTGCTGCGGGAAGGTGCTTTTCGCCCGTTACGACCTGCCCCGCCTGCGCCGGGAAGGCAGCCGGGATGTCTTTGCCAGCCGGGACTCCAACATGTGGCGTTTTTCCGAGCTGATGCCGGTAACCGAGCACGACCACGTCGTTACTTTGGGAGAAGGCGGCACTCCCCTGATGGCAGCTACCAACTTGCAGAAGAAGCTGGGGCTGAAGAGCCTGTACATCAAGGAAGAGGGACTGAACCCTACCGGCACCTTTAAGGCGCGCGGCATATCAGCCGCCGTTTCCAAGGCCGCTGAGCTGGGCATAACCGGATTTACCATGCCATCGGCCGGCAATGCCGCAGGGGCGGCTGCCGCCTACTGCGCAAGGGCCGCCCGCCCGGTGAAGGTGTTCATGCCCCAGGATGCGCCGCCGGCCAACAAGAAGGAATCGGTGATGGCCGGGTCCGAGCTTAATCTGGTGGAAGGGCTGATCAGTGACGCCGGTCGCATAGCCGTCGCGGTAGCCGAGGAGCAGGGCCTGTTCGACCTTTCTACCCTGAAAGAGCCCTACCGCGCCGAGGGCAAGAAGACCATGGGCCTTGAGATAGCCATGCAATTGGGCTGGAAGATGCCCGATGCCATCATCTATCCCACCGGCGGCGGCACCGGCATCATCGGCATGTACAAGGGCTTCCAGGAGTTGCTGGAACTGGGCTGGATAGAGGGCACACCTCCTAAGTTCATTGCCGTCCAACCTACCGGCTGCCAGCCCATAGTAAAGGCATTCAACGATGGCACTGACACCGCTGAGCCCTGGGCCAACGCGACAACCGTCGCCGACGGGCTGAGGGTTCCCGGCCCCTTTGCCGACTATCTCATACTCAAAGCCATTCGCGAGACCGGCGGCACCGCGTTGGCCATTGAAGACCAGGACATGGTGGACGCCATGTACGAAATCGCCACCGAGGAAGGCATCATCGCCTGCCCGGAGGGTGCGGCTACCCTGGTGGGTCTCAAGAAATTGCTGGAGCAGGGTTTCCTAGGCGCCGACGAGACCATCGTCCTGCTGAACACCGGTTCCGGCTACAAGTACCTGGATTTGATTCGGGACAGTAATGCATAGTTCAATGCGGACCTTCGAATCTTTTGGGGAAACCTGGCAGGCAGGCACAGGCCAAAAGGAGTCGCAGGAGGGATGGTAATGGAGGTAATACTCTGCTCCCCCCGGGGATTTTGCGCCGGCGTAGTCCGCGCCATCCAGGTAGTCGAAGAGTGCCTGCAACGCTTCGGCCCGCCCGTCTACGTCAAGCACCAGATTGTCCATAATCCCTACGTTGTGGAAGACCTGGAGAGCAGAGGCGCCGTAACCGTGGAAACGGTCGAGGAAATCCCCCCCGGCTCCAGAGTGGTCTTTTCCGCCCACGGTTCCCCGCCCGAAGACTTTGAACAGGCACGGGAACGCAACCTCGAAGTGATTGACGCCGTGTGTCCCCTGGTTACCCGGGTTCACAACGAGGCTAAAAAATACCATCGGGAGGGAAACCGAGTAATTCTGGTGGGTCACGAAGGCCACCAGGAAGTAAAAGGCACCATGGGCCAGGCTCCCATGTTTCTCGTGGACGACAGCTCGAGAGGCGACGTACCGGAGTGGGATCCGGATACTCCCGTAGCGGTGCTGACCCAGACCACCCTGTCCGTGGGCGACACGGCTGCCGCCATAGACGCCATTAAGGAACGATTCCCCGCAGCCCAGATCCGAAATGACATTTGCTACGCCACCACCAACCGGCAGGACGCCGTTAGCAAGATGGCTTCGCTGGTGGACCTGGCCCTGGTAATCGGGGCGCAAAACAGTTCCAATTGCAACCGACTGCTAGAGTTGGCCAAGTCTCTGGGCGTCCCCGCTTACCTGATAAACGGCCCCGGAGAGGTGCGACCCGAGTGGGTTGACGGTGTTAAGGTAGTTGGAATCGCCTCCGGCGCGTCCACTCCCGAAATTCTGGTGGAAGAAGTAATCCGCGCCTTAAAGCCGGAAAAGGTGACCCTGCTGGAGGGCGTGGAGGAAAACATAACCTTCACCATGCCTCGGGAATTGCAGTAGTCTCTCGGACAGCCGACGCGGTAGCTAACGGGGGACTGGCAGTCCTGGCTGTTTCTGGCTATGTCGGTCTTGTCTGCGAGGCTTCCTTGCCTTCCCCGGTTTCTCCGGCTTCCTGAGTTTGCCTCCAGGGTTCGGTCCCTGATGTGTAAGTCGCGATTTCTTTGCGATTCAACCGCACCAATATCTCCCCTTTAGGAGTAAAGTTTCCGGTTGCGTCTTGACCAGGAACAGGGGGCCCCGACCTCCATAGCCCGCCGGGTTTTTTCATTGCCCACCCTGATCTCACTGGCATTGGCCGTTGCCTTTCTGGCTTTCCTGGCCACACGGCTGGACGCTAACCTCAGCGAAACCTGGCAACACCTCCGCGCTGCCAACCCGTTCTACCTCTTCCTGGCGGTAGTCATCCACTACACTACCTTCCTGTTCCGGGGTCTCCGCTGGCGTCTGTTGCTGAATAACGTGCGCGGTCAGGAAGAGGCAGTAGCTGGCATTTTACAGTGCAGCCGGATGGTGCTGCTGGGCTGGTTTGCCAATTCGGTGGCCTGGCTGCGCCTGGGGGATGCTTACCGTGCCTACCTGTACCACGAGGAAACCAGCGCTCCTTTCGTTCGGACCGTCGGGACCATCCTCCCGGAGCGGCTGCTGGACGTGGTCATCATGGTCCTTCTGCTCACGCTGTCGCTGCCCTTCCTGCTGGGTTCCGGCTTTGGCCCGGCCTGGACGGTGGCGGTCACTGCGGGCATCCTGCTGGGCCTGTTGATTCTGGTCATGCTGCTCTTAGCCGCCATAGGCGGGGGAGAAAGGGGAGGCGCACGAGTCCAGCGCTTTCTTGCCTGGCTGCCAGGTCGGCTGGCCGAGCGGCTGTTGCTACGGTACCGGCAGTTTCGAGAGGGAGCCCTGCAAAGCTTAAGGCGAGTCCCACTGGCGGCACTGTGGGGACTGATGGGGTGGCTGGCTGAGATTGCCCGCCTGTACCTGGTCACCCGGGCCCTGGGCGTTGAATTGTCTCCCCCCCTGATTGTGCTCGTAACCCTTTCCAACTCCCTGCTGACCCTCGTGCCAACCCCTGGCGGTGTGGGCGCTGTCGAGGCCGGCCTGACCGGGCTCCTCAAGCAGTTGTCCACCCTTGCAACCCCGGCAGTGCTGGCTCTCGTGGTGGTCGACCGGTCAATCAGCTACCTGAGTGTCATAGCCACCGGCGCCGGCCTGTTTCTGGTAAGGTGGGCATTGCGGCAGAGGAGAGGCACTCGGATTGCTTTGGCTGACAGCGAGGCTGAATACGAGGAAAGGGAGTAGAGTTCGGTGCTGTACACCGCCAGTTATTACGACCCCCAGGACTGGGTAGGGCAACCCTATCGGGTATCGCGCGCCCACCCACGCGGACGGAAGACTCAATGGGAAACGCTGTCTTTCCTTTACCCGCCCCTGGAACTGTTGCGCTCTTACCAGCGGGGCGACCTTGACTTTGACGCGCTGAGCCAGGCATATCGGGAAAACCTTGACCAGAAATTGCTCGTAGATTACCGTATGCGCCGGTGGCTATCGGGATTGCCGACGCTGGGCGACGTTACCCTGCTCTGCTTTGAGCGAGGTGAGGATTCGTGCCACCGCCGGGTGGCGGCCCAATGGCTGCAGGAACATGTGCCGGAATTGTCCCTGGGACAGTTGAGGTAATTGCAGATAGTTTCGGGAAACCGGCGGGGCGCAAGACACCTGCCCCTCGGGTAAAAAAGTCACCAATGCATGAGCAATATGCGTTTTGGCTCAGTCCGGCAATTCCCCATATGGTAAATGTCTTGTATAATTTGCGAAAAGACCAGCTATTTTTCTCGATCTTTCTTCAACGCTAACTTGTGATTCGGGCGGGGGAGTTATGCCTGAGAAGTATCAGGACGAAATAGAAGAAATTCTGAAGGGCATTGAAGAGGTTGAGCCTCCCCGGCCGGCGCGTCGGCCCCAACCCATAATCGATGACCTGCCCCGACCCATTGCGGAAGAGAGTCCCCGCTCTCGTGATGAGCGACAGGCAGGCAAGGGGACCAACTCCCGCTGGCGGAACGTAACGCCGGGCAAGATGGCCTTGGCCGGATTTGTGGTGTTGGTCCTGGGGTTGGCATTGAGTCCCATAGGGTTGGGGTGGCTTGCCTGGCTGGGGCTGATAGGGCTGGCCGCCGCCTACTTGCTGTTTTTCATCAGACCGCGGCCCGTAAATCAGGGCAAGGGATGGCGTGGCCGTTCCATCGAGTCCCAGGGGCCGTCGCCCTGGCAAAAGTTCAGGCGCTGGCTGGACGACTAGCCGAACCTGCCAAGATTCATATGCACTATGGAAGCTCCCGAAGTGTACTTCTTTGGGAGTTTTGGGTTTGGCCCACCTGGAATTCGCCTTCCTGTTTCGTCCATTTGTTGACCGGCAATGCTGTGCGCAACCGGTGCAGGAAAGTCCCGCTCCCTGTATGAAAGAGGTGAGTGGCGCAGCGGCAATCCGACGAACCAAATCCCGCCGCCACTACCACACCGCCCAGGTCGAGGCATTTGCCAGCCCAGGCACATTCCTCCCGCTCGGCCCCCGACTGCCACCAAACTTCTTCGATATCTGCAACGGCTGCCAGGTAATCGATGTGCCAATGCAGCTTCTTTTCCTGGCGCAAGTGGCGGCGGATGCGCCCCTCCAGTCCTTTTAGGGCGCTTCCAAAATAAAGATAATGGCCGGCGGGAAACTGAAAAGCTCCCAGCCGGCCAACGGTCAGAAATCTATCTTCAGACAGGTACAAGACCAGGACGTAACTTCCCTTCAGCTTGACCGGCATCTTATTCTGGCCGGTACCTGAATCTTCAGTCACCCGCCCCTAGGTGGAAACGGCCTGCTTGAACTGTTCAATGGCCTTGATGTGGGCGTCGGGGTCAAACAACCCTGCCCGCATCGTGTTGATTGACAGGTGAGTGGCGCCGGCTTCGGCCCAGGCTTCCGCGTTACGACTCCAGGCGTCGGGGCCGTCGGCGTAGTTGAGCCGGCCCTCAATTCCAATGTTGGCCGGGTCGCGACCGGCCTTTCGGGCCTCTTCCCTCATCTCGCCGATCCTTTCCTGGCCGGCGCTGTCGGGTTGGAACTGGGGGAACCAGCCGTCGCCCAGCCGGCCGATGCGCTCCACCACCCGATCGGCGCCGCCGCCAAACCAGACGGGAATGGGCCGCTGCACCGGCAGGGGATTGATGCCGGCGTGAGTTACCTGGTGGTACCGGCCGTCGAAGCTGACGACCTCCTCGGTCCAGAGGGCGCGCATCAACTCGATCTGCTCTTCGCAGCGCCGGCCCCGGTTGCGGAAACTCTCTCCCAAAGCCTCGTATTCCACATCGTTCCAGCCGACGCCGATGCCCAGGCGCAGTCGGCCCCCGGTGAGAACGTCGACCGCCGCCGCCTGCTTGGCCACCAGGGCGGTCTGGCGCTGGGGCAATATGAGAATACCGGTGGTCATTTGCAGCTTTTCGGTCAGGCCGGCCAGGTAGCCAAAGAGGACGAAAGGCTCATGGAACGTGTCGGTATGGCTGTAGGGCCGGCTCCACTCCTCGCGCTTGCTGGCGTCCGCACCCAGCACGTGGTCAAAAACCAGCAGGTGCTCAAAACCCAGGGCCTCGGCTGCCTGGGCATAGTCGCGCACGGCCCCGGGGTCGGAGCCAATTTCGGTTTGCGGAAAAACAACGCCTAGTTGCATCGGTGTGCCTCCTAAGAGATCGAACTGATTTCACTTACGTTCGGTTACGTTCGGTGGTGCTAGTGCAGAGTGTAATCTCAGGCGGGCAGGATTTACAACAGGCTGGGACAGCAACGGGTGGGCTGGTTTTCTGGCTTTACTGCTGTCGACCGTTTGCGACTGCCTTGCCGGTCTTTTTCTTGACAACCCGGCTTCCCCAGCTTAAATTGCCAGCAAGATCCAATCCTGAATACAAAGAAGGAGAAACTGCTATGCCGTTCTTTACCAAGGGTGATGTAACTATTCACTATGACGAGGTTGGCTCCGGTTTCCCGCTGCTGGCGACCCCCGGCGGTGGATTGAACTCCATCATGAGCGGCTGGCCACGCCAGGTGTTCAACGCCATGGAGGTCTTTAAGGACGATTTCCGCTGCATCACCATGGACCAGCGCAACGCCAATGGCGGCGAGTCCACTGGACCTGTGCAGGTCGAAGACCCGTGGGGAGCCTTCGCCGATGACCAACTGGCCCTGATGGACCACCTGGGCATCCAGGAATTCGCTTTTATCGGCTACTGCATCGGCGGCCCCTTCGCCATGAAGCTGATTGAGCGGGCGCCGGAGCGCGTTGTGGCCGCCGTCCTGTGCCAGCCGGTGGGGCACGCCAGCAAGACCCCTGACTCCATGTACGACTCGGGACACGATGCCTGGGGTCCCGAGCTGATCGCCAACCGCCCTGAAATCACTATGGAAGTCATCGAGCAATACCTGCACAACCTGTACCGCGTGCAACCGGACTTCATGTACTGCGTGTCCCGGGATTTCGCGCGCCAGTGTCAGACCCCGATACTGGTCATGCCCGATGACACCCCCTCCCACTCCCTGGAGGCCGCCATGGAAATGGTAGCGCTGGCGCCCAATGCCCGGGTAACGGCGTGGCCGTGGAAGGAAGAAGAGGCCCTGAAGGCCCTGACAATCAACCAGGCGCGCGACTTCCTGAAGGCCCACCAGCCGGCGGCGGCTGCGCGGTAACAGATTTCGCTACTCGCTAAATTGTAGATGCGGAGCAGGGATGCCGACGGTGTCGGCCACCTGCTCCAATTTTTTGCTTTCCCAGAGTGATAGGTAGCTACTAATCAACCCGAAGTTAATTTCATTGACACTTTCAAGGACAAGAACAGCCACGAACGAGCTGTTAAAGCAAACGCGAGGTTGTGGCCATTGAGGCTTTAGTGAGAGATGGCTGGGGATGGAGGGTTCGAACCTCCGCTTCCTGAGCCAGAGTCAGGCGTCCTACCACTGGACTAATCCCCAGCGAAGTCGCGTCCCGGCCTAATTCCAGACACATTCTGCTAAGGGTCTGGCTAGCCGGGAGCTTTTCGAGGTACATTCAATACTATAAATTGGTAAGCTGACTGTCAAGTAATCCGGCTGCCCGGGGCATCGTGCTCCGCAGGGGCAGAACGGGTTGACTGCACGCCGCCGCCTGCATATGTTGGGATGAATCAATCGCCCTTTTGGGGCTCATCAGGCGGCTCCGCACGAGGAGGGATGACAGGCATGGCACGTTTAGAGGAATACCAGGACCGCTTCCAATACGCCAGGCTGGAGCGTGAAGACGGCATCCTGCAGATGACCCTGCACAGCGACGGCGACACCCTCCAATGGGGCGCCGGTCCCCATTCGGAACTTGTCGAGGTCTTCCACGCCGTCGGCACCGACCCCGATACCAAGGTAGTCATAATGACCGGCGCTGGAGACGGCTTCACCGGCCCCGCCGGCTCCAGCGACACTGTCCCTCGGCGTACACCGGCCCAGTGGGACCCCACTTACTGGGAGGGCAAGCACCTGCTGGGCAACCTGCTGAACATCGAGGTGCCCGTGATTGCCGCGGTCAATGGTCCGGCCCTCCGACATTCGGAACTCCCCCTGCTCAGCGACATTGTGCTGGCCGCGCCCCACACCACCTTCCAGGATTCGGGCCACTTTATGAGCGGGCTGACTCCTGGTGACGGGATGCACATCATCTATCCCCTGCTGCTGGGTATGAATCGGGGAAGGTACTTTCTTCTGACCGGACAACTCCTCGACGCCAACCGCGCCCAGGAACTGGGCCTGGTGGCCGAGGTGCTGTCCCAGGATGAGTTGCTCCCCCGTGCCTGGGAACTGGCCCGGCAGTTGGCCCGCCAGCCCCACCTGGTTCTGCGCTACTCGCGGGCGCTCCTAACCCACAAGTTAAAACAGGAGCTGCATGACCTGTTGGGTTATGGGCTGGCCCTGGAAGGATTGGGTTCAGCGCAGGACTATTTGGATCGCGGACAAGGCAGGTAGTGAGCTAATTCTCACATCCGCCCCACGTCCGATTGATCCCTATCAGGAGAGAACGGCACAAAGGATCGCCCTACCCTTTTCTCCCCTTGAGGGTAGTCGGCTGTCCCATAAGCCGGAATGGGTAGCCTGCGTAACCGGGTAGGTTTTCGGGTATCCCGCCAGGCTTGCCTGTTGTGAGGTAATTACGTAGTTGTGCGGCGACTGAAACCTTGTCTTACGAGGTATTCTGTTGCCTAGATCGAAACGTGAAATTTATTTTATGGGAAAACCTCGAAATGCAACCTACGTATCGTTGACTGTAATATTAATGCAATGATAGAATTCGTAAATCACAGTTGCCAATCCGTTTGTTGAGACTGATTTGAGGAGGGTGTCTTACGTTCATGAAAAGGACATTATTAATATTTGTAGCTTTGACCGCGATGGTCTTTGTTTTGGCCGGGTGCGAGCCAGATACCTCTGCCCTGGATAACGAAATTGCCGACCTAAAAGCCCAAATAGCGGATATGGAAGCCGAAGCGGCCGGCACTCGTCTGGCCACGGTTAAGGAACGAGGCAAGGTAATCTGCGCCAGCCGCGACGATGTGCCAGGTTACGGTGGTATTGACGCTGCCGGTAACAACGTCGGCTTCGACATCGACCTGTGCCGGGCCCTGGCCGCCGCAGTGCTGGGCGACCCCAACGCCATTGAAATCCGGTTGATTACTGCCGCCGAGCGCGGTCCCACGATCCAGTCCGGTGAAGTGGATATGCTGGTGCGTACCGTTACCTGGACTACCTCTCGTGACGCGGGCTGGGGCAACTACGCCCAGACCATGTTCTATGACGGTCAGGGTTTCATGGTCCGGAAGGATTCCGGGATAACTAACGCGTTGGAACTGACCGGCGCCACCGTTTGCGTGACCCTGGGCACGACCACCGAGTTGAACCTTCAGGACTTCTCCAACCAGAACGGCCTGGACCTTACCGTATCCACCTTTGAAGACACCGACGCGGTGGTGGCCGCCTATGACGCGGGTCAGTGTGACTCCTTTACCAACGACAACTCCCAGTTGGCCGCTCTACGAACTGCCTTGAGCAACCCGGACGACCACGCGATTCTGCCCAATACTATCTCGGAAGAACCCCTTGGCCCCGTGGTTCCTCACGGCGACGACCAGTGGTTTGACATCGTAAAGACGGTAATGGGCATCCTCATCTATGCTGAAGCCTACGGTGTGGGTCAGGGCAGCGTACCCTCCGCCGCCACCGGCGACACCAAGGTTGACCGCCTGTTCGGCCTGGAAGGCGCGTTCGGACAGGAAGAACTTGGCTTGGGCAATACTGCTGCCCAGGACATAGTAAGGGCCGTCGGCAACTACGGCGAGATTTACAACCGCAACCTCGGCCCCGATGGCATCAATCTGCCTCGCGAGGGTGGTCGCAACGCTTTGTGGGCCAACGCCCCCTGCACCGATTGCCCCAAGGGCGGCCAGATCTACTCCGCCCCCTTGCGCTAAGCATACCCGGCAAAGTTCTAACCCCGTTTGATCACTTCAGGGGCGGGCATCATGCCCGCCCCAGTTTTTTGTTCTGGACCTCGGGTCGATGGGAACCCAACCCAATTGAGAGCATTTGCTCCCTGGCGAAATGTGCCGGGCCTCATGGTTCCAGTATTGGGGTTCTCATTGGCGAGCGTTGTTGATGGTTCCCTAAGATTTGCGCATCAACCCATTTGCCCTTGTTCCATTGCTATTGTGGACCAACGTGTGCCGTGTCCTATGACAATCGTCACCGGACAGCCCCTGTAACCCCCGCATCCTGTCATGGTCCCTGTAACATCGCCTGCCCCCACCATCCTCCGGCCGCCTGCTGGCATGGGGTAAATGGGCGGAAATGGGCGGAAATGGCGGGAAACTTAGTTGCTCACACCCTGGCGAAGGCCAATCCCGCCTGGAAAAGCCGGGTCCTTGAAACGGGACTGCCCCTTGCCTGGCCCGGGGTCTTCCGATTGCTACCCATATTCTTTTGGCCCCGCTCATGGTGAGCCCGCCGAACCACCACATAACGGCTAAGGCATCCTTCCACAGGCTCAGGATGACCGGAAATTACAACCATCGAATTGCCCGGTGACTGGCCTCACATAGCGGGAAAAGTTCCCAGAAATACGCTACAATCAGTGCGTTCTTCTTAGCAACAACCAATACGGAAGCCGGTAGTTGTTTGCCAACATGGTCAGTTCGTCGCGATTTCTAACCTACCAGGGAATACCGGTCTGGCGTCACGTCCAGGTTATCCAGTGGGCTGCCCAGCTGGTTTCCGGCATTCTGGTTGTGGCATTGGTTGTCTGGTTCTTCACCAACATGGCCGGCGCCATTCAGGATCGGGACATTCCCTACGGGTTCAGCTTCCTGAATCGCGAATACCAGACTCCTATCGGCGAACATTTCCTCCCCTACGATTCTCATGACACGTTCCTCTACGCCATCTTGGTGGGCTTTACCAACACGGCCATTGTCGCGGTGTTCGGCGTTATTCTGGCGACCGCCCTGGGCATATTCATCGGGGTTTGCCGCCTGTCCGCCAACTGGATAGTAGCGAAACTGGCAACGGTCTACATCGAGTTCTTTCGCAACGTGCCCTTGCTGGTGCAGCTGTTCTTTTGGTTCTACATCGTTCTTGCCTTGCCCGGGGTGCGGGACAGCTACGTCATTTTCGACTGGTTCTACCTGAGCAACCGGGGCTTTTCGATGCCCTGGCCCCACACGGCAGACTTCACGACCTCCTTTATCTGGATGGGTCTGGCGCTGGTTGCGATTGTTATCGGGGTCCTGGTTTACAAGAGGCAATCGCGCCGGGAGGAAGAGACCGGCCGCCCCAGTTACCCGCTAATCTACGGGACGTGCGCAACTGTCGCGATTGGCGCCGTAACCTGGCTGGTGTTGAGTTTCGTATCCGGTGCGTCACCCTTTTTCCTCTCGGCGCCTGAGCCCCAGGGCCGTTTCGGAAACATTGTGGGCGGATTTACCGCTCGAGCCGGGTTGATGGTCTTGCTGGTCGGGTTGGTGATGTACACCGCCAGCTTCATTGCCGAGATTGTACGGGCCGGAATCCAGTCGGTCGGCCGAGGCCAAACCGAGGCGGCGCGCGCCCTGGGCCTGTCACCAATGAACACCCTGAGGAATGTAACCTTCCCCCAGGCCTTGCGGGTCATCATTCCTCCGCTAATCAGCCAGTTCCTGAATCTGACCAAGAACAGCAGCCTGGGTGGCGCTGTGGCCTTCAGCGACTTGACCAACATTGCGGTAACCATGACCCAGACTGCTCCGGCCGTGTCGATATTCCTGCTGATTATGGCCTCGTACCTGGCAATGAGCCTGACCTGGTCTGCGATTGGCAATTTCTACAACCGGCGTATCCAGTTCGGGGGAAGGAGATAATGGCTTCCCGTCCATCCACAGTGCCGGACGCTTTGCTGCCGCCTCGCACCGAGGTGGGGGTTATCGGCTGGCTTCATGCCAACCTGTTCAGTAGCTGGTACAACGGCATACTGACCGTTGCTTCGGGGGCAGTGCTGCTCCTTGCGTTATGGTTCGGCCTCAAGTGGGTGCTGGTTGAAGCCGATTGGACCGTCATAGCCAGGCTTGGCGGCCGCTTCATAATTGCCAGGTACAATACCGAGTCGGCCTGCCCCGGCCAGAACTGTTTGTGGCGTCCCCAGATTGCCCTGTTGATGGTCATGGTGGTGCTGGGCGCGGCCTGGGGCCTGAAGGGCAATGCCGTGGCTCGGACCGTGGCGTGGCTGGCGGCGGGCGTTTCGGCGGCATTTGCTTTTCTGCCCTATAGCTTCGAGACCATGGGCTGGGATGTGCGCCTGATGTTGCTGGCCACCCCGCCGGCAGTCGCGGCAGGTTGGGCCCTGGCGCGCTACGGCGTCCTGGGGTCCGGCATGCGGATTACCGTTCTGGGGGTGGCGGTCTTTTTCCTGACCGTAATGCTGCTGCGTGGTATCCCCGGGGTGCCGGGTTTGCAGCCTGTCTCAGTGATTTACTGGGGCGGTTTGATGCTGAACCTGATACTGGCCATAGGGGGCATTACCCTCAGCCTTCCCATAGGCATTGCCCTGGCCCTGGGACGACGCAGTTCCCTTCCAGTGGTGAAGGTGCTGTGCGTGTTCTTCATCGAAGTATTCAGGGGAGTGCCGCTGATAACCCTGTTGTTTATGTCTCAAACGCTGGTGCCCCTGGCTTTCCCCGAGGACATGCCCCAGAATTCCCTGTTCCGCGCCGCCGTAGTGATTACGCTGTTCAGTTCGGCATACATGGCCGAGAACATACGCGGCGGCTTGCAGGCGCTCCATCCCGGTCAGGCGGAGGCGGCCCGTGCGCTGGGTCTCCCGGGCTGGCAGACAATGGTGCTCATTTCGTTACCCCAGGCCATCCGCAATGTCATTCCGGCCATCGTGGGGCAGTTTATCGGGCTTTTCAAAGACACCAGCCTGGTCTACATCATTGGAATGCTGGATGTGGTGGCTATCGGCCGTTCCTTCATCCAGAGCAATCCGGAATATTTGAGCAGCGCCAGGGAGTTGTTCGTCTTTCTGGCCCTGGTTTTCTGGGTGTTCACCTACGGGATGTCCTACATCAGCGGCAAGGTGGAAGAACACCTGGGCGTCGGTAGTAGGTAGGGCATCGGTGTCCCGGGAAGCAAGTATTACGGGTCATTCCGTTTGAACAGTAACTAATCTGGCAGTACTCTTGGCAATATTCAGGAGGCCCCGATGGCGGTTGAAGACAGGGCTGCGGAACAGGAAACAGATGACATTATTGTCTGCCGGGACGTGCATAAGTGGTTTGGCAACTTCCATGCACTCAGGGGCATTTCCACTTCGGTAAAAAGAGGCGAAGTAGTCGTCATCCTGGGGCCCTCCGGTTCCGGCAAATCCACCCTCATCCGGACCATTAATCGCCTGGAACAGCACCAGCGGGGCGACATTATCGTGGACGGCATCGAGCTTAGCGGGGACGTTCGCAATATCGATGCCATACGCCGCGAGGTGGGAATGGTTTTCCAGTCCTTCAACCTTTTCCCCCATTTGTCAGTTATGCAGAACATCACCCTTGCGCCTATCAAAGTAAGGCACTGGAGCAAGGGCGAGGCGGAAGAGGTAGCCAACGAACTGCTGACCCGGGTAGGGATCCCGGAGCAGGCCTACAAGTTTCCCTCGGAGCTTTCCGGTGGTCAGCAACAGCGGGTTGCCATTGCCCGCGCCTTGGCCATGCAGCCCAAGATCATGCTCTTCGACGAACCCACCTCAGCCCTGGACCCGGAAATGATCAAAGAAGTGCTGGACGTGATGCGGGAACTGGCCGGCAGTGGCATGACCATGCTGACGGTAACCCACGAAATCGGCTTCGCCCGGGAAGTGGCTGATCGGGTCATAATGATGGATGAGGGAAACATAGTAGAGGAGGCCGAACCGAACGCCTTCTTCACCAATCCTCAGAACGAACGTGCCCAGTTGTTCCTGTCCCAGATTCTGTAACTCCTCGCTTGCTGTGCTGGGGAACTCTTAGCTCGGTTGGGTGATAATGTCTCCATGCGGCGCCTCTTGGGCACTTTTGCTCCTTACCTGATAACCGGGCTGGCGCTTCTGCTTGGCTACCTCGCGCTGGCCGGATATCTGCTGCCCCGGATGTCAGAAACCCGCGAAACATCACCCGCTGACCTGTCGTTAACTGCCGTGGCGGCGACCGCCCAGTCGACCTCGCTGCCCGCGCCTGCCCAGAACACCTTGGCTACGTCTCCTACTCCTACTCCTGTCCCCAGCCCGACGGGTTCGATTCCTGCACTTACTCCGCAGCCGGGATTCTCTGAACTGGAAAATGCCGACCGGCTGGAGCGCACCGACGTAAATGCAGCCCACGCACTCCGTGCCTTGCCCTGGATACGGGACGGGGTCGAAGAAGAGGAGAAGGAGGCGGCCGAAACGCTGGTCTATTACGCTGCCACGGACAGTACCCTGTTCTGGGACTTGTTAAGCAGGAACTGGCTATCTACCGAAGCGCCCGAGGATCTGGAGGAAATTCTTGGCGACGTGGATAACATCCTGTCCCTTGACCCCTTATCGGCCCGGAAAATAGTTTCCATGCCCTTCCTCGACACCCTTGACCCCCCTGATTTGCTGGCAATGGAATCGCTGGCTCGGCTGGTTTATTCGGACCTGAACGCCTTCCACAGGATTATGGCTCACCCCAACATCAGCGACGGCATTACCGATGAGGAAACCCCAATAGTGGCCCTGCTGGCCGGCATCAATCGCACCAATCCTGCGCTGGTGGAAACTGTGCTGCATGTCTCCCGGGTTACCGTGGAAAAGCGGGATATCAGACTGCCCTTTGCCGGCTCAGTGACCTTGGCCGTCATCAGGACTCAACCCGGGGCAACCCGAACCATGGACCTGTTGGAGCATGCGGTGAGAGTCTCTGAGGAGTTGATTGGAGAGCCTTTTCCGGTGCAATACGTGGCCTTGTTTTTCGAGGATGCGGTGGTCAGTTCGTACACCGGGACCAACTTCGGCACTCACGCTGCTATTCTGTCCAAGTACGATCGGGAGAACGGCAATCCGGCAGCCGGTCCGGCGGGCGAAATCATAGCTCACGAAGTGGCCCACTTCTACTGGACCGGCGCCAGAATGTGGTTGGATGAAGGGGCCGCCGAATTCACCGCCGCGGTATCCGAGTATGCCAGGATTGGCAGACCGCTGGAGCCCGACCACTATCCCTGCAGCCAGGCGGCCAACATAGTTGCATTGGAGGCCCAGGAAAGCACCTTGGGGAATGAGGGGAATGTTTGCAACTATGCCCTCGGAGAACGCCTCTTTTTCGATTTATACCTCCACCTGGGAGAAGACTCATTCCGGCGAGGATTTCGCCGCCTTTATCTTGCCCTTGAAGAGCGAAATGACGCCGGAGCAACACCGGCGGGAATCGACCAGTTGAAGCAGGCTTTCAGCACGGAAGGAGACTCGGCCACAAGCGCAAGCGCCGACCTGGTAGACACTTTGGTTGAACGCTGGTATTCAAGCCTGGACCCCCAAACTGAGGCGCTGCTTGATACCCGGCCGGTAGTCGCCGAGTTGCCCACGGTAAATGGCTGGATCAACCGTGCCTACGTATCTCTGGCCGAAGGTGGGACACCGGTGAGCGCCTTCCCTCTCTCGTCAGTGGCAGACCGGGTCTGGCTTACCCTGGAGTATTCGCACGATTACTCGGGCCCTCCACAGGAACTGACATTTGAGGTTGTCGAGAATTACGAGGACGGGTTCCCGTACCGGCGAAATACCCTCACTATTCAGGCAGACCGCCGGTATTCCGGGGGTGTCCAGTGGATTTCCGTGGGGCCTGGAGCGGAGCAAGAATGGGCGCCGGGCCGGCACTGGATCTACGTCTACCACGAGGGACGCAAGGTGGCCGAAGTCCAGTTCGAGGTAGTACCTTGAACACCGGATGCCGAGGCTAACCCAGTGCAGTTGGTTACGGAGCGGCTGTTGCTGAGAGAGTTCGTTGAAGCGGATTGGTCGGCTGTGCTTGCCCACCAGCAAGACCCTCGTTATCTTCGCTACTATCCCTGGACCGAGCGCACCGGAGCGGATGCCAGAGCATTTGTCGAGATTTTTCTGGGATGGCAGCGCGAGGAACCACGCCGCCGATTTCAGTTGGCTATCGAATTGAAGGATAGTGGTTATCTTATCGGCAATTGCGGTATCCGACGCAAACCGGATAACGATTGGGAGGCTGATATTGGCTACGAGTTGAACCCCCGCCATTGGGGATTGGGCTATGCCACCGAAGCCGCTCGGGCTCTGGCCGACTTTGGATTCAATGAACTTGGCCTGAGCCGCATTTCCTCCTGGTGCATCGCCGAAAACGCCGCCTCGGTCCGGGTGCAGGAGCGGCTCAGCTTTAAGCTGGAGGGCCGGCTGCGACGGAATGAATTCTTCAAGGGCCGCTGGTGGGATACCCTGCTATACGCCCTGCTCAAAGATGAGTGGCAAGAGTTGTCCCATTAGGGGCGCGGCAAGACTGGGACCTCGCTAATATTCCCAGTCGTCACCTGTGACCTACTCATACCAGCCCGAGGCGAATACGTACCCGTCGTATCTCTTTAGCCAGGTATGCTTGCTGGCCGGTTCCCCTGTGGCGGGATTCAGGAAGACGTAGTTGACCCACTGACCCTCTTCATCGGTTTGCGCAAAAATGGGTCCGTAGGCATATCCGTTAATGTCCACGCCGGTGGGGCCGTCCACTGGCTGACCCAGGAGGTCATGTCGAGTGGGGTGCGCAATACGGATGTTATTCTCGTCGAACATGAACACGTACCAGGTCCCATCCACGCTATTCGGTGAACTATAGTGCCTTATGGCTCCTTCCAGACCGTGGGCCTTGTAATAGCGAATGGCCCGGTCTACCAGGGCCACGGCGTAGTCCGCCGGGTCCGACTTGCTGGCCTCCAGGGGCGACCTGGGCAGGATTTGGTACCAGCCTGAACCGAAAAGCAGGCCGTCCCGCCTGACTACCCAGGCGTGCTTGTATTCCTGGTTGCCGGTCTGGAGATTCTGGAAGACGTAATCCACCCACAGGCCCTGTTCCGTGGCGCCGAGCATCACTTCGCCGAACCGGTAACCATAGACGTCGACGCCAAGGTCGGCATTCAGGTCTCGTCCCAGCACTCCGGGGTCGGGGTGGCCGATCAGAATGCCATTTTCATCGGCGACAAAAAGGTACCACTCTCCTACTATGCTCTCGGGGGAACTGTAGTACTCCAGAACGGCCTCTCTGCCATCCGCGTCATACCGTTCCAGGGCTTCCTGAACGAAGTCCACCGTGAACTCGTAACGGTCTGCCAGGTTAAGTCCCTCGTCCCCGTTCGAGTCCACCGAAAGAGTGGCCAGCGCCAGGGCGAGGAGAGACAACGCTACTGCCACCGCAGAGAGCGCCAGGGCAACTATGGATAAAGTCCCGCCAATCCCGCGAGACTGTCTTTCAGAACTCATTGACTATTCTCCAATGTCAATGCCCGGTTGGTCCATGCGGTCTTTATCCGGCGTTCTGACCATAAAACTAAGGATAAGTAACCGGGTTTTGCAGCCAGACGGGTCCAACCTAGAACAGGGCTATGGGATTGACCGGCGAACCGGTACCGCCGACCACCCTCAGCGGGTTGACGGTCAGCATGAACTCATACCGGCCCTCCTCGGCGCAGGCATCGGCCAATGGTTCCAGCAAGGCATTGTCCAGCAGGCCGATACCGTAGGCAAAGATGGCTCCGTGCACACTCCAGGGCAGGTCGTAGCCGTTGGGCATGAAGTCCATCATGTCCCAGACCAGCAGGCAGCAGTCCGACTCCCTCAGAAACTTGAGACACGAAGCGTGTAGCCCGGCGCGGCCGGCCGGATCGCCGCCCCAGATGGGGTTAACCTCGTCCCACTTTCCGCGTCCCCCGTACACTACCAGCGCATCCCCTGGCTCCAGGGTGACTCCTTCGGCCTTAGCGACGTCTTCCAGTTCCCAGCCGTGGATTGGCTTATCCAGGGTTACGAATGGTTCGCCTCGAAACCTGGGTACGTCAAGCAGCACACCACGGGTGATGATCCCTTCCTTCCAGTGCTCGACAGAACCCCAGGTGGCCCCGTCATAAGTGATGACGTCCTCGGGACGCCGCCCGTTCCACATCCCATTCGCGTCCCACACGTGGCATAGGGCATCCAGATGGGTGTTGGCCTGGCCATGGTAGGAAACGCCGTAATAGTCAACCGCCGAGCCGCCGCCCGGTTCCCGGGGATTGCGGCGCATGAAGTGCTGCGCCGGATTGGGGTTGTTGGGTGCCGGTGTTTTGGGGTAAACCCGGCTCAGGGAGACAGCCCGGCCGGTGCGCACGAGTCCGGCGGCGGCCACCCGCTTCTCCGGAGTTACCATGTTCATGGCTCCCATCTGGTCATCGTCGCCCCAGCGGCCCCAGTTACGGTCCTCTTTCAGATAAGCCAGTACCTCGGCCCTGCTTGGTATGTGGCGTTCCATAAGCGTTCTCCTGTCGGGCAGTTGCCGTTCACTTACCGGTCTCCATTCTATCATCGCAGGCTGCGGTGGAAAGTCAGGAATTGGCGCTGGATGTGGACGAGATATTCAAGCAGAGAGAGCCATAGACCGGTCTGAGTGTTGGTGCTACCATTCTCAATGTTAAACTGAGGCTGCAGAGTAACGCCTGCTGCACACCCTGCCGTATTCGTCATACCAGTCTCCATACCAATATCGGGTTCTCTCAGGTAAGGAGACTCGGCAGTCATATCATCATGCAGTGAATCGTACCGGGGGAAACAGAACAGTTCCAGTACCCGACCACCAGGAATTGCGGACTGGAACACTGTTATCAATTATTCGACAGACGGGCTTGCCAGGGAATTGTTCGAGAAAACCGGCGGAAAATTGACCAAGTGAAGCGCAAAGACACAACCTGAAAAAGGAGAATTTCAACAATGAAACTGGTCCTGTACAACGACTACCAATTGGGTGTGATTCAGAATGGCAACGTGGTGGATGCTATGGCCGCGGTAGGAGGCATGACCTTCCGGCGCCCCCACGACCTTATCGATGAAGTTATTACCAACTGGGACGAGATTAAGCCCAAAATTGAGGCCGCCATAGCCGGTCAGAGCGGCGTGGCCCTGGACAGCGTCCGGTTTCGCGCGCCGGTGCCCAAGCCCACCAAGGTGATCTGCGCCGCAGTCAATTACCTCGAGTTCGGACAGCGGCTGCCGGCCCGGCTCGATGCCTTCCTCAAGTCGCCCACCGGCATCATTGGCAATGGCGATACCTGCGTCCTCCCCCCTGCTCCGGCGAGCATCTTCCACCACGAGCCGGAACTGGCTTTCGTCATCGGCAAGACGGCTACCAACGTCAGCCAGGACGAGGCGCTGGACTATGTCTTCGGATACACCAATTTCCTGGATATGTCGGCTCGGGGCATACCGGGAGCCCTGGGCAACAGCTTTTTCCTGGGCAAGTGCTGGGACACCTTCGCTCCCATGGGACCGGCCCTGGTGACAGCCGACGAGATTCCCGACCCACAAGACCTGCAAATCAGGCTGTGGAACAACGACGAAGCTCGCCACGACTTCCCCACCAGCGATATGGCTCACCCCATTCGGGAGCTGATTTCCGAGTTTTCCAAGGTTACGACCCTGGAACCGGGCGACGTGGTTGCCACTGGCGTCAACCACCAGCATATCGGTCCGGTGCAGGACGGCGACACCATCCGGATGGAAATTGCGGAACTGGGTCCCTCGTTGGTCATCCACATCAGCGATCCTGAAGGCCGAGAGTGGCCGCGGGGCATTGACCGCGAGTTCGGCGCCATGGTAATCGCCGGCGCCCCGGCAAACCCCTAGTCCTAGGAACACGCCTCGCAATTCTATGGATGGACAGGGCACGCAGGACAGGTGGACAATGTCCTGCAAGTCCTGTCCATTTGTTTTACACAGGTGACGATATGGCAAAGACGGTATTGACGCGGGACGAGGCGTTGCTGCAACTAAGGAAGCACAAGCCGGAACTTGTAGAAAAGTTCGGCGTGAGTTCCCTTGCTTTGTTTGGGGCAGTTGTGCGTGACGAGGCACAGGAGGGTACCTCAATTGATATTCTAGTCGGTTTTGAAGGCGAAGTGGATTGGAAACGGTACTTTGGTGTGCAGTTCTATATCGAAGATTTAATGGGACACCAAGTTGTGCTTGTAACAGAACAGGCGTTGCGAAAGGAACTGCGCCCCTATATAGACGCCGAGTCTGTATATGTTTGACCCGAATTCAGTCCCACGTCCTTGGAGGATGTACATCCAAGACATGATTGAATTCTGTTCAAGGGTTATGGATTACAGCGCGGGCTTTGATCGAAATACCTTCCTGTCGACTCGCGTACTGTACGATGCCAGCCTTCGTAATTTGACCCTAATTGGTGAAGCAGCAATTCACATCCCCGACCATTTTCGCCAAGACCACCCTGAAATTCCTTGGAGAGAGATTGTTGGTGCGCGAAACGTGATGATGCACGATTACATAGGGATCGATAATCAGGTAGTCTGGACCATTATTCAAAATGCCATACCGGAGTTGTACGCAAATCTATGCGCCTTGGAGGACTCTTACGAGCATTGAAATTTACCTTAGAGGCTTAATTCCCCGACACGCCTCCCCACCAAATCGGCTATACTATCCCCCATGTACGAGTCCCTGACCCACTTTCTGAAGACGTTCAGCGCCGAATCTCCTTTCCTCTGGGCCTTGTTGGTCATGGTTGTTATTGCCGCAGCCGGATTGGTTCTGTACGGGTTCTGGGAGATTGTCCTGCGCGGTGTTGGTCTGGCTATTGGCAGCGGTGGCCGTGGCAACGGCCAGGGCTCCGGGCACGGGGGCCATTAGGCAGGGTATGCTCTTCCCCAACGCCGACGTGGTCGTAAATCCCGTGCTGCTAGTCCTCTTGGGAGTCATTGTGGGCACCCTGGGTGGCTTCTTCGGGGTTGGCGGTGGCTTCCTCATCACCGGCGGCCTTTTGGTTTTCGGTGTGCCTGAAATCTATGCCATAGGTACCGGCCTCACTCTGATAATGGGGTCTTCCATTATCAATATGCTCAAGCACCGTGGCCTGGGCAACGTGGACTTCAAACTGGGGATTCCCATGGTTCTCGGCGCCATGCCCGCGGTCTTTCTTGCCGAGTCCCTTAACAGTGCCCTGGAGTCTGCCGGCCAGGTAGGCAACGTCATACCCTACGTTTACGTGGTGGTCCTCCTCTTGCTGGGTTCCTTCCTGGTTTACGACTACATTAAGACCCGACGCCGTCCCGCCCGGAGTGAAGGACAAGGTGAGGCGGTTTCTACAGCCGCACTGACCCAACGGGTCCAGTCTCTGCGCATACCGCCCCACGCTGTCAAATTACCGGGGCTTCCTCCATTGTCAACTTACCTTGCGCTGAACGTGTCGGGCATTGAACGAATCTCCGTTTTTGTTCCGGTCCTGGTTGGCTTCGGGATTGGGTTCTTTGCCGGACTGCTGGGGGCCGGCGGTGGCTTCATCCTAATGCCTGTTCTGGTTTTCGTGGTGGGCATTCCCACCACCGTAGCCATCGGCACCGACCTGTTTCAAGTCATCATCACCGGGTCCTGGGGTACGCTGCTGTATGCCTTGGGCAATAACGTGGATCCTTTGATGGCGTTGATTATTCTGGCGGCGGCATCGGTGGGTTCCCAGATCGGGGCCACTGCCACCCGCTTCGTGGACTCGGGCCGTATCCGCATCCTCTACGGCATCACCGTGCTGAGCGGCGCCCTGGCCATCGGCATGGGTCAACTGGGCAAGGCAGTGGAAGGGCTGGCTTTCCTGGGCCGGATTGACGACTGGGTGCTGCTGGGTATTCCTGGTCTGATGTGCGTGATAATTACGATCCTAATGGTGCTGGAAGCCCTCAGACGCCGCCAGCTTGCGAGCCAATCGTCATGACCCAGCCTGCGTTCACATTCCAACTGCTCGACCAGGACCAGGGAGCCAGGGCCGGCCAATTAACCACGCCCCACGGTACCGTGACGACGCCCGTTTTCATGCCTGTGGCTACCCAGGCGACTATCAAGACCCTTACCCCGGAAGAGGTCATGGCGGTGGGAGCCCAAATTGTGCTGGGCAACGCCTACCACCTTTTCCTGCGCCCCGGTGTGGAGACAGTGGACAAGTTGGGCAGTCTGCACAAGTTCATGGGCTGGCCGCGCCCGATACTCACTGACAGTGGTGGCTTCCAGGCTTTCAGCATGGGGTCTTTCCGCCGAGTGGACGACGACCACATTCGCTTCCGGTCCCACATCGACGGCACCGAACATCGTTTTACTCCCGAACTTGCCATCGCGAATCAGCAGGGACTGGGGGCGGACATCATTATGTGCCTGGACCAGTGCATTGCTTATGGCGCCGAACGGGCCGAAGTGGTGCGGGCTATGGACCGCACCCACCGCTGGGCCAGGCTTTGTTACGAAGCCCACTACGTCAATCCGTCGCCTGACTATGCCAGCAAAGCCCAACGTCAGGCCCTGTTCGGCATCGTGCAGGGCGGCACCTTCGCCGACCTGCGGAGGGAGTCGGCAGAGTTCATCGCCTCCATTCCCTTTCCAGGCTACGCAATCGGTGGCCTGGCCGTGGGGGAGTCCAAGTCCCAGATGTATGAGACGACGGTACAGGTTACCGAGTTGCTGCCCTCTGACAAACCCCGCTACCTCATGGGAGTGGGGTCGCCGGAAGACCTGGTAGAGGGCGTGGCCCAGGGCGTGGACATGTTCGACTGTGTTCTGCCCACGCGGGTTGCCCGCAACGGGGCCCTCTTCACCCGAACGGGACGGGTGAACATTGCCAACCGCCGCTTTGCTGAGCAGGACTCTCCACTGGAGGAGGATTGCGACTGTTATTCCTGCCGGAATTTCACCGCCGCCTACCTGTGGCACCTGTTCAAGGCTAAAGAGGTTCTGGGACTGCGGCTGGCCAGCGTTCACAACCTGCGCTTCATCCTGCGGCTGATGGACGGCATGCGCCAATCCATCCTGGAAGGTCGTTTTGAAGGCTTCCGCCGAGACTTTCACGATGCCTATCGGCCAACCGACGAGGCCACCCGACAGAAACAAAAGGGAAAATGGCTGGCGGCCCGGGGCGGGTAGCCTGACGAGCAAGAGCAGCTATTGTGTTTGCCAGCGATACCGAAAAAAGCCGGTATCCAGGAGCTCCAGAGCCGAAGACGCTGGGCCTGGTCCAGGCCATTCCGGATTCCGGCACAAGGCTGGAATGACGATCAGTAAACAAGGAGCCATCAATGATCCGCAGCTACCGGGGGATGACCCCCAAGATTCATCCTACCGCATGGGTCAGCGAATTTGCCTATGTGGTGGGCGATGTGGAAATCGGCGCCTATTCCAGCGTGTGGCCCGGCACAGTCATACGCGCCGACACCATCAAGATCACATTGGGGGAGTATGTAAACATCCAGGACAATTGTGTGCTCCACGCCGATAGCGACGCCATCTATGAGGACTACGTTACCCTGGGACACGGGGTAATCAGCCACGCCAAGCACATCAAGACCCACTGCCTCATTGGCAATGGCGCCACCCTGAACGATGGCGTCATACTGGGCGAAAACTCTGTCATTGCCAGCGGGGCGGTGGTCCTGGAGCGTCAGGAGTTCGGTGCCAACTCCTTCGTACTTGGCGTGCCGGCCTCGGCCCGGGAAGCTCCCACCAACGAACGCCACCACGCCATGATTCGCCGCACTGCCGAGAGCTACGCCCGCAAGGCCCAACTGTTCAAGGAAGAGGGTCTGGGCGGCGTAGAGGTTGAGGGTGAAGAAGCGTGAACCTAGTCCAGTCTGCCCAATCCGCCGAAAGTAATGGCGGAAAGGAGGCGCTATGCCTGAGGCTCCGGACCTGGAAGTAATCAAGGACTACCTGAACGACCACGTAAAGGGACGGTCGATTGACTCGGTCCAGGTGCTGCGGCCCACCGTGCTGAGGCCCATGGCCGGTGACTTTGCTGCGGATTTGACCGGTAGAACCCTGGGCCCCTTCCGCCGCGAGGGCAAATTTCTGCTGAACGAGTTGTCGGGAGACCGCTGGCTGGCCATCAACCCGATGCTGACCGGGGCGGTCCAGTACTGCCAACCCAAGGCCCGAGTCTGGAAAAAGACTTCCTTCGTGCTGGGCCTGGGCGACGAATCTCAACTCAGGTACCTGGACGACCGGCAGATGGGGATGGTCTATTACGTTGACTCCGAGCAACTGGAGGGCATCTACCGGCTGGAAAAGCAGGGTGTTGACGTGCTGTCGGACGTGCCCCTCGAGGACTTCAAGGCCGGCCTGAAGAAGTTTCGGGGCGAGGTTAAGGGTGTGCTGACCCGGGGCAATCTTGTTGCAGGCATCGGCAACGCCTACTCTGACGAAATCCTCTTTGCCGCCCGAATTTCCCCCTTCCGCAAGGTGGGTACGCTTAAGGATGAGGAACTGGCCCGCTTGCACGAGCAATGCCGGGTAGTGGTCGAAGATGCCATTTCCGTACTCAGGGAGCGGGTGGGTGATGACATTCACGTAAAGATACGGGACTTTCTCAAGGTTCACGGCAAAGGCGGGGAGCCCTGTCCCGTGTGTGGAGGGAACATCTCGCAGCTTAATGCAAACCAGCGGATGACCAACTTCTGCCGCCGCTGCCAGCCGGGGATGCTAATCAGGAACTGAAGGTTGCCCTGGTCCACCACTGCTCCAGGGTACGAAGCAACTACTTCCCCTCAGGCAACAAAACATTCCGCTCATGGTGAACTTGTCGAAATCTAACCGGTAGCCCTTTGACAGGTTCAGGACGAGCGGAATGCGCGGAGTCTTGTGTGGGAGGCGTTACTGCGGGCTGCGGATCTAGCCCCCGGCCACGGCGGGAACTATGCTGATCTCGTCGCCGGATGCGGCTGACGTGTCCAGACCGTCAAGGAAACGGACGTCTTCGCCATTCAGGTAGATGTTGACGAAGTAGCGCAACTCGCCGTTCTCGTCAATAAGGCGTTCTTTGATGCCGGGATATGACGACTCCAGACCTTCAATCATTGAGGACAAGGTGCTCTCTTCCATTTCCACCTTATCCTGTCCATTGGTCATGCGACGCAGGGGCGTAGGGATACGAACCGTAACGGGCATTTGAGGGTGTCCTCCTGAACTGTTACTTATTGCTATGCGGTTTTTCGAATCGGAATTAGCGGAGTTTTTGGTTTTTTCTAGCCCTGCAATACATCTCCGCTTATTGGGTCAACCCGGACGCCGGTGGAACTTACCCACTGCAGGCCCCGTTCAATCTCTTCTTTTTCTCCGTCCAACTCCAGCACGACCCAGCCCAGGGTGTCACCTACGTCGGCGCGGCGGATGTTGGTTACCAGGTGAAAGTCGCGGCCCAGCATGTAGATAATTGGCTCTTTGACCAGATCAGCTTCAAAGGTGAACTTGACCCTCTGCCTGCCCATCTCTCCCTTCCTCTCGAATATTGCTAGCTGCCTACTGCGGCGCGGCCTTCCAGGGCCTCCTCAAAGGAACTCATAGTGGGCTTTACCAGCAGCGGATTGACGACTTCTTCCACCGCCTCCTGGGTTTTCAGGCCATTGCCAGTAATGTAGGCGACGGTCAATTCGTCAGCCTTGATGGCGCCGCTTTCCGCCAGGTGCTTGAGGGCGGAAACGGTAACGCCACCTGCGGTCTCGGTAAAGATGCCTTCGGTCTCTGCCAGCAACTTGATGCCTTCGACCACCAGGGACTCGGGCACCGCATAGGCTGAACCGTCGGACTCCTTGATGACTTTAAGGGCGTAGATGCCGTCGGCCGGATTGCCGATGGCCAGTGACTTGGCAATGCTGTCGGGACGGACCGGGCGAATCTGGGTCTGCCCGTTGGACCAGGCGCTGACAATAGGTGCGCAACCCTCGGCCTGGGCCATATGCATCCTGGTAGTGATGGCGGGATGGTGCACCGTGTTCTGGTCGGGGCCAAAAGTCATGGCATCCACGCCGTCCAGAAGGCCGAGACAGGCCAGTTCGTTGAAGCCCTTCCAGATCTTGGTGAACATGGCGCCGGAGGCCGAGGGAATCACCACGTGGTCAGGTATGCGCCAGCCCAACTGTTCCGCCACTTCGTAGCCAAGGGTCTTGCTGCCTTCGGCATAGTAGGGGCGCATGTTGATGTTTACAAAGGCCCAGGGGTAATTGTCGCCCACCTCGCTGCAAAGGCGGTTAACCTCGTCGTAGGTTCCGTCCACCGCAACCATGGTGGGACCGTAAACAGCAGCGCCAATGACTTTCCCCCGTTCCAGATCCGAGGGTATAAACACCACGGATTTCAGGCCGGCCCGGGCGGCGTGGGCCGCCACGCTGCAGGCCAGGTTGCCGGTGGAGGCGCAGGCAATAATCTCAAATCCGAACTCCACTGCCTTGGTAGCGGCAACCGAGACCACACGGTCCTTGAAGGAATAGGAGGGATTGACGCTGTCATTCTTGATGTACAGGTTGTTCAATCCCAGCTGTTTGCCCAGGTTGCGCGCCTTGAGCAGCGGGGTAAATCCGGCCATTATATCCACCGGGTCCTCGCCGCTGGCTGGCAACAGGTCATGGTAACGCCAGATGCTCAGGGGCCCGGCGGCGATACGGTCATGGCTGACCACCTCAGAAATGGTGGCGTAGTCGTACACCACCTCCAGCGGTCCGAAGCAGAAGTCACAGACGTTGAGGGCCTCACCCGGGTATTCCCGGCTGCATTCCCGGCACCTCAACCCACTTACAAAAGCCAATTTTGCGGTTACCTCCTGTTCGGGTAGGGCATCCACCCACCTAAATTATAACGCAAGCGACGCGACAATACCGCCCGCTAGAAAAGGCCGCACAGGCTTGGAGATACTATCAAAGCACCTATGGGATGTCAACTTGAACGGACGCTGGGGCAGGGCAATCGCGTCTTAACTGCGAAGGACTTTAAGCAAGTAATCTTCGCGCCAACCAGCTTGCAGGCGTTTGCCCTGGATGCCCACTTTGAGGGAAGTTTCCCGTTTCAACAGGTTGTGGGAGATATTCCGCAGGGTGGCCAGGTTCTGCGGGCCGTGGTCCTTGCGCACTCGGCAGTGGTCTTCCCTGAAGGTTACGTCCAGGCTCCAGTGCAGGGAATTCTCGATGCTCCAGTGGGCTCGCACCGTGGCCAGCATCTCTTCTGCCGACACATCCAGGCTGCTGATGAAGTAGCGGGGCTGCACCGTGATACCCGTCTCCGCTTCCCGACGCCCCACTACTTTGACCACCGAGCACAATCCAGGCCATTCTCGTCCAGTGCTCAGGTAGTCCAGGCAGTCGGGGTCGCTGATGGCCCAGCATTCCCGCTTTTCCAGGCGTCCGTGACCCTTGTTCAGGGTAGTGGCATAGTCATGGGGCACCCCACCGAAACCGGTGGCTGCAGCTTCCTCAAACAGGTCCTTCAAGTCCTCGTACAGCCGCCCCTGGTTCTGCTTCACCGCCAGCACATAGTCGGCTCCCTGCTCCAGAATTCCCTGGGCAATCTCCTTCTGGCAGCCCATGGCGTCGAGGGTAACGATGCATCCCTTCAGCTCCAACAGTTCCAGCAGCCTGGGGATGGCGGTGATTTCGTTGGACTTCTCCTCCGTACTCACCTGTCCCAGGGTCAGGGTGTTGGACGAAGCCCAGGCGCTGACCAGATGCAGGGCCCCCTTGCCGACTCGTCGGTCTTGGGAACGCCTCATCGTCTTGCCGTCAATAGCTACCACCTCTCCAGGCAGCAACTCCGCCACCCCCTGGCTCCATTCCATGAAACACTCCTGGAACTGCTCTGGGTCCAGCCGGGAGAAGACCTCACCAAAGGTGTCATGGGAGGGGATGCCGTTGGGCAGATCCAGGAAGGTCCGGAACCACTCCTCCTTGCTCTTGCCGAACAACTCCACGTAAACCCACGTGTCGGCTCCGCAAATGACGGCGCAAATGGTGATCGTTATGATGTCCAGCAACGAGTGCCGCTTGCTGCGCTCGACCCGCGGATCTTCCAAATTCCCGAAATGCTCCACTAAAGACTTTCCCTCACCTGCTGTCGCCACCCTTCACTGCCTCCCCTTCTTCCTTGCCTCACTTCTGCTCCAAGTCTACCATTAAGACGCGATTGCCCTGATATGTCTCCTCCATCCCGAGCTAAGATACGCTCATATACTGAGCCATTTGGCAAGAATGGTGCATTTTTGCCAAATGCTAAACCAGGTCTTGACATCCATCCTGCACCGTAGACTTTAATCAAATCAAAGGCGTTGATGTAGTCTTTATATGCCTGAGCTTCTGGATGCTGTTTTTCCCAAGCTTTTCGAGATTCAATTCCGCCACGTTGAATCTCAAGGAATAGATTGAAGTCCTTGCTCATATCCGATGCCCAGTTTTGAAAGCCACTATTCAGTGCTATAAAATCTTGCTCCCTGACAGAGTTTTGTGAGTTTGTAAAGCGAGTAATGTTAGTGATTTCCGCTTCATCACTCCGTACGATTTTCGTTACTACTCCACCTCGACCGACTTTTTCTTGCCAGTTATGTTCAGTGGCACTTTTTCCAGTTCCTCCAGTATTGATTTTGCTATCCAAAACAGACCAAATAGTTCGAGTAGTTTGACAACCATTCACCACGTAAGGATTATGCATCGTGGTTATGGTCCCGTCTGCCTGAGATTTCGAATAACCGGAAACAACGATAGTAATACCGTTATTGTATAAACCGAATTTGTCAGGGTCCTCACTCAATGTAGTGGCGATTCCTTTGTTTATTTTTCGACGATTCCCAAGAAACTGCCGGACGTTTTTCTCGTAAAGTTTGTCCAAACTGCCTGCTTCCGATTGATAGGCCTTCAGAAACTCGAACAAGTCCAATAGAGAAACGGTACCAACTAGCAAGCCAGAAGACTGCTCTACAAACTGTCCTTTAATGGAAACGGTCAGTTCCGGAGGCTCAACCTCGTCCAGGGCTTCCCAAATAGTCCTAAGGGAAAGCTCCTCCACGTCGAAACCATGCATAATCCTCTCGCGTCCAAGGAGTTTCACGTTGTCCAATGCCTGACGATCTTGATTGGGTATGGGATCAGTAGTCGCAAACACTACTACTATTCGATCGGATTCAGATGCACGCTCTCTAAAAAGATTCAGCTTTTGCAACAACCGGTTCCCATCATCTGATAAATGCTGATTTTGCCCCTGCAAAGTAGAAATTATTTTGTTTCCTTCCGTGAGAATGGTATCGGTCCCGCCAAATGAGGTACCGTACTTGCTCTGCACTAGATACCAAACATCGCCTTCTAGCGTTTCATTTGCGTGGCTGTCAAGGTCGCTGTCGGTACGCTGCAAATAGGCTACATCAATTCCTCCATCCCCCGAGCCATCGCAAATAACAAAATCATCATCATCCGTTGTAACACCCAACCACTGTGTTACCAATTTAGATGCGAATCGCCTTCCTTTTTCCAAGGTAGAAAGTTCGGCATTTTCTATGTCTTCGAGCCAGGATGTTCGAAATTCTTCATAATTCGGTCTCTCGGTTTGCACGGCTTCTCTCCATCTGTGATCAAGTTTAGTCCCGAGTCATAGTATAGTAATGGCATCTTGTACTGCAATGGTCTCGCCAAACGGTGAGCCATGTCACTACGACGCCAGGAAATAATGTTTAAAAGGGAGAGTTGCGAGATTCCCGTTTTGCAATCTGGGTCACATATAATAGAATGGCAACTCATTCCTAACCCACCAACAGGAGAACCAAGTTTTGACAACTCCCAGCTACCTGGAAGAGTTCAACCCTCCCCAGCGGATTCTCATGGGCCCGGGGCCCAGCTCCGTCAATCCCCGGGTGCTTCAGGCCATGACCCTGCCCGTCCTGGGCCACCTGGATCCCCAGTTTTTCAAGGTGATGGACGAAGTCTGCGAGATGCTGCGGGAGGTGCTTCATACCGACAACCGCATGACCGTCCCCCTCTCCTCCACCGGCACCGGCGCCATGGAGGCGGCCTGCGCCAACGTCCTGGAGCGGGGCGATAAGATAATCGTGTGCCGCAACGGCTTTTTCGGCGACCGCCTGGGCGACATCGCCGAGCGGTGCGGCGCCGAGACCTTCATCCTGGACTTCGACTGGGGCGCTCCCGTGGACCTGCAGATCTTGTCCGACGCCCTGGAAGAGTATGGGCCGGTCAAGGCGGTGGGTGTCGTCCACGCCGAGACCTCCACCGGAGTCCTGACCCCCATGCCCGACATCGTCAACCTGGTCCACAGCCACAACGCCCTGGTAATCGCGGATGCCGTTACGTCCCTGGGCGGCCACGATGTGCGCATGGACGACTGGGATATTGACGTATGCTACAGCGCCACCCAGAAGTGCCTGGGCGCCCCTCCGGGACTGGCCCCCATCAGCTTCGGCCCCCGGGCCATGGAGGTCATCAACAACCGGCCCAGCAAGGTGCAGAGCTTCTACTTCAACCTGAAGGACCTGGAAAGCTACTGGAACCAGACCCGCGCCTATCACCACACGTCGCCTATCTCAATGACCTACGCCCTGCGTGAATCGTTGCGGATGATGATGGAAGAGGGGATAGACAACCGCATCCGCCGCCACGCCCGGGTGGCCGGCGCGCTGCGGGCCGGCCTGGAAGCCATGGGAATCGGCCTGATGGCACCCGAGGGCTACCGTCTCAACCCGCTGACCACCGCCCTGATACCCGAGGGCATCGAAGACGCGGCGGTGAGGGGAAGGCTGCTGAGCGACTTCAACATCGAGGTTGGCGGCGGGTTGGGCCAGGTACGAGGCAAGGCCTGGCGTATCGGGCTGATGGGCGAATCGGCCAAGGAGACCAACGTCTTCGCCCTGCTGTCAGCCCTGGAGCAGATTCTGCCCGACCTGGGCTACGAGGTAGCCACCGGCGCCAGCCTGGCCGCCGCGCAGCGGGCGCTGGTTGACTACGACGACGGCGGGGTGCTGCCGTAGGGCAAAAAGCAGGACACTGAAAGGTTCTGGCCCCTGTAGAAAGCTCGCCCCGCCAATGCGGGCAGAGCATCTTCCCCTCTAACGGCGGCGGGGGCCATTGTCTCTTTCGTTTCCCAACCGCGAAAGCCACGCTATCCGCGCATCGGCCTGCCTGCGCTCTACCATTTGTTCCGTTCTTCGGTCGCCCAGGGTTTCCGGCCGGAAGGGTTGGTCTTCATGCTTCTTTTTGTGAGAGTGTTCCGCCATCTTGAAAGACAAGTACATGCCGCCGACCAGGCCAAATGCGGCTGAGATACCCGCAACCCACATTGAATGGTCAACCAGGAAGCAGGATATTGTCATGCCACAGGCGGTCGCACCCAACATAAGAGGGACGACCGGTAATATCACCATCGCAATAATTCCAATCAGGACCATCGTGATCCAGGTGCCCAGACCCGCCCTGAACTTCCATTCCTGCTGACTTGTTCCTTCATCCATAGGACTACCTCCCATCCCCGTTGCCCACTCCAGATAGCCACCCCTGAGACCGTCGAATCCGGCATGGCAACAAATCGCCAATGGTAATAACTATAGCCACTACCTGGAAACCGCACACGGTACCAGTTCCATGCGATGCCGATTAAGAGAAGCTTATACGTTTAGGGCCACTATATCATACTGCTCTGCCCACCCTGAGCCATTACCGGGCCCTGGTTCCGACAGCCTCCCGCAAGTCCCTGCTATTAATCGGTGCTATAATGCTCACCTCGCATGTCAATACACTAGTTATGCTTATTGCAATATAGTGCATAATTAGTTATGCTTTATGACTAAAACAACAAATCCACGGATGGAAGGGGGAGGCTCTCCTTTATGACTGACTCCCATGCTGCACCCCTTTACGACAACATTGGCGTCAACTACGATGCCACGCGCCACGCGGACCCTTACCTGATCGGGCGACTGGTCCACCATCTGGGCCTTTGGGACCAGGGACTATATCTGGACATTGCCTGCGGTACCGGAAACTATACCAGCGCCCTGGCTGCCTCCGGCGGTTCCTGGTATGGGCTGGACTTGTCCCTGGGAATGCTCAGGACAGCTCTCCGCAAGGACAGCAGTCTCCACCTGGTCAGGGGCGACGCGGCGGCAATGCCCTTCCCGGACCGGAGCTTCGACGGCGCCGTCTGCACCATGGCCCTCCACCACCTGCCCCATCTGGAACCCGTATTCAGCGAAGCATTGCGTGTGCTGCAACGCGGCAATCTGGTTATCTTTGCCAGCAGCAGGGACCAGGTAGCAACCTATTGGCTTAACGAGTACTTTCCCGTGGCGATGGCCATTTCTACAGAACAGATGCCATCCACTGCATCCGTTTTGGACGCGCTGGAGCAAACTGGCTTTCTTGTAGAAGAAGTCGAACTGTACGAGGTTCAGCCCGATTTACAGGACCTTTTCCTGTATGCCGGCAAGTACAAGCCTGAACTATACCTGGACGAAACTATTCGACGGGGCATGTCTACCTTTTCCACCCTGATCGACCCCGTCGAACTGGAGAACGGCTGCGCCCGTTTGCAGCGGGACGTCGAGTCCGGACACATCAACGAGGTCATCGAGACTTACCGGAGCGACGAAGGCGACTACCTGTTTATCGTGGCCTCCCGGCGTGAAGCGGGCACACTGTAACCGGCATTAGAGTCGACAACCCCCACCGGACGAGGGGAGCCCGGCAACTACTCCCCTTCCTGCCGGTATGCCTCATCCAGCAGGTCCACCACGTGTGCTACCCTTCGTCCCGCGGCCGGACACCCCGTTGCCTGCAGCCCCTGCTCTATCTGCATCATGCATCCTGGATTAGCGGTTACCACCTGCTCGGCATTGGTGGCCACGATGTTTCCTGTCTTCGCGGCCAGAATCTTGCCAGACAGGTCGGGTTGAACCATGGAATAGAACCCCGCGCCACCGCAGCACATGGTAGATGCTTCCATCTCCACCAGTTCCAGGCCTGGCACCGCCTTCAGCACATCCCGTGGCTGTCGGGTAATTCGCTGGGCGTGGGCCAGGTGGCATGGGTCCTGGTAGGTAACGCGACGGTCAACCCGGCCTCGCGGTGGGTCCAGGGGCAGTTCCGCCAGGAACTCGGTGATGTCTACTGTCAGTTCGGCAAACCGGCGGGCGGATTCGGCATACTCGGGATCGTGCTTCAGCAGTTCGCCGTACTCCTTCAAGTTGGAGCCGCAACCGGCCGAAGCGGTAATTATCCTGTAGCCGGGCTTATCGGCTCCCGATGCCAGGAATACGTCGATGTTGCGGCGGGCCAGACGGCGGGCCGTTTCCAGGTCCCCGGCATGGAGATTCAGCGCCCCGCAGCAGACCTGTCCCGGTGGCACCGCCACGTCACAGCCGTTACGGGTCAGAACCCGCACCGACGCCTGCATTGTCTCACCCTGCATGAGGGGCATCACGCAACCGGAAAGCAGGGCAACCGTGGGGGCTGCTTGGCTGGTCGCGTCTTCACTGGTTTGTCGAGGTCGTGCCGGGTACAACCGATCTGTAGGGCCAAAGAAGGGGCCATTCAGGTCCGGCAGCTGGGCTTCCATTTGGGCCAGGGCTTCAGGCAGAAGTTTGAGCAACCCCGACGCCCGGACCAGCTTCCGGAGACCGGTTCGCTGGTATAGCTGCAGCAATCGGGCCCCGAAGCGCAACCGCTTCGGGTGAGGCAGGGCTGCCCTCAAAAAAAACCGGTCGACGCGCTTCAATGCTGAACCCTGCTTGTCCTGGGCCAGGGTCTGGGCGCGGGTGTATTCCATGATCCGGCCATAGGGTACTCCGGAAGGACATACCGCTTCACAGGCCCGGCACTGGAGGCACATTTCCCAGTGGGAGACGATGCGGTCGCTGATTCCCACCCGTCCTTCGTGGACGGCACGCATGAGAGCAATGCGTCCCCTGGGGGACTCGGTTTCCAACTGGAGGGTGCTGTAGGTAGGGCAGGAACTCAGGCACAGGCCACAATGGACGCAGCGGTAGAGGTCTGCCTCCGCCGGCGAGTCAACGCCCAGAAATCCCGGCTCATTGTTGAGGGGTTCCTGAAAATCTGCAGTGTGGGAATGGGACGAGATGTCCGGCTGGACCATTGGAACCTCTCCTACAGTCGCCCGATGAAACGGCCCGGATTAAGAATTCCGGCCGGATCAAGGTTGCGCTTGATGCGACGCATGATTTCCAGTTCGTTAGCCTCGGCGTTCCCCGCCCAAACATCCATGCCGCTCTTGACGTCTTGCGGGCAAACCTCTGCCACCACGCCGCCGCCCAGTTCTCTGGCAGACCTTCGCACTCTATCGATTAATGCTGTTATGGCCTCCGGTTCCGGGGTTCCCGCGGGACTCTCCGCCCATTGGAGTAGTTGCACCATGCCAAACCCCGGGTCGGCAACCAGCCCCAATCCATCCAGTTCCCCTCTTTCCAACTCCCTTATGGATTCCAGCAGCTTGCCCACGTTGCTTGGAGGCAGGCTTACTTTCAACGCCAGCATTGGACGGTCGGCCTCTTTCCAGGCCAGGTCCGTTAAGCCTCCCAGAAGTCCGTTGGTTGCCGTTTCGTCCATGTTTTCGACGGCGGTGGCGCCCGATTCTGCGAGAAGCCGTTCCGAATCTTCAACCCGTCGCGCTACAGCCCGGGGACGGCCGGACAGGAAAGCCGCCACCATAGCTTCCGAGCCAGTTGGCATATCCAGCCCCAGCCTGCTGGCCACTTCCCGATTGGCTACCTGTATTCCCTGGGGAGCATACACCTGGGAGACAAGGGAACGGGCGGCGGCGACCGCAACCTCCATGGAAGCAAAGAAGGCAGCCACCCCCGCCAACGTATCCGGCAAGGGAGCAATCTTGAAAGATGCCTCCACAATCACGCCCAGGGTGCCTAGGGAACCGGAGTACAACTTGTTCAGGTCATAGCCGGTTACATTCTTGACCACCCTTCCACCAGCCTTGGTCTCCACCCCATCGCCGCCGATTACGCTGATGCCGATCAGCCAGTCCCGGGGCAGGCCGTAGAAGTGGCGCATTGGCCCGCTGAAACCGGTAGCCAGAATCCCGCCGACCGTGGCGCGGTGCGAAAGCGGAGCTTCCAGGGGGACAAACTTCTCCCCCTGTGCCAGTTCCCGCCTCAGGTTGTCCAGGGTTATCCCCGCCTCCGCGGTAATGGTCAGGTCTGCAGGTTGGTAGTCCACCACCCGGTTCAGGCAAGTGAGGTCCAGCACCACGTCCACCTGGACCGGGACATTGCCTAAACCGGCGAGGACTCCGCCACCCCGGGGAAACAGTGAGACCCCTTCTTTGGCGGCCCACCGGAGAACCTGGGCCACACCCTCGCGGTCGGGGGGTCTGGCGACGGCCTGGGGGACTACACCGTCTACCGGATACCCATCCGTTGGCAGGACTGCTTCAGGGCCCAGAAGTTCGGAAAGCTGGTGAGTGAGGGAACTGGTCAACGGCTTTTCACATAGTTTCCGGATCGCATGTCTTTAGACATACATGCCCGGATCTACCTGCCTTGGCGTACTTTGCATGGCAGGCTCGAATTCTTCGCCGTCAGGGAAAATCTTGCCCGGATTGAGGCGGTTGGCGGGGGCAAAGGAGTCGCGGACCAGTTTCATGGTCGCCATGTCCTGTTCCGTGTATACCAGAGGCATAAACTGCTTCTTTTCCAGGCCGATGCCGTGCTCGCCGCTGAGGCTGCCGCCCATTTCCACGCAGTATTCCATCAACTCCGAAGCTCCGGCCATGGCCTTTTCCTTTACTCCAGGTTCCCGTTCGTCGAACAGCATGCAGGGATGCAGGTTGCCGTCGCCAGCGTGAAAAACATTGGCAATGATGATGCCGTACTTCTCCGAGACCTCGGACACTTTCCGCAAAACCTGGGTCAGGCGGGTACGCGGCACCACACCATCCACGAGGTAATAGTTTGGAGCTATCGTCCCAAAGGCGCCGAAAGCCGTCTTCCGGCCTAGCCAGAGGCGTTCCCGTTCGCTGTCCTCTTCCGCAATTCGAACATCGCTGGCGCCGGTCTCCCAAAGGGCGGACTCTACTTCCCGGCTGACTTCATCCACCTCTTCCCACAGGCCCTCAAGCTCGATGAGCAGCACCGCACCCGCATCTTCGGGATAGCCGGCGTCGGTGACGTTCTGCACGGCTCGAATGCTCAGGGCGTCAATCATCTCCAGGGCCGCCGGCACTATGCCGTGACCTATAACCGCCGAAACCCCGCTGCAGGCCGATTCAATGTCGGGGAAAATGCCCAGAAAGGTCTTGACTGTTTCCGGAAGGGGCAGCAACCGCACCGTTATCTTTGTCGCAATTCCAAAAGTTCCCTCGGAGCCTACAAAGACACCCCGCAGGTCATACCCAGGCACCTCCCGGGCCTGCCCACCCAACTGGACCACGGTGCCGTCCTCAAGGACCACTTCCATGCCCAGCACATGGTTGGTGGTGGTGCCGTAGGCCAGGCAGTGCGGTCCGCCAGCATTCTCGGCGATGTTGCCGCCCAGGCTGCAAGCCTTCTGGCTCGAGGGGTCCGGAGCGTAGCGCATGCCAAACTTGCGGACATGAGTGTCCAGGTCCAGGTTTATCACTCCTGGTTCGATGGTGGCGGTTCGGTTCTCGGTGTCCACCTCCAGGATGCGGTTCATTCGGGGAAAGGCTATCTGGATGCCACCGGGGGCCGCCAGCGCTCCACCGCTGAGGCCGGTCCCAGACCCGCGTCCCGCCACCGGTACTCCCTCGCGGTAGGCCAGGGTCAATACCTGGCTTACCTGCTCAGCATTGGAAGGCAGCACCACCGCCCGGGGCATGGACCGGTCAACCGATCCGTCATACTCATAGACCAGCAAGTCTTCCGGATGGGAAATAACAAACTCAGGCCCAACAATGTCCTGTAGACCGCGGATGAAATCTTGCTGTTGCACAGGCCCCTCTACACCAGGGATTGGACAGTATGGCCGAGGCCAATAATCGGAACTACGTAAGGCGATGATAGAGCAAAGGCGCGGTTGGTGGCAAGGAGGGTTATCCGACTGGGTATTTGGCGATGGCGTTGAAGTCCAAGTCAACTATTAGCCTTGCTTGTTGACCTCCTGGAATAAATTCTATGAAACCAGCCTCAGCCAATCTCGTCAACTCACGTGTAAATGTCCGCGAAGTCACATCGCTATAAGCTCCCTTAAAATACTGGGACTCCACTAAGTCAAGAAAAGTTATTTGCTGGGATGGCGAATCCGAGAAAGGGTCCGTTGGTTCGGTTGCTGTCAAGAGATAGGACAACAGGTTATGTTCGCGGTCATTTAGCACTCGACGTCGGGGACTTAATCGCGTGTGACGGCAATGTTCCATCATCTGGCGATAGACTAGGCGGTTTAGCTTGGTCTTTACGAAGTTATTTATGCCTTTCAGCTCTTCGGCATAGCCCTTCACTCCAAACTGTATAAATGAGGTCACTTCAAAAGGGGTGCCTTTCCTGCATCCCTGAAGTTGTTCCTTGTATTCATTCTCATTACGATAAAAGTAATTCGACAGGCCGTAGAAGCCGTGAACATTGTAGTCACTCTGGAACAAAAGTCCAGCTTCAAGCAATCTGGAAACTCGACCGTTGCCGTCGCCGAATGGGTGAATTGTTACCAGAAAGAAATGCGCCAACAAGGCTCTAATCACTGGATGGTCTTGCTGAAATCTGCGTGAATGAAGAAACTCGATGAACTCTTCCATTAACTCGCCCAGTGTTTCATAGGGAGCCCCGTAGTGAACACCCCCCATTTCCTGCGAGCCAACCGTTACCGAGTAAGTACGCAGTTGACCTGGTACGTTGTGCCCCTCATCAGATCCCTCTGTTACCAGTTGGTGCATGGTAATGATGTCACCCAACGTCACTGGAGAACTTTCGGGCCCAAATCGTTGCCTGACCCAGCTCTGTGCCCGGTCCGCATTCCTTATTTGAAGGTGTTCCCTGGAAAGCCTCCGTGAGCCTTCTTCCTGGTCAGCTTCTGCCAGTTGCAGTCCAACCTCCGCTTCAGAGAAGGGATTGCCTTCAATCGCCGTAGTACCGTGGACTGCTCTAACACGATTCAGGCGGTCAAGTTGCTCTCGCCATTCGGGAGGCAAGGTCAAATTTAGGGAGGCATGCTTGTAGCCTTCGATGGCAATTAGGTCTGAGAACAGACCATTTACATCCAATGAAAAGTCGAATCTAAAGTCGTCCCAAAACTGTTTGGCGTTCACTATTTGTCACCTTAATTGACACTCAAATTGGCATTGTTTTATTCACCACAACTAGCATTATACAAGTACATAACCCAATAAAACACCCAGCACATTTCGGCCAAATACTTGGTTACATGACAACTTCTTTGACACCTTATGCGGCGTATGCCTCCTTTTCGAATGGCATTAAGTCTGAAGCCAGTCGGCATGAATGTTCACGGGGACCAACCGAGTGCACTATCCAACAACTTTGAAATAATCCCCAAACTTGCTAACCCCCTCGGCGCGGGTTTATAGTTGTTTTTAACGATTGACAAATTATGGGGACGACGCCGCATCGACTGTGTCATCCCTGCGGGGCGGGCGAGGTCCGGCCCTGGAGTTCTTATGACACAGCAAGAATTGGTGGCCTGGCTTCGTGAGTGGGGAGTCAGAGTGACCCCCCAAAGGTTGGCCATTGCCGAGGCTGTCCTCAACTCCACCGACCACCCGTCAGTACAACAGATCTACGAACGGGTGCGGGACCACTTCCCGTCAATGACCCTGGCTACCATATACTCGACACTGGGTGTACTGGAAAAAAGCGGCCTGATCCAGGAACTCCCCTTCGCCAAGCAGTCCAGGTACGAATCGAATCTGGAGCCCCACGTCAACCTGGTTTGCGTAGAATGCGGCAACGTGGTGGACACCGAACTGGGCCAGGAAGCAGTACTGAAGCTTAAGTCGCTGATCTCTCGAGAGTCCAATTTCGATGTGGCCTGGCAACGTGTCGACTTCCATGGCTGGTGTCGTCGGTGCGCCGCCAATCGGGCGCCCGAGGCATCTCCCGCATAGTCGAGACCCATCCCCAGTCAATCACTCTCGCCCTTCGAAGCACGGATGGCAGGCTAGGGAACACTTCATGATCAACAGTGTAGTCGGCATAACAATCTGGACAGACGATCTGGACCGGCTTTACCGGTTTTATCATGACCTTTTGCATCTGCCGCTTCATTCCAACCACGGCGACTATATAACCTTCCAGTTGGGCGAGAACATGCGCTTCAACATCGGCATCCACGACGGTGTCAGCGGCGCCACCAAAGACCCTTACCGCATGATGCCCCACCTTGGCGTGGAAGACATACACGGGGAGTACCGCCGACTCACCGAGGCCGGTGTCGAGTTCCTGCGACCCCCTGAACACGAACACTGGGGAGGCTGGGTCGCCACCTTCAAAGACCCCGACGGCAACGTCCTGCAAATGCTCCAGTTCCCCGACTAGATTTCCTCTATACCTCGCTTAACTACTGGCACCCGGTCATTGCGGGCCTGGTTCCCGTTTGGTTGCCTTGATGTCGTCTCCCAGTGAAAAGGGGCGGTCCGAGGTAACCATTGTTTGTACCAGCGAATTGAAGACTTCTCACTCCACATCCTTGCGGCAATTCTTGCTGCCAATCTGCTCACCGCAGTAGCGATGTGGTATGAGATATACTACGTGGTAAGTGATTCCGTCACGGAAACAGTCAAGGCAATCCTGGTGGATACAGCGGCGGCCGCGGCAATTGGTATCTTTGCAGTAGGCACGGTGGGTACGTATATGGTGCTTTCAAAGCTGATTCTGGAAGAATACCTGGAGAACCGGTTTAACGACGGGAAAGCAAAAGGCGCGGAACAGAATGACGAAATGTGGCGGGCCTGGTACACCCGCATGACGGAAGCCAAGGACCGAGGTGAGGAGTTTAGCGAACCCCCGCCCGAATCACCAACAGGAAAGTCCTGAAGCCGAAGGTGGCAACCTGGTGCTCCACAAGTTCTTGCTGGATCAGTATCTCAATCATCGGTTCTAGTATTCAGTCAAAGAAGTAGTGCCAGGGTATAGCCTACTGAGCTTGGCTCTGGCGTTCTTGATCGTAAAGCGCCATTTGATGGGGGCAGCCCCTGCGTTGCGCTCCGATACGCAGGCGTTGACGGCTTGCTCCAGGCTGTCCTGATCAGGATTGCGCCCCCGCAGGCAGGCCCGGGCCAGGACGCTGAACTCCATCTCCGCAATATTCAGCCAACTCCCGTGCTTGAGCGTGTAGTGAAACTCCAACCGCTGGGCGATGCGCCGAACCTCCGCCGGCGGGAAAGGTCTGGTACAGCGATGCCTTGCGGCGGGTATTGAAGTTATCCAAGACCATTCTGTTCACAGGGACATCTGGATAAGCCTCATCCACCAGCCAGCGCATCTGAAGGGCGAAGTCCCGCATGGTATTGCCTGGTCACCGCCACGTGCCGCCAGCCCCGCTGGGGCTCGCAGTCCAGAAACAGGTTGCGGGTGCCCTCCCTCCGGTACTCGTAGTCCTCACGCTTCGGCCTCCCAAGCTTGGCTGACAGGGACGGACGGGAATCGGCCAGCAACTGGGTGGAACTCTCATCGAAGCAGACTACCGGCCTGGCTGGGTCATAGGGTTCGGCGTACAGGTCCAGCACATCCTCCATGTAAGCTAATCTTGGTCTTGGGTCGGCGCTCAACTTGGGAATGCACCACTGCTGCTTCTGCCAATGCTTGAGTTCGTTTTTTTCAGGTGCAACCAAACTGTCTCGTGGGATTAAGACTCCACCAGGCCCAGTTCCACCGTCTCCCCCGCCAGATGCCGCCAGGATCCAGTGGTCGTGGCCCGGGGGGCTGGGCTGCAGGCCAGGGCGGTCAGATGCGCTTCCCCACGTTCGTCCACTTTCCGGTACCGGTAGGCCTGGTTGCGCCGGTGCAGCGTCTCCTCCAACCCCTCTTGCGCATACCGCTTCCCGGCTCGTATTACCGTCCGCTCCGAGATGTCCAGGCTCGTTGCTACCTGGGCAGCCCTCCAGCCCTCATCCACCTTCAGCAGAATCCGCGCCCTGGTGATCGCCTGGGCAAAACTCCCAGGGCAATCGCGCTTTAACGACCACGGCATAAAGAGCATCAAATGATTCGATAATAGGGGCCGACGGTGGTACAGTTTGCCCCAAGTCAAGCTTTCTCGTCCTTCGGTTTGGCATCTACCAAGGCGGGTAGCGCACACTCTATTGTGATTCGAGGGTTTTCGGACAGCCGAAATGGCCCAAACATGTGGGATTGTATCGTTACGAATCAAAACGCGGTTGCCCTGTCCTCCTCCCCAGGGCAATCGCGTTTTAGGTTCGTGTTGATATGTGCAAGTTCTTTCTGCTGGGAAAACATGTCACCCTGAGCTTGCCGAAGGGTCTAAAGTCCCTGACAGGAGTCAGGCTCAAGGCCCGAAACAAGGTTGCTGGGTTGGAGTTTAGATGCTTCGGCTTCGCTCAGCATGACAATCGTTTATAACGCGATTGCCCTGGCGAGGAGGAGAGTTGCGCTGCCGAACCGGGCGTGATTCAATAGAGCTGTCGCCTCCGACCGAGTCCCGACCGTGAGGAGATTGCGGACAGGGCGGGATACTCGCAGTTGCGCGGGACCCCGTGAGACGATAGGTCCTATTGGATTTGCAGTCTGGCGCATTCAACCACTTTGCCACAAGGCCGCCTTTTTGATACCACAGAAACCTGGCCTGGCAGAGTTGTCTGCCTCCCGGTTGCCTGCCCGGCATCTCCAGACGAAACCGGATAGTGTTTTTTCATGTGAGCAAACAGGATAGGGGAGTGCATGGACATAGAGCGGGTCGTCTTAGTGGGCGGGTAGAGGTGTCTGGTATGGATATTGAATCTGTTGTTGTCGGGATGATCGTCCTTGTCACTATAAGTGTGGCATTCGCAACAGTTGGTTTCATGTTAAAGAAGGGACGAAGCGCCCCCCAAATGATACGGGTAAGGAGTTAGCTTTGCTCGCCGACGCGCGAGCCGTGGAGCATCTAGTAGTCTGACATCATTGGAATGATGAGTAGGTTAAGGCTTTACTGTCATTCTGAGCGCAGCGAAGATTCCCAACCGTTGCCGTCAACCGCGTAACGGCAAGGGAATAATCTCCGCTCCCCACCGTTGGGACTCTTCGTCGCTTCACTCCTCAGAATGACATTCTCAAAGTAATCATTTCAAACCTGTTCCACTACTAGTCCGAATGCGCGCTGAAATAAGGAATTAGATGCGCATCGTGTGCTAGACTTTCAGGTGTTGCAAGGCGTCCTGCGACGGCAGCCGGAGCGCAGCAAACGGGGCTGAGCCACCTACTGCAGAGGCCCGGTACGGAGGTCTGGGCGGCCCCCAGAATTGCAATGAGAAACAGTGGGCGGGCGGTTTTCGAACCCTACAAATAAAAGTCAGTGCCGAGGTGCAGACTCTCATGAACATCCCTACTGACTACATCGAAGGTCACAAGAAGGCTCACGTGGTTGCACCAGATGTAGCGGATAACTACGTCGCGCACACACTCATCGGAGATCCGCTGGGTGAAGAGTTGGTTGCAGACCTGGAGGAGTTCAGCCCAGAGGACCAAACGAGGCTGATCCGGGCCGGTATGGACAACCAGGACCTGGAGGCTGTTAAGGACGGCCCCGCCTCACTGCAAAAATTCTTCCAAGACGCTTCAGCTACACCCGATTGGGTTGACTTTGACTCCTTCACCCCGGGCATCCGAATGTTTCACCGGAATTCGACGACTATTCTGGTGGCATTTGTTGCCGGGGTTCTCATAGAAGGTTTTACAACCAACATTGCCAAGTCTTTCTTCGTTACCGGACGGGTGCGCGACCAGGGAATTCGGCGATTGACCCAGAATAATCGCCACATGATGGATATTTTCCTGCCGGGCGGCATGGAACGAGAAGGAGATGGCTGGAAGTTGTCCGTACGCATCCGTCTGATTCACGCGCGAGTGAGACGTCTGCTGAGCGAGTCGCTGGAATGGGAACAGGAAGCGTGGGGTTTGCCCATAAGTTCAGCGCATCTTGGCTATGCCATCGCCGCATTTTCAGCGAGGCTGCTGAAGCACATGAAGACCCTGGGCGCCGATTACAATCAGGAGGAGCACGACGCCTTCATGGCTGTCTGGCGCTACAGCGGCTGGTTGATGGGCATCCCGGAAAGCATCCTGTTCAAAGATGCGGATGAAGCTCTGAGACTATATGACATTGGGCTGATGTGCGAACCTTCCTCAGAGCTGGAATCAATCGTCATGGCCCACGCCTTGATCAACTCGGCGCCGATAATTGCGGGAATGTCCGATCCCGTTGAACGGCATAAGTTGTCCCTGTATGTTTATCGTCTTACCAGAGGGCTGATCGGCAAACAGCTTTGTGAACAGCTCGAATTTCCGCCAGGTGCTTCCTTCGGGGTCGTAGCCAAGTTTCGCTTTGAAAAGTGGCTGGAGCGAACCAGGCGAAAATTGGCGCCGAACTACAGTCAAACCTCGAACCTCAACAAATTCTCCGGCCTGCTCGAAACCTCCTTATTTGACAAAGACGGCATCAACTACAGATTGCCTGACCATGTTTACGCTGAACAATCCACCAAGTGGTAGCACATTTTAGGGTAGACGGGCTGAATTAGAGTGGCGCCGTAAGAGCACTTATTCTCCGGCCGGATTCACTAATGTTCCGAGTTTGCCCGGCTTGGCGCCCCCAGAAAGGCAATGCAGTTGGACGCCTACGGACTCGACCCGACTTAGGCATCGACGATCTTCAACGGCCACCCGGTTTGCCCAGGCACCGGGCTACCGACACCTTGTAGTCCGTCAGCATCGGATTGATGGATAAAGAGACTTTAGTTTGATTCGGGCGTCTTCAGTGGTGAAGCGCTAGTCCACTCTTATCGAGCACCGATTTCTTTGGTCCTGCCGTGCCAGGGTCTTTTGTTCCAGGGCTTTCTGATCTGGAATCCGGCGGTTCAGGCATTGGCGGGCTAATACCCCCAGTTACATCTCCGCCACATTCAACCAGCTGCCATGCTTGGGCGTGTAGTGTATCTCCAACCGCTCAGCGATGCGCCGGGCCTCCGACGGCGGGAAAGGTCTGGTACAGCGGCGCCTTGCGGTGGGTATTGAGGTTATCCAGGACCACTCTGTTCACAGGGACATCTGGATAAGCTGCATCCACCAGCCAGCGCATCTGAAGGGCGAAGTCCTGCATGGTACGTTGCTTGGTGATAGCCATGTGCCGCCAACCCCGCTGGACAGAAACAGTTTGCGGGTTCAGCCCCTCAAGTACTCGTAGTCCTCTCGCCTGGGGCATCCCGGGGCCGGCTGGCACAGGTCTCCTGGTGTCCGGCAGCAACTGGGTGGACCTCTCGTCAAAGCAGACCACCGGCCTCTGCGGGTCGTAGGGCTCGGCATACAGGTCCAGCACGTCCTCCATATGGGCTAATGATGGTCCTGGGTCGGCGCTCACCTTACGAATGCACCACTGCTGCTGCTGCCACGGCTTGAGCGCGTTTTTTTCAAGTGCAGCCGCACCCTCTCGTGGGACAAGGATTCCACCAGGCCCAGTTCCACCGTCTTCCCCGCCAGAAGCCGCAGGGTCCAGTGGTCGTGGCCCAGGGGGGTTGGGCTGCAGGCCAGTCCTCGTCCACCTTCAGCAGAATCCGCCCCGGGTGACTGCCTGGGCCGAACTCCGGCCCGACCGGACCACCCTCCGCAGATGACCCTTTTCCTCTGATGAGAGCCTGGCGTCATACTTCTTCTGCACCATGGACCCCCCAGGGCAATCGCGTTTTAAGTTCGTGTTGATATGTGCAAGTTCTTTTTGATGGGAAAACATGTCACCCTGAGCTTGCCGAAGGGTCTAAAGTCCCTGACAGGAGTCAGGCTCAAGGCCCGAAACAAGGTTGCTGGGTTGGAGTTTAGATGCTTCGGCTTCGCTCAGCATGACAATCGTTTATAACGCGATTGCCCTGATGGACTCCCTCACCTCCCAATACACTTACACTGCGTCCCCTATAATATAACGCCACCACCGCCCTCCAGCTATTGCTATGCCTGACAGATCTCCTTTGACTAACTAATAGGCTGGCTTGGCTCAGGGTAAAGCCAAGAGTGGTGAAAGGGGGCCGTGAAGAAGCAGATTCAGAGTGGCGGGTGTGGTACAACCGAATGAATGAAGCTGAGGCAAGAGGCGAGGAATCTGACGAACTCCCTCCGCGCTTTGGCGAACCCTAAACGAAGGACTGATCACCGGATCAGCATCGCATCTCCGAAGCTGTAGAATCGGTAGCGCTGCTCAATCGCCTCCAGATACGCCGCCAGAATCTGCTCCCGTCCAGCGAAGGCTGAAACCAGCATCACCAGGCTCGACCGGGGCAGGTGGAAGTTGGTGATCATCCCATCCACCAGCAGGAATTTATGCCCCGGCAGTATGAACAGATCGGCCTGGCCGCTGGTCGCTTCAATCGCATCCTCAACACCAAGTCCGGCCTCTTCCCTGTCCCTACCAACCTGTTCCAGCGTCCGCACCGACGTCGTGCCCACCGCGATTATGGGCCGTCCTTCCGCCCTCGCCCTGGTCAGAGCGGCAGCGGTCTCCTCAGGCATCTCGTAGTATTCCGTATGAATGGCATGCTCGGTCGGGTCATCCTCCGACACCGGTCGGAAGGTGTCCAGGCCAACGTGAAGCGTCACAAACGCGGTCTCCACTCCCCTGGCCCGCACGGCATCCAGCAAACCGGGAGTGAAGTGCAGGCCCGCCGTGGGGGCAGCCACACTGCCCGGCTGCCGGGAGTAAACCGTCTGATAGCGTTCCGGATCGGAAAGCCGCTGATGGATGTAAGGAGGCAGCGGCATCTCGCCCAGCCGGTCAATGCCGGACTCGGCAGACAGGCGTACGCGGCGGATGCCCTCATCGCCAACGGAAAGCACCTCGGACTCTACGCTCTCACTTTCTCCCATTTCCAGGACATTGGAATCGAATGCAGGTTCGCTCTCCTTGAACGCCCCGGACAATTCCAGCGAAATAACTGAGCCCGGGCGCAGGCTGCGGCCCGGTTTGCCCAGCGCCTGCCAGATGCCCTCACTCTCGCGACGGAGCAGCAGCAGTTCAACTTTGCCGCCCGTGTCCTTGCGCCTGCCATAGAGGCGGGCCGGTATCACGCGGCTGCGGTTCAGCACCAGCACGGCGCCGGAGGGTATGAGGTCGAGAATATCGGTGAATTGGCGGTGCAATACACCGCCGGTGGCGCGGTCCAGTACCAGCAGGCGCGAGGAGTCTCGGGGTTCCACCGGAGTCTGGGCAATCAACTCCGGAGGCAGGTGGTAGTCAAAGTCGTCGGTACGCATGGTCGGATACATAGAGGATCGGTTGCCGTCTGGAACCGGCTAGCCGCCAATCAGGGCAGCCACGGCTCCAGCGGGGTCCTGGATTACACAGAAGTTCTGGCCGCCCATGTCGCGGGGACCGTCAATCACCTTCCCGCCCAGCTCAATGCATTTCTGGACACTCTTGGCTACATCCTCCACCACGATATAGACCAGCCACTGGGGCGGCACGTTGGCGTTGGAATCCCGGGCATAGCAGATGCCGGCCACGGTATGGCTGCCGTCGGGCAGGTGGATGTTGTAGTCGGCGTAATCGCCCATGTCGTGGTCGGTGTAGGTCCAGCCGACAACCTGGCAGTAAAAGTCCCGAATCTCCGGGGCGTCGGGCACTGTCAGGTCTTGCCACACGACGCTGCCAACGGGTGGCAATTCGAAGCCCTGCTGTTCTTCACCGGGTTGTTGCGGTTCGGTCATGGGCGGTTGTTCTCCGTTCAATGGGTTACAGGTTTTGTTGGGAAGGCCACGAGGGCTGCCCCAGTATGCGCTATCGCGGCCCCGCCCACCCCTATCGCCCGTGTACGCTGATACGGGCGGCCGTCAGGGTGTTGGCCAGCAGCATCGCAATCGTCATGGGCCCCACACCGCCGGGCACCGGGGTGATAGCCTCGGCCTTGGCCGACACCGCCGCATAGTCCACGTCCCCTTCCAGTCGGTAACCCCGTCGGCGGGTTGCGTCGTCAACCCGGTTAACCCCAACGTCAATCACAACCACCCCGTCCTTGACCATGTCTGCGGTAATGGCGCGGGGCTGCCCGATGGCGGCCACGAGGATGTCGGCCTGCCGCGTAATCTCGGCAAGGTTGGCCGTGCGGGTGTGGGTAACGGTGACGGTGGCGTTGGAACCCTCCCGCCGCTGCAGCAGCAGGGTTGCCAGGGGCTTGCCCACGATATTGCTCCGACCGCAAACCACCACATGCTTGCCGGCCGGATCATACCCGTGGCGCAGAAGTATCTGCTGGATGCCGGCGGGCGTGGCCGGAATGAAGTCTGGGACGCCCTGCAATAGCTTGCCAAGGTTGAAGGGATGAAGGCCGTCCACGTCCTTGGCGGGGTCCAGCGCCTCGATGATGACTGTCTCCTCAATCTTCGGCGGCAGGGGCAGTTGCACTAAGATGCCGTGGAACCTGGGATCAGCGTTAAGGCTGGACACCAGGTCCAGCAGTTCGGTCTCGGTGGTCTCCTCGGCAAGGTGGAAAATTTCGCTGAACATCCCCGCCTCGTCGCAGGCCCGACCCTTGTTTCGGACGTAGATGGCGGACGCGGGGTCGCCGCCCACCAGCACCGCCGCCAAACCCGGCGTTACGCCGTGCTTTTCCTGCATTTCCGCGACGCCGGCGGCCACCTCGGCCCGCACTTCCTGCCCCAGCGCCACACCGTCCAAGATTTTTGCCATGCCAACAACCCTTAGCAAGATGATCTGAAATTTCCGGCCAATTCTAACACGGGCTATGGTGGCCCTCAACGAAAGTGTAGGCCTACACCTGATGGAATAGGAGCCCAAGGCTACTGTGGCTGGTGAATCTCTGGCGGCGGCCTGGCAACCAGGCTCGCCAGCGCCGCGACCACCATCGCCAAGAAAGTCGGCAGAAACAAGAACCCTACCGAGAAGCTGGCTAATACGCTAAATCCCAGGAGCAAGGCCGCCCCAATCCCCAGCAGCAACGACCGTCCAGCCTTTCCGACATCCACCACCAGGACGATCAGGTAAAAACCGACGATTATCCCGATTGCCAGTTTGACCATTGCCGGCAAGCGCAGAAGTGCGACGGAGAAAATTGCCAGGACACAAAATGCTGCAAGCAAGACCGCCAATACCATTGTTACCGGCCTGTCGGTTTGCCGGCAGCCCTGAATAATAACGGTTAACCAGCCGAGGCCGCTAATCGCCACCGGCGCAAATACCGTCACCAGCACTTTCAAGTCGTCGCCTTGGCCGTCCCGCAAGGCAGGCCAGATCACCAGGCCAAAAGACACAACCAGGTAGACGGCCCACGCCAGGGCGTGAGAAACGAAGCTGGATATGCGCATGACCTGGTTAAATGTGCCAGCCATCCCCGTCCTGCCTGTCGTCCTACTCAAAAAGGTGTGTCTGGGTATAAGGTCACGAGCCCGAATGTTGCGGTTGTTCTTTTCCTGGCCCTGGCCGAAGACCACAGGCAACTGCTGCAACAATTATAGCCAGCGCCGCCGGCAGGTACGCAATGCCGTAGGACAGATAGCCCAGACCGCAAAACACCAGCAGGACTGCTGCCAGACCGGCCAGCACCAATTTGCTAACGAGCCCTCTGCCCTTCCAGGTCAACAAGAACATCAGGGCCAGTCCCGTCAGCACCACGGGAATAAACAGGTAGAGAACTGACCCTATTCCATTCTCCTTTAAGAAAGAGGATGAGTATTGGACAACTTCGTACCCTGTTGTCTCAACGGGATCGCCCAGTACCTCATGCTGTCCCGTTGTTACCACAATACGCTCGTAGGAATAGGGCCAAACAATCCACAGGAAGGCAACCCAGGCCAGAATATGGGCAGCGGAGACTGGTACGACGATGGCACGACTGGATTTCACGGTGCGCCTTCCCCTATGCCTGTTTCACGCTATACTCAATACAGTCTAGTGCATCCAGGAGTGGAATCCCATGCGCATCTGTTCCCTGCTGCCCAGCGCTACCGAGATTGTCTATGCCCTGGGGCTGGGCGACCAGTTGGTGGGAGTATCCCACACCTGCGACTATCCCCCCGACGCCCGTACCAAACCGGTAGTCAGCCGCAGCGTCCGCAGCGTGTCCCACCTGGGCAGCCAGGAAATAGATGCCATCATCCGTCAGGCTCGGGACAACAACAACCCGGTCCACTGGATTGACGGCGCCCTGCTGCGGGAACTGCGCCCCGACCTGATCATCACCCAGGAAATCTGCGAGGTCTGCGCCGTCGACCAGAGTTCGGTATACGCCACGGCGGCCCGCTTCCTCGATTATGAACCGGAAATCGTGGTAACCCGCCCAGTGGGGGTGGAGGAAATTTACCGCAACATTCACATAATCGCCGACGCGTCCGGTGTGCCGGAACGGGCCGACAGCCTGGTAAGCCAGTTGCGGCAGCGGGCCCGGCGGGTGGCTGACGGACTGGGTGAAGTTACAGAGCGGCCCAAAGTTTTCTGCATCGACTGGCTGGATCCCCTGCGCAACACCGGCCAGTGGACGCCCGAACTGGTGGAACTGGCCGGCGGCGAGGAGGGTTTGGCGGAAAAGTGGGGCAAGTCCCGGGAAATTGGCTGGGACGAGGTGGTTGCCTACCAGCCAGACTACCTGATGGTAATGCCCTGTGCCTTTGACATGCCCCGCACGGTTCTGGAAACGCGCGAGCATCTGTACTCCCATCCAGCATGGAAGTCCCTTGATGCAGTGCGGAAGGGACAAGTTTACTTATTCGACGGGCTGATACCCAGCCGCCACGGGCCCCGCGTTATCGACGTGCTGGAAGGGCTGGCGGAAGCGATGCACCCGGTAAGGTTCGAGGGGCTGGCGCCGGCCGGGGTGTTCAGAAAGGCGGATCTCTAAATGGTCGCATTGGAGCAGGTACTGCCGACAGGGAAAGCCACCAGCCACCATTGGCTTTTGCGGCTCTTAATTGGCATTCCTTAAGCGGCTGTTCATCAGATGAGCACGTTTCTTCTCATAGTTATCATAGTTCTGCTCATTCCATTAACCTTCATGATAGTTCCCCAATTGCGGTCAGGCTTGTGGCTAGCCAGAACCAGGCAGAGACTTCCAATAAAGATTATATTCTTTGCACTGATTCTCTTTACAATATTCCCAGTCGCTCTCGTCATAGCTTATTTTTACTGGTTATTCTTTCACTCCAACTGATGCAAATCCGCTACACACTGCCGTTGTGATTACTCCCCCGTTGGCAATTTGCCGGTATATGGGGAAGTGGTTGGAAACAGGACAGGAAAAGAAGAAAAGGAGGACCGATGCTGTTTTTCATTGAATTGCGTCACGCGCCGGAACGCTGCCCCGGGGTTGCCCCCGAGATCCGGGACCGGATGCTCCGCATGGCTCAGACCCGGGACCAGGTCTTGCAGTCCCACGGCTGCACGTGGGTTGGCGGCTGGGTCAGTCCCACGCCCCATTTGACTTTCATCACCCTGGACGCACCAGGGGCCCACGCCGTGGACTCCGCCATGAGAGACTTGGGCCTCGCCGTCTGGAATTCCACCAACATCTACCCGGTGGTGGACTTTGACGATGCGGTAACCGCCCTGGCCAACCAGCCCCAGAACTGACCGGTCGCCAGGCGAATAGCGGCATTGGGTGCTGGGAAGCTATCACAATGCATGGTTCGACAAGCTCACCATAACCGGAACAACACCAGTACCAGCATGAACGCGACATCACTAAGCTCAGGATGAGCGGGGAATACAGTTCCCGCTCATCCTGAGCTTGTCGAAGGTCTCCCGCCCTGAAATGGCGGAAAGACAAAAGGGCCCGGTGTGACGGCCTTTACTTCTTTTTCTCCGGCAGCGAGGCGAAGAGGCGGCCGTTGCGGGCCTTCACCTCGAAGGTGAACATCTGGGCAATGGGGCCGTTGATGCAGTTGCCCGTATAAGGCTCAAACCGCCACCCGTGAGATGGGCACATAAAACAGGTGTCCTCCATGTACACGGTACCCCAGCTATGGGGGCACAGGGAGGAGAGCAGCCGCAGCACGCCGTCCTTACCCTTCGCCAGGTAAAAGTCGAACCCCTCCACCTCTACCTCGGTGGGAAACTTGGAGAAAGAGTTCTCAGGTCCCAGGTCCACTTCCTTAACACCGGCGGAAAAGTCCGGGTAAACCATCGCAGTCCTCACCTTGTTTTAAAGATTGGGGGGAGTATAGCGGTAAAGGTATGGGGTGGGCAAACAGGAGCGCAGCATTTCGTTGCGGTGAAGACTAAGGAGGGGCTGCGGCCATCGGTGCCCGCTCCTCCTGCGTGCGTCGAAGGCCGGTCTGACAAGCTCGCCATTAGAGGGTTGTTCATGACCTGGCAGTCGTCCGGTTCTTCCCCCTGGCTGCGTTTCAATTCAGGTGGTATTGCCATAAAACCTGGGCAGACACACTGGTCTGCCCCTGCGAAATCCCGAACCAAACCACCTGAACCGGAACGCTGCTTTTCCCGCAAAGACCCTTGACACCCTATGCATTCTTATACCACCATATTATCGTGTGCCATTGGAGACCGTTCCTCTACAACCTTCGGGTACTCTCGGCCACGTTAAAGCTCCTTCATTTCCCTCTGGTAATACTTTTAACCTGAACTGCCGGGTGGTGCATGGAAATCTTTGACGCCCTATTAGCCATTGGCCTCCTCCTGGTCATGGCCAAACTCCTGGAAGGCCTGTTCAAGCGGTTCGGCATCAGTTCTATCTTCGCCTACGCCATCACCGGCGTAATCCTAGGCCCCGTAACCGGCCTGATCCACCCCGAAAACGACTTCCAGATCATCCTTAACATCGGGATTTTCATTTTCTTCTTCCTGGTCGGCCTGGACGAACTGGATATTTCGGGTTTCCTTGCTGCCATCAAGGGAAGGTTATTCATCGCCGCGGTCCTTTCCGTGGTCATTTCCATGGTTGCCTCCATGGCGGTAACCACCGACGTAATCTTTGACGTGGGGCTTGGCCTGAGCTTTACCGATGCCATGGCCGTGGCCGGCGTACTGTCCCTGTCCAGCCTCGGCATTGTCGCCAAGGTGCTCATAGACGAAGACCGCCTGAAAGAACCGGTGGGAATACAGATTTTCACCGCCGTGGTAATCGCCGAATTGCTGGTCCTGTTCATCGTCGGCTTCGCCATCAGCGAACACGCCTTCATGGATGGCGAAGGTCATGTGGACGCCGCACTCAGCGTGGGGATACTTCTCGCCGAGTTGGCCGGCTTTACCATCGTTACCTGGCTTGTTTGCAACAAGGTCATTCCGCGGGTGCTGGTCTTGTTGCACCGGGTATTGCAGGTGCCCCAGCTTTCCTACGGGCTGCTGCTGGGCGGGCTGTTCCTCGTAATCGTATTGGCGGAGAAGGTCGGCCTTCACGGTTCCCTTGGAGCCCTCCTGTTCGGGGCAGCCCTTTCTCCCCTGCCCTACCAGCTTCGCCACGACTCCATGCCCGGGATGAGGAGTACAGCGGAAGGCCTGTTTGTCCCCCTTTTCTTTGCCTCGGCGGGGCTGAACCTGAACCTTGATTTCATACACTTGCCGCCCGAAACCATCATCGCCCTGATCTTCGTTCCCCTGGCCGGCAAGTTCGCCGGAGCGTTCATCAGCGCCTACGTTACCCGCCTGCAGGCTCCCTTTGCCGTGGCTTCCGGGCTCATGGCCAAGGGCGTGGCAGAGATTGCCCTGCTGCTGGTAATGCTGCACGGCCACATAATAAACGAGGCTCTTTTCTCACTCCTGGTTGTTGTCATGTTCGGTTACATTCTGCTGACCCCCATGGGGATCAGCTTCGCCGTAAGAAGGTCCGAACACAAAGATGCGGTAACCGGCGCCGGTGAACTGCCGCACATGATCGAGCGTTTTGTGATGGCGGATATTCATGTAAAGGATATCCTGGACCAGACCCGCATTTACCCGGAACAGACAATTACGGTCAGAAATTTCGTGGACCACTGGACTACCCCGGAACAGCACGATTACGTGGTGGTGGAAGGAGGCCAACTGGCTGGCATAGTGTCGCTGAGCCTGCTGCGCTACCTTCCCCGCACCCAGTGGGCCCACACAACCTTGCAGGAAGCCCTGCGCCACGGCACGCCGGATGCCGGACCCGACGACCTGGTAGAGGATGTGCTGCAGGAAATGGTCGACAGTTCCCTGACGGTGTTGCCGGTGGTCAATCCCGATTCAGGGGAGTTCCTGGGATCCATTTCCAGCTATGAAATCCTTGGAATTGTCCTGTTGACCGCCACTGGCAGGGATATTTAGCCTGTTAAAGGGTCCTTCCATACCGAAACCAAAGGGGAGTTGAACATGTCCATAGACCTGCGAGACCTCGTTAAAAACCCTGAAACCACGCCCTTCTCCCGCCTCAAGTACCTGGTGCGCCAGTCGGACGAAGACGTAACCCGCTTCATGAACGAACTGTTCAACCTCTCGGCCCTGGCCAGGGAGGAGAACGACTGGCAGCCGGTGGAACAGTTCCTGAACCGCTGGGAGGAAATCCTGACCGACCGGCTGGACCTGCCCATCGCTTTTGACTCGGCCCCCTGGGCGCCCTTCACCAAGCCCCTGTCCCAGGCCCGTATTGCCGTTCTTACCACCGGCGGTATTCACCTGGCCGACCAGGAACCCTTCGACGTGGACGGCGACTGGAGCTACCGCGAGATTCCCCTGGACACTCCCCTGGAAGACTTTCGGGTAGCCCACACCCACTACGACACCAACGGCGTGGCCGAGGACGTGGACGCCGTCTTCGCCATTCACCGCCTGCAACAACTGGCGGACGAGGGAATCGTGGGCGAGGCCCACAGCCCCACCTTCAGTTTCATGGGCTACATCTACGACGTGGCCGGGTTAATTGAAGTCACTGCCCCCGAGGTAGCCCAGCGGCTAAAGGATGAAGAGGTGGACGGTGCAGTCATCGGCACCACTTGACCCCGCTGCCATCAGTCCGGTGGACTGATCGCCCGCGCCATAGAGTCGGCCGGAGTCCCCACCGTGGTGGTAATGGTTGACCGCCAAAAAGCCGCCACCATGTCGGTGCCCCGGGGCCTCATCCTGCGCTTCCCCTTCGGACGCCCCTTCGGCGCCCCCGGCAACCCCGACCAGCAAAGGGTAGTCCTGGAAGACGCCCTGGATGTTCTGGCCACCGCCACCGAACCAGGAAAGATAGTAGCGTCGCCTTATAGGTGGAGGCGGGAGGATTATGGGGAGATTTTGAGGGAGAGGGGAGGAAAATAAGGCAACGGTTAACTCCCGACCGGCGACATTGATGAGTTGAAAATAGATGATAAGTGGAACTCAGGCTTCGGTCGGGGTTCCCCCTTCTTCGTTGGTAGCCTGCTCTTCCCCCACCACCGGCGGCAGCAAGTCATCCACCGCAAACTCCATGCCCGGCAAGGTTGTGGGAGTGATGCGGTCGCCGCGCCGGTAGACTGAATGCTGGGAATAGCCTTCCGGTCCCGGTTCGGTAAACGACTCAATACAGTCTTCGGGTAGATTCATTATCCAGGTCTCCGGTACGCCGGCTTGAGCGTAGAGGTTGGCTTTGACTCCACGGTCGTAGACCAGGGTAGTGTCTGAAACCTCGATTAACAATAAGATGTCTTCGGGGGTGGGCTGGTTGGCGGCGTAGAAGTCCTCTCTAAATCGAAGCAAAGCGATATCAGGTTCGGGTTCAGTGTTTTCGTTCAGTCGAATGGAGCCCTGGCTTCTGACGATAAACTGACCGGCGTTGTTCTGGCCAAAATAGAAATTAAACCGGTCAGCGCCGCTGTTGTGCAAAGGTCCAATAGGGGGCATAAGCAGGATTTCTCCGTTCACTAACTCCACTCGTTCATCGGGCTGAAGGATGCCCACTTCGGCCAGGCGGTAATATTCGTCCACCGTAAACTTACGGGTGTTCAGCGCGACCACCTGAGGGGATTGGGGCGGAGCTTTCGTTGGTGTGGTCATTACACCACCTTGCCGGTAATAAAATTAAGCGCGGCTACAGGATTATGGGCCGCTAAAGGTATGACAAGCGGCGCTAGTGCAAACTGATGATAAACTGTCCGGTGTACCTGTTCAACTTCACTGCTCTCCCCTCCAGGGCAATCGAATCTTAAGCGCTGCTGTCCACTAAAGCTGTAAGTCATGTCACCCTGAGCTTGCCGAAGGGCCTAAAGTCCCTGACAGGAGTCAGGCTCAAGGCCCGAAACAAGGTTGCTGGGTTGGAGTTTAGATGCTTCGGCTTCGCTCAGCATGACAATCGTTTATAACGCGATTGCCCTGCCATGAACCCGAAGTGGGTTGACCTGTCCATGGAATGGTTCAGCAGGGAAGGAGTTTTGGCCCTTCCCCCCAGGCAGGTTACGGTTCCCAAAGCCAGTTTGTGGGATGGAGTTTGGATTCTTCGGCTTCGCTCAGAATGACAGTTCCTTTAGATGCCATTGCCCTGCTCTCCCCTCCGCCACTAACCACCTAATTCCCACTTTATAATCATTATCAAAATACACCCGTTCCCCCAAACTCCCCAAAAACTGTTGACAGACCCCGGAAGTTTGCTTAAAATCCCGATAACTCATTGGGTAGAAAAGAGACCCATGATTAGGTAACAAATATTCTAAGAAGGAGGCATCGGATGTCAAACAAAGAAGACCTGGCGTTAATGGCTCACCTGATGCGCCGTGTCGGTTTCGGCGCCAACCGGGAAGAGTTGGAAGCGCTTGTTGCCCAAGGCTACGACGCGGTTGTCGATGAACTGGTAGATCCCCCCGCGGAAAAGCATGGCGGCAAGGCAGAACTTTTGCTTCGCTACTACCCCGGCTGCTTGCTTCCTGGCGGCAACCCGGTGATGGGTCAGGCCAACTGGCTCTATAACATGGTCAGCACCGACAAGCCCCTGGAAGAGAAAATGGCCCTTTTCTGGCACCATGTGTTCGCCACCGGCAACTCCAAGCTGGACAACTGCGACCAGATGTTGACCCAGATCCAAATGTTCCGCGACCTGGGTATGGGCAACTACCAGGAACTGATCCTGGAGCTTTCCCGGAACCCTGCGATGATTTACTGGCTGGACAATAACGAGAATCATCGCGACGCCGTAAACGAAAACTGGGGTCGGGAACTGCTGGAGCTTTTCACCATGGGCGTCAGCAACTACACCGAGGTGGACGTACGGGAGGCCTCCCGGGCCTTTACCGGCTGGACCATCACCCCCAAGCTTCCCCGACAGCCCTATGGCCGCTACCCGTGGCGCTTCTCCTATCGGGAAGAGGACCACGACTTCGGCGAGAAGACCTTCCTTGGCCAGACCGGCGACTTCAACGGCGAAGACATTATTGACATCGTGGTAAAGGAGCCGGCCACCGCCCGCTTCATCTGCCGCCACCTCTATAACTTCTTCGTGGCCGACGAGCCGCAGGTTCCCGCCTGGACCATCGAGCCCGCCCGTGACGAGGAAGCCCTGGACGCGATGTGCAACGTCTTCGAAGAGTCCAACTACGAGATTCGCGAAGTCCTGCGCTTCATGCTCAAGTCCGATTTCTTCAAGGAAGCCCGCTTCTCCAAGATCAAGAGCCCCGCGGAAGTGGTAGCCAGCACCATGAAGATGGTCGGCTCCTTCCAGTTCCCGGATCCCGGCCTTGCCAAGATCTGCCGCGAGCCCGGCTACATGGGTCAGGAAATTCTTGATCCCCCCAGCGTGGAAGGCTGGCACACCGGCTCCGAGTGGATTAACAGCGGCTCGCTGCTGGCCCGCATCAACTTCGTGGCCGACAGCGTCAACAAGACCGACCTCCCCGGCATGAGGAGTATCATCGGCCACATGAAGAGCCAGAACATCAGCACTCCTGATGAACTGCTGAATGGCTGCCTGGAAAGCATGGGCTATCTGGTGCTCAGTGAAGAGACCCGGGGCGAGCTTAGCGCTCACGCCCAGACTGGCGGAAACATGGACTGGAGCGACGAGGCCGCAGCCGCCACTCGCATCGCCGAGATGATGGCCCTGATCAGCGCCACCACCGAGTTCCAATTCGCCTAATCGGTCCTGAATTCGGGCCAACCGTATAAGACTGTTATAAGGAGGAAACAATGACTTCAACGAAGAAGGATCCGGTCATAGTCGTATTGCAGCTCACCGGCGGCAATGACTATATGAACACCGTAATTCCCTACAGCGATCCCCTCTATTTCGATAACCGGCCCAACGTCGGTTACAAGATGGAAGACATCATCAAGGTTGACGACAACCTCGGCTTCATGCCCGCCATGGGTCCTATCAAGAACCTGTATGACCAGGGCAAGGTCGCGGTCATCCACGGCATCGGTTATCCCGATTCCCCGCGCTCTCACTTCCGCTCCATGGACATCTGGCACACCTGTGAGCCGGACAAGGTTGGAACGGAAGGCTGGGCCGGCCGTCTGGCCCGGGAACTCGACCCGAACAAGGAAAACGTACTGACCGCCATTAACTTCGGTCATGGCCTGCCCCGCGCTTTGGCCGTACCGGGCGTCCCCGTCGCCGCCATCTCCGACCTGGGCACCTATGGCTTGCTCACCGGCATCAGCGACCAGGACCAGCGGGCCAAGGCCCTCGACCTGTTCAGCCGCATGTATTCCCCCACCGTGGGCGGCAGCTTCGTCACCGACTACCTGCGCTCCACCGGCACGGAAGCCATGATCGGCGCCGACATCGTCAAGGTCGCTCCCGAGCGCTACAGCTCCAACGTGGAATATCCCAGCTCCCCCATCGCCCAGCACCTGCGCGACATCGCCCAGGTTTACATGGCCGACCTCGGGACCCGGGTCTTCTACACCCAGCACGCCAGCTTCGACACCCACGCCGGCGAGTACGCTGCTCACCCCGCTCTGTGGAAGGACATCTCCGAGGGCGTGTCCGCCTTCTTCGAGGACCTGAAGGAGCACAACACCGGCGAGAACGTAATCATGTACATGTTCTCCGAGTTCGGCCGCCGCGTCCGTGACAACGGCTCCGGCACCGACCACGGCGCAGCCGGCGTTGCCTTCGCCATCGGCGACGGCGTCAAGGGCGGAATGTACGGCGAGTACCCGTCCCGAGAAGCCAAGGACCTGGAGCAGGGTGACCTGGTCCCCAACTACGACTTCCGCGGCTCTTACACCACCATCGTGGAAGACTGGTTCGGCATGGACGCCACCCCGTTGGTCAACGGCAACTTCGAGAAGCTGGGCTACCTGAAGTAAGAAAGGTCCAGTAATCGTAACCTGGCGCTCAATCGAGTTGCCCGATTCATTAGTCGCAGCTAACCGAGATTGAGTTGAGGGCCGGGTGAACTTTCCCAACCGGGGCGGTTCTCCGGCCCTATTTACTGAAAACTAACGCCAAGAGGAGGCGAATATGGCAGAGATTACTGTAGCTGCCGGACGAGCGTGGAATTATAGCCACAACATCGGTCGCAACGGGGCCGCCGGCATGGGCTTCAGTCAGCCCGTCAGCATTGCCGCAGCCAAAGACGGCGTATTGTACGTAACCAACCGGGCCACTGAGCAAAATGCCGGTGGTATCCGGGTTACCAAGTTCACCGTTGACCAGGAGTACCTGGGCGAGTTCGGTCGCCAGGGCCTGGCCTACGGCGACAACGAGCCCAGCACCTTCACCTGGATCTCCGGTGTGGCCCTGGACAAGGACGGCAACGTTTATGTAGCCGACGAGTGGCAGTGCCGCGTGGCCATCTTTGATGCCGACGGTGGTCCCCTCGGAGGCTGGGGTGTCAAGGGTGAAGGCGATGGCGAACTCAGTGGACCCGCCGGGCTTGCCTTTGATGCTGATGACAACCTGTGGATTGTCAACTCCTTCAACAGCCGCATCCAGAAGTTCACCAGGGACGGCCAATACCTGGGCGGCTTTGGTTCCAAGGGCAACGCCGAAGGTCAACTGGAAATGCCCGACGGCATAACTATCGACGACAGTGGCGACATTTACGTGGCAGACTGGGGCAACAACCGCATCCAGAAATTCACCCCCGGCGGAACCCACCTGCGCACCTTCGCCCACACCGTCAACGGCAAGGATGCCTTGAACCATCCCACCGATGTCTGCGTGGACGGCGACGGCGATGTGTACATCACCGACTGGATGAATGACCGCGTAGTCATCTATGATCCCGAGGGCCTGCCCATTGCTTACCTGGAAGGGGACGCAGTAGATATCTCCAAGTGGGGACAGCAGGGCCTGGACGCCAACCCCGATATGGTCAAGGCGCGCCGCCGGGTGCCCGACATGGTCGAGCAGCAGCGGAAGTTCACCAAGCCCGTCGCTTGCACCTACGACCGGGAAAACGAACTGCTTCTTGTCGTTGACACCGCCCGCAACCGGGTTCAGGTGTACGAAAAGGACAAGGAGTACATGGACCCGCAGATCAATCTGTAGGCCCTGTATCGCACCGGCGAAAGTTCAGGGGCGGGAAGTTTCCCGCCCCTGTTTTTATTTTACTCACCAGAGCACAGCAGAAGAGGACTATAGCTCGGTAAAGCGAATCAAGCCTGTGCTGGCGTTCATGGTGAATTCGTAACGGCAGATGACGTCTCTGCCTATGACGGCATCTAGTTCGTGACCAATCTCTCGGAGCGGCAATCCCCGAACAGGACCGGCAACCGTATAGTCCAAAACGGGAATGTACAGGCTGGTCCTAAACGTTTGGAAAGTGCCAGCACCGGTTGCGCCTGCCGTTTCGTGGGATTGGCCCTGAGGCAACGATAAGCTTTCCGCGAGATCTATATATATGCTTGACCAAGTAGCCCCAGTGTCCAACAATGCCGTACTTTCGCGCCCCTGCACATCTATGCGTATTACCGGTCCCATGATTCTGATGTAGTCGGCCGCCCTTATATGATACTCGATAGATCTAGCCAAGGCTTATATGCCCATCAAAATGAGTGGCAATGGCTCTATCCCCACTTGCCTAATGCAACAGTTCAAGTAGTCAAACCCCGCTTTACAGGCTGCCAGCCAGGCCTCATCACGGGAATCGTAGGCACCTTGTAGTTCCAAGTTGTATATAACAACCCATTTTCCTAAATGGTCTTCCATAAGAGTTTCTTTCATCTCGTCAAAGGCCAAGAAGTTAGCAATGTGCGGGTCGTCATACAGATTTAAGACTATCATGGCTCTCCTGTGCCCTACCGCATAGCTTGTTCCCAGGCTAGCACAACCCCTATCTATTCCGGTCGATAATCGCGCGGCGGTGTGTGCCTTCCCCTATCTTGCGCTCGCCGTCATAAGCCTCCACCTGGAAATTCAGCCGGTTTCGGCTTACCTCCAGCAGTTCGGCGTGGGCGACGACCGTAGCCCCAATATCCGAGGGAGCCAGGTGCCGGACGTTCACCTCGAAACCCACCGAGGTCTGTCCTTCCTCCAGGTACGGGTCTATAGCCTCGATAGCCGCCCGCTCCATCAGGCTGATCATGGACGGAGTGCTGAACTTGTCGACGTGACCTGCCACGTTGTGCTCACATACCAGGGTCTCCCGCTGTCCCTTCAGTCCCGGGACAATCTTCTCGCTAACCATATCGAGGTCGCCTCCTCATTTGCATGGATTCGAATACGGTTACCAAGGATAAACAGGCTGGCTCGAAATTACAAACACCGCACGCCTAATCGTCGTTACCCTCACTTATGCCCTCTCACCAGGTACAGGACGCACGATCACCTCTCTACCGCCGGGATAGGGGGCAGGGAGATGCGAACCATGCCTCACCTTGAACCTTCCTGCCTGTTTGATATATGATTGCGCCGCCGAAGTACCGGAACGAAGAAGGAACGCCAGGCAAGAAAATGCCAAGTAATCGCAGCCTGTTGTCGGTAACCGACATCAACTCGGAAGAAACCGGGGCCCTTATCCGAAGGGCCCTGGAAATGAAGCAGCCAGACCAGGGTGGCACGGCCAAAGCCCTGCAGGGCAAGAGCGTCGCGCTGTTGTTTGAGAAACCTTCCCTGCGCACCAAGGTCAGCTTCATGGTGGGCATCCAGGAACTGGGCGGCTATTCCCTGTACCTGGGCCCCGAGGAAGTAGGCCTCGGCTCCAGGGAACCGGTCTCCGACGTTGCCCGTGTCCTTTCCGGCTACGTGGACTGTATCGTGGCGCGGGTAAACTCGCACCGCAGCCTAGAGGAACTGGTCGAGTACGGCACCGTACCGGTCATCAACGCCCTGTCCGACTGGGAGCACCCCTGCCAGACAATGGCCGACCTGCTGACCATAGCGGAGCACCAAGGGGGCTTGTCGGGCCGCAAGCTGGCCTACATCGGCGACGGTAACAACGTGGCCCGCAGCCTGTGCCTGGCCCTGCCCTCCGTGGGCATGGATTTTGCCATCGCCTCCCCCATCGGCTATACGCTGGATGAGGCCTGCCTGCAAAGGGCCAAAGACATCGGCGGCGGCAATATTGAAATAAATTCCCTGCGCGACCCGTCGGAAGCGGTAAGCAATGCAGACATAGTCTATACCGACGTTTGGACCAGCATGGGCGATGAGGTGGAGCGCGGCGCCAGGCTGGAAGCCTTCCAGGGATACACGGTGGATCCGGACTTGCTGCGCAAGGCCAGGCCCACCGCCAGCTTCATGCACGATATGCCCGCCCACTACGGCGAGGAGGTTCCCCCGGGAATGCTGGAACATCCTCAGTCCATAGCCTACGCTCAGGCCCACAACCGCAAACACGCCCAGAAAGCAGTCCTGGAATTCCTGATTTCGCAATAAGCTCCCCTCGAAGGGCACGAAGGACCACGAAGGGCGTTTAGCATTCTGGTAAAGGTCGTGTTTCTCAATATTCTTTAAATTCCGAGTGTTAGCAAGACTTGCAGATTGCCCGGAGAGGCGACGCCTACACCATTGTTGGGGCGGCGATTGATGTAAATGAAGAGCTTGGGCCGGGCTTCCCTGAGGCTGTGTACCAGGAAGCGAAGGAGAGGGAATTAAACTATCGGGGAATCGGTTTTAGTTCCCAGGAACCATTAAGAATCAGCTACTAGGGCCAGGCATAACAAAGTCATTACTTCGCCGACTTGTTGTGCTTCGATCAAATTAAAATCGAACTGAAGGCCCTCAACCGGCTATCCAGACAGGAAGAAGCACAACTTCTGTACTACCCTAAGGCGACAGGCCACAAAGTTGGCCTCCTGATAAACTTTGGCAGCCACGGCAGGCTCGAATGGAAGCGTCTCGTTATGCAACAAAATCCAGGAGGAAAGAATCTGTCAGTTGGAGCTACTTTTCCTTCTTCGTGAACCTTCGTGGCCTTCGTGGATAAATTTGGAAAGCAGTGAAAAATTATGGTAAGTGAAACTAATCTGGAAAATGAAATGAGCGGGGAAGTGGAACAGCCGCTGCCCATTGTGGCAGTGGTCGGTCGGCCTAACGTGGGCAAGTCCTCCCTCTTCAATCGCATCCTTGCCCGCCGCCAGGCCATCGTGTCCAACGTGGCCGGCACCACCCGCGACCGCTTAATGTCCGAGGTGGAGTGGGAGGATTGCCGCTTCATTCTGGTGGACACCGGCGGCCTTGAGTCAGACCCCGAAGGACACATCCGCGAGATGGTGCAGGAACAGGCCGACATGGCCATGTCCGGCGCCGACGTTATCGTCTTTGTCACCGACGCCGCCGACGGAATGACCGCGACCGACCTGGAGATTGCCGACCGGCTGCGGCGCGCCCGGAAGCCGGTAATCCTGGCCGTCAACAAGGTTGACAACGACCGTCGTGAGGTAACGGCATCGGAGTTCTACCAGATTGGTATGGCCGAAACGATAATGATCAGCGCCTACCACAACTACGGTATCTACGACCTGATGGATCGGGTCATATTCCACCTGCCCGTTCCTCCTTATACCCCGCCGGTCGAAGAGGAAGATGACTGGGGAGAGGATTCCGAGGACGAGCCTGACACAGAGTTGCAAAGGCAGATCTCAACTTTGTCCAAGGAAATGCGGCTGGCCATAGTGGGACGTACCAACGTAGGCAAGTCCATGTTGCTGAATGCCATCCTGGGGCAGGATCGGGCCATCGTCAGCGACGTGGCCGGCACCACCCGCGACGCTCTCGATACTCAGATGGACTACCGGGACCGGCCTATCACCCTGATAGATACCGCCGGCATCCGGCGGCCCGGGCAGGTGCAGCCCGGCATCGAGAAGTACAGCGTGATGCGCTCGGTGGCCGCGGTCAACCGCAGCGATATCACCCTACTGGTCACCGACGCCACGGAACTGGCCACTGCCCAGGACGCCCACATATCCGGCCTGGCCTGGGAAATGTGCCGGGGCATCATCGTAGTCATCAACAAGTGGGACATGATATCCGAATCGGACCGCTTCGCCCGTGAAGAGGCCATAGCCAGGGTCCAGGACCGGCTTCACTTCATGCCCTACGTGCCAATCTGCTTCACCTCAGCCCTCAACCGCCAGGGCATCACCACCGTGATGAACACGGCCTTTGAGCTTTGGGAAGAGCGGATGCGCTGGATTCCAGGGCGGGACTTGCAATACCTGCTGGCCGATGCGCTAGCCGATCACAACCCGCCCCCGGTCAAGGGCAAGGGAATTCGCCGGGGTGAGTTCCTGCGCATTAACCGGGTCAACCAGGTGGGTGTGAACCCACCCACATTCCTTTTTACCTGCAACAACCCCAGGCTGGTGCACTTCACCTACCAGCGTTACCTGGAAAACCGGATTCGCGACAAATTCCGCTTCGACCACACGCACCTGAAGCTGGTGTTCCGCAACCGATGAAAAGGAACCTGACGCCCTCGGTCCTCGGCTCTTTGATTGCCGTACCGGTATTGATAATAGCGTCAACCGGGTCGCTGCTTTTCCTTGCCGAAGCCCAGACCGCCTACAAGTATGCCGTCGTCCTGCTCCTGGCCTACTTGATGGGCGCTCTCCCCTGGGGATACGTCGTCCTGTTTCTGCGCCGGGGCATAGATATTCGGGAGTACGGCAGCGGTCGCACCGGCATGTCCAATGCCCTCCGCACCGCCGGCATGAAGCTGGCGGGCGTTGTTCTGCTGCTGGACCTGGTTAAGGGCATGGGAGCCGTATTTCTGGCCCGGGCTCTTATCGGCGACCCCACTTCCGAGGTGGCAGCAGGCCTCATGGCCCTGGTAGGGCACAACTGGCCGGTGTTCCTCAGCTTCCGGGGCGGACGCGGGATTGCGCCGGGGTTGGGTGGCCTAGCTGTAATGTCGCCACTGTCCGCCATCTGCGGTATTGTCGTCTTCCTGCCCATCTGCCTTATCACCCGCTACCTGTCCCTGGGCTCCATCCTGGGAGTCCTTTCGGCCTGCGGCGTGCTGGTGGCCCTGATACTGCTGGAGTTCAATCTTTGGGGTTTCAGCTCCAACCTGTACCTCATTTATGCCCTTCTCGGAGGAGGGGTTATCATCTGGCAGCACAAGGACAACATCCAGCGACTGCTGAACGGCACCGAGCGGCGTATCGGCAATCCGGCAGCCCGGATTGAGTAGCAAGTAACTATCTCCAAGCGCGCTCTGACCAGCCTGCCTTGAGCGGAGGAGCCTGCGGAGAACGCTCATCGTGAGCCCGCTGAGCGATGTCCCCAGGGAGGAGGTGGACTCAATACCCAAGCCCGCAGGGGCTGCCCTTGTTCCTGCCCTCGCCCCCTTTGCCAGATAGCTTGCATTCAACACTGCCTCTCTTGGCGCCCCTTCGGCATATTGCCTTCCCCTGTGCTAATATTTAACTGATCCCACAGCCATTCGGCACGCCGGAGCGGTTGCCCGAAACCGCCAGCGAGTTCATTAAGCATCCCATAAACAGGCACGGACAACCTCTTGACCCAAACTGTCGCCATAGTCGGGACCACCACCTGGGGCACCACCCTGGGCGCAATCCTCGCGCGCAACGACGTCCCCACGGCAATTCTGGCGAGGACTGCGGGAGAGGCTGACCTCCTCAATTCCCATCGCGAAAATCGCCGCTTCCTGCCTGGCATTTCCTTCCCCGAAACACTAACCGTGGGCAGTGAACCGGAGCAGGTGGTGGGAGACGCAGACCTGGTGATCCTGGCTGTTCCTTCAGAGCATTTCCGCCAGAACGTCCGCTGGATTGCCAATGCCTTGTCCCCCGATGCTACCGTGGTCAGCGCCTCCAAGGGCCTAGAGTTGCCCAACGCCAACCGGATGAGCCAGATCCTGGAAGAGGAACTCCCTCCATCGATGCACGAAGGCATCTGTGCGATTTCCGGTCCCAACCTGGCCCGGGAGATTGCGGAGGAGAAACCGGCCGCAACGGTGGTCGCCGGCAGGAACGATGACCGGACCGCCGGGGTTCAGGAACTGCTGATGTCGCCCGCCTTTCGGGTGTACACCAGCGACGATGTGATTGGCGTGGAACTGGGCGGCACCCTCAAGAACATCATTGCCCTGGGCGCCGGCATCGCCGACGGCCTGAACCTGGGGCAAAACAGCAAGTCCACCCTGATTACCCGGGGACTGGCGGAAATGGCCCGCCTGGGTACCGCCGCCGGTGCCCAGTACCTCACCTTTGCCGGGCTGGCCGGGCTGGGAGACCTGGTGGCCACCTGCTACAGTCCGCTGAGCCGCAACCGGTTTGCTGGAGAACAACTGGCACAAGGTCGGACCTGGCCGGAGATTCGGGACCGGATTCAGAACGTGGTTGAGGGGGTCAACGCCACGGGCGCCGCCCTCGCCATGGCAGCGAGGCTGGACGTGGAAATGCCCATCGCAGAGGTAACCTATCGCATCCTCTTTGAGGACCTGCCCCCCAGGGAAGCCGTAGCCGAGTTAATGGGAAGGCCACCAAACGCCGAGTGGTAGCTGCCCAGGATGACGGTGACGCCTAAAGTTCCTGCCCCTGTATGAAATAGGGCTAGGAAAAGGGTACCGCCCAAAGACCCCTGCCGCCTAACTGAGAACAGCTAGGATGGGGTTTTGACTAAAGTCCCTTCCCCCTTGACGGGGAAAGGCCAGGATGGGGGTGACGGTCAGCCCAATATCCCTGCCTCCTCCAACTGCGAGCCTCTTCGGCTGCTTTGAGGCAGTTTCTACTTTCTTACCTGCAGTGCGAACATTTCTGGCTATTCGTGGACTGGGGCATGGCCGTGAACTGGGGCATGTTAGTAGCCGGTGGCCAGTGAAATCAGCGCCCGCACTACCGGCCCCATGATTGTCCACAGAATTCCCCAGCCAAGCATGTAGTCCGCCAGAATAATGCCCAGCAGAAGCAGGGGACCGAAACGCTCAAATTTGGCGTAGCTCGCCGCCATGCTGTCTGGCAGCAGCCCTCCCAACACCCGGGAACCGTCCAGGGGGGACAACGGTATCAGGTTGAAGATCGCCAGCAGCACGTTGAAGAAAATGACCATGCCCGCAATGTCGGTCAGGCCCTCGCGCAGGCCGCCGGTGAGCACCACATTGGCGCGGCCCAGGGTTGCTCCGCTCCAGCCCAGCAGGCCCAGCTTGATGGGTATGGCTACGAGGAAGGCCAGGGCAAGGTTAGACAGCGGCCCGGCGGCGGCTACCAGCGTGATACCCACCGGCCCCTGCAGGTTGTGGTGGTTTACCGGCACCGGCTTCCCCCAGCCGAAGCCCACCACCAGCATCATCACCGTGCCGCTGGGGTCCAGGTGACGGATGGGATTGAGGCTAAGCCGGCCCAGGCGGCGGGAGGTGGCGTCGCCCAGGACCGTGGCCAGCAGGGAATGGCTGAACTCGTGGATGGTGATGGCCGTCAGCAAGGCAAACATGACCAGGACGGTCAGGCGCACGAAGCTGGCGGGATCGTATAACAGCAGGTCGAATGAGCTGAAGAGCATATGGTTCTATTTTATAGAGTTGAAGGATATATACGGATTACTGACAAAGGCCCGTGCAGCGCAAGCCTTCTGGGACCGGTGACTGGCATGTACTGCGTTTCCGGTTCATCCAAGTATTGGAAATTATCTCAACACTGGCGGTGAAATTCGCGGTTTTGCCCAGTGTTGGCATCACGCTACCCGTCACCCATCCCTGCCCGCCCCCCGTCAAGGGGGCAGGGGGGTTTCAGATAGTCTCTTATTCGTAGTCGTCATCTTCGTCCGGGTCGTCCTCGCGGGAAGGAGCGGGAGCCGGGGTATACCCGGAACTCGGCACGGTGGCCCGAATCCGGTCCCGACGGCGGGACCGCGGACGGGGCATGTCCAGCAATGCCGCCTTCAGGCTGGCCAGTTCCTCGGGGCTAATGGCGGAAAGGTCCACCATCAGGGCGCTGGCGCCCATATCCCGCAACGCTTGCAAATCCTTCTTCCCAGGCACGCTGGATATCTGGACCAGGACTTGCTTATCCGTCCGGCGCGTCACAGCCCCCAGGGAAACCAGGTCCTGGAGTGTCCAGGAACCGGAAACAGCCGTCATATCCACGATAAAGCAGTCCACCGGCAGGGCGGATACCGCCCGCAGTTCACGGTCGGACAGGTCCGGGACCACCGAAACCAGCCTGGCCAGGTCGTCCTCACCGCCTATGGCCCCGGCGGCGCTGTCCAGCCCAAAGGCCAGCACGTCGGCGCCCCCTTCCTGGCAAGCCTGGGCCTCCTCCTCGGACAGCGCGGCCACAAATGCGCCCCAGGGTATGCCGTCCACGGATTCCGCCACGGTCTTCAGGTCGTCTGCTCCCGTAATGCCGGACACAATGGCTGTGTCCAGGCCGGCTTCAGCGGCGGCGGCAAGGCCGGCCTGGTGGTCGGCGGTAACCAGACCCACCAGGGCAAGACCGGGCAGGGGCTGGGAACGCGCCGCGCCAAAGCCCAGGAGCGCCGGTGAGCCGTCGCTGATTCGTTGCAAAAGGTCTAACAGTTTGCTCATTGTTACTCGCTTATGCCGATTAATGGTTCAGCGGATTATACCTTATGACGGTAGATTTGTCGGTACTGGGGAAGGCCACCAAGGACAGCTTCCGTCAAGTAAGGGTCGGGAGCCCGCAGTAGGACGAGGTATTTCCGGTCAGGAGAATGCCAGAAACCTCTCACGTGCCTTGAGGAGTAAAACCTGGCAAGGCAAAAACGACACGAAGCCGCGAAAATTGGCCAAATTGAGACTTCTCATCTTGACATTTATTTTTCCGCAGTGTTTCAATATTACTGTAAAGCTTTGTACAGCTAGGCTGTTTGCTTCCAAAGCCAAGCTTCCTCAGTCTCAATATCAGGCACACATTTAAGGGAGGTACCAGATGCAGCTTCATGAAATTCACGAGTGTGACACCCACGAGCATCATGGCGACGAGGCCGGCCACGTCCACGACATTCACGAGTGTGACACCCACGAGCACCACGCCGAGCTTCACGACCACGATGCTCACGAGTGTGACACCCACGAGCATCACGGCGACGAGCCGGGCCACGTCCACGATCCCCACGAATGCGACGGGCACGAGCACCACGTCCACGACCACGCCGGTCACACCCACTAGACCGGATTCCACCGGACACAAGAAACCCTCCGCCATTTGGAAGCAGGCGGGGGGTTTTTCTATGGAATATATAACCGGTGGCGGCAAAACGCCGCCTTATTCAAGCCGACGAGCGCACCTGCTGGATTAGGTGGTCAACGTGGTGGTCCTCCTTGCAGGTAACAGTTGACCGCTCTAACTGTATGGTAGCATGCCCAATATTGTACTCATCGTGGACTATCCCTTTAAGCGTCGTCAGCAATTCATCGTCGCTTCCCTGGAAGGTAGGATCAACCAGGACGTGGGCGGTAAAGGCCTCGCTGCCGGAAGTAATGGTCCAGACGTGAACGTCGTGGATGATCGTCACCCCTTCCTGTTCCTCGATATCGTGGCAAAGCTTGTAGACGTCGATATGCTCGGGCACGCCCTCCAGCAAGACCTTCATTACCCGCACGATGAGTTTCCGCGTGTTGTAAACAATGAGCAAGGCAATGATCGCGCTGAGGATGGGGTCAACTATATGCAGCGGATTACCCATCTGGTCGGTGATGATGATAGTGGCTCCGGCGACAATTACCGCGATTGACCCCAGGGCATCGGCGATCACGTGCTGGAACGCCCCTTCGACGTTGACGCTGTGCTCCGAAGACTTGTGGAGCACCCAAGCCGCGGCAATGTTAATCAGCAGTCCCCCAAAGCCAACGATGAACACGGGCCAGCCGATAACTTCAACTTCTTCCACGAACAGGCGGTGATAAGCCTCGAAGACGATCCATCCGGCTATGAGCCATAAGGAGAAGAGGTTGGCCAGGGCTGCCAGCACCTCGGTACGAAAGTAACCGAAGGTGTGCTCCACCGAGGCCGCCTTGTCGGCAATCCACATGGCCACCAGGGCCATGGCAATGGCTGCCGCGTCGGTGAGCATGTGGCCGGCGTCGGCGATGAGGGCCAGACTGCCCGACAACCACCCGAGAATTACCTCGGCCACCATGTAAGTGGAGATCAGACAAAGAGCTACAAGCAGGCTCTTCCTGCTGGCGCCCCTCAGGTCATGGGCGTGGTCGTGGCCTGAATGATCATGCCCCGAATGGTCATGCCCGGCATGGGCGTCGTGGTCGTGGCCCGAGTGGGCATCATGGTCATGCCCGGCATGGGCATCATGGTCGTGAACTGCCTCGGCATCGTGGTCATGACCGGCGTGGGCATCGTGGTCGTGGACCTCGCCCTCGGCATGCACGTGAGCCGCCTCGGCATCGTGGTCATGACCAGCGTGGGCATCGTGGTCGTGAATCTCGCCCTCGGCGGAATGATCGTGGCCGGCGTGGGCATCGTGGTCGTGGACCTCGCCCTCGGTGGAATGGTTGTGGCCGGCATGGGCATCGTGGTCGTGAACCTCGCCCTCGGCGGAATGGTCATGACCGGCGTGGTCGTGCGCTTCGTTGCCTTCAGGGTCTCTCATGTCGGCACCCCCATGTATTGCATAACATTATATATTGGTGCTTACACTAATAGTCAATTAAATGGGTAGGAACAGTCATTTTCTCGCTCGAATAGTTCTGTGAAAAGGACAGGGCGGCCACCCTGGAAACTTGCTCTAACAAGCATTTCGTTGTCCTCTGGTAAAGCACTCATGCGATATGGGTAATCGAAGCCTTTTTTGACAGATTAGTGGAGATCCCTAAAGGTAATAGTTGGGAAAGGAAGAAAGGGTCTCAGCGCAACGGGTATTCCAAAGGTGGAAGCGAGTAAAGACTGGGGGTGGGCGGCGTGGGAGCTTCTAATGGACGGGTACTGAGGGTTGTGACAAGGCCTCTTTGGTTCATCGCCCGGACCTGCTTCAACATGATGCGTTCGATGACCAAAAAGCTATCTCAAGAGTCCCTTACCCCTTGATGGTGAAGGTTAGGAGGGGGGTGACCACTTTGCGAGAAGTCGCTTCTGTCCACAACCGAAAGTTTCATCGCCTGATTAGAGATAGTTTCTAAGTGATCCAACACGGTTCCTCGCAGAGACATCGAGGTAGCCCTGGGTCGTGATCCGGTGTGTCTATTCCGCGTCGCATATTCCCGGCGGCTACAGCCACGAGCAAAAGTTGCGGGCCGTTGAGAATCAAGAAAGCACACTTTGGGAACAGCAATCTTGCTCGTTGCGTCAGTAAAGTAAGATCGCTGTTACCGCAGGGAGGCAGAGCCTGATGAGGGTAGGAACCATCAATCTTATGTGGGGAATTATCGCGGTCTTTCTGTTGGCTGTCGTGGCTGGCTGCACACCAGAAGATGATGCCGCCACAGCGCCAACACTGACAGTCGAAAGGACTGAAGCGACGACGCCGAGGGTGCAAAGACCGTTTATGACGGAGTTAACGCCCGACCCGGTTGAAATACCTAAGAAGACGCCCGCGCCCGAACCACCGGTAGAAGTACCGATGCCAACGGCTACACCTGAACCCATAAGGTTAAGGTCCGCTGACAATCCCTGGTACTACAATCCCCCAACGGAAATCTACGGCGAACCCGTTTTTGGGGGTACGCTTCGCATTAACTATCATGAACCCCTGGAACACGCCAACGTGTGGGGCCTTGCATCCGGCGCCGCCGATATGTACCGCGCTCCCACCGGCGGCGGCCTGCTGATGGAGAATCCCTACGATGGCGGTGGGACCTTGGTTCCGGACCTGGCCCAGGGCTGGGCTTTTGGGGACAATCTGGAAAGCATAACCTTCCATTTCAGGGACAACATTTACTGGCACAGCGGGGAACCCTTCTTCTGCGAAGACGCCCGATTTACTTTCGAGACAATGATTACTGGACAAGGGATAACCGATAGCTATATGAGAAGCCGCTTGGCCAATGTCATGCCAGATGGGATGGAATGCCTGGACGACCTGACCTTGGTAATAAACCTGAAGAGCCCCACCGCCGACTCCACCTTCTTCTCTTTCTCGAATTACCGGGCGCTGGTGTTCAACAAAGCCTGGTTCCTGGAAGGCGGTGAACGGGCGATGTTCCAGGATGTTTCCATGGGCATTGGCCCCTTTGTGTGGGCCGAAGGCCAGTCGGTGGGCATTAACGAGCAGCGCTTCAATAAGAACCAATACTATTACGACTACTATTTGCCCTACGTGGATGAACTGGTTATCTATGGCATCCTTGACGAATCCACGCAGCTGGCAACCCATTTGGCCCACCAGACCGACTGGCACTGGGTCCGCAACTGGGACCAATATAAAGCCTACGTGGACCACGACCAGATAGTGACCGTCATCAGGCCCACGCCCACCAGCTTCCGCGTGGTGTTTGACGAGCGGTATGCGCCCCTTGACAACGTAAGAGTCCGCCAGGCCCTGGTAATGGGAATCGACCGGACAGCAGCGATACAGATATTTGAGGACGGCCATGCCATGGCCGGGGGCTTCGGCTACGCGCCGGACAGTCCCTCGAGATTGCCCCGGGAACAGCTTTGCTCGGTGCCCGGTTGGTGCGTTTACGATGACATGAAAAGTGTTCGGGCCGATGCCAGAGGAATGCTGGTGTGGGAAGGCTTCGACTTTGAAAGAACCTACCTGCTCTCAGTAGGGGCCCACCGGAATATCCAGGAACGCGCCATCTTCGTACAGGAGCAATTGCTCTTGCTGGGTATCAAGACCGAATTAAACGTGGTTCAGACCGCAGCCCTCCGTAAACAGCAGGCTACAAGTGGTTGGGGAGACTTTATGCACCTGGTACTGACCGCTCCCACCGACGACCCTGACCATAGAGTATCAACCTTCCCGGGCTGCGATTCGTGGAGCAATAGCTGGACTCCCAGCCTTTGCAACGAAGACATCGTGGCGTTGCTGGAGCAGGTTCGTAATGAGTCTGACGACCAGGAGCGACTGCAATTGGCGCACCAGGTTGAGCTTGCCCGTATGAGTCATTACAACCAGTTTCCGCTTTACTGGGAGATGGAAGCGGCGGCCTTCTGGCCCGAGGTAAGAGGCTATACTCACTTCCCGGAGCCCGCCGGTTCTTTCCTCAAGTTCATGCACATGTGGATAAACCCGAACCGCAAGAATGACACGGGGTACGCAGGTCAAACCAGTGGGGTGCCCGGCGGGTTTCAGTAGGGCAGGGAAAAGAGGCCTGTCGCAGGAATGGAAAAGGGAGAATTCTGCGGCTTGCGCGAGGTTTGTGCGTTTGCCATACGGACTCTTCCATGGTCTTACAGAAGTGAGTTCTGTAAGGATGGGGAGCCGATAAATAGGTCTGCCCCTACAGAGTCGCTACAGAATACCACCCGATTCGGTAGGGCAACCCGCACTGCGAAATCCCGTTGACAGCGTATCTGCCCAATGCTATTCTTAATTGTTGACTCTTTAAGTCAACAATTATTTTTGTTCAATCGGCGCAGCTTGGCCCGGCTGAGGATCTCGGAAGACTGCAAGCCGCTAATGGGCCGGCCACGGGAGGGTGCCTTATGACGACCCAACGGGTCATTTCCCGGGAATCGACCGACATAGACACCGAGTACAAATGGGGCTTTACCATCGACATCGAACAGGATGTAGCCCCCAAGGGTCTAAGTGAAGATATTGTCCGGTTTATTTCCGCCAAGAAGGAAGAACCGGAATGGATGCTGGAGTGGCGGCTGAAGGCCTTCCGCTACTGGATTACGCTGAATGAGGAAGAACCCAAGTGGGCCAACATCCAGCACCCGCGCATAGACTTCCAGGACATCATCTACTATGCCTCGTCCAGCCAGAAGGATGGGCCGAAGAGCATGGACGAGGTGGACCCGGAGCTTTTGGAGGCCTTCGAAAAGCTGGGTATTCCCCTGGACGAGCAGAAGCAGTTGGCCGGAATCGCGGTGGACGCGGTGCTGGACAGTTCCTCGGTAGCCACAACCTACAAGGATACGCTGGAGAAGGCCGGGGTTATTTTCTGCTCCATGAGCGAAGCCATCCGCAACCACCCTGACCTGGTACAAAAGTACCTGGGCTCGGTGGTCCCCTACGCCGACAACTTCTACGCCGCCCTCAATTCCGCCGTGTTCAGCGACGGGTCCTTTGCCTACATCCCCAAGGGTGTTCGCTGTCCCATGGAACTGATGACCTATTTCCGCATCAACGCCCTGGACAGCGGCCAGTTCGAGCGTACCCTCATCGTAGCCGAAGAGGGCGCGTACGTCAGCTACCTGGAAGGCTGCACCGCTCCCATGCGGAAGACACACCAACTCCACGCCGCGGTGGTGGAACTGGTGGCCCTGGACGACGCGGAGATCAAGTACTCCACCCTCCAGAACTGGTTCCCCGGCGACAAGGAAGGGAACGGCGGCGTTTACAACTTCGTGACCAAGCGGGGCAAGTGCCAGGGCAGGAACTCGAAGATTTCCTGGACCCAGGTGGAGACGGGTTCGGCCATAACGTGGAAGTACCCCAGCGTAATCCTGCAGGGTGACAACTCCACCGGCGAGTTCTACTCAGTGGCGCTGGTAAACAACTACCAGCAGGCCGACACTGGCACCAAGATGATTCACCTGGGCAAGAACACCAAGAGCACTATCGTGGCCAAGGGCATTTCCGCCGGCAAGGGGCAGAACACCTACCGGGGACTGGTCAAGATAATGCCTTCGGCCACCGGCGCGCGGAACTTCACCCAGTGCGACTCGCTGCTCATCGGCGACAAGTGCGGCGCGCACACGGTGCCGTACATTGAGGTGCAGAACCCCACGGCGCAGTTGGAGCACGAGGCCACTACGTCCAAGGTCAGTGACGACCAGCTTTTCTACTGTCAGCAGCGGGGCATATCGCCGGAAGAAGCCAACTACATGATTATCAACGGCTTCTGCCGGGGCATCTTCCAGGAACTGCCCTTCGAATTCGCCATGGAAGCAGGTCAGCTGATGAAGGTGAGTCTGGAAGGTACGGTGGGGTAGGGTTAGCGCCCCGGATAGTAGCCAGTATTTGGCAAGAGTCGGAGTAGAAAGCGAGGGGACAGTGATTCGCACCGTCAGAGCTATGGTTGACGCCCAAGGCAACGTGAGATTGCTGGAGCCTGTAGATATCGCAGCTACTTGCAAGGCGCTGGTAACCATTCTTGACGATGAAGAGCCAGAGAGTGCTTTGCTTAGTGAAGAAGCCCTGGCAAGAGACTGGCTACGGCCGGAAGAGGATGAGGCTTGGGCCCACTTGCAACAGGACTAGTGGTGATGGTCCGGTTTCCCTTTTCGGATTTATCCCAATCAAAGGTACGGCCTGCCCTTTTGATTGGTCCTGCCGGATACGGCGATTGGCTATTGAGTCAGATTACAAGCAATCCTTTCATGGATCATCGAGCAATTGCCTCCACCGATTAGAGTTTCGAAGCAGGGTCTTTGGATGTTGTCAGCTACGTTCGCCCAGCAAAACTATTCACTGCCAGTGCAAGACTTATTGCAAGGCAAATAGGTTTTCTTAAACCCGATGTTTTTGACGATTTTATTGACCAAGCGATTAGATTTCTGAACGAACACCGATTGCCAATTTAAGGAGCAAAACCACCAAAATGCCACCCATTCTGGAAATAACCAACCTCCACGTATCCGTGGAAGAACAGGAAATTCTTAGCGGCGTAAACCTTACCGTTAATGCCGGCGAGGTTCACGCCATCATGGGGCCCAACGGCTCCGGCAAAAGTACCTTGGCCAGCACCCTGGCTGGCCGGGCCGATTACCAGGTAACAGAGGGCGAGGTCGTTTATCTCGGCAAGGACCTGCTGGCCATGCAGCCCGAGGAACGGGCCCGGGAGGGCGTTTTTCTTGCCTTCCAGTACCCCCTGGAGCTGCCCGGTGTGCGGGCCTTTCAGTTCCTCAAGGCCGCCGCTGACGCAATCCGGATCCACCGGGGCGAAGAGGAATACGGGGCTCGCGACTTTGACCGCTTGCTGCGGGAGAAGGTCAAGCTGGTGGAGATTGACCCGGACCTGGTCCGCCGCTCGGTCAACGAGGGCTTTTCGGGCGGTGAGAAGAAGCGCAACGAAATTCTGCAGATGGCCATCCTGGAGCCCACCCTGGCCCTGCTGGACGAGACGGACTCCGGCCTGGACATCGACGCCCTGCGCATCGTCTCTAGCGGCGTGAACAGCCTTCGCAACTCTGAGAACGCCGTTGTCCTGGTAACCCACTACCAACGGCTGCTCAACTACATCACGCCCGACCAGGTGCACGTCCTGCTGGACGGTCGCATTGTCCGCTCTGGCGGCCCTGAACTGGCCCTTGAGCTGGAAGAAAAAGGTTACGACTGGATCAAGGAAGCGGTGGAGGCCAGCAGTTAGATATGAGCACCGCTCCCACCATCAACCACCCCTCGTACCACAGCGATTACCTGGCCCTGCGGGAACGGCTCGCCCCCAACAGCCCTGCCTGGCTGAACGACCTGCGGGCCGCGGCCTGGGACAGTTTCGATAGTAAGGGATTCCCCACGGCGCGCCGGGGCAACGAACCCTGGAAGTACACGAACGTCAGGCCCATAGCCCAGGGCCAGTTCGCGTCGCCGACCTCGGGCGATAGCGGTCCGGTAACCGTGCTGATAGGGGCCGACGGCATGCCCAACGTCGGAAACTTGCTCAATAATTCCTGGGCCAAGCTGATTTTCCTGGATGGACGGCCTCTGTTCGGGGGTCAGCCCGAAACGCCAATGGTAAGCACCCTGGCCATGGCCCTGGCATCGGGGACAGAAGAGGCAGCGCTGCGGGAGAACCTGGCGGGTCACGCTGCCATCGAAGGGGATGCCTTCACAGCCCTGAACACGGCTTTCATGAGTGACGGGGCCTACGTTCACGTCTCCGATAACCACCCTGAACACGTTTTCCTGAACATCGTCCATTTAAGCCAGAGCGCGGAGTCGGTGGCGTATCCCCGTACCCTGATAGTTGCGGGACGCAACACCCAACTGACAGTGTTTGAGTCCTATGTTGGCGCCGACCCTGGTAAATCTTCGCAGTATTTTACCAACGCCGTCACCGAAGTAGCCGTCGGCGAGGGCGCGCAGGTCACCCACTACCGGCTGCTGGACGAAAGCCGGGCCGCCTACCATGTGGGCACTACCCGCGTCACTCAGGCCCGGGACAGCAGCTATGAGTCCGGTTCCTTTGCTATGGGTTGCGCCCTGGGCCGGCACGACCTGTCGGTGCTGCTGGACGGTACCGGGGCCTACTGTTCGCTGAACGGCCTTTACCTCACCGACGATACCCAGCACATGGACAACCTGATCTCCATCGATCACGCCCACCCCCACGGCACCAGCCGCCTGTACTACAAGGGCATCCTGGACGGCCGCTCCCGTGCCGTTTTCGGAGGCACGGTGCTGGTGCGGGAGGACGCCCAGAAAACCGACGCCCAGCAGACGGACAAGAACCTGATCCTGTCCGACCGGGCCGAGGTGGACAGCAAGCCCAGCCTGTTGATCTACGCCGATGACGTCAAGTGCGGCCACGGCGCCACGGCCGGTCACATCGACGACGATACCCTGTTCTACATGCGGAGCCGCGGCATAGACCCGGAGACGGCAAGCCAGATTTTGATCCATGCCTTTGCCAGGGATATTATCGACACCGTTGCCCACGAGCCGGTGCGGGAGTACCTGGACCGGTTGTTCCTCGACACGGTCAGCGGCAAGACAATTTCCGGCCTGGGCGACAGCAACCCCGGTTCCCGCCAGCGCCAGGGAGGTGCCTAGAGTGTCAACAACTAAGAACTCTTTTGATGTGGCCAGGATACGGGAAGATTTCCCGATCCTGAAGCAGATGATCAACGACCGGCCCCTGGTGTACCTGGACAACGCGGCAACCAGCCAGAAACCCCAGGTTGTCATCGACGCGCTGGTCAACTACTACATGACGGAGAACTCCAACGTTCACCGCGGCGTCCACACCCTGAGCCAGCGAGCCACCGACTCTTACGAAGAAGCGCGGATCAAGGTCCAGCAGTTGCTCAATGCCGCCGACGACAAGGAGATTATATTTGTCCGGGGCACCACCGAGGGAATCAACCTGGTGGCCCAGACCTACGGCCGCCAGAACGTCGGCGAAGGGGACGAGATAATCATCTCGGCCATGGAGCACCACTCCAATATCGTCCCCTGGCAGATTCTTTGCCAGGAAAAGGGCGCGCACCTCAAGGTTGCGCCCATTAACGATGAAGGGGAACTTCTCCTGGACGAGTACGAAAAGCTGCTCAGCCCCCGCACCAGGCTGGTGTCCATCGTTCATCAGTCCAACGCCTTGGGCACCATAAATCCCGTGGAGCAAATTGTGGAACTGGCCCACGCGCGGGGCGTACCCGTCCTGCTGGACGGGGCCCAGGCCGTAGCCCACGTTCCTATTGACGTGCAGCGAATTGGCTGTGACTTTTATGCCTTTTCGGGCCACAAGCTGTACGGTCCCACCGGTGTCGGGGCTCTCTACGGGCGGGCCGATCTGCTGGACGCCATGCCTCCTTACCAGGGGGGCGGCGAAATGATCCGCTCGGTTAGCTTCGAAAAGACCCTGTACAACGTGATACCCGGCAAGTTCGAGGCGGGCACCCAGAACATCGCCGGCAGCATAGGCCTGGGAGTGGCGATAGATTACGTCAACGGCCTGGGCATCGAAAATATTGCCGCTTACGAGAACGAACTGCTGGCTTACGGCACCAAACGGTTGTCCGAAATTGAAGCGGTGCGGCTCATCGGCACCGCCCGCCACAAGGGCAGCATCCTGTCCTTTGTCATGGAGAATGCCCACCCCCACGACGTGGGCACCATCCTGGACGCCGAGGGCATTGCCGTCCGCACCGGCCACCACTGCGCCCAACCCTTGATGGACCGGTTCGGTGTGCCGGCCACCGTGCGGGCATCGCTGGCCTTCTACAACACCAGGGAAGAAATTGATACCCTGGTCAAGGGAATTGACCGGGTTATTGAGGTATTCAGCCGCTGATGTCTAACCTGCACGACCTTTACCAGGAAATCCTCCTGGAGCACAACAACAGGCCCCGCAACTTCCGCAAGCTGGAGGACGCCAACCGTCAGGCCGACGGCTACAATCCCCTCTGCGGCGACCAGATCACCCTCTACCTGAAGGTGGAAGACAATGTAATTGCCGACGTGGCCTTTCAGGGGGTGGGTTGCGCCATATCCCGGGCCTCGGCCTCCATGCTTACCCAGACCGTCAAGGGACAGACCCTGGCCAAGGCGGAAGAAATCTTCGACGGGTTCCACTCCCTGATAACCGACCCGGACGCCGACGTGGACTACGAAGCCCTGGGCGACTTGGAAGTCCTGTCCGGCGTCTCCGCCTTCCCCACCCGCATCAAGTGCGCCGTCCTGGCCTGGCACACCTTCAACGCCGCCATCGAAGGCAAGGACGACTCGGTATCGACGGAGTAGACGGGCGGACAAGGGTTGCCCGCCTATTATCTATACTCCGGGATTCTTCTGGCTGGGCTTACCCGCTTCCCAGAGCACGGGTGCCAATCTGAAACTGCCAGCCGGTTTCTCCCTGTTCTCAAGACGCATAAATCAGGCTCTTGGTCTCTTCAATGGATTCACGGAAATAGGGATTCTTAATGGCACGCTCGACTACCAGGTCCACAGGTCTGCCAAACAGTTGTTCCAGGCTTTCCAGCAGACCGAAAAAGTTGTCGGCATAGTTGGCCGTGGCCGTGGGTAGGAACTCCACAAGGAAATCCAGGTCGCTTTCCCCTTCCCTGACTTCTCCGGTCGTTGCTGAACCAAAAAGCTCCAGGCGGCCTACCCCGTAGCGAAGGCAAAGCCTCTTGAGTTCCAAGGTGTTTTCTTCGACTACAGCAAGCATCGCTCTTTTGCCTCTTGCCTTTGAAACCTTTTCAAAGGATATGTTGTCTTTAATTCTAACTCATAGACCTGTAAACTTTACTCAATGTCGGAACGGGGGCGAACCGTCGGGGGTGAAGTTCGTCCCATTGCTCTCTCACAAGCCTTATTCTAAACTCTATTGTGGCACCGAAGAATCGGACTGCTACGCGCCATTGGGAGATAGTCAACCTTGACCACTCGATCGGATTACTACACAACTACCAGCCAAGCATTTCTTGCACAGGCAGAGGCCTCTCTTGCCGAGGGTGACCTGCTGCAGGCCTCTGAAAAGGGATGGGGCGCAGCAGCAGAGATGGTCAAAGGATTATCGGAAACCCGGGGTTGGCGCCATCAAAGCCACGGATTGCTATACCAGAATATTGACCTTCTTAGTGAGCAAAACAATGATCCAGACCTGCTGGCTCTCTTCGGTAATGCCAGCGCCCTGCACATAAACTATTATGAAGGGTGGATGACCCGGGCTGCAGTAGCAGTTAATCTAGGAAGGGTCCGCCAACTCCAAACCAAACTGGAGTCTCTCCCTGCCTGACCACGTCCAAATACACACCGACGGCGCCTGCCTGGGCAACCCCGGCCCTGGCGGCTATGGCGTCGTTCTCCGCTACGGCGACCGCAGCAAGGAATTGAGCGGCGGCTACCGCCTCACCACCAACAACCGCATGGAACTGCTGGCCGTTATCAAGGGCCTGGAGTCCCTCAACCAGCCCTGCAAAGTGGTCCTCTACAGCGATTCCAAGTATGTCGTTGACGCCATGGCAAAAGGCTGGGCGGTGAAGTGGCGGGCCAGCGGCTGGATGCGCAACAAGCGCGACAAGGCGGTAAATCCCGACCTGTGGGCGAGATTGCTTGACTTGTGCGGTACCCACGACGTGGATTTCCGGTGGGTCAAGGGCCATGCGGGAGTAGCCGACAACGAGCGCTGCGACCGGTTGGCGGTCTCGGCGGCCAATCAATCGAGCCTGCCCGAAGACCCGGGCTATCCGCCCCGCACCTAAGTCGCTCATGCACAGGTTCGGCACATAAACGCCAATACAGAACACTGGAATAGAGAGGTAATTCCCTTGGCCCAGCACACGGAAAGATTCGTATCCTTTCGGGACGGGAAGTTCAACGTCCAACTGGTAGAGGGCGGCAGCGGCGACAACCTGCTGTATCTGCACGGCGCCGGCGGCTTCACCGGTTGGGACGACTGCCTGGACCGGCTGGCCAGCGAGTTCCACGTAGTCGCTCCGGCCCACCCCGGTGTTGCCCAGTCCGAGGGACTGGAACACCTGGACGACCTTTGGGATTTGGTGCTGTTCTACGAGGAACTGCTGGACGAACTGGGCCTGGACCGCACCTTCGTGGTGGGCCACTCCTACGGCGGCCTGCTGGCGGCGGAACTGGCGGCCCAGTGTCCCCAACGGGTCCAGCGCCTGGTATTGGTCGGCTCCCTGGGACTATGGCTGCAGGACACACCCGTCGCCGACTTTTTCATCCTCACCCGATCGGAGCGGACCGAGCTGCTGTGGTACGACGGCGAAACCGAAGTGGCCCAGGCTTTCATGGCCCCGCCGGAAGACCCGACGGAACGCATGGAAGCCGACCTGGACCGCACCCAGACCCTGGCAACCGTGGGCAAGTTTGTCTGGCCTATCCCCGACAAGGGACTGCCCAAGCGGGCCCACCGCATCACCATGCCCACCCTGCTGCTGTGGGGCGATTCCGACGGTATAGTACCTCCGGCCTACGGCCCCGCCTTCCAGCAACTGCTGCCCAACGCCACCCTGCAGGTCATCGACCGGTGCGGCCACATCCCCCAGGTGGAACGGCCCGCCGAGTTCTTCAACGCCATAACGGGTTTCCTGAAGGATTGAGGGGCCGCCAACAATATTTTGCAAGGCTAGTGAAGTGAGAGAATGCGTGTTGGTCGCAGTTCGCTCCAACCCTAGCCTTCCCCTAGCTTTGTACCGATAATCTCCGATTCTGACTTCTAATAGAATTATTTCCCTCAAAAAGGAGTTTTGGAGTTCTTCATATTGAGAAGGAGTCGCGATGGAAATACCAGAATCGATTGTTCACCATAGTACGGTCCGTTGATCAAGTAGTGGCAATGAGAAGCGTACTCCAAACTGGGATTGGGTTACCTGTGAAGACTGCTGGGTAAAGCGGGTGCGAAATAAGAAAGGGGCAGTTTGGGCAGCGTTAGTCTTTGCTGGACTGTTCTTCTTGTTGTTCCTATCTTGTTTGGCAATCGGAATTTAGTGGAGTATATGGAGTGGAGTATTTCACCGTAAAGGAACCCCTCGTAATCTTTTACGTTACCAAGTATGACTCGCATTGGGGTGGGCCGCAGCCGTCAATAGAGAGTGGCTGGAAAATCAGCAGGGAAAGGGCCGAAAAGCACCCCCTGTTTCTAGCCCGTGACAATGACGAGGTGATAGGGGCATACCGGCCAGTGCCGAATACTTGGATAAGAGGAACAACTTGGAAGCAAGATCGATGGTTTTTTCAAGTTAGGCGGGCATACGATGTGTGGGATGACTATGTCGGAAAGCTTGTTCCCCCAAATTTAATTGGGCGCTCCAATCGACCTGTCATTCGTTACGTTGAACCTTTACGCTGAAAGAGTGTCACAGAGACCAGCGAAATGGAAACCCCTAGCGGTATACGCAGGTAACTTTGCCATTCATTGCAGATAATTCGGAAGGAGCGCTTGAAACAAGAAGGGGACTTACGAAGCGACGATCACTCTTGAAGCAACGTTTTCTTTTTCCCTTTTTCACAAGTAAGTGACACCAATAAACTGAGGCAACCATGAACCTTAACGAATTTATCGAATCTGCCCTCCAGGTCGAGCAATCGCTGTTGCTGGAAGCTGTGGAAGACTTGACCCCGGAGGAGTTGACCTGGCAGCCCGCCCCCGATGCCAACCCTATCGGCTGGATGTTGTGGCATACGATTCGGGTGGAGGACATGTGGATTCAGTTCTTCATCCAGGGGCAGACCGAGATGTGGGAGCGGGATGGCTGGCACGAGAAGTTTGGGTTGCCCACCCGTGACAACGGGTTCGGGCATACACCGGAGCAGGTAGCCAGCTTCCCCGCCCTGGACTTGCAGGAGTTGCTCCGATACGCGGAGTCGGTGCGCAATGGCACCCTGGAGTACCTCCGGGGACTGTCGCTCGAGGACTATGAAATTGTTCCCCGCGAGCGCCGACCTGAACTGACGGTGGGAAAGGTCCTGCGCCAATTGCTGGCCGAGTTCTACCAGCACCAGGGCCAGATTGCTTACCTAAAGGGATTGAAGCGTGGGGCCGGGGCTTTGCCGCCTAGTTATTCCACTCCGGGGTAGGTGAGTAAAGCGTTTCTGTTGGGGTGGCTAGGAGATAGGAATGAGGCAGCCACAAGGGCTGCCCCTACAATCCTATAGTAGACTGGCTATAGTAAACTTGGTTGCCGGTTGGTGAAGCATAATTGTGGGGCTGGCCCCTTCCGGGCCCGCCCCATTTTTGTTCCGCTTCGGGGTGACGGGCTTAACCTACTGGCTCAGCCACGCCTCCGCCCAGTAGTGGTACTCGGAAAGGGCCGTGTTGGGGTAGAAGTTCTCCAGGTCCCAGTCAAAAACCCAGCGGTACGAGCCGGTTATGGGGCTGAACATGTAGCCCTGGTCCAGAACGTGCCGCTGCAATTCCAGGAGCCTCTCCTGCCGCCGGTCCGGGTCCATTTCCGCCGCCTGGGCCTGGATCAGGGCGTCCATCAGCACGTCCTCGTGGTTTACAATGTTGCCGGGGCCGCCGCTGTGCAGCACCGAGTACAGGTAGCCGTTGGTCGTCGGATGGGGCGGCAGCGGGCCGAGGGCTATCTGGTAGTCTCTGCCCTCACCGAACATGGCTTCCTTCATCTGGGCGGGAGTAACCGGAGTAACCTTGACCTCAAATCCCGTTGATTCCAGGTCCTCGGCCATCTGGAAGGCAACCCGCCGGTAATCAGGTCCCAGGTCAGCCACGGCTATCTCCAGCGCCGGGGGATAGAAGATCTCGTTGTCGGCCAGGATGTCCCGCGCCCCGCTGTGGGAACCCAGGTAATTGGCCAGCATTTCACTGCGGTCCAGTTGCCATTGCGGGTTGGGCACCGGCATTCCCATACCTACGCCGCCCTGCCCATACCAGTCAATGTCCACGTACTCCCAGGGATCGACGGCGCGGAAGATGGCCTGCCGCACTGCCAGGTTGTCCAGCGGCGCCGACTGGGTGTTGAGGGACATTACCATGCCGATTTCCGGCTGCTGGGAGACCCGCGAGTTGAACTCCACGCTGCTCCGCTCCAGGTGTACCCAGTCGGTGGGATGCGCGACCACCACGTCAATTTGACCCGCTTGCAGCAGGGCCAGCCGCTTGGGATTGACCGGAAAGTCCGTGCCCGGGGTCTTGACCGCCTTGACGGTAATCGTATCCAGGTAGGGCAGTTCTGGCTCGAAGTAGGTGGGGTTCCTTACATAGTCGATGGATGCGCTGGCTGACTGCTGTTCAAAGATCCAGGGGCCGGTGCCAATTACCGGGGCGTTCCTCAGGTCGCCGAACCGGTCCACCACCTCCGGGGCCACAATCTTGCTGTGGCCGTCGGCTAGGGCCAGCAGGGCGTCGGCATCCCGGAACTCCAGATTGACCTTCAGGGTCAGGTCGTCCAGGGCTTCTATTTCGCCAATGCCCCGGTTGGCAAAGCGGGATTCCCCGGGCCAGCCGGCGGTGCGCATTCGTTCGTAACTGAATACCAGGTCGTCGGCCACCATCTGGCGTCCGTTGACGGGCGAGGCATCCTGCCAGTGGACATCGGGGCGCAACCGGAACACATAGGACATATCCGGAGCCAGTTCCCAGCTTTCACACAGGTCGCATTCCAGGGTAAGGCTGGGCTGCTCAACCTCCCGTCCGGTACTCAAGCGAAGAAGACGGCTGTAGGCCAGGCCGGGCCCCAGGGTAGCCAGGGTTTCCTGGCTGTCCTGGTGAACGTCACGATGGGGAAAATCCGCCATGGAGGCCAGAATAAGGTGTCCGCCCTGGCGGGGAGTAGCCTGCTCAGCCTCGTCAAGGACCGGAGCGTCGGCAGGGACCGCCTGTGGTGTTGCCGAGTGTTGGGCCGCCGGACTGGTTGGGGTGTCGGTCTCAGTCGTCGCCGGCTGGACCGGCGGTTCTTCCGACGAGCAGGCTGCCAGGCCCAACATCAAGAGTCCCAATACCAAGATCAGAGTAGTGCTGATAGCGCGCGCCATACCTCTCCTCCAAACCGCCGCCCGCAACTGACGCGTTGTGGCCTAAACATTAAAGATGGCAAAATTGCAACTAAACGCTAATGGAAAAGGGCCCGGAAATGCTAGCGGAAACGGCCGCGGATAAACAGGAATTTGCCGCCCTAAGGCAGTCCGGAAATCACACATAGGAAGGTGAGATTCTGGCACCCCGTTCCCGCTGGAGCAGGGACCTCCGGCCTGTACCGCGAAGTCACTGCACGCAGTAAAGATAAATCTCGCAATAGACCCCCTCCGCTTGCCCTGGAGGCTGACAGTAATCCCCGGCCGCCCCAGCTTCAGGGTTTGTGGTAAGCTGTATTCGAACGGGCGCTGGCGTACAGGGCTGGCGCCTCGCAGCATTTGTCAGTCGGTTTCGGCGAAACATGTCACAGTTTTCTGATGTCGCTTTCGACGGTCTTTATGGCGCGGCCATAATGGACCACTATCGCAATCCCCGGCACCGTCAACCTCTGGATATGGCCGACCTGGCCGCTCACGAGTTCAACCCCTTTTGCGGTGATGAGGTCACCCTCAAGGCCCAGTTGGATGGTTCAGGCCGAGTTGCCCGGGTGTCTTCCGAGTCCCAGGGCTGCTCCATTATCCAAGCCTCGGCCTCGATGATGGCAGAAGGCATGGAGGGTAAGTCTGCAGAGGAACTGGAAGAACTTGCTCACCTGTTCCGGGAGTTGATGCAGGGGAAGGACCTGACCGCAGAAGGGCTGGGCGTATTGAACGACCTGGTTGCCCTCCAGGTGGTCCGCCAATACCCCGTTCGCATCAAGTGCGCGCTGCTGCCCTGGACGGCCCTGGAAGAAGGCCTGGATGAACTGCGGAAGTCACAATCAGAATAGAGGCCAGAACTGAGAAACCATTTGCAAATCACCGTCAAAACTGGCAGTTGTGGGCGGCAGTGTCACCCAAAGTTCCCCGCATCCTCTACGGTGGTAGGTCTGGATCGGGGAGCCTCTAAAGGTTTCCCGCATCCTCTACGGTGGAGGGCCTGATGGGGGTAGCGCCTGAAGTTCCCTGCCGTCTTGATGAGGGAAGGCCAAGATGGGTGTGACGGTTAGCGCCGCATCAACACTGTGCAAAACCGCTAATTCCCCCCCGGTTTTGAGACAGTCCGTTAGTGAGAATTCGTGCCCATTGGTGGATAAGTCAGAAATGACCTCCGGCCAGCCAACCGGCTTCAACGTCAACTACCATCTGGCCCGCTTCCACCGGGTCTCCCGCCGCTACGGCCCGGCCATCCGCCTGCACCAGCAAGCCTTGGCCGAGCGGGAACGCACCCTTGGCTCCGACCATCCCGAAACCCTCCGCAGCTGCACCGGACTGGCCAACAGTTTCTATGCCGCCGGTCATTTTCAGATGGCAATGGACCTGTTCCGGGAAACCCTGCAACGCCGCTCCCGCACCCTTGGGCCGGAACACCCCGACACCTTGCGCAGTAGGGGCAGCCTCGGCAACTGTTACCACGCCATCGGCGACTACCAGACTGCCGTCAAGATGCACCGCCAAACCCTCACATCCCGCGAACGGATACTCGGCCCCGACCATCCCAGCACCCAGGCCAGCCGCAACAACCTCGCCAAGGCGGAACGCGCCCTGGCCACCGGTTCCCCCTCACCGGAAAACTAAAGGACAAACTCAATAGTCCCTGCTCCCTCGACGGAGGGAGGTTAGGTTTCAGGTGACCAGCGGCCCAATGCCGACACTTCCCGAGAGCAAAATCCTCCCCGCCAATATTGACGGGCATTTCCGAGTCCGTTGATACAAGGCGCCTTCCCCTAAATAAAGCGAACGTCCACCAACTGGCCGCCGGGAGAGCCCAATCGGTGGACATTCTTGTCCCTTCGTATAAGAAACGGCGAGAACCCTAGTTATCCGCAGCCACCGCCTCCGCCGCGGGCACCGCCGCAAACCGGTCCAGGAAGTGGGCCATAGCTTCAACTATGCCTGCGCTGAACTGCTGCTCACCATCAAACATGTGGCCCTGGTGGGCAAACAAGCGCAGGTCGGCGGGAACACCGGCCTCTTCCAGGGCTGCGAACATCCGCATGGTTATCTGGTGGGGGACCCGCTCATCGTTCGTACCGTGGACCAGCAATGTGGGTGGGTAATCGGCGGTCATGCGCTCCACCGGGTTCGCGGCGGTTATGGCAGCATCCGACGAGTCATTGGCCGTGTACTGCATCAGATTGTCGCGACGCCAGTAGGTCCGGATATCCGAGGCCGGGGCCACGCCAATCACTGCGGAAATACGGCTGCTGTAGCTGGCGTTTGGGCCGTCGCCGTCAAACTCGGAACTGCCGTTGGTCGCCGCCGCCAGCAGGGCCAGGTGGCCGCCCGCCGACTTTCCGCCCAGGGCGATCCGCTCCGGGTCGATGCCCAGCCGGTCAGCATTCGCCCGCATCCACCGCAGGATGGACTTCACATCCTGTATCGCCGCCGGCCAAATGGCCTGTTCCATGACCCTGTAGGTAGCCGTAACGCAGACGTACCCCCGCTCGGCCATGGGAACCCCATAGCGCTCCTTCAGCAGTTCATGGTTGGCGGTAACCCACCCGCCGCCGGGCAGGAACAACAACGCGGGCGCCCGTCCTGACGAATCGGCCGGTCGGGCAATATCCGCCGCCAACTCGTACCCATCCGTGGTGGGAATCATCACATTCTCTTCAACCGTTACATTAGGCATGGAAACCCCCTTCATGCTTTGTTTGGAAGGAGTTTAGCACTTTTTGCGCTACTGGCGGGAGACTCCCGCCTCAAATCCCACGCTCGCTCCCCGTAGAGGCAGACCTATGTGTCTGCCCTGGTGTGTCTGCCCTGCGTGCTTGTCCTGGTGTGTCTGCCCTGGTTCGGGTCGATGCGCCCCCCAACCCCGTCGCTACTAAGAAAATAGGGAAATCCGGCTGCAACTTCAGGCTCCGATGACGATCCAACTTGTGCCATTTGGCTCCCCACTCTCATTTCCTTGTGTGATCTGTTCAAGGACATGGCAATTCCTGCGAAGGGAGAACCTCAAACGTGGCGCTGGGGCCGGATGTGACGACAGCGGGGTTCCGCTACCCTTGCTGCGCTACTCGTACCCTTGTCGCAATACCGTTGTTGTTATACCCTTGGCGCAACAACCTGCCTCTTGCTGCAGTACCCTTGCAGCAATGGCCACGTCATATAGCAGCGAGCCAAAGGCCCAGGATTCCGGGCCGCACATGAAGGAGGAAATCAGATGGCCACTTGGAAAGTCGCCTATTTCAGCGGCGTTGGCGGACGCCCTTCCACCATGCTTGAGCAGGCGCCGGACGAAATCGAGGTTACGGTGGTGGACCCGGCTCTTTCGGATTCGGAAAAAATCGATCTTTGCCGCGACGCCGACGCCCTCGTCACCAGCGACGTTAGCACCGCCGTGCTGCAAGAGTGCCCCCGGGTAAAGCTGATCCAGACCCTGAGTGCGGGCTACGACCGGCTGGATTTGGAAGCCATCCTTGAAATGGGCATACCCGTGGCCAACAACGGCGGCGCCAACGCCATTTCGGTGTCGGAGCAGACCCTTGCCATGATGATCGGCATCAACCGGAACCTGATGGCCCAGTGGGACAGCACTACCCGGCGGCGGGAGTGGCGAAGCGACCTCTACCAGACCGACCTGTCGGAAGTTACCGACAAGACGGTGGGCATCGTGGGGTTGGGACGCATAGGCCGGCACGTAGCCAAACGGCTGATCGGATTCGATACCCGGACCATCTTTTACGACGTGGAGGATATTCCGGAGGATGTTCAGCGCGAGGTCAAGGCGTCTCCTGTTTCCTTTGACGAATTGCTGGAGACCTCCGACATAGTAAGCCTCCACGTTCCCCTCACCCGGCGGACCCGGGGCATGATGTCGGACCGGGAATTTGGCATCATGCAGGAGACGGCCTTCCTGATTAACCTCTGCCGCGGGCCGGTGGTGGACGAGGCAGCGCTGTACCGCGCCCTGACCGAGGGGAAGATTGCCGGCGCCGCAGTGGACGTTCTGGAGGTGGAGCCCACGCCCGCCGACAATCCCCTGTTCGACCTGGACAACGTGATCATCACCCCGCACATGGCCGGTCAGAGCCAGGAGACCGCCCTGCGGGCAGCGCACTTTGCCTACGGCAATATCCTCCGTGTGCTGTCGGGACAGGAGGCCGAGTCCCTGGTAACCCCCGAATAGACCGGGAGGCCGGAGGCCACCCCTGGGCAATCGCACGAAAGGGGCGGGCACGAAAGGCAGGGAAGGTGCCGTCAATATTATTAAATAACCTTCAGGAGCTGTCGCCGTCATGCCCGCCCCAACTGCTTCCAACGTGTTTTCGTCCTCTTGTGTGGGCCTTTAGGGCCATGGCAATTCCTGCGCAGGCAGGAACTCCCCACTCTGCCCGACACCCACTCGTAGGGGCGCACGGCCATGCGCCCAACCTTCCCAGAGACCCGTTCACCCTGAACGAATTGTCATCCCGAGCAAAGCATCCCTGTCATCCCGAGCAAAGCATCCCTGTCATCCCGAGCAAAGCATCCCTGTCATTCTGAGCGAAGCCGAAGAATCTAAACTCCACCCCACAAACCCACTTTCGCACTCGCAATCCGGGCTAAGGGAAAGAACCCCCTTCGTGCCCATTCGTGGATAAAAAAGGAGAATAAACCCAGACCCTATCCCAGATCAGGAACCATATCCACTCCCTCCAGCGCAAATTCACCAAGGAAATCGCCGTCTGCCGCCTCCGCCAGTTGGTCGAGGAAATCGCCGACGACTGGGCCACAGCCATCGCCGAAAGCGAAGACCTTCCCCAACCTCAACAGGTCGTCCGCCGCGTCGCTGCCGCCGGACACCTCCTGTGTACCTGCATGAACCTGCATCGGTACGTCCAGAGGTGCCTCGACAAAGGAGATTGTCTCAATCCCCAGCTAATGGTCCTGGCCCTGCTCTCCTGGGCCTGGAACCACCGCTATGACGACCTCCTCTACGGCGACATCCCCGCCTAGCCTCCGCCGTAGGGGCAGACCTGCGTGTCTGCCCTGGTACACCTGCCAACCTCGCCCCCGCTCATTCTGAGCCCGTCGAAGGATGTGTCCTTCGCGGATAAACATTTCAGAGGAACGGCCAACCCACGCCCATGTGTTAAAATCACCATCGGCCAACAACAACGAAAAATATTAGCAACGGAGGACAAACCAGCATGAATGTAATGCAGGCAGTGGCCCGGATCCTGAAACTCGAAGGGGTGGAGTGGGTTTCCTGCTTCCCATCCAACCAGCTTATCGAGCACGTCGCCCAGGAGGGCATTCGCACCATCATGTTCCGCCAGGAGCGGGGCGCGCTGATGGCCGCCGACGGTTTCAGCCGCCTGAACGGCCGCGAAAAGTTCGGCGTCACCATCACCCAGGGCGGCCCCGGTTCCGAGAACTCCATGGGCGGGTTGGCCCAGGCCTACAGCGACAACGTGCCCATTCTCTACTTGCCCGGCGGACCTGCCATGAGCCAGTACTCGATAAAACCCAACTTCTCCCCCGTCCGCACCTACGCTAGCGTCTCCAAGTTCGGCGAGGTAATCACCCAGCCCGGCCAGGTTGCCGGCGTAATGCGCCGCGCTTTCCATGCCCTGCGCAACGGTCGCCCCGGCCCCGTCATCGTAGAGATTCCCGCGGACATCGGCGGCCTGGAAGTGCCCGATGCGGCAACGAACTACAACCCGCCCAAGCGTATGCGCCAGGCCCCCGAAGCCAGCGACGTGAAGGAAGCTGTCAACCTGTTGCTCAACGCCAGGAAGCCGGTAATCTGGTCCGGCATGGGCGTCCTCATGGCCGGCGCCACCGAGGAACTGCAGGAGTTCGCCGAGCTTAGCGAAATTCCCGTCTATTGCACCATGCCCGGCAAGTCTTCGTTCGACGAGCGGCACCCCCTGGCCCTGGGCTCCGGCAGCAGTGCCACCTCTTTGCCCGCCCGCACTTGGCTTCAGGAATCGGATGTCCTTTTCGCCGTGGGTTCCAGCATGACCCGCACCGGCTACGGCCAGCCCATCCCCGACGGCAAGGTTATCATCCACAACGTTGAGAGTATCGAGGACATTAACAAGGACTTCTCGGTGGATGTGGGGCTGCCCGGCGACGCCAAGCTGACCCTAAAGGCCATGATCGCCGAGGTCAAGGCCCAGGCCGGCGACAACGGTCGCAAGGGAACCACCGACATCGCCGACCAGATCTCCAAGATCCGTGATACCTGGATGGCCGAGTGGGAGGACATCCTCAAGACCGACGAGACTCCCATCAGCCACTACCGCGTCATCGGCGAACTGGAGCGCACCCTGGACAAGGTGAACAGTATTGTCACCCACGACGCCGGCGCTCCCCGCGATACCATGATGCCCTTCTATACCGGCACCACGCCCCACAGCTACATCGGCTGGGGCAAGACCACCCACCTGGGCTATGGCATCCCCTTGATGATCGGCGCCAAGCTGGCCCGCCCCGACAAGTTCTGCCTCAACTTCATGGGCGACGGAGCCTTTGGCATGTCCGGCCTCGACATTGAGACCGCCGTCCGGGCCGGCGCGCCGATAACCACGATTCTGCTCAACAACGGCGGCATGGCCACCTACCCCGGCGGCTATCCCACCGCCAACGAACTGTACGGCGCCACCCGTATGTCCGGCAACTACGCCCAGATCGCCGAAGGCATGGGCGCGGTGGGAATCACCGTAACCCAGCCCGGCGACGTAGCCGCCGCCATAATGCAGGCCCGCCAGCACAACGCCGAAGGCCGCACTGTCCTCATAGACATCCACACCGGATTGGAAGCCCGCCGCTCCAGCTTCTAGGCCCAAAAGGGCAACCGCAACCATTGTAGGGGCGCACGGCTGTGCGCCCCTAGTAGTTCAACAGCATTGAAATGATGGCCAGCCAATTGTCATTCTGAGGAGCGGAGCGACGAAGAATCCCAACGGTAGCAAGTAAACATGTTCCGGGACCCGGTCATCTTTACAGGCGAAGGGCGAGATTCTTCGGCTTCGCTCAGAATGACAAGCACATTGACCAATCCCATCATTTCAACATTGCCAGTCCACTAGTCCAGATAATGTTTCGGAAATGGCGAAACATGCGTATGAGATTGAAAATATTTGGTATTGTTCTTATTCTACTGGGCATAATTGGCGGCTATGTGCTGCTGTTGGCGATTCTCGATTGGTATTTGCCAGATGGAGTCCGCCCCAAAGATTTACCAGCCTTCCTCCAGTCAGTAGTGACTGTAGCGGCGGTGATTTTTGCGGGCATATATGCAATCGCCAAATGGGAGTTATTCAGAGATTTTGAACCCCACTTGAACGTCTCCCACGTTGTTCGTCACCGGAATATAGGGGAGAGCTACGTTCATTTAGACGTAACGGCAACACTCCACAACAGTTCCAAAGTTCAGGTAGGCCTACGGAGAGGATTCTTGGTTCTACAGAGCATTTCCCTTTCTACCGACGAAGGAATAGAAAAAGTGTACGCGGAAGCATTTGCTGGCGAATATGTCGAAGACTTCGGTTGGCCTGTTCTGGAGGAAGAGGTTCGGGAGTGGGGTAGGGGCGAATTAGCAATAGAACCCGGTGAAGTCCATAAGGAGGTCATGGAATTCATCATTTCAAGGGACGTCCACACGGTCCAAGTTTACACTTTCTATTACAATCAAGAATCTTCGGACGAAGCAAACGGATGGAGCATGGCAACGGTCTATGATATTATGAATTAGGAAAATGGTTGATCAGGAGGGTCGATGTCTGATTCAAGGGCTGAAAATCGTCCGGTTTCAAGCAACGAGATCGAAGAAAGGAGTGGCACACCTCGCAGAGCTCCTTCCAAACAAGCCCCCGTTCGAAAGGGCATGGGTCCTAAGAACATACCCGCAAAGCCCTGGCCGGCGGGCAAACCGCCTGGCGGCAAGCTCCCTTCCGACGCATAGGCGTTTCATCGGCTTTTGCATTATGGGGCGCCCTCCAATTTGGGCGCCCTTGTTCTTTTAGCGGCCTCCGCCCTATAATCGCGCCAACGCCCATCTGATTCTGCCGCCAGGAGATAACCCCGCGATGTCCACCCTCGCCACCGGCCAAATCACCGTCCTCAACCCCACCGCGCCGCCGCGGGAACTGCGGACTGTCATGGCAATGCGGCCCAACGACCTGCGGGGCAAGGCCGTTGGCTTCCTCTGGAACAGCAAGCCCAACGGCGATGTTCTCTTCCAGCGTCTGGAGCAACTGCTTCGCGAGAAATACGAGATTCCGGCGGCCCTCTACCGCCGCAAGCCCACCGCCTCCATCCCAGCCGAACACGGGGTCATCGAGGAACTGGCAGCCACGGTGGAGGTCGCCGTAGTCGGCCTCGGCGATTGAGGCTCCTGCACCTCGTGGAGTATCCACGACGCGGTAGAACTGGAACGAAGGGGCATTCCCACGGTAACGGTCTGCAGCCACCTCTTCCAACGCCTGGGAAACGTGGAGCGACGGTCTCTCGGAATGCCGGAACTGCCCATGGCCATAGCGCCCCATCCCATCGGCGGTGTGGCAGCGGAGACCGCCATTGCCAAAGCCGACGCCCTGTTTGATACCGTTGTGGAAGGGCTGACCCGGCCATAACGGGGAGACAGCGTTTTCTCAGGGGCATTTTGCAGAATTAGTCAGTCCCACTGCCCCGGTCATCCTCAGCCTGTCGAAGGCAGGTCAGCCAAGTCCCACTTATGGAATGGCAACCTCACCATGAGCGACATTGCCGGGGCTCCACTCCTTTCATAACCTATCTTAAAAGAGGAATCTCCTTGGTCCAAATAGAGGCCCAGCGCATCGAACTGCCCGACGATTACGACGCTATCCAGGAACTCTATCTGGAAAGAGGCTGGAGCGACGGCCTGCCCATCACGCCGCCCACGCCGGAACGGGTGGAGGCTATGCTGGCAGCCACCAGCGTTGCCCCCCAGCATGTGGTGGCCCAGCTTCCCCCCAACTGGGGCGACGCCACGGTGGAGCGTCTGGCCATCAACGCGGTAATGGCCGGCTGCCTGCCCGAGCACCTGCCCGTCATTGTCGCCGGGGTGGCCGCCATGAGCGACCCTGCCTTCAACCTCTACGCCATCCAGGCCACCACCCACTCCTGCGCCCCGCTGTTCATCATCAACGGGCCCATTCGTGAACAACTGGGCATGAACAGTTCCTCCGGCGCCTACGGCCCAGGCTGGCGGGCCAATGCCACCATTGGCCGAGCGGTGCGGCTGGCCCTGCTGAACATCGGCGGCGGCCACCCCGGCGTGGGAGACATGTCCACCCAGGGCGCGCCCTCCAAGTACACATACTGCATAGCCGAGAATGAGGAAGCCAATCCCTGGGAGGCCCTGCACGTTGAGCGGGGCTTCGGCCCCGACCAAAGTACAGTAACTGTCCTCGCCGGCGAACCGCCCCACAACATCAACGATCACACCGGCAGCACCGCCGAGGAAATCCTGACCATAATCGCCGGAGCCATGGCCGTAACCGGAGCCAACAACGCCTACACCGGCGGCGAAACCCTGCTGGCCCTTGGCCCCGAACACGCCGCCACCATGGCCGCCGACGGTTTCAGCAAAGGCAACATCCGCGACTGGCTCAACCGCCACGCCCGCGTCCCCCTGGACCGCTACACCGAAGCCACCATGCTGGAACGCTTCGGACAAATCCCCGACGGCCCCGTCCCAATGGTAGCCACCCACGAAGACCTGGCAATAATAGTCCTGGGCGGCCCCGGCAAACACTCCTCCTGGGTCCCCACCTTCGGCGGCGCCACACGGTCAGTGACGCGGGTGATTGGGTAAGGGACAAATTGAAGGAGTAGAACATTGGGTCACCAACTTAAACAACTCGATATTTTTCTAGCATGACCGAAGATTTCCACATCATTGATGTATTGCCAGAGTGGGCTCTTGATCAGGAGAGCATGGGCACAAAGGCAAAATTCTGGTACAGACTTCCGAATCAGGAAGGTAATGCTGAGTGGCTCTTCAAATTTCCTCGCCTCGACACGGGGGAACACTGGGCGGAGAAGATTTCAGCTGAGATAGCTGCCCTTCTATCGATTCCCCATGCAAGAGTAGAGCTAGCAGTTTTTGGCGGTGAGCGAGGTACTGCAACCGAGTCATTTACCCAGGATCGTCAAGGCCTATTTCACGGGAATCAGTTGTTGAAGCTTGTGGTTTTGGGCTATGACATCGACAAGAGATACCACCAGTCCTATCACACGTTTGAGAATATTCTGGAGGTGTTGCGAAGGATAGCTTTTGTAGAACCGGAAGGTTCCCCAGACAATAAGTTTCGTTTCGCCGAGGATGCGGATGCTCAGTTCGCGGAATATCTTATTCTTGATGCGGTAATAGGCAATACCGACCGGCACCACGAGAACTGGGGTTTGCTAAGAGAGTGGACGGGCGAGAATTGGAATATCCGGCTCGCGCCAACTTTCGACCATGCATCTTCTCTAGGACGAGAGCTTTCGGACGACAGAAGAAGACTCTTGATAAGTGAAGGTAGAACCGAGTCGTATGGTAACAGGGGACGAGGAGGAATTTACTTGTCCGAAGGTGATCAATATGGGCCCGGGCCCCTTCAACTGGTGGGGCAGCTTTCTGCCGAACACCCCGCTCTATTTGCTTCAGGTCTGAGGAAATTGGAAAATCTTGATCAAAAGAATATACTTGATATCGTTAAACGAATTCCCAATGACTGGATGACAGAGCTACAAAGGGCATTTGCCGTAGCATTCATTCAAAACAATCTTCGGCAACTAATCGAGTTGAGATAATGCAGGAGAAAACACTATTTCTGGCTTGGCACGGGGAAGACGAAAATCGGTTATGGTTTCCCATCGGCAGATTAGATGCCGACACCCAAGAATCGAAGTATCGTTTCCGCTATACGTTTGGAGCAAAACAGGCCCAAAAACATGCCGGATTTCCAATGCTTCTGGAATTTCCCGAGTTGCACGGAGATTATTGGTCCTCTGAACTGTTTCCGCTATTTCAAAATCGAATCATGCCACCCTCTAGACCCGACTTTCACAAATACTTGGAAGTTCTTGACCTAGACGAAAATGCCGATCCTGTTGAGATCTTGACAGTGAATGGTGGCAGGCGACTAACAGATACTTATGAGGTATTTCCCAAGCTTCTAAAACGGGCTGACGGAAGTTTCGTCAGTCGGTTTTTCTTGCATGGCAATCGACATGTTCCGGCGGGAGCTCAGAAGCGGCTTAACGACCTCAAATCGGGTGAAGCTCTTTTGGTTGCTGTGGAACTAAATAATCCTCGAACCGATCTTGCGGTCATGATTCTTACAACTGACTATGAAGTGCTTGGCTGGGCCCCACATTATTTGGTGGATGACTTGGCTGTGGCCATGGCTGAAGCCAGTGGCAGCTATAAAGCTAAGGTGGTTCGTGTTAATCCTCAGCCCTCCCCGTCTCGGCAGAGACTCTTGGTAGAGTTGTCTAGTTACTGGAATGACCACGAACCGATGAGCGGCGAATATTACCATCCACTGGTAGAGTAGTCAGAGCCCTTCTGTTTAGGTGTCGAAAGCCCACCCTACTATCGCATGGAATAAGCACCAACCCATGTCCGGCTCCGACTACCAGCCTCTGGTTGGCTAAAGGCCCCTAAGAGTGGCCGACCAGTTTCGGCCCCCCTTCCTTGCCCCTCAACCACCTTCCGGTTATCATTAGTGGCGATTTAAAAGGCCCGCGTGGCTAGAAATATCGCTTACAAATAAACTTGTTTTACCCGTTGGAGGTGTGTCTTGGCTCAGGAATATGACGTAATTGTGGTGGGCGCCGGCAACGCCGCCCTCAGCGCCGCCATTGCCGCTAGAGAACAGTGCGAGTCCGTTCTGGTGGTCGAAAAGGCCCCCGAGTATTTCCGCGGCGGCAATACCTATTTCACCGGCGGGATCATCCGCTTTGCCTTCGACGGCATCGACGATATCAAGGCCCTGATTCCCGACATGTCCGAGACCGAGGAGAACTCCATCGAGGTCGGCCAGTACACCGAGGACATGTACTACGAAGACATGATGCGCGTCACCCACGGATTGTCGGACCCGGAGCTGGCCCAGATCCTGGTCGCCAACTCCCACCCCACCATGAAGTGGCTGCAGGAACACGGCGTCCGCTTCGTCCTGTCCTTTGGTCGCCAGGCCTTCCTGGACGGAGACAAGTACCGCTTCTGGGGCGGCTTGGTGGTGGAAGCCGTGGGCGCCGGCAAGGGCCTCTCCGACCAGCAGTTCGACGTCGCCCAGCGCATGGGCATAGAGGTCCGTTACGCCACCCAGGGGACCAAGCTGCTCCAGGACGAGAAGGGTCGGGTCAGCGGGTTGCAGGTGCTGGGCCCCGACGGCTTTGAGGACATCGCCGGCCGCTCCGTGGTCCTGGCCGCCGGTGGATTCGAGGCCAACGCCGAAATGCGTTGCCGCTACTTGGGCCCCGGCTGGGAAATGGTCAAGGTGCGCGGCATTCCCTACAACACCGGTGATGGCATCCGCATGGCTCTCGACGTGGGCGCCCAGTCCCACGGCCACTGGAGCAGTTGCCACGCCGTGGCTTGGGACATGAATGCTCCCCCCTTCGGCGACCGCACCATCACCGAGCTTTTCCAGAAACATTCCTATCCCTTTGGCATCATCACCAACATCAACGGCGAGCGGTTCCTGGACGAGGGCTACGACTTCCGCAACTATACTTATGTGACCTACGGCCGCGCCCTGCTCAGCCAGCCCCAGGCCCTGGCGTTCCAGATTTTCGACGACAAGGTCAAGCACCTGCTGCGCGACGAGTATTGGATTCCCCAGGTGACCATGGCCCAGGCCGATACCATCGAAGAACTGGCCGCCCGCCTGGACATCGACCCCGAGGGCCTGGCCAATACTGTCAGGGAATACAACGCCGCCGTCCGCCAGGACATCCCCTACAACCCTACCGTCAAGGACGGCCGCCGCACCGAGGGTCTGGCGCTGGACAAAACCAACTGGGCCGAGACCATCGACACGCCTCCCTACCTGGGCTTTGCCGTAACCACCGGCATCAGCTTCACCTTCGGCGGAGTCAAGATTAACAACCGGGGCCAGGTGGTAACCAACGCCCAGGACCCCATACCCGGCCTGTACGCCGCCGGCGAAATGGTAGGCGGCCTCTTCTACTACAACTACCCCGGCGGCTCCGGCCTGTCCGCAGGCATGGTCTTCGGCAAACTCTCCGGAACCAGCGCCGGCCAGGACGCTAATTTGTTGAAGGACATTTAGCAAGCCCTTCGACAAGCTCACAATGAGCAGGTAAAGTAAGTACTAACGCAAGGCCCCTCTCGCCATTCTCGGCTGTTGGAGGGGCCTCACTTAACCCGACCAGGGCAAGGAGGATGGACGGCATGATAAATGAGCTGGAAATCCACAACTTCAAGTCAATCAAAGACCTGACCCTGCCCTGCAAGCGGTTCAACATCTTCATAGGAGAACCCAACACCGGAAAATCCAACATCCTGGAAGCGTTGGGACTAATTTCATTTATAGGGATGCGACAGTACTACCCCGAGGTAAAACTCGACGGCTTCGTGCGGCACGAGCAACTATCAAACTTGTTTTATGACGAGGAAGTCGGGGAGGGTTCATCCATAAGGTGTGACAGCCTCAAAGTGACTTTCAGCTATATAGACGGTGAATATTTCGGCAATTGTTACGCTACCTTACCCAATGAGCAAATCATTGGAATAGCTAGCGTCTCCGGATCCACTACTACCTTTAATAAGGTGTTAAATCACTTCAGGTCTGGGGAGGCCCCGAGGACGGATTTTACTGAACCTTCCAAAGTGAGGTTTTATCGCTATACCGCTGCCGGAGCTTTTGCTAGCGAATTTGGTGGCTTTTTGCTTGCTCCGAATGGACCAAATCTACCTTCGTTGTTATTGCAAAATCGAAACCTCAGAATAACAGTAAATCAGCCTATTCTTTCGGTCGGTTTGCACTTAGGTATTCGTCCACAGGAAAACAAGATTGAACTGGTCAAACAGGCTGACGACATCATAATTTCCTACCCTTATTCTCTAGCTTCGGACACGTTAAAGCGCATGACGTTTTTTACTGTGGCCATTGAGACGAGCGATAACTCAGTCGTGGTCCTTGAAGAACCTGAAGCCCATTCTTTCCCCGGCGAAACCAAACTCCTAGCCGAGCAAATCGCGATGGACGAAAATGACAACCAGTACTTTATTGTTACCCACAACCCTTATTTCCTAATGCCCTTGTTTAGCAAAGCACCTAAGGACGATATATCAATAAACATTGTGTACAGCGAGGACTACCAAACTAAAGTAAGACCTCTCGAGGAGGAGGAGTTACCCGAACTGTTCGAGCTCGACATCTTTTCAAATATGGAAAGGTACCTTGAAGAGCAGTGATATATGTGGAAGGAAAGCCCGACAGGGTACTGGTCCTAAAGTTGACCGGTTTACCTGGAAGGGAAGTTAAGCGTGAGCGGAATAACAGCGAAGCGCTGAAACGTTTGGCGCAAGACACCCATGGGAGATCAATGGTTGACGAAGATCCAGGGCGAAGGCAGCCGCCCCAGTTGCTTCGGTTGCAAGTCATCCAGGACTTGGACAATCTAGGGCTAAGGGAATATCGTGACAGTCCCAGGGATAACACGGTGGTAATGTTGAGGCCTCGTCTTGAAGAATGGTTGGTTGAAACATCAGATAATGTTGATATAGATGTTGCTGATCGCCGTTACAATCTCCCCCGTAGCCCAGTGCCGTTGCACAGGGTAATCAACCGCGACCTCCGCAAACTCGAACGCCTGGTTGACGACCTCCTCGCCGCTCAATCCCCCCGCATCCAAAAACTTCAGGAACTCCTAACCAGCTAACGAGGCCACGTCATGCCCACCAACACCGAAATGCAGACCCGCACCCACCTCGCCCGCTTCGAGGCCGAGCGGCTGGCCGCCTACCTCGGTGGGCTGTCCGAAGCAGGCTGGAACCACTCCACCGCCTGCGATCTCTGGCAGGTCGGCGATGTGGTGGGTCACCTGGTCTGGATTGGCGAGTTCTACGTTACCTTCGTTACCCGCGCCCTGGTCGGCGACCTTTCCGCGCCGCCTGGCTCGCCCAGGGACGAACGCTACGCCGCGCTGCCTCCCGGGGACTTCTACGACCTGAAGGCCCGCGAATACCGGGACTACTTGGGCAACCAGATCCTGCCCACCTTTGCCCACCGCTTCGAAGCCTTAAGCCAGGTCCTCGACGGCCTCACCCCCGACGACTACGACAAACCCTGCTTCTACCACTCCGGCAACCGCCCGCTGTGGACCCTGGTAGACCTGACCGTCCAGGAGTTGGCCGTCCATGCCTGGGACATCCAGTCCCACACCGAACCCGGAACTCCCCTGTCGCCGGAAAGCCAGCCGGTGCTGCTGGAGCGTGTGGTGCAGCGCCCCCTGCCAGCCTTGGCCCTGCAGGAAACCTCCGCTGGCCCGTCCACACTGCGGTTCCAGCTATCCGGCGCCGTCAACCAAGCCTACGACATCACGTCGACCTCCGACGCCACCCGCATTGAGCTATCCGGCGATGCCCCCGCGGGCGTAACCCTCTCCTGCGACACCGAGACCTTCATAATGATGCTCTACCGGCGCCTGAACCTTGCCGCCGCCATTGCCGAAGGCCGCATTTCCGTAACCGGCGATGCAGCCCTGGCCCAGGCCTTTGCCAGCGCCTTCTAGCTCCTGTTATCCTGTCCATCCGGCTCACCCATCATCGAATACCACCAGAGGAGACACCCATGCAAAATCCGGCGGAAAGAGTCGAAGTGTTGCGGCAAGAGGTAGCATCATTCAAGGAACGGGTCGCCAGCCTGTCACCGGACGACTGGGACCGGCCCAGCGCCTGCTACGGCTGGTCGGTGGCCGACGTGATAGCCCACCTGTCGGGCCAGGCCTTTGCCCTGAACGTCGCCCGGGGTCTGCAGGGCGACTCTTCACCGCCTCCCGGGGCCGCTCCCGCCACCGACCACAACGAGGACGAGTTCGCCCGCAACATCTTCCAGCGCGCTTTCAATACCCGCGCCGAGTTCGGCGACCGGCTGCAGGAAACCCTTTTCCAGCGGCTGGACGAGTCGGTTGAGGTGTTTAATGACGTCGACCAGGGACAATGGGAAAACCCGTGCTACTGGCCCCCTGGCCCCGAACCGGTGCGGACCATGTTGGACATGCGCATCAGCGAACTGACCATGCACGCCTGGGACGTCTGTTCGCGCTTCGACCCCGACTACCGCCTGTCCGAAGGCAGCGTGCGGGTGCTGATGGACACCGCGAACCGCGCCGCCCGCCGCGCTTTTCGCCCCGACCCGACCATTCCGGCTCCCCAGGTTTATCGGTTCGTCATCGACCAGCCCGTTGAAGCAGTCTACGATCTGGTTATTGCCAACGAGGAAGTATCGTTCCAGCAGGGTGAAGGCGAAGGCGGGGAGCAAGCCGACGCTGTTTTCAAGTGTGACGGCGAGACCTTCGTGATGGTTTTGTACGGCCGCCAGGATCCCAATGAGGCGTTGGTCTCGGGGAAAATGGACTGGGACGGCAACGAACGGCTGGCCCTGGGCTTCGGCGCCCGTTTCTTGGGCGGATAGACCGGACAAAACGGATAGCCTGGATTGGTCGGACAGAAATTCACCGCAGTCTCCGGTCTTGAAGCAAGTGCTCTAAGCTCTTTCCGTTTCTCCAGCTTTCTGCCGGCAATCCAAACTCGTAAACCCAGCAAACCTCCCCCCAAGTACCTTCCCCCTCAGCAGGCCAAGGCTGGGGTACGTGCCAGTATTCGTATCCCAGCGTTCATTTCCAGACTGACCAACTCCCATCCCCGTCAAAAGGGGGAGGGTCCGAATGGCGATGTCGGCGCTAATTTCAAAGCCCATCAAAGTCCAGGCTGGCTTTATCCCGCCACCGAAACCGATGACACCAACCCCTTCCCAGCCCGTGTGACCCTCTTCTACCATAATCTAATGAACCTTTGAAAAGTCCCTTCCTCCGTCGCAGAGCCAGGTCAGGACGGGGGCGCCGGCACTCTTGTCATAGCTAACGCCCTTAAGCCCCTCTCTGGAGAATTCGGCATTCTCAGCAATCCCGATGGCTTATTCAGAGTTTCCCAAACTAGCTATTGCCCTTACACGAATCCACCGTAAGGCCACCCACATTCCGACTCGGCGCCACCCGCTCTCCGGCTCCGAACCGCTCGTCGTACCTGCGAAGTCAGGAACCACGACGTCTGAGCCCAGCATCCCGTCGAACAGCGAAACAGCGAAGAAATACCCATCTGTATATCTCGACTTTCCCCCGGCCAACCACCCACAATCATAAAGCAAACGAACGAAAACGACCGGAAATGAGCGGAAATGACAGGAAAACGAAAATTCTCCCCTCTCCCTCGGGGAGAGGGGCCGGGGGTGAGGGCGTATCCACCCCGTCAAGGTCTCCACAACGGTAGGGGCAACCCTTGTGGTTGCCATCGGTGTGGAAAATGTCTCCCCCACCGGCAAAACATCCCCAGCTAAAAAATGAACGGAAATGAGCGGAAATGGCAGGAAAACTAATTACACCCCAGGCCCCGTCCAGGGCAACCAACAGGCCAGCCTCTCCCGGTTTTACTGTCATTCTGAGCGTAGCCGAAGAATCTACACTTCCCGCCAGCGGCCGACTCTCGGGACCCAAGTCACGCCGCCGGCCGGTTTCCCAATCCCAAAACAAGCCCGAATCGGCAAGCCTAACCGTCACCCAAACCCGCCAAGAAGCCCCAAAGCTGACCAGAAATTAACCAACTCACAGTCCACTGTCAGATATCAAATGAACGGAAATGAGCGGAAATGGAGGGAAAACAAAATCTCTCCCCTCTCCCTGAGGGAGAGGGGCCGGGGGTGAGGGCCAAACATCAGGAGGCAATCCCATGACCCTGTCCCAAATCAAAAACCAGGTACGTGCGCTGCAACGCAAGTACGCCAAGGAACTGGCCGTCCACCGTCTCCGCCGCATGGCCGAGGAAATCTTCCACGACTGGAACGCCACCATCGCCGAAGGCAACGAGGCCCCTGAATCGCATACCGTAATCTGGCGAATCGCCCAGCGCGGCTTCCGTCTCTATACCTACATGTCCCTTAGCCACTACCTTACGCTCTGCAAGGAAGCGGGCAGCATTCCCGAACCCCGCCAGATCGTAAGTGTCCTGTTGCCCTGGGCCGACACCGGCGGCTACCTGGAAGGTTTCCGCTGGGACATGCCCGCCCAGGCCTGATCACCCCTCTCCCTCGGGGAGAGGGGCCCAATTGGGTTCGAATCAACGACCTGCCGACTAAAAGCCGACTACTCTGCCAACTGAGCTACGGGCCCTCCAGAGTTAGGAATTTAGGAAAGCTACCTGACCCCTAAATCGACGACATGCTCTGAGGCCCAAGGCTGGTAGCAAGCCTCGTGAAGGTGCCTAGTGCTACGTCAAATCAAGAATGGCACGGGTAGAGGCGGTAAAGCGCCAGTTGATGGCCGCGGCTGTTGCGTTGCGCTCCGACACGTTGGCGTTCACCGCCCTCTCCAGACTTTCCGCGTCGGGATTGCGTCCCCGCAAACAGGCCCGGGCCAGGACACTGAACCCCATCTCCGCCATATTCAACCAACTGCCATGCTTGGGCGTGTAGCGGAACTCCAGCCGTTTGGCAATGCGGCGTGCCTCCGCAGCGGGGAAGGCCTCGTATAGCGAGGCCACCCTGTGGGTGTTCAAATTGTCCAGAACCACTCGGACCACCGGTACGTCGGGGTAGGCCTCATCCACCAGCCAGCGCATCCGCTGGGCGAAGTCCTGCATGGTATGCCGCTGGGTGACGGCCACGTGGCGCCAGCCCCGTTTCGGCTCACAGGTCAGGAACAGGTTGCGGGTGCCGCACCTCACGTACTCGTAGTCCTCCCGCCTGGGACGCCCAGGCCCTGCCGGTAGCGACTCCCTGGTATCGGCCAGCAACTGGGTGGAACTCTCGTCAAAGCAAACCACCGGCCTGGCTGGGTCATAGGGTTCGGCGTACAGGTCCAGCACGTCCTCCATGTGGGCCACAAAGTCGGCGCTCACCTTGGGGATGCACCACTGCTTCTTCTGCCACGGCTTGAGCGTGTTTTTTTCAAGTGCAGTCGCACCGCCTCGTACGACAGGGACTCCACCACTCCCAACTCCACCGTCTTGTCCGCCAGCAGCCTCAGGGTCCAGTGGTCGTGACCCTCGGGAGCCGGACTGCAAGCCAGGGCGATCAGGTGGGCTTCCACCTTCTCATCCACCTTGCAGTGGGGGGTAGGTGAGTTGTGGTGCCGCAGCGCTTCTTCCAGTCCCTCCTCCACGTAGCGACGCTTGGCCCGGCGCACCGTCCGCACCGACACGTCAAAAGCAGCCGCCACCCGGGAAGCGGTCCACCCTTCGTCCGTCTTCAGCAGGATCCGGGCCCTGGTGACTGCCTGGGCCGAACTCCTGCCGGACCGGATCATCTTCTTAAGCCTAGCTTTCTCCTGGACACTCAGCTGGACTCCGTAAACTTCCCGCACCATGGCCGGCCCTCCCACAACACAGCTTCACTCCCGAGAATACCATCCAGCCTCAGGCCATAGAATACGTGCCATTACGACTTTGACCCAATACTAGCCGGTTCCAAGTTAGCACCGGTTTGCTCATCGCGTAGGGTCCGGTAGAGGACTAAATGATCCTCCTTGAAATGGTCGATCGGTTCTTGGCAGTACTCGCTTGTACTCATGTCGCCCTCCATTCCGAAATGGACGATTTAGACTACCTGCCCCTGGTAGCTCTGATTTCCGCTACCTCTGCCCTTTCGCATGGAGCGCAGTGAAACCTGGCCTTGTCGTCGATGACACAAACCCAAACCACCTGCGGAGACTTGCAGGGGCAGGTTAGGCCCTGGGGATCCCCCCACTGAAATGTCGATGAAGATTTATCATTTTACTCCGTCACTTTTCATAACTGGGGCGCACTACCCTCACACTGCCCCTATTCTTTAAAGGCTAAACGTCATGCTCTGCCATCAAGTGGATCCGCCAAACGTCCCTTGCCGACTGGCTCGCCGGCGCCAGGACAACCAGATCCTTCTCTTGGCAAGGGCCGAGGGGGCAGAACATGGCGCGACGGTTCACCAGTATCGAGTAACAGACCGGATCACCGGTCGGGCAGCGCTGGCCAGCGGCGCCATCGGAAACATAACGCTGGCAGGTGTTACACCAAGCGACGAGCCCCACCGGCGGGACCGGGGTGTCCATGACCGAGGTTGTTGACATAGTGGACCTCCATTGAGGTGTCATTCTCTACCCACACTCAAACGGATCGCCGCGGGCTCCGGCCAACTCCGCCCTGAAGCGTTCAGGTTCAGGTGCGCCCACGGCGCCCACCTCAGGCCGCCTCCGGTTTACGCTTCTTCTGTTTCTGAGGTGCTGGCAGACGCAGCGCCGCGTTCAGCAGCCGGCCACCGCTGGCCTCGGCATCCCAGCCCAGGGCCTTCGCCCAGACGTAATTTTGGGCCGTGCGCAGGAACCGCACCTTGGCATGGTCCTCGGCCTCGGCAACCTCCATGCGCCAGGGGCCCTGCGCAGGCCGGTCCATGGGTGGCTTCCCGTGAGCGGTGGCGTACTGCTGGGCCTCGTTTCGCCACTGCACCGCTGCCTTTAACAGGGCGGTGCCGCCTCCTTCCCGTGCCTGATGCTGACCGGCGATGGACCGCTCTCTAATAGAGTTGCGCCACCACTCGGAGAAAGCCAGGATCATGGTCAACTGCAATTTCCCACTGGCCGTTGACGTGTGAAAGTCCTCGGCCAGGGACCGGAACTCGATTCCCCTCAGGTGCAGGCCATCAATCACCTGGAGCACGCAGGTCAGACCCCGGGAGAGGCGGTCAATGTGGGTGACCACCAGGGTATCTCCCTCGATCACTAGGTCCAGCAACTCCAGCAGACCGCCGCGGTCATTCTTGGCCCCGCTGGCCTCCTCGGCCCGGATATTGCCCAAGGGGCAGCCGACGCGGACCAGCCGCTCCACCCGCAGGTGCAGGTTCTTGTCCTCCGGTTTCCTCCCCGAGACCCGGGCGTAACCGTAAAGCGTCATCCTCCTCAACCCCCTGGCTGCAATACCTAAAGTATCACTTTCAGCCAGGCGCGAATAAACCGGGTTTTCCAGCCAACCTCTCAGCTACAAAGGGTGCTAATTTCCATCCATGGCTGAAAACAGGGCTGTTTCCAGCCGTCACCCAATCGAGCGGCGAGCATCCCGGAAAGTGCACTGGGTTTGGCAATACCCAGCCTCAGGGCAATCTCCCGAGTCGAACAACCCGCTCCCTTCATCTCGAATATCTCTTTCACTTCTCCCACCTTTAACAATCTCTCTGCAGCACCTCCACGGAGTCTCCGTAGATGATGCCTTCTTCCTAAGGTGGGTCAACTCCAACCCGTAACTGGTGGGTCAACGTTAACCCGTAATTGCCAGTGTCGGACCACGGCCTGTCGCTGGGCATCTACATAAAGAACCCAGATGGCAACGGCATCGAGGTCTACTACGAGACGCCGCGAGAGGAGTGGCGCCGGCAGGACAACCTGTTCATGAGCGGGGACCGGCCGCAGGGCAACTTCTCCAGCCCGTGGGAAGCCGATCTGGTGCCGGACGGCGTGGCCGCAGCGCAGAGACACTAAGTAACTATCTCAAAAAGGTATTAGTGTGAGAAGGAGAACACACAGGCGGTTGGGTTAAGCTGGGGGAAACCAGTGTGGTGGTGGATGATGGGAAAGAGCGAGTCCTTGCCAACTATCTGGGAAATACCGGATGATCTGTGGCGGCGAATCGAACCGATGATTTTGGAGTTGGACCCACCCAAGGGGAAGGGGCGCAAACGGGTGGACCAGCGAAAGATGCTGGAGGGCGTCATCTTCCGCATGCGCAGTTCCTGCCAATGGAACCGCTTGCCCAAGGAGCTGGGGGATGACAGCACCATCCACCGAACCTTCCAGCGTTGGGTCGAGCGTGGGGTGATTGAAGGTATCTGGGCCGCCCTGATCGAGGAATGCCGTGAGTTGGACGGCGTAAACTGGGAATGGCAGTCCGCCGATTGCTCCATGGGGAAGGCGCGTTTTGGGGGGGCGCCATCGGACACAATCCCACAGACCGCGGGAAGGCAGGAAGCAAGAAAAGTATCTTGGTCGACGGGGATGGCGGACCACTGAGCGTGGTGGTGGCCGGAGCTAACGTCCACGACACGAAACTCCTCAGGCCGACGCTGGAGAGCATAGTGGTGGACCGTCCGGAAGGTACCCAGAACCTGTGCTTGGACAAGGGATATGACAACCCCACCGGCCACCGAACCGTCGCCGACGCCGGATACCAGCCGCACATCCGGCGTATTGGCGAAGAGAAATTGGACCAATCGGGCGAGAAGACCCACCCAGCGCGGCGATGGGTGGTGGAACGCACCCTGGGCTGGCTGTCCAAGTGCCGGGCGATCCTGGTGCGCTACGACAAGAAGGCATCCAATTACCTTGGTCTGCTCCAACTGGCAGGTGCCCTTATCTGGTACCGCCGTCAATGGAGCCTCGCTAATTTGAGATAGTTTCTAAGCCTTGGAGACACTCGTCAACTGAAGCGGGGCGCACGACTGTGCGCCGCCACACTTTTGCCGCGGCTCCCGATAGCGATTGGATTAAGGTCGTCAGCACCGGGGGCTGGTTTGAAACCTGCCCCTGCGTTTTGGTCGCGAGCCGGGCTACTGGACGACGGCAATCGCTTCGATTTCGATAAGCATGTCGGGGTCGACGAGGCGGCTGATCTCGACCAAAGTGCTGGCCGGGTAGTCCGACTTGAAGAACTCGGCGCGCACCTCGTGAATTGCGGAGAAGTGCTCCGCAATGTTGGTCACAAACACGGTCACCTTCACCACGTCGTCCAGCGTGGCGCCAGCCTCGGCCAGCACCGCCTGCGTATTCTCCAGGACCTTGCGGGTCTGGGCGCGGATGTCGCCGCGGCCCACAAGCTGGCCGTCAACTCCGCGGGCCACCTGCCCGGAGGCGAACACCATCCGGCCGGCCGGGACGGCTACTCCTTGGGACATGATGCCGGCGGGAGTCGCAACTTCGCTGCTCTGCAGAATCGTTTTAGCCATTCTCACCCTCATCCTAACCCTCTCCCTGGGGGAAAGGGGATATTAACGGGTCCTCTCCCTGGGGATAGGGAGCAAAAGTTACTTCCACTCGGCGTCGGTGGGCCAGACGTTGGCGCTGCCCCGGGCCGCGCCCTGCAGCACCGGGTCGGCCCGCATGGGACCCATGGTCTCGATCGCCTTGAGATAGTGTTCGGACGCCTGGTGGGCCTTGAAAGCGTCCTCGTCGACGTAGATTTCGTAGACCCAGAGCCGGTTGGGGTCACCGGCGTCCTGAATCACGTCGAAGCGCAGGCAGCCAGGTTCGGTGTTGGCGGCCGCTTGAGCGTTGGGGAGCAACGCCTTGACGAACTCGTCCTTGCAGCCTTCCTTGATCTGAATGGGGGCGATGATGACGTACATGGCACTTCTCCTACTTCCACTCGGCGTCGGTGGGCCAGACATTGGTGCTGCCCCGGGCCGCACCCTGGATGCCCTCGACGCGGATGTCGGCGGTGGCGTCGCGGAACTTGATGAAGTGGGGCGCCTGGGTGTGGGACTGGAAGGCCGCCTCGTCGTCGTAGACTTCATAGAGCCAGATACGGTTCTCGTCGCCGGCGTCCTGGATGACGTCGAAGCGTCGGCACCCGGGCTCATCGTTCACCGAGCCGATGGCATCCGGGATAATGGCGTCCAAGAACTGCTGCTTGCAGCCCGGCTTGATCTGAATGGGCGCGATGATCACATACATCTTTCGTACTCCTTCGACATGTTCAGAATAAAATGGTGAGACTGTCGCAACACGGCCGAATGGTATCATAGTCTGAACCTTGATTTCTGTGATTGAATGATTGCCCTGAATTCGCCCCCGCGAGTCGCTGAAATGCCCTTTCCTTCGACAAGCTCAGGCTGATCAACGATAATTAGTCTTGCCGGCGCATTGCCTCAATAAAAAGGTTACTTTCAAGAAGTGATTGCCTCAACTAAAGTGCTACCGAAAATCGGAAGGCGATCAAGTGGGGGGAGGCATGAGCAGGATGGCAAAGCGAGAGTTGCTGACATCAATTCAAGACCGCTACCAAGGTTTTTCCAGAAGGACAAGGGGCGGATCCTAGACGAGTTCATCGCGGTGACCGGCCATCACCGGAAGCACGGCATCAGGCTGCTGGGGCAACCAGGCGACTCGGGGGGCCGAATGCCCGGCGCCAAGGGGAGGCGCATCTACGACGAAGCGGTGCGTGAGGCGGCAATCGTGGTTTGGGAGGCATCGGACCGTATTTGCGGGAAGCGCCTGAAGGCGGCGCTGCCCCACCTGGTGGAGTCCATGGAACGCCACGGCCACCTGAAACTGGATTCAGAAGTAAGGGAGCGGCTGTTGGCTGCCAGCGCGGCTACGCTGGACCGGTTGCTGAGACCAATACGCGCCACGGTGGCCAGTCGGCGCAAACGCCGCCGCAATCTCAGCGCTGGTCGGCACATCCCCGTCAGGACCTTTGCCGACTGGAATCGTCCTCCCCCGGGCTTCCTGGAAATTGACCTGGTGGCTCATTGTGGGGACAACATGGGCGGGTCCTTCATCTACAGCCTGGTAGCAACCGACGTCTGCACTGGATGGACCGAGGCGGTGCTCCTTTTGGCTCGGGAGCAGTCCCTGGTGGGGACCGGACTGGAAGCCATTGCCAAACAGTTGCCCTTTCCCGTTCTGGGCATCGACTCGGACAACGACAGTGTGTTCATCAACGAAACTCTCACCCAGTACTGCATCGACCGGGGCATTGAGTTCACCTGTTCCCGGGCTTACCGCAAGAACGACCAGGCATGGGTTGAGCAGAAGAATAGGGCGGTGATCCGGCGCTTTCTGGGTCACGAGCGGTTCTCGGGCCAGGTGGCGGGGCAAACCATAGCCCACCTGCACGGTGCCATACGGCTTTACGTAAATTACTTCCAGCCCTCCTTTAAGCTGATGGAGAAAACCCCGCCAAGGGTCAGTGGTGACCAAGCGCTACAACTCACCGGTCGCCCCCTGCGAACGGGTGATGCAGCATGAGGCAATCGGGGCTGATATCAGGGCCATTCTCATCGAGCGCCGCGAAAAGCTGGACCCAGTGGCCCTGCTGCATTCCATCCGGGAAACCCAGTCGGCCCTGGCGGCCATCGTGTCTCCGGAAGTAAGGGCCACGCCCACCGGGGAGAGCCTGGAACGGTTCCTGGCCAGGCTGCCCCACCGATGGCGTCAGGACGAAGTAACAGCAACACGACCAAAGAAGGTAAGAGAACCCCGCACCTGGCGAACTCGACCTGATCCCTTTGAGGGCGTTTGGTGCCAAGTTCTGGGTTGGCTGCAGGAAGACCCGGACGCAAACGCGGTCACCCTGCTGAATCGGCTGCAGTCAACTTATCCTGACCGGTTCGGAAGGTGCCATCTGCGTACCTTGCAGCGGCGGGTGCAGCAATGGCGGGGCATCATGGCCAGTAAATTGGTTTACCCTGTAACCAGTGAAAGCGCCTGGGAGGAACATTCAATGCCCGAAGTGGCGCTGGTTGAGAGTGGCTCCCAGCGGTGAGATTTCGGTAACATTCTTCGGTGAGGCAACAGGAATCGGCAATAATGCTTGACGCGGGACAAGCAGTTGGACCACATCGCCATGTTGCAGGCGATGGACGCCCTCCAGACACATAACGAGACCGGCCGTCCTCCTTTTCAAGAAGAATATTCATAAGAAGGTCATGCTACCCTGTTGCTATTGGGTCGAACACGCCCAAAAGTAGGTTTGAGTTCTCTGGCAGAGGCGCGGGAAGCGCACGGTCCACGGAAAAACAGGCCATCCAATAGGAAGCATATGAACAAGAAATCCAAACGTTACAATCGGAGTAGTCGTCCGAACAAGCACGATAACCCTTTTGGCAGGGCCTTTCCAAAGTTGTGCGATTGAAGTCCATCCGCTCGTCCTGAGCCTGTCGATCGACGAGCGAGTCCTTCGACAGGCTCACCATGAGCGGGATGTGTGGCTACTCTGGAGAGGCACTGGAACCCGTCACTTACGCTTTGGTGAAGCCGTCGAGCGGTTGGACCGGCGTGGTGGCGCGGCTGGGGAATTGTGGCTATTCCTCTGTCTCTGCCACTCGCGCCGGTTCGTTGACCGTCGCCGGCGCCGAGCGGCTGCCCCGCGTGTTGGCCCAGTAGGCGACTACGATCAGCGCCGGCATCGCGAGGATGATGATGCCAATGATGATGACCACCGTGAGCTCGGTGAACCCCAGTGTGCCCAGCAGAATGTGGCTCAGGGCGGTCATGATCCAATCCAATAGCGTGGGGTCTGCCTCTCCGTGATGGAGGCCAACGGACAGCAGAACCACGCTCAAAAACGCGCCCATCATCTTTGCCTCTTCTCGTTAACGCTCATATTGCGGAACGAGCGATTCCAGAGGGGCCGGCCTGGCCTTGAAACCTGCCCCCGCCTGTCCAATTCCCTGGGCCTAGTACACCCGCGTTCCGCCTCCGGCGCCCGCGCCGGCCGGGGCCAGTTGCGGTGCCGGAGCGGTGTTGTACCGTCCCGAATAGTGGTACTCGTTGATGCTGAAGGCCATGATGGTCGCCGGTATTAGCGTCAAGCCCGCGATCAGGAACGGCCAGAAGTAACTCTCGTTGAACCAGACGTAAGCGTATCCCGCGAACTGGATGCTGAAGAACGACCCGATCTGGTGCGCGAAGAACACCCATCCGCTGATCGTCCCCAACGCCCGGAACCCGTACACGTCCGCGGTCAGCGTGGATGTCAGCGGTACGCTGGCGACCCAGGACATTCCCGACAGCAGCGCGAACATGATCAGCCCCAGCATCCCGTGGCCGAACAGCGGCAGGAACACCAGGCACATGAACGCCACCCCTCGCGTGGCGTACACCGCCGCCAGCACGTTCTTGCGCCGCATGCGGTCTCCCAGGAACCCGGTGATGATGACGCCGAATGCGTTCAGGCCGGTCATAACGCCGAACACCAGCCCCGCAAAAACTTTTCCGTCCCAAACGCCGCCCAGGAAGTTCACCTGCGCCGGCAGCACGTCCTCTGCGTATGGAATGAAGTGGATGCTCAACAGCCCGGTGGTGATGCCGCACACCACGTAGGCGCCGGAGAGTTGCCACATCGGCGCTGTCTTGAAGCACTTGCGCCAACTGTCCACTTCGTAGGCTCCCGTGGCCCTCCGCACTGGCGCGCCTCCGCTGTCAACCCGGGGATCGGGGTCGCCGTCCGGGTTCAGACCCATCTCCGCCGGGCTCGGCCGGAGGAAGAAAACCGCCAGTGGCGCGGCTGCGAATACCACAACCATGCCCAGCAGAAACCACACTGTCCGCCAGCCCGCCAGCGTGGTGTCGCCCCACGTGATGCCCGACGAGTCAATCACGCCCATCAGGTACGCCGCGAACGGGATGGTCAAAAGGCCGCCGATGGACGTTCCGCAGGCAGCGAGAGCCGTGGCCTTGCTGCGCTTGCGCCGGAACCACCGCACCACCAGCGCCAGCATGTTGGTGATCGACGCCGCGCTCAGGCAGGTGTTCACAACGATGGAAAACACTACGATGAACCAGAGCAGGTCCAGCGGTATGTTCACTAGTCCCAGGGGAAGAGTGGCCTCAAGATCCTTGATGAACGCCAGGCTCATTGTCGCCAGGCCCATGATCACCAGGCCGAAGCCAAACACCTTGCGCGGTCCATGTTTGTCGAACAGCGCGCCCATGATGGGCTGCATCGCGCCGTTGAGCAGGAACCCGATGGAACCCACCCACGAGATATCGGCGCGGTTCCAGCCGAACGTCGGCTCCATCTCGGTCACGAACAGGCCGAACCCCTGCCGTCCCGGAATGGACAGGAACGCCACGAAGAAGCAGGTTGCGACGATGTACCATCCGAAGTACAGCGACCCGCCCACTTGCGCTGCGGATTTGGTAGTCATGGGCCCCCTTGTCGCGCCGGTTCCGTGTTCAAACCCCGGCAACCGGCACACGTCCCGCAATAATATCAGCCCGCCGCTATTGCTGCCACCGCCGATATATCCTCACAGGGCAATCGCGTTTTGATGGTAGACTTGGCGGGGAAGGTTATTGGTAGTTAGGAAATGAGGGAGGTAGTGAGCGGTGAAGGGAGGAGAGGGGAGGAGAGGGATTCTGGACTATTTCGAGGGCTTGGAAGACCCGCGGATTGAGCGGAGCAAGAAGCATCAGCTGCTGGACATCATTACCATAGCCATTTGCGCTGTAATCTGCGGGGCCGACACCTGGGTTCATGTGGCCATGTTCGGGAGGAGCAAGGAAGAATGGTTTCGAACCTCCCTGGAGCTACCCAACGGCATTCCGTCCCATGACACCTTCGGCAACGTTTTCGCCCCGCTGGAGCCGGAGGGATTCCAGGAGTGTTTCATGGAATGGAGCCAGGGAGTGGCGGAGTTGCTGCCTGGAGAGGTGGTGGCCATTGACGGGAAAACGGTACGCCGCTCTCACGACCGCCATGCGGGCAAGCGGGCCCTGCACCTGGTCAGCGCCTGAGCCTCGGCCAACACCCTGACCCAGGGTCAGGTGCAGACGGAGGAGAAGTCCAACGAGATCACCGCCATACCCAGGCTATTGGAAATGCTGGAATTAAATGGCTGCATCGTCACAATTGACGCCATGGGCTGCCAGAAGGAGATTGCCCAGACCATCCTGGAGTGTGGAGCCGACTATGTACTGGCGGTGAAGCAGAACCAGGGAGCGTTGTACGAGGACTTGAAAGACCTGTTCGAGGAAGCCGAGGCCACCGGCTTTGAAGGTGTGCCCTATGACTATGCCACTACCTTGAACCAGAACCACGGGCGCCAGGGGCGAAGGGAGTGTCGTTTTTCGGGGACTATATACCACCGTTTTTCGCGACCATAGACCCACCCATTGGGGGCCGTTATTAAGACTTTTATCAGGTTTCACCCGAAGGGTCAATCACCAATTCTTTCGCCCATGAGCTTCCGGTGGGGCGACAGTTTTTCCCGATAGCTGACTCCCTCGATGACGATCTGGAAGCTGGCTTTGGCCAGCCGGTCCAGCGCGCCGTTGCCCAAGATGGGGTCTTCGAAGAGGTCGAGCCACTCTTCCACACCCCGGTTGCTGGTGATTACGAAGCTGGAGGCACGATTTCTGCTGATGATCAGCTCGTAGAGGTCGGCGACGGCGTCGCGGTGAGTCGGTGAGGACCCAGGTCGTCCTGGATGAGTAGGTCTGGAGATAGGGGTGTACCAGGAAAATATTTGCCGTCAAACAGCCAAAACGCACTCTCCCACAGGAGTATAACCAACAGCCCTTAGCGTCCCTTCGGCCGATTAACGCTCAGTGTGTCGCGCCAGCAACGTCGCGCCTTTCACTGGCCCGCCGTAACCTTCCCCGGCGGTATCAATTTGCATGGCCGGGATTGGGGCCACTGCCACCCTTGATCCTCATTTGGTTCGCACAAGGCCGGTTCTGTCCGGTTCGCACACCCCCCTTTGTAAACCCTGATATATGTCCTCAAAGTGGAGTTAAAGGACATTGAGGGTTTTGGAAGCTGGCATTGTGCTCTCGAATTCCAGAATTTGCGACGTTTTTCGGAAAGCTACTCGGCAACCGTGGACCAGTCTTTCAGACGTATCTGAACAGCATCAAAGAGGCGGCCTAGTGTGGCTGGCTTGACGGCATCCTGGAAGGTTCCTATCGCAACCTTTAGTGCGTCCGCTTCCTCGTCTTCCACAGGCTCCTCTTTCCAGCAGTCCTGGAGCCACTTGTCGTCAACCTCGATTTCAAGGTCTGCCTTAATTAGAAACTTCATGGGTTTCCCCTTTCCGAAATAGACGATTTTGACTACTTGCCCCTGTTGGCCCTGATTTCCGCTACCTCTGCCCTTTCGCATGGAGCGCAGAGAAACCTGGCCTTGTCGTCGATGACACAAACCCAAACCACCTGCGGAGACTTGCAGGAGCAGGTTAGGCCCTGGGGATCTCCAACACTGAAATGTCGATGAAGATTTACCACTTTACTCCCTCCCTCTTCATAACCGGGTCACACTACCACCACATTGCCCCCACTCTGCAAAGCCTAAACGTCATGCTCTGCCATCAGGTGGATCCGCCAGACGTCCCTTGCCGACTGGCTCGCCGGCGCCAGGACAACCAGGTCCTTTTCTTGGCAATTGCCCAGGGGGCAGAACATGGCGCGACGGTTCACCAGTATCGAGTAACAGACCGGACCACCGGTCGGGCAGCGCTGGCCAGCGGCGCCATCGGAAGCGTAACGCTGGCAGGTGTTACACCAGGCGACGAGCCCCACCGGCGGGACCGGGGTGTCCATGACCGAGGTTGTTGGCATGGTGGACCTTCTTTGAAGTTTCATTTCCTGCCTGCACTCACAACCGTAAAACCAGAGCAACATCATACCCAAAGCCCGTTAGGGATAGCCACCTTAACCAGACCCTTGGCTCAGTTCGGCATCGCCGCCTTGCACCCGACACCTACCCTTGCGCCGACGGCTACTGCCATAGCCACACCCGAGCCGACACTTGCTCCCACGGCTACTCCACACCCTGCCTCCACACCCGTTCCGGTGGCCACAGCGGGAACATGGCGAGGGATTACGGTCTAAGCCGAAAATCGTTGCTCGGAACACGACTCGGGCGACTACGCTTACTCTCCGTGGGTGGAGCCCCGAATAGTCGCTGAGCTGGGCGGGATCTACGGGCCCTGCACCGGAAGCTGGTTAGAGACCATCAGGGAAACGGACATCGAGCATATAGTTGCCAGATCCGAGGCCCACGACAGCGGGCTCTGCGCCGCCAACCGCGAAATCCGTAACCACTTCGCGTCCGACCTGTTGAACCTGACACTAGCCTCTCCCAGCGTTAACCGACACCAGAAGAGCGACCACGATCCGGCCGAGTGGTTGCCGGCCCTTAACCAGTGCTGGTACGTGAACCGTGTAGTCCAGGTGCGGCTTAAGTACGGACTGACCATCGACCAGGCTGAAGCTGACGCAATAGACCGTGTCCTGAACGGGTACGCTTCCACAGTATTAGTCATAGCTGATCACGCAGTCACCGTAACCGCTTCGGCAACGACCAGGCCGACATCGACGCCCAAGCCCACAGCAACGACGGCCCCGGCCGGCGGCGTGGACGCTCTAGCCCTGTATGACGACAACGGCAACGGAAGAATCACCTGCGCCGAGGCCAGAGCCCATGGCATCGCGCCGGTACGCCGGGGACACCCTGCATGCCAGTATATGAGGGACGCCGACGGCGTGGTCTGTGAGTAGGCAGAGCGACATTTAGCCCAAACCGGGGCAACACAGACCCTCTGAACAATAGAGGTCCGTCACGATTGAGACGGTTTGAGAATGCCTTGAGCCCTGTGGCTGCTATGCCCAGGGCAAGGACAAGGCCTAGTCAAAAAGAGCAACTTCGACTGGACCAACCATGCGAAAGGCTGCGAATGCCAGCCCTGGACCGCCTTCGGCAAGGTGATAGTTAGGATGCTGGAGCAGATGGCCACCGAAGAGGACCAACAGGGACGTATGGTCGCGTTTCACTTCACTGCTTGGCTGAACGGGAGTCTTGACACAGAAAGGCTTGGATAAACACCTCATTGCTTGAGGTTAACTGATCAACCTCTTCTGGGGTTAACACACTAACTTGCATTGAGATTAGTGTCAGACTCTTTCCCTGCGGTATTCGCCCTTCCGCCAGGCGACATAGGTTTCAGAGCGGCCCAGGTCATTTGCCTTCTTCGCCAGACGTCTACCCGTTTTCCCATCTCCTACCATAAATGCACCGTGAGCAGCAAAATCCAGCGCCAGAGCATGGTCTGCCTGTAATTCCACAACCCTGAGGAGCGCTTCCAAGGCCCGACCGTATTCGCCACACCGGGATCTCGCCACGCCCAAATTGAATGCGAGGTGTGCCGAAAGATTCTCCTGGGCTTCAGCCATCTGTTCCAAATGGACCAATGCTTCCCGACTCCGGCCGGCATTCAGCAGAATTATGCCCACTTCCACCCCGGGAAGCTCCCAGGAAGGGTCCAGCCCAGCGGCAATCCAACATTCCTGGATGCCCTCGCTGACCTCACCCGCCGTGCCCAAAGTCGCGCCCAGTTCAAAATGGTACTGCGCGTTTTCCGGCTGCAGCTCAACAGCTCTTCTGACGTGATGAGCCGCAGTATCCAGATCTCCCTTCGCCCTGGCCCACTCATATTGAGTCATCCGGTTTCTGGCACTGTAAGCCGCATCCCCCTTGACGCGCACAAAGTGCATGTCTTCCAGGACGTCATGAGGGATCCATTCGGGGATGGTAGGATCCGCCGGTATATGACTGAAAGCCTCCTCCAGAAGATCCGTTGCGATTCCTTCGGGTATACCGTATTCAGTCTGAAGCGTCTGAAGCATCTGGTCGGTGCCCCCAAGCCCTTTCATTAGGTGGACCAGCCTAAGGTCCCAGGGTTTTGAGCAGGCCTCCAAATCTGCACGCCATACGGGATCTTTCTCCCGTCGCCACAATGCCTTGGTCAAATGCTCGCAACTGGGAAATCGAGCCCCACAGATAAAGATGGCAATTTGAGCCATTGCGCCTTCATCCGGTGGCAATTTGCTACACTCCCTGAGACCTTGCACGTTACGACCGGTGAATCTCATCAACGCCGATGCCAGGTTCAACACAGTCTCACGCCCCACATGACGCGCCAAGATGTCGCAGATAGATGAGAAGGAGTAGTTGAGCCGCAACTGCTCTAACAAGGTAGAAGGTTCTGCTCCCTCAATGTGGGGCGCCAATTGCGCCGCGATCCCCTGCAGGTTGGTAAGAGAGGGTCTTACCCCGGCATCCAACCAGCTATCTACGGTGTTGTAGGACACTCCGACCTGATCGGCAAGCTTATCCCGTGTCGGTGCGGAAGAGCCGCACTTTTCCAGTAGACCCTTCAAACACTGGGCCCCACCCTTGGGCTCTGCCCATGTGGGTACACCCTCCTCCGGACTGGAAGCATTGGCCAACCAAAGTAGAGCCGAGAGACGCAGGGCAAGGTCAATCGTTGCAAGCCTCAATAGGCCGTTGCGGCGAGATCAGGACGGTCCACTGACGCCGAGGCGCTCCGCATAAAGCCGGCCAACTCATCCCACCGTTTCGCATAACCTACCATTGCCAGGGTCAGCAGCTTATCTACAGGCCATCCCTGCTTGTCCAGGAATGACAACCGGGGCATGAACCCCTCCTTCACCAGCCCATCAGCCACCGCCTCGATGACCTCAAACCTGCTGGCGTCCTTGACACGCTGACCGCGAAAATACCGCTTCGCCGTCTTGGTGTTCAGGCCCGGACTGTTCAGTTGGAATTCCCGGACCAGTACGCCGACGACAGTGCCGCTCAGCGGTACTCTATAAGCCTGCGCTACATTATCCTGTGAACTCATAAAGGTCTCCATGTAGGGAACCGAGCTGGGCCGCAATCAGCCCGACCCCCGCGCTGCACGTCTCCGATTATTCTTTAGCCACGCTTCCCTAGGGTAGACTGTCCTTCGCCTTCCTGAGTTGACTTGCCAGACTGTTGCTTCCAACCGCGGGGACGCGATGGAAGCCCTCTTGACCGCCAATAGGCCTTATTGTTCGGGTTCATCTGGTTTGCCCGGTTATTTCCGCCATGCCTTTTCTCCATCAAACCTTCCTTTTCGTTTTGTAGTGTACGGCCACTATCAATGGTATGCACCAAAACAGATCTGGTCAGCCCAAGTTAGAAGGACAAAACAGACGCGGGCGACTTTCACCACTGAAATTGGCGCTGAAAAGACGCCAAAAAGGAGAAAAACCGCTCCGGGACAAGATGGGTAACGTGTCCTATTATTAGTTAAAGGACATCTTAGGGACCCCCAGATTGTCCACCCTCACCGGCTCCGGCACCGCCACGGCCGCAATAATTTCCACAAGTTTACAGTTCCACACGACCCAGCCTTAAGCGATATAATCTGAAGAACGGGCACCAAGCCCGAGGACCCTAGAGGTCCTACCCCCGGGGACACCTACCCCGGACTCGGCCCAGGGCGGAAGCGTGCCACAGCCGGCGCTAACCAACAGCCTGGCTAGGCCACTGAACTGCAGGCTGCGCCTGCAGCCAACAAGACAGTGAGGTGTAAAGACTCACAACCACACTCGCAACACCGCAAACCGCTCAATTTCCATCGTCCCACACCTTTAATTCCCTGCCCCGGTCAGGTATCATCCCTGTGCAGCTGCACCAATGGCCACCCGCCCACTGTCTCATAACACCATCTGCAATCCTGCATCGCCGGCCCACTGCACCCCTTCACGTTTGTGCAGACGGCCATGACTCCCTGAAGAGGAGGCGCCCCGCATGCCCGTAGTCGCAATCCTCAACCAGAAGGGCGGAACCGGCAAGACCACCCTGGCCACCAACCTGGCCTCCGTCCTGGCCGAAAAGTCCACCGTCCTCCTCATCGACGCCGATACCCAGGCCAGCTCCCAGAACTGGGCCGCCGGCGAGTGGGAGTCCCCCAAGAACCTGACCGTCACCGGCATCGGCCGAGGCAGCCTCCTGGACCAGGTCCGGTCGGCCAGCCAGGACCACGACTGGACCATCATCGACGGGCCCCCAGGGACCTCCAGAACCACCGCCGACGCCGTCCGCGGCGCCGACCTGGTGCTCATACCGGCCAAGCCCAGTCCCCTGGACGTCTGGGCCGCCTCGGACATCGTCCAGGCGGTCATCGCCCGCCAGAAGGCCAGCACAGCCGCCCCCAGGGCCGCCTTCGTCATCACCATGGCCCAGCCCCGCACCCGCCTGGGCCGCCACATCGACGCCGCCCTCGAGGAGCTCGGCATCCCGGTCCTGCAGGCCCGCACCACCCAGCGCGTCGCCTACCCCAACGCCATCAACGACGGCAACTCCGTCGTCAACGGCAACGACCAGACGGCCCGAAACGAGATCCTCGCCATCAAGGGAGAACTGGAGGCCATGTTCCATGACAATTAGAAGAAACCCCAACCAAGGCGACCGGCAGGACAAGGACACCTTCATCAACCAGGCCGCCGGCCCCCAGACCAGCCGTCTCCACTGCTTCATTCCCGCCGAACTCCACATGGAGTTCAAGCTCATGGCCGTCCGGCAGGGCAAGCACGTAACCGACCTGGTCACCGAGGCCCTGGAGAACTACATGGCCGAGCGCCGGTGACCCCAGCCAGGGCGAACATCACTGCCCGGGTAGAAGAAAGTGCCCGACCAGTTTGGAAAATTGCCACAGGTGGCCACCGCCCGGCACAATGCCGTGGACTCGCCACGTCCCGCCAGCCAAGGCAACAACCCGGATCCACTGACAACCGCCTCTTGCCACCTCCGATGACCCGTCTCTACAGTGAAGAGTTAAGGCCCAGGGCAAAAGTTCCCCGGGGCTGACAACAAGGTGATCCGGTGGGAGGTAAGCAATGCCGGCACTGCGGGAAAACGGGCCCTACATCCACCCGTCGTGGCTGCCCAGGCTGCTAATCGGCATGGACCACTGCGAGCACAAGATCTGGTTCCAGGCCCACCATGACAGCCGGACCTGGACCAGGGTGGCCAGCGACTTCGACAGCGTCGCCTACAACCTCCGGCACACCGACCTGATGAAGCGCTGCGCCCGGGAATACGAGGAGCGGGGCTACTCCGTAACCCTGGAGAACCAGAACGAGTTCCGGGTCTCCCTGGCCGGCGCCACCGTCTCCGGCCGCATGGACCTGGTAGCCACCCGAGACCAGAAGCCAGTCATCATCGACGCCAAGGCCGCCAAGCCCAGCGAGGCCCACGCCGTCCAGGTCATGCTCTACATGCTGTTCATCCAGCTCCAGGGCGCCCGCACCCAGGGAATGACCGTAACCGGAGAGGTCTACTACGGCGAGGGCCACACCGTGCCCATCGCCGCCGGCGCCGCGGGGGAGGACTTCAGGGAGTTGATGGAAGGGTTGATCGGCCGGTTAACGGCCAAGGCGCCGCCCAGGAAGATCCCCAGCGCCAGCGAGTGCCGCTTCTGTCCCATTCCCCAGGAATATTGCACAGAAAGGGTAGAACAATAGAAGGCCAACTGTGCCGTTACACCTCTGCACAGCGCCACGCTTGCACACCCTCACGCTTGCACAAAGTCCCAACGGAGGTCCCCATGTACCAACTGACCAGCTCCGGCACCGACTCCCACGGCGCCCAGGTCGTCATAATCACCTGCACCTCCTGCGGCTACTTCAAGGAGCACTTCCGAGACCGCGGCCTCGATAAAGTAGGCACACCCTGCGACCGCTGCCAGGGCCAGGGTCGAACATCATGACTCAGCAGCAGGCCCTCATGCCGGCCAATGCCCAACCCAACAACCTGGACCTTCCCGCAATTCCCGAGGGCCTGGGGCCCACCGACCTGCAGCGGATCCGCCAGTCCCTGGACTCCAGCGTCTCCGAGAACACCCGGGCCAGTTACCGCTCGGCGTGGAAAACCTTCCAACGTTGGGCCCAGGCCCGCGCCGCACTGACAATGCCGGCTTCCCCGGCACTTATCGCCGCATACATCTCCCACCTGGCCGAGGACCGGCATCTATCGGTGGCCACCGTCCGGCTCCACCGGGCTGCTCTGGCCGCGATCCACAAGAGCAACGGCCACCAGGACCCCACCGACAATGAGGGAGTCCGGCGAGTGATGAAGGGCATCGCCCGGGCCCACGGCAAACGCCAGAAGCAGGCAAAACCCCTTACCGCCGAAGCCCTGGCAGCCGTCAAAGCCACAGCGCCAGCCAGGGCGCCCCCTGGAAGACGGGAAGAAGCAGGAATCAGCAGAGAGAGCTTCCTGGAGGGCCCGGGTGGACCTGGCGCTGCCGTCCGTCCTCAGAGACGGCCTGTTGCGCCGATCAGAGGCCGCAGCGCTAACCTGGGGCGACGTTGAGATGCGCGACAACGGAACCGCGCTGATTAACAGTCGACGGTCCAAGACCGACCCCGAAGCCGAGGGTGTAACCCTTTACGTCGGGCCCTAGGCCGGCGAGGCCCTCATGGCCATCAGGCCAGCCGACGAGCTGCTGGACCGGAACACATCCGTCTTCGGGCTCTCACCCCGCCAGATCCGCCGCCGAGTCAGCGCCGCGGCCAAGGCCGCAGGCCTGGGGGAGGGGTTCACCGGACACAGCGGCCGGGTGGGCATGGCCCAGGACCTGGCCAAGACCGGCGCCGAGTTGCCAGCCCTCATGACGGCAGGCCGGTGGAAGAGTTCTACAATGCCGGCCCGTTATACTGAACGCCAAGCTGCGGACCGGGGCGCGGTGGCCAGGTACTACCAGCAAGAGGGAAATTAGATTGTCAGATAGGGAACTCTGAAGCCACCGGTACACGCAGGAGAATGATGAAGTCTCACAAAAAGGCCATGTGCTGGGTTCTCAGCGTAACGGCGCTAACGCTGTTACTCAGTATTCCACTGGCCGGCGGGCCGGCGGACGAGTCGGTCCAGCGGGAGCTCGGCAACCTGCCGTCGGGAACGCAGTCAGGGTCGCCCCAAGAGAACTTTGACGAAGACGAGCCGACTGCCACCCCTCCACCAACTATCTGTGTGGATTGGCCCACCCTGGAGCCGGGGGACCCCGACACGATGTGCCTAACTCCCGAATCCATGTTGCCAGCACCGACGCGGGTATATGATCCGATCAATGCGCCCACACCTACACTGGCACCGCTCCCCGTAGAGTACCGAGGCACGCCGGGAGTGGCGTCAGGGTCGCCCCAAGCGGCAATGGCACCCAGGGCGCTGGAAAGGGTTCCCAGGGAACAGATCCCTGAAAACCTCATTAAGGAAGACTTTGAGGCCTATGAGGAGATCCGCTCCCTGGTAACCGGCCAGAACGACTTTGTCGGCAGCTTCTACCGGCATCTGGCCCGGGAAGAGGAAGGCAACCTGTTCTACTCGCCCTACAGCCTCTACACGGCTATAGGAGTCGTCTATGCGGGAGCCACCGGCAACACCGCCACAGAGTTCCAGGACGTCATGGGCATCGGGGCCCCAGCCGACCGGTTTCACCGGAACCTGAACACGCTTGACCTGACCCTCCTGAACGACAGCGTCAGGCCCGGGGCGGAAAACAGCGAAGCTGAAGGTTTCCGGCCCACGCTGTCGGTGGCCAACGGCCTCTGGATTCAGGACGGCTTGGAAGTCCTGCCCGGCTTCCTCAACACTGTAACTGCCAACTACGGAATAGGGCTGGCACAACTGGACTTCCGCAATTCTCCGGCCGGGGCCGTCGCAGCCATCAACCAGTGGGTGGACGAAGCCACCCAGGGCAAGATAATGCAGGGCATCAGCCGTGATTCCATTACCGCCGATACCTCTCTGGTGGTTACCAACGCCGTCTATTTCAAGGGCGACTGGGCGGACAAATTCCAGGAAGAGAATACTATGGACGAGCCCTTCTTCCTCCTCGACGGGCAGGAGGTCCAGGCGCCCATGATGTTTCAGGAGAACAACTACGGTTGGCAGGTTGAAGACGGCTACCGGGCTGTGGAACTGCCCTACGAAGGCAACACATTCACCCTGCTGGTGCTCATGCCGGACGAAGGGACCTTTGAAACCTTTGAGCAGTCCCTGACCGGGGAGCGGTTGCAGGCCATTACTGGCAACCTGAACTGGAGCGAAGTAATGCTGCGAATGCCCCGTTTCAAGCTGGATTACAGCTTCTCAGCCAAGGCAGGACTGCAGGCCCTGGGCCTTGCCGACGCCTTTGACAATGAAAATGCCGACTTCCGCCCCATTGCGGAGCGATTGGACGGAGTTGCCATAGAGGCGATCTGGATAGAGGACGCGGTTCAGAAGGCCTTTGTGGAAGTCAACGAGGAAGGATCTGAGGCTGCGGCCGCCACCGCGATTTTTCTGGCTCCAGTAACTCTTTCCGAGCCTCCACCCCCGGTTGAAGTCACAATGGACCGACCCTTCATCTTCCTGCTGCGCCACTCAGACACAGGCGCAGTGCTGTTCATGGGCCGGGTGCTCGATCCCACCAGGTAAGGATGCAAGGGTAAGGGCTTCACCGGCCACAGCGGCCGGGTGGGCATGGCCCAGGACCTGGCCAGGACCGGCACCGAGCTGCCGGCCCTGATGATCGCAGGGCGGTGGAAGAACTCCACCATGCCAGCCCGGTACACGGAGCGACAGGCAGCAGACCGGGGCGCGGTGGCCAGGTATTACCGGGAACGCCAGCCCAGCATCACTTAAAAGCCCCAGGCAAAGAATGCCCCATCGGCAGTGCTACAATACGAGCAACCCCATCCCTTTGGAGATTAAAGACAGCTACCCGCCGCTCCCAAGGACAGGTGCGATATGACTACCAAGCCCAGCAAAACCACATCGGCCGGGTTCCGACTGCCCGACCCGCCCAGGAGAGAACTCGACGAATTGACCGCATTCGATTACCTATACGGTCCCGGAACGACCGAACATCTGGCCATCCATTTCGGCAACCGAGAGACCACCCTGGTCGAGGCTGACCGGTGGATAATCGCCGCCCCCGAGGACAACCGCGCCGAAGCCAGAAGGCCCGACCTCCTGATTGCCTTCGGCGCGAACCCGCAAAGGTACGAGGAGAACAACGGCTACATAAGCTCTGAGCAGGGGAAGCCCCCGGACTTTGTCCTGGAGGTAGCCTCCGAGAGCACAGCCGAAACCGATACCGGGGCCAAACGCGACGACTACGCTGCCCTGGGCATCCCCGAGTACTGGCGATTCGACCACACCGGCGAATACCACCAGACCAGGCTGGCCGGAGACCGGCTGGTGGACGGCAGATATGAACCCATAATCACCGACGGCGCCGGAGATGGCATCGAGCAGGGATACAGCCCTGCTCTAAACCTATACATCAGGTGGGACCACGGCCAATTGGTCTTCATCGACCCCGACACCAACGCGCCTATCCTCACCTATGAGGACCAGCAAGCCAGGGCAGACACTGAGGCAGCCCGGGCAACAAACGAGGCAACCCTCCGTCAGCAGGCCGAAGAAAGAGTCAGGCAACTGGAAGAGGAAAACCGCAGGCTCCGCGGAGAATGAACCCCGGGATCCCCGCACCGGCATAACCGCAGGCCGGTGGAAGAGTTCCACCATGCAGGGCCGGTATACTGAACGGCAAGCCGCAGACCGGGGCGCGGTGGCCACGTATTTCCAGGAAGGTGGAGGATAATTAACCGAACAGTAAAACGGGCCTCATACAAGGCCTCACAATGGAGACTGGGGTTCCGCTTATCTGGCTAAAGGTCTGAGGAACAATCAGGACCCCACCCGGTTCCTAAGGAAAGCGGAAACGAAGATCACCCACCTCCCGCCGACCGGTGCTCCCCAAGCACATTCAGAATGACCTCGTTTATCTTGGGAAACGAGCCCCGGGCGAAGGCCTCCAGGCGAGAGCCAATCCGGTCCCGTATCCTCTCCTCATCCCACCAGTCCTCATACTCGGATTCTTCCAGTATGTCCCCCTCCTCGTGCAATCGAATCTCCCGATCGGTGTAGGCCGAGGCCGTACCATTGAAGAGATCCCCGCGCTCCCTGACTCGGTCGAATATTCGCCGTCTGAGAGAATCATCACCACCCTGGCAAAGCAAGAGATACAACGATACACGACTGTCCATAACATGTACGTGAAACAGCAGCAGGAAATCAGGCCAACCGTCCAGGCCCAGCTCTTTATATGCTACCCAATCAGCCGACCTGAACCGCAGGTATGGCGGATTGCACGTTCCCATATTCCACAGCGGTTGCCGGCGCACGGCGTCACGGACCAAGGCGTACCCCTCAGACCTGTAGTTGGGGGTGTAACGCTCCTTGTTTTCGATGATCAGGTCAATGGCCCGCCGGTGCTTCCGATAAATCCGCTTAGCAAGTTCATGGATGTCGTTGCTGACGTCCGGCACAATATTCCTCCTCAGTGTCACGGCGTACTGGTTGAGTACGGCCCTCACGTCCCTATTCTGAGTTGTTGAATCGCTACCCAAGACCCCTTCAACCAGTTGGAGGACTTTGCTGTAGCTCATCGTGGTCCAATGAGGATGCTCCTGGTCGTCTTCAGGAGAACGTCCATCGGGCGTCAGGAACACAAGGTCAACCAGGCTATCCGTGTATTCACGCGCAAGAACCTCTCGGTACCTGCGAAGCTGGTTTTCCCCTTCCCGCGCCCGCACCTTGTTCTCAATGGCACACACGTAGTTGGCCCTTGAGTTTCGAATCAGGATATCCAGACGGCCCGACTCACCCTCACCATTAAGATGGAACTCCCGCGCTACCCTCGTGGTGGGACGGTCAGCCGCCAGAACAGGAGGTCTTCTGTGGAACAGCCTTAGAAGGCCCTGCAGGAAGCGGTCACCCAGCCCATGACTGCCACGCGGGTTCAGCAGCCAGGCCAGCATCTTAGAGTGGAAGAGTTCGTCACCGTGCAATCCCAACTCGTCGAAAATATCGACCTCGCCCTGTCGTTCTTCCATCATGGATTTCAGCCGGTCGAGATCCCGTCCATCCCCTTCGAGACGCAGAAGAGTCTGCCGAAGCTCCCCATCTCCCTGACGAAGCAGTTGTCCCAATTCGACCAGGTCGAAATCCAACTCCTCCAGCTGGCCCTGACTTAACTCATCGGCGTTCATTCCTACACCACCATATGGATTGCAGCCTTTGCGGTTCCCACTACCACCTGAAACTCAATCACAAGTCCCTGGCCGGTTCGGCGGGATAGTCCTCCCGCTTCCCGGTATCCCCGGGCTGGATCACAAAGTCCCTGCGGTCCCGGTAGAGCAGCGCTCGGTTCAGGGCATGTTCGGTTTGCTCCTGCTCCAGGTCTATGACGTCGTGGTGGGTCATGAACCAGTACTTGTAGTCGCCAACTATCAGGTAGGTGGGTGTGGTCTTGAAAAAACGCCCCACAAAGCCCTCCCCGGCTTTCATGCGGTCCCGCACCGCCGCCATAAGTTGTCCCTGGTCGTCCTTCAACAGCAGCACGTACTCGTGGGGCCAGGTATCCCGGTACGTTACCGCCTCTCGCCAGGGCGCATTCTTGATGAGCTCTATGAGCTCCATACCCGAGCCTCCTGAGATTCCCTCAAACCCTAAGGGACCTTCCTCGCAGCAGGTATTATACAGTCAACGAACCAGGCTTTGGGGTCCGGCGGCTCACAGACCATGCCTCACAGAAACCGGAGGCTATATTGTGGACTACGACAGCCATCATCGCGCCTCGGTCCAGGCACTGTCCTGTGCCCAGCCTGACCAGCAGATATGACCATGGGCGAGAGAGGATCCCAGATGCAAAGGCACGGGTCGAGGGCCAGCTTCGAACACTCGGCGAAGTCGCGTCAGGGCAGGTTCCGGAACACTTCACCAACCATCAGCGAACCGGCCAGAACGCCCACTGATGACCTGGGCAGGAAATACAATTACCTCCTGGCCCCGGGCCACGAAGAGGAAAACCTCTTTCCCGACATCAGAGGACCGGGCGGAGCCATAGATTTCTTCGCGCAGCGCAACATCAAATGGTGGGATGGCGGCGGCGAAGACAGAGGGAACACCCCAACTCGCAACATGGCCAGTTCCCAGGTAGCCTGCGTCAACTTCCTGCTTCCCCTGTCGGGAGTCCCTGGGGGGCTACTGGCGATCTTGCAGAGCCTGGACGCGGATGTCAGGGAAGTGGTTGATATTCACCACGAGGGCCGGCATTCTCCCGTTGAGTTCGAGTGGATCGGGATTAATGAATCCCTGGAAGGAGGCCAGCGCAGGGGAGTCTACGAGACCAGCGTGGATGCGTTCATGACCGCCGATACCGTCTCGGGGAAGAGGCGGGCATACCTGTTTGAATGGAAATATGTAGAACGGTATCTGAGTGGTCGACCCGAATACAAGGGAGCGGGAGCCAGCGGACAGACTCGCCGGAGCAGATACGAGGGGCGATTCAAGGCTTCCTTCTCGTCTTTCAATCCAGTCATGGCCCCTGACCTGGACGACTTTCTCTATGAGCCCTTCTATCAGCTGATGCGGCAAAGGCTCCTGGCCGACCGGATGGTCCATAACCGGGAGCTGGACATCGACCAGGCCAAAGTCGTTGTCGTTGTACCGGAAGAAAACTGGGCCTATCGGGTTGTATCCGACGGCAAAACCTCAACATCCCCATTACTGGCCCAGAGGTTCCCCCACTTGGAAACTGTAGACGAGATAATGAAGGCCTGCCTCCAGTGCCCTGAAAGCCAGTTCGACTTGGTACCTGCACAAGTCCTTCTGGAGGGAGTGCAAAAAAAGCTGCCGTACGAAACGGGCGACTGGGCCAGCTACTGGCGAGAGCGCTACGGTGTTTAATCTGCCCCCTGCCAAGGCGGCGGCATGGACCAGGACCTGGCCAGGAACGGCGCCGAGCTGCCAGCCCTCATCACCGCCGGCAGGTGGAAGAGCTTCGCCCTGCGAGTGAGGTACACCGAGCGCCATGCCGCGGACCGGGGCGCAGCGGCCAGATACTACCAGGCAAGCCCCGAATCACCACGGGCCATGGGAACCCTTCTACAATCCAAGCCACCCATCAGCCTGCACCCAGACTTCTGACCACGGCGCAACCACGCTACAATAAGGAAAGCCAAGTTCAAAACCGCCGGAGAGCAAATATGACAACGCAGGAAAGGAGTCAAAAAAAGCCCCTCAGCTGGGAGGACTGCCCCGCAGTAGCGCGCAACCCCCGCAGGGTGGGCGGCGCCTGGACTTTCGGCAATAGCCGGCTCCCCCTCTACATCATATTCCAGAACCTGGCTTCCGGGGCCACTATAGAAGAGGTCACCCAGTGGTTCGAGGGCATCACTGAGCACCAGATCAAGGAAGTCCTGGCCCATCTGGCCCGTATGCTGGAGGAAGACAGAATCGAGGAAAACAAAACCCGGGAGGAGCCTCCCGAATGAAGATTCTCCTGGACCACAATGCACGCCATCAACTCCGTAGAATCCTCCCAGAGCACGAAGTCCAGACTGCGGCATACCTGGGCTGGAGCGAGCTTGAGAACGGCGAGCTGCTGGAAGCAGCCGCCAGCCACGGCTACGACCTGGTGACCACCTGTGACCAGAGCATCAGCAACGAGCAGAACCTCAACAGGTACGACGTCACGCTTATCACCATCATGAGCGGCGACTGGACCATCATCCGCGAGAATATCGATGTCATACGTCGATCCCTGGAAACCGCTGCCCGGGGTGAAGCCAACCGTGTACAAATGATTGCCGAGGCCTAACAGAGCCTCTCAGCGACCACAAGGGCAGCGAGGAGTTGCCAGTACCTCGATTGTACGAAACAGGAAAGGGACACTATGCCGCTTTTGAACTACTCCACCAGGGTGCCAGCCGAACAGACCGTAATGGAAATTACGAGGCTGTTGGTCAAGTACGGCGCGACCGACATTATCACCTCCTACAGTGAGGAAGGTCAGCCACGCGGCTTGAAGTGGCGCCTGAATACCCCTCACGGACCCCTGGCGTTTGCGCTGCCCTGCAACGTTCCTCAAGTATTCCATCTGCTCACCCAGGACAGGAGTCAGGTACGTGACGTAGAGGCCCGACGGCAACAGGCCACCCGCGTCGCCTGGCGCATCTTGAAGGATTGGATCGAAGCCCAGCTCGCGCTGCTGGATACCGGCATGGTGGAGTTGGAGGAAATATTCCTGCCCTATATGCTTCAGGGCGACCAGACACTTTACCAGGCGCTGCAGGCGGGCAACTTCAAAGCTCTTCAGAGCGGTTAAGAGCCTAACCAGTACCCGAGCCGGACTGCCAGCCCTCATGACCGAAGGCCGGTGGGAATCTTCCGCAATGCCGGCGCAGTGCCCCATTGCCAAGCATTACCGGGAGCACGGGAACTTTAAACCGACGCAAATGACTTGCTAACCTTATCAGAGACATGCTGAAGCGAAAACAAACATGACCGTCGACAAGGAAGGACCAAACAAAGCCGCGGAACAATTCCGCGGCAACGCTTATCTCGGCTCAAACAGTTGGTGGCGCTGGCTTTTGGGAATCCTGGGAATCCTGGTGATCTGGCAGGGAATAGGGTCTGTTCCATGGTTCGTGGCTTGCGAGTACCTAACCCAGACCGATGGACCGAATTTCTCCTGCGACGGTTTGACCATCTCGGGAGACTCCTGGACTCCCAACTTCATCCTGGGGCTCTATCCCTTCCTCATCGGAATAATAGGGCTCTGGCTTGCGGTCAAGCTCCTGCACAGAAAGTCCCTCACCCAGGTGGTAACGGGTCGGACAACCTTCGACTACAACCGCGTGGTATTCGCCATGTTCATCGGCCTCTGCCTCAGCACCACGTGGTTTGTCATCACAGTGGTCATATTCCAATCAGAGGTCAGCGTCCAGAACCTCAACTTCTGGGATTATCTCACCTTCTTCCTCTTTGCCATAGTTCTTATCCCCTACCAGGCGGGATTTGAGGAGATATTTTTTCGGGGATATCTGCTCCAGGGATTCATGCTGTTCAGGAGCGGGAAGGTATTCTTACTCACGACTTCGGCATTGATCTTTACCTTGCCCCATTTGGCTAACCCGGAACCCTGGACCTATGGCGTAGTTCCCTACGTGTTGTCCCTACTCCTCTTCGGTACCTTCCTTACCCTCATTACCTTGCTGGACGGTGGAATAGAGCTGGCTGTGGGATATCATGCCATGAACAACCTGTTCATAATCCTGGTTGCCAACACCGAAGTCTCGGCGTTACAGGGACCTTCGCTGTTCATTTTCCCCATTGAGAAGTACGAGCTATTCCCGGGGCTTCTGGTGGAGTTTGCTACCTATTCCCTCGCAACGTTGATATTCAGCTACTGGTACCGGTGGTTCCACCAAAGCCATTGACACTTGGCCTCCGGTTTACTTCAGGCCCTTTGAAACGGTCGCGGTACACTTACTTTCCGCCATTCATAAGGTATACACTTGGCAAATGAGGATGGGAAAAAGAAGTCTCAGCACGAGTGTAGATAGGCGGCGAAGGCTGTAAGGGAGAAGTGGAAGCTTCGCGTATCGGGAATTCTTTTCACCATTTTTCGGTAAGTAACTGCATCACGGGGGGGATGATGTCCTGCACAGTGTATGTGAACCGAGAATACGACACACAGACATTTTAGGGATCAGGAACCCAGTTCATGTCGAACGACAACTTCAACCGTTACTGCGAGGAATTGCTCGCAAGGTACACGCGTAGGAATCAACAGGCCGTGACACTTCAACTCGACAGCCTGTGCGGATTCTTACGGCAGGAGGGTAACCATGTGGTCCAGACTATGTTCGGCGGTTCTGTCCGCCGAGGCACGTATGTAACCGGACTCAGCGACATCGACGTCCTTCTGATAGTTAACCAGTCGTCGCTGGTCAACCAAACCCCTGCAAGGGTCATAGAATATGTGCGGGAGACCATCCAGCAGCGGCTTCGCCAGAACACCGTGACCGCTGGCAACCTGGCGGTGACAGTCAGATATGCCAGTGGGCTGGAAATTCAGATATTGCCTGCGATTCGAACAAAGACCGAAGGTATTCGGATTGCCGACCCAGGCAGCACACAATGGAGTAACGTGGCCCACCCTGAGAGATTCGCAGAGAGACTCAGCGAGGTGAACCACGCGGGAAACGGCAGAGTAGTGCCGATAATCAAGCTCGCCAAGGCTATGGCAGACTGCTACATTACCCGTCCGAGCAGGAAGTTTAGCGGTTACCATATCGAATCCTTGGCAATCGACGCGTTCGCGAACTATGAAGGCCCCCAGGACCCGAAGTCCATGCTCCATCACTTCCTGACCAACTCAATGACAGCGGTGAAGCGGCCCATCTCAGACTCTACAGGCCAGTCCAGATACGTGGACGATTATCTGGGTCCGGCAAATGCCAGACTTCGCAATAGGGCGTCAACTTACTTCGCACAACTGCGCGGCAGGGTCAACACTTGTGAGACCAGGGGGGAATTCAATGAGCTGTTCTGTGAAGGGGACTAGGGAAGGCGCCCACAGATGAAAGGTAAGTTCATAATGCTATCCGGCAGCGCGAGCCCTTCATGCCCTTCCGAAAAGTTGGACTCCGATTCCGGGTTTATCAATAGCTTCACCGCAGAGGTGTTGAGACGGGGCGGCGGCCTCGTGGTACTGGCCGGGGATGAGGAGTCCACCCAGGACGAACACGGAACACCCCACGTTCTCGACTGGTTGGTCCTGCGTAAGGTAGGAAGCCATGCCGAGAGAACTTCAGAAGGCCCTCGCCCCTACGCCAGGATCGTCATGTCTGGCGGAGCCCCAGAGTCGAAGATAAGCCCCGCTAACCTGCGTCTGCTCAGGGACCTTGAGCAGAGAAACGTTGTGGAGCTTTATCCCATACGGCGAGAGGTGTTCACCGGCGGCGAATACCGAAAGGTCATGATTGAGCAGGCCGACGCCATGGTGGCCATCGGTGGTGGGAAGGGAACCTATTCTGCAGCGACGGACATGATCGCTCAGTGCAAGCCGGTGCTGCCTGTCGATTTGCAACTTGGCTCTGCAGCTGACGATGGCGAGGGCGCTGTGGCGTTACACAAGGAAATGATGTCGAAGCCTGACCATTTCCTCCCAAGCACGCACCAGGATGTGAAGAACAGATTTGGGATGCTCTCCTTGGACCGCAACATCAACTCCCCTGAGGCTGTGGCGCGGGTATCAGTCGAGGTGCTCGCCAGAGAACTTGACGCCAATCCGCCAACAGAACAGTCGTTGAACGGGAGGCGACGTTTGGTAACTGCGTGGCAAGCTATGAAGGCAATCCCGATTATCGCCTCCGCAATCAAGATTCTCGAATGGGCAAGGGGCCTGCTGCCCTTCTTGTAGAGAGCCATAGGCCAGGGGAAATGGGGATTGATTATCTGCCAGCCAACCACCGCGCTATTTCCTAACAGCACCCATTCTGAACTTCTTAGTCTCGCAGACGGCACATCGGCCGGCGACCGCGGCCCGTCCGTTCTTTAGAACCACCTCCTGGGCCTCCAGGGTGTCCGTCCTGGTCCGGCACTTGAAGCAGTAAATCTGGTCGCTGGCTGCACTGGTCATGTCCAATCCCTCCCTGCTTACCTGATTGACCTTCATACCAGTAAATCTCTAAAGTGACGTCTAATAGCGTCCGTCCACCGAACCCACCCGTTACCCCTGAAGCTCCCCGCAATGGTATCGCGCCAACCGCCTCTCGGTAAGCGCCGCCAGGCCCTCGTCCACCATCACTCCGGTGGCCAAGTTGTCCGTCTGCAGATCCGTCAAACTGAGGTAACAGGCGTCGTTCCTCTCGGTATTCTTCACTCCGCTACAAAAATCGAACAGCAACTTCGGGTGGTTCCCCAGTGACCTTCCATCATCAAAAAGAGCCACGGCGTAGTCCAATTCGCACCGCAGAAAGTAGGGCAAAGAAAAACCGCACCCGGAACAGAGACCGCGTTGCACCGCAAAGAGGACCCTTCGCACTGACTCGGGGTCCTCTTCGATGACGGGACCGGACCGTCGTCGCAACGGCCGTTTCTCATACACTTCCTGGAGTGCCAGGTATTCGCGCAACTGGGCCTGGTCCGCGGGCAGGTCAGGCTCCCTGAACATATACCGGCCCCGTCCAACCCGGGTTAACAGGTGCGGCGCCGGTTTGGCGTGAGAATTTGAGCTCATGCCGGCCAGGTCAGAAAGTTCCCGGTTGACCAGGTTCCGGTCCCTCATGGCCCTGGCATCGAAGCCGGGCACCCCGGTGGCTGCCACCAGGTCGTATATCTCTGAGGTACTGAGTGGGGAACCCCGGCGTTCCCACATTACCCGTACGATGACGGGACGCAAGCTGCTCCCTTTCATATTTGCTGGTCCCGCCTTCACGTGCGGCCCTCGCCAGAAGGGTCCGGTTGATACCAGGTCACCTGGCGGACCCGCCGGCCGCGCCGGCTGGGGCTTCCAACCCAAAGAGACCGAACAGTTCCCTGGCAGTGAGGACCGAGGAGAGGTCGATGGAAACGTCATCCACCAACTCGTCGAACAGCTCCTGCTTCTGCTCCAGGATACGGTCAATCCGCTCCTCGATGGTATTGAGGCAGGAGTACTTGAAAACATGTACCGGCACGGTCTGGCCATACCGGTGACTGCGGTCCTCGGCCTGCCGTTCCACCGCCGGATTCCACCACCGGTCCAGATGGAATACATAGGAGGCTTCCTGGAGGTTAAGGCCAACCCCGCCGGCCCGCAGGGACACCACCAGCACCTTGTGCTCATCATCCCGCCGGAACCGGTTGATGGTGTCCCGACGCTCTTCCGGAGCCTGAGCGCCGGTGAAGGTCAGCGGGCGAAACTCCCGCAGGGCCTCGGCTACCGCCTCTACTCCGAAGCCCGACGTCCGATACTGGGAGAATACCAGGGCCCGGTTTCCCTCGGCCGCCAGGGCCTCAATTCTGCCGCGGATCTCCTCGAACTTGACGGACTCGCCGGTCTCCGGCTCGGCATTGCAGATCTGCTTCAGACGGGTTATGAGCTCCAGGACGTGCTGCACCCTGACGTCCCGCCCCAGTTTCCTCAGGTGGACGATGCCCTCCTGCTCCGCCCGGTCGTAGCTGCGCCGCTGCGCCGGTCCCAGCTCCACCGGAATCTTGACGACTATCTTCGGGGGCAGGTCTTCCAGCACGTCCTCCTTCCTGCGCCGCAGCTGCAGTTCCCGGTGCCGGCTCCTCAGTACCGGTCCCGCCGAATACCTCCTCGGGCCCTCACCGTCCTCGTGGTCAACGAACTCGATGATGGAGGCGAGTTCCTCCTCGTCGTTCTCCACCGGCGTACCCGTCAGCGCCCAGGATCGTCGGCGCCTGAGGCCCCTCACCGCGTCGCTGGTGGGGTTGCGGTTCTTGATGCGCTGGGCCTCGTCGGACACAACCACATCCCAGGTCCTGCCGCCAACCGGGGACACCGGACTGTCGCTGAAGTCGGAACGGAGGGTGTCGTAGCTCACCAGGGCCACGTGCACCGGGGTGGCCCACTGCCAGCCCCGGTCGGCCACGGACCCGCGGACCACCATGGCCCTCAGGTCGGGAGCCCACTTCAGGAGCTCCCGCCGCCACTGGTCCAGGACGCTGGACGGGGCCACCACCAGCGCTGACTCGATTTCGCCTCGCAGGAACAGGACCCGCAGGGCCACGATCACCTGCAGGGTCTTGCCCAGGCCCATATCGTCGGCCAGCAGGATCTGCCGGCTCTCCAGCAGGGCCTTCACCCCGTCCAGCTGGAAGGGCATCAGCTCACCCGGCCACTCAATGACTGAGCCAGGACCCGGCAGCAGGGGCGACCAGGGGAACGCCAGGACTCGCCAGAGCCTGGATAGCAGGGTCTCCGGCGGGGGATCGCCCGTAGCAGGGGACAGAAGGTCGTCGGGATTTGCCGAGCCCGTAGATGTGGAACCCAGGGGCTGCCGGTCAAACATGAAGACCCGGACCGGCTCCACGCGGGCGACGAAGGCCACCTGGGCCCAGCGCACTGGGTCGGGCATTTCCCGGGGGAATACCTCTACCGTCACACCGGCGGAGTCAAGAACTTGCGGGGTTGCGGCGCCGTCACCGCGCCGGCGCAAGAGCCTGCCCCAGGTCTTGACACCCACCCTGCGCAGCCAGCCCGTCAGAAGCATCAGTCGGCGAAGGCCTCCTCGAGTCCCTGGGCGGCCCTCCATAAGGGTTCCAGCAACAACTCACGGGACCGCAGCGATTCAACCAGGCTGGACAGTAAAGACCCGGCCTCCGGCTCCCCGCCAATCCAATGGAGCGGGACGAGGTCAGAACCGGGATCACCCACCAGGCATACGGGCACCAGGACGTCGATGTCGGCGGCGAAGATTTCCGTAGGAAGTTCTTCCGCCAGGGCGAGCACCAGGTCCGGCTGGTGACTGGCAGCCTCGAAAAGGGCCTTGACCAGAGCAACAACCGTCCGCCGGTAGGCCCTGCCTGGGTCCCACAGGGCGCCCGCCACCGCCTCTACCTGCGTGAAGCAGAATTCCAGGGGGTCTCCCCTGCCGTCGGCGACGAAGAGGGCGCCCCGGATGCGGACAGCGACTCCATTACCGGACTCCAGGATTCGCAGATAGGCCACGGCAGCGGGCGGTTCGTTACCGGCAATGTCACGAAAGGGTATGGCCAAAACGGCTCCTACTTTCCGGCCGCGCTGGAACCGTTGTCTTCCGAATGTGCCTGTTCCAGCGTCGTATCTTCCTCGTAGCGGAAGGTCAGCTCCGTCTCCTCAATTTCCGGCTCGGTATCGGGGTACAACCGCCGCAGGTCCCACTCGTTGATCCACCGACGCACGTAGGACCGGATCCGGCCGGTCGAGCCACGCCCAATGTCGTGGCTTATATCCGGCGCCTCCCAGCCGTAGGCTTCGGAATGAATCGCCTTCAACTGGCCATAAAGGTTGAGAAGCATGCTGCCTTCGGGCTCCGCCAGGTTCCGCACCCCGTGTTCCAGGACCTGCATGCCGGCCTCGGCCCTGGCCGCCGTGAGGATATCGGCCTCCCTGCCCCTGGCCCTCAGCCGTGGAACCGCCTTGTCGCGGTCCTCCTTGTCGTCCAGCACCACCACGGGCAGGTCGGTGGTCATGGTGCCCACCACCACCAGGCCGGGGTATTTCTCCTCCGGAGTCCTTCCCATCCAGCGGGCGAGCTCGGCATAGGATCGGACCCGCTGCAGCACGCTGTAATTGGCCACCAGTTCGATTTCGTCCAGCAGAATCACCCAGCCCTTATAGCCGGTCGCCTTGATCAGCTCCAGGACAAAACGAAGCTTCTGCGGCGGCATCTCCCGGGCAACCGGGGCCCTGAAGGGATAGTTCTGCAACTGGCCCACGTGCCTCAACCCGTCCCGCACCGGTTTGAGGTCGATGCGTTCCCCCGACCAGAACCAGTTGATCCGGTTCAACAGCTCCGGATCGTTGTCCCTCTCGTGGACCAACAGGGAAGCGGGCAGGATCCGGTGCAGGCCGTTGTCGTTCCGGTTGGCCCACCCGGAGAATTCGTTGTAGCTGTGGGAGCCGGACTCCAGCTTCTGGGCGATCTCCTCCACCATCTGGCCTGTCACCCCGGGAACTTTGCCGTTCTCCACCACCGCCCGGTAGACCTTGTCCATGTCGAACAAGGGCGTCTCCTTGCTGATCACCACCCGGCTGCAGACGAAGTTCTGGGACAGGGCCTTTCTTTCCAGATACCCCAGCAGGTGGGACTTGCCGCTCCCGAAATCGCCGGCCACCAGCATCCCCTGCCCACCATCGGGGACGTCTCCCTCCCGCGACAGTCGGGTGAGCATATCATTGAACACCCGTTCAACCTCCGGCTGGTTGCAGCCCAATACGTCAACCGCCTCTCCGTTGGGAACGCCGTTTCGCAGGGCCTCCAGCGCCCGGCGGTTATTGACCCTTGCACTGCCAGTTGAAGTCGCCATCTATCATTTACTCCTCGGTAGGCCCGTCCGACAGGCGGACCAGGGTTGCCAGGGGATTGGCCTGGGTCCGGTCCCGGACCTCATCGGCGATGCGGCTCCGCAGGGCCTGGTAGATGGAAAAGCCCTTGCCCCGGATGTCGTCATCGAGAAAATCTTCGCTGGCCAGGACCACCATCATCAGCCCGTCCAGGCGGTCGGCTCCGTCGATCAGCTCCCTGAGGAGCTCATAATGGTCCATAACCGCGGATCTTGAGTAGAACCTCAGGCCGTCCCGCGGGTTCCTCCGCAGCGTTACCCGGCTGGTGTCCAGGATGACGACCGTACCCGAGTAGCCGACAAACCGGACCCAGTACAGCAGGGACTCCAGGAAGTGGCGTGCGTTGGTGCGAAGTATGCCGTTGTAGATAAGATAGTGGCGGACGCTGGAGACGCGCCGATTCACCCCCGTCAGCCACTCTATAAGGGGTACCGCCTCATGATCCTGGGCGGTACCTCCCATTTCGGTAATGCAGAGCTGGGTCATCGCCAGCCGGAAATCCCGGGACATTCCCCGGTTCTGGGTGACCGCCGCGGGAAGCCGGCGACGCAGGTCCAGAGCAACCTGGCTTTCCGGCACGTCGTTGGCGGCGCTGATCGCTTCCAGAATCGGAGAGTCGCCCGAAGGGTCCACACCGCTGACGTCGTAGGGCAGGTCCTCGCACAGTTTCAGGACCACCAGCCGGGCCAGCAGTCGCCAGTCAATCTGTTCGGCAATCCGGAAGAATATCTCCTGCAGCATGTGGACACGGGTCGCGCCGGCGTCCACCTCCGCCACCAGGTAGCCCAGGTCCCGGGCATCCCTGGCAAACTGGTCCTTCAGGAGAGGAGCCAGGTCCTCCTTGATGGGCACGGCAAACTTCAGGGCAGAGCCACCGTCGTCAATAAAGCCGTCCAGGTACTCATTCTTCATGAAATACAGCCAGTCCTGCAGCGCCAGGTTGCCGGTCATCGGGTAACTCCCGTGAACTGGATGCCGTAGAAGAGGACGGGCTCGCCGCCGGGACCCACGAAGGAGATGGCCCCGCGAGGGCTCCTGGTACCGGTGGATGCGGGGAAGGAGACCCTGGCGCCGGATCGAACCTCCCTGATACCGCTCTCCTGAAGCGCGTAGAGATCCCTGGCAAAGTCCAGACGGGTATACTCCCTCCCGCTTCCAAGAAGCAACGTAGACAGGTTGTAAATACGTTCCAGGCGGACAACTTGCCCCGTATCGCCTAACTTCAGCCGGTCCGCCGTATTTCGTTCAGCCAATTCGAGGTAAACCACGTACAGTCTCTCAAGAAACTGTTGCGGGTTGGACCGGACCGGACTCCTTTGCAGTTTTTCCAGGTCGGCAACTATCTTCGAGGGCCGGATGGTGGAGGTCTGGCGGCGGTTAATTCGAAGGGCGCGTTCCCCGGGCAACACCCGGATCACCGATGGATGGGCGATGAGACGACCGTCCCTTTCGAAGACCTGAAGTCCCCGCTTTTGAGCCTCGGCCTGGAGCTCAGGCCCGTAACCCTCTTCCAGGTATTGCCGTTCCTCTTCGGGCGTAAAGGGCCAGGCTGTGGACGCGTTGGCCACCTCCTGCCGGATGAGGTTGACCACCGTGTCCAGTCTTTCACCCTGGCGTTTCACCGCGCCGATATTGCCGTCCTGGCTTGCCTTGCGCAGTTGCCTGGCAATGCCGGCCGCTTCGTTCAGTGATTTGAGCACCGACTCGGCCGCTGCTTCGGCAGTCTTGAACCCCTCTTCAAAAGTTGACATTTCACCTCCCGTCAACACATGGATGACGATATTGCTCAACGTCCCCGAAAGCCAGTTGGCCTTGGGGGACAGTTGCACCGATATCAAGTCTATAGACGGCTGTTACTAGGTATATGTATTGCTATTGGTCTATTTTCATAGGTACCTATGTTCTTAGATATGCCGCAATGGCCCTGAGCGTAAGTTCCCGCAGAGTAATATCCTCCTGGGCAACCCGCATCCGCATCTCCCGGTGCAGTTCCAGCGGCACTGCCACGTTGAGCTGTCGCGTCTCCTCCTTCTGCACGTCCTCCTGCACCCGGTCCGCTGCATCTGAGTTGCGCCTCTGCCGGCTGGGTGTCATACGCAAGTCAGGTCTGTTCATGCTCATTCAACACCTCCCTAATCTCGTCACGGATCCCCTCAATTTCGCGCCGCGCTGCATTCATGCGGCCATCAAAGACGGTCCCTCCCCGGGCAGCGCTGGCCGCATACAGAACCCGCTGCGTCGTCCCCGCAGTCAAAACCGGCATCTCCGCCTGGCCGAGCGCCTCAGCCAGTGAACGCTGCAAGCCCGTATTGGAGATGGCCCGGGATACAACATAGGCCGCCCTGGGCTGTCCCCCCGTTGCCTCCTGACGGGTTTGAATCAACTGGACGATGGCCGAGGTGGACCAGACGTCGAAAGGGCTGGGCTGGACCGGCACCATGACTAGGTCCGCAACCCGTATGGCAGCTGAACTGGGCTCAGCGTACTGGGGTGGGCAGTCAATGATTATTACCTCATGCTGCCGGCGCAGGGCCCTGGCCTGCCGGAGCAGTTCGTCACGGTCCATCTCCCTTACTTCGAAGGCTGGGGGCAGGTCGGGAGCAATGGAGCCCCAATCAGAGGCTGAGCCCTGGGGATCCATGTCCAGCAACAGGACATCGGCCCCATCGGACACAAAGGCCTGGGCAAGGTTGATGGCCAGGGTGGTCTTGCCGCAACCGCCCTTCTGGTTACAAAAAGCTATGATCGGCACGAATGCATACCTGCAACTGTTCCTCAATATTAATATATAAAGGCATTTTAACAGACTTACATGGAACTATGGCAACAACTTCAGACCCCAGTTCCGGCATTCGGCGGTCTAAGCCCTTACTATCCCGCAGGGGAGCGAGTTAAGGGGATTGGCCCACCTGGTCCACCATAATGCTGAAGGGAAAGGGGAGTTCTCTTGCAGACCATTTTGCCCACACGGCAATCCCGTGGCCCTTGGATACAGACTCCCCCCGTGGAGCATTCCTGGTGTTGGCACTTTTTAGCGCGCAATCTAGTGAAATAAGGAAGAAAACAGATCCTTAGTGTTGCGTAGTAGGGCCCCGGCGATCGACAATCATAAAAGGGCGCAGCGGCATTTTTCCGGAAGAATATACCCTGGTGCTATACTGGCGCCTGCGCCGGAAAGGGGAGACGATGCCGCCCAACAACCAGATAAACACCCGGAACAGGCAGGTGAAGCTGCACACCTACGACAATGAGCCCACGGCGCGGATGGCAGAGCAACGCCTGCGTTCCCTTGGCATTCCCGCAATGGTCCGCAGCCTCCACGGGGGGCCCGGACTGTGGGGATCGGCTTTTAATCTGCCCCACGGCCTGTATGTCTTTGAGACAGACGAATCTAAAGCTAGGGAACTTCTGGGGCTGGACTCCGCAGATTCTCAAGACATTGATCAAGCATCACCGAAGCGGGGATTTCTCTGGCTAATACTGGTCGTCGTGGGCCTTGTTCTTGCCCTGGCCATTACCGCGCCGGCTCGGGCTTCCATCTTCGGGTAACGGTCTAGCCTGGGTTCGGTAGCGAGTTCAGCGTAATAATAGTTAACCGTGATGTCGTCCTATGTCCACAGACCCAGGAGAGAAAGGAATTAGAGAGGGTTATCAATCAAGCTCGAGATCGGGCCCCGCTGCATCTCCATATATTTAACCCCCTATTGTTAATAGGTAGCCAAGGGCCCTAAACAGGCCTGCGGGACGCGTAATACCGTGCCACCAACCCCCGCGCGGCCAGCTGCCGCTCGCTGTAGCGGGCCGGCATCCGGCTGGAACGCCACCTGCCGGCCACCATCAGGGCAGGGAGCTCCGCGCCCCAGGATACCAGGTCCTGGGCCATGCCCACCCGGGCCGAGTGTCCGGTGAAGCCGGCGCCGAGACCGGCCGCCCGGGCTGCGGCGTCGATGCGCCTGGCCAGCTGGCGGGGGCCCAGGCCGAACACGGGCAGCTCAAAGTCCACCACCCGGTGGCAGACGGCCAGGTCGCGCAGTGCGTCCGCGGCAGCGTGACCAAGATACAAGATGGCGCCCTCGCCCTCCTGGTCCGTCTTGGAGGAGGCCACGGTCAGCAGGGCCGTGCCCTCGGCCTGAAAGTCGATGTCCCGCCAGCGCAGGGCCGCCGCCTCGGAGATCCTCAGGAGGCCGTCACGCATCACCGCCAGCAGGGCGACGTCGGTGGCCGCGCGGCGGCGGGAACGGGCTTCGCTCTCCCGCCGGCCGGTGGGGCCGGTTACGCGGGGGAGGGAGGAGGTGGCCCGGATGGCGGCCAGGGCGTCGGAGGTCAATCCGCGGGCCTGGCGCTGCGGCCGCGCCCCGGCCCGGGATATACCGCCCAGCAGGCGCACAACCCCGGGGTCGACGGCGGGATCGGGATGCCCCGACAGCCGGTGGACCGACGAGATGGCGGAGCGCTGCAGGCGCACCGTGGTGACGGTGCGGCCCAGGTCGTTGAAGAGATAGGAAAGATAGGCCGCCAGGACCACCGGCTCGGCCGGCAGCGAGGGCGTACCCCGCCTGAGGCACCAGTCGGCAAAACGATTCCAGGCCGACCGGTAGACGGCCCGGGTCCGGTCCGACAGGGACTGGTCCAGGAGTTCGCCGATGCGGTCGCGCTCTTCAGGAGTGACCAGGGACAGGGGACCGGAAAAATCTCCGGCCGGCGCCGGCAGGGCTTGAGGAAGGGTCATTGAGGTCCTCCGGGGCAAAATTCCTGCGGAATCTCAGGAATTTCAAAAAATGTCGTATAAGGGCAATTATATGACATTTTATGATAAGGGCCGGAAGGGCCCCGAAAACCGGTTTTCATCAGAACTTCGACAGCCCAGACAGTGAGGCCATTACACTAAAACCCCGAAATCAGCCACGTTGGCGCTTAACTCCCCCTGGCTGGATTGGTCTGCCAGTTACCCGCCTATACAGGGGTGAAGCTTTTCTCGGATCCGGTTGTGTTCATCATTTCCACCGCCAGCGGTCCCGAGTTCACCGGTCTCACAATCAGGGTAAGACACGGCTGGAACTGTAGGCATCTGCTCTCCGGCCAGAGCGTTTGTTCGGGCTTGGAGCGTGTGGCTCCGGCACTCAGCCAGGATGGTGGGTTGCTGGTCTGACTTGGAGGTGCCGTTGACTCATAGCCGTGATGGGTGTCTGCATGACCTGAATCCAGGGGACGAAAAATAGGAAATCTCATCAGGCGCGACAGTGAGAACCCAAGGTGGAAACTACGGAACTGACGGAGGCAGAATGAGCCAGCCAGGGGCCCGAACCGGAACATACAGCGTTATATACGAGGAAAAGGGTAGGGGACTTTAATGGCCATCGTCGCGACGGGCGGGTTTCATGCCTGGTGAATCGTGATTTAGGTCGCTCCATCGAAATCGGTTGCTGGCAATCTTTCGACTTGGTATCCGAGCTGCCCCAGCGTCGATGTCTAGATTCACAGAGTTCGAATCCACTGAGGTGGGGTAATGTGTACGAGGATGCTATAGTACCCTTGCAGCACGGTGCAGATTCGAGTCTTGACCCTACCCGAGAAATTCACCTTAGCCCAAGAAGGAGCTTACCTTAGAGTCAGCCAGGAGACTGTGGGAGGAGCAATAGGGTCAAGACGTTTGACAGCCCTGCGAAGACGTACACGGTGGTTCATCCCATGAGACCTCCTCCCGACCTTTAGCAACAGCTAAAACCCAAAGACAGGCCAAATACGACACATGCTCAGGCTGGCGGTCATGAAGCTAAGACTGTCCCATTTTCCGAAGTGGCTCCAATGTGTAGCTACAAGTATTGTGGCTGTAATGCTCCTAGCTGTGGTAGTTCTGTTAATCTATGAATTAGTGGCCGTCCTTCAGAAACAGCCGGATGACCTGTTTAATAGAGTCCGAGCCATCCTTCTCACAACTGCAGCAGTCATCGGACTTCCCTTCTTGATCTGGCGCACACGGATTGCGGACAGACAGAACCAGATAAACCGAGAAGGCCACAGTACGGAACTGTTTAGCAAGGCCGTTGAATTGCTTAGCACCACTCGCACCGGAGAAGGGGGAAGAGATATTCCCGCAACTGAGGCCCGAGTTGGCGCGATCTTCGCGTTAGAGCGCCTTTCCAGGACAAGCGCCCCTGATCATGGCCCCATAGTTGAAACACTATCCGCCTATGTACGGGAGCGTTGCGGAAAGGGCTCATCTTTCGTTTATGACGGAGACGACCCAGACGAGGAGGGAATCGCTGTCGGGGAAAAATCCAGGCGGCTTCAAGAGTGGGCTAAGGCGTTACACGAATGGATAGCGGAATTGCGGCGGGACCCTCCAGCCAATCGTGCGGACACAAAAGTGGCCTTAACAGTTCTCAGTCGCCGGAAGCAGGGTCGGCAATGGACAATGGCGAAAGCCGAAGAGGAAATTCTCCCAAACCTTCGTGGACTTAATTTGCAGGGTGCGGAAGTTTCGGAAACCATGGAAGGACTCTTTGAAGGACTAACGCATCGCGATCTAACGGGCACTAGTGTCGAAGCAGCGACCCTTGACGGCTTGCATATAGAGAATAGTCCTCTAATCGGCCTATCAATGGTGCATGAATTGACAGGAACGAGGGTTATACCCTCATCACTGAGGGGTGTTCACGCGTGGCGCCTCACTGTCAAGAGCGCCGAAATGTTACCCTATCTAGACGGTGCCGACTTGTCCTTCGCCAACATGGATGAAGCCAACTGCAAGAATTCTCGCTTTAGGGCCGCTCGACTTGTGAGAGCCAATTTCAGGAATGCCATCATGACACAAGCCAAGTTCGGAGTTGCGAACGCGAGCTACGCTGTCTTCGATGGTGCGGATCTCACTGAGGTTGAGCTCTTAAACGCACTTTTAGAGGGTGCTAGCTTTGTAGGAGCCAACCTGACCGGAACAATGCTCCAATACGCAATCCTCTATGGTGCGAAGCTCGATGGCGCACTTCTCGCTGGAGCTGACTTCACTGATGCAAGGTACCTTGAGCCTGAGATGGTCGAAAGGGGGTTCGGGACGATTGACACAATATTACCCGCTGGCATAGCCCGGCCTTCTCACTGGACAGATATGCCTTCCGCCATTGAGAAATGGCGGGCTTACAGAACTAGAATGGGTATACCTACAGTCAAGTGAGCGAGGAGGGCGAATCCGGTAAGCGATCGATACAGGGACAACGCGGACGATCCAGAGCCCTACATTTCCGAGTTCGGGCGCAGCTATAGGGAGTTGATGCGAGGTAGTATGGCGGCACGAGTGCCAGGGATGCCGCCGCTGTTGCCCGATTTCCCCGGAGGGAGCGGGGAGAGACTTGTCTCCTTCGCCCAAGGTATCTCCTACACTCAGATAGCTGTGGCGAGGGGAATTACACAACAAACGATTAAGGGTATGCAGTCTGCGTTCGTCGGTGACTATAACGACTGGCACACCTTTTCAAGCGGGAATGCGGTACTAAACCAAAGCCAAGATTGTCATTGTGTTGTTGTCCAGCGATTACGTCCCTTCTTTTGAAAAGCGAATATGTCACCAGGTTAGTCTGCGGCCATGTGGACTTGGGCGAGGGCTTCGGCCTTGGCCCGCTCCTTGGCGCTGAGCAGTTTGGTGGGCGGACTGTCGGCTTTGATGTATTTGCCGACGGTGTCGCGGGACATGCCCAGTTCCCGGGCGATGGCCCGCAGGGAGAGTCCCTGCTTCCTGGCTCTCTGCACCGCCTCCCACCGGGCTTGCTGGGTGGCAGTAGGCTTGCGGTGCAACTGGTGGCGTACCGGTTTCCCCTGGGCGGCAACGGCCTTGGCTTTGGCCCGCTTCTCCACCGAGGAGTCCAGGGCAGCCAGGAGCTTTTGCTGGTCTTGATCCAGATGTCCGGTGATCCGCTCTTCAGTTGCCTCCGGTCCTTCCGGAGTGGGGAAGGTGCCGCTGCCGTCCCCCCATAATGCCGGGTACCGCAGCGCCTCCTCCTGGTAATCCACGGTCTCCCCCTGGTATCTGATCAGCAGTTCACCGTCGGCCCGTTCCAGCAGGTCCACCCTCAGGCCGGCATAGCTGGGCCGGTCCGCCCCGGGCAGCACCTGGAGGACCCGCCACTGGTACTTCACCGTGTTGTCCCGGGCCACCTTGCGGGTGTGCCTGATGCTGACCGTCTCGGTGAGGGACAGGTCCTCCGGCACCGGGCGGTAGGCCGTCTCCGGCTGCTCGGCCGTCACGGAGAATCGGGCGTTGAAGCGGGGCAGGAACTCCCGCATGACCGCATTGGCCTCTTCCATGGTAGTTGCATCGGCCAGCCGTAGCTCGGTGACCAGCCGGTCCTGGAAGGTGGAGGCCATCCGCTCGACCCGTCCCTTGGCCTGTGGCGACATGGCGAAGATCTGCTGGATGCCCAGTTCCCGCATCACCCGGGCGAATTGGGTGGACTCGAAAAGTACCGGCCCCTGACGGGCGTTGTACTTGAAGGCGGCGTGGCGGTCGCTGTACAGAGCCAGGGGAATCCCCCACTGCCGGACCAGCCCCTCCAACAGGATCAGATAGCCCCGCGTGTCCTCGGTATGGTGGAAGATGGCCTGAGCCACCACGCCGGTGGCATCGTCCACGGCCAGCAGCAGGTCGAACTTGGGACCCCGTTCCTCCAGCCAGGCATGGGGGCTGCCGTCCACCTGGATCAGCATCCCCTCCTGGGGCATTCGCTTCCTTCGGAACCGGTGCTGCTGGGAGCGGCGGCTCCTCGGGCTGCCCATGCCCGCCTTTACCAGGATGCGGCGCACCGTGGGCCGGCTCAGGTCGATGCCCTCCCGCTCCCGCAGCAACTCGGTGAAGTGGCTGTGGTTGGCGCCTGAATAATGATTGCTGGCCAGCTTCACCACTGCGGCCGCTGCTTGTTCGGGCACCGCGTTGTGGGGCCTCCGTCCCCGGTTGCCGTGGGCCAGCGCCGCGGGGCCTTCCCGGCGGTAAGCCGCCAGAAGCCGCTTGGTGTGGCGTTCACTGACTCCCATGATCTCCGCTGCCTGCCTGATCGAAAGGTGCTGTTCCAGCACGGTGTTCAGTACCTGGATCCTTGCCTGTTCTCGCTGCTTCAATGTCACTTCCCTCATAAGGGTGACATTTTCGCTGAACAGTTGACTGGTGACCTAATCGTAGAACAGCAACACATTGTTCAGGGACATAAGGCCAGTGATATTCACAGTCATCCGGCCACTCTGAGTACCGTCGATGTGGACTTTTATCAAGTTTCGGTTGGCCGGTCAACCACCCCCTTCTCCTGCAGCAAAGCCCGGTGCGGAGGTAGCTTGCATTGGCCAACCGGTTCAGGGCGCTGTTTCCCAGTATGCAGTAAAGGCAAGACTAATGAGGCCAGCATTTCACACCGTCCGACCTCACCCCGCAGGATTCCCTCGGGCCGACACTCAGTGATTGGAAATGGCCACTGTACGGTGGTGAAGGAGGATTGTCGAACTGAGGTCCACCCCAGCAGAACGCTTCGCCGTCCTCCTTGATGGCACAGGACTTTTGGCCATAAGCGCTTACGTACATGACACTTCCATTGAATGCTTCGCCGTCGCTCGTGGTCGCTTGTTCGAATGCTTCCACCGCTCCAGGACTTCCCCAGCACTCCAACGTATCGCTCGTACTGACCCCACAGGTGTGGCCCCGGCCGGCCGACACCTGGGAAAAAGCGCCATCAGGCGCGTCCAACTGCCCATCTTCATTTCTGCCCCAACATTTCAGGGTATCATCGGCAAGAATTGCGCAGGTGTGGAAGGCTCCAGCACCTACGGTCTGGAAAGCCCCTTCCGGCGTATCGGCCTGTCCCTCGTCATTTCTGCCCCAGCAGGTCAGGGAGCCGCCCGTCCGGATCGCGCAGGTGTGGAAGGCCCCGGCATCCAATGCTACGAAGTCCCCCTCGGGAGCGGTTGACTGCCCATGTTCGTCATTGCCCCAACACAGTAGCTTGCCAGTGGTGCGGAGTCCACAGGTATGCAGTTCCCCGGCACTGACCTGGCTAAACCACAGGTCGGGCGCCAAGGTCTGACCATAGCTGTTGTTACCCCAGCACCGTATGCTCCCGACCCTTTTCAGGACACAAACGTGCCCCTCACCATGGGTTACCTGAACTGCTGGTTCTTCCGTTGGGAAGGGAGAGTGATAAGTTACTTCGCCAACCCTTGGCGGAGCAAACCCTGGCGCTCCCCAGCATTCAATATTGTGCTCAATGGTGATGCCACAACTGTGTTTACTTCCCGCGCTGATCGACAGAAAGGTTCCCTCCGGCGCGCTTGACTGTCCATCGGCATCCGGACCCCAGCAAACCACGGTTTTGTCTGTTCGGAGTCCGCAGGTATGGGTCTGGCCCGCGCTGATGGAAACAAATGTGCCTGGCGGCGGCAGCGACCTTCCCTGGTTCGCCTCTCCCCAGCAAGCTACCTCGCCTTCCGGTCGAATACCGCAGGCGTGTCCCGCTCCGGCGCTGACCATGACAAACTGCCCGGAGGGTGGATTGGCATTTCCAGTTCCATATTCCCCTCCCCAGCATTGGACGGTGGAATCCTCGCGAATGCCACACGCGAACCCCCACCCTGCGTCCAACGATTTGAAGGTTGTCCCAGCTGCTTCGGCCGGTCCGGAAAGGTCCCTTCCCCAGCAGGTGACTATACCGCCCGTACTCAGCGCACAGGAACCGAAGTTCTCAGCACTTACCTCAACGTACTTGCCCTTTGGGGCTCCGGTAAGCTGTTCAAGTCCCCAGCACTTTACCCCGCCATCTTCCTTCAAGGCGCAGCTGTGGAACACTCCCGCACTGATGGAGGTGTACTGTCCGCCCGGTGCTTTGGTCAAGCCACTGGCTTTGCCGCGTTCGTCAGCTCCCCAGCAGTCGATGGTCCCTCCCTGTTGCAGGCCACAGGTGAAGGTCTCACCGGCCGAGACCTGAGTATACAGGGCTGGACCGTCTGCTTCTGGAGAGTCATTGCCCTTGCAAGCAACAAGAAGCATTATTGCCCCCACAATTACCATCACCATAGAGACCTGCAAGCAAGGGCGTTTCTTGACTTCAGAGTTGCCCTGACAGGACGTCAGTCCGAGAAAATCGCTCATTTTGAGCATACAAACCTACAAACCTGACCGGAACGCCTTCCCAGCAGAAAAAGTTACAAAGAAATGTACATACTGGACAAGGAGGACGCTTTGTCGATTTACAACATCATTGACCCACCCTTGGAGCGTGGTGAATTGAGTAGTATCAGGTTTTGGCCTGGGGGTCAATCACCTCCCCTGTCGCCCAGTAGTTTCCGGTGGGGCGACAGTTTCTCCCTTTAGCTGGACCCCTCGATGACGACCTGGTAGCTGGCGTTGGTCAACCGGTCCAGGGCGCTGTTGCCCAGGATGGGGTCATCGAAGAGGCTGAGCCACTCCTCCACAGCCCTGTTGCTGGTGATGATAAAGCTGGAGGCCCGGTGACGGCCGGTGATCAGCTCGTAGAGGTCGGCGGACTGCTGGGCGGAAAGGCGGTGGAGACCCAGGTCGTCCAGGATCAAGAGATCCGGTGAAAGGAAGGAGCGGAAGGTCCGTTCGACGGAGTTGTCCACCCGAGCCTGGGCCATGGCCCTGAAGAAGTCGTCGGCGTGGAGGAAGCGGACGGTGTGGCCGGCGCGGACGGAGGTGTAGCCCAGGGCCTGGGCCAGGAAGGTCTTGCCCACACCGGCGGGCCCCACCAGCAGGACGTGTTCGTGCCTGGCCAGGAATTCCAGGGAGAAGACGGCGTCCAGCAGTCTGCGGTCCATAGTAATGGACGCCGACCAGTCGAAGTCCTCCAGTCGGCAGGTCTCCTGGAATCCGGCGGCCCTGAGCCGCAGTTCCACGCGCCGGTGGGCGCGTCGGTTGACCTCGTCGGAGAGGATGATCTCCAGAAAGGAGGCGTAGTCCAGTTGCTCCCTGCGGGCCAGGGCGATGCGTTCGGTCAGGGTGTCAGCCATGGCGCCCAGCTTGAGTTGCTTGAGCAATGGCGTCAGTTCGGTGGTCATGGTCATGTCGGTCTCCTCATGCCGTACGGCAGTATTGGTTTGTTTGGGCAAAGGCGGAGCCGGGCCTGGCGAAGCGGCCTTCGGGCAGGGATTCGGGCGGCTGGGGCGTGGTCTCCTCTTCCAGGGCCTGGACCAGGATGCGTTCCAGGCGGCGCACGTCGATGAGGTCCACCTCCAGGGCCCTGCGCGGCAGGCGGCGTCCAGCCGCTGGGCCGTGTAGCGCTCGCCAAGGCGCAGCAGCTTGTGTCCCTGCCTGACCTTGGCCCAGGGCAGGGGGCCATCGAAGAGCCGCTCGGAGAACTCAGACACGGCGGGACCCAGTTCGGCGGCCTTGGCCTTGATGCCGTCGGGAGCCCTGGTGGTGTAGGCGGAAAGCTCGGCGGGGTAGTCGTTGGGGTCGGTAGACCGGTAGCCCCGGGGCTGCCGGTCATGGGTCTTGATCAGCTGGCCCCGGTGGTAGATGCGCACCAGCTTGCTGTCCACCCTCACCTCCACCTTCTGGCCCGGGGGACACAGGGAGGAAGGCACCGAGTAGAGGGCCTGGTGGCACTGGATGTGATGGTCCTGGTGGACCCTGGCCTCCCGCCAGTCGGCGATCTCGTAGGGCTCGCCGTCCCAGGGGAGCAGGGACTGGCGCTCCTCGTCCTGGAAGACAACCAGGGGTTGGCGGCGGGTGGTGCCGTGGATGCGCAGTCCCGCCACCTGGGAGCACCAGCGCTGGGCCTGAATCCTGACGTCGGCCAGGTCAGTGAACTCACCGCCCTTGAAGAAGCGCTCCCGGGCGTAGGGGACGCCTCTCTCCACCTTGGGCTTGTCCTTGGGGTGACGCACCCGGGCCGCGTCGACGATGAAGCCGCGCCGCTGGGAGTATTCCAGGAAGCCCCGGGTGAAGACGGGATGCAGGGGGTCCGCCGTGGCCACCCCGGGTGGGAAGTTGTCGATGACCAGGTATTTGGGGATGCCGCCGAAGAAGGCCCAGGCCGATTCCAGACCGGCGATGACGTCAGGAAGCTTCTGGCCGAAGGTGGGCCACAGGAATCCGTGCCTGGAGTAGCCCAGCACCACCAGCAGGCCCCACACTACGCGGCGGCGGCCGGTCTCGGGGTCATGGATCAGTCCCAGGCGGCCGAAGTCCATCTCCGCCACCTTGCCAGGCGGCGTGTCCTCCATCCGTACCGTGATCCTGCGGGGTCTTCGCCAGTGGCGGCGGGCCACGAAGCGCTGCAGGGAGGCATACGATACCCGGCAGTCCCGTTCCCCCAGCAACTCGTGGATGCGGGTCACCTGCAGTCGATCGCCGGTGAGCCACCGGTGGATCTGGTCGGCCCACGGGGCCAGCAACTCCTCGCTGGGCGTCTCCACCTGCCGCGGCCCAGGCTGCCCGATGGTCGCCAGCCGGCTGAGTTGCTCCTCACTGAGCTCCGGCCCCTCACGGGACACGCCCAGCGCCTCCGCCGCAGTGATGTACCTGGCCACAGTATCCCGGGACAGCCCAGTCCCAGAGGCGATGCCTCTCTGGCTGTGACCTGCCTGCCAGCGGCGAATGATTTCCGATATCTCCACTCTGAGTACCTCCTTATAGGCCATCGCTGCACCTCGTCTTGAAGTGCCTCAATGGTCTCTGATCGGATCTTCAGAGTGGTTGGATGTTCCTGAATAACTGGCCTAATGACCCTGATTATTTTACGATTTTCTGGTAGGTAGTCCCTGATTATTCACACAACGTATCCCCGACGAAGAATCGCTCTGCAGGGAGATCCAGGCCCTGGAATTGGAGCGGAACCAGGCACAAGCTCGTATCAACTGGCAGTTCAGTGCCCAGGATGCGAGGGGTAAACTGCGTCGCCTTTATCCCTGCCTTTCCTGATTGGTTTCAGTACTAGTACCTGCATGTAGAGGACACATGTGATGTGTCCTCTACATGCTTTCGAAAAGGCCTCAATAGTCAGCTAAGACCCGGTACAGCTCACGTTTGCTACAAAAGGCTGTCACCCGTTCAATGAGTGTCAACTGATAGTGGGGAAAAGCCGACGCGGGATGCCTTGCGGAAATACCAACTGTATTGGCGTGGTAGAGTTTGGCAGTGACACGTCACGTTGACAGGCGCTTTTTCCCTCCTTCCTCTGAACAAGGCTTCTCAAGTAACGTCAAACGCCTTTCAGGATGGAATGCCTGATTACTTTAATGAAAGGGGCACAGTTAGAAATTGGAGCTGGCAATACTTTATGTCTTTGTGTTCGGCCTTCAAGCTTTGTGCTGGTTGCTCGCTGTGGTAGGTCTATTTGCGGCCCTTCCCGCGGGGGTAGCCTGCTGGCTTAAGGCACGCAGCAGGAGGCTGGATGCAATTGGCTTTGGATTAAAGGGTGCGGCATATACCATCGCTTTTGCATTTCCACTGGTTCTCGTGGTGGCTCGGTTGAATGACAAGAGGGTTCCGTTAGTTTTCGTGGCCGCATCATACGTTTTTCTCTATACGCTCTGGGCAAGCCTAATTTACAATGCTGGTCGGCTAAAGTTAGCCTCACCACGAATAATAGGAGATCTCGGATATTGGTACTCTTTTCTCGACGCGGTGGGTGTTCCGGTCATGCTAGCTTCACTTCTTCCCCCAGCGATAGCGGTTATCAATCATTCCCGCTCGTCGCCGCCTGCCAGGCCTGAGGCAGAGTGGCCTTACAGTATTCCATATGGAATGGCCTACGCCTATTGGTTCGCTTTGTACTTTCACCCAGGTGAATGGTCGTGGTCGAGGTTGGTTCAAGTGATTGCGTAGAAAGCACTCCACCTATCTCCAGGAAAAGAAGTACATTGCGTTGGTCGATGTCTGCAGTGGGTATCTTACAGATCCCATCCCTCGACACTATGATTAGGGTTCATTAGCGGCCGGGAAGTGCTATGCAATTTCAACTCCATCTAAGGTTCACCATCCTTTTCTCCGCGGCTTTGCTAACTTTGGCACTTGCATCGTGTTCCCCAGCAGAGTCAAGGACGGAGGGAGAATCCCCACGCTACACCCAGGTCTCGGCTGGCACAGGTTTTGCCTGTGGACTGAGTGTAGATGGTCAAATTCAGTGTTGGGGTAGAGATACAGCATCGGGGGGACGAAAGGGAATCACCAAGGCCCCGGGAGGGTCCTACGATTTCCTGAGTGCAGGCCATAATCACAGTTGCGCAATCAGGACCAACGGCAAGCTAAAGTGTTGGGGAAGTGACTTCTTGTCAGACATCAAATCTGAGCCTGATGGCAGATATAAGTCCGTCAGCGTTACCAAGTTGCGAGCGTGCGCCCTCCGTACGGACGGTAGAATCAAGTGCTGGGGAAGAGAACCATCTGAACTGTCGGAGGCCCCTCAGGGGCAGTATGAGTCAGTGGCCTTGGGACTGGCCCTTGGTTGCGCGTTGCAGGTGGACAGGCAGGTGCGGTGCTGGGGAGACCCGGTCCTCGGGGGGGCCGTGGGTCCGGAGGGGCAATTTACCCAGCTCACCGTAGGGGCATTCCACGCCTGCGGTGTCAGACCAGACGGAACCGTAGATTGTTGGGGGGCTGATCCTGAAACGGAGGAATATGTGCCACAAGGCCGCTTTGTCACGGTTAGCGCGGGATATGGAGGTGCCTGTGGCATCTTAGTCGGCGGGAGAGTCACATGCTGGGGCAGGGAAGGCAAAAGCCAGGTGAAGATTCCTGATGTTTCCTTTGACTCGGTGAGCAGAGGCTCTTCACTAATCTGCGGTGTCACTGTTGGTCAAGAGATCATCTGTTGGGGCTCACCGAAAGCCTACTCCGGAGTTTATCCGGAAGAACCGAAGGAAATCTTGGAAATACCATTTAACGTGCTTACCGGTGGGAGGATCGAAATACGCAGCGAAAAGAACCATTTCTGCAGGGTAAAACTTGGCGGCAGAGCCGCCTGCTGGGGTGCCAATGACCGTGGTCAGGCCCAAGTAATCGAAGGCCTTTATTCGGGCATTTATTCAGGGGCCTTTCACACTTGTGGAATCCTCAGGGCGGGAAATCTGGCGTGCTGGGGCCTGAACGATTACGGGCAGTCCTCTCCCCCAGCCGGTACCTTCGTAACACTGGATGCCGGTCCCTTTCATAACTGTGCGGTCGATACTGACATGGCGACCAAATGCTGGGGAAAGAACGACCATGGGCAGGCGAATCCCCCAACAGGGCAATTCCTGGCGGTTGCCGCGGGCCTGACCCATTCTTGTGGGATCAGGACCGACGAAACTGTTGAATGCTGGGGTAGCAAGAGCGAGAAAAGGATATACCGGAGGACCTGGGGAGAGTACACCGATGTTCCCGGGGGCAGGTTTAGGAGCATTAGTGCCGGTCACCACAAGACCTGCGGCCTGAAGACTAGTGGGATGGCATACTGCTGGGGTGCTCCCTTTTACTTGGAGATACTACCTGAAGAGCCCCTTCTTGCCATTGGCGTTGGTGAGACGCTGACTTGCGTGGCGTATGAACGGGGCAGGAAGTATTGCTGGGACCATACACAGAATTAGGAAAGCGAATCGGTCAAGTCGGGCATGCAGGAGGGGAAGGCATGAAACCAGAGAACGGTGAACAGTTTTGCTTCCATGGAGGGGCTTTCTTTGATGCCGTGGGCGTGGAGTTTGACAACCTGGAGCGGAGTCTCGAGGTAATCAACGCCGACGTGCTTGATGCCTGGTTTCCACCATCCCCAAGGGTACTGGACCAACTGCGGGAGTTCCTTCCCTGGATTGTCAGGACCTCCCCACCCACCAACTGCGAGGGTCTGGTCTCTGCTATTTCACGGTTTCGGAATATTCCCACCCAGTCCGTGCTGCCTGGGGCAGGGTCTTCCAGTCTTATCTTCCTGGCACTGCGCGAATGGCTGAAGCCGTCAAGTCGGGTTCTCATCCTAGATCCCAGCTATGGGGAGTACGAGCATGTTTGCGGGAGGGTGATAGGGTGCCGGGTGGATCACTTTCAATTGACCCCTGAGGACGAATTCCTGGTAAACCTGGATAAACTGTCAAGGGCCCTGGCCGTCGGTTACGACCTGGTGGTGCTGGTCAACCCCAACAACCCCACCGGAAGGCACATCCCCCGCCGTGAATTGGAGCGGTTTATCCTGGACGCTCCGACGGCTACCAGATTCTGGATAGATGAGGCTTACGTGGACTATGTTGATTCCGCTGAGTCCCTGGAGCAGTTTGCTTCAGAAAAGGAAAATGTGATTGTCTGCAAATCCATGTCAAAGGCGTACGCTCTCAGCGGTCTCAGGATTGGATACCTGTGCAGTCATCCCGGGACGACCGGAAAGCTCAGAGGGCTGACCCCTCCCTGGGCAGTGAGCCTGCCTGGACAGATTGCCGGGGTTGGTGCGCTGCAGGACCCCGGCTATTACCAGGCCCGTTACCTGGAGACCGGTTATCTGCGGCAAGCTTTGACTGATTCACTGAAAGCATTGGGCATTACCAGGCTCGTGCACGGCAAAGCCAACTTTCTGTTCTTCGATCTGCCTGATAGCTCTATCGACAGGACCTCTGTCCTCGAAAGTTGCATGAAGCGGGGGTTGTTCTTGCGGGACCCGTCCGTCAATTCATCCAACGTCGGCCCCAGGGCGGTGAGAATTGCCGTAAAGGATGCCGTGACGAACCAAAGAATGACCGATATCCTGCAGTCCGCGCTGCACCGGTCGTGCGGCTGACAATATGACGGCTGGCCTGAGAGCCTGGGGTTGCCCGCTGTAGCTGTGGACAGACTGTCAGGGTGGTTTTTCTCCTTCACTGGGGTACGACAACCTCGTGGCGAGGGCTGCACTGCGCCCTCCTGGGCATAGCGTCCCTAAGCCCTTGCTGGGGGTACAGCGAATGTCCCCAGGGGACAAGGCATCGATTCAGAGGATATGTCTAAACATTTAGAGTGGATTCTCCTTCCATTGCTGACTCCTACCCAGCACAGGCCCCGGATGTGGCTTGTGATCGTGGTGGCTGCCCTGTTTCTGTCTTCCAGCCCTATCCCGTTGGAAACCAGTCCCATCCTCGACCAGGTCACGGTTGAGTCCCATTCACGGATTCCGGGCGCACACACCGCCCATGAGATTACCTTCGTTACTGCCGAGGGACTGGACGGGCTCACTGACCGCATCATCATGGAACTCCACGAGGACATAGGAGCGCCCACGGGAATCCGGCCGTCCGATGTGACGGTAACGTACGGTGAGGGGGGCATCACGGTCCATGGGCATGCTGACGACATTCACCTGTCGGGACAGACCGGCCCAGGCGAGCCCACCACCATTACCCTCATCCCCCACGTTGATGACAACGGCTCCCCCGCCGACATACCGGCGGGGGCCACGGTCACCGTCACCTTCACCGAAGCCGCGGGCATCTCCAATCCCACGGAAGGGGGTGTCTATTCCTGGCTGGTAAGCAACAGCGCGGAGCCTGTAAAGGTACCTGCGGTGCATCCCGATATCCAGGTCAGGAGGGACTTTCAGGCAATTCAGGGATACGACAGCGATGAGGGTCTGCTGGTGGAGAGGACGGTCAGCCTGAGCGGGGACGCGGTCACCCGTGGGGAGCAGGTATCCGTTACGGCCAGGGGCTACCGGGAGGGATTAACCCTGTGGGTCTGGAGGGACTCGGACGCCGACGCCCGCCAGGCCGACGACGAGGGCGAGTTGTGCCAGGCCACGGTGGACAGTTTGGGGATCGGGCAGTGCAGTTTTGAAGTCCGAGTGCCGCCCTTCGCCCCTGGGTCCGGCGACTGTCTGTCCGATAGCCGGGGCTGCAACCTGGTCAACGCCGCCGACGGGGCCGGCCGCGGCCTGAACCTGGCGGGAAAGGGTGCTATCTACATCCAGGACTCAACCCAACTGCTGGCCCTGTCTGGCAGAATTGAGGCAACCGCTGCGGTGGGGTCCCACAGGGACCTGCAGGTGAAGCTCATCGATTTTCCACCGGGGACCCTGGAGTCTGTGACGGTGGGGGGAGAGAGCACCCACGTGGACGCTCTTTCGGTGGGCTCCTCGGGCCGGCTCAGTTTCAGGATGGGCGTGCCGGCGGGGGTGAAGACGGGCCAGCACCTGCTGGAAGTAGGGCAGATCCGGGATGAAGACGGCCAGCTCTACTCCTCCAGCGTGATCGTGGAGGTGACCCTGGGCCAGACGGAGGTCGGCCTCTCTCCCGGGACATTGGTGGCCAACCAGGCGGTGGCCCTGTGGGGAAGGGGGTTCTCAACCGGGGAGGGGGCCGTGATCCGGGAGATAAGGGTGGGAGGCAGCCTGCTGGAGCCGGGCCGCATAAACTACGGCCAGGGCTTCATCCCGGTGGACCCGGACGGGTCCTGGGCCGGGACCATCAGCCTGCCCGTCGCCGGCGCCACCACGGAGGAGGGGACGTATCGCGTTGACCTGGTGGATACCGACGGGCGCGCCGGCTCAGTGGAGTACGAGGTGGCAGCCAGGGACGTGACGGTGACCCCGGCCCAAAGCCGCCCGGGGTCCGTCATCGAGGTGTTGGGGAGGGGTTTTCCGGCCCACAACCACGGTGGCCCCGGGTTGGAACTCCTCATTCATTACCAGTCCCCCTCCGGCCAGACCACCACGCCGGTCCGGACGGACCACGAGGGCAACTTCGCCCAGGAGATAAAGGTGTCCCTGGATACCCCCAGCCCCTCCGTCAACGCGGTGAGGGTGGAGTTTCGGGATGACGTGGGAGAGCTCATTGAAACTGCCGTCGAGCACCAGGTGCTGGAACCGACAATTCTGGTTACCCCGTCCTCAGGACCGCCAGGGACCCTGGTCTCCCTGACGGGCAGCGGCTTCCGGCACCACGCCCCCATCACCTCGGTGTCGGTGGGGGGTATGGAGGCGCTCGGCGCAGAACGCCCGTCCACCGATGCCCAGGGCCGCTTCTCCCTCCAGTTCATCGCTCCGGGCGCTGGCTTCGGCCCGCAGCCGGTGCGGGTCGACGTATCCGGCTCCCTGGCCCGGGCCTTCTTCCAGCTCTCGCCAGGCGGGGCCGTGCCAGGCAATGCCGCTCCCGTGGCTGAGGAACTGGCCGGCCTGGGCGACCGGCTGGACGTGGTCTTTCACTTCGACAACCTGACGAAAAACTGGTCTTTCTATGACCCATTCCTCGATGAGGAAAGCGACCTGCGCTTCATGGTTGGTGGGGAACTGTACTTCTTCCTGGTCTCCGAAACCGTGGAGGCTCTGCTGAACGGGAAGAGCAGAACCCTGACCTGCCGGGAGGGCAACTGCTGGAATGTCATCCTCTGGTAGCTGGAGTGCATTTGTGTTGCTCCGGCCCTGGGACCTGCCGGTTTAGCTGCTCTCGCGGGTCCAGTGGATTCCCTGCCAACAACCCTGGACATGCCCCATCCGGCAGAGATCCGGACTGCCGCATAGCCGTTTCTTCCTCCTGGAGATGGGTCTCCTCCCACCGACCCGTCCGATTAGCTGTCGTGGGGCGGTGAACATGAAGCCCCCGCCGCTGTGGATGCGATTCACCTGCTCCGCCAGGGCCGGGAGGTGTTCGAGGATGAGGGAAGCGGCTGCGGCCAGCTCGCGAACCGTCCGCCGGTCCTGGAGGAGAATGCTTCCCCAGGACCCGGCTGGCATTGCAGACCCGGCAGAATTGTATATGACTGTTGTCATATGGAGCAGCGTGGGAGGGTCCGGCTCCCGAGGGACGAAATCACCCGAAGTCCTCCAGTGATTGCAGGGCACTCTCAGATATAGGGGTGCAGTCCCAGAACCTGCTGACTTGTTCAACTCCCTTCTTCATTGTAATTGCGCACTGGCCTGTCGGACTTACGGCGAGCCTACACTCAACACCCTGCCAATGGGACAGTTCCACCTCAACAACGATGTAATTGTCTGAACTCACGGATATTCCCCGGACCGGGTCAGGGAAGCGCTGGCACAACTCCCTGATGGTCTTCTCGGCGTACCAGGCGGCGCCGGCAACTGCCGGCAACCGGTCGGGGTGTTCTGCTCTGATCCCGACACCTCCGTCCACCTTCTGCCTGAGTGCATCTATCGCCGCGTAGGTCGTCAGCAGCGTCTTAAGGTCCTCGGGCAAGGCGTCTGGGTTGATCTGCCGTGGCCTGGAACTTGTTGCAGGGTCCCTAACGCGCTCTTCCGATGAAGCGATTAGATCTTGAAGCGCTCCGCTGATTCCGAAGGTGTCGTCATCAGGTCCCCAGTCCCCAGCGTCTTCGTTGTGCCAATGGTCCTGGTTTTCGTCGTCAATTTGCACAGTCTGCGGAATAAATACTGGACCTCGACTCTTGAGTCGGTCATCCATTGTCGCCAGGATTGCAGGAGAGGCGATTAGATCCTCGGTATCTTCCTGCGGCTCCTGTTCCGCCAGGATGACGAAGCGGTATTCCCGCTGGTCGCCAAATCCCGGCTCCTTGGCAAACAGGGGCAGGAGCATCTTCCGGCTGGGTGACGATGTCTGAGTGATCAGGTCGTAAATATCCTCCACATATATAACCGGTCCATGGAAGACGTACTGGAGTCGGTGGGAAGTCCGGACGGCGGGTTCCCCTTCAAACCTGTGTATGGACTCCGTGTTGGCCTTGCCCTGGGGACCCAGTTGCTCCGCCACTGCGCTGGCCAGGGCCCGGGCGAAATCGCGGGCGCTGTAAATGTAAGACACGTGGTCATAACCGGGTTCCAGCGTCTTCCACCAGAGGTCCCATTCCTCTGGCGAGGAGGGTTCCAGGCTGGTGCAGAATATCCAGCCGTTCCTTCCTGAAGTCAGTGATCTATGGCGGAAATTTCTCTGAGTGACCCCGGTCGTCCTGATGGTGAAATTGCTTCCTGATAGCTCGGCCGCCCTGTTTGCTGCCGAGTCTCGGTCATTTGCCTGAGCCAGAGCAGCCGGGTCGTCGATGGTTTCGGCAATCAGTTGTTCTCGCGAAGCGAACGCCTCCGATGGGTCCCTGATCAGGGCCTCGCCATACTTCTGGAACACGGGCGGCTTGGAAATCCTTACCTTCCCCATAGTCTCGATGGCGTGCTCTTGCCTGCACGCCTTAATGAGAGTCGCAATAGGTGTACGGTCGCGGGGCTTCCTGAAATCCACAAAGGAGATGAAGATCATATTCCCGAAGTGGTCTATGTGATAGCCCTCGGTGAGGAAGAGGGGTGACGACAAGGTGAGCCTCCGAGTGGAGCGAGCAACGTGGTTTTGCTGGATGGCAACAGTTCTCAGAAGGCCCATTATAGGTCATGTTGCCCGGCGTGATAATGGCAATTATCGTGCATGCTGGTCAGGCCCGGTGTGCGCTGCCCTGGCAGCCAGTCCCCCTGCACCCTGACGCCGATGGCGCACGGTCCTCCGTCAGGGTTGTTGGCAATGGCCGAATAGGTCCATTGCGAGAAGGCTCCGATAGTGGCATGGAAAGAATATGCCTGCCGTACGTTGACGAAGGGCTCGTCCAAGCTTAGCGGTTAGAACTGTTCTGATCCAAGTGGAGATTGTCGGCCATCAGTCTGCTCCCATGATAATCCGGTCTATTGAAGCTCAGCCGCATTTCGGACCTCTGGAAGAGGGTCGTCTCTGGCAATTTCTAGCCACCTGCTAACGGCTGAATGTCGGCCCATTCCGTTTCTATACATTGCCATCGCCAGTTGAGTGCAAAGTAACCTTAGCAATGGTACATCATCCGGATTCTCGTGACGGCGTCCGTAGCTCAGCTCGGCTGCAAGGTAGTTGAGTCCGTCTTCCACTAGCTGGCGAATAATGTCCCTGTGAGATTCGCTCCCTTCTTCGAATATCCACCTGGCAGTTCTTAAAGCTCCTTTGATTACTGTGCTCTTACGCGAAGATATTGAGATGCCCACCTCTCGTACCAGATCATCGGGTGGTTGGGGGATTTCGTTTTCGGAATTTGACGCTGCCTCAATCCATAATCTCACTGCTGATATTGCGCTTTCGGCCAGCTCGTGGTAATCGGATGTTAAACCGACACGCAAAGTTGTCGATATGTTTTCCAATTGTTCCGGGGCGCCTTGAGCGATACTTGGTGCCAGGGAGAAGGCCGGTATTTGGTTCTCGGCTAAGTGCTGCAGCTTCGAGTAGAGTTTTAGTCCAACGGAAGTAGAAAGCCTGACTTCTGAGATGATTGCAGGAATGGCCTCGGCGACCTGTCTGAAGCGTTGCTGAAAGGCCTCTGCAATCTGGTGGTGGAGAGGATGCTCACGTGCCAGTGGGTCCGGAAGGGAAGCATCTGACCAGATCTCCAACAGTTGGCGGAGGTCCGCTTTTTCTGTCTCGGAAAGCGCCAGTTGTCTCGCTTGTCTCCGTAGGCTCAATATGGCACTACCAACCTGCCAGAGACGACTGTCCAGATCTTGGGTGTCGTGATTTAGCCCGTTTAAAGAATTTCCGAAGATCTCAATTGTGGCTTTGTGCTGCCATCCAGTAGTTTCCTGTCTCCCAAGCCATTTAGCTTTGAAGCGCTCCTGCGCCAGACCTAGTGCTGGCTCTGGCAGGGTGAGGAATGACCAGTCAAATAGCCTTGTATAGATGGGTAACTCATCCGGAGGAGTATAGCTCTCACTCCATAGTGCTTCGGCAATTCTTTGCGATTCTTCCTCAGTCAAATAGCCGGACTCTACCAGTGGGATCATCCTGATTGATGCTCGAAGTCGAGAGGGGACGTTAGAGACGAAAGCGCTTGCTACCAAGCTTATGGCTTCTTGCCACAGATGCTCGTTTTCATTATTCCTCAATAATGGGGGTTTGGTGTTCGCCAAGATTTCTGAAGGCTCCGGCCAGTTGTTTTCCACCAATGGAGGAGTGTTGTCCAAACCTGCTATAGGCAAAGTCAATATGTCCAAGGCTCTGTGGCTACGAACTTCTGTGGGAAGCGCCTCCCATGACCGCACTAGAAGATTCTCGATCTCTTTTCCCCAAGTCCCTTGTGCCAGATTGGGGTTTTGGCAATATTCGATTGCTCTGTTCAATATGGACTCTGCCAGTTCCGGACTGACCCTGATTGCCAGGCGCGACAAGGCTTCAATAGCTGTTACGGTCCTTGGCTCAAGCATTGCAGGCACCAGGCTCGCCATTTCTCTGTCGACGATTCTCAGGCAGGCCTGCGCCAGTTCCTCTGCTTGCTCATTTCCCAGTGTTGCCATTTTAGGACGCGCCAGCACATGTTCCAAGGCATTGCCAGTGCCTCCACTCGTTCGGAGTACCAGTCGGACCGATTTTTGCAGATCCCATTCGGCCAACTCTACTGCTGTTTTTCTGAGGACCTCCGCCCAAACCGCAACTTGGATGCCATTGTCCTGCATGAAAGGTGGCAAGCCCGCCATTTCCGATAAGCGTATGGCTCTGTAGGTTGCCGAATGAGGATCATAATTGCTATAACGTAATGTTTTGCCCCTCCGTCGATTTATGTCAAACGCCGGAGGGTCGTCGTCCGGCCTGTTCTTTCCCAGATCTTCTGAGGCTGATTGTCTCTCCGCGAATACATCGCACCACAGGGGAGCCAATTCCCTCAGTCTTCGGAAAGACCCTTGCTGGTTTTCCCAACCCAACGCCACTAAAGTTGCCCACGCTTCCCTTGATGGAACAGCTAAACTGTTTTCTGCTGCTGGAATTGCCCTAAGAGCGGAGACCGAGCCATTCAATAATTCTTCTGCTTCGGCAGAGCGTCCAGTCTCCCAGAGTACTGCGGATTTACGCATGCTCCAGACTGGGTCACAATTATCTGTATTCCAACCCTCGAGCAGGTTATCCAACACTTGAAAGTCCATATCCCAGATTGCCCAAAGACATTGTTCATGGCACATCCGGTGACGGAGGTCCAGGTCATCATCTTGGAACTGCTGCAATGCTTTCAACCATCTGTCAAAAGACGGTCTGTCAAAGCGGTGCCTTGAGGCGGTTAACAGGGCGGAACCCATGTTGAACCAAGCGTCGCGAATTGTTGACCAATCTTCTCTTGGAGCGGCCTCACCATTTATGGTGCGGCTCTTGCAGTCAATGGAGTCAAGAGTTTCTTCTATGGCACTTTCCAAATGAGGGTGCATCGGCACGAGCAGAACTTCTTCTCGCCACACTAACTCCCGGAGAGCGTATAGCCCTTCCACTGGAGTAAGAGTCGCAAGAGACAGCAATACCCTTCGTCCCCAATCGTCAGTTGTCCACTCCATTAGTCTACGCCTAGAGAAAGGAACTGTTATCCAGCCTGGGTACATTTCCCTGTTATGCTTCCAGATCTCGGTTAGTTCTAGGACTGTTTCCGCGGCAACCGTGTCTTCAGCACTGACCATTGGAGGTTCGGCCATTGGCTCCCTGGAGCGGACCCCCTCAATCGGTTCTAAGCTAGCGTCTATTTGCTCTTTTGTTTCGGTTGGCGGTATGGGCCAGTTGGTGATGTCATAGGGTTGCCCCATTTCAAGTGAATGAAGCAGCCACTCGATGGCAAACTCGTGGCGTTTGTTCTCCGGCCAAGTGTTGGCCTTTGGATGTCGTGCCAAGTCGATAGGCGTGACGTTAAGTTTCTCCAGCATGATCCTGCGAGGCGGAGAGAGTTGGAGATATCCAGCCAGATAGATCGTTTGCGCCGAGCTTCCTAAATTGTCCCTGACCCAGCCTGACCATTTGAGAAAGTTCGGATCGTCGCCCGAGAATCCTATGAGACAGAATACTGTCTCCATCATGGCTTGCTGGACAGTATTTACGAACGGCGCAAACTCCGTAGGGTAGGTACGGTAATCTTCTTCCGTCACGATAAGGGGGAACTGTGATGGGAGCGACCCGTGGAGCTTGACGATACGTGGACGGCTTGTCATTGGGATCTGCTCTTTGTTTCTGACCACGCCATAAGATTGCTCAACTATTTGGTCATTCGCCTTCTCCAATAGAGTGTCCCAGTTGGTTGTATAGATGCCGTCCCACGGCAACCTTACCAAGCGAGTGTGGGCCTGGCTGGGACTATAATCGCCGTCTCGTACCAGCCTTTGGAGGGTATTATGCAGAGCTACTCTGTCAAAGGCTGACTCGTACTCTTGAGCTATCCTCGGAGCACTTTCCGGCGTATGGGGCTTCTCGCTCTGGGGATACAGCTCTCCGTGAAGCTGTATGGCAATGTCCAACCATGTGGGCAATGGTCCTATGTCGGGCCGGATTGGCAGGGCATTACGGCTGAATCCGCTTCCTACCATTACGGAGGCACCATTGCCTGATCGCCGCCAGAGGGCGTCTCGTAGCCGGTTAATGTGGATCTGATCTGGGAAAGACATTTCTATTTGGGTATCTCGATTGTGTGAATACTTGACTCTGCCTATTATTGCCGTTCCTCAGGCAATGAACTCCCATATAGTGTTCCTGCGTCGCCACCCTGCCGCCCCTTGGAACTGGAAAGCCTGCAAGTGGTGGACCCTACCCGCGGCATCCGTACGCCTTCCCGCTGGCACGATGGTGAGGGTGAACTGCCCGCCGCCAGATCAATGACAAAGTCATCCTTGGGAATGCGTTTCCGATTGGGTCGGCCTGGCTCTGGGGCCACCAACCGCCTTCCCGCGTCAGCAAAGCTCTGCCTGGTACCTCCGCCGCCATAGGCGGCATCGACCATGGCTTCCTCCACCGGCAAATCTGTGGCTGTTTCTCTTTCCTCCACCAGTCCCAGTGCCCCCAGGTTGTCGGGAGCCTTGCCCGACAACACCGCCGTGGCGGTGTTCAAATGGGTGCCGGTGTCCACAACTATGGCCGCCTTCTTCCCGTCAAACCGCCAGCTGCTGATCTTGTAACTATGGCGCATCTTCGGGTGATGCACCAACATCATCCGGTCCCGGCTCACTCCGTCCTTGTCGCCATCACCTCCAGTGCGCTCCATGTCTTAGAACAGCAACTGCCCCAACAGTTCCGCCGAGCTCTACGAGCTGGTCATCGGCGGACACAGGGTATCCAGCTTCGTCAGCACCAGCAGTCGCAGCGTAGATGGACAGTTCTTTGTAGGGCTGTGGCCATGCGGTCCCACAGCGGTGGCAGAAATACTGGTCGGCACCCAGGATATTTAAACAGTTGGGACACGAGGCAATCTGTTGCATACTGGGGCCTCTTGAGGCGAGGATTCGGTAACTTGCAGCAGCCAACGTTTGCCCACAGAGCCGTGCAAGTTGGGGCGTGGTGCCAAAGCCCTCTCGCAACACTGCGGGAAGGACTGTTCGGTTGGTGGTAACAAGCCCACTCTACGGTATGGCGCGGGACAAAGCAATCGTCCACTATGGAGGAGTGGAGCGGGCTGTTGTCTCGGGATTTTCTGCCACCCCTTGATTCATTGACGGTTGCTGGCGGTCTGGATGACCTCGGTCAAATTTAATACCAGGGCCTATCTTGTTGGACATTTAACCAGGTCGACGCCGTTCTCTGCGGCCGTCCTCCACTCACCAGTTTATGCTTGTTAGCGGGAGGCGCCTTTGCCACGCAGTTGCCTAATCCGGTCCTGTCTCGTGCGCGTGAATTTCTGCTATCAGGGCCCTGGCCTGCCTGCTGGATTCTGACAACCGTTCCAAGTGCACGCTCTGCTCCAGTCGCGCCTGATTCAGATCATCGGCATGGCGTTGCAGATCTTCCAGCAGACCCGTGAGGTGATCCCGGATGTAGTCGTCAGCGGTTGACTGCGCCTCGGTAGTCATGGCATCTGCGACCTTTTCGTAGTGGGACCGTATTTTCTGACGGGCGCCGATGGCCTCCGCGTCCCTCCTGGCCTCGTCCTGGTCCGACTTGATCTGCGTCCCGATGTCCAGGGCTATTGCCAGGACGCTCAGGACGGCACTGGCGCGGCCTATGTTCCGCGCCATGCGAACTGCCTCCCAGGGTTTGAAGGAGTGTCCCATCATGTGGCCCAATCGCAGCACCGCGTGGTGCGCCTGGCTACCGGAGAACCTCGCCAAGCCGCTTGCCCCGGGTCCCAGTGTAGAAGAGGTTGTTGTCTTCCTGCCCAGTTCTCCCAGTCGGGCGGCCACTGTCCGGGCTATTCCCAGAAGTCTGGTGGTGTCGGGCCCCTGGCTTCGGCCGTTGAGGTTCTCAACTGTCGTCTGGAACCGGTGGCTGTCGTGCAATTCCTCCAGCCGGTTGCCCATGGCCGGCATCGCCTCGGCAAACTCCGCCTCTATATCCTGTATCAGGGCCTTCCAGACTTCCTCGACCCTGGCTTCGATATCGGCGTTGGCCTGGTCAAGCTGTTCCTGGGAAGTGATGAAGTGGAACTTTTCAGCGTATTCCGCCCCGGCCATTACGACCTGGGAGTTGGCCTGCTCTATTGCATTCCGGACGGAATGCAGCAGCCGGGAGCGCGTTTCCCTGATGACCCTGATGTTCTGGTTGTAGATCATAACCAAGGAATCCACGTCCGAGTCTCCGGTGGGTTCGTTGGCCATGGCATCCTGCATTGTCTGGTCAATGGTATAGAGGGTGGTGGTGTGGCGGGCGTTAAGGCCCTTCTGCAGTATCAGGTCGTCAAGGTTCTGTACGAGTTCCTCCATGTTGGCCTGCTGACGGAGCATCCCGGCCAGCTCTTCATCCTCCTCAGCTCGGGCCTCCAGCGCGCTTTCCGCGTCGGTAAAGGTGATACGCAGTTCCTCCGGAGTGAAGGGCGCCAGCGGCTCTCTCAGGTCTTCGATGATCACCCTCCGGGTTTCAGGGGTATTGCCGTCCGCGGCCCTGCCCATCTTGTTGACCACCAGTATTGCTTCGTGCCCCTTTTCCCTGTCGATGGCCAGTTTTCGAAAATGCCTTCCCAAATGGTCGTCAAAGAGTTCGTTGGTGATGACGAACACCAGCAGGTCGGCCTCGCTGATGGCATTGTAGGTAACAACGTCGTGGTCGGGCCTGATGACGGTGTGAACCCCGGGGGTATCAATGACGCTCACTCCATTCCATTCCAGGACCCGGGTCTCCTCTGTGGTGATACCCGCTCCCGTTACAATGTCCTGCTGACCGGTCAGCGCCTTGAGGATCGTTGACTTGCCCGCGCTGTACTGACCGGCAAAAGCCACGCTGATGGGGGTGTCCTGGTTTAAGGCAAGGTCCTCTGGCAGTTGGGCGACGAGATCACGCACCTCCCATTGCCTGGATTCCAGCAGGGCGTTCCGGGCCCTATCCAGTATCGTCTGGGTCTTTTCGCCCCATTCCTGTGTCTGTAACTTTTCCATTGAACCGCCCCGTCTATTTGGAGTTTCTGATATGCAGTCCGGTCAACTGCTGCGCCATGCTGATACGTGCCGCCGTGGCCGGGTCCTCGTCGTCGTGGGGTGCGTGGGCGGTGGCACGATCCCAGTCGATGCGTATGTCGTTGAGGGATGTTTGCCTGCCCGTTCCCCATAGGATGACCTGCTCTGTGGTCCATTCCGCCGGAATGACGTACACAGGTTCCTGGATCACAAGCCGCAGTTGCTCTATGGCTTCAGCTGTGATGAGATCCATCCCAGAAGCCTTAAGGGTGATGCCCTGCCCCGGCACCCGGGCGATGACCAGGTTCTCAGACGTGGCGAGACCTTCGCAGATGTGCTTCAGCGCGGCCTCCAACAGTTGCCGGTTCAGGCTGAGCAGCCGCTGGTTCAACGATGCTGATTGAGATCTGTAGAATACGGCGGCTTGACCCAGGTCGGCAGCCGATGTCTCCAACTGGGCAACGGTTGTGTCCAGGTGCCTTTCTATCAGGTCATGCAATAGCCAGCTATCCAATTGCCCTTTAATGTCCGACTGTATCTGGTCCAGATGTCTCTGGAGCTCTGGGGTTATCCTGGCGATGGCCTCCTGCCGGCGTTCGGCCTTGTTGGCCAGAAATCCACCTATGATTCGCCCGATTACACCCACTACTGCCGTGGCTATTCCCAGGGGAATGGCCAAAGGCGGAACGGTGAATGCGGATATGGTCGTGGCGATGCCCAGTACGGACGTTACTCCTGTAGTGCCCCAGCTCCATCTCTTCCTGTGGTCTGCGATGGGACCTGTGATCAGGTCGGGTTGAGTCATGGTGGCCTGGACGCCCTGCAGTTCCTGGTCCAGTTCCTGGGTGAGGGTATAGATCTTGTCGACGACCCGCTGCTGAAGGTCCTGTTGAAGGTCCCGCACCTCGCTATTGATGCCAGCGCGCTCTACTCTTTGGGCCCACTTTTCGGCCAGTTCCGTGTCTTCGCAGTTGGCTTCCACGAAAGCTGGTATTGAGGCTCTTAGCCGGCCAATGGTGCTGAACAGCACCCCCTGAATGCGAGCGTCGGCTTCCTTCCGAAACTCCTCCCTCCAGGCCCTGGTTTCCTTTGCGTGGTCCCTGATTCGGTCGTGCAGTTCCCAGGCGGAAGTCCCTGCTGTCAGCATCTGCCGCCAGATGTCGAATGACGCCCTGGAGGTAATTTCCAGGAAACTCCGCTGCCGGTGAAAGGACCCATTGACAGTGACTTCCCGATAGATGTGGTCCTCGATGTCGCCGAACCTGCTGGCAGCGTGCAGTTCCACCTGGTGGTCCCGGTAATCCGGCTGGTCGGCCAGAAACCTTGAAAGAAGATGTGCGTACTTAAACTCCATGGGTTGGCTGAATCCGAGTTGCGACAGCTGTTCCTGAAACGGGCTGAGCATTTTGCTCAGCTTGGCTTCGTCGAACAGGTTGTTCTGGTTCTTGAGGAAATTCCTCATGCCCAACTCGCCGTTGATTCCCAACTTAACGTTGCAGATGCCCAAAATGGGATTGCCGGTCCTTCGGAGTTCGGCGAGGTGCTCGGCTTCCCCCTGTTGCGGTCCGTTGTCGGTAATCAGGAAGAGGATCAGGTCGGCCTGCTGCGCGGCCTCATAGGCCACCTGTTCATCGGTGCTTCCGCCAAAGGCGGCCACCCCGGGTACGTCCAGGATCTTCAGCCCGTTCCACTCGTACTGCCTGGTATCCCGGGTGGCGCGCTGCGCTCCCTTGCCAATGGTGTCACCGCTGCCCTCGGTGAGTATCTCCATGAGTGTGGACTTGCCGGTCATGGTCCTGCCAAACAGCGTAATGCTGAAGGTACCCAGACGCTGGCGGTTGTCCTCCATTTCTTTCAGCGCAGTCTGATGGGCCTCCCACATATCGGCCACTGCCAGGGTGAGCTGTTCGTAAATCTGGTTTTCACCTGGTCGTGTCCCGTCGCCGGTGGCAGCCAGTCGGACGGCTTCAAGTTCGCTCCTAGCCTGCTCGACGATGCGTTCCAGGGCTTGAAGCTGCTTCGATGCCTGTTCGTGGGCATGAAGGGCTAGGCCAGTGCATCTGGCGAGTTCCGCATCCAGGTTCGCCCGCCGGAGCCTGAACCTCTTCCGGTCCTCGATGTTGGTGGCGTGGTTGAGCAGTTGCTGAGCCTCGTGCAGCAGGTCCAGCAGTTCGGCGGTTGTCATAGCAGCGCCGTAAGCAGGGCCGCCACGGCCAGCACCGTGGACGTTACCGTGGCTCCGATGAGAATGATGGCCAGCCTGCGCCATCTGGCATTGCTGGCTGCCATGGCATTGTGGATATTCCCACTCTGTTGGGCCATGGCAGCCCCGGCTTCCTCCAGCTTCCTTTCGGTTTCCCTGGCGTTTTTCTCCAGTGCACTTTCCAGGAGTTGCTGTATCTCGGCCGTGGTGTCGGAACAGACTTGCTGGTACCGCTGTTCCTGATCGTGCCACTCCTGCCTGAACTTGCTCTCAATAGCGGCCAGCCTTGCGGCATGGGCCTGGTCCATTTCGTGTCGCTGTTCCTGGGCCTGACCCCGCGAGTTCCGGATTTCTGCCCTGAGTTCTTCCACCTCCTGGCCGTGGCGCTCGGCGCTCTGTCGCGCCAGCGTTTCCAGTCCAGCCACGTGTTCCTGCAATATTCTGGCATGGTGGACAGTCAGTTCCTGGAGGCTTTCATTGAACCTTGCTGCAATGTTCGTCAGGTTCTGATGGAGGTCCCTGTTGTTGCTGGCCGTCATGGCCTCCATTGCCCGGGACAACGCGGCCTCGTGCGCCTGCTGCAGGTCGGACCTGAGCCTGTCTATGACGGCATTGGCCCTCTCCTGGGCCACCGTCTCGATCTCGTCGTGCTGCGCGATATGTAACGCCGTTGTACGGGACTGTTGGGCTACCTGCTGGGCCAAGCTGGCCAGGAGCTCTTCGGTAGCTTCAGGATCGGGCGGGTTGGCGTCACTGGCTGACATGGTAACCTCTGGTTGGAACTGAAAGTATGTGCTCTGCCGGTATTGTATCCGACTCTTGCTTCCTCTCCTACCCGACCCAAGATTCGACCGGGCCTTGTCAGAGGCGCTGGGGTTGGGGACGAGCAGAGTCGCTGGACCTCAGAGGGACCGATGCCCTCGGTAGCTGCGGGGAGGTCCTGTCGTCCAGGTGCGGGATTTGCCGGCAGGCGGGCCTGCTGCTGGGTCATGGCTTTCCTGGACTGTACCCGGCACCGGTCGCAGAGCGTGCCGACCTTGTCGAGGCCGCGGGCTCGGAAGTGCTCCTCCAAGTAGCCGTAGTCGTGGGGTAGGTGATGATGACGACGTGGGTGACATGGGCATCGGCCCGGAGCTGATTCTTGAGCGGGTTGCTGGTATTGGTTATTGCCGCCTGTCATTTTTTCAAAGATTAGTCTGTTCGGCTAAGGTAACTCGGCTGTTTATTTCAAAAACTTTTGAACGATTTAAAGTATTGCACTTCTTGCGTTGGTATGTAGTTAATTTTTGCCCATTCAACAGACCTATGCGGAATATACTTACTTCAGAAATAGTGTGTCTTCGTCGGCTGCAGGTATTGCCGTTGAAAGGAGGGAGTTCATAATGTCGTTGTATAAATATGTGACGTTCGACAACTTGAAGAGAATTCTGGAAGGCAGCATTAGATTTACTCAGCCTGGAGCACTCAACGATCCGTTCGAAATGGTTCCCGAACTTAACGTGCCGGAAGACTTCGGGACTAAAAATGTCCACTTTCAATTTTCCGTCACCGCATCGAGGAGGGAGCCGGCTGTAGGCACACTCAAGGACGATTTCACTTCGGATTACTGTGGTGATCAGAATTCTCGAGGAATTTTAGCTTCGCTTAATCGGGCCATTGGCATCCTGTGCCTGTCCAACAATCCTTCGTCCCACTTGATGTGGTCGCACTATGCACAGGGTTACTCAGGGGCGGTTGTTCAGTTTGATGAAACCCATCAGTTCTTCTCGGGTCGTTTCGAGATGAGATATAGCGAACACCGGCCAAAAGTGGACATAGCCAGCTATACGGCCAGTGAAGAGCCAATTCCGATAGCCGAACTTTGCGTCAAAGCAAAGGAATGGGAGTATGAAAAGGAGGTTAGGGTTATCAGGAGCTTGGATAACTGCAGATGTGTAGACGCCGACAATAATTTTCCGATATACGTTATGGATGTTCCCCAGGCTTGCATAGAGGCCGTAATTATTGGAGAGCGCATGCCCGTACCGCACCAGCGGGAGATCTGGAAAAAGATGACGAGTATGGAGGATGTCTCGTTGTATCTGGACGCCGTGTCCAACTGGGGGTATGAATTCAGAAGAGAGCCGATAAAACTCAAGGGGATGAACCCATTAATGTCCCCCCGGACGGCACACATTTTCTCCGACTATGAAGGGCCCCACGGTGAGACTGCCCGCTGGTCAATAGAGCAGCATCCGCTAAGTGGAATGGTGAACGACACGCTTTAAGTTTCGGTGTTCCCGATCTTGATATATGGCAATTCGGGACTCAACCGTCTGCCATTTTTGGTATTCCAAGCTGTCGAATGTTTCAGAATCTGTGCTTTAAGGTTGCTTTCGCTCTCTGGGCCGCCACCTGTCTGAACTTGCCCTGCTTGTCATGTATATCACGGTTGCGACCGTGTTGACGCCAACGGTGCACACCCGTTGCAGCAGGTCTGTGACCCGTTCCTTGCAATCGGCGAAGCGGCAGGTGTTGAACCTGATTCTGGGACCTGATCAGCTACAAATGCCTGCTAAGGTGAACAACCGCCAAGTGTGGCATAGTCCAAAACCCCAAGGCAGTCAGGAGCGACACGTCCGCGCTGGGACCGGGCCAGCGTGGATTGCCAGTTTAATCGGTGTCAAGCATGCCAATGCGTCTTATGCACGTAAAGAAACCCTCTTTTGTGTGCCGTTCAGAAACAGCGTTTGCTGCCATTCAAGGAATTTCGCGAACCTCCCGACAGCAACTTGGTCGGACGATAAATCAAGACCAACCTGGTTGGTCCTGGCAGGCGGTGGTCTGCTCTCGATTACAGGCTACAACAGCACTGTAAACCCTCTCGTTATCGACGATCACTTCCTGGCCGCGCCCATGCGGAATTTTTTGGTCCCGCAGATGGCGCAGGGGCCGGTGACCGCGGGACGGCCGTTCTTCAGCACCACCTCCTGGGTCTCCAGGGTGTCAGTCTTCTCACGGCACTTGAAGCAGTAGATCTGGTCGCTGGCTGCGCTGGTCATATATCGCTCCTCCTGGATTGATTGCTTTCACTGCCCACCGCCCATCCGGCGGGGTTGGGGGATCCGAACTATGGCCCGACTGCGCCCCTGGGCCCGGCGCTGCAATGTACCATACGGGGGCAAGGAGGGCTTGTTCCGTAACACCTAACCACGGCGTGGGCCACCGCGCCCGGCTGGCTACTCCTGAAACTCCCCGCGGTGGTACCTGGCCAACCGCTTGCCCGTCAGCACCGCCAGCCCCTCGTCCACCATCACCCCGGTGCCCAGGTTGTCCGCCCGCAGCTCCGCCATCTTCAGCCGGTAGCCGTCCTTACCTTTAGTCCCCTTAACGCGGTAGCAGTAGCCGCACAGCAGCTGCAGGTTCCGCTCCTCGGTCCTCCCGTCGTCGGCCAGCGCCACGATGTGGTCTACCTCAAAGCGCAGGTAGTGGGGCAGGTAAATGCCGCAACCGGGACAGATGCCCCGCTGCACCGCAAACAACTGCCGGCGCACCGACTCGGCGGCCCGCTCCCGCCCAGGCCCCGACCGTCGCCCTCGCGGCGGCCGCTTCTCGTAGACCTCCTCCGGTTCCAGGTACTCCCGCACCAATGCCAGGTCCATGGGCAGCTCCGGCTCCTTGAAGATGTACCGGCCCCGGCCCACCCGGGCCAGCAGCTGCGGAGCGGGTTTGGAGTGGGACTCAGGGCTCATGCCGGCCAGGTCGGAGAGTTCCCGGTTTACCAGGTTCCGGTCCCGCTTGGCCCGGGGATCAAATCCAGCCACACCGGTGCTGGCCACCGCCTCGTAGATCTCCCCGGTGCTCAGGGGCCGTTCCCTGTGTTCGGCCATGACCCGCACGATATGCGGCCTCAGGCTGCCAGCCGCCATGTCGCTCCTCCTCATCTTTGCCGGAATCGGCGCTGTTCAGGCATCCCCTTCAGATTATATATCCACGGCAACCGCTCCTGCCGTGCACCATGGTTGCCTCTGTTAGCGCCGATGTAAGAATGCGAAATCGCCAGGATTTAATTGACCCACCTGAGAAGAAGGGCATCATCTGCGGAGACTCCGTGGAGTTGCTACAGAGAGATTGTTAAAGGTGGGAAGAATGAAAGAGATTTACGACATGAGGGGATCGGGCTGTTCTATCAGGGAGAACGCCCAGAGGCTTGTGTCGATTTGTTGTTGTCCGGCGATTAGGTCCCCTTTTTGAAAAGCGAATATGTCACCCAAAGGTTAGTCTGCTGCCATCGGTGATTGAGCCAGAGCCTCGGCCTTGGCCCTTAGTCATTGTGGGCCTCCAGGTTCCTCCGACATTATTTTTCCCTGCACGAACCTTCAGCGCTGCGCAGACCCTGGCTCCGACATGCCTGGGCGCAGGCTGGCCTGAAAACTGCCCTGACGGTTTTTCTGTGGCCGAGATCGGGGATACGCCCGGGCCCCACCTTCCATCAGTCACCGGCAGTCGCTCACCGTGTCGCTCGCTGGGGTTTCGCTCAGCTCCCTTTGCATTGCTCCAGTCCTGGTCCCGCCGCCTCAATGCCTGGCGTGGTGGTTCCTCCGGCGGGGGCTCTCAACCTGATGGAGGCTCCTGTTCGTCACAGGCGCGTTCCGGTCCGCAAAATGTCTCCTACGTGGATACCCGCGGGGACCTCCGGTTCCTCGAATCGCCGCTCCTGGGGATCTTCCACCTCAATGGTTATCTGGAACGTAGTCATGGAAATGCCTCCACGGGTGTCATTCTCCGGCTCTTTACTCCCGGCGCCGTTGCGCCTCTTCCCGTTCCTACTGCAGGAATGATTCCAGGCTGCGGCCGCATAGCTCCTCGATACGGTCCCACAGCGCTTCCCGGTCCCGCTCCAGCGCCTCCCACATGGCCTCCAGGTCCAGGATGGGCCTGGCAACCACCACCTCGCAGCCGCAGCCGTTGTACTGGTCCAGGCAGTCCAGGTCGCTGGCGAACCGGTGGTTCCATCCCGGGTCCCTCTCCTTCAGGCTCTCGGCCATGGCTGCCAGGGACCGGTTCCGGTAGCCGATTCCCAGGACGGACATTATTGCCGACCCGGAGCACCACAGCAGCCAGTAGGCCGTTCTTCCCTGGCTGGTTCGCACCTCGATGCCGGACAACGGCTCCCCGTCGAAGAACTTCTTCACCGTCGGTATTTGCTTGTACTGGTTGGTCGCCCTCCTGAGCTTTTGGACGGTCACCAGATCCCATTCCCCGGACGTGTCCCCGTCGTGCCGGTATCTAGCCTCGGCCCCTGGTTCCCTGGTGAAGATGAGGCCCTGGCGGGCCGCCTGCGCCATGGGGTGGTTGACCGTCCGCCGGTGGGCCAGGAAGTATTCCATCGTCACCATCCATTGACCGTGTCTGACTTCGCGGTCAGGGTTTTGATAGTCACTGTAGCCCGGGTAGTAACGCTCCTTCACTCCGGCCAGCGCGGCGCCGGCTGCCTTCCGCGTCTCTTCCTGATCGTCAGCCTCTTCCAGGATGACAATGATGTCCAGGTCTGACTGTTCGTCCCAGCCGCCGGTGTGGCGGGAGCCTCCCAGGATGGCCGCCTGGACGGAAGGGTGCTTCACCAGGTCCTGGCAGAGGGGGACGGCCCTGGGGTCCGGGTTCAGGTGGACGACCTTGGGCATCTCCTCACCGGCGCGGTGGCGTTTGACGTAGGGCATGGTTGCTTTTCCTCTCATTGGTTTTGTCGGGGGTGATTGCCCATTTGTCCTTGAGTCCCTGCTGGAACCCGGGTGGCAGTCGTGGGTCATTGCCGGCGCCGTTCCACGGCATCGTCCGGCCCAGGTGGTAGTGCCACAGGTATTCCCGGCTTTTCGTCTCGGCCGTTTGCCCGGCCCGGCCTGGCTGCAGGGCGCTGCGCTGTTCCAGGTAACCCTCGGCGTACAGGACGGCGTCCCCGGGTTCGGGGCTCGCCGGTACACGTGCTTCCTGATGCTTGTCCTGCAGGACCTGTGCCGCCCAGCTGTCGAAGCTGCCGTAGGCCGGTGGCTGGCCACCGGTCGCCTGCAGCGCTGCCGCAAGGTCGTCCAGGGTGGTCCTGTAGGTTTCGGCGGTTCCCTTCCTTTCCAGACGCGGGACCACTGACTGGCCGTGTTTCTCCAGCGGCTCCCGCAGGCCTGCCTGGGGCATGAACCCTGCCAGGTAGTAGAGGTGGACCCACCGGATCTCGCCGTGGGCCCGGGCGCCCAGCTCCAGGACGGCGATGATGCGGCCCAGGTGGTAAAAGGCCAGGTCAGCCGGCTGTCCATCATTACCCATCATTCCAGTTTGATGATGGGTCGTCCAGACTGGCAAGAGGCCTGTGTCAGTGGAAGCTCTTGAAAGGGACGTCCGTCCTGCGTTGCCAGGTATGGACATCGCCGGTTGGCGCGGCCATAATCCCGACTGCTATGAGAAATGTCTACCGCAAGCTGGTTTTCGTTGCTCTCCTTCTCCTGGTCTTCAGCTGGGGCGCCTGGCTGGTCCAGACGGCCTCAACCGACGTGCAGGGTACGGAAGGTGTTCAAGGGCCGGAGTCTCGAGCAGTCCAGTCGATAGCTGTTTACTCGCCGGAGGGCCCGGTGGCGGTGAAGGCAGTCAGGATGGAAATGCCGATGGGCCTGGTGGGCGATGCTCCGGGGATTACTCACGGCGGAGAGTTGCGCCGGCCCTGGTGACCGTTGCATTTATTTGTCCACACGGTGGCTGAATGAACGGGCGCCTCTGGACGAGAGGCGCCCTTCTCTTCCTTCCGTTGGTCCCTGATGCGGCTTTCCTGGCTGGGGCTTTCTGGATGGCGCTGGCCAACGGGCCCGCGGAGCGGCATGTCAGCGGCCATGATCGCGTCGAGGTCACGTCGCCCGCGGACGTGTCCTTCTCTGAGGGTCAGCTGCAGCAACGGTTAACGGCGTTACTCCTGCGCCATGTTATCGCGGAGCCGGTTGAAGACTCGGGCTGCCTCCAGGGCGTCGTTCCAGCAGACGACGGCCACCGCAATCACGGCCACACCGGTCAGCATGCCTCCTGCAACAGCCTCTCCAACGGCCGCAGCGCCGAGGAACAGGACCGCTCCGGCGAGAATCAAGAGGGCGGAACAGCCCCATGGGGATCTTGTGCTTCTTGAACCTGGGTTCCATCAGTTGCCTCCTGAAATTGTTTTCAAACGTTCGTAGACAACGCCGCCGGCCACGCGGGCGCTGACGCGTGCGACCAGGACAGGGTCGAACCCCGCCTTCAGAACATCCCTGGCGGCCTCGTACAGGAGTCCCATGGCTTCCGCTACGCTGTAGGGCAAGACGGTTTCCGCGGGATACCCCTCGATCAGGCCCCTGGCGCGGAACCGCATCACGTACTCGGATATGAGAGCGTCCGCAGCCAGGACCGTCGGGGCTCCCTCCTGCCGTACCGACTCGGCCACCACCTCGCAAACCGCCAGGATGACATCCACCTGGGCATAGCCACAGTAGCTGCAGAACCGGTCACTGGACGAGATTAGTTCGAGACAGAACCAGCAGTCCATGCTTCCTCCCATCGCGTCTCACCCGTCTCGCAGGACAAAAGAGAGCCCCACGCCGCTGTGACGTGAGGCTGAAATTGCACACGCTGAAGCCACCGGGGCCGCGAGGCGGCTGCCGACGGTATTGAGATGGCGCCCGGCCCGGAACGGGCGGGCGGTGATATAGTTATGCGCATGGCCCATGGTGGTTTACTCACCATTGGCGCCTACCGCCAGCGTCGCTACGAACTTCGCTGGTCGGGGGAGCCCGTGGGGTCCGCCCTGCGGGCTTTTTCGTTTCAGCCCGCCGGACACGCCCCGTTGTTGAATTTGGGTCATCTTCTGCCGATAAAGGGATAGTTCTATGGATCCTATCGCCTTGAAAATCGCCTTCTATCTCTTCATGTTCATCCTGATGGTCGGCCTATCTAAATTGGCCGTTATTGCTTTAAGAGCTGCTTGTCAGTGGAGGTCAGGCCGAGACCCTTCACTCATGTGGCAGGCCGTTGTTTTTGGCCTCGTCTTTCTCGTAGCTTTGCTATTTGTGATCGCAAGCTTAACCTGAGGACTATTACTGTCAGAAAGGAAACGATTAGACAGAGGGCCATCAAATACAGAGATGCATTGGCCCATGCCAAGCACTCTTCAGGCAGCATCAGGGCCTTCGAGATCATCAGCACTGGAGACCCTTTTACCCTCCCGATACAGAGCAGCCACGTCGTTGCCCATCAGAATGAGTGCCCCCATTAACAGGGCCACTCCGGTGCCGACCAGGAAAACTGCCAAGACTGGGACTTCACTACACATGTCGAGCTATTGCCCTTCGAATGCCCCAATGGCCTGCAACGGCGGGCAGAACCAGGGGGCCGATTTTACCCCTCATCGTCCGGCCCCAGAAATGGCCACAAGAATCCAGGGAGCCTATTTCTGCCTTCGGTCGTCTGACGGTGGGCCTGATAGTATCGCCCGACTAGAAACACGAACCACAAAAGAACAAACAGCAATACGAAGGTCAGGAAGACTGAAGCGCCTTCCAGAGCTACCGCAAGCTGGGGGCAGTCCATGCTGAACACCTGCTGGAATTACTTGACTCGGCGGGCAGAACGCAAATGACCCCGGGCAAGAACTGCCCGGGGTCATGCCGACATGCTTCCTGGACCAGGTCCGACCGGCGGGTCCTGGCGATCCTAACAATGGAATGGCGCCCCTCACAACGAGGGACGATGGAAAAGTTAGGCTCATGGGCCATGGTGGTTTACTCACCATTGGCGCCGGAAGCCGGGGAAGCTACGAACTCCTCCGGTCGGCAGCCCTAAGGTTTGGGTTCCGCGGGCAGGGCGTCCTGCTCGCCTGAGCCATACTATATATCGGTTGCAAGGCGGTTGTAAATCATTCGGGGCATTAGCCGAGGTTTGACAGGCCCGGGAAGGCTCTTTCATACTCCGGGGTAACCCCAATAACGAGGTTGCCCCCTTGAGAACCGCAGTCCTCCTTTTAGCTCCCCTGTTCATCCTGGTCCTGGTCGCGTGCTCTACGCCGGAGCCGACACCTGATATCCCTGCCACGGTCGAGGCAGAGATCGCCAAGGCCCAGAGTCGAATAGACTCATCCCCGACCGTTACTCCGCCAGCAACTGCTCGGGTTGAACCAGCCTCTTTACAAGACTTCACACCTACGCCGGCCCCACCGTTTGAACCCGGCACAGGGGCACGGGTCATTGCTATCAGCCAGTTGCAGGATGAAGCCTTTTGGCAAAGCGAGGAATCCTTTTGGTTGGTTGGCTGCCACATACCTATATGGGTCAAAAAGGAGACCCTACGCAGTTCTCTAAAGCCGTTTAGCAACAGCGGAACATTTGACCAGCCAGATTCCGTGGCGATGGTAGAAGGGGGGTGGACCAGCGAAATGGCACGCACCCTAAGGGATGACAGTAGTTTGAAATGCCTGGCAATGCGGGTGCGTTATGCGAGGTCTGACCGATATTGCTTCAACCTGTCCCCGGTATTCTCTGATTGCGCTCAAAAGGACGAGGTTACTATTCCTGAATTCAAGGCGGCAGGGTCGCTTAAAGATTGGGCTCAGTTGGTTTCGACAAACACCGTAAGAGCATATGCGGACGCCCCTACACCTACACCTATGCCCACTGCGACAGCCGAGCCATTACCAACCAATACCCCAATCCCTGAGGTCGCCGAGGCCCAACGACAACTGGTGGCAGACGCCAAACTTAACGACGCTTTTTCAGGACAGGGTTACAAAATGCGTCCCCCGGTAGGCTGGGACACCAACAAGGCCGTGGGAGAAGTACCAGCTCACTTTCTCAATCCGACACCCGACTTGCAGGGTGGCGTTATTCCCTTTCACGCCAACATAAACATCGTTATCGAACCGGTCCCTGAAATGACCATGCAGGAATATGTCGACGCCACCAAACGGCTCATTTCTCTGGAGTTGCCAGACCACAACTTCATTGATGACGCTGAATCGACTGTCAATGGCCACTCCGCCCACTTCCTCGAATCGACATTCCAGCATGAGATCTTCAATCTGCGGAATCGCCAGTTGCTTCTCCTCAGCGACGACCAGGCCTTTGTGGTCACAACCACGGCGCTGGAAGAGACCTGGGAAAGTTACGATGACATCTTCGACGCCTCGCTCCGCAGCTTTGAACTAGCCCAGCGCGGACCGTGAGAATGATCGGAGCCAGGGTGATCGCCCTCATGTAAATAGACTGTCCATACACAGAACAGCCCCGGAGCGCAGGCTCCGGGGCTGTTCACGTACGTCCCGTCGCCGTGTCAATAGGGTGTCTTCACACTTAGCCGGGTCCGTAAGGTTTGACACCCCCCTTCTCGGAATGCATACTCCCCGGCAAATTGCGATATCTGCCCCAAAGGAGCATTACCGTTGAACCGACAAAACAGAGGTAACCAGCGACGCAGTAGCCAGAGTAACCGACAGCGGAATCTCTACGTCAGAGCCACGGCAGTCGTTGTTAAAGAAGGTAAAATTCTCCTGGTCAAGCACAACCGTGAAAACCAGTGGGCATTGCCAGGAGGACAGGTCACAGCCACTGAGGAACCCAGCCAACGGGCAGTACTGGAAGTTGCCGAGGAGACTGGGCTCTTAATAGACAACCCCATCTTCGTCGGACGGTACGCCGGCACCGTAGCCGCGCACCAGATCTTCCTGGCTCAGGGGGACGGGGATCCCAAACCAAATCGGAGAGAGCTTCAGGATGTCTGCTGGTGGGATGGTAAGGCCTCACTGGACGTGCAGCAGCACGTCAATGCCATTATGGCTATAGTTCGCAATTGGCTAAAGGAAAACGCGCCGGAGCAATTGGAACCAGGAGACCCCGGCTTTCAATCGCTACCTGGATTGAAACAGCTAGCGGAAGGCCTGGGGGAAGTCAATTAGCACCCTTCTAGGCGCCAAAATTCTGCGTTGCGTAGACATAGTCCCCTGAATGGGCCACGCCCACCCCAATGTACTTGAGCTTGCTGTTCAGGATATTCGCCCTATGCCCCGGGCTCTTCATCCAGCCATCGACAAGTCCCTTCGCAAGCCTCTTGCCATCACGGCGAGACGGGTATTTGTAGATATTTTCGGCCGTCATCGTCCCAGAGTAGCCAAGCTCTTTTATCCGGTCATGAGGGGAAGTCCCACGGGCCCCGGTGTGCGAAAAGGCGTGACGGGCCATGAAGTCACTATGTCCTTGGGCTGCCGACTGGAGCACCAGATGCCGGGCCAACGGGCGTAGCCCGTGGCGTGCTCGGGCTTGGTTGGTATATATGATGACCCATCTGGCTGTCCCTATATGCCTCTTTGGGGTTGAGAAAACTCTTCTCGGCTGGCGCAGCGGACTCCTATCCTTGAAAATGGCCGTCACAAGCCGAATTACCCAGAAAATCATCCTACCTGCCCCCCTCTACACAAAGACCCTTCGAGCATCATGGGACCATACAGATTCGTGATGACGGGAAATCCTGTACAACACCTGGTCCGCGCGAGCAAGCTCCCTTTCACAGCGTAACAACATCGGACGGTGTCGGATGCAAACTGTTGAGGCCGCCCTGTCAGTTCCCCCAACGATTGCAATGGGTATGGGCATCCGATAGGACAAGCGAGGGATGAATGACCAATATCCAGTTTGACACCCCCTATTACGGACGGCATACTCTCTGCCGGAACAGGCTCAGCCGCCAAAACCAAAGGAAGTGTCGGCCCTATGAGAAAAACGTTTACCATTCTGGTGATCGGCGTGGTGCTCGCGGTCGCAGCTTACACTGGTTGGCACGTCCTTCAGGAAGCTGAGGTTTCGGAAGCCGCCCACTTCGACCAAAGCATCAACATGGTATATCACCAGACGGAGAACATGACCGTCTCCCTGGTAGAGACCAACGAGGTGGTCGCCGTCAACATCGCCGAGGTAACCGACATCAACCAGCTGTTGGACCAATGGTCTCCTCGCTACGAAAACGCCCAGGTGGCCTACCAGAAATTCGATAGCTCCATCCAGGCGGCGGAGCTGCAGGCAGAAGCTTATTTTGCCTCACAAAAGGCCCTAACTATGCGATACCACGATGAATCCCGAAAAACACGGGCCGAGGCCGAAGACGACGCCGACTACGAACTGTATAGCCAATGGCAGAACCGCGCGCATATGGCCAGGGACAACGCCCTGGCCATCATACATCGGCTTGAAGATATGGAAACCGACCTTCGGAAGTTGCAGCTGTCTACCGAGATGTCTTTCGACGCGTCCAGATTCAACGACGTGCCCCAAGAAATTAAGGACCTGGAGGTTGAACTGAACGATTTCCAGGTTGCCTCTGACAATATCAGGAGCATAACCCAATCTCCCTTTGAGGTCAGCCCGGGATGACGAGCCGCGCCCGAGGGGCGCTCAATCAGTCTGCATCAGAGTGGGCTACCCTGACGATGCGAATCCTGACCTTTGTCTTGACTTTGGTAATCCTTGGGGCCTTTCTTCTACCCTGGGTAACCCTCGACGGTGACCAGCAGGCCAGCAGCGGGCTGGATATACTGGTCCTGGTCAGTTCACCTTCAATCGGTTATTTCAACAGTTTCTCCCAGCTCCAGACTGCTATCCTGATCGGCAACACCACGGGCATACTGCTGATCGGAATATACTTGGCCACCAAGTATGCGCGCCGTCGTTTGGCGTTGTTGGCCACCGCCGCCATCCTTTTCCTGGCGCTGTTTCTGCCTTACGGAGCAAGGGACCTTCTGGTCCAGATTGAATACGGCCCAGGGCTGGCCATGGTGATCGGCCTGGCGGCGTTTCTCATGTTTCAGCAGGTGCTCATAAAGCTCCGGTTACGCCTGCAGGCTAGGCAGAAATTCCCCGCAGTACATCGGGTACTGGGCATCACCACCGGCAGTGGCCGTTACCGCTGGCCCAAAACGTAGACAGCCACCGCCGGGATTTGGAACCCTCGGCGAGACCGTGAGCCAGGTCAGCGCCCCCATGTAAATAGCTTGTCCATACACAGAACAGCCCCGGAGCCAGCGCTCCGGGGCTTTCCTTGTACGTCTTCTCGCCGTGTCAATAGACTGTCGTCACACTTGGAGGAATCTGTAGAGACTCCCTTCGCAAGTGTCCCCAATCGGTATAGACAGCCTATCGACACCTAAGGTCGGCATCCTGCGGGCTCCCACCCTGAGGCTGCCCCGATTGCTGCTGGCGCTGCTTGATCATTTCCAGCAGTACATCCCGTCCATCCGGCATTTCCTGTCCTCCAGATCCTCTTTGGTCACTATTTCTCCCTCTAATTTCGTTTCAGGAAAAGACCAACAGGACCCTGCATGTTGAGTACCCTTACCCTGAAAAGCCCATTAACTCATAGCTTCCAGGCCTTTCTTCATCCTCTACGTATTCAGCATGGGTTTCCATTTCGAAGTCGTCGAAGACATCAGTAACCATCCTCACCCAAGGAATGTGAACCTCCCAACCGTCTGCCCCGCACAGGCGCTCCTTCACCCAGTCTTCGGAAACAACGTCGGGCATTGATTCCCTTCCACCGCGGCCACTCTCCGGTGTCGGATATTTGCCGCAGTCCTCACAAGGCTGCACCAGGCCTCCGCACTTCGTGCATTCCATCACGTCCTGCTGAGTCCCGCACGAGAATCTAGCCCGGGTTAATTGCCACTGGTGAACACATGGACCTTCAAGGTCCCTTGGACCAGGTCCATTGCCACCCAACCCAGGCACCCCTGCCTTCTGCTGTTCCCTCTCCTGCCTGCGTCGCTCCGCTCTGTTCACAGTATCCTCCTTAGTCTATCGACCGAGTCTACTCGGTCACCCTTCAAACAGCATCTGACAGATTAATACCAGTCGTCAAGCTGCTTGTGTCAGTTCCGCTACTCCGGCTATTCGGCCAGATTCACTCATCTCTTATCCACCTTTGTAAATCCTGTTGACTGTGAACTCCGCTGTGCACACTAGACAAAGCAAGTCCAGCGTTTCCTCATCCTGACTCACTAGGTGTCGATTTACAGCATCATTGACCCAGGGATTTGTTGCTGTCCAGCGATTCCGTCCCCTTTTGAGCCTGTCTCAGAAGTCAAAGTCCCTAGCTGTAATCGGCATGATTGGTAAATGTTTGGATATTTTACTCTGCAATGTAGTCGGTTTACTCCCTCTTGACCTTACAATGGTACGAGAGTCGTTGGCCAAAATACTTATGAGACGGGCTCAAAAGGGGACGGAATCGCTGGACAGCAACATATTCACAGTCGGGCCCTGGCATGATTTCAATAGCGACTATCTTCTCGGTTGTGCATGCTTATGCCATCTTTGAGATTGAAGTCCCCAGCCACCCTTCCGAAGCCGTCCGGCGGCGGGACCAGGAACAGTGGCGTAGTCACCGGCAAGAATAATTGACGTTGCGCACTGGCCTTCGGCACCTGTGTTTTGCCTTTAACCATTGCGTCGTGGGCATCTGTGCCTCCGGGACGCAGAAGCGCTCGGCATTTCCTCCCCGGTTCCTGAGCGCCACGCGAACTTCTCTTCAGCTCATAGGCGATTGCAGTCGGCGGCCTTGGCAGTTAGGTGCGGGCCTGGTTAGGATAGTCCTGCAGCCTTGCCTTCCGGGGATCCTTTCTTCTTCCTGAGTCTAGAAGCCTCCTTTCGTTCTGGTTTCTGAGCCCTCGCTCGTTCGTATTCCCGGCGGGCTTCGATACGTTCTTCAGGCGTGAGCTTGGGGCGGCTTGGTTTGCCTTCGGTGCCTCGGTTCCTGTTCTGATTGTGCTTATAGCGGCATACCTCACACCTGGTCTGATCGGGTATACTCTGTTTGCCACAGTCGACACAGAGACCAGCGGCCTTTCTTTCGTCCCGGACTTTCTGTGCCTGGCGACGATGCGATTCCTTTCGTTCAAACGTCTGGTTCCTTACTTGGTCCTGGTTGCGCCGAAGTTCCTTTCGTTTGTCGGGGGTATGGGTAGGGGTTTTGGGTCTTTTAACCTGTGCCTTCTTGGGCTTCCGTTCCTTGCTATTTCTTGGTTGGGACTTGGATGCCTTACTAGGTAGCTCAAACGTGTGTTGGAAAGTTCTGTCTTCTTTACAGCTATGGGGGCCGGGGATGAGGGCATTCCCTGCCCAGGCCTGATCACCCCTCGCCCTTGGGAAGAGGGGCCGGGGGTGAGGGCGGCCCTTGTTCCAGAACGATCTACCGTCTTTCCCGGGGAGAAGGCCAGGCGTTGAGGGAGAGTCGGGCACGCCCCGAGAGCCATCCCATCCTTTTGCCCCTTGGGGGTTTATGCTATAATTTACCTTTCCGCGAACTGTCGCAGTGCCTAGTCGTGCCACTCACAGAGCACAATGTTACGGAGTGAATGTCGGTGAAAATTACGAAGGAATCGTCCAGCAATGTCGAAGTAATCATCAATGTTGAAATGGAAACCTCGGACGAGGACCCGTATATTGACCGATCTTATCGTCGCACCGTTGGCCGCCTCAATATCCCCGGTTTTCGCAAGGGAAAAGCCCCCCGCTCCATCGTTGAAAACTACGTAGGCCGCACCGCTTTGGTCCAGGAAGCCCTGGACTTCATGATCCCCGAAACCCTTAACCAGGTCCTGCAGGATGAGGACATCCAGGCTTTCGTTGAGCCTCGGGTTGAAGTCATGGAACTGGAACCCGTCATCTTCAATGCCACCGTCCCTCTGGAACCCACCGTTGACCTGGGTGATTTCTACAACGTCCGGTTGGAAAAAGAAGAAGTGGAAATTTCCGACGACGAGGTTGACCGGGTCCTGGACCGGATCCGCCGCGAAATGGCCCCTTGGGAGCCGGTAAGTCGTCCCGTCCAGTTCGGCGACCTGCTGAACCTGAACGTGAAGGGCGAAATGGACGGCGAGGAAGTCGTCAACGATCAGGAAGTGGATTACATTCCTGAAACGACCAACGTCCTTCCTTTCCCCGGCTTCGCTGACCACCTGGAAGGGTTGGAAGGGGGTTCACAAAAGGATTTCACCGTTACCATTCCGGAGGATTACCCCCGTCCCGAGTACGCCGGCAAGGATGTCGCCTTTAGTGTGGAGGTCCTTACCATCAAGGAACGGGCCCTGGCCGACCTGGACGATGAATTTGCCAAGGGCGTCGGCGACGGCTTCGATGATATGGACGCCCTCCGGGCCCATATCCTTGAGCGCATTACCGGCGAGGCCGAATCCCAGTCCAGTTACGCCTTCCAGGAGCAGAGCATGAACTCGCTGCTGGAAAGTGCCACTATCACCGCTTCCGACATTCTGCTGGAACGGGAAGTCCAGAGCATGCAGGATGAACGGGAGCGAATGCTGCGTAACCAGCGCCTGGACTTGGACACCTACCTGAGCTATGTGGGCAAGTCCCAGGAAGAATTCCAGGAAGAGCTTCGCCCCATGGCGGAGGACCGCCTCAACCGCATGTTGGTGGTCCGCAAGCTGGCCCAGGAAGAGGACCTGGAAGTTTCGCCGGAGGAGATTGAGGAAGAGATTGAAACCATGCTCGCCGGCGCTACTGAAGAGAACGAAAGTGCCATGCGCCGCGCCCTCAATGCCGAAGGCACCCGGGAATCCATCCGCGGCTCCCTCCTCAATCAGAAAGTAATGGCGCGTTTGGTGGAAATTGTACAGGGCCTGGAACCCGGGGCCCTGGCCGAGCAGGCCGAAGAAGAGTCCGATACTGAAACGGAAGTGTCCGCCGAATCCGAGACTGTCGAGGAAGCCTCGGACAGCCCGACCAGTGAGAATGAAGCGGACGCATCAGACAATGAAGGAGCATAACCCAATGCTGTACAACCCCTCGCAACCTGCCAATCCGGAATATAGCTCGCTGACCCCGGCTATGTGGCAAAACGGGCAACTCAGCTTGAGCGGTTCCGCCGAGTCGGCATTGCACGTTTCCCAGGGCATGGTCCCCCAGAGCATGGTCCCCCAGGGCATTATTCCCATGGTTATTGAAACCAGCCCCCGGGGGGAGCGGGCTTTTGACATCTACTCCCTGTTGCTCAGGGAGCGCATTATTTTCCTTGGCACTCCCATCATGGACCAGGTTGCCAACACCATAATCGCCCAGTTGCTGTACCTGGAGCGGGAAGACCCCGACCGCGGCATCAATGTGTATATCAACAGTCCGGGCGGCTCTATCACCGCCGGTCTGGCCATCTATGACACTATGCAAATGATTTCGCCGGAGGTTTCCACCGTCTGCGTGGGCATTGCCGCCAGCATGGCCACCGTGCTGCTGTCCGGCGGCACCAAGGGCAAGCGCTATTGCCTGCCCAACTCCACCGTACACATGCACCAGGCCCAGAGCGGCACCCAGGGAGCAGCCTCCGACATCCAGATTGCGGCCCGGGAAATTACGCGGCTCCAGGACTTGTTGCGGGGCATCCTCTGCGACAATACCGGCCAGCCCATGGAAAACATCGTCCGTGACAGCGACCGGGACAACTACCTGACTCCCAAGCAGGCCGTGGACTACGGCTTGGTTGACGAAATCCTTGGCGCGGTCAAGGAAGCGGAGTCAACAGAGGCAGAGGAGTCAACAGAGGCAACGGAATCCGAAGAGTAGCAAGAGGCTAATCCGGCGCACGACGCCTCTCCCCGAAATTTGGGGAGGGGCTCAGTCCCAAAGTTGGTACAAATTCTGAGTGGTGGTAGTGGCCTGTGGCGAGTCCGGACGGCAGGGAAACAAGAGGTAGAAACGGTAACCGGCCGGTGCAATGTTCCTTTTGCGGCAAGGCCCGGTCCCGCACCGAACTGGTGCTGGCGGGTCAGGGTCGCGCCGCCGTTTGCTACGATTGCATCCGCGCCCTGGGCGAACTCGTTGAGTCCGAGGCCCCGGAAGCCGCTCCCGCTCCCCGGGCGCCCCAGCGGGGTCCCCTGGTACCCCGGGAAATCTACTCCAGCCTCGACGACTATGTCATCGGCCAGGAACGCGCCAAGAAAACCCTCAGCGTTGCTGTCTATAACCATTTCAAGCGCATCTGGTCGGGTGCGTCTAACTCCGAGGTAGAACTTCAGAAGGCCAACATCCTCCTCATGGGCCCCACCGGCAGCGGCAAAACCCTCCTCGCCGAAACCCTGGCCCGCACCCTCGACGTTCCTTTTGCCGTCTGCGACGCAACATCCCTCACCGAGTCGGGTTACGTGGGCGAGGACGTTGAGAACATCCTGCTCCGTCTCATTCAGGCAGCCGACTGGGACATTGCCCGCGCCGAGCAGGGAATCATCTACATCGACGAGATGGACAAGATTGCCCGCAAGGAGGGCGTCAACCGGTCCATTACCCGCGACGTTTCCGGCGAGGGCGTGCAGCAGGAACTGCTGAAGATTATCGAAGGCTGCGTCGCCAACGTGCCACCCCAGGGCGGGCGCAAGCACCCCCAGCAGGAATTCCTTCAGATTAACACCCGGAACATCCTCTTCATCTGCGGCGGCGCCTTTGAGGGACTCAGTGAGATTGTCTCCAAGCGCATTACCACCCACGGTTCCCAGCTTGGGTTTCTAGGCGGCACCCGCAGTCGGACCGAAGGGGAAGGCAACATCCTCTCCCAGGTAACCCCCGAGGACCTGCTGGCCTTCGGCTTCATTCCGGAGATGGTGGGTCGCCTGCCCGTAGTAACCAGCCTGGACCACCTGGACAAAGCCTCGCTGATCCGGGTGCTGACCGAACCCAGGAACGCCATCGTGAAACAGTACCAATACCTGTTCAGCATCGACGATGTGGAACTGGAGTTTACGTCGGGAGCGCTGGAAGCGGCGGCGGAACGGGCCCTGAACCACTACACCGGGGCCCGATGCCTGCGCTACATCGTTGAGGAAACCCTCCTGGACGTAATGTACGAGTTGCCGTCCCTCAAACAGGTCAACCGCTGCATCGTCGACCGCAACGCCATTGAAGGTCAGGGCTCCCCATCCCTGGAAACCGAATCCGGCGAAGCCATCTCCCTCTACCCCGAACTACTCCAACAATCCGCCTGATCGTCCCTGTCCTGGAACCCAATGCCCCGGAACCCAGACCCGTCTACCGCCAGTCTCCCCAAGATTCAGTCACCACTTGGAGGCTAAGCTAACCCATCAGCAGCCATCGCCCGGTCTATCTCCTCATCAAGGCAAAGCCCCGGAGAAACAGTGCCGGCAAGCGGCTCGCCCAAAGCATTCAGTACCTGCCCGTCATTAATGACGACCCGCCCCTCAGCAACGGCCCGAAGAGTCTCAAAGATCAAGTAGGGTTCCCGACGATACTCCGCATCGCGTATCTTCTGGAACAGGGAAAGCTCTTCTCCCTGACCGGCCCGGACCTCCTCAAGGTCCATTTCATCCAACGCCAACCATTCCTGGTCGAAATCAGGCCCTGTTATGGGCACCGAACAGTAAGAAACCACCGGCCCCCGGTCCAACTCCTCGGTGGCGAGGTGAATCATTGCCCCGGTGCGGGTGGCCCGCTGGCGTATCAACTCCCATGTAACATTCTGCCAGGTGCCAATGGGCCCATCGGGCAGGGCGGGATGCAGGTTGAGCATGGGGTAACGGCGACACATCTCCGCGCCCCAGATGAGCATATAGCCGGCGAGGACGCAGATGTCCGGCCGGAAATCCTCAAGGTCTTCGAGGACGAGGCTGTCGTACTCTGGGCGAAGCTCCGCCCAGGTAAGGCCTGAAGAACTGCGGGACCGGCGGTAGTGGGCGGAAGAACGGGTCACCAAGGGTAGGTTATAACAGCTCACAAGATCAAAGAAGTCGTCGGAGCCTTGGGCTTGGCCCTGGGCCCGATTGCTGAACACAAACTGGATACGCGCATCCAGCAAGCCCCGGTCAATACGTTCCTGGACAAACCGGAGCAACCCCCGTGAGCCCTCGCCTCGCCCGGTGGAAAACCAGCCAATGCTCAACATGGGCTAGTCATCATTGGGGAGGTCCTCTTCGGGTTCCCAGTCTTCATCAATGGGCGGCATCTCCAGGTCTCCCCAGGACAGGCCGGCGGCTGGCGCGGACGTCGCCCCGGCATTCTCCCGAATCTCGGCGATTCGCAACTCCGTCTCTTCCAGGAGCTGGCTGCAACGCCGCACCAGGGTCATACCCTGCTCGAACATCTGGGCCGCCTGGTCCAGCGGAAGGCCACCGGCCTCCAGTGTTTCCACCATTGCCCCCAACCGGGTAAAAGCATCCTCAAAACTAAGGGCCTGGGGCAGGGGACCGGACTCGTCAATTTGACCGTCTAGCATTAGGGCCATGACCTCTGGCGAGGATGGAATCAGCGCAGAAAACAGTGTAACGCCGAAAGGGTTAGCGGGAAAGGGTTTGGAGGCAGGAAAGCCAAGGTTTGTAGCGTGAAACCGGACTGAGTTAAGTTGTAAAAGTCAAGACTGCATCTGACACAAGGGAATTATCTTACAGCAGAGAACTGTAGAATCGTGTTGTCCGGTTGGTCACCTCCTCGGCTCAGGTCTTTCTCCAGGGCCAAGTGCCGGCTTTGCTGGAAGGTCTCCCAGGGAGTCTTGCCATAGCAGTAGCGTCCTGAGTGAGGCCGCTCCTTATTGTACTTCTCCAGCCAGGCGTCCAGGTCCACCTGCAACTCGTCCAGAGTGCGGTAGAGTTTCTTCCGGAAGAGCAGGCTGTAGCATTCGTCCTGCAGGGTCTTGTGGAACCGTTCGCAGATGCCGTTGGTCTGGGGGTGATTGGCCTTGGTCCGGGAATGGTCGATGTCCTCCACCGCCAGGTAGAGTTGGTAGGCGTGGTGCTCTGGCTTTCCGCAGTACTCGGTGCCCCGGTCGGTGAGGATGCGCTGCAGCCTGATGCCCTGCTCGTCGAAGAAAGGGACCACTCGGTCATTCAGCAGGTCCGCCGCGGTGATGGCGCTCTTGTCGGTATAGAGCTTGGCAGTGGCCACCCGGCTGTAGGTGTCGATGAAGGTCTGCTGGTAGATCCGGCCCACGCCCTTGATGGTGCCTACGTAGTAGGTGTCCTGGGCGCCCAGGTAGCCTGGGTGTTCCGTCTCGATCTCTCCGTATGCTTCCTTCTCCTGCTTGGCCTTTTCCAGGGCCGCCAGTTGGCTCTCGGTGAGGATGATTCCTTCTTGGGCCACCTTGGCTTCCAGGGACTTGAGTCGCTTCTTGAAGGTCTCCAGGTCGTGACGGAGCCATACCAAGCGCACCCCTCCCGGGGAGATGATGATCCCCTGCTTGCGCAGTTCGTTGGCTGCCCTCAACTGGCCGTAGGCCGGGAACTCCACCGCGATCCGGAGAGTGGCCTGCTCCACCGCTTCCGGTACTCGGTTCTTGAGCAGCGGCTTCTTGCGGGAAATCTCGTAGAGGGCCGCCTCGCCACCGTTCTCGTAGAGTTCCTTGTACCGGTAGAAGGTGTCCCGGCTGTAGCCCATAATATGGCAGGCCTGGGACACATTGCCCAACTGCCTGGCTAACTCCAGCAGGCCCAGCTTAGGCTTCAATACCTTTTCCTGTTGTGTGGTCATCTGACACTCCTCCCCCTGCATTGGGGACATTTAAGCACAGTGTTTGTTGAATGTCAGATTAAGTCTAGACTATTACAGTTAAGTCCTGCCCCAAGTTCGAAGGCTGACCGACCATAGGCGAATTACAGGCGCTTTACTACAGCAGCCGTTCCATGCCCGGCGGTTCAGTGGGACGCCTCCGCCCCCGCCGTTGGGTAGGGGCCAGTGGAGCAGGTGGGGGTGTGGGAGCGGGTTCCTCACTCGTTTCAGGCTCGGATTCGGTACTGCCAACCCCTGCGGATGTTTGGGGTTCAATGGCGTCTTCAAATTCGTCAGCAGGTGGTTTGGTTGGAGACAAGGCCTCTCCAATATCAGGGACGGCAGGACTCTTCTCCGGCGGCTCAGAAATGGCAGGTTCACCTACCGGCAAGAGACCATTTTCCTGTATAGGCTCTCCGGCCACCGTGCCAGGTATCGTCCCGTCGGCAACGGTTATCCTCAGCGCATCGCCTCCGGCCACCTGGCCAACTGAGGATACGACCGTGCCGGTGTCCCCATGCTGCACCACGGCAAACCCTCGCCGCAGCGTCGCCGCCGGATCCAGAGTGCGCAAACGGCTCTCGAAATTATCAACTTCCAGCCGCGCCATTCTCAAGCGATTGTTGAAGTTGTTGCCGAGGACATCGGCCAAATCGTCCACCTGGCGTTTCAGGCTGCCCAGATCTGGCAGGCCCGACTCCAGCCGGCGGGACAGGTTAGCCACTTCAACCCGACCCGCTTCTACAGCCCGCAGCGCACCCCGCTGGGCCCGCTCAGTCCAGGCCGCAACAGTCTGCCGCAGGATTGCCCCGTCGGGAACCACCAACTCCGCCGCCGCAGAGGGTGTGGGCGCCCGTCGGTCGGCCACGTAGTCGGCGATGGTGAAATCAGTCTCGTGTCCAACACCGCTAACCACCGGAATCCTGCTGCCGAAGATAGCGCGGGCCACAATCTCTTCGTTGAAGGGCCAAAGGTCTTCCAGGGAGCCTCCCCCCCGGGCCACGATGATCACATCGGAACTGCCGTCCGTATCCAGACGCTCCAGGGCCGCCGCAATCATGGGAGCAGCGTCCAGGCCCTGGACCTGGGTGGGAGCCAACAGCAAGCGGGCCAGCGGGTAGCGGCGCCGGACAATGTTCTGGATGTCCTGCCAGGCCGCGCCGGTGGGCGAGGTTACCACGCCGACTACCTCGGGGAACTGGGGCAGGGGCCGTTTCCTGGACTCCTCGAACAAGCCTTCATGGGACAGGCGCGCCTTCAACCGTTCCAGTTCCAGGGCCAGTTCTCCCTCGCCCTCGGGCAACACCCGGTCCACCATGAAGTCGGTGGAGCCGCGGGGCTCGTAGAAGCTCATCCGCCCGTGGGCCCGTACCAATTTGCCGTTGTCGAGGATTGCCGCGCCACCCTGACCACGAAACAGGACGCAGTTCAACGAGGCAACGCTGTCCTTGAGGGTGAAATAGGAATGGCCAGAAGAAGAGGCCCGAAGGTTGGAAACCTCTCCGACAATCCACAAGTCGGAGAGGAAGAGGTTGCTTTCCAGCAACTCCCGCAGGTGGACAGCCACTTGGCTGACAGTGAGGACTGCCTGCTGCGGGAGGGTCAAAACGCTAACTTACTCGTTCAGTATATTGGCCGTTACGGGTGTCCACACGAATCACGGTGCCGGGGGTAATGAACATGGGAACCGTGACCCGAAGGCCCGTTTCCAGGGTGGCCGGCTTGTTGCCTCCCTGGGCAGTGTCGCCGCGGAAGGCCGGAGGAGTCTCCTTAACTTCCAGGTCAACGTGGGTGGGCAGGTTGACGTTGATGGGCGAACCCTTGTAGAAGACCATTTCGGCCATCATGTTCTCTTTCAGGTAGTCCAGGGTTGAGCCCAGTTGTTCCTTGGTTAGCTCGTACTGGTCAAAGGTTTCCTGGTCCAGGAAATAATAGTAGCTGCCATCGGTGTAAAGGTACTGAGTCTGCCGGTTGTCGATCTGGGCCACGGTGAAACCGGTATCGTACCGCTGGAAGGTACGCTCCACCACCGCGCCGGACAACAGGTTCTTCATTTTGATGCGGGTGACCGGCGCCCGCTGCTGCATCTTGTGCCGCTCATAGTCCATAACCTGCCAGGGCTGGCCGTCCAACTCGATGACCATGTTGCGGCTAAGGTCGCTAAAGTTTATGCTCATTCTCGTCTCTTCCTTAAGAATTGCGCTATAAGTTACTCTGCGTTGTACCAAGCTGCCGCAACGCAAGATGCCAGTGGAACAAGGTGTTTGCCCTACTTCCCTGCCTTGCTTAGCGGCGTGGCGCCTTCTTCGCCCAGTATTACTATGTCCTCAATGCGGACGCCGCCCCAACCGGTGAGGTAGATGCCCGGCTCCACGGTGAAGACCATGTCGGGCTTGAGGGTATCCTGGGAGCGGGGGCCGACCCGGGGCTTTTCATGGACGGCCAGACCCACGCCGTGGCCCAGGCTGTGGCCGAAGTTATCACCGTAGCCGGCCTCGGCAATCACGTCCCGGGACAGTCCGTCACAGTCCTCGCCCGTCATGCCGGGGCGTACAGTATGGATGGCCGTAAGCTGGGCGCCGAGAACGATGTTGTAGATTCTGTGAAACATCTCGTCGGGTTCACCTACTACCACGGTGCGAGTGATATCGCTACAATAGCCGCCCACCTGGGCTCCCATGTCGATGACAATGGGCTGACCGGCCCGAATTGCCGAGTCGCTGGGCCGGTGGTGGGCCATGGCCCCGTTGGGACCGGCGGCCACAATAGTGTCGAAGCTGATGTTGTCGGCGCCGAACTCGCGCATGGCCACCTCCATGCGCCAGGCCACTTCCTTTTCCGTCATGCCGGCCTCGATGGCGGGGCAGACCAGTTCCATGGCCTGGTCCGAGGAGTCGATGGCCTTCTGCAGTTGGCCCAACTCTTCCTTGTCCTTGAAGGTACGCAACTCTTCGGTGATGCCGGAAGTGGCGATAAGAGAGGTCCCGCCAAGGGCTTCGTCCTCCTTGATGGCATCCAGCACCCGATTGTAGGAACCGACGGTCATGTTGTCGCTTTCGAAACCAATTTTCTTGACACCCGTCTCTTTCAACGTATCCAACAGCCAGGCCAACCCTGCCTTCATCTGGATGACTTCAAAGTGTGGTGACTGGTTGCCCGCCTGCTCTGTGTAACGTGAGTCAGTGAACAGCACCTGTCGCTCGGGGGTAACCAGCAGGTATCCGGTGGAACCGGTGAAACCGGACAGGTAGAGGCGGTTCTCGGGGGCGGAAATAAGAATAGCGTCCAACTCCCGTTCCTGCAGCTGGGAGGCCAGATGAGTTACGCGTTCTTTCAAGGAGACCTCTCCTCTTCGATGATACCTGCCATGATTTCTATAGCTGAAGTATAGCTTCTCCAGCCAAAGCCTGCAATTTGACCGCGGGCGATGTCCGCTACCACCGAGTGGCGACGCCATTCTTCGCGGGCATGGATGTTGCCCAGGTGGACTTCGATTATGGGAACTGCCGCGTCAATGAGGGCATCCTTGAGGGAATAACCGTAGTGGGTCAGGGCCCCGGGGTTGATGACTATGCCGTCGATGTTGCCCCAACTCTCCTGGATACGGTCGATCAACTCACCCTCCAGATTAGACTGGTAGAAGGTTACGTCCACGCCCAGGGAATCGGCTTTCTCGGAAATAGCCCCGTTGACCTCATCCAGGGTCCTGATGCCGTAGATGCCAGGGTTGCGCCGTCCCAGAATGTTTATGTTGGGCCCATTGAGGACCAATATGTGAGTCATGGTGCGAAGACTTCCTTTGTTAGGTACAGCCAAGTCCCTGGACTGTGGAGCAACAATATGCGGGTTTTGACCAGGTCTTGCGCCGCTAGGTAATGACAGGCTGCCTATCCAGTATATACCAGGGATACAGTACCTAACGGCTGGGACAAATAGCTTTTACCCGTTCCGGGCCAACCCTCATGTAGGAGAATGCCGAGACATGCTGACCCGCGAGCACATCCAGATAGCCCAGGACTTTCTGGTTAAAGCTGAACAGGAGTTTGTGGCAGGTGATATCCTCCAAGGCTCCGAGAAACTGTGGGGAGCAGCCACCCATGCCATCATGGACAATGCCCAATTGAAAGGCCCAATTGAAGGGCTGGCATTTCGGTAGCCACAAGGCTATGGGGGAGGGAGTTGTAAGGCTGGCCCACGAACAAACGACGTATCGCTCCTAGACGGGTTTGGCGTAGTGGAAAAGTGCCAAGCTAACTTCTGTCACGACTTCATGGAAGATAACGAATTGGTGAGGGCCCGCCGCGTAGTGCCTCGCTTTGTGCATCAATTGTTGGAACTGATGCCTGGGGAAGCCTTGGGCCAACGCTGACGGATATTCCATTGCTTGTGCAAAGTATTGGGCCCCAATCTTTCAGGAAAAGAGCCCGGAGTTAGTTCTCCGGGCCCTTTGCAATTCGGGCAACCTCCTAGTCCCCCCTCAATGCCTACGGGCTGTAGCCGGACTCACTCGGTCTGGGTGGTTCTGGGGGAACGAAGCGAGTCATGTGGTCCAGCAGCAACGTGAAGTCCTGGTAAGCTGTCAGGTGACCCAATTGCCCCCTGAGCAGTCTCAGTCGCTGCTGCAACTCTGCCAATTCCCAGTTAACATCGGTGTAGCCCACATAACCTGAGTAGGGCAGGCCACTGTAACGGTCGGCGGCCAACGCCACCACCATTCCCAGCTTGAGCAAGGGATCGCCCAAGGCATCGAAGTCCTGTCTCCAGTGCCCCGACACTACGCCGTACTGTTCCCGGGATAGGCCGCTGCCAGGCTCGACCCAACGGATTTCAATATCTCCAAGTTTCGCCGAGCTTGCCTGTCTCTGGAAAACCTGGTCGGTCAGTTCCAGTTCGTAGAACACGGTGGTAGCCGCCCCCGAGGGTATCTCCGCGAATTCTTTGCGGTCTTGAGTAAACACTTCGTCGGCAGTGACCCGGTTCTCGTACCCAACAATGCGCCAGGTCCGAACCATGTTGGGGTCCCAGGAAACCTGGGCACGAGTCTGGTCGGCAAACGGGGTAGCCAGATTCAGCCAGTTAGCTTCACTGAAAGTAACCTGAGCCTGCTGGACATTGTCCAGGTACCGGTACCAGCCGTTGCCGTGCTGGGCCAACTGCTCCAGAAGGTAATCGTTATAGTTGGCGATGCCCACTCCAATGGTCACAAGCCGCAGCGGATTCCGGTTGTCGCTGTCCCCTGCCGTCTGCAGGATGGCAAAGGGGTTGGTGGCATCCACATTGGCCACTCCATCCGACATCAGTATGACGTAGTTGATGGCGTCGGGACGGCGCCGGCGGGCGTCATCGGCCAATTGCACGCCCAGGTTAAGTCCCGCTTGTACGTTGGTGGCGCCCCCGGGCTGAAGCCGCTGAATGGAGCGAACAACACTGTCATCTTCCGGGTTAGTGTGTTTGACCGTTAGTCCGTGCAAAACGCTTTCACTGAAGTGAACAACTGCTATGCTGTCCTGGGAACGGAGGCTCTGCCGAATGCTCTCGGCAGCCTGCCTTGCAATATCAATGCGGTTCCCGTCCGCCATGGAGCCTGAGGCGTCAAGCACCAGGGTTACGTTCAAGGGCCTTGAATCGTCCTGAAGGTCCGGCGCCTGAATCCCCACGCGAGCTATGTACTTGTTACCTTCCAGGGGGTGCTGGAATACCTCAGTGTGAATGGCAAACTCTGAGGTGCGGAAGGGATGGTCATAACCATAACCAAAAGAGTTGATCCACTCCTCTGCCCGTACCGAGTCTGGTTCGATCTCGTAACCCTCTCTCGCCCAGTTCAGGGCAAGACGGTAAGACGTGCGGTCAGTGTCCAGGCTGAAGGTGGATACCGCGTCTTCATAGGTTGAAATAGTCGGTCGGCGCGGGTTGTCCTGGAAGGTTGTGGCCCCCGGCTGGCTTTGCCCACTGGCCGAACCCCTCGCAGCCGTAGAGGGCGCAGGGGTGGGGGAGCTGGGCCCTACACCATTCGTCGAAGCCGTACCCTCCAAATATGGCGGGGTAGCAGCACCAGTGGGCCCCAGGGGGCCGGGAGGACCCGCAGCGGCGCCCGGTGCGCCAGTCCCGCCCACGGGACCAGGAGGCCCTGCCCGACCGACTGTAGCCATACCTTGTGGGCCACTGGGCCCTTGTGCGCCCGTAGGGCCCAGTGGCCCCGCCGGGCCCTGTTCGCCGGGTGGGCCTGATTGGGCTGTTGATTCCGACTGGGCGACGGCAGGCTCCGGTTGTATCGTCATTGCTTCTACAGCAACTTCCTTCTCTACCTCTACAACCCGTTCAACAATGGTTTCTTGCGGCGCCATCTCGTCAATAGGAGCAGACATCGCTTCAGGGACGGCCGTCGGCCTGGACTGACTCTGGGGAGAAACCACCATTGCCGTGGCCGGTACCGGTCTCGACTCCTGGCTGATAGCCGGCTCTGCCATGGCGGCTGGGGGAATGGGAGGGGCGGAATTCGTCGTCGCGCTATGTTCTGCAACTACGAACTCTTCAGCTGCTTGCCTTGAAGAGGAGTCCCCAGAAAGCTCCCGTTCCTCGACCGCTCGCGCTGAGGAAGGTTCCCCTGTGGAGCAAGCGTTGATGGCAAGCGTTAAAAGGGCAACCAACACAAATGCCAGGAACTTGTGCTTGATGAACATGTCAGTGCTACCTCCTCGACGTCCGTGCCTTATGAGAGTATGACGTAACAGCAAGAGATTTAGTTCCCAGGCGGCGACTCTGCTCCTCCGTGGATACTACAGAGGCGACCAACCGGCCTGTCCACGGTTTGCTATACGATGCAATTGTAATAGCCGGATTCGCCGGGGCCAATGCTTACCGTTTTGCCACTACTCCTTGCCGGCCCTGGGGTGGAAGTTGAGGTAGGCGTTCTTGGCTTCCTGCTTGGTTATGTGGGTGTAGATTTGGGTGGTGGTGGGGCTGGAGTGGCCCAGCAGTTCCTGGATTACCCGAAGGTCGGCCTCTCCCTCCAGCATGTGGCTGGCAAAGGTATGGCGAAGGGTGTGGGTGTGGATGCCATCGCGCAAGCCGGCCCGTGCCGCATAGCCCTTCACCAGCTTTTCGATGCTGCGGCGGGAGAGGCGCTTGCCGTAACGGTTGAGAAAGAGTGCCTCGCTGGGGCTGTCCAATAGTTGCGGCCTGATTTCTCCCATATATTTTTGCAAAGCGTCGGCGGTGGGCTGACCGAAAAGCACCCAACGCTCCTTGGAACCCTTACCTTCCACCAGTATCTGCCTTTGGGAGAGTTTAATGTCGGGCAAGTCCATTCCCTCTATTTCGGCCAAGCGGACGCCGCAGGAGTAAAGCACCTCAAGAATAGCGCGGTCACGGATTCCGAACAGGGTTTCCTCGTCCGGAGTTTCGAGCAGCCTTACCGCTTCCTGCTTGCCAATGAAAGAGGGGAGAGGTTTCTCCATTTTGATTTGGAGACTGCGTCCCGAAGGCACCGGGCTGTGCTTGAACAGGCCCTGCTGCACCAGGAACTTATAGAAACAGCGGAGGGCGGTCAATTTCCGGATTATGCTGACTCGGGCATAACCTTCCTTCTGTTTTCGTCCCGAATACGGGTGTTTCGTTTCCCTGGCCTGGGTGGCCAGCCACGCAAGGTAGCTTCGGGCCATGCGCCGATTCATATCGGCAACGGTCCTGCCGGTTTCGGAGAGGTAGCGCAGGTAGGAATCCAGGTCGGTCAAATAAACCCGTACCGTGTTATCGGAGAGGGCCCGCTGCCCACGCAGGTAGGTCTCATATTTCTCGACCAGTACTGCCAGATCAATTTCCGGATGCGATTGCTCGTCGTCAGTTCCGGTGTGCGGGAGTCGGGTTTCCTCCGCAACCGTGGCTGGCACGTGCTCCGCATGCGGAGTCTTCCCATCCTGGGAAATAGATACATCAATGCTAGCTTCTCGGCGGTCTTCCAGTTCAACCACGCCCACTCCTCCAACACTTTGCTGACCGGAACACCTCGATTCTAGGGAATAGCCGGTCTGGGTGCACCTACACCCGCTTGTCCAGTATCGGGCAGTCTGCCAGGCTCAAAATGGCAGAGGAGATTCAAAAGGATAACGTAAAACCCTGGGTTAGGAACAACAGCTATTGGGAAGCAGTCATTGGAAAATAGCAATAGAACGGTCGATTAGCCTTCTCAAGGAAAAACTAACAGGCCCGCGACTTGAGCCACGGGCCTGTTGGATTCGCACGCTGGGTGCAACCTAATTGAACCGCTGCTCAGTCACCGACGGTAGCCAACTCCTGTTCCCGACTGGCCCCAGACAGCTCGGCATCAGTGGCTTCCGGGACGACGGCTTTCCAGGCACAAACGGTGCAGGCGCTGCTGCCATCCCGATTCAACACCATCAACCCATCACACTCCGGGCAGGGGTCGGGCAAGGGTCGACGGTTGTTGGTGTACTTGCACTCCGGGTAGTTGGAGCAACCGTAGAACACACCCCGGCGGCTGCCCCGTTCCACCAGGTCGCCGTCGCAGAGAGGGCATTTGGCGCCAGTCTTCATCGGGTGGGTGTTCTTGCAGGTTGGATAGTCACTGCACGCGATGAACTGCCCGAAGCGCCCGGTCTTTAGCACCATGGGCTTGCTGCACTGCTCGCAGACTTCATCCGTTGCGGTATCGGCGGGGGCACTGGCGCCCTCACCCGTTTCCTTGATCTGGCGGGTGGTACGGCACTGGGGGTAGCCGGTGCAGGCCATAAAACGACCGAAACGGCCAGTCTTGATGACCATGGGTTTTTCACAATTCTCGCAGACCTCGTCGGTTGCCTCGTCCTCCGGCTTTACCCTGGGCATGTTCTCGTTGGCATTGTCCAGGTGCTCGGCAAAGGGACCATAAAACTCCTGAAGCATGGGCACCCATTCCCGCTCCCCTTGGGATACCTCGTCCAGCTTCTCCTCCATATAGGCAGTGAAGTCGGGATTCATTATGTCGGTGAAAAACTGGGTCAGCAGATCCGACACAGTGGTGCCCAACAGGGAGGGATGAAGGCTGTTGTTTTCCTTGGACACGTAATTGCGCGCCAGCAATACCCCGATGGTGGGAGCGTAAGTGCTGGGCCGTCCGATGCCCCTTTCCTCCATCGCCTTCACCAGCGTCGCTTCAGTGAAGCGCGGGGGCGGTTGGGTAAAGTGCTGGTTTGCCTCGAGACTGTTGCAATTTAGGGCATCCCCCACGGCAAGTTCCGGCAAAGAGTTGGAGGCCTCTTCGGCGTCTCCCTCGTCCTTCCCTTCCATATAGAGAGTTCTGAATCCGGGGAACTTTAGCACCGACCCGGTGGCCCGGAAGTTGAACACCCGACCCGCTTCGCCGTCGACCAGGGGCTTGCAAGCGGCATCAATGTTGACGGTGGTAGCGTCCGAGCGGGCGTCGGCCATCTGGCTGGCCAGCATCCTGGCCCAGATGAGGCCATAAAGCCGAAACTGCTCGGTGGTAAGGTACGCTTTCAGTGAATCCGGGCTCCGGCCTATCGAGGTGGGCCGAATTGCCTCGTGGGCTTCCTGGGCCGACTTGGTGCGGGTGCGGTAGGTACGAGGCTTGTCGGGCAGGTAATCCTTACCATACTTGCCGCGTATGTACAGGCGGGCTTCCTCTACGGCAGTTTCCGCTACCTGAACCGAATCGGTCCGCATGTAGGTTATCAGGCCAACCGAACCTTCGCTCCCAACCGATAGCCCTTCGTACAACTGCTGGGCCACTGACATAGTGCGCTGGGCGGTAAACCGGAGCTTGCGCCCGGCTTCCTGCTGCAAAGTGCTGGTAGTGAAGGGCGCGGCGGGACGTTGACGCACTTCCCGTTTACGCACCTCGGCAACGGTATACGCGGCTTCCTTCAGCTCCGACTCGTAGGCCCGGGCTTCGTCTTCCGCCGAAATGGTCAGACGCTGGCGATTGCCCTTGATGGAGTGAAGGGCGGCTGGAAACAGACTCGCCTTGGTAGCGCGGTCGGCGGCTTTGTGAAGCTCGGCATCCAAAGACCAGGATTCCACGGGAATGAAGGCCTGGATTTCCTTCTCCCGGTCGGTCACCAATCTGAGGGCAACCGACTGCACCCGTCCTGCAGACAGGCCACGCTGCACACGCTTGCCCAACAGGGGGCTTATCTGGTACCCCACCAGCCGGTCAAGAATGCGCCGAGCCTGCTGGGCGTTGACCAGCTTCATGTCTATTTCACGAGGGTGCTTGAAGGCCTCTTCCACGGCGTCCTTGGTAATTTCATGGAAGACCACCCGCTTGGGCGGATTGGCGGTGACCTTGTCCCAGCCGGCAGCGGTCTGGAGGTGCCAGGAAATGGCCTCCCCTTCCCTGTCTGGGTCGGTGGCCAGGTAAATGTCGGTGGCCTCGTCTCCGGCCCGCTTTATCTCCTTTACCAGGGGCATCTTGTCCCGCATGGTCACATAGGAAGGCTCAAAGTCCTTTTCCAGATCCACGCCCATCTTGCCCTTGGGCAGGTCACGCACGTGACCCTGGGAAGCGGTTACCACGTAGCGGCGGCCAAGAATCTGGCCTACGGTTCGGGCCTTGGCCGGGGACTCGACTATGACCAAGCGCTTGCCGGAAGCAGCCCCGATCCTGTGTGCAATAGAATCCCTAGTACCTCTCTGTGATGTTTTTCCCCGTTTGGGAGATGAAGTTCTGGAAGATGTTTTTCTGTCGGTACCCAATGCACTTCCGTTACGCCTTTCTCGTACCTTGCCCAAGGCCTCCTTAACTTCGCTCCTGCGCTCTATCTCCTGAATTCGTTCCTTCTTGTAATACTTTACGTCGGGTCCAGATGGGGAAATGGGGTTATTTCCAAGTTCGTCGGGATCTCCCAAGTATCGGTCGATTAGAGTATCAGTCCAGCCCCACTTCTTCAGGGCTGAACGAGAGACAACGTCAGGATAGTCACGCTCCTCCATGCTTCTGCTAAGGGCGCCATTCCGATTTTTTGCCTTCCCCAGCGCATCCTGAAATTCCGAGGTCTCCTCTACATTAAGAACTCGCTGGCGGTCGTACAAATGGGCCGCGGGAAACCCGTTCCTTCCTGACTCTTTGGTCGAATCAGGTCCACCGAGCAGCCGTTTAGTCATGCCGTCTGTCCAACCTCGACTCTTCAAGTCAGCTCGGGTGAACATGTTGCCCTTGGCATCACCGTCGACGGCTCTTGCAGGCCTCTTTCGGGCAGCGGCTTTGGTGGCCGCCTTACCCCGGCTCGACTTGGCCTTCACCGTGCGCGCAGTCATACTGGCCGGCTTCTTGCTGGTGGACTTGGCTTTGGACCCTGTTGTTTGCTTAGTTGCCATAGGCTGGGGCTGCCTCCCCTGTTTTGACGTAGTGCATCCCGCCCACCTGTTTGACCAGACCCTTCAATTCCAGCATGGTCAACAGGCTGCCCACCAGGGCAACGGGCAAGCTGGCCTCCCGTCGAATGTCGTCAATGTGCATTGGTTCGTGGTCAAGGCAGCGAAGCAGGTAAGCCTCGCCGTCGGAATCGGGGCTGGGCGGCAGGTCTTCCGCCAACCTCATTTCAATCTGCCTTGCGACCACTCTCAAATTCAGTTCTTCAAGGATATCACTGTGACTGGTAACAAGCTTGGCGCCATCCTGGATGAGTCGGTTGGTCAAGCGGCTGGCAGGTGAGAAAATACTGCCCGGCACGCAGAAGACCTCTCTATTTTGCTCCAAGGCATGGTGAACCGTCCAGCGGGCCCCGCTCTTTTCTCCGGCCTCCACCACCAGTGTGCCAAGACTGATGCCACTAATCAAGCGATTGCGGCGCGGGAACCCGCGGGGATCCGGCCTGGTGCCCAGGGAATACTCGCTTATCACGGCCCCTTGCTCTTCTATCTGTCGACTGAGATTCGCGTTGTCCCTCGGATAAACAATATCGAGCCCGTTGGCCACCACCGCTATGGTTCGGCCACCCTGGGTTAAAGCAGCCCGGTGGGCCGCCGTATCGATTCCCAGGGCCAGTCCACTGGCAATGGCAATTCCATTGCCGGCAAGGTCACCCGCCAGCGCCGTCGCGACTTCCCGTCCATAGGTCGTGGGGCTTCGAGTCCCCACAATTGCCACGGCGCGCTCATCCTCGGGCAACAGGCTTCCCTTAACGTATAGCACCGGCGGCGGGTCGTCAATCTGCTTGAGGCGTGGCGGGTAGGCGGGATCGTGCCAGGTCAGGGCCTGGACGCCGACTTTTTCAAGCCGTTCCACTTCAGCGTCCGGTGATATTTTGCCACGGGCCTCCACCAAGGCCGTGGCAGTCCGCTCCTCCAGCCCTGCGGCCCGCAATTGCCCGGGGCCGGCCTTCCACGCATTACCCAGATCACCGAAGTAAGCCTCTAGCTTTCTGAACCGCGTGGTGCCCAAACGGCGCACCTGGTTCAAAGCCACCCAGTATTTGGTCTGCTCCAGATCCATGTCAGCGATTCTAGCACAGGGCGGAAAAAGGGAACAACGACGGGGTGTCAGTAGCCGGTGGCCCAACAAAGCCGAGGCCTCTTCCAAATACTTACCTGGATAGGGAAGGACTTGGCCAGAACCGATTGCATTTACCGTTGTAGACGTTGCAGGTCAATCGGGGGAAACGACAATCAGACAATACAAGCGTGACGGTGTGGCAGCCCAGCGACCGACGGTTAACGGTCCGGATTGATGCCGTCCTGAACAAATTGGGCATCGAAACAATCCCAGGCTTAAGAATTTCTTGATATTTCAATCGTAGACTTCAGCCAGGTACACTAATACTGTGATTTTGAGTGCTGGAGTTTCCAAATGCCGCGGGCGTCAATGGGACATATCAGAGGGGCTAGGGGCCGGCTTAGCTCGCTGGCAGCATTGGTGATTGTTACCGTCATGGTCGCATGCGGCAGCGGGGAGTCGGATCGCGGCGCCGTTACTGCGTCGGCCACTACGGCAGCCGCCCGACTTGCCGAAACCAAAACCGCCGATAACTCCGCCGCAGTGGATGCCGGTAATGCTTTCCTGGACTCATTGACCAATGATCTGCGGAGCGACGCCATTCTTGATTTCGAAAGTTCCGCCCGCTCCAACTGGTCCAACTTGCCGGCCGGAGTCTCACGGTTCGACCGAAATGGTGTCCGCACCGGGGATCTGAACGCAACCCAACTTGAAGCCATGCATGGCTTTCTGGATTCGGCCCTCAGCGCCCGAGGCCACGAAACAGCTATTGGCGTCCTCGGCGCCGACGCATTCCTGGGAGAAGCCGAATCGGAGGACCGTTTCAGCGATCAAAATTACTGGCTTGCCTTCTTCGGGGAACCTGCCGTCTCAAATGTATGGGGCTGGCAGTTTGGCGGGCATCACCTGGCCATAAACGTCACGGTAGCCGACGGTCGCAGCTACATGTCGCCCACCTTCATCGGTGTGGAGCCCTCGACATTCCCAAGCGGGGGAACCACAGTAACGCCCCTGGACGACCACCTGCGGGCCGGCCTGACCCTTATCAACGCCCTTGAGGATGACAATCGGACGGAAGGCAGGCTTTCGACCCGCCCCGATGGAATTTACACCGGCGCTGGCGCGGACAGGGTAATCCCGTCTGTTGAAGGGTCCAAGGCGGCCGATTGGACTGACTCCCAGCGACAACTGCTGCTGGACACTGTCGAACAGTGGGTGGGTATGCTCGACTCTTCCAGCAGTCAGGCAAGACTGGCCGAAGTTCAAGCGGAATTGGACGATACCCACCTGGCATGGCACGCCAGCGGTGACGGCTCAATATATTACCGAATCCAGGGGCCGAGCCTGATTATCGAATTCTCCAACCAAGGTGAGGCAGATGTGAACGACAGCTACCATTATCACACCATCTACCGCGACCCCACCAATGAGTATGGATCTGCCGTCAGCGGTGCAAGATGACTCATCCTGCAGCGGACAACGAGGATGGCAATAAGAGGAACTAGCCGGCATTCGCGCCCGGCATTGCGGAAAGTCCCGCTAACTGTCACCCGGATCTATCGCACTGTACGGAACGAGCAACCCATCCAGCAGGGCAACAGCATCGCAAAGATGCGTACTAAACCAGTATCGTTATTTCGGCCTTGAGCCGAATTCCAGAAAGGTTGCCAGAGGTCCACTGCAACGTCCAGAAAAATCCTGAATCCCGGCTTCCGCCGGAATGACCGCTAAGCCCCAACCATAATTTCAAAGCAGTCGGACTGCCAGCCCCTTCTGCCCCACTTCGCTTGCCGCCTGGAGCAGCGCCCTATTTCCCCTGGCCTTCGTAGTGAGAGGGCCGGGGCTGGGCATAGTAGGTTGGCGGGAGCTTCACCCTCATCCTGACCTTGCCCCGTCAAGGAGGAAGGGACTTCGGGCTTCGATGAAAAACGAGGGCCCCTGGTGAAAGACCTCCCGTGCTTGACGCCTTTGGCGGCTTATTCTACACTTCACTCGGCTATCTGCAACTGGTTCCCACGTGTTGGATTGGGGGCAGTTGGCACTTCAATTCAAGACTGAGTCGCCATCTTTATGAATCTCAAGGACTACATTCGCGATATACCCGACTTCCCACAGCCTGGAATTTTGTTTCGCGACATTACCCCTCTATTGAGGAATCCCGAAGCCTTCAACTACGTCATTGAGCAACTGTCCCAAAAGAGCCAGAACCTGCAGGTGGACGCCATCGTTGCCGTCGAGTCTCGCGGATTTATTTTTGGCGCTCCCCTGGCCTGCCGAATGGGCAAACCCTTTATTCCGGTACGCAAGGAAGGCAAGTTGCCCGGCGAGACCGTTTCAGTGGCGTACACTCTCGAATATGGTTCCAATGTAATGGAGATGCACCTGGCTGACGTGAATGAGGGTGACCGGGTCCTGATATTAGACGACGTACTGGCCACGGGCGGCACACTGCTGGCAACAACCGAACTGGTTGAGAAGGCGGGCGGACAGGTCGCCGGCATTGGCCTGCTGATCGAATTGGAGGCTCTGGGGGGACGCAATGCGCTGGGGCAGTACGACATTTTTTCTCTTATTCAGTATTAGGCATTGGGCCCTCACCGGCATCTCCCTGACCAGGGCCGTGGAACCCAACACAGCAAAAGTTGGCTATAAACATTTTAGAAATCCGGACTGAACCGAGACAGGAGGAAGAGATTTATGGCAGACAGAGCTACTGTAGGCAGTTACGAAATTACAGCCGTTATAGACATGGTGCCACCCCCGCGGCCCACTTCGGCAATGTTCCCGGACGTTCCGGAAGACGCTTGGGCGGATTACCAGGACGTGCTGGAAGACGGGCAATTGCAACTCTACTACGGCGTATTCGTAGTGCGGTCCGATAACCACACGGTGCTGGTGGACACGGGTATGGGCCCCGGCCCGCACCCCAGCCGAGGCAATGTTGTCGGCAACCTTTACGAAGAACTGCGGCCCGTCATGCTGCCCCCCAACGTGGACATTCACAACACCAACGTATCTCCGTCTGACCAGGTTAACTACGTAATACACACCCATCTCCACGCCGACCACGTAGGCTGGAACCTGCGTTATTCCGGCGGCATGCCGGCCCCTAACTTCCGCCGGGCTCGTTACATCATCCCCAAGGATGACTATGACTATTACACCCAGCCGGAAATCCTGGAGCAGAACCCCCACGTGCAGCAGCAGATAATGCCCCTGCGGCGCCTGCGCCTGCAACAGATCGTGGAGGGCGAGTACGAGGTCACCGATGGCATTTCCACCATGCCGGCCGTGGGGCACACCCCCGGACACCAGGTGGTTCTGGTCAATTCCGGAGGCGAGAAGGCCATGCTGGTGGGCGACCTGCTCCACAACATTGCACAGGTAACCGAGCCAAGCTGGTGCGCGTCGGTGGACTACGACAAGGCCGCCAGCCACGCCAACCGCGAAATGCTGCTGGACAAGGCGGAGAGCGAGGGCTGGCTGATAGCCGCCGGCCACTTCCCGCCGGGCAAGCAGATAGGCAGGGCGGTCACCGAAGGCGGCAAACGCCGCTGGCAGTCGCTGTAAGAGGACTCATTACTACCTTACCAAGCTCTCGAAGGACACGGAGGCCAGATTGGGCCCCCGTGTCCTTTTGCATCGCGTTGTCGCCAGTATTGACCTGCACCGCTTGTCTAACCCCGGTTCCTTTGCTACAATCGGCCCGTTAAGCCCGACGCAATCAGGAGGGATGGTATTAGCTGATACAGCGGCTGACCGGCCAGGCAAACGGCGAATGCCGGTAAAATGTGCCTGGCAATTCAGTAATGGCTTGAAATGTGACAGGAGGAGGTAGCATTATGCCATCGTTTTGGGAGAATCTCAGGTTCGCTGGCGATCGCGAATTTGATGACTTGCACGGCTATCAGGGACTGGATATGGTAGCCTACGTTAGCCACCCTGCCCCCAGTGAAGGGGTCAGTTGGCCGGCAGTAATCGTCATACAGGAAGCCTTCGGAGTCAACGACCACGTCCAGAAGGTTTGCGATCGCTTCGCCGCCAATGGCTACGTAGCCGTCGCTCCGGCAGTTTTCCACCGGGAACACCCCAACCCCAAGCTGGGCTACACTCCCGAAGACTTTGACCTCGCCATCAACCGCTATATGGCAGCGTTGCGGGACGACGAACTGGTCCAGGACGTCAACGCCACTATCAGTTTCATTCAGAAGGAGTACCAGCGAACCGTAGGCCAGAAGGTGGGCATCGTCGGCTACTGCGTCGGCGGGCGGATCACCTACCTGGCAGCCACCAGTTGCCCGGGTCTGGACGCCGCCGTGGCCTATTACCCCGGCCGTGTTATGGTTCCCTTCGGCGACGACAACCCCGCTCCTATCGACCTGACCGGCAACATCAAAATTCCGCTGATGGGCAATTTTGGCGACCAGGACGCCAACCCTACCCCGGATGATGTGACGGCGATTGAGGCAAGGCTGGATGCCGCCGGCGTCAGCTATGACTTCAAGATGTACGCCGGTGCTGGGCACGGGTTCAACTGCGACGACCGCGACAGCTACGACGCCGCAGCATCCGAGGACGCGTGGGCTCGTACGCTGGGCTTTTTCGACCAGCACCTCAAGAGCTAGAGTCCAAGTTTTCTGGTGGACATTCATGTCCACTTAATTGGTGAAAAGAGGGGCCCGGACGTTTGGTGTCCGGGCCCTTTCTTGGCATCCTCGGGAAAGTCATGTCGTACCGCCAGGGGTATTGGCATGGCTATATGTTGACCCGGACTCTTACTTTCGCAGTTCGGGCAACTAAGCAACTCTGTCAAAATCTGGCCCCATAGGCTCGCCTTGAGCTGATTAGGCCGCTGACCCTCCCCTACTGAGCTTGTCGTAGAGCGCACCTGGCGGCCCCATTTTTGAGATAGTTCCTAGTATTTCCCCAGCACATAATGCTTAGAGGGAGAAAGGACAGTGGGAAGGTTTGACTGGGACTTCGATGGACCGCCCGAAGATGCTTATTCTCGCGTAACCGATCCGGAACGGTTCAGGCCATTGCACGACTGGGCTCTCGAGGCAGTAGAGCGACTGCAAGCTAATTATGAAGTCACCCGGGATGAAGGCGAAGGTATGGACACCGAGTTGGAACGGTCCCAGCTTTCCAGACCAACATTAAGGTTGACGCCGCTCCAGGATACTTGTGCGCCGGTAACCATTGCCTTTAACGACTTCCCTGGTCTTGCCGTCCGGTACGGCCGTTGGGCCACCGAATGGTTTCCAACCTGCGGTTGCGACGCGTGAGATGAAATGCCGGACGAAGAATTCGAGAGATTTACAGAGCTATTGAGTGATGTCGTGGCCGGGCGTTTTCGAGAAGCACTGCGAGGAGGCGACCGGTGGTCCACAAAGGAATTCTGGTCCGCTGATCACCGCTCGGGCGGAGGAGGGTCGCGGGTGCCACGCGAGGAAGCCGCTCAAATTTTAAACGGAAGCGAGGAAACTGTTCTGGAGTGGATGCCCTGGCCGGCAAAACTGGACAGAGAGGAACCCTGATCGGCAATTACCACTCCAGAACCACGTCTGCCCCTATGCCAAATTTGCTCTCCAAATATTCGCAAACACTCAGGCGCATGCCGTCGTCCTCGGGGAAGGCCTTTTCGATATAGACATTCCAGCCCTCGGCGCCGCTACTAATGACGCCAAAGGCAACGTCATAGCAGCGCATTCCGGGGTTGTAGGTATAGATCGTATTTTCCGGCGGGTCGTCCAGTAAATCAGCGATAAACACGTTTACCGCGTCTATCACCTGCTGGTCGGTTACCGGCCGACCGGACATCTGTGCCATATCGCCCCCATTCGTGCCCCTTCGAGAATTGAAAAAAGGCGGTCGGCTGACCGCCCTTATTTATCGGACCAGGACCCGCGGAGTATCACTTTCGATCACGCCCCAAAGGTCTTCCTGAACCGATACAGTGTCATTTCAGGTTCTATGGGGGCTACGGGCATGTACTCTGTTTCCTCTATCTTGGCCACTATGAACCAGGGACCGTCCTGCTCCAGGGCTTCGCAGAAGACAGCTTCCAGGTCCTCCAGGTTGTCGACCGTGGCAGTGCGGGGAACGCTGCAGCTTTGCGCTATTTGCTCCAGGTCAGTGCCAAAGGCCGTGTGGCTGGACTGGTGACCGGTCTGGGCCCACTGCTCATTGTCCCAGACCACCACCACCAGGTTCCTGGGCTGTTCCCGACCGATGCTGGATATGGTTCCCAGGTTCATCAGCAGGGACCCATCGCCGTCGAGGGAGACCACTTTCTCGTCGGTGGAGACGGCCATCCCCAGGGCTATTGAGGAACAAAGGCCCATGTTTCCGTAGGTGTAGAAGTTGCGGTCCCGGTGGCCAGCATGCCAAAGTTCGTCGGTGGTGGGGCCCAGATTGCTTACAATGGGGTAATCGCCAATGTGGCGCAGGAGCATTTGGGTGGCTTCGAACCTAAGCAAGTTTGCCTCCGTGCAACAGTTGGGTCATGCAGATGGCGACCGGCTGGCGGTTGGCGTAGCACAGTTTCAGCGCGCCATCCACGATCTTTTCCATGTTGTATTCGTCTTCCAGGGTAAAGTGGACCAGCCCGAACACGTCCAGAATGGGACGAGTGGCACGTCCCATAGGCACCTGGGCGATGTTGAATTCCCCGGGGCCACCCCGCAGGTTCATGAAAATGGGAATGGGAGTGCGCGCCGGAATGCACAGGCTGGCAATTGCGTTGATGCTGTTTCCGAAGCCGCTGGACTGCATGAATACCGCAGAGTTGCGACCGGTGGCGTAGGCCCCCACGGCTACTCCGATGGCTTCCTCTTCGCGGGTGGCGGAAACCAGGTGGAAGTAGGGGTCCTCATCAATAAGGGTGGTAACCCGATCAATGGAAATGTCCGGGACGTAGGCCACCAGAGAGGCATCCCACTTCTTCAGTCCCTCAACGATTATATCGTTCCAGGCCATTGCTGATTTTCTCCAAAGGGCCCTTTTTGTATCTGCGAAAGGGCAGTCAATAAAGTAGCAGTAATGCTAGTGAATGTCAAAAGCTGGTCTCTAACGCTGGGCAATCGCGTTATAAACGATTGTCATGCTGAGCGAAGCCGAAGCATCTAAACTCCAACCCAGCAACCTTGTTTCGGGCCTTGAGCCTGACCCCTGTCAGGGACTTTAGACCCTTTGGCAAGCTCAGGGTGACGTGTTTTCCCATCAGAAAGAACTTGCACATATCAACACGAACTTAAAACGCGATTGCCCTGGTCTCTAACGTGGATGGAAAGGATGAACACGATGAGACGTGAACAGGTGAGCCGCGACTTGAGAAAGGGGGGGAAAGTGAGTGGGATTATCACTCGATTGAACGGATGGATCGGAGGCGGCTTTCCGAGCAGCGGGGTTTTTGAGTCCCAGGCGCAGGGAGTTTCGACTAAACCGGTCTGGCCTGGTGCATCCTGCAAATCAATTTTCCTTCCACTGGATCCACCATCAAGTTGAAAAACTCCAGGGTAGTGGCACCAATCAGATATTGGTCTTCGGGTCCGAAAATAACCGGGCAGTAGCGTTCGGGGTAGCCCGCTATGCCCAGGCGCGCCATACCAAAGTCATACTGAACCTCTCCGCCATCGGCCAGGGCATAGCTAAACTCTTCCAAAGGAGTTACCTGGAGCCGGGAAAGTAGAGACGCCGGTATCATTGAATGGATGGCTCCGGTGTCAACAAGAGCTGAGACAAGAGTCAGTTCTCCCTCGCCGGGGCTGCCAATACCGATCGGGACTTCAAAGACACCCGCCTTTTCTCCCTTCCCGCTGTTCTCAAGCTTCTGCGGCTTCATCATTTCGACACTTTATCATATCGAGGCTGGAGAATTTGCAAGGGAATGGGTGCTCAAACATGGACAGCCCGGATGCACAAATAAAATGGGATGAGCGAACGGCAAAACCTGTTTATCCTGTACATCCATGTTAAGATTTGCCCAGCCTGATACATGGAGAGGTGTTGCCTTGCAGATAGACCCCAATACTTTTGAACATAACTTTTACCGGGTGCTCACCGGCGTGGTGGTGCCCCGTCCCATAGCCTTTGTGTCCACTATTTCAACCGACGGAGTAGTCAACCTGGCTCCCTACTCCTTTTTCAACGCCGTCGCATCAGACCCGCCCACCATCGTCTTTTCTTCGTCCCGCCGTGCCGGTTCAAAAGCCAAGGACACCCTGACCAACGTGGAAGAAACCGGCGAGTTCGTGGTGAACGTGGTCGTGGATGACATTGCCGAGGCGATGAACAGGACTGCCGCCGAGTTTCCGGTGGAGGTTAACGAGTTTGAAGTCGCCGGCCTGAGCGAGGCGCCGTCGGTCAAGGTCAAGGCGCCCAGGGTTGCCGAATCGCCGGTCAATATGGAGTGCAGGTTGAAGCAGGTGGTCGACCTGGGCGCTGATCCCGAACACGGTCACGGCCTGGTCATTGGGGAGGTCATTTACATGCACATCCGGGACGACCTGATAGACGGCCACCGGATAAATCACCAGCTTTTGAAGCCCACCGGCCGCCTGGCCGGCAGCATGTACTGCCACACGGCAGACATCTTCGAAATGGTGAGGCCGGTTTACGAAGGTTAGGGGCCCCTCATCGTCCTGGTAAAGGTTCAGGGGACCTCTGAACCAGTCATCGACTCTGCGGCGAGAGCCGAAACCCCTTGGGGAGTTGGTGGATGTCTCTCATGAAATGAGCACCAGCACCCTCATGCTGCACTTTCCCCGTCGAGGGGGAAGGGATATCTGAGCTAGTTTCCCAGCCCTTACCAGTTACCGGACAACATGAGAGGCAAGCAAGGGCCCCACCTCGTCCCCGGAAAGGAGGACGGAGGTGAGGGATAGTCAGTAAAAGGTGCGTGGTTGAGGTTGCTGGGGATCATCCTCTGAGTCGTCCGGTTCGGACGCAGGAGCCTCTTCCCCGGCCTCATTGGCCTCGGCTACTGGCTGGCCTTCAGCAGAGGAAGGCTCAGGAGTCATTGCCTGCCTTGTGGCGACGGGGCCTTCTACAGAGTTGTCAGCCGCTTCAACCACGTCTTCCGCCGGTTCGGAAGCAGACGCTTCGGGAGCGGTGTCGGCCATGGGCGTCGCCTCAACCGCGTCAACTACAGCAACGGGTTCGGCGTCCACCATTTCCGGCGGCATCCGCCCCCGGAACTCGTACTCCACATTTTCCTCGGGGTGAGCGACACGATAGGCGTTAAGGGCCGCTTCAAGTTCGTTGAAAAAGCCCTCCGGGTCCCTGACCCGAATTGGCTGGCGCCGGCCCCTCACTGGGCGAATCCTCAGTTGGTCCATTGTGGCCAGCGAACCCATCTCCACCGTGGCAATGTTGCTGAAGTGCATCACCTTTACCCGGGGCCTGCCATAGGCGACGCACAGGTAATCGGAGTAGACCAGGTATTCCCGCGGTGTGAACAGCCAGGTATAAATCGAAGCCCCTATTCCCAGAATAATCAACAGGAATTCGCCGGAGGTGATATACATATAGCCGCCCCAGCAGGCAATTCCCAAGGACAAGACCAGCGTAAGGTTAACGGGGACTCGATCCTTGGCAGCGTACAGGGGTTGGATGGGTGTCTGCTCTATCAATGTGTAATTCCTTGACCCAGGAAAAGTTAACCGCAACCCAATCGTTGTCTTGGTTGCGAAATCCGAAGCTGTCTCATTATATATCAATGCGCTAGGGGTAGCCAGCGGAGAATCCAGGCGCCTGGGTTACCCCTCTGACTTACCAGGGCACCCACAAGGGGTGCCCCTACAGACCTGCATCAACGCACCCACAAGGGGGTTGCCCCTACAGACCTGCATCAACGCCGGCGCAGGAACAGCCGTCAGGGTTGCCCTGGATCAATCGACATGTCAGCTGGAAATCCGGGACATTGTTCGAGCGTGGCCAGTCCTACCCCAGCTGTGGTATCTCCCCGGGCATGTACCAACTGCAGCGGAAGACGCGGTTGTCTTCGTAGCCATCGGTGCCAACCGGGAAGTAGGGATTGATGTACTCCCACACAACCTCGCCTTCGGGCGTTACCTGGAACATCCGGCCAAACATGCCCTCGGTTATGATGGTGTTGCCGTTGGGCATTCGCCGAGCGCCTGAGATTCGAGAGCTGTAGAAGTTGAAGTAGGGATTGTCCCGGTACTCCCAGACTATCTCGTTGGTGCTGGGGTCAATTTCCACGACCCTGGAGAAGATGCGCACGTCGTTCTTGCGCCGCTCCCCATTGTCGAACAGCAGGATGTTGCCGTTGGGGAGCAGGCTGGGGTCGTGCTGGCGGGAAATTACGTCCCACCCCACTTTCCAGGTAATGTCGCCCGACTTCTTGTCGATCATCAGTACCGTGGATATGTTGCGGAAACTGGCAAGCACCCGGTCGCCGTCCAGGGGCACGACAGTATTGCCGTGGCTCCATTCGTGGCGGGGCTCACCTGGGGTGATAATGTCCTCTTCCAGGTCCAGGTGCTGATAGGCGTGCCAGTCCCACACCTGGTTTCCATTGGCGTCAATTTCAATCAAGTGGTCGGCCCACATGTGGGTGGTGGCTTCCTGACCGCCCTCGTGGTCCGCCTCCAGGCCGCTGCCCGGCTGGCCACCCTTTACCTGGTCGGCAACCTCGGACGGGATAGTCTCCAGGGTCAGGAATATGGCCCCACCAGAGTCGGTGCGACGGGCATCGTGGTGCTGGGCCGGGTTGACGTGTTCCCACACAATGTTGCTGTCCCAGTCCAGTTCCACCAGCCAGCCGCCGACAAAGTTGGTGGCGGGCATGGCGCGGGCATCGGTCTGCTCCGCTTTGGCCATGTAGAAGAGATTGCCGTTGGGCAACAGGTAGCCCCAGGAACCCGGAGGGGTGGGCGGGTGCCAGCGATGCAGTTCATTGCCTTCCATGTCCAGCAGGAAGGTAACACCCTTGCCGTCACCGTCACCGTTATAGGGGGAATAAACAAAATTGCCGGGGCAAGCCTTGTCCGGGTCCAGGCCGGTCAGGCCGGTTTTGGCAACCCTGCGCCAGGTCTGTTGATCAACACTCATGGTAGTCTCCTCCGCGCGTCAGAGAGTAGCTCTTGCTGGCTGGCGCCATTATGGTTTAGAAGAATGGCGGTGTAAACCGGGGGCCCGCATCAATTGATTTCCTTCCCCCACAATGGGTTGAAATTTTCTATCCCGCCCAATTCCGCTCATTTTCGCCCACTCTGGGCGGTTAAGCAGGAGGTCTTCAGACAAGCTCAGGACGAGCAGGGGCCTACTTGGGGTCTCCAGTGCCCAATCGACAGAGATGAGAAAATTTGTTTTTTCCTTCCATTTCCGCTCATTTCCGCCCATTTATACCCGAGTGCTGATTGGCGCCCGGTGTTTGCAGCCTTGGCAATAGCGCCTCGGTTCAGGCTCGAGGTTACCGCTTCCAGGTTTACGACAGTTCACGCCAAGTCATCATGCGTCCAGGCCGCTGGACAACGCCTATGTCAGACATGAATGACACTTACATAAGCCATGATAAAAGGCGGTTACGCGGGCTGGGAAGAGGCAGGTGTCAGATGATAGCTTGCATGTCGGGTGGCATGGGGCATCATGGCAAGGCAGCTTGCAGGGAAAACCCTACACCCCAGCGATAGTGTCCCGGTAGAGGAACCAGCCGCTATCAATCGGCCCGAAGCGTATTGCCCTTACCCGTCCCCTTGCCCTACAATCTGGCTCTATGAATACTGAAACAGATTTTGTTAACCCTCAATACCTGGCCGACCCGACCTGGCTGCGAGACCACTTGGCCGACCCCAACCTGGTAATTGTTGATCTGGATGCGGAATCCGCCTATCTGCGAGGCCATATCCCCGGCGCGGTGTTCCTGGATAACAACTACGAGCGAAATCCGGAAACCGGCTGGGTGGACACCATGCCGCCGGACCGGTTCGCTGCAGTCTGCCAAGGCCTGGGCATCGGCGACGATACCCTGGTGGTGGCCTACGACAACAACATGAGCCTCCAGTCTGCCCGTTTCTGGTGGACGCTAAGCTACAACGGGCACACCAACGTCAAGGTGCTGGACGGTGGCTGGCGGGGCTGGGTGGCGGGGGGCGGGGCAGTCGCCTTTGACCGCACTGCACCGCAGCAGGGAGCCGTCTTTACGCCACATGTAGACGCATCCCTGATTGCGGAATTCGAGGATGTGCAGGCCGGTTGCAGCATCGGCGGGGCCAACGCGGCGGACACGGTCATCTGGGACACGCGCTCCGACGGAGAGTATTCCGGCGCCGTCCACCGGGCCAACAAACGGGCCGGCCACGTCGCGGGTGCCGCTCATCTGGACTGGATGGACCTGATGGACCGCAGCACCCACCGCTTCAAGCCGGCGGCCGACTTGCGGGAGACGCTGAACGGCAAGGGCATCACGCCGGACAAGGCCGTCTTTGCTTATTGACAGGCGGGTCTCCGTGCGGCGCACGGCGTATTTGTCCTGAACCTGCTGGGCTACGGCGACGCCCGCAACTATGACAATTCCATGTTCGAGTGGGCCAACCTGGAAGAAGACCAGGCGCCTATGGAATTTTCGACTTAGGAATTGATTTAGAGGTTTAGATTGCTGGTTGCGTTAAGGCTCAGTGTAGTCGGCATTGTTTCAGGAGTGAAGCATGAATAAGGCAATGCGCACAAAGGAGGAGTGGTCCCACAATGTAGGGACTGAGGCTTTCCCAGTCTCATTTCTACATGAGTATTCGGTCGGGTTGATATGGGACTTGCTTCATTCCAACACTGGGCCAGTTCATTTGCCCCTCCTTGACGGGTCCAAATCAGACAACTTAATGGACGGCGTGGATAAAGTAATTATCCCTGACGCTCTCCAAGCCATTGCTGGTTACATCCCCGACATCTCGTTGCTTCAAGATTCCCGACCGATCAAGTGCATTGAAGTTGTAGTAACCAATCCAGTGACAGGTCAGAAAGCCACGGCTATAAAGAACTTGGGAGTAGAACTGCTTCAAGTACCGGTTCGGAATGAAAGTGAACTAAGGGCTCTGTCCCACGACAGAGTTCGTCTATCGAAAAACAAAATGTGGTGGCCGAAACACGGTGAAAAAGAAAGAAAGCTTGTTTTAAGAGAGCAAGCTTATAGCCCGAGGAATACGGTATTGAAAATACAGGAGGACGCTGACAGGGAGATGGAAGCCTTGATGCGTAACCTATCGCGTTGTAGCCCGGAGACACGTCGAGCGTTTCTTGCCTGTTTAGGGGATATAGACAGCCTAGAGTCGCTATATCCAATTCGCCCCGACAATCCCAAGTATAAGTCGTTGCAACAGGGACAGTAACATTCCCAACAGGCAAACGGAAAGGCGGGTTGCCTGATTCTTAATGTACTAACAATAAGGAGGCTATATGACTACCGAAGAAGGATTCGCCCGCCCGGAGTTGCTGGTGGACGCTGCCTGGGTGGCGGAGCATCTGGATGACCCCAACGTGGTAGTTCTGGATGGCGACCTGGAGGCAGGCTACCTGAGGGGCCATATCCCCGGGGCAATGCTGGTACCCGATAACTATGCCAAGGACCCTGAAACGGGTCGGGTACATATCCTGGCGCCGGAGAAGTTCGCCGCCTTTTGCCAGAACCTGGGTATCGGCGACGATACGCTGGTCATCACCTACGACAATAACCAGAGCCTCTATTCCGGACGGCTGTGGTGGTGCCTGAATTATTACGGCCATACCAACGTCAAGGTTTTGGACGGAGGCTGGCGCACATGGGTTAACGAGGGCAGGCCGATCAGCTTCGACCGGGTTGCCGGCAAGCCTGGCGCAACCTTCACCCCCAGGACCGACGAGTCCATTATGGTCAAGGTGGATGAACTGAAAGAGGCCTGCAGCCTGGACGACGCGGTCATCTGGGACGTCCGCAGCGAGGCCGAGTACACCGGGGCCAACGACCGGGGCAACAAGCGGGCGGGACATATTCCCGGGGCGGCTTACCTGGAGTGGTTCAACATGATGGAGCGGGACAGCCACAAGTTCAAGCCCGCCGGGGAAATCCGGCAAATGTTGAACGACAAGGGAATAACACCGGACAAGGCGGTGTTTGCCTATTGACAGGGTGGCATCCGTGCGGCGCACGGCACCTTCCTGCTCAAGCTGCTGGGCTATGACCGGGCCAAGAACTACGACGGTTCCATGGGTGAATGGGCTAACCGGGAGGATACGCCACTGGAGGTTTAGGGGATTTTCCCCGGGAACAGGCACGACTTTTCACGAATGCCAAATGAAGAGGAACGAATAATCAGGGTCTATTCGTACTAATTCGTTTGAACAACTATGAAAAATTCAATCACGTGGCTTCCGACTATCGGCCATAGCTCCTCGTTCCCGGCGCAGACCAAGCGCTTGGTTCCGTGGTGGCGTGGCGATGGCTTTACAGCCTTCGGACTCCGGGCAGTGCTGCCATTCTCCGGTCCAGGGTCAGGGTCTCCGACACCCGGCGGGAGTAGTCCTCGGCAATGAGCCAGTCGAGAAGTCCGGCGCCTCCCTGCTCGACCAGGGCCGCCAGCACTGCCTGCCCGTTGAGGGGCGCTATCAGCCCTGAGGTGAGAACCAGAGCCAAGGCCTGTCTTGCATCTGTTTTAGATATGCCGTAGTGGTGCTGAAGGGCAATATAGGCTTCTCCAATCACCTGGTTGGAGGCGTATATTTCGGCATTGTCATTTTCCACCATGCGGGTTAGCTCCCGGCGACACCGTTCGTACTCTTGGGCAGGATGACCGGCCAGCAGCCTTACCAGGACTGAGGTGTCAGTCCCGTAGCGCTGGGTCATAGGTCTCCTCCCTGAAGCTGTTGACGTCGAAGGCCTGGTGATCTGCGGGAATCAGTTTCTTCAGGGGCGCCAGCCGCGACTGGAATATGCGCCTTGGCTTGATCAAGAACCCTTCGGCGGCTTCCATGATTTCCAGGTAGTCGCCCGGTCCCACCCCCATGGCCTCCAGTACGTGGGCAGGGAAGGTTACCTGCCTTTTGGATGTAATCTTCACGAGCATAGTATTCTCCTTACCAACAACCTAATATCAGTAAGGCCTGGCCGTCAACGTCCTTTCCCGCAAACCAGCTATGTGTTTCACTATTCCCTTGTTTCGTAAACGCAGAAAGAACGGGGCCCCGGCGATTGCCGGGGCCCCGTTTGCCACACCCGCAGCGTTTATTGCGCGCTGAGGGTCTATACCTCCGCGTTGTGGACCACCGAAATCTCCTCTATGGGCACCACGTGGGACAGGATGAACTGGGCCACGTCCCGCCGCATGGGATCTTCCAGGTCGCAGTCCTTCAAGTAGCTGAAGTTGGGGAAGGTCTCGTCCATCAACTTCTTGACGCGGGCATAGCCGTGGCGGGAGGCGATCAGGTACTCGACACTGCTGGGATCCCGACCCATTGCCTCCTGCTCCGCCTCCATGTCGGTAAGCTCGGCCTCGTAGTCCACTCGGTCCACAATGGCCATCTGCTCCAGGGAATCGCGGCGTCCGGCGTCAATTTCCTTGAAGAGCTGGTACAGGGAGGAAACCATCGTTGAAACCTCTTCCAGCATCAGGGGTACACGGTTCTGCTTTTCGTAAACGATTTCCATCTTGCGCTTGCACTCTTCGATGGCGTTCTTGCGGGCACGATCCCAGCCCTGCTGCCGTTGGGCGCGGGCGAGTTCATGCCGGAGGGTGGGGGCCTCGGCGGCCAGGTTACCCAGTCGCTGCACCGCGTTTTCGGCCTCTTCGGCCTTGCGCAAACGTTCCTGTAGGTCTGTATTGATTCGAGTTACCATATTGTGCCACTCCTTATCAGATGTGATTGGGTGTGTTTAGTTGGTCGCACCGGCTACAAAGTGCCGGGCGATACTGTTAAGGCGGGCCCTTCCGGACCCATGGGCACAGCGGGACTGATGGCTGGTACTGGATAAGCGGTTCTTGCCGGAGGATTATCCGACATCCGACCGGGTTAACCGGCGAGAGGAACGTGAGGAGGGTAACTGTGTCCGGCGGTAGCCGACCCGGAAACCTTGGGGCCGACCGAAATAAAATTGATTAGCGAAAATATTCCTGGGGTCACTGGGCCGGACTTTGGCGCGTACTCCTCGGGCTTTCCTTTCGTTGGCGAACTGCCTGCCAGTTGACCGGGGTCTCAGCCGCGTTGCCATGCCCTGAGAGTTATTAAATTGTTCCGCACCGGACTTGGCCGGGCGGTTGACCTCTATAAGGGTCAGATTGTTTATCTATCCTCTTCCACCTCCCTGTTTCTCGATTCCAGCATCGGGACAACCGGCAGTGAAGCGATTTGCCCATCCTTCGGGAATGTCCTGCATAGCCTCACGTCGTCCCTTCTGTCTTGGTCTAACCATTTAATCGCAGTGTCAAGAAATGGCGCAAGGTGAATAAGATCCAATATTGGTCAATATTCTAGTATTTGCCCAAAAGCTTTCCTGAGGCATGATTCTCCCCCGGCTATCTCGTATAATGCCGGGGAACCACCCCGGCCAAGCCGGACAGGTTTCTCTAAGTTAGCAACCCATAACTGGCAGAAGGAGGACCGAAACATGCCTATTGAACAGATGGCGCCGGAACTGGAGCACATCATTGACCAGGACGCCGAGATTAAGGAACTGGGCAGCGGCTACGGCGGCGCCAACGGACCGGCCGAGGGGCCCCTGTGGTGGCACGAGGGGAACTACCTGCTGTTCAGCGACATTCACAACGACCGCCGGATGAAGTGGGCTGAAGGCGAGGGTGTTACCGTATTTTCGGAGCCCACCAACCGGGCCAACGGCCTCACCCGCGACCTTCAGGGCCACCTGCTGGCCGCTGAGCATGACGGCCGCCGGGTTTCCCGCCTGAGCGGGGACGGGCAACGCATCACAGTTGTCGCCAACAGCTTCCAGGGCCGCCAGCTTAACCGCCCCAACGACGTCATCGTCAAGTCTGATGGCAGCATCTACTTCACCGACCCCTGGACTTTCCCCCGGGTGGCCAACCAGTGGGAGCAGACCATCTCAGGCGTTTACCGGGTCTCACCGGACCTGGGGACGCTGACCCTCCTGGTGGCCGACTTCACCCTGCCCAACGGCCTGGCGTTCTCCCCCGACGAAAGCATCCTGTACGTCAACGACTCGCGGCGGGGCCACATCCGGGCCTTTGACGTACTTCCCACGGGCGGGGTTGCCCTGTCGTCGGACCGAGTCTTCGCCGAACTGAGGGGCGAGCGGCCTGGCGTACCCGACGGAATGAAAGTGGACGTGGAAGGCAACGTCTATTGCGGTGGTTCCGGCGGCCTGTGGATTCTCGACTCGTCGGGCAAGCATTTGGGCACCGTCGTCCACGGCCAGGAGGCCACCACCAACCTGTGCATGGGCGGCGCAGACTGGAAGACCCTCTTCTTCACCAGCCGCGGCACCCTGGGCAGCGTACAGATAAAGGTGGCGGGGATACCGGCGCCGACGGACAGGTAACTGTCAATTAAGAGTTAGGAATTACGCCCTCACCCCCGGCCCCTCTCCCTGAGGGAGAGGGGAGCCAACGATATCGTAACGGCCGTAGGGGCGCACGGTCATGCGCCCCTGCAATTGCCCTAAGATTACAATGCATTGTCTGAGGGCCACCATCAGCATTCATAAACAAGGAGAAAGTCATGCCTATTGAAGTAGTATCCCCCGACCTGGCAAGCATCGTTTCCCCTGATGCGGCCGTTACCGAACTCAGCAGCGGTTACGGCGGCGCCGACGGCCCGGCGGAAGGGCCGCTGTGGTGGCACGAAGGTGACTATCTGCTGTTCAGCGACATCCACAACAACCGCAGGATGAAGTGGACGGGCCAGGACGGGGTGAGCCTGTTCCATGAGCCCACCAACCGGGCCAACGGTCTTACTCGCGACCCCAGCGGCCGCCTGCTGGCCTGTGAGCACCTGACCCGGCGCGTCACCCGCATGGAGCCCGACGGCAGCATTACCGTGGTGGCCAGCAACTACCGGGGCCGCCGCCTCAATCGGCCCAACGACGTAATCGTCAGCTCCAGGGGCGACATTTACTTCACCGACCCCGGCTTCCCCACGCCGGGACTGGACCTGGACTGGAATGGGGTCTATCACGTTACGCCGGACTTGGGCACCATCACCCTGATAGTGTGGGACTTCAGCCGTCCCAACGGTTTGGCCTTCTCTCCGGACGAGAGCGTTCTCTATATCAACGACACCCGCCGTCGCCACATCCGCGCCTTTGACCTGGAGCCCAACGGGATGCCCTTGATTGCCACGGACCGGGTCTTCTGCGACCTGAACGGGGAACGGGAAGGCAACCCGGACGGGATGAAGGTGGACAGTGAGGGGAACGTCTATTGCGGCGGCTCGGGCGGCATCTGGGTGATCGACCCGTCGGGCAAGCACCTGGGCATAATCGACCATGGCGAAGCGGGGACCACTAACGTAGCTTTCGGCGGCAGCGACTGGAAGACCTTGTTCTACACCACCCGCCACACCCTGGGCAGCGTGCCGGTGAACGTGGCAGGCTTGCCGGTGCCGACCGGCGGCTAAACCAGCCTGCCCGGGTGGCAGGACAGCTACCTTGGCCGGACTAACCGGCCAGGGTTCCAGCCAAAGAGGGATGAGTCTGTGAAAACCGGGTATGCACGTTGCGCTGTCGTTGGCCTGTTGCCGGCCCTGACCCTGCTGCTGGCCAGCGGCGGCGCTCAGCAACCGCCGGAGAACCACCTGGATGTCCGGCTGGAAAGGGCATCCCGGGCAGACGGGGAGCAGCTGCCGGCACAGGATGACCGGGCGGCGTTGGAAGCCCTTTACCACGCCACCGACGGACCCAACTGGATTGCGTCGGACAGCCAATTGTCCGACGCACCTCTGGGCCAGTGGCTTGGCGTATCCATCGACGCAAGCGGACGGGTTAAACACCTGGGCTTCGACGACAACCGGTTGAGCGGCGAGGTACCCCCGGAGTTTGGCGATCTGGCCAACCTGGAAGTGCTGCGCCACTCATACAACCAGTTGAGCGGCGGGATACCCCCGGAGTTTGGCAACCTCACCAACCTGGACACCTTGCTCCTCCACGAGAACCGGTTGAGCGGCTGCGTCCCCAAAGGCCTGCCCTACAGAGACTCGGGAATGCCCAGTTGCTGACGGCGGCTCTGGGCTACGCCGGCCGGGACTGAACATAGCTTAACCGGATATACGGGACTGTTTGCAACTATCCTGTATCCCGCATGTCCTGCTAATCAATGCCATCGGAGAGGGATGAGTTTATGAGAACCGGCACGCCTCGTTTCATAATTGGTGGCATCCTGGTGGGACTGGGCGTGCTGCTGCTTCTGAGCAACGCCAACCTGATCAACCTGGACTGGGGCTGGGACTTTGTTCGGACCTGGTGGCCCGTCCTGCTGATTGTGTGGGGCCTGTGGGAACTGGTGTCGGGAGGATTCAGGTTCAGGATGTGGCCCATAATCCTGCTTCTGCTGGGCATCGGCTTCCAGCTATCCGCCCTGGAATTGTGGGAGTGGGACTTTTCCGTAGTCTGGCCGGTGTTCATCGTGATTGTGGGGCTGGCCATCCTGCTGGGGCGCAGGGGCAGACGAAGCAGGCGCAGGGAACGGCCATCCGAAATCATCCCCGACATTGTTATCGAGGGCACAACCACCACCCGTGCCGGCACGGGAGCCAGTACCGGCGATTCGTGGCGCGCTGTGTTTAACAGCGTCGAGGAGAGGTATGCCGGCCAGGTCTTCCGCGGCGGCGAGGTTGAGTCCAACTTCGGCAACGTCGCCATGGACCTGCGAGAGTCGACTCTGGCCGGTGGGTCCGCCCGCCTGGATGTCAATCTGACCTTCGGTGGACTGCACCTGCGCGTCCCCCCAACCTGGCGGGTTAACCTCGAGGGCGTCAGCCCTCACTTCGGCCACGTGCAGGACAACCGGGTACAGCCCACGCCCGAGGAGATGGACGGGGAGCTGACCATAGCCGGCACGGTTACGTTCGGGAATTTGGAGATTGGGGACTGAGGGAGCGAGAGGTAATTTCGGCAAATTAGCCACCTTTGGAGGACAAGAGATATGCCACCACCGGAACGTTACAACACGGGCTACAACCTGGGCGTGGGAGGAGCAGTAATCAAGGGCGATAAACTGCTGATGGTCCGACGGGCATCCCGTCGCGGCCGGGGCAACTGGCAGATTCCCGGCGGGTTCGTGGAGCAGGACGAGACCATGGAGCAGGCGGTGGTGCGCGAGGTGCAGGAGGAGGCCGGGGTAACCGCTGAGGTGGTGGGAGTGCTGGGCATCCGCAACCGCTACGATGAGGACAACGGCAACAGCATGTATGTCATTCATGCCCTGCGCCCCGTGGAAGGTGAACCCACCCCCGACGCCCACGAAGTGGACATGGCGGGCTACTTTTCCCTGGAGGAAATCGACGCCCTGGAGCAGGTGCCGCCCATTAACCGCGAGGTGGCGCGCCGGGCCCTGGACCCCAAGCGGCGCATCCTGGACCCGCAGCTTGTGACGCAACCCACCGGGTTGACCTATATGCTGTTTATTGGGTAGGGACGCCCTCACGCCCGTCCCTTTTCCCTGAGGGAGAGGGGAGACCTGAACGGTTGACTCTCATGCGTGCCAGTAAGATCTCGCCCGCGTTCCAGGGCGACCACAAGGGTCGCCCCTACCGAGAGGTGCTGCGCCCGGCGCCCCGCTACGCCGGCCTGGCCACGAACACAGGAAGAGGGCTGCGGAGGAGATAAGGGCAAACGTAGCTGCATTAAGCCCTGGAATTAGCTCGCTCAACCAAACGAAGTTGGCGAGCGCAACTGCCGCCACACTCAGGGTAAACACCCACTTGATAAGATTTGCTTTCATTGGAAATATTCTGCAAGAGGGTTGGCCGGGGAGGTACTGGATATGGCCGGGGAACAAATCTTTGGCATCACCGCTATGGCACTGCTGTTCCCCCTGACCGCAGCTTTCTGGTATTTGGATAAGCGTCGGTCAGAACGGAAAAAGAAACACGGCGCGAAGCAGCCAGAAAACACCTGACAATGCCATCTGAGAGAACCTAAGAATCCCAATAGTCCCCTTTGAGAACGTCCCGGAGACGCAACTTCCTGGGAGGCAACGGTTGGGATTCTTCATCACTGCGCTCAACAGTATGGCAGCCCAAACTTTTGGCCCTTCAGTCGAAAAGACTGAAGGGCCGACTTGCTACCTACGCTGGCCTGGCCACGAACACAGGAATCTTGCGCGAGGTGCGGGTCTGGTATTCGTCGTAGGGAGGGTAGGCCTCTACCGCCAGCGCCCACAGCCGCGCCCGCTCCGCATCGTCAAGAACTTCACTGACCGTCATGTCGTACAAATCGGCTTCGTCCCGAATCTGGACGTTGCCGTCGGCCCGCAGGTTGAAGACCCATGCCGGGTGCTTGGGCGCGCCACCCTGGGAACCAACCAGTACAAAATTGTCACCGTCCATGACCCGCATCAGGGGCGTTTTGCGGACTGCTCCGGTCTTGTTACCCTGGTTGGTTACGATGATGACGGGCAGGCCGGTGTTGCGCAGCGTCGTTCCGTCGGCGCCATCGCTGCCCTCGTAAAGCGCCACCTGCTCCCGCACCCAGTCCCTAGTTGAAGGTATGTATTCGGCCATAACTCTCTCCTGGTCGCTGTTATTGGTTTGCCTGCCATATTAGCATATCGCTGATTATTTTCCGCTTCGTCCACAAGGGAACACGAAGAGTCACGAAGATATTGCTTTCGGATTCTTCCTTCGTAAGTCTGTTGCTATCCTCAAGGGAAAAGGGTTATTGACTGTCCCTGGGCCGGTTGCGGAGGGCTGAAATCACCATGGCCAGCAACATCAGGACAGCCATCGCCATGAAAGTGTAGCGCAGTCCCGTGGTAAAGGCGTGCCCCACCCCCTCGGCGGCGCCGGCTTGAACCGCCGACAGGCTTGGCTCGTAGCCCATTGAGCCCATGGTAGCGGTGACGATGGCCGTGGCAGCCGCAATACTGACCACGTTGCCGGCGTTCCGGATCAGGTTGAGGAACGCCGAAATCACCCCGTAGCTTTCCCGGCTGACCGAGCTTAATACGGAACTGGCGTTGGGCGAGAAGAACAGTCCCATTCCGCAGCTTTGCAGAATCAACCCGGGCAGCACCGCCGCGAGGGTCGATTCGGCGGTCAGGCGGGACAGGATGAAGAGGCTGACGGAGGTGAGAGCCAGTCCACTGACGGTAAGGACCCGCCAGCCGTAGCGGTCGGATAGTCGCCCGCTCAACGGGCCCAGGAAGAGCATACACACCGCGCCGGGAACCAGGGTAAGGCCGGTTTGGGTAGGGCTGTAGCCAAGGACACCCTGCAGATAAAAGGGCGTCAGAAAGAAAATGGATATTCCCCCCATAAAGGTCAGGAATGCGGCAGAAACCCCGCAGGAGAAAACGGGCACCTTGAAGTAGCGAAGCTCCAGCATCGGGTTGGCCGTCCGCAACTCCCACCAGATAAAACCGGCCAGCAGAATCAGGAACCCAACCAGGCCGGCCAGAATCGGGGGAGACGACCAACCGAAACGGTGGGCGTAGGTAACGGACAACAGAAGAAGGACGAGCATACCCGTAGACAGGGTTGCTCCCTGCCAGTCGAAACCGGAGCGCCGATTCTCGGGCCGGCCGCCGGTCTGGTTGGAAAGTACCGCGATGCCCAGGCCAACGGCTAACGCCATCATCGGGATGTTAACCAGGAAGACGGCCCGCCAATTGAACAGGTCCAGCAGGAAGCCACCCAGCGCCGGGCCGACGATAGCGCCGCTGCTGACCACTCCCATCATCAATCCGATGGCCTTGCCCCGCTCGCTGGCGGGGAAGGCGGCGGCGATAATTGCCATGCCGGTGCCCTGGGTCATGGCCGCTCCCGCTCCCTGGATAACCCGTGAACTGATCAGCATGCTCAGGTTTAGGGACAAACCAGCGGCAATAGCAAAGAGGGCGAATATAAGGGAGCCGATGATGTAGACCTTTTTCAGTCCGATGATGTCGGACAGGCGGCCCATGGGCAGCAGCAGGGCGCTGATTGTTAGCGTGTAACTGATGACTACCCATTGCACCGTGGGAATGTCGCTGTTGAAGTGGCCCGCAACAGGGTGCAGGGCGACATTTACGCCGACTTGATCGGCCACCGACGCAAAGGTGCCGATGGCGACGGCGATGAAGGCCCACCATTTGTAGTTTGTGCTCTGCCTGACGGCGGTAATCATAGGGCTTTCAGTACTACTCCAGTTCCCTTACTACTCCAGTTCCCTTACTACTCCAGTTCCCTTACTACTCCAGTTCCCTTGTGCTCCGGAATAAGACGGCCTGCACTATCGCGATAAACAACGAGGCCGATGCAATGATGGTAAAGATCCAGGAAGGATCCCACAAATCGATGCACAGGCCAATGACCAGCGTGGCCAGGGGTGTGATGCCATGGTCAAGCATGTAAATGCTCATCACGCGGCTGCGGAAAGCGTCGGGAACCACCGTCTGAATCAGGGTGCTGTTGGCGACCCGGAAGACATACTGGCTAAAGCCCAGTCCCGTCAGCATGGCAAAGGAGACCCACAACCAATGGGACTGGGAAAAGAGCAGGATAAAGCCGCAACCGGCTATCAGCCCCAGAAAGACGGCCAGCCCCTTGCGCATCAGGTAGCCGATGCCGGCGACGAATACGGCCGCTACTACGCCTCCCAGGCCCACCGCAGCCGCCAGGGCCCCGCCGGCGCCGATATCCCGCTTCAGGATCTCGACGGTAAATACCGGCAGAAAGAATATCACCGGCTGGAACAGCAGGTTGGGAATAATGGACATTACGATGAGCTGGAGTATCCGTTTCTCGTTCTTGACGTATTGCAATCCCGAGACGAGGCTGGACCATGGGGAAGAACGCTGGCGAGAGCCCTCGGTGCGGTAGGGCAGCTTGACGGGTATTAACAGCAGCACAATGAACACGTACAGCACTGCCTCAATGAAGAAATTCCACTTGAAGCCCAGCGCGGCCACCAGGAGGGCACCAATAGCCGGGGAAATAATCCTAGTGCTGGGATAAACCATGCCGTTCAACGACAGGGCGCTGGCCAGGGCGTTGCGGGGCACCGTGTTAGCCACCATGGCCTGCCGTACCGGCTGAATGATGCTATGGGCCACGCCGGCGAAGGTCATATAGATGAAGGGGTGCCACCACTTCAGGGGCCCGGTAATTTCTTCGGCGTCCAGGTCGGTGAGGATCACCAGGGTGGCAAAAATCGTTGCGGCAACCGCCATCACCGACTGGACCAGCATCACCAGTTTGCGCCGGTCCACCCGGTCGCCCAACACACCGGCCCAGGGGCCGATCAGGAGGACCGGCAACGACCGTATGCCGACCACCATGCCAGTGAGCAGCGCATTGCCGTCGGTCAGGTGGTGCACGAGCCAGCCAATGGTGAAAAGCTGGAGCCACTGGGCGCCAATGGCAACAAAATTTCCGGCCCAAATGAAGCGGAAATCCTTGTACTGCTTGACGGTGGCGAAGGCGTCGAGGCCGGCTACTCTTCTGCGGCGGGGGGTCTCTGCGGCGGCTTCCTGCTGGGGCGCGTTAGTCGCCATGTGTGATGTTGTGAACCAAGCGGGTCAACCTGTCCTTTGGTGGTGGGGGCAACCTAACGATACTAGCACAAACCGCGCCGACTTTCATTCCCTTTCAAGATACTGACAGGGCAACAATATCAGGCCTTTCTGCTAAGAGGTGAGACAAAGCACTTCCGAAATCGGTTGCGCAGGCACAATTCCTCCCCCAGACAGCAAACCCTTCATTAGTTTGGGTCAAGAATTCAAAAGAATGGAGAGAGATGTGATCGATGTGAAATGGCGGGAGCTTTTGAATGCGGGTATTCCTTCCGTGGCATAGCCCATAAGACATACCCATTGACCTGGCCGAAGTGTGGAATGTAACCGGATTAGGCAACTTCGGGCCCCTGCAGAAGGGTTGTCACCCTGGGGCCCGACAGCCGCGAGCGTTGGAGACTTCCGTTGCCTGTGGAAAGATTGAGAGGCCTGTTCCAACCGGGCCCTCAGCCTCTGGCGGCGGCCAGTTCGAGCAGCCTTGCTACCGTCCTCCAGTTTCGCGTTGTGCTTGTTGTCGTAAGCCTGGAGTCGAAATAGCTGTTGGTGAGCCTGGTGCGGGCAAATCCCTCGGGACAGTGGAGATAGACTTCACGGCCAAGCACCGCGAACTCGTCTCCGGGCGAACGATTCGGGTCAAGGGACTCAAGGGCCACGGCGTCAGGCTGACCTGCGAGAAAGACTACGTGCAGTTTATCTGCTTCCGCACCGGCTTCGACGAAGGGATTGGCCCCCACGACCTCGCCAAGCTCCTGAGCAGTGCGGGTTATTATGGGAACCCGATAGCCGAAGCGATTAAAGATCGCCGTGCTGATGAGAGCTGGAATATCTCCTCCCAGCGCGGGGTCACTTCGAAAGAGAACATTCCCGCTCTGAATGTAGGTCCGAACATCGTCGCAGCCAGCGCCTACAAACATCTCAACGAGTTCTTTCATCGGCAGCCTGTTCCTTCCGCCGACGTTAATGCCGCGAAGCAACGCAATATGGACGCCATTCACTCCGGTACCTTCGTCAGCGGGCATGTTGGCTTTGTTCCCTGGCAGAGCCACCGTTTATCCTTCCGAGTATCATGACGCGTATCCCTCCAACTGAGTCGTTGAGTTCTTCCGACGGCATGGTGCGTCGTCCTTCAAGAAGAGCCCGTTAACGATTAAGGAAGTTCTACTGTCCCTTGACGGAAAGAGGCCGAGGAGAGGAAGCCTCCTAAATCCCCAGCAGTTTCTCCAGGTTCTTCCAGAGGATTGCATCCTTCTCCTCTTGCGTAAGGCTGGGCAGGCCCTGCACCCAGGACACGGGCCAGTCGATGCGCATGTTGGCAGGCCAGTCAGTGCCCAGTACCACGCGGTCTACGCCAACGGTGTCGATCAGCATTCGCAGGGCCGGTTCGCTGTGAGTCAGGCAGTCGTAATGGAAGCGGCGCAAGTAGGCGCTGGGCGGCTGGGTAATGTTGGAGCGGACGTCGGAGCGCACCTGCCAGCCCCGGTCCATGCGTCCGATGCCGAAGCAGGTGTAGCCGCCGCCGTGGGCCAGGCACACCTTCAGGTCGGGGCACTTGTCCATAACCCCGCCAAAGACCAGGGAAGCAAAGGTGATGGCCCGGTCGGTCAGGTTGCCGATGGTATTGGGCAGGTGCCAGCTTTCGGTACGGGCCTCCACCACCGTGGGGTCGCCCTGGTGTACGAAAATCAGCGCCCCCATCTGCTCCACGGCCTGCCAGAAGGGCAGAAACCGGGGATGGTCGAAGGTCACGTTGTTTACCTTGTCGTCAATCATTGCACCCACCATGCCCAGTTGGTTAACGGCCCGGTCCAGCTCGGCGATAGCGGCGGGGATGTCCTGCATGGGCAGGGTGGCAAAGCCCTTAAACCGGTCGGGATGGTCCATGGTCAACTGGTGCACCTCGTCGTTGCAGTCCCGGGCAATGGCCAGGGTAACGGCGGGTTCACGGTCATACATGTAGAAGGCGGAACTGGTCGACACCACCTGGATGTCCACGCCCAGGGAGTCCATATCGGCAATGCGCTGTTCCGGCGTCCATTCCTCCATAGGGTCGATGTCGGCTTCGTCGCTGTCGGCTGTCAAGCCGTGCCAAGACTGACCAGCGGCAACGGCCCGCTGAAAACACTGGGGTTCCTGGTGGGCGTGAATGTCAATGGCGCGCAAGAGGTGGCCTCCTGGTGGGTGGATTGAACGGCGTAGTTGAGGGTACAGGGGTGGGTTGAGGGAGTCAACAATACAGAACGTTCAATGACCACATACAGTTTTTGTAAAGGGGATTAGGCCTCCGAACATCGTTGCATCTCCAGTTTAAATGGCTAAGGCAGGCTGATTCACAAGACTAACATTGCATAGGAAGGTATTGCGGCCAGAGTTATAATTTGACAATGAGTTCTGTTTCCATCGACCTGTTTCCATTGATCTTTGCGCGCAGGTGCGAAAATGACGACGAAGAATCCAACTTCTGTTCAAGAAAAACTGGATGCCGCACTGGCTGCAATAGAAACTCTGCAAGAGACGGTAAGCGAACTTACCAGTAAAGTTAATTCGCTGGAGGAAATGGTTAAGGAATCCAACGACATCCTTGTCGCTTTTTCCCAGTCCTACTACTGGACACCGGAGTGGCAGGCCAAGGAGGCCAAAGCGGATGAAGAGGCCCGCTTGGGTCTAGGCAAAGTTTATGAAGACGTAGAAGACTTCATCCGGGAAATGAACCAATAGGAATTCCCAGTTTTACTCTCCTATTTTCTGAAAGGTCCGTTAAAGACTACGAAAGCAAGTCGGCGGAAGTTCGTTCAGAACTGGATCAAGCTTTGAGATTCCTTCAGGACCCAGGCCCAACCCACAACAGCTTGAATAGCCATCGAGTAAGAGACAGGCGGGCACAAAGGGAGGAAGGCGTACAAGTCTGGGAGCCCTACATCACTTGGAGCCACAGACTTACCTGGCATTACCGGCCGGGTTTCGTGGTTTATCTAAGGTCAACAAACGGCCACGAAATTCTGCCGTAGAAGCGGTCTTCAGCCCACAGCAGCATTGGTTCCACCTACATCCCTTCCCACCCCAGCCACTCCCCCACCAACGCAAACAGCCGCTCCACGTCCACCACATCCGATACAGCGACTGGGCCATCAGTCTCGACTACGCTGCAGGCGCCCGCTTCCGGCCCTTCTGTCTCGACGTGCAGCGTCACTTGTCGGGTGGTCATGACCTCGGGGAAGAAGGCGGCGGCCATGGCTATCTGGTCGTAGAACAGCATGCTTTCCCGATTCTCGTCGGCTTTGAACCAGTTCTGTATGATGTCCAGCGCCAGCTTTCCAAACCGGTTAGTCGCTTTGAGGTTGAATGCCCTGTCGCGGCTGAGGGCCACCTGCCGGCAGGCAGCCAGGTCCACCAATGTCAGGGGGACTCCGGTAGCCAGTACCTCCTGGGCCGCCAAGGGGTCGCAGTAGAAGTTGAACTCGGCGTGGGGGGTTATGTTACCCGGCGAGTCCACCGCGCCGCCCATTACCACGAGCGACCCTGCCAAGGACAGGCTGCCGGGATGCCGCCGTTCCAGGCGGGCCAGATTGGTAAGGGGGCCAATAGCCACCAGCGTTACTTGCCCCGGGTGGTTGGTGAGTTGCTCAGCGAGGAAGTCCACGGCCCTTTGTGGCGCGGGTTGGGACGTTGGTTCCGGCAGGCGTCGGGTGATGCCGCTAGTACTGTGGAAGTGCTGGGCGCTGGCGAATCTGCCAACCAGGGGACGGTTGCTGCCCCGAAACACCGGCACATCCGACCGCCCGACGAAGTCCAGCAAGGCGAGGGCGTTGCGGATGCCCCGGGCGTGGGGCACGTTGCCGCCCACCACCGTCAGCCCCGCCACTTCCACCGACGAAGCTGACAAGGCCATCAGGATAGCAATGGCGTCGTCCACGCCGGGGTCGGTGTCGATAATAATTCGGGGCATGTTGGCGAATTACGAATCAGGAATTACGAATCGAAATCTCAGAAAGCGTCCATTCCTGATTCGCAATCATCTTAAACCTCTGTCAGGTTGACCGGCACCTCTTCCAGGTCGAAGTTGTACTCCCAGAGTTCGTCCAGCAGGGCCTGCTCACTGTCGGTGATGTCCGGCACGTCGACCGCGTCAGTGTAATGCTGCAGCTCTTCCAGGTTGGTGAAGTTGGGCAGCACCGACACTATGGCTGGCTGGTACAGGGCGAACTTGATGGCGGCCTGAGCCAGGGTGCGGCCCGTCTCTTCGCCGGCCAGGAACTTCACCTGCTCCACCTTTTGCAGGGCCTCCCGCAGCCACTCCATGCGCCGGTGGGAACGGTGGTCGCTTTCATCGAAGGTCGGTACCTCGGTATAGCGGCCAGTCAGGGCCTCGGAAGCGTGGGGCACCCGGGAAAGCAACCCTACCTCGCAGTCCTTGGCAACGGGGAAGAAGTCCTTGGCGGGGTCCTGCTCCAGGATGCTGTAGATGATCTGCAGGCTGTGGACATCCCGCTCCTTCATGGAGGCCTCGCCCTCTTCGTACCAGCCGATATCAGGCCCCAGGGCAACGCCGTAGTACCGGATCTTGCCCTCGGTCTTCAACTCCTCCAGGGTCTCGAAGAGTTCATCTTTCTCCAGGGCATCAATACGCGGGTTGTGTATCTGGTAGATGTCGATGTAGTCGGAATTGAGGCGGCGCAGGCTTTGTTCGCAGGCGAAGCGGACAAATTCCGGGTCGAACTTCTGGGGACGCTCCTGATGTCCGACGCGCGGGGTCAGCTTGTCGTAGAAGTCGTAGCCGAACTTGGTGGCGATGACCAGGTCATGGCGACGGTGGCCCAGCACCTTGGCCAGGATCTCCTCGCCGTAGCCCTCGCCATAGGTGTCGGCAGTGTCGAAGAAGTTGACGCCCAGCTCAACGGCGTTTTCCAGCAGCGCGGCACGCTGCTCCTCGGGGATTTTGCCCCACCAGGTAGTAGCCACGGTCCAGACGCCGAAGCCAACCTCGGAAAGCTCAAGTTCGGTACGGGGAAGGGTGCGGTATTTCATGGTTGTTGTTCCTTTGTTAGTTGTCTTCAAATAGAGTGAAAAAGCCTTTCTCGATTAGCATTTTAATAGCAGTTTGGCGTCTGCTGGATTTACCACCATTCCTGATGCCAATAGGTTTGCCATTGGAGTCATTAGCAAGCACTTTGACATGGTCTATATCGAAAAACTCCACTCTCAAACCCCGTCCATCGGCAAACTTCCATTCGGCATTGATTAATCCATCTGATGTAGGTTCGATGGCTAGAATACCGTCGTATTGTATTGACCCCAAGACCAGCAGAAGACCTTTTGCGCTATTCAGGAATTCGGGGGAATCCTTGCACTCAGTGTTAGAAATTTGGGTTGCCAGCGCGGGCCAGCCCCAATTCCTAAGAGTATCGCATACTCCCAAATGCCCGGAAATGCGATTTACGTATCGTTTGCTTGCAGGCTTCTCAATAAAAGGCGTAACGGCAGAGCTCAGCGACACCAATTTAGGCCAATCTATCACTCCATTTATGCAATATCTTCGTACGAATTCTTCAACAAAGAGATTCAGAACTGGACCATATTCTTCCCTGAATGCATCGTTTCGTTGCTTGGCATTGTGAGCTAAAGGTTCAATTATACGGGTGTATAAGCCTCTGTCACCGGATATCAACTCCCAAAACTCTTGCCCACAAATCTTGAAATAGCTTCCCTTATTGGGCTTGGAATCTCTTCCGTAACAGCACCCGTTCACTGCAATCACGTTCTGTGACATATTACCTTGCCGCAATACGCGAGTAGCCTCAGTGAAATTATCCTTCATCTTATTTATCTGAGAGCTATTGCCCCAATGCGGACCTGACTTGATTGATATGATGTAACGCGTTTTCTCCTGATCAAATTCCAAGTCAATTCCGGTTGTGGTCGATTTCCGACCTCCAATAGTCTTAGACGCGATGAACACTGCCAAACCTTCTAAGAACACGCCAAATAGCTCTTCCTCCTGCGAGCTAAGGTAAGCATCTAGCATCAAACCTATCAAGTCGGAGGCCGTGACAATGTTTTTACTCTTAAACAGGTAAGGATTCTTGCGACCAAGCAATTCGTCCAGTCTGAGAGAATTGAGCTTCGCTAATCTGCTCTGGTGGAAGGAATCGATATTGGTTGCAACGTACTGAAGGATTTCTTCGGCGGTGACGGAGCTCATATCGCTAGCCTCAAATCCTTATCCAATTCCTCGCTAAGGGCATCAAAATAGGGCTCGTATATTTCGATGCCGACAACATTTCTGCCCTTATCTAGGGCAGCAAAGGCAGTAGTACCAGAACCCATGAAGGGATCAAGAACCAAGTCCCCGGGGTCAGTGAACAGGTCTATGAACCATTCGGGCAGCCAATAGGGAAAGGCGGCACTGTGGTTTCGATTGCCACACTCCGTAGCTCGATGTAGTACGTTAGTAGGATATACCTTATCCCGACCTAACCAATGGGAAACGTTCTTTCCGAAACCGCTTCCGACTTTCGACTCATCACGTGTGAGATCAGTTTGGCTTAAGTTACGCATCCGGTTATCGTACCAATCGCCTACAGGAACCATAACAGATTCTTGGTTCATCTTGAATTTTCGCTGCTTATTGAACTGCAGTAATCGCTCCCAAGAATCCCTAAACCTATTAGGCCATTTGCCTGGGTAACAATTTTTCTTGTGCCAAACGAATTCTTCAGTCCAGAACCAGCCACGTTTACGCATTTCAAGAATGAGCTCAATTACGTAGGTATGCCGCTCACCGTTGACCGCCCGTTCCTTGATATTCAGGATAAACGTTCCAGAAGGTTTCAGTACTCTGTGAAGCTCGTCAGCGATGGGCAGAAACCAATCCACATAGTCGTCGGGTCTGATCCCTCCGTATGTCTTTGCTCGTTGGTCCGCGTAAGGCGGTGAAGTTACTATTAAGTCGACTGAGTCGGAATCAACTTTCGCCAGTTCGGTCTTGCAATCGCCTAGGAATAAAGTCGGTGTCGGCATCGCAGGCAAGTCCCCCGTCGTTTGGATGGGTATATCTTTACTTGACACGAAGCACCACCGTCAATAACCAACTGTCAGTCACTAGGTATGCCGACAGCCCCATTATAAGCCGCAGTACCCCAGGTTGCTACCAGCCTCGGTGAGGGTAAGCCGCGCCGAACCACCAGACCCAAAAAGGCCCGGATATTTCCGTCACCAAACGCTAACGTCCGGGCCTTTGCGGGTCCATTGAAATGTGATGAGACAGGCTAACCCCCAGGGCAATCGCGTCTTGTGAGAATTAGGATAGAGAGTATTCACAAGGCCAATGAAACCGTGCGAAAAGCAATTTGTTGCTTGGCCCAACCTCGTTTTGGAGACTTCGATTGCTGGATTGGGCTGGGTTCTGGGGTGTCAGGCGCTGCAAGAAGGCTGATCCAGTCATTCGAACCGCTATAGTTCAGGTTATCGGAGGGTTCGGAATTAAGACGCGATTGCCCTGGGCTAACCCCCTACCTCCGCACCTTGCCTGAAAGGCTGATTACCAGGCCAATCAGCGGTATTACCGAGAACAGCAGCGGCAGCCACCAGTCGCCTTTGCTTACCCCTGAGTAGATCAGGTACGCCAGTACCCCGTCGGCGATGATGTTCAGGGCCAGCAGGAACTGCACGACCTTGATGCCCCCTGGCTTCAGCCCCGGCACTACCGCCAGGACCAGCAAGCCTATGGCCGCCAGCGGGTGAATGCCCATCAAAACGGCCCGCTCCCATATTTCGCCGCCATCGGCAAAACCGCCCACGGCGCCCGCGAAGCCGGCGAAAATGAACTGGGCAACGGCCAGTATTATCAGGAAAATGCGCATCAGCAGGTACCTCTGGGTTAGTAACTAGCCTGGACAGGCAGCCAAAGTTTGGCACTTTGGGATCAGCAGCCCAAGACAGGCAACTCCTGTCCTCAGATGGAGAGGTGGCGGCCAGCGACGAACGCCTGGCCGCCAAGGAACGTCATGCGGCGGGATCGACTCCGGCCCGGCTGCGGCCGGCAATATAATCATAGGCTGCCGTTCCGCCGATGACAGCGCCGGTAATACCCAGGGTGAAGGGCAGGGTCATCATGAAGGTAAGCATCACCGCCTCCGGCTGCGGCCGGCAATATAATCATAGGCTGCCGTTCCGCCGATGACAGCGCCGGTAATACCCAGGGTGAAGGGCAGGGTCATCATGAAGGTAAGCATCACCGCCTCCGGCTGCACACTGCCCAGGGCCAGGTTCGTGACCCGCACAATAATCACGAAAGCCAGCAGAAACAGCCAGGCGATGCCCGCATACTTGGATACGCGTTTGGTGTTCCGAAAAGTCATGCTCCCACCTCCCGTACTCTAGCGAGTCAGTCATGGGAGAACGGAACGCTTCCAGGTTGCCTAGCCGGCGGCTACAGCCAACCCCAGGCTGCCCTTGATGGCATCCACCTGTCGCATGAACTCGGCGTCATCAAGTACCGGCTCCAGTTGGCCCAGGTCTATGCGGGGCATTATCTCCACCCAGGATGTGCAGCCGCCGTACTCCTTGATGTAGGGTACGGTTATCGGCTGTTCCATGCGATAGACCCGCAACAGCATGATGGACAGCGGCAGCATGGGCTTCCAGCGCAGGCGGGACTGGGCGTATTCGTCGGTCCAGATGTGGTAAGGCGACAGGCCGTCCACCTTTTCCTGCGCTTCCACCTCGATGATTTCTTCCGCCTTGGCCCAGTGGCTGAAGGCGATGGACTCCGACCTGGGAGTTTCCTCCAACAGCTTCTCCAGCTCGGGCTGATGGTCCGGCTTGAGCAGGTCCTCCCGCTGGTGCTCGTAGGTGGGATACAGCAGGAACTCGGGGTGTATGACCCGAAAGTCCTTGCCCTCCTCGTGAATGCCACCCTTGCGCAGGAGTAAAATCTGTTGCCCCTGAGCCAGGGCCCCGACGGTTATGGCCCACTCCTTCAGCGCTATTTGGCAGCGGTCTGGCAACATGGCGTTCTCTCCTCGGAGTATTATATCAAAGGTTCCATTGATAAATCTTGCTAATGCACGGGGATTTCAAGGATTTCTGCTCGAGCGCCAACCCTGGTGCGGTTTCCAGGGTAACTGCCAGCTTTCCAGCGCCCTATGATGTGTAACGTGCCACCCATCGCACGCATTTGCCGGGTCACCTCTTTGGCTTCCCTGGCAAGTATCCTCATTCTATCCAGATGAAGGGATTCCAGGCAATCTCCCAGAGGTAGCCGTCGGGGTCGGAGAAGTAGCCGGAATAACCTCCCCAGAAGGTATCCTGGGCCGGCTTGACCAGAGTAGCGCCGGCGGCCACGGCGACATCCAAAAGTTCGTCTACCTCTTCCCTGGTACGGAGGTTGTGGGCCAGGGTTACGCCTGAAAACCCGCTGCCCTCGGTGGGGATGCCGACATCCTCCGCCAGGGCTTCCCTTGGATAGAGGGCCAGCCAGGTACCCTTGTTCTGGAAGAATGCGATGGATTCGGTGTTCTCGTCATGGAGGGTGAGGCCTAGCCCGTCCCGGTAAAACTGGACGGAGCGGGGCAGGTCGGATACGCCAAGAGTAATGATACTAATGCGAGGTTCCATAAAATCTCTAGTCTCACAGCGATGGTCAGGAATGGAATCGAGCCGCCCTCAAAATTTTGCCAGGCAGCGGCCCAGCCTGGCAGCCCAGTCCGGCCCCGCCATCATTCCAGGGAAGGCAATTAAGTTGGTATGGTGGGACGTTCGGCCAGCAGGTACTCCAGGAAGGCCTGTTTGCTGGGAGAGAGTTGCCGCTCCTTGGGGTAAATCAGGGTCAGCGGCCGGTGGCAGTCCCAGTCCGCCACCGGCAGGACCACCAGCATTCCGGCGCGAGTTTCGGCAGTTATGCCCATGCGGGAGATAACCGCAATTCCGCCTCCCGCCATGGCGGCCTGCTTCAGGGCCTCGTTGCTGCCCAGGCTGAGGGCCGCCACCGGCGTCAGGCCCAATGCACCAAAAGTCTCCTCAGCCGTGTTCCGGGTGGCAGACCCTGGCTCGCGCAGGATGAGGCCGGTCTCCGCCACCTGGGCTGCCGTCACTTTCTCTTGCTGCGCCAGGGGATGGGTCGGCGCAGCCACCAGGACGATTTCGTCGTCCATATAGTCGATAATCCCCAGTTCATCCTGTCCCGCCGTCGGGTGGCGACCCACCATGCCCAGGTCCAGTTCCTGGTTCAGGATACGCTGGGTAATGGCGAAGGTATTGGATATTGACAATTCCACGCTGATGCCCGGATATAGCTGGCGGAATCGCCCGACCGCTTGAGGCAGCACGTACTCGCCGGGGGTCGTGCTGGCCCCCAGGGCCAGGCGTCCCGTCTGTAAGTTGTGTATCTCTTCCAGTGTTTCCAGAAGCTTTCCTGAAAGCGAGAAAATCTGCTGCGCGTAGGCAAACACCGTTTCTCCCACCTCGGTAATTCGAAGGCCCCTGGTACGCCGGTGAAACAGGGCTGCACCCAGGAATTTTTCCAGTTCCTGCACCTGGATTGATACTGCCGGTTGAGTGATGCTGAGAGATTCGGCTGCCCGGGAGAAACTGCGGTGGGAAGCCACGGCATAAAAAATGTACAGCTGGTGGAAATTCAGTGTTCCCCCCGGGTTTCCGCCTCCAGAGGAGAACTTCAACTGGGGAAAAGAACTGACGGCTGGCACGTTAACCATTTTGCCTCCCGCTCTCAGCGTGGTTTATGGGATTGCCTGACATGAAGTCGGCAATAAGATGGGATACGCTGTCGGGTGCTTCCTCCGCCAGGAAATGACCGTATTGAGCGAAGGTACGACATTGGTGGTTGGTCAGTTCGGATTGCCAGACGCCCAACTCTTTCGGACGGAAGGCAATATCTTTCTGACCCCAAAGCACTAAAGAGGGTTTGTTTACGAACGCTTCCCGCTCGCTCCAAATGGAGTCCAGCCAATCTGAGGCGCCAATTATATGTCCAGGAAAGCCGGCACAGGCATACCGGGAATCCCAGTCCGGCAAGGCCCGCCGGTAGTGGCGCATGACTTCCGGACTCAGGATTTTTCGATCACCCACCGCCCGTGGCATTACCTGGTTAACGAAAAAGTTAAACCGGCGAATCATGAATCGCCCGATACCGCTGGACATCATCCGGCTGAACATTACGAAGTGCCGGTCGTTATTTACGGGCCAGCACCAGGTGTTGGCTATTATTATGCGGCGCACCCGTTCGGGATAACGCCGGGCAAATGCGAGGCCTATGGGACCGCCCCAATCGGTCAGATACAGGGTTACATCTTCAAGCCGCAGGTGGTCAAGCAGGGCGGCGAAGTTCTCCGCATGGGCCTGGGGGTGATGACTATCCGGCCCCTGGCAACGATCGGAAAGGCCAAAGCCGATGTGGTCGGGAGCGACGCACCTGTACTGGCCCCGCAGCCTCCTGACCGGTCCCCGAAACTCGAAAGACCATGAGGGGTTGCCGTGTACGAATACGATTGGTTCCCCTTGTCCTTCGTCAATGTAGTGCATGTGGCCACGCTGCGAGCCGAAAAAGCGACTTTCAAAGGGAAACAGTTCGTCCGACACCCAGTCCTGACGGATTCCAAACATGAGCTTGCCGGTCATGCTTGCCACCCCAATCCGCCCGGCCCATTTCTACTCATTCAACCACGGACCAACCATTCCTTGTTTGGCTCTAGCCTCAGCAGGTTTGCCAGGTTTCGGGTGGTGGTTTCGGCAACTTCCTCCAGGGTAATGCCTTTCAGGTCTGCCAGGAACTGGGCCACTTCCCGCACGTGACGGGGTTCGGTCCAGTTGTGGCGATATTTCTTGAAGGGCTGAGGGTATGCATCCGTCTCCAGCACCATATTCTCCAAAGGTATGGCGCGGGCCGCGTCCTGCAGATGGGGCAATCGGGTCAGGGGACGGGCCATGGAGATGTAGAACCCGCAGTCTATTGCCGCCCTCGCCGTGGGTTCATCTCCCTGGAAGTAATGCATTACCCCACCGACGCTTCCGGCATCCTCCTCCCGAAGGGTCCGAAACACGTCGTCGTGAGATTCGCGAGAGTGGAATATTATGGGAAGCTCAAGACTCTTCGCCAGCCTGATCTGGGCCCGGAAGACCTGGTCCTGAGTCTCATGGTCCGGCGACGTGGGCATATAGTCCAGCCCAATTTCGCTGATGCAGACCACTTTGGGGTTATCCCTGGCCAACGCTTCCAGCTGTGCGTAGACCTCGTCATCTACGGGGTTGTGAGCTTCCATGGGGTGAATGCCAACACCGGCATAAAAGGGGGCATGCTCTTCGGTCATGCGAATACAGGCGCGGGTCGATTCCAGGGTGGTGCCGGCGCACACGATGAATCCTATGCCGGCCTCGGCGGCTCTATCCAGGATACCCGGTATCTCTTCCAGCCCATACTGGTCCAGGTGGGTGTGGGCATCCCCAAACAGAAATGTACTAGACTGCTCGTCCACTCCGTCCTCAGACGTATTGCTTGTTGTCAACCGCGACATCCTCCGGAATTGCCCGCCGCAATTGAAACATATATTTCAACCTATAGCTTATACGTCAACCCTTATCAGCGTTTAAGTATACCTAATATTGCACTGCACTCCATTGTTTAACAATGTATTAACACGCCGCCAGTTGAACTTAACTTTAGCCGTCTGGCTAATGTCATTGCGTGAGTGCATATATTACAGGCAATGCAACCCTGGCTGTCAAGCCCTTCTGTGCCACCTTCCTTGGCAATGGATGACGGCAACAGATTATGTCAGCGTTTCCACGCCTGGATCCGGTAGGGACAAGGAAGAGGAACTCCAGCTCAATGGGGAAACCTTTTCGATTAACTGCGGATAAGCAGCGGAAGTATGACCTGCTGGATAAAGGTGAGCAGCAGGATCGCCACCAGCGGGCTGAAATCTATCATGCCGAAGCTGGGCAGCACCCTGCGAATGGGCGCAAGTAAAGGCTCGGTGACCTGCACAAATACCTGGGTGATGCTGACCAGGGCCGGCGGAGGGTCGCTGGTCATGAAGGACAGGACCAGGGTGAGGATTATCCGGCCCAGAATGGAAAGATAAATGAGGGTGAAGAGCAGGTTGATCAGTTGCAGCGGCTCGGGCATCTAGTGGCGCCTCCTTAACCTTAACCCTGGCCAAGCCTGATGGACTTAAGGTAAGCGGCATTGACCGCGTCAACCACGGCGCCCGGCACTCCACCTCGTTCCAAAGCCTGCAGGCCCTCGGCGGTGGTGCCGCCGGGCGAGACTACCATGTCCTTGAGTTGTCCGGGATGCTGTCCCGTTTCCATCACCAGCCGCACGCTGCCGTAAACTGTCTGCAAGGCCAGGGTACGGGCCATGTCGCGGGGCAACCCCACATAGACGCCGGCGTCTATCAGCGCCTCAACAAACATGAACACGTAGGCGGGGCCGCTGGCGCTGAGCGCAGTGGACATATCCAGGTACTTTTCGTCGCTGACGTAAATTTCTTCGCCCACCGTGCCCAGCATGGACCGCGCCTGCTCCCGGTGACTTTCACTGACCGGGTCGGAGCAGGTCCACAACGTCATGCCGCAACCGATCTGGGCAGGAGTATTCGGCATCACCCGGATGACGGCATCGTGCTGCAGACCCTGGGCCAGGGTGGACATCTTGGCCCCAGCCACGATGGACAGGGCCGCCTGATCCGAATCCAGCTTGCCGCCCAATTGCCCGAACACGGTTGGCAGGTCCTGGGGCTTGATTGCCATCACCACCAGGTCGGCGCCCTCGGCCGTCTTGACATTGTCCTGGTGAGTCTCGACTCCGTAACGCTCGGAGAGATAGTCGCGCCGCTGGGGCACGGGTTCGCCAATGACAACGTCCCCGGGTTTAGCCAGTTCGGCTGCCAGCACGCCGCCCAGGATGGCCTCGGCCATGGTTCCCCCGCCGATGAAAGCTAAACGCATCAGGCATCTCCCCCGGAAACATTGCTGCGAGACCGGTCCACACAAGCTCCCGCTCAACTTTTCCGGTTGCAATTATAACATTTGGGCAACTGAGTTCAGCCCTGTATTCCGGGCAGTTTTGAAGTTAAAAGTCGGACAAGCCGTTGCCCCGCGCCAGTTCCACCGCCAGGCGAATGGACTCCAGCATGCTCACATGCTGGGCAATGCCCTGCCCGGCAATGTCAAAGGCCGTCCCGTGGTCCACCGAGGTGCGTACAAAGGGCAGGCCCAGGTTGGCGGTTACGCTCTCTTCGAAGCCGTACACCTTGACGGGGATATGGCCCTGGTCGTGGAACATGGCCAGCACGGCATCGTAACGGCCCCCGATAGCCTGGTGGAAGACGCTGTCCGCCGGAATCGGCCCCACCGCGTTGATGCCCCGTTCCCGGGCCGCCTGCACCGCCGGGGCTATTTCCTCGGCTTCCTCATTGCCCAGCAGGCCTCCGTCACTGTTGTGGGGGTTCAGTCCTGCCGCCGCGATGCGGGGATTGGGAAAGCCCCACTTGACGAAGGAATCGTGGGTAAGCTGGAGAAAGTCCAGGATCCGGTCTTTCTTTACGTAATCACAGGCCACCCGCAGGGAGCGGTGCGTGGTCAGGTGAACCACCCGCAAGTTCTTGGCCATCAGCATGGTGGGCACGATACTTGCCCCGGACAGTTCCTGCAAAAGCTCGGTGTGGCCGATGGACTCATAGCCCGCCATGGCGGCGGCTTCCTTGTTCAGGGGTGCGGTGGCGATGCCGTCCACGATACCGGCCAGGGCCAGTTCGCCGGCCTTGGTAACCCACTCCATAGCCGCCTTGCCGCAGGGCACGCTGATCTGGCCAACGGTAATGTCCTCGGGGTTAAGGTTATGGATGTCCACCACGTCTACGGTAGTGGGGTCCTCGCCGGCGCCGATGGGGTCGCCGGTCTCCCGTATGCTCAGAGGCAGGCCGGTAGCCTTTACCGCCTGGTTCATGGCGTAGGTGTTGCCGATAACCATGGGCCGGCACGAGGCGTAAACCCGCGGGTCGGCCAGGGCCTTGACCACCACCTCGGGCCCAATCCCGCAAGGGTCGCCCATAGTAATGGCGATAGCCGGCTTTTCCATATCAACGTCAACCATAATATTCAACGCTCCCGTTGCAGATGGGGCAAATTACGGGGGAATTATAGCATGGGGGGGAGTCGGGGAAGGAAGTTGCCGTGGACACGCGGGTATCATTAGCCAACTTCAACCAACTGCGCGACGCACGTCTCCGGCAGTAGCGTGTCGAAGAGAGGAAATTAGGAGACGTTATTGAAGTCGAAGACCGCCGTTTCTTAAACGCGATCGGGTTTGCTCTTGCCTCAAGCAATTGCCTGCAACTTTTCCACCGTATCCGCGTCGAAATTCCTTTCACCACACTGGCTGCAGACCCGGGCAGGCACCTTCTCAACCAGAAACCACCGATCTTCCGGTTCCAGGGGCAGGTCACTTTTTTTCATTTACCGGCGAGCCACACACGTCACACACCATTTGCGGACCTCCTGGCCCTGTAATCTATCCTTTGAGAAGGATCGGGGCGGGAAACTCCGGAGAGTGGCCGGGGCAATTTATGTATGTACCAAGTCGTCCACTGCCAGAATCTGTAAATTCGGCAATTCAGGCAAAGCCGTGTCGTTGGTTAGGAAGTAGCGGGCGCCAGCAACAACAGCGGTTGCCAGGTGAATGGCGTCGGGAGGCTGAACACCGGGATTGTAGGCCCTAATTCGTGCCGCCTCCTCGGAAATCTCCGGAGTCACCGAATAAGTCCTAATCTCTGAATTGTTCAACAAGATTGATCGGTAACGCTGGACAAGGACTGTATCTTCGTCGCGAATGGGGTGAACCAATACTTCCAGAAGAGAAATCACTGAGGTTATCACTTGGATGTTTCCGGCGCTTAAAGCCTCAAAGAAGGGAGTGACCGCCTCAAAGTACGTTGGATTGCGCTCTACGAAGTATATCAAGGGGGCAGTATCCAACCCGACTGTTGCTCCGCGGAGAAAGTCTAATTGAGTCACTTGCCGCGTAACTCGTTCACCCAACCCTGAGCGTCAATACCTTGTCGCCAGAGCTCCTTGCCCGTGCTCTCCATATCGACGATATCCATGATGCTGTTCTTCTGGCTACGGTTTGCAATCATGACTCGCACAACCTCGAGAACTGCGGCTTGCTCGGCAACAGTCATTTCTTCGATAAGCTGCGTCAGGCGTTCCTTGACGGTTACCGTATTTTTTTCCTGCATGGCGGGTTCCTTGCCCGGGGTCAGGTTAAAGAAAGTATAGCATGTCACTTTGGGCGCAGTGTCTTCCCAGTCAGGTTTGGGAACCTTCAAGGATTCAATGGTAAAAGGCGAACAATAGACGCTCTCCCGTTGACACGTCCTTTTCATGCCGCCCATAGTATGCCGAGCTTACAAGCCCCGCACGGAGGAAAACCGACCATGAATCTTAATGCCGAAACACACCTGGCAGCCGTCCACCGCTCCGTGTCGTTTCTGGAGCGGGACGGTCAGTCCGCCAGCGCGGTTACACTTTCCCGAAGCTACTCCACCACGCTGGAGGACCTGTGGGACGCCGGGACCAGCGCAGAACGCATACCCCGCTGGTTCATGCCGGTCAGCGGAGATCTGGAACTCGGCGGCCGCTACCAGTTGGAGGGCAACGCAGGAGGCACGGTTACAGCATGCGAACCCCTGTCCCATCTCGCGCTGACCTGGGAGTTTGGCGGCGACGTCAGCTGGGTTGAGATAAGGCTCTCTGAGGACGGAACCGGAGAGGCGCGGCTTACCCTCACCCACACCGCGCTGCTTTCGGAACACTGGGACCAGTACGGGCCGGGAGCCGTCGGAGTGGGCTGGGAAATGGGTCTGCTGGGCATGGCGCTTCATATCGAACAGCCGGAGGAGCCAAAGCTGGACGAAGAAGCCTTCGCCACCTCCCCAGAGGGAAAAGCATTGCTGACCGGCAGCAGCGAGGCGTGGGCGGACGCCGCAATCGCGGCCGGGACGGCACCGGAAATTGCCCGTGCCGCGGCAGGGCGGACGACGGCGTTTTATACTGGGGAGGCTGGGTGACGGGTGGGGTAATAGAAGACCATCACCTGCTTGTATTCGTCCCTTCCCCACGCCATTGCTTCCGCAGGTACATCCACGGGCTTTCTGCGGCCCAACCTTACCGGAGCAGCACCCTCTTCCACTCCGTAGCTATTCCAAGCTCGGCCCACCAACTCCATGCGTTCTTTGGAAAGAATGCTGGAAGAAGGTATGGCATATTCGGTCTTGCCTGCGTGCGGCCACTGCAACGCTGCTTTTCCTTCTTCCGACACCTTCCAAACACCCATCAAGGCCTCTTCAGGCATGAGGTCCACCATTCGCACGGCCGTTGCCGGAAGGGAAGTGTCATAAGTGTTGGCTAAAGTTCTCAGACTCTTTAACGACCACCCTTCCAACCAGCCATCTTCGTAGAAAGCCATGCGGGGCATAAGGATTTCGGCGGCAATCTGGTCACATATTCTTTCTTCCTCGTCCGAGTACCCGTGCCCACGATATTTTAAGGAAGCACCACTTTTCTCCGACTTCTGCAGAAGTAGATGCCCCAGTTCGTGAGCGAGAGAAAACCTCTGACGCCTGACCAAATTCTCTTGACTTGCTTTTTTTAGGACGATTGAATAACCAGAACCGCTAGGCAACAGCATAGCGTCTGATTCGATATCTCTTTCCTCGATGGACTTTACACCCCACCTCTTGGCAAGCGCCTCCAGGTCCAACGGGTGGGGAAGTGCCAGCAATCGAAATTCATCAACTATCTTGGCGATCTCTTGCTGACTATTGCGAGCCATACTGGACACTTAAACTAAAGAGTCTTAGCTCATCCTCAATTTCTCGCCGAGCAAGGTACTCTTCCAACTTCTCCTTCACAACCTTCCGGTCTTTATCTGACAAATCCTGACCACGAAATCTTACTGAGGGAGCGAATTCTTCGAGGAATTCTTGAACGAGCAATGGGCTACCGAACCGCTCTTGGAGCCAAGTTTCGACTAATGATTCGACCTCACTCTGCTTCTCGTCGCTATACCCCGTCTTCAAGTAATCCAACGAAACGCCTAGAGCCCAAGCTACCGGATCGAGGATGTCATCATTGGCAGGAAATCGGTTTGATTCGATTCTAGCTATGGTTCCAAACCTTAGGCCTGCCTTCTCGTCCAAATCATCTTGGCTGAGTCCGCACTGATCACGGAGCCTCTTGATCCGTTCCCCTATCGTTTCCTTTATTTCGCCCAATGGCCATCTCCATTTATTCATTGAGAGTGCCTAAATTCCACTCTCCTCCCTATTCACACTTGTTCCATCCACAAGAAATGCACATCAAACACCCTTCCTGGTAGATGACTGGGGTGTTGCAGTCGGGGCATTTGCGGGCCGTGGGGGCGGCGCCGCCGTTGCCGTTCCCATTTCCGTTGTGGTACATAGGCTCCGGCACAAACTGCATCTGCACCGCTTTCGCTTCCGTCGGCTGCTCCGTTTCCTCGGCGTTCCTCTCAGCGAAACGCTGCAGGGCCAGGGCCACCGCGTCGGGGCCGGAGCGGACCAGGGTGCCCTCGTCCCAGAAGGGACAGCAGGTTATTCCCTTTAGCTGCTCCACTACGTCGTCGACGCCGACGCCCGACCGCAGGGCCAGCGACGCCAGGCGGGATATTGCCTCGAGCTGGGCCGAGTCGCAGCCGCCGGCCTTGCCCAGGGTGCTGAACACTTCAAAGGGCTTGCCCTCTTCCTTGTAGTTGATGGTTACGTACATGTTGCCGTGGCCGGTATGCACCCGCTCGGTTATCCCCTGTATCTGGCGGGGCCGGTCCCGCATTACCCGGACGCCCGTGCCCTCTCCGGACGTCTCGCCATCTTCCGAAGCCTGGGAGCCCGTTTCGCCGGTGCTCAGTACCTGGCCTTCCTTGCTGCCGTCCCGGTACACGGTAATGCCCTTGCAGCCGGTCTCGTAAGCCAGCATGTAGGCCTCGGCCACGTCGGCCACGGTGGCGCTGTTGGGGAAGTTGATAGTCTTGGACACTGAGTTGTCCGTGTATTCCTGGAAGGCCGCCTGCATTCGCACGTGCCATTCCGGGGTGATGTCATGGGAGGTACGGAAAACTTCCTTGACCCATTCGGGCACGTCCAGCTCGTGGAGGCTGCCCTTCTGCGCCAGTTGTTCCATCAATTCATGGGAGTAGAAACCCTCTTGCCTTGCCACGGCCTCGAAGTAAGGGTTGCCCTCCACCAGCCGTGTATTGTCCATCACGTTGCGGACATAGGACAGGGCGAACAGGGGCTCAACGCCGCTGGACGCGCCGGAAATAATGCTGATGGTGCCCGTGGGGGCAATGGTTACCGGCGCGGAGTTGCGCATCCGGCGGACGTTGCCGGGCTGGTTGTAGACGCTCCCCTCCCACGCCGGGAAGGTACCGCGCTTCTCCGAAAGCTCCACAGAGGCCTTGTAAGTCTCGTCCTGGATACGGCGCATTACCTGGCCGCCCAGCTCCAGTGCCTCCTCCGAGTCGTAGCGAACGCCAAGCTGCACCAGCAGGTCGGAAAAGCCCATGATGCCCATGCCGATGCGCCGGGTCTTCTTGCTCATCACCTCGATTTCCTCGAGGGGGTAATCGTTCATGTCGATGACGTTGTCCAGCATGTGGGTGCCGACGTGAACGGCCTGCGCCAGCCGGTCCCAATCCATTACCACGTCATCGTCGGTGTATTTCACCATCCGGGCCACGTTGAGCGACCCCAGGTTGCAGGACTCGAAGGGGAGCAGGGGCTGTTCGCCGCAGGGGTTGGTGCTCTCAATCCTGCCAAGCTGAGGGTTGGGGTTGTCCCGGTTTATCCGGTCCAGGAACACGATGCCCGGGTCGCCGGTCTGCCAGGCCATCTGGGTCAGCTGTTCGAATACTTCCCTGGCGTTGAGCTGACCGGTTATCTCGCCGGTGCGGGGGTTGACCAGGTCATAGGCCTGGTCCCTCTCCACCCGCTGCATGAAGTCTTCGGTTACTGCCACCGAGATATTGAAGTTGACCAGGTGCGCCCCGTCTTCCTTGGCGTGAATGAACCGCAGGATGTCCGGGTGGTCAACATTCAGGATTCCCATGTTGGCGCCCCGGCGGGTGCCGCCCTGCTTGACGACATCCGTAGCGGCGTCAAATGCATTGATAAAGCTGACCGGACCGGAGGCCACGCCCCCGGTGGAGCCGACCACATCGCCCTCGGGCCGCAGCCGCGAAAAGGAAAAACCGGTGCCGCCGCCGCTCTTGTGGATCAGGGCCGTTTCCTTCACCCGTTCAAATATGGAGTCCAGAGAGTCGTCCACCGGCAGCACGAAACAGGCGGAAAGCTGCTGCAACTCCCGGCCGGCGTTCATCAGTGTCGGCGAATTGGGCATGAACTCCAGCCGCCGCATGACGTTATAGAAAGCCTGCTCGGTTTCCTGCCGTTCTTCCTCAGTTGCCGACCCGTAGTTGAGGTCGGCCATGGACAGGTTGCGGGCCACCCGGCGGAACATTCCGTCCGGGTCTTCCAGTACGTTGCCCTCCCGGTCCTTGGACAGGTAGCGCCGACGGAGCACTACCTCGGAGTTTTCGGTTAGTTCCGTCGAGCGGTTGTTAATCTGCTGTGCGATGCCGGCGGCAACTGCCGCATCCCTGATACGCCGCCTGATTTCGCCCGTCGTCTCTAATGAGTTATCTTGCGCCGTTGCCATCCCCCCTCCACTGCTATTCCGATAAGTGTAGTTGTTCTCCGATGCCATATGCTAGTTTGAGACCTGCTTCAATCTCCCGGCCAGCGCCAAATCAAGGGTTATGCCCCAGTGAAAGTACATTTCAGGTACCAGGCGCGCCGGGCCCGATATTCGCGTCGCCAAACGACCCAGCAATCCGGTTAGCAACGGCCTCGCCACCGACCGCCTCTCCAAAGCGGCTATTACCGACCTGGCGCCCGCGGCCACCGGCCCCAGTACCATACGATGAATTATACCGGACTTCAGATGGGATCCCCGGCTGGACAGGCACTGCTGAATGGAGTCCGCCAGGTCCTTCAGTGTTCCGTTGGCCAGCCTGTGGCCGGAAACCAACTCGATGGTCAGCCAGTCCCGGTCGGTCCAGCACCGCTCCACCGGGAAGCTCTGCGCCAGTTCTTCGGTCAACTGGCTCTCCTGTCCCAGGGGCATGGGCTGGCACTGTACGTGGACCAGGTACTTCGTTTGTTCTCTCATTTGATATCTCACAGGTTCAGTTTCGGTTGGCTCGGTTGGCGTTGAACGGGCCGCTTTCCGGCGACCTCATGGCTTCAACTGGCAAAGAAAACCCTTCTCTTTCGCGCTGCTTTCCCAACGACGGGCGTAAATTGAAAACAGTACACCCCCATCTTCATGGCATCAAAGATGATCGCCCACCCGGGCGAAGGAAGCTTCCAGTGGTAATTCGGGCCATTCTCGGCCCGCTCACTAGAGACGGTTATCCGGGGTCACCACCGCCGCCACCCTGGAATCGGGCCTCATGGATCTTCTTCCGACTCCTCTCCCTGTTTTAACACATTTGTTCCAAAATCGCATTGGGCAACTGTCAGTAAATCCACCATCCTACCGGGCCCGGTACTCGCTGCTGTTGTACCTGAAGTCGTACCTGATATGGCGCCCGTCGGTATAGATGTCTGTCGTATTTGGCGATTTACTGATTCCATTGGTTGAAACTCGCTGGCCTTCCTGCTGTCTGGCCGGGACTCAGTGGCCCGGCGCTTGGACCCGGCGCCTGAACCCGGCACTTGGACCCGGCGCTTGATATTTCCCTGGTTTCCTACGGTTGGGAACCGTGTCCAGTTCCCTGCTTCCGCTTTTTTCCTCGTTTGCCCCGCTGCTGCCCACTCCGCCCCTTGTATCCCTTGTCCCTGCCCACTTCGTCGCGGCGGGTTTCTGAAAAACTTGCCCGGTATGCGAGCTGGCCTATACGTGGTCCAGGCCGTCCAACTCGTCAATGTCCATGGGCATGGCGAACCAGCAAGCCACCAGGCTGGCCCGGACTTCCTTGTCGATATCGTCCTGCAGGTCTGCTATCGGGTTGCTGAACTCCTCGTCTTCAATAACCAGCGAGTCCTCATCCATGAAGGCCATTTCCTCTGTGACGGGCAGTCGTAGCAACAGGTCTTCCAGTTCATGGACCCGGGTGTTGTGGCTCAAAAGCCGGGTAAGGGCAGAGTATTGGGCGCTGCTAGCCATTTGAGAAACTCCTTAATATTCCGGCCCCGCTCAATCTGGTGCGGGTTGGTGAGTGGATTTAAAGACCTTCTATCGTTTCGGTGTCCCCTTCGGCTGGAACTACTTCCTCGACATTGCCGCCGGACTCTTCATCCTCGGCTGCTGCCTGGTCCTCCGCATCGCTGGCTTCCTGTTCCAGGTTGGGGTCGGAAAGGGTTGTTTCCTGGTCTCGTGTCCTTCGCCCTCTCGTCACCCGGCGACGCTGCCGACTGGGCCCCGGTTCTATGTGCGGGAGAGTTAGCTGAGTGCCACCCCCCTCTCGCAAGTCCTTTACCGCCTGCTCAAAACTGTCGATGTCCTGGAAGTCCCGGTAAACACTGGCGTATCGGATGTAGGCCACCCGATCCAGGCTTTTCAGTTGTTCCATTACCACTTCGCCAATCTGACTGGCGGTCACCTCACCCTGCCCCTGAAGTTCCCCTTCTATCTCCTCAACAAGTCTTTCTATGGTATGGGCGGAAACAGGCCGCTTGGCGCATGCCTTCCGGATCCCGCCGGCCAGCTTTTGGCGGTCGAACTCTTCGCGCCGGTTGTCCCGTTTGGTTACCATTACCGCAGTGTTATGAATCCGCTCGTAAGTGGTGAACCTGCGGTGGCACTCCAGGCATTCCCGGCGCCTTCGAACACCGTTTTGCACGTTCCGCGAATCCGTTACCCTGGAATCGATGGAACCACAGTAGGGACACCGCATTGTCCTTTTCCGAGTTTTAAACTATTCTTAAAATAGTTTAAAAAATACTTTATCTTGTATTTTCGCTCTTGAACAGTACTACTTATAGTAGCCCAATTGCTCTTTTTTTGGTAGGCCGGATTCTATTATTCCTTGAATTCCTTAGTCAAGGTATTTTGGGGGTCCAAAAACAGCATTTCACCAATTTTCACGAACTCTTCAGACCGGCTCCCTTTTCCGTCATCCAGGGAAATGCCCCTGCCCTTTAAATGGCAACAGCAAGAACGCAAAGCGTCAAAAGCGGGGCGCAAAGGCCTGAAGGGCAATGTGAGGTGTAGCCAGGAGTTGGAAGAGAGGGACTGATCCGGCAGGCGTTACCCAAGAGGTATCGGACCCGGAAATCACGCAAAAGGGATACCGGAAGAGCATGTGCGTCCGGCGCGCGGCTATCGGTGTGAAGAGGGCAAAAAAAGAAGCAGGCCGACCCGATAATCGGGTCGGCCTAAAGCAGGTTCTCGGCGCTCAAATGGTCAGCGATACTGAAAAAAATGTACTACTGCTAGGAGCCTCCGAGAATATTCCTCTCATTAGGAATCTGGTGGTAAGTTATCACTTTGGTTTGGAGACCGGCAAGGGGAAAGCTTGCCGGTTTCATCCATTTTTGACTTCCTTGACCTTAACCGACCTTAACCTCGCACTGACTCTACTTTCCCCTGGGCCAGAACTTTCGCCATACCCTGGACCGGCGTTCTTCCTGCCGGGCCAACCCTTCAAAGTCCCGGGTATGGCCGATTATTTGGCCGGCGGAATGGTCGTCGCCAGCCTCCGGGTTATCGAAAAAATCCGCGGCGGCTTCCACCGGACTGGCGACGCAAAAAGCTCGGCACATCCAAGTCGTCCAGGCTATCCTGCGGTATATCCTGCAACAACTGCTGCAACTCTGCTTCCCGCTGCTTCTGGTTGTCCTGCATTACCGGGAAGGCTGCCGCCACCATGGTCATCTTGACCTCGTCTTCCAGGCGCGGGTCCCGGCTGGTACCGAAGATGATGTTGGCCTCCGGGTCGGACATCTCTTCCAGCACCGCGGCGGCATCCTGTACCTCTTGCAGGGACAGGTTGGTCCCGCCGGTGATGACAAAGAGGATCCGCTTGGCGCCGTCCATGGCGATGTCCAGCAGCGGGCTGCGGGTGGCCATCTTCGCCGCATCAACGGCCCGCTTCTCGCCCTTGCCCCGGCCGATGGCCAGCCAGGCCGGACCGGCATTGCTGAGGATGGTCTTAACGTCGGCGAAGTCAACGTTAATCTCGCCGGGCACGGTCACCACTTCGGCGATGGCCTGGACACCCTGATGCAGTACCGAGTCGGCCATCTTCAGGGCATCTTCCCAGGTAAAGGTCTGGTCCTTCTCGTGATTCAACTCCAACAGTCGGTCGTTGGGGATCACGATGACGGTGTCGGCGTGGTCCTTGAGGCGCTCGATACCTTCGTCGGCGTTCTTGCGCCGGGCAGCGGCCTCAAAGGAGAAGGGACGGCTGACTACCGCCACGGTCAGGGCGCCGGATTCCTTGGCGATCTGGCACACCACCGGAGCCGCGCCGGTGCCGGTGCCGCCGCCCATGCCTACGGCCACGAACACCATGTCTGCGCCATCTACGGCTTTCTCAATTTCGGCGCGGGACTCTTCCGCCGCCTGCCGACCCAGTTCGGGCTGGGCGCCGGAGCCCAGGCCGCGGGTGAGGCTCTGGCCCAGGGCAATGCGGTGAGAAACGTCGCACCGGAACAGGTGCTGGGCATCGGTATTCAGGGCATAGTACTCCACCACCGGGAGCTTGTCCTTGTACATCCTGCTGACCGCGTTGCTGCCGCCGCCGCCTACACCCAGGACCTTAATCAGGGGTACTCCCCGAGCAATTTCCGGCATGGCATTGTAATTTTCGTTGTTGTCTCTGCCGGGTTCCCAGGACGCTGAGCTTCCAAATACCATAATTACATTCCTCCGAATTCCTGAATGGTTTGAGAATTTTTACTTTGTCCGGTCTCTTCCCGGTCCCCGGCAGTTGCTTGCCTGTTGCTGCGGCAATCCCCTGGCCTGGTCCGGTCGGAACTTCTCTCTCAAGCGTCGCCTATCCGGCAACCTTCTCCCGGTTGCGCTTGAAAATGCTGAGCAGAGACTTGTAACCCTTGCCTGATTCTTCGGGCGCCCGGTAGGTGCGGCCCTCTCCCTGGTGCTTGATGCCCCAAAGCAGGGTTCCCACCGCTGCGGAAAAGCCGGGCTTGCGCAGTTGCGTGGGCAGGCCGGCCACTCCCGTGGGATAGGCGATCCGTACCGGCTCGCCCAGCACGCTCTCCGTAAATTCCTGCAGGCCCGCTATATCGGCGCTGCCGCCGGTGTATACCACGCCCCCGTCGGGCAGGCGGTTCAGGCCGGCCTGGGACATCCGCTGAACAATCATTTGAAGTATTTCGTACATGCGGGCATTGAGCGGTTCGCACATGTGCCGGCGCTTTACCAGTTTCTGGGGCTGCCCCTGCCCGCCGGAAAGAATCAGCTCTTCATCAGGGTCTACCAGTTCGGGCATTACGTTGCCCCGTTTGATCTTTGCATCTTCCGCCACATGGAAGGGAATTCGCTCGGCCACCGCCAGGTCCCGGGTCAGTTGGCTTCCGCCCACCGGCAGCACGGTGGAGAACCAGGGGCTGCCGTACTGGAAAACGGTCACGTCGGTGGTGCCGCTGCCTATATCTATCAGCAGGACACCCAGTTCGCGTTCGTCGGCGGTCAGGGTGGCTTCTGCCGAGGCCAGCGACTGCAGCACCAGGCTGTTCACCGGCATCCGGTTCGACTCCACCGCGTTAACTGTATTCTTGAGAATTACTGCGTCGCCTATGGCTACGTGGGCTTCCAGTTCCACCTGGTTGGCGTGCAGCCCGATGGGGTTCCGCACTCCGGAAAGACCATCCACCGCGTAGCCGATGGGAATAATATGAAGTATTTCCTGACCTTCCCCCAAAGCCGGGAAGGATGACTGGATAAACTGGTGCATGTCACTGGAAGAAATGCTGCCCAGATCGGTAGGATGCTCCATCACATCCTTGACGTTGCTGCTGTAAATGTGACCGCCGCTGACCACCACGTAGGCGCCCGGGTTGTAACCCTTGCCCACGTACTTCTGGGCCTCCGCTATCGAGGTGCGGACCGCCTCTTTGACCTCTTCTATGTCGTCTATACATCCCTTTTGCATCCCTTGGGACGGGGCGATGCCGGTGCCGAGCACCTTCAACTCCCCTTCGCTGCCCACTCGGGCCACGACGGTGACAACTTTGCTGCTGCCAATATCCACTGCCGTGTAGAATGTTTCTTTAGCCAAGATGTTCCGTCCTTCTGAAACCAGAGTGATTAACCGGAATCACCAACATTACCTTCTTATCCCTGCGTCTGGCCCGGGCTTGCTTTCTCTTCAGCCCGTTACCTCTATCCAGCCAGGCGCTGGGCTACTCTCAATCGGGCGCTGCGACTGCGCGGATTCTCCGCTATTTCCCCGGCGCTGGGCCTGATAATCCGCCGGTTGACCAGGCTTACCCTGGGCTGGTGCTGGCATACGCACACCGGCAACCTGGGTGGGCATATACACTGCGCCGCCTCCCTTGCCAGGAAGGTCTTTACCCGCCGGTCCTCCAGGCTGTGATAACTGATTACCGCCAACCTCCCCGAGGGGGCCAGCAAGTCGACTGCCGCCTGCAGCCCGGTTGTCAGCGTGTTCAACTCGTCGTTAACCGCAATGCGCAGGGCCTGAAAAGTACGGGTTGCCGGATGAGTCCTGCTGGTCCTCCGACCGGCGCCGCTCCGTGAGCCTCGCCCTGACTGCCTCCCTGCCGCCCCCGCCACCACACTCGCCAGCTGGGCGGTACTGCTGATGGGCCTCTGCCGGACTATCGCCGATGCTACGGCTCCTGCCCGAGGCTCTTCGCCGTACTCCCTCAAAACGGCTACCAGGCCCTCTCGGGACCAGGTATTCACGATATCGGCCGCCGTGGGAATGTCTGCTTCCGGATTGAAGCGCATGTCCAGCGGTTCGTCTTGCTGAAAGCTGAAACCAAAACCGGAGCCGTCCACTTGCCGAGAGGATATCCCCAAATCCAGCAGAACCCCGTCTGCCCTTGCCTCACTTCCCAACATCCCATGGACCAGGGATACCATCTCGGCATAGCTTCCCAATATTGGAGTAAATTGCACTCCATAGGGAGCCAGACGCTGCTCAGTTCGGACCAGGGAACGAGGGTCCAGGTCGATACCACACACACTCCCAAGAGGGGCGGACGCCCGGAGGAGGGCCAACGCATGGCCTCCATCCCCCACTGTCCCATCTACATACACACCGCCCGGGCGTACACCCAACTGACCCAATACCTCCGTCAACAACACGGGAAGGTGAAAAGGGACTGTTACCCCTTCTGCCTGATCTGCCATCTCTGACCTACCGGGCTCCGGACCGATGCCAGGGGAAATACAAGAGGGCCGACGGACCGGAAATTCCTTGCCAATGTGCCGACAGAGGAACCATTATCTCCCGTTGGGACGCCTCGTCCTCTGTCCGAACTGCCGGGGCCAAAAGAGTGGGATTGGGACACCGGCGCCGTGCCGTTAACCTCGGGGAGACCTGGCAAAGACTAAAACGTGAATGCCGGACTTGCCGGGGATTTGCGGCAGCTAACCGGTTTAACTTGTCTGAGGGCAACCCAACCCAACCATGCCCCTGGCCGACGATTGATCGACGTCTCTCCTGCCCTTGAGAGTCTGGAGAGAGCCTTTAGAGACCGATGCGAGGCTCTGCAGAAGCCCCGAACGGCGGTAATGTAGAGTGATACGGAGATGTGATCCACACACTAACCCCTCACCACCATCACTGGCCTGACGTTATCAACCACGGGAAGATCGTGTCAACGGAAAATGCTGTCTTTTTTATATTAATTTTAGAAATTCTCATTTTTGGTCAATGTATCAGACTTTGTTCAGGAGCTTTCAGGTCACCACGGGACCCTCACCCACACCTCATTGACCCGTACTTCCCCCATCGAACCGGGCCGGAGGGATACTGAAAATACATCGGGTCACCCAGTAAGAAGAAACCTAGATTATGTCACCCTGAACCTGCAGGAGGATCCAAGACCCTTCCTTTCAAGCCATTCAAGACCGCTGCTTCATGACCACTGCTTCATGACCGCTGCTTCATGACCACTGCTGATTCTCGGCCGCGCATCAAGTCCACGATTTCTAATGCTTCCCGATGTTTCTCCCGAGCGCTGCCGAAAGGTATCGCATGACATTTACCTGAGCCGCATCGCCCTGAACCCGGCCGCCAGGGCAATCGCGTTTTAAGTTCGTGTTGATATGTGCAAGTTCTTTCTGATGGTAAAACATGTCACCCTGAGCTTGCCGAAGGGTCTAAAGTCCCTGACAGCAGTCAGGCTCAAGGCCCGAAACACTGCTGGGAAAACATGTCACCCTGAGCTTAAAACATGTCACCCTGAGCTTGCCGAAGGGTCTAAAGTCCCAGACAGGAGTCAATCTCAAGGCCCGAAACTCTGCTGGGAAAACATGTCACCCTGAGCTTGCCGAAGGGTCTAAAGTCCCTGACAGGAGTCAGGCTCAAGGCCCGAAACTCTGCTGGGAAAACATGTCACCCTGAGCTTGCCGAAGGGTCTAGAGTCCCCGACAGGAGTCAGGCTCAAGGCCCGAAACACTGCTGGGAAAACATGTCACCCTGAGCTTGCCGAAGGGTCTAAAGTCCCTGACAGGAGTCAGGCTCAAGGCCCGAAACAAGGTTGCTGGGTTGGAGTTTAGATGCTTCGGCTTCGCTCAGCATGACAATCGTTTATAACGCGATTGCCCTGACCCGGCCGCCTCCCAGCTAAACCTTTCTTCCTGACGGGTGTATACTGGCCCTTGACCTCCTCTCAACCTGCCGGTGGCTCAGGCACCGGTTCGCTTATCCCACTGATGGACGGCAATGATGACCACAGTCTCCCCGGTCAAGGAACGCAAGCCAATCTTCTATGGCTGGTACATCGTTGCCACCTGCATCTTCGTGGCTTTCGTAACCAACGGAGCCCGCAACAGTTTCGGTATTTTTGTCCTTCCCATGAGCGAGGAGTTCGAGTGGAGCCGCGGCACCATTTCCTTCGCCGCCGCCCTGGGCTTTCTGGTCAATGGACTGACTCAACCCTTTATGGGCCGGTTGCTGGACCGTTTCGGTGGCCGCAAAGTAATCGTCTCAAGCATTGCCATTTTCGGCCTGGCCACGGTGGCCCTCAGCCTCACCTTCCATCTGTTATTCCTGATCTTTATATTTGGCTTCGTCTCATCGGTGGCCCTCAGCGGAATGTCGCTGAACAACACCGGTACCCTCCTGTCCCGCTGGTTCCGGAGAAAACGCGCCACGGTCGTCGGGCTTAACGCCTCCGGGTTATCCGCCGGTGGACTGCTGCTGGTGCCCCTCGGCATGTACTTGCTCCAGGCCACCAACTGGCGCGTCACCTGGATCGCTTTCGGTGTGCTGATACTGGTCCTTTCCGTGCCGCTGGCTTTCTTCTTCCTCCGGGACGACCCGAAGGACATGAACCTGAATCCGGACGGCGACGAATCGCTGCCGGGCACAACGCCCGGGTCGATCGCCGGACGCATGGCCGGGATACTGGATACCGACCGCTGGGCTCAGTCCTTGCGTTCCATGCCCATGTGGCAGATGACTATCGCCTACTTCGCCTGCGGGTACACCACCGCCGTCCTGTCGGTCCACTTCATTCCTTTCGCATACTCGTTGGGCCTGACGGAAAAGGCCTCATATAACCTGTTGTGGTTCAATTTGGACGGGGAAATGCTGGCCGCTATCATCTTTTCGCTGATGATGGGCCTCAACGTGGTAGGCAGCATCGGCGCAGGCATCCTGTCCGACAAGTTCAGCCGAAAGAACATGCTGGCCCTGGTCTACTTTGTTCGGGGCACGGCCTACCTGTCGATGCTTGCTGCGGTGGAATTCCTCGGGCTGGGAGCCCCTGCCCTGGTGATATTCGCCATAATTGCGGGAACCTCCTGGATCGCCACCGCTCCCCTTACGACCGCATTGATCGCTGATGTTTACGGGGTAAGGGCCCTGGGAACCATTTCCGGCATCGCCTTCCTGGTACACGCTGCCGGCAGCGCCCTCAGCATCTGGCTGGCCGGATTCCTCTTTGACCTTACCGGCTCTTACACCGTGCCCTTCGTTATCGCCGGCCTTTTGCTGTTCCCCGCGTCGGCGTTTGCCTTCTCCATCAAGGAGAAGAAGTACTCCTCGCGCTACCAGCGGATGGCGCCGGCGGCAGTCCCCGCGGCCGGCGATTAGCCGGGCCGGGGCAAATCAACGCTGTACGGGCTATTGGTATGCTTGGTTTGGGTTTGTGGCTGCCAGCGCAATGGCTAACGGGCCAGTGGCTAACTGGTCAATGGCCAGTGGGCCAGTCGTTAATCGGTCAGTGGCTTCCGGTGGACTTGTCCGCACTTCTGTTAACTCTGGCCACCCACCACGACGAGATAGTGGACCCGGACTTTCTGGCGTGGCTGAAATCCCAGCTTGACCACCTGGTAACCTTTGAACCCTGGGTGCTGGTAATTGTCCTGACCCTGGTTGTGCTGGCGATCCCCGCAGGTATTGTCGGGTTCTACCTGTACCAGCAGCGGCGGATGAATTATTCCTGATTTCCACGGCGTGCGTGTCAATCAGGAATGCTGTAGAGGAGAAGAGGAAAGGGTAATTCGAGGAAACGCCGAGGGCTACGCAAAAAAAATCAGGGACGGAACTGTCGCTCCGTCCCTTTTTCTATCCTGAAGCAGAACAGAAACTACTAACCGGGATTATGCTTTTCAACCAGGGGACCAACGCGGGCATCGACATTGCCTATCGGCTGGCCGGCGTCCACCCGGGCTACCGCCAGGTGGGCGTCCCGCTGGATTTCTTCCCATTCGGGTTCCAGTTCGTATTCATCGCGCAATTCGTCGAACAAAGCGGTTAACGCGTTCTGATCAAACATAATGCTAAACTTAGATACCTCCTCCCTAGTATCGTGCTTAAACGTACCCCAGTCTATCCAATTTTGAAGTGGCTGACAAGCCTTGTTTTACAAGGGGGACAAAATAGTTTCGCCTGTATTGGACTGTGAGTTCCCTCCCCTTCAAATTGGGGGGACTGGTCGGCTTCATTCTACTACCCTCTGCTCCACTTTTGCTGTTTCTACAGGACCAATATGCAAGATTCCCCATCGGTTTGCCAGCGCATCAGCGGCCTTGCCTGTCTATGCAAAGCCTCGCTATGCGTGGCAAAATTAATGACAGTCCCCTCAACAACACCGTTACCACTAGGAGCGTACTTCTTACATGAGCAAATACCGATTGACCAAATACCCCTGGATCGTTACCATCCTCGCCGCCATGATGCTGACATTGCTTGCGGCCTGTACCTCCAACGAGGATAGCGCTGCTCCGGCCGAGACCGCGCCCACACCCAACATTGAAGCCACCGTAGAGGCCAGGGTTGAGGCAGCATTGGCCGCGGAGGAAGTCCCTTCCAGCCGGCTTGAAAGAGTACGCTCCAGGGGCTCCCTGGTATGTTCCAGCAACGACTCCTTGGCCGGTTTTGGATACTCGGATGCCAGCGGCAACGTCAAGGGTTTCGATATTGACCTCTGCCGGGCCGTGGCTGCCGCCGTGCTGGGCGACCCCAACGCGGTTGAACTTCGCAGCACCACCGCCGCCGAGCGCGGCCCCCTGCTGCAGTCCGGTGAAATTGACCTGATGTCCCGCAACACCACCTGGACCAGCTCCCGCGACGCCCAATGGGGCAACTTTGCCCAGACCATGTTCTACGACGGCCAGGGGTTTATGGCGCCCAAGTCGCTGGGGGTGTCCTCCATACTGGAACTGAAGGACGCTACCGTGTGCGTGCAGCAGGGCACCACCACTGAACTCAACCTGCAGGATTTTGACAACCAGAACGGAATGAACTTCTCGATATTGACCTTCCCGGACAATATCAGCACCGACGAGGCCTATTCCGAGGGGCAATGCGACGCCCTTACCACTGACCGTTCGGGCCTGGTCAGCACTCGCCAGGGCCTTGCCAGCCCCCAGGACCACACCATCCTGGCCGGCACCATATCCGAGGAACCCCTGGGCCCCGTCGTTCCCAGTGGCGACGATCAGTGGTATGACATCGTCAAAATGGTGATGGCCATCCTCATTTACGCCGAGGCCTACGGCATCACCACAGACAGCATTCCCACGTCAGTAACCGGCAATACGCCGGTGGACCGTATGCTGGGGCTGGAGGGCGCCTTCGGCCAGGAAGACCTGGGCCTGGGCCTGACCGTCACCCAGGACGTAATCCGGGCCGTGGGCAACTACGGGGAAATCTACGACCGCCACCTGGCTCCCCTGGGCATCGCCAGGGAGGGCAGCCGCAATGCCCTCTGGAGCTCTGCCCCCTGCACCGACTGCCCCAAGGGAGGCCAAATCTACGCCGCACCACTGCGGTAGGGCCTGGAGACCTCTGAACAAGTCCATTCCCTCAAGCAGGGAGGAAGGCCAGGACGGGGGTGCCGGCGCTGACTTCATAGCTGACGCCCCCAAAGCCACCCTTGAGAGATTTCAGCTTTCGCCGCCATGTAGTTGACTTTGTCAGAGGTTCCATAAGCCCTGGCAGCGAAAGTAAGAGGGTTGCAGGGAATTGTCGGCGGCACGCTTTTGGTCCAGCGCGACGGCTTCGTCCCCGAGGACTGAACAGCAGAACTTGGTCCCACGCGTACTGCCCTGGAAATATGCCTGATCCCCGCTACCACAAGCACCTGGAACAACGGGTATAATGTTGCAAATTCCTTCCCGAGAATGCCCGGCCCTGATTCGTCCATGAAAAAGGAGACCACCATGCAGATCGGAGCCCATGTTTCATCCGCCGGCGGCATCAGCAAGTCCATTGACCGGGGCCTGGAAATTGGCTGCGAGGCCATCCAGATTTTCGGTTCATCCGCCCGGACCTGGGCCTTCAAACACCCGGCCGAAAAGGAAGTCGCCGCCTTCAAGGAACGCCGCGCCGAAGCGGGCATGGGCGCCGTCTTCTTTCACGCCATCTACCTTATCAACCTGGGCAGCCCCAACCCTGAGCTGGTGGAAAAGGGCGTGCAGTCCCTGGTCAACTACATGAACCTGGCCGCCAACATCGAGGCCGACGGCGTCATCTTTCACCCCGGCAGCCACAAGGGGCTGGGCTACGACCAGGTGTTCGGCCAGGCTGTCGAAGCCATCAAGCGGGTGCTGGACAACACTCCCGAGGGTCCCTACCTGTGCCTGGAAAATATGGCCGGCATGGGCCAGCACATCGGGGCCAAGTTCGAGGAGCTTGGCGGTATCCTCCAAGAGGTAGACAACCCCCGCCTCCGCATCTGCCTGGACACCCAGCACAGCTTTGCCGCCGGCTACGACCTGACGACAATAGACGGCGTCGAGGCCATGATCGCCCAGTTTGACGAGGCCATCGGCGCCGACAAACTGGCGGCAGTCCACGCCAACGACTCGAAGCAATTGTGTGGCTCCGGTGTGGACCGCCACGACAACATTGGCGAAGGCTACATTGGCGAACAGGGCTTTGCCTGCATAATGGGCAATCCGGCCTTCAAAGACGTTCCCTTCTTCCTGGAAGTCCCCGGCTTCGAAGGCGACGGCCCAGACCAGCAAAACATAGACATTTTGAAGAGGATACGCCAGGAAGTGGGGCTGTAGTCACTCTGCTGTGAGATCGCTACTTGGTTGAAGTCAGTTACCCCGAATTTTCTCGTTTGGTGCGGCGGGCCTACCGCCGGTTGCCGCCCTATGTGCTGCAAGCCCTGGAGAACGTCGACATCACGGTGGAAGAATGGCCGGGGGCTGATGAGGACGATCTGGTGGACGAGGGGAGCACACTATTCGGTCTATACTACGGAGTACCGCTGACGTATAGGGAGGGGTTGCCACCTTCCCTGCCCGACCGCATTACCCTCTATCGCCAGCCCATTCTGGAAAACTGCGCCACCCGCCGCGAAGTGGTCCGAGAAATTCGCGTAACCCTGTGGCACGAGGTAGGTCACTACCTGGGAATGGACGAAGACGACCTTCACCGCCTGGGCTACGGGTAGTTTGACCTCCGAGGGCATACGAGATTGCCTGAGGTTGCCTAAGGTATGGTCCAGAAGTGATCAGCCCGCGCTTCTAAAGTCCAATCTGCTTGTAACGAACATCCAGCCCGCTCATCAGGAGCCCGTCGAATGTCGAGACATGCGACCTCTTTCATCCTTAGCATGTAGAAGGATCACCTCGATGAAAACCCGCATAATATTCCCACCGCCCACCACTAACCGATCAAGCCGTGAACGCACTTAACCGCATCGGTAAAGCCATCGGCCTTGGATTCGGCTCGGGCCTCTGTCCCGTCGCGCCCGGCACCACGGGCAGCTTTGCTGCTGTCGTCATCTACTATGCGGTCTTCCTTGTCCTGCCGCCGGAACTGGTCATCGCACCCCAATTCTTTTGGAGCCTCGATGGCATTTTCCTGTTAACTCTTTTGATTGTGGCTGGCTTGCCTTTAGGAATCTGGGCCACCGGTCTCCTGGTTACTGAAGAAGAACCCGACCCCGGCCGTGCAGTCTGGGACGAGTTTGTGGGCATGTGGATAACCTGTCTCCTGGTACCCCCGGAACCGATCTGGCTGGCAATCGCCTTTGTGTGCTTCCGCGTCTTCGACGTCCTCAAACCATGGCCGGCCAACCGGCTGGAAAGCCTGCCCGGCGGCTGGGGCATAATGGCCGACGACGTGGTTGCGGGGATTTACGGCGCTGCTCTGATGGTTATCTTCCAACTGGCTTGGGCTTCGCAATTCCCCAACTAATAGGCATACCCACTCCACCGTGGCAAGTTCAAGTCCCTCTGCTTTTGGTACCTGCATCCGGGCTCTCAGCACCTGCATTTGAAGCCCCGCACGTACCAAAGTCAGACAGTATTGACGCCTGGCGGCCACACCTTTAAGCAATTCTCATTGCCGGAAAAACAGCCCCTGTGCTATACTTCTGGAAATCCTGCGATAGCAGTTATAAGGACAGTGTTTATGGTACAGTCTGTTGAGCGTCCTGCTGAACAAGCCCCCGTGGCGACTCCTCCCCCCGCTCCCCAGCGTGAACCCCTGACGATGAAATCCCTTCTCGAAGCCGGTGTTCATTTCGGCCACCAGACTCGCCGCTGGAACCCCCGCATGAAGCGGTATATCTTCACCCAGCGCAACGGGATTCACATCATCGACCTGCAGCAAACCCTCGGTCTGATGAACGAGGCCTATCGGGCCATGGTACAGGTGGCGGCCAATGGTGGGAACGTCCTCTTCGTGGGCACCAAGAAGCAGGCCCAGGAAGTGATGATGAGCGAGGCCGAACGCTGCGGAATGTGGTACATCAACCAGCGCTGGCTTGGCGGCACCCTCACCAACTTCCAGACCATCCGCACTCGAATCAACTACATGATCGAGTTGCAGCAGAAACGCGACCAGGGTTATTTCCGTGTCCTGCCCAAGAAGGAAGGCTTGAAGCTGGAAGAGACTCTGGCCAAGCTGGAAAAATACTTCCTCGGCATTCGCAACATGACCACTCTGCCCCAGGCAATGTTCATCATTGACATCTGCAAAGAGGACATCTGTGTCGCCGAAGCGCGCCGGATGGGTATTCCCATCTTCGCCATAGTGGACACCGATACCAACCCGGACCTGGTAAGTCACCCCATCCCCGGCAATGACGACGCCGTCCGGTCCATCCGGTTGGTCACCAGCCGCCTGGCTTCCGCCATCCTTGAAGGCAAGGCCGAGCGAGAGGCATTGCTGGAGGAACAGCGGGCCCTAGCCGAAGCTGCCGCTCAAGCCGAGGCCGACGCCCTGGCTGCCGAGGCGGGTGAGTCAGGCGAGGAAATGTCCGACGAAGAGGCCGAACATGTGGCCCTGGCTTCCATGCCCCTGGACGACCTGGCCCAGATGATGGAACAGGCCAGCCGGGGTGACGGGGAAGCTGAAGGAAGCGGAGCCTAGGGTAAATGGCCGTGCAATTCATGCATTGGCCCATCGCTTACAGGAGTAAGATTCAATAGGGCGGTTCATCGGCAAATATTGGATAGCGTATTACATTTCCTTCCTGGTAGGAGTCGCTATCCTGACCGGACTTCACTGGTACTCCCCGAGGTGGAACGAAGACTGGTTATCTTTGCAAGCCGATATATTCGGAGTGGCGTTCGGCGCCTCCGTAGCCTTCACCATCGTTGTTGAGGTAGTGGGCCGCATGGTACTGCTAATACCGGATGCGATAAGAAAAATACGGGAACAGGGACGCCAGGAGCAACGAAAGGCTCAACGGCAACGAAGGAAGGAAGCCTACGAACGGTTTGGCGTGGACGTCGACGGAGTAAGGATGTTGCCTGACACGCCCGAAGTAAAGGCATTCCTGGATGGACAGGAATCTCCAGATTCCGGTACATAGCTAAATCGCTCCTGACCCCCGTGCGCCCTTAACTGTAAATGGGCGCACACAGGAATAGGCCAAGGGCCCACTGGGGCCCCAAACATCCATACATGGAGGAGATCCTTGCCAGCTAGCGTTGAACAAATCCGGGCCCTGCGCGACCAGACCGGCGCCGGCATCATGGACTGCAAGCAGGCCCTTGAAGATAACGATAACGACATGAACAAAGCCTCTGAGGCCCTGCGCCAAAAGGGCTTTGCCCGAGCCGCCCGTCGCGCCGACCGGGAAACCACCGAGGGAGTAATCGAAGCCTACATCCACACCGGCGGTAGGGTGGGCGCTCTGGTTGAACTGGGTTGCGAGACCGACTTCGTGGCCAGAAACGAAGAATTCAAGCAGGTTGCCCACGACATTGCCATGCAGGTGGCAGCCATGGGCCCCGTTTACATCAGCAACGAAGAAATCGAGGAGGGTGACGGCCGCTCTGCCAGCGAAGTTTGCCTGCTTCAGCAGACCTTCATCAAGGACAGCTCCAAGGTAGTGTCCGATATTGTGCAGGAACTGGCCGCCAAGGTCGGCGAAAACGTCCGGGTTGTCCGGTTCAGCCGTCTGGCCCTAGAGGAATAAGCATCCCTGAACCTATGCTTGCGCCCAAGTACCAACGGGTACTGCTCAAAATCAGCGGAGAATCCCTGAAGGGTTCCGCTTCTACCGGCATTGACCCCGATGCGCTGAACTACATGGCCCAGCAAATCGGGGACGTTCACCAGATGGGCATTGAGTTGGCCATCGTCATCGGCGGTGGCAACATCTGGCGCGGGGGCCAGGCCGAAAGGTGGGGCATGGACCGGGCTACCGCCGACTATTCCGGTATGCTGGCCACCATCATGAATGCCCTTGCTTTGCAGGATGCCTTGGAAAAGCGGGGCATCATTACCCGTACTCAAAGTGCCCTGCAAATTCAGGCAGTTGCCGAACCCTACATCCGTCGCCGCGCCATGCGGCATCTGGAAAAGGGCCGCGTGGTGATTTTCTCCGCCGGTACCGGCAACCCGTTTATGACCACCGACACGGCATCCGCCCTCCGCGCCCTGGAAATTGGCGCCGAGGTCCTGTTGATGGCCAAGAACAATGTGGACGGAGTCTATGATTCCAACCCCCATATCAATCCGGATGCCAAGAGATTTGCCAGCCTGGACTACCTTGAAGCCCTGAACCGGCGCCTCGAGGTTATGGACTCCACCGCCGTTTCCCTGTGCATGGAAAACAAGCTGCCCATCGTGGTCTTCAACATTTTTGAACAGGGCACCATGCAAGGCATCTTAAGCGGTGATACCGTGGGCACAACCATCGCCGCAACGGACTAAGCAATCGCCGCCCGGCCCAGGGTAATCCGCCTTGGCCGGAGGTTCGGTTTCTGCGGCACAGAAGGAAAATGAGCCGAAGCCTGCCACCTGCCCTGGCGGCTTCGCCCCTGAGACAGGCACAGCAACGGGAGGATTGACCATGCCAGATAGGGACAATGACGCCGATATCCAGTTGACTCCTGAAGACGTTCTTACCGAAGTGGAACGCAAGATGGGCCGGGCCATGGAAGCCCTGGATAGGGAACTGTCCACCCTGCGTACCGGCCGGGCTACCCCCTCACTCATCGAAAACGTAAGCGTGGACTATTACGGAACACCCACGCCCCTCAAGCAGATTGCCTCAATTTCCGCGCCGGACGCCCGGGCAATCATGGTACAGCCCTGGGACAAGCAGGCCCTGCGCGACATTGAGCGAAGCCTCATGAAGTCGGAGATGGGCTTCAATCCCTCCAACGACGGCAACATGATCACCGTTCCTATTCCGCCCCTGAACCAGGAACGCCGCCAGGAACTGGTGCGCCTCCTCAAGCGCAAGATCGAAGAGGGCAAGGTCTCCGTCCGCAACGTCCGCCGTGACGGCCTCGAATCCCTGCGTAAGCTCGAGCGGGACAAAGCCATTTCCCAGGACCAGAACCGTCGCAGCCAGGACCAGCTGCAAAAGACCACCGACTCCTTCATCAAGAATATTGACCAGGTTTCCACCGCTAAAGAAGCGGAGATCTTGCAGGTCTAGCCCCCGGATCAGGATATGAAAGCCCGCACCGGCTCGGCCCACCTGCAGCATTCCTCCGTTTACACGGCCAGCCGGCAAGTCGGCGCCAGGAAGCAACACGACGGCGCCGACCGCACCGGCATACCCCGCCATGTGGCCATAATCATGGACGGCAATGGCCGCTGGGCGGAAAGCCAGGGACTGCCCCGGCTATCCGGCCACCGCGAGGGTGTCAGCGCCATACCCAAAGTCGTTGACCTGCTGGCGGCCCGCGGCGTGGAATACCTCACCATCTTTGCCTTCTCCACCGAAAACTGGGGCCGCCCCTCTACCGAGGTCGAAGGGCTCATCGAATTGCTGCATGAAACCCTGCAGCGGGAGACCGACCTCTTCAAGAAGAAAAATGTCCGGGTCTTCCACATCGGCAACGCCGACCGCCTCTCCCCGGCCGTCCGCCGCGCCGTTGAGCATATCCAGGACGAGACCAGCGCCAATACCGGTATCGTCCTCAACGTGGCTTTCGACTACGGTGGACGCCAGGAAATCCTCACCGCCGTTCAGCAGTTGATCCGCGAGGGCATCGCTCCCGAAGAGGTAACCGAGGAACTGTTCAGCGCCCGCCTCTTCACCGCCCACTGTCCCGACCCTGACCTGATCATCCGCACCGGAGGCGAGTTGCGCATCAGCAACTTCCTTCTCTGGCAGTCTGCCTACAGCGAGTACTACCACACCCCCGTCCTCTGGCCCGACCTGGACGAGGCTGAGCTGGACCTGGCCCTGGCCGCCTATGGCAGCCGCCAGCGGCGATTCGGCAACGTCGTTCCAGACTCCGAGGCCTAGTCCTCTTGCTGCTCCGGACCGTCACCGCCCTGGTGGGCCTCGCCATCTTGTTTACCTGCCTTTGGGGCGGCCTCCCCGGGGTCTTCTTTATCACCCTGCTGGCCGCCGTCCTGGGCATCCGCGAGTTCTACCGTCTGCACCCACCCGACAGTTCCTTGTCAGCGCCCGACAACTCGCCGCCAGCGCCGGGGATCGACACATCATTGCCAACGACGGAAGTTTCAATTCCCGACACCAGCGTCCTGGAACTCGTTGACGATACCGCAACAGACGAAGATCTCTCACAAGCTACCGCTCAACCCACACATATAGCCGGCGATCCTTCACGGATCACCGCTAATCCCTCACAAACCGCCGCTAATCCCTTACAGACCATCGCTCATGGTGAGCCTGTCGAACCAACCCCGCAAAACTCCGCAACTAACACCGGTGTACCGGAACAGCCTGCCATAACCAGCCAGCAGTCGTGCGACACAACGACTGTCGCCCCCGCCTCTGCCGCATCCCTGGACTATGACTGTGGTGAGGCCGGTAAATACTCTTCTGAAGAGCAGCCCGTCAGTCCTGCCCCGGATGCTCCGGCGGCCACGTCCCTTCCCAACCTGGTCGGCGCGGTCTGGGTCGCGGCCTTCGTCATCGGCGGTGCTGCCGCCAACAGCCTGCTCCATTTCTGGGGCGTATCCCTCGGCGTGTTCCTGGCCGGTGGATTTATCGCCCTCCTCTGGTTCATCGCCTTCTACCATGGCCCCCGCTGGCCCGTGGCTGCGGTCTACCTGTACGGCGGGCCCCTATACGTCGGCTTCCTCCTGGCCCACGTTCTGGCCCTTGCCCAGGTTGGCGAAAATTTCTTCTACGCCAACCCCACGGCCTTTGACTTCCTGTCCTTTCCCGACGACAGCTACTCCCTGGGTCGGAACTGGGTCCTTTTCGCCCTGCTGACCACCTTCGCCACCGACACCGGGGCCTATCTGGTCGGTCGCGCCATCGGCCGTCACCCCATGGCCCCGGGCATCAGCCCCAACAAGACCTGGGAGGGCGCCGTCGGAGGCTTCATCGGCGCCATCATCGCCGCCCTCCTGCTGGAGCGACTGCTTAACCTGGGCCTCGGTACGCCAGGTCTGACCGGGGACTTGTCCGGGGTATGGTCCCAGGCCTGGAACTGGCAACCGCTCCTGATTGGTGCTACAGTTGGTATCGTGGCTCAGCTTGGTGACCTTTTGGAGTCCAAGCTCAAGCGCCTCTCCCAGGTCAAGGACGCCGGCGGGCTGATGCCCGGCCACGGCGGGTTGCTCGACCGTCTCGACAGCCTGCTCATTACCATACCCGTGGTCTACTATCTTCTGGTGGCGGTGCTCCGGCCATGAGAAACATTGTCGTCCTGGGATGCACCGGTTCCATCGGTTGCCAGACTCTGGACATTGTCCGGGCCTTCCCCGACGAGTTCCACGTCGTGGGCCTCGCCGCCGGCGCCAACCACGACCTGTTCCGCCAGCAGATAGCCGAGTTCACTCCCCTGCACATCTACTGCATTAACCCGCCCGCAGACCTGGCTCCGGGCATCGACTTCATGCCCATGGAGGACATGGTCTGCCTGCCCGAGGTGGACGTCATAATGGCCGCCACCACCGGCGCCGCCGGCCTGCAGCCCACCCTCAACGCTTTGCGCCAGGGCAAGACCGTCGCCCTGTCCAACAAGGAACCCATAGTCATGGCCGGCCCGCTGCTCAAGGACTACGAACGCAAGTACGGCGGCGCCATCCTCCCCGTGGACAGCGAACCCAGCGCCATCTGGCAGTGCATCCAGGGCGAGGCCAGCGAAATCCGCCGCCTCATCATCACCGCGTCCGGCGGCCCCTTCCGCACCATGCCCTTGGAGGAAATGGCCACAGTAACACCGGAGCAGGCGCTGAATCATCCCACCTGGCAGATGGGCCCCAAGATAACCATCGACTCGGCCACCCTGATGAACAAGGCCTTCGAGGTCATCGAGTCCCACTGGCTGTTCGATGTTCCCTGGGAAAACATCGAGGTGGTGGTCCACCCCCAGAGCACCATCCATTCCATGGTTGAGTTCGCCGACGGGTCGGTCAAGGCTCAGCTTGGCCCGCCCAGCATGAGGCTCCCCATCCAGTACGCCCTCTTTTATCCGGAACGGCGCCGCAACCCCGACGACTCCCTGATACCCCGCCTGGACACTGGCATCGCCCAGGCTCTGGACTTCCGGCCCATGGAGCCCGAGCGGTACCCCTGCTTCAACCTGGCCCTGGCCACCGCCCAGAAGGGAAAAACCTACCCCACCGTCCTCAGCGCCGCCGACGAAGTGGCGGTCAACGCCTTCCTGGAAGGCAAAATAGCCTTCACCGACATCTACCGAGTGGTGGAAACGGTGGTAAACAACCACCAGCCAACCTCCGGAGAGTCCCTGGAAGAACTGCTGTCGGCGGACGCATGGGGGACAGAAGAAGCAGAACGGGTAGTGGGGGAGTTGGGGTAGAGAACTGGACACCAATTACATACTAGAATATATGTGGCATTTAAGGGGCTTGTGTGCCAAGGCAATCGCGCTTTAAAGATTACGGCATAAAGAGAACCAAATGATTCAATAATAGGGGCCGACGGTGGTGCAGTTTGCCCCAAATCGGGCTTTCTCGTCCTTCAGTTTGGCATCTACCGAGGCAGGTAGCGGACACTCGATGGTGATTCGAGGGTTTTCGGACAGCAGAAATGGCCCAACCATGTGGAATTGTATCGTTACGAATTAAAACGCGATTGCCCCGGCTTGTGTGCTATTTTGCAACAAAACACCGATTGAGTATTCATATGAATGAGAATGACACCCCAATTTACGGCAGCTTTGTTGACAACATGAGCCTTTCGGTTCATCGCTGGTTTCGATATAGTGCTGGTTTTAGTGGGCAATGGGCTAGAGATGTTATAGCCCAGAGAAGCAAAACATCAGATGTCAGAATCCTGGACCCATTTGTGGGTTGTGGTACTACACTAATTGCCGCGGAGCAATGCGAGGTCGATTCATGGGGTCTAGACTCACATCCATTTGTTGGCAGAGTCGCACAGGCCAAATTGGCCTATAGATCTTCGCCACAAGAGTTCCTTGATTTGGCAACAGTCGTACTCGAAAAGGCGAGAGGTCGCAACCCATCAATAGATAACTATGCCTCTCTTATCCGCCGCTGCTACACCGATGAAGCACTGGGAGAACTGGATTGCTTGAAGTCAGCTCTCATGGAGGAATCTGACGATTCGGATCCTTCTCGACTAGTATGGTTAACCCTTGTATCAATTCTACGGGCAACCTCATTTGTAGGGACAGCCAATTGGCAATACCTATTGCCAGGGCGTCGCAAGACAAACACAAAGGGCCCATTTGAAGCCTTCCAAACAATGGTGAGAACGATTCAGACTGATATGCAACATGAAGCAGGGTTAAACGGACCCCGAGCGAAGTTTGAAGTTGACGATGCTCGTACATGCGCATCTGTTCCAGATAGCACAATTTCGTTAGTTATCACCTCACCTCCTTATGCCAACAATTACGACTACGCCGATGCAACCCGACTTGAGATGACATTTCTGGGTGAAATTGCAGGCTGGGGGGACCTGCAATCTCAAGTGAGGCAGCATCTAGTTCGTTCATGCACGCAACACGTACCGGAAAGATCAGTGAGCCTTTCCGCCGTGCTGTCTAGTCCTGAGCTTGAACCTATTAAACGCGATATAAACAATGTCTGTGAACAATTGAGTTTTGAGCGGCAGAACAAAGGCGGCAAGAAGACCTACCATAATATGGTTGCATGTTATTTCTTGGATCTTGCTCGGGTATGGCTAGCACTTAGGCGAGTCTGCGAAACACCATCTGAGCTTTGCTTCGTCATAGGGGACTCAGCACCTTACGGCGTTTACGTACCGACGCATGAGTGGCTTGGAAAACTGGCTATTGCGGCGGGCTTCCAATCCTACCATTTCAACAAAGTACGTGACCGAAATACTAAGTGGAAAAACCGAAAGCACCGCGTTCCCCTCTGTGAAGGGGAGCTTTGGGTTAAAGGATAGGTGAAGCTTGGCTCTATCACCTAGTCACCGCTTGGGTCAGTTCATTGGAGACCAACTAGAAGCCGCTGTGAAAGCGCCCTTATCAGAAATCACACAGGAATTAGGGCTATATCTGGATTTTCCGCATCGCAGAAAAGTGCGCAGCAATCGAAAAAAAGTCGCTTGGAAGGATTCAAATGGAAACACTCATCTTCTCGACTATGTTTTGGAGGAAGGAGGGTCTAATACAATTCAAGGGAACCCAAAGGCATTTGTGGAAGTCGCTTGGCGAAGATACACAAGGCATTCCAGGAACAAGGCACAGGAAATTCAGGGTGCTGTCCTCCCATTGGCAGAGACGTATCAGAACTATAGGCCGTTCCTAGGTGCTGTACTCGCTGGAGTATTCACCGAAGCGTCTTTAGAACAATTACGGTCACATCGTTTCAACATAGTTTATTGCCCCTATGATACTGTTGTTCAAGCTTTTCAGACCGCAGGCGTAGACATTTCCTCCGAAGAAAACTCTACAGACGCTGAGCTAGAGAGAAAGGTAGAATCAGCTAAAGTTTTAAGTGAAGTGCAACTAGAGCAAGTTCGTAAAAGTATCATATCTCTAAATTCGCACCAGTTTGAGGGATTCTTCGGTAGTCTGCGAAGTTCTCTAGGTCGAAAGGTTAAAAGCGTCTCTATTTTGCCTCTGTCTGGCACCACTTTCAGCTTTAGCAAGCTTGAGGATGCTATTCGCTTTATCTCTGAACACGTCCAGCTATCTGAAACTACGGAATTTATTCGGTATGAATTGATTCTTCAATATTCGAACGGTGAGGAGATCAGGTGCAGTTTCAATAACAAAGAAAGAGTTATAGAGTTCCTAAATAGTGCAGCAATTTAAGACTCTTCCCCAACTCTAGGTAAAGCACGAGCCTCAGTCAAGGAACCGAAAGTATACAGTGATTGTCGCCACATTATCCGTCACTTCCACGCTGGTAATGTTGATGGTCATTAAAGAATAGGAACATTCCTTCGCCCCACCACCACCCCAACTGACACCCGCCCATTGCCACCCTGACTCCCGCCGTCCAAAATAAATGTAGGCGTTACCACGTTTCGTTGGCTGGAGTTGCAATGACCCGGGAACAGTTGCGCGGCAGCCTGCTGTTGCTCCTAGCCGTCGCGGCTTCCCTGCTCATTGCCACCCTGGCCCTTGACGCCTGGATGCCCGATTCCGACCTGGAAAGATCGGCCCAGGTTATCCAGGGATATGCCGCCGCTTTCACCATCCTGGCTGGCGCACTGTTCGCCGCCTTCCGGTTCGACCTGTTCCGCAACTTCATTCCCCACGCCAGCATCAGCCAGCAGGTCTCCCACCGGGTCATCAGCGACAGTTACGTTCACATCCTGGTAACCGCCACCCTCACCAACAATTCCAAGGTCAAGCTGGATTTTCGCGAGGGCTTTTGCCGCCTGCAACTGCTCGGTTCCCACACCGACAGCGAGGTCGAGGAAATTTACCGGGAAGTCTTTGCCGACGACAACCCCAGGGCGCGGCGGGATTTTCAGTGGACAACCCTGGACGAGAAGCCGCTGAGTTGGGACCGCAACGAACTCATCATCGAGCCTGGCGGGTCCCACCAGGAAACCTGTGAATTCATAGTCACCGCCGCGGTAACCTCGGTCCTGGCCTACAGCTACTTCTACAATCCCGCCGCGCCGGTCAAACCCGAAGGCTGGGGCGTAACTACCGCCTATGATATAATGAGTGCCGACGGTACGGTGGAGGTGTTACATGCGGTCCAAGAGTAAGTCCGTCCGGACTGGTGGCTCCACTTCCCCTAAAGTCCCCGGAGGACTGTCACCCAGGGTGGCGCCGCCCAAGATCAAAGGCAGCGATAAGCCTCCTGGCCCCGTTCCCAAGCTAAATACAAAGGCCTGAACGCCCCCTCCCTACATGGAAACAGCTTTTATCGCCATCATAGCTTTTGTCCCCATGCTGGTGATGTTGGTCGTCATTCACGAATGGGGACACTTCTTCACCGCCAAAGCCTTCGGCGTTAAGGTGCTGGAATTCGGCATCGGCTATCCGCCCCGGGCCTTCAGCGTCTTCACCGGCCGCACCCGCGTGCTGCTGGACGACAACACCCAGTACATCAACCTTCCCGGCGTTGCCGGCGTTCTCCCCGGCCAGCGGGTCCGCCTGCACACTGCCGAGGACGCCAGCGGCAACCTGGTGGCCCGCGTCGTCCAGGCCTCCCTGCCCGGCGGAGGGCGCCGCCAGTCTTCCCTCCACGACATGGGCAACGACGAATACCTCCAGCACGAGGGCACGGTCAAGGAGATCGGCCCGGAGTCCCTGGTCGTAGCCGACATGGTCTATTCCCTGAACTGGCTGCCCCTGGGCGGCTTCGTCCGACTGGCCGGTGAGAACAATCCGGCGGTGCCCCGCAGCCTGGCCGCCAAGGGCCCCGGCCCCCGCGCCATAATCCTGGCCGCCGGTTCCCTGGTTAACGCCGCCTTCCCCCTGCTGGCCTTCACCCTGCTGTTCATGATTCCCCAGAGCGTTACCGTGGGACAGGTGCAGGTCGAGGAAGTAGTTGCCAATTCCCCCGCCATGGCCGCCGGCATCCGTCCCGGCGACCTTGTCCTGACCGCCGGAGACAAGACCATCGAGCACGGCTCCGACCTGGTGCGGGCCACCACCCTCAACGCCGGTTCGCCAATGGACTGGTTGATCGAACGGGAAGGCCGCACCGAAATTGTCCAGTTGACCCCCCGGGTCAACCCGCCCGAGGGACAGGGCGCCACCGGCATCCGCATCGGATTGGTCAACCTGCGCTCCGAGACTCGCTACGAACCTCCCTGGACGGCAGTGTGGCTGGGCGTCACCAACACCTGGGAGATGTTGACCCTGCTGCGCCAGGAAATATCCTCGTGGATAACCGGTACCCGCGCGCCCCAGTTATCCGGCCCCGTGGGCATAGCCCAGGTAACCGGCGAGGTAACCCGCGACGGCGGCCTGCGCGGCTGGGTCGTGCTGTCCATCCTCTTCAGCATCAACCTTGCCATCCTCAACCTCCTGCCCATCCCCATGCTGGACGGCGGCCGGCTGGTCTTCGTGATGCTGGAATGGGTCCGGGGCGGCAAGCGCATACCCGCCGATAGGGAGGGCCTGGTTCACCTGATCGGGTTCGTAGTCCTGATAGGCTTCATCCTCTTCATCACCTACAACGACATCGTCCGCATGGTCCAGGGAGGCAGCCCCCTGGGCGGCTGACCTACCCTCCTCGAATAGGCACGAATGGTTGGATGAATTCCACTCCAATCACGGCGATTGTGTGAAACCGGTCAAGTCGGACCGAAAATGATACTTACCATCCTGTCAGCCTGTCCAGCGTTAGTATTGCCTACAAGTCTGAAAATATCTAAGGCCTGTCGTCTTAAGGTGGAACAATGACACTTGAACGCCCCGAACTGTGGCGACTCGATTACTACAACTTAATTTGCTACAGTAATCCAGACAATGATGTATTCCACAGGAGTGAGGGGCGCGAGAAGATTGAAAAGAGTCGACTGTGGGAATATACAGACGACGAGACAATAGAAGCCTTCAAGGAAAACACTGTCCAACTGGCACAGCTGCCCAGCCTAGTTTTGACGGAATGCAATTGCAGGTCCGCAAACAACTGTACCGGAAAGGCATTCTTCACTCGCTTAAGTAGCATACATGAAGAGAGAAATAGTATTGCCTTTGGTTTTCATCACTTAGGCGGCGGGATGACCTCTTGTGAAGCGTTCAACTACTTAACTGGCATTACCCTAGGCCCCGGTGAGCGTACAAGAACCCACTGGGCGGTCAAGAAAGGCAATTTATTGGAAAGAATGGGCGAGTTTTGGGCCAAGCAGACACAGCGAGGCAAGCCGAGCGTTTTCGGAATTGAAGATTGGCCACTCCCCCAACAAGGCCACATTGCGGTAATGATGCCTTTCTCGGCGGCTTTTCAGCCTGTATTCGATGCCATCAGTGGAGCTTGTGCGCGAGAGCGGGTTCCTTCATTGAGAGTTGATGATATCTACGGACCAAACGTAATTATCAAGGACATCTTCAGCACCATTGAAACGAGCAGGCTAGTGATATGTGACATCACCAATAAGAACCCGAATGTACTTTATGAGGCCGGCATCGCACACGCTAGGAATAAGGACGTAATTCTACTGACTCAGAACGATGCAGATGTTCCCTTTAATCTCTCCCAAATAAGGCATATCCGATACTTGCCTAATCAGGAGGGATTCAAGAAACTGGAGGATGACGTTCACAAATTCATCATTGCCGCCTTCGGCTAGGCTTGATGTCTAAGGTGGAAAGCTGGGTATCCAGCCCCCTCCGCTTTGCGTAAATTAGGCTCAGTAATTCTACTCTTGGATAAGAAAGCGAAGTACCGGTGCCCTATGGGATAAGCCCCCCTACCCCCGAAACTTCGGCATCACCCCTTCACTCAATAGTCGCAACGACTTTGCCGTCTTCTCCGCCGAAACCAGCCCCCGGTTGGTCAGCATCAGGTTGCGGATACCGGCGTCCCGCATTTGCGCCAGGTGCTCCGACACCCGCCCTGGGCTGCCCACGATGATCTCAGCCCCGTCCGGGTCCGGCTTGTCGGCGTAACCCTCACGACCCATGGGGGGCGGCTGCCGGTCCATTGAATACTGGGGTGGATTCCACGTAGTGCGATAGTGCTGCATGTTGGCCCACGCCTCATTCTGGGCCGGCAGGAACTCCTCCATCGCCTGCTCGTCGGTTTCCGCCAGGTGCAACTCCCGCCACACCCAGATCTGGTCGAGATTTGCCTCTATCGCCGCCTCGTCAAACCCCGCCTCGGCCATGGTGTCCCGGTACAGGCGGATGCTGGCGGCGGTATGGTTGGTGGACCGCCCCCGCAGCAAAATGGGCCGGCCAATGCGCGCCATGGCCTTCACCGACTCGTCGTCAATGCAGGCCCTCGCCAGTCGGGGATGGGGCTTCTGGTAGGGCCGGGGACGCGACGACGGGAACGCCACCTGGTAGTGCTTCCCCTTAAACTCCAGGTTGTCAGTGGTCCACGCCTGGATCAGCAGGTCTTCGGCCTCCTCCAGTTGCTCTGGCCCCAAATCCGGATTGGTGCCGAAGCCAATGTATTCGTAGGCGTTGTAATTGGAACCCCGGGCTGTACCCACAATAATGCGGCCCTGGGTCAGGTTGTCCAGCAACGCAGTCTGGGTCGCCACCCGCACCGGATTGTGCAGGGGCAACTCCAGGATGCCAAAACCAATATCAACCCTGCTTGTCTTAACGGCCAAAGCCGCGGCGAACACCAGCGGGTCGCCGTAAACACACTCGCCGGTGAAGTAGTGCTCCGCCAGCCAGATGGCGTCAAACCCCAGTTCCTCCACCAACTCCGCCTCGGCGAGGCACTCCTGTATCTCCTGCTCGTCCCGGGAGTCGTCAAACTTCATGGGGTAAAAGAAGTGCCCAAAGCGCATGGTTATTGCCTCCATATTTTCACCATTCACTCTATTTTGTTACCTGCTAGGCCGCACCCAAGTGTTTTATTTCAATGGCGACCAAGTATCTTCAAAATGAATCAGTGATACACAGACTGAACCAGCAGCCCATATCACCACTTTATGGCCCTATTGACTTATGGCTTATTGGGCCATATACTGCTTCCATAACATTTTACATAAGGAGTACGTTATGGTTAGTGAAGCCCAGATTGCACCCAAAAAGCGTAGGGAGAGAAGTCCCGCCTATCCCGCAATAGACTTGGAAACCGCGATACAGCGGTTAGAAAAAGTCTATGAGAAGGAAAGCCGCCAACCGGTACCTGTCAGCGTTATAATGGAACATTGGAATTATACCCCTAAGAGCAGTTATGGTCTCCAGACAGTTGCTGCTTTGCTGAAGTACGAACTGATGGAAGATGAAGGTTCGGGACTGGATAGATTGGTGAAAATCACCGACCTCGGGCTATCCATCCTTGTACCTGAAAACGCATCAGAACAGCAGCGGGCTATTAAGCAAGCGGCCCTGTCACCTGCCATAATTAATGATGTATGGACCAATTTTAAGGGCCAATTGCCTAGTGATGGCACAATTAAAGTTTACTTAATACGCCATAAAACGTTTAATCCCCGATCTGTTGATGAAGTTATTGGTGTAATAAGGCGTACTATTGAGTTCTCAAAGCCCGCTTATGGCGATCTAGAAGTTGACGAAGTCCCTATGGAATGCGATGAACAAAGCGTGGAGGAAGCAAGCAACCCGACCCAGCTATCTTTATCGTCTGATTCTGCCGAAACCGCAGCCTCGGAAATAGACCTTCAGCCCAACCTAGCAGAAAAAACCGGGTTCCCTGCCGTACAATCTCAGGTTCGGACCCTTCAATTGCCGCTATTTGAAGGAAAGTGGGCTCAGTTTCAAGCACCGTTTCCTATAAGCGAATATGATTGGCAACAGATGCTAGCTGTACTCGAAGCCATGAAACCTGGATTGGTCTTTAATAATTCACAGGAACAAAGTGCAACCGTTGTGGAGGAACTGGATGTTCCTGATTCATAGGTGACCTTATTCCCTTTTATCCATGTCTCTAGTAGCGGTAACCTCGCTCGTTATTCGCCCCGTCCCCTCCGTTAAAAAGAATTCGAGCCAATAGTTTGCAACCTTTCACTGAAAGAACCTGCCTTAAGCATTCGTGGGGGTCTTCTGCTCCATTTGGTTCCTTTATGGAAAGGATGAGTAGGGCAGTAGGCCTCTACAAATGGATACTCTCCTTCACGCAAACGCCGGCATTACCTCATCCGCAAACAGCCGTATCGACTTTTGGGCCGCCCCCGGGTCCATGTACCCGAACATGTGGCGGGCGCACAAAATGTCGTGGCCCATAAGGTCATGCTGCTCCTGCAATTGCCGCGCCACAGTTTCCGGACTGCCCACCAGCGCTATCCCGTTGTCCACCCAGAAATCAAAGGAGTTGGCCCGCTCCCGGAAGGTGCGGCGGAGTTCGGCCCGCTCCGGCGTTCCGGGGTCGTCGCCCCGCATCCCGCCCGGGCCATGCCCCAGCCTGGTGGCGCCGATGATGTCACGGCCCTTCCCTGCCGGCACTGCCTCGGGAAAGGCGGCGGTTGCCAGGTGGGGTTCCGCTTGTTCCCTGGCCTTCGCGTCGGTCTCGGCCACGTGGACGTGGCGGGTCAGGAAGGTCCTGGGCATGGGCGCCGGATGCCCCTCCTGTCGCCACAGGTCTCGCCAGGTCTCGAATTTCTCAGCGATAACCGGGTCAATATCGATGTTCTGGGAGACATGGAAGTTCTTTTTTGCAGCGTACTCAAAGCTGGCCGCGCTATGGCAGCCGAACCAGACCGGCGGATGGGGCTGCTGGAAGGGCTTGGGAGTGGTCAAAACCTCATCAAACTTGAAAAACTCGCCGTCGTAGGTAACGCTGTCCTGGGTCCACGCCTGGAGAATTATGTCGATTGCCTCTTCGCTGATGTCCCGCCTCCGGTCGAAGGGCACGTTCCAGCGCAGGAACTCATGGGTGGTTACCCCGGTCCCGGCCCCGAACTCAATGCGCCCCTTGGACAGGTGGTCCAGCATCGCCACGTCTTCAGCAAGGCGGATGGGATGGTGGAATGGCAGCTGGTAGATCATCACACCAAACCGCAATGCGCTGGTGGCCCGCGCCAGGGCGGTCAAATAGATGTTGGGCGCGCTGAGGAAGCTGACTGCCGAGGTCTGGTGCTCGATGGAAAAATAGTACTTGTACCCCATCTGCTCGGCTTCCTGCGCCCCTCGGATGTGTTCCTCGTAAACATCGGCGGCAGTAGCGTGGGACTCCATCTGGGGCTGGTCCAGCACGTCATAAAGTCCGATTTCCAGTTTCGCCATATAAAGACACCTCCAGTTAGGGTAAGCGCCGTCCAGGAAACTATCTCAAGAGTCCCTCCCCCTCGACGGGGGAAGGCCAGGACGGGGGTGACTCCCGGCCTGTTTTCACCGCTGGGCATAGGCGATGCTTTCACCGCCATTATTTAAATAGTTTCCATGTGACGACCCGAAGCAGAGAATCCTGCCAGGAAGGTCACCCCTCTCCCTCGGGGAGAGGGGCCGGGGGTGAGGGCGCCCCTTCCTTCCACTTCCCTCCCCTACTTCCCTTCCTTTATATGGTCGGCAATCTTCTCCCCGATGGCCAGCGTGGTTACGTTGGTGTTGGCGCGAATGCAGTCCGGCATAATGGAGGCGTCGACAATGCGCAGACCCTCCAGCCCGTACACTTTGCCGTACTGGTTCACCACCGCCATGGGGTCGTCTGCCGTGCCCATCTTGCAGGTGCAGGATATGTGCTGCGACGTGGTCACCTCCCGCCGCATCCAGGCAGTCAGCGCCTCGTCCGACTCCATGTCCTCGTCGGTGGGCGAGACCCTTTCCTGGATGATGTCCTTGAAGGCCTCGTCATTGCCCAGGTCGACGCAGACCCGCACCGCCTCCCGCAACCGCCTAACGTCGAACTCCTCCTCCAGGTACCGGTAATCCAGGGTCGGCTGTTCGGCAGGGTCCGCCGATGCCAGTCGAAGCTCACCCGCCCCCACTGCCAGGTAGATGCCGGCGGTCATACGGATGCCCAACGGCACCATGCGATTGCCCCCCAGGTTCACCCTCTCGGTGGCGAAGGACTGCATGGTTATTTTCATGTCGTTGCGCAGGTCCGAGTTTTCTGCGGTGTAGCGCAGCGTAAGCTGGGCCCGGGGCGCCAGACCGTCCAGTTCAAATCCTTCCTTGGTCCGCCAGGTAACCCACACTCCGGGATGGTCCCGCAGGTTCTGGCCCACTCCCGGCTTGTTCAACACCACCGGAATGCCCAGGCTGCTCAGGTGGTCGGCCGGGCCAACGCCCGACAGCAACAGGATCTGCGGCGACCCTATGGCGCCAGCGGACAGGATGATCTCCTCGCCCTCAACGGTAAAGGTCTCCCCGCCGCTTTCCAGTTCCACTCCCGTGGCCCGGTTTCCGTCGAAAATCAGGCGGTGTACCAGGCAGTTGGGGCGGATAGTCAGGTTCAGCCGATGCCGGGCCTGGTCCAAATAGCCCATGGCCGTGCTGATGCGAATGCCATTGGGATTGTTCAGGGGAGTCGGCCCCACTCCGTAGGTATCCGGGTGGTTGTGGTCGGGACAGTCGGGATAGCCGGCGGCGCGGGCGGCGGTATAAAACGCCTGCTGGGCCGGCAGCCACGTCTCCCGCTTGAACCGGTGCATCACGATGGGCCCGTCGCCCCCGTGGAAGTCGTCTCCGCCGTAGTCCGTGTCCGTCTCGATTTGCCGGAAGTAGGGCAGCATGTTGGTGAAGGTCCACTCGTTGTTTCCCATGGCGGCCCAGGTGTCGTAGTCCTCGGGCACGCCCCGCAGGAAGACCTGGCCGTTAATGGCGCTGGAACCGCCGGTAACCTTGCCACGGGGCACCATCATCGGGGGCGCCTCGTCGGTGGCCTTGCCCACGAACTGCCAGTTGTGGTCGCTGGTCATCACGTCGGCCTCGGTGGCGTAGCCGAACTTCACCTCTTCAGGCAGGTCTTCAAAGTTGGGGTAATCAGCCCCCGCTTCCAGCAGCAGCACCGAGGTATTGGGATCTTCGGTAAGCCGCGTCGCCAGGATAGCCCCCGCAGAACCGGCCCCGATAATCACGTAGTCATACTTCATCAGCCGACCTCCATGTTTACGAATGGATTGGCCTTTGCCATGTCAGGGGTAGCGTAATGGGCAGCCTGGGCGGTGTCAATGACGAGTTCAAGAGCGGAAATCCCTATCGGGATGGATCGCTTCGGTGGAATGCCGAACCTTGAGCCTAATATCACCGCTTGAAGTGGAAGTATGACAGTTTCCGCAGACCCTCTGAGTGAGATTAATCGTCGTTCCTGACTTCACAGGAGCCTCGACGCTTTGGGTGCTGCATTTCCCACCCAGGGGCATCCGTGAATTGACTTTGAATTTAACTACCGCTATCAGGAGCAGAAACCTGTGAAGCTTGGGCCTCCTCATTCATTCCCTCATCAATGAGTGCCTATCTTGATAATGAGTACCTGTCTTGATATAGGGGATTGACCTGGCCTTCTTCTCCCCTCGCGGCAATCTCCTCCTTGAACTCGAACCCGCTGACACCAGCCTATAGCCACTCCGTATGACCACCCTCTACCATTAACATTAGCTAACCCCGAGTCACATCAAGTTCAGGCCAGCCGCCTCGGTTTGCTGTCATTCTGAGCGAAGCCGAAGAATCCAAACTCCCCGCCAGCGGCCAACTCTCCCCACCAAAGTCAACGCACACGAGAAAAACTCCATGCCACATAACAAGCCCGAATCGGCAAGTCTAACCGGCACCCAAACCCGCCAAGAAGCCCCAATAACTGACCGGAAATTAACCAACCCACCGTCCACCGTCAGATAGCAAACGAACGAAACCGAGCGGAAATGAGCGGAAATGGAGGGAAAACAAAAAACTCGTGCCACCCTGTCCAGGGCAACCAACAGGCCAGCCGCCCCCGGTTTGCTGTCATTCTGAGCGAAGTCGAAGAATCTAAACTCCCCGCCAGCGGCCAACTCTCGGGACGCCAGTCACGTCGCCAGCCGGTTTCCCAATCCCAAAACAAGCCCGAATCGGCAAGCCTAACTGGCACCCAAACCCGCCAAAAAACCCCAAAAACTGACCAGGAATTAACCAACCCACGGTTTGCTGTCAGATAGCAAACGAACGAAACCGAGCGCCAATATCGGCCCCATGTCTCCCCTCTCCCTCAGGGAGAGGGGCCGGGGGTGAGGGCAAAACATCAGGAGGCAATCCCATGACCCTGTCCCAAATCAAAAACCAGGTACGTGCCCTGCAACGCAAGTACGCCAAGGAACTGGCCGTCCACCGTCTACGCCGCATGGCCGAGGAAGTCTTCCACGACTGGAACGCCACCGTCGCCGAAGGCAAGGAAGCCCCTGAATCACATACCGTAATCTGGCGAATTGCCCAGCGCGGCTTCCGTCTCTATACCTACATGTCCCTTAACCACTACCTTACGCTCTGCAAGGAAGCGGGCAACATTCCCGAACCGCGCCAGATCGTAAGTGTCCTGCTGCCTTGGGCCGACACCGGCGGCTACCTGGAAGGTTTCCGCTGGGATATGCCTGCCCAGGCCTGATCACCTCTCGCCCTTGGAGAGAGGGACCGGGGGGTGAAGGCAAACCTGTGTGTCTGCCCTGCAACGGGGCAAGACTCCTCCAACACAAACAACTCTCCCCTCTCCCTCGAGGAGAGGGGCCGGGGGTGAGGGCGTATCCCCCACCGGAACACTACTTCAGCTACAAAATGGGGGAAAATGAGCGAAAATGAAAGGAAAACAAAAATCTCGTGCCACCCTGTCCAGGGCAACCAACAGGCCAGCCGCCCCGGTTTTGCTGTCATTCTGAGCGAAGTCGAAGAATCTAAACTCCCCGCCAGCGGCCAACTCTCGGCACGCCAGTCACGCCGCCGGCCGGTTTCCCCCCGGTTTTGCTGTCATTCTGAGCGAAGTCGAAGAATCCAAACTCCCCGCCAGCGGCCAACTCTTGGGATGCCAGTCACGCCGCCCGCCGGTTTCCCAACCTCATAACAAGCCCGAATCGGCAAGTCTAACTGGGACCCAAACCCGCCAAAAAGCCCCAAGAACTGACCAGAAATTAACCAACCCACAGTCCACTGTCAGATAGCAAACGAACGGAAATGAGCAGAAATGGAGGGGAAACAAGAACTCCCCCCCTCTCCCTCGGGGAGAGGGGCCGGGGGTGAGGGCCTTCATTCCCAAACTCCCATCCATGGTCTAATCCCTTGCTAATAGTTTTAACACAAACTTAATAAACATAGCCTCCTCCCTGTTGCCCCTTGTCTTATAATCCGGACATACACCAAATCGAAAACAGGAGAAGGAATAATATGAGCGCTGCAAAGACCATCTATGTCGGGATGCATGACGGCGTTTGTGCGGTTACCACCGAGGACGGCGGTTCGTCCTGGCAACAGGGCCCGGTTACTTCTCTCCCCCACGCCGCTGCCAGGCTCGTAGCCAGCCCGGTTAACTCCAAACGCGCCTACCTCGCAGCCTACGAAGCCGGTGTGTACCGTACCGATGACGGGGGTATGTCCTGGTCTCACCTGGATTCATACCCTTCCGACTACGCGCACAGTGTGCTGGCCCATCCCACCGAGGGCGACACCCTCTACGTCGGCAGCGAACCGGCGACGGTGTACCGCTCCGAAGACGGCGGCCAGACCTGGTCGGAACTCGAGGGCTTCACCCAGGTGCCCGAGTCGGTGGACTGGAGTTTCCATTCCCCCACCCGCGACTCCCACGTGCGGGACTTGCGGGTTGCCCCCGATGACCCCAACCGGATGTACGCCGGCATCGAGGTGGGCGGCATGGTCTGCACCGGCGACGGCGGCCGGACCTGGCAGCAGCTACCCGGGTTGAACGACGACATTCACTGCGTGGCCCTCAGCGACGACCGGCCTGGCAGCGTCTATGTCGCCACCGCTCGGGCTCCCTATCGTTCCAATGACGGGGGCGCCAATTGGGAGTTGATCAATGACGGTCTCGACCGGCGTTACACGCTGCACATCTCTCCGGCCCCCGACGATGCCAGCCTCGTGCTGGTAACCGTCTCCGAGAATGCGCGGCGGCTCAATCCCCTTTTCTACCGCTCCACCGACAGCGGCGACAACTGGCAACTGGTGGATGCTGTGGGTCAGGGCACCGAGCCCGAGGACATGGTCGTCGCCTTTGAGTGGGACCCGTCGGAGCCCAATCGGGTATATGCCGGCGCCGACGGTGGCAAACTCTTCCAGAGCGCCGACCGGGGCGCTACCTGGGAAGAACTGCCGGTCCGTCTTCCGTCCGTGGCGGTGGGGGCGTTGGCCATAGGCCCCAGCTAGCCACGCAGGCAAAGCGAGTCTGGCGAGTCCCAAGCCGCCTGTGGGGGACCTTCGGCCAGCGCGTCGAGCAGCCGTTGTTGAAGAGCCGTCAAGGCTGTTCCCCAAAGGCGGGGCAATCCTGTTCTCTATAAAGCGGGAATCGCCTTACACTCAGATTCGCTGCAGAACTGACCCTGTAGCTGGAGGACCGGATCGGGAATTTCGTGCGCTTATCCGGCCGGTCCCTGCAATCTGCCGTGGCTCTGGCCTGAATATACTGCCCGGCCCCTGCCAGGTGGGGCCGGGAGTTTCTTCTCACCTCTCCCGCCACATACCTGGGCCGCCAGGTGTGAGCATACCCACATCGGAATTCTAGGTAGTTGACGGCGATAGTGGCTATTGCTAATATCAACCTTGGAAGACCCCCTTTCACGAAAGCCTCCATTTTGGTAAAGGCAGCGTGGCTGAAGGATATGACAGCTCCCCTTACAACTCGCACCGAGATAATGTCGATCCTCGAAAATCGTGGCTACCGGGCTACTGCCCCCAGAAGGGCTATCATCGAGCTTCTGGAAGGCAAGAAAGAAGGCTTCACCGCCGAAGAGATTAGCAACGAACTGCCCGGCGTCGGTCGTGCTACCGTGTTTCGCACGGTCAAACTGCTGCTGAACGCGGGTGTCCTGTGCCGCCTCAACATGATGGACGGCGCCCCCAGGTACAGCATCTCCAGCGTTGAACACCACCACCACACCATCTGCGTCAAGTGCGGCAACGTGGGCGAGTTCCGGGCCACCAATATCGAAAACCTGATGCGGGCCCTCAGCGAGCAGATCCCCGGCGAGATTATAGGCCACCGCTTCGAGTTCTACGTGAACTGCGAGACCTGCCTCGCCAACTAGCCACCCCTTTGGAAGCCCCGGTCCTCAAGCATTCCAGGCAGCAACCACACGTTCCAATTGCCAGTTGCCCAGTCCAACTAACATAGCCTGTCCAAGCTGTTGTTCCCCTCTTTCAATCTAGGTATAATCTTACAATCTAAACTTTTGATACATCGGCGCATCTGTCTCGAATGGACAATCCAGGGTATGGAGTGCAACCGGTGGCAACTGAACCAGCGATAACCGTTACCGACCTGACCGTGGAGCGAGACGGGTTCCGGGCCCTGTACAACGTCAACTTCCATATCGGCCCCAGCAACCTGGTGGGCGTGGTTGGACCAAACGGCGCCGGCAAGAGCACCCTGTTCGACGCCGTCGCCGGCATCCTCCCCATCACCCGGGGCACGGTGGAGTTGCATGGCGCCAAGGGCCGCTCCGGGGGGCTGGCCTACGTGCCCCAGCGCGACAACATCAACCTGCGCTTTCCCGCCACCGTCCACGACGTGGTCATGATGGGCCGTTACTGCCACCTGGGCCTGTTCCGCCACGCCGGCCGCAAGGACCGGGCAATTGTCCGGGCCTGCCTGGAACGCGTCGGCTTGTGGGAGCGCCGGGACGCACTGATAGAGGAAAACTCCGGCGGCCAGCGCCAGCGAGTCTTCATCGCCCGCGCCCTGGCCCAGGAAGCCAACATCATCCTGTTGGACGAGGCCTTCAGCGGCGTGGACGTGGGAGCCCAGGAAGGCATCATCGAAGTGCTCCAGTCCCTTCGCGCCGAGGGCAAAGTGGTGATGCTGGCCACCCACGACCTGACCAACCTGGCCGAGCGCTTTGACCAGATTATCTGCATAAACCGTCACATCTGCGCCTACGGACCACCGGCTGAGGCCTTCACTCCGGAGGTGCTGGAGGAGCTTTACGGCTCCCACGGAATGGTCCTGGCCCACACCCATACCGGCGGCGAAACTCACATTGAGACCCACATGCACAATGAATAGCCGGACCACTGCCTGCTCTCACTCATTGTTGCCGTCATTAGCTCATCGCTCCGGTGCCGGACAATGATTGAATATATCGTCGGCCCCTTCCAATACCCCTTCATGCTCCGTGCCCTGATTGTGTCGGTCCTGGTGGGATTCCTGCTGCCGGTGGTTGGCGCCTATATCATCACCCGGGGTCGGGCCTTTATGAGCGATGCCGTGGCTCACTCCCTGGTAGCCCCCGTCGCCGTCGCTGCCCTCCTGGGATTTACGTCCTACATAACGGCCGTCCCCGGGGGCGTCGCCATCGCACTCCTGATGGGTTACCTCAGCCGCAAGACGGGCATCAGCGACGACACCTCTATCGGAGTGGTTTTCGCCGCCATGTTTGCCCTGGGCCTGATAATTCTCTCCATCAGCGTGGACATTAACCCGGGGCAGTCAATCAGTATTGAAGACCTCCTGCTGGGGCAGGTACTAGCCGTATCCCGGACCGACGTCCTGGTGACCCTGGTCCTGACCATTGCCGTTACCATTGGAGTTTACCTGTTCCACCGGCAACTGGTATTCACCACCTTTGATCCGGTGGGAGCCAGCGTCGTTGGCATCCGAACGGGGATTGTCGAGTATGTCCTCCTGGCCTTGCTGGCCCTGGTCATCGTGAGCGGCTTGCAGGCAGCCGGCATCGTTCTGGTCATGGCCATGCTGGTGATACCCTCGGCTACGGCCTACCTGCTGGCCCGCCGGTTTGTGGGCGTCATCCTCATCGGCGCTGCCATCGGGATGATCTCAGCTATCGCGGGCCTGTATCTCTCTTACTACGCAAACTGGCCCTCGGGCCCGGCCATGGCGCTGGTGGCCGCCACGGTCTTCGGGGCCGCAACGCTTCACAAGCGCACCTTCACCGTCCGCGCCGACGAGTAGCGACCTTCTCACGTTCTCGCCCCTGCTTGACTTCAAAGGCCGCAGTTCCCCAAAGGAACCACACCCACAAGGCGCCTGGACCGCCTCTCGGGTGTTATGATTGTCGGGCAAAACCAACGAGCAAGACCGGAGTGTAAGACCGTTTGAGTCCAAGCCGAAGTGGGACAAGAAGAGTTGCCCGGCAGTAGCCAGGCTTTTCAGGCAGGTGCAAGTATGCGGTTAGCAGGTAAGGTTGCCTTTATCAGCGGCGGCGCCCGGGGCATGGGGGCCGCCGAAGTCCGGCTATTTTCCGCTGAGGGCGCCAGCGTGGCTTTTGGCGATGTGCTCGAGGAGGAAGGCTCAGCCTTGGCGGAAGAGATTGCAGAAAAGGGCGGCCAAGCCCTGTTCCTGCCCTTGGACGTTACCAGCGCCGCTCAATGGCAGGCGGTCATCGAAGCCACGGTCGCCAGATTTGGCAAGCTGGACATTCTGGTCAACAACGCCGGCGTTAGCGGCGCGGGCCTGCTGGAAGATGTTGCCGAAGCAGAGTGGGACCGGGTGATGGATATCAATGCCAAGGGTGTCTTCCTTGGTACAAAGACGGTCCTGCCGGCCCTCCGCCGTAACGGGGGAGGCTCCATCATCAACATCTCCTCGCAACTGGGGCTGGTGGGCGTGGACAACAGCAGTTCCCAGTACATGGCATCCAAAGGCGCGGTGCGCATCTTCACCAAGGCCACCGCCATCCAGTATGCCCGGGACGGCATCCGGGCCAACTCGGTCCACCCCGGGCCAATAGCCACTCCCATGACCGAAGGGGGGCGTAACGACCCCGACCGGTATAATACCACCGTCTCCCGAATTCCCCTGGGCAGGTATGGGCAGCCCGATGACGTGGCCAACGGCGTCCTTTTCCTCGCCTCCGACGAGTCCTCCTTCATGACCGGCAGCGAACTGGTAATCGACGGAGGCTGGACCGCCCAGTAGAGACCGCCCAGTAGAAATTGAGGCCGCCGCAGTGAGGTTCCCAAAAGGGCCGTCATTAGGGCCGTTATTCCAGGCGGAATGGCCCAGGCAATCCCAAACCCGCTCGGCATTTGTGATAGGATGTTCTTCGGCACTAGCCTGTCGACCCAACTTCTGGAGGCTGACCCCATGCAAATAGTGCGAGTTTACGCCGGTGACGACGGCGAGTCTTATTTCGAGGACTTGACCCCCGAACAGCTGGCGGAGATGGTTAACCGGGTGGGCGAGGGAGATATCCTCCTCAACGGCCGTCCGGCGCCCCACTTTCTCGACTACCATACCGCTCCCCGCCGCCAGTACGTGCTTCACCTGGCCGGCACGGCCGAGTACGAGACCGCCGACGGCTCAGTTCGCAGGCTGGGCGCCGGAGATGTGCTGGTGGCCGAAGACCTCACCGGGCATGGCCACATCGCCCGCACCGTTGGCGATGAAGTCCGCTATTCCCTGGGCTTTCCCCTGGCTGAAGGGTAGGGACGGAGAGGGGGAGGCTAGACATGGACAATGACGAATTCATCCAGCGCATCCGCGAAAAGATCGAGCGGCTGACCGAAGCGAAAATAGACCTGCAAATAGACCTGGAGGATCTCAACCACCTCCAAGTTGAGCTGGGTCCGGAGGTGCCTCGGGTAACACTGGGCGCCAACATCTACAAATACTCCGGCTTCGCCCGCATGTGCGTCGAATATGCGGTGGCCTCCATACGAGAGCGGCGAGACATCCAGTCACTGGAGTTTCACATGCTCCTGGCCCGCAATTAAAGGCGCCAGCCCCAACCCGCCAGCCTAAATGAGCCAGGAACCGCAGGAAAGACAGGACACCCAGGAACAAGGGGAGCCGCAGCCGGAGGCAACCGAGTCGCCGGCCCCGCCGGACGAACTCAAGCCCTGGTACTACCAGTACTGGTTCCTCTACCCCATGATAATCTTCTGGCCCCTCTGGTCGGTGCTGATTATCCGTTCCCCCTGGCACAACAGGCTGGTCGCCGGCGCTTTGGCCTGGGCCTGGTTGATAATCGGGGGCTACCTTGCTTACGTCAGGCTCAGGATGGGCGGCACCATCGCCCTCAGCACGGTGGCCATCATTGCCCCGGGCCTGATCTTCACCATAGTTACCCAAATTCACTGGATCGCCAACCGGCGCCGCATCATGGAGGCAGCCCGAAGCCCTTCAACCGTACCTGCCGTCAACCCTCCCACGGCAGGGCAGCCCAACCGTGGCAACCCCCGCCGCGCCAACCGGAGAAGAACAAGGCGGCGGCGGTGATTCAAGCCCTGCCACAGCAGCGTTCTAATCGGCAGGAGTCCCTGGATTGTCCCGGTTTCACTAATGGCCCAAGAGTCCCACATCGCCAAGTTGGGGCGCCACGTAATGCATGGAATGCGCCACCCGAGCCTCCCCTTTCCCCATGTGCTGAAAAATGGTAATCTGAATCAAATGCTTTGCTCTACAAACGTCTTCCCAGCGTGAAGAAATGAGCAGCCAGCCTTCGGAAAGCCGTATCCCGGGGCCCCCTCTGCCCGGCATGTTTGCCAAGTACACAGACTTGGTGAGGCAGGGTCTGACCGCCGCTGTTCCCGACTCCGATCTATCCGACCTTAACCTGCCCCTCCAGTACCACCTGGGCTGGACCGACAAGGACGGCAATCCCGCAGCCAGCGCCGCGTCCCAGGGCAAAGCCCTGCGGCCAACCCTGTGCATGTTCGCCTGCGAGGCCCTGGAAGGCGACCTGACCCAGGCCCTTTCCGCCGCCGCTTCCATAGAACTGGTCCACAACTTTTCCCTGATCCACGACGACATCCAGGACCAGGACCTTGAGCGCCGCCACCAGCCCACGGTGTGGGCCCTATGGGGGCAGCCCAAGGCACTGGTTGCCGGCGACGCCCTGCAGAGTGTGGGCGACCTTTCCATGCTTCGCAGCGCTCAACTGGGGGTGCCGCCGGAAACGGTGGTGCGGGTCTCCCACATTCTCACCGAGGCCTACCTGGAAATGATCGAGGGTCAGTGCCAGGACTTGGGGTTTGAGTCCAGTACAACTATCACCACCGACGACTACCTGCACATGATTGCCTGCAAAACAGGCGCCCTGATTCGTTCCTCGGTGGAAATAGGGGCAGTATTAGCCACAGAGGACCCTGCTGTCGCCAGTTCTTTCGCCAGCTTCGGCAGCTACTTGGGGAGGGCATTTCAGATACGGGATGATTACCTGGGGGTTTGGGGCGATGAAAACTCCACCGGCAAGTCAACCGATAACGACATACGGCGCAGGAAGAAGTCTTTCCCTGCCGTCTTTGCCCTCGAGAGAGCCTCCGGCGCCGCCCGTGATGACCTCTTGCGCATCTATTCGCAAGAGGAGTTGGACGATTCCGACGTGGAACGGGTAATGGCCATAATGGACGAACTCGGCGCCTCTCAATACGCAGAGCAGCTAACCCAGGAAAGCGCCCAGCAGGCCACCCTGGCCCTGGAAAACGTCGAACTCCCCCCGTGGGCCAAACAAGAGGTTGACCAACTGATCGACTTCCTGGCTAACCGGCAGTTCTAGGGCAGCTCAAACGACAAGTGCCTCGCGAACTGGCGAAGTCCATGAAACCGTTCATCCTCATCTTGATGAGGGATGTCCCACATATCTGTCGTCGCGACCCAGTACCCTTAATTCGCCACCAAATGGCATTCCCGCCCAGGAAGCCTCGCCTGACTGGCCAAACATGACCAACCACCTCACTGACACCCCGCAAACCTGGACCAGAGAGGCCGCCAGCCAGTACTGTGCCAATCTGGCCCGGTCCCATTACGAGAATTTTACCGTCGGCTCCCGCCTGATCCCCCGCGAAAAGCTGCGCCACATATACGCCATATACGCCTATTGCCGCACCGTAGACGACCTGGGCGACGAGGCATCCCCCGACGGGCCAGCAGGTGAAGCACCGGAAATCGATACTATCTCACTGCTGGCCACCCGACTGGCAACAGGCCAGGCAGACCTTGAAAATGACGTAAAGTCCTACAGAATTGCGCTGCTTGACCTGTGGCAGGCTGAACTGGAGTCATGCTATTCGGGAACACCCTCCCATCCGGTAATGGTGGCCCTGCAGGAAACCATCGAGGTATTTGACCTCCCGCCAGACCCTTTTCTGAAGCTCATCGAAGCCAACAAGCTGGACCAGCGCTCCACCCGCTATCCCACCTACCGGGACCTGCTCCATTACTGCGACCACTCGGCCAATCCTGTGGGCCACCTGTTCCTGTACCTTTTTGGCTACCGAGATGCGGAACGCCAGCAGTTGGCCGACGCCACCTGCACCGCCCTTCAATTGACCAACTTCTGGCAGGATGTGGCCCGAGATTACGAAAAGGGCCGCATTTACCTTCCACTGGAAGACATGGACCGCTTCGGCTATACCACAGAAGAGTTGGCACAAGGTGAGTTCACCCCTGCCTTCCGGGACCTGATGACCTTCGAGGTTGGGCGAGCCATGGACCTTTTTCGCACCGGCACGGCCCTTGTCGATACGCTTGATGGAGTTGCCAAGCTGGACGTGGCCCTCTTCACCCGGGGTGGCGTGGCTGTGCTTGAAGCCATCCGAAATCAACGATATGATGTATTAACAAGGCGGCCTGCCCTTTCGCGAACCCGTAAGGCCGGCCTGTTCCTGTCCACCTGGTTAAGCTGGAAACTGGGACTGGGATTTAGGCTGCCGGGCCCTCGCCAAACCTGATGGTTCGGGTCCGCCTCAGCTGCTACTGAATAACCACAGCCTGCTGCCAACGAGCGAGGTCGCGGTGACTGACCTGGAAGTGGCCTACCAGGAATGCCAGAGAATCACCCGGCGGGAAGCCAGGAACTTCTACTACGCCTTCGTCCTGCTTCCTCCCAAACGGCGGCAGGCCATCTACGTTGCCTACGCCTTTTGCCGCTACTGCGACGACGCCGTGGACTCGGAGACCTCCACCGAAGAAAAGCTGCAACGGTTGTCCGACCTGCGCCGTATGCTGGAGCAATGCTACCAGGGGCAAGCCGACGAGCCTGTGTTTGTGGGGCTTGCCCAGGTGGCGAAGGACTACGAAATTCCCCGAGAGTATTTCGAGGATATCCTGGCGGGGATGGAAGCCGACCTGGTCAAGACCCGTTACCAGGACTTCAGCGAATTGCGGCAATACTGCTACCAGGTAGCTTCGGCCGTGGGCCTCATCTGTATACATATCTTCGGCTTTAATGACGTCCGGGCGAAGGCTCACGCCATCGACCTGGGCCTGGCAATGCAGCTGACCAACATCTCCCGGGACGTGAAAGAAGACCTGGATTTCGGCCGAATTTACCTGCCCCAGGATGAACTGGCCCAGTTTGGTTATTCTGAGGAAGATCTGATATCCGGAAGATTCGACGACGCCTTCCAGGCCCTGATGCGGTTCCAGGCCGAACGGGCCCGCGCCTATTTCCGTAGCGGGTTCCAGTTGCTGCCCTACCTCAGCCCCAGGTCCCGCGCTTGCACCGCAGTTCTGGGTCGCATATACAGCAAGCTGCTGGACCGGATAGAGGCCGCCAACTACGACGTTTTGAATCACCGGGTCAGCCTCTCAACCGCCGAAAAACTGGGGATCATGGCCCAGTCCTGGGCTGGCAGCATGTTGCCCCGCCGGCTACCCGACTCCACCTAGGCAAGCCCCGTGACCCAAACCTCCGACGGCCCGGCACCCGATGGCCCCCTATCCGATAGCCCCACAACCGGCGTAGTCATCCTGGGGGGCGGCATCGCAGGCATTGCTGCCGCCCTGGAACTGCTGGATGCCGGTCGCCAGGTAACGCTGATAGAAGCCCGTGGTTTCCTTGGGGGTCGAGCCTTTTCCTTCACCGACAGACAAACCGGGCTGTCAATGGACAATGGGCAGCATGTCATCGTAGGTTGCTGCACCCAGTTCATGGACTTTCTGGACCGTTTGGGCGCCAGAGACCAGTGGTTTTTGCAGGAACATCTGAGGATTCCGGTTTACAGCCGAGAGGGCAAGACAGGTGCCCTCGCCTCCTCTCGCCTGCCAGCGCCCCTTCACCTGCTTCCCTCCTTTCTGGCTTATCCCCATCTTGGGCCGGTGGACAAGCTGCGCGCGCTGGGTGGAATGCTGCGGGCCCGTTTAACTGACCGCCACCAACCTCAACTGGAACACATCACCTTCTACCGATGGCTGCGGGATAACCTGCAGTCGGAGCGGGCCATTAACAACCTGTGGAACCTGGTCGTGGAACCCACCCTCAACGACAATGTTCGGGACGTAAGTGCGGCCATGGGCCTGATGATTGTCCAGGACGGCATGCTGGCCGGCGCCAACAGCGCTAACCTGGGTTACGCCTTGGACGGGCTGCTCCAATCCATTGGGGAGCCCGCCAGAAGGCTGCTGGAGAAGAGGGGAGGTCGCCTGATTCTGGGAGACCCGATTCGCCGGGTTCGGTTAGGTCAGGGTTCGGAGAGCTCTGGAACGGCGGGCCGGGCAACCTCCCTTGAGTTGGCCTCGGGGCGACGGCTGTGTGGTGAGACTTTCGTAAGCTCCCTCCCCTTCTCGGCTCTGTTGAAAGCTTTGCCCCCGGAGGCAGCGAACCTGGACTTCTTTCGCAACATTGGCAGACTGGAATGGTCGCCCATTCTCAACCTGCACATTCTCTGCGACCGGCCGGTTATGGACGAACCCTTCTGCGCCTTTGTCGATAGCCCCCTACAATGGGTTTTCAACCGGAGCCTTATCGCTGGACAGGGAATGGCGGAGGGAAAGCAACTGCTAACCGTATCGGTCAGCGCGGCCTGGCAATACATCGACCTGCCCCAGGAGGAATTGAAAGAAGCCTTCCTGGCAGAGTTCGCCCAGGTATTCCCACCAGCCAGGCAAGCCGTGGTTGAGCGAATCAGCGTGGTCAAACAGCGTGATGCTACTTTCCGCTGCCTTCCGGGGGCAAATCTGTTGCGCCCCGGGGCTGACACTCCCATCTCCAACCTGTTCCTTGCCGGGGAGTGGACTAACACAGGCTGGCCTTCTACTATGGAGGGTGCAGTCCGCAGCGGCTACCGCGCCGCCAGATCCGTTATCAAAAGCCAGGGGTTGGCTGACAATGCAGCAATCGCCTAGAGTTGTGGCCGTCACTGGCGCATCCGGTTATATCGGCACCCGTCTGCTAATGCAGTTGGAGATAAACCCCAATATAGGGGAGATTGTGGCTTTTGACCGGAAGCCCCTGCCTTACCCCATTCACAACATTTCCTTCTACCATCGGGACATCGCCCAGCCAAACCGAAGGGACAACTCCCTGCCAGGTCAACGGAACAGAGAACAGTCGGTCCAACGGGACAATACCCCAACCATTGAATCACTGTTGCGGCAACACCGGGTCGAGACGCTTGTTCACCTGGCGTGTCCTTACACTCACACGACCACCTACCAGGACTGGGCCGCGGTATCCGGGGAGAACCTGGAAATCCTTGAAGCAATACGGGCCTCTTGCCTTGCAGCGGGTGTAAAACACATCATCTTTGTCAGCTCCCACAGTGTATACGGCTCTTTTGCCGACAACCCGGTACCGGTAACGGAACTGGTCCCGATACGCAACCGGCCTAATGACTACCTTGGCGACGTCAGCTTGTTTGCCGACATTGCGATGCAGGAATTCAATCTAATAAGGGAAGGGGAAGAACACACTCAACTACCCAAAATTACCATCTTGAGGACCAGTCCTGTCCTGGGGTATTCCGATGATCACTTACGCGCGGAGAATGTCTTCCCATACCGTTTCTGGGGGACGGGCGAAAATCCCCCCTTCCAATTTATCCATGAAGTGGACCTGGCAATCGTCCTGGAGCAGGTGATACAACGGGAAACCGAGGGCATATTCAACGTGGCTGGCGAGGGAGTAGTTTTCCTGAGGGAGTTGTCGGAAATAACTCGTCGGAAGCTGACTCAACTGCCCGTGTTTCTGGCATATCCCGCAGCGTGGATGTCATCGCGGCTGTCCAACTCTGCTGACGGCGTCTGGAACGTAAACACCACACGCTACCCGATAATTATGAGCACCGGAAAGATCAAGCAGACGCTGGGCTTTAGATTCGGGTATACATCCATGGAGGCCCTTAACGCCTTTGTAAACTACAACGGGCTCTAGCGGGTCCTCTTTTTGTGCCAACTCACCCAGATTACACACTCTCAAGCCTGGAGTGGCGGGGATAGCGGCGGCGACACGACACCTGGCTGAACTTCGATTCTCCCAAACGGGTCGGCGTGACACTGTCAACCACAGCTGAGAAGGTAATTGGAAAGTTCATTGCACTGAATGGCTATACTCACTCAAGTGCCACAGTAAACAAACTAACAGGATGTACGAGACTATGATTTCCAACCCAATGAAAAGAAAGCTGCTCGCTGGTCAGCCGGCCTTCGGTGTCTCGGTTATGTTCCCGTCTCCCCACGTCGTCGACATGATAGGGAGGCTAGGCTTTGACTGGGTTCTCATCGACTGCGAGCACGGTTCCATTTCGACGGAGAGTGTCGAAATTATGGTCCTGGCAGCAGAAGCCGCCGGTATAACCCCCATTGCCAGACCCTCTGTAAATTCCTTTGAGGCTATCGGCCAACTCATGGACCGGGGCGTGATGGGAGTGCAGGTTCCCCATGTCAACACGGCGGAAGATGCCCGCAGCGCGGTCTCAGCAGTCAAGTACCATCCGCTGGGCGACCGCGGGCTGGCCGCCGGAGTCAGGTCGTCCTCCTATGGTTTCGGCATGACCATGTCGGAATATGCTGAAGAGTCCAACAGAGAAACCCTGGTCTGTGTCCAACTGGAAGAGGGCGAGGCCGTCGAGAACGTAGAGCAGATCATGGGGGTAGAGGGAGTGGACGTGTTCTTTGTTGGCCCCTCGGACCTTTCTCAGTCCCTTGGATATCCGGGACGCCCGGAGGTACCGGAAGTGCGTGAGGCAATGGAGCACGTATTCTCCACAGCGCGGGCCGCTGGGAAAATATCCGGTTCAGCAGGCAATGCCGATGCCACCCGACGTTACCTGGACCAGCGTGTCAGCTACCTGTACACCCACCTGACGACCTTGCTGTCTTCAGCCAGCAACACTTTCCTGAACGAAGTGACCAGCTAGCTGCTATCTACTTTGGGGCGGCAGGGGCAAAGCCAGGGATGGAGCCCGCGCTAAGCGGCAGTCAATCAGGGGGTGCCGGCGCTGGTGTCGGGTGGAACCGACGCGACTGGAACAGACGGGGTGGCTGCAGACGCAAGCCATAGGGAGTCATTGAAGGCAAGCGACTATTGCGCCTGCTGCGCCCTTAAGGCATCACGAGCTTCCAGCATCATCGGGTGCACCGACTTACCCTGGCCCGTCAAATCGGCAATCTGCCGGCTCAGAAACTCCTGGATAGCGACATCCAGATCTACCAGCGCCAACTCCATTATTTCCGGCTGATAGGGAATTCGCTTCCGTTTATTGGGGTCGAGCTTGTCGGCCAGGAAAACCACCTTTCCCATGTCGTCCACCAAGGCAGGGTGGAAGGTAGTATGCCAGTAGACGGCCTGGTAGATGTCCTGCTCACCGGCAGTCGCCGCCAGCCCGTCCTCAACCCGCAGAATTTCCGCGCCCACGGGCCCGTGCAACAACAGTGGTACTTGTTCTTCGACCGGTCTTATGGGCAGGCTGAATCTGTTGGCCTGCTCGATCAACTCCGGCCCCTTCATGGCCCGGGCCACGTCGTGAGCCAGAATACCCAGGGCTGCCCGTTCCGGATCAACATTGTGGTAAGGCGCCAATTCCCGGGCTACGTCCTGGGCCCGGGAAATGTGGGCCTGCAATCCCTCGGGCAGAGTCTCCACCCTCCGGAGGATGCGGGTCTCAATGCCAGTTTCGATCCGCGATTGCATGCTGGCCTACCCCATCGGCCCCAGTTCCCGGCCGCCCAGAAGATGCACGTGGGGCCAGGCGATAGTCTGGCCGGCGGCGCCGCCGTTGTTGACCACCAGGCGGTAGCCGCTGATGGTCACGCCCTCACGGCGAGCCATTTCAGCAGCCACGACAAAGATGTGCCCCATGGTGGCTTCCATGGCTGGGCTGATGTAGTCCAGGCCGTTTATGGGCATGTTGGGGATAATGAGCAGATGCACTGGCGCCTGAGGGTTGATGTCTCGCACAACGAAGCAGCGATCGTCCCGGTATATGACGTCGGGATGAGCCGGGTCGCTGGCCATGGCGGCGAAGGGCGAACTGCGGGCGGGAATCATGGTCATTTGGGGCGCTCCTTGAAATCGTTACTCTCTGACAGAGAAAGGCTTGTTACAAGAATGACAACGGCAGGGATTGGTGTGAGGCCAGCGCCTTACGCCTCGATTTGCTGCATGACCATTTCCTTGTGGTAATTCACGTCACCATAGGTCAATTCCTGGACCTTGGCTCTCCGGGTGTAAAGCTGCAGGTCGTGTTCCTTGGTGAATCCGATAGCGCCGTGGCACTGGTGGGCCAAATTGCATACCCGCTGGTAGGCGCTGCTGACCCATGCCTTGGCCATGGACACTTCTCGCTCAGCAGATTCCCCTTCCGACACTTTCCACGCGGCGTGGTAGGCAATCTGACGGCAGCCTTCCACATCGGTAGCCATGTTGGCGCAATGGTGCTGCACCGCCTGGAAGGTACCCACCGGGCGGCCGAACTGGGTGCGCTGCTTGGCGTATTCCACGGTCATTTCCACCACGGCGTCGGCTCCGCCCAGCATTTCCACGCATTTGCCAGCGGTGGCGCGATGCAACGCCCGCTGGATTATGGGCCAGCCCCCGTCCACCTCGCCCAGGACGGCTTCAGCAGGAACGGTGACATTATCCACCACAATTTCGCATTGGCGGTCGGATGAGATGGTGCTTAGCTGGGTCACGGTCACCCCCGGGGTGTTGGAGTTAACGAAGAACAGGGTAATGCCCTGAGCCGGGTCGTCGGACTGGGTGGTGCGTGCGGCTATCAGGATGACGTCGGCGACGTGGGCATCTGACACGAAAAGCTTCTGGCCATTGATTCGAAAAGAGTCGCCTTCGCGGGTAGCGGTGGTCTCAATGCCCCAGGGTTCGTAGGTGGCCGATGCTTCGGTCAGGGCCAGGGTCATCAGGAGTTGGCCGCTGCAAATGCCGGGCAATATGTGCTGTTTTTGCACGTCGGTCCCGGCGTCCAGGACGGTAAAGCCGCCCAAGACTACGGTGGAGAAGAAGGGCCCCGGCGTGAGAGAGCGGCCTATTTCTTCCAGCAGAACAGCCAAGTCGAGGAAGCTGCCGCCGGTACCGCCATACTGTTCGGGGAAGGCGATTCCGGTCCAGCCCAGGCCGGAAATCTGCCGCCAAAGCTCATTGGTGTAGCCCCGGGAGTCCTCTTCCATCTCCCGCACCAGCGTAAGGGGACATTCCTGGGAAAGAAACTCCCTGGCGCTGTTTTTCAACATCTGCTGAATTTCGTTCAGACCCAGATCCATGCCGCACTCCTGAAAGGGGAATTGCCAAATAAACGGCCCTCAATTGCGGGGCTAGTATAGCGCAAATGCCTTTCAATCGCATTGACGGCCAGTCCCGCGAATTGACGGCCAGCGCTGCTCTACCTCGCCAGCAAATGTACCTGTTCTGCCGTTAGACTAACGACTCCACAAACCCAGACAACCGCTCCAGCGCCGTTTTGATGTTTTCCTGGGAATTGGCGTAGGACAGACGCACGTACCCTTCTCCAAAGGCGCCAAAGGCCGAACCGGACAGCAGGGCAACGCCGGCCTCGTTCAAGGCACGCTCTTCAAACTCGGCGCTGCTGATCCCCGTCTCCTTGATGCTCGGAAAGACGTAGAATGCGCCCTCCGGCTCCGGGCAGTTAATGCCGGGTATACTGCGCAACCCGTCGGCAATTAGGCGGCGACGCTGGGCGAACTCGGCAGCCATGGCCTGCACATCATCCTGGGGCCCGTCCAGGGCGGCAATGGCGGCCCGCTGGCTGAAAGAGGCAGCGCATGAAACGCTGTTGACCGCCAGCCGCGTAATATGCGGCACCAGTTCCTCGGGCATTATGCCGTAGCCCAGCCGCCAGCCGGTCATTGCATAGCTCTTGGAGAAACCGTCCAGGATGACCGTCTGCTTTGCCATTTCCGGAAAAGCGGCAATGCTGAAGTGTTCCCCCGTGTAAAGGATGTCCTTGTAGATCTCGTCAGCCATCACGTACAGGTTCTTGCCCCGGGCCAGATTGGCGATGGTTTCCAACTCATCCTTGGTAAGTGCAGAGCCGCAGGGGTTTTCAGGAGAGTTTATGATAATCAGGCGGGTGCGGTCGGTGATTTTGCCGGCCAGATCGGTCAGGTCAGGGTGGTAGTCCTTCTCTTCCAGCAGCTGCATAGGCACCGGGGTGGCGCCGGAAAAGCGGATCATAGACTCGTAAATGGGAAAACCAGGATTGGGGTAGATGACCTCGGCTCCCGGCTCGGCCAGGGCCAGAATGACGTAGAACATGATGGGTTTGGCGCCGGGTGTAACGACCACCTGGCCCGGGTCGGTGTCGATACCGCGAACCTCCCGGCTGTTGCGAGCGATAGCTTCCCGAAGCTCGGGCAAGCCCGGGGTTGGCCCATAGTGGGTGTACCCCTCCTGCAAGGCACGTACACCGGCATCGACAATATGCTTGGGGGTGTCAAAGTCGGGCTCGCCTATCTCCAGGTGAATGATGTCCCGTCCCTGGGCCTCGAGGGCCCGCGCCTTCGCCAGAACTTCGAAAGCGGTCTCGGTGCCCAGGTTATACATTCTTTCGGCTAGGGTCATAAGTCCTCCAGGTAAAGTTGTTGCAGTGTTGATACTTAGTCCAGTGTTATGAGTCCTTCTCGGAAGTCAATGGTCAGCCTTTGGCCGCGAAAGAAGTCCAGGCCTAGGAGGCCGTCAACACTTACACCCCTCGGCAGACTGTGGCAAATTATAGGAAATTCCCGTCTCTCGTTTCCCAAAGCTTCAAGCCTTCTAATAGCAAGCTGAGGTGCGCGTACTATTCCACTGGCTGTCGCAATCCTCACCATTCTGTCGGGAGATTCCAGGTCATAACCTAAATTTGAAGCTAGTTCGCGGTTCAGCATTGTCATGTTAGCGCCCGTATCAAGGGCTAAACGCGCTGCTGCTTCGATCGAATTTCCACTGATAACTGCTGTAACAACAATGGTTCCGGCCGAGGGATTGAAACGAAGGGTCATAGCATGATAACCAGATCTTCCGGGACCGAACCAGTGTAAATTATTGCCGACCGCTTTGGTTTCAACTCACCCATCTTGCGATACAGTTCGTCTCGGTCGTCACAGTGGTATATGACCTTTCCGCATATGACTTCCAATTGGGGGGTAAGCTCCGGGTCCGCAACCAGCACCCATTCCGACTCAAAAGTCTCTTCTATCTCTTTCAGCGTCATCACTTCGTTCATCGCTCCCCACCTCCAGGTGGCTTACCCCTGCGCCTGGTTCTGGGTTCTTACCGGCAGGCCAAAAATGTCGATAAACCCGGCGGCGGCGGAATGGTCGAACTGGTCGTCGCGGTCATAGGTGGCCAGGCTGTAATTGTACAGCGCCTGGGGTGCGCTACGGCCCACCACGGTGCAGGTCCCCTTGTGGAGCCTCACCCTGACTTCGCCGGTTACGTATCGCTGGGTACTGTTCACGTAGGCGTCCATATCCAGCCGGTGGTGGGTAAACCACAGACCGTTATAAACCATGTCGGCGTACTCCTGGGCTATACGAGCCTTGGTACGAGCCTGGTCCTTGCTCAAGGTCAGGGTTTCCAGGGCCTTGTGGGCGGCGTGCAGGGTAACCGCAGACGGAGTTTCGTATACTTCCCGCGATTTGATGCCCACCAGACGGTTCTCGACGTGATCAACCCGGCCTACGCCGTGCTGACCGGCCACCACGTTCAAGTGCCGGATCAAGTCCACGCCGTTCATACTTTCGCCGTCCAGGGACGTGGGAACGCCTTCCTCAAAGTGAATTTCAACGTAGGCCGCCTCATCGGGCGTGTTGCTAACTGGCTTCGTCCAGTCGTAGGCGTCTTCCGGTGGTTCCAGCCAGGGGTCTTCCAGTTCTCCCGCCTCGGCGCTGCGCCCCCACAGATTCTCGTCCACCGAGAAGCGGCTCTTACTAGCGTTGATGGGCAGGTTGCGAGCCTGGCCGTACTCTATCTCGTCCTCCCGGCTCATACCCCAGTCGCGAATGGGAGCTATGACCTTCAGTTCGGGAGCAAGGGCGGCTACCCCTACATCGATACGGACCTGGTCGTTGCCCTTGCCGGTGCAGCCGTGGGCTACGGCATAGGCGCCCTCGGCCCGCGCCGCTTCTACCAGGTAGCGGGCTATGAGGGGACGGCCCAGCGCGGTGGCAAGTGGATACTGTTCCTCGTAGATAGCCCCGGCCCTAAGAGCGGGGAAGAGAAACTCGTTGACCAGGGTTTCCTTGCCATCCACGGTCAAGGCCTTGGCCGCGCCCACCTGCATGGCCCGCTCCTGGATGGCTGCCAGGTCCACCATGCCCAAGTCTATAGTCAGGGTTATCACTTCGGCGCCGTACTGCTCCTTGAGCCAGGGTACCGCCACCGACGTATCCAGCCCACCGCTATAGGCCAGAACGATTTTGTCATTTGCCATTAGTCGTGAATTACCTCCGATGCTTTTCAATGCAGGGGTCTATAGCCGAGCAAAGAAATAATCTGTTGAGCCCGACCCCGAAATGACCCATCCAGGACATCTATTCGATGGTCTACTTACATCTAAAACTTCGCCAAGGCCTCTTCCAGCCTGCCCACAGCCTCGTCTACCTCCTCGGGGGTGATGTTCAGGGGCGGCATGAAGCGGATGGTGTTGGGGCGCGGACCGTTGAGCAGCAAGCCGGCCTCGTTACAATTGGCCAAAACCTGACCGGAAATGGCGTCATCGAAGTCCATAGCAGCCAGCAAGCCCTTGCCGCGCACCTCGGAAACAAAGGAGAAGCGGTCCTTGACATCGTTCAGCCTTCCCAGCAGGTAAGATTCCATCTGCTTTACGTGGCCGGGAATGTCGTTCTCGATAAGGAACCTGGTGCCGGCGTAGCCCGCAGCCGTGGTCAATGCGTTGCCTCCGAAAGTGGAGCCGTGGTCCCCGGGCACCAGCGCCTGGCAATGGGCCTTGGACAAGAAGGCACCAATGGGCACTCCGTAACCCAGCCCTTTGGCCAGGGTCATAACGTCCGGCTCCACGTCGTACTCCTGGTAGCCGAACAGGCTGCCCAGCCGCCCCATTCCCGTCTGCACCTCGTCCAAGATCAGCAATATCCCCTGGCTGTCGCACCACTGGCGCAGACGCTGCAGGTAGTCGTCGTCTGGAATTATGACGCCCGCCTCACCCTGTACCGGTTCTACCATGACGGCTGCGGTGCGGTCTGATGTGGCATTCATCACCCCTTCCACATCGTTGTAGTCCACATGGACAAAGCCCGGCAGCAGGGGAGCGAAGTTTTCCTGGTAGTGGGGTTGCCCGGTGGCGGCGACGGTAGCCTGGGTGCGCCCGTGGAAAGAGTTGAAGGCCGTAATAATTTCGTAGGCGCCGTCGCGGTGCAGCTTTCCGTAACGCCGGGCCAGCTTCATTGCCCCCTCAACGGCCTCGGCGCCGCTGTTGCCGAAGAATACCAGGTCCAGGCAGCTATTCTCAATCAGCATCTCGGCGAGCTGCAGCTGCGGCACAGTGTAGAACTGGTTGGACGTCTGCAGCAGTGTTCCGGCCTGCTCGGTTATGGCCTGGGTAATGGCCGGATGGCTGTGGCCCAGCTGGTTGACTGCCCAACCGGCCACGAAGTCCATGTATTCCTTCCCGTCGGCGTCCCAGACCCGGGCTCCTTCGCCTCTTACAATTACTACTGGCTGTCGGCGGACCGTCTGCGCGTAGTACTTTTTCTCGATGTCAATCCATTCGCTGCTGCTCTTGCCGGTGGTCATGGTGAGCTACCTCCCAAGGTATTGCGTAGATTTTGCAGGGCCCTTTCCAGGTCCCCCAGAGCTTCTCCAAGCTCGTCTATTGTTGCCTCAATCTGGTCCAGCTGCTCAAGTTGCTCGGGGCGGATAGTTACCGACCCTTCGGTTGGACTGGCCTCGACCCCATAATCTGCGCCGACCAACTTGGCGACACCCTCCTCCAGGGAGTCTGCCATCACCAGGTTGGTGTTGTCTGCCAGTATAACCTTTTTCAGTTCCGGAAAGTCCAGAAACGTCGACTGCAGATAGAGCGGCTCAACGTACACTATTGTATCAGCAATGGGTACGGCCAAGAGACGCCCCCGAATTATCTCGGAACCGGCCCCTTGCCACAAGGTAAACAGCTGGGAAAAGTCCTGGTCGTTTTCTATGCGCGCCTCCACCTGGCTGGGGCCGTCAATCTGCCGGTCATCGGGCAGGTGATAACTGCGCAGCTGGCCGTAATTTGGCGGGTCGTTGCGGGCAAAGAGCAAGCCTACCAGGTTCTTCTTCTGCCCAGCGGGGGAGAACGGCATCTGGAGGACAAACTCTTCCTTATCCTCTCCCGGGAGGCGTACCAGCAGGTAGGCGGGCGTTACCTGAACGCCGTCCTTGCCAAGCCTGGTCTCCAGGGGTATGTCCCACTGCTCGGCCTGGTTGAAGAAGACTTGCGGTTCAGTAACGTGATAACGCAAATACATTCGCGCCTGGGCCGAAAAGATGGTCACGGGGTAACGGATGTGGGACTTCAAGTCTTCCGGAAATTCCGACATGGGGTGGAGCAGGGTGGGAAACGCGTCTCGGTACATCATTATCAGCGGGTCTTGCGAATCAACCATGTACAGAGTCACGTCGCCATCGTAGGCATCCACTACGACCTTGACACTGTTGCGAATGTAGTTGAACCCCTCTTCGCTTACCGTGGCGTAGGGATAGCCGCCGGTAACGGTATAGGCATCCTGGATCCACCACAACTTTCCCTGGTCGTCCAGCACCGGGTAGGGGTCCGGGTCCAGCTTGAGGAAGGGAGCTATGGCCTTAACCCTTTCACGGACATTTCGGCGAAACTGGATGCGACTGTCCGGAGTTACCTGGTCGCTAAGGGCGATGTTAATGTCGCCAAACTCCAGGGTGTAAATCATCCGACGCAGAAAAGAACTCAGGGGCACTCCGCCGTCGCCGTCGTAGCTCCAACTGGCCGAATCGGGGTTGACCTCGCTCATTCCGCTGCTGACGATGGCAAATTCGATGGGAGATTCTCCATAGTAAACTTCCGGCTGGGCGACGGTTAGCTGGCCGTGTATGGGAATGTCCTGGATGAAATACTCGGGACGGCCCTCGCCCGCCGTAAAGCCCGTGGCCGGCGTCATGGACACTCCGTATCCGTGGGTGTACTGGAGCCGCTGGTTAACCCAGTTCCGGGCATCGACGGGCAGGTTTTCCGGATCCAGTTCGCGGGCTCCGATCAGAACCTGCTGCAGCCGACCGTCCACAACGTAACGGTCGGAGTCCATATTCAGGAAGTTGTAGTACAGCTCCATGAACTGAAGCTGGTTGTAGGCATCCTGCAGCGGCGCCGCATCCCAAAGCCGGATGCCGTCCAGGGTGCTCTGGTAAGCGCGGGCCGCATCTTCAGAAAGAGACTCCGCCACCGGAAATATGCTTTCTTCCACTTCATGGATCCCGTATGCAGCTCTGGTGGATTCGATGTTCCGGCGAATGTAGACCTCTTCCCGGGCAAACTCATCGGGACTCACCTGGAAACGCTGGAACAACGCGGGGTACAGAACGCCTGCCACCAGGAACATAAGCACCCAGAGGGTAAAAGAGCCAGCGATTAAACGCAGACCTGCAAAGTATATGCTAGCGCCAAACCCCACCGCGGCCAGCAGACCGATACCGGCTAAGAACCAGTACACCGGTATGCGGGCATGCACATCGGTGTAGGTGGCCCCGGTTACTACTCCCCCCTCGGACAAAGTAAGCTCGTAGATACTCAGGATGTGATGGAAGGCCAGGATCAACATCAGGAATATTCCCAGCACCGCCAGGTGTCGCAGGGTCTTGGGCGCCAGGACCAGGCTCAGCCCCCGCAGCAGATAAATAGCCGCATACAGCGACACGGAAATGAATATGATGGTAATGAACAACCCCAGGAACCACCCCTGGGCCGCCCGCAGGATTTGCAGGTTAACGACGTAGAAGGTCACATCCCGCCCGAACTGGGGGTCTGAGATGCCAAAAGGCACCTGGTGCAGCAGCATTACCACCAGTTCCCAGTGGTCGGCGGCCTGGGATCCGAAGACCAGGCCAGTGATGAGCAGGGCCACATATATCAGCAGCCGCAACAAGGCCAGGACCAGCCTGAGAAAGTCGATGGGCAGGGGCCTGGATATGGGCCCCAGAGCCAGCGGGAGAACCATTGATATGTTCAGCGTCAGCAGCGTTGCTGCCAGCAGGCCACCCACCAGGAAGAGGGAGGTCTTGATGATCGTCAAGTAGAGAAAGACGTCGGTGTAGCCGAGCTGGTCGTACCAGAGAAAGTCGGCATAGACGCCGAGCAGGTGCCACACGGCCGCAATCACCGCGCCGATTATGACCAACAGCGTCGACCAGCGCCTAATCAGAGCCAGGCGGGCAGCAGAAATGCCCGGCAGTGGAGGGCCGGGCACCGGGTCGGCATCGTTAGTCAGATCATAGCTCACGGGTCGTTGCCCTGGGCAATGCTAGCGGATTTCCGGCGGGTGGAAATGCCCTGTAGTATACGATGAATCTTCGTCGAGCCTCGTAGCATGTTTCAGCACCGACCGTATTGCTCCGAGCCCGCCAAAGGGTCCGGAATCCGGCTTTGCGAAGCAGATAGAAGGAACCAGTCCATCTGATGCGCTTTGGGCCGAACTTCTTTGCATTCCAGAGCTGGATTCACCAAGAGCCAGCGAAGTCTTTAGGTAGTAATGCGGGTGCCGCCACCTTCCCCTTCCAGGCACTTCAGCAGTACACCGGGTTCCCGCCCGTCCACAATGTCCGTTACCGGGGCGCTCTCCAGGGCCCTGACACAGGCCTCCAGCTTGGGAATCATCCCGCCGCGCACCACATCGGAATTCAGCAGCAGACTGGCCCGGCGCCGGTTGAGGCGGGCCATGACCCGACCGTTTCCGTCCATCACCCCGGGCACGTCGGTCAGGAAAATCAGGTGCTCTGCCCCCAATGCGTGGGCCAACTCCCCGGCTACCGTGTCGCCGTTGATGTTCAGGGCGCCGCCGGCATGCTCGGAGCCGTCCCGTTCCTGCATGGCCAGGGGCGCCAGCATCGGTATATAGCCGCCCTCGAGAATTGCGTTGATGGGTTCCGGATTCACCCTGGTAATCTCTCCCACGAATCCCAGGTCAGGGTTGGCGACACGGGCCTCCAGGATGCCGGCGTCGATACCGCTCATTCCCAGCACCCGGGCGCCCAGGCCATGCATGATGCCTACCAGTTCCTTGTTGACCAGGCCGGTAAGGACGGCCACCACGATGTCCAGGCTTTCTGCGTCGGTTATCCTCAGGCCATTAACGAAACGGGGCGCAATGCCCTGGCGCTGCATCCAATTAGATATCACGGGGCCGCCGCCATGGACTACCACCACGTCGCGGCCCTGTTTTTGCAGCGCCACCAGGTCCTTCAGGCTGGTGTCGTTGTTGCCCAGGGTGCTGCCCCCGATTTTCACTACAATGGGAGGAACTGCTTGCCGGTCGGGCACGCCAACCTCCGGTTAAGAATAAAGTTAACCGCCAAAAAAGTTAAGAATCCCCCCAACAGTTGCTGCCTGCGACGCTGGGAGGATTTTGCTTCAACCTATTGGCGCTGTGTTTCGGACTCTTTGACGCCGGCTTGTCCCTGCGGGGCTGCCGGTACTCCAAACTAGGTCGTGTAGGCGCTGTTGATGATAACGTATTCCTCGGTCAGGTCGCAGCCCCAGGCAGTGGCTTCGCCATCGCCCAAATTGAGCTGCAACCGGAAGGTCACCTCGGGCCGCTTCATCAACGCTACCACCGCATCTCGGTGGAAGGGAATGGGCTTGCCTGCTTCCATGATGCATACGCCATTGACGAAGAGATCAACCTTTTCCTCTTCAGCAGCTGCTCCGCTGCGGCCCAGCGCCATCATCAGGCGTCCCCAATTGGGATCGGCGCCAAAGACCGCGGATTTTACCAGGCTGGAAGACGCGACGGTCTTGGCCGCCTTGCGGGCATCGGCCGTATTGGCAGCCCCCGCAACCTCCACTATTATCAGATGAGTGGCTCCTTCGCCGTCGCGGGCCAGTTCCACTGTTAAATGGGTGCAGACCTCACGCAATGCCTGAGCGAAAGTTTCCGCATTCTGAGAACCGGCGGAGATCTCCGTGTTTCCGGCGGCGCCATTCGCCATAACCAGCACCGTGTCGTTGGTACTGCTGTCGCCGTCCACCGTCAGCATGTTGTAGGTCTGGTCGGCTATTTCACTGAGCGTGGTCTGCAGGAAACCGGGCTCCACCGCCGCATCAGTGGTTATGAAGGAAAGCATCGTAGCCATGTTGGGGTGAATCATTCCGGAGCCCTTGGCGATGCCGCCCAGGTGGATGGTCCTTCCGTCAAGTTCGAAGGACACCGCAACCTCCTTGGGACGGGTGTCCGTGGTCATTATCGCCCTTGCCATGTCCGGACCGCCGTTGCCGTGAAGCTCAATCTGCTCTACGCCGTCGCGAATGAGGGACATGGGTAACTCAACGCCTATTACGCCGGTGCTGCACACCATTACTTCTTCAGGAGTGACGTCGGTCTTGGCTGCCGCCAGACCGGTCATATCGACGGCATCAATGTAACCCTGCTCACCGACACAGGTGTTGGCAATGCCGGCGTTGACGATGAGTCCCCGCAAAGGGATACCTTGAGCCAGCCGCTCCCGATTAACGGTGACGGTTGAAGACCTGATGGCGCTGGTAGTGAACACCCCCGCTGAGGCACAGGGCAGTTCAGAATAAAGGATGCACAGGTCCAGCTTGTCCTCGGCGAAAGTTTTCAGCCCGGCATAGGTGGCCCCGGCAACAAAGCCCTTGGGAGTTGTTATGGTCCCGCCGTCGACGAACTCAATAGCACCGGCCATGAAGGGCGCCCCCTAAAAAGTCGTTTGAAAAGGTCTGTTTCAACAGGCGAAAAGTATAACACAGAGACCCAAGGGGGGACAGATAGCCTGTGAAGGTAAATCCCCACTTGACTGGACTCGGATGCCCTGTCGACTTCTCACTCTGGACGATGCAGCAGAAGTGACCAATAAGGGTATCCTGAACCCTGCCTATTTCCCTTCATTTTGGCAAATCGCCGTCGTTGACAACGCATAATGCCCTCTATATATTTTCTGGCACTATGCGACTGGGCAGCGCCGAGCTTCAGGTAGTCAGCGACGGAGTGTTCCGCATTGATGGTGGGGCCATATTCGGCGTGGTTCCCAAGGCCATCTGGAGCCGTGTGCGCCAGCCCGACCGGAAGAACCGTATTGAAATGGGCCTCAATTGTCTTCTGATCCGCAGCGGAGGCAAAACGGCGCTGGTGGACACGGGCGTCGGCACCAAGCACTCCCGCCACACGAAAGCGATTTATGCCATGCGGGCCGGCAAGCTGATTGACAACCTGGCACTGCAGGGAGTCCAGCCTGCGGACATCGACCTGGTAATTCTGTCCCACCTCCACTTCGACCACGTTGGCGGCTGCACCCGTTACCGAAGGGGGGGCGAGGTGGCGGTTCCCGTATTCCCCAAGGCTACCCACCTGGTCCAGCGTGCCGACTGGGTGGAAGCCACCGAGACCAACGAACGTACGGGGCCGACCTACAATGCATCCGACTTCCTGCCCCTGGAACAGGCCGGCCAGCTGGAACTTCTGGACGGCGATACCGAACTGCTTCCCGGGCTATGGGTGCGGCGCACCGGCGGGCACACTGCGGGACACCAGTTCACCTGCCTGGAGTCCGGAGGAGAAAGGGTCGCCTGTTTTGGCGACGTGGTGCCTACGCCCGACCACCTGCCCCTGAACTACCTCACGTCCTTCGACCTGTACCCCCAGGAGTCGGTGGAGGCCAAGCAGCGATGGCTGGCCGAGGCGGAACGGGAAAATTGGCTGCTGGTCTTCGGCCACGGAACAAATCCGGTAGCAGGGCGCCTGACCCGCAACGAACAGGGACGCCTGGCGCTGACGCCGGAGGATGTGGAGTAACCCTCGCTCGAGCCTTTCTCCCTTGATGAAGTGGGGTGTTGTTAGAATATTGCCAACCCGTCTAATCTACTCTAGCCTTTCCACGGCGCTGAATAAGTAAAGAACCTCGGCGACATCCTTCTCCCTTGTAGACTTCAGCCGTGGTGAGGGGACAAAAAGGTGAGCTCTTGACCAGCCAGGCACCCCACTGCGTTTTCTGTGAAATTGTTGCCGGACGGGAACCGGCCCGTGTCCGCTACGTGGACGATGACATCATCGTTATCGTCAACAGGCTGACCTGGGTGCCGGTGATGCTGCTGGCCATGCCCAAGAAGCATATGAGCCAACTGGATATGTGGAGCAGCGGCATTATGGAGCGGCTGGGCACCATCGCCGTGGATCTTGGCTGCATGTTTTGCCCCAACGGCTTCCGCATCCTGTCCAACTTCGGCTACGACGGCCTGCAGAGTCAGAGCCACGGCCATATCCACATCATCGGCGGAACTTACCTGGGGCATTATGCTTAGCGGCGTGTTGCGGGACTGTGCGTCAATACCCAAGGGCAGCAAGTAAAGGAGATTTACCGAACATGGCAGAAACCGTCCTCTACGAAAAAATCGACAACATCGTCACCATCACCCTGAATCGGCCCGACTCGCTCAACTCCATCAACCGGCAGTTGCGGGCCGACCTGGCCGAGGCTATCACCACCTTTGACGGCGACCCCGACGCCCGGGTAGCCATCGTAACCGGCACGGGACGGGCTTTTTGCGCCGGCCGCGACTTGAAGGAGAGGGCCAACGACAACTCCGACGGACGCCAGGCCCGGGCAGCTGACAGCATGTACCCGGACCGGCCCTACATGTGGCCCCAGACCTGGAAGCCCATCATTGCCGCCATCAACGGCTTCGCCCTGGCCGGAGGCTGGTCCATCGCCCAGATGTGCGACCTGCGCATTGCTTCCGAGGATGCCAGGCTAGGCATAACCGAAACCAAGTGGAGCCTTTTGCCCCCATTTGGTACCATCCTGCCGAAGCAGATTGGCCTGGCCGCCACCCTGGAATTGTGTCTGACTGCCCAGCCCATCACGGCCCAGCGCGCCTACGACATCGGCTTCGTCAACAAGGTGGTGCCCGGTGATCAGTTGATGGAAGAGGCCATGACCATGGCGGCGCAGATTGCGGAGAATGCGCCCCTGGCAGTGCAGTATTTCAAGGAACTGGCCTACCGTGGCCTGAATATGTCCACCCAGGACATTTCGTCCCTGACTTACCACATGTATGACCGGCTGTTGACTACCGAGGACTCCAAGGAGGGGCCGCGGGCCTTCGCGGAAAAGCGCAAACCCAACTGGCAGGGGCGGTAGGCGAAAGAACTAATGGGCAAAATGCGGGACCATATGGGGCGAACAGGTGCCGCATACCCTTTCCAGACGTGAAGTTGAACCTAGAGAATGTACGGCGGGTGAATTTCGTCGGCCCCAACCGGCTCCAGTCGTTCAGTAACCGGGTTGACTCGGAACCGCAAGTTTTCCAGCAGTTCGTAGCCAATCAACGGAATGGGAGCGGGGATGATGGTGGCGTTAAATCCTCTGCCTAGAACTCTTCCAAAAGCGCCGTAGGTTGCCCTTTCAATTACGCCAGCTGCCGTATTGAACTCCATGTAGCCACCAGGTATCCGGATCAATCCCAAATCCTCAATGGCATCCGCCGGCAACCCAATGTAGGTTGACCCAGTGTCCACCAGGAAAGCAAAATCGCGTTCAGCCTGCGGCCCAATTATGACTGCGTTGACTTCGGTACGTCCCATTAAATGTCTCCTCAAACCCTTAGCTCCCAAAGTATAACAGCGGTGCATGGAACAAATAAGCTGCATGCCGAGGCACATGGGAGGCCTCGATAAACAGGTATTGGCCGAAATACAACTCAAGCCAGAGCCAGGTCCCAACAGGTCCCAAACGGTCCCAAACGAAGTTGAACGCGCCGACGCGCATCCCTGAATTGCTTCTATTTTGGCGCTTCCTTGCGCCGAACATCTCGCAGGCAAGCTTGCATCCGTTTATCGAATGCAAGTTCCCACCCCACTGGTCGCTTTGCCTGCATTGCTACAGACCCGGGTATCACCAGTAGTTCATTCGCCGGTTGTGCATCATATACATTCACCGGCTGAACCGATACACTCGGAGAAGCCAGAATTGCCTGGAGGTGAAGCCATGGATATGCCACCTATGATGCCACCGCCGCCATCCGACCCCAAGTTCTACACGTCGGAATTCGAACATCGCAAAAACAAGGCACATAGAGGCACTTTAGTCTCCGATGGCATACTCTCAGATATGGTGGTTTCATTGGGGCTATTGTTCACGCTGCTCTTCCGACTGTTTACGCTGCCGATTCGGCTTCCGGCGCGCCTGTGGGTCAGGCATCGGGCAAAGAACACTACTCGGTAGAGTCTTAACCGAGGGGCACCTGCCAAAGCCAGCCTCCCTGTGTGGTAAACTGGGCGGCAACGGATCAAGCCTAGCTTCAAGCTAAGCACCCTCAAAATGGAGGACAAAGATATGACAACTCAGGTCCAACCTCAAAGCAAGACCGTAACCGCCAACGGGCATACCCTGCATTACCTGGACTGGGGCACCGTGGGAAAGCCAGTGATGCTGCTGGTGCACGGGCTTCGGGGCCACGCTCACTCCTGGGACGATGTCTCGGCGGCCCTTTGTGACGATTACCATGTCCTGGCCCTCGACCAGCGGGGTCGGGGCGACAGCGACTGGGCCAAGGACGGCGACTACACCACCAATGCCTATGTGGCGGACCTGGCCGGTTTCTGCGAGGCCCTGGGACTGGACAAGTTCGTCCTGGTGGGCCACTCCATGGGCGGTCGCAACAGCATGGCCTTTGGCGGCAAGTACCCTGAAAAGCTGGAAAAACTTGTCATCGTCGACGTGGGACCCGCCCTGGACAGTCGCGGCAGCTACCGCATTTCCGAAGAGATCCGCAACGTACCCGAGGAATTTGACTCCTTCGAGGACGTCTTCAACTATCAGAATGCCCAGAACCGCTTTTCCTCGGAAGAGGTTATGCGGCGGCGCGTGCAGTACTCCACCAAGGAACTGCCCAACGGCAAAATTGGCTGGAAGTACGACATCCTCATACGGGAACAGCGCCGCAACAACACCGTCCCGCCCTCGGACGACCTGTGGCCCTCCCTGCCCAACATCAACTGCCCCAGCCTGATAGTCCGGGGCGTCCATACCGACATTCTGGCTGAGGATGTGGCGCAGCGCATGGTGGAAACCCTGCCCAATGTGGAGTTGGTGCAGGTTGAGCAGGCCGGACACATGGTTTTCGAGGACAATCCTGCGGACTTCATCGCGGCAGTGAAGCAGTTCCTTGGTTAAGTTCATGAAAGTAGCTTGACAAGGTAGCTGGTATCTGACGGTACAATATAGGAGCGGGTATGCAACCCGCTCCTACTTTTTTCCGCTACTCCAGAGGTCAGCCATGTTTTTCGTGCCAAAGGTAATGAGCACCCAGCACCCGGACAACGCCACTCCCTCGCCCTTCGCCGACGAGGCCGGGGTTATTCGTGGTGACGGCGAGGTGCAAGAGGCCGCCGACATATTTGCGTTGGGATGCAATGAGCAGATGTGGGACTCCGAGGGAAAGGAGGCCGACAACCAGGTTGTCCGCAAGTTGCTAACCGGCTACCCAGACTTCTTCGACAGCGAGCGCCGCCTGGGCCGCGACGTTATCCTCACCCTGCGCGTGCCCAATCCTGGTATTGAGCGGGATATGCGCAAGTCCATGGTGGAGGCCCTGCAGAGCATCCCCTCTGCCTGGGACATGGCCCACAACTTTTACGGCGACGGCGATGACGATACCGCACCCATCCAGGAGGTAATCCTCCCCTTCACCACTTCGGCGGAAGAACTGGCCCTGGTGGAGGCATACTACCGCCACGTCATCGTCGGCCAGGAGGCCCACACCCTGCTGGGAAACCGGCTGGTAAAGGACTGGGTAGGCGAGTTCTACCCCAAGCAGGTGCGGGTGATTCCCCTGATCGAGGACATGGAGCATCTCTTCTACTGCGACAAGATCGTTGAGGAGTACCTGCACGGACGTGACCTGCCGGCCCAGCGAGTCTTCCTTGCCCGCAGCGACCCGGCTCTGAACTACGGCATTGTAGGCGCCGAACTGATTCTCAAGGTTGGGTTATCCCGACTCTACGACCTGGAAAAACGGCTCGGTATTCCTCTTTACCCCATTATCGGGGCCGGCTCCGTTCCCTTCCGGGGTCACCTGACGCCGGTGAACATCGACCGGGCATTGAAAGAATACCCCAGCGGGCACACCTTCACCGTCCAGTCGGCTTTCAAGTACGACTACGACAAGGAGACGGTGCGCCAGGGCATTGCCCAACTGCGCGCCCACGAGCGTGGCGAACCGGTGCCTATAGACCAGGAACGGGCTCGTGCCATCATCGACAAGACCACCGCCGAGTATCAGTCCCAGGTGCGCCGATTAATCGGAGTGATCACCGCCGCATCCCGTCACGTACCGAAGCGGCGGGAACGCAAGCTGCACGTTGGGCTCTTCGGCTACGGCCGTTCCCTGGACAGCGTGGGCGACGAGGTAACTCTGCCCCGGGCCATCGGTTTCGCCGCCTCCATGTACTCCATTGGAATACCGCCGGAACTGCTGGGTTTGACCGCCTTGGACCAGGACGACCTGGCTTTTGTGCGCGAGGTCTATCCCAGCCTGGACGATGACCTGCGGGCCGCTCTTCGTTTCACCAACGAACGGCACGTTAAGGAGCTGCTGGGCGACGACTACCTCGCCCTGGTGGGCAAATTTGCCGACGAAATAGACCGGGTCCACGAGGGTGTGACCAGCGCCATTCGCGCCGGCATGGACACCCATACCCACGTTGACATCTCCCACTATGTTGGCGAGGCCGGCCAACTGCGGCGGTTCTTGGGTTAAAGAGCAGTCCGATCCAGTAAGTTCCAGGAACGGGACCTGTAGGGGCGACCCTTGTGGTTGCCCTGCCGGTAAAGACCGTGACCCAATTGCATTGTCTTTATGAAGAGCGGAGCGAAGAAGAATCCCTACCGGTCCATGCGAGGTTGTTCCTGTACCGAAACACACTCAACAATTTACGGTTGGCGTTCTTCGCTCCGTTAAGAGTGACAGGTAGAGGGGTTTTGGCACAGTCCCTGCTCCATCTGGTTGCATCGACTCCCGATACCCGTCCCTCCACCCGATAAATCCAGCTCGTCTACCTTCCCAACAGTTAAAAGACATTTGGCCCCCGCCAACTATGTGCTATCATTCCCCAAACATCGGCCCAAAAATAGATGCGGGGGAGCGCCATGAAAATCTCCTTCTTCCACCTGATGCCCTACCAGGGACTGCCCGAGGACTTTGAGTCCAAGCACCACAGCGCGTGGGTGGACCTGCCCAACGAAAACTTCGACCCCAGCCTGGGCAGTCAGCACTACAACGACTACCTGGACGAGTTACAGTACGCCGACCAGATGGGCTTCGACGGCGTGTGCGTTAACGAGCACCACAACAACGCCTACGGCATAATGCCCTCGCCCAACCTGGTAGCCTCAGTGCTGGCCCGCTCCACCTCCCGCGCCGCCCTGGTGGTACTGGGCAACAGCCTGGCCCTCTACCAGCCGCCCCTGCGGGTGGCTGAGGAAATGGCCATGCTGGACCTGATGAGCGGCGGCCGCCTGGTGGCCGGCTTTCCCGTCGGCACTTCAATGGACACCACTTTCTCCTACGGCCAGGTGCCCATCACCCTGCGGGAGAAACACACCGAAGCCCACGAACTGATTATGAAGGCATGGTCAGAGCGGGAGCCTTTCATCTTCAACGGCAAGTACAACAAGCTGCGGTACGTCAGCATCTGGCCTCGCCCCATGCAGCAGCCCCATCCTCCGGTCTGGATTCCTGGCAGCGGCAGCCTGGAGACCTGGGACTGGGTGCTGGACCGGGACTACGTCTACTGCTACCTTAGCTATTTCGGCTACCTGCGCGGCAAGAGGGTTGTGGACGGCTTCTGGAACCGGGTGGCCGAACGGGGCATCGACGACAACCCCTACCGCCTGGGCTTTCTGCAATTGGTCTGCGTCTCCGAGACCGACGAGTCGGCCAAGGAGGAGTACGAGGAGCACGTAAAGTACTTTTACCAGAAGATGCTGCGGATTCACGCTCCCTTCGCCGAATCCCCGGGTTACCGGTCCATCAAGTCGGTGCGAGAGTCCCTGCGCCCCCAGATTGGTGAAGAGGCTCAGAAAGCCGCCAGCGAACTGGGCTGGGAGGACTTCGTCGAACAGGGTCACATCATCGCCGGCAGTCCCGAAACCGTGCGCGAAAAGCTGACCGAAGCCATCAAGCTGCTGCGGGTGGGCCACTTGATGTGCCTCCTGCACATCGGGACTATGCCTAAAGACCTGACTTTGAAGAACACCGAGTTGTTCGCCCGCGAGGTGATGCCCCACATCAAGGACATTTGGGGCGATTACGAAGACCCCTGGTGGCCCGAGGGAGTAGCAGCCGAACCCGTGCCAACTGCGGCGGATGATTAGGAGAACCGCCCTCGCCCAAAAGGAGTTACACAAATGTACGGAGTGGTCGCAACTATCAATATCCAGCCTGAGTTCAGGGAACAGTTCATGGTGTCTATGCTGGAGGATGCCGACGGCTCGGTGAACAATGAGCCAGGTTGCCTGCGCTTTGACGTGCTGGTGGATGCCGAGAACCCCAACCGCATTTACCTGATGGAAGAGTACGTTGACGAGGAGGCCTTCCAGGCCCACACCCAACAGCCCCACTTCATAAAGTGGCGAGAGACCTGCCAGGACTGGTTCGACGGGCCGGCCCAGGTACATCGCATTTCCGGCGTTTACCCGCCAGGCAAGTAGCGACTCTATTGGCCTGCACGATTGGTAATCCCTATTCCGATACCAACAAGTAAAGGAGCAACGATGATGGAAAAACTGCAACAGGGAGACCGATTCCCTTCGCTGACCCTGAACCTGGTCGGTGGCGGCCAGGTGCGTATTCCCGAGGACGTGCCAGGACGCTACGCGGCGGTCCTCTTCTACCGGGGCCACTGGTGACCCTACTGCATGCGGCAGTTGGCCGCGTGGGAGGAGAAAAAGGCCGAACTGGAGGGTCTGGAAGCATCCATTTACGCCGTAAGTTGCGACTCCCTGGAGCAGGCCACCGAGGTGGTTGGCAAGGGGCTGACCTTCCCGGTAGGGTATGGAGCAACCAAAGAGGACGGAGATAAAATAGGCGGCTGGTGGTCGGAAGACCATGACGGCTACATCCAGCCCTCGGAGTTCCTGCTGGGCCGGGGCGGCGTGGTGCTGGGCGCCATGTATGCCTCCGGGCCCGTGGGTCGCATGGGAGCGGATGAAGCGATACGCGCCATTACCAACCGCGAGCGCCGCCGGATGGAGCAGGAAGCGCAGCCAAGCAGCTAACCTGCACCACTCCCCACAGTGTTCGAACCCCCTCTCCCTCGGGGAGAGGGGCCGGGGCGAGGGCTTACGCCCAAAATTCTCTACATTACTGACAGCCAGCAAAGGCAATTTCCCCACCCGGAAGCTAAAATGGCTCCTGCGCAGAAACTCTGCGTCCAACAATTAACATTCAGGAGCTAACGATGACAACCGCATCTCCCATACCTCCGGGGTTTCGTACGGTAACGCCCCACATGGTTATCAAGAACGCCGGCGAGGCCATGGACTTCTACGTCAAGGCCTTCGGCGCCACTGAGATTTCCCGGTTTGAAGTGCCCGGCATGGGCCTGCTGGCCCACGGCCTGCTTCAAATTGGAGATTCCTTCGTCATGGTGGCCGACGAGTTCCCTCCGGACTTTGGCTGCCCCGATGCTCTCTCACCCACCACGGCTAAGGGAACCACCTTCGCCATACATATCTACACCGAAGACGTGGACGCGGTGTACCAGAGGGCCCTGGATGCCGGCTGCGAGAGCATATTCGAGCCCATGGACGCCTTCTGGGGCGACCGGTACGGTCAGGTCAGGGACCCCTACGGCCACCACTGGGGCATGGCGACCCACATTAAGGACATGACCGGAGAAGAAATGGCCCAGGCCGCCGCCGCCGAGTTTTCCGGCCCCCCGGGGAGCTAGACCTTTCGGAAATTTTCAGGAACCGGAGGCCAGATAGCCTATCCGTGTGCTCCCCTGGTATGTATCTTTATCCATGGGGGCACTATGATCCAGTGCCGACTAAACCAATGGCCCGTTGAACTTTTTGCCCAGCTGCTGCGTTCTGCCCGGGAGCCATCGCGGTCAATAGTTTACAAGTGAAAGGAGGCCTGAAATGAACTTTCTTTCCACCAACAAAATGGGAGCCATATCCCTGGTTTTCGGCCCAACCCTGGCCTTCGTCATGTTCCTTATTCAGCCCGGCGGCCTCCTCCTGGATCCTGCGTCTCTGTCGGATCCCGCTGGTCTTATTGGAGCCTGGCAGGCCAATGCCGCCATGGTCAAAGTCACATCGGGCCTGATCATGCTGGGACTGGCGCTAATGGCTTTCGGCATGTACGAGGTGCACGTGGCGCACCGGGGAAGTCGTGGCGATGGGCTTAACATGGCGGGACTGGCATTGATCTCCGTGGGAGTCATTGCGTGGCTGGCGGTCCAGTCCCTCACCATGACAATGGCCAGTTCCCTTCCATACCAGGCAGAAGGCGCCTCGGGCGAGTGGGCTTCCGGTGACCTTTCTTCGCTGTGGCACTCTGCCTACATAATTCGCATGTCACTGCTCTTGTCCGGCGGTGTCGCCGTTAGCCTGGGGGTTCTGTTATTCGCCCTTAGTGTGTTAATTGACTCCCGGGGTACCGTGCTCAACATCCTTACCTGGCTGGCAGTACTTGCCGGCCTGGTTGGGTTGATAGCATGGACCGTGGCAATCTTCGAATCAAGCCTGCTGGATTCGGCATCTGCCTTTGGCCGCGGCATGTACATCATATACGTCGCGTGGCTAATAACCCTGGGAGTACGCTTGGCGAAGGAAGAGGAAAGAGATGGGACCTAGCGAACAGGGAGATCGATGAATTGGCTTTAGGGCGCGGAGACCTCAAGTTGCGCCCCAAGTTCCGGCCAATGTTTTGGCCCGCTTGCGCCTTGCTGAGAAGCTGACCTGTGCCGATACGGTTCAGCACAGGTCAGGGCAAACGCCTCTTCGTAAGCCTTTCCAACATTGCCGTCTTCGCCGCTTCCCCTTCCAAACCCACCAGGTCAACGTACGTGACATCCGGCAACGTACCGTCAACGTCACACTCCCGCACCCGCACCGGAACCAGGATGCTGCGTTCGCCGGTGGGGTCCTGGGCATAGGCTGCCTGCCACTCGGGACGCTCCAGATTTTCGGCCAGAAAGTCCGGGGAGAGGACGGCTATTGTGGAGTCGGCGATGGCGCTCACGGCGAACATTTCCAGGATCATGCTGGAGCGGGCCCAGTAGTCATACGACTGTAGTTCCACCGAAAAGCCGGCTTCCTGCAGCCGCGCTCCGATCCACTCGGCCCACTCCTGGTCGGCGGCATGGTAGGCGACGAAATAGTCCAAGCCGGTTTACTCCGCTGCCTCCGCCGACTCAACCCGCACCGCGCAGACCTTGTATTCCGGAATCATGGTATCCGGGTCAAAGGCCGAGTTGGTCAGGAAGTTAGCCGCCGATTCCGACAGCTTTACGAAGGGTATGAATATCTCCCCGGCCCGCATCCGGTCGGTGTACAGGGCTTTGCCGGTAAGCTCACCCCGCCGGGAGGTCACACGAATTTCCTGACCGTCGGCGATACCGAATTTCTCACCGTCGGCGGGATTTATTGACACTTCCAGTTCGGGCGAACGGGCCAGCAGACCTGGCACCCGCCGCGTGATGGTGCCGCCGTGCCAGTGGTAGAGGATGCGGCCCGTGTTCAGGATCAGAGGATACCGCCGGTTGGGCCTTTCGTCGGACAACGGCCCCTGCTCGTACCCCAGGAACATGGCCCTCGGACCGCGAGGGAACGAATCAGCGTACAAATAGGGAGTGCCCGGATGGTCCGGCGTGGGGCAGGGCCACTGGATGCCACCCTCTTTGTCCAGGCGATGGTAGTTGATGCCGGACATTATGGGCGTAAGGCGGGCCATCTCGTCGAATATCTCCGATGGGTGGCTGTAGGTGAACTGGTCTTCCAGGGGCAGTCCCAGCTTTCGGCACATCCGGCGGCCAAGGTCGCAGATAATTTCCCAGTCCGGCCGGCTCTGCCCGCGAGGCTCCACCGCCTTGCGGATGCGCTGCACCCGCCGCTCGCTGTTGGTGAAAGTCCCGTCCTTCTCGGCAAAACTTGTGGCCGGCAGCACCACGTCGGCAATCTGAGCCGTTTCGTGCATGAATATATCCTGCACCACCAGGAACTCCAGATTGTCGAACTTCTCGGCAGCTTCGTTCAGGTCGGGCTCACTCAGCAGCGGATTCTCGCCGGTGATATACATGGCCTTGACGCCGAAGTCCTCGCCGATAGACTGCACTATCTGGGTGATAACCAGGCCCCGGATTCCGGGCAAAGGCTGGCCTCCCCAGGCCTCCTCGAACTTGTCCATTGCCTCGGGCCGGTAGCCCTGGTACCCGGGCATGTTGTCGGGAATACAGCCAGCGTCACCGCAGCCCTGTACGTTGTTCTGCCCCCGCAGCGGTGACACACCGCTCCCCGGAAATCCCAGTTGCCCCGTAACCAGCGCCAGGTTCAGCAACCCGTGGGCATTGGGCGTGCCGTTGGTGTGCTGGGTGATGCCCATACCCCAAATGAGGCAGGAACCGGCATAGCCCTGGCCGGTTGCTCCCCCCTCTCCCAGAGGTAGAGGGGCCGGGGGTGAGGGCGAAAAGGGTACGCCAGAAGGTATTGGAGGCCTGGCATACATCCGGGCCGCCCGCCGCAGGTCATCGGCCGAAACCCCGGTAATCTCTTCCACCCGTTCCGCCGGGTAGTTATCGACAACCCGTTTCCAGTCGTCGAATCCCTCGGTGCGGTTGGACACGAACCCTTCGTCCACCAATCCCTCATCCAGCACAACCTTGGCTATGCCGTTTAGCAGGGCCACGTCAGTGCCGGGATAGGGCCGCAGCCACAGGTCGGCGTAGTCGCACATATCGATGCGGCGGGGGTTGATGACAATAAGCTTGGCGCCCCGTTCAACCACGGCCCTGCGCATACGCGACGCGGCCACCGGGTGGTTGGAAGTGGGGTCGCAGCCAATGACCACCAGGCAGCCGGCATCTTCGTAGTCCGTGTAGGAGTTGCTGGTAGCGCCGCTGCCCAGGGTAGCCAGCATGGCCTCCACCGACGGAGAGTGGCACAGGCGGGTGCAGTGGTCGATGTTGTTGGTCTGCATTAACAGGCGGGTAAACTTCTGCTGAATGTACCCATCCTCGTTGCTGGCCTTGGCCGAACAGAGGGTGCCGAAGTTGTCGTCCCGGTAGTTGACCAGCCTGTCGGCAATCAGGTCCAGGGCCTCGTCCCAGCTTGCTTCGCGAAACTGGCCGTTCTCCTTAATCAGCGGCGCGGTTAACCTGTCGGGATGGTGGACAAAGGAGGCGCCAAACCTGCCCTTGACGCACAGCATCCCCTCGCTGGAACGGTTGTTGGGGTCGTCCTCCACAGCCACAATCTCATCTGCGTCGCTGACCTGTACCTTGATCCCACAGCCAACGCCGCAGTAGGGGCAGGTGGTGGAAACGCTTTTCTTGACATTCACCCCCGATTCTTCTTCCCCCTCCTCGTGGGAGAGGGGCAGTGGGCGAGGGTCAACGGAGACGGACTGGGAGATGGCGGTCTTGGCCTGGATAGCCCCCGTGGGACATACGGAAAGGCATTGCCCGCAGGTGGTACAGATAGAGTCCACCAGCGGCTTGTCCATGAAGGTGCCAATACGCCCACCTTCGCCAGCGCCCAGGAAATCGATGGCGCCGATGAACTGGTGCTCTTCCTGGCAGGCATTGACGCAGCGGGCGCAGAGGATACACGCCTCCATGCCGATACTGAACACCGGGTTGCTGGTATCCGTTTCCTGCCTTTCGCGAGACTGCCACCTTGAGCCGCTTATGCCGTAGTTCTGGGCCGCGCGGGTCAACTGCCCGTACTCGCCATCGCCCCGAATGGCCGACGCCACCGCCGGCTGGGCCGGAGCGTCGGAGGGCAACATGGCCAGTGTAAGTTCCAGGACGCCGGACCGTATGCGCTCTACCTCAGGAGTGTCGGTTCGGACCGCCATGCCTTCGCGGGCTGGCACTGAACACGACGCAGGAAAGCCCCGCGTGCCCTCAATCTGCACCAGGCAGGTGCGGCAGGCCCCGATGGCCTTCATGTCGGGGTCCTTGCAAAGCTGCGACAGGTAGGTCTGCGAGGCGTTAACGGCGTCCAGCACCGTGGCGCCGTCGGGTACTTCGACCGTCTTGTTATTGATGGAAAGGGAGAGGGTCATGACTCAGCACCCCGAATGGCGAGTAATCGCGGGTAATCCTGGGCCAACCTGCTGTAGCAATCCGTAAACCCATTGTAGCACCTAACTAATTTCGCGGAATAAGTTGCCGAACGAGGTACTACAGGGCAACATATTACCGTCAAGCGGGGACTGAAATCGCAATTTCGCGACAGAAATTGTGCAGATTGGAAGGTCAAGACCTGGCGGCAGCCCTGCCACTGGCATGAAAACTGCCGGAAGGCAGGTACTGGCTCGCCAACTTGACGACACCCCTCAGCCTATAGAGAATAGGGGCACATCAACCAACCCCGATACAACGACAAGGAGCAACCATGCCTAACTTTGTACGATGCTATACCGGCGACGACGGCAAGTCCCACCTGGAAGACCTGAACCCGCGCTTTGAGTCCTTCGTAGATACCGAGGGAGCATACGGTGAGAGCACGCCTATGCTGGGAGCCAATGGCGTTAACATTCGCGTCGCCCAGCCGGGGTATTTGCTGGAGTGGCATTGCGCGCCCCGCCGCCAGTACACCATCACCCTTTCCGGAGTAGCCGAGGTAGAGGTCAGCGACGGCACCAAGCGTCAGGTGGGCGCCGGCGACGTGCTGCTGGCCGAAGACCTGACCGGGGAGGGGCACATAACCCGGGTAATCAGCGACGAGCCCCGCTATTACATGGTGGTGGCGCTGGACGATTAGTAGTTCTTTCCAATAGGATGGAACGAAGATCCTGTCAGATAAGAACAGACCGTTCCATCATGGAGAGGTTTATGCGCGGCCGGCGACCATTTCCCGCAGCAGGGGAATGAGTTCCCGGCCGTATTCACGGGCATCGTTCAGCGGGTCAAAACCCCTGATGATAAAGGTGGTGCAGCCCAGGTCATAATAGGCCAGCATCGACTCGGCGACCTGCTGTGGCGTACCTACCAGGCAGGTTGTGCTTCCCGCCGCGCCGCTGGCGGCGGCTACCGGCATCCACAACCGCTCGTCATACAGGTCTCCCTGGGCAGCAAACTCCAGCAACCGCCGCGAACCTTCCGACTGCAACCGGGCTGGCTGTCCCGGCACTATGGTCCCCCGAGTGGATTCCTGTACTCTAGACAGAATCTCCTCGGCCCGCTGCCACGCCCTGGCCTCCGTCTCTCCCAAAATAGGGCGTACCGACAGGCTGAACCGGATTTCGCGGCCCCATTCGCCAGCCCGACTCCGGATATCCGCCACTCTTTCCCTTATGGCTGCCCGAGGCTCGCCCCAAAGGGCAAATACGTCGGCTCGGCGACTGCCCACATCCAGGGCAATGTCTGACGCCCCGCCGAAGAACAGGGGCAGGTGGGGTCGCTGATAACAATGAACCTGGCTGCTGGCGCCCTTCAGTCGGTAAAACTCCCCCTCGTAGTCAAAGGGTTCGGCGGCGGTCCAGGAGCGGCGGAGAATGTCCATGTACTCGTCGGTGCGGCGGTACCGGCCGTCGTGGTCCAGGAAGTCGCCGTCCCGCTCCTGCTCGAGGTCGCTGCCGCCGGAAATGATGTGAAGGGCGATGCGGCCGCCGGTCAGCTGGTCCAGGGTTGCTGCCTTGCGTGCGGCCAGGGTGGGTGCCACGAAACCGGGACGGTGCGCAATCAGGTAACCCAATGTCTTGGTGTGGGCAGCGGCGTAGCCGGCCACCTCGAACCCGTCCGGCGTGCTGGAGGAATAACCGGTCAGCACCATATCGAAGCCGGCGTCCTCGTGGACACGGGCAAACTCGAGGATGTATTCGCCATCCACTCCGACAGGCACTTCAGCCCCAGGATTGATGCCCCCGCCGAAGACGCTGAGGGTAGCCCCCGAAGTGGCTGCCGCCTCCCTGGTAACGCCGATCATGCCGACGATTCGGACGGTATTGTTCGATTCAGTCATTGCCTGGACTTCTACCTCTTACGCCAACTCATCGCCGAAAAAGTGAAGCAGGCTGTTCACTGGCCCGCCGGCCATCTGCCCCAGCCCGCATAGCGACGCTGCCCCTACAATCTCCGTCAGGTACCTCAATTCTTCAATCTCAGAGCCTGAATCATTGCCTGACGCCAGTCGGTCCAGGGCTTCCACAATGCGGGGTGTCCCTTCGCGGCAGGGGGTGCACTTGCCACAGGACTCGGCGGCATTGTAGGCGGCCAGCCGTTGGGCTACGTCGATGGCCGATACCGACGTGTCCATCACCATTATTCCACCGGCGCCCATTACCACACCCGACGGATGAAGCATTCCTGGTCTCAGTTCGAGATCCAGTTCAGAAGGTGGAAGCACTCCGCTGGACGGGCCGCCCACGGCTACCACGCCTACTTCCTTGCCTTCGGGAGGGCCGCCGCCAATACCGTGGATCACCAGCCGCAGCGTGGTGCCCATGGGGACTTCAGCCAGCCCCGGCCGGCGCACCGCCCCGCTCAGGCAAATCAACTTGGTGCCAGGGGCCGACTCCAGACCCACTTGACCATAACGGGCTGGCCCGCGCTGCAGGATGTAGGGCAGGTTGGCCAGGGTCTCCACGTTGTTGATTACCGTCGGCTGCCTGAAAAGACCCGATTCCACAGGAAAGGGAGGCCTCAGCCTGGGTTCCCTGCGGCGGCCTTCAATAGTGTTGAGAAGGGTTGTCTCCTCTCCGCAAACGTAGCCGCCCGCGCCCCGGCGTACCTCCACCAGGCAGTCAAACCCGGAACCCAGGATGTCCTCTCCCACCAGTCCATTGCTTCGCGCCTGCTCCAGCGCCGCTTCCACCCGCTCCGCCGACAGGTGGGCTTCGGCGTTGATGTAGATGAAGCAGCGGGAGGCGCCCGTGGCGTAGGCGGCAATGAGCGCACCTTCAAGCAAGCGGTGGGGTAGTCCCTCCATGATGTGGCGGTCTTTGAAAAGGCCCGGTTCGCCTTCTTCGGCGTTGACCACCAGGAAGCGAGGTTCGGGAAAGGCCCGCGCCCCTTGCCACTTGCGAGCCGGCGGAAAGTAGGCGCCGCCCCGTCCCTGCAGGCCCGATTCCAATACCTGGTCGATGACTGCTTCCGGGGTGCGAGACAGGGCATCGGCCAGGCTGCCATATCCGCCAACGGCAACGTAGTCGTAAAGGTCGGCGGGATCAAGTTGCCCGCACCACGACATTACCTGCAGGTGCTGAGAGGTAAAGAAGTCTTCCAGGTCGCCCGTGGGAAGCAGTACCTCTCCGTCTCCCAGGGCACCCAGAATTTCCGGCACTTCCGAAGGCGTAACCCGGCTGTAATGGCGGGTACGGCCGTCGGGCTCGCTAACCACGACCTGGGGAGCCGCAAAACAGGCTCCGTCACAGCCGGTAACCGCGAGGTACGCATCGGCGCGGGATTCCAATGCCTCACGCAGACGACCTGCAACCGCATCACCGTCCACCGCCTGGCTGCACTGGCCCAACTGCACCATTACCCGCGTCCTGGCTGCAGCAGGCCCGGTACGGCGCTGTCGTGACCCTTCCCTGAGTTCGGCGTACGTCATCCCGCCTCCGAACCTTGCACCATTCCAATAACCTGGGAGGCAACAGCCCGGCCCTGCCAGCCGCCGTCCACTTCGACGAGGGGAGCCAGGGGACAGCGGTAGGCGCAGGGTGTCTGCTCCAGGGTTACGCGGCCGTCAGTGGTAGTCTCTCCGGCGGATACGCCCAGAGACCTGGACAGCTCAGATAGCAGTTCGTGGCCACCCCCGTGCCAGCAGCTCAGGCCGGCACAGACCCGAACCACGTGCTGGCCCGCAGCGTCAATGCGTAGTTCGGTGTAGCTGGTAGCCGCCCCGTAGACCACGCTGGCCGGAGTCCGCAGGTGCCAGGCCACCACCTGCAGTGCCCACTCAGGCAGATGGCCCAGTTCCTCTTGCAGGAAATGGAGGGCCGGCAATAAATAAGTCCGCTGTGGGGGAAACTTTTGGCGGAGAATTGGCCTGAGTTCTTCCCGTTCCATCTCTATACCAAGGCCAAAACATCATTCGTGGACCGAGTTACCCGAGGCATCTACTCGTCTGATTCTGGAGGAGGAATCCTGAAGATAATGCTCCCGTCTTCATCATGAGAATGTGACATTATGGCCTGGTGAAGGTTCCGTATTTGCTCGCGGGTTCTCTCACCTTCGGAACGGATTAACTCGTCGTGTCGCTGGAACCGTTCCTCCGTTATTTCTTCCATGCTGCGGAACCTTTGGTCGAATCGTTCTTCCATGCTGCGGAACCTTTGATCAGTACGTTCTTCCCCTTGACCAATTCGGTCGTGGACCCGCTGGAATTCGGCGTACATCTCTCGCGGCAGGCGGTCTGCGGCCTCAGTAAGCTTTCCGATTCGGTAAATTGCAGTAGCAGCCATACCGATGGCAGCGATGATGATCGCTGCGAGGCCTGCTATTGCGGTAATTCCGGCGGCTTCCATCAGTGGTTTATTCCCTTTGACTAGAGGTTAGACGCTATTCTACCCCAGGGGTAGCAAGATTGCACCAAAGCGATGCGAGGTACGTTTGCCGTCGGCCCGTCTAAACCAGCGTGAACAAGGCCGTTGCCTGGTGTCCGTAACTGTGCATTCTCTATTCAGGCGATGGCGCTTTCTTCACAATTTACGCCAGCCGTAATTAACTGGTACAAGGCCACGCCGTCTGCGGGAATTGGCGCTTTCAGAGTACCGAATGTTGCTCAACCGGTCCTGGCAGGAAGGCTATCCTCGGAAACTTGGCCAGCCAGTTCCGTCAGCCCCAATTCCTCCAGTTTGTCTGCCGGTATCAGCCCGTCAGACGTCCAGCCCCTCGCCTCATAGTAGCCGCCAATCATGTAGTCCAGTTCATCTTTGGTCAGGCCTACTCCGGCGGCCACGCCATCAGGCAAAGGCTCTTCCAGCGTTCGTGGCGGCAGTGTATCGTCACAGCGGGCCCAACCCTCGCGAATATTGAACAACTTCTTGAGGTTGGTTATGCGCTCTCCACACCTTAGCAGGTCATCCGCCGTCATATCCCAGCCAGTGACCATGGCATAAACCTGGGCCGACTCTACGTAGAAGTTGTGGAAAGCCTTGCGGAGGAATTTGCACCAGATCAGGGAGTCCAGCACCGCCTCAAAGTCCTCGCTCTCGGCGGCAATCCTGCCCCGGGAGTCGTCCACCGACAGCCGGTCTACCCGGTCGGAAAAGTCGGCTTCGTAGGCCGAAGAACGGTTGTGGCATGCGCCCCGGGGCGTTACAGCGAGCCCCAGGGCCATGGTCTTGAGACTGCGGGGTTCATAGCCAGGCATTTCCAGTCCCTTGACCTGCATGGCCCACGCATTGGAGCCTTGACCCACAATTGCGGAGGCCGCACGGCTCCCTTCCGCCAGCAGGTTGCCGATGCCCCGGCGATGGCCCATATCCTGCAATACCTGCAGCAGGGCCTCCCCGTTGCCAAACTTCAGTTCGACACCACCGGTATTCTCCGCGGGTAGCAGCCCATGCTCGAAGCACTCCATGGCCCAGGCCACCGTCGCTCCCGCGCTGATGGTATCCATTCCCAGGTCGTCGCAAATAGCGGCAGCCTGAATTACCACGTCTGGGTCGGACACGCCGCACAGGGGGCCCAGGGCAAAAAGGCTTTCGTACTCCATGCGGACGCCGCCCTTGCCTTTGCTCTTCTTGTCGCCCTTGTCCCTTGATACCAGGATGCGTTCACAGCCAATGGTGCAGTTGGCGCAACCCGTGTTGCGGTGCAAATGGTTGCGGTGCAGTTCCTCGCCGCTTACCTGCTCGGCGCCCTCAAAGGTGGACTCGCGAAAGTTGCGCGTGGGCAGAGTACCCAGACGGTTGAATACTGACACGTTGGCCATGGTTCCCAAATTTCGGTACTTTTCAGTGGCGGCGCCCAAGCTACGCCGGCTCAGGTCCCGGCCAAAGCTGCGCACCTCCTCGGGTTCGGCCACCTCCACCGGTTGGTAGCCACGGACGGCCAGGGCCAGCAGATTCTTGGAGCCCATAACCGCGCCCAGTCCGCACCTTCCCGCCTGCCGCCCTCCGTCGTTGCTGATAGACGCAAACTTGACCTGGGCCTCCCCGGCGGGACCGATGCAGGCCACCCTGTATCTCTGGTCGCCGAGCCTTTCCTTTACCGTAGATTCCTTTTCGGTGGCTCCCAGTCCCACGAGTTCTGATGCATCTTCAAAGCTGACGGTAATCCGCTCCGGTTCAGCAGCGTCCCCTTCCACCCGCAGCAGGGTCGGTGTCTCGGCGCGGCCCAAGACTATCAGGGCATCACCGCAGCACTTCTTCAACTCCGGGGCCAGGTGGCTGGAAGAAAGCGAGTCGGCAATGAAACCCGTGAGGGGCGACTTGGTTAGCACGGCGAACTTGCTGGAGGTGGTAAGACGAGTCCCGACCAGCGGGCTACCCACGAAGAGCAATGGATTATCGGGGCCCAGCGGGTCGGCCCCAGGGGGACAGTAGCGGTAAAGCAGGTAGGTACCCAGCCCGATGCCCCCGATGAAGCGGCGCAAGGCGGCCTCATCTATCGCATCCCAGCGGTAGGTGCGGTTGCTCAAATCAACAACTAACGCTTTGCCGTGGTAACCGTACATTATTGCAGTTGCGGATGGTGAATATAGAACCTGGTACCTGAAATCAGGACTCTAACCTGGCGAGCCGGTTCACTCTGAACATCAACCGCCGGCCTGGCTGGAAATTAGCAAAATGGAATCGCCGTCTTCCAGGATAAAGTCTCCCTCTCCCAGGAAGGCGAGGCCATTCAGATTGAAAACGTAACCCTCCTCAACGTCCGAGAGGTCCGTTCGCACTCCGTGACCGACCAATGGAGGACATGCTTCGGCCAGGGCTCGAACCAGCCCCTGCCGTTGCACGGTACATGGCAGCAGCAGCTCCAACTCGCGGCGCCCGCTCTGAATGCGGGGCGTCCCGAAGAGCTCCACCTTGACCTTGATGGCTGTGACGGCTCCTGCCATACCTGAGTCAGCCACCGGACAAAGCCACTGCCCGGGCCAAATCCTCGGGCGAATTTACGTTGAAGAAGCTATGCAGTTCCGGATCGAACCTGCGGACCTCGTCTTCGTCGACGTATCTGACGCGCACATCGTCAAAGAAGCCGGAAATTTTCAGATCATTGGCCTTCAGCTTGGCCTCAATGTAGGGGAGGCATACCCGCGAATACAGGGCATGGGTGGGCTCGGGGAAGTCCCCCGGCATGGGAACCACCGCGTCCCAGCCTTCCCGAAGTTCCAGCATATGCTCAAAGAGCTGCCGGTTCAGGAAGGGCATGTCGCAAGCCACAACCAGCCCCCACTGGCAGTCGGCAGCGGATAGGCCGGAAAATATGCCCCCCAGGGAACCCCCGCCAGGATACAGGTCCACCGCAACTCGTTCGTCGTCCTGTAGCGGCAGCGCCTCCCCGCGGGCGGCATCGGCCACCACCACCACGATTTCGGCGGTCAGCGACTGAATACGTTCAATGACCCGCCGAATCAGCGGTTGACCTTCAATGGGTTCTACTGCTTTGTCCCGCCCCAGCCGCCGACTGAGTCCTCCGGCCAGGATAATGCCGGAAACTGCGTCTATTCCAACGGATTCCGCATGATCAGCCATCAATATACACTAAATCCTGAACGGAACAGCCTCAGCCTTTACTTGAGTATAGCATAGGCCCTACTTACTGGTTATACCCAGGGAGACAGAGAGACGAGGTTCCGTTTGCTGAAGGCGGACACTGCCGCTACAAGCGCGTCCGCAGAGAAATCAACATCCCTGCGATAGCCCAGAAAACCCAGCCTGCCGGAGCCGACAGCGTTATGGCGATGCCGGTGATGGCAATGGGCGCCGAGAGCATGAGGGCTCCCTGGATGGTTGTGGCAGCACCAGCGGCGGCCACCGCCAGGCCGACACAGAGCAGACCAACATTCCAGTCAGTCTTCATGCCGTTTCACTCCGTCAGAATCGCAACCGCGTGGACCATGCGCCCCAGGCACACGGAGCCAAAGACGGGCCCTGGTTAAAAGACGGGCCCCGGTTAAAAGACGGGCTCTAAGTTAAAGGTGGACAGACCCGTCTATCGGGTCAACTGATGACCCACCAGGTTCCAATAGGGCACCGCCAACAGGAAAACCACCAAAATAGAAACAGCGGTCATGACCACCGCAAACCGGAAAATTTCCGCGTTCCGAATGTTGGCCATCTGGAATATGAACACCGACGCGGTACCGGCAGCGCTGTAGTACACCAGCGAATCCCCGACTACCACCACCGCCATGCCGCACACCAGAGGGTTGAGGCCCAGCGCGCCGCCGCTGGCCATCGCCACGGGAATAACCAGGGCCAGGTAACCGGCGATGTTCGGCATTAACATCCGCAAAACCGCCGCGAAGCCGCACAGTACCCCCAACACCATCAGCGGCCGGTCCTGCACCTGGGTGGTCCCGCCGACCAGCGCTTCCGAGACCCATGCCGCCGCTCCGGTGGTCACCAGCGCGTGGGCCAGGGAAAGGGAGGTGGCGATCACGAAGAAATTGGACCAGCCCAGGTTCCGTTCAAAGGTCTGCCAGCTAACGATTCCAACTCTGGGCGTTAGTATCAGGGTCATGGCTATCAACGCCGGCACCGCCGGATGCAGTCCGTGGGCGAAGTCCGTGAACCACAGCAGAGCCGTAGCCATTACGATCAGCCCCGCCCGGTATTCCACTGCCGTCGTCGGTCCCACGGTCAATTGCGCCGCGTCACGTGGGACTTCTAGCCTGAAACCACCCCGGTACATGAGAAACAGCAGGAAGCCCCCCACAATAAGGTTGGCGTAAAAGGGAACACTCATCAGCAGGAACCATCCGGTCCAGGAAAAGTCCCCCAGCAGGCTCGATGCCACCACCGGCGTGATCCCGCCCGCCAGCAGCGCCGTGGACCCCAGGCGATTAAGGCTGCCCAGGGCCATCATCAGCGCCTTGTAATACCGGTGGTCCTGCGGGATGTTCCAGCGGGACAATACCTGGGCGTAGACGTGAACCATGATCGCGCCGCGAGTGCTGGCGGAAGGCAGCGCGAAGGTAAGCGCCGCAAAGGAAAAAAGCATTTGAACGTACAACAACCCCGGCTTGCCCACCGCGCCCCGAATGAGGAAGGTAGCCAGACGCTCCGCCAGGCCTGATTGATGCACCGCCAGTCCGATGGTCAGGATACCAATCAGGAAGTAGGACACCGGTTGCGAAAACCCGTAGAGCCCTTCCAGCACCCCTGGCACTGCTCCCAACACGATGAGCAGTATCACTCCCAACAGGCCGGTAACCGAGATGGGCAGGGCATCCGTGGCCCACAGGACCACCGACAGCGTCATCACCGCCAGAGCTTTCTGACCTTCGGGAGACAGCCCCTCCGGCGTAGGCATGAACAAAACAACCAGGAACAGGACAACCGCAGTGCCCAGCTTTATCAAGCCCACAGGTTCAAAAGGCAACCAGGCAAAGCGGGATTCGTTCTGTGTTGTCCGGGATTCGTTCTGTGTTGTCATAGAAGCCAGCCAATTACCAGTACAAAAGGGTTCGAGCAGGCGCGGCGGTTGCCAGCACTCTCTCTGCGGCAAATGTTAAGAACAGGTTAAAGTCAGTCAGGGTAAGATAGACCTTCTCTTAACAATAGGCAAGCCAAAGCACCGGGCAGCGACAATCACACCTTTAATCCTGCTCCGCAAGTTTCCCCACTATTGGTGCCCATTCGTGTATATTCGTGGAGAAAACTGCCGGAGAGGTCCACCATGCCCAACGCTGCTTTTGTCTACGAAGACGCCCTTTCCCAGCACATACTGCGGTCCGACCACCCCATGCGGCCCATCCGCCTTCGCCATACTTACGAACTCCTGTCGGCTTACGGGGCCTTCGACGGCGAAGCCTCTCTGCTGATAGATCCCCGGGCGGCCACCGAGGCAGAACTGGAGTGGGTGCACACCCGTGACTACGTTGCGGCGGTGCGCAGCCTCAGCGCCGGCTTGGCGGCGGTCCAGCCGGAAAGATTTGGGTTCAGCGAAAGAGGAGACAATCCTGTCTATTCGGGAATGTACGATGCGGCCCTGCTCAGTTCGGGCGCCACGCTGGTGGCCGCCGATTTGGTGGCCGAGAAGCGGGTGGACGCGGCCTTCTCCATTTCCGGTGGCCTGCACCACGCCGCGCCGACCCATGCTTCAGGTTTTTGCATCTTCAACGACCCGGCCATAGCGATAAAGTATTTCCTGGACCGCGGTCTGCGGGTCGCCTACGTGGACGTGGACGCTCACCACGGGGACGGTGTGCAGGATGTCTTCTACCGCGACGGTCGGGTGTTGACCATCTCCATCCACGAATCGGGGCAGTACCTGTTCCCTGGCACGGGCTTCGTGTCTGAGGCAGGCGTTGGCGATGGGGTTGGCTATTCGGTAAACGTCCCGCTGTTCCCCTATACCGAGGATGAACTTTACCTGTGGGCTTTCCGCGAGGTAGTTCCACCGCTGATTCGTGCCTTCGCCCCGGACATTCTGGTAACCCAACTGGGCATCGACAGCTACCATTCCGACCCCATAACCCACCTGCAGCTAACATCCCGGGGTTACGTGGAGGTCATAAGGGAGTTTGCCAAGCTGGGGTTGCCCTGGCTGGCCCTGGGCGGAGGCGGTTATGACGTGGGGGCCGTGGCCCGCTGCTGGTCCCTGGCCTACGGCGTAATGCTGGGCGTGGAGTGGCCCGACCACATACCAGAGGCCGTGTCGGGCCAGTACCCAGCCCCCAACCTGCGGGACACCGTGGCGCTGGACGTACCGGACAACATGCGGCAGCAGGCCAGGCAGTACCTGGAGGACGGGGTGGCTAACTTGAGGCGGGAAGTAATGTCAAAGCACGGCTTGGGTTAGGGAAGACTTCTTCCGGGAGTCCCCTTGTCGGGTCAGCACTCTTGCGCTGCACAAAGAAAGAGGCCAGCCCTTTGCGGGCTGGCCTCTAAAATGCCTGAGATTATTAAAGTTTAGTTAACGTGGTGCTCCTGTCCCAGAATGTCCCGGGCTACGTTACCGACGTTGGACTCGATGCAGTCCCTGAAAGTGCTGTAGATGGACTTCTTGATGGCGTCCATCATCCAGCCTTCGTAGGCCGGATCGGTCTGGTAGGTGTTCTTGAGAGCAGTCAGTCGCTCCAGCAGACTGAGGTAGTGATACTGAAGCGGTGTAACAGCCTGCTGAACACCGTCGATCACGAAAGTGTTCTCGTTGCCTAATACCTCTTGCCCTGCGCTCTCTGGTGCACTCATTTTATCCCCCAAGACTGAATCGAATGATGAGGCCGAACCAGCGACCCTATTACTTTACATTCATATTATATCAGAATCGCCAGCTCGAAGTAATGCAGCTTTGACAGACTTTTAGACTTCCCTGAACTCGCCCTCTACGGTGTCATCGCTATCGCTGCCGCCCATTCCCGGATCTTCGGGAGTGGCGCCAGGGGTCTGTTGTCCATAGACTGCCTGACCCAGCCTTTGCATCGAGTTGTTCAGGTCGGCCATGGCAGTCTGCATCTCAGCAACGTTGTTGGCCGCTATGGCCGTCTTCAGGACCGCAATCTTCCCTTCCACCTCTTCCTTCAGGTCCTGGGGTACCTTGTCCGCATTGTCGGCCAGGAGTTTCTCCGTGCTGTAAACCAGGGAGTCGGCCTGGTTCCTGGTTTCTACTTCGGCGCGACGCCGCTGGTCCTCTTCCTCATGGGCCTTGGCGGCATCTACCATCTGTTCAATATCATCCTTGGAGATGCCGGAACTGGGCTGGATGACAATCCGCTGCTCCTTGCCGGTGCCCTTGTCCTGGGCCGAAACACTGAGGATACCGTTGGCATCAATGTCAAAGGTAACGTCCACCTGGGGCACTCCGCGCGGCGCCGGCAGCAGCCCGTCGAGAATGAACCGGCCAATGGACTTGTTGTCCCCGGCCATGGGCCGCTCACCCTGCAGGACGTGAATGTCCACGCTGGTCTGCCCGTCGGCGGCGGTGGTGAAGGTTTCAGTCTTCTTGGTGGGGATGGTCGTATTCCTTGAAATCAGCGTGGTCATTACGCTGCCCAGGGTCTCCAGCCCCAGGGTCAGGGGGGTAACGTCCAGCAGGACAATGTCCCCGACCTCGCCGCCGAGCACGCCGGCCTGAATGGCGGCGCCCAGAGCAACGGCCTCGTCCGGGTTCACCGAGCGGCTGGGTTCCTTGCCGAAAATGGCCTTGACCTTCTCCTGCACCGCCGGCATGCGGGTCATGCCGCCCACCAGGATCACCTCGTCTATCTCACTGGCGGGCAGGCCAGAATCGGTTATGGCCTGTCGGCACGGGGCCGCCGTCTGGTCGATCAGGCTGCCCACCAATTGCTCCAGGCGGGCACGGCTGAGGGACTTGACCAGGTGCTGGGGGCCGCTGGCGTCAGCGGTGATGAAAGGCAGGTTGATTTCCGTTTCCAGGGTGCTGGAAAGCTCGATTTTTGCCCGTTCCGCCGCATCCCGCAGCCTTTGCAGGGCCATGCGGTCGCTGCCCAGGTCGATGCCAGTCTCCTGCCGGAACTCCTGGATCAGCCAGTCAAGTATCTTCTGGTCAAAGTCGTCGCCGCCCAGGTAGGTGTCGCCGTTGGTGGACTTGACCTCAAAGACACCTTCGCCCATCTGGAGGATTGTAATGTCAAAGGTGCCACCGCCCAGGTCGAAGACGGCTATGGTGGCGTCTTCATTAGTCTTGTCCAGGCCGTAAGCCAGGGAAGAGGCGGTGGGTTCGTTGATGATCCGCAGCACGTCCAGGCCGGCAATGGTGCCGGCATCCTTGGTGGCCTGGCGCTGGGCGTCGTTGAAGTAGGCGGGTACGGTGATCACCGCCTGGGTGATCTTTTCGCCCAGTTTGGCTTCAGCGTCCTGCCGGATCTTCTGCAATACAAAGGATGAAATCTGGGGCGGCGCGTAGGCCTGCCCCGACATTTCCACGTGGGCATCGCCGTTGTTTGCCTGTACCACCTTGTAGGGCAACTTGCCCAGGGCGCCCTGCACTTCCTGGTCGGTGTATTTCCGGCCCATAAGCCGCTTGACGGAGAAGACGGTATTCTCCGGATTGGTGACCGACTGCCGCTTGGCAACCTGGCCAATGTATCTTTCATCGCTGCGGGGATTTACCGCCACCACGGAGGGCGTAAGGCGGGCCCCCTCGGCGTTCTCCACCACGGTGGGCTCCCCCGCCTCGATAACCGCCGCTACCGAGTTGGTAGTACCCAAATCTATACCGAGCACCTTGGCCATTTTCATACTCCTTAAATTCTAGTCCGGTTATATGACTAAAAGATTTCTGTCTTGTTAAATTCTCGCCGGTTAAAGGCCGGCCCATGACATTACCTGGCGACCACAACCTGGGCCGCCTGAATGACCCGGTCCCGCAAGCGATAACCGTTGCGGAGGGCTTCCACCACGTAACCCGAGGGATGTTCTTCCGAATCCACAACTCCCACCGCTTCGTGCTGCAGCGGGTCGAACTGGACTCCCACCGCTTCTATCCTGGACAGGCCCTCGGACTCCAGAACACCGTAGGCCTTGCGATGAATCAGTTTTACGCCCTCAACCCAGGAATCGGATGTTTCACCGTTGCCCAGGTGGTTAATGGCCAGTTCCAGTTCGTCCACCACCGGCAGCAGGTTCATAATCAGGCGCCGGTTGGCATCCTGGCGCATCGTTACTTGCTCTTCCTCGGTGCGCTTGCGGTAATTGGCCAGGTCCGCCTGGGCTCTCTGCACCTGTTCCCGGGACTGCCCCAGTTCATCTCGTGCTTCGTCCAGGTCCCGCCGCAGGACCACTACCTGTTCCTCAGCGGGAAGGGAGTCAAAATCCTGGATTGTTTCCTGCTGGGCCTCTTCCGGCTCAGGCGCCGGAAGTTCGCTATCGTTATGGCCGTTGGTCATGTGGGTCCACCTTCAATTTAGAAATATTCCTGGCTTGCCGTGGTTGCGCCGTCACTAGCTGGTTGCACTGTCACTAACTTTCTTCGCCGGGCAAATTAAGATTGCGGAATAGCTGGGCCATGGCCGGTTCAATTTTGGGCTCCACATCCGTGCCTTCAGCAACGGATTGGAGGTACTGCTTGAAGCCTTGCAGGTTCTCCACCAGGTTAAGGGCAAATTCCACTCCGGCCAGGTTTAAACCCAGGTTTTCCATCAGGTGCCGGATAAGAAGGACCTTGCGTATGTCTTCCCGGGAATAGAGGCGCAGCATTCCCACGGTGCGGCCCGGATTGATCAGGCCCAGCCTCTCGTACTTGCGGAGGGTCTGCGGGTGCATATCCAGAATCCGGGCGGCCACGCTGATAATGTAGACGCCTTCCATGCCAGCATCAAAACCATCTTCCTGCCTGCCTTGCTGCGAACTTGAGGGCTGAGCGGTAGAGGCAGGCTGCAACTCCGAGGATTCCGGTGGAGCAGGCGGCATTCGAAAAGACGACCTTTCCCGGTCGTTCCTTACGTCTGTGTCTACCCAAATCCGAAATCGCTCGTACATCGTATTCCCTCCCGGAAGGACCTTTGTGAAATCCAGAACTAATCTACAAGGAATATAATAAGCCTTGACATTAAGTGTGTCAACTTTTATTATTTTCCCGCAATACTAATTATGAACTGGGCGATGGCAATTTTTGCCATGGCCGAACAAGGAGGTGAATCGCGATGCTCAAGCTCAAAGGATGCCCAAAATGCCAAGGATCCCTGTACCTGGCAACCGATATGTACGGCAGGTATATCAACTGCCTCCAGTGCGGATTCACCAGGGATCTTCCCGATACCCTGACCCCGGCCAAGCCTGTGGAGCCCGCAGAGGCCACGTACCAACCGGAGGTGCGAAAGGCTGCCTGAAGGCTGCCTGGCGAAGCAGGGGATGGCTTGACCAAGCCGTTACAGGACGCCAAAGAAAAATTCAGGGGCTGCCAGCGCATTGGCTGGCAGCCCCTGAATCATTTTCGGACGGTGTGGACTGCGAGGGAGCGAGCTTTTCAGGTCAATGGCTAATTCGAGGCATCGAAGCGGCCCACAAACTCGTGGGTGCCCTTTTCCCGGGGCAGCCTGGCAAAGGCAAAGGACTCCGGAACGACAATGCCCCCTGAGAACACCATCTTCATTGCCTCTTCAACGGTCATATCGGTTTCAAATACGTCGTCCTCAACTACGATGGCCATGTTGCCGGAGGTGGGATTGGGCACAGTGGGCACGTAAACGATTACCACAGACTCGCCTGTGCTTGAAACTGCCCGACCCGTCACGAAGCCCAAGGCAATCATGCCGTCCCGGGGCCACTCGATAAACACGACACGGCTGAAGCGGTACTGGGAGGACATTACCGTCGCGACGGTTTGGGTAAGACCGTAGATGGTACCCACCACCGGAGTACGGTTCATAACTTTGCCGGCCAACCTGAAGGAACCGCGACCAATGCGGGAGGATACGACCAGTCCCGTCAGATAAAAGAGGAGGGCGAGAACGATGAGGCCTACCCCGGAAAAGGTCAGGCCGCCAATAATGGGAAGGTGCCACGGCAGGAACTTAATCAGAGGATGCACAAAGCTGTCGGCATAGCCAACTATTACCGCAATTACCAAAATGGTAACGAGAAGCGGGAACAATTCCATAAGACCGGTGACGGTCTTTCCCTGAATATGCCGCTCCAGGCGTCTGGCAACACTGATGTCACCGTTCGAACTGATAGTCGGGTTTGACGGAGTACTGTTTGCAGTGTCTGCCACTATTGGCCTCCTGGGAAGATGGAATGGCCCTTCAAGATTAGGTGGCCAGGCGCCCAAAGGACCTGAACCCGCCATGCCGGGCCGTGGCGCCATACGGCTTCGCTAGAATAATACAACACTTTTACCATCGCTATTCAATGCATACGGGCGAAAAGGCAAACTCCGGCCGAAATGGTCGGGTATGAGTTCCCACTTCCCACCCCTCTCACCCGGGAAAGGCAATTTCTTGACAGCCTCAGGATGAGCGAGCCTAAGGCTTTGGTCATGGAAGACAGCAAATATGATGAGTACCCCAGGGTTGTACGGTTGCCTCCAAACACAAAAGCCCCGGCCAAATTGGCCGGGGCCTGCTGGGTCCGACACCCGCCACAATGCTGCAAGGGCTAGCGGGTTAGTTCAGGCCAGAAACGCTCTTCCTTCCAGGGGTCGGCGTTGTTGTTGTAGCCGCGCTGCTCCCAGAAGCCGGGGGAGTCTTCGGTCATCAGTTCCAGGCAGTTGATCCACTTGGCGCTTTTCCAGGCATAGCGGCTGGGGACTACCAGGCGCAGGGGCCACCCGTGGTCCTTGCCCAGTTCGGCGCCGTTGTGCCGGTGGGCCAGGAAGCCCTCTTCCAGTACCATGTCCAGGGGCAGATTGGTACTGTAGTTGCCGAAGCAGTGGGCCATGACAAACCTGGCCTCGGGCTTGATACCGGCCAGTTCCAAAACCGCGGAAGCGGGGACGCCTTCCCAGGTCTGGTCCAGGGCGCTCCACTGGGTTACGCAGTGAAAATCGGCGTCCAGCGTCTGCCAGTCAAGCTCGGTAAACTGCTGCCAGTTCAGGGTAACTTCCTGATTGACGACGCCACAGACCTTGAAGGTCCAGGTGGCAAGGTCCACCTTGGGAGCAGAGCCGTAAGTCAGTACCGGGAATTTCTTGCTGAGGAATTGTCCGGGGGGGACGCGTTCGCCCTGGTCGGGGGCTTCTTTAACCTGATCGGGACGCTTGAGACCAAATTGTGGTTCCAACTTGCTTAACCACCTGTTCAGGGATTCGGTAATTTTCGCTGGGCCAAGGCTCATATTAAGACTCCGTGGTTTGGGGTGTCAAACGGGGAATGTCTGCGAAGAACACAAAGGACACGAAGGTTCACTAAGGGACTTACCCACGAAAAGGCCCTAATGATTTCACCCTTAGAGTGGGCAAGTCTTGTGGTATACCCTGGGGGGTGACCGAGTCATGTGCCTGTCACGGCCACTGGCAAGAGGGTTCAGTCCTTAGCCGTAAAGACGGGTTGGCGAACTGCCCTCACCCACTCTCCTCTCCCTAAGGGAGAGGAGAGTGCCTGTCCACTGAAGCGCCTAAACGTTTCCTAACGGGTACTACGCACGCCAACCGGCTATGGGTTTGCGATTATTGTGCCGGCGGGGCCGTCAGTGATGCGGCCCACCACGCTGGCGCAGGGCGTCCCGGCGGCGGTCAATTCCGCCAGGAGTTGCTCTTCCTTGTCGGCGGACACGGCCATGAGGAGACCGCCGGAAGTCTGGGCGTCGCACAGGAGAAGCTGGTCGTTGTCGGTCAGGTCCGGGTGCCAGCGGACGGCGTCGGCCACGCTGTCGCGGTTGCGGCTGGTGCCTCCTGGGGCAATGCCCTGTTCAAGCAGGTCCCACGTCCCGGGCAGGGTGGGCACCTGGTTCAGGTTGATTTCCGCGCAGACGCCGCTGCCCTTGACCATCGACTTGAGGTGTCCCATCAGTCCAAAGCCGGTAATGTCGGTGCAGGAGTGGACGCCGACCTTGGTCATAGCCTCCGCCGCGGCACGATTGAGTTCGGCCATGTTGTCCACGGCGCCCTGCAGGATTTCGGGGGCAACCCGTCCCTGTTTGCCGGCGGTGGTTATGATGCCGGTACCGATGGGCTTCGACAGGATAAGGGAGTCGCCGACCCTGGCCCCCGCGTTGGTGGTCTGCTTGCCAGGTTCCACGATACCCACCACGGACAGGCCGTACTTGGGTTCGGGGTCGTCCACGGTGTGGCCGCCCACGATGAGGCATCCGGCCTCGGCAGTCTTGGAGTACCCGCCGCGCAGAATCTCGCCAAGGATGCCCTTGTCGAGGGCAGCGGGGAAACCACAGATATTGAGGGCCACCAGGGGCTTGCCGCCCATGGCATAGACATCACTCAGGGCGTTGGCGGCGGCTATGGCCCCGAACTCGTAGGGGTCATCGGTAATGGGCGGGAAGAAGTCCACAGTCATTATGAGCGCCGTCTCGTCGTTGATGCGGAAAACGGCGGCGTCATCCCCCGTCTCGTTGCCCACCAACAGGTCGGGGTGGGAAATTTGCGGGAACTGGCTCAGGACCTGGACCAGGTCCTCAAGGCTGATCTTGGCGGCTCAACCGGCGCAGTGGGAAAGCTCGGTGAGACGAATTTCGCTGCTTTGCATGAGGCCTCCTGTTGTGGGTGAGGTAAGCGGGATTAGGGGAATAGTTGCTACTAAAGTCTATCACGAAGGAAGGGATGCCAAACCCAGTTGGTAGATGATGGCGGTCTCAATTTGGGCCATGTCGCCAACAGATATGGTCCCAATCTGATTCCGGACGCGAAGCGTGCTTACCGTCCTCAACTGGTCAGCCATGGCTTTCACCTGCCGACCGTTAAGTGCAATATAAGCCTCGTTTCTGAAAAGACGCCTGATGTTACTGGTTAAAGGGACTACCTGCAACCTGTTGATGCGTCGATTAGAATTGTCGTTGCTGACGATAACTGCCGGGCGTAATTTGGTGATTTCTTCACCTAAAGCGGGATCGAAGTTAACCCACCAGACTTCATTGCGATTCACTCAGGGCTTCTCCAGGTGAAGATGGGTTGGCGCCACCAACCGAGGACTTTGCCCACGACTCGGCTTCGCCTTGCAGCTTATCGTCCATTATCCACAGGCGGCCTTCCACGAGCCACTTCTGGAACTCGGACTCAAGTACGGGATCTTCGTATTCGGCCAAATAGTCAGTTTCCAGCCTGGTCAGAAACTCTTCCTCCAGGCGCCGCTCTTCCGCTTGGGCGCGATACTCCTCGGTCAGCCAGGCCTGAAATTCGGTTTCCAGAGTTTCGTCGGAGAAGGTGGCTTCGTTGCGGGCGTATAACCTGGCTTGGAATGCAGCATCCTGACCCTTTTCCAAGTAAATGAGGTCCAACTCAGCCGGTGCAAAGCAATTGGCCACTCTGCCTTGCACCAATCTCTCTATGAATTGGGCGCAAGACTTCGCGTCGTCGTTCCCAACGACTATGCACAGCCTCTTGTAAATATCTTGATCCAAGGTGATGGTGAACTTTTTTTGCATGACGCACCCTGCGGTTGGCTGTTCTCCAAGGAAACAATTTTACCATACCGGTTTCTGGCTACCCCTACCCAATCTCCGCCTGCACCTGCCCCATGCGGGTTACGTCGTAGCCTCCCAGGTCATCTACCGCCTGGCGGAATTCTTCGTTGGAGAGCAGTTCCAGCAGGGGACGCAGGAGGTCGCTCTCGTAGTAAGCGCGGGGGATTACCAGGTCGTACTGTTCGTTAAGGAGGGGAAAGAAGTCAAGATTCAGGGCGCGGGCGGCGCTGAGGATGCCCAGCCCCACGTCGGCGGACCCGCCGTTGACCGCGGCAGCGACCGCCAGGTGGCTGTACTCTTCCCTTTCATAGCCGAGAACGCTTTCCGGTGTAGCGTCCATTTCCCTTAGTTTGTAGTCCAGCAGGACGCGAGTGCCCGAACCGCGCTGCCGGTTGACGAAAGTTACATCGGACCGCAGCAGGTCGGCCAGGATGGAAATGCCCTTGGGGTTGCCCTGGAGCACGATGAGGCCCTGCACCCGTCCTACCAGGTTGACCAGCACCACTGGGACCCCGCTCAGATAGCGTTGAATGTAGGAAATGTTGTACTCGCCGGAGGCCTCGTCCAGCAGATGGGAGCCGGCCAGGTGGGCCTCGCCCCGGCGCAGGGCGATGAGTCCTCCCAGGGAGCCGATGTGGGAAGAGGACAGGTTTACGCTGGAAGGGACGCGGCGCAGGAAGCTCGACATCAAGTCCAGGGTCAGGTCGTGGCTGCCGATGGCGACGATGGTGTTTTCAACCTCGGCCAGAGGGCGCAGCAATTCCACGGGCACGTCGGAGCCTGCCTCCAGGCCCTCGGAGAAGCGGGGGATTTGAAGCAGGCCGTCGGCGCGGACCAGGGACATAATGACGCCGGCGCCCCGCTGGACCGGAGTGGCCACCATCTTTTCGCCGACGCGCCCCAACTTCACCCGGAGAAATTCATCCTCGCCCACGGGGGAAGTAACCTTGCGGGTGAGGCTGGCCTGGACGATGGGGCGGAGGTTGCTGGCGACCTGCCCGAGCCAGCGTTCTATCAGGGGCTTCAACAATAGCTCGGCGGTAAGCACAGTGGACACCGGGTAACCGGGGAGGCCAACCAGGGGTTTGCCGTCGGCAATGCCCAACACAACCGGATGGCCGGGGCGGATGGCAACGCCGTGGACCAACAGTTCTCCCAACTCCTCGACCACCAGGGCAGTGTAGTCCTCGGAGCCGGCGGAGGAACCCGCGTTGATTATGACCAGATCGTGGTCAGCCAGGGCGGCCCGCGCCGCGTCGCGGATTGCCACAAAATCGTCGTCTACCGAATCCAGGACGGCAGGGACGGCGCCCCATTCCTCGAAAAGGCCGGAGAGCATCAGGGAGTTGAACTCGACAATGTCGCCGGGTTTCAAGTCAGTACCAACGGGGACCAGTTCGTTGCCGGTGGGAAGTATGGCTATTGAGGGTCGCCGGCGAACGGGAAGCTGGGTCAGGCCGGCCGCGGCACAGGCGCCCAGGTCGGCAGCGGCAAGCTGATGGTTCTCAGGGAGGATCAGTTCAGTGGCCACGATGTCCTCGCCCAGGGGGCGGACGTGCTGCCAGGGAGCAACCGGATCCATGATACTGACGTGGTCATCGCCTATCTGGTGCAGGTGCTCGATCATTATCACGGAGTCGAAGCCGTGTGGCATGGGGTCGCCGGTATCCACCCATACGGCTTGTGGGTCCTGGCCGGCCACCCGCAGGGATATGGGCGAAGTTTCGGTCGCGCCGACGGTTTCGGCGGCACGAACGGCGATGCCGTCCATGGCGGCAGCATCGTAGTGGGGGGAGGAAGCGACCGCCCAAATGGGACCGGCCGATACTCGTCCCCGGGCCCGGGCCAGGGGAACCATTTCCGCTGCAAGGGGGGACAAGGCACCGGCTTCAAGCAGGGCAGCGTAAAACCGGCCCTGTGCTTCTTCCAGCGGAATGTCGGAGAGGTAGTAGCGTCGCTGGTTTGATTGGCCCTCGACCAAGAGTATTCACCCCGTTCACGTTAGATTTAATTCGAGGATGGAACGGATGATGCGGTCCGGTATGGCGGGGGTATTGTCGGGCAAACCGTTGCCCCGCCAGTCGATCCAGATTCCATAGATTCCCACAGCTTGCGCGCCGCCCACGTCGGCATAAAGGTTATCGCCCACCATCCAGGCCTCGCCGGGGGACACCCCGAGGCAGTCCAGAGTGTGGGCAAAGATTCTGGGGTCGGGTTTTGCTACCCCGAACTCCCCGGCAATCAGGACGGACTGGAAATACGGTTCCAACCCGGCCTTCTCCACCTTGGCGCGCTGCCCCGAGGCGTCGCCGTTGGTGATCAATCCCAGCGCGACACCTCGGTCGCGAAGAGATTGCAAGGTGTCCAGCGCACCGGGGATCAATTGTACGGCGGCCGACTTCAGCTGTTGGTAGGCTACCGACATATCTTCCTTCAAAACGTCGTCGTCGATGCCATACTGGTCAAAGGCCATGGAGAGAAGCTCCCAGCGGGCCCTGGTCAGGTCGAGGCTGCCCCGGCGAATGCGTTCGGGGTCGGCCCAGTACCAGCGGCGCAACTCCTGGATGGTCATGGCAAGTTCTTCGGGGGTGCCCACCTGAATGCGGTGGAACATTTCGTTACAGACCTGGCGCCAGCATTTCTCGGCGGCCTCGTCGTCGGAGAGAATGGTGTCGTCCATGTCGAAGATTATGGCTTTGGGCAGGTCTGTAGTCATGCCTCTTCCCGTGTACGGTTGGTTAAGTTGAACCCGAGATTCCAGTTGACCCAAAGACTCGGGCTTTGCAGGGTATGCCTCACTTTACCAGTTCCACTATTGAACGGATGGTGCGGTCGGGCGTAACGGGACTGTTTTCCGGCAGGCCGTCACCCCGCCAGTCAACCCACACCCCGCAAATGCCAACCGCCTGCGCGCCGCCCACATCGTTTACCAGGTTGTCGCCAACCATCCAGGCATCTTCGGGCCCAATTCCCAACTGGACCATAGTGTGGTGAAAGACCTGGGGATCGGGTTTGCCAACGCCGAATTCACCTTCTATCAGAATGGACTCGAAGATGGGTTCCAAGCCGGCGCCTTGCACCTTGGCCCGCTGGCCATGAGCACTTCCGTTGGTGATGAGGCCGAGCTTCACACCCTGATCCCGGAAGGAATGCAGAGTATCCAGCGCGCCGGGAAACAGTTCAATAGTGCCGGTTTTCAACTGCTGGAAGGCTGCCGCCATTTCCTCCATCAGTTTTTCATCCTCAATGCCATAGCGGTCGAAGGCCATGGAAAGCACATCCCGGCGGGCCTTCAACAGGTCGAGGGCGGCGGGACGGCTACGCACTGGGTCCGCCCAGAACCAGCGGCCTGCTTCCACAATGGCGGAAAGGAGGTTTTCGGAGTTATCAACTTCCAGGCGATGATCAAAGTCATGACACACCTGGCGCCAGCAATCATCCGACACCGCGTCGTCGGAAAGGATGGTGTCGTCCATATCGAAGATAATGGCTTTGGGAAGGTGTATGGTCATTTCTAATGGTGCTTCCGGTTAACTGTATGGTAACCAAATCTTGCCAGTCGTTAGAAATTGCGTCGGTTTCTCAGGACTGATTCAGTTCACAAGTTCCACTATTGAAAAGATAGTGCGGTCAGGCTTAATCGGGCTGTTTTCCGGCAGTCCTGCACCCTGCCAGTCTACCCAGATGCCGTAAATGCCCACCGCCTGCGCGCCACCCACATCATTTACCAGGTTATCGCCAACCATCCATGCCTCATCGGGCATAACTTCCAGTTGGTCCAGGGTGTGGAGGAACACGCGAGGGTCGGGTTTCGCAACGCCAAACTCCCCACCGATTAAGATGGACTCAAAAAGCGGTTCAATGCCTGCCCGCTGCACTTTTGCCCGTTGCTCATGGGCGTTGCCATTGCTGATCAAAGCCAGCTTCACTTCCAGTTGCTTTATCGTGGCCAGGGCATCCAGGGCGCCCGGGAAGGGTAGCACTGTATCGGCTTTCAGACTCATATAAACCTGGACTATTTCCTCGATTAGCTCTGGAGACTGAACGCCCAATTGGTCGAGCGCCAGGGCAAGAATGTCTCGTCTGGCAGCGACCAGGTCGAGACCTCCCCGGCGGCTGCGTTCCGGATCATTCCAGAACCAGCGTCTTACGCTGCGGATTTCGGCGAGCAGGCCATCGGCTGCCAGGCCAAGCTCCTCGATGCGACCAGTGAACCGGTTGCATACCTGTTCCCAGCAGCTATCCGAAACTGCGTCGTCCGAAAGGATGGTGTCGTCCAAGTCAAAAATAATGGCTTTGGGCAGGCTGGTCAGCATTCGTGGGTCCTTTTGCACTTTGACGACGGGCACATTCTCCCGAAGGGATCTGCTCAACGGCTAAAACAAGTCCACCGCTACGGTTTCACCGGCATAGAGGCCAGCCTTGTCCAGCGGGATCTGCACCAGCCCGTCGGCCCGAATAAGGGTGTAAATCAGGTTGGACTTGCCAAAGACGGGCTCGGCGTCCAATACGGCTATTCCGCCGGTTCCGTTACGAGTCAGCTTCACTGGAACGTAATCCTCCCGGCCGGAGACGGAGGCTATGTCCCTGGTGAGGCGGGCCGCTGCAACCAAGGGCACGGGCGGCCTGGCGCAACCGGCCAAATGGTAAAGAACGGGTCGGACCAACAGGTTGAAGACAATCATGGCGGAAACGGGATTGCCGGGCAGCCCGAAGGCCGGTTTGCCCTCCACCAGGCCAACGATAGCGGGCTTGCCGGGGCGCAAAGACAGGCCGTGGACCAAGACTCCGGGCTCGCCGAGGGCGTTGATAATGTCGGCAGTCATGTCGCGGCTGCTGACGGAACTGCCCGCGGAGAACACCAGTGCATCGGACTGTTCCAGACCCTTGCGGGCGAGCTTCATCTGTTGCCGGTAGTCATCAGGGGCTATGCCGAGAGGAACAGGTTCGCCGCCAGCCTGTGTTACCTGGGCCGCTATGGTGTAGCTGTTCACGTCCCTTATCTGGCCGGGGCCCGGGGTTGCATCGGGTGGCACAACTTCATCGCCCATGGAGAGGATGGCAACCCGGGGGCGGCAAGCTACGGCTACGCGGGTAATGCCCAGGGCGGTAAGCCCTCCCAAATCCTGGGGGCGCAGCAGGTGGCCGGCGGGCAGGATTGTTTCGCCGCGAACAACATCCTCGCCGGGCTGGACCACGTTTTCGCCGGGCGCCACGGGCCGGACCACCTCAATGGTGGCGGCGTCGACCTGCTGGGTGTGCTCGACCATGACGACGGCGTCGGCGTTATTGGCCAGCATTCCGCCGGTATAGGTCACGGCGGCTTCCCCCACACTCACCGACACGGCTGCGGGGTGGCCCATGGGGATCTCACCGGCGATGCGGAAATAAGCGGGCAGGCCTTCGGAGGCGCCGAAGGTGTCGGCAGCGCGCAACGAATAACCATCCATGGTGGAACGGGGAAAGGCGGGCAGGGCCTCCTCTGCAAAGAGGTCTGCGGCGGTAATCCGGCCAGAGGAATTCTGAACTGCCACGTCCTCTACGCCGAGGGAAGACAAGGGCAAGACTTTGAGCAGAGTTGCCAGGGCCTGATCAGGAGGAAGGACATTGAAGAATTCAGGCATGCACTGATTATATGCCCTTTTGGCGTAGGGTTGTATACGGAAAAGGCTTACTAGCAGGGCAATCGCGTTATAAACGATTGTCATGCTGAGCGAAGCCGAAGCATCTAAACTCCAACCCAGCAAACTTGTTTCGGGCCTTGAGCCTGACTCCTGTCAGGGACTTTAGATCCTTCGGCAAGCTCAGGGTGACATGACTTACAGCTTTAGTGGACAGCAGCGCTTAAGATGCGATTGCCCTGGGCTTACTTGCAAATAAGCAAGAAAATATTGAACTGTTGACCTCACCCCAGCCCTTCACTGCGAGGGAGAGACGAGCTCTGCATTGCAGTGAAGGGCTTGGCGTCGCCGGGCCTGACGCCCCCGGAACTTGCCAGGCTATGCCCATTGCCTTGCAAGCATAAATACCTCTTATTCCTCTAACACTTTACATAAATCCACTCGTATACTTTTCCAGCCTTAGGGGTCTGCCAGGTCCTGGTCAGGCCGGCCTTCCCGGGCAGGGCCGACGAGGGCCACGACAGCCACCCATGGAAACAAGACGAGAGGAGGAAGCGAAGTGAGACCAATAACAAGCAAGATAACCAGAACAAGCAAATGGAGGGTTACTGCCCTTACCCTGGCCCTGGCGGCACTGGTGGCCTTCGTGATGGTTACGCCCTGGCCCGCCGCCGCGCAGAGCGGCCCTTCGGCGCCCACCAACCTGGAGTTCACCAGGTATAACGGAAACGATGAGGACGGCTTTGTCGGCGTGCTGGAGTGGGACTACGACGATGCGGATGACGGGTACGTTATGGAGAAGCGCCGGGGAACCACCGACGACTGGGAGTGCGTGGTAGCCGGCGGGTACCCGGACGGCAGCACCATCAGCATCAGCACGGCCAAAGGTGGGAAACTGGAAGGGGCCGACGACTGGTATTTCCAGGTCTTCTCCATCAACGAGCAGACTTTCTCGTACATTGACGAAGTAACCTGCGATGAGAACGCCAGGTGGGGCTACGTTCGGGACCCGGACCCCGACGAGGGCTATACCTTCGGCGCCGCGGCCCAGGTGGGTCCCATCACGATAATAGATCCGGACAACGTGGGGGTGGAGGACCTGGCAACTCCCACCAACTTCCAGGTGGTCACCGCGAGGCACGGCAGGGTGAAAGTCACCTGGGACCTGGCCAATGACAACGGAGCGACGACCGGCTACATCCTGATGCGGGAGTACCTGGGAACCAGCGGCGTCGACATGTGCGTCTTCTGGCCCCTCAGCCTGTGGGGCTACTTCACCGACCGCTACGTCTCGGCCTACGATACCGCCAGCGACGCCAACAAGTACACCTACCGGCTATATCCTATCAACGAAAAGTACGACCGGACGCAGTGCTTTGTCGAAAACCCGCCAAGCCCTCCCAGCACCCCGGCGGAGGCCACGGCAACACTGACTACTTCGACCAAGATCAATGTGGTGAACGGGAAGCTGACCTACTCCAACCCGCCCGCTCCCCAGGACTTTGCCCTGGTAGCCTATTACAGCGGCACGCCAGGAATAGGATCGCGCATCGCCGCCAGCTGGGACTCCATCTCCGACATCCCTGCTTACCAGGTCCGGTACAAGGACGATGACCCCACGTCTGACTGGAACACACCAGTAACCATTTCGTCCACGGGCTTTCCCCAGATGTGGGGCGCCAACGGCACCGAATACGATGCCCCAGATCACTGGTATTTCACACAGTCGGGGGACATTACCGCCGGCACGACCTACCTCTTCCAGGTAGGAGCCTGCGACAACACGGACTGCGACAACGTAACCTGGACGGCATCCGAGTCTGCCACAGGCGCTTCTGAACCCGACAATTAAGTCATTCTGGCAATGCGGCTGGAAATACAGGGCTGACAACATTCAGGTGCGGAGGGATTACCCTTCGCACCGTCATTTTTGGCCGCAGCAGAGGTCGAACTCCCAAGTTAGCTCCACGGCACCGGGGAAAGAGGGTTCTAAAGGAAGAAAGTCGGCAACCTGCCGGCTTCACTCACAGGATTGGGAGTCGCTCCCGCCGCGCATGCCGGTCAGGAGGCCGGCCAGGGCGGTGGCCAGTTGGCGCGGTCTTTCAGCGTATTCGGGAGTTGGGTACCATTCGTAGTCAAAGCTGCGGAGGACTTCGCCGTCGACACTGCAGCGCAAGCTGGACACGATGACGCGGAACCCCACCTGGTTGGTGGCCTGTTCGGCCAGTTGCTCCAGCACGACGTCGGGGCAGTCGTAGATAACCAGGAAGCCTCCCTGGCGTTCGCCGTCCGTCACGCGGACGCGGAAGACCTGCCCCAGTTGGTCCAGGTCAACGATGGTGAATGACTGTTCGGGGCGGCCAAAGTCGGGCCAGCCAATGTTGATGGTGTCGCCAATCTGCCGGTTGAGCATGGTGTGACCGCCTCGCAACTCGCCGCCTGGCTGTACTTCGCAAGAAATATCCTACCCCTTCTTCCCCGACTAATCCACCAGCCCATCCCCGCAGGGCGCACAGAGCTTTCCCGCATCGTTCCCCCCTTTCTGTGACAGGAGGCATGTTTCGGTTTAGGACAGGCTTGGGCGGTATGTGGGTAAAGTGCTAGAATTAGGCCACTCATTACGGACCGCCTGCGGGCGACCGACGAAAGGAGTAGTCCGGTTGACTACCAGCCAAGCCCAGCCTTACCTGAAGTATGCCCTGTTCTGCCGAGACACGGAGACCGATTCGGATGACGACCTGACCTTCAAGGGGGTTATCGACCTGGTGGAACTGCCGGAACCGGCGGAACCGCCCGGACCCGACTCTCCCTTTCTGGCCCAGGTAGACGTTAACCTGGCCTTCTGCATCGCCGAAGCAACCCCGGGGACGCATCACCTGATGGTGGCAATCAAGGCCCCGGGCATCCCGCTGGACACGCCCCCGCCCCAGACCATCGAATGGGAAGAGGACATTCTGTTCCAGCGCTGGATCAAGACCTTTCGCATTCCGGTACAACGGGCCGGAACTCATGTGGCCGCCATATTGCTGGACGGAACTCCCCTGGGGGAAGCCAGCTTTATGGTCCGGTTCAAGAAGCAAGGATAGGGCCTCCCAGCCCATGAAAATCCTGTGATTCTACCCGCCGCCATAGTCTTGTTCATACTCTTCGCCGGAAGCTATTTCGGTGCCCGGGAGTTGGCCACTCGCAAAAACCGCCAGCCCAACGTGATCATCCTTACCGGGTTGCTGATCGGAATCCTGGCTTTCGGAGTCATCTGGGCGGTAAGCACCGTTTTCGGCGGCGTCTACGCCCGGCTGGGGGCAATAGGAGCATTTGCGGCCATGCCCGTGGTCGTGGCGTTCCTTGTGCCTGCGAGAAAGTAGGTATGGGCCTGTCCCGGCCTTCTCCTGAAGAGAAGCAGAGGCATCTAAATTCCCAGAGTGAGCGTATTAATCGGGCATGGCGAGGTACCCAGTTAACCTGGTATAGGTTTACTGCCGCCGTCGGAGGGTTTGGCCAGGGGACCAGACACTCGGATGCCGCCTATTGCGGCGAATGCGAATGAGGGGAAGAGGAGGAATATTAGATGATGGAGAGCATCACCCGGCATACAACAACCGAGACAAACCTAAACCCATGGCGACGGCTGGTTAAAGGGGTGGCGGCCACCTTGGGAGCAGCGTTTTTGCTGCTGAGCGTCGCCTGCGGGGCTTCAGCGCCTGAGTCCCCGCCGCAGGTAATCGAACGGGAAGTGATAAGGGAAGTGGAAGTGGAGACAACCGCCCAGTCGGATGCCCAAAGCCAGCCGGCCGCACCGGCCCAGCAAAGTCGGCCCGCCAGCGTTCCCTCGCAATCACAAAGTTCCGCCCCGGCAGCGCAGTCCCAACCTGCTGCGGAGTCTGCCCCACAGGCTCCCGCGTCCCAGGGTGTCCAGTCGGACCAGTCGGATTCGTCCGGCACAGCCCCCAGGCAGGCCCCGAGAACCGTCCCCAGGGACACGGCCAGCGTTGGTCCCCAGCCTATGGTCAGCGCGGCGCAGGACCCCGTTTCTACGTTCAGCCTGGACACTGACCGGGCATCCTACCAGCGCTCCCTGGAACTGGCCCAGTCCGGTTACGACATCGAACCGGCCGACGTGCGCGCCGAGGAATGGATTAACTCCCTGGGCTACGGGTATCCCAGGCCCAGCCGGTCCGACGAGTTCGCCGTCCATAGCGACGTCTTCCAGCACCCCGACACCCAGGGGATGCACATGGCCCGCATTGGCATACAAGCGCCCGACGCCCAGGAGCGGCGGCCGGTCAACGTCACCCTGGTCCTGGACTCCTCAGGCTCCATGAGGGGTGGAAACCGGGTGGAGATCGCCAGGGAAGCCGCCTATTCCATTATTGACAACCTGGACTCCAGCGACCGCGTGGCAATCATTCACTTTGAAGAGAGGGTTATTGGCAGAAATACGGTTACCCACACCCAGCCCAACGACCGGGATGTCAGGCGCTCCCTGGACCGGCTTGACCCCGGCGGCGCCACCAACGTCCAGGAAGGCCTGGATGCGGGACTGGAGATGGCCTACCAGGCCCGTGCCCAGAGCCCTGATGCCATCAACTACGTCATCCTCTTCTCCGACGGCGTCGCCAACGTGGATGCCACCAACCCCTTCGCCATTCTGCACAACCTGGGTGAGGCCAGTGAGTACTCCAGGCCCAACCCCATCCGCATCGTCACCATCGGCGTGGGCATCCAGGGCTACAACGACCACCTGCTGGAACAAATAGCCCAGTACGGGAACGGCTGGTACCGCTATTTGGACGACCCAAGCCAGGCTCGTGGCACCTTCAGCGGCGGGAACTGGACCAGACTCACCTCACCCTTCGCAGACCAGGCCAGGGCCCAGGTGACCTGGGACCCGGAACTGGTGAGCCACTGGCGCATCGTGGGCTACGAAAACCGGGTAACCGCTGACAGCACTTTCACCCAGAACCTCCGCGAGTTTGCCGAAATCCCCGCCGGCACCGCCACCACCGTCCTTTACGAACTGCAGCTGACTCCCAGGGTAGCGGAACGCCAGGCGGCCACGGCGCGGCTGGCCGAGATCGAAATACGGTGGGTCGAGCCGGTAACCGGCCTGTCCCGGGAGCAGTACGACATAGTCTCCGGCGCCTGGCGGGAAGGCTTCACCGGCCTGCAGGACGACATGCTCCGCCTGGGGGTAGTAACGGGCCTCTCCGCCGACATATACGCCAGCCTGGACGATGGAGGCTACGGCACCGGAGGCCAGGACGCCCCCTATCGCCTGACCATCCTGAGGGACGAGTTGTTCGCTTTGAACTCCGCCTTGGGGGGTCTGGACGCCTACCGGGACATTGACCTGCTGCTGCAACGACTGGAGCAGCAGGCCCCGCGTTACGCCCAAACCCAGCCAAGGGGACGGAGTGGGCCAGGCGCACCGGCCGCCGGCACCGGCTACAGTCCCTAAGGGCGACACGACCCATCTTAAAGTTAATTTGCTTGCTTGGTCGAGGAATCAGGGCAGCAACACAGACGGGGGAACGCCATGAAGGCGATGGTTATTCACGGGTTCGGTGAGCCGGAGGTTATGCAGTGGGAGGAGGCTCCTACACCACAGCCGGGGCCGGGCGAAGTGCTGGTGAAGGTGCACTCGGTGTCGGTGAACCGCACGCTGGACCTGCAGGTAAGGCAGGACGGCGGCGGTTACGGCGCTATATTGCCGCTGGTGCTCGGAAACGACCCGGCTGGCGAAGTGGTTGAACTGGGAAGCCGGGTTGACTCGCTGAGCGTGGGCGAACGGGTGGCGATTTCCCAGGGAATCCACTGCGGCGCCTGCGACCCGTGCGCTTCCGGCAATAATTTCCAGTGCGTCAACCGACGAATGCTGGGTATTCACCTGTGGGGAGGCTATGCCGAGTACGTAAAGGTGCCTGCTTCCAACTGCGTAACCATTCCTGGCGGGCTGTCCTTCGGCCAGGCCACCGTGGTGGCCCGACACTTCCCGCTGGCCATCGCCCAGACCCGTCTGACCAACCTGCAGGCCGGCGACTGGGCCCTGGTAATGGGCGCGTCGGGAGGACTGGGAAGCTGCATCGTCCAGGTGGCCCGCAACATTGGGGCCAACATTATCGCGGGAGCGGGCGCCGACGAGCGGGTCGAGGTAGGCAAGTCCCTCGGGGCCCAGCACGGCGTCAACTACCGGCGCGAAGACCTGGAAGCCGAGGTCATGCGCATCACCGAAGGTAGGGGCGTGGACGCTGTATTCGAGAATATCGGCGATCCCACCCAGTGGGACGGAGCCTTCAACAGCATGGCTCGGGGCGGCAGGCTCGTGACCGTGGGGGCTCACGGCGGCGGCATGGTTACCCTTGACCTGAAGAAATTGTACCAGCGGCGCTTGCGGGTGATGAGCGGTCTCGGATCGGAAGGCAGGGCCGAGCTGGAGGAGTCCCTGGACTTGACGGCCAAGGGCGAGTTCAAGGTGCTGATTGACCGGAACATCCCCCTTTCGGAAGCGGTGGCGGCACACCGCCTGGTAGACAGCAACGAACCGCTGGGCAAGGTTATCCTGGACCCAACGCTGACGTAAGGTCACTTATGAGTTGGAAATTACGAACCGATAGCTGGCGATGGTCGGCTTGCCTGGAGTAGACCCACCAAGGGTGCGCAGGAAGCTGGACATCAGTTCACTTTTGATCGAGTGTCAGCCGTAATTCTTAATTCTTAATTCGCAATTCTAAATTGGCGGAGCAAGATGCACCGGAATCATGCGCTTTGGCTGGGGTTGCCGCTGCTGGGAATCGTGATTTTCGCCCTGTCGCAGGTCTGGCTGCCGGGCCAGATTTCCGGGGCGGTGGCCTTGCTGGTCCTCGTAGTAGCGCTGGTTGTGATATTTATACTGCGGTTCAGGAAGACATTTCTTGATTGAGAAAGCCCTTCCAGATTGATAGAACATTTGGTGAAGGCAATGCGGGAAGTGCCGGTATAATCACGATAGAAGAGCAAACCACGCTTGGCCCATACCACCAAGGCGGAAATCTTTGCAGCGAAGGGTCGAAGTTCCTGTCTTCACAGGGACGACAGAAAAGCCAGTGGACCCTCGCAGGATTGTGAACAATCATCACAAACAAGGAGGAATTCAAGAATGCCTGATCTGACTTCGGTGTCCGAATCGGTGGGAGCTTTGTTGAAGGAGACAGGGGACTCCCTGTCCGTTTCCGAGTCAAGCTGCGGGGGGCTGATATCCGCGACACTGGTTGCCGTGCCCGGGGCGTCGGCCTACTACGTTGGCGGTGCGGTCGTCTATACCCGCACCGGGCAACAGGGATTGCTTGACGTACCCGAGTCCGCAATGGAGGGCATCCGGGCCAGCAGCGAGCCCTACGCCCAGCTTAACGCCCGTACCATCCGCGAACGGCTGGGGACAACCTGGGCGGTCAGCGAGACGGGCGCCAGCGGACCCACGGGCAACCGGTACGGTGACTCGGCGGGGCATGCCTGCATTGCGGTGTCGGGCCCAGTGGAGAAGGCGATAACCGTGGAGACGGGAGACGATAACCGCGAAGACAACATGTGGGTGTTTGCCAAGGCGGCGCTGGACTTGCTGGAAGAGTGTGTAAAGGAGGCGCGGGGGTAGAACAGGACGTTACTGGCTATCTCGTTAGCTTAGCAAAGGCCACAGCAACTCTTTGATTACCAGTACGATGACGCCGCCGACCAGCAGGCGGTTGGTCCAGCGAATTTCGGCCAGGGAACCTTCGATCTTGCCCACGGCGCGGGTCAACTCGGTGATGTTGCGCTCTGCAGTATCCATTCTGCCTGACAGGGCATCCAGGTTGTCTTTGCTGACCATGGTTTTGGTTTGCTCCCCTGATTGCCACAAGTTGGGCTAATTGGCCGAACCTGCGATCCCACGTTACCCTTGGTGAAACTGGACGTAAAGATTCTCAGTATGCTAGTCAGGTTTGGCTCAAAGCAAGCTGAATTCTCAGCTTTGTACTCACTGCGCACTCCTGTTTTTCGAGCAAGGGCTAGCAATCGGGAAACCATCATAACCGTCAGTCGACTTGGGAGAAGAACTTGGGGTCCTTCGGCTTCCCTCAAGAAGACCTTGATTTCATGGTGAGTCGGTTTGGACCCACAAAGAAAAAGAAAGGGGACAGACTTATGGGTCTGCCCCCTGCTTTTTACTGTGTTCGGTTCGATCGGTACTAGTCTGCGGTTACCTCTTCCAGGACCAGGGGCTTGGCTACGCCGCCGTTCTGGTGGAGCCATTCCTTGGCCTCGTCGTGGAGCATGTCGGCAAAGATCTCGATGCGGTTGCCGTCGGGGTCGAAGAAGTAGATGCTCTGGCTCATGACGTGGTCCATGGTGCCGTCGATTTCGACGTTGTTGGCCTTAAGCTGCTGGTAATACTCGCGCAGTTCTTCCTCGCCGCCCTCGATTTCCAAGGCGATGTGGTTAAGGCCCAGGTGGTTCTTCTCCAAGCGCTCGGCAGGCTCACGGAAGGGGAACAGGGCAATGTCGTGGTGCTCCTTGCCAAAGGAGAGGAACGCCATATTGCGCTCGGGATTATGGCTGACGATTTCCATGCCCAGTACCTTGGTGTAGAAGTCAATGGAAGCGTCGACATCCATGCAGTTAAGGACGATATGCTGCAAGCGGTTAATGCGTGCCATTAGGGTTACCTCCGCATGTTAGTTTGGGAATAGTTTAACACAGGGGGCAAAGCCCGCCCTTGTCCTGATAGTGAGGGGTCCTTCGACATGCCCAGGATAACCGGGGTAGAGGGCAGACCTGTGTGTCTGCCCCTACTTACAGGTGTTAAGGCTGACTAAGGCTTCTCTATCGGGGCCCCAACTATGCTGCCCCACTCGGTCCAGGAGCCGTCGTAATTGCGGACGTTTTCGTAGCCCAGCAGCTGCGTCAGGACGAACCAGGTGTGAGAGGACCGTTCGCCGATGCGGCAATAGGCTACGGTATCCCTGCTTCCATCAATACCCTTGCCTCCATAGAGTTCGGCAAGCTCGTCGGCGGACTTGAAGGTGCCGTCCTCATTGGCCGCCTGTCCCCAGGGAATGTTGGCGGCGCCGGGAATGTGGCCGCCGCGCTGGGAACCTTCCTGGGGCAGGTTGGCAGGAGCCAACAGTTCGCCGCTGAACTCCGCGGGGGCGCGGACGTCCACCAGGGAGATGCTGCCGCTTCCCACGCCGGCCAGGACCTGGTCGCGGTAGGCGCGGATGCTCTCGTCGGGGGCCTGGGCCGTGTAGCTGGCGGCGGCATGGCTGGCGGCGTCGGTAGTCATGGGTCGACCCTCGGCCTCCCACTTGGCTCGCCCGCCGTTCATCAGCTTGACGTCTCCGTGACCGTAGTACTTAATCTGCCAGAAGGCCCAGGCGGCGAACCAGTTGTTGTTGTCGCCGTAGACCACTACGGTGGTGTCGTTGCCAACGCCGGCGGCGCCCAGGAGTTGTTCCATTTCTTCCTTGCTGACCACGTCGCGGCGGACGGCCTGCTGCAGTTGGCTCTGCCAGTTCCAGCCCACGGCGCCGGCGATGTGACCCTGCTCGTAGGCGGCGGTGTCCACGTCGACCTCAATGAGGCGCACGTTGGCGTCGCTGCCGTGTTCCGCTACCCAGTCGGTGCTTACCAGGGACTCGGGATGGGCATATTCTGCCATTTCAATTTCTCCTCCATATACTTGTGGTTACGAGGTGATTATACCTGCTGATTTCGTAAGCGAAAAGTCGTATGCTGGAACGAATTGCCAAGCCGACAGCACCATTCTGACCGCAGGAATGCCCAAGTCAGTTTTGACACATACCCTAAACATCTTTAATATATTGCAATTAATCCAACGCGCCTGACCGGCGAAAGAAGGTGTGCCTGATGGCAACCATTCCCGATTTGAAGGAGCAGTACGAGAGCCTGGACCGGCGGGTGGAAATCCGCCAGGACTCCGCCATAGACACCGAGTGCCTGATGTCCTTCCAATATGAGTATCCTGAACAGGAATCGGAGGTTTCCATAGACACCGACGAGTTCACCGCCGTCTGTCCATGGACGGGACTGCCGGACTATGGGACTTTAACGGTGACCTATGCGCCGGGAGAAAGCTGCATTGAATTAAAGTCCCTCAAGTACTACCTGCTATCCTTTCGAGACGTGGGAATCGTGCAGGAGCACGCCGCCAACCGGATACTGGAGGACCTGGTGGCCTGCTGCCGGCCGCGCCGGATGAAAGTAGCGCTGGACTACAAGGTCAGGGGAGGCATTCACACCGAGGTGTCGGTGGAGTACAAAAGGCCGGTGGAATAGCCCCGGCTGTTTCGTTAATTGTTAATTGTTCGGTAAGCCTGGCGTATCACTTGGCAGACTGGAGGCAGTTATGCGATTCACCGGAACCTTCGTAGTTGTAGTGGCTCTGTTCATTACCGTGCTGATTGCTTCGAACATCATCGCGGTGAAGCCCATAACCATCTTGCCTATTGCGTGGTTCGGAAATCCGGAGATGGTGCTGCCGGCTTCAATTATCATCTTCCCCATCAGCTACATAGTGGGCGACGTGTTGACCGAGGTCTACGGTTTTCGCATAGCACGCGGGGTGATCTGGCTGGGGTTTGGCGCGAATCTGCTGGTGGTCATCGCCCTGTGGTTGACCGGGATAATTCCGGGCGCTTTCTTCTGGGGTGAGGCGGACCAGGGTTCCTACAGCCGCATACTGGGGCAGGTGCCAGGCATTCTGGTCGCCTCCTTTATCGCCTACCTGATCGGCGAGTTTTCCAACTCCACGGTGCTGGCGCTGTTGAAATACAAGATGCAGGGCAGGCTGCTGTTCGTGCGGACTATAGGTTCGACGGTGGTGGGGCAGGGGCTCGACTCCTTCATCTTTATTTTCATTGCCTTCGGAGTGTTCAGCGACTGGAGCGGCACCGCGCTGCTGGGGGCGGCACTGGCCCAGTGGATCATCAAGATACTCTACGAGGCGGCGGCAACCCCGTTGACCTACCTGGTCGTTGGGTACATGAAACGCAAGGAGGAGATGGACGTTACCGACGTGCCGCGTTCGCTGAATCCGCTGGGTATTTTTGCGTAGGTGAGTAGCGAAGGTTCACCCTGCATCCAAGACAGATTCTTACGATCAGGCGCGACTGTTCCAGAAATGGGATGGTCGCGCCTGTTGTCTTTGCCTTCACCCCGGGCCCTGCTCCTTGATGGAGATACGGTGTGCACCGAGCCCACTGACAACCACCACTGGACAGTCCCTGTTACCCCCTCCTACCATGGTCTTAGCAATCCAGCCGTCCCCTCATCCGTATCGGCTACCCGCTGGCAGACGCCAATGGGTGAAAATGAGCGGAAATGGCGGGAAATAATTTTTCTAACCCTTCCCTGCTTCGGCTACCTACGGGCAGATGCCAATGAGCGGAAATGAGCGGAAATGGTGGGAAAACCAAATTTTTCTGCCCCACCTTTGCGCCAGACAATCCTACCCCGCAAAGCTCTGTCCCTGGACCGCGATCGCCCTGTTGGTCGTGTTTTATGTAATTGACAAGGCTATCTGGGTGTAGTATATGTTGCGGAACTTGCCGAGAACTTGCACCGGCAAGGCTGCCAGCCACCGCGATCGTTACGAAACTGGGGAGTTTTCCAAAGGTTTAGCGCTTTTCATTAGCTCAGTGTAAAAACTTATCGTAATTCTTTTCGGGTAACAGCGAGTGGTAACTCAAAATTTGGGAGGACTCATAGTGAAACTTCTGGAACGAATTTCCACCAGGGCCCTGGTTTACCCGTCAATAGTGTTGCTGCTGTTAATCGGCGTGGCCTGCGGCACCTCTTCCGAGGAACCGGCCCCCGCCCCGGCATCACAGCCGGTTTCAGAACCGGCGGCTCAGCAGCAAGCGCAGCCACAACAGCAACAGGCGCCGGCAGCCCAGTCCCAGCCGTCACAACCCGCGCAGTCTGCTTCCCAGGCAGCGGCCAGTGGGGGCGGAACGAGCGGCAGCGCACCTGAAGCGCAGCCGGTACTTTCGCCAACTCCGACCGTCGCCCCGGAGCAGGCCAAAGTAGCCCCTGAAGCAGCCGTGGTTGAGGACGCGCCCTACGGCATCCTTCGCATAGCCAACAAGGATCTGGGGCCGCCCCAATTCCTCCCCAAGAACATGGCCGTCCCTCAGGCTACCTACGTGAGCCCAGTCATTTTCGACGCTCTATGGCGGATGAGTCCAGAAAGAGAGCTTCAAAATGACCTGCTCGAGGACTGGAGCGTGTCCGATGACGGAACTTCCTGGCGACTCCAGCTTAAAGAGGGCATCCCCTATCACAAGGATTGGGGCACCGCAAACGTCAACGACCTGATGTGGGTGGTAAACCAGATAATGCTGGACGAAGGTAGGCACCCCGGCAAGACCAATATGCGCCGGATCTTCCAGCGGGACGAAACTGAAACCACTGTCAACATTATCGACGACCTGACCGTGGAGATAAACACCGGCACCCACCAGGCTTTCGACTTTATCTGGCGGTTTCAGCAATTCGGGGCAAACAACTTCATTCCCATGGCCAGCAAGGCTTACGCAGATGCGGTAGGAGATGAGCAGGCCACGCTGGAAGGTATCGGCACCGGCCCTTGGCAGTTCGTTGAGTTCCGAACCAACGAGCGTTTCATTTCCGAAGCGGTGCCGGACCACTGGCACAAGACGCCATACTTCCAGGAGTTGCACTACCTGCAAATTGCGGAAGAGTCCACTCGCATCGCCAACTTCCTGGCTGGCGACATTGACACCATGCAGACCTCCCTGGGGTCCATACCCCAACTGGTCGATGCTGAAGGGGTGAAGTTCATGCGCTTCACAGGTGCGCTGGAACTGCACATTACCCTGCACGGCCAGCTGTATATCGACCGGGAAGGCATTCCGGAGCGAGATTTAGAACTGCCATGGATTTCACCAACGGCAGATACGGAATCCTCCGAGTGGAAACGGGCGCGAGACGTGCGCGAGGCCCTGAGGATATCAATTAACCGTAATTCCATAGTAGACAACGTGCTGGACGGCGAGGGCCACGCGGATAACCCCTACTGGCGGTGGACCGGCTACGAACACTTCTTTGATGACGAGATGCGGAACGCGACGCCGGAGTTTGATCCGGAGCGGGCCAGGCAGTTGCTGGCCGACGCCGGCTACGCCGACGGCTTTAACATCGACATGGCTTTGACTCAACGCTCCTATCCAGGCACCCCCAAGGTAGGTGAGGCCGTGTGCGTGATGTGGGAGGAGATCAACGTGCGCTGCAACCAGCACCGCATGCCCATGACCGCCTTCCGCCCCCACTTCGTGAACCGGACGTGGAAGGGCTTCAACACCCATGACAACAGCCCGTCGGACGAGCCCCTCAATGCCTATAACCAGGGTATATCCAGCAAGGGGCTAATCATGCGGGGCATGGAGCACCCTTACCTGGATGCCCAGGTAGAAGCGATGTTCAACGAGCCCAATTTCGAGAACCGAATGGAGATTCAACGGGAAACGGCCAAATGGATTCTGGCTGAGGCGGTACACTTTCCTATTGCCGCCATCAATGTAGTGTGGCCGGTAGGCGCAGAAATTGACCTGTGGAACTTTGGCTGCTGCGCCCGGGATATTGCCTCCAACCTGGAGTTTGTGCCCCACCGGGACCAGGTGGGCGGCGAAGTTTACCCGTAGCAGACCTATTCTGGCATAAACCGAGGCCGTTGCTGGGCCTCCGCCAAATCCCTGCTGCGAGAGTGCGGGCAGGAAGATACGGTGGGGGCCCTTGGTCTATAATGGGGCGTGAAAGCCTTAGAGTTCTGGCTTAATAGCCAGGTTATCTTTCTTTCAAATCTCAGACTGGGACCTATCTCAAGATGCCTCTGGTATTGGATGGTCTTCGCGACGCAATTTCGGGTTTGGAGCTGGTCCTGGAGCGAACGGACGCGGCTGACAGTTCCCATGAGTTGGACGAGGTGCTGTTAAGGGCTGCCAAATCAGGGGTCATAAAGCACTTCGAGTTCACTTACGAGCTAAGTTGGAGATTCATTAGGCGCTGGCTGGAAACCAACATCAGCCGGGATGCTGCCGACGGCGTTACCCGTCAAGAGTTATTCCGGCTAGGTGCAGAGCACCGTTTGATTAACAAAGTGGAAGACTGGATGATCTATCACCGAGCTCGAAATCTCACTTCGCACACTTACCGGCAGGCCACTGCGGAAGAAGTATACGCGGTGATTCCTGCCTTTATGGAAAGCGCCAAGGGGCTGCTGGTAGCCCTGGAAGCCCGAAATGACTGACGAGACCGAAATTCACGTCAAACCGAAGGAGTTGGCCCAAATTCGGCGAATTCTGTCCGACCACCTGCCAGGCTGCGAGGTAAGAGCGTTCGGTTCGCGGGTGACCGGGCATGCCAAGCCATGGTCGGACTTAGACCTGGCGGTGGTGGGCCCCACCGCAATTCACTGGAACGATCTGGGCAAGTTAACCGAGGCTTTCCAGGCGTCGGACTTGCCTTTTAAGGTCGAGGTAATGGACTGGCATTCCGCGTCGCAGGCATTTCAGGAAGTTATCTCTCGGAGATCTGCGGTGATCCAGGCAATTTCCCATGACCCCGAAGCGCCCTCCACGTAACGGAATTCATTCCAATCCGTTCATCTCGAGGCTACTGCTTTCCGCTCCTACTCAGCCCGTCCAAGAACGCCACGTCAACTATTACCCGTTCAACAGGCTCACTACCAGGGTGCAGGGATTGACGCTGCTCAACCCTGATGCTGATTCTCCATAATCTGCGGCCTCACCCTTCCAGCAACCTCGTCAAGTCCCGGATGCTGTCCAGTTTCTCCATGCGCTCCGTAGCGGCAATTGCCTGCTCGGTTCTTTCTTCGCCCAGGCTCTCCCCGGCCAGGGTGCGGAACTTGTCCAGCAAGTCTGCCTTGGGGCGTGGGTTGTGGCTGTCGCCGTAGTGGGCGGCGGCGCTGCCCTCCAGGGTGCGGCCGTCCGCCAGGGTTATGGCTACCCGTGCGGCAGGGTAGTCGTAGCGTCGCATGTTCATGTCGGGGTCAGACAGCACCTGCACCCGTTCCGCCAGTGACCGGATGGCCGGGTTCGCCACCCGTTCAGGGAAGAAGGCGGGGGCGCCGGTCTCTCCGCCAACCAGGCCGGCAGCCAGGGCGTAGGGTATGGAGAACTTGGCGGAAAGCATATTCTCCGGCTCGGGATTGGCCATGATTTGAACGATGGGCGGCGCCGTAACCTCGATGCGGCTGACGGTTTCGGCAGCGAAGCCGTCCGATTGCTGCAGCGCCAGGGCCGCATCCAGTATGGGATGGTTGTATAGGCAGCAGGCGTGGTACTTGGTGTAGTTTTGCTCAATCCGCAAGGGGCCCGCGGGGCCCTTTTCGCCCCAACCTGCTACCACGGCATCGGGGTCGAAACCTTCGCCCAGGATGCTTGTGTAAAGGTCAGTGGGACCGTCGTTGACTGCCGTAAAACCGCACTGGCCCAGGTAGGCGGCCATAATGCCCTGGAACTCGGAGCGGCCTGGGTAGAGATTACGGATGGTGGCGCCTTCAAGGCAAGGTGCCCAGGTATTCGCCGGGCTCATGGACATGGCGAGATTCATGGCCTGGCGGGTGGCGGCGGCATCGTAGCCCAACAGCTTTGCAGTGGCAGCGGCGGCGCCAATGGTACCCCAGGTGCCGTGGGAGTGGACATCAGCCCTGGACTGCACACCCGTACCAATGCGGGAAGTTACCTCGTAGCCCACTATTACCGCTTCCAGGGCAGCCTTGCCGCTGGCGTCCAGTTCCTCGGCCACGGCAATGGCTCCGGGGGTAACGTGGATGGAGGGATGGCCTCCACCCAGGCGGCTGCCCTCGTCCAGTTCCAGCGCCACACCGGCGGTGGCGTTGACCAGGGCGGCAAAGACGGGCTGGACTGTGCCGGCAGGGTGGCCAAAAATGGTGGCGTGGCCCGCGCCGCTGAGAGTCTGGACCAGTTGGGCAAAGCTGGCGTTCTCGGGCAGGCGGCTTCCGGCCAATATGGCGCCGAGGGTGTCCAGGACTACATCGCGGGCAGCGGCCACGGTGGTTTCGGACAGGTCTTCAAGGCGCGTTTTAGCCACGAAACTGGCGAGTTTATCGAGGTAATCAGGGGTGGTGGTGGTCATGGCGGACCTCACGTTATCAGGTTTCCCGAGGGGTGGGATGGTCCGAGACGGGATAGGCAGTAGCGTCAGTGTAACGCCGCGGGAGTGAAGCGGAAAGATCCTCTCCAGAAGGGGTTAGTCACCTGTCCAAAGTGTCTCGAGGGTATAGCTAACTCGTCAATGGCTGTATGAAGGGTGTTGGGTAAGACTCCATATAATTACCTATAAATAGATGACTAAGTTCGTATAGCGCCCGGTCGTAGTACCGGGGGTTTTACGGCGAGTCATCGGTGGTATTACCGGTTCCATTCCTTGAGCCTCGGTCCCGCCCAAGGCGGTGTTCGAGATGTAGCATAGGTGGGCCGGGATGTATAGGGCAGGGCTCTCCGCAATCAAACAATGATCCTAAACAATGGTCCTGGGTGCATTTCGCCACCCTACCCTTGACCAGCCTGCAGCGTACCGGCGTAACGCGGGAATCAACCGGCAAGTGCAGTTTGCTGTTCAGCCCCCTTCTGTACTGTTCGTGGCCTGATTCGCCTGGATGGCACCTGAGGTAGAGGGGGCTTCAAGGTCCAAACCTCAAACCCTGAAGGGGTTTGCCCTTCAGGGTTTGAGGGAACTCTAGCTAACTAGGCCGACGTGCAGGCGATGGCCTTGACGTTGGCTGCCATCTCGGGAAGGTCGTGGCCCTGCCAGGTGGAACCACCGTCGTGAGTGCCGAACACCTGGCCCTTGCGGGTGCAGAAGTACACCTGCTCCGGCGCACGGTCGTTTACCGCGATGCCGAAGGTGGTGCTGGTCGGCGCGATGCCCTGGTCAAACCTGCTCCAGCTGTCGCCACCGTCCGTGGAGCGAAGGATGCCACCCTCTTCGCTGCCGAAGTTCAGGCCGACGCAGGCGTAAAGGGTGCTGGGGTCGTTGGGTGCGACCTCTACCCCACGGGAGTAGCGGATGTTGGAGAAGTTGTCGAATCGGAGGTCATCCCAGGTCTGGCCGCGGTCGCGGGTGCGCCACACGCCGGTGCGGTTGGAGATGAACACGGACTCGTTGGCGCCAACGGTTACTCCGTGCAGGTCCAGGAGGTCGACGTCGCCTTCGAACTTGCTGTTGACGATGGTCCAGGTCTTGCCGCCGTCGGAACTGTGCGCCGCTCCGCCGACTTCCAGCGCCGCGTACATCTGGCTCGGGTCACCTGCCTCAATGCCGATGCCCAGGATGCGGGTTGCGAAAGCCATCTGGACCGAGTCGGGATTGGATACGGTGGACAGGTACTCCCAGTTCTCGCCGCCATCGGTGCTCTTGAACACCTCGGAGCCCTCGGTGCCCAGGAACATGATGCTGGTGTCGTGGGGATGGAACTTGATGGACCAGACGATGCGGCCCTCGGTCATGTTCATCCGCTCAAAGCTGTCGCCGCCATCCTTTGAGCGGTAGACACCGCGCTGGGTGCCGACGAAGATGGTGCTGGCGTCGCTGGGATGCACCGCAATGGCGCGCACCTGCGGGGAGGGCGGCATACCCTTGGCCAACTTCTCCCAGCGGGAATCGCCCGCCTCCTTGCGATAAAGCCCATCCGCCTCGGCCCCGACGTATATGTATGTCTTGCCTGCCATAACGCTCTCCTCCATGTCTGACTTTCTGCCTGGTGATGGCCCAATTTCAGCAGACCCAACCAGCCTTGTCAATTCCGTGTCAGCTATAGTGTCCGCTGTTAAGGAAAGCGCATGTCGGAAGCTATGGTGAATCGGAAACTGCGAGTATCAAGGCATAAACCTGCGAATACGGTCCGCTAATGAACCCCTGAACAAGTCCATTCCCTCCTGATGAGGAAGGTTAAGATGAGGGTGAAGACTGCCAATGTGTATCTCGTATTTAGTGAGATTATCTCTTTTCGCTGGCAGACAAATCAATTGCTCAGAGATTCCATAAATTGAAGCGCCAGGGGTGGCGGAACGTTGTTCTTACAAGGCGGCGCAATTGTAGCGTGGAATGAGGCGGGTGTATGATGGGCCGAACCTTGGCAACGGGACGCCGCGAGGAGAATGAGATGCCCGACAAACAGATTTTGTGCGCCTTTGGAGTTGACCTGGACGCCGTTGGCGGTTGGCTGGGTTCCTACGGCGGGGAGGACTCCCCGGACGATATTTCCCGCGGCATCTTCGCCGGGGAAGTGGGGACGCCCCGACTACTGAAACTCTTTGAGCGGCTGGACATCAAGACCAGCTGGTTCATCCCCGGCCACTCCATCGAGACCTTTCCGGAAGAATGCCGGATGATTGTGGAGCAGGGGCACGAGGTCGGAATGCACGGCTACTCCCACGAAAACCCCATCTCCATGTCGCCGGAGCAGGAAGAAACGGTGCTGCTGCGCTGCATAGACCTGATTACCGAGGTTTCGGGGAAACGGCCCCGGGGCTACGTCGCGCCCTGGTGGGAGTTCAGCCACGTTACCAACGAACTGCTGCTGAAGCACGGCATCAAGTATGACCACAGCCTGATGCACCGCGATTTTGAGTGCTACTACGTCCGCGTGGGTGACCGCTGGACGAAGATTGATTACGGCATGCCGGCGGACCACTGGATGCACGCCCTGGAGCGCGGCGAAGAAACCGACCTGGTAGAGATACCGGCCAACTGGTACCTGGACGACCTGCCGCCGATGATGTTCATCAAGGCGTCGCCCAACAGCCACGGCTTCGTAAATCCCCGGGACATTGAATCAATGTGGCGGGACCAGTTCGACTGGGTGTACCGGGAATACGACGAGGCGGTCTTCCCCATAACCATCCACCCGGACGTAAGCGGCCGGCCCCAGGTGCTGCTGATGCTGGAGCGCATCGCGGAATACATCCGCTCCCACGACGGCGTCCGCTTTGTGACTATGGAGGAGATTGCCGACGATTTTCTGGCCAAACACCCCAGGCAGCGGGGGTAGGAAACTCCTGACCGCCGGTTCGCAAGGTATCTAGCAGGATGTTCCGGCGAAAATGCGCGGCCGGATTAGGGAGCTTCAGGAACTGGCCAGCGGTCTGTGCTACCTCGTCGTCGGCGTGGAAGTCGGCCCAATCGCCTCAGCTTTCACAATCTCCACAGCCAACGGCATTAACGTCGGCGAGGGTTCGCGCTGCTGGCGGAGGGTTGCGAGTGCAGGGTTGGTTACACAGGGCATGGTGCCAAAGCTATGGGGTAGAGGTGTAGAGTGACTTGCTCATTTCTGGCGGAAATTCGAGCCCATAAGCCTGCCCAAGCATTACCTTTTGTGACATCAAAAAGGATGGCACTTTATAAAAACGAGATTCATTTGCTCGAACTATGCTGGAATGAGATTGATAGATTTCGCCTTGTCCTCGATCTCTAAAACCTCCTGGACGGCACTTAATGCCATATTATGAGGAACGTGTGGCTTCAGTTCAACGATTTTACTTGCAAGAGTTGTTTGATCGAGATCAGGAAATTCTTTCTTGAGAAGAAGGGCCGTCCCAAGACGTTCCAAGTCTCTTATGTCTTTATTGCTAAGTGTCTCAGCGATGAATTCAATGTGTTGAATGTAGCTGATAATGTCGTCCTTTCTTTGGTGAATTAGTCCCTCACCAATATCTCCGACTTTAAAACGTGGTCCGTACGGCGGCCTGTGTTCAAGAGCCAGAACGGAGTTTGTAAGCATTCCACCCAATTCATCGTGCAAGTCGAAGTCGTAGGGACCATGCTTGTAAAGCATAAAATCATAGCCCATTGGAACCTGAAGAAGTTCTTGCAAAAAGAACAAAGTCTTTTGTAGCTGAGTCTCTCCAGCCCATCCTTGGTGCTCTCTAAGGCCCCTGACTAATTCACCAATTACGACCCACTTTTCAATGTTGCTTAACATGCTGGAAGACTCCCTCTAATCTTTGGTACCACTTAGAATCGAATCAAGATTCTCGACGACAAATTGCTGTGCTTTGGTTCTGAGTGAAGGCTCTACAAATACAAAACCAAGAACCGCCGTTGGTATGTGTTGAAGAAGGTTTGATACCCCAGTAGAGGATACAATCCGTTTATCTGACTGCAGCACTGGGAAATCTATGACACTACCGCGCGGCTCGTAACTATCAAGCTTGACATTGCCTTCGCCAAATTCGGTGGCAAGAGCTCGACTAACAAACTCACTGGCTTCTATATTTTTTTGTTGATCTCCAGGATTCCTGGAATAAGCAACCTTGAAGTGTTGCCTATTTGCAATTCTCTTGGCAATATCCGACCCGTCTCTTGCTCTCTCACGTATAGCCGCCAAGACTTCGATATCCGAAAGTTCAAGATATTTTTCTAGATCCGTATCAAATTTACCTGTTGGTAGCCATTCACGCAAGAAGTCCTTAAGGTGGAGGTCGTAGGCCCTCCTCACTCGGTGTAGATACACTTGTGAAAACATCTGGTAGCGCGCCAAAAGTAAGGCTTCTGCCGACTGTATTCCGCCTAGTTCTAACCCTAACGTTACAGGAGGAATAGAATCTGAGTCCTCCGAGTAATCTGTAGTTGGTAGAATCCGCAAAGAATCAACTAATCTCGAGTGGTCGAATCTGCCATATTGAACTCCAATATGAAGAGAATCGCGAAGCAAGTAATCCATTCGGTCTACACCGAAAGCGTTTCCGACTATAACCTCAGATAATAGTTCTTCCCAAGGACTAAAAGTAATACCAGGTAAGTATCGTTTTCCTACCGAAAGTTTCTGTATATGGTCCGGTAACAGCGGTGGTACGACAGATTGCCAAATCTGTTTCATATCATCGCTTAAAATCAGTGCTGCGGTCATATGTTCATGTGTAGTATTTTGGGGTAAAAGTTCCTCTTCGGCTGCATGAGAAAAAGGGAGGTGTCCTATATCATGGCAGAGGGCGGCCATCCTAACGACTCTGCGCCAATAATCCTTTTGTGAATCATTGCTTAGTTCAGGAAAGGAGTTGCGGACCGAGTCAGTTACAAGGTCATTTCTGGTAATTACGTCGTAAACCCTTCCCGCCAATTCCATTACGCCCAAGGCGTGTTCAAATCGTTTGTGAACTGCACCCGGATATACAAGATACTCTAGGGCTAATTGGTGAATATGCCTTAAACGTTGGACGGGACGAGAATCAATGACAATTCTTTCTGGAGTATCTACTGTGATAAAGTCATGAACAGGGTCACGAATTTCGTGAAATACTTTAGTGCTCATTTATGTTGGCCAATACTGTCTCTAGAAAATAGAATATCCCAATTACATCCAGGATGAAAACAAGCAATTGTCATTCAGACTTGAATGGAATCGTTGAGCTAGCTCAGGGTGTGTGATTTCTAGAGCGTCGAGTGCCATAAGGGATACTCATTGATAATTGGCATTATCGTCTTGGTATATGATACCTTGGCATTTCCCGCTCACCTATTCCAACCCCTTCCCCAAGCATCATACCTCCTCCATAACCCCAGGAGATCCCCCTTTGTTCAAAATTAGCATCGACGGGTGCGGCACCTATACCGACATTGTGGTGGCCGGCGATGGGCGGCAGTCCCGCTTGTAACCGGCGAGGTAATGGTAGCTCACGTGGAGGGATGCTCGTGAGTATCAGCGACCAACTGATGTGCCGCCTGCTACCGTTCCGCCTTGGCTCTGGCGTTGGAAGCCTTGGGCCGTCAACTGCATACCGAAACTTCGCTGGGTCAGGGGTTCTTCTCCCCGCTCACGGCACCAGTTTTTGTAGGCCTGGTAAAGACCCTTGGCTATTACCTTGGCATCATCGCCCACAAGGCAGCAGTCAGCCAGGAACGCGGGGACGGCGGGATGATTGCCTGGGCCCTTGGGGGGTGTGAAAAGACCTCGGGCCCTTGGGCAGGTACGGAACAACACAACCCTGTTACCAAATGCTCAAGTCCACACTCTTGAGGGGTCGCGTTTCCATGGTTGTTGGTGGTTGTTGATGGTTGGGATGCTGACCGGTATTAGGGAGAAACCAGGGTAACGCCCATCCACCAGTGGCGGCCCTTGCCACGGCGCTGCCGCTGGAAGCCATGGGCCGTCAACTGCATACCGAAACTTCGCTGGGCCAGGGGTTCTTCTCCCCGCTCACGGCACCAGTTAATGTAGGCCAGGTAAAGACCCTTGGCAATTACCTTGGCATCATCGCCCGCAAGGCAGCAGTCAGCCAGGAACGCGGGGACATCGGCCAGAGTTGATACTTTGCCATTCTTTGCATGGGCACTGTTCTCATGCGCATGCTTGGCAGGGACCGTTACCGCGCCGCCGTCGCCCGCCGGGACCCTGGGCTTATTGAGAGAGTCAGGGAGAGATTCAGGGGAGTCTTCGGCCACGCGGAGGCAACAGAACTCCAGCAGGGACAGATATCTTTGAAGGCCCCCGAAGTCCTCCCAGTAGACTTCCTTGCCGTCCAGGTCAGAAGCGTCCAGACTGAAGGGAACGTCGCGCACGTCGAACCTGGAACGGTATTCGGGAGGGCAGTTCCAGACGGGCGAGAGGAGGTTCTGGGCAACCGTCTTGTTCAATACGTAGAAGCTGCAACGGGCCCCGCGCAGGTCGGGATCGGACTCCTGGAGGGGGGAACCCCGGTAGGTAGTCTCAAGGGACCGATAGGTCTGTATGGCGGAAAAGGCGAAGGCGCTGCGGATCTGATTGCTGACGCAGCGGACCAGGTCCCGGTTGTCGGATAACTCCAGAGGAGAATCGACTTCGATGAATTCACTGGAAAGGGCTTTAAAAGCGGTCTTGGCGGGCACGCTGGCGGCGGTGATGACGCCGCGCTGAGCCGCCGCCCAGAGGGCAATAGACAACGCCAGGTTTTCCCTGACCATCTGTATGTTAATCGATGCTGGCCCCACTCCGTCACCTCCTTCATCGTGGCAGGCCCCTCTATACTCTCCTGTCTGTCCTGTCTCTCCTGACAAGAAAATTCCCCCGAAGCCGCGCCCCGGGGGAATTCCAAATGCGCAGCAATCCTATTGATTAATGTCCATTACCACCTTGATTATGTTGTCCTGGCGCTGCTCGTACATGTCGTAGGCCTGCTGCACGTCGGAGAAAGGCAAACGGTGGGTAATGAGGTTGGCGGGCTCGCACCAGCCGCGCTCACGCAAGGACACCAGATCCTGGATCTGGCTGATGGGGTCGGCGCTTCGGGCGCCGGTGGTGGGGAAAATGGTGGGCTGCTTTTCCATGAGGAGGTTGTGCTCCAGGGGGACAAAATCGTCGCTCTGAATGCCGAAAAGGACGACGGTGCCGAACTGGCGAACCTGGCGGAAGGCCTCGTTGAAGGTATCGGGATAGCCGGCGGCCTCGACGACGATATCAGGGCCCTGGCCGCGGGTGATTTCCTGGACGGCCTCGGTGAGGTTATCCCGGTCGGGATTGACAGTATGAGTAGCGCCCATCTGCACCGACTTATCGAGCCGGTAGTCAAGGGGATCGCAGGTGATGACGCTGCGGGCGCCCATGCGGGAGGTAAGCATGGTGAAGCTGAGGCCGATGCTGCCCTGGCCCAGAATCAGCACGTTCTTCTGAAGGAGGGTGTCCATGCGTTTGCAGGAGTAAAGGACAGTACCCGGAGGCTGGCACATGACCCACTCGTCCAGCGGGCCCTCATCGGGCAGGAGAATCATGCGGCCGGGACGGGAAACCAGGTATTCCATGAGGCCGCCGGTGCCCCGGTCGGGTATAACGATGACGCGCTGGCCTTCGTGGTATTGGTCGGTACGGCTTTCCACGATAGTCCCGGCCAGTTCGTGGCAGGGCCGGCCCGCCGGCATGGGATAGTGCTCCTCGGGCTCGATAGGGCCGTATCCGTGGCGGATGTCGCTACCGCAAACGGAAACCTTTTCCAGCTTAATCAGGCATTCGCCATCGTCGGCCTGGGGCATATCGAGCTCCACGAAGTCAAACTGCTTCGGGGCTACTATCCTGGCTGCTCTCATGCTGCATCGCTCCGCTAAAGTAGGGTTGGAATGTCATATTCCGGGCACAAGGTCGGTTACAGGCTCGGGCGCAAAGGCGTTGGGCTTGGCAAAAACGCCATTGACATAAGGTCAGTCGTGGAAATTGTCCTTATCTTATAGGCATAAGACGGTACAAGGCAAGCCATAATTGATGATACTCGGCATCAGGAATGAAGATTTCATGACGAATTGATCATCTGTGAACCCTATTGGCCGCATTATAACGCACAGTTAATATCAGGCCAGTCAAGAATGTGAACGTTATTAGTCGCAGATAATCAATTTCCTGGTTGACACATTTTCGGCGTTGCCTGTAGGCTAGCCGGGAATTCAGGCTTCAAATTACGGACCCCGCTTCCGGAGGAACCCATGACCACAACTGTCCAGGACTTCATCCTGGTGGACCGACAGCCGCCCGTCGCCACCATTACCATAAACCGGCCCCGCCAGCGGAACGCCATAAATTACGATATGTGGGGCAAGATGGCGAACATGGTTGAGGAATTGGACCGGGACCGGGACGTGCGGGTAGTAGTATTCACCGGCGCCGGCGACGTGGCCTTCTCCGCCGGCGCGGATATTGCGGACTTTGACCAGTACCGCGCCGATTCAGCCAAGGGCAAGGTCTATAACGACGCCGTGGACCGCCTGCTGGACACATTGGCGGCCATTGGTACTCCTACCATTTCCATGATTAGGGGATTCGCTGCCGGTGGCGGCTGCGAACTGGCGGTGGCTACGGACCTGCGCATTGCCGCCGAGGGCAGCCGGCTGGGAATTCCGGCAGCGCGCCTGGGCATAAGTATTGGACATCGGGAAATGCGGGGGCTGGTCAGCCTGGTAGGCAAAGGCAATGCACTGTACATCCTGCTGTCCGGAAGACTATTGGAGGCCGAGGAAGCCCTGCGCATTGGCCTGGTCAACCAGGTTACCGCGCCCGGGGACCTGGAATCGGTTACCTACCAGCTCGCGAGCGAGATTGCCGCGCTGGCGCCCCTGTCCCATGCTGCCAACAAGCGGACGCTGAATCAGGTACAGGCCAAGCCGGCGCTGGACAACTTGACTGTCGAAGAGGCCAACGTACCGCTGGCGCAGTTTGATACCAGGGACTACCAGGAAGGATATCGGGCGTTTTTGGAGAAGCGGGCGCCCAATTTTATTGGTGAATAATGGATTTGCTTTCATCCCTGCTCCTCTCATTGAGGGAAGGGGAGATCAGCGGTTGCCTGGACGATTGAGTTCCAGCGGATGTGTGGATTGACTGGTAAAGATGACAACTAAGGCACGAAAAAAGCGGGCTGATTTGCTGCTGGCGGAGCGGGGGTTGGCAGAGAGCCGGGAGCAGGCCCAGATTCTGATAATGGAAGGACTGGTCTTTGCCCCGTCGGGGCGGGTCGCCAAGGCGAGCTCCGCCCTGGCCGAGGATACTCCACTGGAGGTTCGGGGGCGGTTGCCCTACGTGAGCCGGGGCGGGTTGAAAATGGCCCACGCGCTGAACGCGTTTGGCATGGAAGTGGAAGGGCAGACGGCGCTGGATCTGGGGGCGTCCACCGGCGGATTTACCGACTGCCTGCTGCAGGGCGGGGCACGGCACGTATATGCCGTAGACGTGGGGCACGGGCAATTGCACCTGAGGCTCCGCCAGGACCCCCGGGTTACGGTGATGGAAAAGGTCAACGCCCGCCATCCATTTGAATTACCGGAGTCGGTAGGTCTGCCGGTGGACGTGGCCGTTATTGACGTTTCCTTCATCTCCCTGACGATGGTAATTCCGCAGGCGTTGGCTCACCTGGGGGACGGCGGCTACATTATTGCCCTGGTCAAGCCCCAATTCGAGGCCCGGAAGGAACAAGTTGGCCGGGGCGGCATTGTGAAAGACCCAAAGGTACACGCCTCCACTCTGGGCAAGATGGTGGTGTGGGCCACGAACGAGGGACTGCGGGTCAGGGATATGTGCGCCTCACCAATCCTGGGAGACAAGGGCAACCGGGAGTTTTTCCTGTTGCTGCAAAAACCCTTGCCTTCAGCTAAAGAAAACGGCACGGAATCCGGGGGATAGCGAATGTTCAGGGAGCGAATGTTTTGAGGAACCGCCTGGCCAGCCTGTTTCTGCTGATTTTCTTCGTTGCCATCATGTGGGTGGTCCAGGCAGTGAACATCTTTATGGCGTACAGCTTGAACGAGTACGGTGTAGTACCCCGCACCATAGAGGGTTTAAGGGGCATACCCCTGAGTCCCTTCCTGCACGGAGGATTTGGGCACTTGATGTCAAACACCGTGCCCCTGCTGGTGTTGGGCGGCCTGGTTGCGGTGCGGGGACAAACCAACTTTGTGGGCGTTACGGCGTTCATCATTCTCGTTGGCGGCACCGGGCTTTGGGCTGCGGGACGCCCGTGGCCTTGGGACGACATTCAATTCCTGGTCCACGTGGGAGCCAGTGGGCTGGTGTTCGGGTATTTTGGATACCTGGTGGCCCGGGGCTGGTACGAACGCAGCTTCTTGTCCATCTTTGTGGCGTTGGTGGTGATACTGGTTTTTGGCACGGGTATTTTTCTCGGATTGCTGCCCACGGTGCCGCATGTTTCGTGGGAAGGACACCTGTTCGGGCTTATCTCGGGGGTGATGATTGCGGCGTTTACGCGAGACCAGTTCCGCGGGTCACGACAGTCGGCCGTTTCCCCCCAACAGCAGCGAAACGTATAATACACCCGTTCCCACTAATCAACAGTGAGATTTACCCTTGCACCTGGCCCTCTCGCAAGGGGGGCAGGTGGTCCTTCGACAAACTCAGGATGTGCGGATTGTTGGGGGGCAAGGCCCTTGCCTTAGCAGTAACTATGGGACGGATAAGATCTGTCCTTCCGGTCCGAACGCCGGCCGGACACCGGTCCGGTCGCCCCAAGTATTGAAACTCAGGAGGGTAGTTATGGATGTCAGTGAAGTAGCGGAGATGTTGATGGCGCAGGGGAAGCGGGTATCGGTGGCCGAAGCGGATACGGCGGGCCTGATAGGATACCTGCTGGGCACCATCCCCGGCAGTTCCCAGTTCTTTCCGGGGGGCGTAATTGCCTACACCGGCGGGCTGAAGCAAAGCATACTGGGCGTGTCCGATGAGCTCTATGACACCAAGGGCAGCGTCTGCGAAGAAATGGCCATCGCCATGGCGCGGGGCGTGCTGGAGCTTACCGGCACCGACTATGCCGTATCGACCACGGGAGTTACGGGCCCGGGGCAGGGACGATCGTCCTTCCCCATCGGGACCTTCTACATTGGCCTGGCAGACGCGAACGGCAACGACGTGGCTATACATGCCCAGTTTGACAGCGACCGGGACGGGAACAAGCGTGCCGCGGCACAGGCGGCCATTGACCTGCTGGGCGAACGGCTTCAGCAGTCGCAGGGTAGCTAGATGGCAAGCGCAAGCCGGATAATACTGCTGGGACAGAACCTGTTCTTCCAGGGTCGGGTGGAAACCGTTGCGGAACCCCTGGGCTACTCGGTGCGCCAGGCCAATACGGAGGCAGACTTCTGGAGCAGCTACGCGGAAGGGGAAACGGAGCTCGTCCTGGTGGACCTGGAAGGGGACGCGGAGACGTGGAGCTCCGTCCTGACCACATTGGGGCAGCGAGCTTCCAGTGAAAGCAAGTCCGGCCCCAGGATTGTTGCCTTTGGCCCCCACGAGGACGTTGCCACGATGGAGCGGGCGGCGTCACTGGGCGCGCAACAAACGCTTAACAAGGGGCGGTTCAGCGCCACGCTGGGCGAGATTGTTGGGGGTGGCGGTTAGCTGACAGTTGATTGTTTCTGTCCCGCCGGCCCAGTCTTAAAATCGAGCAAAGATTCGGATATCCTGGGCCATGTCTACTCAAACATCTCCAATGGAACCCCATGAGCAGGCAGAAAACGCGGTAGCAGACTACCGCCGTCAGGCGAGGGTATTCCTGGAGAAGAGCCTTCAGTATCCAGCTGAAGCGGATTTACACCAAGCTTCCGAAAAGGGATGGGGAGCGTCGGCCTTGATGGCCAGGGCCGTTTTTAAGCCCGTTGCTGGGAGTATGTGAGAACGACCAGTTCCTCAAAGTGCTATACGGCGCCGCAGATTTGTCGGGCGATTCCCGGGTAAGTGGCTTTCACCGCACTGGCCAATGAATTCTCAGGGTTCTTTTACACACGAGGCCGCTCATGAGTGGATATGCCATACACGATGGGCTGGGGGAAATGGAAGAACTGTTGGACATCCTTGAACCGCTTACTGAGGCTATGCCCGAAAATACCAGCGACCAGGTCCAGTTCGTCAACAAGTGCTAATTATTGTTTGCCCCATTTCAGGCTTTGAAGTGGGGCATTATTCTGTCGGCAAACAGTTCCATGTTTTGGAGGCCGCGGCGCAGGTCCATGCCGGGCCACATCATGCGGAAGCTGCCGTGAGACATGCCCAGTTCACGAAGTTTCTCTATTTCCCCAATGCAGTCCTCGGGGTCGCCGATAATGAAGCGGTCCTGGGCTAGTTCGGCGAAGGCTGAACTGAATTCCTCGTCCATGGCCTTGTCCTGACCCCACTGGGCATAGGCGGCGTACTTACCGCCCAGGAAGGGGGCCGCGTCGGCCCAAGCCTGCTCACGGGTCTCGGCAACGTACAACTCCCGGGCTATGGGCAGATCTTCGGGAGCCCCGGAACCAGCGGCCTCGGAGGTTTCGTGGTAAAGCTCAATCTGGCGCTTGATGGCGGTGTAGGTCGCGTGGGGGTTGACGTACCAGGTGTAGCCGCGACGGGCGGCCCGCTGGATGGCGGCGTCACCGTTGGCGGCGACCCAGATAGGCGGGTGCGGCTGCTGGATGGGACGGAGGGTCATCTGAGCCCCCTCAAGGTTAAAGTGCTCGCCGTGGAACGTAACCTCGTCCTGGGTCCAAAGCTGGCGCATCACGTCCAGGCACTCTAGGTAGCGGGACACACGGCGGTTGCGGGGAACGCCAAAGGCGTTGTATTCCTCGTCGCGATATCCCAGGGCGGCGCTAAGGATAAAGCGGCCGTTGGTGATGATGTCCATTGTGGTGACCCGCTCGGCCAAGTCCACAGGATGGTGGAGGGGCACCAGCAGGGTAGCCACTATGCCCATGCCCTCGGCCTCGGCGGCGAGACGGGCCAGCAGTGGAACGGTCTGGAGTTGCTGGTAGGGGGCAGTGAGGTAGTGCTGGCCCTGGTAGAAAAAGTCAAAGCCCAACTGGCGGGCGGTGCGGATGTATTCCACGATCTCCTGGAAGCTTTGACGCATGTCGGTGCCCATGGGCTGCTGGCCCATACCGGACAGGGAAACTCCAAATTGCATGATGTCACCTTGATTAGGAGTAGTGCTTGAAAATGACGGATGTGATTATATGTCGGACTTGGTGCCAGACACAATGAAAACACTTGGACTTCTATGGTGTAGGCGGCTTGCGGCGGAGACTCTACCTCCAGCGGCTAGGTAATGACAGGACGGAGGCAAGCCCTTAGAATGAGCGAGTCTTAACCAAGAGTACCGGGAAACCTGACAATGACCATGACCCAGGAAGAACGCATAAGCCGGCTGGAAGGGGCCTTCGAGGCGTTTTCCGTGGTGGCAGCCACCATGGTTACGAAGAAGGAATTGCGGGCGTCCATCGAAGGAACTCAAGCGTCTATAGATGGATTGAGAGCGGAAACGACGGCTTCTTTTGACGGATTGAGGGCTGAGACTACTGCTTCTATTGATGGCATGCGGGCTGAGAATCACGTTACTGCAGAGGGTCTGAGGTTGGAGACGCGGGCTACGGCAGAAACCCTGCGAGCAGAGATACGAGCTCAAATCCGCGAAGCCGAATTGCGCAGCACCCGCTGGACAGTTGGGGCTGTGTTCACTGCTTCAACCATAGTCATCGCGGTGCTAAAGCTGTGGCCGTAGCGCACCGAACTACTCTGGGAGGCACTTTGGGGCGGACTGTTGAGTCCGCCCCGATTACTTAGGAAGAGTCTGATCCTTCTCTCGTTCCCTACCCCCTGCCGATAAACGGCATCTTCGTGGCCATTACCGTCATGAACTGGACGTTGGCGTCCAGCGGGAGGCTGGCCATGTAAACCACGGCGCGGGAGACGTTTTCCACGGCCATGGTTGGTTCCACGGCTATTTCCCCGTAGGGTTGGGGGACACCTGTCTTGAAGACGGCTGCCATTTCCGTGTCGGCGTTGCCGATATCAATCTGGCCGCAGGCGATGTCGTACTTGCGGCCGTCAAGTGAAGTTGAACGGGTTAGGCCGGTCATGGCGTGCTTGGTGGCGGTGTAAGGGGCAGAGTTGGGCCGGGGCACGTAGGCGGAAATCGACCCGTTGTTGATGATCCTCCCACCCATGGGGTCCTGCTCCTTCATCATGCGGAAGGCCTCCTGGATGCATAAGAAGGCCCCGGTAATGTTGACGTCCACCACCGCCTGCCATTGCTCGTAAGTCAGGTCCTCCAGGGGTATGGGCGGCGCGCTGATGCCGGCATTGTTGAACAGCACGTCGAGGCGTCCGAATCGCTCCTTGGTAGCAGCGAACAGGGCAGCCACACCTTCCGGCCTGCCAATGTCACCGGGGACGGCCAGCATTCGGCCCGCGGCATCGCCAGCCATGGAAATAGTCTCCTCCAGAAGCTGTCCCCGCCGTCCGGCCAAAGACACCGAGTAACCCTCGGCGGCCAGGGCGAGGGAAGCGCTGCGGCCAATGCCGGTGCCGGCGCCGGTAACGATGGCTACCTTGCCGTTTGACCCATCGGACTGGTTTTGCATGGTTTCACCCTTCTAGTTCTGTCTATTGTTCTTGCTCTCGTTTCTCTATCTACGAATTAGCACCAAAGTGCTCAAATGTTATTGTAGAGGTTACTGCCTTCTGCGGAACGCCGGTATAGTGGACCCGATGAAAGCAACCCTTTTTCAGAGAGCCGCCAACTCCTTCGACAAGCTCCGCATGAGCGGCAGCAAGACGATCCTGACGTAACTGCGCCCATCTACTCTACCCGCTGGAAGTAGATGCGGCGCACAACCTCTTCAAGTTCGTTGTTGATGAAGGCCTCGTCGGGCCTGACCGCCATGGTCCAGCTCAGGTCAGGGTTGGAGGCGTGGGAGAAGAACAGGACGAACGTATCGTACTCGTCGCCGCCGTCGTAGGGGGATATGGAGTCCTCCTCCACGTCCACTTCCAACTCCGGGTCGAGGTCGGGCAGGAAACGCTCGGCGCGGGTCTTCGCCTCCTGGTACCAGTCAAAAAGGGTCCTTGCGTTGTCGTTCATCAGGCCGGCTCCAGGGTTTGATGGGACTGGCTGCGAGCGATGATGCCCTCCCAACCGTATTCCATGGGGAACATTTGCACTTCGCGCCACGTCTCAGACTGGTCGTGGTAGTGGGGACTGCCCGGGTTGCCCGACGCTCCCAGGGGTATTGCCCAAAGGGAGTTGTCCCAGTCGGCCAGGTCGTAGGCGTAGCGGGCCACGGAAAGGCCGCCTACGGCAGCCAGGTCTGCAGGGGAGTAGGCCCCGGCCAGGGGGGTATCGCCGTCACCCGACATGGGAATGGGCGGCGGGTCCAGTTGCTCCGCCAGGTCAGGATAGGCGGCGGACAGGGTGTGCTGGGGCCGGGCCTGGTGAAGCCGGTCCCAACGCCACTGGGGCAGGTCATCACCCAGGGTGGCTTGCAACGTCGATACGGCGTCGCCCAGGGCAGCGGACATCATCGACGGCCAGGTCTCGCCCTCGGGAAGCAGGGTACGGTCGTCCTCGGGGAACATGTAAATTAGCTGGGTACGGACGCGGGCCATAAAGGCGCCGGTGCCCCGGTTGGCGGGATGCCAGGCCTCTTCGGTCAACTTGTCGCCAAGGTTGTGCCGGTAAATGCGAAGAAGCAGGGCATCGCGGAAGGCGCTGTAGATGGTGGGGCCCACGCCCTCTGCGTCCATGCTGCAGTTCCAGGAAAGCAGCGCTTCCAGAGAATTGGCGGCCAGGTCATCTTTCGCGTTCATCTCTGACCGGTTGGCCTGCAGGTATTTGACGAAGGCCTGGGCCGGGATGGAAATACGCTCATTGTGGACCCTGGCCATATCCGCCACGGTGGGTCTATCCAGGGACAGCAGGCCCTCTCTAACCCGCTCAGCACGAAATCCGGGAGTGAACTCGGAGGAAATATAATAGGGATAGTCATCATCCACCGGCTTGTTGTTGGCGGTGACTATGTAACCCTCGGGCGGGCTGATAGAGCGGGGCAGGTCCTCAAAGGGGATATTGCCCTTCCACTCGTGCTCGCCGGTCCAGCCGGACACCGGCAGGCGGGCATTCTGGACGGAACGAATGGGGATTTCACCGCGGCACAGGTAACCAAAATTTCCGTCTACGTCGGCGAAAAGGAAATTATTGCAGGGGTCAACCCAGCCGTTCATGGAGTCGGCAAGCTCGTGGCTGTCCCTGGCCCGCAGCATGGCGGGAATCAGGTCGGGCCAGGACTTGGGGCCGTCGGTGGCCGTGTACTTGAGGGCGATGCCATATTCGCCAGGCGGGCCACCGGAGACTACGGGCCCGTGGTCGGTGGCCCAGGTAGTCATGTGGTGGTCAGCCGCACCCTGAACCTTGATTGCCTCTTCACTACCATTGGCCTGGCTCCAGTGGGTCGCGGCGGAAGCATTCCGGCGAGAGGAGCCTTGTTCCCGAATGTTGGCCTGCAAGTGGTAACCCGGGTTGCGCACATCAAACTTCTCGATGTAAAGGTCCTGGTAATCGGCGCTGGTATGGGTGATGCACCATGCCACCTTGTCGTTATGGCCGAAGTGGGGAAAGCCGGGCACGCCGGGGATGGCCAGGCCAATGACGTCCCACTCCGGGCAGGCGATATGACTCTGGTAGTAGACGTTGGGCGTGTCAAGCGCTCGGTGGGAATCGCCGGCCAGAAGGGGCTTGCCGGTGGCGGTGCGGTCGCCGCCCAGTGCCCAACTGTTGCTGCCGCTGTCGGTCTCGTTGAGGAGGTTGACCGCCTCGGCGCCGAGCATGAGTTCAAACAGATAAGTGTCGAGTTCACTCTCGTAGCGGCTGCCCGGAGGCAGGATTTGAAGCTGTCCCGGTTGGTAGCCCGGGGCCAACTGGGCTGCCTTTTCCGGCCCCAGTTCGTTAACCAGTTGGGCGCGCCAGACCTTGGACTCGAAAACACCCATGAGGATGTGCCGCACCTTGAACACAACCAGGCCATCCCAGGGTTCCCAGGGTTCGGGTTCCAGGCCCGAAATGGAGTACTCGACGGGCAGGGTGCCTTCGCCGGTGGCGGTCGCAATCCAGGCGTTGACTCCGGCGGCGTAGGCGTCCATTAACTTGCGGGTGTTGGCATTGACGGCGGCGTAATCGGCCTTGGCGCTGTCCAACAGGCGGAAGCGGCGCATCATTACATCCTGGTCCAAGCCTGTCGGGCCCACTACCTCGGCCCAGCGTCCGCTGCCCCGCCGCCGGTCATACTCCATCTGCCACAGGCGGTCCTGGGCGGTAACAAAACCCTGGACATAGAAGGCGTCGGTCTCGTTGACCGTCTGCGCGTGGGGAATCCCCAAGGCGTCTCGGTAAACCTGCGCCGGGGCGGAGAGGCCCTGGAGCGAGACCTTGCCAGTGGTGCGGGGCAGGTGGGCAGCCAGGTCGGTCTGGGTTTGCATAAATTTCCCCAAATCTTAACTGAATATGGAAGTGTTGGTTAAGTCGGATTACAGCGTTTGTTAAACTTGCCCACACTGGGCCAGGGCAGCTCTTCGACAAATACCTGGCCCCGAGAGCTGCCAGTCGGCAAACTTGTCCAGGTTGAAGTCCATCACATCGGTCCCGCCAAGGAAGCCATAGACACCCCCTCTTGGCACTTGCAGTGCAGAGGGCATTCAATCAAATTGTTTGGTGGCATGGCAATCGCATGCCTGCTATCTCATCTCTTTATCAAAGCACAAGTCTCTGGCCTCCGACGAATCCGGAACGATATGAAACGACCGCTGCGGGATGAGCGGGGCAAATGGTTGTGCCGGTTACTCCTCTCCCCCCAACGCTTCCTGTTCCAACCGTTCGCGGCGTTGGAGCAGGGTTTCTCCCTCGTAGAGCCAGTACCTGATAGCCGATGGGCTATGCTTCCACTTCTTGAGTTTTGAAGCCAAGCTGGTCAAGGAATAATACTCCCCTTCATATGTAACCCCTGAAGTATCATTCGCAACCTGGCATTTTATATCCGGATCATCTCCCCACTCCAAAGCTGCTCCCTTTGGGATACCAACCATGGCGAAGGTAAATGCTTCCCGCCTTCTTGTCGGCTGTTCGCTTTCATATTGCTGAGCTTCGACTTCCGAATAGTGCTTGTTGTTCAAGCCTGGAGTAACTTCCTCGATGGCAAGCAGTTGTAGAATCGCTTTCACCCTGAAGGGCTCTATGCCTTCAAAGAATTCGCGAGTTTGCCTTACTCGGAAGTCTCCAAAAGCCGTGTGGATTGCCTTCTCCACCTGGGCGTAGTTGCTTACCAGCGCAGCGTACTCGCAGTCGAAGGAACGGGGAACCCCGGTGCTGTCCAGTTGCCTCATCCTTTCCTGGACATCCTTGGCAGATTTCCCGCTGGTGTACCCTATTTTGATATACCCTGGCATCGCCACATTACTGAGCACGTAAACGATGCCGGTGGTGGCCGGGGCACTACCAAGAATGCTGACAGCGGATTGCTGGTCGAATTCGTTAAATTCCTCAACCATGACGTCTCCAGGATATTGCGGTATTCGTAGCCGGTAAAAGTGACAATCGTAAAATCACCGATCGAGGTCGAGCCCCAGGACTCGCCACACCCTAACCCCCCACCACGTAATCCTGGTACCGGTCGCGCAGCACCTTCTTGTCGAACTTGCCCACGCTGGTCTTGGGGATTTCGTCGATGAAGACCACGTCGTCGGGGAGCCACCAGCGGGCGAACTTGTCGCGGATGAAGTCCATCACCTGGGCCCTGTCGAGACTGTCGCGGGCGTCCTCCCTCGGGACCACGCAGGCCAGGGGTCGTTCCACCCAGGTGGGGTGCGGGATGGCGATGACCGCCGCCTCCAGCACGTCGGGGTGGGCGATGATAGCTGTCTCAAGGTCCACTGAGGATATCCACTCGCCGCCGCTCTTTACCATATCCTTGACGCGGTCGCCGATCTGGATATAACCATCCGGGTTCACGGAGGCAATGTCGCCGCTGTGGTACCAGCCGTCGATGTAGGTTTCGGCGGTGCGCTCGTCGTTATAGTATTCGCGGGCGACCCAGGGGCCCCGGAAAAGCAACTCGCCCCGCTGCTCGCCATCCCAGGGCAGGTCTTCCCCGTTTTCGTCAACCAGCCTCATTTCCAGTCCGGCCACAACCAGGCCCTGGCTGCCGGCCAGTTCGTACTTTTCGTCTTCGGGCAGGTCTTCCAAATGGGACTTGGTCCGGTTATAGGTGACTATGGGAGTAGCTTCAGTCATTCCGTAGGCATGGACCAGGTCAACGCCCAGCCTGTCCTTGTAGGCTTTAATGACGCTGACGGGCACCGCCGAGCCTCCGCTGATGACGGCCCGCAGCGAGGAAAAGTCGTAGGTCTTCCCGGAGCGGTCCAGGTAGTCCAGCACCCCCACCCAGATGGTGGGGACGCCGGCGGTCACAGTCACCTTGTGCTGATCGATCAGTTCGCAGATGGCCTGGGGGTCGGGACGGACGCCGGGCATTACCTGGTTGGCCCCGACCATGGCGCTGGAGTAGGGGAAACCCCAGCAGTTGGCGTGGAACATAGGCACCATGGCCATGGTGGTATCGCCCTCGCTCAGTGCGGCAGTGTCGGCCATGCATTCGGCCATGGAGTGCAGGTAAAGAGCCCGGTGGGTATAGGTTACACCCTTGGGACGGCCGGTGGTGGCAGAGGTGTAACAGAGGCCGGCCGGATCCCATTCGTCCAGATCCGGAGGGGTAAACTCTTCCGAAGCCTCAGCCAGCAGGGTTTCGTAGCATAGGGCATTGGGCAGGGAAGTGGCCGGCTCCGGGTCGTCGGACATGATAATGAAGTGTTCCACCGATTCGAACCGGGGGGCCAGTTCCTCAAGAATGGGGCACAGGTCGGGGTCGACGAAGATCACCTTGTCCTCGGCGTGGTTGATGATATAGACGAGGTCGTCGGGGAAGAGGCGGATGTTGATAGTGTGGTTGACGGCGCCCATGATGGGAGAGGCGAAGTAGGCCTCCAAGTGGCGGTAAGTATTCCAGCCGAAAGTGCCAACACGGTCGCCTTTCTTAACGCCCAAGGCGCTCAGAGCATTGCAGAGGCGGTTGACCCGGGACGCCATTTCGCGGTAGGTGTAGCGGTGGCTACCGTCCTCGGTGCGGGTGATTATTTCCTTATTAGGGGAGACGGTTCTGGCCCGGTTGAGAATGTTTGAAATCAGCAACGGGTAGTGCATCGTCATGGCCGGCAACTCCTGACTCACTAGCTAGCTATGAATTGGGCATTCGGAATTGGGGAAAGGGGCAGGTTGTGATTGGAATTGTTATGCGTGAATTATGGAAAGCCCCTGCACTCTTTCAAAATGCCTTCGGTTGTTGGTCAGCAGCGTAACGCTGTTTCTAATTGCTGTGGCGGCAATCAGAAGGTCCATATCTCCGATAAGCGACCCAATGGACCGGAGGCGGCGCCTTTCCTGGGCAAATATCCTGCATATCGCATCGTCGACATTCAATACTTCCATCGGGTCTACCAATTCTTGCAGGCGACGCTCTTGCTGATCAACATTGGCCGAGCCATACATTCCATCATATATTTCCGCCAACGAAATGACGCTGATTCCAACGCCTAAGGGGAAAAGGTCATCAAGCTTCCGGATGGTTGACTGAAATCCGTTCAGGTAGTCAATGGCCCAGTCGGAGTCCACCAGATATTGCATATATTAATTGTCTGGTTCCTGACGAGACCCCGCCCGCCGCGCTTCATAGATCTCTTGCTTCAACTTATCTCCGTCTACCAGACCTTTCCACCCACCGGCGGCCGACTTTGCCCTCTGGATCCTTTCTTCAAGCGGGGTTAGGTACTTATTCTCAAATGATATGGGTAGCTCAGTACCGTCTTCCATCTCCAACTCCTCCAATGGCACAAATACGCCATTGGAGAATTTGACCCTTATCGTTTTATTCATGAGACTCACATTCGGCCAGTTTCTATGTCGGGAATATATTTTACGACATTCGAGGGCGGCTGTGCCTACCCACTCTTAATGCTTACCCCGCCATCCACGGCCCAGGTCTGGCCGGTTACGTAGGCTGCGGCGGGGGAGGCCAGGAAGACGGACAGGTATCCGATTTCCTTCAGGTAACCCACCCGTCCCAGGGGCACTTGTTCCTTCGCCGCGTCCTGGCGGGCCTGGTAGGCTCCATCGGACATTTGGGCAGGGTCGGGGAAACTGCCCGGGGCAACGGAGTTTACGCGGACGCCATAGGGCGCCCACTCCTGGGCAAGAGATTCGGTGAAGCGCATCACCCCCGCCTTGGCGGCGTCGTAGGCGGCAGAGCCCTGGCGCCCCCGAAAGGCAGCCCACCCGGAGATGTTGACGACAGAGCCCTGCCTCCGGTCCAGCAGGTGTCCGCCGAGCGCGCGGCAGCCCTGGAAGGCCTCGGTCAGGTTAACGTCAACGATGAAGTGCCATTCCTCTTCGCTCATGCCGTCTACTGCGATGCCGGGCAGCTTGACCACCGGCTTGCGGATGGCGTCCCCCACGCAGGTAACCAGGGTGTCGAGGTGGCCGAAAGCAGCAAGGGTCTGCTCGGCAATGCGGTCCATGTCGGTGGCCTTGGTGGCGTCTCCGGTCAGGGGCAGGGCGGTGCAGCCCAGGGCCCGTACCTGCTCGGCCACGGCATTGACGCCGGTGTCGGTGAGGCCCGTGATGGCCACATCTGCGCCAGCTTCGGCAAATGCCAGGGCGATGCCCTTGCCAATGCCCCGGCCCGCCCCGGTAATCAGTACTTTCTGTCCGGTTACGTCAAACTCTGGAAGACTCATGCTGCTCCTTCGGGATGCCTGGAATGGCTTTGGGGCAGTGTAAAGGCAGCGGCAACGAGCGTCAACGGAAAATAGTCTGCAAGGGATGCCGAGGAACACGAATGTTATTGGTGATAATCCGTGGGTATTCACGGATAGAGAGAACTAACTGAAGGAGGCGCACGCCTGGCGGGAGGCTCGAAGCACCGAGTCTTGGCCAAAACGGCCTTCGTATTCCGTGGCTATCTCGTCCAGTTTATCCAGTGGCGACTCGTCGGGCCAGACCAGGATGGTCAAAATCTTGGTGCGCTCCCTGACCACCTTACCCTCAGATGGCAGCCACTGACCGGCCCCATCGGTGACGGTAAGGCCGTCGGGGAAGCGGGGTGTGACCGTGTCAGCAAGGAATTTGGCCCAAGCATTTTCGGATACAACCTCCTGGCCTCCAGCGCCGCTGCGGCCAAAGAAGAGCTGGTACTCGGTAACCAGGTCCCAGCCTTCAGGACAGGTTGCATCCGCGGAATCGACCTGAACGCAGGCTGCCGTCGAAACCACCGACAATCCCAGGATAATCAATGAGATGTAGCGCACGGCCGTACGCATCAGATGAGCCTCTCTAAGTTATGGGTAAGAGAGTTTATGAGTATGAGCTAAAGAATAAAGTAATTGCTATAGAAATTGTATCGATACCGGACAGTGGGTGTCAAAGGCAGCCCCACCCAGGGCAATCGCGTTAAAAACGCTTGTCATGCTGAGCGAAGCCGAAGCATCTAAACTCCAACCCAGCAACCTTGTTTCGGGCCTTGAGCCTGACTCCTGTCAGGGACTTTAGACCCTTCGGCAAGCTCAGGGTGACATGTTTTCCCATCAGAAAGAACTTGCACATATCAACACGAACCTAAAACGCGATTGCCCTGCAGCCCCACCCCTCCGGCGCCCCTCACTGGAGGAGGAAGAGTGAATTGCGCGGTCTTTTTGACCCGCGCATCCTGCTCTTGTAATATGCGCGCACTGTTCTAACTGCTATTTAGGAGGTTTTTCTGATGAAGGCCGTTTATCTGCAAGAGCCAGGCGGGCCGGAGGCGTTGGTTTACGGGGATTTGCCTGACCCGGAAGTTGAGCCGGGAGAGGTGATGCTGCGAGTCCACGGCAGCGCCCTGAATCGGGCCGATATGGGCATGCGCAATCGGGGTCGCGGCGGCACGAGTCTGCGCATCATGGGAATGGACGTGGCCGGAGAGATCGTGTCGATAAGTCCCGATGCCAACACCAATCTGCAGGTGGGAGACCGGGTACTGCTGGAGAACCGGGTCAAGTGCCACGTCTGCGAGAACTGTGTGGCGGGCCTGGACCAGTATTGCAGCACCCAACTGCGCATCGGTGTTGACCTGGACGGCGGCCATGCCGAGTACATCACCGCGCCGGCCATCAACACCTACAAGATTCCCGACAGTATGAGCTTTGCCGAGGCCGCCGCCATTCCCTTGGCCGGTCATACGGCCTGGCAGTGCATGGTGGTGCAGGGTCAGGTAAGGTCGTGGGACGACGTGCTGATCCAGGCCGCGGGCAGCGGTGTAGCCAGCATGGCCATCCAGATTGCCAAGATGGTGGGAGCGCGGGTCATCACCACCGCCGGCAGCGACTGGAAGCTGGAAGAGGCAAAGAAATGGGGCGCCGACGAGGTCATCAACTACCGGGAGACCGACAATATCAGTGAACGGGTCAAGGAACTGACCGACGGCAAGGGCGTGGACCTGGTGTTCGACGTGGTGGGCGCAGACGTGTGGGAGCAGAACCTGCTTTCACTGAAGCAGGGCGGGCGACTGGTGATTACCGGCGTAACTTCCGGGGCCCGCACCAACATGGACCTCTCCATCCTGCAAGGCCGTCCGCTGCACCTGATGGGCAGCGGGGGCCGAACCCGCCGCAGCTTCTCCGACCTGATGAAGTGCGTGCACAACGGGGAACTCAAGGGAATCGTTGGCCAGACCTTCCCCCTGGATAACGTGGCTGAGGCGCACCGGGTAATGGAGTCTCGGGAGTTCTTCGGGAAGTTGGTTATTGAAAGTTAGGTTTCCTATTTCTACGAAGGACACGAGTGGCTAACCCGAGAATAGCCATGAATATTCACAAACGGGCTTTGCCGAGCCAGATGCCCTCCCGGCAAAGCCTTTAGTTTGTGGGTAACCTCTGAACAACATTCCCTTCTTCCCCCGAGTAATAGCTGGAAATCAGTTAAGGTGTGACTCTCACTCATGAACGGAGGGTATCTCATAGCATGGGAACAAGACCGGCGCGAGCCTTGGGGTTTGTGGTCGCGGCTTTTATAGCAGTAGCTGTCGTGGCATGCGAAGCTCCATTAGACCGGGGTGTCACGGGTGTCGGAACATTGAACACTGAATTGTTCGCGCAGACAACCAAAGCGGGTCCGGTGACGGATTACGATTACTACAAGAGCCAAGACGGGGGACTCAACTGGTCCTACGTGGATGATGTTTTCAGCGCACATTTGAAAGCTGACCCGGTGAATACGCCCCGCGGAGATTTTCGCATCAGTGGCAGCGAAGTTATGCTGGATGCCCCAGGGCATAAGCCGGAGATTGTTTACTCTTCATCGCACCTGCTGCAGGAAAGCAGCAGATGGCTTCAAATATGGAAAACTAGGCACTTGGAAGGACGGATTCTTACAATTAGTCCTGAGGCCATAACTTACGACAGGGAACACCAGAACATTCTTGTTGCCATGGGCTTACAAGGAATAGTGGTTGGCAGACCGGACGGAAGCTGGGTGCTGGTGGAAGTAGGGCCCTACCGCCCTGCCTACTACTCAACACCTGAAAAGCTAAAGACTTTGGTTTTCAGTTATCCGTTATGGATCGCTGCCGTGACTTTGTCTCTATCGCTAATTGCTGTTGCCTCTGCAATAGCCACACCCTTTTGGCGAAACAGACCACACGAGAATACTCTTGCCACGTATTTGGGCTTGATCGGTCCGACCGCAGTTACGTCTTTTCTGGCGTCCTATTACCTGTTGTTACAAGTCGGCAATCCCGGTTCCTGGAGCAACTTCGGTGCCTCGACCGTCGCCGGCCTTCCAATAGGTAAAGACATTATGGCCGGTCTTGCATTCTTGGCTTCCATCTGGTTCTCCGGGTTATCTTTGCGAATGTCTTGGCAGGGTCGTTCAAAGGTCCCCCGGTGGCCCTTGGGCGCTGCACTGGCATCCATGATGTTCCTTTTCCCTATACCTTTCTTCTTGTGGATCATTTTATTCGAGAATCTGGAAACTGCGAGGCTGCTTGTCTTTGCGTTATTTGCGGTAGTTTCCCTAGGACTAATCTTTTGGCTGATTAGAAATCGCGAAAACCCTACTACAGCTACTGGCAACCATACCGGAGCACAGGAATAGCCATGAACCCGTTCCGTTGGGATTCTTCGTCGCTTCATTCCTCAGAATGACAGCTATGAACCTTTCGTTTTGGGGTGCCTGAACTACGATCGGTTCACGCTGTAGGTGGCCGGGCTCTCGGTTATCCGGCCTTCTTCCTGCAGCTTGACCAGATGCGTGTTGACGTTGCGGGCGGCGGCGCCCCGCAGGTTCTTGCGAAGGTTGCGCGGGTAAACCGCAGTTACCGTATCGTCCACCGTCTCCGCCCCCTCAGCGAGGGCGGCCACCACCTGGTCCTCACGTTCCTGGCGGTGGTGCAGGTACCAGCTGATGCGGGCCTCGCCGTTCTGGATGGTCTGGCCGTGACCGGGGCAGATGATCGCGGGTCGCTGTTTAGCCATGATTTCCAGTGAGGCCATGTATTGCTTGAGGTTGCGGACGCTGGAGGATGAGTTTCCCAGGATGTTGTCGCCGCTGAACAGGACATTGTCAGCCCGCAGATAGTAGCAGACGTGGTCGTCCTCGTGGCCCGGGGTGAACAGCGCTCGCAAGGTTATTCCCCCGCCAGCCGGCACCAGTTCCCGGGAGCGCAGCTTGACCACGCAGTCCTCGCCCAGCCTTTGGGCCAACACCGGCGCCAGCTTGGGGTGGCAGCGAACCGGACAGTTGAACTCCTCCTGCAGCCGGTCCAGACCTCCGATGTGGTCGCCGTGGCCGTGGGTAATCAGGATGGCGGACATTCGGGGGCGGCCAAGTTCCTCGTAGTAGTCGAGGATCTGGCGGGTCCAGTGACGGTAGGGTTCGCCCGAGTCCACCAGCACCATGTGGTCACTGGGTTCGCCCACAAAGTAAATCTGGGTTCCGCCGGGGTGCATGGCCCCGAAGGTGCTCTGGTCTTCCATGATGTGGGTGCTGTAAATGTGCTGGGTTATTTGCATGGTTGTTTTCCTCTTCTTTTCAATCCACGAATGCACACGAATTACCCCGAATGGACTGTTGATTGTTCGTGCCTGTTCGTGGAAGAATGCCGACATGGATAGTATAGTATGTATTTGAGGACAAGGCACCGACGCACGTTAGAGAGGATATTTGCGTCTCCGACGCCGCCAGACATTCGTTGGGCCGAGGTGGTGTCATTATTTGGAGCTTTGGAAGTGGAAATAACCCAGCGGTCAGGTTCTCGAGTGCGGATAAGCAGGGACGGTAAGGGAATAGTAGTACATGAACCCCACCCCTCGCCTCATTTATTGAGGTCAACAGTGCGAGAAATTGCTACTTTCCTATCTGACGTAGGAGTGTCCCCGTGATGGAATACCAAGGGTACATAGCTGAAGTAGAATTTGACGATATAGCCAAGGTCTATTGCGGGAGGGTCATCAACTCTGGCCCCTATTCCATTGTCACTTTCGTTTCTTCTGACCCGGACTACCTGATGCAGGAGTTCCAGATATCGGTTGACGAGTACCTAGCCTGGTGCGCCGAAGACGGGATGGAGCCGATTAAGCCCCACTTGCATACTGCTTGAATTGGAAGCAGCGCCATGATGGAGTACAAGGGATACATCGCCGAGACCGAGTATGACGATATAGCGAAAGTCTATTGCGGTAGTGTAGTCAACACTTCTCCTTGCTCCATTGCCACGCAGAAGACCCGGAAGACCTGATACGAGAGTTCCAGATATCGGTTGACGAGTACCTGGCCTGGTGCGCCGAAGATGGCGTGGAGCCGGTCAAGCCCATGTCCGCCACAACTTAGCCGCAGATCAGGTAATCCTTGCCCCTCTCAGGCTCTACTGCCCCAACCCCCGCTGCATGCCCCGCAGGTAGCTGGCTTGGCCGCCGTGCTGGTTCACCTCCCACAGCAGGATGGAGAACATACGGGCCAGGTTGATGGTATCCCCCGTCCGGGTGGTCATCTCGGTGTTCAGCAGGGCGTCCTCGTCCAGGCTGGCCAGGAATTCCAGCAGGTTGTTGCGGGCGGCGTTGGAGTACCCCACCAGCAGTTCCTTGTCGGGACAGGTCCAGTTGTTCAGTTCCTCCACGCCGTAGCCGAACCCCACATCGGTGGGTGCCGGCGTCATGCCCAGGAGTTCGGCCCAGCCGTCCTCGTATAGCTGGGTACCACCCTTGGCCCGGGTCTGGACCCACATATCCAATGCCCGGCCGTAGTGCCAAAGGATGAACCCGATGGAATGGGACTGGTCAGTGGGCCGGTACTCGATTTCTTCCTGGCTCAGTCCGTCAATGTACCGTTCCGTCCACTCCCAGTTGGTTTCAAAGGCCTGCCTGATGAAGTCTTGCAGGGCGGTCATGGCCCCTCCTGATTTTCCTTCTTCAGTCCACTAATTTGCGCGACAAAACTCCATGCTAGTGAACAAGTGCGCCTGGTCGTGGGTGCGAAAGTCTTACTGGTTTAGCCCCCGCTGCATGCCGCGCAGGTAGCCGGCCTGGCCGCCGTGCTGGTTTACTTCCCACAGCAGGTGGAAGAACATGGCGGCTACGCTGATTGTATCGCCCGTTCGGGTAATCACTCCCTTGTTCAGCATGGTCTCCCCGTCCAGGCTGTAGAGGTACTCCAGCGTGTTGTTTCTTATGGCGGTGGCGTACTCTACCAGCGCCTCTTTGTCGGGACAGCGCCAGTTGCCTAGATCTTCCACCTCGTAACCGAAGCCAACATCGTCGGGGTCGGGGTTCTTGCCCAGGCGTTCCGCCCAGCCCTGTACGTATAGCTGGGGTTCCCCCTTGGCGCGGGACTGCACCCACCGGTCCATTGCCCGGCCGTAGTGCCACAGGATAAAGCCGATGGAATGGCACTGGTCGTTGGGACGGTATTCAATCTCTTCCTGGCTCAAGCCATCTATGTAACGCTCCGTCCACTCCCAGTTAGTTTCAAAGGCCTGCTTTATCAGGTCTTGCATGGTTGACATACACTCTCCTCAAATTCGCCAATAATACCTATTCGGCGACGATGTAGTTGCGCAGGGTGCCGATGCCACTGATTTCCACCTCTATAGTGTCGCCGGCGACCATATCGCCGTCGGCGCCCTGGGTGCCCATCATCAGCACGTCGCCCGGGTGCAAGGTGGTGTACTTGCTCATCTCGATAATCCAGGTGGGTACGTCCCAGATCTGGTCGGCGGAAGTGAAGTCCTCCCAGACCTCGCCGTTGCGGCGGACGATGATGCGGAAGCCGTCGTGGGGCAGGTCGGTAACGATCCAGGGGCCCAGGGGCTTGAAGGTATCGCAGCTCTTTCCCCGGAACATGGTGCGGTCGGCTCCCTGCCAGACCCGCTCGCTGACGTCGTTGCCGATGGTGTAGCCAAAAACACAGTCCAGGGCCTCGTCGCGGCTGGCTACCTTGCGGGCGTGCTTGCCTATTACCACGGCCAACTGGCCCTCGGGCTGCACCGCCCCGGCGCTGTCGGCGGGTATGACTATGTTCTCCTCGGTCCCGATGAGGGAGTGGACGGAGCGGAAGTTGGGTTCGGGGATTTTGGGGTAGTTGGGCGCAGCGCCCCGGCGGGCGGCCATGCCCTCGACATGGCCGTTATGGTTGGGACCGGCGGCGTAGAGCATGGGCGGGATGATGGGGGCCAGCAGGCGAACCTCGCCCAAGGCGTAGGTAACGCCGGTGTCGGCGGGGTTATTAATGGGGCTGCCGTCAACCTCGAAGACCTCGTCGTCTACGATGCGGCCGTGGCTGACTTTACCTTCGCGTTCAAAACGGCACCAGATCATAGCTGCCTCCTATTCGAGTTTAAGTTTCCACGAATATACACGATTGGGCGGGAATGTTGCTATGGCATTCGGCCCTGTTAGCTAATTCGGGGGAAATCTAAACCAAGGAAACGGCAATCCCATCTCGTTCGCGAAGATTCGTGGCTATTCCTGGACTAAAAGGGAAACGTCAGGCAGCTATGCGGAGGACACCGTACATGTGGGCGTAGAGCTTGCTGGCGCCCTTGACCAGCGGCCAGAGTTGGAGGTCGGCGTCGGGCCGGACGTGCTCGAAGATTGCCGTCTCGGTGTAGCGCATGTCCTGGCGTCCCTGGCTTCGGAGGGTTTCCACCAGGCGGCGGGACTCGCCCACCGGGATGAGGGGGTCGCCCACGTCGTGCATGATGAGCAAGCGGTTCTCAAAATTGTCGATGTGGTTGCTGGGAGAAATCCCATCCAGCTTTACCAGGAAGTCTTCGGGCATTTGACCCAGGAGTTGCCCCGCTTCCTCTGGACTGGTGCCGTCCAGCAATCGTCGCGAGATGCTGGCAGTCCCGGCCAACTGGTCCAGTTCGACCTTGGTAACTTCGGCATTGTCCACGAACCGGCGGGTCAGAACGTCCCGCTCGGTCTCAGCAGGCGCCACATCGATCAGCTCGTTCACAAAGACGCGGCGGGTGAGTTGGTCCACGTCCCAGTGTTCCACCGTGTCGCCGGACCTCTTAGTGTTGCTGGCGATCTGGATGAAAAAGTCGCGGGCGTCGTAGTAGGCCCCAAAGGAATTGACGAAGGCCACGTCGTCGCGAATCCTGGGGTCCGAGGCGGCCACCATAATGAAGGAACCGCCTACGGAGAAACCGGCCATGCCCACGCGGTCAGGGTCCACGTAGTCCCGGGTGCGCAGGTGCTGGAAGGCCCAGGTAAGATTCTCGATTTCGTCGGGGTCGACGTTGTTTTGCAGCCCCATGGTGGGCGACCAGCTGAACATAGGGACGTAGCCGGCCCGGGCCAGGGCATTGCCGAAGTTAACCACGTCGGGGTCGTCGCGACCGGCGGCATTGGCGCCCAGAAAGACCAGCAGCGCGGCCCGGCGTTTGCCATCGGGGATGTAGTAAACGTCAGCCTGGCCTTCCGCATTGGCGCGGGGGAAGGTAATCTCCTGGCGAACCGGCGTCGGGGTAAACCAGGACTGGGGCTTGACCGGAATGTTGAGCACCTGGGTAACGAAGAGGGCCGTGTGGAAGCCGGTGGGCAGTTGGGGAAAGATGGTAAACAAGACCACCACCGTTACCAGAAGGACGCCCAGGAAGATGTAGAGGCGGTAGGTCAGCCTGCCTATGAAGCCGGCGAGTGCGGAACTGACGCGCTTGAGCATGGCCGAGACCTTAACCCTGTTGGGTGGGGGTAGATCGGTTGTCCCAGAACACGGGATTCAATTGTCATTCTGGACGGAGTGAGGAATCCCAAACGTTCCATGCCACGGAGTTTCGGGGCCTCGGAGTTTCGGGCAACGAAGGTTTTGGACCGACAAACGTTGGGATTCTTTGTCGCTGCACTCCTCAGACTGACAGTAAACATTATGTGTTCACCGAACATGCTGATGTTAACTTTGGCCTAAGTAACAGTCAACAAAGAGGCGCCCGGGTTACCGGGCGCCTCGCAGTAAGCAATCCTGAAGTTTTCTGCCCGAAAGGACTGGTTACTTCGTGGGCTCCTTGGTCATCAGCAGGTGGCGGGCGTCGGCGATCAGTTCCTCGTCGGAACGGCTCAGGTCGATAAGGTCGCCGTGGGGCTGTGGAACCGGGAAGCCGGTGCGGTAGTACAGTTCCACCCGGTTGCCTTCCGGGTCGAAGAAGTACATGCCAAAGGCGTTGCCGTGGCTGACAATCCGCTCGATGGTGATGTCTTCCTCTTCCAGCTTGGCCTTGTACTCGCGCATGTCCTGGATGGTGGGGACCTTGAAGGAAATCTGCTGGATTACGTTGGTGTCCTGTTCTGCCTTGCGACCCTTCATCACCACGAATTCGTGGTGCTCGGACACCGGGTCGGAAGACATGAAGCACATGCCCCGATCCATGTTCTCATCCGCTATCGTAAGTCCGATAACCCGGGAGTAAAAGTCCCGCTGTTTCATAAAGTCGTCAGCATAAATACCGACGTGGCCAAGTCCGGTAGTTTGTGCCATGGTTGTTCCTCCTAGATTCTTGGTTTGACACCTATTCTAAAACACTCGGATTGGAGTTGCAATTTTGTTAGTTACTGTGGCATAGGCCCAAACCGCTCGTCCACCCAGGCCGCGATGAAACTGGAATATGGTTTGTCTGGCATTGTAAATTGGCGGACTATGCTGATTTGCGCGCTTATGTCATCAATTTGGTTGAGCTGGCTTGCCAGAAAGTTCAGATGATTTCGGCGCCGATTCCACAAGTGAGTAGGTGAATTTTCTCCGGGCGATTTATCAGAGTAGTCGTTCAGGTCAATATCACGGATAGTCCGGAAAGCCATGGACCATTCAAATGCATCAAGCTCCTCTGCAGGAGTCATTTCGCCGGTGGTCACGTTAAAGGCAAAATATTCCCTAACATGCTTTTCTCCAACTGCCCAGTTGGGATTAACGTAGTCTTGAGGCGGAGCGTACCAGCCTGGGTAAGAACCAACCAGCGTTAGGTTGACTGATTCATCATCATAACCCGGCCACTGGCTATCCTTTCTCTGGTTGCAACGATAACAACAATAGACCAGATTGAGCCAGTCGAATGATAGGTGGGAGAAACGGGCCCTAGGTCGAAAATGGTCGATAGTCTCTTCATCGGGATTATCATGAGTGGGAGTGGGTGGACCGCAAGGGCACTCGCAATAAGCGCAAATGGGACCAAAGTCCTCAACCAGCGAGTCTCTTATCAAAACCCGTTCCTGGCTCCTAAGGTCTTCCCAACGTTGGTGCTCGGCTTTCAATTGCTCCCAGTAGTCAGGTTCGGGGGAGCGGGGTACGGAATGCATTGTCAGTGGTTTTCCTGTTCAAGGTCTTGGGATTGCCGATATTTCTCCAGGGCTTGGGCGAATTGCTGCTCAAACAATTCTCGCTGCGCTGCTTCTGGCCCTCCTGCCAGCAAGTCCCTGTCCACCTTCTGCCGCAGCTCTTGAATTCGCTTTTGCCTTTCTTCCTCTTCTTCGGGGACTATACTTAGCCCCTTGTTGCGCAGTTGGCGCAATTCATTGGCTGCCTTGGCAGTTTCATCGTCCGTGGGATCCTCAACACCCATTAGAGTCCTGAGAACTTCATCCATCGTCCACCCAACAACATCCCTTTCGTTCGTCGAAGCGGTTACCACCCCGTTGGCATCACGCTTCAGCACATGCACCTGCCCCGCCTTCAACCCCGCCACCACAAAGGGAGAATGAGTGGTGGCAAGAATCTGCAGCCCAGGGAAATGATCCAGCAAGGCCGGAATCACCCGCCTCTGCCAGGTGGGGTGCAAGTGGTTTTCTATTTCGTCGATTAGGAGGATGGCTGGTTCTTCGTGCCAACCACGCTTAAAGCGATAGTGGTAAGCCATTTTGAGAGAAACATGGAGCAACCACAAATAAGTTCCTTGAGTCCCAGAACTCAGCTGACCTGCATAAAGTGGTTCCACCGGTGCATCCAAGAGGCTGTCGTCTATCGTCCCTATTCCCATGCCGGGATGCACGATTATCTCCACATCGTCTTCCCATCCCCGCCTTTCTACAAATGGATGCGGCGCGTAATCCTGAACCAAGTCAGAACAGATGGTTCTGGTACATTCGTACCCCAACATTACGGCTTTCCCAAACTGTTCATCGCGATCTGTATTGAAGATTTCGACAGCCAACTCAACCCAGGCCCCGTCAAACACTCGAGAAACTCCTTCCTCCCAAGCCTCCATAGAATCTTCGAATTCTTCTATTCCAATTGGAGGCTGTTTGCTCCAGTCGAGCGGTTTAGGCGGTAGATTTACGCGTGTCGCTGGTATGGAAATGAAAGGCACCTCATTTTTGGGCCAATCCTGGCTTCTGGTAACTTCTACTTCCTTTGAGTCTAAATGACGCAGACGACGATGTTCGTATATTTCCCGTAGCAACGTACTCTTCCCCGATGCATTCGGCCCAATGAACACATTGACTCGTTCGTCGAACCTCAGCGTAATCGGTTCAGTAAAAGGCGGTATGCCGCCCAGTTTTATTCCAGTCAGGTGCATGGCTGCTAACCCCCGGGCCTACCCCCGCCCCTTTATCACCCTCAGCACCCGCTCCGCCGTTACCGGCAGTTGCATTACTGGGGAGCCTATGGCGTCGTGGACGGCGTTGGCTATGGCGGCGGCTACCGGGGTGTTGCTGCTTTCGCCGATGCCCTTGCTTTCGAAGGGCGCGGGCCCGCCACCGGGTTCCAACAGCACCGTCACCAACTCGGGAATGTCCTTGATGGTGGGGATCTTATAGTCGCCCAGGCTCAGGTTAGCAATGCGGCCCTCTTCGGTTTCCATTTCCTCCATCAGGGCATAGCCCAGGCCCTGGATTACGCCGCCCTCAATCTGGCCCTGGTGGAACAGGGGATTCAGGACCGTTCCCACGTCGTGGGCGGTGATGAACCTGGTGACCTTAACCTCGCCCGTCTCCGGGTCCACCTCCACTTCGGCCACCTGGGCGCAATAGGAGGTGTACTCGGACGGGGGAGCGGTGTAGGTCTTCTGGGCGGACAGGTCCTCGCCCATGGCGGTAACCGCCTGGGCCGCCACGTCTTTGAGGGGCATAGCCCGACCACCCTCGCCAGCCTGAAACTGGCCGGCCTGGAGAGTGATGGTGTCGGCAGTGGCGCCCATATACTCGGCGGCCATGATGGTCAGCTGTTCCTTCAGGTCTTCGGCGGCGCCCATGGTGGACTGGCCCGAAGTGTAGGTTACGCGGCTGCCGCCGGGGCCCGACTCAAAGGCCACGGCGTCGGTGTCCCGAATGATGACCCCGACGTCCTCGATGGGGATAGTCAGGGTTTCGGCCACCATCTGGCGCAAAACCGTGTGAGCGCCGGTGCCCGTGTCCCACAGCGACATCAGCAGCGTGGCCTTGCCGTCGGCGTCCATCTGTACCTCGGCAGAGGATTGACCGGAGCCGGGAGGCTGGTCGGAGATGGAAATGCCCCGGCCCACATTGGGGGCCTTGGGCTGGTTCCACCCGGCGGCCTCGGCGGCCTTCTGCAAGACCTCACCGGCGCGGATGTTCTCCCACTCCTCACCCACCGGGTTGGAATCGCCGTCCTGGAGGACGTTGAGCATCCGGAATTCGTAGGGGTCCAGTCCCATTTCGCGGGCAATCATGTCCATGTGGGACTCTACGGCGAAGGCCACCTGGGGCTTGGCCGGGGCGCGCATGTGCCCGCAAGGGATGTTGTTGGTATAGACCATGTAGCTGTCTATATGGACGTTAGGTATGCGGTAGGGGCCGCCGCTGTGGTCGGCGCCGCGCAGGTTGACCCGAGGTTTGAAGGCCCCGTAGGCGCCGCTGTTGAAAACGGTGCGGGCCTGGCGTGCCCAGATACGGCCGTCCGCCTTCATGCCGGTCTTGATGGTGATGATGGCGGGGTGGCGCGGGTTGCCGGCCATCAGTTCCTGCACGTAGTCCATGACCATCTTAACGGGGCGGCCGGCGGCCTTGGCCAGGTAGTAGCACAGGGGTATGTCCATGAAGGAACCCTTGCCGCCGAAGTCGCCGCCGATGCTGGTGGGATTGACCAGGATGTTGTCCTGGGGCATATCCCATACCGCGGCCAGTTGCTCCCGCAGCATGAAGGGCCCCTTGTTATTGGCCCAGATTTGAACCCTTCCCGTATTGTCGATGTCCACCACGCAGGCATGGGGTTCCAGGTAGCCCTGGTGATGCAACTGGGTGTTGAATGTGTGCTCGAAGATCAGGTCCGACTCGGCGAAACCCCGCTCGATGTCCCCCTTGTCCCATACGTTCTGCGCGAAAACATTGTTTACGGCGGATACAGGCTGGGGCAGGCCAGGGTAGGACGCCATGTTCTCGTGGAGGGTGGGAGCGTCGTCGGTCATGGCCTCTTCAGGGTCGAAGACCGGTGTGAGGTCTTCGTACTCCACGTCGATGAGCAGCAGGGCTTCTTCGGCTATGTCCGGATCGTCGGCGGCCACGGCGGCCACCTTGTCCCCCACAAATAGCACCTTGTCCCGGGCCAGGACGGGACAGTCGCGGAGCAGGCGACCGACGCGCCGGTCGGAAATGTCCTGACCGGTGATGACGGCATGGACTCCGGGCAGTTGGGCGGCGCGGGTAGTGTCGATACTGACGATGCGGGCGTGCGGCAAGGGGCTGCGGAGAATCTTGCCCCACAGCATCCCGGGCAGGATGACATCGGAAGTGTATAGCGACTGGCCGGACACCTTTTCGGGGCCCTCGCCGCGAACGATGGGCTGGCCTACAATGGAGAATGACGCTACCATAACAACCTCACAAGGGTTTATCAGCAGGTTTTCTTGTCATGCTTCCACGAAGGGCATGGAGAATACATTCGTACAGCTTCATGTAACTTTGTGCCCTTCGTGGAACAAAAACTCTAAAGGGCGGCTTCAGCCAGGCGTTCCACCTCGTCCACCGCGCCGGCTTCCCGGGCGTTGGGCAGGGACAATATGACGCGGTCGGCGCCGGCCTCTTCGTACTGCTTCAGGGTGTCCGGCTCAGCGGGCACGTTGAATACCGTAATCTGGATTGACGCCGGATCCCGGCCGGCGGACTCGGCCAGTTCGTCCAAGGAGGCGCGGCCGGCCTTGACCTGCTCCACGGATGCACCGGCAGGAAGCCAGCCGTCGGCCCAGCCCACGATGCGACGGAACAGGTTGGTAGCGGCGCCGCCCAGCAATACCGGAGGGTTGGGCTGCTGCACCGGCTTGGGGTCGCAATAGACCGGCGGGAAGTCCACGTAGGTGCCGTGGAACTCGGCCTGTTCCTTGGTCCACAGTTCCTTCATCGCCTGGATGTTCTCCCTGGTCTGGGTCCAGCGATGGTCGAAGTTGCCGCCCATAATTTCCGTTTCTTCGCGATGCCAACCGGCCCCTACGCCCAAAATGAAACGTCCGCCCGAATAATGGTCCAGGGTGGAAATGACCTTGGCCAGCATGAGGGGATTGCGTTCGGGAATCAGGCTGATGCTGGTGCCCAGCTTGATATTGCTGGTTACCGCGGATGCGCGGGACAGCGCCATGTAGGGGTCAACCATGTCATACATGTAGGGTGGGACTGACCCGTCCGGGGTGCCCCGGTATCTGCTGGTAGTGTGTGCCGGCATGATCGGATGCTCCGGCATCCACATGGACTCAAACCCGACAGACTCTGCTTTTTGAGCCAATTCCGCTACGTCAACCGCCTTGGCGGACAGGGCCATGAACACTCCGATTTGCATCGCTTCTCTCCGTATAAATCTGAATGGGGAGATGATAGCATAGCTATAAGGGGATGGTCGATATAAGGGCGAGACAAGCGAAATCGTGTCTCTAATCGACGTTCGTCCGAGTTACACAGTGGAATCTCAATTGCCTTCCGAACCAACTCCTCGGGTCCCATGCCTTTGCGTCTTCGCAGGGTTTCTTGGCCGAGATCCCTGGCAGGGCCCTGGATCCCTCGACAAGCCCAGAGTCAGCGGAGGGAGGTAAGCCAGGGGTGAGCCGCTCCGGAAAATATGCTAAACCTGATCTTTTCGCCAATTCGGGAAATGGGACGTGGCTGCCTCTTCGGGGCCGGTTGCCTGATCGGGGTCGTAATTGCCCTGGTAATCGTGGGCCTGTTCTTCGGCCTGATTGAAAACTGGGTGGTCTACCTGGTGGAACGGTTGAGAGCAGCGCTTTAGGCTTGACCCCAGCCTCACTCCCTCGAGATGAGGGGTGAAGCTACTCCTTCTCCAGCAGCTTAGCTACTTCTTCCACCACAAGTTCAATATTCCCCGAGGAATCCACATCAAAGTGGGGTCCCAATACCGGCTCTTGACCCGGGTACAGGCGGCAATAGATGCGCCAGTCGGCATCGGAGTAGGAGTCGTCAGCCTCGCCACGCGAGCGGCGGGCCAGACGGCTTCGCACCAGGCGGGGCGGCGCATCAAGCTGGACCATCACCAGCGGGACGCCCACCCTTGCGGCTATATCGTACAAAGGTTCGCGGGCCCGTTCGGTCAGGTTGGCTGCATCGAATATGACACGGTAGCCCTGGGCCAGCAGCAACTCCAGCAAGGTATGGGCCGCCCGGAATACCCTGGCGTGCTCTTCACGGACGTACGTGGGTCGAGGCTCCAGAATCTTGCGGAGCCGGTCGCTGCCCAGCACCAGGCAGGGGACGCGTCGGGCCAGGGAGGCGGCAAAGTGGGACTTGCCGGTGCCAGGGAGGCCGCAAAGGGCGACCAAAGCACCACCGGTGGCAGCGGGACTAACCTTGCCGAAGTCCTGCACGAGGGCTCGACGCAAAGCAGCTACGTCCCGACTAACCGGGTCTGCTCCCGGATTGGGCTTGTCGCTCACGGCGTTACCTCAGATCAAGGGACGTGAAGTGCAGTCAGCGCAACGACTGAGACTGAACAGGGGCAGGTGTGTAAACCCTGCCCCCTGCCTTGGTTCGGCCCTTTCAGTGGCGGCTTCTGTTGCGACGACAACCCAGCCGGCTGCTTGCTTCCCCCGCCGGTACTTCACTTCCAGATGAGGTGGAGCATCGTCTGCAGGATGCTTTGCAGAATCCTGAGGCTGGACGCAAGGGTCTTTCTGAGGGAAGGCATCAAGAGCACGGCTACCAATGCAACCATGGTCAACCCAACGGGTTCAAGGTGGTAGTTAACTACCAGGGCAGCATACGCGATAACGGCCAAAACAACGGTGGCAATCAGGAGATAGCTCGCCCTCAAAGAGTGCAGGTTTAACTTGAGAAATATGGCGGTTACAGCCGCAATGCTCAGGAAGACCAGAATCCAGGGAACCCCATTACCCCCTATCAAGGCGAACTGGGGCGCCCAGGTAACATCGCGCCATTCCGAAACTAACCTCCAACCGGTCAGAACGACAATGGGCAAAGCGGTAAAGGCAACAATCAACCAGTCCTGCTGCACTATCTTGTAGACGACCCGCGCCAAAAACCAGAAAGCCAGCAGGAGATACCCGCAGAAAAACAGCATCAGGTACAGGTTGACGGGAAACTGGTGGCCGGCAAACGCAGCGGGAATAGATTTGCCCGGGGCGATCAAGGTCAACAGCAATACAATGACCGGCACGGCCAGGGAGAAGGCAAGCCATGAATAAGACCATCTCCCGGGGTTGCCGGAGCGCCAGTTGTACCAGGTTACGCAGACGATCAGCCCCAGCGTTAGCCCTACGGCGAGGAAATCTCCGCAAAGGTTGAGGGCGATCAAGCCGGCAAGGAGAAAATGCGGTACGACCGCCAGTCCCAGGTGTTTCCGGCTTACGTGACTGTGAACATCATGGAGTTGCCTGGCCAGGGCAACGGGATCTCCCAATTGCCTCACGGCCAGGCTTTGCGCTGCTTCCAGGTGAATTCCGAGATGCACCAGGTCGGAAGTCTTGTCTTCTATATGATTTTCCAGTTCGCTAACTATTTCATTTTTTTTCGCTGGCTGCAGACGGATATGACGGGATAAGACACCAACATACTTATCTGAATCAACCACTTCTTGTTGCCCTCGAGTGAACTCATTATCCTTCCGGTTGAACCGTTGACCGGGCAATAACAGAGTTCATTGCTCTACTGAAACGCTGCCATTCCGCCTGCCGGTCGGTGAGGACGAAACGGCCCTTGAGAGTGATGTAGTAATAGCGTCGGCGCATGCCACCGGGGGTGTTTTGCCAACGCCCTTCGATCAGCCCATCCCGCTCCATTCGATGCAGAGCGGGATAGAGAGTACCTTCCTTAAAATCAAAGTACCCGCTGCTCCTGGAGTTTATCTCCTTTACAATCTGGTAACCGTACATCGGCTCCAACAAGAGCAGAGATAAGAGCAGGGTTTCAGTGTTTCCCTTGAGCATTTCCTGTTGGCTCATAATCTCTCTAGTCCATTAAGGATCCCAATGGAATTAGACAGCTAACGTTTATGTGATCAACCTATAGTAATGCGTGTTACCTGTCCAGTGGGATCCCGGATAGGGATAACCATTGATCGGGAACCGTCCTTCGGGCCAGGCGGTCGAACAAGGGAACTGCCAAGAGCAAGGGTCTTGTGTGTCGCCCGGTGCTTCACCTGGTATTTCGCTTGCCGATTGCAGTCCCGAAATGAGTGAATATTGCTTAACCCACGGCGCCTTGAATTACTTGCTGACGGTCTTGCCGGTCGATAAACGACCTCCACAATACCGGGGCGGCAAACAGGGCCAGATACGCCGAGAACATCATGGCCACGTTTGAGAAGTGCAGGCCCACCGGCATTGTGGCGCTGGTGATCGTTCCAAAAACGACCGCACTGACCAGTAACAGGCTCAGCTTCAGCCCCCTCTTCCCTAGCTTCAGATAAAGAGCCGATATCAGGCCCAGGGCGACAAAGACCCCTATTTGGGTGTAGTCCATCTGCCCCAGCATTTCCAGGTGAACCCCCATGTACAGCTCGTTGGAATGGAAGATAAGAACCCAGGAACCCACAACGGGGAGCGGAAGGGTGGCAAAAGTAAGCCACAGCCAGTCATTTTTCACCATTTGGTGGGCAAGCTTGATTACCTGGTAAATGGCGAAGGGGACGCAGCCAATAAGCAGGATGACCATCGGGTCAAAAACGGGCACGCCTTCACCGGCCAAAAGAGCCCATGCGCCATATCCCACCGACTGGAGGCCTACCATTAAAGAAATCGCAGGTGCGGCGACGGCGTAACCCAACCAGGAATAGGACCATTTGCTGGGATTTCCGTGCCGCCAGTTCGTCCAGGTGACAACGACTATAATTCCCAGTAGCCCAGTAATTATTAAATAGTTGCAGCACATTTCGAAAAAGAACAGGCTGGCGATCATGAAATGAGGGGAGGCAGCCAGCAATATATCCTGCCAATCGCCGTACCCGTATACCAGGCGCATCCGGCGGGATATATCTGACGGGTCTCCCAAATGTTGTATGGCCAAGTCCCGGGCAGTGTCGCCGTCCAATCCCTCGGCTTCCAGGTCGACAGCCTTGTCGTGTAAGTGGGACTCGAACTCCTCGATGATTTCCTGTGCTTCGGCGGGTCCCAGACCAAGCCGTTCCTTCAGGTTATCCAAGTAACTCTCAAAATCGCCCAAAATACTCTCTCTCAATAAGCGCCACGGTAATGGACTCACAGCGGCAACACGGGTGATGGCCTGCCTATTGCCCCTAACCTGTTGCTCCTAACCTGTCGTTCCTCATGTCTTTCGACAATACTGCGCCTGCAAGTAATTCAATACGCTCTTACAATGAGTCACCGGTAATTTGCATTTGTCTTTCAAGACTATCTCGGTTCCATATTTGTCCGCGCCTGATTTATTTACTCTTTCATATGTCCCCCTATATTACTAGCAATTTTTCGTTTGGCAACGCCTCACATCAGTAATGGCATCAATCCCACTCCACATTTGTTCCGATATTCGCCGGCCCTTTCGTTGCTGCGGAACAAATCCATCCATTGGTGACCGTTGCTCACACTCCGATAGCGAGGTAATATAATGTCTGATAATGGTTTTGGCTGTTTCTATTATTATCGCAAATCTTGCATTGCCAGTCAAAGTATATGGGATGAGAACATCCAATGGCTGTTCCGTAGGTTCAGGACCACGGAATTGAGTGGGCAGTCCGACAAGTCCCTGGAGTCGTCCCGCTGCCTTCCAACTCCAGGCCGACCGCATTTGGACTCCATACCGGCCTGCAAGGTTACGAAAAGCCTGACATCATGCCAGCGTGAGGAATTTATGCTCCTCAATTCCAAAATCAGGAACTACCTGACACCCTTCGGCATTCCCGAGGCGAAAAGATGGGGGCGACGTAGAGAGAATTAGCGGCTGGAACGAGGGGAGGACGAGGGGAGAACGGGCTCACGAGCACAAGGAAGGGGCCGAGGGCAACATCGCTTCAACCCAAATCAGTGCGCCCTTCAGCCCAAATTACAAATTCACCGTATGGTATGTGACCGTCCTTACGCTGTTGCTGGACCATCGCCCCAGGGAACCTCGGGCAGGTTGCGCTGGCGGCGGACCTCATTGATGGTCAGGACACCCCGATCCAGGAGTTGCATCTGCCGGCTTACCCGGCTGTTCTCATCCTCCTGCATTGCCTCAATTGCGGTCAGGTCAAACTCCAGTTCCAGGTCGGGGTAGCCCAGCCTGGGCAGCAGCATCCGGTTGAGGTGCTCTTCCAGAAAGCGGACTTCGGGCACGATAGTGTTGCGCCAGAAGATGCGCTCGGCGGCGTTGATGTTGGCGAAGGTGGCCCGCTCCAGGTCGGACAACAAGGGCTTGGGAACCCCGTAAGCGCGGCTCACTTCTTCCAGGCTCCAGCGCAGGCCGCGAATGAAGTCCATGTCGCGGTGGCTCAGGCCCAGGGTACGGATGTCCCGCACGAAGTTGGCAATGGCGGGACGGCGGGCGTTCTGCGGGCCACGGTAACGGGCCTCCCACCGGTTATAAAAGTCCTCTATCTCCGAGTCGGTAAGCTGGGCGTCGGTCAACAGCACGAAATCGGGCTGGGCCGAGTTGCGGAGAAAGTTGCGGTTGAAGCGCAGTCCGTCGCTGCCCATATCCACCGACATGCGGGCCGGGGCCAAGGGCGACAGGCCCGCGTACTCTTCCAGGGGGTTGAAGTAACGCAGCCAGACCACTTCGTCGGGAGTGTAGGCCACAGGCGTTCCCCCGCTGCCGCGGTACACGAAGCCAAGGATGTAGTTGCGGCGGTCGGGCAGGACAGTCATGCGGTCGGGGCGCAGGGGCCAGATTTCCCGACGTCCTTCCTCGTCCCGTTCCAGTGTCCAGAAGGCCTGGCCCCACAGGTTCAGGTAGATTTCGGTGGCCTGCCAGAGGTCGCCACGGGTGTACCAGGGGTTGACTCTGTCCAGTAGTTGCTGGACGGGATGGTTTGCTCCCACGGGCAATTTCGTTCCGTCGGGGCCCACGCGATAGACCTGCACAGGCGGGCGGCTGACCGCGTCGGCGCGCAGTTTTACGGCGGCGTAAACCGATACGGATGTCGCGTAGTAGGCTCCGTACTCGGGGTTGGCCCAGCCGCCGCCGGTGCCAAACACTTCGCCCAGGGGGTCCAGGTTGGCGCCGCCGGCCCGGTTGTGGCGTCGGATTATGCCTTCGTCCCGCTTATCCTGGGCCCGTCGCAGGAAGCGGAACCCCTCCTGTCCTCCCGATTTCACCAACTCAGCGAATTTCCCGGAAATAGCGCCGTTACCTAATTTCATAACTGTTAACCTCCAATATTTATCAATCTGGGTGCCGGATTCAGACGTATATTTCCGGGACAGGATGCGCGGGAGTATTATTTGTTACTTCTTTCCCGTTCATCCTGTCACAATTCCCTTTCCTTACAAAGCAATCGAGTCCAGATTGGCAATCAAGTCCAGATTCTGGGTCTGCCTGGCGGAGTTACAAAGGCCAGCATCAGGGCATCAGCCTTGTCCGGCGAGGGAATGCCCCGTTTCCGCATTTCGTCCTTGCTGTCAATCTTTATGTGGCCCTTGCTGTCGTGGCCGTAGCGGATGGAAGCTAGCTCGCCAATCAACTGCTGGTCGGGGGGAATGGCAATTTCTCCGGCGGCAAACAGGTCCCGCAGGTGCCAGTAGCCCTCGGCCCGCATGTTTGCGAAGATGTTTCTCTGGCGAGGGGCATGGGCCCCGTTGAAGCCGCGGACGCCGTAACCCTGCTCCCTCAGGCGGTCCACCACGCCGCCGCCCACCCCCACCTCGTCAATGCAGGTCTGGAGCGGCTGGAACTCGCGGATGGCGGCAACAATCCAGCCAACCAGTTGCATGGTGTCCATACCGTTGAAGGTGAGAATCTCCTCAATCCGCAGACCCCGCCGGCGAAGGATGACACTGTTGTCGGAACCGAAACGGGCCACGTCCACGGCCAGGACTACCTCTCCTTCAATTACTTCAGCAGGCGCCGGATCAGCGGGCTGGAAGTCAGCCTCGGGCAAGGCAATAACAGGGCCCGGCTCAGTGGCTTCCCACCGACGGGCGGCGGCCTCCACGGCGGACAGGGGAACTAGGGTATCCGGGGCCTGGTCGGGGAACTCGCCCAGCACACGGGCACGGTACAGGGGGTTTTTTCACCCCAAATCCGGCGGCGCTCCTCCACCCATTCGGGGGTGGTCAAGCCCGGTATAGTTATCCGACCCTGCCGGACGTTGGGGCTGTCCATGGCGGAGATGGTGATGCAGTGGTAGATGCTGCGCTCCTCGTGGAAGGCCCGACGGAATACGCCGGACACCGTAGTGGGGTTGCCGATCAGCAGCAGCCTGGAGCCGTCGGAGGTCATCACCGCCTCGATGGCTTCGTAGATGGAATCGCTCACACCTTCTGCCTCATCCACCACGATAAATACGTTGGGGCAGTGGAAGCCCTGGAACTGGTCGGCGGTATCGGCGGAAAGCCCCAGGGCATAGCGGTCCCCGGCCAGTTCCCAGCGGGTATCCAGCAGCTTGCCCTTCAGCACGTCGGGCGCGCGGCGGTGCAGGACGTGAATCTGCCGCCACAGGATATACCGCACCTGCCGGAAGGTGGGCGCGGTGCTGAGGACAATGGCAGGATCGTGGGTGTGCAGGAACCACAGCACCGCCACCGCCGCGCTGAACCCCTTGCCCAGGCCATTGCCCGCCTTGACGGCAACACGCCGGTGCTCGGTGATAGCGGAAAGCACCTCTTCCTGCTTGCTCCACAGGCTCACCCCCAACACGGAGCGGGCAAAGTCGGTTGGGGACATAGCGGGGGACATGGCAGGAGATATTATTGAAGGCCAACCACCATCTGTCCGGCCTTCTTCCCCTCCGCTCGCCGCCGGGCCTGGCCATTCGGCGGGCCCATCAGCGCGCTTGACCCGTTCAGGGACTGGGTTCCCCGGCGGGCAGTACCGTCCTGCGGTCGGGATTATGCTTGCGATTCTTGTGGCGTTTGCGGTATTTGAGATTGACCGGGGCTGAAGATGAACCCGCATTCGAGGCAGCGGAAGACGGGATTGTCTTCGGGATGAATTAGCTGCAGCCGGAGAAGCCGGCCGGAAATGCAACGACGACAAAGCAAATGTGTACCTCCCATGTTTATGCGCTTCATTTGTGCGCTTCCCCAAGAAGAAAAAGACCGACCCATGAGTCGGGTCGGTCCTGACATAATTAACGCTAGAGACGGGTTATCCGAGGCGTCAAGGCCGGGGTGTCAGTGGGTGTAAGGGTTGTGCTGGCTGCGGGCCTTCACCGCTCAAACCCGCTCATGCTGAGCCGCCCTCTCGGAAGGTGAGGGACAGTGACAGTCAACCCTTGTCGCCGCCCCTACAAATGTTGATAGCTTATATAGGTAAGTAGCCTTACTCCTATACCCTCAGGTTGCTGGCTCCCCCTCGTGGACCAACGCCTGTTGCGGCAGGGAAGGCCTTCCTGCGAACCACAGCGCCACTCCGGCGGCAGCATACACCAGTAGGTAAAATACCAACGACATGTCGTAATTGCCGAATCCCTCCAACAGCCCAGCGATAACCGAGGGAACCAATGCGGCCACAGCCCGAAGCAGCAGCAATACCCCCATCAGACTGGCGTACCTGCTCCGTCCGAAGTAGTCTCCGACCATTATCCAATAGACCGCGCTGCCACCCTGCACCACGGCCACCGCCGACAAAAAGACCACCGTTCCAACGTCGCTGTCCAGAAGCAGGAGAACCAGATGTCCTGCAGCTCCAATAAGCATCCCGACGGACAGGATTTTCCGGGGCGGAATCCTGGCGGCGGCAATGCCCATCCCAAAGGTCAGTAGAATCGCCAGCACGGCCATGGCAAATGTCATCGCCGGTGTCATGTCCTCGACGGTAGTGTCCCCCGCGTCGTTCAGGACCATCCCGCCCAGAACGAGAATCCAGAAGGCTCCGGTGCGCATGGCCTCTCGCACCGTGAAATCCGGGGTGCTTGGGGGCTCCACATCGCCGTCGGGCCAGAGACCCAAGTCCTCCGGCCGGCTGCGCAGCACCAGCCAGGCGAAGACGGTAAGCACGCACAGAAATATACCCAGGAATAAGGGGATGCTTCGCCAATCTATAGTCGCCAATCCCAGGGCTACCAGCAGTGGTAGGAAAGCAGAGCCAAGGGCAAACACGGTCATCAGCGTGGCCATAGCCACCGGCCTGTGGCGGCTGAACCACCGATTCACCGTGGACAACAGGGTTGTCATGCTGAACCCAACTGTCGCACCGGCAAATACTACGGCAAATATCAAGATAAAATGCCAGTAAGCGACTGACAGGAAGAATAGAAATGAGCCCAAACCGGCGGCCAAACCGCCGAAAATGACCAACGGGCGGGACCCGAACCGGTCCGCCATCCAGCCGACCAGCAGGCCTGCCACCGTACCTGCTGCCGCGGCCAAAGTAAATATCAAGGCCGTAGAACGGGTGGTCAAGCCCAGGTCGTCGCGCATCGGTATTACAAGGAAGCTCTGGCTCTGGGCCACACTGCCGCCGAATATCGCCAGCAGGGAACAAACGACGAGAATCCACCAGCCGTAGAAGAAACGGCCCGGCCGCCCATTCGCCGCTACATCGAAAGTCGATGTGTTGTCGTTCATGGCTGTGAGGGTATTGGGACGGCTCAGGCAAGTCAACGAGGCTAACGGCGATTAGGTCGTAAATAGATTGACGGCGGCCTTTACCCCTTGCCTCTCTCCCTAAGGGCTAGAGAGGGTCCTTCGACAGGCTCACGATGAGCGGGGTTGGGGGGTGAGGAATGTAGGGGCGACATTTGTGGTTCCCCTAGTACTACAGTCGCAGATAATGGTTAAGATGTCGGAGGCGTCGCTGGTAGTGGCAGTGGCGGGCTCGGGCTTGATGGCGTCGTCTCCAACGGGACCAGGCCAGCACCGATTTTTGTGATGGCGGGGGCTGCCACACCAACCGGTACAGCAATCGGCGCACCTCGGGTACCGTCAGCGGAATCAGGGCTTCAGGCCAGGCTGTATCTCCCCTTTTTTGCCCTCCGGACCGGCGTTGGCCTGTTGCCGGATTACTGCCAGGTAAGCGTGGGCTAGCATGGCCAGAGTGATGTGCCGGTACCAGCCCTCCCATTTGCGTACTTCATACTGGTCCAGCCCCACTTGCCCCTTGGCTTCCTCAAAGCACTCCTCGATGCTCCAGCGGATACCGGCCACCCTGACCAGGTCTTCCATGGTGGTCTCCGCTGGGCCAAAGCAGACGTAGAAAGCCAACTCCTCGGGCTGAGCAATGCTGCGGCGAACCAAAAGCCAGTGCCCCTTGCCAGGCTCTCTCAAAGGCCGGATCACCACCCAGGCCCAGTCGTAGAACCGCGGGCCCTTGGCGCCATCTCCCGCACTGCACCGGACCCAGCCTCCTTCGTCCACTTGGGAAGCCAGGCGGTCCGCCCTTACCTGCTTCGGTCCTTCCTCCGTCCAGGCCCACAGCTTCTCGTTGCTCTTGATGGCCAGTACATGCGGAATCTCCTGACGCTCCAGCCACCGCCGTAACTTCCGGTCACTGCCATAGATCTGGTCGCCGGCCACCCACCGGAAGGGCACTCCCGCTCCCACTGTCCGTTCCAGCATCTCCTGGGCCAACTGTGGCTTGGTCCGGAAGGCCACTTCCTCTGGCACCCCCGCCTCCCGACGACGCGCTTCGTCTCCGGCCCATACCTGCGGCAGGTACAACTGCCGGTCCAGCAGGACTCTGCCCTGGGCAGTGGCGTAGCTCAGGAAGACTCCTACCTGGCAGTTCTCTATCCTACCCCCCGTCCCACTGTATTGTCGTTGCACCCCCACCGACTTGGTTCCCTTCTTCAGGAATCCCGTCTCGTCCACCACCAGCACACCTTCTGAGTCGCCCAAGTGTTCCACCGCGTAGTCCCGGAGGTCGTCCCGAACCAGGTCAGCGTCCCACACGTAGTTGTACAACAGGCGCTGCACCCCGTCGGGCGTGGCATCACCCGCTTGCTCCGCCAACTGCCACCCATTCTTGCGCTCCACGGGACTGATCAGTCCTTTCAAATAGGCCAGCGCCCGCCGCCGTGGTTCCGACCGGTAAAATCTCCCCCCAATTCGTCGTTGGACTTCCTCAATGCCCCAGGCCCACCGGGCCGCTTCCAACACCCCTTCCCTCTCCCCAACCAACTCCTCACCTCACCTACAGCCTAAAGTGACTCCATTTTACTTGAAAACATCTGCGACTGTAGTACTAGGGTTAATCGACAATTAGTGACTCCAAGTAATGGCAGCAACCAGATACCAGGCTGACAGGAAGTAGAGACTTTTCCGGTCGTACCTGGTAGCCAATCGCCTCCATTGCTTCAGTTTGTTGAAAGCCCGTTCAATCAGATTCCGGGTCCGGTACAGTTGCCGGTCATACTCCCAGGGGTCCTTGCGGTTGGACTTGGGCGGAATGACCGCTGCTGCTCCCAGGTCTCGAATGAAGGCCAGAATTCCATTGCTCTCATACCACTTGTCTGCGATGACCCCCTCAGTCTCTATTCCAGTCAGCAGGGGGTATGGCCTGGGGTGCATCGGCTTCCTGTCCTCCGGTGAGGGCAAAGCGCACCGGCTGACCCTGGGCATCGGTGACCATGTGTATCCTGGTGCTCAGTCCTCCTCGAGACCGGCCCACAGCCTCACCCTGGCCCCCCCTTTACCACACACCGCCTGCTGGTGAGTCCGGACTATGGTGGAATCAATCATCACATACCGGTTGTCCGGATCATCCAGCAACACCTGAAAGACCTTCTTCCAAATGCCAGAGCGGGCCCAGCGGGTGTAGCGTTTGTGGCTGGTTTTCCATTTGCCGTACTCCTCCGGCAGGTCTTTCCATTCCGCCCCGCTGCGCAACACCCAGAGTACTCCATCTACAAACAGCCGGTTGTCCCTGGCGGTTACCCCCACCGAATCAGCCCGGCCCGGCAGGAATCCTTCAATTCGTTGCCACTGGTCATCGCTAATCTGCCGTCCCTCCCATCCGCACTACCCTCCATCACACTGGCTTTGATGACACCACATTCTACTGGCCGTCATCTGCTCTCTGCCTATCTAACTATCCCAGAACTTTCCCCTATTTGTCGATTAGCCCTAGTCTATTCCCAGTTGCAGGACAGCGGCTGCGAGGGCCAAGCAGTCTACTTTGCCAATGCCGACACCCACCCCAGGAAGCCAGCCTTTCTGGTTGGACTGACCGGCCGCGCCTACCTGGGTATCCACGCCAGCTCCCTGCCCCACAGCGTGGAGAACGATATCCTGATGTTGCGGCCGGGCGACGGGGCGCCGACGGAAAGGAGCCCCCTGGGCTCCCTGGCCGCCCGGGCCGTGGGCATCAGCAGGCACGTGGGCAAACGCCTGAACTACCGGATCTACGTCATCCCGGTAGCCATCCTCATCGGAGAAGATCCCGGACCGGTGGTGGCAGAGTGGGCCACAAACCACAGCGTATCCCTGCTCCACGGCGTTGATGACCTGGCGAACCGGTTGTCCGGCGTCGCCCGGAATCATGATGCCCACATTGATTTCCCTCCCACCGGGGAGGAAATCGACCAGGTCATGGAGCTATTCCGGTCCCAGGAGCCTTCCGCGATTGCCGCTCCTCCATCCGCACCCGAAGGGGCCATGGAAATGGAACTCACGGCGCGTCAGGTGGTGATACACCACGCCAACACGGTGAATGTTTACACCGTGGGCACCGGCTCCCTGGAAACGAACTAGGGAAGCCTGGCAGGACCGCGATCCCCGCTGGAGCCGGCTTCCGGGACAGCATCCCACGTTCCGGAAGCCGGCCTCATCGCCGAATTGCAGGGGTCACCTGCGAGGGTCACCTGTGGGAGCCCAACGGAACTCATCTGAACAAAGGACAACAAACCACTAATGCTTACTTCCAGTAACTTCCTGGGTCCAGTCCGGGGCCACTCCCGTGACCAGGACCACCGCTCCATATACCAACTGTTGGCGGAGTGTCCGCAGCGGGGCGTTGCCCTGCGCAATGTTAGAGCCGATGATCGGGGCCTGAACCTGGACATCTTCTTGGCCTTGGAGGAGGTGGCCTACTTCGGCATTCTGGTCCGAGAGGGCCGTTACCGCCGGGCAGGCCACCAATGTTTGCCGGATAGGGGTCAGGAAGGAAAACCGGTGGTGGACCCCTTCGACCAGGTCAGTCGGTGCGTCGAGGGCATATGCGCCCTGGACTTTCAGCCGGCCGTGGTAAGCGTGCTGATCTTCACCGGCATGGTACCGGACCTTTCCATCAGCTACCCGGCCAGGCCTCGTGACGTAGGGGTGCTCTGGAAACCCGAACGCCTCGTCGAGAACCTCGTTTCGCTGGCAGGGGGCGTTCAGACCGGCCTCTACCCCCCTCCCACCGCCGGGGAAATTACCGACGTGACCCAGGTGCTCCTGACCCGAATCCACGACAAGGACACACCGGGGGGCTTCCCCACTATCTTACCCGCTTTGCAAGGTTAGCCCGTGTCAATAGACCGGCACCCTACATCCGGAAGCCCAGCTTCGAAATCTTCAACAGTAGTCTAAATGCGGAGCCGGACTTGGCCTCAAGGACGGCGGATATAGGCAGCAAGACGAATGCCATGCTTCTCCACCAATGCTACAATACTGCTTTGGTCACGGCGGGCCGTTCCACAACCGACAAATATCCCAACCCTGTCAGGCATTGATACTGACCGGTGCCGAAGGCGGATTCGCCGATTCTTGACCTCCATTGGGAGAGACCGATGTTTTTTGATTCGAGACGTTCCCCCGTCCTTGCGCTTAACGGGATGGTGGCCACCAGCCAGCCCCTGGCGGCGCAGGCGGGGTTGCAGGTGCTTATTAATGGGGGCAACGCGGTTGATGCCGCGGTGGCGGCGGCGGCGGCGCTGAACGTGGTTGAACCCGAGTCCACCGGCGTGGGCGGGGATATGTTTGCCCTGATCTGGCATAACAGGGAGAAGAAGGTCCACGCGCTGAACGGCAGCGGCCGGGCGCCGGGAGCGGCGTCCATTGAGGAGCTGAACGCTGCCGGCCACTACCGGATGCCGCAGGAAGGGCCCCTGTCCGTGTCGATACCGGGCACCGTCCACGGGTGGGAAACAATTTTGGCTGAGCACGGGACGATGCCGCTGGCGGAGGTGCTGAATCCGGCCATCGGGTACGCCGAGGAGGGGTTTCCGGTCAGCGACTACATAGCGTACCAGTGGTCGGGGCAGAGGGAGCGACTGTCGGCCCGCCCCGGCGGCGAGGAGATGCTGCTGAACGGGCGTCCGCCGCGCCAAGGGGAGGTCATGAAGCTGCCGACGCTGGGGAAGACCCTGCGGGCGGTGGCCGAGGGCGGGTCCAAGGCCTTTTACCACGGTGAGATTGCGGAGAAGATAGCCAGCTTTGTCCAGGAACAGGGCGGGTGGATAACCACCGGGGACCTGGCGTCGCACACGTCGGACTGGGACGAGGCGATCAGCACCGACTACCGGGGGATTACCTGCTGGGAGTGCCCGCCCAACGGCCAGGGGATAGCGGCCCTGGAGGCAATGAACATCGTTGAGGGGTTTGACATCAGGGGCATGGGGCCGCAGACGGTCAACACCTACCACCACCTGATCGAGGCCATGCGGCTGTCCTTTGCCGACGCCTACCGGTACGTGGCCGACCCGCGCATGGCCGACGTGCCGATAACGGAACTGACGGACAAGGCCTACGCCGCCAGGCGCCGGGAGTCGATTGACCCGGAGCGGGCCATGGCCCACGCGGGCCATGGGGACATTACGGGGTTCGGCAACGGCGCCGGTCCTGGCGGGGATACGGTGTACGTCAGCGTGGTGGATGGCCAGGGCAATGCATGTTCCTTCATCAACAGCGTGTACATCAACTTTGGCAGCGGTCTGGTGGTGCCGGGCACGGGGATAGTGCTGCAGAACCGGGCGGCCCTGTTCTCGCTGGAGCCGGGCCACCCCAACGCCCTGGAGGGTGGCAAACGGCCCTACCACACCATCATTCCGGCCATGGCCACCAGGGACGGGGAACTGTACCTGTGCTACGGGGTTATGGGAGGATTCATGCAGCCGCAGGGCCACATGCAGGTAATGTGCAACATGACGGACTTCGATATGGAGCCCCAGGCGGCCCTCAACGCCCTGCGATTCCAGGTCATCGGCGACACCACGATAATAGAGGAGGGGCTGGCGCCGGAGGTCATCGGCGGGCTGCAATCGCTTGGCCACCGATTGGAGATGATACGGGGCCACGCGCGGGTAGGCATGGGCGGCGGCCAGGTAATCCAGCGCAACCCGGAGACGGGAGTGCTGTGGGCCGGCTCGGAGCCCAGGAAGGACGGCTGCGCAGTGGGGTATTAGTTGCTCCGCATATTTCGAACACAAGGAGCTGCATCGAATCGTTAGATCTCTGCGTAACCAGGATTGCGTATCCCTGTCACGGCCGAACTATGGGGCAAAGATATAACCGAGGGCAATCGAGTCTTAACTGAGGAGGACTTTCACGAGGTAATCTTCGCGCCAGACTACATGGACACATCTGCACCGTAAACCCTCTCTCGGGCTGATTTTCCGCTTCAGCGCGTTGTGGAGGATGATTCGCAAGGTGGCCAGGTTCTGGGGCCGTGATCGTTGTGTACCCGGCTACGATCTTCCCCGAAGTTCACATCCAGGCTACTGATGAAATAGCAGCGTTGCGCGGCGATGCTCATACCAGCTTCCCTGCGCCCTTCCACTTTAACCATCCAGCGCAACCCTGAGTCACTGGCGGTCGCAGAACAGATATTTCTAACAGCCTGATTCACCGATGGACCAGCGTTCCCGCTATTCAAGGCGTCAGTAACCCTTGCCCAGGGTAGTGGCCAGGTCACATGATGCACACGCAGATAGTCGGTGACTTTAACGTCTTCGAACGGGTCTTTCAAGTCCTGGTACATCTGCCCCCGTTACGTTTCGATAGGCGGGATATGGTCGGCTCCCTTGACCAGTATGCCCTGGGCAATTTCACTCTAGTGCCCCACGGCGTCAATGGTGGAGATGCAACCTTTCAGGTCCAACAACCGGTGTAGAGAGGCGATGGCGATGATATCGTGGGAATTCTACCTGTATGTACCTGGCCCAGAGTCAGGGTGTTGGCCGAAGCCCAGGCGCCGATTAGTTGAAGGGCCCTTGCCCGTTCGGTTGTCGTCGGAACGTCGTACCATCTTGCCGCTGCTGGCTAACGCGTCCCCAGTCAGCAGTCCCGCCACCACCCTGACTCCGTTCCTTGAAACACTCCCGGACCGCTCTGGATCCAACTGTAAGAATACGTCCAAAAAAGTGTCGTGGTAAGGGATGCCGTCGGGTAAGTTCGGAAAGGTTCGGAACCACTCCTCTTTGCTCCGACCGAACATGCTCAGTGAACCCGGGAGTCAGCCCCACAGATAACTGCAAAATGGGGATGGGGATGATGTGCAGTTGTGAGTGCCGATTGCCGCGCTCGGTCCATGAGCCTGCCAAATCCTCAGCTTATCAACAACACTCATCTCTTCAATGCTCCACATTCCCCTTTACCCGCCAAGTCTATTATTAAGACGCCACAGTCCGGCGAATCTTGCCCTCTGCCTCCGTTAACTAGGTATGAACGGATATACGGATTTAATGCTGGGATCGCAGTTGAGTCATTTTCTTTGCTTTGAATTGGTCTTGAGTTCAAAGTTGCCTCGTTAAGCCACAGGCGAAGCGATGACAACGAGGTGGGCCAGTAAGTCAAGCTCGTTCGAGTAATGTTAGGCAATGCCACCCTGTAAACGATGATGGAAACAGAATTAGAGCGCCCTTCTATTGCTCATCTTTTCGGTCACTGGTCTCGGCACCGGAACAGTCACAATCGCGTGCTTTCGCCTGGCTATCCAGGCGAAACAGACTTTCCAGGACGGGCGCCCGTTGTATAACATGTTTGTATTACATATAGTGAAGGCATTAGCTGAGTACGGTAGGCTGTTAATCATGTGTAACCAATAGAGGCCCTGGCTAAACGGATTGAGCCGTTCGTGTGAGAGAAATGAGAAAGTTTGTCATCCTGCTGGTTTTCGCCGTCGTCGTGTTAAGCGCGATATCGGCCCTTGCCGGATGCGGACCGCCGGCACCGGCGGAGCAGGCAGTCGTACCCACAGGTTCCCCAGCGTCCCTGCAGGAAAGAGCAACGCCCGCCACTACCGCGGAGCCCCAAACGGGGACAGTCGCACCCACCAGTACCCCTGCGCCCCGGCAGGCGACGGCGACCCCGGAATTGGAACCGTCCGGCACCCCAACAGCGCCTCTTCCTGACCCCACGGCCGAAGAAGGGCTTGAGTTCTTGTCGATCGATTCCTTCGAAACCTCAGCCAGGGACGGGGGCATTACGGGGGTGAGTCAGAAGCCATCAAAAAGCGGGGACTCACCGCCAGGTCCGGTGCAGGGGCAGACCTACACTTGGGAAGACGGCGACCGGACCCTCACGGCGTACCTCCAGACTGACCTGGTGGTGGAAAAGGACTCCAGGGGATTGCCTGGCAGCGTCGTTGCGTCCGATGCTGGCGGGGCCAACGTGGTCAGGAGCGCCGAAGGCCAGTCAAAGGGCAACACCCTGCCCGTCTTTCAGTCCGAATACGGCGAATTGTTGACCCTGCCCGGCGGCGTCCTGCTGGTGCTCAGCGCCGAATGGAGCCAAGCGGAAACAAACTCCTTCTTCGCCAGCAACGGCATCAAGACGGACCAGGTTTCCGAGTTGAGTTACGCCGTCAACGGCTTCTTTATTGAGACGGAACCGGGATTTCCTTCCCTGGACCTGGCCAACCGGCTGGCCGCTCAAGAGGGGGTGGAGTTGTCCAGCCCCAACTGGGGGAGAGAAGCCGTTCCTAAGTAACTGTATTTGCCTACTTTTCCAAGGTCCATACGCCAAATGGTTCCTTTGAACGCTGAAGAGTCTGCCGAGCCAATGACTCCATGACCAGGAAGCTCAGCCCGGCAACATCCCTACTGGCGGCAGCATGCGCCCTGCTCTGCTTCATGCTGGTCTTGGGCTACGCCCAGGCCCAGACCACTCCCGCCGCTCCGACCATCGACTCCGTAACTCCAGGCGATGCCAGACTTGCTGTCGCCTGGACGGCCCCCGCTGGTGAAACGGGCATCACCGCCTACGACGTCCGCCACATTGAGACCAGTGCCGACGAAAGCATCGACGCCAACTGGACGGTGGTGGATAACGCCTGGACCTCCGGTACGCTAGAGTACGCCATCACCGGCCTGGACAACGGCACCCAGTATGACGTGCAGGTGCGGGCGGTAAATTCCAACGGCGACGGAACGTGGTCCACAACGGAGGAGGGTACCCCGGCATTGCCCGCGCCAACCATTGATTCCGTAAGAGGTGACGACACCGCTGTCTTCGTGTCGTGGAGCGCTCCTTCGGGCATCACTACCGGCGTTGGGGCGTACGACGTCCGTTACATCGAGACCAGCGCCGACGAGAGTGTGGACTCCAACTGGACAGTAGTAGAGGATGCCTGGGAGGAGGGTGGCGGGAGCCTCCACTATGCCATCACCGGCTTGACCAACGAAACCGGGTACGATGTGCAGGTGCGGGCGGTGGATGAAGACGACGTGGACGGCGCCTGGTCTGCCACCACTGCCGCTACCCCGGAGGACCATGGCAACAGCCCAACCGACGCCACCGGCGTCACCGTGGGCTCCAGGGTGTGGGGTGTTATTGATCCCATAAGTGATGAGGACTATTTCAGCTTTACTGTGTCCGAAGAGGCCGACTACTGGATATACACCCAGGGAGACCTGGACACCGTAGGTGAGTTGCTGGACAGCAATGGAATCCACGTTACCAGTGACGACTATGGCTCCGTGCTGCCCAACCCCGACGGTTTCTTCATGTGGCAGAAGCTCCGGTCCGGAACGTACTACGTCAAGGTAACGGGATTCGGGGCCACCGATGAACCCTACATCCTCAGGGTGCGTGCCTTTCCCGAACGCACGGGCTGGCCCACGGCCACCGACCTGCCCCTCAACGGCTCGGCCAGCGGCACGATCGACCCGGAGAACGACTTCGATTTCTTCAGGCTGCAACTCTCCGAGGCCACAGAGGTGGCCATTCGCTCCTCCGGCTTCCCGGATACGATCGGTGAGCTGTACAGGACCGGCTCCCAATTGGTATCCAGAAACGACGACGGCTATCTGCCCGGGGGCAGTAGGAACTTTCTCATCCGGACCAGACTGGATGCGGGGACCTACTATCTGAACGTCAGTTCTTACGACGACAGGTCCGATGGCCCCTTCTCGGTGTCCGCCACGGCCATCACCGAGCCCGGCAGCACCGTTGCCGACGCCCAGGAAATGACCCTGGGAGGGGTAGCCGGCGGCAGCATAGACCCGGCCGGCGACGAGGACTACTTCAGCCTGACCCTGGACGAGAGGACCCACGTCATCGTCGGCGGAGTTAGCCGGGAAACCGACTTAAGCGCCCAGCTCCTGGATTCCAACAGCATGCAGGCGCCCATCGATTCGGTTCACTTCTCCCGCAGGTTTGTCTTCCAGGGAACGCTGGACGCGGGCACCTACCACCTGAAGGTTACGGGCAAAGAGAATACGGACACGGGCCGTTATACCGTGAGAGCCATAGTGGAGGGCAGCTACACCTACTTCGAAAACCGCTGCTCCAGCATCTCCAGAAGCGGAGGCATCAGCGACCCCCTCTACGGCTGCCAGTGGCACCTGAAGAACGACGACCAGTTTCGCAACGGCGCCGGCCAGGACATCCGGGTCGAGGAGGTGTGGCCCACCTACACGGGCGACGGCATAAACGTGGTGGTGGTGGACGACGGGATGCATTACACCCACGAGGACCTGAAGGACAACGTCGATGCCACTCTGAATCACAACTACAACACCGACACGACCGACATATATGACTACTTCGAGTGGCACGGCACTGCGGTGGCCGGCCTCATCGCGGCCAAGGACAACAGTCTCGGTATCCGGGGCGTGGCCCCGGAGGCCACAATCTACGGGTATAACTACCTGAATTCAGCGGGCGACGCCAACCGGGCTGATGCGATGTCGCGGAACTCTTCCGTTACAGCCGTTTCCAACAACAGCTGGGGCCCCAGGGACTATGGCGAGCCGAATCCCATCGCACAGACCTGGGAAATGGCCGTGGAGGACGGAGTCACCAACGGCTATGGCGGCAAGGGCGTGGTTTACGTCTGGTCTGCCGGCAACGGGGGCGACGATGATGACGACTCCAACCTGGACGAGATTGCCAACTACTACGCCATTACCGCCGCCTGCGCCGTCGGCCACGACGACAAGAGGAGCGACTATTCGGAGCCCGGCGCCAACCTGTGGGTATGCGGACCGTCCAGCAGCGGCCGGGTTGGCCAGCCCGGAATAACCACTACCGATAGCGGCCACCGGTACTGGGGCCGGTTCGGCGGCACCAGCGCTGCGGCGCCCATAGTCTCCGGAGTCGTCGCATTGATGCGGGAAGCCAACACGGCGCTCACCTGGCGGGATGTCAAGCTCATCCTGGCCGGTTCTGCCCGCAAGAATGATGCGGACAACACGGGCTGGGAGCAGGGGGCGTTGCAGTACGCGTCTACCACGGATTACTACAACTTCAACCACGAGTACGGCTTCGGCATGGTGGACGCCAAGGCCGCCACGGACCTGGCCGTGGGCTGGACCAACCTGCCTGCCTTCCGGGAGGTGACATCCGAGTCGGGCAGCATCAATCTGTCCCTTCCCGACGCCGCTGCCGTAGTTGGCGAACCCGACGCTCCCCGCCAGGCGTCCACCAGCCTCACCGTCGGCCCGTCTGTGGATTTCATCGAGTTTGTCGAGGTCAACACCCATTTCAGCCACACCAGTTTTCGCGACCTCACCCTGAAGCTTATCTCGCCGTCCGGCGCCGAATCCCTCCTCGTACCCTACGCGGACCTGGGCGACAGGGTAAGCCTGCGTACGGCCTTTCGCTTTGGCACCGCGCGGCACCTGGGCGAGAACGCCGCCGGCACGTGGACGCTGCAGGTTACGGACCATAAGAGGCAATCGGGCAGCGCGCAAAGCCTCAGGTCGTGGGGGCTCACCATCTACGGCCACGGCTACAAGCCGGGTCCGCCGGACATAGACACGGTCACCGCCGGCGGGGGCACCCTGGCCGTTGAATGGAAGGTTCCCGCCGACACGGGAAGGACGGCCATCACATCCTACGACCTGCGTTACATCCTCAAGAGCGCGACTGACAGGAGCGACGCCAACTGGACCGAAGAGATCAACGTGGGATCACTCAGCAACCGGAGCTACACCATTACCGGTCTAAGCGGTAATGTCGAGTACGATATTCAGGTACGGGCCCGCAATTCGGAGGGATTCGGCCTTTGGTCTGGAATCACGACCGGCGAACCCACCATAGTCAAGCCCTCAGCGCCGTCCATCACCAACATCACCCGGGGCGACCGGACCCTGGCCGTGGCCTGGAGCGCGCCGCCGGACACGGGAGGCGGCGCCATTACCGCCTATGACGTGCGCTACATCGAGACCAGCGCCGACGAGACGGTGGAGTCCAATTGGACCGTGCGGGACAACGCCTGGCGAAGCGGCGACCTGCGGTACGTTATTTCCAGTCTTACCAACGGAGCGGAGTACGACGTGCAGGTACGGGCCGTAAACTCCGCCGGGGACGGTGAGTGGTCCGGCACGGAGACGGGGACGCCGCTGCCGGACGACATACCCATTCAAATGCAGTTGGACGCTGGCACGCTGGACGTGGATGAGAACGTGGGCAGCGTAACGCTGACGGTCGTGTTTACCACAACCCTGAACGCCCCGCCGGAAGCCGACTTCACCTTCGATGTGACGCTGACTACCACGGACCTGGAAACAACTCCCAGCGACGACTACACCCCCCTGCCCACCTCGGCTACCTTCGTCGCCGGCGACTTCAGCCAGACCACGGTCAGCGGGCAGCAGCGCTATCGCGCCAGCAGGGACTTTACCCTGGCCATCATTGACGACACTCTTGACGAATCGGACGAGCGCCTCAGGGTCACCATCAACTACCAGGCTTCCGGCCTCACTCACCTGCAGGGAGGGCCCCAAAGGGCAACCGTCACAATCAGAGATAACGAACACGTGCCGGTGACCATCAGTTGGGACGAGGCTGACGTAACCGTCGATGAAGACGACGGAAGCGTTACACTGCGCGCCTTTGCCGTCACCACGGTGGACAAGCGACCGGAAGACGGTTTCTCTTTCGACGCCTCCATATCCACCTCAAATGGCAGTGCGGTACAACCCGGGGACTATACCCAGTTGGACGAGACCGTCACTTTCGGCAGAAACGACTTCAGCCGGGTAACCGTCAACGGCGACCGCCGCTACCGTGCCGCAAAACAGGTTGTGATTACCATTCAGGACGACACCGTGGACGAAATCGAGGAGGATTTCACGGTTTCCTTTGCGTACGACAATCCCGGTCTGCTCCACCTGCAGGGTGGGCCGGTCGTCGCCGATGTGAAGATTACCGATGACGACTTCGTTCCCATAACCTTCAGCTGGGACCAGGCGAACGTATCGGTTAGCGAGAACGGGGGAAGCGCCGTCCTGGTCGCCCAGGCCACCACTACGGAGGACGGGGCGCCCCAGTCGGACGTGTCCTTCGGTTTGCGGGTATCCAGCCGCTCGGGAAGTGCGCAGCAGGGCTCCGACTTTACTGCGTTGAATACCAACCTGACCTTCCTGCACACGGATTTCAGCACAACGGCAGTCAACGGAGACGTCAGGTATCGAGCCACGACCCAGGTGCTCATAGATATCCAGGATGACATTTACGATGAGGGGGACGAGAACTTCACGGTGACCTTGTCCTATGCCAGCCCCCGACCACCTTACCTGCAAGGGGGTTCGGCCACTGCCACTGTCACTATCACCAATGACGACGAAGGTGGTCCCGTGCCTCCTCGCCCGCCGCGGCCACCTCCACCTCCTCCGCCACCACCGCCTCCGCCTCCGCCGAGTGCTACGGCACCTGACGCTCCTACCATCGACTCGGTGTCTTCCGGAGACCGGTCGCTCGCCGTCGCCTGGTCCGCTCCCGATGACAACGGAGGATCGGAAATAACCACTTATGATTTGCGGCATATACGAAGCGACGCCGAGGACAAGTCGGACTCCAACTGGGTGATTAATTCCAGCGTTTGGACCAGCGGGTCTCTGAGCTATGACCTAATCGGCCTGGAGGAAGACACACAGTACGACGTTCAGGTACGGGCGGTAAACTCCGAGGGGAGTGGCCCCTGGTCCGAAACCACACAGGGAACAACTTCGCCTGGGCTCGAGACTTCCTCCGATCCGTGCTTGGAGAATCTGGGGACGCTGACGAGTACCACAACACGGACGGGGACGTGGAACAGTGACTGTCCCTCGGAAAACCGGTCGGGAAGATACGCCAATTTCTACACCTTCACCCTGTCCCAGCAGAGTGACCTGGTGGTGGACCTCACATCCTCCGAGGACCCCTACCTCTTCCTGCTGGAGGGAACGGGGAAGGAAGGCGAGATAGAGGCCGAGAACGACGACGTGGAGAGCGGGGACACGGACTCGCGCATCACCATTACCCTGCAAGCCGGTTCCTACACTTTGGAGGCTACGTCGTATAACGAAGCCACCACGGGTAGTTTCACCCTGACCATCAGCGGCGTGACGGACAGTGGCACTGGATCCGTCACGCAGGAGACCGACAGCTGCGGCGCCACCATCAGCGGTGACGGAATTACCTCCGGCACGTGGGCCAGCGGGTGCCAGTCCCAGGTTTCCAACCGTGGGTACGCCCGCTACTACTCCTTCACCCTGTCCGAGCAGGGTCAAGTAACCATTGACCTGGAGTCCAGCACAGACCCGTTCCTGTACCTCCGGGCCGGAGACGCCAGGTCGGGGACCACGGTTGCCTTCAACGACGACGTGGCACCCGGCAGCGACACCGACTCGCGGATAAGCGAGACCCTGGCCGCCGGCTCCTACACCATCGAGGCCACCACCTACAACACTGGAGAGACCGGCAGTTTCACCCTGACCATCAGCGGCCTGGGGGCCAGCGGCTCTTCTGATCCTGGAACCGGAACAGGCAGTGACGAGACTGACAGCTGCGGCGCCACCATCAGCGGTGACGGGACTACCTCCGGAGCGTGGGCCAGCGGGTGCCAGTCCCAGGTTTCCAACCGTGGGTACGCCCGCTACTACTCCTTCACCCTGTCCGAGCAGGGTCAGGTCACCATTGACCTGGAGTCCAGCACAGACCCGTTCCTGTACCTCCGGGCCGGAGACGCCAGGTCGGGGACCACGGTTGCCTTCAACGACGACGTGGCACCCGGCAGCGACACCGACTCGCGGATAAGCGAGACCCTGGCCGCCGGCTCCTACACCATCGAGGCCACCACTTACAACGCTGCCACCACCGGTTCTTTCACCCTGGCCGTCAGTGGCCTGGGGGCCAGCGGCTCTTCTGATCCTGGAACCGGAACAGGCAGTGACGAGACTGACAGTTGCGGCGCCAATATCAGCGGTGACGGAACTACCTCCGGCACGTGGTCTGCGGGGTGCCAGTCCCAGGTTTCCGACCGGGGGTACGCCCGCTACTACTCCTTCACCCTGTCCGAGCAAGGTCAGGTCACCATTGACCTGGAGTCCAGCGTGGATACCTTCCTGTACCTGAGGGCCGGAGACGCCAGGTCGGGGACCACGGTTGCCTTCAACGACGACGTGGCACCCGGCAGCGACACGGACTCGCGGATAAGCGAGACCCTGGCCGCCGGCTCCTACACCATCGAGGCCACCACTTACAACGCTGCCACCACCGGTTCTTTCACCCTGGCCGTCAGTGGCCTGGGGGCCAGCGGCTCTTCTGATCCTGGAACCGGAACAGGCAGCGGGGAGACCGACTCCTGCGGCGCCACCATCAGCGCTGACGGAACTTTCAGCGGAGAATGGGCCAGTGGGTGCCAGTCCCAGGTTTCCGACCGGGGATACGCCCGGTATTACTCCTTCGCCCTGGCCCAGCAGTCCCAGGTCACCATTGACCTGGAATCCACCGTGGACACCTACCTCTACCTCCGGGAGGGTACTGCCACCCGGGGGACGGCAATGCACGACAACGACGACCACGAAGGAAGCAGGACGGTTTCCCAAGTAAGCGCCACCTTGGCTACTGGTAGCTACACTATAGAAGCCACAACCTACACTGCTGGGGAGACGGGCAGTTTCACCCTGACGGTGACCGGCATGTCCGCCAACGGCTCATCGGGTTCAGGCACCGATTCCGGTTCCCAGGCTGGCGGAGGAACAGAGTCGTCTGTTGGATCAGGGTGCAGTCCCCTGGCGCTGACCCTGCCCGCGCCAGGGGTATCGGGGACGTGGGCCGACGACTGTCAGTCCCGGGTATCTGGTCGGGGCTCTGCCCGCTACTACTCCTTCACCTTGACCGAGAGCTTGGAGGTCGCCATCAACCTGACCTCCAGCGAAGATACCTTCCTCTACCTGAGACAGGGCGACGCTACCTCAGGATCCGCCCTCCACGAAAACGACGACATCGAGAGCGCCAACACCGACTCCCGCATCGTCGCCACTTTGAGTGCAGGGAACTATACCATTGAGGCGACCACCTACAACGTCGACACCACCGGCAGCTTCTCCCTCTCTGTCTCTGGGCTCATAACTGCCGGATGAAATCTATACTAATCTGTTCTAATGGATACTAATCTATGACACTTGCTGGTTGATAACTGCCAGCTTGCATAAGTACGATTGCAGTATCGGCCTTCTGGTTGTATGACTGCTTCTATTTCCAAGGCTTCTTTGCAAGGGTAAACCTGTTGCTCGTCTGCCAGCTCATAGAACTGCAACCCAGCCAGCGCCAGGAGAAGGCTTTCCACAGCCACGCCGCGGCGGCGCGGATCGCCCGCAACGACCTCATCGCCCTGTGGCGGGAGGAGGGTGGGCGCCTCCCAGGCTTCCGGCTCAAGACCGGTCAACTCCGGCCGGAGCTGAACCGGGCGAAGGAGGAAGGTCTGGCGCCGGATTTTATTGGCGGGCTGCAGGGCCTGGGCTACCGCCTGGAGATAATACAGGGCCACGCCCGGGTGGTCATGGGCGGCGGGCAGGTAATCCAGCGCAACCCGGAAACGGGGGTGCTGTGGGCCGGGTCGGAGCCGAGGAAGGACGGGTGCGCGGTGGGGTTTTAGGGGTAAGAAGCTGTTCAACGTACCGTACTTGCAGGGTATGCATTGGTCGATTTTAATCACTGAAGATGGGGCTTCTCCCTTTCCATCATTTGCCCCCCGAACACTAGGGCTAATCGACAATTAGTGACTCCAGGTAATTACGGCAGCCAGATACCAGGCTGACAGGAAGTAGAGACTTTTCCGGTCATACCTGGTAGCCAATCGTCTCCATTGCTTCAGCTTGTTGAAGGCTCGTTCAATCAGATTCCGGGTCCGGTACAGTTGCCGGTCATAGTCCCAGGGGTCCTTGCGGTTGGACTTGGGCGGAATGACCGCTGCTGCTCCCAGGTCTCGAATGAAGGCCAGAATTCCATTGCTCTCATATCCCTTGTCGGCGATGATCCCCTCAGTCTCTATGCCACTCAGCAGGGATATGGCCTGAGGTGCGTCGGCTTCCTGTCCTCCGGTGAGGGCAAAGCGTACCGGCTGGCCCTGGGCATCGGTGACCATGTGTATCTTGGTGCTCAGTCCTCCTCGAGACCGGCCCACAGCCTCACCCTGACCCCCCCTTTACCACACACCGCCTGCTGGTGAGTCCGGACTATGGTGGAATCAATCATCACATACCGGTTGTCTGGATCATCCAGCAACACCTGAAAGACCTTCTTCCAAATACCAGAGCGTGCCCAGCGGGTGTAGCGTTTGTGGCTGGTTTTCCATTTGCCGTACTCCTCCGGCAGGTCCTTCCATTCCGCCCCGCTGCGCAACACCCAGAGTACTCCATCTACAAACAGCCGGTTGTCCCTGGCGGTTACCCCCACCGAATCAGGCCGGCCAGGCAAGCGTCCTTCAATCTGTTGCCACTGGTCATCGCTAATCTGTCGCCCTCCCATCCGCACTACCCTCCATCACACTGGCTTTGATGACACCACATTCTACTGGCCGTCATCTGCTCTCTGCCTATCTAACTATCCCAGAACTTTCCCCTATTTGTCGATTAGCCCTAGTCTTACGAACATCCGTTCTGAGGGAATTGAGGCATGGTTGCCCGTAAAACCAAGGCTTCTTCGCCAGTCCTGCCGGTTACTGCAGGGAGATGTGTGACGGCCACCTACCAGACCTGCATCAGCGGCTTTGACGGCATAGACAGTACCGTCGGAGAAGGACTGCTTTCCGCCTACGCTGATCTATACGGCAGGATTCAACGCAGGCTCTTTGCCGAAGTTGCGGCGGGCCGGTCTGCCCTTTCCCTGAAGCAGGAGTACCTGTCGCGGTACCGGATACCGGCCCGGATGTTCAACGGGGTGCGGGTGTCCCTGGAGGGGAAGCACTCTTCAGTGAAGGGGGCAATGGACCTCCGAAGGGATGACCTGCAGCGACGCATCGCCCGGCCCCAGGGCCAGATTGCCGGGGCGTCTCCCGAAATAGGCCGGGACTGGTTACACCAGAAGCGGCGGCGGCTGGGGAACCTGAAGGCCAAGATTGAGAGGCTCGAGTCGGACCTGGAGTCCGGCAGGATTAGCCTGTGCTTTGGTTCCAAAAAGCTGTGGCGCCAGCAGCATAATCTGGAAGCCAACGGCTATTCCAGTCACAGTCAGTGGCTCAGAGACTGGCGTGCTGCCCGCAGCGACGAGTTGTTCGTGCTGGGGAGCAAGGATGAGACGGCAGGCTGCCAGTTGTGCGTGGCCACGGTAGGTTATGACGGGTCCCTGACTCTGCGGCTCAGGCTGCCCGACGCCCTGGCGGGAGATCAGGGCAGGTACATGTTCATCCCCGGAGTCCGGTTCAAGTACGGCCAGGAGCAGATGCTGGCTGCCCTGGAGAGCAATGCCGAGTACACCCGATGTCGCCACCAACACGGGGAGATGGCGGCCCGCCAGTCGGGCCTGGGCCAGGCGGTCAGCTACTGGTTCAAACGGGACGGCAAGGGCTGGCGGGTCTTCGTCACCACGCAGTTGGCGAATGTGACAGTGGAGACGGACCAGGCCCGTGGCGCCATTGGTGTTGACCTGAACGCCGACCACCTGGCCATTGCTGAGACCGACACCAGTGGAAACTATGTGAAGACCTGGCGGGTGCCGTTGATGACCTACGGCAAGTCCCGGCATCAGGCGGAAGCCCTGATTGGCGACACGGTGGCCAGCGTTGTCGGCTACGCCCGCGACGTCGGCAAGCCCATCGTGCTGGAGAAGCTGGACTTTCGAATCAAGAAGGCCGCCCTCGAGGGGGAGTCCCACAAATATAGCCGGATGCTCTCCTCCTTCAGGTACGGCAAGATAAAAGCCTGCTTCCTGTCCCGGGGCATCAGGCAAGGAGTGGAAATTCAACAGGTAAACCCTGCCTTCAGTTCGGTCATCGGCCGGGTCAAGTTCATGGAGCGTTACGGGCTCAGCGTCCACCAGGCAGCAGCCCTGGTCCTGGCCCGTCGTTTGCTCGGCTGTTCCGAAGGCATCCCGCGCCTTTGGGTGTGTCCCGTCGGCAACGGAGTTCGTGTCGCCTTCACCGTACCTGCAAGGAAGCGGGTGAAGCACGTATGGACCTACTGGGGTGCGGTTCTGGGACAGTTGAGACCAGCGCTTGCAGCGCAACACCGGCTGGGGAAGCGGCGACGCAGACCCAATCCGGTTCAGGCTGTCTCTTCGATGGCTTGAGCGGGGATCAGATCGGTGTTCCCGGGTGAGAGTCCCGGGCGGAGCCGCCTTGCACTGTTGGGGCGGCGGCGCGGCTCAGACCGCGTCCTCACGAATGGCTGACGGAAGTCCTGCGACTAAAATCAACCATTTTTACAACGGCTAGAGGTTCAGTTGAGGCTCCAGGTAGCTGTGGTCCTTGACGTAGATCTGCAGGCGGCACATTGAGGTATCGCAGACAATCAGGCGGTTGTTTTCGCGGTCGAAGGCGCAGCCTACCGGCATCCTGAAGTATCTCTGGATCTCGGGATTCTTGACACGCATCCGGGCATCGGCCATATCGGGGTTGGCGTCAACCGTCATCTGGGCCCACCTGGACAAGTCGTGGGCGTCCCCGCGCAGCCACGCAATCGGCCTGGCGTCCGGGTTAAAAATCACCACCCGCTCGTTCATCCAGTCACAGACGTATACATCGCCGTCCTGATCGACGGCGACCCCCGTGGGATGGTTCAGGGAGTTGGGGTTGACCCCGATGTTGGCGACGGTAGCATGCGCATAGGGAGTGCCGCCGTCAAACGCTACTCCGGCCGGCTCCTCGCTGCCGAAGGTCATCAGGAAATCGCCACCGTCGCTGAACTTCTGGACCCGGTGATTGTTCCAGTCCGCCACGTAGATATTGTCCGTGTCGTCCACGGCGACCCCGTAGGGCATGTCCAATTCGCCCGTGCCGTTTCCCTTCTTTCCAAATCCTCCGACGTACCGGCCGTCCGGAGTGAATTTCTGCACCCGGCTGCTGAAGCTGTTGGCGACCACCACATTGCCGGCGGAGTCGAAGGCCAGGCCGGCGGGCCCGTTCAGCTGACCGGGTCCGTCTCCCTCCTCACCCCACGACCCCAGCACCCCGCCCTCGGGGGAGAATACCGTGATCCGGTGCAGCCACTCGTCGGCGGTGTAGACGTTTCCGTCGGGGCCGACAACGACCGCACTCAGGTAGCCGAACTGTCCCACCTCCTGCCCGCCACGGCCGATGTCCTTGATGAAGTCGTGGTCCACCGTCACCTTGGAGACGCGGCTGTTTCCGCCGCCCCGGTTGGCAACGAACAACACGCCATCGGAGGCCAGGCCAACACCGATTGGCTGGGTGAAGCCCGCACCGATGTTCTGTCTCATGCCCACGTTGTGGCTGTAGCGCCAGCAGCGTCCGGCGCCCACTGTGATGACGGACATATCCTCACCCTCTCTGTCGATATTGGGAATCCAATTCCGATTGAGGAGCCCGGGCCCGCCCGAGCCCTTTCTTAAGCTGGCAAAGTCCCTAGCTCGTAGCGGCTATGGCAAACAAGGCCGTGTGCCGCCGCTTAACCATTCGCGGGCCTAAGACGGCCCGCCAGGTTCCTGCTAACCAAACTGGTATTCAGTGGTGGCTCCTACCAGGGCCAGCATCTCGCAAATGCGGGTCCCGGCCTCGCTTTCATTGCTCCAGTCCAGGTTGCCATTGCCCAGGGCATGCTCCAGCAGTTGCTGGCCCGTTTCCTCGCTGAGTTCCACGAAACCCATGGCTTCCAGCGAGGCGTCAATCAACTGCTCGGGGGTAGTGACACCCTGGTCCTTGAACTGGTCGATGATGTCCCTTATGCCGGGCAGGCTGGTGTCGGAAACCCAGTCGGCCACAAAGTTGACCCGGGCCAGCAGGGAGCCGCTGTTGACCCATTCGGCGCCGGTCTGCCAGCCTTCCACGCTGGGGGGGTTGAGCAGGTCCTGGCCCAGGTATTTGGGTTCGTTACCTATGTCTCTGATCGCAGGCTCCGGGAACTGGTACGCTCCAACCATCTTCAGCGTACCGGCCACCACCTCCGCCGGACTCTTGATCCTGGCGAATCTGGCGCTCTTGAAAAAGTCCGACTTGAACAGGGTCTCCAGCACCGCTTTGATTTCGTAGCCTGATTCCTGGAAGCTGGCAACCATGATATCGAGGGCCTCCTCGTCCCGAGCCGGTTCGATGGTCCAGGCAGGCACCTGGATTTCATCGGCGACGAAGAAGTTGTAGAGGTGCCGGCAGATAAACCTGGCCGTGGCCGGCTGTTCCACGACGATGTCGATTATGTCCTCGCCGTTGAAATTGCCGGTATGCCCCAGGAAGGTCTTCTCGGAGTCATCGTGGTCCTCGGGAAGGTATTCGAACTGCCAGGGGAACCGGCCCAGGGGGCGGCGGGGCAACTTGGGCTGGATGGTCCAGCCGGTGAAGGCCCGGGATGCCTCCCGAACGTCGATCTCGGTGTAGTTGCCTACGCCCATGGAAAAGAGCTCCAGCAGCTCCCGTCCCCAGTTCTCGTTGACGGCGTACCGGTGGTTCTCATTGTTGTCCAGCCAGTAAATCATTGCGGGGTTCCTGGCCAACTCCACCAGCAGCGTCTTGTAGTTGCCCATGCCATGGCGACGAAACAGCACAATCTGCTGGAGCATCTGGTCGCAGTTGTCTATCTTGGAGTTGCCGGTGGCGAACACCTGATGCCAGAAGAGGGCCATCTTTTCTTCCAGCGGGCGCTGGGTGTTGATCATGTGGTAAAGCCAGTTGAACACTCCGGGGCCGGTGCCGCCCCCGGGCAGCAGGCAGGCCGGCTGGTAGCGCAGCAGCAGCGCCGTATTGCCAGCCGGTAGGTCCGCCGGCGGGTTGAGGAGTTCGTCCACCGCAGCCTCATACCCCATGGCCGAATACCGTTCCAGTTCCTGGCGGGTGGCCCCGAATCCGGCGCGGCGCAACAGATGGGCCAATAGCGGAAGACTTTCCTGTTGAGACATGTGAGCACCTCTGCTTCCTCAAACTGGGTGACTATAAGCAAGGGGATAATCTTTCAAATAGAGGTTGGGCTTGATGGGATGATACGCTTCCCGAAATGTAGGTGTCAAACAATGCTATCTTTCAGTTAATCGCAATAATTTTAATTTGATGACCTAATTCATAAAAAGATGCCTATTTATCTATCCGTATTTCGAAAATGGTTCGCCGGCCTCTTCGATTATAAAAATCCGCTGCACTATGGAACGGCAGCGACGCGGCAAGTCCGCACGATGTTCTAAGGTCGCCAATACATTTGTCTTCAACTTGAACCACACAGCAACGGTTATTTACGTCGACACTGAAGAAGGGCTGGCGCCGGAGATCATCGGCGGGCTGCAGGCCCTGGGCCACCGCCTGGAGATGATCCGGGGCCACGCCCGGGTGGGCATGGGCGGCGGGCAGGTAATCCAGATCAACCCGGAGACGGGGGTGCTGCGGGCCGGTTCGGAGCCGCGGAAGGACGGGTGCGCCATAGGTTTTTAGCTCAAACCCGTTGCCACAGTTTTCTAGGGGCAAGCAGGGCTGAATAGCGACCACCGGCCGTCCGATTCTTAAGGGCTTACAGACAGGGCAACCGCGTAGGTTGCCCTGTTTTCAGTTTAAGCGACTACAGTGCGCCATATCCACCTTTGTATTATCATTGACGGCATTGGCGAATCCTTCTCTGTAACCTTGGCTTAAGTTGCGAATCCGTGGAGGTTAATGATGAAGTACGACGTTATCGTGGTTGGTGGAGGCTCGGCAGGGTGCGCTATCGCCACCCGACTTTCGGAAGACCCGGAGCGTTCGGTCCTGCTGCTGGAGGCCGGGCCCGACTACCCCGACTTTGACAACCTCCCCGACGACCTGAAGCAGGGGAACAATGTCTGGCTTTCCGCCTATGGCCCCCACAACTGGGGCTACACCGCGCAAATAACGCCGGAACAAGCGGAGCTGATCATTCCCCGGGGAAAGGCCACCGGAGGTTCCAGCGCGGTCAACGGTCAGGTAATGTTTCGCGGCATTCCCGAGGACTATGACCGCTGGGCCGAGTGGGGCAACGATGAGTGGAGTTTCACCAGCGTCCTGCCCTACTTCAACAAGCTGGAAACGGACCAGGACTTTGGCGGCGACGATTTCCACGGCACCAGCGGGCCGGTGCCGGTGCGCCGCTCGCCCCGCAGCGAGTGGATGCCCCATGCCCAGGCCTTCGAGCGGGCCTGCGTTGACCTGGGGTTCCGCATAGACGAGGACCAGAACCACCCGGAGTCCACCGGCATCTCGCCAAGGGCCCGCAACACCATTGACGGCGTCCGGATGAGCATGGCCCTGACTTACCTGGAGCAGGCCCGCCACCGCCTGAACCTGACCGTCAGGGGCGGGGTTACCGCCCGGCGAGTGCTGTTTGAAGGCAAGCGGGCCGTGGGGGTGGAGGCCGAGAGCGGGGGAGAGGTCTTCACGGTGGAAGGCGACCAGATTGTGATCAGCAGCGGGGCCATCGGCTCGCCCCAATTGCTGATGCTCTCGGGTGTGGGTCCGGCCGACCACATCAGCAGCTTCGGCATCGACGTGGTGCAGGACTTGCCCGGCGTGGGCCAGAACCTGCGTGACCATCCCTCGGCCGCCGTACTATACATGGCCACAGGGGAGAAGCCTGACGTGCAGGCGCCGGTGATACAGGTGGGGTTGCGGTACACCGTCGAGGGCTCCGACCTGCGCAACGACATGCAGCTTAGCCCCATGCTGATGACCAGCGAGCACCGGCCGGCCCAGGTGGAAATCAACGACGACCTCAACTACATCGGCATGAGCGCCAGCCTGCAGTTGGCCCTGGGCAAGGGCGAACTTACCCTGCAGTCGGCCGACCCCCACGTGCAACCCAGGCTGAACTACAACTACTACCAGGAAGAGGAGGACCTGCGGCGGATGCGGGAGGCCATCCGGCTGGGAGTGCGGGTTGCCGAGCAGTCTTATTTCTCCGACCTGCTGCTGGAGCGCATCATGCCCAGCGACGAGGAACTGAATTCTGATGAGTTGCTGAACGACTGGCTGCGGCGCAACTCGGGCACCTCTCACCACGTATCGGGCACCTGCAAGATGGGGCCGGACTCGGACCCCATGGCGGTGGTGGACCAACGCCTGAAGGTGCGAGGAGTGGAGGGCCTGCGGGTGGCCGACGCCTCAGTGATGCCCGACTGCATCCGGGCCAACACCAACGCCACCACGCTGATGATTGCCGAGAAGGTGTCGGACTATATTAAGGAGGGAAGATAGGAGGGTGAACCCCTGTCTAGCCTGAGGTCACCGACGGAAAAAAAACGGAGCGCGGCCAGATCTGTCGCGCTCCGTTATCCGTTCCACCCCTGTATCAGTACTTGAACTCTTCCCGCACCGGGCTGAATACGTCCAGGGCCTTGCAGGGCTGGTCGAGTCCCTTGGCGTAGTGCTCCACGCCACCCGGGATTATGTACATATCGCCCACCTGCAACACCTTCACCTCGCCGCCGATGCCCATTTCCATTTCACCCTCCACTACGATTCCTCCCTGTTCGTGGGGGTGAGTGTGCAATGGCACCAGGGAATTGGCGTCAATCTCCACCAGGGACAGGAGCATGTTGTCGCCCCAGTAGGTGCGGGTACGGGCGCCGGGGGCCAGTTCCTTGGTCTCCCTGCCCTCGGAATGTTTGAAGTAGGACATGGTGATCTCCTTCAGCTTGAATCTCCTCATTTAGCCTGGTTGAAAATAGGGCATTGCGGCGGCTTTGACAACCTTCGGAAGAGGCCTCTATTCTAGCCGATAATCATGCCTCGCAGGAGGAGGTAGCAACTATGAAGATCGTCGGGTATGTCGTGCTTGCCCTGGCCATCTTCCACCTGGTTTTCGCATTCTTTACCGGCTTTGTCGGCGCCTACGATACCGTTAGCGCGTGGGAGCGGCTGATGCTGATAATCGTGCATCCGACCGCCGCTGCCGCCATGCTGGTAATGCTGCTAAAACCGGAAACCCTGGACCGCTGGCTGACCAGGAACATTATTGGAATTTTGCTGGCGGTCAGCGTGGCAGGAGACCTGGGGGCCTTCCTGGAAATACGGCAGGAGCCCATTGGGTTGGAAGCAAGTCTGGCCTTGCTGTTTGCGGTGGTGCCCATAATTGGCCTGGCTTACGGTATATCCCTGAGAGTGCAGCGACAAAAGGCCGTGGAATAAAGTCCCCTCATGGTGAGCTTGTCGAACCTTCCTTCTTTTTGGCGGGCATCCTTCGACAGGTTCAGGATGAGCGGTCAAAGATCACTTCCTTTAATCAAACCCCAGCTTGCGTTCGTTCAGGCTGACGTAACGGCCTCCGCTGCCGATTACCAGGTGGTCCAGCAGGTCAATTCCCAGCAGCTTGCCCGCGGATACCAGGTCGCGGGTAATGGACACGTCCTCGGGGCTGGGCGTCGGGTCGCCGGAAGGGTGGTTGTGGGCGACTATGATGGACGGAGCGTTGTCCCGTACCGCCGGCCGGAACACCTCCGAAGGCCGGACGATGGAACTGTTGACGTTGCCCACGTAGACTTCCACCGTGTTCAGCACCTGGTTCTTGGTGTTGAGCAACAGCACCCTCAAGTGTTCCTGTTCCAGCGATGCCATTTCGGCCTGCAGCAGGTTGGCCACATCCTGGGGCGAGTTTATCTGTGCCCGGTCCTGCGGAGCAATGGAGATGAAGCGGCGGCCCAGTTCCAGGGCAGCCATTAGCTGGCAGGCCTTGGCCTCGCTGAGTCCCCGTTCGGCGCACAACTCGGCGAAGGTGCTGCGTCCCAGGCCGTCCAGACCGCCGAAACGGCTGAGGAGGCGGTTGGACATGGCCAGTACGTTCTCTCCCTGGATGCCGGTGCGCAGGAGAATGGCGATAAGTTCGGCGTTGCTGAGGTAGCGGGACCCGTGGTCCCGCAACCGCTCCCGGGGCCGCTCGCCCTGGGGCATGTCGCGGAGTTTGGGCTGGTAGGGGCTGAGCTGGCCCGCGTCAGTCTTCAGCTGGTCTTCAATAGGGACGGCTTCCACTTTGGGGGCAACGGCAGTAACCATGGGTCTCTCCTTTGCGCCGGTTGCGCCCTGGTATTGTGGGGTGGTTGGCATTGCCGCCGCAATGGGCAAGTGTCATTAACACAGCACATGCGGGCCAGCACGTTCGTGCCGAGGCAACGAGAGGGGCGACAGTTGTGGTCGCCCCTACAATGCCGGGAGTCGGCTGCCAGGTCTTCGTGGTTCTTCGTGTCCTTCGTGGATCAAGGGGTTACACGAACTGGTACCTGGAGGCATCAAGGGCAGGACAGGCCCTCAGTCTGTGAGCAGGACGTAAAGGGCGGCCGATGGACTCAGGTCTTTGTGGGTATGGCCCTTGCCGGTAACGTCCTCCATCAGCCGGATGTCCCCGGCCCGCAGCACCCGTTTCGCGCCGTCGCTGGCGCCAATTTCCACTTCACCCGAGAGGTGGACAATCAGCCTGCGTTCGGGCAGGGGATGAAAGTCCATTTGGCGCGACCCGTCAAACTCCTGCACTCGCACCTCGCACACATTGAGCATGGCCCCCAGTTCCGGGTGATCCTCCAGTTTCATGTCCTCGAAGTGGCTCTCGCCGTCGGCGTCGGAAAATAACCGGTATATCGCCATTCCGCCTCCCATTGTGTTCAAGTTTGAGTTCAAGCATGGATGCCCACAGAATCCCGTGGCAACCGCAAACCAGGGCATTTGAAGCCTGGCGCCAATACCGCCAAAACCGGCCATTGGCATCAGACATTAAACAAACTGGTACTTTGAGTAGGCCCCCTCCTCCTTGGTTACGTACTCCAGCAGGGCGAATTCGCCGGCCTCGTTGCGTTCCTGGGCGCGGCGCATGGCGGGGCCAATCTGGTCGGGGTCGGTGACGCGCTCGGCCCAGGCGCCCATGGAGCGGGCCATGTCGGCGAAATTGCCGCCCATATACTTGGTGTTGTAGCGGGCCACGGCGGTGGGCATGCGGCTGTCGGGGTAGATGGCCATGGTGTTGTTGTTCAGGACCACCGTGGTAATGGGGATACGCTCCCTTACGGCGGTTTCGACGTCCAGGCCCACCATTCCGAATGCGGTGTCGCCCATGAAGTTGATGACCAGCTTTTCCGGAGCGGCCAGCTTGGCGCCCATGGCCAGGCCCAGGCTGTAGCCCAGCTGGGTGGACTTGCCCCAGCCGATGAAGCTGCGGGGAGCGCGGGCCTCCCAGAAGGGGGAGACCTGCTCGCGGGGGCTGCCCGACTCGTGGGTTACGATGGTGTTGTTAAGGTCGACGGTGTGCATGATTTCCCATATGACCCGGTAGGGGTTCAGGGGCACCTCGTCGGAGGTGAGGCGGGGTAGCCACTGGTCCAGCCATTCCTTTCGCGAAGCGGCAATCTCGTCGATCAGTTCCTGGTTGGCGGGACGGGGCTGGCCTCCGGACTGCCGCTTTATCTCTTCGAGGAACTGTCCCAGCACCAGTTTAGAGTCGCCCACCACCGGATAATCGGCCCTGTAGTCCTTGTTTATGTCGGTGTCGGCGTTGGTGGTGTGGATGAGAGTCTTGCCCGGCGGCAGGGGCGCGGTGAAGTTGCTCTTGGTCATGCTGGCGCCCACGGCGAATACGGTGTCGGCACCCGTGAAGAAGCGGTGGACCTGGCCGGTCTGGCTGGAGCCGCCGATGCCCAGGGACAGGGGATGGTTCTCGGGGAAGGCGCTCTTGCCCTCCAGGGTGGTCATTACGGGAATCTGCAGGTACTCGGCCAGTTCCACCAGTTGGTCGGTGGCCTCGGCGTAGAGGACGCCCTGGCCGGCGGTGATGACGGGCCGCTGGGCAGAGAGCAGGGCACGGGCGGCCCGGGCCACGGCTTCGGGGTCGCCGGCGGTGCGCATGAACTCGGGTGAAGTGTAGTCGAACTGCTCCTCGCTGATTTCCTCGGAGGTCAGGTCGCCGGGGATCTCCAGCAGGACGGGGCCGGGCTTGCCGGAGCGCAGCTTGGTGAAGGCCTGGCGCATCAGTTCGGGGACGCGGTCGGCGTAGTTGATCTGGGCGGCCCACTTGGTGATGCTCTCGTAGCTGCGGGTGGGACTGAAGACGGGGTCAATGCCCTGCCGGTGGCGGCCCGCCCCCGCCGGCAGAAGAAGGATGGGCACGGAGTCGGCGTAGGCCTGGGCCACGCCACCGAAGGCGTTTTCAGCGCCGGGGCCTGCCTGCATCAGGAATATGCCGGTGCGCTTGCCGTTGTTGATGCGGGAAAATCCGTCGGCCATGTGGACGCCGGTGCGCTCCTGGCGGAAGACGATGGGGCGGATGCCGGCCACGGCAGCGGCCTCGATGAGAGGACTGGAGGGCATGCAGCCGATGAAGTCGACCCCCTCCAGCTTTAGAACGTTGGCAATTGCGGTAATGCCGTCCATGGTTTTGTTCCTCCTGTATTGTTCGTGCCATTCCTGGGTAAAGCAGGTATGGCGCCAGTTGGTGGACATCATAATAAATGCCCTGGCCCCCTATGCCAATGCGGAAGAGAGATTCTTTTCTTCAGGGCAATTTCGAAGGGGGAGCCCACAGAACTGAACGGTTGCAGCGCTATACTTTGTATTGACATTCGCAATTGTATGACTTATAACTCACGAATAGTAACTAAGTTACTAAAATATATTTAGTTAAGGAGGTCTATAACAAGGCAAACAAGAAGTATTATTGTCACTAACAGCGGCATCTCTACACCATTTCCGGGAGGAGATGTATGACGGACAAGAAATTCAGTATACGAAGGCCCTTGAAGAGAACCCTGTTGCCTTTGCTCACCCTGCTGGCGGTGGTAGCCGTAGCGTGCGGCGCATCCGCCCCCGAAGAGGCCAGCCCAGCCGCCGCCCAACCGGCTGCGGAGCCACAAGTGGCGGCGCCAGCGGCCCTGGAAATTCCCGCCACGGCGGCCCCCGCTCCCCAGGAAACCATGGCTCAGACCACCGAGTCCCAGCCAGCGGAGGCCATGGCCAAGCCAGCCGATTCCACTCAGGCCCAGCCGGCAGCGCCGGCGGCCGCTCCCACCGCAGCGCCCCAGCCCACGGCCGTCCCGCAGGCTCCGGTGGTAAGCGCCAGAGACAGACTGGTATTCGTGACCAACGAAGAGCCTACCACCATCGGTGCCGCCAGCCCCAACTGCGGGGGCAACATCCAGAACACCATCTGCGACGACATGGTCAGCGATCCCCTGACCTGGATTGACGACCACAACAACTTCCAGGTGGTGGGGATGACCGGCATCGAAGGCTGGGAACAGCTTGAAGCCGACCGCTGGCGCTTCCAGCTGCGCGAGGGTGTGACATTCCACAATGGCGCGCCCTGGAATGCAACCCAGGCGGCCTTCTGGATAGACTTCTTCGGAGACGAGGAGACCAGCGGCAACTACAACTCCAACGACTTCAGCTTCCACGGTGTTATCGCCGGCGAAGTGGTGGACGAATATACGCTGGACGTGGTCTGCGGCAAGGCCTGTCCCATCCTGCCGCGCACTACCATCTTTACCAAGTTCCAGGATGTGGGCTGGTTCGAGCAGGCTACCGAGGATGAAATCGAACGCCATAGCGTCGGACTGGGGCCTTACCAGATAGTAGAATGGCGCTCCGGCGTAGAAATTGAGCTCGAGGCCTACAAAGACTACAATCCAAACCCGGCAACCAGCTTCTCCAGCGCTCCCAGCATAAACACCATAATTCAACAGTGGCGCAACGAACCCCAGGTTCGCGCTTCAATGATGGTCGCTGGCGAAGCCGACTGGACGGAAATCGCCTTCGATGACCGTGACCGTGTGCCCAAGTGGAAGTCATCCACAAACAATGAGGTGTTTCGTTTCTCTATAGACACGGTGCACGACCCGGAGCTGAGAAAGCCGGAGGTTCGGGAAGCCCTCAATGTGTCAGTTGATTGCCAGGGCATCCTGGACGTAATTTTTAGCGGACTGGTGGACTGCTACGGCAATATCGCCCAAACAGGGACGGTGGGAATCACGGAGCGGAATTCTGCGCCGCACCCTTACAACCCGGAGCGGGCAGAAGAGTTGCTGGCGGCCGCCAACTATGACCCAGAGCACAAGATAGTCCTGACCATGCGCTCAAACCGCGTTCCCAAGGACGTGGAAGTAGGCGAAGCCTACGTGACTTCCTGGCTCGATGTGGGCATCAACGCCGAGCTGAACGTGGTGGAGTCCAGCGTTTACGCTTCCGCCGGTCGTTCCAATTGCGGGCACCAGCGTACCCGAGAAGAGTTCGACAATGCCCCCGGAGCAGACCTGCGGGCGAAGTGCGCTACCCTGGGGCCCGGTCCGCCCAACCACACCTCCATGCAAATCAGCGGTGGCCCCACTTCTACCGAGTCCCTGGACTACTCGCGTCAAGCAGTGCTGAGGAACAGTTGCTTTAGCCGGTCCAGCGGAGTCTGCTATCAGGACTTTGAAGATTTGATGGAAGAGGCCAACGCAACGCCCACCGGCGACCTGCGCACCCAGCGGATGGAAGTCCTCGCCGATTACGTGCACGACAACTTCCACTTCGTGCATGGGTTCCAGGTGGTCTCGGTGTACGCCCTTTCCGAGGGGCTGGAGTGGACACCCCACTACGCCCCGCGCGTCCGGGCCAACACCATGTACTTCAGCAAGTAGCTACCCCGACGGTGGCCCTTAGGCTGCCGGTGCGGGACAACTAACGGCAACCCCGGCTTCGGGACTTGCGGACAGATGGGAGGACAGCCAAGCCGGTGGTTTGAGGAGGGCGGTAGCACTACAAAGGGCTGCCGCCCTCAGCTTTCGTGGCGCCAACCCTTGGGGTGAAACACTACCGGAACCGGATAACTCGGTCGAGGAAATTAAAGGAAAGGCGCAGGGCCGGGTTCCGCTGCTACACAGCCTCCCACAAGTACTCCACATCATATTCCGCCACCAATTCCCCGTTCTGGTTGTGGGCGGTTACGGTGAAGGTCAGGTACCGGCTGCCTTCCCGTTCTTCCTTCCCTGCCAGGAGAGTTTGGGAGGTTATGGTGTCGTTGGGAGTGACCAGGACTCCCTGGAAGCGAATGGAGATGCTGGTGGGGTTACGGGAAGGGTTTGAGGGCAGGGAACAGCCCCGCGCGGCGGCCAGATCGGCCAATTGGGGTTGGGCGAAGGACAAGACCATGGCCGGCGGGGCGACGATGCCAGGCAGCCCTGTTTCCCGGGCGGCCGGTTGGTTGGTGTAGACCAGGTTTTCGTAGCGGGCCGCCCGGCAATAGGCGGCGATCTGCTCGTCAGTTACTTCAACGGAATGCGGCGGCGCGGTGTCGCCGACGGTAGCCTGGTCCCAAGTGTAAGTCATGGGACGTAATGTAACACAGTGGATAAGGATTAGCAGGAGGCTATGGAGTCAGGGCAATCGCGTTTAAAGTTCGTGTTGATATGTGCAAGTTCTTTCTGATGGGAAAACATGTCACCCTGAGCTTGCCGAAGGGTCTAAAGTCCCTGACAGGGGTCAGGCTCAAGGCCCGAAACAAGGTTGCTGGGTTGGAGTTTAGATGCTTCGGCTTCGCTCAGCATGACAATCGTTTAAAACGCGATTGCCCTGGCTATGGAGTGGATTCGGGTGTATACGACCAGGCAACTACCCGCTGTGGGGTTATCTTGATTACCGGGCTGTCGTCGATGTCCATGTCCCGGTATTGGGAGTATTTCTGGCGGAGGAGTTGGATGGCGTGGCGTCCTTCGACAGGCTCAGGATGAGCGGGAGCTGCAAGCTGGGATCTTTCGACAGGCCCGGAATTAGCGGACAGGGTCTCTGATCCGCCATTTTCGTTTTCCACGGGATCGTCCAATTCCAGCAGTTCCGCCGTACCCGTTAGCAGGATGTACCAGAGTTGAGTCCAGTCGGCGTCATAGTGGTCCACCACCAGGGCAACCCGGGGGTTTTCCAGGATGTTACGGACGCGGCGCAGGCGGATAAGGGCAGCCCGCTTGGGTTTCTGGTCCAGGACGATGTAGATTGGGCTCTCTTCTGCCTGGGGGTCCAGGGCGAAGCATACCGGTATTACGTGGGGTGCGCCTGCCTTGCTGGCGGTGGAGAGGTGGCCGACGGGCGCGGATGCCAGACGCCGGGCTTGTTCGTGGGAGAGTTGAAGCAAGGTGTTGTGCCTTTCTTTGCGGACGCCCTTCGACAGGCTCTGGGTGAGCGGAAGCCGGTTTCTTTGCAGCCGCAGGTGAACTTCTGAAGCTGCCACCGGAAGGAAGACCGCCGGCTAAATTTCCGGGGCGAAGGCCATGGGGTCTTCCAGGAATTCCACGTTATCGAGGGCGGCCAGTGCCGCCTCTTCCAGGGATACGTCCCCTTCCTCGATGCAGCGCAGCAGCGCGCCCTTGGCCAGAGGGCCGCCTATTTTCCCCAGGGCGTTAAGGCACGCTATCTGCACATCGAATTCGTCGTCTTCCAGCAGGCCTATCAGGTGGGGAACCACATCCTCCTCGCCGAGGTCGCCGCAGGCATTGGCCGTCTCGTAGCGGAGGGCAGGTTCCTGGTTGTCCAGTTCTTCAATGAGCGTGGGTAGCCAGCTAACGTCGCCGGTGCGGCCCATGGCAAATATGGCGCTGGACTTTAGCATCAAGTCGTCGGTCTGATAAGCCCAGCAAACGTAGTCACGGATGTCGGGCGTGTTGAAGGGCGACACTGCTTCCAGGCTGCGGCGGCGGACTTCCAGGCTTTCATCCGTGTCATGCAGGATGTCCATAAGAGTATCGTGGATGTTGCTTACGTCCCCGGGAAGCAGGTGACCCTCCTGGGCCAGGACGCAGAATTTACCCAGGGCGGCGGCGGCGGCGGCGCGCACGTCCGGCCCCCGGTCGGACGTCAATACCTGGATCAACCCCGACAGGACGGAACGGTCTTCGTATTCCCACAGTCCATCGATGGCCTTTTCGAGGACCCATTCATCGTCGTCCTTGAGGCACATCTTGAAGATGGTACAGAAGTCGAGCTCCGGGTTGTCCTCGGCCAGTTCAACCATGGTGGAGATTATGGCTCGCTTCCGTCCCTGGGAAAGCCGGAACCAAGAGCGGGCAAAGACGCCCAACTCGGCCGGCGACAGGTCGGATATCTCGATGAAGTCGGAGTTAATCAGGGGGACTGACGGGTCGGCAAGATCTTCGAGGAATTTTTCCAGAGGCATGACACCCCCTCACACTTTGCGTAATCAAACGACCGCCGGAGGTGGGCGGACGCTGCGGACAGACACAACTTTGTAGCTGAGGATGTATTTAGAGTATAACATAACGCTCCCGGTCAAAAGCAGTCCCGGATACCAGTTTCGAGTATTTTGGGGTTATGTGCACAGACAGCCGGCTGAAGTGCCTCTAAACGCTTCCCCAAACGCTGCCCTACACCCAGACCTACACGTAGCATTCTAGCGGGCATTCCACCTATACCCGGAGCGCACTCCGGTGAGCAGAAAGGCCGACTGGGTTCAGCCCAGCCGGAGGGAGTCGATGGTCTGAGGCAAGGCTTCTGCAACTTCCGAGGCCAGCAGGCCGGTGGGGCCCTGCCCCGAGGTGATGGTCTTGGCCGCCTGACCGTGCAGGTACACGCCGCAACTTGCCGCGTCAAAGGGATTCATGCCCTGGGCCAGAAGGCTGCCGACAATGCCGGTCAGCACATCACCGGTGCCCCCCGAGGCCAGGCCGGGGTTGGCAAAGGGGGATAAACGCACCATCCCTTCATTCTGCTCTCCATTGGTTGAGGGTACTGACGGCTCAGCTACAGCGGTAAAGGCTCCCTTCAGGACGACAACGGCATGCCAGTGGGCAGCCCAGTGCCGGGCCACTGACACCCGGTCCCGCTGTACCTCCGGGGTGGAGAGGCCGGTCAGGGTAGCCATTTCGCCGGGATGGGGAGTCAGAACCAGCGGGCCGGAACGTCGCTGCCACCATCCGGGCAGGCGGGCCAGGTTGTTCAGGCCGTCGGCGTCCACCAGGGCAGGGATGGTTGAAGCCGGTCCGTCCAGAAGCAGCCCCTCGATAAACGCCAGTGTACTTTCGGACTGGCCCAGGCCGCTGCCCACGGCCAGCGCATCGTAACGGGTCAGACCATCATGGATAACCTGGGCGGCGTCGGGGCGGACACGGCCATCGGCGTCCTCCGGCAGAGGCATATGAATGGTCTCGGTAAGCTGGGAGGCCACTATGGGATAGATGCTCTCCGGGGTGGCCAGGGTTACCAGGCCAGCCCCGGCACGGTGGGCGGCACGGGCTACCAGGCACGCCGCTCCCACAAAGTTGCGGGAACCGGCCACCACCAGCAGATGGCCGTAGGTGCCCTTGTGGGAGTCCAACGGGCGTGGTGGCATCTGAGAACCGACCCAATCTGCAGTCAATAGTTCCAGGGAAATATAGTCCTGGCCCACGCCGCCAGGCAGGCCGATGTCCAGGGTCACCAGTTCCCCCACCCGCTCGGCACCGGGGAAAGCCAGCAGCCCGGCCTTGGGAAAGCCGAGAGCCAGGGTGGCGTCCATTACGGGAGTGGCGTCGTCCACCGCGCCGGTGTCGGAGTTCAGCCCCGTGGGCAAGTCGAGGGCCAGCAGCAAGGGAAGGCGACTACGCTCCCGACTAGCGGCCAACCGCAGCAGGACTTCCCGCACCAGTCCCTGCAGGGGTCGGGAACGGCCAGTGCCCAGTATGGCGTCCATGACCAGGCGGCTGCGGGCGAGGAGGCCGTCAAAGATATCAAGGACTGCATCTTCGCCCAAAGCCAGCACGGACACGCCATAGCTGCGGGCCAGGTCAGCCTTGGGGTCGGGGTCAGGACGACCGGTCAGCAGGCAGGCGGTAACCTCCGCACCCCAGCGGCGCAGGTTCCGGGCCACCACCAGGCCATCGGCGCCGTTGTTGCCGGGACCTACGAGGACAACGACGTTTGCACCAGCCACACTGCCCAATCGTTCACGGGCATACTGGGCCACCGCCAGGCCGGCGTTCTCCATGAGGGTGTCGGTGCTAGTGCCCTGCCGCTCCGATTCCTGCTCCAGGGCGGTCATCTGGGCGGCGGTTACCACTTTCAGGTTGACGGGTTTCAGGTTGGCAGGCAACGTCCTTAACCTCGGCCCCTCTGCCTTGGGGGAGAGGGGGAAGATTGCTCGTCGCTCGGCGTGGCAGGTTCAGGTTGAGGGGACAGGTCGCACTGGGTTACCACGAAGGCAACAGCGTACTCTCGAGAGTGGGAAATGCTGAGGGAGATTTCCTGGACGCCCAGTCGTTCAGCGCGGGCTTTGGCGCGGCCGTGAAGCACTATGGAAGGGGCGCCGCTGGGGGCCCGCACAACTTCAATGTCCTTCCAGGCCACGCCCCGAACACCGGTCCCCAAGGCCTTCATGGTAGCTTCCTTGGAAGCGAAGCGGGCGGCCAGGTTGGGGGGGCGCTCGCGGCAGTACTCTATCTCGCCGGGGGTGAATATGCGGCGCAGAAACCGCTGGCCGTACTGCTCAAGGACCCTCGCAATGCGGGGTATCTCGATGATATCAACGCCGGTGGTCAGTTGGGTCATCGTCTTGTACCCTCACCCCCGGCCCCTCACCCAGAGGCGAGGGGAGCCAGACTTACCTAATCCGCATTGCAAGGGAACTGTTAACCGGAAAATGGTCTAGTCGGGAGCGGCGTGGCCGGGCAGGTTCAAGTTGGCCAGGATCCGGGACACTGAGTAGCTGCGATTGAGGACGTAAAAGTGGATACCCGGCACTCCATTCTCCCAAAGCTCTTCCACCTGCCGGGAGGCGAATTCCACGCCCAACTCGCGCACCGCGCTGTCATCTTCGGCGTACTCTTCCAGCTTGGTGTCCAGGTCGGTCGGTATGGTGGCGCCGCAGAGGGACGTGAACCGCCGTATCTGGGCGGTGTTCAGGATGGGCAGGACGCCAGGGATGATGGGGACGTCGATACCGGCGCGCTGGGCCCGCTCCATGAGCTCGAAGAAGTACTTGTTGTCATAGAAGAGCTGGGTGATCAGGAAATCGGCGCCCTTCTCCACCTTTTGGAGTGCGTACTGGATGTCCGAGTCCAGGTCCGGGGACTCGGTGTGGCCCTCGGGATAGCAGGCGGCGGCCAGGCCAAAGTCGAAGTTGGACCGGATGTGATCGATCAGTTCAGTGGCATGACCAAAGCCGCCTTCAGCGGGGACGAAGTCTTCCTGGCCCCGGGGCGGGTCACCGCGCAGGGCAATGACGTTTTCCACACCGGCCTCGTCCAGGCGGCCCAGGACCTCGTGCACCTCTTCGCGGGTCTGGGCCACGCAGGTCAGGTGGGCCATAACCTCGAGGTCGGTTTCCTGCTTCACCTGCATGGTGATGCGCTCGGTGAAATCGCGGGTGGACCCACCGGCGCCGTAGGTAACGGATACAAAGTCGGGGTTAAATGAACTGACGCGGTCAATGGCGCGGAACACGGCAGGTATCCCGTCTTCCTCTCGGGGCGGGAAGAACTCGCAGGATACGGTGCGTTTTTGCTGGAGTATTTCGCGTATTTTCACGGTGGGTGGTCCTCAAGTGACGGGCCAAAGGAGGGCTGTCTAATAGTTTGGGTTATTGTAGCATAACGAGTAGCTAATTCTGGGGGGTCTCTTCTACTGGGAGCAGGCCGTTGGCTTCGCGATAGGCGTCGGCGACTGCGTTCAATAAGTCGTTCAAAATAGAAGACGTCCTTCCTGTCGATAATCTTCGGTGGCGAACACCGGTTTTGGAAGAAGAGTCACCTATTAACTCGTCGATGCGAGAAAGGGCTTTGGGGGAAGTGTCCTCCCATCCTGGCCAAAAGCTGATCTCTCCCGGACCTCCTTGGAAGAGCAGATTATTGAACGATACCAAGTATTTCTTCATACCGGGTATTCGCAACTCTAGGGCTAATCGACAATTAGTGACTCCAGGTAATTGCGGCAGCCAGATACCAGGCTGACAGGAAGTAGAGACTTTTCCGGTCGTACCTGGTAGCCAATCGCCTCCATTGCTTCAGTTTGTTGAAAGCCCGTTCAATCAGATTCCGGGTCCGGTACAGTTGCCGGTCATACTCCCAGGGGTCCTTGCGGTTGGACTTGGGCGGAATGACCGCTGCTGCTCCCAGGTCTCGAATGAAGGCCAGAATTCCATTGCTCTCATACCACTTGTCTGCGATGACCCCCTCAGTCTCTATTCCAGTCAGCAGGGGGTATGGCCTGGGGTGCATCGGCTTCCTGTCCTCCGGTGAGGGCAAAGCGCACCGGCTGACCCTGGGCATCGGTGACCATGTGTATCCTGGTGCTCAGTCCTCCTCGAGACCGGCCCACAGCCTCACCCTGGCCCCCCCTTTACCACACACCGCCTGCTGGTGAGTCCGGACTATGGTGGAATCAATCATCACATACCGGTTGTCCGGATCATCCAGCAACACCTGAAAGACCTTCTTCCAAATGCCAGAGCGGGCCCAGCGGGTGTAGCGTTTGTGGCTGGTTTTCCATTTGCCGTACTCCTCCGGCAGGTCTTTCCATTCCGCCCCGCTGCGCAACACCCAGAGTACTCCATCTACAAACAGCCGGTTGTCCCTAGCGGTTACCCCCACCGAATCAGCCCGGCCCGGCAGGAATCCTTCAATTCGTTGCCACTGGTCATCGCTAATCTGCCGTCCCTCCCATCCGCACTACCCTCCATCACACTGGCTTTGATGACACCACATTCTACTGGCCGTCATCTGCTCTCTGCCTATCTAACTATCCCAGAACTTTCCCCTATTTGTCGATTAGCCCTAGTCTAATGTAGTGTCCTTGTCGATTGGTAAAAGTCGAGAGTTCCACAATCCCCTCTTTTTCCAACCCGATCGCCGAGTCTAACAGGCAGTTCAATCCTAGTCGGAATTCCTCATTTGCCCTGTCAATGCTTTCACGAAACTCGCCATGTCCTAAGACGCGCTGACTTCCTTCGTTTTTCTGCCGCCGTGTCGCTCGTTCGCGCTCCTGGAACTGTTCAATAAACTCTGCCGCCTCGGGTAAAGGGATAATTTGACTGGTTTCGACCAAAATTTCTCCATCTATCCGGTAAGGTTTAAGTCGAACGCACTTGATTTCCAGATCACAACCATTCAGCCACAAGACAGTAGTAGTCAACTCCTTCGAAAATCCTTCGCAAGCAAGAATGATGCGAGGCTTTGCGGTATCTAATTCAACGTATTCCTCTTCTGAAGCACCCAAGTGTGCAAGAATGCTAGATCGTGTTTCTTCGTCCGTTCCTCCATAGTAAGTTTGGTAGGTCTCTATAATTTTATCCAATGTTAGATTGGCGACCATTGCGGCGTACCTGATGGCCTGTAATTCGGAATGCTCACCGGTTTGACCTCGCTTCAATTCAACCACTACGAGGCGACCAGCCTCGTCCAAGGCCAGTAAATCGATCCGTCGTTTGGAGTCCATCCACTCTGAGAACTCCGCGCGAATGATAAACAGGCCGGGCTCCAACACGTCGGGATTATCCAGGATAAGCCTCTGTAAATCTTCTACTTCTCTGACGGTTTCATGGTTGAAGGAAGTTTCTTGAATAAGCTCCAATCGCTCCTTATCCCCCACCATCTTGTAAATTGCCATACCATCACCCTCATCCGAACCTTCCCCACCTTTGCTGAAAAAGTCGATTATTATGAATAAGTCCAAACCGGAACGCCCCGCCGTAATTGGCGGGGCTGTTTCTTTAGATATAGGTTTAAGTGGCAGGCGGTGGATTTGATTGGCCAAGGTAGGCTAGTACCGCAACCACCACTCCGACGATGCCAACGACACCGAAGACTAGAATGGCACTCCACATCACGAACTTCCATATCAGGTCGGACTTGGCCTTTTCCAGTTGTGCTTCTGTTATAACACCTGCCCCACTAGCCTCTACGATGTTCTTTAATTCTGCAACCTCCAATTCCAGCGATTCAACTCGGCCTTCAAGGGAATCGGAGTCCATCAGCCCACCTTAGCAGTTTCGTCTCTTATCAAATCCAACTCCAAGAAATCATCCTCAGACAGGGACGAGGGGAAGGTGACGCTCAAGGATCTGATGCGCAACTCCACGGTAGCAGACGGCAAGTTTATTGTTAGGGCGTCCTTTAAGTCGTTCAAAGCTTCAAAAGGAGTCCCGCCACGACCCAATGCACTGTATGTTAATCCCTTCGCAAACCAGCGTTTACCGTCCTCGCTACACCGTACGGTGACCGGCACTATTTCGATCATCGCCAACTCCTTTGCCGTAGATGGAACAGGTTTGGAGAACCCTTTGTCAGTATACAAACTCAGAAACCGACCGTCCAATGATTCTGCTACAAACCAGACCTTCCCCCTTGACGGGGGAAGGGACTTTACCGGTAAACCTTCCTTGGCCCCACCGTCTTCATATACCCTTCGTAGTTGCGGCGGGTTTCGGAGATGGAGTCGCCCCCGAACTTTTCCATGAAGGCGTCGGCCAGGACCAGGGCCACCATGGCTTCGCCGATTACCCCGGCCGGGGGAGCCTGGCAGACGTCGGAGCGTTCGAAGTGGGCCTGCACCGGTTCGCCGGTGTCCAGGTCCACCGAGGGCAGGGGGTTGTGCAGGGTGGCGATGGGCTTGATGCCGAAGCGGGCCACCAGGGGCATGCCGTCGGTCATGCCGCCCTCGGTGCCGCCGGCCCGGTTGGTCTTGCGCTGCCACGGGTTGTCGGGGTCAGTTACGGGTTCGATGACGTCGTGGACTTCGGAGCCCCGCTTGTTGACCACCTCCCAGCCGGGGCCGATGGAGACGTCTTTGACGGCGTTGATGGACATGAGGGCCTGGGCGATGCGGCCGTCAATCTTCTTGTCCCACTGGATGTGGGAGCCGAGGCCGATGGGCACGTGCTCGGCGATGACCTCCACGGTACCGCCCACGGTGTCACCGGCGTCGCGAGCGGCGTCAACCTCGGCGATCATCTTCGGGGTCGCTTCGGGGTCGGCGCAGCGCACCGGAGACTCCTCAACGGCATCCCAGTCGATGGCGTCGTGGGTGTCGGGCGTGTCAGCCCACACGCCACCGATGGAGATGACGTGGCTGTGGAGCTTGATGCCGAACTCCTCCAGCAGGCGCATGGCGATGGCCCCGGCGGCAACGCGGCCGGCAGTCTCCCGGGCGCTGGCCCGCTCCAGGACGTTGCGTACGTCGGAGAAGCCGTACTTCATAGCGCCGGGCAGGTCGGCGTGGCCGGGACGGATGCGGGTTACGCGGCGGTTGCGGCCCTCCTGGGAGGGATTCTCGATGTATTCGACGGCCATGGCCTCGGTCCAGTTGGCCCAGTCCTTGTTCTCCACCGTCATTCCGATAGGACTGCCCAGGGTAAGTCCGTGGCGGACTCCCGTCATGATGTGGGCCCAGTCCTGCTCGATTAGCTGGCGGCCGCCCCGTCCGTAGCCGCGCTGGCGCCGGGCCAGTTGCGTTCCGATGTATTCCTCGCTGATGGGCAGGGCCGCGGGAACGCCCTCCATGATTATCATCAGGCCCTGGCCGTGGGACTCGCCTGCCGTAAACCACCGAATCATCTTCAATTACCTCTTCGTTGTCTCTGAGTAAAATTTTGCCTCTGGGGCAAGATTCCCACAGAGGCGCGTAGTATCTCAGGAATTAGTTTGTGATTAAGCCCCACCACACCCATCCTAACCTTCCCCCATCGATGGGAGAAGTAACCATTCTGCGGTTGCCCAAGGAACAATTAACTTCGGGACTGCATGGCCCGGGTGGCCGCTTCCAGCATTACCGGCACCGGCGCGGGCCGTTCCAGCCACATCTCGAAGGACGCCGCGCCCTGGTAGACCAGCATCTGGATGCCGCCCAGGGTCTTTGCGCCGACCTGAGCCGCTTCCCGCAGCAGTCGGGTTTCGAGGGGATTATACACCAGGTCATTGACCAGGGCCGTGGGCGGGATGCAGTCGCCGGACAGGGGTGTATCGTCCTCTCCGGGGCCGTGGGTCATGCCGATGGTGGTGCAGTTGACGATGAGTTCGGCAGAAGCGGCGGCCAGTGCCAGTTCATTGCCGGACAGGGGTATGGCCTGGGCGGTTATGTGCCGGTTCTGCGCCAGTTGGGCCAGATCTTCGGCCCGTTCCGGGGTGCGGTTGGCGATGGTCAGGTCGCCGACGCCCTCCCGGGCCAGGGCCAGGACCACGCCCCGGGCCGCGCCGCCGGCCCCCAGGATGAGGGTTCGACGTCCGACGGGTTCAAATCCTGCCCCCTCCCGCAATGCCCGCAGGAAGCCGTAGCCGTCGGTGTTGTGGCCGGTGAGGCGGCCCTGGCGGTTGACGATGGTGTTGACGGCGCCGGCCTCGGTGGCCCAGTCGTCAATCTCGTCCAGGAAGGGCATCACCGCCAGCTTGTGGGGCACGGTTACGTTGATGCCCAGGATCCCGGGCTGGCGCAGGCCGTTGACGAACTCGCCCACCTCTTCGGGAGGAACCTGGTAGGCCACGTACCGGGCGTCAACGCCGCAGGCATCCAGCGCCGCCTGCTGGAACACAGGCGACATAGAGTGGCCTATGGGGTAGCCGATTATGCCAAGAGCGGTGTTCATTATTGAGGGGCCCTCACCCCCCGGCCCCTCTCCCATTGAGAGAGGGGTGTCGGATTCGTTAGGTAACATTCGTGGGTTTTCCTGGGTTTATTAGCCCCCCAACTGGGCAATAATTTCGCCCAGGCGCTGCTGCTGTTCCTGGAGGTTGCGGAGGCGGTCTTCCTCGGTTTCCACCACGTCAGGGCGGGCCTTGGCGCGGAAGTTGGGGTTGTTGACCAGTTGTTCCTTGCGCTCCAGTTCCCGCTGGGTATTGGCCAGTTCCTCCCGAAGCCTTTCCTGCTCTGCGGCCAGGTCCACCACGCCCTCCAGGGGCAGGCGCACCACCAGGGGATTGACCACCAGGGTGACGCCCCGGGTCTGCTCGGTGCCTTCCGGAGCGCCGGCGGTTATGCTGAGGGGTTCCACCCGGGACAGGGTGCGGATTACCTCGGCCTCCTCTTCCATTGCGCCGCGAAGGCCGTCGGCTTCCACCTGGGCCTCCAGGCGCTGGTTGGCAGGGATGCGAAGCTGGGCGCGGGTGTTGCGCACGGCCCGAATGGTCTGCATCACCAGGGAGATTTCATCCTCGGCCTGCCGGTCGTGACGAGGGCTTTCCGCTTGTGGGTAATCGGCAATCATGATGGAGGATGTGACCTCACCCTCTTCGGGCAGGCGGGAGGTCAGGTTCAGCCAGATTTCCTCGGTGATGAAGGGCATGAAGGGGTGCAGCAGGCGCAGGGTCCGCTCCAGGACGTGGGCCAGCACCGGGCGGGGTGACGGACCCTCTCCGGAGCGCATGCGGACCTTGGCCATCTCGATGTACCAGTCGCAGAAGTCGTTCCAGATGAAATCGTAGAGCTTTTGCTGGGCTTCACCCAGTTCAAAGGTGGCAAGGGAGTTGTTCACGTCGGCAGTAACCCGGTCCAGCAGGCTGACGATCCAGCGGTCTTCCCGGTGTTCCAGGTTGGGCAGGTCTCGCCAGCCGGCCAGGTCGTCCTGTCCCTCGAAAGAGGTAATAACGAAGCGAGCGGCGTTCCAGACCTTGTTGGCGAAGTTGCGGGCGGCCTCCAGCTTGCCCTCGGTGATGCGCAGGTCATTGCCCGGGGCGGTGCCGGTGGACAGGGCGAATCGCAGGGCGTCAGTACCGTAGCGGTCGATGAGTTCCAGGGGGTCCATGGTGTTGCCCCGGGTCTTGCTCATCTTGTCGCCGTTGGCGTCGCGAATCAGGCCGTGGAGGTACACGGTGCGGAAGGGAATATCTCCCGTGTTCTCGATGCCCATCATGATCATGCGGGCCACCCAGAAAAAGAGGATATCGTAGCCCGTTTCCATGACGGCGGTGGGGTAGAAGTAGTTGAAGTCCTCGGTATCGTCGGGCCAGCCCAAGGTGGAATGGGGCCAGAGGCCGGAGCTGAACCAGGTGTCCAGCACGTCCTCATCCTGGCGCAGTCCCTCGGAGTTGCAGGTAGGACAGGCGTTGGGGGTGTCCACCGACGCGATGATTTCGTTGCATTCATCGCAGTACCAGACGGGAATGCGGTGGCCCCACCATAGCTGGCGGCTGATGCACCAGTCGCGGATGTTTTCCAGCCAGTTCAGATAAACCCGCCCGAAACGGTCGGGGACGATGGTGATATCGCCGTTGGCCACGGCGGCGTGGGCGCGGCCAGCAATGCTGTCGGAGTCCTGGTGGTTGCCCACATTCAGGAACCATTGCAGGCTGATGAGGGGTTCCACCACCGAGTCGCAGCGCTGGCAGTGGCCCACCGAGTGGAGGTAGTCTTCCACCTTTTCCAGCATGCCCAGGCCGTCCAGTTCCTCGGCCACGGCGCGGCGGGTGTCGAAGCGTTCCATCCCCTCGTACTTGCCGGCCAGGTCGGTCATGTTTCCGTCAAAGCCTATAACGTTGATGATTTCCAGGCCGTGGCGTTCGCCAATCTCGAAGTCGGTTACGTCGTGGCCCGGGGTTACCTTCAGGGCGCCGGTGCCGAACTCCATCTCGATGGCCTCGTCGCCGACTATGGGGATGGGCCGGTCCATGATGGGCAGGGTGGCCTGCTTGCCCACGAAGGCGGCGTAGCGAGGGTCTTCGGGGTGCACCGCCACGCCGGTGTCGCCGAGCATGGACTCGGGGCGGGTGGTGGCGACGGTAATGTGGCCGCTGCCGTCGGACAGGGGGTAGCGGATGTAATAGAGCTTGCCGTCCTGCTCCTGGTATTCCACCTCCAGGTCGGAGAGAGCCGTGGCGCAGCGGGGGCACCAGTTGATGATGCGCTCGTGGCGATAGATGAGGCCCTTGCTGTAAAGGTTTACGAAGGTGGTGCGCACGGCCTTGGCGGGGCCGTGATCCAGAGTGAAACGCAGGCGGGTCCAGTCGCAGGAGGTACCCAGGCGCTTGTGCTGCTCGTCGATGGTGTTCCCGTAGCGGCCCACCCACTCCCAGATGCGTTCCTGGAACTTCTCGCGGCCCAGGTCGTGACGGTTAGTGCCCTCCTCGGCCAGCAGACGCTCGACGACCCACTGGGTGGCGATGCCGGCGTGGTCCTTGCCGGGGAGCCACAGGGTGTCGTAACCGCACATGCGGCGCCAGCGGGTCAGGGCATCCTCGATGGTGGCGGTAAGGGCGTGGCCCAGGTGCAGTTCGCCCGTGACGTTGGGCGGCGGCATGATGATGACGAAGGGTTCGCGGCCTGGGCGTATTTCCGGGGTGAAGTAACCGGCATCCTGCCAGTCCTGGTAGATGCGCTGCTCCACGGAGGCAGGGTCGTAGGCCCGGGGGATTTCGGCGGGGGCGCTGGAGGTCATAGGAACTCTCCCTGGTTGTAGCTGGTTGTGGTAGGGGTTAATTGAATCCGTTACCAATTGGCCTTGTTTCGTAATTTGGTAACGAAAATATACCATTGGGGCAGCGGGGGCGTCTATTGGGGGAAGTAGCTCAATGTTAAACTATGGTCACAAAACGTGGCGTGACGACGTATGAGAATTTCCTGTAAACATCCAGGCGGGAGCAAAGGAAATGTACCGCAGCTTCAGCATCAAGAACTTCCGGTGCTTCGATGAGCTAACCGTGGAAGGCATGGGCCGGATAAACCTGATTGCCGGCAAGAACAACGTGGGCAAGACGGCGCTGCTGGAGGCGTTGTGGGTGCATAGCTGGCCGATTGACCCGGATTTTGGAATGAGAATAGACGTTCTTCGGGGGCTTGATGTGGCTGACCCGGATAACTTTATGAGCAATATCTTTCACGGCTTTGACCGCAACCTGACTATCGAGTTAACTGCGGAAGGTAAGGGGTGGGACGCACCGAGGCAGTTGAAGATGCGGATGGAGGACAGTTCGAACGCTTGGATATCGCTGCCCGGTTCCGAAGATGCCCAGAACAATCAAATAGTCCTGCAGTCCAGAAAAGCGATTGTAGTGGACTATTCCTGCGAACCAGAAGGTAGTACGACAACTATTGGGCGTATCGCTGCTGAATTATCGGGGCCCAAAACTCAAAGGTTGGAGGTCAGGAGGCTGGAAAGCAATCAAAAACTGCCTGACAGTTTCAGCACTCCATTCCTGGCGGCCCTAGGCCACGACCTAGGGTCAGCCGGTGTCAACATCTATAGTGATCTGGAAATTAACGGTCAGCAGAATGGAATATTGAAAATCCTGCAAGAGGTTGAACCGACCTTGAAGCGACTAAGTGTAGTGGCAACCTCGAATGCACCCCGGATTTACGCGGACGTGGGTATGCGGCGACTGATACCGGTGCAACTTATGGGAGAGGGAATGTCCCGAATCCTTTCATTAGCGTTGGCAATAGCCTCTAATCCCGGCGGCATAGTTCTCGTGGACGAAATCGAAAACGGCATTCACCACTCGGTAATGGAGAAGGTTTGGAAGGCCATTGGCGCCTTTGCCAGTAGCTATGACGTGCAGTTGTTTGCCACCACCCATAGCTACGAATGCATCGGGGCGGCGTACCGGGCTTTTGAGTCTGATGAAGAGGATGAACTTCGGCTGTTCCGTATTCAGCGCAACAGAGACGGCGGATTCAAGGCGGTTAAATACGACCGGGAGAGAATCGGGAACGCTTTCGAGTTTCAGATAGGGATCATCTAAACATGGTGATGCAACTGCCCCCGGTGGCCCGTAACCGACAACTCCTGGTAGAAGGCAGGGATGAAGAGCTCTTCTTCGGGGCCTTCCTTCGAAATCTGCAAATGGAAGAGGTTCAAGTAAGGAACTACCAAGGTAAAGACAATCTGAGAAACTACCTGGAAATTTTTTCCGGAATGGCTGATATGGACCAAGTGCATTCCATCGGTATTGTCCGTGACGCGGATGATAGCGCCCAATCAGCTTTGCAAAGCGTCCAAGGAAGCTTGAGGAATGCTGGGCTGGCCGTGCCGATTCGTTTCGTGACTCCAGGGGAAGGACCGCCGAGAGTATCCGTATTTATCATGCCCGACAATGACGGCTCCGGCGCGCTGGAGCGTCTATGCCTTTCCACCCTAGCGGACGATCCCGCCATGACTTGCGTAGAGGCTTTCCTGACCTGCGTTAATGCCCGAGTCAGTGCCCCGCCTCAGGACCAGCAAAAAGCCCGTATTCACGCCTTTTTGGCATCCCGCGAAGACCCGGAATTGCGGTTAGGAGAAGCTGCTCAACGTGGATACATTCCCTGGGACCACCCTGCCTTCGGCTCTCTAGCCCAGTTCCTTAGAGACCTTTAGTCCTCGGTTTCATCCCCCTGCGCCATCCCCTCCTCTGCGGCCCTTTGCTGCCTTGCGGCCCAGTTCTGGACCCAGCGGCGGTACTCGTCCAGGGCCGGCGGGGCTATGTAGAAGACCTCTATGTCGGTGGGGAACTGGACCTGGTGGCGTTCGTTAATCAGGAGAAGGCCAGTCTCGTCTCCCTGGAGGGTCTGGTCGATCTGCTGGGCAATATGCTCGTAGCGGTTGTGGGTGCTGTCGGAAAGCCATTCCTGCATTCGGGTGGAAACCGTGTCGCTGGCAAGGGGGATCATCAGGCAGCGTTGCAGGTCCATGGTTTCCAGCAACAGGTCTATGCTCTCGGTGGCCTCCAGGGTGGCCCCGGCCTGGCACCGTACCTGGATCATGGCGTGGGCGTGGAGGTCGGCCATTTGCAGGTAGGCCAGTCCCTCCTCGCCGCCTTCCACCAGGCTTTCGTGGTAAATTCGGTGCAAACCACTCAAACCGGCGGCGAGCGCGTCAACCTGGGTACGGACCTGGTCCCAGTACCTTTGGTAGATGGCCTGGCCCTCGGACTCTTCCCCTTCCGGATCCGCCGGTGGGGCGAACATCAAGGGCACCAACAGCAGGCGGCGCTTGCCCAGGAACTGATCGGCCGGAGGCCTTTCCACCCGGCCCAGTTCCTGGGGGGCAGGCTGGTTTTCCGCGTCCTGGGTCGAACCCTCAACGTTTTCGGCAGGCTGTACTTCGGGAGTCAGTTCCGCGTCCTCGGCTACCATAGTCTCTACATCCCAAAGGCCTTCTTGTAGCTGAGGCTGATGCGCCGCTTTTCCGGGTCAATGTCCAGAATCATCACCCGTACCTGCTGGTTGACGTACACGCACTCGCTGGGGTTCTTGACCTGTCGGGGAGAGAGCTCGGAGATGTGCACCAGACCCTCGACCCAGTCTTCCAGCCGGACGAAGGCGCCGAAATCGGCCAGGCGAGTTACCGTGCCGTCTACAATCTCGCCCACGTTGTAGCGTTCGGGCACACTCTCCCAGGGTTCGGGCAAGGTGCGCTTCAAACTCAGGCTGATGCGCTTGGTTTCCGTGTCCACTTTCAAGACCTGGACTTCCAACTCCTGTCCCACGCTTACGACTTCTTCCGGCCCCTTTACGCGGGCCCAGGACAGCTCGGAGATATGCACCAAACCCTCGGCCTTGCCAAGGTTCACGAAGGCGCCGAAGCCGCGGATGGACGTAACCTTGCCGGTGACGCGGCTGCCCTCCTCCAGTTCGGCTATGAACTGGTCCCGTACTTCGTCCTGCAGCTTCTGCCAGATGGCGCGCTCGGAGAGGACCAGCCGTTCCCTGCCCTGGTCCACTTCAAGGATGTGGAAGGGGTATTCCTGCCCCATGCGCTCGGCAATGACCTGCTCACGGGACTCGCTGGGCACCGGAGCCAACTGCGAGAAGGGCACAAAGCCCCTTATGCCCATAAAGTTGACCACGACACCGCCCCGGTTTTGGTCCATCATCCGGGCAGTTATCGTGGTTCCCTCCTTGGAATTCTTCAACAGTTCAACCCAGCCCTGTTCCTCCTTGGCCTGGTCGAGAGAGAGGAGGGCCATATCGCCAGGACCCCGGCCGCCCTTCACCGTTACCATTACAGTATCCCCGGGATGCAACTGTTCTTTGTCCTCTTCATCCAGAGTCCGCATTTCCTGGGGAGGGACAATGCCCTCGGTCTTGAGGCCGATGCTGACTACGATGCCGTCGTCATCCACCCGCACCACTTCACCCGCTACGACTTCGCCGCGTTGGTATCTCCGAGGGGACAAGTCCTGCTCAGAGAAATCTGCCATAGTCAAGATGTTATCATTGTCGCTGCTTACCATTCTGGGGTTTACTCCTGCCTCAGTTGGAAGGGGACTTTGCGTTAACCCAGGGTCACCCCGTTCGTTAAATTTTTCCGATCTAAATCCAACTGGGCCCAGCAGATTCTAGACGGGAAAAGCAGGGTTTTCAATATGTTTGGGGGAGAGAGATGGCAGGAATATCAGAAACGACTGCCGTCGAGGGATCGGCGGGGGAGCACAAAAGGTGATTGACCGTCGCCGTGACTGTGCGTGGAAGCCTGAATCAGGTGGGTTTGGCCCCTGAGGCGTGGCACCCGCCAACCTGCTTGTCCTTTGGGCGGCCAGGTCTGGAGCGGACGTACTTTTGAAGACTACAGAATGACCAGGTCGGAATCCCACACCGCTCTTAGACCCCCCTAAACCCCCACTTCCTCGGCCAGCAGGGGCCCGGGCACCTGTTCCAGATGGTTCAGGTAGCGCATTCCCTTGCGGGTGTCGCTGGCGACCCGGGCTGGGTCCCACAGGTTAAAACGGAGCTTGGAGAGCCAGTAGGTGAATTCCTTGCAGTCGGCCAGGGACAAGGGTTCGTGACTGGCAATTCGCGCCTCTTTGCGGAATTCCTTCAACAGTTCAGCGCGGGGCTTGCCGTAAAGGTGGGTAAAGGCCTCCTCCACCATGTCCTCGTGGTCGGGGTAGCAGCGGGCCTTTTCCCGCTTGCGCACATCGTCCTCCGCCGCCTGCTGCAGGGCCTCCTCCACCACCACGCCGTACCAGTAATTCAGGTAGGCCCGGTGCTTGTTGCCACCCATCCAGTCTTTGAATTCCTCGGGGGTAACGTCTTCGGGCAGGGCCCCTTCAAACAGCAGTCGCTCCAGGTCGACGGGAGGGATAAAGTCTTCAATTTCGGGGCAGAGACGTTCGGCCAGGGTCAGCCAGTCAAGAGCCTCGCCGGCAACCAGGTAGCGATAGATACGGTCCTGGTAAACCTCCTGGGGAGCAGTCCAAAGCCCCACAGCCTCCAGCAGGGCCCGCGTCCAGGGCGCTCCGGAGCGTACCGCCAATCTAAGGTGGATGACAGCTTCGGGGGCAGTTTCTACCAGTACGCCGGTAGTTTCTTCCAGGGTGAAAGAACTATTGTCGGCATGTTCGGCATAACTGCTGCTTTCGCCGGTCGGGGCGTTGCCGGATCCGCTGCTATACCGGGGGTCCTGGGTCATGACGCTGCCGGCTGGTTGGGAGAGTTGGTGGAGGTTGTAACGGTTGTGGCGGAGTCGGTTCGGGACTCGAAGATCTCCAGCCGATGCGGCTTGGGGGTGCGGATGTAAGCAAGAAATTGGTCCAGAGGCAAGGTGTTCAGAATGTGGCGGGACTCGCACCAGGCGCGGCGGGCAATGGCCACTCCGAAACGCCGCTGTCCCAGGCTGGTGAAATGGTGGGAGTCGGTGTTGATAGCCAGCGGGACTCCCAGTTCCCGGGCACGATGGGCATGGGTGTCTTTCAAATCCATCCGTTCCGGCGCCGAGTTGACCTCCATTGCCGTGCCCGTTTCCCTGGCGGCCCGCAGCAGGGCCTCGATGTCGAACTGAACGGGCTGACGACGGCTCAACAGGCGGGTGGAGGCGTGGCCGATTATGGTCACCGAGGGATGCTCCATGGCCCGGATGATGCGCTGGGTCATGGTGTCGCTGTCCTGGCCCATAGCCGAATGCACCGATGCCACCACCACGTCCAGCTCGGCCAATAACTCATCGGGGTAGTCCAGGGTGCCGTCGGCTCGGATGTCCACTTCGGAGCCACAGAGAATGGTGATGGGATGCTGGGACTGAAGGTCCCGCAGGATGCCCATCTGCTCCACCAGCCGCTCGTTGGAGAGGCCGTTGGCAATTCCGCGACCGGAAGAGTGATCAGTCAAGGCCATATACTGGTATCCCTGCTCCACGGCGGCTTCAATCATGCGCTCAATGGGGTCTCGGCCGTCGCTCCACTCGCTGTGCAGGTGGAGGTCGCCCTTCAGGTCGGCCTCGGTTACCAGGTTGGGGAGGGCCCCGGCCTGGGCCGCGTCCAGTTCGTTCAAGCCAATCCGCAACTCAGGAGCGATGTAGGGCAGGCCCAGGTATTCGTAAAAGGAGGTTTCGTCGGGCAAGCGCGCCACATCGCCTGAGGCCAGGTTGGTTATGCCGTACTCGTTCAGGGAGAAGCCTTTGCGGTTGGCATATTCGCGAAGGCGTATGTTGTGCTGCTGGCTGCCGGAGAAGTACTGCAGCATGGCGCCGAAAGAGTCTGCCTCGCCCAGACGCAGGTCCACCTGGATGCCTTCTTCCAGAATTACGCTGGTCTTTTTGGGGCCGTGGACCAGCACCTCCTGTACCGAAGGCAACTCAACCAGGACATCGCCCACGCCGGCCTGGAGGTCCTCCGGGGCCACGCCCACCAGGTCGATGTCGCCGATGGTCTCCTCCCAGCGACGCAGGCTGCCGGCGGGGTAAAGCTGCTCCACATAGGGACATTCGCCGCGCAGGATGGCAACGGTGTCTTCGGCCACGGCGAGGGCCTGTCCAATGGGGGTGCGGCCATCCTTGGTGCGCATGGACTGGATGTGGCGGAGGATATTGTCCGCAGTGCGCTGTCCCATGCGGGGCAGGGCCGCCAGGGTGCCTTCGTGGATGGCCTTTTCGATGCCTTCGACAGTGCTGATGCCCAGTTCCTGGGTTATCAGCATGGCCGTCTTGGAGCCGATGCCGGGGATGGTCATCAGCGTAAGGACTCCGTCGGGCAACTCGCCAATCAGTTCTTCGTAAGCCCTGACCCGACCGGTTTCCAGGTACTCCTGGGTCTTTTCGCTGATAGCCTTACCGATCCCGGGGATCTTCTTCAGGTCCACCTCGTCCCTGATTGCCTGTTCCAGGGAGAAGGAAAGGTGGCTGATGGTACGGGCGGCACGCTGGTAGGCACGAATCTTGAACACGGTATCGCCCTTCATTTCCAGAAGGGTGGCCATGCTCTCGAAGAGTTCCGCTATTTCTTCGTTAGTTACGGGCATGGGGCACTCGGTAGATGTCGTCTTTAGGAATAGTTTATCACACGGGCGGGTCTCCAACCTCCGAGAATACCGCATATTGCCGATTCAACTGACTAAGCCTCAGCACACCCCTATGAGACGTCGCCAGGCAACGGGGAATCAACATCGAGCGCCAGTATATGCAACCACCGCTGACATGGATTCTGTTCCCGACTGTTAGCGTTCAAGGGCAGCGATAGCGGAATCAAGCAGTATCTGGTGGTATTCTTCATAGCTTTCGCGCGTAAGCGGGACATATTCATGGGGTTGGGCCGGGTTGCCCTCCAGCACTTCGCCGTTGGGGCGGATCGTGTGGCCAATGGTCCAATCAAAATATACGACCCGGCGCCATGACCCTTCTTCATAAATGTAGAGGCGTTCACCCCATTCCCAGGTATTGCTGTAGCCCCCTGTGGGCATCCCTATGAAATATGCGAGATCGTTATCTACGAACATGGCAACAAACTGGTCCAAGTGCGACCCGCCCCGCACATTGCCATTGATGATTACTACCTTTCCGCTGAAGTGATTTGGAGCAGGCTGCAGAATGCCGTCCGAGTCCTTGGGCAGGTGGGCCAGTTTGAAGGGTACCGGAGGAGTATATTCGTCGCCCCGGCGGATTGCGTCCATGGCATCGGTCTTTGCCCAATCAATCAGCCAGCTACCGCTCTCATTCAGACCAACGATGCTCCGCTCATCAGTATCCGGGGTTTGACTGGCAAAGTATTCGATTAAGTCCTTCCCCAAATCGCTCAATCGGACATTGCCGAAAGTGGTGCGGAAGGGCCGGTCCACCAGCCTTTGAATCGCGTAGGCGCCCCTAGATCCACCACTGCTGTCGGTAACGTCGATGATCAGGTCATAGTCCAGCACATCCTCGTCATCGGCCCAATCTACGAGGATCGTGATTTCAGGAATGAGGCTGTCCTCGAAGTCCAGCCACTGCAGCAAGACGATCTCCTGGCTTCGATTGACGAAAATATTGAAGTTTTCCAGCTTCTTGACAACGCGAAACCCCGGGTAGGGAATTTCCGGAGCGAAACGCTTGCAGCCGCTGTAATAAGGCAGGGACACCTCGTACCGTTGACCGGACGTGCGCTCAAGGGTGAGGTTCAGCTCTTCGGAATACAGGTTGGGATGCGCCGTGGTTACCTTCTTTGGCAATTCGTAAGCCATGTGCCAATAAAGTCCATGAATGGTGGAATGGCGTATCCATGGCGTGAATGCCTCAATGTATTCGTCCATTGATCGGCCGTTGACGCCTACTATCAGGTCTCCTTTTCTGGGACTCCTGAACTCTTCATCCACTTCGGCCACAAAGAAAGTGGGATCGCGAAAGTCCGTGTAATCCGGGAGTACATGAATGGGAGCGGAATCGCAGATGCGCCGATTTGGCACTCTTATCCCGCCCTCCACCGGCCAGACACGTAGATGCCTGTCGCGCCGGGCATTGTTGAGTTTCAGCAGCGCATAGTAAAGCTCCTCGTCAGTTTCGGCAGTTACGAACTCTGACCGGAGACTATTCATATTTTCCAGGGTAGAAAAACCTATATTTTTCTCCTTGACCTCTGAAAAGGCTTCACGCTCTTCAGTCTTCCTGATGATGTAGTCAAACAATTCCTCCAGGGGAGTAGGAGGCGCTGCCTGGGTTGGTACCGGCGTTGGCGTGGCAGTAGCCGCTGGAGTAGGCTCGGGAACCAACGTGGGGGCAGCCGTGGGCACATGAGTTGGCGCTGGTGTTGCCGTTGGTTTCGGCGTGGACGTGTGGGCGGGCGTGGGCGTCAGTTCCGGCATGAACGTTGGCATAGGGACAACCGTGGGTACGGGAGTCGGCGCCACGGTGGGAGTGGGTGCCGGCTTAAGAGTCGGCGCCACGGTTGGCGTGGGAACGGGCGTCGTCATCGGCATTGGTGTGGCAGTGGGCGCCGGCAGGTTGGTTGGTGTGGGCACAGCAGTGGGTACCCGCGTGTCGGCTGGTACTACGGTCGGCACAGGAACATCAACAGGAGTGGCCGTCGGGGATAATACGGCAACCGGTGTTGCGGGTGCGACAGTAACCGCAGGCGCCTGAGGAACCGGCGGTTCGGATTCCTCTCCACAAGCCATCAACAGCACGGAAGAAATACCTACAAGCAGGGGGGCCAGCCAAAATCTGTTCGCCTTCCCAAAGCGTCTATGCATGGACCTCCGCGAATTGATGGAAATAGTGTAGTCGCGTTGTTAGCCGTTTTCGTATCGCCTTTGGTCAAGGAACCAGAAAATCAGAATGGCCGGGTGTTGAAGCCGGCCTCGTCAAGGCAAATTTTCAGCTGGGGTTGCAGATGAGGAAATAGCCTGGCTACCCGTTGCCGGAACGGCCACCGTAGAGTTCCAGCACCAGGCGGCTCATCAGGGAGGAGAGGAAGCCAACGCCGCTGATGGTGTCGGCGTAGCTCATGCGGGTGGGGCCAATGACACAGATGGTACCGCTGGCCTGCTGGGGTATCCCGTACTGGCACAGGATGACTCCAAAGGGGCGAAGGTGCTCGTCCGAGTTTTCCCCGCCGATGAAAACTGCTATATCTCCCGTATCGGGCTGCTCCGACAAGACGCTGCCCAGCAGAACCTGTTCCTCCAGCAGTTCCACCAGTTCCCGGGCCTGGCTGCCCTGGGACATTTCCGGCTGGTTGAGCAGCCAGCGGAGACCGTCCACGTAGTGTTCCGGTATGGAGTAGGTGTCAGCCTCGCGCAGCAGGGACAGGGCGCTCTGCCTGACTCGCTCTTCCAGGGGACCAAGCTCACCGCGGTGAGCCGCCATCTCGGCACGATACTGGCCGCTGAACCGTTCGTTAAGGGAATTTGCCACCTGGGTAAGCGAGTCCTGGTCGGTGGGTTCTTCCAGGGTCAGCAGCCTCCGAAGCAGGCGGGCTTCCTGGAGCACGATTATCAGCAGGGCGGTGGCCTCATCCAGGTAAACCAGTTGGATGTGCTTGAGCCGAGGCGAACGGGCCTGGGGCACGGTCACGATGGCCATGTTGGTAGCGATGCGCGAAAGGATGAGGGCGCAGCGGCGGCTCAGTTCGGCCAGGTCGGCGTCGCCACGGTCAAAGTGCTGGTTAATCTGCTGCTGCACACTGTCGGGCAGCGGCGGCACTTCCTCCAGGGTTTCCACGTAGTAACGGTATCCCCGGTCTGACGGAACTGCGCCGGCCGACACGTGGGGCCTGGAAATGTAGCCCTCTTCGGTAAGCAGGGACATGGCGTTGCGGACGGTGGCGGGACTCACCTTGGTCGGTGAAAGCCGGGCAATCTCTTCCGACGCCACAGGATTGGCGGTGCTAATGTATTCGTTGACCAGGATATTTAATACGCTGCCAGCGCGATGGGTAAGCATTGCGTTCCCCAAAAAGCCAACTGAGTATTACTCTAATATACGATACGGGACAGGGTTCGGGCTTCAGGTATTAACAGCCATCGGGTCGCCTTTGCAGCGACCTTTAATGGGACGTTAGCACGGCCCCAAAATTGCTGTCAAGCGTTGACCCCTTTGCCGTAGCAATTTATACTTGCCGTTGGCTTTGACAGGATTGAAATAACAACTATGGCGAAAGGAAAGAGTGTCGCCGCACTGATAGTGGTGGGCACGATTTTTGCGGTTGCCGTTGTTGCGGCCGTGGCGGTATACATGCTGCCGCCCGCATCCGGCGTGGCAATGCCAAACCCGGCTACCTACAGCTACTCAGCAGGGCCCGGCAGCGAACAGGCAAACATGCAAGTTACCCAGGGCTCGGTTCCGGTCGGGGCAATGTCAGCTACGGCAGGCAATGCGGCCCAGGCCGAGCAGGAAACTACAGCAACCAGGGAAGTAACAACTAGGGAAGTCCTTTCCAGCCAGCCAACGTCAACGCCGGTAGCCGAGGCGGTAGCGCCACTGGGAGACAAGTTTGTAAGAGCTTTCCACTTTGTTGGCGCCACCGAGAACTGGGTCTACTACGACCCCGAAGTTCCCGAAGAAGGCTCGCTGAGGGCCATGGTTTCCGGCCAGACCTATTTGATTCTGGTGAGTGAATCCATTACCGTAGAAACTAACGGGCAACGACTGGAACTGGTCTGCAGCAACAACGATTGCTGGAACACGATAGTCTGGCCCTGATTTTTGCCCAGACGAAAGTGCCTAAATCTCTGGTGTTAGGTAAAGCCATTGAACGCTAATGCACAACAACCGTGGCCGGTGCTGGCCGACGCCGTTCTGCCCGTCAGCGACCGGACGAAGAGACTGGCCCGGGACGCGGCGCTGGTAGTTGCGGGCTGCCTGTTTACGGCCCTGCTGGCCCAGGTGAAAATACCCCTGGGATTCACACCGGTTCCCATTACCGGCCAGACCTTCGCCGTGCTGCTGGTGGGCGCCACCCTGGGCAGCCGGCGCGGAGCCGGCGCGATGGTCCTGTACCTGGCGGCCGGCAGTGTGCTTCCCTTTTATGCGGGAGGCGCCTCGGGACTGGTTTGGGGGCTGTCGTCCGGCGGTTACATCATCGGATTCATTCCAGCTGCCTTCGTGGTGGGCTGGCTCGCGGAAAGAGGCTGGGACCGCAAGCCGTGGATTCTGCTGGCCATGCTGGCGGGCAACGTCTTGCTGTATGTTCCCGGCCTGGTTCAGTTGTCCCTTTTCGTACAGGGGATAGACCCCTCGGTGGCAGATGACCAGATACTGTCAACTACCCTCAAGTGGGGGCTGTATCCCTTTATCCTCGGAGATTTGATCAAGCTGGTGGCAGCATCCCTGCTGTTGCCAGGCGCATGGGAGTTGGTGAATTTGGTGAGGGGGCGCAATCAATAGCTATGGAAATTATCTGGCTGGGTCATGCCTGCTTTCGACTTCGTTCCGACGACCTGGTGGTCGTTACAGATCCCTACCCCGGTTCCGTCGGTCTCCGTCCGGACAACCGCACCGCCACCGTAGTTACGGTCAGCAACTCTCACCCCAACCACAACAACCGGCTGGAGGTGAGCGGTTCACCCACGATATTCGACTCTCCCGGCGAGTATGAGTACTCGGGCATCGCCGCCCGGGGAGTGATGACCAGCCTGAAAGACGGTCAGGACCAGCGGGAACGAAACGTGGCATATACGATAGTGATGGACAACGTCAATGTGTGCCACCTGGGGGACATCGCAACGCCCCTGAGCACGCGCCAGGTGGAGGAACTGCAGCCCGTGGATGTGCTGCTGGCCCCCGCCGGGGCAGGCTGCACTCTGGACCTGGAACGCATTCTGCAGCTGATGCAGGACCTAGACCCCAAAATTGTAATTCCCATGCACTACCAGATTCCCGGATCCACAGAACCCCTGGGCAACCTGGACGCTTTTCTGCAGTTGATGGGCGGCAGCGATGTGCAGCCACGACGCAGCCTGACGATCACCACGGGCAACCTGCCTCCCAATATGCAGGTTACCGTCCTGGAACCTCGGGCGCGGGCCAACTAGCCGACTCAAGTCAACGGGACTACAACCATAGCTGCCGTCTTTCTCGTTTTAGCTGAAAGGCGGCACCTTCTTTTCGTGTAGAAACAGTGTCGGGAACCAAACGGCCTGGCCTCTAACCGTCTCACCACACTACCAGACTACCTGGTTCCAGCAGTTGCCTTGATGGCAAGTCAGTTGCCGTGTCTCGCCGTTAAGGATTGCCTCCACCGTCTCACTGACCAGAACCAGATAGGTTTCGCCGGTCACCATGTAGTCCTGGTCACTCTCATCCGGGAACAGCGGATCATAAAAGCTCCACGACTTGGCGTCGTTGTCGAAGTGGAAGGAACGAACAAAGCTGTCGCCCAGGCTTTCCAATGCCTCGGCAACCGGCGTTGGGTTGCCGGCAACCACACCCGACAGGGCTATGTCGAAGGGACTGCTGGCCGTTACCCCCGCCACGGTAACCTCCACCGTCTGACGCCCCACGCCAATGCCGGGAGCCAGGAACGTGAAGGAAAACTCCCCATGGGCGTCCGCGGTTGCCGACTGCCCCGGGGCAACGTCAACCTGGCCGATGGTTGCTGAAGTTACCTTCGCGAAGGGCCGGAAACCGGCGCCGTCCAGAGTAACAGGCGTTCCGGGAGGGCCGGCGGTGGGGCGCAACTGCACCGTGGCGCCGGGAACCTCGTGCGGAGCCGTCGTAACAACCTCGATGCCGTCTTCATCCTCGAAAACAACCCGAACGGCATTGGAAGAAGGAGCGGGGGTCTTCAGGGGGAGTCTTATCTCCTGGGAGAAGTTGCCGTTAATGTCCGTTTCGGCAGAGGTCACGGCATAACCCTCGGAGAACTGGTAGTAGATCTGCAAATTGACATTGGAAACATTGTCGTTGCGAACGGGGAACCCCATGCCAGAGACTGTGACGATAGACCCGGGGCGGCCCCAAATGGGGCTGACGGTTACCTCGCGCGGGGGAATGGTGACATCCACCGACCCGCCGCGCCCGCTCAGATCAGTGACGCGCAAGCTGTGGATTCCAGGCACCGTGGTGGCGCGGTTGACAGGCAAGTCAACGGGCCCGACCCAATAGCCGTCCGAGTTAGTAAGATTGGGGCCCTCGCCGCGGTTTATCCGATGCTGGTCCAAAGTATGGCCGCCAATGCTGACTGAGGCTATCTCCCCAAGGTCGTCACGATAGGTGAAACCAAGGCCCTCCACAGTGATGCGCTGGTTGGGAAGCACTACTTCCGGGAAGACCCTTACTATCGCGTCAGGTTCTACCCAGATGATTGTGCTGATCTCATGTAGCTCGCTGTCACCGTCATCGTCTATGTGTTCGACCACCACCCGCAATGACTGATAGCCACGGCGGGCCATACCGGGGAGATCAATATGGAAGTGCCTCGTTCCCGATTCGGGCACTCTCTTATCCCGAAGGTGGTCCAGGTCTATGGGAACACCCCCGATATCAGCCCTCAACAGTTGCCCGGGCGGGAAGTCTACTAGCTCAAGAAACAGACGCCGGTCGGCACCGACTTCGGCATTTATTTCGCCGGTCAGGTCCAGCGCCTGCGGGAGGTGATCAACGCTGTAGAAACACTTTTCTTCCCCGCATTCATCAGTAACAACTAGCTCTCCATCTCGAATTACAAGCACTTCATCCTTGACCACAGTCGAACCGTGGTTGCGTCCGTCAACGGCATTGACGAAGTTGCAGTTGGCTGTAGAGTCACCTCCGTCTAGGGGCCGCACACAATTTCCGAAGCCGCGTACGAAGGGAGGTTTGTTGACGGTGAAGGAGCAGTAACCAATATCGTCGCGGCCAACGTTGGTCCGGCACAAATCGAGCTCGCTTGAATCTCTTACGCCATCGAAATCGGCATCCCTCCAAAATGTGAGGGCAGTACCATTCTTGTAGCCCCGGCCAATTACCGTGACCTCATCGCCCCGGCCAACCTCTTCGTGGGTGAGCTGAATTTCCCAGTCCACCAGAAGGCCGTGCACGGGTTCTTTGTCTCCCGGCGGATGATTTGCAACCCGTTCAATGTGGGTGAATTCCATCCAGACGTAATTGTGGGGGTGGTGGCCCAGCACCGGGTCAGTAGCCTCGCCGTCATGTACCGTGGCCACTGTCCAGGAATAGGCGCCGCCTTCTGTGGGGTTGGATAATCCGGCGGCCTTGGTGAAATTGATTGTTACAGTGGTTCCCTCGGGTATGGCAATCGGCGAATTCTTCTCCCTCAAACCATGACCAATGCTGATTCTGGTTGGACGACGGGGATCATCTTGGTCGTCCAGTTCAACAAAAGCAGCAAATCCGTTGGGTCTATCGTTGACGTTACCCTCCGCCTCGTACTTAACTCGCACGAAGTTCGGAGCGATCGCCCTTGGAACCCCAATATCTTCGTCCAACACCATGACTATACTGTCGGTGAAGGGCGCCAATGCCATCGGAGTAACGAAGGTTACTTCGTAGGCGGTTTGGGCGGCGGGACTGCGGGAGTCGGACTCGATCCAGACGTCAGATACTTTATCGTGATTTTCAGCCTCAACTTCCTTCGCTCCGCCGACGCCGGCCAAAAGGGTAACCACGAGTAAGGAAAGGGAAAGGACGGCTGCACTGAAGCGAGCAATACTGCGGGGAGGGCACCAGAAAGCTGGAGGGTTAGACATTAGTCACGGAGAGTTACGTGCTGAATATTGCCTGAACGTCTCCTGGCGAGGAAACCCCTGGCTGGGCCCCGTCCCCTTCAGGAGCGAGAGGTTTCGCCAGAATGCAGGAAGACGTCTGTAAATGCGACTTGGGAAGTCCCGCCGAACGGGAACCATAATAATTCAGGAGACCGCAACAAATTATACATCAGCTATTTCCTATAAATCTTCAAGATAATGTTTTCATCACCATTCTTTCACATCGCTTCTGACACAGTTCCGGAAAGAGGCCAGGATGGCCCGAATTGTGAAGACCGCGAGCATCTGCGTCCTTGCCGCCTTCGGTCCAAGCCGGCGGGCCCTCTTGCAGAGTCTTTCGATGCGACTAATCCAGAACAGTTGTATTCTTGCAATTCAATGCTATTGCTTGACATCGCCGAAATACCATGAATATAATCAGTCCAGGCCGCAACCCGCTGCCGTACCTCCCGGCTTGGGCCGTCTCCCTTACCCAACTCGGACAGCATTTCCTCAGTCAGATTCGTACGCCTCCCTACTGTTTATTATGGCTTGAGGCATGACCACCAAGTATATTTTCGTTACCGGTGGAGTGGTCAGTTCTATCGGCAAAGGCATCTGCGTTGCCTCTATCGGCCGCATCCTTAAGAGCCGAGGGCTATCCGTCTCCGTAGTTAAGCTGGACCCCTACCTGAACGTCGACCCCGGAACCATGTCTCCCTACCAGCACGGCGAGGTTTTCGTAACCAAGGACGGGGGAGAGACGGACCTGGATCTGGGCCATTACGAGCGGTTCATCGACGTAGACCTGACCCGTTCCTCCAACCTCACGGCCGGCCAGGTGTACATGACCCTGATTGCCAGGGAAAGACGGGGGGACTTCCTGGGCGGCACCATACAGACGGTGCCCCACGTTACCAACGAAATCAAGGCCCACCTCACCGACTTGGCAGGAGAGTCCAACGTGGACGTTGTGGTGGTGGAGGTCGGCGGCACCGTGGGCGATATAGAGGGACTGCCCTTCCTGGAAGCAATTCGCCAGATGCGCAAGGACGTGGGTCGCAACAACGTCTGCTACGTGCATCTGACCCTGCTGCCCTACATCACCGGCGCGGAGGAGTTGAAGACCAAGCCCACCCAGCACAGTGTCAAGGAATTGCGGAGTATCGGCATCCAGCCCGACGCCCTGATCTGCCGCAGCGACTTTCCCATATCAAACTCGATAAAGGAAAAGCTTTCCCTGTTCTGTGACGTGGACGGAGAGGCAGTTGTACCCCTGGAAACGGTGGACAATGTTTACGAAGTTCCGCTGATTCTGGAAAACGCCGGCCTGGGTGATTACATCGTAAGCCTCCTCAATCTGGAGGGACATCCCCGGGATTTGAGCGAGTGGTCCAGGATGGTCGAGCGAATGCGGCAGCCCATGGGAAGCCTGCCCATCGCCATCGTTGGCAAGTACGTGGAGTACCCGGATTCGTACCTCTCGGTCAGGGAGGCCCTGCGCCACGCCGGGACGGCCCACAACCAGGATGTGGAAATCAAGTGGGTGCATTCGGAAGACATTGAGCGGGACGGACCGGAAATTCACCTGGACAATATCAGGGGTATCGTGGTGCCCGGCGGCTTCGGCCAAAGGGGCGTCGAGGGAATGATTGACACGGTGCATTACGCCCGCGAAGCAAACCTGCCTTACCTCGGCCTTTGCCTGGGCATGCAGGTCATGGTAATAGACTGGGCGAGGCACATTTTGGGGCTGGAGGGAGCCAATTCCTCGGAACTGGACCCGGATACTCCCCATCCCGTCATACATATCATGCCGGAACAGGAGGCGGTAACTGACATGGGGGGCACCATGCGCCTGGGAGGATATCCCTGCCGCCCGCAGAAGAATACGCTGACCCTCTCCGCCTACCGTGACGAGGAAGTCGAAGAGCGGCACCGGCACCGGTTCGAGGTGAACAACCGCTACCGGGAGAACCTGGAAGAATCGGGGATGATCATGGGCGGCCTTTCCCCGGATGGCAAGCTGGTGGAAACGGCGGAGGTATCGGGCCATCCCTTTATGGTAGGGGTGCAGTTTCATCCGGAATTCCGGTCCCGGCCCAATCGCCCCCACCCCCTGTTCTGCGAGTTTATCGCCCAGTCCATGAAAACGATTCGGGAAGGCGCCCAGCAGCCCCTTCCCCTTGACGCAAGATAAGCGAGCTGCCGAGCAGAGCGTACCGGCAGACCTACAGGTTCAAGAAACAGCTCTTAGGAAACCGTCCTGCACTTCCCAGGCATCACCAGGGCGCGACAAAGCCGGGGTGCGACAAGGTTCGACAAAGAAGGTACCGGAAAGAAGGTACCAGAAAGATAGAGGCAAAAAGGGAACCGTGAAACTGTTTTTGGATACCGCCAACATTGATGAGATTCGCGAGGGCGCCGAGTTGGGCATCGTCACCGGTGTCACCACCAACCCGTCCCTGGCCGCCAAGGAAGGCATTGGTGGCAAAGAGGGCTACCGGGCGGCGGTCCAGGAAATCTCCGACATTATCGACGGGCCTATTTCGGTTGAAGTGGTAAGCCTGGACGCCGAAGGAATGATTGCCGAGGGCCGGGACATTGCCGAGTGGATTCCCAACCCCTGGGTGAAGATACCCAGCACTACCGAGGGGTTCAAGGCCATATCGGTGCTGGCGCGGGACGGCATCAAGATAAACCAGACCCTGTGCTTTTCGGTGAACCAGGCCATTCTTGGCGCGCAGGCCGGGTCTACTGTGGTCAGCCCCTTTGTCGGCAGGCTGGATGATATTGGCCTGGAAGGCATGGACCTGGTAGAGGACATTGTCGCCATATACCGTCAATACGAGATTCCAACCCTGGTGATGGCCGCCAGCATTCGCCATGTTCTGCACTGCACCCAGGCTGCCAAGGTTGGGGCGGACATTTCCACGGTTCCCTACGGCATACTCAAGCAGATGGTGCATCACCCTTTGACCGACGCCGGGGTGGCAAGATTCCTCCAGGACTGGGAAAAGGCGGGCAACTCCTGAAATATGCCAGGTGATTGCCTTGCGAAAATTATGACCGTAATGGCCAAATGAGGAGCAGATAGTTCTTTTCGCATTTTGAGGCTCTTCCTCAGCAAGTGGACCGCAATACCAGAGTCAATCAGACCCTACCAACCCTCTTATTGACGGGATTGTGCCAGGCCTGCTGCTGTACCAGGAAAAGCGGCGCATTGCAGTTCCGCTTCAACCCGGCGGCAGAGGCGAGTCGGCTTCGGAATTCAGCCAGCCGACGATCTCCAACCCATTGACCACTTAACAGTTCAAAGGCTACCCGACTCGGGGTAATACCCCCATATTTACTGAACAGGGCCTGCTACGGCCCTCCGGTACAGGCATTGACCTACCGGTTTCGACAGGACATAGAGGTGACAATGACGACGACGACTAAGCCGCGGATGATGGAAGTATCTGACCTGGGGGCCATGACCAAGGACCAGTTGCTGGACCTGGCCGAGGACTATGGTCTGGAAGACGGCGCCGCCCTGGCATCAGTGCGCCGTGAAGACGTCCTCAACCGGATGCTTCACGCCGTTTCGGCCCAGCAGTCTCTGGTTTCCTCGGGCATACTGGAAATCATGGACGAGGGCTACGGCTTCCTGCGGCAGATAAATTACCTGCCGGCCACAGGCGACGTCTACATCTCTCAGTCCCAGATTCGCCGGTTCGGCCTCCGCACCGGGGACACGGTAACCGGCCAGGTGCGTCCTCCCAAGGAAGGGGAACGCTATTTTGGCCTGGTGAGGGTGGAGAAGGTCAACGGCCTGGAAACGGACCAGGTTCACGCCAGGTATCGGGCCCAGTTCGAGTATTTGACCCCCATCTTCCCGGAACAGCAGGTGGTTCTGGAGACCGACAGCGTCAACCTGTCTACCCGGATGGTTGACCTGTTTGCCCCCATTGGCCTGGGGCAACGGGGATTGATCGTCTCGCCGCCCAAGGCCGGAAAGACCACCATCCTGAAGCAGATCGCCCACAGCGTGTCGCTCAACAAGCCCGATGCTGTCCTGATGGTGGTACTTATCGGCGAACGGCCGGAAGAGGTAACGGACATGCGCCGGGCCGTGGATGGCGACGTCTTCGCTTCCACCTTTGACGAATCCGTGGAGGAGCAGTGCCGGGTGGCCGAACTGGCCCTGGAGCGGTCCAAGCGGCTGGTGGAGAACGGGCTGGACGTGGTCATCCTGCTCGACAGCGTCACCCGCCTTACCCGTGCCTATAATCTGGCGGTGCCCACCAGCGGTCGCACCCTGTCCGGCGGTATTGACCCCGCAGCCCTTTACCCGCCCAAGAAGTTCTTCGGCGCGGCCCGGAATATCGAGGAGGGCGGCAGCCTGACCATCATTGGAACCTGCCTGGTGGATACCGGCAGCCGGATGGACGAGGTTATCTACGAGGAGTTCAAGGGTACCGGCAACATGGAACTGCACCTGGACCGAAAGCTGGCCGACCGTCGCTTCTTCCCGGCGGTGGATATTGTCCGCAGCGGGACCCGGCGGGAGGAGTTGCTGTACGACGACAATACCATGAAGCAGATCTGGCTGCTGCGCCGGATGATTTCCCTGATCTCCAACGATGGCTCCACCAGTGCCACCGAGCGGGTGCTGGAACGGTTGTCCAAGTACGCCAGCAACGAGGAATTCCTGTCCAACTTGAACAAAGAGACCTGACCAGCCACCTCCATCAAGCCTCACCAAGACTCTTTGGGGTTACCCTCTCTCCTTTGCGGGGAGAGGGTTTTTAAATTATGTTGCGTTGCGCCAATATCGTCAGGCTACTACTTTTTGGCAGATAATGCGCTAGTCAAGGGCGTGGTATCATTAACCAAAGAAATGAGGTAATTCACGACTATCAGGGACAACCCATAAGGCTGCCCGAAGAGCGGTGGCTGCACATCATTGATCCTGCCAGTCACCACAGTTACATGGTGTCAATGAGGGAAGAGCTAACGGAGACCCTCAAAGATCCCGACCTGGTAGTCCAATCTACCGTAAACCCGGCATTTGGCAGGATATATCACAAGTGGTATGAACAAACGGGCATGGGAAGCAAATGGGTCCGGGTGGTGGTATATTTTCTGGCTGATGGCGACGCCTTCGTGGCGACTGCATATGTAGATGGGGAGGTCATTTCCGGGGAGATCCTATGGAGCAGCGAAGGACAATAAACGTCTGGTTCGATCGACCAGGTGACTTCCTGGAAATATCTTGGGGGGGGAATTGGGCTGTCAACAGCTATCAATTTCCCGATACGGACTATTGGTTTGAAGTTCGTCAGACTGAGGACTTGCAAGCGGTCGGTTTTCACGCAATCGGCGTCCTCCACTTCGCCAGCAGATGCGATGATGAGACCGTGCTGGTAGCCAATGTCCAGCCCCACCCTCTCACCGTCAAGTACGACCGTGCCGCGGACTTGTGGGATGTTCACTGGGGCCCTGATACGGTTAGCTGCATGGACACTCCCAATCCCCGCATAAAGGCCAAGATAGATAGCCAGGGCCAGATACAAGGTGTACTTATCTCTGACCTGCGGAACTTCGAGGATGAAATCCTTAACGAAAACCTGTACCCGGTGCAGCCCGCCACCCCTACCACCTAGAGTTCGAAATAGAGCGGGCGCACAAGTCGCAACATTATGGCCGACAGCAAGATACTGATAATCGACGACGAATGGGAATCGGCAATCGTCAAGGCGGTGCAGCGCCGCCTGGAAGACGAAGGCTGGCGCACCGTTATCGTGCAGCCCCAGTCCAAGTGGCTGGTTGGTGAGGAGTTTGAGACCGCCACCATTTACGCCATAGAGGACCAACGTCCCGATGGCGTACTCCTGGACGTCCGCCTGGGCGAACACCGGGACGACCAGTTCAAGGGACTGGAGATTTTACGCCAGATTGTGGAGCATTACCCCACCCTGCCGGTCTTGATGTTTACCCAGTATGCCCAGGGGCCGGCGCGGGACACGGCGGTTCGCGGCGCCCTGCGCTGGAACGCCCCGGTGGACTTCATCGACAAGCTGGCCAGCCCCGAAGAAGTGGTGCTGCGCCTCCGGAGGCTGATGGGTTCCAGCCCCGAAATGATACCCATCGGCACCCACCTGCTGGTGGATGTAGGCGCCGAGACCGTCTCCGCCCGCCGGGAGCGGGACGGAGCGCTGCAGCCGGTAGGCGATATTCACGGAATGAAATTCGAGATTTTCAGGGAACTTGCCTCTGCCTGGTATCGAAGCCCCGGCGAGTTGGTGCCATTCAGCCGCCTGGAACGCTTCTCCGAGGGCGAAGAGGCCCGTGCTTCCCTGCGGGTACGCATTCGAGAAATCAAGGTTTCCGTAGGAAAGGCGCTGGGGGTCCAACTGGGGGCCAACGACCTTATCGTAAACGTGAGGGACCGGGGCTACCGGCTGACTCCCCCGCAATTGTGATACCGTGCTAATCCCGAATCTAAGACTGCCTTTCTCTTTGCGGCTGCCAAAGACCCGTTTTCGGCCAGTGGGCCTTGGAGGCCTTGCCCGGCTTCTGGGCGTGCTGGTGTTGATATTCGGGTTGGGGAACCTGGCCACGGCGCCCCTGATCGGCGATGCCATGTTTGCCCGCCTCTGGGGCATCGAACCCCTGACCTACATCGGCGCGGCGCTGGCAATCCTGGGCCTTGCCATCACATCCCTTTCCTATCTGATATCCGAGATATTGCGGGGAAGGAGGCAAAAGGCCGAAGAGGACCGGCACTTCGCGGAACGGTGGACGCAGGTAACCCAGCAATACTTCGATCTTTTCAACCACGATCTGGGGCGTCCCCTGCGCCGCATCCTGGGCAAGGAAAGGGAGATCCGGGAGCAACTACAGGCCGCCGGCGCCGAAATTCCCGCCTCGGTGCGGGAATTGCTGGACGAGATAGAGGAACAGACTCCCAGCTTCCGACTGATGATGTCCAACATGCAGGTGCTCATCGAGCTGGAGACGCCCAATACCGGAAAAACGCTCCACGCGGTGGAACCGGCCGAAGTTGTCCGGCGTATAGTAGACCGTTACAGCCTGTTGGCCACTGACGCCAACAAGCAGATTGTCTGGTGGTCGGAACCTACCGAGTTCGGCATAGTATATTGCGACAGTTCCGCGGTAGAGCACATTGTGACCAACCTCGTCGACAATACGGTCAGATATGCCGAGTCTTTCACTGAAATCGGCTTGACCAGAGACGCCAGGAACTTCTACATCCGGGTTTGGGACGATGGCCCGGGCATAGCCACCCGGTACCTGCCTTATTTGTTCGACCGCGGCTGGACACCGGAAGTAGCCCGGCGGGAAGAACGTACCAGCTCGGGCCTTGGCTTGTTCATAGCCCATACCCTCGCCAAGCGGTACGACGGCAACCTGACCGTAGAAAGCATCGCCGCGCCGGACCCCGACCATCACACTTCCTTTACTGTTTCGCTGCCCCTTCAGAGCAAGCCTGCCGACCCACCGGGAGAGCCGCTGGCATGACCTTTCCTTCCGGCGGCAACCGGTCGCTGCCAACCAGGGCTTCCGTTACCCGCTTCCTGATATCATTGCTGTCCGTCCTGACCCTGGCCAGCGCGGCAGGTTGTGTCACTGTATTTGACCGCCCCGTGACTGAACCACCTTTCCCAACGGTAACTCCAACACACCAGGTCAGCGCCGCACCTGCTCTTGTGCCGACACCCCAACCCACGCCCACACCGGTGCCCACGCCCACACCGGTACCAACACCTGTTCCGACTCCAGAGCCAGAGCCGGAGCCGACACCCACGCCCACGCCGACTCCCACTCCCACGCCCACAGTCACGCCGTTGCCAACACCCACGCCTACGGTTACACCCACCCCGCCGCCAACTGCCACGCCAGAACCTACTCCTGAACCTACGACAGATCCGATGGCCGATGGCCCAATCCTGATTATTGAGTCGCCTCCGGATCGGAGCATCATTCGGGTGGAAACGGTGATAATCCAAGGCATCACCAGCATAGGAGCGTCAGTAAGCGTAAGGGGAAGAGCTGTGGCCGCCGGCGGGGATGGGCGATTTCGACTGTCCGTGCCCCTGGTCCCCGGCGTAAACGTCCTGGACATATTTGCCATCAGCCCCGACGGGCGCCGGACGGGGAAAACCTTAACCGTCACCTACTGGCCCCTGGAGCCTTTCTTCCTGACAATTACCCAGCCTGACGAGCAGGACCGGACGGTAACCAGTCCCACTATCCGGCTGTGGGGCAGGACCGCTTCCGACGCCACGGTTACGGTGAACGGCATTGCCATTCCCGTGGACCAGTTGGGGATATTCGCCACCTCCATAACGCTGCAGCCGGGCCTTAACACCATCACCGTCATTGCCACCAACCCCATGGGAGACACTTTGCAGAAAGCCATTGGTGTTACCTACGAGGAACCCCCGCCCTAGCTGACTATCTCGCTTTCCATTCGCGAATGCACCGGTATCAGCACGAATGTCTGAAGGCTTAATGCCGTAGGAGGAATCATGAAGAGAAGCGATTCCAGGATTCTCACCACCCACACCGGCAGCCTGCCCCGGTCTACCCAACTCCAGGAACTTCTGCGCGAACGTGAAGAGCAGGCAGGATTTGACCCGGAACGGCTTGCCGCCGGGGTGCGCGAAGGGGTTTCCGAGGTCGTAAACCGGCAGCAACGCACCGGCATTGACGTGGTAAACGACGGCGAACAGGGCCGCTCGCAATACGCCACTTACGTTAAGGAGCGGCTTACCGGCTTCGAGGGCGAACGGATGGTGCGGCGCCGCCCCCGCCTAGACGATGACGACTTCCCCGAGTTCGCCGAAACCCAGACCCACATGTCCTCGCGCAACATGCCCCAGCCGGCCTGCACCGGCCCCATTGGCTGGAAGGACTGGCCGGCGGTGGAGCGGGACATTGAGACTCTTAAAGTGGCAGCGGCGGATGCCGCGGTGGAAGAGGTATTCATGACTGCGGCGTCGCCCGGGGTCATCGCCAACTTCCTGCCCAACGAGTATTACCCCACTGAAGAGGCATACCTCTACGCCCTGGCCGAGGTCATGAAGGACGAGTACGACGCCATCGCCTATTCGGGCCTCCTGCTGCAAATCGACTGCCCCGACCTGGCCATGACCCGCGTTTCCCAGTTCTCCCACCTGTCCGAGGAAGAATTCAAAAAGGTGGTGGAACTGCACGTCGAGGTGATCAACTACGCGCTCAAAGACGTCGACCCAGAGCGGATGCGGCTGCACTTGTGCTGGGGGAACACCGAAGGGCCCCACCACCACGACATCACCCTCAGGCAGATCGTGGACATCGTGCTGCAGGCGAGACCCCTGGGTCTGTCCTTTGAGGGGGCCAACCCCCGGCACGCCCACGAGTGGAAAGTGTGGCAGTACGTAACCCTGCCCGAGGGCAAACTGCTGATTCCCGGGGTGCTGGACACTACCACCAACTTCATCGAGCACCCGGAACTTATCGCCCAGCGCATCGCCAACTACGCCGGCGCCGTGGGGCGGGAAAACGTAATGGCCAGCAGCGACTGCGGTTTCGGCACGTCGGCCTGGGGCCGGAAGGTGGAAACAAACGTAGCCTGGGCCAAGCTGGCCTCAATGGTGGAAGGGGCGCGGCTGGCGTCGCAGGAGTTGTGGTAAGAACCGTATCAGCAAGACTATAGAGACTTGTCGCTACAGTCAGCCCTTGACCTCAAGGACAGTTGCTTTCGATTGTTGTAATTTCCGCTCATCCTGAGGCTGTCGAAGGATCCCTGATCCACTATGTTGGTGGTTCTAGGGTATGTTGGTGGTTCTAGGGGCTCACCATGAGCGGGGCCAAAAGAATGTGGGCGACAATCGGAAGACCTTGTAGCTACAGTACCGCCAATTGATAATAGCTGGGTAGTGGACGTATAATACTGTCGGAACACTATTGAACTTGTAGCAGGCACTATCCCCATTTGGAGGATAATGGAAATGGTTGACGTTCTAACCGGTACCTTTACGGTCAAAGCTGGGCACGCCCAAATGCTGAAGGGCGGCGTAATCATGGATGTGGTTAACGTCGAACAGGCCAAGATAGCCGCGGAGGCGGGGGCCGTGGCCGTTATGGCCCTGGAACGGGTGCCCGCCGACATCCGAGCCGACGGCGGCGTTGCCCGCATGACTGACCCCGCAATCATTCAGAGCATTATGGACGCCGTGAGCATTCCCGTAATGGCCAAGGTCCGCATCGGCCACTTCGTTGAGGCCCAGGTGCTGGAAGCCATCGGCATTGACTACATTGATGAATCCGAGGTGCTGACCCCGGCTGACGAGACTCACCACGTCTGGAAGCACGACTTCCAGGTCCCCTTTGTCTGCGGTTGCCGCGACCTGGGCGAGGCCCTGCGCCGAATTTCCGAGGGCGCAGCCATGATCCGCACCAAGGGCGAAGCGGGTACCGGCGACGTGGTTGAGGCGGTGCGGCACATGCGCGCCGTGCAGGACGCCATCCGGAAGCTGAAGAATATGCCCGAGGACGAACTGGTGGTGGAAGCCCGCAACCTGGGAGTCAGCCTGGAGTTGCTGACCCAGACCCGTGAGATGGGCCGCTTGCCGGTGGTGAACTTTGCCGCCGGTGGCGTTGCCACCCCGGCCGACGCCGCCTTGATGATGCAGTTGGGCGCCGACGGCGTGTTCGTGGGTTCCGGCATTTTCAAGTCCGGCAACCCGGTGGAAAGGGGCTACGCCATTGTGCAGGCCGTTACCCACTACAACGACCCGAAGATTCTGGCCGACGTTTCCAAGGACCTGGGAGAGCCGATGGTGGGCATCAGCGCCCGTTCCATTCCGGAAGACCAGTTGCTGGCTCCCCGCAGCATTTAGCCCTTCACAAGACCCTGGAAGAGAAGGGCATTGGCAGTGGGAATACCCTGGTGGCGCCCTTCTCCGGTTGAAGAGAGGGCTTCGCCCTGTCTTCCAGGCAAATCAGGACAGGCACGAAGGGCAAAAATCGACCGTCGGACAGGATTGCATTGAAAATCGGGGTACTAGCCGTACAGGGTGACTTTGCCGAGCACATTGCCGTTTTACGGCGGCTCAACGTTGAGTGCCGGGAAGTCCGGTTGCCGGAGCACCTTGACGGCATCGACGGCCTGATTGTCCCCGGCGGCGAAAGCACCACCCTCAGCCGGTTGATGAGCATCTACCACCTGCGGGAGCCGGTGGCGGCCATGGCAGAGGCAGGCAAGGCCGTCTGGGGCACCTGCGCCGGTATGATAATGCTGGCCCACGAAATCACCGAAGCCGACCCCATTCCCCTGAAGCTTATCGACATTGGCGTTCAGCGTAACGCCTTTGGCCGCCAGATTGACAGCTTCGAACAGGATCTGGATATTCGGGGGGTGGAACCGGGCCCATTTCACGCCATTTTCATCCGGGCTCCGGTGGTCATTCGCTTGGGGGCCCAGGTCAAGATCTTGGCAACCCTGCCCAACGGTCAGGCCGTCGCGGTACGGCAGGGCAACCTGATGGCAACATCATTCCATCCCGAGCTGACCGACGATGCCCGTTTGCACCAGTATTTCCTTGACCTGGCTTCCAGGTCAGAGGTGGCCTCACTCCCCGGCGGGGAAGGCTGATAACTTCACATGGCGCCGTTGGATCAAATGCAGAACGTCCAGTCCTTCCGCATAACCGACGCCTTGCGCTGCACCCTGCTCAATGCGCCCAGGGGGCCGAACCTGGCTTGTCCTCGCCCAACTACGGCCGGTGGCGCGAGGCCATCCATGCAGAGCGCCCGCCTGTGGCGAAATGCGGTGATGCAGCCCAGGAACCGGCTGGCCCTGGCCCACTGGCAGGGTACACGACTGACCGGGTTGGTCTCTGCCCGCACCCGGGCCGGACACCGGGCGTGGGAGATTGACGGCCTCTACCTCCCGGCGGAGAACTTAACGGACCGCACCTGCAGCTACAACGACAATGGCTTTCCAACCGGTGACGCAACAATGCACCATGGATTGGACGAGGCAGTAACAGATTCCCTGGCATTGCTTGAAGAGTTGGTCCAGTCGGCAGGGGAGCGTTCCGCCGAGCGTTTATTTGTAAGATTAGCTTTGAATTGTCCTGCCATTTCACTGGCCAGGCGCAGCGGCTTTGTCACCTGCTTTAACGACGCGCTGCTGGAAGGCCCAGGCACGGGAATGGGCAACGGTTCAGCGTTCCAGTCAAAGGAGCCCGATTCCGGCGACCTGATGCGACCCCGGCTGCCCGCCGACAGTTACGGCCTGTTCCAACTGTATTGTGCCAGTACGCCGGTAAGGGTACGGCAAATGCTGGGTCTCACCTTCGACCAGTGGCTGGATGCGCGGGACGCAGGTTGCAGCCGCCTGGCAGTGAGCCGGCATCAGGAATGGGTCGCCGAGCATAAGGACAGAATCACTGGCTGGGTCAAGATAACAGGCCGGGGTGGAACTTCAGAAGCGGAAGTGATGGCCCATCCGGACCACCCCGATCTACTGTTCGAGTTGATAGACTTTGCCCTGGCCCACGCGCCAAGCCTGCGGTGGCTGGTACCTGACTACCAGGGACCGGTCAGCGACAGCCTGGCGGCTCGAGGCTTCCGGCAAATAGCCGAATTTACGATGCTGGTCAAAATGGTGGCCGTTCCGGCTGTGCGTTACGGAATGGCGCCGGTGGAGGCGTGAATTGGTAGCAGCGCAAGAACTGGTCCAGGAGGAAATGGAGCGACTGCTGGACATCCTGCCCCCTCGCGTACAGGGCATCCTGGTTGGTCATGACAACCTGGCTGACCTACTGGAGGTGGTACTGGATCTGGGCCGCCTGCCGGAAGCACGGTTTCCGGACGGGGACGTGATTCTGGACGACAGGGAAGTCAGCCGGGATGACCTGGACTACCTGATGACCCAAATAGGCGATTTCGGTGAAGACAACCGGGCCGGAATGGAACGGACACTGCACCGCATTTCCGCTATCCGGAACCGCAAGGGCCAGGTGGTTGGCATCACGTGCCGCGCCGGACGGGCGGTATTCGGAACCATCAAAATCATAGAGGACTTGGCCTTCGCCAACAAGAACATCCTGCTGCTGGGGCGTCCCGGCGTGGGCAAGACCACCATGCTCCGCGAGGTGGCCCGTGTGCTGGCCGACAGCGCCCGCAAGCGGGTGGTCATTGTAGATACTTCCAACGAGATTGCCGGCGACGGCGACGTGCCCCATCCGGCCATCGGACACGCCCGCCGGATGCAGGTTGCTACGCCCACCAGGCAGCACGGAGTAATGATCGAAGCGGTCGAAAACCACATGCCTCAGGTCATAATTATTGACGAAATGGGCACCGAGGAAGAAGCCGCTGCCGCCCGTACCATCGCCGAACGGGGCGTTCAGCTTATCGCCACCGCCCACGGCAACACCCTGGACAACCTTATCCTCAACCCCACCCTCTCGGACCTGGTAGGAGGGATACAGTCGGTGACCCTGGGAGACCAGGAGGCCCGTTACCGGGGCACTCAAAAGACAGTTCTGGAACGCAAGGCCCCGCCCACTTTTGACGTAGTCGTTGAAATCCAGAGCTGGGAACAGGTCGCGGTGCACGACGGCGTGGCGCAGGTAGTGGACCAGTGGCTGCGCGGCTACCCCATTGCGCCGGTAATTCGCAGTTTGGACGATGGCGGCGAGGTTATTGAGCAGCAGGGCGACCCGCGCCCCAACTCCAACCCTCCGGCTCCCTGGACCCAGGAGGTCAACGGCAGAAACCAGGAATACGGCCAGGGCGGTCGCCGCCCGGACCGGCGCCAGGGTCGGCAGCAGGACCGGTATCAGGAACGAAACCAGGACCAACGCCAGGAACGGCAGTTCGGACAGGTTCCCGCGCCCCAGACACGCTTCCAGGCAGGTTACCCGGATGACTCTGTTAACGGAGAGGCTGCGGTCAGCACGGACTCAGGCGAGGGGACAGACTCAACCGACGAAAACGGCGCCCGCAAGCTGGAAGCGCAGGTGTTCCTCTTCGGCGTTAGCAAGGACAAGCTGGAAGTTGCCCAGTCGGAAATGGGGCTGAGCCTGGGCGTCGTCAACGAGCTGCGCCGGGCTTCCCTGGTGCTGACCACCAAGACCCATTATCGCCGGGGCGCCCAGTTGGTGCGATCGGCAGAGTCCACGGGCACACCCGTTTATGTGTTGCGCAAGAATACTCTGCCCCAGTTGATGGACTTCCTGCGCGCTCTGGCCAAGGAGCAGGGAATACCGTTCCGAGGCATGGGACGGGCCCGGGAAGACAACGCCTCCAAGGAAACCCTGGACCAGGCCATGCTGGAGGCCGAAGAGGCGGCGCAGCGGGTACTGGGCGGCGAGTTCAGCGTTCAGTTAAACCCGCAACGGGCGTACGTCCGCCGGTTGCAGCACCTGCTGGCCCAGCGATTCAACCTGGCCTCAACCAGCCGGGGGCGGGAGCCTGAGCGATCGGTGCTCCTTTACAGACCGTAGGCTGAGCCAGGGTATTCCCCAATGGGGAAGAATGTTCACAAGTGATGGCCTGACGCACATAGAATCAGGCCATCACTTGCGTAACACAGACTGCTCTCAAATTGATTCCCAAGTGCATTCCATGCTATTGGCTCGGGGAGAAATCATGGATAAACTGATGACGCAAGCGAGCAGAGGTGGCCAGTGGCAGGAATTTTCATAGCATTTGAGGGCGGAGAGGGGGCCGGGAAAACCACCCAAGCGGCTCTCCTGCGGGAGAGGCTGGAAGAACTGTCGGTTCCCTGCGAGCTTTTCCGAGAGCCCGGCGGCACGGAACTCGGGGAGTACCTGCGGAGCTACCTCAAGAGTGAAAGACCACTCACTCCCGAAGCGGAATTGCTCCTCTTTGAAGCGGCACGAGTGGAACTGGTCGGAAAGCGAATAAGACCGGCCCTTGAATCGGGGCAAGTCGTAATCGCCGACCGCTTTTCCGGTTCAACCGTAGCCTACCAAGGACACGGGAGAGGCATAGACACAGAAGCTATCGCATCCCTCAACGCTTTTGCCACCCAGGAACTCACGCCCCACCTCACATTGCTGCTGGATCTGACCCCTGAAGAGGGCCTCAGGCGTACCACCGGCCACCAAATGGCTTTCTCTTTAGACCCTGGCGGAGGATTTGCTCCGCTGAATCGCACCGAGGAAGGAACAAGGTTTGAGGAGCTGGACCTGGAGTTTCACTGCCGGGCCCGGGACGGTTTTCTGGCACAGGCAAAGTATGATCCGGAGCGATGGTTGGTTATTGATGCCAGGAAACCGGTGGACGCAGTGAGCCGGGAAGTCTGGCTGGCAGTGGAACCCTATATGGCCCCCATACTGGCGTCCCTGGGCAGTACGCCAGAAACGGGGCCTCCGCAGGGTGAGTTCTGGACGCCAGCTACGTAAGGATCAACTGAGGACCCTGGAAGTCGTGTCGCAACAAAAAGGCCGGGCGCAAAAGTAACAACCCCTCTACCAGGTAGAGGGGTTGCATTTTGTCTAACCGTTAAGCCGGTTGCCGAAGCGTACCGGCGCAATTAAAGCTAATTATCGGCTGGGACAGCTTCCGCACTAGCGACCCGCTCGGTTATTACTTCCTTCATCTTGCGGACCCGCGCGAGGTCGGGGTAGATATTACCTTCGGCCTTCTTGTCGAAGATCTTCTCGCCGTCTACAAATACTTCCATGATGCCTTGGCCGCGGGGGGAAATGGTTATCGCCGCATCGGGACCATAGGTCCGGAAGAATTCATTCGCCATCCACGTGGCGGTAGCGTGATGCTGTCAAGGAACGCAATACGTAATCTCAATCTGGACTTTCCCTTCCATAGATTCCTCCTTATGTGCCTCTACAATGACTTGTTACCATTCTACCCAAATATCTCTATGTGTCAAGTGCAAGATTTCACCGACGGGCACCTGTTAACAAAGAGTTTACAATTACCTTGACGAATTCCGGTCAAAATTCGGGTTGTCGCTTCTCTTTAAAGGCTTGTATTCCCTCCCGTGGATGCGGAGACGTTGCGAAATACTGGACAAAAGCCATCCCTTCCCGGTCGATACCGGCCCGGACGGGCAAATCCTGTCCCTGCCGGGTTATGGACTTGATCCAGCCCAACCCGGTACGGCTCTTACCCCGAAGCTGACCCAGCAGCGTTTCAAGTTCAGCCTCCAGGGACTCCTCGGGAACGGCACGGAGCACCAGGCCCCACTCTGCCGCCTCATTCCCGGAGAGCCACCGGCCGGTGGTCAACAACTCCATGGCCCGCTGCATACCAATGCGACGGGGCAGCCTTTGGGTGGAACCGCCACCAGGCATCAGGCCGAAATTGGCGTGCTGGTCGCCGATGCGGGCGTCCTCAGAGGCCAGGGTCAGGTCGCAGGCCAGCGCCAGTTCCAGGCCCCCGGCCAGGGCGAAGCCATGCACCACGGCGATGGTGGGTATGGGCAGTTCTTCCAGCTGGAAGAGACTGTCGTTGAGCAACCGTACATAGGGCGGCAACAGGGATATATCGTCGAAAACGGTATCGAAAAAGAGGAGATCTGCCCCCGCGCAGAAGGCCCGTCCTTCCCCCCGGATAACCAGTGCTTTGATAGTTTCGTTCTCACCTACGGAAGCCACGGCGTCCGAAAACTCGGCCAGCAGTTCCATGCTCAAAGCGTTGAGAGCATCGGGGCGGTTAAGGCGTATAGTGGCGACGGAATCCGCAATATCAAGAATTATGTTGGTGTGTTCCAAGGCAGGCCTCATGAGGTCAGGTTGGTGACTGAAAGTGAGCCGGGCCAGTATAGCACGGCCTGGCTTACGTATATGGCAACATATCTCCAGGTAAGGACCATCACGTTAGCAAGAGTTCCAATGCCAGTATCAAGGCGAACACGCAGGTGCGCCCCTGCCATTCCTACCTTCTGTAGGGCAGGCCTATGTGTCTGCCTTGGTCAGAGTGCAAAGAATCCCCCAATTCTCCCTCCATTCCCTGTCTGCTATAATGCGGGGCCAGCGTGTCATATCTGCCCGGCCCGAATTCGGGGCCGGAGCATCAAGGGGGAATCCTGAATGGACCTGGAACTTAAGGGTAAAGTTGCCATCATTGGCGGCGCCAGCGCGGGCCTGGGACGGGCGTGCGCCGACGTTCTGGCCGAGGAAGGCGCCCGTATCACCATCTGCAGCCGCACCGCCGCTAACCTGGAGCAGGCGGCGGCGGAGATACGGGATACCACCGGCGCCGAGGTGCTGCCCATAGCCGCCGACCTGGAAAGCTACGACAACATTAAGGACCTGGTGGCCCAGACCGTCAGCCACTACGGCCAACTGGACATCATGATTAACAACTCGGGCGGTCCGCCCCTGGCCCGTTCGGAAACAGCCACCGAGGAGCAGTGGGAGACGGCGGTGCAGCGGTCCCTCTACTTCTTCTCCCGCATGTCTCGGGAGGCTATACCCCACCTGAAGGCCCAGGGCGGCGGGCGCATCGTTAACATCCTGGCCAGCACCGTGTACCAGCCCATCCCCAACCTGGCCCTGTCCGGCGCCACCCGCATGGGCGTGGTGGCCTACATGAAGAGCCTGGCCGACGAGGTGGGCCGCGACGGCATCCTGGTCAACAACATAGCCCCGGGTTCCATCCTCAGCGAACGGATGCTCTCCAACGTAACCAACCGGGCCCAGGAACTGGGAATCTCGGTGGAGGATGGCCTGGCGGAACGCGCCAAGGAGACCGCGGTCGGCCGAATTGGCGAACCCAAGGAACTGGCCTACCTGGCGGCCTTCCTGGCATCGGGCAAGTCCAGCTACATCACCGGCACCACGATTCTGGTTGACGGGGGGCTGGTAAGGTCGGTTATTTAGGGCCGCTCCATAGCCTGGCTAGGTATTGCCGCCGCTGGTATCGGGAGTCGAGAATGGGCGGTGATGATTACGGTTCAAGAACTGCGAGACCTGTCGTTAGCCAGGCAGGAAGATGCGTCCGAGTTGCACCGAGCAGGTCGATATGACGCCGCCATGTACTTGTCAGGTTACGCTGTCGAGCTAGCGCTGAAGGCACGGATATGCGAGACACTGGGTTGGCGCGAGTTTCCTTCAGTGCCGGGAGAGTTTCGCAAGTATCAATCCCTACGCACACATGAACTGAACATACTGCTGGAATTTTCCGGCATCAAAGAAAGGGTAAATGCGGAATATACTGCGGCTTGGAAATTCGTGGTAGAGAATTGGGGAGCGCATTGGCGCTATCTCCCCGTCGGCAGCGCCAATGCAAGCGCGGGTTCCCAGATGATCGAATCGGTCGCAGCGCTCCTGGAGGTAATATGAGGATCAGCGTTTTCAAACGTTTGATAGCGGGTATAGCAAATGTGGAGGATGAAGTCTCTGCCGAAAGGGGTCAGTTTTCCCTCTTTGCCCTGTTAGAAAAAGAAGACTGGAACGAGCACGACTATTACCCCGTTGGGTCCAGTTGGCACATTTTTGTGGCGGCTCCATGGATTTGGGAAGAAGAATATGCGGCCGAAAAGTTCTTACGCGAGCGGGTCCGTCCCTACGAGGAGGGATGGAATCCTTTCGAGTCCTCGCTGCGGGTTCACGTTGTAAAACCCACCAGCCCCTACCTTCAAGAGGTGTGGGAATACTGCGGCACTGAGAAAGGAATGGTCGAGATACGCGACGTGGACATATTGGACATCTCCGCCAAGCGTGGCTACATCTTCGCCTCACACCGCCCCGAAAATTTCGATGAGATTCTTCGGCAAGCCGAGCGTGAGGCCGAGCTTCAGGCCCAACGAGCGAAAGACCTTAAAGCTTGGCGTGAGGCTCAACCCCAAGCCCAGACTGGACTATGAGACCAAACTTAACCCCGCCGGAGGAACCCACCGACGCCGAGGGCTATAACCGGCGGGGCAACCAGTACAGCCGCAACGGCGCCTACGAGCAGGCCATCGCCGACTATACCAGGGCCCTGGAACTTGACGGGGCCCTGGCCGAGGCCTGGTTCAACCGGGGCTGTTCCTTCTACGAAATGGGGATGTACGACGAGTCCATCGCCGACTTGACCCAGGCCATTGAGATTGACCCCAACGACGACAACTTCTACGGCCGCCGCTCCCTGGCCTACCTCTTCAGCGACCGTTTGGAAGAGGCGCAGGTGGATCAGGATTTATGCGATGAGATAAGGAACCGGGGGTAGTTAAGGGGTACTACCATACCAACAAGCGGTTTCCCTTCCTGCTTAACCCTTCTCCTGTCATTCTGAGCGAAGTCGAAGAATCTAAACTCCTACCCACAAACTCCGTTTCGATCCCACAAGATATTCAAAGGGAATGAGTTTAGGCCCTTCGGCAAGCTCAGGGCGACATTCAAACAGTCATGGATGCATGGCTTTGACAGACAACAGAAAACCCTCCCGCCGAAGCTAAAGCGGCGGGAGGGTTCTTTTTTACCGAACAAGGGCTGGACTTACTTTACTGGCTGGCCGGCTTGAAGTAGGGCACTGTTATCTGGTCATTAGCCCGGACGAAGGTTACTTCCACGGGCATGCCGATGGTTACTTCGCGGGGGTTGCAGTCGACGATGTTGGTGAACATCTTGACTCCCTCTTCCAGTTCAACCATCGCCAGGACGTAGGGGACGTCGTCGGCAAAGCCGGGGGTGCGGTTCTGGTAGGTTACGGTGTAGGTCCACACCGTCCCCTTGCCGCTGGCCTGCACCCACCGGATGCCGCCGTCAGACCAGCAGTTGGCGCAGATGCCCCGGGGGTAGAACTGGTACTCCCCGCACTTGTCGCATTTCTGAATCAGCAACTCGCCCCGTCGGCACGATTCCCAGTAGGGCCTGGTCTCCCCGACCACGGTGGGCAGGGGCTTGTTCCACTCTTGTCTGGTAGTCATTGTTAGTCCCTCCCCAAAATGGCGGTGCCGCCGCTGTGTCGCGCGCCCAGGGAACCGCCCGTGCCGTGGCACAGGGCAATCTGGCAGTTGGCCACCTGGCGTGGGGTGCCCTCGAACTGGTGGCGTAGCTGGCGGGTGGCTTCCAGCAGCAGGAAGATGCCCCGCATGCCCGGGTGGTTGGACGACAGTCCGCCGCCGTCGGTGTTGATGGGGAACTTGTCCGCCCTCTCCGAGTCCACCTGCAGGCGGCCGCCGGAGACGAACTGGCCGCCCTCGCCCTTTTCGCAGAAGCCCAGGTCCTCCAGCGTCTCCACCACCGTGATGGTGAAGGAGTCGTAGATCATGGCCATGTCTATGTCCTTCTGGGTCACCCCGGCCATGGCGAATGCGGGCTCGTGGCTCTGCTTGGCGGCGATGTACATCAGGTCGCGCTTGCCAGCCCCCTGGTGAGCGATGGCCTCGCCCACGCCCAGGACCCATACCGGGGTGTGGCGGCAGTTGCGGGCCACCTCCGGGGACGCCACCACCACCGCTCCGCCGCCGTCGGTGATGACGCAGCAGTCGGGCAGGTGCAGGGGCGAGGAAATCACGCGAGAGTTGACGATGTCCTCAACCGTGACGGGGTCGCGGAACAGGGCCTCGGGATTCATGGAGGCGTGCTTGCGCATCGCCACGGCCACCTCGGCAAGCTGCTCAGAGGTGGTGCCGTACAGATGCATGTGCCGCTGGGCGATCATGGCGTACAGGCCCACGGTGGTCAGGCCGTAAAGCTCTTCAAAGCTGTCGGGTGACGGGTCGAGACGGGGGTGTCCGTAGCGGCCCACGCCGCCGGTCCCCACGGAGACGCCGCCGGAACGGGCCAGGCTGCTGTAGGTGATGACGGCCACGTTGATGCGCCCCGCCGCGATGGCGGTAAGGGCGTGGGACAGATGGAACTCGAAGGAACCGCCGCCCACGGTGGTGTTGTCCACGTACCTGGGGTACATGTTCAGGTAGTCGGCCAGGTTCATGCCGCTGTTGCGGATGCTGCTGGAGGCGGTGAAAAGGCCGTCCACGTCCTGCTTGGACAGGCCGGCGTCGGCCAGGGCCTTGATGACGCTCTCCCCCTGGATCTGCAACTCGCTCTTGTCCGGCGCGTAGCGGGTAACGTGTTCGTGAATGCCCACGATGGCCGCGCCATGCTTAAGGTCAACCATAAGCGGAAAGCCTCCCTTTAGTAGGGGTTAAGAATAGTAGGGGTGTGGAAAGGTGGGGCCATTATGCCATAGTTGGCGGGGCGGGGGTAGCGGGGGGATTATCTAGTGTCCTTGTTGTAGGACTTGTAGGCTTCGATCAGGAGTACAATGTTTGACGCAGTCAGATGTAAGGCGTAAGCAACTAAGTAATCCGGTACCACTACAGCTTCAACACCCTGCCCATGTCCGCCGAAATTATTCCTCACCGTTGGAACTCCTCCTTCCAACACTGCCCTTAAGCCACTGAAATGGCTCAGCATCTGTGAAGGAACGAGTCCGTTGTCAAACAAGACCGTCAGCAATTTACTGGCTGTATCTTTTTGAGAGTAATCCCATCCATTATGGTCGCAGATAATCTTCATCGTGCTTTCAAAAGCGTTCAAGGCCTGTGCGATGGATTCTTTACGGTTTCCCTCGCGGAAATGCTTATGAGCAGTCATAAACTCTTCCAATGCGCCTTCGAATCCGGTCTCGTAAAGGAGCGCAATGGATGGTTCCACAACTTCAGCATGAATGTACTGTGAACTGACTTCGATTATTTGGCCTGCCTGATATTGGTATCCTATAGCGTGCTCCTGAAAGCTGCTGTTCAACTCTTGAATGGCGTCTTCGGGGGGTTGGATGCGTCTAACCCGTGCCAGGTCAAGGCTGTCCCAGTACTTTCTAACCACTTCATCAATAATCAATCCAAAAGTTAGTTCAATCAAACTTAGGACTTGATCGACATCAGGGTTCTTCAACAGAAACTCCCGACATTGTTCGATTCTCTTATTCTCGCCTAAGCTCATAAATGAGATGCTCCGGACTAGGTCTAGCACTCCCATTTCTTTGGCCAAAATATCATGCACTTGATTCCACCAATTGGGATAGTCTGGACTAAACTGTGACATAGGATATATGGCATCCTGCCAAATGTGGAATACTTGCACACGAAAGGCCTCAGGCAATGAATCATACGTGTAGATTACTGGCTTCCCTGCCATGGCAGCCTCTTCCTTACGCTTGGCAAAGGTCCTGAATATGGGCATTAACTTTCCTCACTTTCGCTTGCCCCAACCGTCCCCGGGTCAATTACCTTGCTAGCATCCAGAATCTCGAAAGCAACCACTCTTCCATTGTCGTCAAATTCCGCGATGACATCGGGAAGAATTTCCGCCGACTCTTTCACCTTTTTGGGTGCCAGTACAATCGAAAGGACGTCTGACTTAGCGTTGTAGCTGACCTGTACCATTTTATCACCCCACCCTTCCCCAGCAACGCCTCCGGCACTCCGGACAGCAGCGACTCTACCCGGGGCCGCGCTTCCTGGTGGGAGAGGTTCAGGTGCAGGGGGGAAGGCGCCCTGACCCTAGCTGAATAATAACCACATTGCGTAGAACAGCAAGGCCAAGAAGATAGAACAGACTATACCCGGCAAGAATTGTTCGATTACGGACAAAAGGAGGAACCTCGGGCTCAGCAGTTCCCACTCATGGGAGTAGCTACCAAAAGGCAGACGCTTCTCCATCTCCCCAATTACCTGAAACCTGGCATTGTTCAGGTGACGGTAGGACCTGATAGTAACAAACCACGTTATCGACAATGCCACCCCCAGCAGGCCGCTTGCCAGGAGGACTACGGATAAGAATGCATCGGAGCCGTTTTCTCCGTCCAGCCAGAAGCGCGCCAACACCGCGAGAATAGCTGGGCCGGCCAGAAGGGTAATAAAGAACTGGTTCGATCTCTCACGACGTTGACTGACCCGGTCTGTCATTTCTACATAGAGCTTATATTGCTCCAGGAGATGATCAGAGTATTTGTCCCCGTAATCTTCGGGTTTCATGCGGCGAGGGACTTGATACTTTGCGCTATTGAGTCAGCTTTCCAGCTAACCATTGTAATTGCAGCGCCTTGGAGTTCCATAGACGCAGACACGACTCGCCAAGGCTCTATTCCTATTATGGGTATGTGTAATTCTCGGGCCACATTCAACTCATAAGAGATCCATTTACTCCTATCGATATTCCTATCTGATACCACCAGCACTGCATCCGACTGGTAAATCCGGCGGGCCAAAGCCTCTCGAATTCCAGCCAAGTCTGACGCCAGGACTGGCGCAGACCGAGGTACACTTTGGTTGCGCCAATCCAGTGAGGATTCCTCCCCCAACAAATCAATCAGACCGTAGTAGTCCACTTCGGAGTCCCAAGCGTGGCTAATAAACAGGTCGTATGTCTTATCGGACTGCATAACTGTTCGTTGTCTTCAGAGGCTTTTAAGCAGGCAAGTAGGTCGTTAGCACCATTCTATCACCCACCCTTCCCCAGCAACGCCTCCGGCACTCCGGCCAGCAGCGATTCCACCCTGGGCAGCACTTCCTGATGGGACAGGTTGAGGTGCAGGGGGGTTATGGAGATGCGGTTGTTCTTCGTGGCGTTCATGTCGGTGCCCTCGCCGTTATCGGCCATTACCGGACGGTTGCGGGCAATCCAGTACCGCTTCTGGTGGCCGGTGCCCTCCTCCCGCACCGACTCGCCGTAGGACCGGCCCCCGGGGCGGGTTATCTCCACGCCGGTAATCTGGTCCGGGGCCAGGCTGGGCACGTTTATGTTCAGCAGGAAGCCGCCGCGGCCGCCGTCTTGCGTACTTTCCTGGGCCAGCTTAAGGGCCATGAGGCGCAGCAGGGAAGCGGCGCCGTCGAAGCGGGGGTTCTGCACCGACCCTACCGATATTGCAATCGTGGGATAGCCCCGGAAGTAGCCCTGGAAAGCCGCGCCCACCGTACCGGACACCATCACGTCCCAGCCCAGGTTGGACCCGGAGTTGATGCCGGAGACCACCAGGTCCACCGACCCTACCAGCTTTTCCAAGGCCAGGATGCAACTGTCTCCCGGCGTTCCCTCCACCGAGAAGGCGGTTACGCGGTTACGCACTTCCGCCTGTTGGTCCTCGTCGGATGCCGCCTCTTCGTTGGCGGCGGCGCTCAACCTGCCGAGGGCGGGGATTTCCAGGGAGCGGGCCTTCACCGGGGCGTGCAGCGTCAGGGAAGCGCCCACGCCGCTCTGCTCCCGGTCCGGGGCCACCACAAACACTTCCCCAACCTGAGACAAGGCCTGGGCCGCCGCCCACAGACCGGGGGCGTGAATACCGTCGTCGTTAGTAAGTAATATCTTCAGGGCTATCTCTCCTTCGGTTTTCTATCCCCAAATGTACACGAATGATCACTAATATTTTAATCACTTGTCCAGTCCATTAGTGAACATTCGTGGCTATTCGTGGCTAAATCAATAACGGGGCGGGTTTTTGGCCCGCCCCGTGCTTTGGTGTCTTAACCTGCGGTCCCCCGCCGCCTAGTCGTGAGCCAAGCCTATGGCGTGGAACATGGCGTGCTTCACCTCCACCGGCGCAATAGCCCGACGGTAGTCCGCCGACGCAAAGACGTCGCCGATGATTTCGTCGCCCAGGTCATTGACAAGCTGGTTCGCTGCCGCCTCCAGATTATGGGCGTTCAGTTCCTGGCCGGCCAGGGCTGCCTCTACCGACGGGGCGCGCCTGGGGGTAGGCACCAGGCCGCCCACGGCCACCCGGGCCGACACGCACCGGCCGCCCTCGGCGTTGAGGACCACCGCGCCGCCGATTACCGGGTAGAACGAGGCGGGGTGGGACATCTTAGCGTACTCGCCGACCTCGCCGTGGATGCTTTCCGCGCCGTGGTCGTGGCCGTGACCATGATCATGACCGTGGTCGTGCCCATGGCCGTGGTCCTGGCGCACAAGGGTGGGCACCCGTACGCCGGTAATGATTTCGTCATCCTCCACAGCGGTTGCGAAGGCGCCTTGGAAGAAGTCCGCGATGGCAATGGTTCGGGCGCCGTTGGGGCCCTGGACCTCGACGCTGGCGTCCAGGACGCTTAGGACGGTGCCCCAGTCGGAGGCCGGGTCGGCGTGGGCGATGTTGCCGCCGATGGTGCCCCGGTTGCGCACCTGGGGGTCGCCGATGCCCCCGGCCACCTCTGCCATCAGGGGGTTGGCGTGTTCCATGGCGTGGGAACTGGCGATCTCCCCGTGGGTGGTCAGCGCTCCGATATGAACATGGTCATCGTGGACGGTAATACCCTTCAGGTCGTCCAGCCCTCCGATGTCAATCAGGGTGGCGGGACGGGCCAGGCGCAGCCGCATCAGGGGCAGCAGGCTGTGTCCGCCGGCCAGCAGCCGGGAGTCCTCATGATGGGCGAGCATCTCGATGGCTTCAGCCACCGAGGCGGCTTTGTGATAGTGAAAATCAGGCGTGTACATTATTGTTCCTCCCTGGCCCGACTAATGTCCGTGATCGTGGTCATGGCCGTGCCCGTGATCGTGCCCATGGTCGTGACCGTAACTATCCTCGTGGTGGAGGCCCGCCTCCTGGATGGCTCGCCAGACTCGCTCGGGAGTGAGGGGCATTTCCAGGCGGGTTACTCCCAGGGGGCGGAGGGCGTCGATTACGGCGTTGTAGATGCTCACGGTGGAAGCGATGGTGCCGGTCTCGCCGATGCCCTTGACGCCCAGGGGGTTGTGGGGCGACGGCGTTACCGTGGACAGGGTCTCGATGTCGGGCACCAGGTGGGCCCGGGGCAGAGCGTAGTCCAGCATGGAACCGGTCAAAAGCTGCCCGTTGTCGTCGTAGACCGCGCCCTCCCAGAGGGCCTGTCCCGCGCCCTGGACCACGCCGCCGTGGACCTGCCCTTCGACAATCATGGGATTGATCTGGGGGCCGCAGTCGTCCACCGCCAGGTAGCGTTCCAGGACAATGTGGCCGTTGTCCGGGTCGACGCTGACCACCGCCACGTGGGCGCCGAAGGGGTAGGAGAAGTTGGGCGGATCGTAGAAGGTGGTGGCTTCCAGGCCCGGTTCCATACCTTCGGGCATATTCCAGGCCACGTTGGCCATCAGGGCGATGTCCTGAATAGTCTTCCCGTTATCAGGGGCGCCGCGAACGAAGAAATTGCCGTCCTCGTACTCGATATCGGCCTCGGCGGCCTCGAGCAGGTGGGCGGCCAAAGTAATGGCCTTGGCCTTGATCTTGCGGGCGCTCAGGGCCAGCGCGCCGCCGCCCACCACCGTCGTGCGGCTGCCGTAGGTGCCCCAGCCCATGGGCGTGGTGTCGGTGTCGCCGTGGATTACCTCCACGTCGTCCACGGGCACGCCCAGCTCATCCGACATTATCTGGGCGAAGGTGGTTTCCTCCCCCTGGCCGTGGGGCGACGTGCCAATGAAGACGTTGACCTTGCCGGTGGCGTAGAAGCGCACGGTGGCGCTTTCCCACAGGCCGCCGCCGAAGCCCACCGCCCCGGCCACCTGTGAGGGGCCCAGGCCGCAGATTTCGCAGTAGACACTTACTCCAATTCCGGTGTATTGACCGCGCTCACGGCCGTGGGCCTGGTCGTGGCGAAGCTGGTCGTAGTTGACGTGCTCCAGGGCCACGTTCAGGACGCCCTCGTAGTCACCGCTGTCGTAGGTCAGGCCGATGGCTACGTCGTGGCCGTTCTCGAACTTGGGAATCAGGTTCATCCGGCGCACTTCCACCGGGTCCTTGCCCACCTCCGCCGCGAGCAGATCCATCAGCCGTTCCAGCAGGAAGGTGGCTTCGGGCCGGCCCGCCCCGCGGTAGGCTTCAACCGGCGTCGAATTGGTGAAACACCCGTAAATGTCTGCCTTAATATTCGGGATATCGTAGGGGCCCGAGTACATCAGGCCGTGCAGGATGGTGGGTATGCCCGGGGCAGCGGTGGACAGGTAAGCGCCCATTCCGGCGTAAACCACGCTGCGGACGCCGGTAACCCGACCGTCGCTGTTGGCGGCCATCTCCACGTACTCGACATGGTCGCGGCCGTGGGTGCTGGACACAAAGTTCTCGGAGCGGGTTTCCGTCCACTTGACGGGGCGGCCCAGCTTGATGGAACAGAAGGCGGCAAGCAGCTCCCAGGGATAGACGGCAATCTTGGCGCCGAAGCCGCCACCCACCTCGGGGGCGATGATGCGAATCTTGTGCTCGGGTATGCCGGTCACCAGGCAGGTAACGAAGCGGGCGATGTGCGGGTTTTGGGTGGTGTTCCAGATGGTCAGGTCGCCCATAGAGGGCACGTAGCTGGCGATGGCGGAGCGGGGCTCCATGGCGTTGGGAATCAGCTTCTGCTGGATGATGGTATCGCGCACCACCACGTCGGCACTGTCGAAAGCGGCGTCGGTGTCGCCACCGGCGGCCACCCAGTGGAAGGCCTGGTTGTTGGGGGCGTCCTCGTGAAGTTGGGGCGCGCCCTCCTGCAGGGCCGCCTCGGGGTTGATTACCGTGGGCAGGGGTTCGTAGTCCACGTTGATCAGTTCCAGGGCGTCCTCGGCCTGGTAGCGGTCTTCGGCCACCACCACGGCCACGGCGTCGCCCACGTAGCGGACCACGTCGCTGGCCAGGGGCGGGTAGGCCACGGCCTTGACGTCGGAGTCGGGAATGACCCAGGCACAGGGGATGGGATTCAGCACGCCCTCGGTATCGGCGGCGGTATAGACGGCAATCACGCCGGGGGCCGATGCCGCCGCAGAGGTGTCGATGCGGTTGATGCGGGCGTGGCCGTGGGGGCTGCGGAGGATGGCCGCGTGGACCAGGCCCGAGAGCTTGATGTCATCGGTGTAAGAGGCCTGGCCGGTAATCAGGCGGGGGTCTTCGCGGCGGCGGATGCCGGAACCGAATATACGAGTAGTCATACCTTAACCTCCCTCGTTTCCGGTGGAGATGGCTTCGGCGGCGGCGAGGGTTGCCCTGACGATGTTGTGGTAGCCGGTGCAGCGGCAGATGTTGCCCTCCAGCCCGGCGCGGACCTCTCCGGCGGTGGGGTTGGGGTTGCGCTCCAGCAACTCGGTTACCGTCATAATCATCCCGGCGGTGCAGTAGCCGCACTGGAGGCCGTGGTTATTCCAGAAGGCCTCCTGGACAGGGTGCAGGATGGCGTCCTGGGCGAGGCCCTCAATAGTTACAATCTCGGCGCCGTCGGCCTGGACGGCGAGGCAGGTACAGGACTTGACGGTGGACCCGTTCAGGCGGACGACACAGGCGCCGCACTGGCTGGTGTCGCAACCGATCTTGGTGCCGGTAAGTCCCAGGTCTTCCCTGAGGTAATGCACCAGGAGCGTCCGCGCTTCCACTTCCGACTCGTGACTTCTACCGTTAACCGTTAGCTTTATCGGAACTTTCACTTCACGCCTCCCGTCCGTGAGATTTTGTCTCCCCTGGGGGTAGCCTGAAAACCGGGCCAAGTGGCCGCTGGGGGATATGGCGGGAGTATATACGGGGGTATGGGGGGAGTCAATTGGCAGTTGTCAGTGGGCTGCCAGATTGCGGCATACACCGGCCATCCTGCTTCATGGGTGGCGGTAGAGGGGATTGCAGCGTCTTTATGAGGGAGACTGGCGTCGGCGCATTCCACGCCAATATGCAGATAAGGTAGAGCGCATCCTGGCCCGCCTGGAAGCAGGGAGCAACGGAGCAAGGCAATGGGGAGAGGTTGGCACGACCATGACTCTGAGGTCCACCCTGTCGCCAGCCGATTTACCTGACCAACTAAAGTGAGGATTGGATAAGCAAGTGAGTCTCAAAAGGAACGGAGGGGGTTAAAATTGACAACCACGTCTTCACCGTTCTTCCCGAGAAGCTCCAAGTACAGACGGAAGTCGACGGTAATCAACGGTGTATCTCTTGTTGCAGCTTCGCAAAGAACGCAGTCAGCCAGTCCTAATCTGTGGAAAGTGGCGTTAGATACTGCTGCTGAACTGGCTACTGTGACTTCATTGCTGGTTTGAATTATGTAACGCAATCTTTCCAATAAGCGTGTCTTTTCAGGGTCCCCATGCTGACCAAGCAAGTTACAAGTTTCTGTGAGGGTGTTCGGAGTAACAAACAATTGACCCACTTTGGCAATCAGGTCACTCAAAAGGATGTAATCGTCAATCGAATAATCCTCTAACCTGCCGTGTTTGGCAATGATATCAGGGTCTTCCTGACCCACCACATATAAGATAAGGAGGTTTGTATCGACGAAATATCCACTGGGAGGCATAAGTTACGTGACTTCTACCAGAATACGGTCTTTTACAGATTCTATTTCCCGACTTTCGTCATCAACTATGAGTACCTTAAAGGAACGCCGCAGATGAGTTTGACCCACTACTATTCCGGCGAGGCCAGCTCCTTCCCAGGGCCGTGAGAAGCCAACAGTGATTTTCCAGGCGAAAGAGCCCTCGCGACCGGCGATACGCTCTATTTCTTCCAGTCCGACGTTGGCAATTTGTTCATCGCCGAAAATTTCGGCTACGTGGTCTTTTGCCACCCGCACTGCTTCTTTCACTTCCATTGTGACACTTCCTCTAGATGTTACGACCGTCCGATTATAACACTGCCGACAGGCTCAGGATGAGCGGGGCCTGCTCAGGTCGGTGACAGCCGCCGGTTGCGTCCAACCCCCAGCCGCCCTATCATATCCCCAGCCAACTCATCCCAAATTTGAGGTCTTCCATGTTCCCCCAGAACGTTTTTCCCGATGCTGCAGAAATTGACAGGCAGGGGCGGCTGGTTATTGGCGGCTGCTCTGCCCTGGACCTGGCCGAGGAGTACGGCACCCCCGTTTACATTCTCGATGAGGCCACCCTGCGCAACCGTTGCCGCAGCTACCGCGCTGAGTTTGAGCAGCGCCTGACCGACACAGGAGCGGGGGCACAGGTCCTCTACGCCTCCAAGGCCTACATCAATCCTGCCCTGGCCCGGATTTTCAACGAGGAGGGTCTGGGTCTGGACGTGGTGTCCGGCGGTGAACTGGCCGTGGCCGCCGCCGCCCAGTTCCCGATGGACAAAATCTACTTCCACGGGAACAACAAGACTCCCGACGAACTGGCCTACTCGGTGGAACAGGGCATCGGGCGGGTGGTGGTGGACAGCTTCCACGAACTGGACCTGCTGAATCGCATCGCCGGTGAAGCGGGCAAGGTGCAGGACATTCTAATCCGCGTGTCGCCCGGCATTGACCCCCACACCCATGCCTACACCACCACCGGCATCATCGACTCCAAGTTCGGATTTTCCATCCAGACCGGGGACGCCGAGCGCGCTATCCGGCAGGCCCTGGCCCTGAGCCGGAATGGGGGCCACCTGAACCTGAAAGGACTGCATTTTCACCTGGGGTCGCCCATCTTTGAACTGGAGCCCTACGCCGCCGCCACCGACCTGGTGCTGCGGTTCGCGGCTAGTTTTAGGGAGGAAGGGCTGGACCTGCAGGAATTCAGTCCGGGCGGGGGATTTGCCATCGCCTACACGCGGGAGCAGGAACCGCCGGGGATCGGTGAATATGCCGACACCATCGTCTCCACCCTCAAAGCTACCTGCGACGAACTGGGCCTGGCCATACCCACCCTGCTAATCGAGCCGGGGCGGTCCATCGTTGGACCGGCCGGCGTGGCCCTCTACCGAATCGGGGCGATCAAGGACATACCGGGGGTAAGAAAGTACGTCAGCGTAGACGGGGGCATGGGCGACAACATCCGTCCCGCCCTGTACCAGGCCACCTATGAGGTGCTGTCGGCGGGCAAGGTCAACGACACCGACGAGGAGAAAGTCACCATAGCGGGCAAGTACTGTGAGTCGGGCGACGTGCTGGCTTCGGACATAATGCTGCCCATTCCCGAGCCTGGGGACATCATTGCCATACCGGCGTCGGGGGCCTACTGCCCCTCCATGGCCAGCAACTACAACCTGAACCCCCGTCCGCCCATGGTGCTGGTGAACGGGGGGGAGAGCCGGTTGATACGGCGGCGGGAGAGCTACGCGGATATGATGTTGTGTGACGTTTAGGGCCCTCACCCCCCTGGCTCCTCTGGCCCGGGGAGAGGGGGGTTTGACAAGCTCAGGTTGAGCGGCAAAAGCGTAATGCCAGCATGATTACAATCACCCCCGGCTCCCACCGAGGCCGGGGTGGGGGACGAGGTTGAGGACTCCGGTGGGGGGGCTGATGGCTATTACCATTGATGAAATGCTGGACCTCCTTAGTTTTGCCGGGGCTGAGTTTGGCAATGGGGCGGCCAACCACGGACCCATGGCCGCCGAGGCGCTGTTCGCGCTGGACCGGGACGAAGCCGTTCTGCCGTGGGTGGAGGAGTATCGAAAACGCCTGACGGACCGTCCGTCGCCGTCCCTGGCCATACGCCGGGAAGACTGGCAGGAGTATCTGGGGGCGCGGGACCGGCTGGGGGACTGGATTGCGCTGTTTGAGAATGAATTGAAAGAGGCCTCGTGGCAGGACGTGGTGCGGCTGTGGGCGCCGCGCCTGGCCCCGGCCGTGATGGCGGCGGCCACCCACGGCCTCATCCGCACGGCCCACGCGGCGCGGAGCCTCTCCTCGGGGGAGACACCCCAGCGCAGGTACGAACTGGCCCAGGGGCTGGGCTACTGGGCGGCGCGCTACTACACTCTGCCCGGCCGGCCCTCGGCAAACAATGGGGGACTCAGTCCCCGGGCTGCCCTCGACCACGTGGAACGGCTGCACGACAGCGCCTTTGACGGCTCCGGGCCCATTTCGGAGCAGATCAAGGGCATGGAAAAGCATCCCGAGTTTGCCCCGGCCATTGACCTTGCCGACGTCCGAGGCGACACTTCGCGCTTCATATCCAACCTTACCGAGACCTTTGCCGGGATCTATCTGGCCAGCCCGAAGAACCTGATAGCCTTCGTTCACACGGTGACGGCCCCCAGCGCCCTGCGCATGCTGGCGCCGTACCTGGATGAAGCCGACGCCCGCCAGGCCGCGCGGTACGCCTGGCAGGCCTGCGCGGGGGTCTATTCCTGGTATTCGACGGTGCCGGCGCAGGACACGGTGGGATTGGAGGCGCCGCCGGAAGACCCGGAGGAGCTTATCGACCGGGCAGTAGCAGCGGGCGGGGCCCATTCGATAAAATTTACCGAGGCCTGCCTGCGCGAGTACTCCCTGAACCCCAGTCCCGTGTACCTGCTGGCGGCCAGGGATGCAGCCGAGCGGGTGGGGCCAGTGTAGGGGGCCAAAGAAAGGGCTTTCGACCAGGCATCCTTCCGCAAGCCAGGATGGGCGTAACACACCAACTACCAGAATAACCCCAGTTGCCACTCCCTATCGGGGAGAGGGCCGGAGGGTGAGGGCACACTCAGACCATGTGGCGGATTTATGGGCAGGAGCATATTACGCGGCAGTTGGATGCGGCGATCCGGGCGGACCGGATGTCGCATGCCTACCTGCTGGTGGGGCCGCCCCATGTGGGGAAGATGGCGCTGGCGGTGGGGATGGCGCAGGGGGTCAACTGCCTGGCCGGCGGGCGGACGGCCATCCGGCCAGGCACACCTTCTCCTGAAATCTCACCCGAACCGGAGTTAACCACCAACCTATTCGGTTTCGGGGACGCCTTCGGTTTCGGGGACGCCCCCCCTGAAGCCGCCGATAATGACCTGCCTGGCCTGGTCGAACCGGCGCTCGATACTGAAGAACCAGAGCACGCGGGCGGCCCGGGACCCACGGAAGAACCAGAGCACGCGGGCGGCCCGGGCCCCACTGGCGGCGTACCGGGCGTACCGGGCGTACCGGGCGTACCGGGCGGACCGGGCGGACCGGGCGTAGCAGGGGTACCGTGCGGGGAATGTGGCCAATGCCGGCGGATCAGCCAGGGCGTCCACCCGGACATACGGGTAATCGGGCTGGGGACCGGGGACGACGAGGGCACAAATCGGCGGGACATACGCATCGAACAGGTACGGGAAATCGAGTCCTTCCTCAACCTGACCCCCTACGAGGGCGCCTGCAAGGTAATCATCGTCGACGGGGCAGAGTTGATGAACACGGCGGCGTCCAACGCGCTGCTGAAGACACTGGAAGAACCGCCGCCGCACTCGCTGCTGCTGCTGCTCACCGCCAACGAAGACGCGCTGCTGCCGACGATACGGTCGCGGTGCAGCGCCCTGTACCTGAAACCGGCGGCCAAGGCTGACCTGGAGGAGCGGTTGACGCGGGAATACGAGGCTGACCCGGAAGTGGCGGAACGGATTGCCCGTATCTCCAGAGGCTGCATCGGCCAGGCGGTGAACGCAGTGCAGGACTCGCAGGTGCTGGAGCAGCGCGATGCCGACCTGGAACGGCTGCAGGAGGTCTGCGAAGGGGGGCTGGACGTGCGGTTTGACTACGCCGCCGAGCTGGCGACCCGTTTCGGCCGGGACCGGGACGCCGCCAGGGAAATGCTGTACCTGTGGCTGCGCTGGTGGCGGGACCTGCTGCTGATTAAGGAGGGAGCCGAGGAGTACCTGCAAAACACCGACCGGCTGATGCCGCTGCGCCTGCAGGCCAGCCAGCTTTCCACGGGCCAGGTGGTGGCCTGCATCAAGCGCATCAACCGGACGCTGGAGGCCCTGGACGCCAACGCCAACCCCCGCCTGGCGCTGGAGGCGTTGATGATGGGGTTGCCCAGAGTACGGGTGTGAATCGATGAGAGTATGAGGGTATAACGAGGTATTTCCGATCACCGGGTTGCTGGCTGCAATATATGGTGAATGGAGAGTGAGCGGACTTCTGGTCACTGACGTCTGGCGCGCCATACATGCGTGAACTGGCGGTACCCCAGCAACCATAGCAACCATGGTGGCTAGACATATGGCAAGGGGTTGGCGGCAACGCCATAGGGGTCTTTACCTGGGCAGTCATAGCCGTCCAGCTTACCTAGGAGGTTATCTATATGATATTCACCTTTCGGGCCAACAAGCGACAGGTGGAAGAAGCGGCCATCAGGAGTCGGGAAGAAGGACGGGAAGAAATGCTACAAGAGTGGCAGGAATGGCTGGACCAGGTTAAGGACGAACCGCCCGAAAACTGGCCGCCTCGCCCAAGCGATGGCAACGGCCGAAACGGGAAGTAACAGGTACATGCAAGCTCTTGCTTTCTTACCCCAGCATCCCGCCAATACACAGAGGGCAGGTTGATAGACCTGCCCTCTGTGTATTGCAAGGACTTACTCAAGCCTTCGGGTGTCAGTCATTCTCCCCCACCGACCAGGGCAAGTAGGGCCGCCACTCGTCGAGGATGGTTCGGTTTTGCAGGATGCGGTAGGGGTTGGGCTGGGGCACACGGGGTTCGGTCTTGAGCCGCATGTTGGCCTCTTCAGGCGTCCGGCCGGCCTTGCGCAGGTTGCAACGACTGCAGGCCGCCACTACGTTCTCCCACGTATGCGCTCCCTTCTGCCGGCGGGGAACCACATGGTCCAGGGTGAGTTCGTGGTTCTTCTTGCCGCAATACTGGCAGGTGTATTGGTCGCGCAGGAATATCTCCTTCTTGGAGAGCTTGCGCGGGGCAAAGGGACGCTTGACCAGGTAGACCAGCCGGATGATAGACGGGGCATCGACCGTAGTGGTTATGGTGTGGACTTCGCCCTGGTGGTTTTCCAGCAGTTCCGCCTTGCCCTTGCTCAGCAGAATAATGGCCCGTCGCACCGTGGAGACGTTGATGGGGACGTAGTTCAGGTTCAGCACCAGCACCGGTGAACCCAGGACACGGGCGGTCGCCACCTCCGGACTATGGCCGTTCTGACTTAGGCCAATTTTATCCGTCACGGATTGACCGGTTTGGTCCTGTCCAGCCACCGTCACCTCACCAACGTTGGCGCTCGCCAAAGATGCAGAGTTGGGGAACCGGGATGGATACCAATGTCTCGTTCGTATTATATACCAACTTTTCACAAAGTGGTGTTTTCGCCAGACCTCTGCCCGCGACGCACTGTCACCCAGTCCCTTAACCAGACTGCCACCAGCAGGACCGTTCCGCCAAATAGGTAACCTCCCAGAACGTCGCTGGGCCAGTGGACACCCAGGTATACCCTGGATAGACCAACCCCAAGAATCAGCAGGGCCAACCCTGCCGCCATTCCCCAACGCACCCGGGTACTTGCAGTGTATCGCCACGCAAGGTAAATCACCATGCCTCCCATGAGGATGGCAAAAGTAGCGTGACCGCTGGGAAAACCCATGCCATGGGGAATGGGCTCGATAATTGCGTAGTCCGGCCGGGGCCTGCCCAACAGGGCTTTCAGCGGGTGAGTCAGCAGGGCCGAAGAGACAATAATACCCAGCAACAGGGCATCCACCCTGCGCCTTTGCGCCAGCAGCAGAACCATAGCAACAAGGGTCAGGGCCACGGCCACCGGATACCAGCCCAGGTAGGTCAGCGCCCGAAACACCACGTCCAGTGCGGGGCTCCGCCAACCCTGCACCGCCACCAGCACACATTCATCCCCGGGCCACACGGGAAAGGCCCAAGCCAGGACAAAAGCCATTACCGCAAGCGAGAATAGTCCTGCAATCAGTAAGGTCCGTATATTCATTCGGCAGGTGGCGGCTTTCAGGAAGCCGACCGGCAAGGGTATTCGCTACAGAAACGTGTTGAGCCAAGTAAGTGTATCAGGTCGCTGCCGGTTCATTCCCGACAAATCTCCAGGGCGCGTCAGGCCCCTGTGCTATACTGCCAGCGCTGAACAGAAGCGTATTCAGGGACTACGGCCCAACACCAGTATGATGGCACGAGAAGAAGAAATATTGAAAGAACGGGCCGGGGCAATTGCCATTGACGGCCAGGCCGCCGCCGGCAAGACGGTGGTCGGCAGGGAGTTGGCCCGGCGGTTGGGCTGCCCTTTCCTGGATACAGGCATCATGTACCGCGCCATTACTTGGCTGGCCCTTCAAAGCTCAGTCAGCATGGAGGACGAGGCAGGCCTGGGAAGTCTGGCCCAACAGGCAACCATGCGGCTCACGGACCTGGAGGGCCGCTCCATCATGCTGAACGGCAGGGAACTGGACACTGAATTGCGCTCCTCAGAGGTTGACGACCATGTATCCCTGGTAGCCAGGGTCTCCCCAGTGCGTCGGGAGTTGGTACGGCAGCAGCGGGAAATCGCTGCCCAATCATGCCAGGAAACGGGTGGCATCGTAGCGGTGGGACGGGACATAGGTACGGTAGTCCTGCCCGACGCTGACCTGAAGGTCTTTATGGTGGCCTCTCCCGAGGTTCGCGCCCGCCGCCGTTACGATGAACTGCTGGCACAAGGCCACGATGCCAACTACGAAGAGGTACTGGCCAATGCCATATCCAGGGACCGGATTGACTCCCAGCGGGCCGATTCGCCTCTGGCCCAGTCCGAGGACTCTTTCCTGGTAGATACCAGCGACCTGACTATAGAAAAGGTGGTGGACAGAATACTGGAGCGGCTACGGTCCAGGGCAGGCCAGGCTTCCCCATGACAGACTTGTACTATCCCGGCCGGGCCCTGGCCCAGTTCTGCTTTAACGTCTTCGGCCGCATGGAGGTAACCGGCAAAGAGTGTGTGCCCCCTTTTGGGCCCCTCATCGTGGTTGCCAACCATCTCTCCTACAACGACCCGCCGTCCATTGCCGCCGCCCTGCCTCGCCCCTTGGCGTTCCTGGGCAAGCAGGAACTGTTTACTCCCACGCCCAAGGGCTGGCTGTTCAAGTCCTTCAGGGTTCATCCGGTGGATCCCTCTCACGGCGCCGCGGCGATTCGTACGGCGCTTAACCTGCTGGCCAGGGACCAGGCAGTGATGGTATTCCCCGAGGGTCGCCGGAGCCCGGACTTCACCCTGCAGCGTGGATTAGCCGGCGCCGCCTACCTGGCAATGAAATCCCAGGCGCCGGTACTGCCCATCGGCATCACCGGCACTGAAAAGTTCCCCCACCAGCGGATGCCCCTGCCCCTTTGCCGCTTCCAGGTCAACATTGGCTCGCCCTTCACCCCACCGGTCCTGGAGGGAGGCCAGACCAGGGTGGCCGCTGCCGCCGTCCTGGAAATGATCATGCAGCGCATCGCGATGCAGCTGCCGGCGGAGTACCGGGGGGAGTACGGGTTTGGAAATGCTTCCGTAATATGAGCCAGTTACAAATATCAAGGCTGCCACTTTTCGCAAACAATGGAGCCCGTCTGCCGCTACAATAACAAATGATTCGAAATAGGCCCCTGCGATCGATTCACTCTTGCGAAGCTAATCGATCGCCAAGAAACGCCTCCCTTCAGTGCCATATCCTGACTGGTGTATAAGTATCAGGCCAGATTCATTGCCAGGAATCTGAAAGCATATATTGCCTTCTGCCTTACCTCCTGCGAACAGTTCAGCCGAAAGTTCGTCCGGTATTACTCCACACGAATCACCATGTGGCACGTACACAATCCTCGCGTCGCCTATCAATCTGAAATCAGATTCCCTGACATTGATCGACGTGCTGCCTGCAGGGTAGGCTACCGCAACGCTGATCATGTAAAACCGTTTTCCCTCTTCTGGAGGATCGTTGAACTGGTTTGCCGCACGTATCGCGGGCCAAGCGTCCTCTGTGATACTGGTAACAACTACCTCTACCCCGTTTGCACTCTTCAATACACCGCCTGATTCTATGGGATTTCCTATTGCTAAGCCTTTTGGCATCTCAAGGTCCGTCGGGTCGGGCGCTACAGGCTGCACATTCAAGAGATCAATAGTAGCCACCCGTGACGGATCTAGCGATAAGAAACGCCTCCCTTCAGCGCCATATCCCGACTGGTGTATAAGTATCAGGCCAGATTCATTGCCAGGAATCTGAAAGCATATATTGCCTTCTGCCTTACCTCCTGCGAACAGTTCCGCCGAAAGTTCGTCCGGTATTACTCCACACGAATCACCATGTGGCACGTACACAATCCTCGCGTCGCCTATCAATCTGAAATCAGATTCCCTGACATTGATCGACGTGCTGCCTGCAGGGTAGGCTACCGCAACGCTGATCATGTAAAACCGTTTTCCCTCTTCTGGAGGATCGTTGAACTGGTTTGCCGCACGTATCGCGGGCCAAGCGTCCTCTGTGATACTGGTAACAACTACCTCTACCCCGTTTGCACTCTTCAATACACCGCCCGATACTACGGGATTTCCAAGCGCTAAGCCATGCGGCAGTTCAAGGTCAGCTGAGTTTGGGTCAGGTGGTTTTACATCTAAGACCTCAATAGAGGCCAGTTGCGCCGGGTCCAGGGATAAGAAGCGCCTACTCTCAAACCCAAACCCAGATTGGTGAATCAGCACCAGGCCCGATTCACCTATTGGGATCTGAAAACAGATATTGCCTTCTGTCTTCCCACCCGCGAATAGTTCCGCCGAAAGCTCGTCAGGTATCACACCGCACGAATGGTCATAAGGCACATAAACCACCCTATTGTGGCCTATGAGTCTGAATTCAGATTCGCCAACATTAATCGACGCTCCACCTTCCGGGTAAGCCACCGCAACAGTGACCATGTAAAACCGTTTTCCCTCTTCTGGAGGATCGTTGAACTGGTTTGCCGCCCGTATCGCGGGCCAAGCGTCCTCTGTGATACTGGTAACAACCACCTCTACCCCGTTTGCACTCTTCAATACACCGGGTGCCTGTACAGGCATCTCCAGCGTCAATCCTGGCGGCAACGGGGTTGGCGTAGGATTAGGCGTTGAAGTGGGTGTGACAGTGGGTATCGCTGTGGGTGTGGCAGTGGACGCAGGAATCGCTGCGGGTGTTGGCTCGGAAACCAAAAGAGCCGTAGGTAATGGAGTTGCCTCCATCGTAGGAATGGGAGTCGATTTACCTGACTGCTGAATTGTAGTCGGTGTTGGAAGCGTAACAGTGGGAGTTGCTAACATCGCTGAAATCGTCGGGGGCTCAATCGGGATGTCACCGCCCGACTCTGCCACCAACTTATGAGCAGTAACCCGGATTGCAGGTACAGTTATTTCCTGCCCAAAGATAGCTTCATAGGTCAGTAGTTCTTCTACCGTACCAACAAATTCAATAATGTCATCTTCCAATACCCTAGGGCCAAAATAGTGCAGGAAGACGGTGTCATTCCAGCTATACTCCCCTTTGGTAACATTAACACGTAGCTGGTATTCGTCGTTTCTACGCTCAACGACTTGTATAACCTTTCCCTGGTACCATACGTGTTTGCCTTCGTGAGCCTCATTGTTCCTAAAAAGGTCGTTATAAGGTATCTGGCTAGCTCTAGCCTTCTCTTCATCAAATGTTAATGTTGGTACGGGGGTAGGCACAAAAGAACGGTTAGTTGCGGATGAATCAACAGGCCCAGACACTGGGGTGTTTGTAGAACAAGCAAATGAAAGGACTAGTAAGATGCTAACGAGGCTGTAAAGAATAAATGCTCTTTTCGGCATTGAGAACTCCTGATTTAGAGAATGAGAGGAGTTTCTGGAATTCTCGGGAAGACAAGACTCCTAGAAACCTTGAAGTTAGACTGGTAGATGGCTACATGACCATGTTTGCTCGGGTAATGGGATAGACTCTGCTAATGGGCATACACTCTCCCACAAAAAGGCTTAAATTCAAGACACATTTCGGGGCGGGTCCCATCAACCCGCCCCTCTTTGTTACCGTATTCGCTTTCCTAGGTATTCGTGTTAAGCCGGCGCCTGTATATCCATATCGTACCGCGACAGCACCTCTTCTATCTGCGCTGCCGACTTCTCGTCCGCCGGTATCAGCGGCAGGCGGGGGTTGCCCACTTTGAAGCCCACGTGGTTGAGGGAGTGCTTCACCGGTATGGGGTTGGAGACGATGAACAGGACCTTGAAGATCTCCAGCAGGCGGCGGTGTTCGGCGGCGGCCTGTTCGACCTCGCCCTCCAGCAACAGTCCCATCATCTGCTTGATCTGGTTGCCCACCAGGTGCGACGCCACGCTGACCACGCCGTAACCGCCGGTGGCCATGATGTAGAAGGTCTCGTTGTCGTTGCCGCTCCAGACGCGGAACCCGTCCCGCGAACCTTCGATAATGCGGGTGATCTGGTCCATGTCACTGCCGGCTTCCTTGACCCCGACAATGTTGTCCACATGGCTCAGCCGGATGGTGGTGTCGTGGCTCATGTTCAGGCTGGTGCGGCTGGTGACGTTGTAGAGCATGCAGGGCAGGTTGACGTGGGCGGCGATGGTCTTGAAATGCTGGTAGAGGCCCTCCTGCGGGGGCTTGTTGTAGTAGGGGACCACCAGGAGGAGGCCATCCACGCCGGCCTTCTCCGCCTCCATGCTCAGCTCGATGCTCTCGGCAGTGCTGTAGTTGCCGCTGCCGGCCACTACGGCGCCCCGGTCGCCGATAGCGTCCTTGATTTCGCCCCACAGCCGGATTTTCTCTTCAGTGGTGAGGGTAGGGGATTCGCCGGTGGTTCCAGACACGATGACGCCGTCGCTGCCGGAATCCAGCAGGGCATTAGCAAGACGCTTGGCCTGGTCATAGTCCACTCGTCCCTCGTCATCAAAGGGAGTTACCATAGCCGTAATCAGTCTGCCTATCTCCGTCATGCTGACCCTCCTCTTAAGATTTTGCGGCCATTATACACGGTGGGGGGGAGTTTTGCCCGCGCCTTTTCCCTTGCCACCGCGCACCCCCTCCCTGGGGGATGCAACGGGCAGGGAGGCATGGCGGTACGCCTATAAAGGGCCAGGCCCTCTCCCTGATGGAGAAGCGAGAAAATCGCATGTCTTCAAACTGTGAAATTCAAAGCTGTGAATGAACGTATGGTACAATCACAATACCCAATAGGATAGGAGAGAGCGCCAGTGTACGAAAAGCGGTGCGGCAATTGTCAGTCTCTCTATCGGATAATTGAGCAAAAGGTGTCATTCCGAGACAGCCACTATCTTGAGTGCAAAATCTGTGGAACAGAACTGCACCGCTGGAACTGCGCGGTAGACTACCGGTCCGAACTTATCGAATCAAAAGCATCCCATTCAAGTGAGATCCATCAAGACAGCAAACCTGAAGTATGCCCTGAACTTCTTGAAGATTTAGCTATTGCCAAGGAAGCTGACGAGGAATACGACAGACAGGGCCTAGAAGGAACAATACCTTACACTGAATACCGGACCAAACGGCTTGGATCAGAGTCCTCTTTATGAAGTAAGGCTCACGCCCCACGCAGAGCGCGACCTGGACGCATTGCCCATAGGCGACTATCGCCGTATCGATGAGCGGATTTTATCCCTGGCGGAAAACCCCAGACCCAGGGGCACCGTAAAACTTGGCGACCTTTCTTATCGGGTTCGGGTCGGGAACTGGAGAATCATATACATTATCGATGACGCCAACCACATAGTGTTGATTCGAAACGTGCGTCGCCGGGGGGAAGGCACGTACAGAAACCTCTAACGACCCATTGAACCTCTCTTATGCCCACCCGGTAAGCGCCACCTCTTCAACCCACGCCGTGCTTCTCCTCCCTACTCCCCCTAATCGTTCGGCAAGTGCCCCGTTTCCCGCGCCCAGGCCTGCAGGCCCCGGCGGAAGGCCAGGGCGCCCATGGGGGCGATAACCGACTGCAAGGCTTCCAGGATTTCCGTGGGGGTGGCGCCGTTTTCCAGGGCCACATGCACGTGGGCCTGGATCTGCTCCACGTCGGCTTTCAGGGCCGCTTCCACCACTATTTGCAGCAACTCTTTGGTCTTGCGGTCCAGGGTACGCTGGCCGGTGTAGGTGGCCTCGATAAATGCTCCGTAGGTCTTGGCCCATTCCAGGTCAACTTCGGCCATGATGCGGTGCATTTCCAGGGAATAGCCCCGGTGCTGGGCCTGGGAATCGAGAAATGCCTGGGTTTCGTCGGTGGACATGGTTTGCTCCTTCTCTGTTTGGCTGTATTGGAGGGTGGTTGACTGGTGCCCTGTCACCCCAATCCTGACGGTCCCCTTCGACGGGAGAAGGGGACTATTGCGATAGTTTCTGATATTTATAAGCCGTAATGGGCCCGGGCCGCCGCCTGCTTCGGGTTGTCCTGCTGGAACAGGTCCGGGTGCTTGCCCCGGTGCAGGGCCAGGTAGTAGGTGAACAACTGTAGCGGAACAACACAGGCCAGGGGACTCCACAGTTCCGGCAGGGGCTTTATGGCAAAGCTGGCCGAGGCCAGGGACGACAGTTCCTCGTCGCCTTCTTGCACTAATGCCCACACTGGCGCGCCGGCGGCGGCCGAGGCCCGGGCAATGTCCAGGGACCGTTCGTAGCCCGGCCCTGGCGGAGCTATCAGCGAAACCAGGCACAGGTCGTCAACCGAGCAGAAAGGGCCGTGGAGCAACTGCTCCACCTGCAGGCCCTCGCAATCCGAGGCACTGGTCTCCTTGATCTTCAGTGCAACCTCGTAGGCGTTGGCCGTGTTGGGGCCCCAGCCCACCGAGATGAACCGTTGCTTGTCGCCAAACTGCCCCACCACATCGGCGATGTCCTGCTGCCGGTGGACTACGTCGGCCACCACGTCAGGGACCTCCAGCAGTTCGTCCTTCAAGTCGGCCACATCGCCGCCGCTGCCCAGGGCCGTACCCAGTTCCGACGACACCATGGCCAGCACGGTCAGGGCGGAGGTATAGCTGATGGTGAAGGCCGAGGAGCGTTCGGGGCTGACAGTGTGCAGGGAAACATCGGCAACTTGCAATCGGGGGCCGGGGTCAGTGGAGGTTACCGCCACGGTGTAAGCCCCCTTCTCTTTAGCCAGCTCCAGGGCCAGGAAGGAGTAGGTCTTGGTGCCCCGGTGGCTGATGATGATGACCGCGTCCTCGGGCCCCAGGGGCGGTGGATAGCCGCAGAACTCGAAGGAGTGCCACCCCTGCACCTGGATACCCGAACCGGCAAAGCGTCGGAACCAGTGCTCGGCCACCAGCACCGCGTGCCAAGAGGTGCCGATGCCAACAATGTATATGTTGCGCTTTGTAGCCAGTACTGCGGCCACATCCCGGGCCGCAGCCGCATGCTGTTCCAGCATCCGGGCCATGGCCTCGGGCTGGCCGGTAATAGCGTCGTACATGAAGTAGGGGTGCTTCTGCCTGATTTCCTGCTGCTGGGTCATATCGTTCCTTTCTGGCTCACGAAGGTAGTCTTGTTTGTCCACGAATATACACGAATGCCCACGAATGGGGAATTGCGGGGACCTCGTGGCAGGGCAATCGCGTTATAAACGATTGTCATTCTGAGCGAAGCCGAAGCATCTAAACTCCAACCCAGCAAACTTGTTTCGGGCCTTGAGCCTGACTCCTGTCAGGGACTTTTAGGCCCTTCGGCAAGCTCAGGGCGGCATGTTTTCCCATCAAAAAGAACTTGCACATATCAACGCGAACTTAAAACCCGATTGCCCTGGACCTCGTGGTACAATTTGGCAGCCGGTTAACAAATCCTCCGGCAACACCTGGAGGCCCGCGACGAGCTCTGCCCTTCCGCAGTTTCCACCCTTCCTGCCCGAGTACTTTGGGAGGGAGGACGAAAGCGACGACAGCAACTTTTACGTCCAGCCCCGATTGGTGGTCCACATCGACGATGTGGCTATTGCCGCCGTGGGCAACGTTTTCCGCAGCCTGATTCCCCCGGATTCGGTGGTGCTGGACCTGATGAGCAGCTGGCGCTCCCACTGGCCGGCGGACCATCCCCGCGCGAGGCTGGCCGGCCTGGGAATGAACGACGTGGAGATGGCCGAGAACCCGGATCTCGACGACTATGTTATCCAGGACATCAACAAGAACCCGGTCCTGCCCTACGAGGACAACACCTTTGACGCAGTGGTCATCACTGTTTCAGTCCAGTACCTCATCCAGCCCATCGAGGTTTTCAGTGAGGTGAACCGCATCCTCAAGCCCGGCGGCATCTTCATCGTCACCTTCTCTAACCGGATGTTCCCCACCAAGGCGGTACGCATCTGGCGGTACTCCACCGACCGGCGCCACATTGACCTGGTAGCCGCCTACCTGGAGGAAGCCGGAGACTTTGACGAGATTCGCGGCGGCTTCACCAATCCGGAGACCAGCCCCCCGGGAGACCCCCTCTTCGCCGTGGTAGCCAACAAAGCAACCGGCTGAATCGTTGGATAATATATAGGGGCAGCCCTTGTGGTTGCCCTGCTTTACATACAGGCCAACCTTGAGGGTCCTGCCCACTTACCCCGCTTCGTAATTCTTCGTGCCCTTCGTGGATAGAAAAAACTTCTCGGACTAACTTCGTTCCCTGGGCGGGGTGGCCGTCAGCACCAGCAGACCGGCGATGAACACGGCGGTGGAGAAGATGCGGAAGGGCCAGAAATAACTGCCCGTGAAGTCGTACAAGAAACCGGCGATAATTGGCCCCAGGGCCTGTCCTCCCACCTGCACCGGCAGGGTTATCCCGGTAATGCTCCCCAGGTGTTCCCGCCCGTAGTACTCGGCCCAGGCCAGGCGCAGCAGCAGGTGCAGGCCGCCCACTCCCGCGCCCAGAATGGAAGTGGCCGACAGGCCCCAGGCCAACGTCGAACTTGCCTGGACACCAAGAGCGCCCCCCGATACACAGAAGGCCGAGGTGGCCAGCAGGAACCGGATTGGCACCCGCCGGGACGCCAGGCTGGACCAGACCAGTCCTCCAATCATCTGGCAGAAGGCAAAGGCCCCGGCAGTCAGGGCCGCCAGCGACGCGTCCATACCCTGGTTTATGAAATGCGACACCTGGTGGAGGCTTACACCCGCCTGCACCATGAACCCTGCCCCGGAGAAAATTGCCATGACGTAGAAGGCCCGGGTGCGCAAGGCGCGGGATACGGTGTAGTTGTTTTCCTGCAGGGGCTCGGCGGCGGGGGAAGCTGCCCGATCACCCTTACCTCCTTCCCCGTCGTCTCCAGCCGCCTCGGTCTGCCCCCCGGATTCGTTTCGCGCCGGCGCTTCGGGTTCCCGTTGCTGGACCCGGCTTTCCCCACGGCGCGGGTCGGCCGCCAGCCCCATGTCCTCGGGGCGTCGGGCCACCAGCAGCAGGGCAGGCAAAACCCCAACGACGATGGTATATATACCCAGCGAGGCCCAGGCAAAACGCCACCCCCAGCCACCGATCAGGAAATTCGCTATTAACGGCATGGCCGCCAGGCCGGTGCTTTGCGAAACGGTAAGCAGGAAGAGGGCGAAAGCACGGCGGCGGATGAACCAGTTATTTATGGCGGTGGTGGTCCCCAGTTCCAGGGGGCTGGCAAAGGCCATGCGGCCCGGCACGTAAAGGGCATAGAAGGCCCACGCCTGGCCAACCAGCGACAGCCCGAAGGCGCAACTCCCCACAATGGCCGCCGTGATCGCCAGGATTACCCCTGACCCGTAGCGGTCGACTAGCCGTCCGATGAAGGGAGACACCCCGATGGCGCACAGTCCCCCCAGGCTGACCACGCCGGAGAAGAGGCCGTAGGACCAGCCAAACTCCCGGGTCATGGGCACGGCAAACACAGACAGGGTGGCGACGGCCATCAGGGGGCGGGAGGAGTAGCTGGCCAGGGCCCCGATGGAGAATATGACCCATCCGTAGTAGAAGGGCAGGGAATGGGCCAGTCGGTAGCGCAGGGAACCGGTTGCCTGAAAAATGTTGACTCCGGGGGGCGCCGGTCACACCGGCGGAATGGGGACAGAGCCTGGAATGGCACGGGGCTATTCTGCCATGCCCCACCTTGCCTGTGCGACCCTCAGAACGGACATTCTGAGCTCGCTGGAAAATCTACAATCTGACCAATAACCTTTGTTTCGGGCCCGTGATGGAGCAGACATGGGGGACTTCGGACCCTTCGACACGCTCAGGCTGAGATTGCCGAACCATGTCTTGTACGCGCCCGAACCGGCCAGCAACCTACTCGGGGTGAATCACCAGCACGGGCAGATTGGTCGAACGGATTACCTTGTCGGTGACGCTGCCCACCAGGAAGCGGCGGACGCCACCGCGACCGTGGGTGCTCATAATTATCAGGTCAATCCCCGCGGCCTCGGCGTAGTCCACGATTTTGTCGGCGGCCTGGCCGTCCTCTACAGCCTTTACCACATTCAGGCCGCCGGAGGTCAGTCCGTCCCCAACCTCGTTCAGGTACCTCTCTATGCGATCACGCTGGGCGGTCATTACCTCGTCCAGCACCTGCTGAGAGTAGTCGGACCCCAGGGTTCCAAACTCGGCGCCCCGCATCACCGCGAACTCCTCGGTCTGGGAAGAAACCTGAAGCAGGTGGACGCGGGCACCCAGGCTTTCCGCCAGCTGACGGGCCGTAGGCAACGAACTCGCCGATACTTCCGAACCATCCAGGGGCACCAGAATTTCCTTGTACATAGTGGCTCCTCGTTGATTACGCGCCAAAGCCTAGAAGACACCGGCGCCGATTACATACTGTCTAAATGACCAGCAAATGGCCTCTCTGCAAGTATGATTCAGCCCTTCCGGGGTGTCAATGCGGCACTGCCAGGGAGCAGTCACATCACTGGTCAATTCCCGCCAGTGGCCCGTATATGCACTCCCCGTCCCAAAGGGTTAATATATACCGATATCGCGGTAATCCGTTCCGGAGTGTCCATGATTCGCAACTTCCGCCTGGCCCTGGCCCAGATGAACCCCACCGTGGGTGACATCGAAGGCAACACGGCCAGGATTATTGAATACGTGGAGCAGGCCCGGGAACGCCAGGCAGACCTGGTGGCCTTCCCCGAACTGGCCATCACCGGCTACCCGCCGGAAGACCTGCTGTTCAAGACCTCCTTCCTGCAGGCCAACGTCGAGGCCATGCAGAGTGTGGTCGCCGCCGCCCGCGACATTGCCGTGGTGGTGGGCTACGTGGAAGTGGGCGACTCGGCAACGGGCGTGGACATCGCCAACGCCGCCGCCATCGGCTACGACGGCCGGCTTATCGACAGCTACCGCAAGATGTATCTCCCCAACTACGGCGTGTTCGACGAAGACCGCTACTTCCGCCGAGGAACCGAGTGTCCGGTTTACCGCATCAACGGCGTGGGTGTGGGCGTCAACATCTGCGAGGATATCTGGTATCCGGTGGGGGCCATCGCGGTGCAGCGGGAAGCCGGGGCCGAGTTGATTGTCAACATCAACGGCTCACCCTTCCATGCTGGCAAGAGCGCCTACCGCGAGAAGATGATCGGCACCCGCGCCGCCGACAACGGCCTGTTCGTGGCATACCTGAACCTGGTGGGCGGACAGGATGAACTGGTATTTGACGGTGCCAGCCTGGTCTGCGACATGACCGGAGACGTTGTTGCCCGCAGTCCCGCCTTTGCCGAAGACCTGCTGGTAACTGATCTGGACATTGAATCGGTATTCCGGTCACGGCTGCGGACGCCCCTGTCCCGCAAGGAGAACCCCACCATCCTCCGCGAGATAGGTACGCCGAAAACCGTGCAGGTGTCGGAGCACCGCGCATCTGGGCGGGAGTCCCTTGAAGCCGCAACCCACGTTCCCGTTATGGGTCCGGTGGAAGAGGTCTATCACGCCCTGGTAACAGGCACCCGGGACTACATCCGCAAGAGCGGCTTTTCCAAAGCGCTGATCGGCCTGTCCGGGGGCATTGACTCGGCCCTGACCGCCACCGTGGCCGCCGACGCACTGGGCAAGGAAAACGTGGTGGGGGTTACCATGCCTTCCCGTTACTCCTCTGAGGGCAGCGTCAGCGACTCCAGGGAACTGGCCGACAACCTGGGCATTGAGTGCTGGACAGTACCCATAGAACCGGCCCACCTGGCCTTCACCGACATGCTGGAGCCCTGGTTCGAGGGCACCACGGCCAACGTGGCGGAGGAGAATGTTCAGGCACGCATTCGGGGCAATGTTCTGATGACCATCTCCAACAAGTACGGCTGGATCGTTTTGACCACCGGCAACAAGAGCGAGATGGCCATGGGTTACGCCACCCTGTACGGCGACATGGCCGGCGGCTTCGCGGTAATCAAGGACGTGCCCAAGACGCTGGTGTACGACCTTTGCCGCTGGCGCAACGGCAAGGGAGCCGGCTTCAACGGGGCCAGGGCGCCCATACCCGAGGCCATCATCAACAAGCCCCCCAGCGCGGAACTGCGTCCGGACCAGTTGGACGCGGACACGCTGCCGCCCTACGACGACCTGGATCCTATCGTGAAGGCCTACGTGGAAGAGGACTACAGCTACCAGGAAATGGTGGAGATGGGCCACGATCCGGCGGCGGTGCGGCAGGTTATTTACTTCGTGGACCGCAACGAGTACAAGCGCCGCCAGGCCCCGCCCGGAGTCAAGATAACGCCCCGAGCTTTCGGCAAGGACCGAAGGTTGCCGATAGTCAACCGCTACAGGCCGGTTTAGGGGGGCTCTTCGACAGGCTCAGGATGTGCGGGAATACGGGCTTACAACCGTTATCTCCCTGTGTGGGGAACCGCCGCCTCACCCTTTGACGCCACGTCCGTGTTGAGCAAGGCTTGCGGCTCGACTCCCAACGCAACGGCTATGCGCGCTATGGACAGCAAGGTCAGATTGGGCGGCGCGTTGAATATGCGGGAAATCTGCGACTTGGGGACGCCAATTTCCCTGGCCTGGTCGGTTCTGCTGATGCCCTCTTGCTTCATCACCGTAAGGGCGTTTTCAATAATGGCGATTGAGAGGCCCTCGGCTACAAAGTCGGCGTCTTTCTCGTATATGGCGTAATACTTAGCCAACAACCCTCTTACTTGTTGAGCGCTGAAAGTTACTCACCCCGCAGTCACGCTTGGCGGGGGCCGCAGGGGCGTGAACACCAGCACCACTGCCCCGGCTACCCACAGGGCCGCGGCGTAGGTGAACACCGACCCCAGCCCGAAGCTGTTAACTATCAGGGCGGCAATCAGGGGGGCTACCCCGCTCAGGATGCTGTTCACCCCCATTACGATGCCCATGGTCACGCCCTCGGTGCCCCGGCCAACCTGGTCCAGCACCGTGGCCTGGAGTATCTGGTTCATGGAGGAACTGAACAGTCCGATGGCCAGTACGATAACAATCAACAGGATACTCGCCCCCACGGGCTCAATGGCCAGCGACAGCAGGCCCACGATGGTAAGGCAGGGGATAAGGATCAGCTTGCGGCCGAACCGGTCGGACAGCAGCCCGGCGATGGGCGAGGAAACCACGCCCAATATCAGCAGCAGGGTCAGGTGGAGTCCCACCATAAACGCGGAAAACCCCAGGCCGCCATCAGCCACCGGATCGTGCAGGTACTTGGCCAGCCAGAACATAAGGACTACGGAACCCATGTCCCGCAGGCTGCTGACCAGCACCAGGGCAAGTATCGCGGGGTTTCGCAGCAACCGGCCAGCGTCCCGGAACCTTTGGCCCACCTCCGTGCGCTGGCCTGCATCGTCGCCCTCTCCGCCCAGGTGAAACAGGGCCCAGAACACCACTCCGGTCATGACTACGGCGGGAAACACGTAGACCAGGGCCACCGGACGCCACGCCCCGGCAAAGAGGGTCAGCAGGGCGCCGATAATCAACGGGCCGATGCTGTCGCCAATCTGTCCGCCCACGCCGTGCATGGACAGGCCAAACCCTCTCCGCATCGGAAATCGCTGGGAAATGGCGGCGATGGCCGGCATGTGCCACACGGTTCCGGGGAGGGGCACCAGGATAAACACCAGGGCCAGGACAAGAAATCCCGGAGACGCCGCCACCAGGCCGTAGCCCACAGCGGCAAGTACCATGCAGCCGGTAAGCATCATTCCCCAACGGCGGCGGAAGATATCCACCAGGAAGCCGGTGGGGATGTTGGCTATTCCCCCGCTGATGCTGAGAATGGCAACCAGCGTGCCGAACTGGAAGTTGGTGAGGGCCATGGCAGTCTGGATGACCGGCAACAGAACGACGATGCTCTGGCCGTACCAGTGGGTGAAGCCGTGGCCAATGGACAGGTTGGTCAGGACGAAGGGGCCGCCCCGGCGGTAGCGAGGCGCGCCACCCCCGAGGTAACCTTGCGAAGCTGAAGCTTCCAGTTTATACCTCCTGGATTTGCCAGTTTCTAGTGTTGGGTCCCGCTACCTAAGAGTCATTTGACAAGGTCTTTAGCGCTAACAGACCGTTTCCGGGAAGTTTGTCTGACCACCCCCCGCCACTCTTCGACCATCCCAGTACGAACGGAGGGATTAGTCCTGCCCAGAAGAACGCAATGCCCTTGTTGTGGCCTCAGCCCCCAATAAACCGCCCCATCGTCTGCTCCAGGTCCAGGTAAGCATCGGTATTGGTGACCAGGATAATCAACGTCCCTACCGCCAGCACAAGCGCGGCGATAAAAAGAGCGCCGGCCAGGCCGAGAAGCAGGCTGCCAACTTTAAGTTTCGGCGTATTGTCAACCATCAGCGACCATTCGCGGACTGCAGGGAACTAAGTCAGCTTCCCGTAAACCGTTTCCGGGGTTACCAGGATGGCCACCGAGTCCTGCTTTACCATGGCTTCGTCGTACTCTTCCCAGTCGGGGTGCTCGTTGCCGCTGCAGGCGCGGAAGATGTCCCTCAGCAACAGCCTCAGCTCATCGGCATCGGTGTTGAAGGCGCCCTTAAGCTCGGCCTTGCCCTCTACCACCACGTAGGTGCGCCAGTCGGGAGTTATACATACCACGGTGCACTGGGGGTTGCGGCGCAGGTTGCGGACTTTCTGTGACCTGGGGTACACAGAAGCCAGGGCCATGTAACCCTCGTAAGCGCCGCAGACCACCGCGCTGGCGTGGACCGCGCCGCTGGGCCGGATGGTCTGCACTATGGCCCGGTGGTTGTTCTCCAGAAAAGAACGGATATCTTCAAATTCCATGGTTGCACCTCGACGCTTGGGTGTAGTTGATCAGTTGATCAATAGACCAGGGCAACCACAAGGGTTGCCCCTACCTCTTGTTGTGCCACTAGAACGGACGCCGGTAGGAAACATCCGTCTCAACTGCCGTTATGAACTCCAGCAACACTGCCTCGCCCTCTTCGGTCTTGCGGCGAGCGCGCTGGAACGCGGGTATTATTTCCGCCGGGTCCTCAATTCGTTCGCTGTAGCCGCCCATGTCCCGGCCCATGCCGGCGTAGTTGCCGCCCAGGTCCCGGGTGTTATACCGCTCGTGAGAGGCGGCCATGGCCGTTACCTCGGCGCCCATGCTGTAGTTATTCAGCACCACGGTGATGATGGGCAGGTTGCTGCGGACGGCGGTCTCAAAGTCCAGGCCCGTCATGCCAAAAGCGGCGTCGCCCATGAAGTTGACGCACACCTTGTCCGGTTGGGCCAGCTTGGCGCCGATGATAAGGCCCAGGCCGGTGCCCAGGCCGTGGGACTTGCCCCAGCCCAGGTAGCTGCCCGGACCGTTGGAGCGATAGAAAGGCAGCAGTTCGTCGCGGGGACTGCCCGAGTCGTGGGTTACTATTGCATCTTCCGGCGGGATGGCCTGCATGAAATCGCCGATTACCCGGTAGGGGTTGATGGGCCGCTGGTTGTTGGTCAGCTTGTGCGTCCACTGTCCCAGCCAGGTTTCCCGCTCTGACTGGATGGACGCGGCGGTGGCCGGGTTGTCCTTGCGGTTGTCGCCCACAATATCACGGCAGGCGTCAATCAACTGGCGCAGGGCCAGTTTTGCGTCGGCCATGATGGGGATGTCTACCTGGTAGTCCTTGTTCAGGTCGCGGGGGTCATTGGTTATCTGGATGATGGTCTTTCCGGCGGGAATGTTGATGTAGCGGACGTGCTTGGTGAAGCTGCACCCAACGCCCAGCACCAGGTCGGCACGGCGCATGAAGTTATGCACAGGTCCGGACATCACGCCACTGGCGCTGCCCAGGGCCAATGGATGCACTTCGGGGAAGACACTCTTGCCGGCCAGGCTGCTCATCACCGGCACCTGCAGCAACTCCGCCAACTCCAGCAGTTCCCCGGAAGCCCCTGCGTATAGGACGCCCTGTCCGGCGTGGATCACCGGGGCGCTGGCGCTGCAAAGGGCCCGGGCCGCCGCCTCAATGTCGCCGGGGTTGCCCGGGAAGGGCAATGCTTTCAAAGGTGCGTAGGCCGCCGCCGACTCGTCAACCTCGCCCAGGGCCACGTCTGACGGTATCTCCACCAGCACCGGCCCGGGACGGCCCTGGCGCAGGGCGGCAAAGGCGCGGCGCATGGTTTCAGCGGTGCGGTTGGGACTGTTCAGCTGCTCGCAGTACTTGGTAATGGCGGCATAACTGGTCATGGAGCTGAACAGGGGCAATACGCCCTGCCGGTCCATGGGATGCCCCAGGGCCAGGATGAGCATGGGCGTGGAATCGGAGTAGGCGGTGGCCACGCCGGAGAAGGCGTTTTCCGCGCCGGGCCCGTATTGCATGGCGAACACGCCCATGGGGTCGCCGTAGGTAACACGGCTGTACCCGTCGGCAATGCCTACGCCCACCCGTTCCTGGCGGCTGATGATGGGGCGGATGCCGGCGACCGCCGAGGCCTCCAGCACCGGCGTGGTGGGGAAGCAGCTAAGGTACTGCACTCCCTCCCGCTTGAGAATTTCGGCAACAAGGTCAACGGTGCGCATGGGGAATACCTCCGGGCCTATTCTGAGTCCAGTATGTTGAAGACTTCAGTAGCAATATACACTCGATTACGCCGCTGTCCAGTAGCTTCCTGCAAAATTCCGTATTCTTCAAGCCGTTCTATAGTCCGGCGCGCGCTGGCCTGGGTGACTCCAAGCTCGTTTTCAACGTAAGGAGCAGTAACGGCTGGCGTGGCAAACAGCATATCTACCAACTGCAAAGTCAAGGAAGAACTCCGCGCTGCCTGCAGACGGCTCCGGTAGTCCTGCCAGAGATTCATTAGTTGGCCCGTGCGAAAAATGGCGTCTCTTGCCTGGCTCGATACCCCCTCCAGGAAGAAGTTGATCCAGGAAAGCCAGTCACACCTCTGGCTCACCCTGAGCAAGCAGTCCATATAAGTGTCACGATTTCTTTCCAAATATCCGCTCAGGTACAGCAAAGGTTGCGAGAGATATCCGCGTTCGCACATGAGAAGCGGAAGTAGCAGGCGGCCTATCCGACCATTGCCATCTTCAAATGGATGAATTGCCTCGAACTGATAGTGAACAAGCGCTAACTGAATCAGAAAGGGGATATCAGTCGGGATGTGGATGAATCTTTCCAAGTCTACCAGTGCCTGGTTCATCTCAGACACGGGCGGCGGCACATATCTTGCTTGCTGTATAGATTGGCCGGGCCCTGCTAAATAATTCTGTATTACCCGAAACTCTCCAGAGTTATTTGACTGGCCTCTAACACCCTCCATCAAGTGTTCATGCGCTTCACGAATCAGCCGCAAGGACACCGGCAGATTTTCGAGCCTTTTCAGCCCGTACTCCATTGCACGAACATAATTGATTACCTCGCGAACGTCCGGAGATGAAGAGCGATTCGCAGGCTCGGCCTCAAAGAGCAACAGCTGTTCCAAATTTGTGACTGTACCCTCGATGCGGCTGGATAACACCGCCTCGCGACGCAGGAATGGCCTGATTAACAGATGCGGATTGGGCAACATGCGTCCAATGCCATTTAATTCTCCTACTGCCCTCTCAGCACTGGCGAGCAAGTTGACGGTGGCAACATCCAGGCCCACTGACTGGGGTAAGGGATCCGGGTCGAAGGCCCAATAGTCTCCTGCCGCATTATCATGAGCGCGCAATAGTCTCCCGGGGGTATTTTCAACGAAGTCTTCGAGGCGCACCTGTTGACTCCCCCTTAAGATGAGAATCGATTGTAGTGGCCATTCTTACAATACTTTATCCTGTATTTCTATCGTAAGCATAGCACACTCTTCGAATCCGCTGCGCTATAAATGGCTGTGTCCCGAAATGTCTTGCGTCTTAGGAACGCAAACTGTCGTAGTGTTTTTCTTACGATACTTTTTCGTGGCAATCTATCTCAGCACTGCGAGACAAGCCGCCCTGGACCGGAGCCATGCCGCGTGTTTTCTTGAGTCTTTGCACAGTCGGTGCTGCCAGGGTCCAGGCCCACCAAGTCGGCCCGGCACATCTCCTTGAATTCTCCTGGAAATTTTCCGGCCCCAACAAAACCCGACTATGCAGTTAAAACGATTCGGGCCACCCCCATAACCGGGAGTGGCCCTTGAGTTACCTAATGGTGTCGAACCTGACCCGATAGGCTAAGCGCCGCCGGGTACTCCCGAGACCTGACCGGCGTTGCCGGTGTCGTCCTTGCGGGCCGGATCGATCCACATGTGCATGTGCTTGCGGTAGGAACCGAAGGGCGCGGGGAAGTGGGCATAACCCCTGACCTCGGGCCAGAAGGATACCGCTTCCTGCTCCCAGTAAACCGGGAAGGAGCTGTACTGCTTCATTGCCGCCAGCTCGATGTCGTGGGCTATCGCGCGTCGCTTATCCGCGTCCAACTCTACCTGGGCCTGGTCCAGCAGGGCTACGATGTCCAGGTCGCAGTTGTTCTCCGGCGGCGTCCAGTCGTTACCGGTGGAGTCGCAGCGCAGGAAGCTCGCTACGCCGGCGTTGGGGTCATCGGCGGAAACGGTGCTGTTGCCGGGTTTGAGGTCGCCCCACGTGCCGGAGTTTTCCTGCTCCCGGTATGCGATGGTTTCCACCGAGTCAAAGTCGGTCTTGATACCCATCAGCCGCAACTGCTCCTGCAGGAAGGTAGCGCGGGCCGTTACCTGGGCGTCCGACTCCACGGTGAACAGGTAAGTCTTGTCGAAGTCGAACCCTTCCTCCTCCAGGATTGCCCTGGCTTCGGCTCGGGTTGCCTCCAAGTCATCGGAGACGCACCAGCCAGGCACCGAGCAGAGCACGTCCTGGGGCAGTTCCCAGGGGCTGCCCGGGGCGTAGCCGAAGCCCCCCCAGGCACCGTGGCCGTCCTGGAGAACCTGGATGGCGGCGTTCCGGTCAATACCCATCACGATGGCCTGGCGCACCCTTACGTTATCGAAGGGGGCCTTGCGGTTGTTGATCCACAGGCGGAAGTTGCCCCTGGTGGCCCGGATAACGGTAATGATCTGGTCGTGGTCCACGTAGGCCTGGTACTGCCCCCAGTTCCGTACCCAGTGCCAGTCGGTCTGGTGGGCTAACTGAGTTGCCTGCTGCGCGGACTCGTCCAGGATTCCGAAGATGACCAGTTCGTCCACGTAGGGCAGTTCGGGAACGAAGTAGTCTTCGTTCTTATCGAAGTGCTGCTCGTCATTCCCCACCGTCTGGCCCGGCTGCCACTTGAAGGGGCCGATTCCCAGGGAGACATCCTGGAACATGGCCGCCTCGCCGCCGGCCTCGAACCAGGCCTTGTTGAACACCATGGCCCGGCGGTTGGACAGGTTGAGCAGGGGAATGCCGGTAGGACCGCTGAAGTTCATCTTCAACGTCATATCGTCGATGCATTCCATTTCCTCCAATATGACGTGGGCCAGGCGGCTCTTCATATAGCTGGCGGTGAGACCGTTTCCGGTGCCCATTACCTCAAAGGAGAAGCGGGCGTCTTCGCAGACGAAAGGCTCGCCGTTATGCCAGTTGGTGTTTTCACGGAAGTAGAACGTCACACCGTCCAACCCTTCGTGTATATCCCAGTGGCTGGCCAGGTCGGGGATCACCGGGGCGCCGGCATCGTAGGGATTCTCCTGGACCAGCACGGCGCTGGTGGGACCACGATACCTGGCTGAAGCGCCCGTAGCCGCACCCCAATCGTTTGCATGCTCCAACGGGTCTTCGTAGTTGACGCGGAGCGTCCCGCCGTAAACGGGCTCGCCATAATAATCAGTCGGGGGATTCCAGTAATCGGCAAAAGCCATCGCCCCGGATTCAGGCTTGGCCATCATTTCCTCGGCCGGCTTTTCCATGGCGGCTGGCGCCGCAGTAGGCTCAGGCATCGCGGCCGGTTCCTGTACCGCTGGGGCCGCTGGCTCTGCCACCGGAGCGGCCGGTTCGGGAGCAGATGCGCCGCAGGCCACGATAGCCAGGGCCAATATCGCCAGAATCGGTCCGAGAAGAAGTTTCCTGGGTTCCTTTAACCTTTGTATCAGCCATTGGCAGGACATCATTTCAATCCTCCAAATCCAGACTTTCTTGATAAAGGAACAAGCATCCCTGATGGGACTCAATTAGCAATGAAATATCCGCTAGGCAATGCACCTCCTCTCAAAGATTGGATTGAATGTCGTAGCAATAAATCGTAGTTATTTTGAAAATCTTTCCAGGAATATATGATTTTAGACCAATAATGTCAACATACTCAGCTATATATTAGAAGTATATTACTCTAATCCGTATTGATAATTTCAGCAGAAATGGCTGCTGCCTCAACGTAATGGGGGATACCCTCCCGAGCGGCCTTGGCGCCCACCGTCTGCGACGACCACCAAACTATCGGCCCAGGCTTACGGAGCCGTTACCGTCGGTCCCAGCCGCGCGCCAGGGCTGAAGCCAGGAGATTGGCATGACGGTGGGGAAGAGATGAACGCGGATGAGCTACACTGCCTCGGCATGGGAGGCATGGAAGGGCAATGGTAGGGGCGCAAGAAGTGGGCTGCGGGTCGGGGGCGTAGGCTACCAGGGCAACGGCACACCTGCGGTAACCACTGAGCTGATTGTATAGTCCCATTTCGTCCGAAAGGTTGGGCGGGGTGGCTGGGGTAGGGGAGAGTGAAGTGAGAGAGAGGCCCAGGAGAAATTCAATATCTTTAAATCCTAGGAAATCCTTACTCTCATTTTCCACCGACCAAGAGCTGCTAATCCTGTTGTAAGCTGTCATATTCAAAGTGATCTTCCAGAACAGGCACACCCGCTTTGCGAAGTGCTTTGTAAACGCGGTCAAATCGGGAGGGGTCACGGGTGGGATCCTTGATATCTCCTTTAGGCACCCATATCACCAACCCGTTTCGAGCACGGGTTAACAATACTCTGTACCGATTCAAGGTGTAGGCTTGTTCCGCTTCTTGCCTTACATTTTGCCACTTGGACCCCTTGAATTTCCTGCACTCCCATGACGCCAGGTCCTTCGTTGGGACAAGGTTGCCACCCCAGCACATACCAACCCAATCAAGTTCAAGACCTTGGCATTCAAACTCAGATGCTGCGACTTCCAGCGAATAACTAGACCGGATATCAGCGGCGGCGTCCAAAAACCAGTTTTTAAAAGCGAAGCCGCGGCGGAAACCAGTCGACATTTCTATGCCATTGGCCCGAAGCCTTAGGTCGGAGGATGTGGTAACCAAGCCAATTCTCTGCTCCGGATCCAGTTCGTGGTGCATCCTCAACCAACCACGGGCCTTGACCAAGTCTCGAGTAACAAAGCATGGAAACTCCTCAACTTCAGGCACAAGCTTTCGTGCGGATTCCAGGTCTAAGGAAAGCAAATGATTAACCCATTCTGCCCAACGTTGCGCCCGATGACTTCTAACGACGACATCTAGATGGGCTAACTCACTCTCTACAAAAGTTACGTTTTGTGGAATTCCTTCTTCGAATAACCTATGCCCAGCAACGCTATCTCCACCTGTGAGAACTTCAGGGGAAGCTACGACACGCCAGTGAATCGACCTATCTCCTATGGCTCGACCCCACTCCTCTAGGCCAGCTTCTCCAAGAAAGATCTCTTGTCCACCTCCCACCAAGGCTATTATTGCTGCCCAGTCTGTCAACCTTTCCATTACGTCGAGTAGGAGACCAGATTCAGAGGCGGGTATCTCCCATTTTTTTTGCATTTGAGTACTGTTCCAAGCTCTTTGTGCTTCGTCAAAGACTACTACGTTATCATGAGGTTGCTCATTCGGATTCTCCTGATGATAGCGAAGGAAGTTGCGAACGTTCTGGATGAACGTAGTTACTTCTCGCTCCCGTTCCTTCTTGCTACGTCCCTCGCCTGTCTGACTTCGTACAAGTGCTTCCCTAACTATTTCAACCAACGGACCATTTCCTGATAGGAATATCCCCGCCAGTGAGCTTGAATGCCTTAAATTGGGGTCATGAACTACGTCCAAGCCTGTAAGAGTCTTGCCTGCTCCTGGTACTCCTGTGACGAAGATTATCACTCTCCGCCGATTACTACGTGCTTTATCAATCTCGTCGACGATCATGTCTGTTGTTTGATCTAGGTTATAGGCGTACCGGTGTGAAATCTCTCGAACTCCGTTCCCTTCGTAAAGTCGCACAGCAGCATCGATGATGGTAGGCGTCGGACGATAGACAGAATTAACCCATGCTTTAGGGTCAATGATCGGGAGAGACAACGACGAAAGCCTGCGGTCGCCGCGTAGGAGCCACCAACTCAAATCTTCACCGTTAGTTCTGATGAGGTTGACGACGCCTACATCGCTCTCCTGGAGTGGAATTTCTTCGTCATAGCTTTTCGGTGCGCCGGTGGCGCACAGAATGGGCACAATCCTACGCCCATGAGATTCTGCATGAAAGTCTCGGAGATCGCGGGCGTAGGAGTTAACTTGCCATCGGGAAGCTGAGTCCCAATTAGGGGATCCAACCTTGAACTCGATCACGAAAATTGCAGAGGGATTTAGCAGGATTACGTCTGGCCGCCGTGACCGACGCGGTATTTCATATTCAAGAACGATAAACCAATCCGTGAACGCCGGTTCTGACAGTTGGTCCTTTAGGAGGCGGCTTTCCTCTCGCCATACTCTTTCTTGGGCATTGCTGAGGTCCCTAATACCTGTGTTAAATACTCCCCTTGCCAGTTGCCCAATCAGAGAGTCCTCGTCTACCCCGAGGAATTCCCCTACGGTGGCAGCATATCCGTGGGCCACAGCTGCCTACACCACCCCAACCTGTTCATAACTTCCCCCAACCACCGGCCTTGCATCCAACCCCAGCCAGCGTTCCACCAGGGTGCCGTACAGGCCTCGGTAATCGTAGTTGAAGTGAAGGTCGCCCTCCAGCAGGTCGCCTTCCCTTAGGGACGGGTATTCGTTGTACTGGCCGCCCTTGACCGGAGCTCCCATAACCATGGACAGGCCGCCGGAACCGTGGTCGGTGCCGGAGCCATTGTCCTTGACCCGTCGGCCGAACTCGGTGAAAACGAGCATCACCACCCGGTCCTCCACGTTGTGCTCGCGCAGGTCGGCAAAGAAGCAGGATATAGCGTCGGACAAATCGGTCCAAAGCTGAGTGTGGACTGCCATTTCGGCGGCGTGGGTGTCGTAGCCGCCGTGCTGGGTGTAGAAGACCCTGGTGCCCAGGTCGGCCAGCAGCACCTGGGATATGGCGCGCAGGTTGCGGGCGATGGCGTTGTCGCCGTACTCCACCGTGGATTCGTACTTCTCCGGCGCCGTGCGGAGAATGTCGGCCCCCTTCAGAGCATCCAGGCCCGTCTGGCCCAGGTAGTCCATGGTGGGGCCGGTGCCCACGGCCGGAGTGTACATGCGGGCAAAGACCTCCAGGGCGCGCGCCCGGGCCTCCTCCTGGGGAATGACGGTCAGCAACCCGTAGTTTTCCAGTACCGCCACCGACGCTACCGGTACCCCGGGCAGAGCCATGGCCCGGGGCAGGCCGCGGCCAAAGTTCACCCCGGTCAGCACGTTCTCGGCGTGGGGGTCCAGGTCGCGGATAACCTTGCCCAGCCAGCCCTCGGTGCCTATCTTGTCGGGCTCGCAGGTGTGCCAAATGTCCATGGAGCGGAAATGGGAGCGGTTGGGATTGGCGTAACCCACGCCGTGGACCACTGCCACATCGCCGCGGTCGTACAACTGCTTGATAGGAGCCAGGGTGGGATTGAACCCCACCTTGTCGTCCAGGGGCAGCACCCGCTCCGGCGAGACGTTCACCGTGGGCCGGCAGTCGTAGTAGAGAGGGTCGCCGTAGGGCACGACGGTATTCATGTAGTCGTTGCCACCGGTAAGCTGGAGGACCACCAGGACCGGGTCTTTGCTCGTGCTGGTCATAGCATCCGCTCCTTAGCTGAGTGGAAATCCGCGGGCATGGGGATATTGAGGAGAGTTTACCATACGGGCGTGAAGGACCCTCACCCCCAACCCTTCTATCCAGGGCAATCGCGTCTTGTGAGAATTAGGATAGAGAGTATTCACAAGGCCAATGAAACCGTGCGAAAAGCAAATTGTTGCTTTGCCCAACCTCGTTTTAGAGACTTCGGATGCTGGATTGGGCTGGGTTTTCGGGTGTCAGGCGCTGCAAGAAGGCTAATCCAGTCATTCGAACCGCTATAGTTCAGGTTATCGGAGTGTTCGGAATTAAGACGCGATTGCCCTGCCCTTCTATCCAAGGTGGCCGCGAGAACATACCGCCCTGCGCTGGAATGTCCTGAGACAGGCCCCGGATGAAGGTCCAGAACGGCTTGAAAAAAGCCGGCTCAGTCGGTTGCAAGGACGCCCAAGGAAAAGAAATAGCGGAAACCCAGCGGGTCAAGAAGAGGAAGGGCCAAGCCATTCAGAATGGCCTGGCCCACAATTACCGTGCAAGGGTGTCAACAGGGATCTACGCCGATTTTCGCTGGTTAGCCGTGGCACGGCCTGCGAGTCCGCCAGCCCCAGCCAGGGTTGCGGGCAAACAGGCGCAGCTACCAGACTTTAGACGCTGAAGGAAGTCCCGCAGCCGCAGGCCTTCTTGGCATTGGGGTTTTCGAAAACGAAACCCTTGCCGTTGAGACCGTCGGAGAAGTCAAGCTCGGTTCCAACCAGGTAGATGTAGCTCTTCTTGTCCACCATCACCTTGACACCGTACTGCTCGACGATCTTGTCGGTTTCCAGTTCCTGGTTGGTAATCTTCAGGTCGTAGGTCAGGCCGGAGCAACCGCCGCCCTTGACTGCCACACGCAGGCCCACGCCGTCAAGAACGCCTTCCTTCTCAGCGAAGTACTTGATCTTTTCGGCGGCCTTCTCGGTAATTTGCACACCAAGTTCCACGCCGTCCATGGTTATAGCCATACAAAGCCCTCCCGTGGGGAAGCAGGTTTCTTATGTATTGTTACGCCATTGTACGGTTTTGGGTTGCGGGGAGTCAATGGGGCGATGGGGCAGTTAATGCAAGCGCACCAATACACAGCAGGCGCCTAGCTACCAAGCACCTGCCGACTGAGATGAATCAATCCCTATGCAAGGGCGAACATCCTGCTAAGTATTGGTCTTGACTCGGCCTGGTATATAATCCGACGAAAGGAGGGGCCTCGAACATGAAAAGGACGCTGCACATCAAAACTACAGTGCTACCCGGAGGGCGAATCGTGGTCGAAGACCCCGAGTTGTCCGAAGGAGATGAAGTCGACGTCGTGGTCAGCGCATCCGAAATCGCCACAGGTCGCACTGCGGCAGACATCCTGGCCACGTCCGAGTCGGTACCATCGTTCAGGACAGCCGAGGAAGTGGACGACTACATCCGGGCGGAGCGCGACTCTTGGCACAACTGATCCTCCCGTCCCTTGGGCCCATTTACCTGGATTCCTGCGCGTTCATATACAGCGTGGAGAAAGTGGAGCCCTACAGGACCATGCTGGAGCCATTGTGGAACCAGGCAGGGACAGATGGCTTGACCCTGTTGACCAGCGAACTGACGGTTGCAGAGGTGCTGGTGAGACCGATTCGAGAAGGAAACCAGGAGCTTGAAGGGACCTACAGAGAACTTTTCCAAGCCCCTGGAATAAGAATGATACCTACGACACGCCGAATTTGGGAAGAGGCGGCAAGGCTGAGGGCGCGAACAAATCTGCGAACTCCGGACGCAGTCCACGGAACAACCGCTCTGGAAGACAACTGCACTACGTTCATTACAAATGATAGAGGCTTCCGCAGGATAGAAGACCTCAACGTCACCGTTCTTCAAGAAGCCTTACCGACAGACTAATCCACCAGAAAGAACACGGTTGGACAGAACGGCCAAGCCCTGCATGACTGACAGACAATTGCGAAACTCTCTGTTTGCCGTGTTGCCTTTGTGGTGGCGGGTTCATGCGGCCGCGGCGGGTCCTTCGGAGGGTGGTTACTCGCTGTTGCGTAGAAGGGCGGTGAAACCCGCCTGCTCGAAGTGGTGGTCGAAGGCCAAGGCTTCATGGATCTGGCGTGTTTCCATGACAATGAAGCTGGCGCAGTCCACTATGCTCCAGCTCTGGTCCAGCCGGGACCGGTATCTTTCCAGGGCCTGGTGGAACTGGTCGCTCGTCTGAGCAATTACTTCTACGTTGCGTCTGGCGGCGAGCTCGGCTGCTGTATCGCCTGAGATCCGGCGGAGGTGCTGCCCTTCCCTGCTGGCGTAATTTGGAAGCTCCGTCAATACCATTTCCGTCGTGACTATCCGCTGGTTTGTCAGCGTTGCGCTGATTTCCATGGCCTTCTCGTGAAGGTAGTCCCTTTCGTTGAGCAATGCTATCCAGTAGCCGGTGTCAGCGAAGAGTTCGTTTATTGACCATTGTCCTTCGGGCCACCGTACAGGTAGTGTTTCACGTTCATTGCCCCGTCGGCCGGCAGCCTTTCCCACTCCCCTTCCGGCACGGACTTGCGTAACCGGTCGAAGAGGTCCAGGATGCTCTCTTCTTCCTCGATGGATACCATGACGACGGTTCCTTCTGCGAGTTCCAAGGGTTCCAGGGGTTTCAATAATCCGTTGGTGTATTCAGCTCTCAGTCGTAAAGCCATTCCTGCTATCCTATCCGGAGGGGTCTTCCCCCTGTTTTGCTTTTGGGAAGCGTCGTGTCTGGGCTCCCCCCTAACTGTCGTCGGCGTTAGACTCCGGGTGTCGAGTCCTCTCCCGCTGTTATTTTCCTCGTCTGGAGCGAGTTTCGCAATTTTCTCGACTGAGGCAACGCCGACCCAATTTGCAGTTGCTGAAAGCAAGCTTCAGTCAACGAGTGAACCCTCAGGGAGAAGCACACAGAGTTTCACTCCTTACCAGCAACGTGTAAAGCCCACCCCCCGTCACCCCACAAAAATGTCCAGCGGCAAAAAGGCCGACACCACGAAGTTGGGGACGTCCACCACCTCGCTGACCTTCAGGTCAACCGCCACGCTGCAAATGCAGTAGGCCTGCTCGCGGGTCCAGCCCCGCTCCATTAGCAGGTGGATCATGTTCAGCAGGGCCTGGCGGGAGGCCAGGGTTGCGTGCTCCGACTCGTTGGTGCCGCCGGCGATGCACATGCCGGTGGATGCCAGGAACCGGCGGGGGGCGGCCATCTCCGGAGTCGTAAAATAGTCGTCGCGCTCGAAATAGGGGAAGTTGATGCCCCTACTGGCGGCCTCGCCCTTTCTAACCTCGAAGCTCACGTGCAGGGTGCAGTCCATCTCCACCGCCGTGCCGCAGCACTCGGAATCACCCTGGGCGTAGTGAGCGTCGCCGGCGGAGAAGAGGGCTCCATCGGTAAAGACGGGCAAGTACAGGCGGGTGCCTCCCGTCAACTGCTTGATATCCACGTTGCCGCCGTTCTCCCGGGGCGGTATGGTCCGCAGCCCCTCGGAGGCAAAGGGTTCGTGGGCAGGGACGGCGCCGGCCGGAGTGGGCCCTACCACCATACCACCGCGCCGCAGCAGTTCATCCTCCCGCAGCAGCATTTCCTGGCGTAATGCCCTGGAGGGAGCTACACCGATAGTCCCCATGAAAGACGCTTCGGGCACCCGCACCCCGGGCAGTTGCTCCGACTGGGCGTAGCCGTCCCGCATCTCCCAGTGGACTATGTAGGGCTCGGTGTATACGTCCCGCAGGAACCCGAAGCCGGGCAGGATGGTAGTAAAGCCCCAACCTGCGGGCTCAATGTTCAGGATATTGACCTGCAGCAGGTCGCCAGCCTCGGCGCCGTTGACGTACACCGGTCCGGTCAGGGGATGGACCAGGTTCAGGTCGGCGTTCAGCAGGTCGGCGGGCTGGGTGGAAGGCGTGATCTGCATATCAAAGGCGTTGCGGGTTTGCATCACCACTTCTTCCCCGGGGTCGGCGGTCACTGCCGGCGGTATGTCGGGATGCCAGCGGTTATGCCCCTTGCCGGGTTCGTCGCCGCATTGCTTGCTATAGTCCAGCTCTATGGTCTTCATGGCCCTCCTCCTGATGTGAAATGGTTAGGGTTGGCGGCACTTTAAATTTTGCCGATCAGGTTTCTGACTGAGGGTTGACTGATTGCGCGGAAGCGGCGGCCCACGCCAGGAATGCCAGCATTCGCAGGGGATTGAGGGCAGGCCACAGCATTCCCTGATTCAGGAAATAGGCGTTCGCAAAGACTACCAGCCCAAGCCCTGCGGATATTACCGCACAGGCACGGGCCAGGCCGGTACCGCAACGCCACAGGGTCACCGCCGCAACAGTTGACACGCCCAGGAACAGGGGGTTGAGGGTGCGCCAAACGTCACCCCGGTGGTCTCCCAAGGCGTCGGTGTAGCCGTTGGCGAATACGGCCAATGCCAGCAGGCCCAGGGCAAGACTGCGTACCCAGGCAGCTCGATTAGTGCCAGCCCACAGCCACCAGGCGCCGCCTATGCCCATGATCAAGGGAGGGATCTGCCACAACTTCCACGGCCAATAGGGGACAGACCGGTGGTCGGGGTCAACCAGGACCGTCCGCTCCGTCCAGGCAAACACGGCAAGGGCCAGGAAGGCGGTCGCGGCCATAGCGGCAACCGGGCCCAGGTCCCTTGGGGAGATCAATGAATGCATGGTCGTTCCTCATGCTGCGACAGGGTGGAGTTGGCGGCATTATAACCCCATACGGGGCTCTCGCGGCGACTATCGTTGCATCTACTCCTTGTTCCGGTTTTAGTCCCGCATTATTGATCTCTTGCCATTATTTACATTGACAGGTCCGGCGTTGATTTCTTACGATAGGGAATAGTGGTACAGGCCGGTTACCCTGCAAAAGCCTGTCGGACGGTTATTTTTCTGATGGTTGCTTTCGACCTGAACCTGGAAAATAACAGAATTCTGCCGGAAACTTCGGCAACCAGACACAACGTTCCCGCCTTTCGCGGCATTGAATACCTGGCATACCGCACCGAGTTGCGCGTCCTGCGGCGCCAACTGCTGGCCCTGCAGGAGTGGGTAGTTGCCAACGGTCATCGGGTTGCCATAGTGCTGGAAGGCCGAGATGCCGCCGGCAAGGGCAGCATCGCTTCCGCCATCACCCACTACCTGAACCCCAGTTACTCAGGAATCATCAGCCAGGGCATACCCACCGCCCAGGAAATGCGCAACTGGCTGGGCCACCACTACAGGCTGATGCCCGAGCCCGGGGAAATGCTCGTGTACGACCGGTCCTGGTATTCCCGCGCGCTGATTCAGCCCGCCATGGGCTACTGCACCATGCGCCAGTACCACTACTTCCTGAGCAAGGTCAACGAATGGGAACGTGATCTGGTGGACGAGGGGGTAACCTTCATCAAGTTATACCTGTCGGTCTCCCGCGAGTCCCAGGACCTGCGGTTCCGGCTGCGGCAGGACAGCGACCTCCAGTATTGGAAGTATTCGGCCAACGACCGCAAGGTGGCCGAACGGTGGCAGTTGTTAACCTACTTCAAGGAGCGAATGTTCGCCGTAACCTCCACCGACTATGCCCCCTGGATAATCATTGAATCGGACAACAAGCAGCAGGCCAGGCTGAACGCCATCCACTACATCCTGACCCGCTTTGAATTCGAAGGAAAGGACCTCAGGCCCGAGGTAATTTACCAGGCCCCTGATATGGATATGCTGACCGACATGATTGTGGACGGGGTGTTGTTTACCGGGCTAAATCGCGATCAAGTAGGAATTCTGGAGCGAATACTTATACATGAATAGAGATGAGCTGCCCCAAATGTTCGCCGCCGGAGGCCTGGTCCTCTGCGGCGGCAGTGCCTTGCTTATCCGCAAGCACCGGCTACTGGACCTGCCCAAGGGCAAACTGGACTACCCCGGCGAACCCAACGAAATATGCGCTCTTCGGGAAATCTCCGAAGAGACCGGCCTGAATCCCTCCTCCTTAACCATCCGCTCTCCTCTCTGCCAGTCCACCTACATTTCCTACTACCGGATCGGCCCCGTCAACAAGTCAGTGCAGTGGTTCCTCCTGGACTACGAAGGCAACCTGTCGGACCCGCTACAGCCCGACCTTACGGAAGGCATCGACCAGGCCCAGTGGATACCCCTGGACGAGCTGCTGGGAAAAATGCGTGCCGCCCGCCCCTACCTGCGCCCCGTGCGCCAGGCCATCGAGCAGGAACTGTACTCGGCAGCAACGCCGGTGGCCTAGTTCCAGACCGTCCACAAGACCGTAAACGCAGGGACGGCCCTGATGGCCGCATTCCGCTTTTGGGGTAGTTTCCTCTCCCCTGAGTCCTCGGCTTTTCTCAGTTTGCACCGTCTCAGGCCAGGCAAACGCTCCCTGCGATGCCATAGCCTGAAGTAGTATAATCGTGAGTAATCCTTCAGGAGACCAGCTCATGATTCGACCCGTCGAAGTTGAAGCCAGGGATGGATACCGGCTATGGCTCCGCTACTCCGATGGAGTATCCGGAGAGCTTGACCTGTCCCACCTGGTTGGACGGGGTATGTTTGCGGCCTGGGTTGAGCCTGCGAATTTCAAGAAGGAACACATCGCCGAGCACCGCGCCATAGCGTGGGATGAAGAGATTGAGCTTTGCCCCGATGCCCTCTATATGGAAATAACCGGCAAGGCCTTGGAGGACTTACCGGAAGACCTGACTGCGCCGACGAAATTTGCCTGAAATTTGCCGATTCTACGGTATTGTCATCCGGATGTATGCCAGTGACCCTCTCCACCACACTTTCACGCCCTGTACGGGGAATACGAAGCCTTGATGGGGATTGAGAGCATTGTGGTACTCCGGGGTTTTCTCCCAACCCGCGCTCTGCGCCTTGTAATGGAATGGGCCTCGCTCCACCAGGCTGAGCTACACAGGTCTCCTGGGAGAGATCCCGCAATCTGGAACCGCCAGTCAGAATCGCTCCGTTAGAGTGTCCAAGCCCCGCACGGTTTTTGCGCTATTATAGAGTCACCCCATTGTCCCACCGGAGGTTAACCTTATGGCCACAACTACCCTCACTCCCGTCTACACCAATGTCGCCACCGAATACCAGGCAATCACCGAGGCCGCCGGCCTGCACGACAGTTCCTACACCGGCCGGCTGAAGGCCACCGGAGACGATGCCCTGGACCTGCTGAACCGCCTCTCCACCAACGGCATCATTAACCTGGCCCCTGGACAGGGCGCGCCCACCATCCTGACCACCGACCGGGGCCGCATCCTAGACCTGCTGGGCGTGATCAACACCGGCGACTATACCCTGCTGATTACCAGCCCCGGCTGCCAGCAGACGGTAATCGACTGGCTGGACAAGTACACCATCATGGAAGAACTGGAGGTGGAGGACATCTCCCCGGATACGGCCCATTTCACCATTGGAGGCCCCAATGGCAAGGAAGCGCTGGCTTCTGCCATCACGCTACCCGAAGAGGCAAACCTCATTGGCGAAATGGAGCCCTACGCCGCACTGCCGGCCACGGTGGGCGGTCACGGCGTCCTGGTCATCAACCGTCCCCTGGGCAATCTTCCCTCCTTTGACTTGCTGATAGATGCGGCCAATGCGGCCGATATTTGGGAAGCGCTTGAAGAGTCCGGCATTACCCCCGTTGGACTGGAAGCCTTCAACGCTGCCCTGGTACAAAGCGGTATCCCCCGCCACGGCAGGGAACTGGGCGATGACTACAACCCGCTGGAGGCCGGCCTCATCGGCTCCGTTGACTTTGCCAAGGGTTGCTACATCGGCCAGGAAGTAATCGCCCGCCTGGACACCTACCAGAAGGTGCAGCGTTACCTGGTGCGGCTGCGCTTCTCCACGGACGCCGAGGTGTCAGAGGGCGCCGGGCTGCAGCAGGAGGGCCGCAACGTCGGCAAAGTAACGTCGCTGGCCACCATCCCCTCCACCGGACAACTGGTGGGACTGGGTTACGTCCGGACCGCCGGGGCCAACCCGGGCCAGACCCTCTCTCTGGCCGCCCCAGCCAGCGGCGCCGCCGAAGTAACCGACCTGCCCCAGCTTTTCGGCCCGGGCGAGTAGGGGGGCTTGCGCTTTACATCCAGCCCCTCGATATATAACGCAACATACCGCAATAGTACAAACGATCACGGGGAGTTGCAACCAGTTTGATGTGGAGGCGCCATGAATCAACTGCTTAGAGAGGCCTTTGAGAAAGCCGCCCAGCTCCCTGAAGAAGAGCAGGACAAGTTCGCCCGCTTCCTGATAGCCGAACTGGAATCGGAACGGCTATGGGCTGATCTCTTCGCCCGTGCCGAATCGGAAGAACTGCTAACGCGTTTGGCTGACGAGGCGCTGGCTGACCATAAAACAGGGAAGACTGCGCCACTGGATCCGCAAGACCTGTAAGAATGCGTTCATTCACAAGGCGAAGCTTTTGGGATGCGTACCAGCAACTTCCACGACATGTGCAAAGACAAGCAAGAGACGCTTACCGCTTTTTTGAGACTAATCCCAACCATCCAAGTTTGGAATTCAAGCGAGTAGGAAGGAGACGGTCAGTGTACTCGGTACGAATAACCGAAAACTATCGTGCGCTCGGGGTACTGGACCGTGGCGACATAGTGTGGTTCTGGATCGGACCGCATCACGAATACGACCGACTCCTGTCGCGACAGTAATCCGGCTGAGCAATGTAAACGAACTCTACTGGCCAACTGGTTCGACGGAATAACCACAATGGTAAGAGACTTTTCAGGGCCCCTGCATGCCAACCGCGCGTACCCGGTTATTTTGGGTGTCCGCAATATACAGGTCGCCTGCCGCGTCAATGCCGCACCCGTGGGGACGGCCCAACCCTGCCTGAACCGCCGGGCCCCCGTCACCCTCGCCGCCGGAGCGCCCTCCAGCAATGGTTGTCACCACCCCTGTGAGTTGGTCAATCAGGCGGACTGCATCATTCTCGGTGTCAACCACGAGGATATTGTCATTCAGGTCGCACCGCATTGCCTTCGGCGCTCCCCAGGTGGCCGCCAGCGCTGGCCCACCATCACCGGAATAGCCGAACTCGGAATTGGCTCCGGCTATCGTGGTTAAGGTCCCATCCGGGGAGACTTTGCGGACCCCGTTTCCTTCCCGCTCGGCAACGTAGGTGTTGCCCAAACTGTCCATGCAGACCGCCCGGGGCCCCATCAGGCTTGCTTCGACGGCTTGATTCCCGTCGCCGGCGCGGGACTTTTCCCCGGTGCCCGCAAAAGTGGTTATTATTCCCGTTTCCAAATCCACTCGCCGGATGCGCTGGTCCTGTATGTCTGCAATCAGCAGGCCGCCCCGCCTGTCCAGGAACACATCGTTGGGTTCACGGAGCATCGCCTGGTTGCCGGGGCCGCCGTCCCCGCTGTAGCCAAATTCTCCGGTTCCGGCCACGGTGGAGATGATGCCCGTACTGCCGTCTATCTTCCTGACCGCCGGGTCAAATCGCTGCGAAAAGTACATATCGCCGTTAACGTCTATGGCCAGGCCGTACGGTTGATTGATGTCAGCGTTAAGCGCGGGGCCGCCATCACCGGTGTATCCCGCCTCTCCGGTCCCGGCCACCAGGGTGATAATGCCAGTCTGGGCGTCCACCCGCCGTATCCGGTGCTGGCGGCCCATGCACACAACCATGTTCCCCTGGGGATCGAATTCACACGCGTACGGTTCCTGGCAGGCAGCCTCCGTCGCCGGGCCGCCGTCTCCAGCCCAGCCCTCAGAGCCATTTCCCGCAACGGTCTCAATAATTCCTTTCTTCGGGGTCATAATCAGCCCTCCTGCCCAGGGAATGTGCCGGCCCAAGGAATTTTCCGGGCATTTGTTGAATTTGGAACGCCCCGGTAGAGCAGGTTTCGAATCCGGTTTATGATCCGGTCCTCCTACTCCACCAACCCCATCACCGCCAGCATGAAAGCGTACTCCTCGGCAACCTCGTAGAGACGGTCGTACCTGCCCGACCTGCCCCCGTGCCCCGCGCCCATGTTGGTTTTCAGCAGCACCAGGTTATCGTCGGTTTTCAGGGCCCGCAGCTTGGCAACGTACTTCGCGGGCTCCCAGTAAGTAACCCGGGGGTCGTTCAGTCCGGCCGTCACCAGTATGGGTGGATACTCTCTCGCCATCAACTGGTCGTAGGGAGAATAGGAGCGGATGTACTCGAAGACGGTCTTGTCTTCAATGGGGTTGCCCCACTCTGGCCACTCGATGGGTGTCAACGGCAGGGTATCGTCCAGCATGGTGTTCAGCACATCGACAAAGGGCACGTGGGCAGCGACCGCGCCCCACAAGTCCGGCGCCTGGTTTACCACCGCGCCCATCAACTGGCCGCCGGCGCTGCCCCCTGCAATGGCGATGCGCCCCCCCGCCACATACCCCTGGTCAACCAGGTGGCGGGCTACGTCCACGAAGTCGTTGAACGTGTTGGTGCGCCGGTCCAGCTTGCCGGCCTCGTACCAGTGGTACCCCAGGTCATCCCCGCCCCGGATATGGGCCAGGGCGTAGATGAAGCCCCGGTCCAGCAGGGAAAGCCGCGTGGTGGAAAAGGACGGGGGAATTGCGTACCCATAGGCGCCGTAACCATAGAGATACAGGGGCGCCGACCCGTCCACCGGGGTATCCTTGTGCCGGACGATGGACACGGGCACCTCAACGCCGTCCCGCGCCGGGGCCAGCAGCCTTTCCGTAACGTACTCGGAGGCGTCGTACCCGCTGGGCACCTCCTGCACCTGCCTGACTTCCAGTTCCTGCGTGTCCAGGTGATAGTCAAACACGGTGCTGGGCGTGACCATCGACGTGTAGTCCAGGCGCAGGGTGCCGGTCTGGAACTCCCGGTTCCGGCCAACCCCGGCGGTGTACGCCGACTCCGGGAACTCTATGTACCTGGATTCGCCGTCCCTCCACATCAGTTGTACGTGGTCCAGGCCGTCAATGCGGACTTCCACGGCGATGAAATCCTTAAAGGTGTCGAAACCGCGGATGTAGTGGCTGTCCGAAGCATCCACCAGCGGTTCCCACGCCTGCTCGGTGGGGTCATCCTGGGGCGCGGTGGCCAGGCGGGCATTCTTGTGGGTGTCGTTGGTCTTGATGATAAACCGGTCGCCCTGGTGGTCAATGGAGTACTCGTGGTTGGCCCGGCGGGGAGACACCACCAGCGGGTCTGCGGCGATGTCGGTGGCGGGCAGCAGGCGCACCTCGGAGGTTACGTGGTCGCCCGCGCCTATGATGATGTACTCCTTTGAAGCGGACTCGCCGATACCCACAAAGAAGCCGGGGTCGCTCTCCTCGTACACCACCGTGTCCTGGTCAACGGGTTCGCCCAGGACGTGACGGCGCACCTGCCAGGGCCGCCAGTTATCGTCTACCACCGTGTAAAGCAGGGACGAATCGTCCGCCGACCACACCACCCGGCCAATGGTCCCCGGTATTTCCTCGGGGAGCATTTCTCCGGTTTCCAGGTCCTTGACCACCAGCTTGTAGCGCTCCGAGCCGTCGGTGTCGGTGGCGTAGGCCAGCAGGGAGCCCGCGTTGCTCACTGACAGGGAACCCAGGCGGAAGTATTCCAGGCCCTCGGCCAGTTGGGGCTCGTCCAGGATAGTCTCCGCATCGGCGGTGGGGGCCTCGCGGGCATCAGGTTTCGTGTCGCCGGAAGAACCGGCGGGCCAGCGCAGCCAGACGCGGTACTGGCTCTCCTCAGCGAACTTCCACTGGTAGTACCACTTGTCGTCCTTCCAGGGGACGCTGGTCAGGTCCGGCTGCTGGCGGCCCTTGATTTCCTCGAAGATGGCGTCGGTGAGCTCCTTCTGGGGCGCCATGTTGGCTTCGAAATACTCGTTCTCCGCGTTCAGGTACGCCAGGATATCCTCGTCGTCGACGGTGGGGTAGTCGGCATCCCGCAGCCACTGCCACGGGTCCTCGATGGTGATGCCGTGGTGGGTGAAGCTGTGGGGACGCTGTTCGGCAACGGGAGGGCTAACTTCGTTCTCGGGAGTGGGTATCGTTTGAGACAAGGGTGTCGGCTCCTTTGTTGGTGTCGGTTCGGGAACGGGCGCAGGGGTGGCAGGGGTGGCAACCGCAGGCCGGGCCGTGGGACCCGGCGTATCTTCCATGCCGCCTGGCGCGCTGGCTGGAGCCGCGGTCACCTCAGCCCCTGTCAGTCCCACCGATGGCGCCTCCTGGACTGGATTGCCTGCCTGCGGCAAGGTGGGGGTATCCACCGCGGAGGGGGCCTCGCTGCCGCAGCCTGCGAAGAATGCTACTGCCAAAACCAGCCCTGTACCTATGCACAGCGACCTGAACGAGTAGCGCAAAATGGCCCGCTCCAGGATGCCCGATTTCAATTAGATACTTGGTACTATTAAAGTTAAACACACTTTAGGCTGGATTCCAACGATGGCCGACCAGAGGGTAGAGTTATATATTAGGTGGTATTGCCATCGTACCAGGGCAGACACACAGGTCTGCCCATGCCAGGTTTCCATGCCAAAGCACCTGGTAAAAAACGATGGCCGGCCAGAGACGTTTCTACCAGTTCCCTAGCTTCCCGGAACCTCAATAGGGCTGACCTCCAGGGAGTACGGGGCGCTGAAGTCCTCGACTCCCCATACCGCCACGTAGTAGGTTCCGGATTCGCGCGCTTCCCACCGGAGGTACTTGCCGCTCTGTCGGCGACCCTGTTCCAGGAACCAGTTAACGGAAGTCACGCCGTTCGCGTAGAACAGGGACATCCGCGAGTCCCTATGTGTATTGCCCAGGAGGAGTTCATACCTCTGCCCCGCCTGCGCCTCAAACTGGAAGAGGTCCACATCCGTCCCGCCGTCCACGAGCCCCTGAGCGGCAACGCCCGGCGTCAACAGCGTGGCGGCTTCAGGAGTGGCGCCGTGGTCGTCCCTCCCGGCGGCTGCCTGCGACACAGTCAGCGTGTAGGCTCCCGTGTCCCCGTCGGGACTGTAGATCTGCACGTAGAAATCGCCCGTCTCTGGCGCAACCCAGGGAATGTAGGAGCCGTAATACTGCCGGTACCAGGGCCGGTATTCGTAGACTGTGGTCTCTCCATCGGTTCCATAGATGATCACCGGCTGGTCGGTGACGGTAAGGTGGTCAATCTTGATGAAGTAGCGTCGATCGGCCACTGCCGGAAAACGAAACAGGTCCTTGTCCGCCTCGTTGTCCAGGACGCCGCTGGCCTCCTGCCCCAGCCGCAGCTCCGTGGCCCGGCTGGCGCTGTCCCAGTGATCGTCGGTGCTGCGGATATGCTGGGTAACGGTTATAGAGTACTCGCCGGTATTGCCCTCGGGAGAATTCACCACCAGGAAGTATTCTCCGTCATAAGCTGCCTGGAAACCCACATCGGAGCCGCGCAGTCCCCAGCCCTTTTGATGGTTCCACGCCGGCTGACCGTCGTTATCAAACACATCCACCCTGGAATAGTCCAGGGTGAGATTCTTTACCTCCGCCACGTAGCCCCATCCTTCGATGACGTCCACCCTGAAAAAGTCCCGGTCCGTGGGATGGTCTATCACACCCTGGAGCGTTTCGTCCTGCGGAATGCGTATGGGTGTTGCGGTTTCGGACGCGTCGCCGTGGTCATCGCGGACCACACCCGGGAGCCTGAGCTGGAAACTGTACGGCCCGGTAATTCCAAAGGAGCTTTCCAGGGACAGGTAGTAATCGCCCGACTCCCGGGGCTTCCACTTGTGCACTGAGCCCTCTCCACCGCCCCCGGGGGTCTTCAGCAACTGGGGAACTCCGCCGCCCGGAGGGTGGATGCGCGCCTGGAGGTCGGGCCCGATATAGGAGTTGGAGATTTCATGCCGCAGCTGCAGCTCATAACTCTTTCCGGCTTCGGCGGTCACGAGGAAGTAATCAGTGTCCAGGGCATGGTCCAGCTTTCCGTTTACCGTGCTGCCCAAACGCACCCTGGCAACCCTCTGCCGGGGATTGTTGGGATGGTCGTCTGAGACGGCGGTTGAGGCCTCGGCCAAAGGCCCGCCGTGCAGGCGACCGAAGATGGACCGGAACTCCCTCTCCTGGCCGGGGCGCAGGTTGCGAGAAAATGCGAGGTAAACGTGCTTTGACGTTGGGGGACCGCTGTCTCCGGTGTAGGCGTACGTGAAGACTTCATGCAGCGCCGCGGACGTAACTTCAGGGCCCAGGGCAAAATAGAGGCTGGCCAGCAGGTGGCTGCCCATGGAATAGAAGCAGTGGACATTGGGTCTGGCGAGATAGAAAAAGCCGGGGTACCCCAATTCATGAATATTGCGTGCCCCGGAAGGGCAGCTCGTGTCCGTTACCGATTGGACGGCGGAGCGCCAATCTTCCGGGGAGCCGTGCCGGTGGTACCACACATAGTCGGCGGCGAACTCGGCCCCGCCTTCCAGGAACCATACAGGGAAGTTGTTGAAGTAGTAGTGGGCCAGCTCGTGATACAGCGTGGACTGGCCTCCCCAGAAGCCGTCCTCATAGGCCAGCCGGATATAGCCATTGCCGTGGGCGGCCACGGGCCAGTTTCTGGTCAGGTTAGAGTAAGAACGTTCAAAGTCGAAATCGCCATCAATGGTGAAGACCAGGATAACTACTTCGCTGGTGGGCAACGGCAGCAGGGTCAGTTCTTCCAGTAATTGCAGGGCACCCTCTGCATCGTCCAAGAGGCTCTCCGCGTCGGTGAAGGGGGTCCTCCTGACCAGCCGGATATTGACCCTGCCACTCTGGGGCAAGTTGATGGGCCTGGACTCCACGTAACGCTCGTCCAGCATTTCAAAGAAGTCCTTCGGGGAGTTATCCAGGATATCGGTAGCCACGGTGAGGAAAGCCATTTCTTCATTGCTCAGGCCGTCCAGGAACCACGCCCTGCTGTTGAGGGCGCGCCAGGCGTCTTTCTCCTCCTGGATCATGCCGCGAAAGGCGTTCAGGATCACCCGTTGCGGTCTCTCAAACTCTTCACCCAGGAAGCTGGCCAGCCTCCAGGCCAGCTCCGGATTGGCGTTGGCGACGATGTTCAGGTCGTCCAGCGGGTCCCAGAAATGGGAGTTTACCTCCGGCGCGGCGGCCAGCCACCGGGTGGAGGCGACGAACATGGCCAGCTCAGGGTCGCTGCGGCCGATTCGGGCCAGGCCATACAGCACCTCCGCCTCATCATAGTTCACGTCCTGCGCAAACCAGGGGAAGGCGGCTACCGGGGCGGCCAGATCCGGGGCAGCCTCCAGGACGTTTCCATACTCCAGCAGGACTCTCGCCTCCTGGTCAGTCAGCCCGTCCTCAATCCAGGGCAGGGCCAGGACCTGTAAGCCCGTCGCGGGCTTGAACGATGCCAGTGCACGGATGGGTTCAAGCTGCTCCATCTCGCGGCCGGTTACTCCGTCGCGAACCCAGCCATAGTCCAACAGGACGGATGCCATTTCCGGCGCCTTAATCCAGCCCCGCAGCCAGCGCAGCGTCTCACCTTCTCTTTCCGATATCCCATCGGTTACCCACCGTTCTCCCAGCAACCGGCCCGCCAGGGCCGCATCCCGGGCCGCGAAGTTGCCAATGGTCTCCAGCGTAGCCAGTTCGGCAGGGCTGATTCCGTCGACCACCCAGGGCAGGATGGCCGCGTCCACGCCCAGGGAAGTGTTGGCCTGCCAGATTCTCAGCAGTTGCTGCGTTGCGCGGGCATGAACCGGGTCCGGCGGATCGACAACCCAGGGATTCAGCTGGCCCAGGTACTCCAGCGCCACGGCCACCGGATCCGGCGTGGGTGTAGGCGTGGGTTGGGGAGTGGACGTAGGCATGGGCGTGGGAGTTACGGTGGGCGCGGCGGTGGGCGGAGGAGTTGCCGTGGCAGCCGGGGTTGCGGTTGGCACGGGAGTGGGCGCCACCGTGGCCGTGGGCACAGGCGTTGGGGTAGTAACCGCCGCGGGCAGAGACCCGGTAGCCTCGGATGCAGCTGCCGTCCCGGTTCCAGGTCCCTTGTGAGGCGCCGGGGTGGGAGGTGTATAAGGAGTTGGCGATGGTTCAGGTGTGGGGACGGTCACGGGAGCCGTCGTTGGCCCAACCAGCGCTGGTTCCGGCGCCGCGGACAGCGTTGGCGATGGGACAGGTTCCTGCCCGAGCAGCTGGCAGCCCATAAGGGCGGCAACAAGCATGGCCGCTACCACCACCCGCAGTCCACCTCGAACAATGCCTTCCCGGACAATGCCTCGCCGGGTTACCCAGAGCCGCCAACCAGCCATAACTCACGTCCTCACATCCCCTGCCCATACCTTGGCGAACCCACGGGGCAACCGGGAATTGTGACCTCAACGGGTGACCGATGGAGCCAATTATACTCCCGGCAGCAGGGAAGTGGCCGCCCGGGCGGGGAACAGTCGCCGATTCAGGGCCAATTTGGAGCCCATTTTACGTCCGATTTTGGCGGCGGGTTCTCTATTTGAGGCCATTCGCCGGCGCCCTTGTTTACCTTCAGGAAGCGGGCCCTGTAGCATAAATGGAGGGGTTCCAAGAACAAGCGTTCACCTTGCGTCGCCCCAACCGGGCAGGTACTCTTTTCGTTGCCCCTTTTTGGACCACTCTTACCACCGGGTTAGCACCTTGACAGACAAATCGGCAAAAGACACGTGGACAGCTACGCTGGGACAACTGGAAATGGAGTTGCCCCGCACGACCTTTGACACCTGGCTGAAGGAAACGGAAGGGCTATCCTTCGACGGAACGGACCTCCTGGTACAGGTACCCAGCGTCTTCACCATCGCCTGGCTCGAGCAACGGATGTACCAGACCATCCTGCGGGCCCTGCGCCAGGCATCGGGCGACCTGCTGGACGTTCGCTTTCTGGTGTCCGCCGAGGTAGCCGTCGACGAGGTGCAGCCACCATCAGTTGGCAGAAACGGCAATGGCAACGGCGTCAGTTCCGATGCTGCCGCTCCGACCTCACGCCCCGCGGCAACCGGGCTCAACTTCGACCGCAAGTACTCCTTCAACAACTTTGTCGTCGGTGATTCCAACCGCATGGCCTTCAGCGCCGCCCAGGCCGTCGCCGATGCGCCCGGCCAGGCCTACAATCCCCTGTTCCTCTATTCCGGCGTGGGCCTCGGCAAGACCCACCTGCTCCACGCCATCGGCCAGGAGGCAGCACGCAACGGCAGTACCGTGCTCTACGTCTCCTCGGAGCAATTCACCAACGACTTCATCTCGGCCATCCGCAACCGCAGCACCGAGGAGTTCCGGCAGCGCTACCGCAGCGTCCAGGTGCTGCTCATTGACGACGTCCAGTTCATGAGCGGCAAGGAACAGACCCAGGAGGGTTTTTTCCACACCTTCAACGACCTGCACACCGCCGGGTACCAGATCGTGCTCACCTCCGACCGTCCTCCCAAGGCCCTGGCGCTGCTGGAGGACCGGCTGCGCTCCAGATTTGAATGGGGCCTCATCGCCGACATCCAGCCTCCTGACCTGGAGACCCGCATGGCCATCCTCGGCTCCAAGGCAGACCAGCTCAAGACCATCACTCCCAAGACCGACATCGCGGAAAGCGTCCTGGAGCTGATTGCCAAGAGGGTGCAGAAGAACGTCCGGGAACTGGAGGGGAGCCTGAACCGGGTGGTGGCCTATTCCCAGCTGATGAGCGTCCCGATCACGCTGGAATCCACGTCGCGGCTGCTGGACGACCTCACCCAGGACACGGCGCGGCACGCCATCGACCCGGAGCGAATCCTGGAAGAGGTGGGGCGCCAGTACAAGGTAACCGGCGGGGACCTGCTGGGCCGGAGCAGGAGCAAGACCATCGCCCTGGCCCGGCAGGTGGCCATGTACCTGCTGATCTACGAACTGGAACTTTCGCCCACCCAGGTGGGACGGCTGCTGGGCAACCGGGACCATTCCACCGTCATCCACGGGGCAGGGAAGATCAACGCTGACATCAACGAAGACTACCGGCTGCGGCAGAGCGTCCTGACCATCAAGGAAGCTATATTTACCTAGCTAGCGGCCCCGATTGTGGATAACTCCCGGTATTCTGTGGATATCCTGTTCTAATACGTGGACAATCCCGTCCGCAGCGTTAACTGCCTGTATCCCAATTCTCCCCCACCCTGGCCGATTCGAGAGGCAGGAAATGTTATCCACAACGCCAGACGGCTTATCCACCAGCCTGCCCAGCTTATGCGTACCGACCGTTAATATATCAAGCAATAAGCAACATAAGGCAGATACGGATTATCCACTTCTCAACGTCTTTATTATTTCTGTTAGTCATTCTACAATTACTCTATGATAGATACTGTAAGAATTAACATTAAAGCCGGGGATGGCGGCAACGGCTGCGTAAGCTTCCTGCGCGAGAAATACCGGCCCCGGGGCGGTCCCAACGGCGGCGATGGCGGCGATGGCGGCAGCACTTACCTGGTGGGCGACAGCTCCATCAATACCCTGCTTCACCTGAAGTTCAACAGCACCATGTATGGCGATCGGGGCGGTCACGGCAAGGGGAAAGGCCAGCGGGGCGGCAACGGCGACGATACCTACGTCAAGGTCCCGCTGGGAACCGTCGTCTGGCAAATGCATCGGGGCGGCGAAAGAGACTTCCTGACCGACATAACCGACGAAATTCCCCGCCTGGTGGCCCAGGGAGGCTCCGGTGGCTGGGGCAACGCCCACTACGTAACGCCAACCAACCAGGAGCCCTTGCTTTCCCAGCGTGGTGAGCGCGGTGACTATGTGGTCCTGTTCCTGGAACTGAAGCTGCTGGCAGACGTGGGTCTGCTGGCCAGGCCCAACGCTGGAAAGTCCACCCTTATTTCCCGCTGTTCGGCGGCAAAACCCCGGATCGCCGACTATCCCTTTACCACGGTGGAACCGGTGCTGGGCGTGGTTACCACCCGCGGCCAGGACTTCGTGATGATGGAAGTGCCCGGCCTGCTGGAGGGCGCGCACGATGGCGTGGGCCTTGGCGACCAGTTCCTGCGCCATGCGGAGCGGGCCCGCCTGTACGTCCACGTCCTGGACGGGTTGTCCGAGGACCCGGTGGCCGACTTCCACATGATTAATCGCGAACTGCAGGAGTTTAACCCGGCTCTTGCCCACAAGCCCCAGATTATCGCGGTAAACAAGATGGACGTTACTGAGGTACAGGAGCGGCGTTCAGAGTTGAGCCAGGCCCTGCGGAAGGCAGCAGCCGAGTCGGACGTGTTGCCCAACGGCGCTGATACACCAATATTCTTCATCTCGGCAGTCAGCGGCGAGGGCCTGGAAACCATGCTCGGCCGCATGATCGAGATGCTGGACAGCCTCTCCGTGCAAGAAGCGGAGATCGAAGCGGCGGAGGTAGAAGAACCGGTGGCCGCCGCCCCCACCAGGCCCGACCGGCGGCGTCCCGCTGCGGAACCGGTCACCTTCTACAAGGATCGGGGCGTGTTCGTCGTCAAGTCGGAGCAACTGGAGCGACTCAGCGCTCTGGCCGACACCCGGGACTACCGCGTGCTGCTGCAACTGTGGCGGGAAATGAACCGCCTGGGTATCGCTCGCCGCCTGGAGGAAGCCGGCATCGAGCCGGGGGATACCATCCGCATCGGCCGCGCGGAAATGGAATGGTTCTAAATGAGTTAGGAACTGGCGGGCGGAGCTGGCCGTAACCCTGATTTCCGCGTCCAGTTCTGGTCAGGCTCTAACATTCGCCCTTTTACGGGGGAAGGGACTTTCAAAAGGACAGATGGGGATTTTCAGCCTAACCATAGCAGTAGCGAACGTCAACGGGCACGTCTTCGAGGAGGTCGAAGCTACGGTGGACACCGCATGCGATTACACCACGGTGCCCAGGGAATTGTTGCAAAGGGTGGGCGTTTCTGTGAGTGGCGAAGCCATATCGGAAATGGCCGATGGCCGCCAAGTGCCATCTGATACTGGCTGGGCTCGGATCAGACTGGAGGGACGCGAAGTGTACTCACCGGTAATCTTCGCAGAAGAGGGCGAAGCCAGCCTGTTGGGTGTGACCACGCTAGAGGTAGCCCGCCTAGGGGTGGATCCCACGAACCAACGCCTAATGCCGGTGAACCTCCGGCGATACTGAGGCCGGTCAGGGATGGAGAGGTTCTGAATAAGTCAGGCATTAGAAGCTAAAAGTTAGGAGTTGGCGGCAGGGCACTGTCGATTCGCAGGATACGTCCGGCTAAAGACTTTATGCGTATAGGCTTACTTGGAGGCACTTTCGATCCGGTCCATCTTGGCCATCTGCTGATTGCCGAGGAAAGCCGGGTCAGCCTGGGCTTGGAGCAGGTGCTGTTTGTGCCCGCTGGTCGTCCCTGGCTGAAAGAGGGGCAGCCCCTGACCGAAGCCTGCCACCGGGCCAGGATGGTGGAACTGGCCATCGCCTCAAATCCCCACTTCCGGGTGTGCCGCAACGAAATAGACCGCCCCGGCCTCACCTACACCGTGGATACCCTGCGGGAACTGCATTCCGACTTGGGGCCCCAGGCCGAATTTCACTTCATCCTTGGCGTGGACGCCTTTGAGAGCTTCCACCGCTGGAAGGAACCCGGGGAAATCCTGGACCTGTGCCGCCTGGTCGTGGTCAGCCGCCCCGGCTACACCACCGAGGCACTGGACGAAGCCCTGGCCCGTTACGAAGGGCGTAACGACCGGATAAAGCTGCTCTCGGTGAACAACGTGGATTTCAGCGCCACCGAAATCCGCCGCCGCGCCGCCGACGGCATATCATTCCGGTACCAGGTACCCGAAGCAGTGGAGGCCTATATATTGGAGCATGGCCTTTATCGCAAGCAAGGGTAATCTGTACCGATGCCTGCACACACTCCAGGGGGCTAAGACCCTCCTCAGTTGGAGAAATACCATTGACCGAAATCGCTGACCGACTGCTGCAACTGTCCCTCGATATGGGAGCCCTGAAGTATGGCGACTTCACTCTAACTTCGGGCAAGAAGAGTCCCTATTACTTCGACGGGCGGCTGCTTAGCCTGGACCCGGAAGGGGCGTACCTGACTGCTCAGGCCCTGCTCCCGCTGGTGCGGCAGGCTGGTGCGCAAGCCGTTGGCGGCCCCACACTGGCCGCGGACCCCATTGTGGCGGCAATTTCCATGGCCAGCCACCTGGAGCCGGATGGAGGTCCGGTTCCCGCCTTCATTGTCCGGAAGGAGGCCAAGGCGCACGGAATGGGCAACGCCGTGGAAGGGCATCTGGAGCCCGGCGCCAAGGTAGCAGTGGTTGACGATACCTGCACCACCGGCGGATCCCTGTTCCAGGCCATAGAGGCCGCGGAGGCCGTCGGCTGCACCGTGGTAAAAGTGCTGGCCGTCCTGGACCGGCAGGAAGGCGGAGGCGATGAGTTGCGCCGTCGCGGGTATGACTTCACGGCCCTGCTGGTGGCCAACAGCGATGGTGTGATTGAAGTGGCATAGTCACTCCAGCTTCACCCCCATCCTTGCCTTCTGCGGTCGAAGGGGAAAGAAAAATTTGGCTATCGTTGACGGCCCCTGAACCTTTCGTAGTGAGCTTGTCGAACCATGCGGGTGGCCGTTCGACGGGCTTACCACGGACTGTTAGGAGGATTGCTTTGCTCGTGGCGGGGGCGTAGACAAGGCGAGGGCGAGGTTCCTGCAAAGGCAGGAACGACGATGAGGCCGACAGCAAAATAGCGCTACTAAGGGCGTAGCTCAACGATACCGAAAGGCGATAGTAAACGAAAATGGGGGAGGGTCATCACACCCTCCCCCATAGTTGTGCCTTGGTTACATTGCCATTAAGTGACCTGTCCTGTTCCTACTCCTCGAACCACATGCCGCTGACGCGGATGTTGGGGTCGAGGCGGGGTTCCCACTGGAGCTTGGGGTTCACCGCGTATACCACCGGCAGGTCGAACAGGGGCAGCATAAATACTTCCTCGCGGAACCGGTCTGCCAGCACTTCCAGCCGTTCTTGTCGTTCCTGGCCGGAGGAGGCCAGGGCTTCGTCAATCTGGTCCTGGATGCCGCCCGGGGCGGGGTCACATACTGCGGAACGCTGGCTGGTGCAGTTCATGTAGTAGCGCACCTGCCGGCCGAAGTCCAGCGTCTCGTTGGAGGGCTGGTTGCCGATCATGTGGAAGCCTTCGCAACTGGAACTACCCTTATCCACGGCGGCTATCATGTCTTCGCGGGTGGCCTCGGCGCTCTCCGGGTCCCGGCCCGACTCTTCAATAATGTCCAGCACAGCCTGGCCCACGGCGCACCGGGATCGGGCGCTGCGGATGGAAGGCTCCACGATCTGGAACTCGAAGTTGATGCCCACCTCGTTCAGGTAGGCGTGGACGGCCTCAGAGATTTCGGTCTGCTTGGCGACGCGCACGCCCCGGGAGATGAGGGTGATCTTGTTCTCCGGATTGTAGTCGGCCTCTGCGAGCAACTGCCTGGAAAGCTCCGGATTGTACTCGTAAGGGGCAGTATTCGCTTCCGTTGCCCCGATGATGCCCGGCCAGATGATGTTGCCGCGGCAGGTGGTGAGGCCGGCGTACAGGGTTTCGACCAGTTCCTGGCAGTTGACGGCGTGGGCTATGGCCTGGCGGACCTCCTTCTTGCGCAGTTCCGGGTGCCATGCAGTATCAATCTGCAGGGTGTAGGTCTCCGCGGAGGACCCGAACCGGAGTTGTTCTGCCGGGAAGGCCTCAATCTGCTCAACGCCTATGTCCCAGCCCATGTCCGCCTCTTCAGCCTGCACCATGGCAGAGATGACGGTGGGCTCACCGCGCCACTGCCATTCCACGTTCTGAATTAGCGGCTTCTGGAACTCGAAGTGGTCGCCGGCGGGCACGTAGTCCGCGTAGGCCTCCTGGGTGATGGACACGCCGGGCGTCCATTCAACGTGCTGGTAGGGGCCCAGGCCGATGCTGATACCCGCCCGTTCCTCTTCCGTCGTGCTCGCCAGCCACTCCGGCGCCTCGAAGCCCAGGAAGAAGGAGGTGTTGGGGAAGATGGGGCAGGCATCCTGGCAAGTGATGTCTACGGTGTAATCATCAACCTTGACCGACGTATGGGGGCCGGTGTAGTTGATGCTGCCGCCTTCGGAAGCCGGGCTGCCATTGGCGGTAAGGCTGGGCAGGGCGGCGTCGGCGTTCCAGGCCTCGCCGTTGTGGAACTTGACACCCTCGCGCAGGAAGAAGCGCCAGGTGTCGGCGTCAATCTGTTCCCAGCCCGTGGTCGCGCTGGTGGGCACGATGCGCAGGTCGTCGCCCGACTGCCAGGTCAGGGGGTCCTGCAGGTTGGCCCGGGTGATGGCGGCGTACAGCGACCCGCCGATGCTGAGGAAGGAGTTGAGGTTGACCGGCTCTTCCGGCACTACCAGGACAATGGAGTCCTGGGCGGTGGCGGTGTCCTCAGCCAGCGGAGTGGCAGTGGGCGCCGGCGTAGCGGTGGCGTCCGGTATTGGTGTGGCGGTGGGCTGACCGACCGCCGGCGCGGCCGGCTGTGCTGGCGCCGCGGTTTCGGGCTCGGATGCCCCTCCGCAGGCCACTATCAGCAACGCTGCCATTGCCAACAGGCCTACCACCAGGGTGCTGTGGTATCTCCTGAGATTCATGGGTTCCTCCTGTAAGAATTTAGGGGTCCTTTTTGTGGGTCCTTGCTGTGGAAGCAGGCTGTACGTTAGTTGACCGAGCATACCGGACCCAGCCAAAAGCCCGATATGTTAAAGAAAAATCAAAACGATTCTAGTTTGATAACAATTTAAAATCAACATACATCTTTTGCCGATGTAAACGGCAAAAGCGCAGTCTTCTACGATAAACTCTAAACTAATTGCCGGAAACACTATGACAAAACCCTAAAATAACGCAGAAAGTCGTAATGCAAAGTGGGGCCAAAAGGAGGGAACATCGGGCCTTTGGCGCGCCGGACGCTCGTGATCTTGAGGTATCCAGCGCTGAGACGTGGCCACCTGCGCAAGGAAAATAAGTTCCCTTCTTCCAGGGTAAACCGACCGGTCAGGCATCAAACGCCAGGGCCCGCTCCGACCGACTTCCTCTTTGGAATACTTGGCAGACAGAGGGATTGCCTCGGTTCCGGCGATGTGACAGGTTTGGAGTGAGCAATCGGGCTGGGTTACAATCGGCCAGCGGTGCGAGGCGAAGAACCAGTTCGGGTAGTCAGGGGAGAAACCTTAAGGAGGTTGGTCTGAGTATGACCGTTGGGAAGGATCAAGAGGTGCGAGCAGCGGTCACAGCTGGATTGGAGAGGCTGACTAAGCCCCCGTATGCTCTATATTCAGGGCCGATGTACTTACAGAGTACCCACGATTTTGCATTGGCGTGGCTATATTCCCAAGGATATATCTCTGACCCGTCCGCTTCAGCCGGGGCCACGTACAGCCTAACCCCCGAAGGTTGGGGCTACTGGGAACGGCTGCGTCTAGGCCCTATAAGGTACTGGCTCAAGTACAACTGGTTTCCGATGGCGGTGGCGACCACCACAGTCGTGGTGGGTATCTGTACCATCCTTGCCCAGTTGCTGGATTAGTGCAAAGACTGACCGAATGGTCAACAGGGGCCATCATCTGAAATCGGTGCAAGGCGGAGAAAGAGTTGGGCTGAATCGCCTCGGCAAAGAAGGAGATTAGCTTGGTCAGACGAACAGCGAGCGAGGGCCAGGTACAGGCAGAAGTCAGGATATTGATGGATGAATTGACCACTCCGCCGTATATGGCCGTTAGTGCTGGACCATACGATGCTCGGTTTGCTGCTATTGAATGGCTAACTTCTCTTGGCTATGTGGTCCGGCGGAGTGACCAAACGAGGGCAGTCCGCCTCACTCCCGAAGGTTGGGGTTACTGGGAACGCCTACGCCTAGGGCCGACAAGGTATTGGATCAAGCACAACTGGTTTCCGGTGGCGGTCGCTGTCATATCCTCCCTTACCGGAATCGGCGCCATCATAGTGGGGGTTCTGACCCTGTTGCTTAACGATTAGTGCCCATTCCACCGGGCACATGCCCCCGTGGTTGACAGCACACCGGAAAATGTGGCAAACCTGAAATAATCAGTGTCTCTCGTGGCCCACCATGTCCCCGCCCACCGTGGCCCCCTTAGCCCCGTGCAGCTGATTTTCAGCTGGCACGGGGTTTTTCTTTTGGAGCGCAAAAACCTCCGCATGTCCCTCAAGCAGGACGGCAAACCGGAAGAAGTCACCTGCGTTTTCGCCACCCGGACTGACACCCGCCTGTTGACACGCCGTAAGACCCATCCCTAGCCTGAATTGTAACGGGCAAAACCGTACGGGCCTGCCGGAACAGGCTCTGGAACAACATTGAAGATTAGGGGCGCCGTCCGCCCCACTGCAAACGCGAGGGACTGACCTTTGTGGTCGGTCCCTTTTTGTTTTTCTGCTGATGCCCTTTTCAGGCACGGAACCAACCAGGGAGGTGAGAAATTGGCAGTGATTTTGCCCGATGTGGCTGAAGAAGGCTGGGAAAGGGGTCGGCTCCTGGAAGCATTGGAGTCCTACCGCCGGGGTTTGGCCGATGCGCCCCTGCTCCGCAAGTGGAGCGTTGTCCCCGGCGGAGGGCCGGAGGTGCTCCTCGGTGGCGGCGAGGACTTCCCCTGTGCGGAGAAGGAAGGCGATTCGGAGCCTCCCTTGACCTTCGTCATATCCAACGAGGAGGTGGACCGCCACGGCGACGTGGTGCTGGCCCAGGGCTGGCAGCTGCAGGCCTACCAGCGCAACCCCGTCTTCCTGTGGGCCCACGACTACTCCCGCCCCGTCATTGGCCGTGCTGATCAACGACAATTAGAACTGCCTGAAACGCCAACTATTCTTGCCGGTCAGAAGGGTTAATCATCCGGTACTGGGGGTGCCGGAATGATTACAGATCGACAAGTTTTGTTAATGAGGCAGAAGCTAATGGAAGGAAAGAGTCAGGAGACGGCGGCGGCGATGGCTGGGATGAGTGTGCGGACAGCGCGCAACTGGCAGCATGGGCCGCTGCCGTCGGAGAAGAAGGAAGGACGCCAGTGGCGCACCAGGCCGGACCCCTTCGAGGGGATCTGGGCAGAAGAGATAGAGCCGCTGCTCCGTGAGGAGTCAGCCCTGGGACTGAGGGCAACGACAATTATCGAGTATCTGGAGGAGCGGCACCCGGGGCGCTTCAGCGCCTCCCACCTGCGGACGCTGCAGCGGAGGCTGCAGGAGTGGCGGGCCCAGCATGGCCCGGATAAGGAGGTGTACTTCCCGCAGGAGCACCCACCAGGAAGGGAGGCCCAGATCGACTTCACCCACTGCAAGAGCCTGGGGGTGAGCATTGGCGGCCAGCCCTACGCCCACCTGCTGTTCCAGTTCGTGCTGAGCCATTCGGGCTGGCGCTACGCCGAAGTGGCGGCCAGCGAGAGCTATCTGGCCCTGCAGCGGGGATTGCAGGGAGCCCTGTGGACCCTGGGCGGCGTGCCCCACGTGGTGCGCAGCGACAACACCGCGGCCCTGACCCACGAGATGCGGCGCAGCGGCGGCCGCGAGCTGAACCATTCCTACGCTGGGCTCCTGGCCCACTACGGTCTGGAGTCCACCCGCAGCAACCGGGGCATGGCCCACGAGAACGGGGTGGCGGAGCAGGCTCACTACCGTCTCAAGGACGCCCTGGGCCAGGCGCTGCTGCTGCGGGGGAACTGGGATTTCGACACCAACGACAACTACCTCCGGTTCGTCGGCCAAGTGGTGGCCCGCCGCAACCGGCTGGTCCAGGGGAAGTTGGAGCGGGAACGGCCCTACCTGCGGTCCCTGCCGCCGGTTCCCTTGCCCGAATACCAGAGCTACCGGGCCAGGGTGCGGAAATGGAGCACCATCCAGGCGGCGGGCCACACTTACAGCGTGCCCTCCCGGCTCATCGGGCAGGAGGTACAGGTACGGGTATACGCCGACCAGGTAGAGGTCTACTACCAGGACGAGCTGGTGGAGCGCATGGAGCGTGTGAGGGGAGACGGCGAAGCCCGGGTGAACTACCGGCACATCATCGGCTCCCTGGTGCGCAAGCCCGGGGCCTTTGCCCGCTATCGCTTCCGAGAGCACCTGTTCCCGACGCCCACCTTCCGCCGAGCCTATGAGGCTCTCCAACAGTGGCGGGGCGAACGGGCCGACGTGGAGTACGTGCGCATCCTGCACCTGGCGGCCACCACCATGGAAACCACCGTGGCCACTGCGCTGAGCCAACTCCTGGAGACGGGCCAGCCCTTCGACTACGGCGCGGTGAGGGAGCTGGCCGCTCCCGAGGCGCCAGGGACGCCCTCTCTGGCCGTGGCCGGAGACCCGGACCTGGGTGTCTACGACCGGCTGTTGACGGGAAGCCTGCTGCCAGCGGAGGTGGCGTGATGACGGACACGACGATTGGCATGACGATGGACACCGCGGCGATTCAGGACCGGATCGGGCAGCTGTGCCACCAGTTCCGGCTTCCCTCCATGGCCGCCCAGGCGGTGAGCCGCTTCAACAGCGCCGGTCACGGCGACGCCCTGCCCACCTTCCTGGAGGTGCTGGAGCAGGAGGCCGAGGACCGCCGCCAACGGCGCATCAACCGGCTGCGCAGGGAGTCCAGGCTCCCTTCGGGCAAGACCTGGGACACCTTCCAGTTCGGCCGGCTTCCCCTTTCTCTGCGCCAGCAGCTGGACCAACTGGCCCAGGGCGAGTTCCTGGAACGGGGCGTCAACGTCCTGGCCTTCGGCCTCCCGGGCACCGGCAAGACCCATGCCCTGTGCGCCCTGGGCCACCGCCTGGTGGAGTCGGGACATTCAGTATTCTTCGCCCCAGCCTACCGGTTGGTCCAGGACCTGCTGGCGGCCCGGCGGGATCTGGCCCTGCCCAGGATGCTCCGGCGGCTGGACGCCTTCGACTTTCTGCTGCTGGACGATCTGGGCTACCTGCCCCAGGGGGCCGAGGAATCGGAGGTGCTCTTCACCCTCATCGCGGAACGCTACGAGCGGCGCTCCCTGGGCATCACCTCCAACCTGGTCTTCTCCCAGTGGGAGGACATCTTCGCCAATCCCATGGCCACGGCCGCCGCCATCGACCGGGTGGTTCACCATTCCGTCATCCTGGAATTCGATGGCCCGAGCTACCGCACCGACACTGCCCAGCGGCGGGGAGAGGAAAAGGAGGTGGTCACCGGCAAGAATAATTGACGCCAAACCGGCAAAAATAGTTGACGTCGAACACGTGCGTTATCGGTGTGGCACGAGCCAGGGCAGTTGCTGGCCCGTATGGAGTTCGCTCCCACCGAATTCGCCCGGGAAGTGTCCGCCCTCTACCGCAGCGGCTACCAGCAGGGGGTATCGGTTGGTTTCAAACCCCTGCGCTACGAGGAACGGCGGCAGGTAAATACCGGAGCCTTCCTGGGCATCCGGTTCCTCGAACAGGAACTGCTGGAGGTCAGCGCCGTACCGGTTCCCGCCAACCGCCATGCCCTCCGCCGCGCCCTGCACCAGGCCACCGGTGTGGAGGAAGTGCTGGTGGCGCTGCGCTCGGCCAGGGAGCTTCCCTCACCCGCGCCGCCTCTCCCATAGGGATAGGGGGAATAGGCACAGGGTGTTACGGATAGGGAGCAGTCTTTTCCTTTGAGGTCGGGGTTTTTGCCTTCTCAGGAACGACGAATCTCACATAGTCGCAATAATCCCTCCCTGCCAGATCTCCCCTCTCTCCCTGGGAGAGGGGCCGGGGGTGAGGGCCCATCCAACCAAACTAACGGAATACGGAGGAACCATATGACCCTTGGCACTCAAGACATCGAACTCATCAAGCGCGAGGTAGCCGGTATCCGGGACTTCTACCAGGCCCGCATGGACTCGGAACTGCCCCCGTTACAGGAGGAAGTAGGCCGCATCGCCGCCCAACTCGGGCGGGTCCAGGAGCAGTGGCGCGACGGCGAACGGCGGGCCATCCTGGCCAGGTACGGCGGCGACGACCGGCCCCGCGTAACCCACGGCAAATACCAGGGCATGGACGCCCTGTCCCTGGCCTACGTCCGCAGCGTGCTCAACGCCCAGCTACGGGAGCCCGCCGGCCTGAACCAGCGCATGCTGGAGGACTGGCAGACCAATCTCAAGGCAGCCCTGGACAGCACCACCGCCGGCGGAGGCGATGAACTGGTGGCCACCGCCGAGGCTTCGGCCCTCTGGAGCGACGTCAACCTGGAAACCATGATCGCGCCCCTGTTCTCCCGGGTGGATATGCCCACCAATCCCTTTGAAATTCCCCTGCAGCTGGGCGGCGTCAACTGGTACCCGGGTTCCGAGAACACCGCCGTCACCGGTTCCGCGCCCACCACGGCCCGCCAGACTCTCACCGCCCACGAACTGGTGGCCGAGGTGCCCTGGTCGCTGACCCTGGACGAGGACGCGGTAATCGCCATGGCCGAGGAGGTGCGCTCTTCCCTGGTCCGCAACGCGGTGGAGGTGATTGACGACGTGCTGCTCAACGCCGACACCACCCTGCAGAACAACATCAATGCCGATGGCGCCACCATCGCCGCCGCCACCGCCGGCAAGGGCCACTGGCTGGTTGGCTTCGACGGCCTGCTTCACCTGCCCCTGGTGGACAACACGACCCAGGCCAATAACCACAACGCAGCGGTAAGCGACGACATGTTCAACGAGGTTCGCGGCAAGCTGGGCAGGTACGGCGTCCGCCCTTCCGAGCTTGCCTACATCATGGACGTCAGCACCTACATCAAGTCCCTGACGGTCACCAACTTCCGCACCCTGGACAAGCTGGGCAACCACGCCACCCTGCTGCGGGGCCAGCTTGGCGCGGTGGAGGGCATCCCCGTCATCGTCTCCGAGCAGATGGCCACCGCCGACGCCGACGGCAAGGTTACCGACGGCGGCAACGCCAACACCAAGGGCCGCCTGCTCATCACCAACCGCACCCAGTGGCGGCTGGGCTTCCGCCGCGAACTGCTCATCGAGACCACCCGCGACATCCAGAAGCGGCAGAACATCATGGTGGTCAGCATGCGCCTGGCCTTCATGGAACGCACCGGCAGCCGCAGCACGGCCACCCACACGGCCCTGCAATATAACATCACCGGCGTCTAGCAAGTGGAAGGGGGGTGACGGGTAGAGTTCCCACCCAAGTTCCCGAAAGGTAGGGGCAACCCTTGTGGTTGCCCTGGGGAGTGGGGAAGCCCCGCTCATCCTGAGACCGTCGAAGGACCTTCACCCCAAGCCAGCGAAACCACCAACTCCCCCCCTCCCCCTGGGAGGGGGCCCGGGGGTGAGGGCGCGAACCAAACCCGGAGTCCATTAGGAGCCCAACTAGGAGGCCAACCATGACCAACGCTTACTGCGATCTGGCCGCCCTGAAGTCGGCTGGCGCCCTGAACATCAACGGCAGCGCCTACGACCGCCGTCTGTTGTCTCTCTTGGAGGAGGCCTCTCGCCAGATAGACAACTATTGCAACCGCCACTTCTACGTCCGCCATGCAACCCGCCAGTTCGAGGCCAACTGGTGGTCCGCGGGGTTGCAGCAACTGCTGGTTCCCGACCTGGTCGGTGTGGACGCCGTGCGGGTGGCGCCCAGGTTTGACGGCCCGGCAAGGGAGCCAAAGTGGCGGACCGCCTCCTTCCGACTCTATCCCCTGGACGCCGCCCCGCAACAGCCCTGGGGCCGTCCTTACACCCGCCTTGCCATCGAACCTGTCTGTGGTTTCAACCGCCGTCAGCCCGACTGCCACGCCCTGGTGGAAGTAGCCGGACGGTGGGGATACCGCGAGGTCACATCCGGTACCGGCGCAACCGTGGCCGGCGGCGGTATGGCAGCGGGAGCCCGTGCGTTTCAGGTATCGCCCGACGCGCCCATTGCCGCCGGCCATACCCTGTCCATCGCCGGAGACACCGCAGAACAGGTCTACGTCATCGGCATTGACGGGCAACAGGTAACGGTCGAGCGCGGCGTAAATGGCACACAGGCTTCCCTCCACGCCGCCGGAGTGGCAATAAACCTCTACCACTACCCCGGTCCCGTGGTGGAAGCCTGCCTCCAGCTGGCAACCCGGCATTGGTACAGCCGGCAACGGGAAGCAGTAGTAACCCCAGGAACCGCCAGCCAGGTCGGCAGCCGGCACGGGGAGTCGGCGGGCTTGGGCAGGGAACTGGGCAGGGAAGTGGAAGCCCTGCTGTCGGCCTACCGCAAGCTGGCCGTCTAGTCCCAATACAGAAACCTGGAGGCCGAAATGTCCCTTGTAGAAGTCAGGAATGAACTGGCAAACAGGCTGGCAACCCTCGACGGGCTGCGGGTGTATACCGTCCCGCCCGAGGCGCCGCCCGAACTGCCCGCCGCCATCATTGGACCGGGCCAGCCCCTGGCCGAATACGCCCGCACCCTGTCCGGTGGCGACGTCGCCTACAACTTCCAGGTCCTGTTGCTGTCCCGTTCGGCGGATGGGTCCCAGGCTTGGGAGGAGTTGGCGGCCTACCTGTCCCCCACCGGCGCCGGTTCGGTCAAGGTGGCGGTGGAGAGCGGAGCAGGCGGTGACGTTGACTGGTTCCGGCTGGTACAGGCCACCGATGGCGGACCCGTTAACTACCGGAAATCGGGTTACTGGGGCGTAACTTTCCACGTCCAGGCCTACGTCAGCGGGTAGGGAATTTCCTTCGCGGCTGGACGTTCCAGGCCGAACGTTCCGGGAAAGTTCTTGTCCACAAAGAACCACAAATGAGGGGGGTCTTATGCCCAAGGTGCCCGTTGCCGGACACAGCTACATTGAAATCGACGATGCCGACGGTGTGCCCCGCAACATCTCTCCCTACGTGGAAGAGGTGGAACCCCTGGGGCCGCAGGTCTCGGTTCTGGACGTTACCGGACTGAACGACCCCGCCAGGCACGTAATCGCCGGCCTGGAACCGGTACAACAGTTTACCCTGCGCGGCCTGTACGACGACACGCCCGTCACGGGACCCGATGCCGTTCTGGCCGGCGTCGTGGGCAAAGTGGTAACCGTGGCCTATGGCCCGGCCGGCAACGGCGCCGGGCAGCGCAAGGTAACCGGCCGGTTCCTCTGCCTCAGTTACCAGGTCGGCGGAAGGCTGGAAGACGGGAAACGGGTGGGGATGGTGCGGTTTGTGGCCCGCTTCCAGCAGTCCGGCCCCGTAACCCTGACCGAGTGGGCCTAGAAACCGCCTCAAAAGTCCTGCCCCCTTGATGGGGGAAGGTCAGGAATGGGGTGACAGGCAGCGCAATATCTCCGCCACCCACAACTGCGGACTTCGCCAGTGGTTCTGAGACAGTTTCTTAAAAGGTCGATTCACAGGGGCATATGCAAGCGGGGTGCATCTGTAAGCGAGGTAATAGATGACCAATCCCTTTTGGCGGGTCTGGGTGGACTGGAACGGCAACGGTACCTGGGGCGAAAGCGCCGGGAACTACCGCGAGGATATTACCGGCGACGTGCTGGAGTTGGACTGGAAGTGGGGTCAGCCGCTGCTCCCCTCAGGCCGCCAACGCCGTATCGAGCCCGCCCGCCTGGACCTGACCCTTCAAAACCACAGCCTGCGCTACACCCCCGGCAACCCTCAGTCACCCCTGGCGGGCAACCTTTCCGCCGGACGCCGCATTTGGGCCGCCTTCGCTTACCCCTGCGACGATTTCGCGGGTTCCGACGGAGCCGATCTTAACGGCCGCACCGTCCCGTATGGTGACGGCTTGGCCTGGGTTAAGGAGACCGCCGGCCCCGCCGGTCTCGAACTGTCTGCCGGCCAGGTGCAGCCTTCCGCCGGCGCCGGTGGGGCCATCTACTCCCTGGACTTTGGCGAAGCCGACGCCCACCTGGGTCTGGTGGTCCGCCGTTCCAGCAACGGACAGAGCGGGATCGTGCTGCGGTTTCAAAGCCAGTGGGACTACCTGCGGGTCCGCTTTGGCGAGACGGGGACGGTGCTGGAAGATGTAACCTTCGGCTTCCCGTCGCCCCTGCGCCGGGGCGATCCCCTGGCCGCGGGAGTTGACTATTTCATCGAAATTGAGCTGCACGGAAGCTCGGTCCGTCTTTACGCCACCGACCTGGACGCCGGTACCATGGACCGCAGGCAAGTTCTGGACGGCGGCGGCAACGCCACCAATCTTGCCGCCACCAAACACGGAATCTGGCACGATGGTACTGCCGCGGCCACGGGCGACCGGTTCGGTAACTTCGGCGGGTGGCGCAGCTTCTTCTGCGGCTCCCTGGTCCGCATTTCCCCGGAACGGGATCCTGAACTGGGCAACATCTGCCGTTGCCGGGCCCGGGACGACCTGGCTTTGTTGGGCCCCCAGCCCCTGTACAACCTCTTCAATCAGCGCAATCTGTCCTCGGGGGTCATGGCCGGCTCAATATTGACCTGGGCCGGTTTCAGCCCCAACTACCGGCGGGTCGAAGGCGGGCAGACCCTGGTAGCTACCGAACCCCGCGCCCTGTGGAGACTGTCCGTTGAGTCAGCGTTGCGCTCCCTGGCCGACGAGGAAAACGGCCGCGTGTACATGGATGGCCGAGGCTATTTCCGGCTGGAAGCCGCCGCTCACCGGTCGGAGGCCGCTCATGCCTCGCCCCGCGCCACCCTGCGTGATACCTCGGCGGGCGGCGCCTACTTCTCCGACCTGGTCTGGAATCAGGGCGTCGATAATGTGGAAAATTCCGTAACCTTCCGCTACCGGCTGGGGGAAAGCAAGGGCTTGCAGGAAATATGGCGGCTCCGGGATGTGCCTGCCATCCCCGCCGGCGAGTCTCGGGACTTTCTGGCTGAAAGCGCTGCCTACGAAGTGGTTGATTCCATACGTCTTCCGTCGGCCACCACCGATTACACCGCCAACAGCCGCCCCGATGGTACCGGCGACGGCCTGACCGGAAGTATCGTAGTGTCCCTCCCCAACGTCGCTGACGGCGGCCCAGGCGCCAGCGCCACCCACCGGGGTCGGGGCACGGTGGTGCGGGTGGAGAACGGTCATGCTTCGGCCACCGCCTACGTTACATACCTGCGGTTAAGGGCCGACCGCACCTACCAGGCCCTGGAACCCACCAGCTACCGCGCCGACGACGCTGCCAGCCAGGCTGCCAATGGTCTGCGGGAAGGCACGGTGGAGTGCCGGTTCATCGACAACTACGAGACGGCCAGAATCGGGGCGGAGGCTCGCCTGGCCGAACGGAGCAACCCCCGGGTCCGGCTGTTGCTCACCATCCCCAACGGCAACGGCGCAAATCTGACCCAGATAGTCCATCGGATGCTGTCAGACCGGATCAGGGTCGCAGGCAGCAATCCCCACATAGCTGAGGACTTCTTCGTCGAAGGCATGGAGCTGAAAGCAACGGCCCGCACCGGTCAACTGGAAGCCCGCTGGCTGGTGGTGCAGGCTTGACCCCAGTCCTGCACCGGCCACCGACCACGGCAATCCCTCGTAGCTCCCGGTCGCGCCACCGGCAAGTTTGCCACCGGCAAGTTTGCCATCAGCAAGTCTGCCATCAGCAAGTCTGCCATCCGGCAAGTCTGCCATCCGGCAAGTCTGCCACCGGCAAGTCTGCCATCAGCAAGTCTGCCATCCGGCAAGTCTGCCACCGGCAAGTCTGCCATCAGCAAGTTTTCCATCCGGCAAGTTTTCCATCCGGCAGGTTTGTCATCCGGCAGGTTTGTCATCCTGAGCGAAGCCGAAGGATCCAAAATCCCGCCATTCAACCATGCCTCGTGGCCCCAACGACGCTCCCTCAGTCCAGGCTTGGGCCCTTTGACAGGCCCAGGTCTAAGGCCCAGGTCTGCAAGCTTCGCTTCAAGAACCACCCGTAAAAGCGATTGCCCCACAAAATATTGCCCCCGTTTGCCCCTGCCCTGCCTTTCCCTTACAATTCGCCGATAGCTACCGCACTTTTCCCATGCAGATAGACGGTGTAGAGAGGCGGCCACCATGCCAGACGATGCTGACCGGTGCGATTCCTGCGGCCGGGAATTTGATAACACTCCCTTCGACCCTTCCCAGATACCGGTGTCGGTGAACCCCAATCCCGACGAGCCCAAGAATTTCGTCGAGCGCAGCCTGAAGGAACACAACCTGCTGCTGGACAAGTTGTCTGGGCAACTGGACGAACTTCTGGAGTTGGTGCGGGACGGCAGGGATGAAGCGGGACAGGCGGCCGAGTTGCTGGAAATCCTGCGCCAGAACATGAGGCCCCGCCACGGCCTCTGCATCGACGGCCATTGCGCCCCCTGCCGGGTCCACGAAGAAGCCATCAAGGAGCACGTAATGCTCTACATCGACTGGAAAATTCCGGGGACAGTGGAAAAACTGCAACAGGCCAGGCACCGCAACTGAACTACAGCCTCGAAAACCGTCTCAAAAGTCCCTTCCCCCTCGACAGGGGAAGGCGGCTTTGGGCAGTAAATGCAACCTGAGGAAAAAACTCCGGTGGCTAGGCAACTATGATTCACTGTCTGACACCATAGGAAATAAGTGCTCGTACAAGAATCTCCCTAGTAGCAGTACGTAGTAGATTGCGTTAGTCGGTAATTCATCTACATTATGAAACGGCGCGTATCGGAAGTACGTCCCCTTGTCCATACCTTCGATTGATTTCAAGCAAGCCAGGGCATCAGTAAACCAGTTCGCGGTTGCAGAAGGATCCACCGTAGCATCTGGAGTATTAGAGTACGCTGTGTAGGGGCTGTCGTCGGTCTGTTTGAGTAGTTGAGCCCACCTTTGCCTCGCTGCTTCCCACAACCCAGAGTCATGCATGAGATGTATGGCGTTCCTGTGTCCGCCATGCATGTTCTCTACCTTTGCGTAGATTTCCTGGTAATAAGTGTTGTATGCCACCGCGAATTTCACCGACTCTTCTAGCATCTCGTCTTGAAGTGATGAGGGCAAGCAGTCGAAAAGCCGGTTTATGTCATGTGTAAAGTCGAAGGTGAAAGTTCCGCTCTCGTGGTATCGCGCGTGGGCCGTTACCGCCTTCAGGCATAACTCAATAGCGAGGGATACGTTGGACATCGCAACGCGCTCACGCTCTAGGATGTCGCTCTGTACCTGTTCCCACATCTTTGCTACTTGGAGCGTATTCCAGATATCATGACTAAAGGGAAGCAATTGAGGTACTAAGGTACCGAAAGTTTGGGAGTACGCTGGCTCCTCTATGTGGGTACGTATCTGCGCTCCTAAATGAGAAAGGCTGTGGCAGTCTCCTATCTTACCCATAAGGTAAAAAATAATACCCCGTTTCCAGTAGTTGTGGTACTTAGAAGAAAAAGGCGTACTCTCAATTAAGAATGGTTCATCCAGTTGGTATCCTCTGGGTGCCTGTATTTCTTGAATACGTTTGAAGGAATAGGGCAACCTGGTCCGTAGATAGTCTACCCATCCATCTTCAATTGGTAATGTCGTGTAGTCACCACCCATCGCAACACCTCCGTATGAATTTCTACTAGGGTATATGGTTTTGCAGATCCGGGCATAAACCCGGGCCCGGGCAATAACCATGCTGGGTGGGCATACAGTCAGTGAGAATCGGGACTTATTGCCCAAAGCCAGGGGAAGGCAAGGATAGGGGTGCCGGACCTCATTCCATAGTTGACGCCTGGAGAGGCAGCTTGGTTATCGAACTCTGTAGGGGCAGCCCTTGTGGCTGCCCTGTCTCGTTGGCAGAACCACCCCCAACGGAACGCTGCCGCCGTGCTAAGAAGGTTGTTCCGAGGCAGATTCTGGCCCCTCAGACTCTGCTGCTGTTCCACCGTCCCCACCGTCGTCCGGCCCTTCCGCAGCGTCTTCCCCTTCCTGTTCCCCTTCAGGAGAATCTGCGTCAGCGCCGGTGTCACCTTCCCCACTCTCCTGCGGAAACCCATAGTCCTCAAAGGGAGAATCGTATTGCAAACCCGCATCTGCGGCCACTGCTGACCCCATCGCCGTGATGGCCACCTCAATCTGGTCGTCCTCCGGTTGACGGGTGGTCAACCGCTGCAGCCACAGCCCGGGCCCTGCGATCAATTTGGAAATGGCCCAGGTGGGGTGAAGGCCGGAGAAGCGAATAAACTCGTAGCTGATCGCCGCTACCACCGGAATAAGCATAATGCGGGATAATATGCGCCATTCCAGGTCGGGACGCCCCAGGAAAGCGAAAACCACGATGGAAACCAGTACCACAGTCAGCAGGAACGCGGTTCCGCAACGGGGATGAGGCGTATTGAATTTGCGCACGTTTTCCACGGTCAGGTCAAGACCCGCTTCGTAGGTGTGCACCGCCATGTGCTCGGCGCCGTGGTAGGCGAACACCCGCCGGATGTCCTTCATCATCCCGATCCCGCAGATATACGCCACCAGGATGACCAGGCGGATGGCTCCCTCGATGAGGTTGCTGACCACATCGGAAGCGATGAAAGGGTCGATGATGCGGACCACCAGCAGGGGCAGGATGAAGAAGATGCCCACGCCCAGGGTGAGGGACACAATGAGGGTGAGGGCCAGCAGCCACCCGGGGATCTCTTCCTTGCCGCCGTTCGGTCCCTCAGTCGAAGCCAGTGCGGCCGAGCGGTTGAGGGTCTTTATCCCCAGCAGCAGGGTCTCCATTAGCACCAGGACGCCCCGCAGCAGGGGGATGCGCCGTATCGGACCGGTGAAGGCGGTATTCAGCCGTTCGTTGTAGTGAAAGATATGACCGTCAGGACGCCGTACCGCAAGGCTGTAGTATTCGCGTCCGCGAATCATGACGCCTTCGATTACTGCCTGGCCGCCGTAGGTAACTCTTGGTTGCTCCGCCACTGCCTGCTGCCTGTCGCTGCTGGAAAGTCGCCGCTAAAAAGTAGTCGCTAGAGAGTAGTTGCCAGGTAACGCCTCAACAATGGGAACGTCTGAACAAGTCGCTTCTCCGTCGACGGGAGAATGCCAGGATTGCGGGTGCCGCCGCTCTCTTCATCGCTGGCTCCCCTCGAGGCCCCTCCGGGATTTCTGCTTTCGCTGCAATCTCTATGGCTTACTCAGAGGTCCCCTGGAAAGTCGTTGCCGGAAAGTCGCTGCTTGGGAAAATCTGCTGGAAAGTCGTCGCCGGAAAGCCGAAAACAGCTCTGGCTACCCAATCCTGGCAAGCCGAGGCAGGTGCCATAAAAAAGTAATCGAGGGTCTCCAATCTGGCCCTCGATTCTAAACGCTGTGCTCTGTTGCCGGGTCAGGTTACTGTAAATTGTACCGTCTCCGCAGTCGCTCAATGCGTCCCTGGGTGTCCACGATGCGCTGCTCACCCGTGTAGAAGGGGTGGCACTGGCTGCACACCTCTACCCTCAGGGTGGGCTTGGTGGCCCCTGTCTGGAAAACATGCCCGCAAGAGCATGTAACCGTGGAATTGAAAAACTGGGGATGAATTTCTGCCTTCATATCCTGATATCCCTTGCGCTTGCCCGTTATATCCGGGCAGGCGTCCAATTGCTGCGTTGAAAGTTGTTAGCCTGCCAGGGCGACTGCTTCGGTCTGAGACACTACCGGATAGACACTGACCCGGCGGCGGCCCTTGGCGGCCCATTCGAACTGTACCTTGCCGTCCACCTTGGCATAGATGGTGAAGTCCCGGCCCAGGCCCACGTTGTTGCCCGGCTTGATGCGGGTGCCCCGCTGCCTGATGATTATGGCGCCGGAGGTTACCTGCTCACCGCCGTATTTCTTGACGCCCAACCGCTTGGAGTTGCTGTCACGGCCGTTGCTGGTGCTGCCGCCTGCTTTCTTGTGAGCCATAAGGGGTTAACCTCCTGCCTGGATGTCCTGGATGACCAGGCGCGTATAGTTCTGCCGGTGACCCTTCTTGACGCGGTAGCGGGTCTTGGCCTTGTATTTGAAGACCATCAACTTCTTGTCTTTGTAGTGGGACTGCACTTGGGCCACAACCTTGGCCCCGGCGACGTGCGGGGTTCCGAAACTGACTTCCCCACCGTCGGATACGGCCAGCACCTCGTCAAATTCTGTCGAATCCCCTACTTCTACGGGCAGCAGTTCGACATCAAGAACATCGCCCGGCTTCACCCGGTACTGCTTGCCCCCGGTCTTGAAAATCGCATAATCCATATCAATCACAACCTCGGATGAACATTCTAGGCCAGACCCCAAAAGGTGTCAAGCTGACCAGCGAGCGGTTCAGGGCAATCGCGTTTTAAGTTCGTGTTGATATGTGCAAGTTCTTTCTGATGGGAAAACATGTCACCCTGAGCTTGCCGAAGGGTCTAAAGTTCCGGACAGGAGTCAGGCTCAAGGCCCGAAACAAGGTTGCTGGGTTGGAGTTTAGATGCTTCGGCTTCGCTCAGCATGACAATCGTTTATAACGCGATTGCCCTGGCGAGCGGTTCAGGGTCTTCAAGCACTCTGGAATCGCCATGTAGGCCCCGGCGTTTTACACCCCTGAGTAACATGCGGAGCGGACTTCATACCCGTCAGCCAGGTCGGGAAAGGGGGCGCCGGCCGGGGTTAACCGATGGAGCGGCTGCGCTTGACCTCCATGTCTATCTGCCAGATGCGGCGGTGGGACTTCCAGACCAGCCATGTCAACGCCAGCGTGAGAATGCCCACGATAACGGGCAACAATACTGGCAGCCACGCCGTGCCGAATAAAATCAGTCCGGCATTTGCCAGGACGAAGAACAACCGGCTTTCGGTGGGGCCGATGCCCAGCGTTGATATCTGAAATTCATTGGTGGCGGCAAAGGACAGGAATGTGTTGACCATCAGCGCCCCGCCCAGTACCCACAGAGCGGCGAACCAGTAGGCCTCGATGTGGGGCAGCGCCAGTGAGTAACCTACTACGACCGACGACAGGAACAGGAAATCCAGGAAGTGGTCCATGTAGAATCCCCACTGGATTAGCCCCGTATCCCGATAGCGGCCCACCGCGCCGTCCAGCACGTCGCTCAGGTACTGCAAAATGATGAACGCCGAAACCAGCCACAACCAATGCATACTCAGCCGTGCCGCCAGGCTGGCAACGACAATCCCAATGCTCCAGACCAGTGTCAGCATCGTCAGGTGGTAGGTTTCCAGCCAGGACGGCACCTTGGGAACCAGCCAGTTGACCATGCTCCGTTCAAGCTGGGCAAAGGCCCATTTGCCGGTCTTTTTATCACCGCCGAATTGGGCTTGGGTCATACCTGGTTCCTCCTGTCGTATTCACGGCGAGGCCCACAATTGGGGTCCACAGTTGGGTTGAACAGTTGGGTTGAACGGTTGGGTTGATGTTCGGAGTCCAAATGCGGGATGTTTCCGAGGCCCCCTGGGATTCTGAGAGGATTCTGACAAGCATCTTCCCCTGTAATGACGCGGAAGGATGACCGGTGAGAAGCCAGGATACGGGGGGCATCCCTTCTCAGGTTTGCCGACTTGGACATCTCACGGCTAGGAAGTTGGCTACGGAGGCCTTACCTGTTTCTACAGATCATCGGCCAGATCGCTGGCGCCTACTCTCATTTCCCTCATTTCAGTCTAGGGTGTGTCGTCAAAACAATCTGGCCCACATCATCAATGCTCGGATTTGGCAAATTGCCAGGAAGGACATTTCGTTCTTGGCATACCGAGTTGCCACTGCGCGCCATTTTGTGAAGTCAGGAATGAGTTCTCAACTAAATGACGCAACCTGTACAGCGCCTGGTCATAGTACCAAGGTTCTTCCGGTGACTTCTCGGCGGATGCAAACGTAGCAGAAATTTTCAGTACTTTCTATTTAAGACACGAAAGCCTTTACTCTTATACTAGAGTTTTCCCACACATATTGACGACATGGGTATACCTGCGAAAAACTTCGAAATCAGCTCCGACCGGGACATGTCTCCAATATCAACATCCGACCTCGGGTTGTCCTTGTTTCCCTTCTTATAGAGAGTCTCATGCAAAGCTGCCGGTCACTGTAAGGCAGGGATTTTCAATCATGAAATCCGCTTTTCGGGTTCTATTGCCTACCGTTAACGCCTACATTCGTCCAACGATTGACAATTGGCCCAAGTCAGACCGCGGGACACTCATCCTGCACTTGTAGTCGCTGCGGAGACTCTCTTCCGATTAACCTGCGGAACGTCAGGCTTGTTATTTGAAGGCTTGCAGTGGAACGCACTGCCTGGGCCGGAATTCGCCTGTTCCTTTACAATGGCCTGTACAATGGCCTGCTCACGTTCCGATTCGCACAGGGTCTATTGAGTCGCGCACGGACCGTATGATAGACAGGGCCGTCAGGCGGCCGGTTTTGGGGTTTTCGGAGGGAATGTTCTCGATATGTACTTTCAGTAAACCGAACTCCCCCTCGACCGTGATGTCGTGGCAATTGCGGCTCAGTGACGGGTCTGCAACTATGCGAACCGTCGTCCTGTCCGGGCCTATTCCCGCCAGGCTGACAGCGGCCGACACGTTGAGGTTTGACGGGAACCCCCGACAAGCCTCCCTTGCCGTGCCATGGAACACTTCCCGCTCTTTGACCAGTCCAGAAACAGGGATCTCATTTTCAATCAAATACGGAGCCCCCTCGAGGGCGGCGATGGGCTTGCGTGAAACCATTTCAACGCTGTCCACCTGACCTTGGCAAGCGGACTTGATCCCGTCCAGGCCCGCTATCGCTCCGGATGGGGCATAAAGGCGGCAGCCCAGCGCACGCGCCTGCTCGATTACCTCCGGGTGTTCCAGAAGCGCTCCAATGCTGATGACCATCAGGTCCTTTCCAGCTGCGAACGCCGTCTTTGCCATCAGTGTGACGACATGCCCACCAGCCGTCTCTACCAGGAGCGACGAACGCTCCACCAGTTCCGCCAGGTCCAGGTACGGAGGCGGCGCATTCAGCGTGGACAGGAAAGCCAGGGCCGTGGAGGACGTGCGGCTGGCTACGCCGGCAACTGGTACGCCCAGGACACCTGCGTCTCCTGCCAGGAGGAGGGCACGGCCAATGGCGCCACATCCAACGATTCCAATGGCGTTAGTCATCGGGACACCTCCGGCTCAACTCTACCATAGACATTAGGGGGTATCGTCTCCCTTGGGAGCGGTTCAGGGCGTTCCTGCCTCACGGTCCGGCCTTAATAGAACCAGGAATGGTCCCGATTCAGACTGCTATTCAGTGTGCGCGTGCGGTGGTCGACGCCTGGAATCCCCCCGTGTGGCTCACGCGGCCGGATATTGAGCAAAGTGGAGCAGGACACCGGACGGGTCCCACACAAAAGTAACAAGCGCACCGTATGACTGCTCTTCGGGTTCGCGGACTCGGGCGGGCTGGTAACCTCCGCTTTCTATGACCCTGGAGGCGTGTTCCCACCATGCTCGGGCGTCGTCTACCGTGATGTGCATCATGAAGTTGTTCGCCCAGTCTTCATTATAAAAATTCTGAAGATAGAGGCGGTTGCCGGCCAGCTCCATCTCCGCAAGGCTGTCGTCGTCAGCTCGCCAGTTGACGCTCCATCCCATCGCCGCATAGAAATCCAGGGATTGTCTGAAATCTCTCGCGGGGACGAATACCTTCACGTCGGTCGCCTTTGGTGCCCCCATTGAAAGCTCCTGGTCCACGGTCGCAAAGCCGGTACTGCGGCCACAGAAGCAATTGGCCACTTCCCAGGGGACGCTACGGCCCCTTCGGCGCCGGCCCCAGCACTTCGTACTTGCGGTCCGCCGTCCGTTCCGACGTGGGCAGGATCTGTACCACCACCCGCGAAAGGCCCACCACCTCGCCGTCGGCGTCGAAACTGTAGTTGTCCCCGATTGCTCCGCTCCAGGTCACCTCGTACATGCAGTCCCGAAAGCCGTCGGCGTCCTGGTCGTCCCCCGTCTGCTTCAGGCACTCGGCGGCAATGTAAACGTCGTCATAGGCGGAACCCAGGTGCCAGGGCAGTGTCACGTAGTTGTAACGCTCCCGGAACTTGGCCAGCACCGTCTGTCCCTTTTCGTTGTCCGGGTCCAGGTCCGAAACTATGGCCTTCATCCCGTTGGCGGCGTCGCCGGCGATCTGCAGCGCCGTGGTCCCCACCGATATGGTCTCGGCATAGATGGGGCCGTCATACCCCAGTTCCCGCGCCTGCTTGATTATCGTCCCCGCCGTAAATTCCGACTGGGGCGCCAGGTGCAGCGCCTCCGGTTTCGAGGCCAGCAGTTTGGTAAGTTGGGAACGAAAGTCGGTAACATCCGAAGCGTAACGCTCGTGCGCCACCACCTCGCCGCCCAGTTCCTCGAACCGTTCCACCGTGGTGCGCCGTACTCCCTCCGCATAGTCGGTCGACTCGGTGATGGTCGCCAGTCGTCGGACGCCGTCGGCCCACAGCAGGTTGCCCGTGCCGATGCCCACTTCCACGTCGCTGATCTGGGTGCGGAAGATGTAGTCGCCCGCCGTGGCGATGTCCGGGCTGCTGGCCAGTCCTGAAAAGAGGATTACCCCGTCGCCCTCGGCCAGCGGAGCGGCGCCCAGCATTGCCCCGCTGCACGATGTCCCCAGGATTATTCGTATCTCCTCAACGCTGGTCAGCTTCCGGTAGGCGGCCACCGCTCCCTGGGCGCTGCACTGGGAGTCCTCCACCACCAGCTCCAGCCGCCGCCCGTTGACGCCCCCCGTCCCATTGATTTCGTCGGCGGCCATCAGCTTGGCCTGGTTGGCCACCGTCCCGTAGGACTCCCCGGGGCCGGTCAGCGACTCCATGACGCCTATCCTGAAAGGGGGAAGGGCAGTGGGCTCCGGTGTGTCCGTGGGCTCGGCCTCAACGGCGCCCGTGGTCGTGGATGAGGTTGGGGTCGTGGCTGTAGTCGTCGCTGGGGTAGAGGTTGCAGTCGCAGGCTTGGCGTCAGTAGCAGAATCCTGCATGCCTCCGCCGCACGCCGCCGCCAGTGCCAACAGCATCACGGCCCCCAGAATCGTTAACCTGTATTGGAACCTGCGGGACAGAGTGAGGGAATGTGCGCCCCCTCGCCTGAATCCATACCCTCTTTTGGGCCCAACCTCAGATTCTCCGGTCCCTCCCAAAGCTGGCATGGCTAATCGTCACCGCCGAAAAAGCCGAATATGTGCAGCAGTGCCAGGAACATGTTAACTATGTTCAGGAACATCCCCGCCGCTCCAACCAGCGCAATCCGGCTGGCTGCGTCGGCATTGCTCTCGGCGGCGGCCTCCTGCTTCACTGCCTGGGTCTCCCATGCCGTCAGGCCCATGAATATGGGCAGGGTGATTACGCTCAGCAGCAACTGCAGCCCGCTGGACTGGAACAGGAAGGCGTTGATCAGGCCCACCACCACCATCCCTATCAGCGCAATGATGGCCAGCATGCCGATTTTCGACAGGTCCCGCTTCGTAGTGAACCCGAAAACGCTCATCACCGCGAAAAGCCCGCAGGCTCCGGCGAATGCTTGCGCAATGCTGGTGCTGGAATACACGGCGAAAACCACCGACAGCGTCGCCCCCATAATGGCGGTAAACCCCAGGTACAGGGCCCCCACCGCCGCAATCGGCGCGCCCCGGCGTGCGGCAAACTGCATGCCAAACAGGCAGCCAATGGCCAGGACCAGCCCCAGTATCATTCCGATGAAGCTGGAAAACAGGTAGATTCCGGCCGAGTTGAGCAGCCAGGCCACGCCGCCGGCCAGTGCCAGCCCGATGGCGGTCCAGCCGTAGAGGCCGGTCATGGCGGACGTGAAAATGCGGTTGGCCTCGGCCAGGTTGTAGTTGTAGCCGTAGTCACCGCCGGCCGATGGAGTAAACATTACCATGATCCTACTCCTGAAACAGGAAATTTCACTTTAGGGAACCTCTGACCAAGTCTCTTCCCCAAAATCCCCCCACCGTCATTCCGGCGCAGGCCGGAATCCAGGTAACCTCCAAACAGGTCTCTTACCCCGTCAAGGGGGGAAAGGTTAGGATGGGGGTGTCGGCGCTCATCTCGCTGCAATGTCGAAGGCTTACTCAGATGTTCCTCGGATTCGAACCTATTGGGGATCCATTTCCGACAAAAAACCAACTCCCTCATTCCAATTTAGCCAAATGAAGGTACCAGGTCAAGAATCTGCCGCTCCCTGCAGGACAATCGCGTTTTAAGTTCGTGTTGATATGTGCAAGTTCTTTCTGATGGGAAAACATGTCACCCTGAGCTGGGCAAACATGTCACCCTGAGCTTGCCGAAGGGTCTAAAGTCCCGGACCGGAGTCAGGCTCAAGGCCCGAAATAAGGTTGCTGGGTTGGAGTTTAGATGCTTCGGCTTCGCTCAGCATGACAATCGTTTATAACGCGATTGCCCTGCCGCGCCCTGTTTTTGGATGTGCCGCGCGTTTTGCATACACTGACGAAATATTCAGCCCCGTCACTTGGGATAAACTGCAACTTGTCAGAAAGCCGACGAAAAGAATCAAAACCCATTTTTTCGATTTCCGTAGCCCATACCATTTATAGGTCAAGTTCTTATTCGGTTTTCGGAGCATTTATTGTTCCATTGACACTAAAATGCCATTGCTTTATTATTGGTTTGCTTGTTCCGACAAAGCACGTTAGGGAGTGTACCTGCCAATGGATGAGTTAGACCGCAAAATAATTGCCCTGCTGCAACTGGACGGTCGGGCTTCTAATGCGAAAATCGCCAGGGAAGTAGGGGTCAGCGAAGGTACCGTGCGACGCCGTCTGCGCAAACTGCTGGATGACGACGTGGTCCGTGTCGTGGCCGTGCCCAACCTCGAGAAGCTGGGCTTCTCCACCACCGCCCTCATCGGCCTGCAGACTGGCCCTGGCAAGTCCGACCTTGTGGCCGAGTCCCTGATCAGCCTGCCCGAGGCTCACTATGTGGCGGTAACCACCGGCGCCTACGACGTTTTCGTCTGGGCTGGCTTGGAATCGGCGGAAAACCTCGGCCAGTTCCTCCGCACCAAGATCGGACCCATCGAGGGCGTCCAGCGCACCGAGACCTTCGTAAACCTGTCCATCAAAAAGCGCACCTACGGCTTGGTGCTGTAGCAACACCCGCCGCCCGTTATCGGACGCCCGTACCAGTCGCCGGTAACAGCAGTAGTAACAACGAATAAATGGGGCAGCATCAATGGCTGCCCCAGCTTCTTGTTATGCCCCTGAAGGCTGGACCGGCCAATCCGCCAACAGTCTGTTCCAGGGCGCAAGTGCTTTAATGAAAAGTCATGTCGCCCTGAGCTTAAAACATGTCGCCCTGAGCCTGAAACATGTCGCCCTGAGCTTGCCGAAGGGCCTAAACTCCTCCCCTGCTGTACCATTCCACGGACAGGTCAACCCACCTGACATTAGCCTGAAGTCTGGACCCGCCAATCGTGCCAACAGTCTGTTCCTGGGCGCAAGTGCTTTAATGAAAAGTCATGTCGCCCTGAGCAAAGTCATGTCGCCCTGAGCCTGCCGAAGGGTCTAAACTCCTTCCCTGCTGTACCATTCCATGGACAGGTCAACCCACCTGACATTAGCCTGAAGGCTGGACCCGCCAATCTCGCCAACAGTCTGTTCCTGGGCGCAAGTGCTTTAATGAAAAGTCATGTCGCCCTGAGCTTGCCGAAGGGTCTAAAGCCCTCCCCCACCGGTAGGGGCAACCCTTGTGGTTGCCCTCGACTCTGCTGGGAAACATGTCACCCTGAGCTTGCCGAAGGGTCTAAAGTCCCTGACCGGAGTCAGGCTCAAGGCCCGAAACAAGGTTGCTGGGTTGGAGTTTAGATGCTTCGGCTTCGCTCAGCATGACAATCGTTTATAACGCGATTGCCCTGAGGTCCCTATAGTCCTGGACCATAGTAAAGGGCCTGTGCTGTACGATATTCTCTTGACGGCGCCAGAGATTCAGGGGGGCACCAGAGATTCAGGGGGGCAACGTAGATGCGTTTTGCGCCTGTCTGAACGACTAACGCCCGTTCCTCCCAACGAAACCACGGAGTAAGCACTCCGTGGTTTTGCTATTACCCATTCGTTCACCACCATAGCCCCCGCCGAAGAGCGGGTGATCCAGGAACGCGACAAAGAATGTAAGAATGTGGAGAGTTGACAATCACAACTGGGAACTGCCTTAGATCAAGCAATGGTCCTGGGGTTAAGTCAAAGCCGTATCGTCCGCATTTAATGGACTGACTCTGACTGGTAATCTTGGGAGTGAAGTTGTGTTGTGGGAGGGGAATCCATGGTGCGGGAAGTTTACGGAGTCCATCTGAGTGTCCAGGAGAAGGGACGGCTCAATCAGACTCACGCCATCAAGAGGCATCGGGGAACGTGACGCCCTGAGACGTGCTCAGGGGGAGGCGAGAAAATACACCAATACTGACAACGGGAAGTGAAGGCTCAAACCATCGAACGGAGAAGACAGCACAACGGAGCCCTCAGGGAACTACCAGACTTCTCCCTCGGCGAATACGCTCTTCGCGGGCCCGATCAGCTTCGGGTCAGTCTTTGATACGCGCTCCGCGACCCCGGGGTCGTAGTCCAGGCTGCGCAGCACGTAGCGCATGGAGTTTAATCGGGCGCGCCTCTTGTCGTCTGACTTCACGACGACCCAGGGCGAGACCTTCGTATCGGTGGCCGCGAACATCCGATTCCGCGCCTCTGTGTACTTGTCCCACAGAGGCAACGACCTGATGTCGACGTCACTCAGTTTCCACTGCTTGAGGTCATCGAGTGCGCGAGACATCACCCGCCTGAGCTGTTCCTCCCGGCTTACCGAGAGCCAGAACTTGTGCAGCCGCAGCCCTTCGTCAATTAGCATCTCCTCGAACAGAACAGCGTCGCGAAGGAAGCGGTCCGTTTCGGCCGGTGTGCAGAAGCCCATAACGGGTTCGATCACCGCCCTGTTGTACCAGGAGCGGTCGAAGAAGACGATCTCCCCCCTGGTCGGCAGGTGCTGCACGTAACGCTGGAAGTACCACTGCCCGCGCTCTCTCTCGGATGGGGTAGGCAGCGCTGCCAGCATAGCGCCGCGCGGATTCAAGTGCTCCATGAAGCACTTTATCGTGCCCCCCTTGCCGGCGGCGTCCCGCCCCTCGAATAGCAGAACGACACGCTCCCCGGTCTCCTGTACCCACCTCTGCATCTTCAACAGCTCGACCTGCAATTCGGCCTTCTCGCGCTCGTACGTGGCCCGCGATAGCCTGGTGGGATAGGGATAGGAGTCGCTGATGACCTCTTTGCGAGGGGCGTTCTCCACCTTGCGCAGAACCTCCTCAGGGATGCCCTCAGTAGGCACCAGGAGGCGAAGGGGGCCTTGTTGCGCGGTCGACTCTGCCATACCCAGGTATCGTACAACGGAGAGCTGCTCCGGTCAATTTCCGCCCGGGGACGGGGCGCCGGTGACCTGCCTTTGGCTGGCGTTAAGTCAAAGCCGTATCGTCACGCATTTAACGGACTGACTCTGACTGGTAATCTTGGGAGTGAAACAGTGTTGTTGGGAGGGAATCCATGGTGCGGGAAGTGTACGGAGTCCATCTCAGTGTCCAGGAGAAAGCTCGGCTCAAGAAGATGATCCGCTCAAACAGGAAATCGGCCCAGGCAGTCACCTGGGCACGTATCCTGCTGATGGCCGCTATTGGTCTGTTCGTCATTGCCACGGGGTGCTCTGACCGGTCAACGGAGCAGCCGCCCACGACGTCACTGAAGCTTGGCCTGTTGCTCGACTTCACCGGGTCCCCAGAGGCGTCCGCCGACAGAAAGCGGGCCTTTGATCTCGCCATACTGCATGTCAATGAAGGCGGAGGTGCGCTGGGCAGGCCTGTTCAGGGCGTCGCTGCGGACGCTACCGGAGATCCGGCAACTGCCGTGGATGTGGCGCTGCGTCTTGTGGAGGTCGATGGCGTCCATGCAATAGTCGGTCCCAACGCCAGCTCGGCCGCATTGCCCATTGCGCAGAGTATATCGGGGGCGCTGGGGATTCCCACCATCAGCCCTTCCGCCACCTCTCCCCAGTTGACCGGAGTGGATGACAATGGCTACTTCTTCCGAACTGCGCTTTCCGATGCCGCCCAGGGTCCGGTCCTGGCACGCGTGGCCCGGGATCGCGGGTTCAATAATGTCGGGCTGGTCTATCAGGACGACGCCTATGGCCGGGGGCTGGCCGATGCCTTCCAGTCCGCCTGGAGCGGCATGCTGCAGTCCGTCTCCATCGACGTGGATCAGTCCAGCTACCTCATGGAGCTGGAGCGGAGTGCCAATGCCGGGGCGGAGGCGTTGGTCGTCATTGCCTTTGAGGGTCAGGCCCTCGCCGTGGTGCGAGAGGCTTTGGATAAGGGCATCTACGGCCACTTCGTCTTTGGCGATGCGGCCAAGCGGGTGAGTCTTGTCAAAAAAATCGGTGGCGAAAAGTTGGGTGGTATGTACGGGACGGCGGGGGCGTCCGCTCCCGACAACGCGGCGACAGCCGACTGGGAAGCAGCCTTTATCGCGGCATACGGCGAGCTGCCCGTTCTTGCCTACGTCAAAGAGACCTACGATGCCACCGCCGCCCTCGCTCTCGCCACCCAGGCTGCGGGCAGTGTCGACGGCGCCGCTATCCGCGACCAGCTGCGGGTAGTTGCAGGCCCACCCGGCGGGACCGTTCTCGGCACTCCCTCGGGAGTCGCCGAGAGCCTATCCCTGCTGGACGAAGGTAGGGATGTCGACTTCGATGGCGCCGCCAGCACCCTGGATTGGGACGAAAACGGCGACCTCCGCCGTGGTCACATAGGAACCTGGCGCTTTACATCGGACGAACGCATAGAGGAGCTTGAAACGGTGGCTTACGGGAACTAGCGACAATGCGCCCCCTTTCCAGCATTAAGGGGAATGCACAGGAGGCCCTCATGAGTACACATCCCGTGACCTGCGCCTGCGCCCGGGTCAGCAAGCCGATGACGACTCGAAGAACCTGGAGACCCAGCTGCGCATCCTGTACTTATAGATTTGTTGGCGCTGTGATGTTATGCCGCGGCGCTTTTTGTGTTGGGAAGAGTGGGCGTCCTTCCTTCGGCAACGCAAAAGTGGCTCTCTGGGGAAAGGCTGGGGTCGTTTCCGGCGATGTTCCAGGTGAGGAGCGCCGCCGCCGTCTAAGAGTAGCTCATGATTTCTGATGTGTTGCTGAGCTGGTCAAAGTGACCGATGCGGTCCTGCCTGGGTCGGGATTTCCTCCTGCGGTGATTTATGGCCATACGGGCTGTGCGGATAGTGTGGATTTGTTGACTGGCGCCTGGAGTCCGAAATTAACTGCGGTTGTTTGGACCAGCTCTCTGAACCAGTCTTCAGCGTATGGTGGAACGAAGACTTCCTTGACTAATTTGTTGACATCGACATCGTGGTAGATACCGACATCGCAGATGTCTGGCCCATCTACGCTTATTTTATCGCCTCGTATATCCAGCTTTTGGATAATGGCACGAACCTCTCTTTCGTGTGCGAAGCTCCTTCGTTTTTGAATGAACTGCGCCAACGGGTTGGACAGTTGAACGCGGGCGATGGCGTAGTCCACGTATTTGACTTTTTCGATGGATACGACTTCCTTGCCGATCAGACTTTCCTTCAACAAGCGATAGGTGGTCTTGATTGCTACTCCATCTCCGTGTCCTGCGTAGAGCTTCCACATGGCGTCGGATTCGGTCTCGTTTTCGTGCCAGCAATTAATGAGCGTGTACCTGGGCCGGTTTCTCAGCATGAGAAGGAGTGTGTTTCTGTCTTCGCCCAGCGTTGTGTCGTTGAGGATGGCCTGGAGGGTCAACGATGTAAGTGAACCTTCGAAGGGGTCTCCAAGTTTGTCTGCTCTAGCGAAGAAGAGAGCCTTCTTCGTCAGCAGGGACGCAAACTTGGTGAATGACATGTATCTCCACAGGACTGTGTCCTCAGCAGGTTCTGTGGGTGGGTGTAGTAGTGCGTTCATGAAAGTCTCCAGGAAATGATTCTATCGTTTGACCCCAACTGGTTTTGTTTATTCGCTAACATCCTTCTCATCCACCTTGCAGTGGGGGGTGGGAGAGTTGTGGTGCCGCAGCACCTCCTCCAGTCCCTCCTCAGCGTACCGGCGCTTGGCCCGGCGCACCGTCCGCACCGTCACGTAAAATGCAGCCACCACCCGGGATGCTGTCCACCCCTCATCGGTCTTAAGCAGGGTATGGGCTCTGGTCACTGCCTGGCAGGGCAATCGCGTCATAAACAATTGTCATGCTGAGCGAAGCCGAAGCATCTAAACTCCAACCCGGCAACCTTGTTTCGGGCCCTGAGCCTGACCCCTGTCAGGGACTTTAGGCCCTTCGGCAAGCTCAGGGTGACATGTTTTCCCATCAGAAAGAACTTGCACATATCAACACGAACTTTAAACGCCATTGCCCTGGGGGGGCCGGGCCAGGGCAATGGCATCTAAAGGAACTGTCATTCTGAGCGAAGCCGAAGAATCCAAACTCCATCCCACAAACTGGCTTTGGGAACCGTAACCTGCCTGGCGGGAAGGGCCCAAACTCCTTCCCTGCTGTGCCATTCCATGGACAAGTCAACCCACCTCGGGTTCCTGGCCGGGCAATCGCATTAAAAACGATTGTCATGCTGAGCGAAGCCGAAGCATCCAAACTCCAACCCGGCAACCTTGTTTCGGGCCTTGAGCCTGACTCCTGTCAGGGACTTTAGACCCTTCGGCAAGCTCAGGGCGACATGTTTTCCCATCAGAAAGAACTTGCACATCTCAACACGAACTTAAAACGCGATTGCCCGGAGGTCCCTATAGTCCTGGACCATAGTAAAGGGCCTATGCTGTACGATATTCTCTTGACGGCGCCAGAGATTCAGGGGGTAAACGTAGGGGAATTATATACTTGTGTACCCCGACCCCTTGACTTTGCTGGCCCGTGTGGGTACACAAGTATATAATTCCCTCAAAAAAGGGCGTAGTTACGAATATGCTAGGTTCCGTTGCCGACATTTTTCTCCAGTGCGACCAGGCGGTCCGCCGGGGACAGCTTATCCACCGAACTAACCGGGCTGACAAAGAGTTCCACTTTCAGGATTGGTTTCAGTCCCGGTTGGACGAAATCCAGGTGGCATACGACCCGCCTGCTCGCAATTCCTATCCTGATTTCCGCCTGGTGCATAACCCAGTTGGGTATGAAGTAAAGGGGCTGGCCTATCCCGGACGCGAAGCCAACTATGACGCCAATAGTCAAATGCCCACGGGCTTTCATAACGGCAGAACCGTGTACTACATATTCGGCCGATACCCCAAGAACCTCGACGTCGACGACTACCCGGTGATCGATCTCGTACTTTTCCATGGCGACTTTCTAAACGCCAACCATGAGTACGTACACGAAAACAAACACATTAACGGCTTCGGAAGCTACGGCGACATTATGATTAGAGATCGTAAGATGTACGTAGCTCCCACGCCCTTTGCGTTGACTGATGGTACGGCGGGCCAGCGCACTCTCATTTTGCCTAGAAATGGCCAAGTGGATGAGCGGCTCGAACCGTGCGGAGAGTTGGTGCGCGTGGAGACAGACCAGCTTCTAGTCGGATACAACGCGAACTTGAGGGATAATACCCTTGAGCCTCAATATATTGACAACCCTTCGGCCGGATTGGAGCACAGGTTTGCTGCCTACCGCGCCGCCGGGACCAACGGCCCTGCGGTAACAATGAGAGCGGATCCCTAATTGCTTGCTTGAGCGGCGGCCATCCTGAATCCAATAGGCGGTTCGCCTAATGCAGCTACACCTAAAGCAATTACCTGAGCCTGAAGACCCGTACGGAGCGGGCTTAGGGACTTCACGCGCCATCGAAAGTGACGATTTCCCTTTTGAGGAACTCAGCCGCATAGCCGAACGCGAAAGCTGGCGGAAGGAGATCTACCGACCCATCTACCACGTCCACAAATGGTGGGCGCAGCGTTTAGGGACAGTCTTCCGCGGAATCCTCTTGGGCGCTTTGACTCCGAAAGGCACCGACGTGCTTGACCTGTTTTACTCGCCTACCAGATTCCCGGATGTGGTTGTGTTTGATCCGTTCATGGGAAGTGGCACGACCTTGGGGGAGACTCTGAAGCTTGGAGGCCGGGCTATTGGCCGCGACATCAACCCGGTATCGTACCTACAAGTTCGCACCGCTCTTACGTTGAGAGACTCGGAGGACTTGGAAAGGACTTATCAAGAAATCGCGGAGGATGTCGCTGACACGATTTCCAGCTACTACATTACTTGCCTGCCGGACGGTCAGTTATGCCGAGTATTGTATTATTTCTGGGTGATGCAAGCCCCCTGCCCGATTTGCAGGGTTTCAGTTGACCTGTTCTCCAATTACATCTTCGCCAGACACGCTTACGCCCAACGCAATCCTATTGTTCACGTCATATGCCCAGAATGCGGTGCGCTGTCCCCAGAAGAACACCGGGTCGGGCAGATGGAATGTTCCAATTGCTGCCACCGGTTCGACGCAACCGCCGGTCCAGTAAGGGGAAAGACGGCCAAATGCACGCATTGCCTCTGCGAGTTCACCATCGGCCGCACGATAGAGGAGACGGGTTCTTCACCATCATACCGTATGTACGCGAAGCTCATCTTGACTTCTGATGGGAGGAAGGAATACCACCCAATCACCGACTATGATGAAGCTCTGTACCAGAAAGCGGTCACCGACTTGGAGAAGTCGCCTTACGTGATTCCGCAGGGGAGCATAGAACCCGGCTACAACACGAACCAGGCACTCAACTACGGTTTCACGTCCTGGCGTCAAATGTTCAACCTCCGCCAACTTCTCTGCATCTCCACACTGATGAACCGCATCAAGGAGATCGATGATCTCCGGCTCCGGGATGCCTTCGCCTGCCTATTTTCTGGCGTGCTAGAGTTCAACAATATGTTCACCTCCTACAAGGGCGAAGGGACAGGCGCCGTCCGGCATATGTTCTACCATCACATACTGAAGCCAGAGCGTACTCCTTTGGAAGCGAATATCTGGGGGACGCCCAAGAGTTCCGGGGCGTTCTCCACACTTTTCCGTAGCCGGCTGCTGCGGGCAGCCCAATATGCTCGACGACCCTTTGAACTGGCGTTGTCGCCCGACGAGTCGGGCCGACGATCCGTAAAGGTGGACGGCATCAATGTACCCCTGGTGGGAATCGACAATAGCGAGTCATATGAACAGTTCGGTGGTAACTCCAAGCTCTACGTCTCATGCGGAGACTCGGCAGCCACGGACTTGCCGGACAAATGCGTGGACGTGGTTGTAACAGACCCGCCCTTCTTCGATAACGTACACTACTCCCAATTGGCTGACTTCTTCTACGCTTGGCAAAGACTGATTCTCGATGAATCTCCAAGTTATCAGGCGGACACTACCCGCTCAAAGTCGGAGGTCCAAAATTCGGACGCCATCGCATTCACGAAGCGATTGACCCTTGTTTTACAGGAGACCGCCCGAGTTCTCAAAGATAGCGGCCTCCTTGTATTCACCTACCACCACTCCAGGTGGGAGGGCTGGCGAAGCGTCCTAAACTCCGTGGAGGAGGCCGGGTTTCGCATAGAAGCATGTCATCCAGTTAAGGCAGAGATGTCTGTTGCCACGCCCAAGCACCAAGCAAAATCCCCCATTAATTTCGACATCATCATGGTTTGTCGCAAGAAACAACCCCGAACAAGTGACACGAATATCAAGGAATGCTTAACGGTCGCATCTGCTTTCGACCGCGCGGAGGCTCAGATAAGTAGGCTGCGAATGAGTGATTGGAAGCTGAGCCGGAACGATATAGCAGTAATAGTAATGGCCCAGGTTGTGGCTGAAGTCTCCAGGCAAGCGGAGCAGCACGCGACCGAGCAATTCTTCGAGGAGACCGAACAGTCCGTATCCCAGGCCATCGACCGGCTCCACGGCTAATTTGCCTAGCCGAATGCAAGCCGAATATCTTCCCAACCCTTAAACCAGCCCGAAAAGGTGCGTATCAAACATGAGCTTCGACTTCGATTTTTCCAAAATCCCAGCACATAACCAGCAATCAAAGGGGAATTATATACTTGTGTACCCCAACCCCTTGACTTTGCTGGCCCGTGTGGGTAAACAAGTATTTAATTCCCCAACGTAGATGCGTTTTGCGCCTGTCTGAACGACTAACGCCCGTTCCTCCCAACGAAACCACGGAGTGCTTACTCCGTGGTTTTGCTACTACCAATTCGTTCACCACCATAGCCCCCGCCGAATAGCAGGTGATCCAAGAACGCGACAAAGAATGTAAGAATGTGGAGAGTTGATAATCACAACTGGGAACTGCCTTAGATCAAGCAATGGTCCTGGGGTGATACAAACGCCCAGGGACTTTTGGAACAACTAACCAACTTTTAAGACAACCGGGGCTTCTTCCGCAAAGCCGGACAAGGCTGAGATGGGGTTGCCGGACCTCATTCCATATCTGACGACCCTGATACCCCTTCAGTACATCGGCTTTCCCTGCAACGTCGATAACTTATCCAGGAGTTCCTTACCCTCCGCAAATCCAGCCCCCGTGCTATGAGCCGCTGGTCCCATTGTCAGAAAGAACCGCTGGTATCAGCCAGCGAGTACCGTAGCTAACCGCCGGAATCATATACGGGCTGGGGCTGGGGCTGAGGCTAGGGCTGGGGCCTGTGGACATTCAGAAACCGAATTCCCAGCGAACAGAGGAACAATTTGAACGCCACCGGCGAAGTCCTCCATAGTCAGACCAGTCATTGCCCACGGTGCCATAAAACTGTAAACCCCGTCCGGCCCCCATTCCCTGGCAGGTGGAGGGTCGTGTGGATTGTTGGGTTATCAGTGGCGGCCATAGCGCTGCTGAGCGTCGTCGGCCTGTGGGCTGTTATCGGCTTCATTCTTTGGAGGAATAGCAAGGCGACTTGCCCGGAATGCGGATGTGACCCCATAAAGGGAAGAGTCGGATGGACCAGAGAGTCCATCGTCTTGTGGGCTCTTCTTGTAGCGTGCATCATTCTCAGCTCATGGTTTACGTTCTGGATCGCCAAGGGGCTGATCTGGATATTCACGCCGGTACCGGGGTAAATGTCCACACTCCCTAGGGCTGAGGCTCGGAAAGGGACTGCCCCTCCATTGCCGACAGTACCCACTCCCCCGCAAAGTAGGACCAGCCCAGCAGGAAAGGAAGCAGGTACAGCGCAGGCATGAGTGTGCCCGCCGTCGAGGGCCGAAACCGCGGGAAGACCGCAAGAAATACCAGCAGGCCGGCGGACCCTGCCCACAGGACTGCGCCGAACAGCAGCCTGGTCTCATCAATGGGCTCAAAGCCAGCTATTGGGCTCTCCGCCTGCAGGACAAGCGTAAAGCGCTCGTATCCCAGGCGCACCAGCCACAGGAGCATGAACAAGACCATAAGTGCGAAACACCCCGGCGTTGGGACGGACCCGCTGGAGTAGCGTACCGTCAGGTACAGGGCGGGAACGCCGCAGCATAGGGACTGAAACCCTGCGCCCAGGCCGGCTTGAAGCCGTCGAGCCAGCCGCGGGCCCCCTCGCCAGAATCCCACCGCCAGCATAACGGGAGCCATACCGGCGCCAAGAATCACGAGAAGCTTGGTGAGGTAGAAAGCCCCTACCCCGATACCGACTGCCACCACATAGGTGATTATCTCCATTGTTTGCCCTCCAGGTAAGCGCCATTCGTGCCGAGTAATTCGTGGTAAGCCATTCGTGCCGAGCCATTCGTGCCGAGCCATTCGTGGTAAGAGAGAAGTTCTCAGATTATTGCAAACCCCATTGGACGCCAACAAGTTTTGCCCCTCCCCCGGACAGGGCGATCGCATCTAAAGGAACTGTCATTCTGAGCGAAGCCGAAGAATCCAAACTCCAACCCACAAACTGGCTTTGGGAACCGTAACCTGCCTGCCGAAGGGCCTAAACTCCCCGACAGCAGTCAGCCTCAAGCCCCGAAACAAGGTTGCTGGGTTGGACTTTAGATGCTTCGGCTTCGCTCAGCATGACAATCGTTTATAACACGATTGCCCTGCCCCAGGGCAATCGCATCTTAAGCGCTGCTGTCCACTAAAGCTGTAAGTCATGTCGCCCTGAGCTTGCCGAAGGGCCTGAAATGGTCGCATCAAAGTTGCATCAAGGGGACAGGACAGCACCGACATGGCCGGTTACGCTGGAGAGCGTCAGTATTACGTTTACATCATAGCCAACAGCAGGCACAATATTTACATCGGTGTCACTGGCAACCTGGTGAGGCGCGTTTATCAGCACAAGAACAAGCTGACGGAAGGCCACGCCAGCAAGTACAACATGACCATGCTGGTCTACTATGAAAGCACCTCCGACGTTCACTCCGCCATATCCCGGGAAAAGCAACTGAAGGGGTGGAGCAGGAAGAAGAAGGATGCCCTAATAGCCACCATGAACCCGAGGTGGGTTGACCTGTCCATGGAATGGTACAGCAGGGAAGGAGTTTAGTCCCTCACAGCAGTCACCCTCAAGCCCCGAAACCCCGCTGAGCAAAGTCATGTCGCCCTGAGCCTGCCGAAGGGCCTAAACTCCCCGACAGCAGTCACCCTCAAGCCCCGAAACACTGCTGGGAAAACATGTCGCCCTGCCCCTGCCGAAGGGTCTAAACTCCCCGACAGCAGTCACCCTCAAGCCCCGAAACCCTGCTGGGAAAAGTCATGTCCGCCTGCCCCTGCCGAAGGGCCTAAACTCCCTCACAGCAGTCACCCTCAAGCCCCGAAACACTGCTGGAAAAAGTCATGTCCCCCTGCCCCTGCCGAAGGGCCTAAACTCCCTCACAGCAGTCACCCTCAAGCCCCGAAACAAGGTTGCCGGATTGGATACACCCCAGCCCCCCCTTCGCTATGCTATGCTCATTAAGGCCGGAACTGGCCTCCAACAATCCCTGCGCCATTCCCGGACAACCGACAAACCGACAACGGACAACCAACGACTTTCAACAACCCCAGCCGAGGACAAGTAAATGCCCCTGGAAATCCTCTCCCTTCCCAGCCTTGCCAGCCTTGCCGACCTTGCAAACCTGGCCGGCTTCTCCGCCCAGGCTGGCGACATCCGTCAGTCGCTCCTCTCCCTGGGACTGCTGATCATAGTCGCCAAGCTGGCCGAGGGCGCTTTTCGCCGGTTGCACCTGAATTCCATCCTCGCCTACGCCTCGGCCGGCATCTTCCTGGGCCCGGTGCTGCAGGTGCTGACCGGTTGGTCGGTACAACCCACGGGCCACATCGATCTGCTCCTCACCCTCGGGATCTTCATCTTCTTTTTCCTCATTGGGCTGGACGAGATTGACATCTCCAGCTTTGTCGCTACCCTCCGGGGCCACTACTTCCTTGCCGCCATCGTGTCGGTGCTGTTTTCCCTCGGCGTATCCGTGCTGGTTACCAGCGGCACCGTTTTGAACATCGGGTTCACCCTCACCTTCGCGGAGGCCCTGGCCCTGGCGGGAATTCTCTCCATGAGCAGCCTCGGCATAGTGGCCAAGGTCCTGGCCGACGAGGGGCGCCTGCGCGAGCCCGTAGGGTTGCAGATATTCACCGTGGTAGTGATTGCCGAGTTGCTCACTCTCCTGGTGATCGGCTTCAGCATTGGCGAACATGACAACGAACTGTCGGTGTTTGGCATACTCTTGCTGATCGCCAAAATTGCCGGTTTCGCTGCCCTGGCCTGGCTCCTGTCCTCCCGCGTGCTGCCCCCGCTGGTGGGCCTGCTGCAGCGGGTTATCCAGGTACCCCAGCTTTCCCTGGGCCTGCTGCTGGGCGTCCTCTTCCTCATGGTGGACGCCGCCGAACTCATGGGCTTGCACGGTACCCTGGGCGCCCTCCTCTTCGGTGCTTCCCTTTCCGGCCTGACCTACCAGGTGCGCTCTGAAATTATGCCGGGGCTGCGCAGCGCTGCCGAGGGTTTCTTTGTGCCCCTGTTCTTTGCCTCGGCGGGCCTGTATTTCAGCTTTATGTTCGTTACGTTGCCCTGGTGGTCCATGGCGGCCCTGGCCCTTATCCCGCTGCTGGGCAACTTCGTGGGCGCTTTCCTGGGAGCCTACGTGTCGCGGCTGAGGGCCCCCTACGCCGTGGCGTCCGGACTGATGGGGAAGGGAGTAGCCGAGATCGCCCTGCTGCTGGTCCTCCGGGAGTCCGGGATCATCAACGAGGTGGTGTTCTCCTTCCTGGTGCTGGTGATGTTCTGTTACATCCTGCTGATGCCCTCGGTTATCAGCTTTGCGGCGGCCCGCGCCAGCCGCAGCCAGGCTTCCGCCGTGACCCTCGATGACATCCCCCGGGGCATTATCCGCTTCGTCCTGCACGAGATCACGGTCGAGGACATCCTGGACCGCTTGCGCCCGCATCCCGGCTCGTCAATGTCGGTCCGCGACTTCACGGCGAACTGGGCCACCCCCAACCAGCACGACTACGTGGTGCTGGACGAAGATTCCTCCCCAGGGATTGTGTCCATCGGCATGTTTCGTTACCTGCCTGCGGACGTCTGGTCCAGCACCACGCTGGACCAGCTGATCCGGCCCGACCCTCCCGTGGCCTGGCTCGACGAGCATGTGGAGGACGTGCTGCAGCGCATGGCGGAGAACTATCTGACCGCCATGCCCGTCGTCGAAAGGGACTCGGGCCGCTTCGTGGGCGCCCTGACCAGCCGCGACATACTGGAACTGGTCCTGAACCGGGGCCGAGCCTAACCCCCAGCCCACCCCTCCGCCACAAAACCATTGTCATTCTGAGCGAAGCCGAAGAATCTAAACTCCAACCCAGCAACCTTATGTCCCCCACGACTGGTCCCAACAGGGGATCATTCTAAGATTTGCCTGAAGCCTGGACCCGCCAATCGCGCCAACAGTCTGTTCCAGGGCGCAAGTGCTCTAATGAAAAGTCATGTCGCCTGGCAAAACATGCCACCCTGAGCAAAGTCATGTCGCCCTGAGCCTGCCGAAGGGCCTAAACTCCCCAACAGCAATCACCCTCAACCCCCGAAACCCCGCTGGAAAAAGTCATGTCGCCCTGCCCCTGCCGAAGGGCCTGAAATGGTCGCATCAAAGTTGCATCAAGGGGACAGGACAGTACCGACATGGCCGGTTACGCTGGAGAGAGGCAGTATTACGTTTACATCATAGCCAACAGCAGTCACAACATTTACATCGGTGTCACTGGCAACCTGGTGAGGCGCGTTTATCAGCACAAGAACAAGCTGACGGAAGGCCACGCCAGCAAATACAACATGACCATGCTGGTCTACTATGAAAGCACCTCCGACGTTCACTCCGCCATATCCCGGGAAAAGCAACTGAAGGGGTGGAGCAGGAAGAAGAAGGATGCTCTAATAGCCACCATGAACCCGAGGTGGGTTGACCTGTCCATGGAATGGTACAGCAGGGAAGGAGTTTAGTCCCCAACAGCAATCACCCTCAACCCCCGAAACCCCGCTGGAAAAAGTCATGTCACCCTGAGCCCAAAACATGTCACCCTGAGCCTGTAAGTCATGTCGCCCTGAGCCTGCCGAAGGGCCTAAACTCCCCAACAGCAATCACCCTCAAGCCCCGAAACCCCGCTGGAAAAAGTCATGTCACCCTGAGCTTAAGTCATGTCGCCCTGAGCCTGCCGAAGGGCCTAAACTCCCCGACAGCAGTCACCCTCAAGGCCCGAAACAAGGTTGCCGGGTTGGAGTTTAGATGCTTCGGCTTCGCTCAGCATGACAATCGTTTATAACGCGATTCCCCTGCCGCCTTCCCCACCACGTTGACACGCACGAAATCAGGGTCTATTATCACCCATTAGTGGTATGTCGTATCAATATACTTTGTTCTCTCCGGCAACGCCCCGGGATTCGCGGGCATCGGAAAACGGCGCCTCATGCCAAGGGGCCACCCAAAGTTAATTAAAGCTGGCAATGCCGGTGGCTGCCGCCGTCCCTGCCGGGGTGGGGCTCGTTGCGGACGTCCAGCTTTAGCCTTTATTGATACTAACTCCCATGAATATGTCCTTGAATGCCAGGGTGACGCAAGAGCAGTCACTCGGCGACAAAGACACCGGTCTTACAGCATTGCTCAACCCCCAACTGACTTGAAAGGTTTTGCGAAAATGAACAGCAGGTTCCGCCTTCCCCTCTTCATCCTGGTCCTGGCCGCCCTGGTGGTTGCCTTTGCATTTTCCGCGCCGGCCCAGGCCCAGGATGACGGCTACGTTGACCTGTCCATCGGGATCGTCCCGGACACCCAGTGGACGTTTATTGCCAGGAACCACGGCACCGCTACCGCCTATGGCGTTTCGGTGGACATCGAAATCGCCGATCAGACCATTAATGCCTTCGAAGTCGGCGAAGGTCAATTCGAACAGAAGAGCGGGACAACCTGCTCCGGCAATATTCCAGGCGCCACCTGCCCGCCGGGCCGGCCATGACCCTGGTGGCCACCGGTCTGTTCATCCTGGTCGCTTCCTTCCGGCGAGGACTCTTTACCTGAGGAGCCCGGATGCCACCGCAAGGACCAGCAATTCACGGGGATACGCCGGTAGACCAGTTCAAGAATGAGGGGCATTATCCACTAATCCTGACATTATCTGTCATTATAGACTGGTGTTTCGAGCACCGGGGAAGGAGCGTCATCCCGCACTTGATGCCGGGGAGACCAGATGGTTGGGGACAGCGGAGGCTACCCCGGAGAGGCGCGGCTATACGACGAAATGTCGAGGCCCCTGGCTACCTGGTGAGCAGTCCAGTCCTCGTCGGTATTGAGTAGGATGAGCGCCCTCGTGATTTTCAGGGATGATGCAGCCGTATTACGCCTAGACCCTGCTCGATAAAGGGCAACTTACACCTCTGTCAAGCCGGCTTTCAACTGGGCAGCGCACCTTGCTTTCATTCTACTCAACTGGTACCCACCCAGTTACTCCGGCCCCATTCGGGAATTACAATGTTAGATACTTAGGAATTGCCGGCTCCGACTGTTGCGGTAAGCTGGATCCATTGCAGGATAGCCAAAGCATTGAGTTGCTAAGAGGAAGGCCGTGAAGATACCGGCGAAAGCCCAACCAGGGAGCGACCCTGTGGCAATGTGGGCTCTGCAACAAGAAATCCTGAGGCTTGCCGAGGACGTTTTTGGACCGAGGGACTCGTCCAAGACCATATACCAACCGACCTTTGTCGACGATGGCCCACAAATTCGCAATACCCCGAATCTCGACGGAGCATTTGCTGAGTTGAGCAGGAATGCCGAGGGATATTGGCCCACTGCCATTAACGAGCTTGCCCATGAGACAGTGCATTTGTTGAATCCCAAGCCAGGCATTGGGAACTGGCTATCAGAAGGGATGGCTGTGGCCTTCTCTATATACGCTCAACAACAATTTGGGATGGAGCCCCAAGCGGTCGCCATGGCGTCCTACAGGCGTGCCCTGGCGTTGGCATCGAAGTTACCTCCAAATGCACTAGTGACTGGGCGACGCATCAGAGAAGCTAGTGGCTCCTTTGACCACGCTACAACAGACAGTCTCAGGGCCTTGTTCCCAGACGTCGGACATGTGACTTTGACGCGGTTGTGTGAGCAATTCCAAAGGGACTGGCAGACAGGGGACCAACCGGGAAAGTTCGGGTGAGACAACCCAGCTTGTCCCGGCAAAGGAGCTCACCTACCATCTTCGTGAGCTGTAGCTACTGCCAGTCGAACCACTTGCGGGCTTCCTGAAACGTGTGGGGAGTGAATAGTTGCAAATAGAAACTCTTGTCGAATGGGCTGAGGCTGCACTCTCGTAAGGAACAATCTCCGACTTTACCTGACCCGCCGACTTCAATCGTTAGCTTCTTGTTTTCGGAAAACCATCCGGCAAGAGTGTCGATCTCATTAACGTGTTTATCCGTGTCTCGTCGGAGGCAAAAGCGTAAAGTTGACGCGCCCCTGTCCCTCTCAGTTTTGTAGGCTGGTGCCACGCCGATTGGGCTGCCAACCGGAAGACTGACAGAGTCAGCTCCGTCGCTGATCTTAATACCAGGTTCTTCCATAGTTTTACCTCCTTGACGAAGTAAAGGGGGCTGCATTAGTCCGGCTCCAACTCCCGAGCCGGAATTCGATAGAAGAGAACTTCCCCTGCTTCAACCCTCCCTTCGACCTCGGGAAGAATATGCACCCCAGCCACCGCTGGGTACGTCTCAATCCCAGTGGTGCCCTTAATGTATTCGGCGTTTCTGGTTGCCCTTCTGTCGTCCCTCTGAGTGACCGTGAAGGAAATTTCGAGAGCGACGTATTTGTGGTCGCCACTTTGGTTTGCGACCTCAATTATCGCGTCAGCATTTGTAAAACTATCCAGTTCGTTCGGTGGCACCGCCATGACTTGCGCGACTTCTTGAGCTAGCCATAGCACATCTTCGGGAGACAGCAAGCGAATAACTTGAAAACCGAAATGATCCGCAACCAACGGGAGCTTTCGGAGAACTATGTCCCTAGCGTGACTTCCCCTTAGTACGCCGAGATCGACTCCGATACCAGACAGTTTCGTGTCAAATTCGTCCATTCTTTCAGTCAGTTTATTTGTCGCATCCGCTTGGGACCTATAGAGTCGGTGTAGGTCAGCCAATCCGCTGATTTGCTCGCCAGTCTCCTGCGCAGGTGCGCCACGCGGTTCTTCCTCTGTTGTACGGTCCAGTTGCTCTGACATATCCCTGCCTGCGTGATGATGTTGGTCTCTCATCACGTCAGAAGGGGTGACAGGCTGTCAACCCCACAAATATAGTATCAGGCATTAAGCGAAAACACGATACAGGGCGAGAACCCGGGCCAGGCGCCCAGCCCGGCGGCGGTCACCGAGATCAACGGGCGCAATGTAACCCACTACGAGGTCCAGCGGGAGACCAACCCCTGGGTGACAGTGGCCGACAACGTGGAAGGCACCGAGTACGTGGACACTGGCGTCGAACCGGGGAATACCTACCGCTACCGGGTCCGCGCGGTAAACGAGGCAGGCGTGGAGGGCCCCTGGTCGCAGACCATGGAGGGTTCGGTGGCCGAGGCGGAGATTGAACCCCCGGGCCGTCCCACCGGCATGCGGGCCGCCCCGGTCAGCGCCACCGAGATACTGGTCTTCTGGAGCACGCCGGCCGGCGCCGTGGTGGACCACTACGAACTGGAGGTGTCGGAGGACGGGGGCGCCAACTGGGACCCCCTGGACGACGACCTGGCGGCCAACAGCTACAACCACACGGGCCTGCAGGAGGGGGACACCCGCCACTACCGGGTGCGGGCCTGGAACACCGACGACCCCCAGGAGCAGGGCCCCTGGTCGGCCACCGTCAGCGCCACCGCCGACGCCAACGCCCCCCCTCCCCGCCACCTCCCCCGCCGCCGGTGTTAATCCGGGTGACGCCCGAACCCCCGACCAGCAGCAGTAGCCGCTTCCGCAGTTCTGACGACGACTACGCCCACTTCGCCACCCTGGAGACCACCCGCTCGGTGGCCGAGAACAGCGCGGCCGGCTCCGCCGTGGGCAACCCGGTGGTGGCCTCCGCCAACCGGGGCAACCGGGTCACCTACTCCCTGGAGGGCGACGACGCCGACCATTTCGACATCGAACCCGACTCGGGGCAGATCCTGGTGGGCGAGGGCCTGCTCCTGGACCACGAGGGCGGGCCCGACAGCTACACCGTGGTGGTGGTGGCCGACCCCCGCCGGGGAGGCACGGACCGGGTAACCGTGACCATCAACGTCATCGACGTCTCGGAAACGGCCAGCCTGACCCTGACCCCGGAGGGAACGCCGGCCCAGGACCAGGAACTGACGGCGGCCATTGACCATCCGGGCGGCGAGGTGACGGTGGTGGACTGGCAGTGGCAGCGCTCCGCCGACGGCATGACCTGGCAGACCATCCCCGGGGCCGACACCGGCAGCTACACCCCCACCGCCTCCGATGCGGGCCTGAGGCTGCGGGTGATTGCCCTGTACCGCCCGCCCGGCGACGACGAATCCCTGGCCCTCGCCGGCCTGGTAACACCGCCCCTGCCCGGCGAGGCCGCTAACCCTGCCCCGGCGGCGCCGGATCCCCAGGCTGGCCAGGGCTCGGACGCCGGGTCCGGCTCCGGCTCCAGCGGCGCCACGGAAGTCCAGGTCTCGACAGCCCTGGGCGTGGCCCTGCTCCCCGGCCATGACCCGGCCAGTGGAGACCCGGTGATCGCCTACCTGGTGGGCGACCGGGAGGGTGTGGCCTGGTCCAGCTGGCAATGGCAGCGGTCCCGGGACGGCGTGACCTGGCAGGACATCCCCGGGGCCGACGGGGACCACTACGAGCCCACCCTGGCCGACGCGGGGCACCTGCTGCGGGTGATCTATAGCTACCTGCCGGCTGGCACCCTGGAAGCCCTGCTGGCGGGGGCGGTAACCGACCGCATGCCCGGCACGCCGGTGGCTGAAGCTGCGCCCGAACCCACGCCGGCCCCGTCACAGGGCCCGTCAATAGCCTCCGCGCCCCAGGCCTCCGCGCCCCAGGCCTCCGAGCCCCAGGCGGAACCCACCCCCGTGCCGGTGGCGGCCGCCAGCCCGGCACCCGCGCCAACCCCCGCGCCAACCCCCGCGCCGACAGCCGCGCCAACACCCGTAACAGCGCCCGAATCAACCCTCGCGCCCACGGCCGCGCCCGAGCCAACGGCCGCGACCCCGGCGCCCCTGCTGGTAACAGCGCCGGGACCAACCCTGGCGCCCACGGCCGCGCCGGAGCCAGCCGCCGCCGGGACACCGGCGCCCCTGCTGGTAACGGCGTCCACCCTGGCCTCCCGGGACGTGGGGCCTGGCGGAAGCGGCACCGGCGGAAACGCCCCGGCCAACGGGTCGACAGGCGCAGAATCCGCCACGTCAGAACAAACACCGGAGTCCGCCGCCGCCCCCCAGGACCAGGGCACAGCGCCGCTGGCTGAGTCGGTCGCCCCCGACCCCGCCACACCCCCGTCGGGCGGGGAACCTGCCACCGTAGAAGCCGGCGCAGTGGAAGCAGGCGGCCAGGGCATGCTGGTCTGGGTGGCGCTGGCCGTATTCGCCGCGCTGGTAGCCAGTGGCGGCGGCGGTTATTGCTACTTGAAGATACGCCGGCGGTAACCCGCTGGTGCGGTAGCCGTCGGGGCGGATTTACCCTCCAATCCGCCCCGGTGGGCTGCTGGCCAGTCGCACCAGCAGTCACCCTCAAGCCCCGAAACCCCGCTGGGAAAAGTCATGTCGCCCTGAGCTTGCCGAAGGGCCTAAACTCCCCAACAGCAATCACCCTCAAGCCCCGAAACCCCGCCGGAAAAAGTCATGCCACCCTGAGCCCAAAACATGCCACCCTGAGCATAAGTCATGTCGCCCTGAGCCTGCCGAAGGGCCCAAACTCCTTCCCTGCTGTACCATTCCATGGACAGGTCAACCCACCTCGGGTTCATGGCAGGGCAATCGCGTCATAAACGATTGTCATGCTGAGCGAAGCCGAAGCATCCAAACTCCAACCCAGCAACCTTGTTTCGGGCCTTGAGCCTGACTCCTGCCAGGGCAATCGCGTCATAAACGATTGTCATGCTGAGCGAAGCCGAAGCATCTAAACTCCAACCCAGCAACCTTGTTTCGGGCCTCGAGCCCGCTACCCCTGGCCTCCCCAATATTGCAAACCCGTCGCGCTATGCTATAATTTCGTTGGTTCCCGTCTTGAGGCTGTTTTCCATACCTGCGGGAGCTTGGCCGTAAGTGGCCGGAAGACCCAAGAACCGCTACTTCAGAGGAGCAAGAAAGAGAATGGCCTACATAATTACCGAACCCTGTGTTGGTCTGAAGGACGCAGCCTGCGTGGACGTTTGCCCGGTTGACTGCATCTACACCACCGACGACGACGATATGTACTACATCAGCCCGGACGAGTGCATCGACTGCGCCGCCTGCGAGCCGGTGTGCCCCGTAACCGCCATCTTCGCCGAAGACGCAGTCCCCGCCCAGTGGGGCCCCGGCGGCGACGTGGACTACATCGCCAAGAACTACGACTACTTCAAGAACACCGACCCCAACTCCCTAAAGCGCAAGTAGTCAAGGCAAACCCTCCGGCAAAAAGAAAAGACCCACCCCCGGCAAACCGAAAAGACCTCCCCGGGCGCGCCAAACGAAAACCGGCCAGCCCGTGAGAGGCCTTTTCTTTTCACCGCCAACAAGCCTCCGGGATCACCAACAAATTCCCGCCCGCCGATTATCCGGTCTACACACCGGATTTTCACTACCACACGATTTGGTTCCAGCAATTGCCCCCTGCACAGGACAAGTGGCGTTCGGTACTGTTCATCAGGACTCTGGTGGTTCGGGACACCAGGAACAAATAGGTTTGTCCCTTGACAAACCTGTTCAGGTCGCTGAAATCGCCAATCGTCGGGTCGTAGAGAGACCATTTCTTGGAGTCGTTGTCGAAACTGAAGACCCGTACCAACCCTGGGTACTTTTGGAACACACTGGCAGGAGTATCTTCAATCTGGATAGTTGAACTCGCATTCAGGTGAAAATTCCGGGTAACGTTTCCCGAAAGCCAGGTACTCCACGTTTCGCCTGCTGGCCGGCCAGCTACCTTAAAGGTGATTGTGCTGGCTGACTGGAGGGTGTGGATATTGAACCGGCCGCCAGGGGTGGCCGTAGTGGCCCCGACTAGCGTGGTTCCGTCGTATGCATTGATTGTAGTTCCCTCTGACACAGAATTCCCGTCAAGCCGGGCCGACCCGATAAAGACGTGGGGCGGGATACTGCCGGCAGACAGTTGCGGCGCGGGAGTGGGCAAGGGGGGTCCCGTAGGGGTGGGCGGGGGAGTAGGTGTGGGCGGCCCCAAGACCGTAAATTGATGGTGAGCCACATTTATCCAGCCCGATTTGACAAAAACGTTATACGTGCCCGGATCCACGGCGGGAATGACAAAGTCAAAAGTCAACCTGCCGTCCTGGTCGGCGGAAGGTCGGGGCTTCGGCGTTACATTGATGTCTCCCAGTTGCACGCCCCGCAGGCGCTCTGAAGGCGCAAATCCCGCTCCATTAACGGTCACCACAGAGCCGGGCAGGCCTCTGACAGGGCTGAGTCTGATAGTCCCATCCAAGTCGCTGAGAGGGACTGTAGGAGTTGGTGTAGGAGTGCTGGTAGGTGTGGGTGTAGGCGTGGGCGTTGCGGTGAGAGTAGGAGAAGGAGTGGCGGTGGTCGTTGGGGTAGGAGTGTTAGCTGGGTCAGGAGTTGCGGTGGCCGTTGGGGTAGAAGTTGCCGTCGGTGTGGGCGCAGGAGTGTTTGTTGGGGCAGGAGTGGGAGTCGGTGCGGCAATAACCGTGAAGCCTGCGCTGGCGCTTAAATCGCCGGCTTGAAACTCAATGGAGTGAACTCCCGGGTCCAGGGCTGGAATGGTGATTTCGAAGGACGTCATCCCGTTGCTGTCAGTAGATGGTCTGGAAGCAGGCGTTACTTCGATGGAGCCAATCGTCACACTGGCTACCGGTACGAAGGCCTTAAAGCCCTCCCCACTGATGGTTACCGAGGAACCGGGAATGCCGCTGGTCTGGCTTGGACTGATGCCCGGAGACTCAACGGTGTGGATGGTACGGCTTGTAACCAGCCGGCTGTTATCATCGCTGAAATCCGCTCTTAAGTCGTTTCTGGAGGGGATTGTCACCCAGGTAGGAATCCGCACCTGAACCTCGAAGGCGCCACTGGTATCTGGCACTGCACTTCCGAGGCTTCCGGCTTTGGTACCCGACTTGTAAGTGAAGGACATCGAAAATCTGGAGCCATTGCCGTTGGTAGCGGGAAAGTGGACGCCGCGAATCATCGCCAGCGTTCCCACGCGCCCTGTGTTGGGCGTGATGGTTATGCTCCGTTCCGGGATGGTCAAGGTCACGGAAACAGTGCTGCCCTCTGAGTCAGTCGCCTGTATGCTCTTGCTGCCCGCGGCAGTGGTAGTTGCGGTCAGGGGCAGATCTACCGTCGTTGACCATTCGCCGTCGCTATTGATGCTGACCGTGTTGCCGCCGTTTATGCGGTCCCACGGAATGTCCTCGCCACCTATGGAGATGCCGGATACCTGTTCTTCTCCCTCCGCCACTTCGCCAATTTCGGAGTTGGGGGTGAACCCCGTCGCGGTCAGGCTGATCCGCTGGTTAGCCACAGCCTGGCTGGGTGTGACCAACAACTGTGGACCGTCATTTTGGGCAATTGTGGTAGCAATTTCCCCCAGGAACAATGCGACCGCCAACGCCGCTGCAGTAGAAATGGTGATGGTAATGAAGTAAGCAAAGCTCTTCCGCACGTCACGACTCCCCCCCCAAAATGCTCATCTGGCCCGGATTATATCAGATAGTCTCCCAATACCCGGCCCAACCGCCCCCGTATCAGCAAGGCAATCGCACCTTAACAGTCGCAAGTCAACCACGCCTGGTAGCATGTCGCCCTGAGCTAGCCGAAGGGCCTGAAGTCCCTCCCTCACCGGTAGGGGCAACCCTTGTGGTTGCCCTCGGCACTGCTGGGCAAAGTCATGTCGCCTTGAGCCTGCCGATGGGCCTAAACTCCTTCCCTGCTGTACCATTCCATGGACAGGTCAACCCACCTGACATTAGCCTGAAGGCTGGACCGGCCAATCCGCCAACAGTCTGTTCCTGGGCGCAAGTGCTTTAATGAAAAGTCATGTCGCCCTGAGCTACCGAAGTGCATAAACTCCCCGACAGCAGTCACCCTCAAGCCCCGAAACCCTGCCGGCAAAACATGTCACCTGGAAAAACATGCCACCCCGAGCTTAAGACATGCCACCTGGGCAAACATGTCAACTGGGAAGTCATGTCGCCCTGAGCTTGCCGAAGGGCCTAAACTCCCTCACAGGAGTCAGCCTCAAGGCCCGAAACTCTGATGGGAAAAGTCATGTCGCCCTGAGCTTGCCGAAGGGCCTAAAATCCTTCCGGTCTGGAATGTTTCGGGTCCCTGGCGACCCGTCTTGGGCAGGACTTGAGATGCCTCGCGGAGTTTGTCCTGAGCGCAGCCGGAGGGCTCGGCATGGCTTTGAATTGAGACCCCCGCTATCCCCGTTTCATGTCACCCGCCCCTTGCCACTCCGTATTACCCTTCCCTACCATAATTTATAACTGGCCACGGGAATCCCAATTACCCCGGCCAAATCCAGCTTCTGCCACTGAGGCAACGCGATGGTTTATGCCCGCAAAACACAATAAACCCCGTCCCTGGCCATCCCGTCGGCCCCGGCCAGCCTCCGGCGCCAGCCAGCCCGCCGGTCCCGTACCACCGGACGCTGACCGGCCCGACGAAACCGCGGAACAGGCGGAACAGGCGGAAATGAGCGAAAATGGAGGAAACAACAAAATGTCCAGTCTCACCTTTCGGCAGCAGGCGGCCCTCCCCGTTATCGCCGCCGCTCCATCAGTTGCCCAGGCCGCCCGCGACTCCGGCGTCGGGGAAAGCACCCTGCGCCGCTGGCTCGATGACCCCGCCTTTCTTGAGGACCTTCTCCGTTATCGCCAGGAAACGGCCGGTCTCGCCCGCCAGGAACTTCAAGCCCTGATGCTTCGTAGCGTGTCCGTAATTGCCAGCGCCATGGAGGACCCCAACCCGTCTATCCGTCTCCGCGCTGCCCGTTACGCCCTGTCCTTCGGTTTCAAGATTTCTGAAATCGATAAACTCAGCGAGAGTATCCAGGAACTCTCCGATTCCCTGGAGTCATCGCCGCGCGTCAATCCCTACCGGTAAACTCCAACCCGCCCATCCCAAGCCTGTGGAAGAATCATCCGACCCGTAGGGGCAACCCTTGTGGTAGCCCTGGGGCTGGAACAGCCTCCACCACCGGCAACACTACCCTAACTACAAAGTGGGGGAAAATGAGCGAAAATGGAAGGAAAACAAAAGTTCCGTGCCACCCTGTCCAGGGCAACCAACAGGCCAGCCGCCTCCGGTTTGCTGTCATTCTGAGCGAAGTCGAAGAATCTAAACTCCCCGCCAGCGGCCAACTTTCAGGACGCCAGTCACGCCGCCGGCCGGTTTCCCCGGTTTTGCTGTCATTCTGAGCGAAGTCGAAGAATCCAAACTCCCCGCCAGCGGCCAACTTTCGGGACGCCAGTCACGCCGCCAGCCGGTTTCCCCCCGGTTTTGCTGTCATTCTGAGCGAAGTCGAAGAATCCAAACTCCCCGCCAGCGGCCAACTTTCGGGATGCCAGTCACGCCGCCCGCCGGTTTCCCCCGGTTTTGCTGTCATTCTGAGCGTAGCCGAAGAATCTAAACTCCCCGCCAGCGGCCAACTTTCCGGACCCAAGTCACGCCGCCGGCCGGTTTCCCCCCGGTTTGCTGTCATTCTGAGCGAAGTCGAAGAATCTAAACTCCCCGCCAACGGCCAACTCTCGGGACGCCAGTCACGCCGCCGGCCGGTTTCCCCCCGGTTTTGCTGTCATTCTGAGCGAAGTCGAAGAATCTAAACTCCCCGCCAGCGGCCAACTCTTGGGATGCCAGTCACGTCGCCAGCCGGTTTCCCAATCCCAAAACAAGCCCGAATCGGCAAGCCTAACCGTCACCCAAACCCGCCAAAAAGCCAGGAACTGACCGGAAATTAACCAACCCCCGGTTTGCTGTCAGATAGCAAACGAACGAAACCGAGCGGAAATGGAGGGAAAACAAGATTTTTCCCCTCTCCCTCGGGGAGAGGGGCCGGGGGGTGAGGGCGTATCCACCCCCGTCCAAGGCAACCAACTGGACTGAACCAATCGCCAATATCGGCCCCACTTCTCCCCTCTCCCTCAGGGAGAGGGGCCGGGGGTGAGGGCCAAACATCAGGAGGCAATCCCATGACCCTGTCCCAAATCAAAAACCAGGTACGCGCCCTGCAACGCAAGTACGCCAAGGAACTGGCCGTCCACCGTCTCCGCCGCATGGCCGAGGAAATCTTCCACGACTGGAACGCCACCGTCGCCGAAGGCAACGAGGCCCCGGAATCGCATACCGTAATCTGGCGGATAGCCCAGCGCGGCTTCCGTCTCTATACCTACATGTCCCTTAACCACTACCTTACGCTCTGCAAGGAAGCGGGCAACATTCCCGAACCTCGCCAGATCGTAAGTGTCCTGCTGCCTTGGGCCGAAACCGGCGGCTACCTGGAAGGTTTCCGCTGGGACATGCCTGCCCAGGCCTGATCACCCTTCTCCCTTGCCCAAAAGTCAAGGGTGATGGGAATCGCTACCTCATACTAAGGTCGCGTTCGGATTTGGCTGAAAAGCCATTGGAGAGTTGATGAAAATCTAGACACCTGAGCGTTGATGCGTGCCGTGACTCAGGACTTGAAAGATACGGACAAAGGGATGTTTATAATAAGGGTGCTACTCCCGGTTACGCTCACTATTCCGACTCCAGAACGGCCACCGGGCGTACTTTCCCTATCAAAACATCGGTTTGGGTCAAGGGACAAGGCGGATGATGCCCTGTCCAAGGAAAGACATGGTTGAGCTAGCGATATATATCGGTGGGATTGTTGCGGTTGTAGCATTACTCTTCTTTATTTTCTGGAACATCGGCGTACAAGATTGGTTGTTGTGCCCTCGGTGCAAAACACGAATAGCATCCGTAAGGACTTGGGATGTTACACAAATCGGCGCATACAGAGATGAGCAAGTCATCAAGAATATCAGGCTGAGCAATAAGAAAGTCTGCGGCGATTGTAGGAAGTACTTGGATGAGATAGGCTTTCCCATACAGGGGACTTGGTTCATTGGTGCTACAGTGGAATATGTCAAGAACACTCCAGCTCTCTTCGCTGTTGTTGTCTCTATGGCGTCCTTCGCACTGTCCGTCTTGATTATCTTCAGGGACAGAGCTTTCTAGCGAACCATTGGGCAACTCTAAGTGTCCTGTTGCCCTGGGCCGACACCGGCGGCTACCTAGAAGGTTTCCGCTGGGACATGCCCGTCCCAGGCCTGATCACCCCTCTCCCTTGGGAAGAGGGGCCGGGGGTTAGGGCAGTCGGTCGCGCGAGGGCGTCGCTTTGTAACGCCAACCCCCCAATTGACAGTAACCCTTCCTAGCTTTTAGACTACCGCCATTGCTCCCGCTTTTTCGCGTCAGCGCGGAGAGGAGTACGTGCGAGCAAGCCTGTTAAACCCAGGAATAGGTAATCGAAATAGGTAGGGGAGAACCTGTTATGGCTACGATAGCGCCAACCAGACAGCTCGTTTCAGAAGTTTACCAGCGGCTGGACCGCAACTTGACCACGGTCCGGCAGTTCCAGAACCGGCCCCTGACCCTGGCCGAAAAGATCCTGATGTCTCATCTCGACAACCCGGCGGAGACCGACATCGTTCGGGGCGAGACCTATGTCAACCTTCGGCCCGACCGTGTCATCCTGCAGGACGTGCTGGGCCAGACGGCCATGCTCCAGTTCATGCAGACCCTCAGAAGCGCCACCGCGGTGCCCACGTCGGTCCACTGCGACCACCTGATCCAGGCCCGCGTTGAGGGTGCCCAGGACTTGCGGGAATCCCTGGGCGAGAACAGCGAGGTCTATGACTTCCTGAAGACGGCGGCCGCCAAGTACGGTGTGGGCTTCTGGGGCCCCGGCGCCGGCATCATCCACCAGGTCGCCCTGGAAAACTACGCCTATCCCGCCCAGTTGATGATCGGCACCGACTCCCATACTCCCAACGGCGGCGGCCTTGGCTCCATTTCCGTGGGTGTTGGCGGCGCCGACGCCGTCGAGGTTATGGCCGGCCTGCCCTGGGAGGTTCTTTATCCCAGGCTCATTGGCGTCCACCTGACCGGCGAACTGAGCGGCTGGACTGCCCCCAAGGACATCATCCTTTACCTGGCTGGCGTCCTGACCGTTTCCGGCGGCACCAACTGCGTCATCGAGTATTTTGGCCCCGGCACCAGCACCATCAGCGCCACCGGCAAGGGCACCATCTGCAACATGGGCGCGGAGTTGGGCGCTACTTCGTCCACCTTCCCCTATGACGAGTCCATGGCCCGCTACCTGCGTGCCACTAACCGCGCCGAACTGGCGGAACTGGCCGAACAGTACCGCCACATGTTGGCCTCCGACCCAGAGGTTGCCGAGAATCCGTCGGCCTACTACGACCAGGTGGTCGAAATCAACCTGTCCGAGCTGGAGCCCCACCTGGTGGGACCCCACTCGCCCGACCGCGCCCGCCCCTTGTCCCGCATGGCTCAGGAGTTGCAGGAAGACCCCGGCCTGGTGGATGAGATCTCTTCGGCCCTCATCGGCAGCTGCACCAACTCCTCCTACGAAGACATGAGCCGCTCCGCCGACGTGGCGGAACAGGCCAAGGCCCACGGCATCGGCGCCGCGGTTCCCTTCATGGTTACCCCCGGTTCCGAGCAGGTGCGCGCCACTATCGAGCGGGACGGTCAGATGCAGTCCCTGTCCGATATCAACGCCACCGTGCTGGCCAACGCCTGCGGGCCCTGCATCGGCCAGTGGCGTCGGGTCGGCGATCCCGTAGGCCGCCCCAATACCATCCTGACCTCCTACAACCGGAACTTCCCGGCCCGCAACGACGGCGAAGCCTCCACCATGAACATCATCGGTAGCCCGGAGATCGTGACCGCCCTGGCTTTGGCCGGCCGCCTCTCCTTCAACCCCATGACCGACACCCTCGTCGGCGCCGACGGGCAGGAGTTCATGCTGGAGCCGCCCAAGCCCGCGCCCGACGTTCCCCAGCAGGACTTCGATAAGGGTTCTTCCTCCTACGATGATCCGCCGGAAGACGGCAGCGACATTGAACTGACCGTGGCTCCGGACAGCGAGCGCATCCAGCTACTGCAGCCGTGGCAGCCTTGGGACGGCGAGGACTTCGTGGATATGCCGGTGCTGCTCAAGGCTCAGGGCAAGACTACCACCGACTCCATTTCCCCCGCCGGGGTCTGGCTGCGCTTCCGTGGGCACCTGGACCGGTTCAGCGACAACATGTTCATGGGTGCCATTAACGCCTACACCGGCGACGCTGGCAAGGGCAAGAATGTGGTCACCGGCGAGGAGGGCGTTGGCTTCTCCCGCATCGCCCGCGACTACCAGGCCCAGGGCATCAAGTGGGTGGTCATTGGCGACTCCAACTACGGCGAGGGCAGCAGCCGCGAGCACGCCGCCCTGTCTCCCCGCCTGCTTGGCGGCGCGGCAGTTATCGTCCGCAGCTTCGCCCGCATCCACGAGAGCAACCTGAAGAAGCAGGGCCTGCTGGCCTTCACCTTCCCGGATCCCGCCGACTACGACCGCCTCCAGGAGGACGACCGCATCAGCCTGGTGGGCCTGAAAGACATGGCCCCGGGCAAGCCGGTGGAATGCCGGGTGCAGCACGCCGACGGCACCAGCGAAACCCTGATGCTCAACCACTCCTACGCCGAGTCCCAGTTCGACTGGTTCAAGCTGGGTTCAGCCCTGAACCTCTTCCACCAATAGGAGCGACTAATTCACGAAGCAACAAGAAGGGGCACGAAGTAAGGGTTAATCCACGAGTGGCTAGGAATGGTTACCAATAGGAAAGGGGCGGGCCTTTTTTAGCCCGCCCCTTTGGTGCGCCGGTTGAGAAACGGTGGCAGGGTTCAGGGAATTGCGGGAGAAGTCCTGTTCGCCAGGAATCGTTCCGCCTCTGTCCGCAACTCGGCCTCGTCACGCATCCCTTCAGCCACTTCCGTTACCAGGAGCAGAAGCAGGCCCAAAGCACTCGTCTCTTCCGCGGTCAATTCAGGATCGTCCCAGTCCACGCCGGCCAGCCATCCGGCGATTTCCCGGAGATCAGCAGCAGATTTCAAGTAGCGCTCCAGAATGTTAACCAGTTCAGTCATGCTGGCACCAACCTTTAGTCAATGGGAGATATGGAGTTGCCCAGAAAGCCCAGCGCCGAAATTTCAAGGGAGTTATTGGAAGCCCTGTTCGATGAGTTCGACATTTGGAGTAAGGTAAGGGACGGACGCCTCACAAGTCTCCTTCTAGTCGACAAAGACATTACGTCCCACCATTATCCGGAGGCTCTGAGTAGGATTGTAAAGCGCAGCCTGCCCAACGGCAAACATGTAGCCACTAGCCATCGTATCGAGGCGATGGACGGAGCTATCCTGCACGAGGATGCAAAGGACTTCCACTTGCAGGAAGTGTGTCTTTGGAGGCTTTAGGTGCCTCTCTGTTTGGCTGCGCTACACCGCCACCGGTTCCGAGGGCGAGGGAACTTCAAACTCGCTGATTCCCTTGTACAGCCCCACGCCAATGATGAACAGCCAGATGGTGCCTATCAGGAGAACCAGGTTGGTAATGACGGCCAGCAGGGCAAAATCCACCCCGTGGAAGTGCTGGACGAGCACCACGTTGACCAGTCCCGCCACACCGACCAGGGCCGACGCCGTAGCCCGCTATCCTGTAAATGTTAAGGGTGGCGAAATGGGCTGCCAGGCCCAGCCCCAGCAACAAGGCGGCCAAAGCAGATACGAAAAGGAAAGTTATGTGCAACGCTATGCCTGCGGCGTAGATAGTCAGTGCAAGGTCTGGCATGGCCAGCGCCGGGGCAGTCCCGGATTCGCCGGTCACGCCATGGGTTGCGATGTGGACAACCATGTGCCTGGTTCCATATTCCAATGCCAGGGCGCCGTAGGAAAACAGCATGCCAATGACCCCAAAGCGCAGGGCATAACCCGATAGACTCCCCGCCCGGCTCCGAATTCGTGTCAAGGCGAAGAAGCCATAGGCCTCCAGGAAAACGGAAAGCACCAACGCCATCGTTATTATGTGGGTGAGGCTGGCATGGTCTGTCAGGACTTCTATAGTTGCCGGGAAGTCGTTCAGGTCAACCGGCGATATGAAAATGCCGCCAGGGTGGAAAAGGAATGCCGGTATCGAAAGGATAACGCCTCCCATAAGTGCCAGGCCCGCCGATTTGTTACCCGTCATACCCATTACTCTCCCTCCGCAAGCACAGATATTGCCCAGGCTTTATAATACATTACTATGCTATGCATTTCCAGGCAAGTATTGGCGGTTCAATAGTAGGGGCCTTTGGCATACAAAGTGATAGGGGAGGGGTTGTTGTGGCAGCGCCGGAAAGGAGCGCCCGGGGTCTGGACAATTATTGTGTTAGCCGGCGCTGAAGTTCCTAAAGGTCTGGCCACCGGGACTCGACGCTGGAAGAGGCGGTGCTGGAAAACTCCGTGCTTGAAAAGTCGGAGCGCACGCAACCGGACAGGAGTTTCCAGTTCCGTTGCCCGCATAACCGGACCGGCAGAACCGGGCGGGCCGGTAATCTATTGCCCCTCCCTCGCCATACGATATCCCAATCCCGGTACTGTGAGTATGTAGGTCGGGTTGCCCGAGCTGTCCCCGAGCTTGCGGCGCAGGTTCTTCACCACGGTACGCAGGGGTCGGGCATCGCCGGTTCTGTTTCCGCCCCAGACCCTTTGCAGCAGGTGATCGTGGGTCATCACGCTTCCGGCGTTGACCGACAACTCGGTCAGCAGCCGGAACTCGATGGCGGTCATGTCCACCGTCGTCCCAGCGACACTAACCGAGCCGGCGGCGTAGTCAATGATCAGGTCTTCAAATGCGTAGGCCACCGGGTGCCTGGTTTCCTTCCGCAGGGCCGCTCTTACCCTGGCGGCCAATTCCACCGGCGAAAAGGGCTTGATAACGTAATCAACCGCACCCATTTCAAACGCCCGGGCGATAACCTCGTCCTGGACATAGGCCGACAGGAACATGACGGGCACATCGTATTCGGCAAGAATGCTGCTCATTAGCTCTATTCCGTCCGCGCCGGGCAGCATCAGGTCCAGCAAGACCACATCAGGTGCGAAGGACTCCATTAGAGAGGCTACTTCTGTTGGGTCGCCGGTCACATGGGGCTCGTAACCCGCGTCGGAGAGGGAGTCCCGGACTTGTCGGAGCGTCCACGGATCGTCGTCCACCGCGAGAACCCGCCGGAGGTCCGCTCTGCCTGATCTCCTGTGACGGGCGGCTCCGCGGGATGAGTTGGCAGGCGGCGTGCTGGCAATCCCTTCCGTAACCGGGACTGTGAATATAAACCGGCTGCCCAGGCCCAGCCCGTCGCTCTCGGCCCAGATGTGTCCGCCGTGGGCATCCACAATTCCCTTGCAGATTGATAGGCCCAGGCCGAGGTCTCTTTCCCGGTCCTGCTCGTCCATATTGGAGAACTTCCTGAACAATTGGGGCAGTTGTTCCGGAGACAAGCCCCTGCCGTCGTCGGCAATGGTGATGGTGACGTATTCGCTGTCTGCCTCGGCGCTTATCCGAATGGCGGATGAACTGTGGGAATTTCTTGCAGCGTTGGTGAGCAGATTGTTAAGTATCTGGATAATGCGGCGCTTGTCGGCCATGATAAAGGGAAGGTCCGGCGCCAGGTATATGTGAATGTTGTCCCGTCCGCCTGAGCTCAGGAAAGTATTCTTGGCATCGTCCACCAGCCTGGACACGTTGGCAGGTTCGGTCCTTATCGACAGCGTCCCCGTTTCTATACTTGTCACGTCAATGAGGTCGCTGATCAGTTCCCGCATATAGTCCGCTTGCTCATTGATGATGCGATAGAACTGGTGTATTTCCGCCGGATCAAGAGATGAGGCGGATTCCAGCAATGTGGAAGCGGAGCCCTTTATGGAAGACAGAGGAGTACGCAGCTCGTGGCCCACTATGCCGAGGAAGTCGGACCGCATCTGCTCCAATTCGCGCAGCGGCCCCACGTCCTGGATGGTCATTACAAGGGTCGCTACCCCGCCGTCAGCCGACCGTATGGGAGTGGCGTTCACAAGGGTGGATACGTTGCTGCCACCTGGAACCTGAATGGTCAACTCCTCGGTTATAGGAAACTCCGCCAGGGAAAACTTCTGTCCGTCGGCCCGACGAATAGCCACCTTGTTCAGCAGTTCTTCATCAGTAGTCTCGGGTTCGGACGGGTTGCTCAAGATCCTTCTTGCCTCGCGGTTAACCAAAACCAGGCTTCCCGTCCGAGGGTCCACAATCAACAATCCTATGGAGACATTGTTCACCAGGGTTTCCAGGTCAATCCGGGCCCTTTGCTCGGACCGATAATAGCGAGCGTTGCCGATTGCCACTGCCGCTTGCGAGGCGAGCATCACGAGAACCTGCTCGTCGTCCGGCGTGAACTCACAGCCTGACTCTTTTTCTGCCACGTAAATGGCGCCAAGCCGCTGCCCCCGGTGCCGGATTGGCGCCGCCAGCAAGGATAGCGGCGACCCTACCGGTGTGGGCGCACGAAACTCAGGTAATCCCAGGGCCCTGGCATAACTTTGAAAGTCTTGTAAGCGCAGTGGCTCCTGCATTTCAGTGAGGTAGTCGGAAGTGCGCAACCCACCTGGCGTATCCGATAATTGGTTGGTCTCATCGGGAGTAAGGCCGGAGGTCAGATAGTCCTCCACCTGTCCCGAACTGTGCAGAAGGATGATAACCCCGTATAGGGAGCTGGTCAGGAGGCGCGCGCCGTCCACAACTTCTTGCAAAAGAGATTCAACATCGGGGCTATCGTTTATGCGCAAACTGGCCTCTGTCAGTTGTGACAGGCGTTCTCGCAGCGCCCGGTTTTCTTGGTCCAGTTGTTCAGGGAAAGCCATATTTAACCTCTCTGCGCCCCTGAGTTAATGTTGCACAATGATGTACATGAATTTGATAGATAGGCAAAAGATGTACAGTAATGTATTTTTAAGGTGCGAATATTGGGTTAGATGCTATCGGATAAGCTTCAGGCTCGCAAGACGTTGTCAGTCGAGGTACTGCGCAGCATTTTTTGTTTAAGAAGATGGTGATTGGGGTTCGTTCTTAACTGAGTGATTCAGTTGCCCTGCTGTCCGGGCGTGAGGAAAATGGGAGGAAGCGGGCTGGTAAGGTGAGTGCATTGGGGAGTGGACGGGTCCGGCAAGGCTTTGGCAGTTGAGAGGTTGGCGGGGATGGTGTCTGCCTTACTTTCGCTCACTGGTTAAATGTTATAATCGCCAGCAGTCGTTGTTTGTGGAGCGTAGGAGATGACTAACCTGAGGGAAAGGGCCTTGGACATTCTGGCCCGCTTGGGCTCTCAGCCCGCCACTTCATTCTTGGAGGACGGCATAGCCAGCGTGGTGCGGGATGTATTGGACGAGGGTGAGGTTCTCCACCGCACTGATGTCTACGGCAACATCCTCGCCCATGTTGAGGGCTTCTCTGCCGATGGTTCCATCCCTCCCATTGCCTTCATGGCCCACATGGATCACCCGGGTTTTGAAGCAATGGCTAGGGACGGCGACCTCCTGGTGGGTGCGGCTATGGGCGGCGTACCCCAGTCATCTTTTGAGGCCGGCATTCCTCTGCAGGTCCTGCTACCCGACGGCCAGCGGTTGGCTGCAATAACCGCCGGGCTGCACGGCGAGGCTTCGGAAAGGAAAGCGCTCATCAGCCTGGAAGACTCCGGCCGTCTTGCGGAAGTGCCGCTGCCTGCCTCCGTGGTCTTTGACCTGGTGGACTTCCAACTGGAGGACGGTTATATCCGGATGCGGGCGCTGGACGACCTGGCTGGCTGTGGCAGCACCTTGGCAATGCTCAGCGTACTGGCAACTGAAAAGCCAGCCGGCGATGTGTACGGCGTATTCACCCGCGCCGAGGAAGTTGGCCTGGTAGGCGCCCGCCTGCTGGCCGAGGCGGGCACCTTGCCCAGGGAAACCCTGGTTGTGTCCCTGGAGTCGAGCCGGACCCTGCCCGGGGCGGAGATCGGTGGCGGACCGGTGATTCGGGTGGGCGACGCCGGTTTCACCTTCAATGCCGACGCAGAGACGGCCCTGATTCGCGCCCGGGAGACTCTGCAAGCCCGCCCCGAGGGGTTCAAAGTGCAACGGCAGTTGATGAGTGGCGGTACCTGCGAGGCCAGCGCCTTTTCCGTGTACGGTTACCGCACCACCGGCATTGCTTTCCCCCTGGGCAACTACCATAACGGCGCCCCCGATGGCGGAATAGAGGCGGAGTATATCCATGAGGAGGACTACTTGGGTGGCGTTGAGCTAATGCTGGAAGCCGTCCGCCGTATGCCCGAACGGGAAGACACGGCCTTCCGCCGCCGCCTGCGGGAGATACCCGCGGAGTTTCGGGAAAGAATGCTGGGTACTGAATAACCCGGACCAGATAGAGCGCTTTTCGGATGGATCCCGGGTGATATACCAAGGTCCGTCATACGAGGTTTCGGCCCTTCGGCGGGCACTGATACCTGCCCAGATGTAGCCTCGCTTTCCGAGCTCTACCCCGCTACTTGTTCCACTTTCCTCTCGTACTAATTTCAACTAATTTCATATTTATAGGGAACCATTTCAGTGCAGGTTTCGTCTATATAATTGGAAGTGGATATATTTCCACCTTTATTTGACAGGGCCGAGGCGCCGATATGAGTAATGGATTGAAGAGAGGAGTTGTAGCGCTGGCATTTCTCTTGATCACTTCGATGGCGGTGGCCGCCTGCCAGGGGAATGATCAGGCTCCCAACGTAACCACGGAAATAACATCTGGGAAGAGCCCAAACGCCTCGGTTAGCGGCACGGTTACCTACAGGGAGCGGTTATCCCTCACCCCGGGAGCCAGTCTGGAAGTCCAATTGCGGGATACTTCCTATCAAGATGCCGCCGCGCCCCTGATCGCTGAACAGGTAATCGATAATCCGGGGCAGGTGCCCATCAAGTTCAAAGTGGAATACAATCGGGACGACATCGATTCTCGAAACACCTACTCAATCCAGGCCCGCATCATTGAGGCCGATGGCAGGCAGGCTTTCATAAACGATACGGCCTACGACGTCATAACCCGTGGCAACCCCGGAAAGGTAGAGATGCTGTTGGTAATGGTTCAGCCGCCTCCCGTCGACGCTTCGTCAGGCGAGGAGTCGGTGGACTCCAACCAATGGGTGAAGACCGAGTATCCCATCACCGGCGCGGAAATGCTGCCGCCCCACCAGGGGGACATCCTGCGGATATTCTTCCTTCAATCCGACTTGGAAAATTGCTCCAGGGGTGCTGAAAAGGAATGGGAAGTGGACGGGAACGACATCCGGGTTACCCTGACCAACAAGGTACCTCCAGAGGCGCCCTGGGCGGCTCCTTGCGACGAGCAACTGGTGGAACTGGATGAGGTTATTGACTTGAAGAATGCCTTCACGGCCGGGGAGTCGTACAGTGTTGTCGTAAATGGCCGGAAGACCGGCACCTTCAGCCGCCCGCATCCCGATTTCCCGGATTCGGAAATCGCCTTTCCTGACGTGGTGGAGACGGAATTGCAGGTACTGGAGAGTGCCCCTCCGCAGTACATCCTGGCAGTAACCTACGGCATTCCTGCGGGAAGCGGTTGCTCCCATGATAACGGTTATACCATCAAACGCGGCGAAACGGACGAGATTGAGATTTCACTGACCTACCACAAGGTGGCACAGGGGGAAGAGCCGATTATGTGCATTGCCGACTACCCCATAAAAGAGATTGCCATGCCGCTGGGCTCGGAATTTGAGCCAGGGAGGGAATATACCTTAACCCTCAACGGGGAAGAGGTGGCAACCTTTACCGCCCAGTAATCAAACGGTTCTCGAAGTGCCCACATTATTGGCAGCGCCACAGGAATCCATATGGGAATCCACATGGGAACCGCACATGGTTAGCTTTTCAAACCGCCTGGCGCTGGGTAGTAAAGCCTTCGAAAGGCCCAGGATGAGCAGGTTGGGGGCGCTTGGGACAGGTTGTGGTTGCCAGGTAACGGTTATAGCTGAGGCAGGTCCGCTCCCGCTTGCTTCAGCCGCTGCCTCCTCTCCTTCACGTCGGGCAAGTGTTGTCCCACCAGGTCCCAGAAGTTGGCTGAGTGGTTCATGTGGGTCAGGTGGGCCAGTTCGTGGACGACGACGTACTCGGTGAGGGCCGGTTCAAGCATGGCCAGCCGCCAGTTGAAACGCAATATCCCGTCGCGGGAGCAGCTGCCCCAGCGGCGTCGCTGGTTGCGAATCTGAACGGTGGGACCGTCGCCCTTCCCCAATTCCGGCCACCAGTGTTTGACGTGCTGCCAAATTTGCTCGGCGGCCTGGTCGCCGTACCATGCTGTTATAGCTTTGCCTACCTGTTCCTGTCGGACTTCTTCTGCCATGCCCACCGGAACTGCTACCTTCAAGCGACGGCCATCCAGGCAGACTTCGGGTACACTGGCATGAGTGGCCGCCATACCTTCCACCCACAGGGTCAATTTGCTCCCGCACAGGGGCAGCTTTTCACCGGAGAGGAACTGGGGAGCCTCGGGTTCCGATTCGTTGACCGCCAGCTTGGAGAGAATCCACTTGGCTTTTTGGAGGACCATATCCTCGGCCTGTCGGTTGGTGGTGCGGTGGGGTACTGCCACGACCACCTCGCCGGATTTGACCGATATTTGGTAAGTCTTCTTGCGCTGGCGGCTGCGCCGTATCCGGTACTCGATCAGGGTATCGCCGGCCTGCACACGCCTGGCGGGGCCATCGGCGCTGGCTTTGGCGCTACCGGACTTAGCCGCGGCCATGACCGGAGCCACAGCTGAGAGACTCGGGTGGATTGTCGCATGATCGAAATAAGGTGTGGGAATATGGGCCATTAGCTCACCGCTGCCTGCCGGACCAAGTGATGACATCAATTATTCCAATGCAAGTCCTGCTGCGCAAGACGTCATTTAGAACCAGACCCGTCATTTGGGCTATCGCCGAAATACAGACGTCGGTGCCTGATGAGAGGCCCTTGGGCGGTGAACCCCTGGATTCCGGTCTTGAGCCGGAATGACGAAAATGATGACGGCAGTGGGGTAACACCTGGACTCTAGCTAAGAACAGCTATATTCATTCTACGCCGTTGCTACCACTGGGCCGTAATGGTATTCTTGGGAAACTGGGAGCAGGGGTTCAGGTGGCGCATTTTTTTGGAGACCTCGCACGTATTTCTGCGAATTGGGCCTCGAGGCTGCGCATGCTGGCGGCGGCAGCAGTCCTTGTGGCACTGGTCGGTTGCGGCGATATCCCATCCCTCAACTCCGAGTCCTTAGCGAAGCCCGAAACTCCGGCGACCAGCAGTCCGGCGGATGTATCGTGGCAGTCCCAACCCCAACCAGGAGAAACATCCAGCGTGAGCGTTGACCGAATCGCCTACATCGGCCCCTACGGTGATCTTTTCACGGTCAACCCCGACGGCAGCGGTGAGCGGCGTCTTACCGGCGTAAGCCAGGTGCGATCGCGCTCGTCAGACCCGGCTGGCCCCGCCAGTCCTTCGGATACAGCCGCTTTCTACACGGTGCAGGACCTGGACTTCAGCGAGTCTTATGCCTGGCCCACCTGGTCTCCCGACGGCACACGGCTGGCCGTTTCCCGGGTGCAGATTACCCCCAACCGGTCTCTGGAAGTATCGGTTCAGGTGATCGACGCGGTCAGTGGGGTGAACCGTACCGTATATGAAAACGATGTGCCGGCCCTGGTAGCCGATGGTACCCCCCATTACCTCTACTGGTCGCCCAACAGCGAATACCTTTCCTTCCTGGCTACCACGCGCCAGGGTATGACCCTGTTTGCGGTTAATCCCCAGACTACGGAGGGGGCTATGGCGCTGGAAAGGGGCGCTCCCCTGTATTTCAGCTGGGGCGGCAATGGTGATTCGTTGCTGGTACATTCGCGGGACGAGGTAAAACTTTTGCAGCGGCCATTCGAGCCCAGCCAGGCCCTGCTGTTGGCGAACGCCGCCGGATTCCGGGCTCCTGCCCTTTCTGCGGATGGGCGAAAGTGGGCTTACTCGGGCGGTGACGCTTCGGACAGCTTTATCAGCGTGGGCGAAAGCGACGATCCAACGGTGCCCAGGCGCATACTGGACACCGGCGCCCTCGTAGCCTTCATGTGGTCGCCCGACGGCCGCACCTTGGCCGTGGCCGATAATCCGGACCCCCAGGGTCGCATCTTCCAGCGCATTCGGTTAGTGGACGCTGACGGCAGCAATCTTCGTACCCTGGCCGAGGAACCCCTGATAGCCTTCTATTGGGCTCCCAATAGCGAGCGGCTTGCCTGGGTGGGCGTCGATGCCGAAGATCAGGTATTCGAGTTGAAGGTGAACCTGGTGACAGAGCGCAGCGGCCAGGAAGGCAGCAGTGAGGCAGGCGGGGTCAGCGAACTTTTCCGGTTCCGGCCCAGTGGCGAAGTCTTCACCATGCTCAGCTTCTTCGACCAGTACGCTTATTCCCACTCTCCCTGGTCACCGGACAGTTCGCGGCTGGTGATGGCCGGTTCAGAAGGTCCGGTGGCAGAGCGGCGCAACGGCCACACTCCGTCCGGTTCCCGCATCTACGTGCTGGACGCAGTGGGCGACACTCCCCCCAACGAAATCGCCCAGGGTGGCGTGGCATTCTGGTCGTGGAATTAGGACCTGACAAAGCTGCCCCCCAGGACAGTCACTGTAGGTTGTGGGCCGCGCTACTCCTGTCCCTGGCAACTAGCTTGGTCTGGTTGGGGGTTTCCTGCTCGGGATTAGTCCAGCCAAGCGGGTCAACCAACACCCCCGCTCCCACCGCCACTCCCATGCCTACCCCGTCGCCTACTCCGCTACCCGACCCCCGGGCAATTATGGCGCGCGCGGCGGAACGCTTGTCTTCAGAACAGAACTTGAGCTTTATCCTGGAACACCCGGTTGGCAACACGCCCCTGGCCACCGGTCTGGTGCTGTCCCGCGCCGAGGGTACGGCCGTCCTGCCTGGCCGGTTCAAGCTGGGCCTGGATATGGACGTGTCGGGCACCGTTCTGAAGCTGGACGTGATAGTGGTGGAAGACGCGGCGTATATGACCAATCTTTTCAGCGGGACCTGGGAGCCTGTCGCCAAGGAGCAGATACCCTTCCGGTTTGATTTCGTTACCGAGTCGGTTGCCACTTTGCTCACCGATATGAAGGAACCGCGTCTGGTCAGTGAAGGCGCCCTTGATGAAGTTACGGCCTACCACATACGGGGCATGGGGCCCACAGGGGCGTTGTCGCAACTAATCCCTGGCACTCTGCCCGACGCCGAATTGCCGGTGGACCTGTGGGTTCATAAAGCCGACTACCGATTGCGAAAGGTGCAATTGACCGGCCCGCTGGTAGTTAACGACTTGCCAGACACCGTCAGGGTGGTTCACCTGAAAGTATTGGATGAGGCGCCGGAGATTACGGAGCCAGAGGTGGTTCCGGCGGGGCAGTAGGGGGAATTATCTTGTACAGGCAGGCTTGCATATCGAAGATTTGTCTCTCCCTGGCGAACGCACTTTTAAGACCGCTGATCTGTCATGCAGCTTTGCTTGTCATTGGGAGCGCTGCTGAAGAATCTGAGGTGTTACAGGGGACACTCGCTGTGAGTTCCAGCCAGGATAGATGGTCAGGATCTTAGGCCCTTCGACAAGCTCAGGGTAACCAACACTGCGATGTGAAAACAGGGCCCTTCGACGGTCTTCTGTAGTGCAATTGCCCTGCTTGCCGAATCTCTTGGCGCCTTACATTCGTACCTGAAGAAACAGCCCATGCCCGACGCCCAAACTGACACCACTCGACGCAACCTGCCCACTTGGCTGGTGCTCACCGTAATTGGCCTGGGGGCCTTCTTTACCGCCCTGGACCAGACGGTGGTGGTTACTGTACTGCCAGCGGTGATGCAGGACCTGCGCATACCCATCGGCGAACTGGACCGGGTGTCGTGGATGGTTACGGCCTACCTCCTCGGCTACACGGCTTTTATGCCTCTCTTCGGGCGGCTGGCCGACGTTTATGGCTATCCCCGTCTCTATATGGTGGGACTGGGCATCTTTGCCGTGGGCAGCATCCTAGTGGCCCTGTCCCGCAGCCTGGAGGAGATAATCGGGGCGCGGGTCATCCAGGCAATTGGCGGGTCGGCGGCGGTTCCCATCGGCTTTGCCCTGGCCGCCAGCGCCCTGCCACTGGAACGTCGCGGGCTGGCCCTGGGAATTGTGGGTGGGGCCGCCGAGGCGGGTTCCATGCTGGGACCTGCCTACGGTGGCGCCATCGTTGAGTTGGCCAACTGGCGGTGGCTGTTCTGGCTGAACCTGCCCCAGGTGGCGGTGTTGCTGCCTGGACTGCTGTTTCTGCAAAATCGCCGCCAGGCGGGCGTCAAGGTGGACTACCTGGGCGGCGCAGCCCTGGTGGCTACCCTTCTGGTCTTGTCCCTCGCCCTGTCCCGTCAGGGCCTGTTCACGTTGATTTCCGTCCAGCCCTTCCTCTGGCTGGGCGCGGGGTGCCTCTTGATCATAGTGGTGGTGTGGCTGGAACGGAAAACTGCCCAGCCCCTGCTGCTGCCCCTGCTGTTCCGTTCTCTGTCCTTCGTTTCGGCCAACCTGACCCAGGTGCTGTTGGGCGTGTCCCTGATAATCGCCATGGTAACCGTGCCCCTGATGGCCAATACGGTGATGGGCAAGGATCCTTTTACCGGGGCCCTGTGGCTGCTGCGGATGACTGTGGCGATTCCCGTTGGCGCCGTTATTGGGGGATTGCTGTCAACTTTGGTCGGCAACCGCCCTGTTACAGCGGCGGGGCTGATGCTGACGGCGGTGGGCCTGTTCCTGGTCAGCACATGGACTTTGGAGATTGCCGAGCCCTATCTGACGCTGCATCTGGTGGTGGCGGGACTGGGGTTTGGGCTGGTGATTGCGCCCATAATGGCCCAGGCGTTGAACGCCGCCCCTGCCGAGTACCACGCCACCGCATCGTCTCTGGTGGTGGTGTCCCGGTTGCTGGGAATGACCCTGGGGCTGGCAGCCCTGTCGGCATGGGGAATCGAACACTTCCAGTCTTTGACTGCCGGTCTGGCCCTGCCACTGCCGCTGGCAGGTGAGTCTCCTGCGGAGTCGGCGGCCCGCCTGGCCTCCTACGTTTCCGACGTGCAGAACGCGGGTCTGACCCTGTTCCATCGGTTCTTCCGGGTAGCGGCTGTAGTCGCCTTGGTGGGGCTGGTTCCGGTAGCCTTAGGGCGGGGGCGGCTCGGGCCGGTAAATCCACGAAGGGACGCCAAGGGGTATCAAGAAACTTAGGGCAGGTCCAAACATGCTGATCTTTTGCTTCTTAGCGTGAAGCTGGTATCTCAGTATCTTTTAAGCTCGTCCACGAATGATGTGAGCAAGTCAGCGGCCTCGTCGAGTCTTTGAGGAATTATTCTTCTCCAGGAGCCCGTAATTATCCTCCATCCCATGAAACCGTAAAGCCTTGTTGGATAGATGTGGTCTACTATGTCGCGATAGTCCCAGTAGTGTATTGAACGGTCACCAAAAGCCGACTTAATCATGTATAGAGTGGCCCTATGCCATTCTCTAAACTCTGGGCTGTGTACGTTAGGTTTTTTCTTCAATTCGTCGATGCTGTCGATAGATTTCTGCAATGATGAGATAACCCGCTCGTTAGTCCATTCTTGGATAGGCTGAGACGTGTCAGGAAGAACTTGGGCAGCTCCCATTCTTGCAATTTCGTCTGGGGTGGCGTTTTTTGTAGAGCTCCCGTCCCGCACTTTGACCTCATATGCCTGCAATTTGCCGAAACGCTTTGTAAGGAATATGGGCCGTTCTTGTACCGGTATCTGGATTACATCAATTTCCACCCCTTCGACGAGAAACTGCTGATGTGAAAACTGTACAGGCCTCTGAGTCTTGCTATTCACAAACTGATGTAGATTCGCATCATCCAAGTGATCCTTCACCCCAAGGATCTCGCTACGTCCTCCAGGTACTTCCAGTACTCCTATAAGAAGATACGCTGTTGTTAGTCGCCAAGAATTCGCCAAAGCCAAGATATCTTTAAGCAGCTCTGACTTCTCAGTGTCTGTCGCATCAACGAAAGGATATTGCGCTTGCTTGAATTCTAGGGCAACCCCTTCGGGTTGATGAAGTAGGTTCTCAAGGATTTGTAAGTCAAGGGTCATATACACTTCCTAGATGACATTGGCCTATTACCCCTAACCCAACGCTCCCTCTTCACGCCACCTCTCTATCTCCTCGGGGGAAAACCCCAACTCCGACAACACCTCGTCGGTGTGCTGGCCCAGGGCCGGGGGCGCAGTTGCCTGCAGGGGTGTCTCGCTGAAGTTGGCCAGGGGACCTACCATGCGCAGCTTGCCTGCCTCTTTATGTTCCAGTTCCGACACCAGGCCGTTGGCCTGCACTTGGGGGTCGTCGAAGACTTCCTCGATGAAGCGCACCGGACCGGCGGGGATGCCTCGTTCGTCCAGCAGGGCCAGCCATTCGCCAGCGGTCCGTTGCAGGAAGACCTCCTCCGCCTGGAGCATCAACTTTTCGCCGAAAGCCGCCGCCGCCTCGCTGCTCGGGTCGTAGTCGGGGTCGAACCGGATGTCGGTTAGCCCCAGCGTATCCAGCAGACGCTGCCTCAATGGGTCGCTAAGGCAGCCTACCGAAATAACGCCTTCCGCGGTCTGGTAGGTGCGGTAGTAGATGTTGCCCGGTGTGAGAGGGTGGTCGGCCTGGTATACCTCCAGCACGTCGGGATAGGGCAGCCCCGCCGCGCGCATGGCCGCCAGAGACTCCAGGGTGGCAGTGAACTTGTCCCGGTCCAGGTTCTCTATCTCCACGAACCGCATGCCCAGTAGCGCTATGGCCAGTCCCAGCAGGGTGGTTTCCACTTTCTGCCCCTGTCCCGTTCGTTCCCGGTGGAACAGGGCGGCGCAGACGCACCAGGCCAAGCAAATACCCGCCGAGGTGTCCACCATCGGCGACGAAACAACATGTACGGGGACGCCGTTAGTGGTCTTGTTTTCGGCCGTCATTATGCCCGACATGGCTTGCAGTATCAGGTCATACCCGGGGCGGTAGGAATCGGGGCCCCTGCGTCCAAACGCGGTGTTCTCGCAGTAGATCAGCCTGGGATTGAGGGCCAACAGCGACTCGTAGTCCACACCCAGCTTGGCGGCGACGTCGGGCCGGTAATTGACAATGGCCACGTCCATTTGGGGAATGAGGCGAGCCAGGACGTCCGCGGCGGCCTCGGTGGTCAGGTCCAGGGTGATGCTGCGCTTGCCCCGGTTGTAGGCGATGAATGGACGGCTCTCGGTTGGAGAAATGGGCTGGGTGCCGCGCCAAGGGTCGCCCCAGGGTGGTTCAACCTTGATAACTTCGGCGCCCATGTCGGAAAGGAGCATACCGGCGAAAGGCCCGGCGATGATCTCGGTAAACTCTACGACCTTTACGCCATCCAGCGGCCCAGGCATAGCGAACCTCCGTGGAAACGGGTGTGCTTATTTTACCCTTTGGGGCAACTGCCTGTCTTCGCGAAAGTAGCCGGATAAGGGGTGTTCAGGTGGCTTTCCAGTCATCATTTGGGGGCATATCGCTCGTGGATGCCTTCAACGCAGTGGGGATGGCTAGTAGAATACTGAGGCTGAACTGAAGCCAGCGAATTTTAGACCAAGGATTGAAAATGAGTAAGTTTATTATTATCTACCATGCGCGGGCGCCTTATATGCAGATGATGCAGGAAAAGGGAGCTACCCAGGAAGACATGCAGGGCGAGATGCAGGCCTGGATGGAATGGGCCGGCCGGTGCGGCGAAGGCCTGGCCGAAATGGGCGGACCCATGGTTGGCAACCTGAAGGTGACCAAGGAGGGCAGCTCTCCCAGCGACAAGAATGTGGTGGGCTACTCTATTCTGGAGGCCGATGATATGGCTGCGGCTCAGGCCATGCTGGAAGGCCACCCGCACCTGGGCTTGGATTCCAGCTGCGAGATTGAAGTCCACGAGGTTATGCAGATGCCGGAGAAGGGCTGAACCCAGAAATGTACCGTGCGTGGTTAAGGAGCATTCCCTTGCGGCTATTGAATTTGGCCTTGTAGCGGTATTCCTTGCTATGGTATGCTGGTTGGAGTGTCGGGGCGTAGCGCAGCCCGGTAGCGTACCTGCATGGGGTGCAGGGGGTCGCCGGTTCGAATCCGGCCGCCCCGACCATCTACAAAGCCCACTGAATGATTTACGGCCTGCCAGCGTGGCAGGTCGTTTTTTAATGCCTTGATCTTGTTGGTTAAGGCAACAAAACTCTGTGCGAGTTATTGACAGATGCCCGTTGATGCCAATAAGAGCCTTACCTTACGCTGAAGCCATCGAGTACCGATGTATTTTATTGGAAGAGGTGACAAATGATTGGTCAACAGTGAAAAAGGGTGTTTATCTCGTTCGATTTTGACAACGATATTAGATTGAAGGACGCCCTAGTCGGACAATCTAGATACCCTAATTCGCCGTTTGAAGTTGCCGACTGGTCACTAAAGGAAGCCCAACCAGAAAGGAATTGAGAGGCGAAAGCGCGAGAACGCATAAAATGGCTCAGGTCGTGGTCGTGATGTGCGGTGAAAGAACCCGCACGGCTCTAGGCGTAGCGAAAGAGTTGGCCATGGCTCAAGAATTGGCAAAGCCCTACTTTCTCATAAAGGGTTATCCTGACCGACATTGTAAGAAGCCCCGAACTGCTAAGAATTCGGACAAAATCTATGATTGGACTTGGAAAAACTTGGAGGCTTTGTTCGCAGGGAGGCGTTAAAGTGACGCCAGACTCTCCAGCAGTGCAAGCACACGTCACAATTGTTCAAGGAATTATAAACAGGATGGCAGAGAATAGCCGTTCCTGCAAACTCTGGTGTAATAGTCTAGACTTAATCTGACATTCAACAAACACTGTGCTTAAATGTCCCCAATGCAGGGGGAGGAGTGTCAGATGACCACACAACAGGAAAAGGTATTGAAGCCTAAGCTGGGCCTGCTGGAGTTAGCCAGGCAGTTGGGCAATGTGTCCCAGGCCTGCCATATTATGGGCTACAGCCGGGACACCTTCTACCGGTACAAGGAACTCTACGAGAACGGTGGCGAGGCGGCCCTCTACGAGATTTCCCGCAAGAAGCCGCTGCTCAAGAACCGAGTACCGGAAGCGGTGGAGCAGGCCACTCTCCGGATCGCGGTGGAGTTCCCGGCCTACGGCCAGTTGAGGGCAGCCAACGAACTGCGCAAGCAGGGGATCATCATCTCCCCGGGAGGGGTGCGCTCGGTATGGCTCCGTCACGACCTGGAGACCTTCAAGAAGCGACTCAAGTCCCTGGAAGCCAAGGTGGCCCAAGAAGGAATCATCCTCACCGAGAGCCAACTGGCGGCCCTGGAAAAGGCCAAGCAGGAGAAGGAAGCATACGGAGAGATCGAGACGGAACACCCAGGCTACCTGGGCGCCCAGGACACCTACTACGTAGGCACCATCAAGGGCGTGGGCCGGATCTACCAGCAGACCTTCATCGACACCTACAGCCGGGTGGCCACTGCCAAGCTCTATACCGACAAGAGCGCCATCACCGCGGCGGACCTGCTGAATGACCGAGTGGTCCCTTTCTTCGACGAGCAGGGCATCAGGCTGCAGCGCATCCTCACCGACCGGGGCACCGAGTACTGCGGAAAGCCAGAGCACCACGCCTACCAACTCTACCTGGCGGTGGAGGACATCGACCATTCCCGGACCAAGGCCAATCACCCCCAGACCAACGGCATCTGCGAACGGTTCCACAAGACCCTGCAGGACGAATGCTACAGCCTGCTCTTCCGGAAGAAACTCTACCGCACTCTGGACGAGTTGCAGGTGGACCTGGACGCCTGGCTGGAGAAGTACAATAAGGAGCGGCCTCACTCAGGACGCTACTGCTATGGCAAGACTCCCTGGGAGACCTTCCAGCAAAGCCGGCACTTGGCCCTGGAGAAAGACCTGAGCCGAGGAGGTGACCAACCGGACAACACGATTCTACAGTTCTCTGCTGTAAGATAATTCCCTTGTGTCAGATGCAGTCTTGACTTTTACAACTCTGGTGTATCACAGTTGTAGCTGCAGTGCTATTTCTGGTGTCGCGTTCCGGGGAATCTAATCATGCGGCCTTTGCTTTTCTGCCTATAGTGATGTTCGCCGTTTTAGATGCTTACTATGTCGCTCAAGAATAGGCGTTTAGATACTCGCACAAGGAATTCGCTTCTAAGCTTTGGACAGGAGAACTGGTGACTTCTGACCTGTGTTGCATCGGCCCCGCTGGATCCAGATTCAGGCATGGTTTGTCAGCCGTTAGGTCATTCTCAGTTGGGGTCTTTTTTGGGGTAGTCGCAAGTCTGATCGGCGTAGTTTGGTATTACCTCTAATGGGGAGAAATAAAACGGTAGCGTTCCAATTTAGGTGGTATGGATTGATGAGCAGCGGGATGGGGTTGCTGAGGGAAGAGGAACGTTACCGGCGGTACTCAAGAAACCAGTGATTTAGCCGTCAAGCTGGCGGCCCTGGGGTTGAGCTACCAGCAGGCCAGCGGGTGGGTGGGCAGCGTAAAGAGCAGCCTGTGCCGGTGGGTGCGCAGGAAGGTACTGGGAGAGCCGGAGTTGCGGGGCCGGGTACTGGAACTGGACGGGATCTGGACTCGGTTTCTCGCGGGACCGAAGGAACTGGAGGTCATCCGGGACGATCTGGGCGTGGTGTTGGGTCACTTTGGCTCTTGGGAAGAGGCCATAGATCGAGGGTGGTAAGCCGGAGCACAGGACCCGCTGCATCGGGTCAGTGATGGAGACCGGGCCATTGCCCCGGGATTGCAGCTGGTATATGGGCGACAGGCGCCCCACCAGTTGTGTCACTTTCATCTCTTGCAGGAATATCGCCGCAACCTGGGCTGGGCAGGATGGGAAGAAGCGAAGAAGCTGCTGTCCTGCCAGAGTCGACGGGAGGGGCGGACTACGTGAAGAGAATTGTAGCGGTGACGGGAGGCCGGGGAGCTTACTGATGTCGAAAGGCGCTGAACCAGGGATTGCGACACCTGGACACGGGCCAAGAGCGATACAAGACCACATCCCGACTGGAACGACTGAATCGGAAGTTGCGGCGACGGGAAAAGCTGGGCACCGCGTGGTCGCCCCACAACCTGCTGGCCCTGCTGGAAATCAGAGGGCTTGTAAACCAATCCACCTAAATAGGAACGCTACCGAGCCAAGCCGGATAATGACACTGGTTAAGGGCGAATGGTATTATATCTGTTGCGTTGCGCGAAGCGGCAAAGACACATCAGATAGAATACCGAGGAAGACCGTGGCTGAAGACCGTCCCATACCGGCTGGATATACGCCCGAAGATGAACTGGCGGAGGAGAACACCGGCCGCCGTACCCGAAACCGCCTGATTATCCTGGGCGTTGTGGTAGCCTTGGCTGTCGCATACATGATCTACGCCGCTTTTCCAGGGAACGCCCTTTACTTCCTGACGGTTAGCGAGTTCATGGGCGGAGAAGAATACCAGGATGGACAGGTCTTGCGGGTTTCCGGAAAGCTGGTCCCCGAATCCTTCCAGCGGCAAGAGGGTGGAACACTGGCCCGTTTCCAGTTAGTGGACAAGGAAGGGAATAGTGGGGACGCCATGTTGCAGGCTTCCTATGTCGGTGTGATGCCTGACCTTTTCTTTAATCCCCATTCGGAGATCATCCTGGAGGGCAGCTACGCACCGGACCATGTATTTGAGACCGACAACATACTGGTGAAATGCCCCTCCAAGTACCAGTCCCTGGAAGGGGAAACACCGGCGGACTACAACACCTACGACTCGGGCCCTGCTCCGCAAGCTTCCTAAGGCTGGAGGCTGCATACCTCAGGTGGATTTCAGCAGTGAAAAATCCGCCCATCTCAGGCCCGTCGTACTATTCCTCGACGGGGACCTGCGGAGGGGCGGACGGCTGTCTGCAGGGACAAACGCTGTCTACGCAGGATCACCCGGCAAAGGCTATGAATTTATGGGAGAAACCAATGGCAATATTCAGTAGAATTCTAGTCCTGCTGGCTATAGTAGCGATGCTGGCTGCCCTGCCAATGACGACATTGGCGCAGGGTGAGCCTCCCCACGTTTTAATGGGAACTGCCACTCTTAATGGATCTCCGCCGCCGGTGGGCGCCGAGATAACCGCTCATGCAGGCGGCAGGGAAGTTGGCTCGGCTACAGTCAGAGCGGGTGGCAGCTTCAGGATTGACGTGGAAAACCCTTCGGGCCAGTCAGTTACTTTCATGATTGAGGGCGTCAGGGTCTCCCAGACCCTGGAAGGCTGGAGATCCGGCTTCGTCCAGCGTAACTTTGGACTGGATGCAGCGGTAAGCACTCCCCCTGACAATATTGACGCTATGGCTCCGGGTCCCCCAGGTCCTCGCGGACCTCAAGGCCCGCCGGGCCCACCGGGTCCTCAGGGGCCTGAAGGTCCTCCGGGCCCCGCCGGCGAACAAGGTCCTGCCGGGCCCCAGGGCCCCGCAGGAGATACTGGCCCTGCCGGTGAACCCGGCCCTCGAGGCCCCGTCGGCCCACAGGGGGACATCGGCGAGACCGGTGCCAGCGGCACTGACGGCGCGCAAGGGCCGCCTGGGCCTCAGGGTCCTCCGGGACCCCAAGGGCCTGCAGGCGCTGACGGAACCGTTCCCAGAGACAATACCGGCATCATCGCCATCATCATCGCCGTTGTGGCAGTGGTCGTGGCCATAGCCATGCCCTTCGTAATGCCCCGGCGCTAACCATTTTTTGACGAGCCTGTCAACGATATAGTTAGCAGTAAGCGCGGCAAACACGACCATAGAGGCAACACCAATAGGGCCCCCGGCAGACGTGCCGGGGGCCCTTAGTGTCCTTATTCTGTTGTTCCCGGACTGGCATGCGGGAGCCTCGCTCCACCCCGCCGCCGCTTATCCTGAGGCTGTCGAAGGATATTTGGACGAGCAACTATTGAGCTGGTTTTCGTTCAGTTCCCTGAATCGGTCTTCGCCTCGCCCGTTCCCACTTCCCTCTGCATATCTCTTACTTCCCGCTCCAGTTCCTGGCGTCGGCGGGAGATGAAGAAGGCGTAAATGAAGAACACCAGCCAGGTCACGGCGAAGGCGGCAAAAAGGAAGGTAAGGTTGGCCGGGGGTTGGCTCTGCAGCAGGATGAAGGGCATTCTTGGTTCACTTCCTCATACTTTGACATATTTAGCAGGGAGGGCAGGCGATTCTATACCTAGCCAGATCCGTCTGAACTTTCCAGGGCAACTCTGGCAATCAGCAGTATTCTCGCGTGCCTATAGTCAATAGGGTTATCACTAGCGCATTCTACTGGCGAAGCGCAAGGCTGAGAGGCGGTCTTCCATATTGCGCAGATATGTCCGCTCCAGCACCAGGTAAAGGAACAACAGCAGGAATACGGCCAGCGAGTAAAACAGGACTCCCTGCATTATTGGCTCCAGCGCTCCCGTATCTGCCAGGGGCCCCACCACCGCCGAAGGGTGGATGGAACGCCACCACTGCACCGAGTAGTAAACGATGGGCACGTCCACGAAGCCAATAATGCCCAGTCCAGCCGCATAGAGGGCGCCCTGGGATTTGTTGGGCACGTAGGACCTCAGCATCAGGTAGGCAACATAGATCAGCCACAGGATAAGCGTGGTGGTCAGGCGCGGCTCCCAGGTCCACCAGACGCCCCACACCGGTCGGGCCCAGACTATGCCAGTCAGCAGGGCCAGGCTGACAAAAACTACCCCCACCTCGGCGGCGGCGTGGGCCACCGCATCCCATTTACTCTTGCGGGTTATCAGGTAGCCGATACTGGCCACGAACACCACAAAGAAGGCCAGGAATGACACCACGGCTATGGGTACGTGGAAGTAGAAAACCCTTTGGACGTGGCCCAGCACCGCGTCGGTGGGCGCCACCATAAATATCAGGTAGAGGTTCAGCAGCATCAGGATGGAGGTAACTATTAGCAGAACACCGGACAGCCCCGGAAAGCCGGCTTTGCCCGTTCCACCTCGGGAGGCACCTTGACCGGATGCGTTTGGTACAGAGGCCAAAGCAGGTTACTCCTCAACGATAATCGAAAAAATCCAGGGACATATTACCAGAAAAACGGCATCAAATACCGCCAGCAGGGTCAGCCAACGGCTGATGACTCCCGTCTGAGGTCCGGCGCCAATGGACGCGCCCGAAACCTCCACTGCGCCGATGAGGACTGGCAGGATGACGGGGAAGAACAAGACGGGCAACATCACTTCCCGGGACCTGGTTTGTACCGCAATGGCTGAGAAGAGGGTTCCCACGGTGGCAAACCCCAGGGTTGCCAGCAGGATGGCCGCCGCCAAAGTGAAGGTAAAGGACGCGAAGTTGAGCAGAACCGCGAAGACGGGCAGCAGGGCCGCTTCGATAACCAGCATAAACAGGAAACTGACCAGCACTTTGCCCATAAAAATGGCGTCGCGACTTACCGGGGCCAGCAGCAGCCCTTCCAGCCCACCCTGCTCCCGTTCCCTCACGAAGGCCCGGCTCATGGCCAGGGTTCCGGCGAAGGCAAACGCAACCCACAGGATGCCGGGGGCCAACTCCGCTACTCGCTCCGGAGTCACCTTCAAGGCAAAGTTGAATACCACCACCACCAGGAACCCGAAGACCAGCGCGGACACGACGATGTCCCGTGAGCGCAGTTCCAGCAGCAGGTCTTTCCAGACCAGCGCCGCCATAGGACGCAGAAAACGCATTTACGTACCTTGTCGGGGGACGATTCACCAAGGGGACAATTGTACCAAATAGCCCGCGAATACCGTTTGTGATAAGGTGCGGCGACCCGGGGAACCAAAGGCTGGCCAATGAGATTACCAAATGCGGAAAGGGCGGTGGTTGAAGAACGGAAGATAACGGAGTATTTGCTGTCCTTTACCAGCCCTGATGGAGCGAGCAAAGCAAGGTTTTTCTATCGCTTCGGCTTCCGTGCGGAACAGTGGGAGATATTTGCCGGAGCGTTGCGTTCGGTTTGCCTCCAGAATGAGGTCGTGGAAGTTGCGGACACAGCCTATGGAGTTCAGCATGTTATAATTGGAACTATTACGACTCCCGATGGCCGCAATCCTACGGTCAGAACTGTGTGGCAAATTGACCACGGCGTTGACTATCCAAGATTTATCTCAGCCTATCCACCTGACTAGGAACGGCAATGTTCAACGAGTACGACCACATCGCATTGACGGCGCCAATTCCTCTGGACGAAGCCGAACATATTCCTGAACTAAGCCCTTTACGGAAATTTGGGGAGGGATTGCTACCCGGAGACGTTGGCACCATCATAGACATAGTAGACATCCAGGGAAAAGGCAAATACTACACGGTCGAGTTCCTGGTGCCAGACTCCTTTGGTTACCCAGTTGCCATTACAACTGTAAAGCCTGAGAAGATGCGCCTGGCCACGGAAAAAGACTTTGCCAAGAACCGCTTTAGCAAATATGCTGATGATATTATCGAAGCTATTCCTATTCTTAAGGAGCTTCGGGATGAAGAAGAGGATTAGCCTCGGAACATCAGCTTCGACCCCTCGCCACTCGTAGAGCTATTGCTTTTCCCCCACCCCCAAGTAATCTCCGGCCCCCGCAAAGTCCAGCTTGCCGTGGGACAGCACGGCCACCTTGTTCCCCCACGCCAGCCCCAGGTCAACGTTGTGGGTGGTCATTACCACCGAGCGGCCCGACGCTGTCCATTCCCTCAGCAGGTCTGCCAGTGCCGTTACTGACTCACGGTCCAGCCCCGACTCGGGTTCGTCCAGCAGCAACAGGGAAGGTTGGTGGAGAATGGCGCGGGCGATGGCCACCCGTTTCTGCATACCGTGAGACAGGTTGCGGACTCGCCGGTCGGCGCGATGGGTCAGGCCAACCCGCTCCAGGACCTCCGCTACCCTCTCCTTCAGGTTCTCCACACCGTAGAGACGGCCGTAGAAGGTGAGGTTCTCGCGGCAGGACAGGTCGTCGTAGAGGAATCCGCTATGGGCTACCACCCCAACCTGCCGGCGGGCCGCCGCGGGTCGCCGGCGCAGGTCATAACCGGCGATGCGGACAGTTCCCTCGTCCGGCCGGGCCTGACCGCCAAGGACACGCAGCAGGGTGGTCTTGCCGGAACCATTGGCTCCGAACAGCACCAGGAATTCACCCCAGCCCAGGGAAAAGTCCAGGTCCCACAGCACGGGCAGGTCGCCGTAGCCCTTTTGAAGCGCTGATACTTCAATGGCCTGAGGAGCGATGGCGCCGCCGCTGGATTGGGTTGAGCTCAACTGTTATGTCTCCAGAGCACAGGTGTGTTAACTGAACACACCTAATTCTACACAATGGGGGCAAAAGGGCTTTAGTCCTGATCTACCCTATCTCATAAGACTTGTGGAGCCTATGGGTCATCCGGCAATGGAACCCTTGCCGAGACCCGCGGTGTGGGAGCGCCCATAGCATCCTGCCGTATACCACGGCTGCCAAGGTGTTCTTGTTTCTGACAGTCTCTTGCTGGTAAGGTAGGAGGAGTCCTTTTGTCGCGCCCTGGATGCTCGGTGCCGAAGCAGTTTACAAGCTCCCCGGTCTGGGGCAGGCGCAGTCATTATCCGCAGTTGTATCCCCCACCTTCACCATGTCCCTCAGGGATGGAAACGATGTTTAGTCACAGCCACATCAAGAATCGCAACATGCTGGTTCAGCCCTTCCTGGTCATCATCACCCTGGGGATCTATGGAATCTACTGGTTTCACGTCACGCTGGGAGAACTGCATCGGGCCAACAACCGCGAGGAACCCCAGAGTTGGAAGTGGACCATCCTCTTTTGCATCCCGTTACTGGACTTTTTCAGTTTCTGGCACTATGCAGGCGAATATGGCGAGTTCGTGTGGGACAAGTACCCCCGGATCTTGATATTCATACTGTGGCTTGTGTTCTTTCCGGCCGTTTGGTTCCTGGTTCAGCGTGACCTGAACCGAACGGCAAGCGTTCAATACATTGGATAAACATTGGGTAACACTCTCATTGGAAGTGGCAAATGGCTGAAGTAAACGACCCGGCGGAAGCACCTACCAGATTCTGTCATAACTGCGCTGCAATTATGGAAAGCGCCTCCCGCTTTTGCTCCAATTGCGGCGCGGCCAACCCGCTATTGGCAGCAAGTACCGCAAGCAGCGGCAGTGCCGGTGGGCCGAGACGCACCGACCATATCAAATACCGCAACATGTGGGTTCAGGTACTGCTGGCTATCATCACCCTTGGCATTTACACCATTTACTGGTTCCACGTAACCCTGGGTGAATTGTACAAGGCCAACGGCCGTGAAGACCGTCGCAGGTGGCTGTGGACCCTGCTGTACATTATCCCCTTTGCCCAGTTCTTCGCCTACTGGCATCAGGGCTATCAGTACGACCAGTTCGTCAATGGCAAATACCCGGGCATCGCCATATTCCTTCTGTGGATAGTATTCGGTCCGGTGGTATGGTTCCTGGTGCAGCGGGACTTGAACCAGGCCGCTCAGGGCAACCAATCATAACCCATCGGAGAAGCGTTAATGGCTTACATTTACGATGACGACCCCTATGATGACCACCCTGCCTACTGCAGCACGTGCGGACGAGAAGTCGAACCCGACGCCCGTTTCTGCGACAACTGCGGGGCCGTAATTGACCCGCAGGCCGCCGGCTCACCCCAATACGCGCCAGGGATACCTTATTTCGACCAAGGCGTCCAGGGCGTGGAATACATGGGTTTCTGGATCCGTCTGGGGGCAGCAGTTATCGACACGATTCTGCTAGCGGTTGTTAATTTGATCTTGCGGGCAATCGTCCCTAATGACGGGGTTGAACTGCTGCTGAGTATAGCAGCCCACCTTGGATACTATATTGTCATGACTGCCTGGAGAGGCCAGACCGTTGGCAAGATGGTCGTGGGCATACAGGTGGTGGATAGCCAGGGCAATATTCCGGGAATTGGCTCCGTGCTGCTGCGGGAAATCGTGGGCAAGTTCCTCTCGGGTATTGCCATTGGCTTGGGATACCTGTGGGTGGCCTGGGACAAGGAAAAGAGAGGGTGGCACGACCACATAGCAGGAACGTATGTGGTGAGGAAGCAGCCAGCCGACCGGACATACTGACGAAGGACTTTAGATAAATGTACTGCAACACTTGCGGCCGAGAGGTTGCCCCCAATGCCCGCTTTTGCGACAACTGCGGCTCGGTAATAGAGCGTCAGGACAACGAGCACCAGAACGAACCCCAGAACGAACCCAGTTATGCCCCGGGAACGCCGAACCAGGGTGGGATGAGCTACGGCACCGCTGGAACAGTGCCCAACTACCTGACGCAGTCCATCGTGGCCACCGTTCTTTCCCTGGTTTGCTGCGGGATAATCGGCTCTATACCGGGCATTGTAGCCATTGTGAATGCGTCGAAGGTGAATTCCCAACTCGCCGGCGGTGATTACGCGGGGGCGGTAAATTCTTCCAATACCGCAAAGACCTGGAGCTGGGTAGCTATCGGGCTTGGAATATTCGGGGCCTTAATTTACGTGGTGATATTTGCCTTTATTGTCCTGGCAGGCACAATCTCCGGACTCCAATAGAGCAATGCTTACCCTGAACCCTGGCAAAGTGGAGTCCCTGGCGGCGTTACCCATCTGGCGGTGGCGGTACTTGACATTGGCGCTGGCCGCCTTGCCCTGCCTGGCGTTGGTCTACGTCCGCAATCCTGAGGAACAGGGCTTTTTCCCGCCCTGCCTTTTCTACACCATAACAGGACTCCAATGCCCCGGATGCGGCACGCTGAGAGGACTGCACCAACTGATGCACGGCAACGTGCTGGCAGCCATCGGTTACAATCCCTTTACCATGCTGGCCCTGCCTGTAGTTGGGTACGCGTTCCTGTGGGCTCTGCTATCTACTACCTGGGGGAAGCGGCTGCCAACGGTCTACGTTCACCCCGCACTGATGTGGGGGCTGCTGGTTTCCGTCGTAGCTTACTGGGTGTTGCGCAATTTGCCGGTGTACCCGTTTACGGTGCTGGCGCCGTAACGCAGGCATGAATCTCCCAGATTCCCAGGGGCTCTCCGTGATTCTGCCTGAAGAGGCCTGGCAGCACATTATTCTTCCACCACACAGTTATATGGCCGAAATGTCGGTGCCATATCTAGTGCGCTCCTCCATCCCGATGAAATCAGAAGATCAAACACACGACCGGAAACCGTCAGGTTATATTACAAGTGGATTGTTGGTACACTGGTGGGGGACAAGTGGACCTGCGTTGTGGTGAAGTATTTGCAAGACTAAGCCTATGTCCTCACTGCCTACGCGACTGATCGAATAAAGACGGGGAGCAGTTCCCATGAATCATCATCGTAAAGTGAACGTCTGGTACGACGAAGCAGGAGACTATCTGGACGTGTCTTGGGGCACTGCCCACGCGTATTACACTGCCACTAACGATGAAAGGGTAATGGCCTTGGTAGATTTGGAGGGAAACATTCAGGGTTTCAAAATTGACGGTATAAGCGCCATCAAGGATAAAACCTTAAGCGTAGACCTCCTTTCTGCAAAATCCGATACGAAGACCGCATGATGAGAGGTACCCCATGCCCATAACCTTTGGATGCTCCCTGCCCAGCCGGGGGCCTATGGCCAGTCCCCAAGCGCTGCGTTCCCTGGCCCAACGGGCCGAGGAGTTAGGGTTTGATTCCGCCTGGGTCAGCGATCACATCATCCTGCCGCGGCAGGTGGACTCCTTCTACCCCTACTCGGCGGATGGAGTAGCGGTGTTCAGTCCCGACCAGCCATACTACGACCCGCTTTCAACCCTGAACTTCCTGGCTGGCTGCACCCAGCGGCTGCGGCTGGGCACCCACGTGCTGATAATTCCCTACCGGAACCCGGTGCTGACCGCCAAGATGATCGCTACTTTGGATACGCTATCCGAAGGAAGGGTAACGCTGGGCATCGGCGTTGGCTGGATGGAGGAGGAGTTCCGGGCGCTGGGACTGGACACCTTTGCAGACCGGGGAGCGGTAACCAACGAGTATCTGCGTCTCTTCAAGGAATTGTGGACCAAGGAAAATCCGGAATTCGACGGGCAATATGTCCAGACCTCCGGGGCCGGTTTCCTGCCCAAACCGGTGCAGCAGCCCCATCCGCCTATCTGGATTGGTGGGCACACCGGTCCGGCCCTGCGCCGCGCTGCCGAACTGGGCGACGGCTGGATGCCTATTGGCCTGCGCCCCCCGGCCATTCTGGAACCCGAGGAACTGGCCGTCAAGATTGCTCAACTGCGCCGCCTGACCGTCCGCGCCGGCCGGCCAGAGGACGCGGTTACCCCCTGCTTCAGCACCGACATTGTGTTTGACCGCACGGGCGGCCCAGACCGCAGGATGATGCAGGGTATTCCCGAGCAGATAGCTGCAGACCTGAGACAATACCAAGACCTGGGTGTCCAGAACTTCATCTTTGGCTTTCCTGCCGACAGCGTAGAAGGCCAGCGGGAGGCTATGGAGCAGTTCTCGCGGGAGGTTATGCCGCTGATACCGCAGGAGTAGTGGCGTAACATTTTGGCAACTCTAAGCCGCAACCCGTCATTCCAATAACAGTGTGCAGCTTGTTATTCTGAAGGGCGGACTGAGGAAGAATCCCAACGGTAACCGCTACAGGGTGTTTCCCTTGAGGAGACATCCGTAACGGCTATAGTTGGGATTCTTCACTTCGTTCGGAGTGGCATGGGACAGAGCGATGCCCTGGAAGGGACCCGGATTAACGAAGGAAGGGCGGACCTGTGTGTCCGCCCCTTCCTTTTTCCTCTTGTGATTCTATGTGGGGAGAGACTGCTAGTCGGCGCTGTACTTTCGCTCCAGTTCGTAGACCTCTTCCAGGCCCAGCAGGTTGGCAACGTCCCAGCGAGACCCGAACCGTGCTGAATCCACCTGTCCGGTCTCTTTCAGTTCCTCGAAGGCGGATGTGAGCTGCTTGAAAATGAGCCAGATGGTGCTGCCGCAAATCATGACCTTGTAGCCCATGGCCTCCACATCCTTGGTGTTGGCCAAATCGCCGTTGTACAAGCGGGGCATATCGGGCAGGTCGCGGGCATACAGTTCCAGGTCTTCGACGGACTTGATGCCGTCCACAAAGACCATGTCGGCACCGGCGTCGCGGTAGGCCTTGCAGCGGCGCACGGTGTCCTCCCAGCCGGTGACGGCGTAGGCGTCGCAGCGGGCAATGATGACAAAGTCCGGGTCGCGGCGGGCGTCCAAGGCGGCGCAGATCTTCTGGACATGCTCCTCCATGGGCACCACCTGCTTGCCCTCGAAGAAGCCGCACTTCTTGGGGAACACCTGGTCCTCAATGTGGATACCGGCCACACCGGCAGACTCGTACTCCCGCACCGTGCGCTGGGTGGTCAGGGCATTGCCGTAGCCGGTGTCGGCGTCGCAGATTACCGGAATATCCACGGCGTTGGCGATGTACTTGGCGTTGGTGACCATCTCGGTCATGGTAAGCATCCCCACGTCGGGGAAGCCCTTCTCGGCAGAGGTACCGGCGCCGGTCATGTAAACAGCGTTGAAGCCTACAGACTCTGCAATGCGGGCGTGAAGGGCATTCAGGATAAAGGGGGCAACGATAAGGCCGTCGGCGGCCAGTAGTTCACGCAGGCGAGTGGTGGGTTTGGTTGCGCGTTTGGCTGTGATGGTCATGGGTAACTCTCCTTATGAGTATGGTGGGGCACGATTAATCCCAGAGCTTAGGCTGCTTAAGCAGTATGAATTTCGGTCAGCGAATAGGCGTTGATGATTTGCCAGCTCAAATCAGTAGACCAGGCCCCGTCATTCCAGTCTTCACCGGCAGCGGCGGACTCGTAGCGGAAGAGGGCAAGTTCGGACAGACCGACCCGGGTGGGCAGTTGCAGCCCATTTACAACGCCCTCGGCAAACCGGACAGCGCTCTGGAACACCTGGGCCGGCAGTCCCGAATACTCGAGCAGGGCGAAATTCAGGGGGATCAGTTTCCTACCCACCGCCAGGTTCAAGCGACTCAAGACCTCGGTGACCTCCGCCTGCAGCAGGTCGGCGGCGCGGGGTTCAGAGGAGGAGTCGCTTCCGCCGGCAAACAGCACATATATACTTCCCTTCCCTTGCGTATCAGCCAGGGTCCCCGTACGTACAACAAAGGCATCCGGGTACTCGCGGCGAAAGTCATCTGCAACCTTTTCTAAAGCAGCGACCAAGGATGGGGTTTCTTCTTCCGGGCAGAAGAAGTAGCTGGTCAAAGGCAGGTGGACCGAGTGCATTTCTGCCGCCCAACAGCCGTACTGGCTGCATATGACCTGCCGCGCACGATGCAGGCCGGCAGTAAATCCGGGGTCCAGCGTGAGGGATATGCCATACCTGATTGACAATGGAGGGCTCCTGGTCAAGGGTTGCCTGAATTCTAGGGTTGGGGTAGGCGAGTGTCAACGAAGGGGGCTTGGCCGTGATTTGCGACAGGCACTTACATATAAGTGTCGCCTCACGGTTTGTCGGACTGGATATTCCGGAGAATAGGCCGCTTTTTGCCTGTCTTGCCATCCCGTTGGCGCCATTTTTGCCTGCGCGCAGATAGCAAAAAATCTTGTCCCCATTGTTAAATGTGTTATAATGCGGTGTACGCCGACAGGCCGAGGTGGTGGAATTGGTAGACACGCGGTCTTGAGGGGGCCGTGGGCGTAAGCTCGTGTGGGTTCAAGTCCCGCCCTCGGCACCAAATCGGCCCTGGACCCGGCAGATACTTACCGGTGCAGCGCGAGGCGACGTAGCCAAGTGGACTAAGGCGGAGGTCTGCAAAACCTCTATTCGGCGGTTCGAATCCGCCCGTCGCCTCCAATTTTTCTCACCGGAAACTGCTGAACTGTCCTCCATCAAGTCGGTTGTAAACCCTTCGTGTTAGCGGCAGGCGTCCCGACGCCGGTCCTGCACAGTTTAGCCGGGGTGGCGGAATGGCAGACGCGGCGGACTTAAAATCCGCTATCATTACGATGTGTGGGTTCGAGTCCCTCCTCCGGCACCAATTTCTTTCCTGATTAACCCAGACCAATAACAAGGGCCCCCGATGCTTCGGGGGCCTTACCTCTTCTCATAGCAGACCGGTCGCGGTCCTTCGGCTCTCAGCTACGCATTGCCGACATCGACTATGACGTTCCCAATGGCGCCGCCCTCCACCGCAAGATGAGCTTCCACCGTTTGCTCCAGCGGAAAGTGGGGGCCGATTTGGTGGGCGAGGACGCCCGACTCCAGCCAGGCGGTAATGTCGGCTATGGCAGCTTCCTTGGCGGGTTCCGGCATTTCGTAGACCAGCACGTTGCGCACCACCGTGTTGCTGCGGCGGAACTGCAGCGGCACCGGCGGCTGCTGGGCCGTACCCCAGGAGTAGATCGCCACCACGCCTGACGTCTTCAGCACCTGGCTGGTAACCGGGAAGTTGGCAGCGAAGTCGACCTCCACGATACGGTCGACACCCTTCCCGCCGGTGATGTCCATGATCCGCGCGGTTACGTCTTCGGCACGGTAATTGATGGTGTGGTCCGCCCCGGCAGCGGTGGCGATGCTGGCCTTATGGTCAGAACTGATGGTGCTGATGACCGCCGCCCCGGCCAGCTTGGCCTCCTGGACCGCGTAGTGACCCACGGCGCCCGCTCCGCCTGGCACCAGGACTACTTTCCCGTCCAGGGGCCCGTCGGCGAACAGGCAGCGGTGGGCGGTCATTGCCGGCACGCCCAGGCAGGCTCCCTGCTCAAAACTCACGGAATCGGGCATCCGTACCACGTGCCCCGAAGGCTGCACCGTGTATTCCGCCGCCGAACCGAAGGGCCGTCCGAACTGCGCCTCGAATAGCCAGACGCGTTCTCCCAGGCGGGAGGCGGGCACCCCGGATCCCACACGGTCGACGACGCCTGCACCATCCTGATGGGGTATCACCCGGGGGAAGGCCATGGGTGCGGTCGCACCAAGGCGCCGCTTCCAGTCAGAGGGGTTTACGCCGGAGGTGATCACCTTGACGCGGACCTCGCCGGGCCCTGGCTCAGGCTCAGGCATTTCGCCCACCTGCATGACTTCAGCGGGGCCGTTCTGTTCGAACCAGACTGCTTTCATGGTCAAATCTGCCTCTCTTACTCTCAGAAGTTAGCTTAAACCGGTGGTAGACGCTGGCGGCGGTTTCACAATAAGACTGTGATAGCCACCCACTGCCGGAACGTAAAGCGCTTGAAACCACGGTCGTCCGCTTTCCAACACGTCCCCTCCTGGTTTCGATATCCTATCCCAACCCGAATACTCCGTCCAGCAATGGAGCCAATGAAAAAGGGCGGGCCCTTTAGACCCGCCCCCGTACTTGCCTTTTATCAGAAAGCCATCTCCGGGACGTATAGCCCGGTACATCCGTCCCCGGACATAGCCTCCTAGGTGAACTGGTACTCCTGGGTCGACACGATAAGCTGAAGTACCTGCCCCACCTGATGGTTGAAGCCCGTGTCCTTGGTGGATATATCCTGGCCCTGGCCCAGGTGGGTTAGGAACAGGTTGCGGGTCTCGTCCATCAACTGGTAGCCGCCCAGCATTTCCAGGCAGCCGTCCAGCAATTCACCGGCGGACACCGTGGGGCCGGCATCGCTGAATCGCTGCACCACCGCCTGTATGCCCGGGGCTTCCAGGCGGCCCATTTCGCTGGCGGCGTAGTTGACCCGTTCCACCAGGGTGCCACTGTCAATCCACTCCTTGCCCGTGTGCCAGCCCTCCACGGTGGGGGGATTCATAATGTCCTGGCCCATATAGCGAATCTCCAGGGCCATGTCGTACATTCGGGGCGCCGGTCGGGAGAAATCGCCCATGAAGCGCAGGGTGCTGCACACCAACTCAGCCGGACTCTTCACTTTGGAGAAACTGGCTTCCTTGAAGAAGTCGGAGTTGAAGAGCACCCGAAGCATTGACCGGACCTGATAGCCGGAGCGGAAGTATTCATCCTCCAGCAGCTTGATGGCCTCCATGTCCCGGGGCGGGGCGTCCTGCCACGCCGGCACCTGGGGCTCGTCGGCCACGAAGAAATTATACAGGTGACGGGAGACGAAGCGGGCGGTGGCCGGCTGCTTGGCAATAATACGAATTATGTCGTGGCCGTTGAAGTTGCCCGTCTCCCCCAGGAAGGTCTTATCACCCTCCAGGTGGTCCCGACGATTGTAGAGGAACTGGTTGTAGTGGCGGCCGTAGGGGTAACGGGGAATGCCGTTGCCCACCGTCCAGCCGGTGAATGCCTGGGCGCAGGCCTTTACATCGTCTTCGGTGTAGTTGGGCTGGCCATCCATGCCAACACCCATGGAAAAGAGTTCCAGCAACTCCCGTCCCCAGTTTTCGTTAACGGCATCCTTGTGGCTGAGCTGATTGTCCAGGTAGTACAGCATGGCCGGGTTGGTTGCCATCTTGAGCAGCAGTTCGTCGAAGCGGCCCAGGCCGTCGTTGCGGAAGTGCTCCAACTGCTCCAGAATATTGTGCGGGGCCATAATCTTGGAGTCGCCAACGCAGAAAATGCTGTGCCAGAAAAGACAGATCTTTTCCTGAAGTTGCCGTGGGGAATTGACCATGCGGTAGGTCCAATAACCCTGATTAGCGGCCAGGTAGCCCATATCCCGCCAGCCCATGTACCGTTGCATAACATCGGTATCAAGCTCGGGCTGGTTTTCGGGGAAAAGGAGTTCCTCAACCGTGGCTTCGTAGCCCCTGGCGACCCGTGCTTCCAATTCGGCGTAGGAGGCGCCAAATCCGGCTCGGCGCATCAGGTGAGCCATTAACAGGACATCATTGTCTGCCATAACTCTCCTCCTGAGATTTCAGTTTTATGGTTCTGTCGATATTCTACTCGATTTGGCGGCCCTTGTCCTATCGGCTAAACATGTGGGCCCGCTCTTTCGCATTAAACCGGTGGAATTGGATGCTGCAAGCAGTTCTCAGGCATCATCAGGGCAATCGCGTCTTAATGATAGACTGGGCAGGTAAAGGGACGTGTGGGAGAGCGGGGAGGTAGTGAGGGGTTATGGAAGAAGGGCGGAGGCGGTCGCTGATGGATTACTTTGAGAATCTGGAAGACCCGCGGGTCGAGCGCAGCAAGCGGCACTCGTTGCTGGACATCATCACCATAGCCATCTGCGCCGTCATCTGCGGGGCGGACTCGTGGGTATATGTGGAGATGTTCGGCAAGAGCAAGGAAGAGTGGTTTCGGACCTTTCTGGACCTGCCCAACGGCATCCCCTCCCATGATACCTTCGGTGAGGTTTTCTCCCGGTTGGACCCACTGCGGTTCCAGGAGTGCTTCATGGAATGGAGCCAGGGGGTGGCCCACCTGCTGCCTGGGGAGGTGGTCGCCATCGACGGCAAGACGGCGCGCCGTTCCCACGACACCAGAGTGGGCAAGGGGGCCCTTCATCTGGTCAGCGCCTGGGCTTCGGCCAACACTCTGACCCTGGGACAGGTGAAGACGGAGGAGAAGTCCAACGAAATCACCGCCATTCCCAGGTTGCTGCAACTGCTGGAACTGAATGGGTGCATCGTCACCATTGACGCCATGGGCTGCCAGAAGGAGATTGCCCAGAGCATCCTGGAGCAGGGAGCCGACTATGTGCTGGCGGTGAAGCAGAACCAGGGACGACTGCACGAGGACTTGAGGGACCTGTTTGAGGAAGCCGAGGCAACGGGTTTTGAGGGAGTGCCCCACGACTATGCCACCACGCTGAACAAGGGTCACGGACGCCTGGAACGGAGGGAGTGCTGGGCTATCACCGACCCAGACTGTCTGGACTATCTGAGCACTGGTAAGGAGTGGCCTGGGTTGTGCTCGGTGGTGAAGGTAGTGGGTCGTCGGGAAGCGGAGACCGGGGTCACCGTGCAACCCCGCTATTTCATCAGCAGCCTGGATCTCTCGGCAGCAGAGATGCTGGCCACGGTACGGGCCCACTGGAGCATCGAGAACTCCCTGCACTGGAGTTTGGACGTGACCTTCCGCGAGGATGATTGCAGAGTACGCAAGGACCACGGCCCCCAGAACTTTGCCACCCTGCGTAACATCTCCCACAACATGCTCAAGCGGGAGACCAGCCTGAAAGTGGGTATACAGGGCAAACGACTCCAAGCCGGTTGGCGGGAAGATTACCTGCTAAAGGTCCTCCTCAGTTAAGACGCGATTGCCCTGCAGGCATCATAGTAACATCTGAGGTTTATGCAACCACCTGTTACTATTAACTTTCTTAAACATACGATATAATATAATTAGCCTAGAATAACGAGGTAGCGAGGGGAGGGAACCAACTGTGGCCAGGGAAGTGCCTCTCCAAGGGATTACTGACACACCCGATTCAGGCAAGTAATCGGAGGGCTTAACAGATGAACGAACAGCTTAACCGGGAGATAAAGGCTTATTGCACCGACTTTGCGCCCGTCAGGGACATACTTCAAAAGCACGGGGCGGCCCACATAGAAACGGCAGAGCAGGTGGACTATTACTATAACCTCCCCGACCTGCCGGTGCAGGAAGCCAACCGACGGCTAAAGATACGCGAGGAAAACGGTACCGCCCAGGTTATCTATTACGTCGAGGGCCAGGAATCGGGCGCCAGGACCAGCCGCTTTCAAATGTGGGGCTTGAACAGCACCCAGACCAAGGAAATGCTGGATGCCGCCCTCGGAATTAGAGCGGTAGTCCGCAAGCAACGGGAATCGTGGCGCAAGGATAACGTCAAGTTCAACCTGGACACCGTGGATACGGTGGGACAGATACTCGAGGTAGAAATACTTAGGGAAGCGGACCGCGACGTTGAAGCCCAACTGGAAGCATACCTGGGCCTGTTCCAACCCCACCTGGGGGAGCACATAGTCGGCTCCAATGAAGACCTGGTGGACCTGGACTGAGCAACTTGGCGAATTGGGCTGGAGCGGGTGATGGGAATCGAACCCACGTGGCTAGCTTGGAAGGCTAGAGCTCTACCACTGAGCTACACCCGCTGGCAGAAGAAGTGGTAAAGTGAACCCATTATAAACCTCCTGGGGCGCTTTCTTCCAGAGGCAATTTCAGCCCGTACCGGCCACAAGGGCTTCCGCAGGTGACTCTTCATGCTTCAAACCAGATTCACAGACATGCTCGGTCTGTCTTACCCCGTAATGTCCGCGCCCATGAGCAACCACAGCGGCGGACAACTGGCGGCGGCAGTTTCCCAGGTTGGGGGACTGGGCACCTTTGGGGGTAGCAACGATTTCGGCGCCGACTGGATGCGGCAGCAGATTGCCTACATACGGGCACAGACTGACCGCCCCTTCGGTGTGGGCTTCATCACCCAACTCATCGAACCGGACCCCACCAACTTCGAAATTGCCCTGGAAGAGGGTGTTCCCGCGGTTGTTTTCTCCTTCACCGACCCGCAACCCTGGCTGGCATGGGCCCGAGAGGCTGGGGCGGTTACCATTTGCCAGGTTCAATCGCTGGAACTGGGACAAATAGCGGTGGACGCCGGGGCCGATGTACTGCTGGCCCAGGGCAACGAAGCGGGTGGCCATACCGGCGAAATGAACCTGCTGCCCCTGCTGGTGGCCCTGGCCGAACAATATCCGCAGGTGCCGGTGCTGGCCGCCGGAGGCATCACCAGCGGGCGGGCCCTGGCCGGGGTCATGGCAGCGGGCGCCCAGGGAGCTTCACTGGGCACGGCCCTGCTGGCAACGCCGGAGGCGGTAGAGGTACCGGAGGTGTTCAAAGAGCGGGTAGTGCTCTCCGATGGTCAGGACACCGCCTTTACCCGCTTTTACGACCTGCTGGGCGCCCGGCCCTGGCCCGACGGCATAGCGGGCCGGGTATACCGCAACCGCCTGGTTCGGGAATGGGATGGGAGAGAGGCTGACATCCTCGCCCACCGGGAGGAGTTGATATCGGACGTCGCCGCCGGTCGAGCCCGCCAGGACCCTGAAGTATCCTCGGTTTACATAGGACAGGGAGCCGGGCACATCAAATCAATCAGGCCGGCAGCGGAGGTAGTAAGGGACGTATGCGAGGGGGCGGAGAAGATAATCCTCGAACTGGCGCAACTGAACACGAACATTGCCCGAAATACTTAGGCCGACGCTACTGAAACAACAGCGTCGGCCCGTTTCGCAATCCTTCCCGGTTTAAGGGTCAGTTACACCTTCACTGCCGTGGGGGTGTTGGCGCGGGTCACCGAGGTTACCCCCTTGACTCCTTCCAGCTTGGCAAACAACTGCCCCAATTGCTCCAGCCCGGTGGTATGCATCGTAAGCTCCATTATCACCGTGCCGTCGGACCTCTCCTGGGTTACCACCGAGGCGATGTTGACCCGTTCCTCGGAAACCCGCACGGTTACGTCCCGCAGCAGGCCCACCCGGTCGTAAGCGTCGATGCAGACCCGAACCGGGTACAACTCCTTGGCCTCGCCCCACGATACGTGAACGATGCGTTCCGGCTCGTCCTCGTTAAGCAGGCTTATGCAGTCCTTCTTGTGGACCGTAACGCCCCTGGTCCTGGTGACAAAGCCGGAAATCTCGTCACCGGGGATGGGGTTGCAGCAACGGGCGATGCGAATCAGCAGGTCGCCAACGCCCAGCACGGAAATTCCTGAACTGGGGCTGGACAGGGGCATATTGGGCTTCGGCAGGGGAATATCCGGTTCCTGTCTTGCGGCCTGGGACAGACGGTGGGCCAGTTGACCATCGGTCAGGCCACCGGAACCCAGGTTCAACAGGAAATCGTCCATGGTCTCGAACCTGACCAGGTTCAGAATCTCCGAATCATCCAGGCTGAGGTTCAGGCGGCGCATTTCCTTGCGCAGTTTGTCCCGTCCCCGCTCAACATTGCTGCCCCGGGCCTGGTGGTTGAACCACTGGCGCACCTTTTGCCGCGCGCTGGCTGACTTGACGTAACCAAGATTGTGATTAAGCCAATCGGGGCTGGGGCCGCGGTTGGACTTGGTCGTCATTATTTCTACGGTGTCCCCGTTTTGCAGGGGGGTATCCAGGCTTACCAGCCGCCCGTTGACCTTGCCACCCATGCAGTGGTGTCCCAGGTCGGTGTGAATCTTGTAGGCAAAATCCACCGGGGTGCAGCCGGCGGCCAGTTCTACAATGTCCCCCTTGGGGGTATAAACAAAGACCTGGTCGCGGAATATGTCCTGCTGGACCGACTCGATAAAGTCCTCGGTCTCGGCGGCTTCCCGCTGCCACTCCAGCAACTGGCGGAGCCACGTCATCTTCTCTTCAAACTTCAGGTCGTTGGCCCGGCCTTCTTTGTAACGCCAGTGGGCAGCTACCCCGTATTCCGAAACCTGGTGCATCTCGGTGGTCTTGATCTGCACTTCCAGCGGCTGCCCGGCCTGGCAGATGACGCTGGTGTGCAGGGCCTGGTACATGTTTTCCTTGGGGTTGGCGACATAGTCGTCGAACTGGCCGGGAATGGGACTCCACGCCTGGTGCACGATTCCGAGGGCCCGGTAGCAGTCGCTTTCGGACTCGACAATCACGCGCACAGCGTACAAATCCAGGATATCCCTGAGTTCATCGCCTTGGGCGGCGTACTTCTGCATCTTGTTGTAGATGCTGTAGATGCCCTTGGGCCGGCCGTAGACCTCGACCTTGAGGTCAGACTCGGCCAGCATCTCGCGAAGACGCTGGCAAAGCTGCTCCACATATTCTTCCCGCTCGGTGCGGCGAACGGCCAGCATTCGGGATATCTCCCGATAGCGGTCTTCATTCAGATGGCGGAATGCCAGGTCGTCAAGCTGCCACTTGATTTCCCAAATGCCGAGCCGGTGGGCCAGCGGGGAGTAAATGTCGAGGGTTTCCTGGGCGATGATCTTGCGTTTGGCGGGAGGCAAGGCTTCCAGGGTCTTCATGTTATGGAGACGGTCGGCCAGCTTGATCAGCACCACCCGGATGTCTTCAGCCATAGCCACCAGCATTTTGCGGAGGCTCTCGGCATGCAGCTTGTCCGGGTCGTCTGACGGATAGACCGTATTGAATTCGGCGCCGGGGAGCCGATAGTCCATGCGGGTCAGCTTGGTAACGCCGTCCACCATCTTGGCCACTTCGGGGCCAAAGGCTTCTTCGATATCGTCGAAGGTAACGGCGCAGTCCTCGATGACGTCATGAAGCAGGGCTGCACAAATCGTGTGGCAGTCCAAGTTAAGATCAGCGAGAAACGCGGCGGCCTGCAGGGGATGAACAATGTACGGCTCGCCAGACTTCCGTACCTGGCCGTCGTGGCACTCATCAGCGTAAAGATACGCCCGCTCTATCTGAGCCACGGCATCGTCAGGCAGGTATCGGGACACCTTGTCAAGGAGGTCGTTGGCCTCCTTTACCTCTACCCCATATCTCATATACCTACTTCTTCACTTTGTAGGATGATAATACTTGCAACGCAATAAAGTCCATACTATCGGCGACGCCAGTTGACGGACTTTTAGCGAATTGACATATCCTTTGTAACTGTAACCGTCTTCAGGGCTGCAGTGTCTCTCACCTAGCCGGGCCGACGGTATCAAAGCCAGGATTGTGCGGCTTGATGTCCAGCACCGGAGAACCATCCTGCGCATCCAGGCCAGTGACGTTGATTATATTATCCTCCACCGAGACTATTTCGGCCACCGTAGCCGCTATGGTGTTGGGCCGGTACTGGCTGCGGGTGGCGAATACGCCGCGCAAAGGATTTGCCGGATTGTGGCCGGGGTGCAATTGCAACTCGTACTCGGTGGCCCGGTGCAGGTTGAACAGGACCAGAATGTGCCGCCCATCTTCCAGGCCCATCAAACCTGGCGCCATCTCGGGCCGAAGCACGATGCGAGAGGGACGCGCACGCATCTCATCGGAAGGTGCATAACCCTTGAATTCGCTCTCCACCCAGCCAACGGGGTTGAAGGTAACCGGTTGGTCGGCACTGCTACTGTTCATAAGCCGCCTCACCGGACTCTAAAGTTATTCCAAATACTCACGAAACAGCCTACACCCCCGCCGACACCGGGGCCAGCGATGCCAGCCAGTCGAGCACCGTGGCCGAGGCCTTGTCCATGCTGTTAAGGAGGGAGTGGTTGCCGCCGGGGATTATGACGAATTCGGCCCGGGGGCTGTTTACGGCAGCGGTCACCATATCCTGGGGACAATCCCGAAGGCGGGTATGGGTCTCCTGTTCACCGCCCATGACCAGCATGGGAACCTTGATCCTGGGGGAAAGATCCACCAGGTTGTACCGCTCGGCGGGGCCATGCTTGTCCAGGTAGGATGCCGCGCTGAACATCTGGGCAATGGGGAAGCGAACTTCCATCAGTTCCTGGGCCTTGTCTTCCGCCTCCATCTGGTCGGCCTGTTCAATGATGCTCTTGAACTCCTCTGCATTCTCCGATTCCATATAGTAGGAATGGGAGAGGCGCACCGGCGAAATGGGAATAACCGTGACGATGCGGTCGTCGTCCTCGGTGGCGGCATAGTAGCCCACCTTGACCGCGCCCATGCTGTGGCCCAGCAGCCCAATGCTCCGATAGCCCTTCTCCCACAGGTAGTCGATGCCAGCGGACAGGTCGTGGCGGCTGTTGTCCAGGATTTCCAGGGCGTTGCCGTAGTACTCACCCGAGCCCTGGGGCGACCAGACCGTATCGTGGCCCTTGGTGTTAATGGCCAGGCAGGCGTAGCCCTGGTTGCGCAGGTCTTCGGCCATGGCCTTGGTGGCCGGGCGATAGAAGCTGCCGCCGGACCCATGAATCAGCAGCATGGCGTCAACCGGCCCCTTGGGTGTAACACCAGAGGCCGGCTCCAGAAAGATGCCGTCCAGGATCATGCCGTCCCGGCTGGTAATAGTAAGCAAGTCAACTATCATCGGGATATGCCTCCCATACGCAGGAATATCAAAGGTTATGCCGCCATTGTAGGGCAGGGGTAACTGGTACGCAATGAGGAGGACGTTGCTGCAAGTTCAGCCTAACCAGGCGGGCCAGGGATTACGCTCACCCTGGGCTTATGGAGGAATCCTGATCAGACAGAACGGCGTAGGACGATCCGAACATGAGCAGACGCGCTGACTGCGCCAGCGTGGCTGAGAAAACGGGGAATAGACGGGAATCTAGTCCAGCAGGGGGATGCGGCCCCAAACAATGGCATCGGGGTCGGAAGAGGCGCCCTGTTCGCGGGCCAGTTCCCGGATCTGGAGCAGGGTGGCGTTGACCTCAGGAGTCAAAAACGCCCAGTCCGGCTCTTCAGGGAACCAGTATGGGGAATTAATGCGGACTACCTTGCCTTCGGAGGCATTAAGGTATATACCGAATTTTGAAAGGTGTTGCATGGATTCAGGCGTCCCTTTTTCCCTCACCCTTCTCCTCAAGGGATAGGGGCGTGTTTTATCCTGTCATCCGCTGGCACAGGCCGGGGTGAGGGCCTGTTTTCAGGTTATGATCGGCTCAACCAGGATAGTTTCGTCGCGTCTTGGGCCGGTGGAGATAATCTGAACCGGGCAGCCAACCAGTTCCTCGATCCGACTGACGTATGCGCGGGCATTCACCGGCAACTGGGACAATGACGTTGCCTTGGCAGTGGGTTCGTCCCAGCCGGCCATCTCTTCGTAAACCGGCTCACACTGTTCCAGCAGACGGGTATCCGACGGGAACCGATTTACTTCCTGGCCATTGGCCCGGTAGCCAACGCAAATCTTGACCGAGGAGAAGCCATCTAGGATGTCCAGCCTGGTCAGTACCATTCCGGTAAAGCCGTTAACCTGCTGGCTGTACCTGCCGGCCACCGCGTCGAACCATCCCACGCGGCGGGCCCGGCCGGTCGTTACACCGAACTCGTTAGCCATTTCCCGCCAGGCATCGGCAGCTTGTCCGAATATTTCTGTAGGCATCGGGCCGCTGCCTACCCGGGTGGAGTAGGCCTTGTAAACGCCCAGTATGCCTGTCAGAAACTGGGGACTGATACCCAGGCCAGTGCAGGCGCCCCCAATGGACGGCGAAGAGGAGGTAACATAGGGATAGGAGCCATGGTCAAGGTCCAGCAGCGTACCCTGGGCGCCTTCCAGCAGAATGTTATGGCCTTCTTCCAACAGGTCCTGAACCAGCTGCTCCGTGGGATAAACATAGGGTCGCAGCTGATTGCCCCATTCCAGGGACTTCTCCATAATCTCTTCGGCAGACAGGGCTTCCCGTCCATAAACCGCCGTAATCACCTTGTTCTTGAAGGTCAGGGTCTGCTCCAGTCGGGGCCGCAGTGACTCCGGGTCCAGCAAGTCGCCTACCCTAATGCCCATGCGAGCGGTCTTGTCCATGTAGGTAGGGCCAATGCCCCGGCCGGTGGTGCCGATGGCGGAACTTCCGCGGGATTCTTCTTCCAGGGCATCCAGCAACACGTGGTAGGGCATGATGACGTGGGCACGTTCGCTGATGCAAAGCTTGTCGACCTCGATGCCGCGCTCAGAAAGCCCGTTAAGTTCGCCCATCAGGACTTCCGGGTCTACCACCACGCCGTTGCCGATTACTCCATAAACATCGGGCCAGCAGATGCCGGAGGGAACCAGGTGAAGCTGGAACTCGCCCTTTCCGTTGACCACGGTATGCCCCGCGTTGTTTCCTCCAGCGTAGCGAACCACGGCGGAAACGCCCTCGGCTAAATAGTCAATCACCTTCCCCTTGCCCTCGTCTCCCCATTGTCCGCCAATCACGGCAAAAGCCGGCATCGTGCCTCCATTACATACAAACCTTGTCCGCCTCCCTCAGATGAGGCGGACACCGTCGGGCAGTATAACAAAAAACCGATGTCAATGGAAAGACTTGCTTATGCGGACGACTTGGTAGCGGCAGGGTATTACGATTGTTGTAATTTCCGCTCACCTGAGCCTGTCGAAGGATGCCTTAGCCATTATGTTGGTGGCTCGACGGGCTCACCATGAGCGGGGCCATAAGAATATGGGTAACAATCGGAACACCCTGGTTGGTCGCGGTACCTCGACTGATACAATAGCTGGATTGGGTTAAAATGGCTTCATGACCACGATAAACACTATTGAAGACTTGGCCCGAACCCTCAAAGAGCAGCCCACCTGGGCGGTAACTACAGACAATAGCGACATAGATCGCGCCCGAGCACGGGCGGACGCCCTAGCTAAAATAACTGGCGGTGAAGTCACTCCCGCCGTCTTCACCGCAAACCTGAACGCCTCTCAGAGGAAACTGGCGGAAGCCCAGAGCGTTGAGGTATTTGTGGTTCCTACCTGAACCTGTTGATCCTGGTACAGCCGAGATCATAGGTCTCTACGATTCGGGCAGCCCTTGTGGCTGCCCCCTTTCTTGCCTGGAGCAGCGGTCGGACGGAACAGGGCAATCGCGTTATAAACGATTGTCATGCTGAGCGAAGCCGAAGCATCTAAACTCCAACCCAGCAACCTTGTTTCGGGCCTTGAGCCTGACTCCTGGCCGGGACTTTAGACCCTTCGGCAAGCTCAGGGTGACATGTTTCCCCATCAGAAAGAACTTGCACATATCAACACGAACCTAAAACGCGATTGCCCTGTCGGACGGAACCTTCCCGTTGACACCCAAATCAGCCCCCGCCTATAGTAGCTTGCACGTTTTCTCGCTGGAGGTATCCACGTGGCAGGTGATGGCACCTACGACCTTTTGATTGTTGGCGGCGGGTTGGCCGGTATGACCGCCGGAATGTACGCCGCACGATACGGCCTCTCCACCGGGCTTGTCGAGCAGATGATGGGCGGGGCCCAGATCATCAATGTGGAGCGCATCGAAAACTTCCCAGGATTTCCCGAGGGGGTCTCCGGCGCCGAGTTGGGTCCTATCCTGCAGGAACAGGCGATGAACGCCGGAATGCAGTTCATCATGGATGAAGCCAACGAAGTGTCCAGGGACGGCGACTTCAAGCTGGTCTCCGGCTACGCCGGAAGATACCGGGCCAGGGCAGTGATTGTTGCCACCGGTTCCAGGCTGCGATCAGCGGGCATACCCGGCGAAGAGGAGTTTCGGGACCGGGGCGTGTCCCATTGCGCCACCTGCGACGGCCCCATGAGCATGGGCCAGACCGTCGGCGTAGTCGGTGGCGGCGATTCGGCAGCCGACGAGGCTCTCACCCTGACGGAGTACGCCGGCCGGGTATTGCTGTTCCACCGGCGCGACCAATTGCGGGCCCAGCATGTCCTCCAACAGCGACTGCAGGACCATCCCAAGATTGAGCTTCACTGGAATACGCAGGTCGCTGAAGTGCTGGGCGACAACTCGGTAACCGGGGTGAGGCTGCTGAACACAGCCACCAACGAAGAGAGCCAGGTGGCATTGAACAGTCTCTTCGTGTACGTGGGTCTGGAACCCAACTCGGAACTGGTCCAGGGGCTGGTGGAAACGGACAACGCCGGTCACATTCCGGTAAACCTGTCTATGGAGACCAGCGAACCGGGATTGTATGCAGTGGGTGACGTGCGTCAGCATTCCGCAGCCCAGTTGGTGGCCGCCGCAGGTGACGGCGCCACGGCCGCGATTGCCGTCTACAAGTACCTCCGTGGAACCTGAACGCGTGGGGCCTGAACGCGTGGGGCCTGAAGGCATGGGAGAAAAGGACGTACCGGAAGGTTCCGGGAGTGCACCTCACGCCCAGCCCGATGCCGCTGAAACAGAGGAATCAGCACCGGCAGCCCAACCCCCTGTAAGTCCAAACCCGTGGCTGATTGGCACCGACCTGCAACAAGCCCGCAAGCGGATCCATTGGGGCGGAGGAGCCGGGCTGGCGGCAGCGGTCATAAACTTCATAGTGATAATGTCCACCTACTTCGTAGGGGATACGGGAGTTGAGGGTGTAGTACAACCCAGCCGGGGCGAATTTCTGTTTGTGCTTGTGGAAGCGGGGCTGGTGGCCGGTCTGGCGGCAGGTGTTCTAAAGCGCAATCGGGCGGCGGCGGCTACGCTCTTGGGTTATCAGGTGGCAAGTAAGCTGGTCCTGTTCGGCCTGGCAGTTTTTGGCCTGGGGCCGGGCAATCTGAATCCGGTTTCCCTGGTGCTTAACTTGGTCTTCGCCTACCTGTTTTTCCAGGGCTTGCGGGGAACCTTGACCTGGCACTACCTGACACGCCCTGAGAACCCTGCTGTCCTTACAGGTATCGATGACCCCGCAGAAAACAAAGAGACACCAAGGTAGGAAACCCAACCTTGGTGTTTCTGCATGTTCTTCGTGGACTGAATTTCTAAAAGGAAACCGCCCGGATTACCTTCCCTGCATCAAAGGGAAAACACCCTCGGCAAACTTGGTCAGTTGGTCCTTGAAGACTTCCTGGGGCATGCCCATTACGGCGCCCAGATTGACCCGCTCCGCCCCGGGGTACTTCTCCTCCACGCTCATCAGGTGCTCAGCAATCTGTTCCGGAGGGCCGCACAGCCAGACCTTGTTCTCGACCGCCTCCTCCAACGTGGGAAGTTCGATGCCCTGGGGACGGCCGGGGCGGGCAACCTCGTCTATTTGCTCCTGATTCAGCCGCATCAAACCCAGAGGAGCGGCAAACTTCATTGCCTCCTCAAAGTAGGGTCGGGCCTCTTCGATGGCCTTTTCCTGGGTGTCTCCGATGAAGAAGCGGTAGCCGAGAGCAACGTCTTCGCCCAAGGCAATTTCGCGCCCGTGGGCTGCCGCGCCTTGCTGGTACATTTCCATCCGCTCTTTCAGCGCCGGCTCAGGCGTGTTGGCGATCAGGGCCTTGATGCCCATTTTACCCATGAAGTCGATACCCTTGGGGTTGCCGCTGACCAGGGGCTGCCAGATTTCCACCGGCTGGCTGATGGGACGGGGCACCAGGCTGATCTTTTCCAGTTGGTAGCCGCGATAGGGCACCGAAGCGGGAAACTTGTAGTGCTTGCCCTGGTGGGAGAAGGACTCTTCGGAGAAGGCCTTGACCAGCACTTCCACCTGTTCCTCGAATAGCTCCCGGTTGGCATCGCCGTCCAGCATGGGCGCGGCGAAGGTCTCGACCTCCCGCGTGTGGTAGCCACGGCCTACGCCAAAGAGCACCCGACCGCCGGTAAGGATGTCAGCCATAGCGTAGTCCTCGGCCAGGCGCAGGGGGTGCCACATGGGGGTGATGTTGAATCCGCAGCCGTACTTGAGCCGCTCGGTATTGCTGGCCAGGTAGAGACTCAGCATCAGGAGGTTGGGGATGCACTCGTAACCTTCCGTTTGGAAGTGGTGCTCCGCCATCCAGAACTCGTCATAACCCAGGCCCTCCAGGTGGCGAGAGAAGTCCAGGGCCCAGTCAAAAGCCTCGGCCAGCCTCTCGTTGGGATAGTTGCGGTCGTTGGCCGGCATACCCTCGAAGCCCAGGTTGTCGTCTACAACGTGTCCGGCGTAAGAAGCGCTAAAACTGCGAAACATCGGCTATTCCTCTAATTGTCCGGTTAGGTGTTAGTTGCCCCTATAGGTTTCCTGTAGTCCGGAACCTGCTAGGCCGACGGCGGGGGCGCCGGGGCCGGGTTGTACAGTTCCACGCCTAGCGTGGCGGGGAAGACCCGGATTATTTCCTCTATCGTCCAGCGGCCATCCTTGTGCATGGTCCGCACCGGCTCCGGCTCGTTGAGCAGGCTGACCAGGCCGGCCGTAACGTAGAATACGTGGCCGTTTACGTGGGCCGCCTCGTCCGAGGTCAGCCAGGTGGTGAAGGGGGCCACATCATCGGGCTCGCCGCGCAACCCGCCCACGTTGCCGCCGCTCATGCCACGGGCGGCTCTCAGGTCGCGCGCCTCGTCGGGTACGCTGCCGATCATGCGCGTCTGGGCGCTGGGGGCAATTGAATTGGCGGTAACACCGTAGCGACCCATATCACGAGACACCACCCGGGTAAAGCCGGCGATGCCGTCCTTGGCCGCACCGTAGTTGGCCTGACCGGAGTTGCCGTACAGTCCCGACGTGGAGCTGAAAGTGACGATCCGACCCGAGCGCTGCTGCCGGAAGAGGATGCAGGCGTGCTTGACCACGGTGAAGGTGCCCTTCAGGTGGACAGCAATGACGTCATCCCACTCCTGCTCGCTCATGTTAAAAATCATGCGGTCCCTGAGGATGCCGTGGCAGGTAACGACGGCGTCCAGCTTGCCGTAGGCGTCAATAGCGGTCTGGACAATTTTCTCGCCGCCATCCATGGTTGCCACCGACTCCTGGCAGGCTACGGCCTCGCCGCCGGCCTCGCGAATTTCGGCGGCCACCTGCTCGGCGATGGACTGGTCGTAGCCGCTGCCGTCCAGGTTTACGCCGGGGTCAACGACGACGACCTTGGCTCCCTCCGCGGCCATCTGCAGGGCCACACCCTTGCCAACGCCGCGGCCTGAGCCGGTTACGATTGCAACTTTGTTCTCAAGAAGATTGGGCATTTATGCGCTCCAGTTGGGTTGCGTTCTAACTTGCGGAAAATCTAATTGACTCGAAGCGGAACTTCGAATACCTACTCCCGAGGCGGCGCCGGGTTGTAAATGCCCCGTGTCAGGTGGTTTCTGGCTTGGGGAGCGATGTCCTCCATGGACCAGTGTCCTTCGTTGTAGATGGCCCGCTCCGGCCTGGGCTGGGACATCAAAGATATTTCGCTGGCATAGACCAGGAAGGTTTGCCCGTTGATGTTGGCCGCATAGTCGCTGGCGAGGTAACAGACGAAAGGCGCAATGTCATCCGGATTCATTGTCTCAGGTTCATTGCCCTGGTCCAGGGTCTGGACCCCGCCACGAGCGCGAATTTCCGCCGCGCTGTCAGGTATGGCGCCTATCATGCGGGTGGTAGCCCTGGGAGCAATGGAATTGGCGGTTACGCCGTAGCGGCCCATGTCTCGGGCCACGACCTTGGTGAACCCGGCGATGCCCGACTTGGCGGCGCCATAGTTGGCCTGACCGGAATTGCCCTGAAGCCCGGACTGGGAGCTGAAGGTGACTATCCGGCCGTAGCGCTGCTGGCGGAACAGAATGCAGGCATTCTTGACCACGCTGAAGGTGCCCTTGAGATGCACCGCGATAACGTCGTCCCACTCCTGCTCGGTCATGTTGAAAATCATCCGGTCGCGGAGGATGCCGGCGCAGGTTACGACGATGTCCAGCTTGCCGAAATTGTCGATGGCGGTCTGGACGATCTTCTCGCCACCGTCCATGGTTGCCACCGACTCTAGGCAGGCCACCGCCTGACCGCCTTCCTGCCGTATTTCCGCCACCACCTGCTCGGCGATGGACTGGTCGGAGCCGCTGCCATCAACATTGACTCCAGGGTCAACCACCACCACCTGGGCGCCCTCCTGGGCCATGAGCTTGGCTACGCCGCGGCCCACGCCCCGTCCGGAGCCGGTAACGATGGCTACCTTATCTCTGAGTATGTCTGCCATATTTGATTCAACCTCGGTTTTGATTCTCGAATTGAAACCAGGGAAATGGGACTAGGCCTGCCGGACCTGCCCATTAAAGTTGGCAAAGCCCAGGGCATCGGTAACGCCCAAGTCGGGTTCATGGCCCGTGAGTTGGCTTATGCGATGAGCGTCCAGAGGCTTGGCTACAGTAAAAGGCCTGGGCGGTTCGGTCATCAGTTGCTGTACTGCTTCCACCAGAGTCTCTGAAAATCCTATGTCCCTCAGGATGTCATCCTCAAACAGGCTGTTTTCATAAAAATTCTGGTGTTGTTCATTTGCGGCGGCACGGCCCCGGTAAAGTGCTTGCGCCGCCGCCGTCGAAGAACCGATTTCGGCACCCAATTGAGTAACGATGGCGCTTCGAAGGGCATGGCTGTCATGCCGCCAACCCCTCTGCTGGGCAATTGCTTTTAGAGCGGCAGACACTGCCCCAGATACTTTCTCAGAAGCCTGAATCCTGTCTCCCAGCTCCAACTCGGTGTGAGCATGTTCGACGAATCGGCGGCCCATCTGTAGGAAGTCTTCTGGAGTTTGTTCCCCGGGTGAAGGCAAAGGTATTGAAGGTGAAGTCATTGTAGCTACCCTTGCCGGCTGGGCAGGGTTACCGTGGCGTTGCCGGGGGTGGTATTCTGACCCTCGGCATTTTCCAGCCATACTGTGCAATCCACCAGGCGCTGACCATCCTCCTCGTACACCCGGGTAACGGTGCCCCTGGCGGTTATGGGGTTGCCCGGGGCGTCCATGCCCCGGTACTGGCATTGCAGCCGCTTCAGTGTGCCCTGCGGCCCAATCCAGTCGGTGACCAGTTGGCCCAGGAACGCGCTCTTCAAAGCGCCGTGCAAAATGGGCCCATCAAGCTGGTTTCCGACGGCGAAATCCTTGTCGTAGTGAATCTCGTAGAAATCACCGGAGGCGCCTGCATATTGCACCAGTTGACGCGTGGTGGGTTCTTTTACTATTGAAGGCAGTTCCATCCCCTCGGAAACGTCTTCCCAGTAGACTTGCTCGGCCATTGGACTACCTCTGCGCATTGACTGCGTCGGGGGCGCCCACAAGGGACGCCCCGATATCCCGTTCACTATGTTAGGACAGCTCAGGTGGCTGTCCGTTGTTTAAGTTGATTAATATGCTATCAGGGTATTGGTCTGGGTGGCGACTACCTCGTCGAACTGGTTGCTGTAGGTGGTTACGGTGGTCATAAACACCATGACGCCCAGTCGGCCGGACCGCTCGGTCAGTTCGCCTATGCGAGCCACCGCAGTAATACGGTCTCCGGGTCGCACCGGCTGGAAATATTCCCAGTCGCTGCCGCCGTCCAATCGGCGACTGAAGGAAAGCTCGAAGGGCAACTCCAGGTTGACCCCGCGCACGGACCGGAGAAAAGTAGGCGGGGCTACCAATCCACCAAGCGTGGACTTGCGGGCGGCGGCCTCGTCAGTGTACTGAGGATTGAGGTCGCCGATAGCTTCGGCAAACCGGAGGATGGCCCCCTTTTCCACTTCCATCGTGACCGGTTGACTCTCCAGACCAATGGCTTGCTGACGCATCTCTTCGGTAAGGAAAGTGGCAGGGGTAGACAAGGTAAAACCTCCCTTCGGTTATCGGGCAAAAGCATACAACCGGCACCCGGCAGTGTCAAGAAATGGTGTATGTGGCGGTTGCCCTCACCCCATGCCCCCTCCGCAAGAGAGAGGGGAATTTACTGGTAGTCCACTTCAGGTTTCGGGCTGCCAAAGATACGTCCCACAGCCTTGAACTCCCGCTGTTTGTACGCCGTACCTGATGAAGTTCCGGTATACACCCTTCGGCATCTGCCACCAAGCAGGTGGCTTGCTGGCCTTCCCGGCGTCGCAAGCGTAGCAGAAGATGGCGTAAACAACATTCTTCGCTATTTGCGCCCTTCCAAGCGCACCACACAGGCAGGGCCCGAATGGTGGGTTGCCAAATGAAGACAATAAAGGCAATCGTCAGGTGTGACAATCGGGAACAAGGGGTTGACCCGCTCCAAAGGTCTTCGATGGCTGTTGTTAATGTCAGGCATAATATAGTCGGCTACCCATAAATGCTTTGGCCAAACAGCCAGCCAGTCAGAAAGTTCGGAGCCGCTACTCTACAATCCGTGTCAACCCCAGTCATTCAGGCATTTTCACACCTTTCTCAGATTGATTTAATGCTCTCCACAAGTTCAACATCCCCCAAATCAAGCGGCTGGCTTCGTCGCTGGCTGCGAGAACTGCGACGCAGCCTCTTGCTGCTGATGCTGGCGCTGCTTGTGTTGGCCGTTGGCCAGTCAGACTACAGGCCCACGGAACTGGACATAGCTACGGCGCCTTATCGCTATAGCATCGTTTCCTGGGAACTGAGCCACCTCTCCCACAAGTGGACCCGCAAGCTGGCAGAGCTGTGGCCCTGGAAGCGCGAACTGTCTCGAGCGGAGCAGGTTGCCCTGGTCCAGAATTTTTTCGACTGGGGCCAGCAGCAGAGGGAGATGGAAAGCACACTGCGAACTGCGGAGCTGGGTGACCCTGGTACTTCGGACATCGAGGTTGCCCGCCGCGACAGGACTATTGCATACCTGTCCTCGGCGCTGGAAAGGAACCAGGACCGCCGGAAGGAACTCTTGCCCGAAGTAGAAGGCATCGTCGAGGAAGAGCTGTCCCGAGCGCTGACCCAGCAGGGTCTTACAGTCGGTTGGCTTGGCGTATTTCCGCCGGTGGACGCCGTCTTCGGCAACCCGCCCAATGCCATGGTACTTTCGCCCAGGGACCGCATCTACAGTGAGGATGCCTTTCTGTTGCAGGCGGGGTTGAGCGACTCTGTTAAGGAAGAATTGGAGTCCGTGGCCCTGGAATCGGAAGACTTGTCGGCCTTAGTCGCTCGAACAGGAGGGTTGGCGGTCTATCCCAGTGTGGTGATGGACACACGGGGTCTGCGCAACGCCCTGGAAATAGTAGCCCACGAGTGGATCCACCACTGGCTGTTTTTCAGACCCCTGGGCCGCAATTTAATGCGGAGTGAGGAGATGATGACCCTGAACGAAACGGCAGCCACCATCGCCGGTGAGGAATTGGGGGATATGGTTTATACCTCCCTGACCGGAGAGGAGGTATCCCGTACCTGGTTGCGGACAGACCCCCGAATGTTCGACTATACCGCCGAGATGCGGGAGACCCGAGGGCGAGCGGAGGAACTGCTGGCCCAGGGAGATATCGAGGGGGCTGAATCCTATATGGAGGAACGGCGCCGGATGTTCGTGGCCCGCGGCTTTGATATCCGCAAGATTAACCAGGCTTACTTCGCATTCCACGGTTCCTACGCCACCGGTCCGGGTTCGGTAAGCCCCATCGGCAGTCAACTGCAGGAACTGCGCAGCCGCAGCGGGTCAATCAAGGAATTCCTGGATACCGTTGCCCAGTTTGGGAGTTACGAGGAGTATTTGGAGTATCTGGACTAAGACGGTCTGGAGCCAGTCGCGCATTAGCCCAAGTCCTTCGGCAGACTCAGAACGAACGGAGCGGGAATGGCGCCCTCTCGACGGGCCCATGATGAGCGGGGTGAGGATGGGCCGCCCTTCAAAGGGTTCAGGATGAGCGGGACCTTGAATCTCTAATTAGCGCCGGTCGAAAGCGAGTTCTACGATGATGGTTGCTTCGCCTTCCCAAAGTATCTACACCCACGGCCGCTGTTTGGACCGTTCCTTTTGGGAAGTATAGGTGGGCAAACCCTGCCGTTCCAGGGTCTCCGACACCATTTGCTTGAACAGTTGGCGGTCCCTTCCGGTTATAACCGCCTGCTCGTGGGCCTCGGAAATGGCCACGGGATAGCCCTGCCCCCGCCGGCACTGCTCCGCAATCAGGGTGTGGCTCAAGGCCAGCAGGGTCTCGTCCTCCGCAACCCATTGGGGTACCTCCACACGAGCGATCTCCTCTCCGGCATTGATGTAATAGAAGCAGACCTGCTGCCCATCGCCATAATATTCCCTGGGCACCGAGGAGCTGGTCTGGTAAATGGGCGACCGCTGGTATGGCTCCAGGAGTTCGCCAAAGACCTCCCGGTCGAGAAAGTCGTTGGAGTTGCTGCAGGGCTCCCGGTCCGAGCGGCGGTTGCTGCATGACTCCCGGCAATGGGAAATCTCATAGGTGCAGAGGCAGCGGCGGATGGCGTTGGCTACTTCGGTGCTGCGGGGCAGGGATACGTAGGCAGCAAGAGTAACCGGTCGTTCCTGGGCCAGTTGTCGAAATCCCTTCAAGACTTCCAGCAACCCTTCCTTGATTATGTGCTCCCGGACAAAGTCCCGGTAGCCGTGGCCGGCCAGACCCCACAGGACCAGGGTGCCGTCCACCAGGGCCAGAACGGGCAGGTCGGGCGGGCAGTCCTTCGCCACTTCCAGCAGGGCTTCCAGTTCGCGTACCGTTCGGTACAGGCCCAACAGGTTGCCGGTAACCGCCTCCTCTTCACTCGCTCGAAGCGGGTTATTCAGGTACAGTTCATCCTGTTGCGCAGCCAGGTGGGGTCGGCTGAAGAACTGTGCATCCGACCGCGAACCATAGGTTAGAACACAGCCCCCCAGGTTTAGCAGATAGCAAGGAACGGGGAGGTGTCGGTCAACGTCTATGTGGGAGCCATCTACCGAAGCTGCCACCCAGTCCGCGGGCGCAGGCAGTGGCTCCACCGCGCCCAGGAGGGTGTCCAGCACCTGGGCGGCCAGGAAGGGCTCGTAGAAACGGTTTGTTCGCTGCCGGGCTACCTCGGGAGAAACATCAGCGGCCTCGGCAATCAGCCGTTTCAGCCGTTCCTGCCGGTTATGGTGGCCTCGTCCCAGGTTTTGGGACACCCGGTCCAATTGAATTATGGTTTCGCCCAGGTCAAGGGACATATATACCTTCCGTAAGTGGATTGCTGGCCCAAGCTAATCCTGCAAGACCCTGAACAGGCCGACCTTTGGGCCCAACCACGAGTGTGTTCCAAATGCAGGTGGCTATGTTAGGTACGATTGTCTGCGCCTGACCACCTAACAGTATTTGCCCTGGTCGCAGGCTTGTCAAAGAGCAGAACGCCTGAATACCCCTGAGCTTTCGCTAGAAAGTATTCTTGAGAGGTCCCTCTTGCCGCTTCATAGACGTGTTTCCGCTACTCCAGGTGCGAAGTCTACGAGCCCGGCTTCGCTAACGGTGGCCTGTGAAGCGTCAAGGAATCCTGCTAATCTGTCTGAGGCAGCCCTAACCGGCACGCGGGCCAGTTCACAGTAGACATTGAACCGGGGAATGTTAGATGACAGCCGCCGATCAATTTGCCGTCTGCCTTGATGCCGTTGCCGAGCAACAGTCTCGTTTGCACGGCACAGCCGGGTCCGGAGATCCCTGGACCCGGAGGCTGGCGCGTCTGTTCCGCTTCGATCCCCGCCGCATTCTGGAACCTAACCTGGAACTCATCTCCCGTTATGTGCAGCCCGAAGATGTGCTGGTCGACGTGGGCGGGGGCGCGGGCAGAGTCAGCCTTCCGCTGGCATTGCGCTGCAGTGAAGCCATAGTGGTTGACCCGTCTCCCGCAATGGGCGAAGAGTTCGAGGACAGTCGGCACAAGGCCGGAATCACCAACGCCCGACGCATCCAGGCCAACTGGATGGACTTGGAAGGCGTAGTTGGCGACGTGGTGTTTTCCGCCGACGTAACCTACTTCGTACGAGATATAGTCCCTTTCATTGAAAAACTGGAGTCGTCAGCCCGCCGCCGAGTCATGATTACGCTCTGGAGCGTGGCTCCACCCAACAGCGAAGCGACGCTATTCGAGCTATTCTACGGCGAAATAATGGCGCCCGTACCGGGGTTTCGGGAGTTGCTGGCGGTACTGTGGGAGATGGGGAGACTCCCCGACTTGCTGGCGCTGCCGGAGCCGCCGTGGTGGGAGGGCAAGTTCCTGCGAACCAGGGAGGATGCCGTGGATGACGTGATTGAAAGCGGCTGGGTGCGAGAAGACGACATTGCCGCCGCCAAAGAGGTAATTTTTCATAATTTTGACCGGCTGTTCAGCGCCGACGCCGAGGGTTACCGCCCACGATGGCGCCAGCCATCTCGTGAACTGCTGATAACCTGGACTACAGGTTCGTAGTGCGGATAGACGCATCGAAATTCTACAACCGTGCATCAGTTCACGACGATTGCCATTGATTCGGTTGGACTGGGTTCCTTTCCACTTCCAGTTCTGCTGAGACCCTGCCATTCCAGGCCACAGTTACGCTTTTTCAGCTGCCCGAAAGCGTACCCCATTTGCCTTCAACTTTCCGACCCACTAATCCATTCGTTTTAACATAACGTAATATCTTATACAAAACAGGGGATATTCCCCTGTCAACAGAGCAATCGCGTCTTGTGGGAATTAGGATAGAGAGTATTCACAAGACCAATGAAACCGTTCGAAAAGCAAATTGGTGCTTTACCCAACCTCGTTTTAGAGACTTCGAATGCTGGATTGGGCTGGGTTTTGGGGTGTCAGGCGCTGCAAGAAGGCTAATCCAGTCATTCGAACCGCTATAGTTCAGGTTATTGGAGTGTTCGGAATTAAGACGCGATTGCCCTGCCCCTGTCAATTCCCGACTTGACGAGTAGAACTTTCGTTCTTATAATTAGCACACTTGTTCTAAACCGCTGTCAACCGGGGTGACGCCATGGCTCAAGCCGAAGTCCAGGAAATTACCTGCAAGTCCCTGCTGAACCGGGTGGATATCCCGGGCTATCCCTTCCGGTGGACTTTGAACCCCTACCGCGGGTGCCGCCATGCCTGCCGTTACTGCTATGCCCGTCCCACCCACGAGTTCTGGGGGATGAACGCCGGTAACGACTTCGACCAGCGGGTGTTCGCCAAGGTCAATGCCCCGGAAGTCCTGAGGGACGAACTGCGCAAGCCTAAGTGGAAGGGCGAACCGGTAGCCATCGGCACGGCTTCTGACCCCTACGAGCCTGCCGAGGGCCAGTACCAGCTAACCCGACAGATTATCCAGGTCATGGCCGAGTTCCGTAACCCCGCCTCAATAACCACCAAAGGAGTGCTGGTGCGGCGGGACGTGGACGTGCTGCAAGAGTTGTACTACGCCTCCGACGCCCAGGTGATTTTCAGCGTGGGCAGCGTGGACGAAACGGTGTGGAGGCGGACCGAGCCGGGCACTCCCAATCCCCTGGCACGGCTGGAGGCAATGCAGTTCCTGGTGGAGAACGGCATTCCGGCAGGCGTTATGATGGCCCCCCTGTTGCCAGGTATTTCCGACAGTGCCGAGGCCATCAATGCCACGGTCCAGGCGGCGGCACAGCACCACGCCCAGTTCCTGTCGGCGAACCTGCTGTTCCTCAAGCCCGGTTCCAAGGAATGGTTCATGCCCATGTTGAAGGAGTCATACCCGCACCTGACTCCCGGGTACCAGCGGCTCTATCGCAATACCTACGCGGAAAAGGACTACACCGAGTCGGTGCTGGGCCTGGTTGATGAAGCCCGCCGCCGTTTCCGACTGCCCTCCGTTACCCCACCCAGGGAACTCAACGCGCCGCGCCAGTACCAGCAACTGGCCTTGATTGCGTAAGTATCGGCCAGCTTCAACGAGCCACGAAAAAGGCCGGGGCGGACACATTGTTCGCCCCGGCCTTTGGTGTCGCTTCCCAGTTCTGCCGAAGGGGTCAACCCGAGCTAATACTTGCTTACCTTTTCCTTCCTGATCCGCCCGGTGATCAGGAACATCACCCGCTCGGCAATGTTGGTGGCCCGGTCCGCGATGCGTTCCAGGTCGTGGGCGGCCCAAAGCAGGTAGGTGGCCCGCTGGATGCTGCGCGGGTCCTGGATCATGAAGAGCAGCAGTTCACGATAAACCTGGTCGTACAGGTCGTCCACCTCGTCGTCGTCATCCAAGACCTGCTCCGCCTTGACCAGGTCCCGCTCCACCAGGGAATCCATGCTGTCGCGGAGCATTTCCGTGGCCTTGTTCGCCATGCGCGGAATGTCGATGAGCGGTTTCAGGGGCGGCTCGTTGCCCATTAAAATACTGATCTTGGCGATACCCTCAGCGTAGTCGCCCATCCGTTCCAGCTCTACGGCAATGTGCAGCATGGCGATTATGGCGCGCAGGTCTCCCGCCATGGGTTGCTGGGTGGCGATCAGGTCCACACACAGCTCTTCTATTTCGTACCGCTTCTTGTCTATGTAGTCGTCGCCGTCTATTACGGCCTGTGACTCGTCCAGATCCCGGTTCTTCAACGCTTCGACCGACCGGTAGATAGCTTTGTCGACTACATTGGCAAGCAGCGCAATCTCTTCCTGTAAGTGGTTAAGCTGGCGGTCAAGGTCTACTCTAAGCATCAGTCCACCTCCGGCCTTCTAGTTCCTATTCCGGTCACCAGGAATGCAGGAAGCCAGGTACGAATCTACACCGGTCGCCACATTTGGCCCCGCTGCCGTACCGGTTCCAACAGGCTTTCGTCAAAAGGCAAGGGCTGATAGTCCTGGGGGTCGGGAAGGCTATATCCGATAAGGTCAAAAACTTCCGGGTTGGTGTAGTAAAAGTTGTAGCACTGGCGCACAAGTTCCCTGAAGAACCCGGGAGATTCCGATTCCACCTCCCGCAGGGTATCGTCCTGTTCATCAGGCGAGAGGGCTGCAAAGCCTGAACTGCCCCGACGCGAAGCGGCAATTTCCAGGCTGGCCAGACCCTCTCCGAAGGACCGGCGCAACGCTACATTCTTCACCGCCACTTCTTCTACAAATTGGGCGCCTCCCAGGTCACCCGCCCCGGGAAACTTGTCCTGGGCGGGAACGATGCGGTTATAAGCCGCCGTGAGCAGGTCTCTTTGTTCCTGGGTAAAAATGTTGATTCCGGTTGTCATGCTTCGATCCTCCGGGGCAGGACTCCTGTGCCCCCACCCCCGGCACTCTCTCCCGGGAGAGGGAAGTGTTCTGTCTATCTTACTTAATGTAGTTGACCCTGTTCAAAAGCGCCTCACCGGGGTATGACCGGCAGCACTATGTGGGAAGGAAACTCCGCGCTGTGGTGAATCGTCTGCTGGGCCGATTCCAGGCGGTCGTCCACGCCCAGCGGCGCGCCCGTATTGGGATTGCGGTCAAAACGGGGGAAATTGCTGCTGGAAATTTCCACCCGCAGCCGGTGACCCGCCTTGCACACGTGGCTGGTGGCCCACAGGTCTATTGTGTACTCGTGTACCCTGCCCGGTGTAATGAAAGAGGGCTGTCGCGCCGAGGTGCGATAGCGGGCACGCACGATTCCGTCCTGCAGGTTATGGGCATAGCCATCAGGGCGCACATCCACCAGCTTGGCGGTGAAGTCGGTGTCCACGGCACTGGTGGCGGCGAACAATTTCACGGTAATGGGCCCGGTCAACTCCAGTTCCGACTCCAAAGGCTCCGACGTGTAAACCAGCACGTCCGGACGGTCTTCCACGGGCCGCTGGTCCTGCACCCCGTGGGGAATCATCAATGTATTGCCCCGGAGGGTGGGCGCCGGATTGTCGGGATCATAGACGTAGCTATCCGTTGGTTCCTCAACCGGCGGTACATTGGAAAGGGAACCATCCCCGCCACGGGTATTGGCCGAGCCTTCGGAATGGAGATAGTACCGGGTGTAATGGGTGCGGGCCAGGGGCCACTCGTTCTCGTGCCGCCATTTGTTTTCGCCCATCACAAAGAGGTAGACGGGCGGCTCATCCATAACACCGTTGTCCATATCCTTGAGCCAATGGTCGAACCAGCGGCGCAGGTGGTCGTGCAGTTCTATAGCCGCTTCCGGGCCAAAGTCGATGTCGCCGGTATCGCCTGAGGTGGGTCGAGTGTAGGGGCGGATATGGGCCCAGGGGCCTACCAGCAGCTTCTGGTTGCGGCGGGCCAGCCTTCCACCGTCCGAATCGCCACCGCCCCGGTCGGTGATGGCCCCGTAGGCGTTAAGGGCACCTTCCAGGAAAATGTCATACCAGGAACTGACGTGGAGCATGGGAATCTTGATGCCGTCCAGGTTATGCAGCAGATTCAGATCCCACCAGTAGGGCCCGTCCAGTTCCTGATCGAAGTATTCCTTGAAGTAAGGGGCTGTCTCCTTCAGCCGGTCAATCCAGTCCCTGAGGGGCAAGTGCCGGAACCACTCGTCGCTCAGCGGGCGGCCAAAGTTGCCCGGCTCCAGCACGTATTCATCCATCTGGGCCAGCAGGTCATCCCTTCCCAGGCGCCGCAGGGTGTTGCGGCCCTTGTGGATGGCGTAAGGCACCATCCAGCCCCATTCCATGGCCCCGCCGGTATGGTAAACCCAGCTTTGATGGAAGTCGGAAGAAGCGGATACCGGGGCCGTCACCTGCAAGTGCGGCGGCAGGGGATTATTAGTTGCCATGGTGTACTGGGTAGCGCCCAGATAGGACTGGCCGGTGGTGCCTATTCGTCCGTTGCTCCAGGGCTGGCGTGCGGCCCATTCCACCGTGTCGTAGCCGTCCTGCACTTCCTGGAACAGAGGGTTGTAGTAGTCGCCTTCGGACTCAAACCGGGCGCGGCAGTCCTGGCTCAGCACCACGTAGCCGTGGGTGGGAAAGAACCAGACGGAGTGGTCCGGCGCAGCCACGTAGTCGTCCTTGCCATAAGGGCCCCGGTTGACCAGTACGGGGAAGCGGCCCGGGGCGTCGGGACGGAAGACGTCGGTCGCCAGGCAGGTGCCGTCACGCATCGGCACCATGACGTTACGCTCGCGAATAACCTTGAAATTACCTTCCTGTGCCATGGGCAAAGAATACCCCGGTATGCCTATTTGCGTCAATATATACATTATTATAAAAGTTAAGGTGTCGTTAAGGCAGGATTGCGATCTTTCCTTCAAAACCTGGCTGGCCGTGCCGGTCTGGGGAAGAGCGAATAAGGTATGTTAAGATTGGCATAAGCGGGATTTGCCCTAATCTATAAGCCATGCGGAAGGATACCAATGCTCGCCAAGGACCTGATGACAACTCCGGTAATAACCATACAAGAGGACGCCACTGTGGGTGAAGCGGCCACCATGATGCTGGACCGTGATGTAAGCGCGCTGCCGGTGATGAATGGCGCCGGCAAAATGGTCGGCATCCTGACCCATTCGGACTTCGGGTTGAGCCCGAAGTTCCGCCCTCTGGTGGAGAATGTTTACAGCCTGCTGGGGACCACCACCACCCCGCAACACCTGGAAGAGACAGCGCATCAGGTTGGCGACAAGCTGGTAAAGGACGTGATGCGCCGCAACGTCGTCACGGTTCAGCAGGACGAAAGAATCGAGCAGATATCCCGGTTAATGATGCGTTTGCAGATCCACCGCCTGCCCGTTATGGACGGCTCCAACCTGGCAGGCATAATTACCCGCCATGACTTCTTGAAATTGATTGCCGGGCGAAAGTAGATTTTCTTGACTTCGCTTGGCAGGTTGAAACATTTTCCTCGCGCCGGAACCTTCAAGCAAGAATATCGCGGGCTCTAGGAGATTTCTTGGGCACATTCAGGACTGACATAGAAATTGGTGATCCGGAAGCCTCCCATTTTGAGACGGTGAATGCCCTGGTGGATACCGGTGCAAGCATCACTACCGTTCCGGGTTCCTTGCTTCGGGAACTGGGCGTTTTGTCTCACGACCAACTGACTTTTGTCTTGGCCGACGGGAGAAGAATCCAAAGAGATGTGGGTCAAACCTGGATTCGAATCGATGGCCATTCCGTTATTACCCTGGTAGTCTTTGGCGACGAAGAAATGCAACCTCTACTAGGTGCATATTCATTACAAGGCCTGATGCTGGCAGTTGACACTCCGAATGAAAGGCTGATCCGCACCGACGCCCTTTTAATGTAATGAGCAAACGTGCCGTATCCATATCAATGAGCACATGCGGAGCAAATTCAATACGTATAGTGCAAGGGCACAATCTTGCGAAGCCAAATACTCTAGACGCCCAGACAGAATAAGGGCCAGCTGGCAACTATCTTCTCTTTGATTATCAGGATCCTTAAAGATGATCCCAATCCAAACTTTACGCGTTGCCGTTCGTGACGCCCTGGCCTACGTCGCCGACCAGCCTGGCGTGGTCGAGGCGGAAGTGTTTGCCTCCTCCAACTCCAACATTACCCTTCGCCTCAACTACACTTCCCACATTCCCTGCAACGGTGTTGAAGAACCCAAGTCTATTGAATCCAGCGGTATCGCCGTCCGCGCCGCATTTCGGTCCTACGACGGGACCAAGATCGGCCAGGGCAGCGAGCCCAGCGACCTGACCCAGAGCGGGATAGAACGAGCACTGGAAAAGGCCCGGCAAGGCGCGGTTCGGGACCGGGAGTTTGTCAGCCTGCCCAAACCTGTCGCCCACACTCCGGCCTTGACCGAGTACCACGACCCATCGCTGATGCGCCTGCGAAACTCCAAGCTGCTGGCCCACGGTTGGGACATGCTCCGGCGGGCCCTGGACGTATTCCAGTCCTCCGAAGACTTGCTGGCTGCCCTGGAACGGTTCAGGGCAGGACATGCCGACCGCGAAGAAGCGGCCCAGCTAGCTGACCTGGGGCTGATCCTGGGCGGCGATATGGTCTTGCTCCACGAAAGGATAGCCATCGCCTCCACCACCATGCCCGAGCCCCAGACAGACGAGTCCACCCTGGTGATGTCCTTCGCCACGGCCATGGTGGAAGAGATGAACGCCAAGGGCAGTGGCTGGTCGGTTGCCACCCACCTGGCCGACTTCGACGGCCGGTCGGCTGGCGACGCAGCCCGGCGGGCCATCGCCTCAATGGACGGGCAAAGGGTGCCCAGCGGCAGCTACCGGGTGGTCCTGGGGCCCCAGCCGGTGGCCGAGTTGCTGGAGTGGATTCTGCTGCCTGGTCTCTACCTGGACAGCTTTTACTCCGACGCCTCTCCCTTTATGAAGAAGTTCGGCCAGCAGATCGCCTCGAATAAACTCTGTCTCTATGACGACGGCTCTTTGCCCGGGCTGGCCGGTTCCAAGGCCATTACCGACGAAGGGCTGCCCACGGGCCGCACTGACCTGATCAGGGACGGCCAACTGGTGGGGTTGCTTTCCGACTACTACAACTACCGGCGCATCCTCAACGACCGGCGGGGACGGGAGAAACTGGGGGTTGAACCGGCGGCCGTAGAAAAGGGACTGCTGCCCCGCAATGGCTTCAGGGCCGGCAACGGCGGCGGGCGGGACTTCGGAGCCCATCCCTCGACGGTACCCACCAACCTGGTCATCGAAAGCCAGGAAGAACTGGACCGCGACGAGTTGCTGCGGCGGGTCGGCGACGGTGTTTACATCGGGCGTATCTGGTACACCTACCCGGTCAACGGCTTCACCAGCGGGGATTTCAGCGGAACAGTGGTCGGAGACTCCTTTGTGATACGGGACGGCCAGCTGGCCGAGCCTCTAAGGCCCAACACGCTGAGGATGAACGACAACATCCTGCGCGTGATTCACAACATCATGGGCATCAGCGCAGAACGCACGGGGACAGTACGGTGGTCGTCGGACCAGGTAACCTGGGCGCCGGAAATAGCGGTAGGAAACTTCCACCTGGAAGAGATAGCGGGGGACGTGGACGGGGTTCCTTAGGGGCTTTACCGAATCCCCTTTTCCCACCGTGCGCGCCCTTCGACAAGCTTAAGGTGAGCGGTCTCAAAGGCCCCATATTGTCTTGCTTGGCCTGCAGAACAGCGTTTTAGGATAGTTTATTTGGCCAACTACCTCCCCTGGAACCAGGGCATTCGCTTCTGGGTGAAGGCCTTGACCCCTTCCTGGAAGTCTCCGGTGTAGACTATGTTGCTGATGGCCTCCGTCTCCGCGTCCAGTTGCTCTTCCAGTGCCGCGCCCCACGAGTTCTCGAACAGGCCCTTGACCCGACCGTAGGCCACGGTGGGGCCCTGAGCCAGGCGAGTTGCCATTTCCAGGGCGTGACGGTCAAATCCATCGACGGGGCAAACCTGGTTAACCAGCCCCAGTTCATGGGCGTACTCGGCGCCGATGGGCTGGCTGGCCATGTAGATTTCCATGGCCTTGCTGAGCCCCACCAGCCGGGGCAGCATATAGGTGGAACCCCCGTCGGCGGTGCAGCCAATACCAGCGTAGGCCATGATAAAGCGGGCGTCGGCCGAAGCCACTCGCAGGTCACAGCATAAGGCCAGGCTGAAGCCGGCTCCGGAGGCCACCCCGTTAACCGCGGCAATCACCGGCTTTTCCAGCCGCCGGATTCCCATGATTATGTCGCTGTGCAGGGAGTCTGCCAGCTTGTGCAGGTGCTGGGACAGTCCCTCCGGGCCCCCTTCCTCCAGGTTATCCACAAAGTTCTTGACGTCGGCGCCAGCGCAGAAAGCCCCCGCAGTGCCCGTCAGCATTACCGCCCGAATCTCCGGTCGCGCGCAATCGGAGATGCAACGACCCAGGTCCGCCACCATGTCCGGAGTCAGGGCGTTGCGGGCTTCGGGCCGGTTGAGGGTAATGACGGCCAGGGAGTCTTTGCGGGTGAAGTCGATGAAGTCTGAAGGCATTGGGACCTCCAAATCGTGTGGGCTGATGAGTTTAGGGAGCAACTGCGATTGCCGCAGTAACGGAAACCGGACTGGCTCCTGTACCAGGCCAGCCAACTGGATCTTATCTAAAAACCGCCGATGGCAATCGAGATTGCGGAATGAGGCGGCATTGGAATGTTAAACAGCCCCATCCCCCTACGAGTTCGGGGAAGGGATTATCGAGACAGGTCCCTAATCGTCGGCCCCGGGCTGCGGCGCCAGTTCCGGCTCCCGCTGGCGCATTACCGCGGGCACTCGCTGGAAGAGGGCCACGATGCCGCCAGCGACGATGATCCAGACCACGGACAGCGCGGCAATCTGGAACCCCTGCTGGTAGTAGGGACGGGCCTCGGCGGAGGTCATGAACTCGGCGGCTACCGGCAGGCTCAAGCCCAGGATAGTCGCGCCGATGGTACTGCCCACGGTATGCCCCATCTGGCGGGTTGTCTCCAGCATCCCAGAGGCAAAGCTGCGGTTGTCCGGCAGCGTGTTCATCACCACCGCGTTGTAGGGGGATATGAACAGGGCGGTACCGACCGACGCAGGAAGCAGCAGAATGGGAACACCCCAAATTGGCACCTGGTTGGCAAACAGGCCCAGCAACGCCACGCCGGAGGCAATCAAAAACAGGGACATGGGCCCCATCCAGCGGGGGTTGTATTTGTCATAGATATAACCGGCGATGGCCGGCAGCCACAGTCCAAAGGTCTGGTGGGGCAGCAGCACCAGCATCACCACCAGGGGACTGTAACCCAGGCCATCTTCCACCACAATGGGCACCAGGGTGAAGATGACCAGCATGGACATGTGGCAGGTGGTGTTGCTGAACAGGGCCATGGAGAAGTACTTGCGCTTGAAGTACCGGAAGTCCAGGAAAGGGGTCATGCTGCGCATCTGCAGCACGATGAACAGTCCGGCCAGGGCCAGGCTGAGAACGTGCATGGGAATGTGATAACCCAGGGCCTGGGGCGTCGTGAAAGACTCGGCGCCGTCGTGCAGGTGAGAGCCGGACAGGATGAAAGTCCCCAGCACGGCCACCAGCACCGCCGCCGCCAGGTAGTCGATCTTTATCCTGGCTCGTTCGCCGCCGGACCGGGCCCACTGGTAGCTCTGGTATTTGAGCATCGGAAAGGCGAACCAGATGGCAACCAGGCCGACAACCAGGGCCGACACGTAAACCAGCCGCCAGCTGATGTACTCGAGGAACAGGCCGAAGAGCAAGAGTCCTATAAGGGTGCCGAAGCGGGAAGCGGTAACGGGCACGGCAAAGGCGCGGCCCCGCTCGCTGGGTTCGTACACTAGGGCAATGATGGCGTTGGAGTTGGCAATTATCAGGGCGCCGCCAAATCCGCCCATGCCGCACCACAGGATAAGCTGCCAAAGACTTTGGGACGTGGTAGCCAGCAGGTTGGAGAGGGTCAGGACGCAAATGCCTATGAAAAATATGCGGACATGCCCGAACTTCTCTCCCAGTCGGGAAGTAAGGAAGACGGTACTGCCCAGCATCAGCAGGCGGATGATCACTGTCCAGGCGGCATCATCCACGTCGACACCAAAGTAGTCGCCAATGGAAGGCGTCGCCAGGGTGACGGGCAGGAAGGTGAGCTGCACCAGAAGCTGGGACGCGGCCAGGGCCAGCAGAGTCTCCACCCGGTGGGGAGAGCCGCCCAGTTCACGAAAGGCGGCAACAATGTTAAGACGGTCAAGGATTATGGATAGTATACCCAAGGTGCATCCTTCATAACTATAAGCATGGCTGGTAAGCCAACTTGCCCAGTCTAGGTAGGATGGGGGGCGATGTCAACTTGGGGTAAAGCGCCCTGCTACTAAATTGCCCCGACACCGCCGCTCATGGTGAGCTTGTCGAACCACCGGCGTTCGGGTGCCGCTCGCCAAACCCCTGATAAGCGAGAGGGCCCGCACCTCCAGAGCCACTACCTGGCAGAGCGGGGTTAGAAATTTTTGTTTTCCCTCCATTTCCGCTCATTTCCGCCCAGGTAGGGATGCTCCCAACTATAGAGGGACAGATAGCGGAGAAATTTTTGTTTTCCTGTCAAAACCGCTCATTTCCTCTCATTGAGACCTTTGCCTAGCTGCTGCCGAACAGGAGGAGTAGCCGAGGGTTAATGCTGCTGACACATACTATGGTAGGGAAGTGTCATCCAGCGTGTCCAGGGTAGGGTGTCACCGGCTTCTATGCACGTTTATGTATGACGGAGATTTTATCCACGACTGAGCACGAATGTTCACTACAGAGGGGATGGGTGGCAGGGCAATCGCGTTTTAAGTTCGTGTTGATATGTGCAAGTTCTTTTTGATGGGAAAACATGTCACCCTGAGCTGGCCGAAGGGTCTGAAGTCCCTGACAGGGGTCAGGCTCAAGGCCCGAAACAAGGTTGCTGGGTTGGAGTTTAGATGCTTCGGCTTCGCTCAGCATGACAATCGTTTATAACGCGATTGCCCTGGGATGGGTGGGTAGGCCCTCCTTGTAGTTGATTGCCCTGAAATAAGGCCCTCTTATATACTAGCAACAGTGAGGCTGCGTAATGATTACGGGCATAGTACTGGAAAATTTCAAATGCTTTGAAAGGGTAGAAATTAACCCCAAGCGTGTGACGTGTTTCGTTGGGGCTAATGGGACTGGTAAGTCAAGCGTGTTGCAGGCGTTTGGGTTGCTGAAGCAGTCAGTTGAGGCTGTAAGAGTTTCCCGAAGTGTGAATGCCTTGAGTCTGGGCTGCGACCTCAAATTAAGCGGGCCACTAGTAAGCATTTCCGATGCCAGCACCTTGAATTGGTCTTTTGACCACGGCAGCCCTGACATTTTCTTTAAAGGCACGCGGCGAATCAGAGGAGGGGAGCCTTATTCTTATCGCGCCGTAATTTCGGAAGGAAGTCTTCAACCCCATGAATTACTTCGTGGATTAGAGCACGAATTGCCATTTAAGATGCTCACTGAACTCAGAATTATTCCTGCAGTACGCGGATTCACTCGTTCTGTTCACAAGCTAAAAGACCTGCTGGTTCCTGATGTCGCTATGGAGGACGGTTTCGCGCAACAAGAGGCACAGACAGCAACTAACCTGGCCTATTCCCCGACGGACCTGCAGAAGATTTCTCCCATACTCAAGCGCGTCACAGGGGTAGGGTTGCGAGCTTTTACAGTACCGCCTCAAGCGGTAGAGGTGAAATCCATTGCATTATCGGGCCCCGTCAACGTGGTGCTTGAAGGGTTCGGCACCAACTCCCTGATAATGCTCCTTCTTCAACTGACCTCCGCCGAAAAGGGCGCCACGGTAATGATTGAAGAACCGGAGATACACCTGCACCCCAAGGCCCAGGCCGAGTTAGCGGAGGTGTTGACCGAGGTGGCGTTGGAAGAGGACAAGCAGGTGATCATGACCACCCACAGTGAGCACATCACCGGTCGCTTGCTGACGCTGGTGGCGGAGGGCAAGCTTACGCCCGACGACGTAGCCATTTACGCCTTTGAGAAGGATGATCAAGGGGTGTGCACGGCGAAGGATTTGAAGGTCTCCGACGACGGAAGGATCGAGGGCAGTATTGGCGACTTCTTCGAGGTTAACCTCGCGGAAATGAACCGCATGGTTAAGGCCCTGTCCGACAGGAATGACCAAGCTGGATGACCCTGCAGTTCATTCTTGACGAGAACACTCTCATATTGGCCCAGAAACAAGAAAATGACCGAGGCGCATACGATCTCACTTGCTTGAACTTACTGAACGGGATCCTCGCAAGCGGCCATACCCTGGTTGCCGACTTTATCTTGTGGGCCAAGTATCAGAGCCAGTTGAGCGGTTTACCTCAGGCTTCCCCGGGTTATCCCCATATAATGCGGGTGTTAAACGGTGCCTACAACGCCCGCAAATTAGACCTTCGGCAGAACGCACCACCCTTTCCCGAAGAAACCGACATTCCTCAAGGCAGCCAAGATGATAAGGAGATAGTCCGGTTGGCCGTGGACACCGGAGCTATCTTGGTTACCACCGATAATCCCCTAATCCAAGACCTTCAATCTTCCGGCATAACGGAAACTCACCAACTTCAAGTAGTCCTGCCGGAAGAGGCCCTTACACTGCTGTAGCCCCGCCTTAGTCCGGATGCCCCGGCGTTCCCCGCAAGGCACAACCGTTGCATGATGACGCGAGCCCGCAGGGGGCTGAACCGCCAACACTGGCAGAAGTCGGGCCGGCCGGGACCGTCTCCTTTGCCCCTTCCGGGAACAGCTCCAGCCTTAGCTGTTTGCCTGATGGTGGACGCTGGCCGGGGAAGACCACGAAGGGCCAGGCCCGCTTGCGCACCACTCCCATGGTTTGGAGGTCTCTCCAGTTGTCTATGCTGTGGTGCTGGCGGTTGTCGATGATGCGCTGGGCTGACGTGGGGCCCAGGCCGGGGACGCGGAGCAACTGGTCCTGGGTGGCCGTGTTCAGGTCGACAGGGAAGGCCTCCAGATTTTCCAGGGCGATGGCCGTCTTGGGGTCTTCGTCCAGGGGCAGGAAACCACCGCCGTCGAAGGCCAGGTCCAGTTCATCGTTGGAGTAGCGGTAAATACGCTTGAGCCAGTCCATCTGGTAGAGGCGGTGCTCGCGCATGGGCGGCACGGGCGGGTGCTCCTCCATGGGCGTGTCGGAGGCGGGACGGAAGGCGGCATAGTAGACCCGCTTGAGGTTCCAGTCGCCGTAAAGCTGGTCAACACGCTGGAAGATGTCGGCGTCGGACTCCTCGGCGGCGCCCACCACGAACTGGGTGGCCTGGCCCACCGCGCCACCGCTGGCAGACTGGGTAAGGTCGTTAATCCACGACATAGGCTCCAGGATACCGCCTTCAAAGTCCTTGTGGGGGCTGATGCGTTTCATGGCCTCGGCGGTGGGAGTCTCGATGTTCACCGACAGGCGGGTGCCCAGGCGGTGGGCCGCCTCCACGTACTGGTACTCAGCCCCGGGCATGACCTTGAGGTGGACATAGCCCTTGAAGCCATGCTTGCGGCGCAGGACCTCCACCACCTGTACCATGCGCTCGGTGGTCTTGGAGCCGCTTCCAGCGATGCCTGAGCTGAGGAACAGGCCGGCGACGGTGTGGCGTCGGTGCAGTTCCATGAAGGCGCTGGCCAGTTCATCCACCTTGAAGGCGTAACGCTTGCGGGGGACGTAGACGCTGTTGGGGCAGTAGGCGCAATCCATCATGCAGAAGTCGGTGAACATCACCCGCATCAGGTTGATGAACTTGCCGTTGGGCATGGAGGCGCGGTAAACCCCGGCCAGGGGCCGCTTGTCCGGCGCCGAGTAGGGGCCGGTAACGCCCTTGCCGACCCACTTGCCCTGGCCGCTGTGTTTGGAACTGGTTTGGGACGGGGCCAGCACGTCGTCACCGGCCATGCCCCCCAATATCTTGATCTTCTCGTAAACGTCCGGAGTGCGCTTGATGAGCATTTTGGGCAACCTCCCTTAATAGGGTTTAAGAACATGGGTTCTTATAAGGTTGACCGTGGGTCATACGGAGTGTCAAGGGGGTAGAGGGGAGATTTTCACAATGACGTGGAAGTGTGCATAAAGCCGTATTGTCACCTACCATTGACCGTTCGCATCACTACCCAGATCCCAAAGTACATCGGGAGACGATGGCATATAGCATTTAACGCAACAGTATTTTATTATTGCAAGAAGACAGTGATCGCATTAGGTGCCATTACACTTGAAAAATAGGAGGGTGAACGCGCCACTAGATAGGAGGATTATTATGAAGGAATTTGATGAGGCCAAATTTCGTGAGCTAATTCTTTACATTGCGGACAAGAGTAAAGAGGACCCACGATTTGGAGCGGTTAAGCTGAATAAGGTGCTGTATTATTCTGACTTTGAGGCTTACCGACGACTTGGTCAATCGATCACTGGCGCTAGTTACCAGAAACTTAGTGAGGGTCCTGCACCTTTTCAGATGTTGCCACAAAGAAGAATAGTACTAGACTCAGGAGATGCTGAGATGGTATGTCGCCCCTACTTTACTGGTACCCAGCATCGCTTAGTGGCTCAACGCAGTCCTCGCGAAGATCTTTTTGACAAAGAAGAATTGGACATCGTTGACCAGGTTATTAAGGGAGTCTGGCACATGACTGCCCGTGAAGTTTCCGAATTTTCCCATAGGGAATTGGGCTGGCAGGCCACCACCCTCGGAGACGAAATTCCCTATCAGACTGCGTGGCTAAGCTCTGATCCTGTGTCACAAGAAGCTGAGGAGCACGCTACCGCCCTAGCGTCCAGGCTAAATGCAAGATAGTTCACGAGAACTGCCTTTTGAAGTTGTTGAGACTCATGAATTTCTCGGGTTGGTCCAAGATATCCTCGGAAGCGTTGAAAGGTGGGACGAAATTAAGTGGGGCTTAGATTGGCTATTGGAAAGACATCCCACCAGAGGCAATTATCTGGCCCATTATGATCTGTGGGTTCTCAAGCTTCGCTCGGAACCGCCAATCTGGGTTTACTACCGTTTAGATCAAATCCAAAGGCAAATCTTCCCGGTTGATATCCAGATTTTCACCTTTTGAGTTATCCATGCCCCTACTCCCCAAACACCATTACCGCGTCGGCCAGGCATACCAGGTCGCCGCGCTGGTTGATTCCTTTGACCCGGCACTCCACCAGGCCGCGGTTATTCTCTTCCCGCTTACCGGTGATTTCGCCGCCGAAGGTTACCGTGTCTCCGGAGCGGAAAGGGGTGATGGCCCGCATAAGCAGGCTGCCCCCGTTGTAGAAGGTTTTGAGGGGGAAGGAGAGTTCCAGCATCTGGTCCACGTAAGACATGGTCGCAGGGCCGGCGTTGACGGTGCCGCCAAAGATGTTCTGGCGGGCGAACTCCTCGTCGTTGTGGATGTTGCTTTCGCTGGGCTTGCCAGCCAGGCGGAATTCGCTTTTTCGGTTGATGATTTCCTGGCTCTCGGTGATGGCCAACTCGGCCAGGGTGTCGCCGACCTGCACGGAGTCGAAGGTCAGCAGCCGGGACGGTGCGGATTTCGCCGCTGCCTGTACCACCGGCGCCGGTTGAGCTGAGCCGGGGTCGCGGGGAACTTCGCGCTGTCCCTGGGCATACTCGAAGATGCAGGTGTAGTCGTAACAGCCCACGGGTTCGCCGTGCTGGTTCTCGGCCTCAATGCGGAAAGTTACAAACTTGCTGCCCCGCCGTTCGTACTTTTCCAGCACCTGCCCCACGCCGGTTATGGTGTCGCCGACCAGGGCAGGCCGGAACCAGCGGGCCTCGCACTTGGCAAAGGGAGTCTGGCGGCGGGCGGTTTTCGACTGCTCCAGGGCGACGAACCCGTTGTTCTCGGCGATCTCGGCCCGCAGCAACGGCGCGTAGGACACGGCCATGGTGGGCATTGGCACCGGAGCGCCGCCGTATTCGCCGCTGCCTCCCCCCAGCCGGAAGCGGACGTCGGGATTCTGGGCAATGTCCGCGTACTCGGCTATCTGCTCTCCGGTGATGGTAACCACCGTGGGCTGCGCGGCCTGCCCCGGTTCGACGGCATCAAAGTCCCAGAGGCGTTCCGTGATTTCGACCATGTTCTCCCTCTTAATCGTTTAGGTGATGGGCGATCGTTATCGAACTGAACCAGGGCAGGTAGAAGACCTGCCCCTACAGCCAGGGTATCTGACAGGAGCCACCGTGGCGGTTGCCGTATCTAGCTAGGCTGCCGGCTGGACCAGTTCGATCAGCACGTCGTCGGGGCCCTCAATGTAGGCCAGCTTGGTTCCGCCCACCACCTCGGTCAGGGGCAGGACAACTCGGATGCCGTCGGCCTCGAACTTGGCCAGTTCCGCTTCCAGGTCATCAACGTGGAACCCGAAGTGCTCCAGGCCCAGGCGGTTGAGTTCAGCCACGGCCGGTTCGTCGGAGGACCCTACGGGCTTGGAGGAGACGTTCAGGCGAGTGGGACCGCCAACCTCCATGCCGATGGTGATGGTACCGGGCATTACTTCGCGCTCCGATACCTTCCTGGCTTCGAAGTATTTTTCGTACCAGGCCGCCGATGCATGGGGGTCAGCAGCGCGGATGTGTACGTGGTTAATGGCGTAGGGCATGGTGGGTCCTCCTTCAGTTATGGAGCTTTAGTTGTCGGGTTGAATATGGCGGGCGTAATGGTATCTACCCGATTTCGTCGAATGCCGGAGTGGGCATTCCAGCCTCCCAGGTGGGGTCGCGCAGTTCCAGGCGGTTGCCGCTGGGGTCGAAGAAGTACAACTCCCTCCCGGTGAAGAAGCCCCGCTCCCGGTAAGTCAGCTGGTCTACGGGGACGCTGCGCTCTTTGAACAGACGGCAGGCTTCTTCGAAGGTTTCCGGAGTGACGGTAAAGGAGTGGTGTACTTTCTGATCCCGTTGGGACGCCTGCTGGGTAGGTTCGTCGAGCTCGCAGAGCAGGATGTTATGGTCGCCCACGTTAACGCAGGACATCCGCGAGTTGCCCAGTCGTCCCTTGGCTTCCAGACCCAAGAATTCGCTGTAAAAGGCCTCAGCCTCATCAAGGTTGTTTACCGGGATAGACCAGTGGGTTACGCCTTCGATCTTGAGCAGTCCCATGGCTTACCTCCAAACAGTAGTTCCCTCGTATCGCAGAGTAGAATGTTGTGAAACCGGTGCATATAATGACTGGCAACTGGCAAGATTATGGCACATTCTGCCTTTGGGTGGTATAGGGGTAACGGGGAGACCAAGGCATGACGACATTAGATCAAGAACCTGACCGCCCTCAGGGCTATATGGAAGGGCGGCTTGAAGAGCAATCGGTTGCTCTTCAGGATCTTAAAACCGGCCAGCAGGAGTTGAGTCGTCGGATAGACGTGGTTCATCAGGAACTGAGTCGCCGCTTGGACACGGTGCACCAAGAATTGAACCACAGAATAGATGCGGGGTTGCAGGAAGTGCGTACTGGGCAACGTCAGATATTTGTTACCCAGTGGATAATCGGGGGTGGGGTAGTCGCTTCCCTGATCGGGGGGCTCTTCGTCCTGTTGACACGAGCCATTTAACCCGGGAAAGCTTATGTTAGGACTTTGATGTCCTAGCTTTGCCAGTCCTTTTAAAGGCGCCTTTCCTAGTTTCCCCCCTACATCCCCGGCGAGGCGTGGTGCGCAATCATCCGCCAACCCGTCGACGTCCTCACGAAGATATTGGTGGCCAGTACCCCGAAGTTGTCGGCCCGACCCTGCAGAACGCTGGTAATGCCCTCTACGCAGGTAACCCACCCGCAGTCACCTTCCACCACGACGTTAATGTAGCGAATGTTGAAGTGCATCAGCGTGGTGTTGTTGAATATGCGCCGCCAGCTTTCCCGTATGGTCTCCCAACCCACCAGGGGCTGCCACCCGGGATGGATGCACAGCGCCTCCTCCGAGTCAACACAGATTTCGTCCAGGGCTGCCACGTCCAGCGCGCCAAAGGCGTCGTAGAACCGCTGGTTGGCCTGTTTGACCGCTTCAATTTCCGCCTCGTTGGACTGCATGGTGGCCTCCGTTGCTTGTCTTGGGGGTGTCGGCTAAAACCAGGTAAGGGCGCCCACATGGGACGCCCCTACGTTATTAATCGCCTTTCCAGGGGCAACCCTTGAGGGCGCCCTCCGGTTCTAGTGCATGGGGGAGAAGGACGCGGGGATTACGATCTTGTTTTCCTGCTTCACCAGGAACTCGCGGGTCGGCGGGGGCCAGTTGGGGTTCTCGCCGGCCTCGGCACGGACGCGGCCACGGGCGGCCAGATCCTCGTAGGGCCAGACGTGCATCCACTGGAAGGTGCCGTCCTCCAGGTCGCTGTACATTCCGGCGGCCAGCGGGGAATACTGCTCCCGGTGGCTGATGGCATTGGACCAGCGGCTCAGGACCTCGTCCTTGGAGCCTTCCTGGTAGGTGTAAATCCGCATTTCGTAAATGTTGCCCAGTTCCCGGTCGCCCATAGGAGTCATAAACTCGGCGGGGTTCCAGATCTGCGAGTCCATGTTGAGGATGTTGCCGCCGTTTTGCGGGGGCCAGCCCTCAATGGAGACGGCGCGGCACTCTTCGCGGTGATCCTCGCTATCGTAGGGCCAAATGTGAATGACCTGGTTCAGGGGGCCTATATCGGTGTGGAAGAACGCGGCCAGCGGGGATACTTCCTGGCGCGCCGGCAGGGCGTTCCCAAAGTTTTCCTCGAACATGGCTACGCTGCCCGGCTTCATGTCATAGGTACGAACTTCGTAAATCATAGCCTCTCCTTATTTTCAGATGCTGAGCCTGCCCCCTCAGCTAGGGGGCGGCTACTGGCGCTAGTGTAGCAAAAAGGAGGTGGTTGGGCAAACGGACGCTGTCTATTTCGCTTTATTCACGAGGATGGGCAAGAATAAGCACACATGGAAATGTGCCCATCCGCAAGGCTCCCTCAGCAACAAGAGGATACGAAGGTTACGCCAAAACCACTACCTTGTCGCAATGGTTGCTCGCCAGCCTCATTAACTCAGGATAATCCGCGGCTGGGTCATCACCCAGGACACAAATGACTGTCCACAAACCGGCCCGGGCCTCGCGGCCCATGCGGGAAACCACCTCTTCCAAATTGCCGGGGCGAATGACGGCTTCAAGCCCCCGAATCCACGGTTTTACCAGTTCCAGGGCAGCGGCCTCTCCTGCCGTGTAGTCGGCAAAGGCTACCAGTTCCTTGACTCGCAGCGGTACCGCGTCGATATCCCCGGAGCCGAGAGCTATCACGGTTACCGCCTTTTCCCGGGCATTGAACTCTGCGACGTACTTGCGGGTCAGTTCGATCTGGTGAGCGTGGGTGGCGGCGTGGCCGGAAGACCGTTCCACCAATTCCAGCATGGTAAGGCCCGGGAACGAATTGACGGGATTGGGCGGCGTTACCGGCTTGGCCAGTTGTTCATCGGTAAGGCCCTCGATGACGGCCCGCAGCCGATCGTAGGTGGCTTCCAGGTGTTCTATGTCCTGCCGCAAACGATCCTCGCGGCTGGTGAAGGGGGGCAGCATCTCCATTTCGCCAATGGCGATTTTCTCCAGCGCCTCCACGAAACTCTCGGCGTCCAGGTGCTTCAGAACTTCCCACACCGACCAGCGAGACCCCAGAAAAGCATCCTCGGCATCCAGATCCTCCAGCGCCAGTCGCAGGGCCTGGCGGCCGCCGTCCAAACGTACCAGGGCCCTTTGGCGGCGTTCCTGCGGTGTCAGTTGCGGTTCTTCAGCCACTGTGCCTCCGGCAATTAAGAATTACCAACCAGGAATTACGAATTGAAATATCATTTCTACTGCTCTTGAATATCAACATTGTTTATTCCATCCAATAAAACAGTATGCCCCTGTAAGTATTCTTCAATACAGAAAGACACATTCGCAATTTACTTCAGTTCTACCACCGTTACCCCGTCGTTGGCGCCTTCCTCGGCTGAACCGTACGACGAGGTCAGGGGGTGGCCTTTCAGGTACTCCCTTACGGCACGACGCAGGGCTCCGGTGCCCCGCCCATGAATAATGCGAACTTCGGCCACTCCGCTAAGAGCCGCCTCGTTGAGCAGGGTCTCCACCCTGTCCAGCGCCTCGTCTACCCGTTGGCCGCGCAGGTCCAGTTCGGACTTTACCTGCCTTGGGGAGGGACGGCGGTAATAGACTCCGGCGTCCCGGTTGTGGCGGAAACGCACGCCGGGAGTGTTGGGGTCTATGCCGTTCGGAGCGGGCTCCGAACGGCCGTCTTCGGGGGAGGCGGCTGGAGTCGCCACCCCGGTTGTCGGGCTGGTTTCAGGTCCCAGGCCTGACTCCGCGGGACGTTCCAACTGGTACACCGGGATCCGTGCGCGCATGGTTCCCAGCAGCACCTCAATGTTCTCGCCGTCATCCTGGGGCGAAATAACCTCCACCGGTCGGGGAATGCCCCGGATATACACCCGGTCCCCGCTGCGCAGTTCTTCCTGCCAGGGAGTCCGTTGCACCTCAATGGGTTCCCATTGGGTGGAGCTGAGTTCTTTTTGCGCCTGGGCCAGCTCATCCTGGTATTCCCGGAATCTGCTGGCCGCGGAAGCTGCGCTCGCATTGCCGGCGTTGGAACCGGCGGCCGGCTGCATGAGACGGCGGGCAGCCTGTTCGGCTTCGGCATGCTCGGCGGCGCGCTCGGCCTGTTGCAGTTGCGTCAGGAGACCACCGATGCGAGCTTGCAAATCGCGCCGGGCTTCCTCCACCAACTCCAGCCTCGAAGATTCCACCGTAGCCAGCCTTGCCTCGGTTTCGGCCTGCTGGGCGCGGGCCTGGGCGAGAAGTTCCTCCGATTCCTGCCGAAGCTGGGCCACCACCGCCCTTTCTTCCTGCAACTCCTGCACCAGGTCGTCGGTTACCCGCTGGGACGGGGCTATCAGGGAGCGAGCCTCCTCCAGAATTTCCGGGGCCAGTCCCATGCGGTCGGCAATGGTCAAGGCGTAGCTGCGGCCAGGGAGGCCCAGGGTAATCCGGTAGGTGGGTTCCAGGGTGCCCGGATCCAGGTCCACGCTGGCATTGACCATACCCGCCTGTTCCTGAACGTAGCGAGCCACACCCCGGTGGTGGGTGGTAGCGACGGCCATGACGCCGCGTTGACTCAAGTGCCCCAGGATAGCCTGGGCCAGGGCTGCTCCCTCCTCGGGGTCGGTGCTGGTACCCAGCTCGTCAATCAGCACCAGGGAATGGGGCGTTACCTGTTCCAGGATGGAGCGCAGGTTCTGGATATGGGAACTGAAGGTGGACAGGGACTGTTCGATGCTCTGCTGGTCGCCGATATCGACGTAGATGCCATCCAGCAGGGGGAATTCAGCTGCCTCGGCGGGGACGTGCAGGCCGGCATGAGCCATCAAGGCCAACAAGCCGACGGTCTTGAGGGCCACTGTCTTGCCGCCGGCGTTGGGGCCCGTGATGACCATCACCCCGCTGTTGCCACCTAATTCCACACTGATTGGCACCACCCGCTCGGTTAGCAGGGGATGGCGGGCGCCGGAGAGACGGAGGCGATCGCCCTCACCCCCGGCCCCTCTCCCTGAGGGAGAGGGGGAAGTATTGTCATTCACGGGGGCACGCGACCTTTGTGCCATATCCCTAAGCGACGGATTTTGGGGATGAGGGGGAGTCACTATCACGGGCGCTATCGCATGGCGGTCTACAGAGTAGCGGCCTTTGGCCATGGCCAGGTCCAGGCGAGCCAGCAAGTCCAGGGCCAGTTGCAAGTCAGGACCGGCGTCCCCTACCCGGGATGCCAGCGCCCGCAGGACCCGTTCCTCTTCCCGTTCCTCGGCCAGGCGGGTCTCCCGCCAGCGGTTGCCCGTCTCAATGGCGGGCAGGGGCTCGATAAACACGGTGGCCCCGCTGTCGGAAACGTCGTGGACGATGCCCGGGGTCTGGGACTTGTGCTCGGCCTTGATCAACAGCACCAGGCGTCCGTTGCGCTGGGTGATGATGGGTTCCTGCACCACCGCCCGCTGCTGGTAGCGACGGAGGCTGCGTTGCATCACCTCGTTAAGCTGCTGGTAAGCGGAACGGGACTCACGGCGCAACTGACGCAGTTCGGGGCTGGCGTCGTCCAGGATTTCTCCGGCGGGACTGATGGCCCGGCGGATGGCCTGCGCCAGGTCATTCAGGTCGGGAATATTGGCGGCCAGCCCAGCCAGCAGGGGCAGGTCTTCACGGCGGTGGAGAGCATTGCGGCTGAATCCGGCAGCCTCGGCCAGTTGCTGAACCTGGTGCAACTCCTCGCCGCGCAGGGTGCCGCCTAGCATGGCCCGATGCACGAACTCCCGCAGGTCGGCTCCGGGGCCAAACTCCAGGCTGCCGCCGTTGTCCAGGAAAAGACGGGCTTCGTCGGTTTCCTGAAGCCGGGAACCGATTTCAAGGGCGTCGCTGACGGGCTCCAACTCCAGGGCGCACTCCCTGCCCAGAACGGTACGGGCGTATCCGGCCAGCCGCTGCCGAATCTGGTCGAACTCCAGCAGGTGCTGCGCCCGGGCAAAGCCGCCCAATGCAGTAGCCGCAGTTGTGCTATAGGGGTAGTTATCCAACTCTCACCACAATTAAATAAGCTTGTCTGGAAGCCAGTCTTACTGTTTGACGGCCCACACCCTGCTTTGCCGCAGCATTCCCGCCACTGTTTCCAGTGTGTCGTGCTTGGGGTCCCGGATGTTCAGCCGCCGGTCCAGGATAAGCTTCTGGCGCCGCTGCAAATAGGGGCAGACCTTCAGGAAACCGCTGAGGGTCAGCTTTTCGCCGCCCAGCAGGATGTAGTCCAACTCACGGTCATGGGGCTCGAACCGGCTGCCCACCACTCCGCAGGCCTCGTCGAAGAGCTTGCGCATCTGCCCTTCGCGGATGCGCTTGAACCTCAGTTGAGAGGTGCCGCCGGCGTGGTGCTTCCCCTTTACGTAGCGGGTATCAGTCTTGGTAACTACGGGCTCAGTCCCGCGAAAGACAGCCACTAGGTAGCGTCCCAGCCGCAAAAGGACCACGCCCACGGTGTAGTCGGTAGTCAGCAGACTGCGTAACGGCGCTTCCTCCCAGCTTTCGCTGGCTGCCTGTTCAGTCAAGGGGAAGGGCGGGACAATAGCGAGGCCCTGCTCACCCTGCCGTAGCGCGACGATCCCGGTATCCGATTTGAGCAGGGCATCGCCACCCGGGCCGTCAAACGCCGGACTCAGAAACCCGCGCCATTCGCGCAGCACGGGGTCCCTGGTGTCGAGCAATTCAGCAAGTCCCTGGGCAGTCAGGTAAAGGGAAGCGTATCCGCCACCGCCGGCGTCGGAGGAGTCTGGCCCGCAACGATCAAGCAACCGAACCAAGGCCTCAGGCCCCAGGTACTGCCCGGGTGACAGGTTTGCCAGGGGGTTGGCGATTGAGGTTGCATTACTGTCTGAAGTCATATCTGGGGAAATTGTAACACAGGGGCAAGACTGCGATTAGGAGTGCGTTGGGCCAGGAAATGAAAAAGTAACCGCCCGACCCTTTAAGGGCCGGGCGGTCCGTGGGGACTCACCGATATTGAGGGCGCATACCGGCAAGCCCCCGTTGACCTGGGGCTTCGCCCAGGGGCTAGGCCACCAGCCCGCCGACCATCCGGTGGTTCAAGCCGGCGTCGGCAAGGTCATCCTCAGCTTTGGCGACACACATCGTTCCGTTGGGGCCCACCACCATTACGCGGCAGTTGGTATGTTCCAGCAGCGACCTGAGGCTGTAGCCACGCAGCCGGGCCAGCAGGCCGGGCCGTACCAGCGAGGTGGGCAGCAGTATCAGGTCGATATTTTCCCGCTCAACCCAGCGAGCCAGGTGTTTGAAGCCGTGGGTGGTGGGCAGAATAGCGCCAGCCTCAATTCCCCGGGCCTGAATCCTGGCCAACTGACGGGCCAGCGGGGCCCGGCCCAGGGGAAGCAGGTCCCGCCAGTTCAGTATTCGCTGCCACTGCTTCCGGTGTTCCTCCGGATAGGGGGTCACCAGGTAGGAGGCAGCGGACATCTCGAACAGGACCAGTTGGCTGGCGTTGGCTATGGCCAGTTCGGTGGCCCAGCCCCGCAGGACGTTGAACTCCGCAGACCCGTGCAGATCGGTGACGGCCAGAATCCGCTGGGCCGGTTCGGCCAGCCTAAGTCCTGAATGATCGCGGCCCATCATTACCGGCACTGCATCATCTTCCACTTCGAAGGCCAGGCCAGCAGGCAGTTCGCAAGCCGGTTGATCGACATCAGCTTCCTGTTTCCTGTGGCCCTCCCGCACCTCGTCCAGGTATTCCACCAGGGCCGTTATGACCCGGGGATCGGCGGTAACGAACCCTTCAAAGCTCTTGCCTGCCTCCGAAACTCCGCCAACCCCAAACCGTTCTTCCGGGGAGGTCTCCCACCCCACAAAGGCGATGGGGTCCGGCGCCGTGGACACCAGGAACCACTGGTTCAGCAACACATAGTGGTCCCTGGGAAGAGACACCCACTCGGCTGCGGTGTCAGCCAGGAAATCGGGCGCTTCCCCTTCTCCGAAGCCGACTATCCTGATTCCCGCGTCCAGAATGTGCCGGTAGCGCAACTGTTCGCCCAGCAGTTTTTCCGTGTTCTGGAAGCCGACGTAGAGGTCCGAGCCTTCGGGATGGGCCAGCACCTCTTCTTCAATCTCCCGACTGAAACGCAGCATTTCCAGAGCAGAATTCAGAAACTGGAAACCCTCGATGGGAGTGCCCCCGTTGCGCAGGTCCCGTTCCATCCGCTCGATGAACCGAATAACTCCGCTCTTTTCCGGATGCGACAAGTCTTCATTGGTAATCGCCCATTCCATCTGTTCAGCTCCCCATCTTTTGGTTTGATGCCTAACCGACATTAATAATAATTATTTGTAGTGGTTAGGACATAGAGTTATTATATCATAGTGACTCATGATGTAAAGTATTATGAAATGAAAATCATAAGGCCAGTCATTAACTATAATGGCTGGCCTTACTTCGCCGACAGTTGCCGCTGAATTGCGGATTCGACTTACACTATATTGAAATTAACAATTCGTTTTATTGGCTTGTGAACACTTACACCAGCCCTTGAGCCACCAGTTCCAGCTTCCCGATGTTGGCCGGGTCAGGCCCCATTTCGCCCCTCTCCAGGCGCTTTACCATGGTAACCGCGGCGTCGTTCATGGGTGTGGGCACTCCGCTCTCCCTGCCCTTGCGGGCCACCAGGCCGTTGATGTAGTCCACCTCGGTCTTACGGCCTTTCAGGATGTCCTGGTGGAAGAAAGACCGGGCCTCCCGACCCTCGGCCTGCGATGCCTTCACCAGATTTTCAATCATGGCCTCGGGCGACGCGGCAGCCTCCTCCATGGAAAGGCCAAACACAGGTTCCATGCTGTAGCTCTGGGCCTGACCCACCAGCAGGGCCTCACGTCCCAGTTCCAGGCAAACCCGCACCCGTTCCGGAGCCCCGGTCAGGTGGGCCGGCCCCACGCCGGCGAGGGCGCAGACCGGCGCCACGACGCAGTTGAAGACCAGCTTGGACCACCGGGTTCCCCAAAGGTTGGTAGTCAACTCCGTCTTGCCCGCTGCGCCAAGTATGCCCTGCAATTCCTGCAGCCGGGGGGTTATGCGGCCGTGCAACTCCCCAAGGACGAAGGTGGTGCGGTCCATGGCGGTGTTGCGCTTCAGATGGCCTGGCTCGAATACCTCGGAGGACATGGTAAGGACGCAGCCAATGTCCCGGGTGGGGCCAACGACGGGGGCAATCCACTCGTCGTTGAGGCTGTTCTGGGTTGACACCAGCACCCCGTTATCCTTCAGGTAGGGCAGGATCAACTGGGTCAGCCACAGAGTGTCGTAAGACTTGCAAGCCAGGAAAACGATGTCGAAGGTGTCCTCCAGGTTGCACACCTCGTACAGATGGAGGGCGCGCACCGCCGCGTTGAACTCCTCGCCCGCAATGGACATGTGCAGGCCGTTGGCCTTCATCGCCTCCACGTGGGCGCCCCACTGGTCAATCATTACAACGTCGTGGCCGGCCACGGTAAGCATCCCGCCAATAACGCTGCCGGTACCGCCAGTGCCGACCACGGCAATTTTCTTGTTGGGGGTGGTGGTCATTTGGCTCCTTACGGAATCTATTAAATCACAATACCAGGTACATTAATCAATGGGCTGCCTCAGCGTCTCCCGTAAGACCGGCATTGCCGAGAAAGACCTTCATCCTCTCTCGAAAAGCTTGAGCCCGCCCGCAGGCCTCTTCCGCATCAACTGCAAAGAAATCGACCGTAATGTCGTAGTCTGCTCGAAGGCGATCCTCAAAGCTCTGGCTGATGTCTGCCGCAAATTCCGGCTCAACCAAACCAGGTATTACCAATTGCTGGCCGAATCGGTTCTTCACACCTCTGTGGTTGCTGACGCGAACGCCCAAGTGAACCAGTGTCGCCTTCGCAGTATGCATAATAGAGTAGTAAGCCCGTGAAATGGCGTCGGCATAAAGACCATGCTCCAGACATAAGGTAGCCGCCTGAAGGCAATCTCCGGCTCGGCGCCACTCCCTGGTTACTGGTGAGTCAGCCATATGGATTGCCCACCGCTCCTATAGGGAAGTGAATCAGATTCTTGTCGTTGTTTCCATTCGGAATTGCTGTAGACAACAATGAAGGGCATGGCATCGGACAATACGGCGAGCCTGTGCCCCAACCTGCTTATGTCCTTCTCCAATTGACGGCGATTTTCGTTATCATTGACCTTTACCGCGACATTCACGGTGTCATCCGGAAGATGCAGGGTGCTGTCTTGGGCGTCAAAAACGACGACGTCCTCGACCATGCCCGGATACTTCTCTTTAAGGACTTGCCGGAATTCGTCCAGCCAGGCTTGTTCGTATGCCTTCAGTTCCATCGGTAACTCGCCGCGTTTGCTCGGTATTTCAGCTTGGGCAGGCAGGGCTTCTGTCGATTGCCCTTATAGCCTAGACCTGCCCCCAATGGCTGTCAAACGTATTACGGACGGCCTGCGGGACAGCAACATGGAACCAATCCGGCTTCCAGCATCGTAGTATGGCGGAATGGGTTATGGTAAGGTGAATCAGAGGGCAACTGGAATTTGAGGAGGTGGGGAGGAGTATGCCTGTCCTCGCACTATTCGGTAATACTGCACGGATCCTTTTCTGGATTGCGTTGATGACCCTGCTGGCAGCCCTTGCGCTGGCGGCTTGCGGTTCGGAACCCCAGCCAACTTCGGTCGCATCCACGGCCGCCAACGACACCACCGAAACGGTCAACTCCGCAGCCCAGCCTGACCCGGCCATCCAGCAGCAGGCGGTGGCTCCGGAGCAGGCCTCACCCGGCGTGGCAGAAGCGCTGCTAGCTCAAACGCCGCCAACCCCCATACCCGTGGTTACGCCGCTGGTTGTAAGGCCGGCGCCTACCCAGCCGCCACCGGCCGCACCCGGGGCCCAGCCCCAGGAACCCGCGCCGCCAGCGGTCGCCGCTGCCCCGTCCGAGGGCACCGAGTTTGACCCTTCCGTTATGGGCCCTGCTTCCACCTGGAACGACCTGTATGAATCCTTCTCGGAAGAGGAACAGTCCTGTATACGGAACGAACTGGGAGATGACCGACTGGAGGCAATACTGGCCAGCCCCTTCGTGCTGGAGGGATTGGAAGACGAACCCGTAGCCGTCCTGAACTGCATTTCCGACGAAAAGGCCCGCGAAATACTGTTCGCCAACATGGCCGCCCAGTTTGGCGGGCTGACCGAAGAGCAGCAAACATGCCTGCGGCAGTTACTGGGCAACTTCAGCCCGGCGGACCTGGCAAAGATCATGGGGGGTTCCGAACCCACTCCAGAGCAGGCGCTGATGATGCTTTCCTTCGGGCTTGGCATGGTGGCCTGTGTCCCTGAGTTAGCCCAGGAGGGTGGGCCTGGAGGGCCGCCTGACGGTGCGGTCTCTGTTGACGGCATGCCCCCGGATGATTCACGCCTCTGGAGCTTCACCACCGGCGGGTGGGTGGTTACCGCGCCAGCGGTGGCGGACGGGGTGGTCTATATCGGTTCAGACGACCGCAGCTTATACGCTTTAACCGCGGACACCGGCCAACTGCTCTGGAGTCATGCCACCGGGGATGTAATCCGGTCCACTCCTGCCATTGCTGATGGGAAGGTGTTCTTCGGCTCCAACGACAACCACCTTTATGCCCTGGATGCCGCCTCCGGGGGACTGCTCTGGAGCTTCGATACCGGCGGCTGGGTGCAATACTCGCCGCAGGTCGGTCACGGAGCCGTCTATCTGCCAGTCCAGGGAAATACGGGCCAGAAGGTTGTGGCCCTGGACGCCGCCACCGGAGAAACCAGGTGGACCGCCGACGTAGCCGCCCGTATCGACCCCCGCTACACCCCCGGTGTTTCCGGCAACCACGTCTACGTGGCCGGATCCACCTACGGCGAATTCTACGCCCTGGACGCCGCCGGCGGCGAGGTGGCTTGGAAGACCGAGGTCAGCAGCTACGTGGAGTCCAATCCCACTGTTATAGACGGCGTGGTGTATCTGACGGTGGTCAACCATGCCTACGCGCTAAGTGAAGCAACGGGAGAAGTTATCTGGAGTGTCAACACCGAGGAGTTCCCGGCCCGGGACTTCCCCGCGCTTGTGGTTGACGGTGTCTACTATCTGGCTCCCAGCAGCAATATTTACGCGCTGGACGCCGCCGGCGGCGATGAGTTGTGGAGCTACGAGTCGGGCATGCTGTCCACGGCCCCGGTGGTGTCCGACGGGGTATTGTACGGAGCTTTCGGTGAGGGGGGCGGTGAGGGCAGCGTCTTTGCCCTGGATGCGGCGACCGGACAGGAGCTTTGGAAGGAGGCTACCGGAGACGAGGTCATCCAGTCGCTGACGGCAACGGATGGTCTGCTATATGGCGAGTCGGATGCGGGGACACTGATCGCCGCCGCTGGAGACAGTGGCGTGCCGGTCTGGGCCTTTGAGAAAGGCGGTTTTTCAGATGTCCGTGGCTACACGGTAAAAGACGGGGTGGTCTACTCGGCAGGGCCCAACAACAGCGTTTACGCCCACACTGCCCCTTAGCCCGAATCCACCGAAAGGAAGTAGCAGAGCCGACCGGACAAGAGATGAGAGGCGGGAGCAAGCGGAGGTGAGGGTTTGATCCGGATGGATCTGGCTGGACGGACGGTGGGGCAGCCACCACAAGGGGATTATTGACGGGCCGCAGGAGGAACAACGGGCGAGTTCATCATGCAGATTGCAGCCGGAAACGGTCAGGAACCGACCTGGGGCAAATAAGCCAGGCGGTTGGGTAGTCCAGCGGATGGATCAGGCGCCACCGGTGCCGTCAGGACGGGAGTGGCAGGGCTCGCAACCGGGCCAGAGCGCGGCCGAACTGGTTTTCCCAGGGCCAGCCCTGGGGGAGGTGCAGTGTGAGTCCGCGAGCCTTGCGGGTGAGGCGTCCGGCCAGGGAGAAGAAGCGCCTGCGGAGGGTCTTGGTGGTTGCCACTGCTTCTCCCAGAGCGATGCGTCCGGTCCAGCGGGCCAGGTTGCGGGCGATGATCTGGACGGCCAGCCAGGCGGCGTTGGCGCAAAAGCGTCCCGAGGGGAGATGGTTGAGACCCACGCCGTACTTCAGGTCCCGGATGGCGTTCTCGATCTCGGCGTGACGACGGTGGTCGGCCTCCAGTTCCAGGGTCTCGCCGTAGCGGTCGGTGATGAAGGCGTGATAGCTGTAGCTGGCGAACAGCGCCAGTTGGGAGCCGGGCGTGGGCTTGATCCTCCGAACGATGAGCCGCACCGGAGCGGCATCGGGCTCGCTACGGAAGGGAGTATATTCAGCCTCGGCCACGTCGGCGGCGCCGTCCATCCAATAGGGAATGGGCGTCCATTCCCCTTGGGGTATGGCTTCTATCAGGGTTCGGAGGCTCCGGTGCTGGCGCACGGTGATGGAGAAGCGGACCTTCATCTTGCGACAGAGGGCGACGATGGAATGGGTGTAGAAGCCGCTGTCGGCCCGGATGGTGAGTTGCCCCTTGGCCCCAGCGTAGCGCACCCGTCCCACCGTCTCCCGCAGGAAGTGGGCGGCGCCCCGAGCGGTGTTGGACCGGCCCTCCCGCAGCCGGGCCATCAGCACGTCACCGGTGCCAGCGGCCACGGCCAGCAGCGGGTGATAGCCCCGCTGGCCAGTGTACCCGTGGTGGCGTGCTCCCTCCTTGGCCAGGCCGTAGGTCTCGCAGATGGTGGAGTCCAGGTCGATGGTGAACGGCCCGTCGCCAGGTCCGGTGCCAGCTTGCCAAGCCCGGGCCAGCAGTTCCCGGCTCACCCGGTCCAGCTGTCGGACATGGCCCCACCGGAAGCTGCGCAGGAAGGTGCCCAAGGTGGATGGCGCCTTGACCACGCAACCCAACACCCGCCCGGTGCTGCCGGAACGCAGCGCGTCGGCGTCGGCGATGCAGTCGCCACCAGCCAGCGCAGAGGCCACCAGGGTCATAAGCTTATCGCCAGGGTTGGCCCGGCCCGGGGCCCGGCCCAGGTCCAGATGCCGGTCAACCAGTTGGGGCAGGCCCAGGTGCTGGGCGAGGGTGGACGGCAGCAGCAGCCCGGCATTGTTGACCAGGCGGTGTTCGTCGAAGGCGACGTGGATGCGGTCGGGGTGGCCAAGTGGTAGCATCTAAAAGGTGCTCCTTTTCCGGGGTCGGTTTTCTGCTCAAAAACCATTATCCCAGATTCAGAGGAGCACCCTCTCACCCTTTCAGCACCCCTTTATTTCCCACTCCTTCGGTGGATCCGGGCTTAGGAGCAATAGAAGCTGGCTTTGTTCTCGCAAGCACGTTTACGCATAGCAGGTCTGGCTGCCTTGGTTTCTCTGCTGGCAGCCGGCCTGCTTATGGCCTGCAACGAACCACCGACACCGGTCCCAACCTCGGCTCCGGCGGCGGTTTCCCCGCGCGTGGTTGTTGATACGCCAACAGCCCTGGCAGAGCCGACCGAGTTTCCTGCTCCCGCTTCCTTTCCTATCCCGCGAACTTCCCGTTCCATTTATGCTCCGTCGGCACATGTTCTTACCCCGACGCCGACACTTCAGGCAACCCCAAGCCCCACGGCGGCTTCCACTCTGACGATGGAACCCACTCCAACCACGCCGCCAACCCTGGCGCCGACGCTAACACCGGACCCTACGCCTACGCCAGAACCTACGGCCACGGCCACGCCACCGCCCACCCTCGCACCGACTGCTGCTCCGACCCCAACGCCGACGGTGATGCCCACTGCCACGCCGCCGCCGACACCTACGCCGGCACCGGAGCCGACCCCAACGCCAGCAGCGAATGCTACACCTATACCTCCGAAGGTAATTGATCCGGCGCACGAGGCAATGATAAAGGCGTTGCCATGGGTTGAGGATGGGACCGACTACGCCGAGGACCTCGCGGTCGCAAACCTCACGTATATGGCGGAAACAAGCCCTCAAGCATTTCTGGCCATCATGGATAAGTCGTGGATAAGAATAGAACGGGGTGAACCCAACGGATTTGATAACCTCGTTATTCGATACTTGGCAAGCATGGCGGGCAGAAATGAGTCGGTTGCATTGCGGGTGATAGATTTGCCTTTCCTGGACACCACTGACTGGGGAGATAGTGCCGAGGTCAGATTTTTACTCGATTTGATGAGTTCGGACCGGGAGGGGCTTCAGAAGCTGCTTTCGCATCCGGCCCTGCTGGAAACGCCCGACGGCGAACACTCTTCAGCCATCGCTTTGGTCTACCTGGAGATTCAGGCGCCTGCAGCCGCAAAGACGATAGCGAACCTGCCGTGGGTTAAAGATGGACTGCACGAGTTTGAGGAAAACGGGGTCATATTACTGCAAGAGCTGGCGCGTAAATCACCTGCGGTGTTCGAAGCTGTCCTGAATAAGGACCGGCAATGGATGCCGCCCCAAACCGGAATGGACAATGCATCCATCCAACGCCTGATTACCCTCTCAACCACCAATGAATATGCGGCGCTGCAGCTGATCGAAATGCCGTTCATGGAGTCCATATCTATTCCGGATGGCAATGCTTTCCGGAGACTAGTCGAACTGGCCGAAGCCGACCCAAGCGGTCTTGATTACGTTCTTTCCCACCCGACGTTCGGAGAAGGCATTACGGACGAACAGGCCATCACTGTCTCCCTGGTTTACCTGGAGTGGTCCGACCCCGAGGCGGCCCAGTTAATTCGTGACCTGGCTTGGGTAGCCGATGGAATCGCCTATCATCCTCCCAGCAATATCGTTTCCATTCACGATGACATGAGCAGATTCGAGTCCGGCGCCGTCAGTGACTTGATCGACATGTCGAGACGGAACCGGGAGGTTTTCCTCGGATTGGTGAGTAAGCCATGGTTGAAAGGAGAATTGACTCGAAACTCGTTCGAAGTCTTTTCAGTTCTTTGGGATCTCGGAACCAAAGTTCCAGAGGCTACCATCAAAGTTATGGGAATGCCCTTCCTGGATGAGGTGGACAGAAATGACGACGGTACCCTGGAAGCTCTCAGCGAACTCTATTGGGAAGACGCAAACAAAGTTGAACAACTGGTTGATCGCCTGGAAGAAAAGGGTGGGCTCACCGACGACAACCACTTCCTTGTCCATCATTTATACCTGGAGCTTGTGAACCCACAAGCATGGGAAATGGTGAACGGGCTGTCCTGGATAGAGGACGGCCTGGACCGCGCCGAACAACCCGGCGTCCGGGCGCTCATTTACTCCGCACTGGAAACCAGGTGGGTATTCCCCGAGATAATAAACAAGCATTGGGTCGAGGACGGTCTCACAGAGAGTGAGACATCACTCATCCGGGGCTTGAGCCGAATGGGAAGCAAGTCCTACGCCCGTAACGCCGAATCGGAAGCCGTGTCACTCCTGGATATGCCTTTCCTGGCATCGGTCAACGAGGCCGATGCGGCCGCTGTGGAGACTCTGGACCGACTCTTGTGGGAGGGAGAAGCAGACACCGGTTACCTTACTGAGGTTCTCTCTCACCCCACGCTGGAAAACGGCATATCAGATGAGGACGCTGTACTACTTGCCATTCTGCGGCCCATAGCCACATATCATGCTCATTTAATGGACGAGAAATTGGATTCCCGCAGCAACTGGGGCGTTCACCGAAAGGTAGAATTGCCCCACTCAGGTACAGTGCATCTGGCGGTCTTTGAAGAGGCTGAAAACAGAGGATCTACGCTGGACTTACTCGAGACGACCGTACGTACCCTGGAAGCATTTATGATGGAGCCCTATCCCACCAGCTTTATCGGCCTGGTAGCTACGGAAACAGGTTCAGGCGGCGGCCCCAGCGGGATAATCACCGTTCATCCCTCAGATACGGGAAACCTGGCCCGAATCGCCACTTTGGCTGCTTTTACATACTGGCCTTTTTACCCAACCTGGATAAGTGGCGGGGCCGTAAGATTCCTGAGCGATATTACGGTATCGACAGCTTCAAATACGGGAGCGCCGCCAAGATTTCTTCAATGCGATTTGGCTCAAAACCTGGGAGAGTTGGAACGACTGCAAAATGAATCAGCCGGCCAGGACAATTCCAGGGTATATGGATCCCGTTGCCATTATGATCTGAGTCTGGGACTCTACTCGGACCTTTACTCCAAGTTAGGGGACGAAGCATTTCGGGAAGGTTTCCGTCGTCTCTACCTGGAAGCACAGTTTGAAGGGCACGACCAAATTTGTTTCAACCCGGAGCGGGGCCTCTGCCTGGTTAGAGAGGGTTTCGTAATCGGCGCGCCTGCCGCCGACGCAGCTATAGCCGAAGAGATAATTGACCGCTGGTATTACGGCGACCCCTTGGGCTCCGATCAGAAATAGTTCGCCTTTAATTGCTCCCCATACCCCCTACCACTTCTGTATCTCCGGCAGCACTTCCTTGCCAAAAAGGCCGATGTTCTTCATGGTGGCGTCGTGGGACATCTTTGACTCCTGGCCGTAGAAGATCAGGTGCTCCATGCCCAGGCGGTCGTACAGGTACCGGATCTTCTCCAGCACCGTGTCGGGGGTTCCGGCCATGATATGGTAGTTCTCGTTCAGCTCCTCGTAGCTCTGCTGGATAAGAGGGCGGACGGCCCGCCGCGCCGCCACCTGTTCGCCCTGCTGGGAGCGGTAGCCCACCGGATTCATGTACTCGCGGGGGCCGCGGGTGGTGGTGCCCATGCGCCAGATGAAGTGGCGGGCCTGCTCATCGGCTTCTTCCTGAGTGTCCGCCACGTAGCAGCACAGCAGGTAGCCGAAGTTGTCGGGCGTGGGTTCGTAACCTCTCTCGGTGGAGGTGGTCCGGTAAATCTGGAACAGGTCCTCGGTAACGTCCAGGGGCGTCAGGAAAGCCACGTAGGTATAGCCGTGGGACGCCGCCCACTGGGCCGTCTCCGGACTGGCCGTTCCGGGCACCCACACCGGCGGATGCGGCTTCTGCACGGGGACCATCCAGGGGTTGACCACCCGGAAATTGTAATGGTTGCCCTCCCAGCGGAAGGGTCCAGGCGTAGTCCAGGTCTTGATGACCAAGTCGTGGCACTCCTCGAACCGCTCCCGGTTGTACATGGGATTGCCGTTGGTGGCCAGGGTCTCGACGCCGGTTCCCCGGACCATGCCCGATATAACGCGGCCGCCGGAGATGACGTCAATCATGGCAATTTCCTCGGCCAGGCGGACGGGGTTGTCGTGGATAGGCAGGATGTTGCCCAGCAGCAGGATTTTGGCCTGCTGGGTGGTGCGGGCCAGCACCGCCGCCGCCAGGTTGCAGGAAGCGTTCATGCACGACGGCGTGTTGTGGTGCTCGTTGACCATGATGCCGTCAAACCCCATCTCGTCCACGTAAACGCACTCGTCAAAGTAGCGCTTGAACAGGTCGGTGGCCGTATCGGGCTCAAAGTAGGTGTTCGGAAAAGTAAGGCGCAGGGAGGGGTACTTATCGCCCTCCTCGTCGGGGTATTCATGGTAGGGAAATTCGCTGAAGTAGTAGACTTTCATGGTGGTGTTTTTCTCCTTGTGTGAACAGAGTCGGGGAGTCAGTTGACTTTCACACTTACGCTTGCTGGGTCTTGACCACAATGTTGTAGGATTCTTTTGGCATTGCTGGCCGACGCTTTAGCGCTTATGTTGCCATCAATATATAGAGGAGTCCCGGGCACTGAGCACACTGTCTTGAACTCATTACCTGTTGGGTGTTTAGGTTCCAAGTTTACAAGGAATCTCTTACCACTCGACCTAACGGGCACATCGCTTTGGCTGAGAAAACCTTTGTCCCAGAGCCATGAGAGCGTGATTTCGACCAATTGGCGCCAAATCCTAATTTGATACTCGTCGCCGGTTGGGAATCTGATAGCCGTCGGAGACGCATCACCCGGTACAATCTCGAGACTCGACAACCGATGCCAACCTTCGGTGCTTTGCGGTTGCCTCAGAACCCTCTGGACTCTTTGGTCTGTGCCTGAGTGGGTCTCGCTAGTCTCAGCGATTACTGCAGGCACCTCCTTTATTATCGGAGGCCTTGGGTCCACTGGCCGCCCAGTTTCCATATTCGACTGCCAAAGCAACAAAAATCTCAGGGCAAGGTGGGCTGACGATTCACTAGAGATAACTGCTTCAAGGATTCGGCGTTCATCCAGAGTTCCTTGCTTGAAGATCTCATAAAATTCCCACCTGTTGCCATCTGTCAAGCCGGCGAATCGGATGCCCGCCGCGTTCGAGTAGTTGAGCATTTGCAGTCGGTGGGGTTCCAAAGATTCATTAAGCTTTTTGGCTTCCACGGTAGCAGCAGGTATGTTGCCTGTGCCCAGGAGAGCATAATCCGCTCTTCTCCCACCCACGTCGTACTCCGCTGTCACCATCCCAGGGTCAGCCACATCCCAACCCAGCGCCGTCAGCAACGGATCAATCAACGCCACCCGAGTCCGAATCTCGTTCTGGCGCAGGGAATCGCCATGGTCGCGGATGCGCTGTTGCAGGGTTTCGATTACTCGTACAAGATCATCTAATGGCATAATTGTGCCCCCGTCGTCATGCACCAAATAACGAACGGACTTTCGTCAGTAATGTTAGGCAATTCGTCAACATAGAATGCCACATATCACAACTTATGTCATCCGAACATTGTCCCGTCACCAAGGCAAGGTTAGAATGTAGGCGCTCTCACTCCAGATTTAACAACGATCCAAGGGAGATGAACCCAATCATAGGGGCAGACCTACCTGTCTGCCCTGAATAGGAGCCATATCCTCTTATTCAGCCAATTTCACGTAAACTACCTCTAATATCAACACCCCCAAAGGAGCAACACCATGGTTCAGCAAGGCCAGATCGACAACCTTCTCCGCGAATCCGGCCAGATTCCCGCCCCGCCCCATGTTTCCGCCCAGGCCGCCCTTCAGGACTACGAAGGCATCTACGCCCGCTCCATCGAGGACCCCGAAGGGTTCTGGGCCGAGGCCGCCGAGGGCCTGCACTGGTTTCGCCGCTGGGATGAGGTTTTCCAGTGGGAGTACCCAAATTTCCGCTGGTTCGTGGGCGGCCAGACCAACATCTGCTACAACGCTCTGGACGTCCACCTGACCACCGAAAGGCGCAACAAGGCCGCCCTTATCTGGCTGGGCGAAGACGGTACCGAGCAGGTCTACACCTACGCCCGCCTGGCCCAGCAGGTCAACCGCTGCGCCAACGGCCTCAAGTCCCTGGGCATCGGCAAGGGCGACCGCGTGGTCATTTACATGCCCCTGACCCCCGAGGGCGCCATAACCATGCTGGCCTGCGCCCGTATCGGCGCCATCCACAGCGTGGTCTACGCCGGTTTCAGCGTCGGCTCCCTGCGGGACCGCATCCAGGACGCATCGGCCAAGGCGCTTATCACCGGCGATGTGGGCTACCGCCGGGGCAACAAGGTGGACCTTATCAGCATCGCCAATGAGGCCACGGAGGGCTGCGACTCCCTTACTTCCGTCATCGTCTGGCGACGCGAAATGGCCCGCGAAGACCTGAAGGACGGGCAGGTGGACTTCGAGGAACTGCTGGCCGGCCAGTCCATTAACTGCGAAGCCGAGATTATGGACGCCGAGGACCCCCTTTACATCCTGTACACCAGCGGCACCACCGGCAAGCCCAAGGGCGTGGTCCACGTCCACGGCGGATACATGGTGGGCACCCACTATCACTTCAAGAACTTCTGGGACGTCAAGGACAACGACGTTTTCTGGTGCATGTCCGACATCGGCTGGGTGGTGGGCCACAGCTACATCGTCTACGCCCCCCTGGTAGCCGGGGCCACCACCGTGTTCCGCGAGGGCGCGCCCGACTACCCCCACAACGCCATCTTCTACGAAATCATCGAGAAGTACGGCGTGAATGTCATCTTCACCGCTCCGACCGCCGTGCGGATGCTGATGCGCTACGGCGAAGAACCGGCCAAGCAGTACAACCTGCGCTCTCTGCGCTTCCTGACCTGCGCCGGCGAACCGCTGAACCCTGAAGCCCTGCGCTGGGCCAACGAACACATCTGCGGCAGCGGCGAGTGGGCGCACATCGTGGACAACTGGTGGCAGACCGAAACCGGCGGCCCCTGCCTGGGCACCATGGCCACTATGGAGACCCGCCCCGGCCGCGTCGGCAAGCCCCTGCCCGGGGCCCTGATGGACATCGTGGACCGTGAGGGGCAGCCCATCGAGGAACCGGACAAGGGCGGCTTCCTCGTCATCCGGCGCCCCTTTCCCCATTTCTCCCGCACCGTGTGGGGCGACCCGGAACGGTACAACGACACCTGGAACCAGATTCCTGGTGTCTATTCTTCCGGCGACGTGGCCCTGCGCGACGCTGATGGCTATTACATGGTAGTGGGCCGCGCCGACGACGTGCTCAACGTGGCCGGTCACCGCATCGGTTCCGCCGAGGTGGAAAGCGCCCTGGTATCCCACCCGTCGGTGGCGGAAGCGGCGGTTATCGGCAAGCCCGACGAACTGCGCGGCGAGGTAATCAAGGGCTTCGTGACCCTGCGCGTGGGCAACGACCCGTCCGACCTGATGATCGACACCCTGCGCAACCACGTCCGCGCCGTCCTGGGTCCCATCGCCGTCCCCGCCGAAATCGAGTTCACCCCGTCCCTGCCCAAGACCCGCTCCGGCAAAATAATGCGCCGCCTGCTAAAAGCCAACGAACTGGGTTTGGACCCAGGGGATATAACGACGCTTGAGGATTAGGGGGGAACAAGGTAACAGGACAGCACCAATGAATGGGGAAGAGTTCAAGCGCCGGGGACGCCGGTATGCCCGCAGGAATGGCCTTGAATGGCGATTCATTTCCCAGCGAGGCAAGGGCAGCCACGGCATGTTCTACCTGGGCGACCGCTTTACTTACGTCCAGAGGGGTGAGATAAGTCCAAGGACGCTTCACAGTATGATGAGGGACTTGGGAATCAACAGGAGGGAATTCTAGCCATGCGGTACGCCTATCCTTTTCATATTGAAGGCAACGACGAGGACGGGATGGGATATAACGTTGTGTTCCCGGACGTGTACGGCGCCAATACCGGCGGCTTTACCTACGAAGAGGCGCGCAGCAATGTTGAAGATTGCCTTGTTTGCGCCCTTGGCGCTTACGTACAGATGGGTTGGGACCTTCCCGTCCCCAGCATCCTAACGGAAGGCCAGGAACTGGTCGCCGTACCACCGATGGAGGCAGCAAAACTGTCCATATATACGGCTATGCGGCAGCAGGGCCTGACCCGGGAATTCCTGGCTGAACAGCTTGGTCTTGCCGATTCCACAATTGACAGGCTCCTTATCCCCGATCGTTACTCTCCGTGGAGTCAGATAACCCGAGCCCTGGAATTGCTGGGAAGAAAACTGGTAGTCGAAGACAGGGTAGCGTGAGGCATACTGGCACGTTCTGGTCTAGTCCGGCAGAGGTTGCCAGCATTAGCCACTTCACCAAGAATCTACCTAAGGAACCCACCAAATGAAAGCAATGGTACTGGAGCAATACAACGCTCCCCTGAACTGGCAGGACGTCCCCGAACCCCAGGTTGGCCCCCGCGACGTGCTCATCCGCGTCGTGGCCAACGGCCTGTGCGCCACCGACTTGAAAATCTCCGGCGGCCTGGTGCCCACGGTGTCCCTGCCCCACATTCCAGGCCACGAGGCAGCCGGCGAGGTGGTGGAGGTAGGCTCCGAGGTCCCGGGGCTGCAACGGGGCGACCACGTTACCGTCTACCCCACCGAGGGCTGCGGTTTCTGCGACTACTGCCGCAAGGGCATGGAAAACTACTGCGTCACCGCCCCCCGCACCGGCTTTGAAATTAACGGCGGCTTCAGCGAGTACATGCGGGTATCCGGCCGCAACGCCGTCAAGATTTCGCCCGAAGTTCCCTGGGAGGAAGCGGCCATCATCCCCGATGCCATGGCCAGCGTCTACCACGCCCTTACCCACCGTGCCCGCATCCAGCCTGGGGAGACCGTGGTTATCATCGGCATCGGTGGACTGGGCATCCACGCCATGCAGATGGCCAGCCTGATGGGCGCGCGGGTAATCGCCGCCGACGTGGTGCCCGACAAGCTCCAGGGCGCCGAGCAGTTCAATCCCGACGTAATCGTCAACAGCCGCACAGAAAGTCTTCCCGAGCGGGTCAAGGAGTTGACCAACGGCCTGGGCGCCGACGTGGTGGTGGAAGGGGTGGGTGGCGAGGCCGTGGCTGCCGTCCTGCCCGACAGCCTGGCCTGCCTCAAGCTGGGCGGCCGGCTGGTAATCCTGGGCTACAACTACGGCATTCCCTTGGCGGTGGATACGGCTGACCTCATCTACGGCCAGTGGAGCATCCTGGGCTCCCGCGCCTCGAACCTGCAGGATGTGGTAGACGTGGTCAAGCTGGTGGAGCAGGGTCGTCTCAAGCCGGTAGTATCAGAGACCTACCCGCTACAGGAAGTGGAGCAGGCCTTGGCCAAGCTCAGGGAAAGCCCGCCGCTGGGGAGGATTGTGCTTCAGTCGGGAGAATAGAGAGCGGATGGACAGGGCGGGTTCCGTTCTGATAATTGACGGCCAATCAACCAAGTTAAGACAAGAATGTACTCATAGTCAATCTTCAGGTTCTATTGGTAGCGTTCCTATTTAGGTGGATTGGTCTACAAGCCCTCTGATTTCCAGCAGGGCCAGGAGGTTGTGGGGCGACCAGGCGGTGCCCAGCTTTTCGCGTCGCCGCAACTCCCGATTCAGTCGTTCCAGTCGGGATGTGGTCTTGTATCGCTCTTGACCCGTGTCCAGGTGTCGCAATCCCTGGTTCAGCGCCTTTCGACACCAGTAAGCTCCCCGGCCTCCCGTCACCGCTACAATTCTCTTCACGTAGTCCGCCCCCTCCCGTCGACTCTGGCAGGACAGCAGCTTCTTCGCTTCTCCCCACCCTGCCCAGCCCAGGTTGCGGCGATATTCCTGCAAGAGATGAAAGTGACACAACTGGTGGGGCGACAGGCGCCCATATACCAGTTGCAATCCCTGGGCAATGGCCCGGTCTCCATCACTGACCCGATGCAGCGGGTTCTGCGCTCCGGCTTGCCACCCTCGATCTATGGCCTCTTCCCAAGAGCCAAAGTGACCCAACACCACGCCCAGATCGTCCCGGATGACCTTCAGTTCCTTCGGTCCCGCGAGAAACCGAGTCCGGATCCCGTCCAGTTCCAGTACCCGGCCCCGCAACTCCGGCTCTCCCAGTACCTTCCTACGCACCCACCGGCACAGGCTGCTCTTTACACTGCCCACCCACCCGCTGGCCTGCTGGTAGCTCAACCCCAGGGCCGCCAGCTTGACGGCTAAATCACTGGTTTTTTGAGTACCGACGGTACCGTTCCTTTTCCCCCAGCAACCCCATCCCGCTGCTCATCAATCCATACCACCTAAATTGGAACGCTACCTCTTGGCTCTGACTCCTTCCGTCCTGTCTCTCTTCCATTAGGCGGGAATAGGGTCTTTCGTCGCCCAATGGACGACGAGCATGGCGAGAGCTGCATTGGCTTAAGTTAGGTTGACATCGTATCTGCCGGGGCTATAATCAAGCCAACCCAAAGCTGACCGGCCTGGCCGGTGAAGGCGGTAAGAATGACACAACACGAGGAAGGCCTGCTCAGTCCCGAACTGGTAATGGCCGAAATGAAAAAGAACGGGGTCACCCACGTGGTGTGGCTGCCGGACAGCGAGACCAACTTTTTGTACCTGTTGATGGAGGCTGACCCAGACCTGGACCTGATTCCCGTCAGCAGGGAAGGGCAGGCCTTTTCCACCGCCGCCGGCCTCACCGTGGGCGGCAAGAAACCGGTAATCCTCATCCAGAACACGGGAATGATGGAGTCTGGTGACTCCCTGCGCGGCTGGGGCCTGAGCCTGAACATCCCCGTGGTAATGATGGTTGGCTATCGGGGCTGGACGCGTCACGGCGTGAACACTGACACGGCTGCTACCTACACCGAGAGGTTCCTGAACGCCTTCGGCATTCAATACTACCTGGTGGAGACTGGCGAGGACGCCCCGCGTATCTCCGTAGCCTTCGAGGAGGCGTCACGCACCCGCCGCCCGGTAGCAGTGCTGGTGGGCGACGAGTACCACGGCTTTAATCGGTAAAGATGAGGGACTCCGCTATACCTACTGATTTTGGCTCCAGATTCTTGATGTTCATTTGTATCTTGGGTACCTGCGTAGCATGCAGCAACAGTTCTGAAACTATTACAGTTGAAGGTTATGGAGAATCTTGGCCTCTAACTGTCCCTGAAGCGGTGCTGTATTGTGAGCAAGATGCTGTGTGGATTGAAGCTGATGAAAAGCATTATCCTCTAAATGGCTGGGCATCTACATATCTACCAAGCAGGAAACCATCTCTCAAACTTCATGAACTAGAGCAAATTTGGAAAATAGATCAGGACCATGCCCTGGGGGGAAAATATTATGTATCAGGTTCGGATTCCAGCATAGTGGTAAGGGTCAATATAGGCACATTGATTGACGATGGACTCCAGATATGTGAGAAAAATCAGAGTTCTTTGCAGTCCAACGGTAACTAGTTTCAAAAATTACCATTCTGAGCGAGGCTATATAACATGATGCACATGGCGGACATGTTCAAGGTTTTCGCCCCCTACCGGGGCAACTCGGTTGTCATTCCCGGACGGGGCGGACGGCACTGGACCCAGATCAGCGACCAGCCCAATCGGGACCTGCCCGTTGGCGATCCGGCCATGGGTGGCCATGCCTCATTTGGGTTAGGTGTGGCCCTGTCCATGCCCGAAGAGAGGGTGATTCTCTTTGATTCCGAGGGCGACATACTCATGAACATGGGGGCACTGCCCACCATTGCCGAAAAAGCCCCGAAGAACTTCTACCACTTTATGTTGGACAACGAGTGCTACGCCACCACCGGAGGCCAGCCCGTCCCCAACGCCAAGAACATTGCTTACGAAGTCATCGCCAAGGGTTCGGGTTATCCGGCTACCTATGCCTTCGATAACCTGGAAGACTTCACCAACAACATCGAGGAAATCCTGGGGCAGCCCGGGCCGGTCTTCGTGGCCCTGAAGGTGGAACCGGAAATCGAGAACGAGCCCATCGGCAATCGCGTCCGCTGGCAGACCCGCTCCCGAACCCAGGTAATTGACGATCTGAAGGGAGAGTTGGGGATAAGCGGGCCCTAGTGACCGTCGCACAGGATGGTTCGGCAAGCTGACCGAACTCCTTGTTCGGAGTTCCTCTGGGATTGAACTTGCCCTGGCTACAAACTTGGTTTGAATGTAAAAACGCCCCGCCGAACCCGGCGGGGCGTTCCTCATTAACGCAAATGCGCTGCAGGCTTGCTGAACCGCCCTAGAAGGCGAAGCTGTCCATCAACTCCTCAACGGAGCGCTGGGGGGCGCGGCCCCGGACTTCCTGGAGGCGCTGTTCCAGCGAGGGGCGTTCCTCGTCCTTGTAAATCACTCCCATGGGAACGCCGCGCCGGTGAATCAGGTCGAAGGCTGCGCCCCGGTCGGAAACATCGTGCTCTTCGGGGACTTCAAAGAGCAGGGGCTCAATACCCTTGCGGGCGTTGCCCTTCATCAACTCGAAGGTGTCGTTGTAGGTCGTGCATGGGGACTGGACGTGAATCATGGCAAAGCCTTCGTGGTCCATTCCCTGGTTAATCAGCTTGGCCAATTCCCTGGGCTGGCCGGAAAAGCCCGCGGCAATGAAGGAAGCTCCCAGGGTCAGGTACAGTTCAAGGGGGTCCGCTTCCGCCTCAATCTTGCCGTAGGGGGTGGAACTGGTAACCGTGCCCAGTTGGGTTGTGGGTGAACTCTGGCCCTTGGTCAGGCCGTAAACCCCGTTGTCCATCACCACGGCGCAGATGTTCAGGTTGCGGGCCGCCTGGGGCCCAATATGCTCGCCGCCGATGCTGAGGAAGTCGCCGTCGCCGGCAACCACTACCACGTTAAGCTCCGGGCGGGCCATCTTGACGCCCATGGCCACTGGCAGGGTGCGACCATGAATCCCGTGGAAACCGTAAGGCTGCTGGCCTTCCAGCAGGTGGACCAGATTGCCGGAGCAACCGATCCCGGCCACCACCACGTTGTTTTCAATGGGCTTACCGGTCTCTTCCAGCCGGTTTATCATAGCCAATTCCAACGACCGGCGTACGCCAAAGTCGCCGCAGCCCGGGCACCATTTGAAATCGTATTCGGGATTCTTCTTGCTCATGCTCGCACCATCTCCTTGCGATGGGAATTATTCATCTCAGCGATGCGCTCAACCAGGTCCCGCACCTTGAAGGGCAGGCCGGTGTATTGGGTAATGGACTCGGCTTTGACGCCCTGGGAGCGGAGAATACCGGAGAACTGCCCCTGGTAGTTAAGCTCGGGAACGATAACCAGTTCCTTCTGCCGCAGTTCTTCCAAAAGGGCCGGTGGCAGGGGACTCAGCAGCATGGTGTAATACCAGCCGATGGGAACGCCCTGCTCGCGCAGCTGGTTGTAGGCTTCCTCGGTCGGTCCCTTGGAGCCGCCCCAGGGCATCACAACCACCGGCTCGTCGGCGTTGTCCCGTTCGTATTCATTCTCTTCCAGCAGCTTGAGCTTGCCAAACCGCCGCTCGGTCATCTGGATATGACGGCTGGCCAGGTGAGTGGTGTCTCCCATCTCGTCGTGCTCGCTGCCGTTGGCTACATAAGCGCCGGGGCCGCCGGGCAGGGGCATGGGGGAAAGCTCGTTGCCCTGGTAGCGATGATAGCCGTTGGTGCCTTCGTACACTAACCGGCGTTCCGGCCTTACCTTGGAAAGGTCGGGCCGCTCAATATTCTGCACCCGCTCGGCCAGGGCCATTTCGGTCATCAGTATTACCGGGCCCTGGTATCGCTCGGCCCAGTTCAGGGCCTTGACTGCGCCGTGGAAGCATTCCTCCACCGTGCCGACGGCAATGACCGGCAACTTAACGTCGCCGTGGGCCGGGTACATGCAGGCCAGCAGGTCCGACTGCTCCGTCTTGGTGGGCAGGCCGGTGGCAGGGCCGCCGCGCTGCACGTCAACCACCACCAGGGGAATCTCGGCCATCCAGCCCAGGCCCAGGCCTTCGCTCATCAGCGAGAAGCCGGGACCGGCGGTGGCGGTCATGGCCTTTTTCCCGGCATAACCTCCACCCAATAGGGCGGTTATTGATTCAATCTCCGAGCTTACCTGGTAGGCAAACTTGCCCTCGCCGACCAGGTTGCGCTCCATAAATACCAGAATGGTTGTGGCGGGGGAGATGGGATAGCCGACGTAGAAGTCAAGACCGGCGGCCAGCGCGCCCAGGGATATGGCCTCGTTGCCCTTGAGCATCACCTGTGGGTATTCGGGCATGCTCGGGGGAGCCAGTTCACCCAGCACGAAACCGCTTTGAGCAGTCTCTTCCCGGCCCAGTTTCAGGGCTGCAATATTGGACAGGATAACCTCGTCGTCATTGGCCCGGCCTCGCCGGAAACGGCTTTCGACAAACTCGTCCAGATATTGCTGGGGCATGTTCACCAGGTGAGCCAGGGCTCCCATGATAACCATATTGGCCGCCCGGTTATTGCCGGTGGAGCGGGCCAGTTCGTCAACCTTCAGACCATAGCTGCGTTCGTCTTCGTCGCCCAGCTCAAAATCGTCCAGGTTATAGATGACCAGGCCGCCTTCACGTACCTCTTCCCGGTGGGTGTCGTAGGCTTCGCGGTTGAAGGCCACCAGAACATCTACATCGTCACCGGCGCTCAGGATGCCGTCCACCGAAATCCGGGCCTGCGTCCAGGTGGGACCGCCCAGAATCTGGGAAGGGAATGTAGCGTAAGTGAGGGCGTGATAGCCTACTTGAGTGGAAGCCTGGGCCAGACCTTCCGCCGACGTTACTACCCCCTGTCCGCCCTCGCCGGCGAAGCGGACAACAAAGTCGCGCATTTGCATCGCCTATCTCCTCCTGATCCGAATGCTCAGGAATTTAACTTTCTCTATTCTGCCTGGTTGCCTGCGCATTAACGCATTGTACCGCAAGGCAAGCGCTATTAACCCTCTCCTCCGAGTCGGAAGACAGCTTTCTCACCGGCCGGGAACATTTGCCGGTTCGGTAAAAGCAAAAGGGAAGACTGTGAAACAAAATTAAAGCCCCGTTGAATGGGGCGCGAGGATTCTCCGGTGGCTGTCATTATCTATAGCGGGACTTTCCCCAAGTCTGCACAGTAGTATAAGGGCCCAACTCGATGCCTCGGGCCGGCAGTAGGCGCCGGGACAATCGTTTCCAGGGTTGCACTGAATAACCACCAGCCAAACCGGAAACGTACAGAGGTTAATCGAAGGCAGTTTACCATTGGCGCATATTTGTTGTCAACGAAAAACAGGTGGTTGATATCGGGTTATCGCACTCCGTATGAGTGGTTTTCGTCATAGCGATTTATCTGATTGTCGACGAGAAGGTGCAACGATTACTTCGAATAATCTATATCAGAAGATTTGGTGGTAGCTTTCTCTGTCATGTACTTGAGTCGTTTGCGGGTCTCGCAGCGGATGGTTGGGTCCGATTATTGTTGACGAAAGGTTACGCTTGACCGCCCGGTGGGTTAATGCAAAAATTGGGACGTATCGGCCCTGGTTTGCAACGATTATAAGTGAACGATTATAAGTGGAGGAAACAGCTATGAAGTGGTGCAGGTTTCAGACCGCAGACGGCCCAGCCTACGGCATTATCGAAGGCGATAACGTCATCCAGGTTTCCGGAGACCCCATTCGTGGTGAGTACGAGAAGACGGACAAGGTTCAGCCCCTTAGCGGCGTCAAGCTGCTGGTGCCAGTAGTTCCCCCTACTTTTTACGCTGCGGGCATTAACTTCCGCGAGCATGTGGAGGAAATGGCGGCCAAGCGGGGCGAAGAACCCAACTTCCCACCGGCAGCGGACGTGGGCTACCGGGCCAACAACGCCCTTGTCGCTGAAGGGGAGGCCATCGTGGTGCCCAGCGATGCCAACGAGCTGCTTCAGTACGAGGGCGAGTTGGTAGTTATCATTGGCAAGCAATGCAAGAACGTGTCCGAGGAAGATTCCCTGGACTATGTATTTGGATACACCATCGGCAACGACGTCAGCGAGCGCGTGTGGCAGCGGGGCGACCGCACCATGTGGCGGGGCAAGAACACCGACACCTTCAAGCCCATGGGCCCGTGGATCGTCACCGACGGCGTGGACCCCGAGGACTGCGAAGTCCGCATCGTCCTGAACGGCAAGTTCATCAGCAAATACAATATGTCCGGCGCCATCTTCAGCGTGCGCCAGTACATCAGCCGCATGAGCAAGTACCTGACCCTCTTCCCCGGAGATGTTATCTGGATGGGCACCGACGGCGCCCCCGAGAACATGAAGGACGGCGACGTCATCAACATCGAGGTTGACGGCATCGGCACTTTGAGCAACCCGGTGGTATGGGAGAAGTAGCGCCAACCCACTGTTTGCGTCGGTAGCGTTCGGGTTCAGGTGGTTCGGGATTTCGCAGGGGCAGACCTGTGTGTCTGCCCAGGTTCTATGGCAACACCGCCTGTATTGAAACGCTACTGTTTGCGTCAAACAGGTTGAGGCGCACCCAGGGCAATCGCATCTTAAGCGCTGCTGTCCACTAAAGCTGTAAGTCATGTCACCCTGAGCTTGCCGAAGGGGCTAAAGTCCCTGACAGGAGTCAGGCTCAAGGCCCGAAACAAGGTTGCTGGGTTGGAGTTTAGATGCTTCGGCTTCGCTCAGCATGACAATCGTTTATAACGCGATTGCCCTGATAGGGACCCGAGGTGGGTTGACCTGTCCATGGAGTGGTACAGCAGGGAAGGAGTTTAGGCCCTTCCCGCCAGGCAGGTTACGGTTCCCAAAGCCAGTTTGTGGGATGGAGTTTGGATTCTTCGGCTTCGCTCAGAATGACAGTTCCTTTAGATGTGATTGCCCTGGAGGCGCACCTTGCTGGCGCCTCAACTGGCATTCAATAATGTAGAGGCAGCCCTTGTGGCTGCCCCCGTTTTAGATTGCCAATATCTGTCGATTGCAAGATTAGTGGAAGGTGGGGAGGAAAATCAGGATACTGGTGTGGGGACAACTGGGATTTCTTCAACATTAAAAACTTTTGCCTCGGAACTCCCTGGGAATGGCCGAAATGCTATTCCTGTTGGTCAGGAGGAGGGGGTTGCGTCTTTTTCACTTCGTCGGGCAAGCCCTCGTACCAGGCCTTCCAACGCTTGTTCGCTTCTTCCTTCGCTTCCCGTCGAACTCGCTCCAGCAACCTTTTTTCGAATCTTTTCGCTAGTACCATAATTATTTCAAAAGTCCCTACCGTTAAGAGTGTCAGACCGACAACTGCCCCTACTCCATAGGCCACAGCAACGGCGGTTTCTAAATCCGAGTCTGTACGGTTGAAGCCAATTTCGTACGCCGCCAATGCAATGGTGTATAGCCAAAGCAAGCTGACCGATGCAGTGACGTACGCTGTTTCGTGGTCTTTGAACACTAACTGCTGTAGACCGGTTATGGGTTATTATACCGGATGTTCCCAATCATTAATTTGATAGACCTTCGTGATGACCCAATGTACATTGCGGCGAGTCAGTCACACAATACCTAGCGATACCATATTGCCTGGCCGGAATGTTTCCGAGGCGTGAAGCCGCAGGGTTTAATGCAACCATAGGGAGATATTGGTATGACTATTTCCGAAATTTCCGCCCACGACCCCTACCCGCGTCACCGCGTTAATAGCGCGGGTGTTGAACTGGCCTACGTGGATACTGGTAATGGTTCGGGGGCAGACCCGGTGGTGTTCCTGCACGGCAACCCGACTTCCTCGTACCTGTGGCGGAACGTCATATCCCACGTAGAACCACTGGCCCGTTGCCTGGCCCCCGATCTGGTGGGCATGGGCGAGTCGGGCAGGACTGTCGATGGGTCGTACCGGTTCGTTGACCACCGCCGCCACCTGGACGCCTGGTTTGATGCCGTTTTGCCCGAGGGCCCGGTTACGCTGGTTGTCCACGACTGGGGCTCGGCCCTGGGCTTTGACTGGGCCTATCGCCACCCTGGTCGCATCAAGGGACTGGCCTACATGGAAGCCATCGTCTGCTCCCTGACCATGGATGGATGGCCCGAGGCAGCGCGCCGTGTATTCCAGGGCTTTCGTTCCGAGGCCGGCGAGGAAATGGTGCTGGTCAACAACATATTCCTGGAACGTGTATTGCCGGGCAGCACCCTCCATGGAATCAGCGATGCGGTAATGGAGGTCTACCGACGGCCCTACCTGGAACCCGGTGAATCACGCCGCCCCATGCTGTCCTGGCCCCGGGAAATTCCTATTGACGGCGAACCTGCGGACGTTGTGGCCATCGTTGATGAGTATGCCGCCTGGCTGTCCCAATCCGACGTACCAAAACTGTTCATCAACGCCGAGCCGGGCGCCATCCTGTCCGGACCGCAAAGGGAGTACTGCCGGGCCTGGCCCAACCAGCAGGAGGTAACCGTTCCTGGCGTCCACTTCATCCAGGAAGAGTCGCCGGAGGAGGTAGGCAAGGCTATTGCGGAATGGTACTCGGGTCTATGATCCAATCCATAGCTGGGCTTTGTTCAGCAGGCGCGGGCGCCGCATGCGAAGGAAGAGGAATATCAGGAATGGTCGAGATAGATAGCCCGGATGTCGCAAGAGTATTCGAGTGCTACCCGGCATCCATGCGCAGGAAGATGCTGCGCCTTCGGCAAATAGTACTGGACACGGCATCGGAGACGGAGGGCATAGACGCTGTCGAGGAGACCCTGAAATGGGGAGAACCCAGCTACCTCACCAGGGGCGGCAGCACCATCAGGATAGACTGAAAGGAAAAAACGCCGGGTCAGTACGCGATTTATTTCAACTGCAACTCTTCACTGGTTGAAACATTTAAGGCAGTTTACGGCGAAGCATTCACCCTTGAGGGCAAGCGGGCCATCGTTTTTGGCGCAAACGACGAACTCCAGTCGAAGAGTTGAAGCATTGCATTTCGCTGGCTTTAACGTACCATCGCGTGAAGCACCTGCCGCTGCTGGGCGCGTGATCACAGCGACTAATTGGAAAACACCTCGTATCCCCGGCCCATTCCCCTACTCCTTTATCACCTGCCCATACGGCGGCTTGCTGGTCAGGCCCGTGCCGTCGGTGAAGATCTGTTTCACCTCCAGGAAGTCCTCCAGGCCGTGATAGCCTAGTTCCCGGCCCATGCCGCTTTGCTTGTATCCGCCCCAGATGCCTTCTACCGGCTGGGCATAGTTGTCCCAGATCCATACAGTGCCGGCCCGGATGCCCCGCGCCACCCGCATAGCCCGTGGATAGTCCGCGCTCCAGACCCCGGCCACCAGGCCAAAGTCCACAGCGTTGGCCAGTGCCACCGCTTCTGCCTCATCGCTAAAGGTGGTAACCGCTACCACCGGCCCAAAAATCTCCTCCTGGCCCAGGCGGGAGGCGTTGTCCACCCCGTCGAAGATGGTGGGTTCCACGTAGTAGCCATGGTCATAGCCCTCGCCCTGCAACTTGTTGCCCCCGGTTACCAGGTCAAAACCGGCGTCCAGCCCGAACTGGATGTATTCCTGAACCACCCGTTCCTGGCTGGCGGAAATCAGCGGCCCTTGGTCCGTGCTGTTGGCGGCGGGGTTGCCCACCTCGATATTGCGGGTCAATTGGGTTACCCGCTCCAGCACCTGGTCATGGATGCCTTCCTGGAGCAGCAGGCGGGTGGTTGCGCCGCAAGCCTGACCTGCGTTGCGGAACATCCCGAATACCGCGGCTCGCGAAGCGCCCTCTACGTCGGCATCGTCAAAAATCAGGTAGGGGGCCTTGCCGCCCAGTTCCAGGCTGATGCGCTTGACTTCGGTGGCGGCCTGGGCAGCGATCATCTTGCCGGTCCCCGTCTCACCGGTGAAGGAGAGCTTGTCGATGTCCCGGCTGGTTACAAGCTCCGAGCCTACAACGGTGCCAGGGCCCGGCACCAGGTTCAGGACACCGGCGGGAATGTCGGTCTGGTGCATTAGCTTGACCAGTTCGTAGGCGGCGGCGGGGGTGTAGCTGGCCGGCTTCAGGACGATGGTACAGCCGGCAGCCAGCGCCGGGGCCACCTTGCGGGCCGTCTGGGTCAGGGGGAAGTTCCAGGGAGTGATAAGGCCGACCACTCCAACAGGTTCCTTGACCAGGTTGATGAGGGAGCCATTGGGCAGGGTGAAGGACTCGCCGTATATCTTGCCAGCCAGACCGGCGTAAAACTCGAATATGTCGGCTGCGGCAGCGATGTGGGGTACGGCCTGGCGCATGGGCATTCCCACTTCGAGGCTCACCACCTGGGCCAGGCGGTCGGCGTTTTCCCGCATCAACTGGGCGGTGCGGAACAGGACCTGCTCCCGCAGTTTGTAGTTATTCAGCCAGTTGCCAGCATTGCCGTCAAAAGCGCGGCGGGCCGCGTCGATGCCAGCACGGGCGTCCTCCAGAGTGCCCTGGGCGGCAACCGTGGCTACCTGCTGCGAGTTGGCCGGATTCTCCCGCCGGAACTCCCCGCCGCCCGTGGCCGGTCCCTCCTCTCCATTGATTAGCAGGGGACAGGAAAGGGGCAACTCAATGGAGTACTGGCCATCGGTGCGTACAGAAGTCATCGGCAACCTCGAATCTGGTGATTGGGGGTGTTTGGGATAACTGGTTTACCTACCTGGTTATGGTTAAAGTTTGGTTGGGGCCGTCCAGGGTTATGCGGTAATAGTTGAGGAAGTCCCGGCCCAGGATGGCGTAGGGCATATCGAAACTACTTGCGTTTATCTCATGTGGCGCGTAATTGTCGATGGATATGTATGCTCTGAAGACTCGTTCGTATGACCCCTGCCCAATGACACCTCTGGTAAATTCTGGATCAAGCTCCTCTAGTTTCAAATATCCAGGAACATACCTTGGCACGGCCGAGTAATCCGCTCCCGTATCCAATAAGGCGGCTACATTGATAGTCTCGGAAGTTGCGGAAGCGGAAACCTGTACCGTCAGGAAAGGCGCAGGCGGAAATATCCGGGTACTATAGCTATGCACGATGCTTGTCAGGTCCCCTTACGCACTTTCGCCTGGCATTTTCGGTACTCTATGGAAGCTGGGATGCCGGTTAATGCGCGGCTTGGGGGGTACCTCAGAAATGACGACTAGCCGGTCCCCATATTTGCTGTGCACTCTGTCCATCAATTGCACATACTCGTTGTCTGAATCAACGACGGTCTGATTGATGACCGCCACAAATTTCCCGCGATAATCGGGTAAGAGTTCGTCCACATTGGTCCGGAAATATTCCATGTCCCGGCGAAACTCCGCAGTTTCCAGGTTCTCCGGTTCACCAAACTGAAACTTGGGCCTGGGTACTGCCCCGGGCCTCAAACATTCACGGGCCACCAACTCCTCGGCTATCTGTATGGAGTTCAGCGCGGCCCCCTTCCGCAAGTTATCCGAAACAATCCACAGGGCTATTCCATTGAGGTCGGACGCGTCCTTCCTGATTCGGCCCACGAAGACATCGTCCTCACCGGCCACGTCCCATGGTATTGGATAGTCTCCTGCTTCCGTGTTGTCCAGCACCGTCACGCCAGGCATGTCCGCCAGGAGGGCCCGGATTTCGCCGATATCCATAGCCCGCTCAAGCTCCAGATGGACTCCCGCACTGTGGCTTACCATCACCGGGACCCGTACGCAGGTAGCCGACACCCGTATGTCTGGAGCGTGCATGATCTTGCGGCTCTCGTCGATCATCTTCTGCTCTTCCCGGGTGTAACCGTTGTCCAGGAAGCTGTCGATCTGGGGGATGACGTTGAATCCAATCTGTTTGGGCTGGTGTTGCGGCGTTACAGCCTGACCCTTCAGAAGGGCGTCCGATTGCTCCTTCAGCTCTTGTACCGCTGCCCCGCCGGCGCCCGACACCGACTGGTAGGTGTCGGCAATAATGCGCTTTATGGGGTTAACCCTGTGAATGGGGTGGGCCACCATCACCAGGGGCGTGGTCGAGCAGTTGGGAATGGCGATTATGCCCTGGTGCCAGGTTACGTCCGCGCCATTGACCTCGGGCACCACCAGCGGCACGTCCTCCTGCATCCGGAAGGCGGAACTGTCGTCAATGACCACCGCTCCAGCAGCCACGGCAATGGGCGCCCAGTGGCGGCTCGCCTCGGTGCTGGCCGAGATGAAGGCAATATCCACTCCCTTGAAGGAGTCCTCGGTGGTCTCTTCCACCGTAAACTCCTTGCCGTTGACCGTAAGCTTGGTCCCAGCGGAACGGCTGGATGCCAGCAGCTTAAGGCTGTGCAGCTGTGGGTGACGCTGCTCAACGATCTTCAAAAACTCGGCGCCCACGGCTCCGGTGGCACCCACAACGGCAATGGTCAGGTGATTGAGGCTGGGGATGATCATGCTTTTTGCTCTACTGTAATGAAGTGAGCTCTCTCAAATGAATTGGTGGGTGACCACTCGTTTTCTATACGGGAGGATTAGCAGGTTGCCATTCATCGTTCGGCAAACTATCTAAAGGAGTTGCCATAGGTGCTAGATGCTGAAACAGGTCCTTGACAGCAGCCTTCCATGTGTTTTGAACCGCAAAGTGGTTGCCAATCATTTGTTGCTTATATTCAGACACTTGTCCGCGGTCTGGCTATCCTATGGTGAAACCGCTTGCATACGCGACCGCTTGAAACCCTTCAGGCACTCTTCGTACCCGGAAGTCTGGCAGTTCCTTGCCATCCCTCAGCAAAACCCAACCCAATTCTCTGTGAGTTTTCTCGGGGTTCCGGTCTTCGATTGACTCGATGTACTTCTTATCAGGACTAATAGTCACAATGGAAACTCGTTCGCAATCTACAGAAAACGAATGAAACCGTTTGTACACTTCTCTTCGCGCTTCGTCTCTCTCAACACCTAGTTCACTTTCTATGACGGAAAGTTGGGCACCAGGCGAGGAATAAAAGAGACGCGTGAAAGTAGGTCTCCTATAACTCGAAAACCCTCCGCGAAGCATTTGACAGGAATTACAATTCTCATTTTCGCACTCGTCATATAACACCATGGCATAAGGACGCCATTCCATTTTCCTTGCTTGGCCGCAGGAAAGCCACTTAGTTTGGTTCACCACACTTTGCAGAGGCGTCCCTTGCGTGAAGTCAGGCATCAATGCTGGATTCTTCTTCCATTTGCCAACATCCAACTCAAGTGCCATTGACATACCGACCGCGCTCATATCATGGACGTAGTTTTCTCCCTTGGAGTTAGAGTACGCTATCTCGACGATCAGTTTTCGGCCGTTTTCATCTGTAAGCAAGACATCTGGCTGTCTGCCCGAATATCCGGCGAAAGGCACTGGCTTCTCAAATTCGACTTTTATGATAGAAAACGTCCTTGGAGGATCGAACATAGGACTGATCGACCTCGGCAATTTGATCGTCTTGCCCTCGGAATCCTCAAAGCACATCTTCCCAAAATGATGTAGTTGGCTTTCGGTGTATGCAGTTGCTCTATCAACCATGAATGTTCCTTGACAATTCTTAGTTACAACTAGGGCTAATCGACAATTAGTGACTCCAGGTAATTGCGGCAGCCAGATACCAGGCTGACAGGAAGTAGAGACTTTTCCGGTCATACCTGGTAGCCAATCGTCTCCATTGCTTCAGCTTGTTGAAGGCTCGTTCAATCAGATTCCGGGTCCGGTACAGTTGCCGGTCATAGTCCCAAGGATCCTTGCGGTTGGACTTGGGCGGAATGACCGCTTCAGCGCCCTGGTCCTGAATAAAGGCCAGAATTCCATTGCTCTCATACCCCTTGTCGGCGATGACCCCCTCAGTCTCTATTCCAGTCAGCAGGGGTATGGCCTGGGGTGCATCGGCTTCCTGACCTCCGGTGAGGGCAAAGCGTACCGGCTGGCCCTGGGCATCGGTGACCATGTGTATCTTGGTGCTCAGTCCTCCTCGAGACCGGCCCACAGCCTCACCCTGACCCCCCCTTTACCACACACCGCCTGCTGGTAAGTCCGGACTATGGTGGAGTCAATCATCACATACCGGTTGTCCGGATCATCCAGCAACACCTGAAAGACCTTCTTCCAAATGCCAGACCTGGCCCAGCGGGTGTAGCGTTTGTGGCTGGTTTTCCATTTGCCGTACTCCTCCGGCAGGTCCTTCCATTCCGCGCCGCTGCGCAACACCCAGAGTACTCCATCTACAAACAGCCGGTTGTCCCTGGCGGTTACCCCCACCGAATCAGCCCGGCCCGGCAAGAATCCTTCAATCCGTTGCCACTGGCTATCGCTAATCTGCCGTCCCTCCATCCCCTTATCCCTCTACCACACTGGCTTTGATGACACCACATTCTACTGGCCGTCATCTGCTCTCTGCCTATCTAACTATCCCAGAACTTTCCCCTATTTGTCGATTAGCCCTAAGAATGACCTATTCCATTTAGTGTGCTGGGAACAGTGTAGAGGCCGATCGAAAGGAGACTGCGCAGTCTCCCCCACTGAGAATTTACCCCGGGGTTCAGCTACAAACCCAGTACGTTTTCCAAGCCTACCACAAGGCCCGGTTTGTTAACAACTTCGCGGATGCAGCGGATTACGCCTGGCATGTAACAGTCGCGGGTCAGGGTGTCGTGGCGAATGGAGACCGTCTGTCCGGCGGCCCCGAAAATCACCTCGTGGTGGGCGCTGCGGCCGGGCATACGCATGCTGTGGATGGTAACCCCGTTGTACTCGCCGCCCCGGGTGCCTTCCAGCGTCTCCTTCTCGGGATAGTTGCGAGTGAACTGCTTTTCGTTGCCGATGGCCTGGGCCAGGGCATAGGCAAAACCCGAGGGAGAGTCTATCTTGGCCTCGTGATGGGCCTCAATGATGTCCACGTAGTCGAAGAACGGCGCTGCCTGCTCCACCAGCTTCTTCAGAACCACCGCGCCCAGGGCAAAGTTGGGGGCTACGATGATGCCGATGCTGCTGTCGTTGGCCAGGGCGTCCAGGCGCTGCAGGTCCTCGTCCACCAGGCCGCTGACGCCCACGACGACGTTGCAGGAATGGGCGGCGGCCACTGCCACCGACTCGCGGCACACCGCAGCGTTGGTGAAGTCAACGACAACGTCGGGCTTTGTCTCGGCCAGGACTTCTTCCAGGCTGGTGGACAGGAGTACGTCGCTGCCGGTCGGCAGGGCCAACGTACTGCCCCGGTCACGGCCGCAGGTAGCCCCGACCAAGCTAAGATCGTCCTCTCGGCACACCGCGTTGACGGTTTCCGTACCCATCCTTCCGGTTGCACCGTGGATTACCACCTTAATCGGCGCCATAGCAACCTCTCGCTGAAGGGTAGATTGAGTTGGAGTATATGGTATCACTGGGCCGGAAATTGGGGAAGCAATGCCGACGACAAGGACGGCGATTCAAAGGCTATCGGGACTGGAGAACTACAAACCTACACATACCCACCAATCAATTGCCCCAGAAATTGGCGAATTGGCGGCAAGTACATCGGAACGCTACCCATTGGCATCGGGTTATGCTGATACTACAATAGCCCCATGACACAGGAAGCACTACCCTTCGACACCCACCGATTTGTCCAGAACCTGATGGCCAGCGGCTTCACAGAGAAGCAGGCGGAAGCGCTGGCCTACGAGCAAGTAAACCTGCTTAATAGCAATCTGGCCACCAAGGCCGACATCGAGTCCATCAGAGCCGACGTCGAAGCGCTGCGCCTATCAACTGAGTCTAAAATCGAAGCGTTGCGCTTATCTACTGAAGGAAAGGTAGAGAGCGCCAAGTTCGAAATGGTGAAGTGGATGATCGGCGCGATGGTCGCTCAAAGCACCCTCATCGTGGGCCTGACCGTCGCTTTGGTTAAGCTTCTCTAAACCTTGACACTCCCGCAATCCATCACCCCACGTACACCGTCTCCCCGCCTACAATCGTCTGCATTACCGGAATGTCCTTGATGGTAAGCGGATCAACCTGCGTGGGATCCTCGCCCAAGACCACCAGGTCGGCCAGCTTGCCAGTTTCTATTGAACCCTTGATGTTCTCCTCAAACCCTGCATATGCCCCGTGCAGGGTGTAGATACGCAGGGCCTCTTCCACCGATATTTTCTGGTTTTCGCCCCACAGGCGGCCCTCGCTGTCGGTGCGGGTTACGCAGCTTTGGATGCCCATCAGCGGCTCAAAGGGCCCGGGCGGGTAGTCGGTGGCCCCGGTGGAGATGATGCCGTAGTCCAGGAAGGACCGCTGGGCGAACATCCAGCGCAACCGTTCCTCGCCGTAGAAGGGCATCTTCTCGCCGTGGTAGTAAACGTAGGTGCAGAAGGGAGTGGCCACCGCGCCCAGGGCCTTCATGCGGGACAGCAGGTCAGGGTTGACCAGGGTGCAGTGCTCGATGCGATGGCGCGGGTCGGGCCGCGGGTCTGCGGCCTGGGCCCGCTCGTAGGCCGACACCACCATGTCAATTGTGCTGTCGCCGTTGGCGTGGATGCAGACCTGGAAACCGGCCTTGTGCATCTCCATTACCCGCTCGTTTATCTCGTCTGCCTCCATGGCCAGGATGCCGTAGTCGCAGCAGCTACCTTCATAGGGGGCTGACAGGTAGGCCGTCCGGCTGGCTATAGCCCCGTCGGCTACCATCTTGATTCCGCCGATGCGGAGCCGGTCGTCCCCCAGTCCCGCCACCACACCGGCGTCCCGCAGGGCGGGGAAGTGGGGGTAATACAGCAGGCAGTAAACACGCAGGGACAGTTCGCCGTCCTTGTAGCCCTCCTGGTAAGTGGTGAACTCCTCCGAGGTAACCCGGGCGTCGTGGACGCTGGTCAGCCCCGCCTCGTTCAGCATCCCGCAAATGGTGCGGAGACCCTCCCGCCGGATTTCCGGGGTCTCCACGGGAATCAGCCCGAACCGTACCGGTTCAATGGCACGCTCATACACCACACCGTTCAGTTTCCCCGTATCCGGGTCCCGCCCCAGCCGTCCGCCCGATGGGTCTGGCGTTTCGTCGTTGAACCCGGCCAGTTGCATGCCCAGGCTGTTCATGTAATAGACGTGGCCAGCCCGGTGGGCCACCAGGATGGGGTGTTCGGTACTGACAGCATCCAGGTCGGCCAGGTAAAGGAAGCGGTTCTCGGCTGTCTTGGTGTCGTCGAACTTGAAGCCCTGCACCCACTGGCCGGCGGGCGTAACAGCCACCCGCTTGCGGAGTTCGTCCTGGATGGCGGCGATGGTGGGCTGGGCGCAGTCGGCGGCCATGACGTGACGGATGCCGCTGTTCAGGACGTGGATGTGGGCGTCAATAAACCCGGGCAGTACGGTCTTGCCATCCATGTCCAGCACCTTGGTATCGGGCCCCACCCAGTCGGCCACGTCATCGGCGCTGCCCACGGCGGCAAAGCGTCCGTGCAGCATGGCCAGGGCGTTGGCCCGGGGCCGGTTGGTGTCAATGGTGATGATGTTGGCGTTGCGAATAACGGTGTCGGCGTAAATGGAGGGCATGGCTGCGTACCTCCCGGCAATGTTTGGCTGTCAGTTGGGTAGGGAGAGGTTACACCGGGGCCAAGAAGTAGGCAACTGAATTTGCGGGCAACTGGCCGCAGGGACGATCAAAAGGGTGCCCTGCCTGCCGGTGCAGTTCAAATTAACCCGGGTGCTGCTGTCCCATTGCCCTGCCTGCCCGGAGGATGGCTAAAGCAACATAACCCCAGGCCAGTTCAGGAAACCAGCGACAATGCCGAAAGGGCGGATACGACGAAGGCGCCTAAAATACCAGCGAGGGCCAGCTTGGGTTTAGACCAGGGTAGCCTGTTGGTCACAAGCCTGGCGCCGGAGTCAGAGGATATTTGGTTCAGATGGAAATCGGCGCCCTTGTAACTATATGTATTTGATTCAACCCTGTACGAAAACACGCTGAGCCGCTGTGATATTGCTGTTGCCTTTGAAGGTGTCTGTATCTCTTGATGTACCAGATTTCCGGGCAAGGACTTGAAGTGCCTTGGGGCAAGGCCGTAGCAGAACTCATCCGTGCCCGGCCTGCCTGACTGGAAATGGGTCTCTGCGGAGAGGGTATATGTCCTGGTGACGAGCCTGGCCTGCACCTTCTCGCCGGCTCCCGCGCAGGCTCGGCAAAGCACCCATCCTGAGCCGCCACATCTATGGCACTTTACCCGACCAGAACTGCCGGAGTAGACATTGGCGCACGCGGCGCAGTCTTCAGACCGCGCGCCCCTGCCCCGGCATGCCCAGCATTCTTCCCGTTGGTCCTGCCCCGCGCGGCCACTTCCCTTGCACGAGAAGCACAAGTCGTTACGGGTCCGCCTGCCCTTGCAGTTTGGGCAGGGCACTTCCGGGCTGCAATCGATCTTTCCCTTTCCCTTGCACCGGTCGCACTTAACCTTTTCTTCATCCTCGATAAAAGTTTTGCGCTGATTCCTGAATTCTTGAGGGCAGCAATCAGGATCTCTGCGGTATTTTTGTGTCTCTCCAACTCTTAAGGTCACAAGTTTCTGTTTTTCCTGCACGGACACGGTTTCTGTAACAAATTCTCTGCATTCCAGTTTCTCTTCGTGGCACAGGAAGGCCCGCGATGGTACATCGGCGGGCAGGAACATCCGCCGCCACCATTCTATCCGGCCCCATTCGTTGGAGACTTGGGTAGTTGGCGACAAATGCCTCTTGCCAAGCAAAGCGCTGACCTTCCTCTTCAACGCAACTTGCAGCAATGGTGACCTCTTTCAGTCGAATTCAGGTAGAGAGTACAACGGAGCAGGTGCGAGGGCAAGGGTAGGAACGATTGGAGAGAGAACAAGGACGCCAGCAAATTGGGGCGAATCTGGCAGTTTCCTTGGTCGGTGTTCAAGACAATTGTGTCCCCGCCAAGTACCTTTTCCAAATTGACAGGCCCATTACCCCTGCCTACACTCCAAGTCAATAATCTATTCTCGCCAAGTGACATATCAGGTGAAACGGGAGGTACACGCATGGCCGAGCTTACCCTCGACAAGACCAGGACGGCAGTGTTGGCCGCCGACTTCCACAACGAAGGCATGGGCGACAACCCGATGGTGCTGGAAAGGCAGACCTTCGAGCGGGCCCAGGAGGTGCTGGAAGCTGCCCGCAATAACGGCGTCTTCGTGGCCTACATCGTGGTCAACTTCCGCCCCGGCTACCCGGAGATCTCCGACCGCAACCAGACCTTCAGCCAGCGCAAGGCCTCAGGCCAGGTCCCGCCGGCCGACCCGGTTTCGTTGATACATCCCTCGGTGCTGCCGAAAGAAGGGGAACCTGTAATCGTCAAGCACAGGGTCAACGCTTTCCACGGCACCGACCTGGCAATGATCCTGGGCTCCCAGAACATTGACACCCTGGTGCTGATGGGCCACGCCACCAGCGGAGTAATTCTCTCCACCGTCCGATACGGCGCCGACGCCGACTACCGGCTGGTCGTAGTAGAAGACGGCTGCGCCGACCGCGACCCCGAAGTCCACGACTTCCTGATGCAGAAAATCTTCCCCCGTCAAGCCACCATAGCCACTGCAGCGGAGGTGGTAGTGGCGTTGGGCGGGGATTAGTGGGGTTAGAGGCACTCGATAGAACTTCTTGCCCCCATTAAACGTTTGATGATTTGGAGTAGGCGTGAGGTAGGAATATGATATATTTATAGCCCATCAACGGCATGAATACTTTTAGGCTCGATCCCTTGTTCCTTGGATTCCTATCTAACCGCTGGGATGTAAGAGCATGGCTCACGACACATTGACATTCGAAATGGGTGGCACTGTCGAATTGCGGGATTTCGCAAGGGGGATTGACCTCTTTGCAAAGCTCGTGAATGTTCTTACTTCTAGGCACGAAGTAACCTGGGTTGTCGAAGATCTGAGTTACGGGAGTGCAATAGCAACATTCCGGGGGGAGGCAGAAGACACGGCGTTGGTAGAAGAAGTGGTTTCCAAGTATGCCGAAATTGGAAAGGCACTGGAGCAAGGGCTTGTTCCGTCGGTGAATAAGCGGGTCGCCAAGGCGGCGATAGATGTCAGGGATTTTGCGAACGAGTGCGAGTACGTGCGGTTTGAGACTGCAGCTGCCGATTTTACGATAGTCGGCACCGATCGAATTTATCAGAAAGGATCGAAGGATATAAGCATTGGATCCGTTGAGGGATTGATACAGACGTTGACCAACCGTGGAAGCCTTCGATTCAACCTATATGATACGATTCACGACAGAGCAGTAGCCTGCTATCTGGAATCTGATCAAAAAGAACTCATCAGAAATATGTGGGGACGCCGGGCCAGCGTCGTTGGACAAGTGTCACGCGATAGGGACACGGGCAGGCCATTGAGTGTTCGGCAGATAGTTGAGATTATCCCGGTGCAGCACGGCGAAACAATTGGATATAAGGCGGCAAAGGGAATATTGCCCCAGGCAAAGGGAGGCCCGACGCCGGAGGAAATCATCCGGCAGATGAGAGATGGCTGACTGGCGTAGGCTGGTTTACTGGGATGCGTGCGTCTTCCTGACATACATCAACGGTATCGAACACGTAACTCCTACACTGGAAGCATTGCTGGACAGCAGCGCGGCAAGTGATGGAGATGTGCATATATACACTTCGGAACTCTCCAGGGTTGAAGTTGCCTTTGCTACGACAGAACAGCAAAGAGGCAGATCAGATCCTGAAGTTGAACGTCGAATAGATGCTCTTTGGGAGGACTCGTCTGCCATTACGTTGGTAGAATTTCACGCCTCAATCGGGCGGCTGGCCAGAGGACTAATAAGAGAAGGCCTTGCCGGAGAGCGCAACTTAAAACCTCAGGATGCTATTCACCTTGCCACTGCTCAATGGTTATCCGATGCAGGCCTGAGAGTTGACGAGTTTCATACCAATGACAGAAGATTGCTTGGGTCGTCAGGTCTGGTGGACTTCAATATAGTGGAACCCTACACACCCCAGCCGCGGCTGCTGTAGTCTGCAACTTTTCTCTTCGAAGTTATTTCCTCCGTGTTGATTCATTGCCATTGATTTCCTGGCACTAAAGGCCTACCCCGCCGCCCCAAACGCCGCCGACGTTGCCCTTACCCGCTCCAGGTCAATCGGGTTGGTAATCACCCCACCTTCCTTAAGGCTGGTGCCCACTATCGCCCCGTCGGCGTGGGCCAGGAAATGGGCGGCGTTGCTGGCGTCCACGCCACTGCCCACCAGCAGCGGACGGTCAGGTACGGCACGGCGCACGGTTGCCACGTCGTCGGCAACGGCGGGCTGCCCCGTAACCGGGCCGGTTACTATCAGTGCATCTGCCAGCCCCCGGTAGGCAGTCTCCCGGGAAATGAGCCCCAGGTCAGGCTCGCCCAGCGGCACTGCATGCTTGACCAGTACATCTGCCAGGATGGATATGTGGCCGGCGTCCATCAACCGCCGCCGCCGCAAAGTCTCAAAGGCCTCACCGGTAATCAGGCCCTCGTCGGCGGCCATGGTGCCGTAATGAACGTTGACCCGGATGAATTGGGCGCCGCCAGCAACCGCCACGGCCAAAGCCGATATGGCATCGCTGCGCAGCATGTTGACCCCCACTGGCAGTGGAGTCGTCCGGCACACCAGGTCCACGGCCCGGGTCATGGTCGCCACCGTCTCAGGCTCCACTCTCCCAATGCGGAAGGGAGCGTCGCCAAAATTCTCCACGATAATCCCGTTGGCTCCGCCCTCGGTCAGAACGGCAGCCTCCCGTTCCGCCTGCTCCATTACCCTGGAAAGGTCACCGCCCCAGAGGGGAGACCCGGGCAGGGGCGGCAGATGGATTACGCCAATGAAGGCCTTGCTTTCACCGAACATTGATTGCATGGAATTTCCCTCTTAGAGCTACGCCTCGCCCGGGCGGCGCCCCGTCCGTATTCTCCGGTATTCCAGTCTTCTGCGAAACCTCTTGCTGTTCCTTCGTTTTTCCGCGGGCTTCTGGGCAAACCCGTATTCGGGGAAGTGCAGATCTTCAGATTCAGTCAGGTCGTTAATGTAGGAACTTCTGACTGCCAGGTCGCATTGGATGTAGCCCCAGTTAATCAGCCGCTTCTCTTTGTCGGTGAAAGCGGCCAGTCGGGTCCTCATGCCGCACATGTAGTCTACCCACCCGCCACTTAGCGGGAAGGGTAACTCGTCGACCCTTTTCCCCGGGTCTGTTTTGAGAGCCCAAAAGGCCCCCTCCTTATCATGCCGTTCAATGTCCGTCACCAATTGGTCCACCCTTAGCTGGCGATTTTGCTCCAGCGCCGTATGCATTGGATTGGTGATTCTGGAGATCCAGACCTCCCATTTGGGAATGTCTTCTCTCTTGAACGACTTGGTTCCGTCAGATACCAGCAGGTGTTTCATGTGTCGGATTGCGTGCAGCCCCAGCCCATCGGAAAGGCCGGCATATGCCAGGGTCGCCTTCTTGGGACTGTGGCCCCGGTTTGGGTCGGTTAGCAGCCCAAGACTGAAGGGTTTTGGTTGCAGCTGGAGACGTACCGGGCCAAGGCTGGCGGCAAGGCGGAGTACGCGGCCAGTACTGTCGCTAGTGAGGCGGCTGTCGCGTCGATGATTCCGAATTCTCCGGTATCGACTCCTGCCCTTGAGAAGCTCCAGTTGCTCTCGGTTTCCAGGTGGCACGCGTTGAAGATGAAGTGCGGGTAGCTGGGCAGTTGCCCCAGGGTCAACTCGCCTACGAGTAGGTCTTCATAGTGTTTTCCCAGGGCATTTGGGCCCACCACAAGGCCGGCGAAGGCGCTGCTAACGTCCGGGTTGCGACTGCAAAGCTCGAGTATTGGCTCGAAAATCACGTTAGTGAAGTTCTCGGCTACCGCCCTGGAGAACTCCAACCTGTTCCACCGTGTTCCCAGCACTCCGGCCACCAGCGCACCCGCAGATACTGCGGAAACGGTATCGATTTCTGCCAACTTGCCAATTTCGTTCAGCCGCCAGAGTTCCCCAAGGTGAAAGAGGCTGGCTCGAAATCCACCGCCGGACAATGCCAGGCCGATTTGTTCTTCCTTCGCGACCGTCATTTGATTCCGGTCCTCTTGGTGTTAGTTCTCCGGTTCTTGCTGCCCTGAATTGGTCGTCACCCCTTTGGCATTAGCTGCTCTGGAACAGTTTCCAAATAGTGTAGTTTCCAGTCCATGTAATCGAAGTTCCAGTCTTCCTTTCACCGCCTCCTCATCCCTTTATGGGAGATGGTGGATACGTTTGTGTTGCTCGGTAGTATGGTTATTGGGTTCCTCTCCAGCGAGTCCCGCTGCTTTGCTCTCCCAAAACAGGGAAGGCTGTCATTGTAGTTCTACTTCGAGGGGAATCTGGTCGCCAATACATCGATTATCAATGCAGCCCCCATCTGGCTGGTCAGCTCCGATGAGTCGTAGGGCGGCGCAACTTCCACCAGGTCGAAGGCGACCAAGTTGTGGTTGGGCACCAGGGCCAGCAGACAGTCCCGCATCTCCTGGTAGAAGAGACCGCCAATCTCCGGAGTCCCGGTGCCTGGGGCCTGGCTCGGGTCCATTACGTCAATGTCCAGCGTGATGTAGAGGTTTTCGCCCCGGGGGATTTGATCAGCCACTCCCTTGGGACCCATTTCTCTGAACTGGCTCGTGGTGATTATCAGGCTGCCGTCGCGCTGAGAGTCCTCGTATGGCTGGCGGCGCGCCGTGCGAATCCCCACCGAGGTTATGTGGCTGACGAAGTCCAGCTCTCGACACCTGCGGATGGGGCTGCCGTGGGTGAACAGCTCTCCCTGGTAGTCGTGGCTGTAGTCCAGGTGCGCGTCAAAGTGGACAATGTTCAACGGCGCGAAACTTTTCAGCCCCCGTACGACCGGATAGGTAATAGCGTGGTCGCCTCCCACCACCACAGGAAAGGATCCCCGCTCCACCACCTTCTCCACTGCCTCGGTCAGCTTGTCGAAGTTGCGGTGCACGTTGGAGGGGATGGTGGTGATGTTGCCGCAGTCGGCCATGGTAACGCCCCGCAGCAGTTCACCGCCGGCCTCGATGTTGAAGAAACCCTCGGCCTGTTCCTGGCGCCCAAAGGGGTCGGTGTAGGAATAGGCCCGGGGCGCGTCCCGGATAGCGTCGGGCCCGTAGCGGGCGCCTGGCCGACCCAGCGTAGCCTGGTCGAAGGGCATACCAATGAATGCCACTTCGGCCTCCAGTTCGTCCAGGTTCGTGCACAGGGGAGACTTAAAGAAAGTACGGGGCTGGGCCCTCAAAATGGGCCATTCCTGTTCCGTCATTGGTTCCTCGATGGTCTAAAGGTGGACTAAAGCTCCGCTCTGGGGATCGAACGGTTTTTCATTAGGGTGGGCACATGGCCCTCATACATGCAAATGGCCAACCGGCCAGGATGTGCGGGATGTGCGGCACACGGTTGGAGGCGGGGTCGCTAGCGTCTAATCCTCGCCAGGCAGGAGCAACTGCAGCCGATGCCCGTCCGGGTCGTTGAAGTAGATGCACCGATCGTCGCCGGGTCGTCCCGTGACCGTGACACCGTTCTGCTCCAGGTGCTCTTTTACCTCTTCGTAGGTTCCGGAGTCCAGGCGCAGGGCCATGTGGTTAAGTTCGACTCCCGACGTGAGGGGCTTATCCTTGGGCGCTTCAAACAGCACCACCATCTGGTCTCCGCACCACAGAAAAGCTTGCCAGGAGGATTCGTGATTGACGGTCAGCCCCAACAGGTCCATGTAAAAACTCTTGGATCGAGCCAGGTCGCTGACGTGCAATACCGTGTGGTCTATGCCAACTGCCTTCAGTCCGGTCTTCAGCATTGTCCCCTCCTTTTCAATGGTCTTGTTAGGGCCCCGGGTGAGCTTGAAACACGCTTCTTGCGTGATTCGGCGATGGGTCTTCAGGGTGGGCGCCATGCCCGCCCTTTTATGGACCACCTTGGCAGTTGCCCATCGCCAACCTGATCCTGGACAGCAAGAACCTTGAAGGAAATCTGCGACTGTTACTCCAGGTGGTCAACATTGGCGGCGTGGCGGTCGCCCACCACGTCCAAGGGCGCCATCCGGTTGAGCAATTCGTGGTCGCCGGAAAGCCGGATTTCCTCGGAGCTAATCTCGGCAATCTGGCTGACTTGGCCCTCTCCCAGAAGATGCATGTTCTTCCTGTAGAATTCGATGCCGAACTGGTGGCGGTTGAACCTATGGGTCAAGAAGCTGTGGGACCACGTTCGCTTGCAGGGTATTATAGCAAAAGGGACGTAGGGCAGGCTGAAAAGCAGCCTCGGAAGCCAAGATATTGGTGTGTCTGCTATCATTAGGACAACCCTGCCGGAGATATACCACTCTTGACAACACCCGCATCCGAACCCGCATCCGAACAGCGCCGCCGCGAAAAGTCGGACCGCTATTTTCTGCTCAGCCAGCGGTTGCTGAAACACGCCCAGGAACAACTGGACCAGGGAGACACTGTCCAGGCCTCAGAGAAGGCCTACGGCGCCGTAGCCCACGCAATAAAGTCTTGTGGAGAGATACGGGGCTGGAACCACTACAACCATTATCGGGTAGAACTAATACTGGACCATTTGCGGGACGAATGGAATGACCCGGAACTCACCACATTCCACACGGTGGTCAAAGAGTTGCATAACAACTTCTTCGAATACGAGATGGGGACTACCAGGGTTGGAGATTGCCTTCAAACGGCCCAGAGGCTATTGGAAAAGTTGGAGGTAATAAGAGCCTCCCCTCCCCGGCCCTTGCCATCTGCAGCCCTCAACCGGGAACAGCGCCGCCGACTCAGTCAGTTGATGCAACCGCCAGCAGAGGAACAGGTTCCCGCGGAGAACTTGCCGCCCCTGGAAGACCTGCCTGAGTAGGAAAACCCGGAATTGCTATTATTAGGACAACCCTGCCGGAGATATACCACTCTTGACCACACCCGCATCCGAACAGCGCCGCCGCGAAAAGTCGGACCGCTATTTTCTGATCAGCCAGCGGTTGCTGAAACACGCCCAGGAACAACTGGACCAGGGAGACACGGTGCAGGCCTCGGAGAAGGCCTATGGCGCGGTGTCACACGCGATCAAGTCCTATGGTGAGCTACGTGGATGGAACCACTACAACCATTTCCGGGTGGGACTCATAGTAGACCAGCTAGGTGAGGAATGGAATGATCAATCTCTGGTCACCTTGCACATGGCAGTAAAGGCGTTGCATGACAACTTCTTCGAGTACGAGATGAGCACAGTTCAAGTTCAGGCTGGTATCGACGCCGCGAAAGAGATAGTGGACAAACTTGAAACCATAAAGAACTCTTCGCCCCGACCGCTTGCTTCGAATTCTCTCAATAGTGAACAGCGCCGACGGCTCAGCCAGTTGATGCAACCGCCAGCAGAGGAACAAGTTCCCGCGGAGAACTTGCCGCCCCTGGAAGACCTGCCTGAATAGGCAACCCCTGAATTGCTATCATTAGGACAACCCTGCCGGAGATAGACCAATCTTGACCACACCCGCATCCGAACCCGCATCCGAACAGAGCCGCCGCGAAAAGTCGGACCGATATTTTCTGCTCAGCCAGCGGTTACTGAAACACGCCCAGGAACAACTTGAGCAGGGCGATACGGTCCAGGCCTCAGAAAAGGCCTACGGCGCCGTATCTCACGCGGTCAAGTCCTATGGTGAGCTACGCGGGTGGAACCATTTCAATAATCACAGGGTCGGGCTTATCTTGGATCAACTGCGGGACGAAGAGAGCGATCCCACCTTGACTGAATCGTATGACGCCGTAGAATCGCTCCATAAGAATTTCTTTGAGCACGAAATGGACCCTACCCGTGTGAAGGACAGGGTGGACACCGCCAGGACTCTGGTAGACAAGCTGGAAAGACTGCGCACGGCCGAGTCGCATCCGCTTCCTTCGCCCTCATTAAATCGTGAACAGCGACGCAGACTAAGCCTGCTCATGCAACCGCCCGCCGAAGGACAAGCGGCTTCCGAAGACCTCCCGCCCCTGGAAGACCTGCCCCAGTAGGCAGTCGCCATGCCCTCCAACAAACTCGACCTGCACGGCAAGACCTGGGCTGAAGCCCTCACCGAGTTCCGCGAATTTTATAACTCTGCCGCACGGGCTCACCCCGGCGGCGGTGTCCAACTCGAGGTGGTTCACGGTTACGGCTCCACGGGCCAGGGAGGCAGGCTGCTCACCAGCCTGCGCAACTACCTGGAACGGCAGGCCCGGGCCGGGCTCCTCTCCTTCCGAACCGGCGAAGCTGCCGACGGCAACCCAGGTCATACCCTGGTAACCACCCTTAAGGTCCTGCCCGCCGCTGGCGACGACCTGGCCGACAGCATCTGGGAGTACTGCGCGCGCCCCCAGTCTCACCGCAAGGTTATGAACCGCTTCCGCCGCCATGGCGACCCTCAAGTACAGCAGGCCATTCGGGAGTTGCAGGGGCAAAGAAGGCTGCGCGCGGTAAACGTGGGCCGGGAAAAGGGCTACGAGGCGGTGTAGGGTATTCCCTCGCACTCCTGTCCTGTCTCTCAACTGGAGGGGGTCTGGAGGGGGTAAGGGATCTGAACGGGGTATGGTTGACCGTCCAGTGGCAAATGCCAAACCGCCCACCCTGAGTCTGCCGCAGGGCCCCTATGGCCCGGAAGCAAACTCAATGTGAGCGGTTTGTTGTTGTAGCTATTTAGGAGAGGAGCGGGCAGCCTGCCGGCTATCTAAGTGCCCCGCCTTCCTCCGCTGTTGCCCAGGAAACGCCGTTCAGAAATCCCGCCGCCACCGCCGCGGTTGCCGCCTCCCTGGCCGCCACGGGGTCCACCACCGCCGCCGCCACGGTTGCCGCCACCACCCTGACCACCACCACCGGGACCGCCACGGGGTCCACCGCCACCGCCGCGATTGCCGCCGGGTCCGCCGCCGCGGTTGCCGAAGCCACCGCCGCTGCGGGGACGGTCACCACCCCGGTCCTGTGGGGGCCGAGGGGGCCTGGGCGGCCGCTCCACGCCGTCGTCTCCGAACAGGGCGCGGCGGGAGACGTTCACCCGTCCCATGGAATCGATCTCCTGGACCATTACCGTGATTTCCTGGCCGACCTTGAGTTCCTCTTCCATTTCGCCCAGGTCTTCGTTGCGGACCAGGCCGTCCTTGCCCGGGATCAACTCCACAAAGGCCCCGAAGTTGGTCAGCCGGTTGACCTTGCCGGTCAGGATGTCGCCCACCACCAGCTCCCGGGTCAGCCCTTCGATCCTGCTGCGGGCCATCTCGAGCATGGCCTGGTCGGAGGAACTGATGGTTACGCCGCCGTCGTCGGCCACGTCAATGGATGCCCCGGTCTCCTCAATGATGCCGCGGATGACCCTGCCGCCTGGGCCGATGACCGCGCCGATCTTCTCTACCGGAATCTGGACCCGGATGCTCTTGGGGGCGTAGGGGCTCATCTCGGTACGGGCTTCGGTGATGGCTTCGGACATCTTGTCCAGGATATGCAGGCGACCCAGCCTGGCCTGCTCCAGTGCCTGCCGGAGGATGTCCTCGTCCAGCCCCTTCAGCTTGATATCCATCTGCAGCGCGTTGATTCCGGCCGCAGTGCCCGCCACCTTGAAGTCCATGTCTCCCAGGAAGTCTTCAATGCCCTGGATGTCGCTGAGGACGGCATGGCGGCCGTCGTTGTCGGTAACCAGGCCCATTGCTATTCCGGCCACCGGTGCCTTCATCGGCACTCCGGCGTCCATCAGGGCCATGCTGGTGCCGCAAACGCTGCCCATGGAGGTGCTGCCGTTGGAGCTTAGCACCTCGGACACCACCCGAAGGGTGTAGGGGAACTCGCCCTCTGGGGGCAGGGCCGAGAGAATCGCCCGTTCCGCCAGGGCTCCGTGTCCAATCTCCCGCCGACCTGGGGAGCCCACGCGCCGCGCTTCACCCACCGAGTAGGGAGGGAAGTTGTAGTGGTGCATGAAATGCTTGGTATTGTCCGGCGACAGGGAGTCCAGGGTCTGCTTCATGTTAAGCGGGCCCAGGGTTGCCACCGACAGCACCTGGGTCTGGCCCCGGGTAAACAGGCCCGAACCGTGGGTGCGGGGCAGGGTTCCCACCTCGCAGGTGATGGGCCGGATTTCGGACAGGCTGCGGCCGTCGGGTCGTACGCCCAGGTCCAGGATGCGTCGCCGCACTTCGCCCTTGACCACGGTCTTGAACCCCTCGGCCACCTTGTTGCGGCCGAATTCCTCGGCCAACTGCTCGGCTACTTCCTCTTCGATCCGGTCCAGTCCCTCGTCCCGTTCCGACTTGAAGGAGTTCTGGTCCAGGATCTCGGTGACCCGTCCGTTAACGATGGCCTTGATCTGGGCGTCCAGATTTTCTTCCGCCTCGGTGTCAACCGACACTTCGAGCTTGGGCTTGCCGATCTTGGCCACCAGTTCGTCAATCAGGTCGATGGTAATCAGGTTGGCGTTGAAGGCCTTTTGAATACCCTCCAGGATAACCTCTTCCGAGACCTCGTAGGAGCCGGCTTCCACCATCATAATGGCGTCGCGGGTGCTGGCCACTATCATGTTCAACTGTCCCTCTTCAATCTCGGCATAGGTCGGGTTGACGATGAATCCGCCGTCGTTGTAGGACACCCGGCAGGCGCCGATTGGTCCGTCGAAGGGCAGGTGGGAAAGGGACAGGGCCGTCGACGCGCCGATCATTCCCAGTATGTCCGGGGAGTTGTTCTGGTCGACGGAGAGGACGGTGAGGATTACCTGGATCTCGTTGTGCAGTCCCTTGGGGAAGAGAGGGCGGATGGAGCGGTCGGTGAGGCGGGCAGAGAGGATGGCTTCCTGGCCGGGGCGGCCTTCCCGCCTGAAAAAGCTGCCCGGAATCTTGCCCGCGGAGTATAGCCGTTCTTCAAACTCCACCGTCAGGGGCAGAAAGTCAATGTCACCGCGGGGCTTGTCGGCCATTACCGCCGTGGCCAGCACCACCGTGTCGCCGTAGGTGAGGACCGCCGAGCCGTGGGCCTGGAAAGCCAGCTTCCCCGACTCGATCACCAGTTTCTCGTTTCCGATTATTCGTTCTACTACAGTAGCTTCAGGCATAGTTACGTTACATAACCTCGCTCTATAAGGATCAATGGAGAGCAGACAAACGTGAAGCTAGCACGTTTTGCAAACGGGCGGCCTTTACCGGGGTAACGATATGGCGTGGCGGGTGGCCCTGGACTGGACCGGGACGGAGTAAGCCTAGCGGCGTAGTCCCAGCCTGCTGATCAGGGTCTGGTAACGGTTAACGTCTTCGTTACTGAGGTATTTAAGAAGCCTGCGGCGTTTCGACACCATGCTGACCAGGCCACGGCGGGAGTGGAAGTCCTTCTTGTGGGTGCGAAGGTGGTCGGTTACCTGCTTAATCCGTTCGGTAAGTATGGCAACCTGTAGCTCAGTGGACCCGGTGTCATTGGGTCGGGTCCGGTATTCCCGCGTGATTCGTTCCCGTACGTCAGCATCCAGCATTATCTATGCAAAACCTTCTATCTTATCTTCTCTAACATCGCGGAGATTATAGCACGGGGCGGGTTGGGGGTGCAATGATGCGGGATTTCTCTATAGTGGTTCAATGCAAGACTCTTGGGCCTTAGAAAGGTACATCGTCTATGTCACCCCAAGGAGGTTCAACTGCACGAGGTCTGGGTTTGAAATGCCGTTCCAGCTTGTTTCGGAGCCGATCTAGACTGACGTCCAAAATACCTTGAGAGACAAGGCCTTCCCTTTCCAACAAAAACAAAGCGTTCAAAGACTCTTGGAATCTGGCTACATCTTCAGGATGACAACCAATTTGAATGTGAAGAGGATATGCGTCAGGCTCTAAATCGAGAGAAAAAGATTCGTTGACCACATCACCTCCACGACCACCATCCTTTTCAGCAGGTTCTGTTCCCAAAATGTACCCCAGCAGATCTTCTGGATCACGATAAGAAGCTCTCAGATCAGTCTCGTTTATCTTGAGCATCGTGCAGAGTTCTGAGCGGCTGAATTCCATATTATGCAAGAAGAATTGTACTAGTCTATAAGCGAGTTCCGGTCTTTCGACAGGGGGGTCCAGGGTCTCTGGTTCGCGCATCCGGTATCCTGCTTTAGACAACCTGGCAAACATTCCTGCCTTTTGCCGTGCGTCCAGAACACCTAAGTGGTGCGCGCGCATCACCAAAGCTTGCATTGAAATTTTCCACTCACGTTTCAACTCGGCGAGGCTTTGGAAATTCAATCGGAATAGTGACGGCAATATCTCATGCCCAGGAGCCAGGAATTCTGCAGCGAAAAGATCGGCTTGCTTTTCGACTACCTGATGAGGCTCCCCTGGGTCAAAGTGCATGACAGCATGACCGAGCTCATGGGCTAATGTCCAGCGCCAGCGGTCTGGCGGCAATGTTGAATTCAAGTGGAAAAACGGTGGACTACCTATGGAGCGGTGGCTGAAACCGTCAATGTGATGGCTCCCGAATTCATGAGCCAATACAATACAGCCGTTGTCTTCAAGAGTACGGGTTACGTTAAAGATGGGACCATGAGGCAGTTGCCAGCACGCTCGGACTGTGCGGGCGATCTTCTCAGGGTCCTCTTCAAACTCATCAACGGGATAACTAGGTAGTAAAGGTAATTGAGGAGCCGACTCCAACATCTGGGTAACTTCTAAACGGCGGATCTGAGCTTCGGCATAAGCACGTTCCATCAAACTGGCTGATGCCTTATTGCGTTTCCGATGAAATATTTCGCTTTGGCCCGCCCCCTGAACGTGAGCGTGTCGTGTAAAAAATCCTTGCGGATAATCGAGAGAGTGAGCTAAGGCAGAAAGATGAGTCGAAGTGACCACTCTGCTCCCGGCTTCATACTTTGCCAGTAGAGTTTGGCTTATGCCCATGGAAGTAGCCAGTGACTTTTGAGTTTGCCCTCGAGCCTTACGAGCTAAAACGACCATTTCAGGATTGATTTCAAATTGTCTAGACATGCGATACACCGCTATTTTGGGTCGGGCTCATAGAGAAAGTGCCGCTGGTGAATAGAGTTTATGTTTGTCAAAGAGGGCTGTGAGCCAAAAGTCGATACTTGCTCTCCGTGAATTTGCCAAAGCCATTGGACCGTCTTGTGAAGACGATACAACACGTAAATACCAAGCAACACGCTTCCTGTAATGTCCACTTGGTACCCTAGTTCGATTCTGGCTCCTAGATCAAGTCCAGGTAGTGGCGATTGAGCATTCCATTCCCTAGATTGCTTAGTCCTATAATTTGAAGACAGAAAATTCCGATTGACTTTCTTGATCCGCAAGCATATTAGGTCATCAACCCAAAAATGTTTTTGGCCGTGATAAAGCTTAAGAGTCACTCTGGGATCGGCGTGGATATTATTAGAGATCAAGCTGTAAGCGTGGTCGCAGACTAATCCAGCAACTGTAGCTGAGGAGAGCGGACGTAGAAATGCGGGATCCTGTTGTCTAATGGAATAAAAGGCCTCCAAAAAGAGGTCCCGCCAGGTCCAAATTCTGGGGTAAAGCAGATCTCTAACAGTTTCCAATTCGACGTAATCTTCCTGCATCCCAACCTCCCTACTGAAACTTGGAAAATAATACTGGAAGTTGAGATAATTTGCAACTATATTATGACAGTTTTTATGACAACTTCGGTTATCTATAAGAATTTATTGGTTTCACCTACTAATTATATGTAAGGGGATATTTGGAAGCCTCACCATTGAGATTCGCTATGGCTCCTATACTCAGGACAGGCGGTGAGCTCTCGAATAACCTATAGTTAACATTCTTGTCCATTCCTGGATCTACTCCATACTTCCCCCAAACCCCCAGTTCCCCCCAACCCCTCTCTTATATATAATGTCTACCGATTCATCCCACCCGGCTTCAATGCTGCCTGCATAAACGCCGGACGCAATTGTCAACATCCGGTATGTGTAACAAGGAGGAGTTATGCCCGATTTCGTTAAGGTTGCCGCGGTCAGCGACGTATCCCCTGGAGACATGAAAGTGGTGGACGTGGGCGATGACCAGGTCCTGATAGTCAACGTGGACGGGGAAGTCCACGCCTGCGACGACATTTGTTCCCACGCCTATGCTTCCCTGTCCGAGGGCGACCTGGACGGCGCGGAAGTCCAGTGCCCCCTGCACGGCGCCATCTTCAACGTCAGGACTGGCAAGGTGCTCACCCCGCCGGCGGTGGACGCTCTTCGCACCTTCGAGGTCAAGGTCGAAGGCGACGACATCCTGGTGGGCCCGGCAAGAGAAGGAGAGGCTTAAGGGACTGTTTCAGCTTTTCCGCCCAGGGGATCTCACAAGATATCCACGAACGGACGCGAAGAAGCCCAAGTCGGGGCGCACGAGTGTCAGTTCGTGGATAGTTTTTGGCGCGTAAGAAACGGCCTCAAAAGTCCCTTCGTAGTCGACGTGGGAGGGCGAGGATGGGGGTTGCTCCCACCAAGAAGCCGCCGCTGGGCACAGATGCGACTTGCACTGCCGTTCTTGAGATAGCTTCCATGTGGCCGTGGAAGCCGGATAACAGCGGTCGGAGAAGCCCTACCGGGGAGTCCCCAGCTGGGAGAAGGGCCAGTAGATCAGCCAGACCTTGCCTACCACGTTTTCCTCGGGTACAGGGCCCCAGTTGCGGGAGTCGTTGCTGTGGGCACGATTGTCACCCATTACAAAGTACTCCCCCTCACCCATCTGCCGCGGTGGCAAATTATAGTTGAAAGGCCCGCTCAGGTATGGCTCCCGGTAAGCGGTGCCGTTGATCACTACCTGCCCGTCCACAATTTCGACCTCATCTCCCGGCAATCCGATCACCCGCTTGACGAAGTCCCGGTCCGGTCCGGCCGGGTAGCGAAAGACTATTATCTCGCCAAACCTGGGGGGCCTGATGGGGTGGCTGACCCTGGACTTGTCCACTTCCCAGATGGGGATAATGCGGGAGAACTGTTCAACATCGAACTTCAGGTAGATCAGCTTGTTGACCAGCAGGTACTGCTGCCCCTCCAGTGTGGGGGACATGCTGGAACCCTCAACGCGAAAGTTCTGGGCGCTGGCCTGGATCACTATGAATACCACTACGGCCAGGGCCAGGGCTTCCAGGATTTCTCGCAGTACCGCTGTCATGCCTCGCTATCATCCACTGGCGACTGAATGTCCGGCACCACCAAGCCGCCGCCTCAAAATGCCCGTTTAATTTAGACCAATGGCCCCCCAATATCAATAGCCGCCTGTCATATTTCGTGTGGGTTAATTACGGCAGGCTTCGCCTCGACAAACGATGGGGCACACAGTGGGCCAAACGGTGGGATAAACGGTGGAACAATCGGGGAGACAATCGGCTAAGTCGGAACTGCGCTGGTCAGCTTGTCACGGGAATTGCGATTTGCCAGGGTGCGCCAGAGGCGGCAGCCCTCCAGCAGCGCCAGCAGCCCGAAGAAAATGAAGGGTCCAAACTCCCTTTCCACCATCACCCAATGGGTCAGGACCAGTAACGCTGCCATATATATCCCCCGTTGCAGCATTTTCCAGCGGCCCCAGCCCATGGCCCGCGTCATCACCCGGTTTGAGGTAATGGCCATGGGGACGAAGATAAAGAAGGCCACCCATCCGGTCAGGATAGTAGGAGCAAGAAAGTCGTCCAGCGCCTGCGCCAGGGTGTCCAAGCCGACGAAATAGAAAAGGACATGGACAAGGGCGTACGAGAAGGAAGCTACGCCAAAGTAGCGGCGCCGCTGGAGAAACCAGGCCACCGCACGGGATTTGGGGAATAGGGAAAGCAAGGGCGAAAAGGCCATGGCGACTATCATCAGAAAGGACGACAACACCCCCGACGTGCCCACAATTTCCTCGGCGACGGACAGACCACTGGCGTCGCCCTGCAAGAGGTTCAACATCAATGGAACTGACGGCAGAGCCAGTAACACCCACAGGAAATATGGCGAATTGACGACCTTCTTCATGGTAACCATGCTCCCAACCAAAAGTGCACCCTTACCACAAGCTCAACGTCCCCGGGCGGAGACTCCTCAGGAATATTACCGGGCAAATGTCATGAAATTTTCAATGTTCCTGATCTAAGAGAACAAGGCTGCCGGTCAGTAAGGAGGTCCCTTACCCCGTCAATAGGGAAGGCTGGGATTTGTTTGGTAATTCGCCGAAGGAACTTCAAACCCAGTGGACATCCCCGCTCATTCGTGGATAATCTGCTGTATCCAATCAATCCCTGCAGGAGGAACCAACCATGCCCTGGCAGTACCAGTTTGAGTTGCTTGCCCGGCCCTACGGCGGCGTCAGCGAGGGCCCCGTGTGGGACGGTGAGGCCATTCTCTTCACCCACATCCCGTCCAGCCGCATCATGCGCTACGACCCCAACTCCGGCGAAATCTCCGAAGCCCGTACCAGCACCAACCACACCAACGGCCTCGCCTTCGATACCAAGGGCAATCTCTTTGGCTGCTGCTCCGGTGGCCGCGCCATTGTCCGGTTCGACGACGATGCTATAGTCCCCGTGGCCGACCGCGTGGACGGGCAGAAGCTCAACACCCCCAACGACCTGGCCGTCGACCGCAGTGGCCGCATCTGGTTCACCAATCCCTGGAACGCCGGGAACATCGACCCCAGCGAGGTTGAGGAACTGGACAACCGCTCGGTGCTGCGGGCCGACCCCCAGTCCGACGGCAGTTATACCGTCACCCGCGTTATCTTTGACACCACCATGCCCAACGGCGTCCTCGTCTCCCCCGACCAGCGCACCCTCTACGTAGCGGAAAGCAACAGTGACCGCATTGACTTGAACCGCGAACTGCGGGCCTATCCCATCAACGACGACGGCAGCCTCGGCTCTTTCCGGACGGTCCACACCTTTGGCCGCGACGCCGACGCGGTGCACCGGGGCATCGACGGCATGTGCCTGGACGCCGACGGCAATATCGTAGCCACCGCTGGCTGGGAACTGGGTGGCCCCGGCCCCATGATCTACATATTCTCGCCCACCGGACGGGTGCTGGAAACCCATCCCATCGCCTGCAACCGTCCCACCAACGTATGTTTCGGCGGCCCCGGCCTTACCACCCTGTACGCAACGTCCACCGACGGCCACTTCTACCGCGCCGAAACCGACCGAGTGGGCTGGGCTATCTATCCCTAAAAAGATAATTTAGAATTAGGAACAAAAAAATTAAGAATTGCGAATCGATAAGCTTGCCCAACTTCACTCGTAATTCTTAATTCCCAATTCGTAATTGATTACGGGGTTTGCTTATGAGCATGAATCTGAGCGGACATGGCTTCACTAGGCAGCAGTTGCGGCAGGGCGGCGGGCGCGGCACTGGCAACGACCACGTCGAAGACCTCTACGGCTGCACTGAGCTTTACGTCTACCAGACTCCCAACCGCAAGGTAACCGGCTACGAGTCCCTGAAAATGTTCATCGAGTCCGAGGGCTGCGAGATTATCTTCACCGCCGACGCCCCGCCGGAGTTGAGTGAATACGAGACCATGCGCATTACCCAGCGACAGGGGCAGGCCATCCCGCCGGCGGTGGTCAAGCGCACCCACTCCTGGGCCCACCAGCGCAATTTCCTGCACAGCTTCTTCAAGCCCATGTACCGCTAGTCGGCCAAGCCCGGAAGGCCCAAGCCACAAGGGCCGTGGCCCTCGAGAATCTCCCCGTTTCGGCGGCAGCTGAGGTTAACCCCTATGATTGCAGAAAACCCCACCTTCCAGGAACAGTTGGAGGAAATCGAAACCGCTGCCGTTGCCCTGGCCTGGGGCGCCGGCGGTATCCTTTCCGCCCAGTTCGGGAAACAGCTTTCCATCGAGTACAAGGACAAGAACCAGCTGGACCCGGTAACCTCCGCCGACAAGGCAACCCAGGAATACCTGGTTAAGGAGATATCCCGCCTCTTCCCGTCCCACGGCATCCTGGGCGAAGAAGGCTCCGACGAGACTGACCCCACCGGTCCCGCCCCGGACTTCCTCTGGGTTCTCGACCCTCTGGACGGCACCACCAACTTCCTTAACGGCCTGCCAGTCTACGCCTCGTCCATAGGAATACTGCACAGGGGACGCCCCGTGGCCGGAGCCCTGTACATACCCTGGCCTTCGCCGGGGGGTGGCTTCGTCCTCCACTGCCACAAGGGTGGCGGCTCCAAATTTACGCTGAACGAAGGCAGCGACAGCCAACCGGTATCGGTCTACGCCTCTGAAAAGCCCGTGGGCAACCGCCTCATTGGCCTGCCCGGCTTTTTCGTCCAGACCACCAGGTTTGGCAAGCCGGTGGGCCGAAACCCCGGCGAACTGCGCACCACCGGCAGCATCGCCTACGAACTGGCCATGACCGCCTGTGGCGTCCTCCAGTACGCCATCATCGGCGCCCCCCGCATGTGGGACATGCTGGCCGGTGTCATCGCGGTCCAGGAAGCCGGGGGAACGGTAATGACCCGCCTCAACCGGGCAAAGAAGTGGAGCCCAATGGACTCCCTGGTGCCCACCTGGGAAGAAAAACCCCCCACCCTCAAGGAGCTGCGCCAGTGGGTAGCCCCCCTGGTAGCCGGCAACCAGCAGGTAGCCCCCCTGATAGCCCACAACATGCGCCCCAGGTTCAGGCCTGTAGTGAAGGCAAGGCAGTTGGGGAGGAAGGTGAAGGAGATGGTGAAGGGGAAGGTGAAGAAATAAGAAGATATGCCCTTCAGTTAGTCGCGATTTCTGGGGGATGATTCCAGCCCAGAAATGGGATCATCGTCTGCGGAATCTTGGCGTCTGACTTGACGCAAAAGGTCGCCCGGGGTGCTGAATCTGCAGCCAGTCCTGTGAACTATGGCAATTCCACTTTGGTATTCTTCGAAGAACGACAACCACTGTTGCCGATGCACCATGATCATTCCTGTCGACGTAATCGGACTTTGATCTGGCTTTCCACCGATTCTGAGAATTTTCCCGCCATTGGCATGGATCTCCTCGAATAGCCGCATCCTGGTATGACCGTCTCGATGCTTGTCGTGGCAGACCAGCATCCTCTCTCGCTCTCTTGCCCATTGAAGAACTGCGACGTCGCTCCTGACATTAACGTCCTCCTGAGTTGAGAGAACGACATCGAAGCCTACTGCTTCCAAGTAGGGCCTGACCAGCATATTGACATCGGCATCGAGAACTATCCGGTCTAAATTAGGCAGCAATCGCAGCGTCAAGACTTCGCTCGTATTCTACTGCCTTTTTCAGAGTTTCCTCGGGAATCGGGGAATAGAGGTCCGACAACTCCCTGAACGAGACTCCCTGTTCGTTCATCATGGCAAGCATAGATGTGGGAATACGAGTTCTTGCAACCACAGGGAGGCCGTCCATAATATCAGGATCTATTTCGACATAGTCCCTAAAGTTCTTGGGGATTAGTATCCCGGCTTCTTCTTCAAACAACTCAGGCGGTGATAACAATAGTCTTTGCCCACTCCGAGTTGCGACCGTGGCATCCCATTCGTCTGGCTTTTGAGCATAAACTTCTTTGTCCAATACGTAGAGGTGTGCCTCCTCCCACCTCCTGTTATCAAACGATCCGAACCTCTCGAGCAGATGCCTTAAAGCCGAAATGAGGGACTTGCGGGTAAGTTGTTTGTCTTTGAGGCCTCGCAGTAACTTTATGATTGCCAGATCTGCGTAGGAATATCCTTCTTCGACAAGTTTGTCGCCTGTATACACATTTATTGAAGGGCCGATTATCCCCTTTTTCCTCCAGGAGTAAAGCGTAGACCGAGGTACACCTGCCAGCCTGGACACTTGGGCTGTGGAGTAAAAGCCATCCCACACGGGATTTGCCATTTCATTCTGCTGAACTGGTTTAGACATCACTAAAAGCCGCCCCATATACGAGGAAAACAGTCTCCTTCAATAACACCCTGTACAGAGGACTCCAGTATACAGCGTGGCCTGTCCCCCTACACACTATCCGGCTCCCACCCCCAGGGCCGCGGACCCCAGCCCGCCTCGTAGACCTCGCCCCGCTTTACCGTCAGCACCGGCACCACCGCCTTCTCCGTCTTGCGGGTGCCGCCCACCACGTCGTAGACCACCCAGTCACCCTCGCTGATGTCCAGCACCGAAATGTCCGCCTGGTGGCCTGGGGCCAGCGAACCAATGCGGTCTTCCTGACCCAGGGCCTTGGCGGGATTCAGGCTGGACATCTCCACCACCTGCTCCAGGGTGAACTCCATGGCCAGGAAGCGGGTCATCATCTCCGTCATGCTGTGGACGGTCAACTGGCGCCCGGGCAAAGTTAGGTCGGTGCTGATGCAGTGCGGCATCAGGCCCTGGTCCAGGACCCGCTGGCCCACGTCAAAGCTGAAATTCATCCGGCCGTGGGCGGTATCCAGCCACACGCCCCGTTCCTGTGCCTCCTTGGCTTCGGGTACCAGCTTGCCATCGGAGTCGATCACCCCGCCGGGGTTGGCGGTGAAGAGGTGGGTAACTATGTCCCCCTCCTCCAGGATGGGCAGCAGCTGGTGGATGACCTTCTCGTCGTAGCGCTTTTCCGTGTCGCCGATGTGGACCATCAGCTTCACGCCCGACTCCACGGCGGCCCGCTTGGCCATGCGGGGCATCTCCATGCCCATAATCTCCAGGGCCGGCGACACCATGCGGGCCTTGATGCCGAAGATAGTATCCCGGTTCTGTTCCACCACCTGGATGGTCCGGTCCAGGTCAATGCTGGCCGGACTGAAAATATCCGGCGTGGTGGCCAGTCCCGTGCGGCAGATGTGCAGGAAGGGGATAATCTCCGTAGCGTTGTTCGGGATGATGTGCCTCGGGAAGCCGCCGTAGGTATCGCAGCCCGAACTGCCCGCGTCCACCATGGTAGTGACTCCGGCCCGTACGCCGCCCAGGTCAGCCTCCACCCCGTTGCCGTTCACGCCGTCATAAATATGGGTGTGCAGGTCTATCAGGCCGGGTGTAACGATCTTGCCCTTGACCTCCACCACACGGGTCGCCTCCGATGCGGGAATGTCCGGCGCCACCCGTGCTATCTTGCCATCCGCCACCGCCACGTCGTTGGCCCCGTTGATGCCCTGGGAAGGGTCGATTACCGTGCCGCCTTTAATCAGCAAGTCGTACATGGGGAATCCTCCTCACTTTCTGCCGAGTTGTCAGGGTAAGGTGAGTGTCTAGAAGGTAAATAGGGAGTGTGGCGTAATGAAATGAATCTTGGTACGATTCCCACAAATCACCTTTGCAAGATTTACGAAGGAATAGCGACATGACGACGCTGGCAAATCACGAAGATTTCGTACCGAATGAACCTTTGCTTCTGATATATATTGGTCAGACGATTGGTAATGACCTATCGATCAAGTACCCGGCAGACGTCTATGCTGCCGTTAATGGTTACTGGCGAATGAATCCTGGTGGGCTTGTAGATTCACCAGGTTATCTGGTTCTGGCTAGGAACTCTGATAGAGTCCTCGGTGCATTTCGTACCAAGACCTGGATACGTTCTCCCAATGAAGACCGCTGGGGCTTCGTGGGGGAACCCGCTGAAATGACCGCCCAACTGCAGTATGTAGGGAAAAGAGTGCCAAACCAGTACCGCTCCCAGAACCCTATAAGGTTCGTTGAGCCTGAATAGTCATGACCGGACGGAATTGCCTGAAGAGCCTACCCCCGCCGGTTGGGAAACTCCGGAAAGCTGCGGGTGCTGAAAAGCTCGCCGACCGACTGCCCTACGTGTATCCGGCTTATGGCCTCTCCCAATAGTGATGCCACCGAAAGCACCTTGACCTTGTCCTGGTTCTTTTCAGGGTTCAGGGGCAGCGTATCAGTTACCACCACCTCTGCGTAGTCGCTCGTGGCGATGGCGTCGTAGGCCTTGCTGGCAAATACCGGGTGGGTGGCGCATGCATAAACCTGGGTAACGCCGCTATCCATCAGGGCCTGGCCGGCGTTAATCGTCGTGCCGCCCGTCAGGATCTCGTCGTCAAAGGTCAGGGCCACCTTCCCTTCAACCTCGCCGATGACGTTCAGGGTCTCGGAATGATCAGCATTGTCGATACGGCGCTTTTCGATGATGGCCAGCGGACAGTCCAGGTACTCGGCCACGTCGCGCGCCCGCTTGGATATGCCGATATCCACCGCAACCACCACCAGGTCATCAATCTCCTTGGCCTTGAAGTAGTCCGACAGGATGGTCATGGCGGTAAGCTCGTCCACGGGAATGTTGAAAAACCCCTGGATTTGCCCCGCGTGCAAGTCCACGGTCAGCAGTCGGTCGGCTCCGGCGGTGGTCAGCAGGTCGGCCACCAGCCGCGCGGTTATGGGCACCCGGGGCTGGTCCTTCTTGTCGGTACGACCGTAGCCGTAGTAGGGGATGACGGCTGTGATGCGCCCCGCCGAGGCCCGTTTGCAGGCGTCAATCATGATGAGCAGTTCCATCAGATTGTCGTTGACCGGCGCTCCGGTGGGCTGGATGATGAAGACGTCTCTCTGGCGGACGTTTTCCAGGATCTTGACGAAGGAATTATCGTTGGCGAACTTGAAAACTTCGGCCTGGCTTACGGGCATTCCCAGGTAACTGCAAACGTCCTTCGCCAGTGCGGGATGGGAATTACCGCTGAATATCCTCAAGTCGTCGGTGTCGACCAACGGGCTCTTAGTGAAGTTCATACGTGTGGACTGCCTGCGCTGGGTTAAGGCAGCCATACCCCCTTCGTGATACTCAATTGGCCCGACCCTCAATCGGCGGTGAAACTCCCACCGCGACCAATTTATCGCCGGGATACAAACCCCAAGCGAAGGCTACCTGCCACCCTTCGTACCAACCCCCAGGCGCATCCAACGCCACCAGCCCCCGTTCAAAGGCGTTGCGATTATAGCACAGGGGCCGAGGGCTAAAAAGGGAAGCAATCGTAGTAACTGAAGAGACTGCTGATATCAGGATGTCCGACCTCACACCGACGCTGTTAGCTTGCGCAAAGGCAGACATTTCTCAGGCAACTTGACCAATGTACAATGTACAAGAGTGAATGCGATGAATTCAGTGGGTTGGGGATGACTTGAACGGAATTTCCCCAAACCGCTCCAGAAGGTGTGAAGTCATGAGCGGGGCCCCGACCGAAGTTTTGAAAAGAGAGTTTAACTATTATCTGGACCATCAAGCTGAGATGGTAGCCAAATACGACGGCCGGGTTATAGTACTGAAAGATAGACAAGTCATTGGGGACTACGCAACTGAGGCCGAGGCAGTTGTTGCTACGAGAAAGGAGCACCCAATGGGAACCTTTCTGGTGCAGCGCGTAAGTGAAGGCGCCGAGGCGTACACACAGAAATTCCGTTCCCGCGTGAGGGAACCATAATGCAGGAAGGCCAGGTTTATGCCTTCACTACAGCCAGTCCGGTTACCTTGTATGAGCTCGTAAACGAATGTGATGTATCCATGGACTGGGACCCGGAAAGCCCCCATGCTCCAGAACCCTCTAGAGAAACATTCACAACCCTGTGGGACACCGGGGCTACCAATAGCGTAATCTCTCAGGTTGTAGTTGATGCCTGCGGGCTGCTTCCCATAGGGCTGACAAGGGTTTTCCACGTTGATGGAAGCTATTTGGCTGAAGTCTACTTGGTTAATATAACCTTGCCCAGTGAAATAATCCTCCCTAACTTAACGGTTAGCAAAGCGGAAATCCCCGGCGCCGATTTACTTATAGGGATGGACATCATCAGCCAAGGTGATTTTGCGGTGACCAATCAATACGGTGGCACCAAGTTCACTTTTCGCATTCCTTCTATGCAGGACATCGACTTCGTGGCAGATTTCCCGGGCTAATTTTTCGGTGCGCTCCTCGTTCATCAAGAACTCCGCCAACGACTTGGCCCGCTGCTTTCCTATACTTTCTCCCTTACTTTCCCCCTACCCCCGCTCATACCAGTCCGGATGCACCGCTTGCAGGCCCAGTTGCGGCCACGCCGCCGGGGCTCCGCACTTCTCCAGCCGCTCCTCCAGGGGCAATGATTCGTCCCAGTGGTAGGCAATTATGCGGCGACCGGTCCATTCGCTGGCCTCGTCCGATGCGATCCATACCGCCGGAGCCTGCATCACCTCCGGCTGGATCAGGGTGCGGGAGCTTGTCCCGTCGGGCGGCAGCACCATGTTGGTGGCGGTGGCCCCGCCGGGAGTAAGCACGTTGGCGGTAACCCCGGTGCCCTCCAGGTCCTGGGCCATAATCGCCACCAGCGCTTCGTGCCCCGCTTTGGACGGCCCGTAGGGAGCGCCTCCCTTGCGCCACATGGTGTCCATGCTGGTCGTCACGCTGATAATGCGCCCGAACCCCTGTTCAACCATGTGGGGAGCAACGGCATGGGACATTATGAAGGGCCCGCTCAGGTTTACGGCAATAACCCGCAGCCAGCCTGAGGGGTCGATGGTCCAGAAGTCGGTGCGCCGGCCCGTCTCCCCGGGATTGGTGAAACCGCCCGACCGCAGGTTGATGCCGGCGTTGTTGACCAGGATGTGCAGCCCGCCCATCTCGTTGATGGTGCGCTCCACTGCCTGGGCCACCGAGTCGGGACTGGTAACGTCGGCCACTATGGGCAGCACCGCGTCATCGCCGCCTATTTCCTGCATCACGCTGGCCGTCTCGTCCAGCCACTCCTCGTTGACGTCCAGCATGGCCACCCGGGCTCCGGCCCGTACCAGGCCGGCGGTTATGGAGCGACCCATGCCAATGGGACTGGCCGCCCCGGTAACTATAGCTATCCTTCCTTCCAGTACCCTCGACGATGAGGTCATGTCGCTCCTCCCTTTTTTTCCTGTTTCTTGGTGTCCCCCAATGGATGAAAGTAAAACTTAAGCCGAACGCTCGGGCCACACCGGGTCATGGTAGCCCAGGGGCACCGTCGGGCGTGCCCAGTAGGGTTGAGTCTCGGAAAGTTCCACCACCGGCGACAGGTGCTTCAACCTGCCGCCAGGAGCCTCGCTTACGGTTGTCCAGCCCTCAACTTCGTCCGCGGTAAAGTCCGACGGAATGCCTGACAGGTCCGATTCCGGCACCTGTCCCTGTCCCACCAGCCAGCGGCCGGTCTGGGCCAGCGACAACCGCACCAGCCAGCTTCCGCCCTCAGTTGCCCGCCGGGCCAGGGCCGTCAGCGCGCCGTAGGCCATCAGGTAGCCGGTAAGGTAGTCAATGGCCGACACCGGGTAGAACTGCGGCCCCGGCTCTGCACCGGGGAACAGTTCTCCCTGCCGGTGGGTAATGCCACTGACTGTCTGGATCACCGTGTCGAACCCGCGCCGCTCGGCCCACGGGCCCACCCGGCCAAAGGCGCACAGGGATACGTAAATAATGCCGGGTCTTATTTGCGCCAGGTCCTTCGGGGAAAGCCCGCGAGAGGCCAGGGTGTTGGGCCGGTAGCCCTGCGAGAATATGTCGGCTTCCTGGATCAGCCCCCGCAGCGTCTCCATATCCTGCCCTTCCCTCAAGTCCAGGTGGGTGGACAGTTTGCCGTGGCCGGTGTCGTACTCCTGCCCCTCGTTGAACGGCAGGTGAGGCCCGGCAATCTTCATCACGTCGGCCCCGTGCTCCGCCAGGGTACGAGCGCAGGTGGGTCCTGCCAGTACCCGCGTCAAATCCAGCACCCGTATGCCGGAAAGGGGTCGTGACCCCTCGGGCAACGGTTGCGCCGGCGCGTCGCCAATCTTGTCTATCTCCAGAAGGGGCAGCGACGCCACCGCCGCCGATTGCGGATGCTGCGCCCATTCCTGCATGGTACGTACCATGCCACCGGCGCCCCGGGCTGCGATGATCGCCTCTTCCAGTTCCAGGGCATCCCACTGGGACACCGCTCGCCGCACCGCCTCCTTGTCTTTCTCCACCCCCAGGACGCTCAGGGCAGCCTCCCGGTGGTTGGGGAAGTTGCAATGCAAATAGCTCCACCGCCCGTTCTTCGCCGGGTAAACGCCCATAACCGCGTTGCGCTCGCCCGCCGTCGGCGCCCCTTCCAGGGTCATATACCTGCTGCTGCGCAGGGATGCCGTGGCCCGGCGGGTGTCAACCTTGACCTGCTGGCGCCGTCCGGTGCGCAGCTCCCACAGGTCCGACGCTGCCAGCCCCACTGCAGCCAGGCTTGCCGCCGCCGCCGACCCAATGCGGAAGGGCGTGGGGAGAATGGGGTCAACACCGCCGGAAAGGTCAACCTCACTAAACCGTTCAGGGTTCAGAAAGGGGATAGAGTTAAGGGCATAACTGGTGTAGTCGTTCATCGCAAAGACACTCCTTGAGGCAACTTTGGAGAGGCAAATCGGGGACAGGACAATTCCTGCGGGAATAATACAGGAATAATACAGGATAGTGGCCCCCCTGCAATCCTGCTTACTGGTGAGAGCCTTTGCCTGTAGGGCCCTTCGATGCACACCTTATTGGCCCTACTCGCCCCGAATGGCGAACGCTATGTAGCCGAAGAGGTCGAGGGTTGCGCGCCCGTACAGAACGCCGTCGACAACGGCAGGCGGTCCACAAATGAAAGCGTAACCGGCCTCCCATTTCTGGATGCCTGTCGAAGCATCCAGCGAAACCAGTCCGCTCTTGGAAGTAATGTACGCGCTTTCCCCGTCCAACACTACCGCTTCAATTCGTTCGCCGGGTTGATAACGCCACTTGAGGCTTCCGTCCCCTGCGTCCACAACATGCATTGCAAAAGGGCCTTTCGAATTCTGGTCCCATACAAGCAGATACAGGCTGCCTTGATGCAGTTCCGGGGTATTGAACCCATTGCCTCTAACAGTGTAGCTCCAGTTTGTTTCTCCAGTGGCAAGGTCTATGGAGTTAAGAACATTAGATTCTGAAGCGATATAGATGCTGTCGGGGGACCACAGTGGCTCACCGTATTCATTGATGGAGTTTGCGTTCGAAGAGATTGAGGCTTTTCGATTTAACTCTCCAGTTACCGGGTCAATAGAGTACAAGAATGCATCATCCCCTTCTCTAGTTGAAAAATAGATGTTGCCTTCAATTTCCACTGGGGAGCTGGCAATCCACGTCTCTACCTTGTAACGCCATTTCAGGAAGCCGGACATCGGGTCAAGAGCTGTCAAGTTGCCGTACTTCTCCTGGCCATCTGGCTCTTCTTCATTTATGGCGAAGAAAAGTATCCCGTCATGGACCAGGGCACGACCACGTATGCTCCCGACGTCGGAATGCCGCCAATTCAGCTTTCCCTGCGATGCATCCAGGGAGAAGCTGAAATAGCGGGACTCGTCGTTCTCGTCTCTACCCCAGCTGTGGAAGTAGATACTCCCGTCTGCCAGCACCGGGTCAGTAAGCCTGTTTGTCCTTCTGTAATCCCATATCTCCTCACCAGTTGACCTGGAAAAGGCGTAGATTTCATCGGCGAAGGTCGCATACACCGCCTCGGCCCCCACTTCAATTCCATCTCCGCATCCGACACCGTTGGCATCGACCTTCGTGGTCCAGATAAGACTTCCAGGCTGGCCGCCGTCCACTAATTGTGCTGTTGCATGACCTTCCCAGTAGCTTCTCCTCGAGTCAACCAGAAGCCAGGAGACATTAGCATCGACCTTGATTTCAGTCTTTTCATCGAAGCTCGGGCCCTGGGTTGCAACGATGTGGCCGGTTACAGACTCATGTCCGTCGAAAGAACCAATTTCGCAGACCGACCCTTCACAGTCCCCGCGAGAAGAACTCACTACTACCAGCTTGCCAGGCCGGTCCACCTCAAACTGCAGGGTGACATCGAAGGCAGGTTCGGGCAATTGGTTGGTAACGGCAAATTCGACCCGCAGTTCCTCACCCGCAATAATCGAATCTTTGGCGGGTTCCAAGACCACCGACAGTGCCGAGTGAGGGGACAGAGGCTCCTCACCACCCGGGCAACCAACCAGCGCCAACAACAGGAAGCATGCCAGCGAGGCAAGCAATGCCCGGTATTTTAAAGAGATCATCGTGCGGTCCTGCGCCGGCTGGTCCTATTCTCCGCGGATGGCGTAAATGGCCTCGTCGGTGTCAATGCTGGCGCTTCCGTACAACACCCCGTCGACAACGGTTGGAGGGGTGCATAGATATGCGTAGTCACCTTCCCATATCAGGCTTCCCGTCTGGGTTTCCAGCGAGGCCAGCTTCGTTTCGGAGGGTATGTAGACGCTGCTGCCCGCTGCCGTTGGCAGGGTGACGGGTTCGCCGGGCTCATAGCTCCATTCCAGTTTGCCGGTCTCAGCATCCAGGGCGTCTACGGACAATTGTTCCCTCAGGTCGTCATCCCAAATAGCGATGTACAAATTGCCATCGGACATCGCGGGTGTCCCGGAGGGCCAGCCATCTGCCCGGTAATTCCACTCTTCCCGACCTTCCGACAGGTTAAGTGCACTTAGAGATTGGCTTCCCGATGATGTGTATGCGGACCCTGCTGCCACCAGGGGCGTGTAGTACGCCCCGCCATCCGAGTCGTACTTCAGATTCAATTTTCCGGAAATGGCGTCAATGCCGTAAAGGAAGTGGGGGCCACTGCCCACGGTGCCAAAGTAGATATTGCCGTCATACTCTACGGCCGCCGTGTTGATGTCCTTTTCCAATCGATAATGCCAGTTCATGATTCCGGTCGATGCCTCCAGCGCCAACAGGTAACTGTACGACGGACTGTCTGCGGTTTCCTGAACTACTACCGTGAAGAAGATGGTATCGTCGTAGAATGCGCCCGGGCCTCTAATATAGCCGTCGACCTCGCGTTCCCAATTCAACTCGCCGGTTTTGGCGTTCAGCGACCAAATAAAGTCTCGCTCTTCACCCGATGGCTCCCGGTGACCCGTCTTCAGGTAAATGTTCCCCTCAGCTAGGTAAGGGTTTGACAAGCCGCCGTCGGTTTCCAGGACCCACAGCACCTCTCCGCCGTTTCGGGAAACCGCGTAAAGTTTCCTGGCAAAAGGCACATAGACGGTGTCTTGGCCCACTTGGGTCCTGTCGCCGCAGTTATTGCCCAGGGCCTCCGCGGGAGTGAGCCACATAAGTCCTCCGGGTTGGCCGCCGTCTGTCAATTCCGTAACGGCTTCACCCGAGGAATGTCCCCTTCCTGAGCCGCTCAGCTCCCAGGAAATTTCGGCGTCTACTTTGATCGTCCTTTCAAATGCCAGCGCCGGAATGGCAACCAGGTGCCCGCTAACGGACTCATTTTCGTCGAGAGAACTGACCCGGCAGGTCGCTACCTCGCAATCTCCGCGGGCCATATGGGCGGCCACCACTTTGCCTGCTCCGACGGCCGTCAAATCCATTACAACGTCGAAGGCCGGCGCCCGCGTCCGGTTGATAATGGTGAAATCAACCCGCCACTCCTCACCGGCGACTGCCTCCTCGTTGGCAGGTTCCAGGTTAACTACCAGGTAGGCGTCAGGAAGGAGCGTGGGCGTTGGAGGGGGTACGGGGGTATGCGTGGGAAGAGGGGCGACCGTGGGCGCAGCAGGCAAGGCAGGCGTTGGCTGGAGTTCGGAGACCTCCGTGGTTGCTGCTTCCGTGGTTGCTGAGGCAGGAACCGGGGTCGGCTCTTCACCCTCGGGGCACCCAACCAGCGCCAACAGCAGGAAGCAGGACAGTGCTGCCACCAATGGCCAGGACTTCAAAGAGATCATCGTGAACCCCTCTATTCGCTTGACCCTACTCCCCCCGGATGGCGTAGATGACAAAGTCGCTGCCAATGATGGCGCGTCCGTACAGCACCCCGTCTACAACTGTAGGGGGGCTGCATAGATATGCGTAGTCGCCTTCCCAATTCACGCTGCCCGTCTCGGCGTCCAGCGAGACCAGCCTGGTTGCCGAGGGAATATAAACGCTGCCGCCCGCCGCCGTTGGCAGGGTGACGCGTTCGCCGGGCTGATAACTCCACTTAAGCTTGCCGGTCTCAGCATCCAGTGTATCTACCGAGAGATAGTCTCTTCTCCCTTCGTCCCAAATGGCAATGTACACGTTGCCGTCATACATTACGGGTGTCGGGAGTGCTTGCCTTCGGGCCAGTATGCCCACTTTTCTGTCCCTTCGGTCAGGTCAAATGCCCACACAGGCGTCAAGGCTGAAATTGCGTAAACGGTGCCATTTTCTAACAGTGGGGCAGAATAAATATTGCGCGGGGGCTCATACTGCTTCCTTAACTCCCCTGAATGCGGGTCTATGGCATAAAGAAAGTCGTATGCACTTCCGTACGTGCTGAAGTAAATGCTGCCGTCATACTCCATCGCGGGAGTGTTGACGTTCTTATCCACTCGATAACGCCAGTTCATTATTCCGGTCGAAGCCTCAAGAGACACCAGGTAGTGGTACCACGGATTGTCCGCAGTTTCTGGGACACTTACCGTGAAGAAAATGCTATCGCCGTACAGCACGCCAGGCCCTCGGGCGTATCCAGGGATCTCGCGCTCCCAGGTCTGTTCGCCCGTCTTCGCGTTCAGCCCGCGGATAAAATACCTGCGTCCCTCATCCAGCGTCTCCTCTCTCCTCGAACTGTAGTAAATGTTTCCATCGGCGAGATAAGGGTCGAATATCGCGTCGTCCGTATCATGTACCCACAGGATCTCCCCGTTGTCCCGGGAAACTGCATAGAGTTTCCTGGAAAAGCCGGCATACACTGCCTCCGGACCTACCTGGGTCCTTTCGCCGCAGCTATCGCCATTCGCCTCAGTGGAAGTCAGCCAGATCAAGTCCCCGGGTCGGCCCCCGTCTACCACCCTGGCCGCCGCTTCGCCGTAGGAATGCCTCCTTCTGGAATTGCTCAGTTCCCAGGAAACATCGGCATCAACTCTCAGGTGCCGGTCGAAGCCGGTTTCAGGGACGACGACCACGTGCCCCGTAACCGACTCATTTCCGTCAAAAGAACTGACCCGGCAGGTTGCTTTCTCACATTCTCCCCGAGCCAGGTGGGTGGCCTCGACCCTCCCCTGGCCGCCGGCGTTCAAATACAGGAGAACCTCAAAGGCGGGTATCTGTGACCGGTTGGTTATCGTGAAGTTAATCCGCCATTCCATACCGTTTACTGGCTCACCGCCTGCCGGCTCCAGGGTCACCGCCAGGTGCGCCTCCGGTTGCGGGGTGGGCGTGGGCGTAGGGCTGGGTGCGGGAGTGGGAACGGGTGTGGGCGTAGGACTGGGCGCAGGAAGGGGCGCAGGACTGGGGTCGGGTGTGGGAACAGTGCTAAGAATTGGCTCCTTTGTGGAAAGAGCAATTGCCGCCGGTGTAGGTACCGGAGTAGTTGAGGGAACGGGTGTGTTTGAGGGCAACGCCTCCGGGACTTGCACACCGATATCAGGCTGAATGTTCGGTGTAGGTGGCGGAGGGGCCGGGGTGGCCGCCTCATCACCATTACAGGCAACCGGCCCAACCATCATAACGCCGAACACCAGCGCCATCGCCAACAGGTACTTGCCCAAGCCCATTCAGAAGCCCTCCCTTCATTCAGCTAGGCAAGATATTATATACTCGTAGCAGGTTAACCTATTTCAATATTGGTTGCCGGCGACCCCATTCCCCTAATTGAATCCGTGCAGGCCTATTACCCGCTCCCCAAGTGAGAAGACCCGTGGTCAACGCCTTCGTTTGTATCTATATCCACCCATAACCTATAATTGAACCAATACCAACCTGTTGCGGCTGTCGTATAATTCGCCGGAACCCAGCAGAAGTCATAACCGCAACAACAGGACGGCCGAATGGACTTGACCTTTGAACGAGGCGACTCCCAGCGTCCCCGGGGCCACGCCCTCGTATATTTCCGGGTGGACACCGAGCCCGACAAGCTATACGCCAGCTACATAGTCGTCCTTCCCGTAAAGGCCGACTTCGGCAAATACGTGCCCCCCTTCCTGGCCTCCCACCTGGGCAACCTGCCCCTCAACGATTTTTCCTCTTTCGCCATGCCGCCGGTTCCCGAAGAAGTGAGCGGTCACGGGGAACTGGAACGCCTCAGCGACCTCCGCCAGGACGACCTGGTCTTCGGCTCCAGCATGTTCTCCTTCGACCTGCCCCGCATGATGGAGGGCATCACCGACGCGGTGCAGTCTTATTCCCAGCTTTGCGCCGACTACTACGACCGTCAGGGCCTCGCCAGTGCCCCGACAGCCGCGAGCATTCCCGCGGCAGCTTCCCAGGAAACTGAAGCGGAAACCCAGTCGGATACCTCTTATTCGGTAAACGAGGTGCTGCTCGGCCTGATGAGCGAACGGGACAAGCTGGCGGAACTGTCAAATCTGCTGGGCAAGCTCCAGTTCGCCCAGGAGGGCCGTGACGACAACATGGCCGGCGAGGTAACCGAGGAGATTACTGCCCTGTCGCGCCATCTGCCCGAGGAGTTCCAGGTGCTGAACCTGCTGGCCGCTGCCCGGGAAGCCACCGGCCGGGGCTCCCGCCTGGCCCAGCTATACCTGGACCGCTGCTTCCGCCTCTCCGACGGCGACACAACCACGGCCCAAAACCTGGAAGCGCAGATTAGGGAGTTACGGGGGGAGGGGTAGGGTGCTCAAGAGAATACATATAAGAGGGTACAAGTCGCTGGCCGATGTGAGAGTAGAACTTTCTCCCCTTTCCCTTTTGTTCGGCCCCAACGCTGCAGGCAAGAGCAACTTCTTGGACGCCCTGCAGCTCTTATCCAAGCTGGCAACTAGTCGGACACTGCGGGAAGCTTTCGACCCACCTTATCGTGGTAAACCTCTCGAGTCGTTCGCCATGGGTGAACACGGAATTCAAGGTTTGCTTGAGGAAGATAGGTTAACCTTCTCCATTGAAGCGGATTTGGAGCTATCTGACGCTATTGTTCAGGCCGTTGATAGAGAAATACTGGAAATGCGTCGGCCAGGTGGAGACACACGCGCCGAAGGGGCTGGAAATACGCCGGGCAAAGTTAAGGAACGGAATCTTCGGTATCGTGTAGAGATCGAAATGGTGCCCCTTAAAGGCATTCTACGCGTAACCGATGAGTATCTTACAGCTCTGAATGCCAAGGGTGAACCAACGGGCAACCGCAGACCTTTTCTTGACCGAGAGGGAGATAAGCTACGATTACGATTGGAAGGGCAGGCACATCCGTCGGACTATGATCGCTATCTGGATCGTACAATCCTGTCGATGCCCCATTATCCTCCCCATTATCCTCATGTAACAGCAGCAAGGCGGGAACTGGAAAGTTGGCTTTTCTTTTACTTTGAACCAAGGGAGCGAATGAGGGCGGCTGGCCCAGTAAAGGAAGTGCGTCATATAGGTTTAATGGGTGAAGAACTAGCTGCACACCTGAATACTCTGAAGTCACTAAAGCCCCAGCAATTTGAGGCGATTGAAAAGGCGTTGCAAATGCTTTTGCCTGATGTTGACGGCATAGAGGTAGAAGTTAGTAGCTTGGGTGAAGTGGAATTATTTCTAAAGGAAAGAGGTGTTTCGATTCCCGCCCGTGTGCTATCTGAGGGGACCCTGAGAATGCTAGGACTTTTGGCTCTGATAGGTGCTGAAGATCCGCCCTCGCTAGTAGGTTTCGAGGAACCCGAGAATGGTGTTCATCCTGGCAGGATAGGTCTGATCGCAGATTTCTTAAGAACACGTATGGACATAGGTGTCACTCAATACATAGTAACTACTCATTCACCGATTCTTCCGGATTTGTTGCCAGATAGTTCTTTGTTCGCAGCTAGAAGGATAAACCGCAATACGCATATAGGTCCATTTACTACTTGGGGACCCTTGGGTCAGAGTCAGGACATAGGTAGAGCTCTCGAAGGCCTTGAATCTGTCTTACCTGTTTCCGACCGAATTATTCGTGGCGACTTTAATGCTTAGTGTCGTCTTATTCGGTGAGGACTATGCTCATCAGCAAGTCATCAGCCCATTGGTAGAACGCATAGCTGGTGAGCTCGAACTTAGTGTAACACTTGACTGGAAAAGCGCCGTACGCGGACATGGTCGCGTCGTACAGGAACTGCACAATTACCTTCGGGACCTAGCCAACCAAGGTGGACCGTATCCCGATGCGATTATTGTCGCTACGGATGCTAATTGCAAAGGTTTAAACGGTAGAACGAGGGAGTTCCAGACAATAAGTGTCCCAACAAACTTAGTGTACGCTATCCCAGACCCGCATATAGAACGTTGGCTGCTCCTCGATGGAGCTGCATTTAGCGAGGTATTTGGGAAGGGATGCGATGCGCCAGACCAAAAATGTGACCGAAATCGTTACAAGCAATTTTTGGTTAAAGCTATCTATGATGCTGGACACGAACCTATAGTTGGGGGCTTGGAGCGCGCTTCCGACTTGGTACAAGCCATGGACATAGATCGGGCAGCCCAAGCAGACACTTCACTCGAACGGTTTGTCACTGACTTGCGTCGGTCTTTTCGAAACTCCCAACTTTGACACCCCAACTCCCCCACCGCTATACTTAACATTGATGCTTGGCCGCGGTGCGGCGCCGGCCCCGAGGGTTGGCCCTCCTTGCCTCCCCCGTCCGGTTGCGCCGACTGGCCCGGCTTTTTATTTGCTCTTGAAAAGGTAGGCTTTTGTCATGTCCCTGCTCTCCCAGCAAGACCCGGATGTCGCCCGCGCCATTGAACTGGAAGACGCCCGCCAGCGCGACTGTGTCGTCCTCATCGCTTCCGAAAACTACGCCAGCAAGGCGGTCCTTGAAGCCCAGACCAGCGTGATGAACAACAAGTACGCCGAGGGCTACCCCGGCCGCCGCTACTATGGCGGCTGCGAGCACGTCGATGTGGTGGAGTCCCTGGCCATCGACCGGGCCAAGCAGCTTTTCGGCGCCGAGCACGCCAACGTCCAGCCCCACAGCGGCGCCCAGGCCAACATGGCCGTTTACTTCGCCCTGCTGGAGCCCGGCGACACCGTCATGGGGATGGAACTGTCCCACGGCGGCCACCTCACCCACGGCGCCGGGGTCAATTTCTCCGGAAAGCTCTACAATTTCGTTTCCTACGGCGTTGACCGGGAGACTGAGCATATCGACTACGACGAGGTGGAGAGGCTAGCGAAGGAGCACAAGCCCAAGCTGATCGTGGCCGGTTGCAGCGCCTACGCCAAGATTCTCGACTTCCCCCGTTTCCGGGCCATTGCCGACTCGGTGGACGCCTACCTGATGGTGGACATGGCCCACATCGCCGGCCTGATTGCCGGTGGGGCGCATCCTTCGCCTTTCCCCCACGCTCACGTAGTAACTTCCACCACCCAGAAGAGCCTGCGGGGACCCCGAGGCGGATTCATCCTTTCCACGTCGGACATCGCCCGCAAGATAGACTTCGCCGTCTTTCCCTACATGCAGGGCGGCCCGCTGATGCACGTCATCGCGGCCAAGGCCGTCTGCTTCGGCGAGGCCCTCAAGCCCGACTTTGCCCGCTACGCCCAGCAGGTGGTTGCCAACGCCGCGACCATGGCTACCGAGGTTTCCGAGGCGGGACTCCGGCTGGTCTCCGGCGGCACCGAGAACCACCTTATCCTGGTGGACCTCACCCCCATGGACATCACCGGACAGCAGGCCGAGACCGCGCTGGAGTCGGTGGGCATCATCACCAACAAGAACGCCATTCCCTTCGACCCCAAGCCCCCGCGCGTGGCCAGCGGCATGAGGCTGGGCACTCCGGCGATTACCAGCCGGGGCTTCGGCGAGGCCGAGACCAATGAGGTGTCCCGCCTGATTTCCAGGGTGCTCAACAATATGGGCGACGAGCAGGTCATGGGACAGGTCAAGGGAGCGGTCAAGGAATTGACGTCAGGTTTCCCTGTACCAGGGCTGGATTCCTAGTTGAGCGGTAAACCCGCCAATGTTATAATCCCCGCAAAATTCCTTGCGAGCCACTTGCGGATCATTTCCGGACCAATAGTGGCAGGCCAAAATAGTTAGGAGAGTTTTTTGCGTCATTACGAGCTAGTTACCATCCTCAGCCCCATGCTCAGCCAGGACCAGGCTAATGAGGCTTGGGGACAGATCAACGATTTCATTACCAACCGCAACGGCGATATCTTCCAGGAACAGCCCTGGGGTACTCGCCGGCTGGCCTATCCCATTCAGCAGGGCTCTCACCACTTTCTGGAAGGCAACTACCGCCTGATCCGGTTTTCCACCGAAGCCCCCTTTAACCAGGCGTTGGAAAGCTTCCTCAAGTTCGATGAAAGGGTGTTGCGTTCCCTGGTGCTTTCCATCCCAAACCGGGAGATCCTGCCCGATCCTGCGGCGTCCCGACCGGCCCCGGCTGCTGCAACGGCAACCCGCCCCGCTGAAGAGGGCGAGGCAGCGGCGGCCCCCGCTGAAGGCGCTGCAACCGGGGAGACTCCGGTAGCCGCAGCGGAAACCGCTGATGCGCCCGCCGCCGAGGCCGAAGCCAGCCCAGCCGAAGCTACGGAAGCCGTAGCCGAGGCTCCGGCAGAGGAAGCTGCGGCTGAGCCGGTAGCCGAGGCCGCGACCGAAACCGAGACGGCGTCGGAGTCGGTAGCCGAAGCAGAATCCGAGGCCCCGCCAACTGAAACCGTGGCTGAAGCGGAAGAAACTCCCACAGCCGAGGCTGAAACACCCGCCGAGGCTCCAGAAACCCCGGCAGAAGAAGCTCCCTCGGAAGAAGAACAGGCATAGGCAGGCTCCTTTGCACAAGATCATAGTCATAGGCAATCTGGGTCGCGACCCCGAAATGCGCTACACTCCCAGCGGTGACGGCGTAACTTCCTTCAGCGTTGCCTCGACTCGCCGCTACCGCACTGCCGGTGGTGAGCAGCGGGAAGAGACCATGTGGTTCAATATCAACGCGTGGGGACGCCAGGCCGAGATTTGCAACCAATACCTGACTCGAGGCAGGCAGGTTTACATCGAAGGAACTCTAACTACTCGTATCTATACTGGAAACGATGGTCAGCCCCGTGTTTCTAATGATGTTCGGATGACTGAGATGCAGATGCTTGGTTCACCTAGGGATTCCGGCATGGACGACGACCGCGCTTCCTACGGCGGCGACACTGGTGGCGGAATGGGTGAGTACAACGCACCCAGCAGCCCCGGTGGTGGCATGGGCGGAGGCCGCGGCATGGGCGGTGGATACAACCCGCCCGACGACATAGACGACTTGCCTTTCTAGGTCCGGATTTCGCCAAACCGGAATCCGGCAATTATCGTAATTAATAGCGGAGGAACAAACCGGCATGACAACACCTGCACCCGCACCGGCAACGCCCTCAACTCCGGCCCCGGCTCCGGAAGGTCAGAGTCGGCCTGCACCGTCTGGTACCGGCTTCAGTCCGCGTCCTGGCGGACCCCAGGGTGGCTACCAGAACCGTGGCCCGCGCCCGGCCGGTGGAGCCCGACCCGGCGGACGTCCCCGGGGACGTTATGCGCCTCGCCGGCGAGTGTGTTCCTTCTGCGTGGAACACGTCAAAGATATTGATTACAAGGACTACGAGCGCCTCCGCCGCTTTGTCTCCGACCGGGCCAAGATAGAGCCCCGTCGCAAGAGCGGCGTTTGTGCCAAGCACCAGCGGGCTATGAGCAACGCCATCAAGCGCGCCCGCCACCTGGCCCTGCTGCCCTTCGTTCCCGTGCAGACGGTCCGTAGTGGTATCCGCCGCTAGTTTGCGGCAATGGATGACTCATTCCCTGTGATCGGTTGAGCTTTCCTTTTGGAAAGCTCGGCTTTTGTTAGGAAATACCGCCCGGTTCCCTTGCCTGCCTCCTTCCAGGGACAGGTTTGGAGAGCGGGCGAAATCTATCGAATTTCCCTGGAGTCAAGGATGGTCTTTCCCCGGTCCCCGGAAGAATCTATTCCCCAGGCGCCAGGCGACCGTCGGCGGAGGCGCCGCCGACAAACGTCGGAGGACACCCAGAGGCAGTCCGAGAGGCGTGTCCAGGAACGTCGTCGGCAGAAAATCGCTATTGGTATCGGCGTAGCCCTTGTCCTGGTGGTTCTGGGCATCGTTGCCGTGGGCTACTTTGTGGAATTTTACCGGCCACCTCGTGTACTTGCCGGTCAGGTGCGGGACGTCCGTTTCACTATGGGCGACCTGGTGGACCGCATCAGGGTCCTGCAGGGAATCAACCGCTATCAGGGCGGCCGAGTTGACCTTAGCACCGTCCCCTTTGAGTATCTCCAGGACATGATCCAGGCCGAAATTCTGCGCCAGGCCGCTCCGGGCCTGGGCTTCAGCGTCACCGAAGAAAATGTTGACGAGGAACTGCGCCGCCGCTTCCGTCCCCAGCCGCCCGAAGGCCAGCAGGTCGACGAGGGTCAGCTTGACCAGGAATACGATAACGCGCTGACCAATTTCCTCACTACCACAAAGCTGTCTGAAAATGAGTATAGGCGGCTCGTGGAAGAGGAGATACTGCGCAGCCAGCTCTCGGTAGTTATAGACAGCAACATCCCGAGTCCCCTGGAACAGGTGGAGGTAGAGTGGATTCGGATGGAACAGGACGGCGCCGCTGACCCGCTGCAGGTACGCGAACGTTTGATCCGCGAGGACTTTGTTCTGGTGGCCGCTGAGGTCAATGTCCCCGACGGCTTCACTGATTCCCAGGGCTACGTGGGCTGGGTGCCTCAGGAAGCCTTCCCCGAACTCGACGACACCCTTTTTGGGAACCCCGACCGCAATCGCGAACCCATTGCGGAAGGCGAAATCAGCGATCCCCTTTTCACCCAGGAAGGGGTATATATAGTCCACATGCTGTCCGGTCCGGAGGAGCGCAAGCTGCGAGGGTTTGAAGACCTTATTGGCTTGGGAAGCTCAGAAATAGAAGCCCTCACCCCCGAGGACCGGGAATCCCTGTCTCGGGAACTCCGCATCCGCGGCAAGCTCGCCCAGCAGCAAGTTGACCAGTGGTTCGATGACCAGGTATCCCGTGGCTCCGATGAAGGCTGGCTGAAGATCAAGTTCGACAGCGACCTTTATGCCTGGGTTGCCGACCAGGTGCATCTGTCGGCCCCGCGGGTTCCCCAGGGCGGCCCGCCCGTTGGTGGCCCCGGGTTCCCCTAGGGTAAACTCCCGTAATTCCGGCGCAGGCAGGAATCTGAAACCGGCTTATGAGTCACTTGGACGACGATAGCATCATAAACGTTGGCCTTCTGGGCCTTGGCGTGGTCGGCGGTGGCGTCGCCGCTGCCCTTCTCGAACATTCCGACGCCATGGCCGGCAGGGTCGGCCATACGGTTAACCTGAAAAAAGTCCTGGTTCGGGACTCTTCAAAAAAGCGGGACGTTGACCTGCCGGACCACCTGATTACGACCAACCCCGAGGATATCCTGGCCGACCCGGATATTCCGCTAGTGGTCGAGGTTATCGGTGGCGAAAGCCCTGCGGCCCAATACCTTGAAGGCGCCCTGCTGGCTGGCAAGCACGTTGTTACCGCCAACAAGGAAGTGATGGCCAAGCGGGGGCCCGAACTGCTTTCCCTGGCCCAGCGCAAGGGCGTAAACCTGCTCTACGAAGCCAGCGTCGGCGGCGGTATTCCCATAATCGGCTGCCTGGTCAATGAACTGGCGGCCAACCGGTTCCGTTCCGTCCGCAGCATCATCAACGGTACTACCAACTACATCCTCACCCGCATGGCCAACGACCACACCGACTTCTCCCTGGCCCTGGCCGAAGCCCAGGAACAGGGTTTCGCCGAGGCCGATCCCACCAACGATATCGAGGGTTACGACGCCGTTTACAAGCTTTCCATACTGGCCGGCCTGGCATTTCACCGTCGGGTGCCCCCCCAGAATATATACCGCGAAGGCATCACCCGCCTGCAACCCCAGGACTTTCGCTACGCCCACGAACTGGGCTACGCCATCAAGTCCCTTGCTATCGCTACCATGGAGGACGGCGCGATACAGGCCCGAGTGTATCCGGCCCTGGTTCCGCAGGATAATATGTTAGCCAAGGTAGATGGGGTGTATAATGCGGTGGAAGTAGAGGGCAGCCTTTGCGGACAGGTGCTCTTTCATGGTCGGGGCGCCGGCCGGGGGCCAACCACCAGCGCCGTGGTGGGCGACTTAATTGAGATTGCCCGGAACCTGGGTTCAAAGTCGGCTTCTCTTCCTTCGGTGGCCCTGGATGATGCCGGCGGTCTTAAGTCCATCGACGACCTGGAGTGCAAGTACTTTCTCCGGCTTAACATTGCCGACCGGCCCGGGGTGCTGGCCCAGATAGCGCGTATTCTCGGTGAGCAGAACATCAGCATCGCTTCGGTTCTCCAGAAGGACGCCGATCCGGCAGCCCAGACCGCCGAAATCGTTATCACCACCCATCCGGCTCGGGAGTCTTCGGTGCAGAAGTCCCTGGAGTTGGCCGAGAATCTGGAGGTAGTGCAGGAAATCAACAGCCTCTTGCGCATAGAAGATTAGGGTTGCGGGTGGCTGGCACGGTGGGTAGACAGTCCCTTCACTTCATTCCGGTGAAGGCCGGAGTCCGGAATTACCGGGCTGAAACCCCTCCTTTCGGATAGGATTTTCGGCTGCGGCATTTGTCAACTCAACAGGCGCAGTGGTTGCGTTCGATAGGTAAGATAGTTGCGATAGTATGGGTATAGGCGTACTGCAGAAATACAAAGAGTTCCTGCCCCTTACCGAGGACACTCCCATGTTCTCCCTCGGGGAGGGAGACACGCCCCTGGTAAAGTCCAACCATCTTGGCAAAGAGTTGGGCTGCAAGGAACTCTACTTCAAGCTGGAGGGCTGCAATCCCACTGGTTCTTTCAAGGACCGGGGCATGGTGGTAGCCATCGCCAAGGCCGTGGAAGACGGCGCCGCGGGCATAATGTGCGCCTCCACCGGCAATACCAGCGCCTCGGCGGCGGCCTACAGCGCCTACCTCGGTCTCCAGGCCTATGTCTTGATTCCCAAGGGGGAGGTGGCGCTGGGCAAACTCGCCCAGGCTATGGCATACGGAGCCAAGATAATAATGGTGGACGGCAATTTTGATGCCGCCCTCAGCCTCGTCAGAGAATTTACGAAGAATCACCCCATTACCCTGGTCAACTCCGTTAACCCCCATCGCATTGAAGGTCAGAAGACCGCCGCCTTTGAAGTCTCCGATGTTTTGGGCGATGCCCCTGACTACCTCTTCATCCCCGTGGGCAACGCGGGTAACATCACCGCCTACTGGAAAGGATTCGTCGAATACCACCAGTTGGAGCGCACCCGCACTCTTCCCCACATGATGGGCTTTCAGGCCGCTGGAGCCGCTCCCATAGTCCATGGCCATCCCATTGCCAACCCGCAGACCATCGCTTCCGCTATACGCATTGGCAACCCGGCCAGTTGGCAGCCGGCCCTCAAGGCCCGGGACCAGTCCGGAGGCACGATAGACATGGTCAGCGACGATGAAATCCTTGAGGCCTATCGTCTCCTGGCATCCCGGGAAGGGTTGTTTGGCGAACCGGCCTCGGCGGCCTCGGTTGCTGGACTGATTAAGCAGGTAGGCCAGGGGTTGAATCTGGCCGACCAGCGTGTAGTATGTATCATTACCGGAACCGGTCTGAAGGATCCCGACCTCGCGGTAAGCAGCGTCACCGCCCAGACCATTGAGGTAGAACCAACCATGGAGGCCGTGGAAGCGGCAACCCTGTCCCCCGTATAGAGCAACCATACAGATTTAGCCAAAGGTGCGGAGAATACTATTCAGCCACGGATTGAACATATCGTCGCTGATCTTCTGGAAGCGATTGGAGAAAATCCGACCCGCCAGGGTCTGAGAGAAACCCCCCAGCGGGTAGCTCGCATGTACGGCGAACTTTTCTCCGGTGTGGGCCTTGACCCCAAAGATGCTATTGACGCCGTTTTTGACGAGGAGAGCGCCGACCCGGTAATTCTGCGCAATGTCTCCTTTTATTCCGTGTGCGAGCACCATCTTCTGCCCTTCTTCGGCACCGCCAGTTTGGCTTACGTCCCCAACGGCCGCATCGCCGGCATCAGCAAACTTGCCCGCTCCCTTGATCTAGCCTGCCGCCGTCCCCAGGTACAGGAACGCTTGACCGGCCAGGTTGCCGACGCCATCCTGTCGGCCCTCACACCCCAGGGCGTGGCGGTAGAACTGGAAGCGGAACATCTCTGCATGGCCATGCGCGGCATCCAGAAGCAGGGAGCGAGGGTGGTCACCACTGCCGTCCGGGGCGAATTCCCCGATGGCCGGTGGGACGGAAACAGTCTGTTGGCCCTGTTACGGAGGGATTCCTGATTTGACGACCGGCATGGCCGCAACCCCTCTAAATTCCTTCCAGGAAATCCAGACCGAATGGCTGGACCTGCTGGCCCAGTGTCCCGTCAATACCTTCTACCTGATGCCCCAGTGGCAGGAAGTCTGGTGGGAGTCCTTTAGCGATGGGCGGGAAATGGCCGGCTTCTACGTGCAGCGTCCCGAAGGCGTTGCCGCCATTGCTTCCCTGTCCCGCCAGGGTGGCGACCTCTCCTTCGTGGGCAGCACCGAGACCTTCGACTACAACGACTTCATGATTCGCCCCGGTTCTGAGGCGGACTTCTTTTCCGCTCTCATGGATTGGCTGTCCCAGGGTGACTGGAAGGAATTCGAGCTTCCTTCCTTGATTGAGGGCTCTCCTACCCTGGAATATCTGCCTGACCTCGCCCGTGAGCAGGGTTATTCGGTTGAGATAGCCGAGGAGGACGTTACTCCCGGTCTGGAACTGCCGGTTACCTGGGACGAGTACCTGTCCCGTCTGTCCAAGAAGAACCGCCACGAACTGCGCCGAAAGCTCCGTCGGCTGGAGGCAGTGGAAGGCTGGCGTTGGTACTGCGTAAGTGGGCCGGATGAGGTAATTCCCCGGTTGGGTGACTTCCTGTCCTTGATGCGTCAGAGCGACCCCGAAAAGGACGCCTATATGACCCCCGAAAGGGAGGTCTTTTTCCGCCGGATTGCCGAGCGCACCGCGGAACTGGACATGCTGCGCCTCTTCTTCCTGGAAATGGACGGGCAGGACGTAGCCACCGCACTATGTTTTGACTATAACGGGACCCGTTTCCTTTACAATAGCGGGTACAATCCGGAATACGCCTATTACAGCGTCGGCCTGTTGCTCAATGCCTTGTGCCTACGGGAAGCCATCGAGCAGGAAAAGGCCTACTTCGACTTTTTGCGCGGCCCGGAGCCTTACAAGTACCATCTCGGGGGACTCAACCGCACCATCTACCGCATGGTAGTAAGTAAACCCTCGTCGGCGGACCACAGTTGAACGAAGCCAGAGTAGCCTTCATATCTTTCCACGCAAGCCCGCTGGCCGCCCCTGGCGAGGGCAAGGCCGGGGGCATGAACGTCTATGTACGGCAACTGGCCCGTGCCCTGGGAAACGTGGGTGTGCCCGTGGACGTCTTTACCCGCGAATACCGGGAAGACCCCGGCTACGGGGATATGATAGAAAGCATCTCCGGCAACGTGCGGGTCATCCACCTGCCCGCCGGCGAGCCCGACGCCCCTATGGACACCTTTTTTGGCCTGCTGCCAGATTTCCTGGAGGAAATGCAGGCCTTCACCCGCCGCAACGGCATCACCTACCGGGCCGTCCATACCCACTACTGGCTCTCCGGCTGGTTGGGTCAGGCCTTCAGCCGCTGGCTGGATATTCCCCACGTTATCACCTTCCATACCCTGTCCCGCATCAAGATGCAGTCCCGGCCCGGTGAACGGGAACCCATGCAGCGGCAGGAAGTGGAGGAACAACTGATCGCCTCCGCCGACCGTGTCATTGCCTTCAGCCCCCACGAACGGGATGCTATGGCGCGTCTCTACGGAGCAGACAGCAGCCGGATCCAACTCGCCCCCTGTGGCGTTGACCTGGGTACCTTCCGGCCCCTGGACCGCGAGGAATCCCGCAAGCAGCTGGGCCTGAACGGGGACAAGGTTCTGCTGTACGTGGGCCGCATCGAGTCCCTCAAGGGAGTGGAACTGCTGGTACGCACCACCGCCCAACTGGACACCTGCGAACCGGTGCGCGTGCTGGTGGTGGGCGACGACAACGGGCAGGACCGCGAGGTGGATCGCCTCCGGGAACTGGCCGACACGCTCGATGTGGGTGAATCTATAGACTTCGTGGGTCGGGTCCCTCAGGATGAGCTTCCGGTCTATTACAGCGCTGCCGACGTATGTGTCGTACCCTCATTTTATGAAAGTTTCGGCCTTGCCGCCCTGGAATCCATGGCGTGCGGCACCCCGGTGGTCGCCTCCCGCGTTGGCGGCCTTTCCACCGTCGTCCAGCATGGCAGCACCGGCTACCTTAAGTCCTGGCGCTGTCCCGAAGCTTTCGCTAATTCCCTTGAGATGCTAATATCAAGCAAAAGCCTGCAGCACAGCATGGGTTTGGCCGCCCGCCGCCGAGCCGAGGATATGAGCTGGGACAAGGTGGCCGAACAGATAGCCGGAGTTTACGAAACTCTGGCAAAAGAAAGGTCTGCTTCCGGCACGACCTGAACCAATCCAGGCAACAATTCCGGGCGCCGCAGCATCCCCTATTTCGCGCCGAGCCTGCTCTCTTTTGAGCTTGGTTGAGGAGCAAGAAACGCTCCTCTTGTTTGGCGTGTGTTCTCCCACAGGCAGTTCCGGTCCTGTTGACGCGGTAATTAAAATACCGGGCGTCGGGGCGCCGTACCCCCAATTGTCATCCCGGTCATAGAGGGACGGAAAGAAGCGATGGCGGGTCCCCAAGAACAGCGAAGAATCTTTCCACGCAGAATGCTCATCCATTTTCAGGCTACTCTTGCCGCCGGCCTGCTGGTAATTCTGCCCCTTTTCATCACCATCTGGATCATGAAGTTTATCTTCGACCTCGTTGATCCGATTTTGCAGACTATATTGTTGGACTATCTTCCCATACCCCACTATCCCGGTATGGGCGTGCTCCTCATGCTGGTGTTGCTCTATGTTGCCGGTTGGTTCACAACTCACGGTCTCGGGCAGAAGATGATTAACGGCGTTCACTGGCTGGTGGAGCGCATCCCCGGTGTGGGCACTATCTACAGCCCCTTGCGCACCGCCATGCAGAGCTTGGGCAAAAACGATGATCGCCCCTATCGCGGTGTGGTCCTGGTTGAATTCCCTCGCCAAGGCTCCAAGTCCATCGGTCTGATCACTTCCTACCTGGGTGAGACCGACGGCGAAGACATGCTGGCGGTCTACGTCCCCACTACCCCGGTACCTTCCTCCGGCTTCCTTATAGTAGTGCCTTATGCCGACGTGACCTTCACCGACATCAGTGTGGACGACGCCATGCGAATAATTATTTCCGGCGGCCTGCTGGCTGGTTCCCTCCTGGGAGAACCCAAAGTGGAAGTGCCGGTACTCACGGAACGAGACCACGACTGACCGGGCATCCGGAAATTCTTCGACCAAACGGTCCGTCAATCGCCGTAAGTTAAGGTGCCTCCTCGCCGGCAGCTTAACTTGTACCTGAAGGCTGCGGAAGGTATTATTATGCCCACCGGCATACGTGTCCAAGGGAGTAATAGGCCACCAGGGCACAAATCCACGAATAGCTGGACTTGCCAATCGACTGGTCAAAGTCGAAAAAGGCCGGGCTCGCCTGGCAGGCTGACTCGCCGGACTGCAAACCCACAGCTCCCAAACCAATGCTTAGAGTGGTCGTGGTATGGCAGACTTTCGCAGGCAAGTCCCAGTCATGGCCGAAGACAACAGGGTTCAGTTAAAGGAGATCTTGGATGGAAGAAACCCCTCAGCGAGTACTGGTAGTCACCCCACATCCCGATGACGCGGAAATCTGGTGCGGCGGCACCCTGGCCCGTTGGATAGGCCAGGGAGCAGAAGTCTCTTACGTGGTATGCACCGACGGCGGCAAGGGCACCGACAACCCCGACATCACTGCTGAAGAACTGGCCGCCACCCGCGATCGCGAACAGACGGCCGCTGCCGAAGTGCTGGGGGTCAGGGAAATAGTGAAGCTGGGCCACCCCGACGGCGAACTGGAAGACACCGGCGAGTTTCGTAAGCAGCTGGTGCGGGAAATAAGGCGCGTCCAACCCGAGGTGGTGATGGTTACCGAGCCCTACGTTCGCAGCATGGTCTGGCACCGCGACCACCGCGTGGCCGGACAGGTGGCCCTGGATGCCGTATTCCCCTACGCCCGCGACCATCTTCACTTCGGCGAACTGTGGAGCGAAGAGGGCCTCGAACCCCATAAGACGGGCACCATCCTGTTCTGGGGCACCGAACGGGCCGACACCTTCATCGACATTGGCGAGACCATGGAGGTAAAGCTGGCGGCGGTCCAGGCTCACCGGAGCCAGGTGGCCGACCACCCCGAGCGCGAGGTAGTGGACTACGTGTACCAGCGCGCCCGTGAAGCCGGCGCCGAGGGCGGCTGCGAATACGCCGAAGCCTTCCGAAGGTCCAACTTCCGCACCGGCTAGGGTTGTTCAGCCACAGATTATCTGCGGGCCCAAAGGTTGGAACCTGATACATGTAGGCAGACGAGGAGAAATTGTAGGGGCAGCCCTTGTGGCTGCCCTTTTGTTCGAAGAATATATCTTCCTAAATGAGCGGGAACGGAAGGGATATGGTGGCAGGAGGATGAGGGTGGGCCAATTGTTCTAGTTCCCTGGCAGCGGACTCCTTAATCCTGACTGAATGGGTCACGCTTCACCTCTTCTCAGTCCAGGAATTTGTCGGATTCGTCGTTCAGTCGGTCCATCGCCAAGACCGCATCCTGCAGGTCTTCCAGGAAGCTTTCCACCGCTTGCCGTATCAGGGCATTCCTGCTTTGGTTGGTAGCCTCAGACGCGGCGTCCAATGCCTCCACCAACTCGTCCGGCATCGCGCTGATATTTCAGCCATTTTCCCCGGTTCTCCAAACAGGCTTATTCTTGCCCATTTGTGTGTATTCGTGGATCAACTCTCCACGGTGTTTTACAACGGCCCATCCCCCGAATCCGCCAGCATTACCTCCCTCAACAAGGGCAGCGGCGGCGCCCCGTAGGACAGCAGCCGGTCGTGGAACCCCTTCAGCGAATAGCCGCTCCCCTGCTCCCGACGGTAGTCGTCCCGCAGCTTCAAAATCATCAGCTTGCCCAGCGTATAATTCAGGTAGCCGGGGTCAAATGTCCCGCGCAGGGCCTCCCGACGGGCCGGCAGCTCCTCCATGTAAGCGTTGTCCATGAAAAACCGGGTCGCCTCCCCCAGCGTCATTCCCTGGGTGTGCATTCCCAGCGCGCACAGGTAGCGGCAGTTCCGCACCAGGGCCTCCAGCAACTGCGTAACCTGCAGCGCCGCCTCCCCCTTGGCGTACTCCGTCTCCAGCATCATCTCTTCCGTGTAGTGCGCCCAGCCCTCGGTAAAGGCGTAGGACGAAGTCACCCGGTTGACCAAGGGCAGTTCCCGTCCGTAGCTGTTGTGCAGGTGGTGGACAAAATGGCCCGGATACACCTCGTGGATGGACACGATGCGCAGGGTGTCGTAGTTGAAGTTGGTCAGCCACTCCTCTGCCTGGGTGGCCGTCCACGTATCCTCCACCGGCGTCACGTAGTAGAAGGACTCGGTGGCCCGGGTTTCCAGCGACCCGGGGCTGTCCATGGCGGCGAAGGCATACCGCATGTAGGTGGGAGTCTCGACAACCTGGCACCGGTCCTCCGAGGGCAGGGAAATGATGTCATGGTCCAGCAGTGACTGCCGGATATCCTCCAGCATGGCCCGGGTCTCCGGTATCAGTTCCCCGGCGGAGGGATGGTTCCGGCCTATGTCCCCCACGATCTCCCGAATGGTACGCCCCGGCCCGATGGCCGCCGTAGCCTCGGCCAGCCGTTCCAGGTTCCGTTCCATGTTGGCCTGACCCAGGGTGATCAGGTCGCTCAGCGGTACATTCACGCCCTCGCCGTACGCCAGCATGTCCGAGTACAGGCGGGAACCGATGGCAAACTCCCCCTCAACTCCCTCCGGCAGCCGACTCAGCCGCTCCTCCAGCTTCACTACAAAGCCGTCTAGGGCCTGCGCTGCCCGTTCCCGCGCCTGGTCAAACCGGCTCAGGGTCTCGGTGTCGCCGACGCCGCTGCCTGACTGGTCCAGGTCAACCCGGTAAAAGCGAGCCATCCCCCGGTAGCTCTCGATGCTCATCTCCAGCACCGGACGGCTTACCTCAGCGGTCAGGGCCGCATCAACCATTTGCAAAAACTCCGGCGCCTGCTCCATGGCCTCGGTCGCGCTGCGCAGCCGGTCCACCAGCGGCGCGTAGTCCCGCTTCACGTAGCCGCCCACGTTCAGGTAGCCCACCTGCCGCATGGGATTGTTCTCCAGCGGCCGCATCTCCTCCAGATTGAACAGCTCCCGGCGCAGGAAGAGTTCCAGCAGCCGGAAGGTCAGCCGGTCTTCTGCTTCAGTTCCGTTCCCGACCGTCTCTCTGTTATCAGCCAGCCCCGACAGCTGCGCCAGGCCGCGCCTCAGTTCCTCCACGCGGCGGGTGATGCGGTGCGCCGACAGGTCGGGCAGTTGCCCGTCATACTCGTGGTGGCCAATTCGGGAACCGGCGGTGGGATAGAATTCCCAGTGCTCCTTGACCAAACGCTGGGCCAGGTTCTCAAAGTCGGCGTTCATAACCCTCTCTTTTCAATCCACAAATAAACACGAAGGTTTTCCTTGTCAGACTGGATGAATCCCACTCATCCTGAGCCTGTCGAAGGACGTAACCTTCGTGGAATTAACTAGACCAGTTCGCTGATCTGGATTTGGGGGCGGATGTCGGTGTAGTTGGCCGTGTCGCCCATCAACTCCCGACCGTGGGTCTTGAACCCCTCGTGTACCTCGTCGGTGGTGTTGAAGTACAGGTTCCCCACGGCAAGAAAGGGAGCGGGAGCGTTTGGGTCAGCCGAACTCACCCCGCTCTCAATCTCGCTCCGCAGCAGGCCCATCGAGTCCAGCCGCTGGTGAACCAGGGGCATATGCGTCCCCGTGTAGTACTCCATATCAAAATTCTTGCCCTCTTCGTTGGCGTAAAGGAAGGAAACCTTAATCATGGCGAAACTCCTTTGAGTAGTTGGTAACGTGGCTATGGGGGTAATTCTACAACAGGGGTATAGGGGTGGCTACCAGTTGCCAAATGAAAGCTGCACTCGTTTCGAGCCCCTTAAGCCGTCCCAAACGTAGAGGCAGCCCTTATGACTGCCCTGTCTTCATCGACCTGACTACCCGGCCCCAATCAAGCCAACCCACCTGCTGACTTCAATCGCAGTCCCCCAAATCCCCTACCCTAAGCCCCGACCACGTCCCCATCAAGTCATGTCATCCTGAGCGAAGCCGAAGGATCTAAAGTCGTTGGCGGTAAACAGGCCTCCGGCGCAAAGCCTCGTACGGTTTTACCTCTCACTGCTATATAATTGTGGAACAAGAGAATCCTTGAGAATGAATAGAAGGCTCTATATAACAGCGACAGTTTTTCAGGGAGGGCGAATAGTAATGGTAGATTCTGACCTATCTGAAGGGGACGAAGTCCACGGCACAGTCAGTGCCGCTCTGGAGAGGGCACAGCGCTCCGCAGCGGAGATTCTGGCTAATTCCCCAGGGAATCAAACTTTCAAGACAGTGGAGGATCTAGATGATTACATCCGGGAAGAACGGGGCTCTTGGCACTGATTAACCTATTGGGAACAGGGCCCTCTTATTTGGATGCATGCGTGTCCATCTACGGCGTTGAGACCAAGCTGGACATTCCTCCTACCTTTGGAGCAAGACTCTAGTGGAGTTTGACCACAAACCCCTAACCCTTCTGATCGAAGTATCCCATGTTTTCGATGGGGATACTGTCGCCGTGCGCAGCAGTGACCTCACTGTCGAGTGGTTGCCTGGGGGAACGGTGCAATGGAACGGCACCGTAAGACTCTACGGTATTGATTCCCCGGAAACGATACAAAGAGATGGGGCCGAAGCTCGCAAGCATCTACTGTTCCTGACCCTGCACAAAACATTCACGTTGGAAGTGGTCGCACCCAATGATCGCTATAACCGCATTCTAGGTCTCCTATATAAGAGTGATCGGCAAGACTCCATCAACCGAGCAATGGTTCTGGCGGGTTGGGCGTACAGTTACAGATCCGATGAAACTGAGGTAGGTGTTCTTAAGGCAGAGGAAGAAGCCCAGAGGCTAGGTATGGGTGTGTGGCGTCACGCAGAATTGGACGTCAGGCCCTGGGAGTTCCGGGGATTTAGTGAATCGGAACAAAGGAGGAGAGAGAGGGAATGGCGCTTTGGCAAGGATTCCGTTGGAACGGATCGCACTAAATCAGAGGGCCATTGGTACAGTTCGAGAAATGACGATATGTCTTGGTGGCAACTCATTGTTGCTTTAATCGGGCTGGTAATCGGGATATCGCTTGTCATAGGCTGGTTGTTCGGGCCAATGATCTACTACTTGATAAAAAATTAATTCTGATTCACGGAATAGAACATAAGAGTCTTTCAATACGACCATCCTTCCCAAGGCTATCGCAAATGGTATTGCCCTCCCTTAAGCCTCACTTCAATGTCCGGTTCACATATACCTTGAGATCGAGGTTCCCGCGAAGGCGGGAACGACGGGTTGTACCCAAACTTGAAAAGCGATTGCCCTACGCATCTGGTTCTCCCGCTCAATTGACACCAACCCCCCAATAACCGATAATCCCCACCAACTATAATCATTCCCAAACTACAATGATTATTGAAGAATTCAAGAAGGAGGATAGGCAATGGCGAATCAGGATATAGCCTTGATGGCCCACCTTATGCGCCGCGCTGGCTTTGGCGCCACCCGCGACGAGCTGGAAGCCCTCTGCGAAAAGGGTTACGAAGCCGTGGTGGACGAACTGCTCAACCCCAGCGAGGAGCCCCTGGACCGCTTCGAAATGATGCGCTACCAGCCCTGGACCTGGCGTCCCGGCACCCTGCCCGGCATGGGCGCCGCCGAGTGGCTCTGGTGGATGATTAACACCCGTCGGCCCCTGGAAGAGAAGATGACCCTCTTCTGGCACCACATCTTCGCTACCGGCGTTTCCAAGGTCGACCACTACGACGAAATCCAGAACATGATCACCCTGTTCCGCGAGCAGGGCATGGGCAACTATAGGGAACTGCTCCTGGCCCTCGCCAAGAATCCGGCCATGATTTACTGGCTGGACAACAACGACAACCACGCCGAAGCGGTCAACGAGAACTGGGGCCGCGAGCTTCTCGAGCTCTTCAGCATGGGCGTCGGCAACTACACCGAAGTTGACGTCCGCGAGTGCTCCCGCGCCTTTACCGGCTGGACCTTTGAGGCCAAGCTCCCCCGCGGTCCCCTCGGCCGCCACGACTGGCGCTTCGAGTACCGCCCCGATGACCATGACGGCGGCGAGAAGACCTTCCTGGGCGAGACCGGCAACTTCGACGGTGAGGACATCATCGACATAGTTTGCCAGCACCCGGCCACCGCCGGCTTCATCGCACGCCACCTCTACAACTTCTTCGTTGCCGACGAGGCGCAGGTTCCCGCCTGGCAGGTTACTCCGCCCGTGGACGAGGACGCTGTCGACGCCCTGACCGACGCCTTCATCGAGTCCGGCTACGATATCAAGGCCACGTTGCAGGTCCTGTTCAACTCCGACTTCTTTAAGAACGCCCGCTTCGCCAAGCTCAAGAGCCCGGCCGAGGTAGTGGTTGGAACCCTGAAGCTGGTCGGCGGCTCCGATTTCCCGGCCCCGGGCATTGGCGATCTTTCCCGCCAGCCCAACTACATGGGCCAGGACCTGCTCAATCCCCCCAGCGTGGAGGGTTGGCACACCGGCGCCGAGTGGATTAATAGCGGCTCCCTGATGCGCCGCATTAACTTCACCGCCGACATGGTCGGTGATGTGTCCCGCCCCGGCGTCCAGTCCATCGTCAATCGTCTGCGCAGCCAGGGCGATGTGGGCCCCGAGCAGTTTGTGGACACCTGCCTTGACCTGATGGGACCTTTGGAAGTCAACGCCGAGTCCCGCCAGGAACTACTGGACCATGCCGTCCCCGGCGGCAACCTGAACTGGAGCAACGCGGCCGAGTCCACCCAGCGGGTTTCCGAGTTGTTGCAGTTGATAGTCTCCATGCGGGACTACCAGTACGCTTAGGTTCCAGATGTAGGAGCAGGCGGAGCAGAAATAACCCCGCCTGCTTTGAAGGAAAAGATTCCGAATGACCACAGCAGAGCAGGGCATCCATGACTTTGAAGGGCGTTTTGGCAATATGGAAGCCCGGATGGGGAACATGGAAGGGCGCATGGCCAATTTGGAAGGACACGTAACTGAACTTTCTCAGGCCGTCCAGGACCTGCGTGCTGGCCAGAGGCAAATCCTGCTTGCTATATTGGGCTTTGGGGGCGTAGGCATGGCTGGATTGGGCGGCATTATTGCTGCTCTTGTAGCTATAGCTGTCAATGGGGCTTAACGGTCCATTTACTAACCATTGACTAAGCTCTTGAAACAGGTTGCCCCTGGCCGAGTCTGAGGGATCCCAAAAAACAAATAGCTTAACCTGACTACAGAATTTTCCAGGAGGAAATGGCAATGGCCACTACCAAGAAAGATCCCGTGCTGGTGGTTCTGCAGCTTACCGGCGGCAATGACTACCTGAACACGGTTATTCCCTATACCGACCCCCTCTATCGCGACAACCGTCCCGCAGTGGGCGTGGCCGATGAGCGCATTCTGAAGCTCAACGACAAGGTCGGCATGCACCCCACCATGGGACCCTTGAAGAACATGTACGACCAGGGCAAGGTCGCCATTATCCACGGCGTGGGCTATGCCAACTCCCCGCGCTCCCACTTCCGCTCCATGGACATTTGGCACACCTGTGAGCCGGACAAGCTGGGCACCGAGGGCTGGCTGGGTCGCGCCACCAAGGTAATCGACCCCAACAAGGAAAACGTCGTTACCGCCGTCAGCTTCGGCCCCAGCCTGCCCCGCGCGCTGGCATTGCCCACCGTGCCGGTAGCCTGCGTGGACGACATCAACTCCTTTGGTCTGCTGACCGGCATCAACGAGGCAGAGCAGCGGGACAAGATTCTTGACCGCTTTACCCGCCTCTACTCCCCCACCATCGGCACCGGCGCCGTAATGGACTACCTGGGCCAGACCGGTCTGGACTCCATGAAGGCCGCCGACATCCTGAAGGTCGCTCCCGAGATTTACTCCTCCAGCGTCGAGTATCCGGACACGACCATAGCCGGCAAGCTGAAGGGCATCTCCCAGGTGCACCAGGCTAACCTGGGCACCCGCGTCTTCTACTGCGACCACGGCAGCTTCGACAGCCACTCCAATCAGGTTGGCATGCACGACAAGCTGTGGACCGATGTTTCCCAGGCCGTGGAGAGCTTCTTCGACGACCTGCGGGAGAACGACGCTGCGGACAATGTCATCATGCTGTTGTTCACCGAGTTCGGCCGCCGTGTCCACGACAATGGCTCCGGTACCGACCACGGCGCCGGTGGCGTTGCCTTTATGGTCGGCGACCCCATCAAGGGCGGCGAGTACGGCGAATATCCGTCCCTGCGCCCCGAACACCTGGAGCAGGGCGACCTGGTACCCAGCCTGGACTTCCGCAGCATTTACACTACCATCGCGGAAGAATGGATGGGCCTGGATGCGCAACCGCTGGTCGGCGGCGTATTCGAAAAGCCGGCTTTCGTCTAGGTCGGGGCGTCTAATATTTGTATTATGGAATACTGCCTCGGGCACACTGAACTGTGCCCCGAGGTGGTTCAATCCAGTGGTTTTGTTGGAAAAAACAACGCCAGGAGAACTGTTCTCCACAAAGAGAGGTGTCCACAGCGATGACGGTAAAGCTGGATCGAGCGCCGTCTGATATGGGCATATTCATGGTGGAAATAGGCATAGGCCGTCAATATGGCGGGACTGTGACTCCGGTGTGGGCTTTGGTTGACATTGGTGCTTTTAACTCAATGATGCCCTCATCCTTGCTTCACCAGCTTGGCGTTACGCCCATAGAAACCAGAAAATACGCTCTCGCAGACAACAGTGAAGTCGAGTATCAGATTGGTACAGCCCGCATCAAAATCGAAGAAATGGAATGGCCCTGTCCGGTCATATTTGGGCCTGATGACCAATACCTGCTGGGCGCCACTACCTTGGAGATTTTTGGTCTCATGGTGGACCCAACCGCGGGCGAGTTAGTTCCCAGGGAACTGCGGGCCCGACCGATTTAACCATAACTGGAAGCCGTCTGCCGATATGTTTCTTTATTTGGGCAGACGCGCGCCGCAACAAATAAATGGGAGAGTGCACAATGCTAACGCAAGTAGCAGCCGGGCGCACTTACGACTATAGTCACTCCGTGGGCCGTGGCGCCCAGTCGGGCATGGGCTTCAGCCAGCCAGTGGCTGCCGCCCAGGGTCCTGACGGTGTGGTATACGTCGTAAACCGCGGCAGCGAGGGGATCAGTAACGTCGCCTGGAATCGCATCGGCTACGGTGCCCGGGTTTCGCAAATTACCATCGGCGCCGAATGGGGCCAGGAAGAGTTCCTCGGCGAGTTTTCCAAGTATGGCGACGGCAACGGCGAGTTCATTTGGGGCTCCGGCGTCGTCGTGGACAGCCAGGGTCGCGTTTACGTGTCCGATGAATGGCTGAACCAGATTAGTGTCTATGACAAGGACGGCAACTTCCTGAGCCGCTGGAGCACCCTGGAGCAGGAAGATGGCAAGGAACACGGTACCGCCAACATCGCCATCGACGCCGCCGACAACGTCTACGTGACCGACGGCCGCAGCCACGAGGTCCGCAAGTTTGCCAGCGACGGCAAGTTCGTTGCCTCCTGGGGTGGCCGTGGCTCCGACAATGGCCAGTTCAATTCGCCCTGGGGCATCACCATCGACCAGGCTGGCAACGTTTACGTCGCCGACCACCGCAACCACCGCGTCCAGAAGTTCACCTCCGACGGTCGCTGGATGGCCAACTTCGGCAGCCCCGGCACCGGCCGCGGTCAGCTCCATCTTCCTACCAGCGTCGCTGTGGATCCGGAAGGCGACGTCTACGTGGCCGACTGGAGCGACAACGGGCAGCACCCTGGCCGTGTCCACATCTTCGACGCCGAAGGTACCTTCATTATCACCCTGATTGGAGACGCCCAGGAGCTTTCCGCATGGGCCAAGCTGACGGTCGATGCCAACGCCGACTACCTGAAGCGCCGCCGGGAAGTAAACCTGCAGAACATGGAATCGGAATGGCGGTTTGCCCTCCCCACCGGCCTGCTCTACGATGCATCAAAGGGTCGGCTAATGGTGGTGGATAGCCAGCGCAGCCGGATTCAGGTCTACAACAAGGTCAGTGGCTACATGGTTCCCCAGATGAACCTGTAACCTCGGCGGTCGGTTCCCGCCACTGGCGGGGACACTTGACAGTGGAACAGGGGCGGAGTAAAAACCCGCCCCTTTGACTTGGCCGGATTTGGCCCTGGTGCGGGTCCCTAAAAGTCACTTTTGCGGCGCATCATTCGACAGCAGCTAGAGGCAAACTGGCAGATAGGTCAGGCGGAAATCACGAGGAAGAGGACGATAATTTATGGATAGGGAGCGGGAAGAATACTACATCGACTTTGCGGCGAAAAATCCGGAACTGCTGTGCTCCGAGGCTCCCGACGAGATTCTGGAGGCCTGTGCCGCTGATGCGGAGCCAACTGCCTTTATGGAGGAATTCCTGGCCACCGGTCATTCCCAGTGGATTCTTCTAAAGTACCGTCGTCGGCTGCCCCAGGCCATCATCAACAACAATATCCTGCAGCTGTGGATCCGTGCCTGCCGCCTGCACACCCGAAAGCTGACGGGTGAAACCGACCCCGACTGGAACAAGCCCTTCTTCTCTATTGAGGAGATGTCGGTGGTCTGATGAGGGAAGAGGCCTTTCAGTCTTGTGGTGACTTCGTGGCCCGAGGGAGAGGTCTAAAGTATGGAAGGGGCAAAAGGCATAGAGTGTCTACCTTTTGTCTGAGTTGGTTTCAATAGGCGGCGGCTCAGTAAATTCCTTACCCTCCCGCAGCGCTTCTTCGCGTCTCTGGTTCCATGCAATCCACTGCTGCCGCTCCTCCTCTTTGCCTTCCTGTCTCCCTTTCGCGTACCGCGACCTCAGATATCTTTCAGCCAGCATGGACAACCCCTCCACCAGGTAGTACGTAAATATTATAAGCCATGGTGTAACTCCCGGGGTCTCTCTTAACGCGGCCAGAATCGTATCGATAGCCTTGGTCTCAGTTCCCGCCGCCGCGAATCCTCGCCACACGTACAGCCCGGTCGCCACAAAAAACAGGGCCGCAAAAGCCAGGTAATACGGAGTGAGAGTAAGCTGCCGAAGGCTCCAGATACTCTCCCTCTGGTCGTCATAATTACTGAGCATTGCCCGGGCTAACCCCTTCATGTCACCTAAAGACCGGACGGTCCTTAGCGAGTTCTGCAGGGTATGCTACCCGGCAAGCATCGGGCCCGTCTTTCCCCTCCTGTCAGTAGTTAGGCGAGGTATTACCGGCCGTGGGGTCAGGCATCCTGGCACCTGAGGCAAACATAGTCGGCCCGGTTCTCCGGCAGGGTATCGACGGGCACATTCCGCCGCCGCTGGCATACCGAGCAAACTATCGACTCCAGGACCGGTGGCGGAGCGAGTTCTTCAACAACCGTATCTGCGCCCCGAAACCCCGTGTACTCGGGGTTCTGCTCCTTTATCCGTTGGAATCTTTCCCGGTCTTTGCGACGGCTCATGGCATCCTCCCTGGCGGCGGCCCGGGCCGAACTGGACTGTTCTGTTTTAGCTGGGGATTAACCGGAAAGGCGAAGCTTACTTCACTTCGGCGACGGCTCCGGCCTCTTCCAACTTGGCCTTGATGCCATCGGCTTCGTCCTTGGCTATTGCTTCCTTGACGCGGGCAGGAGCGGACTCCACCAGTTCCTTGGCTTCCCGCAGGCCCAGGGAAGTAATCTCACGGACGGCCTTAATGACGTTAATCTTGTTGGGGCCGATTTCCTGCAGGCTGACGTCGAACTCGGTCTGCTCATCCTCAACGACGGCGGAACCGGCATCACCGGCAGCGGGGGCCATGGCCACGGCCACGGGGGCGGCGGCGGAGATTCCAAACTCATCCTCCAGCGCCTTTACCAGGTCGGCCAGTTCCAGAACGCTCATACTCTTGATAGTTTCCATCAGTTCTTCTTTAGTTGCCATGGTGCCTCCTCTGTTATAGCTCTTGTTGGTCCATTATAGCGGGGGAACTCCATTCCCCTTTATCGGCTGCAGCATTCTTGTCTGCCGGGCCTTTTCCGGTACTATGCTATGTACCCTCTTCCAACTGGCGGATGCGGGCTTGAAGCAGACCGTCCAGATTCTGCAGGGGCCCGTTGAGGACACCAAGCAACCTGGATAAGGGCGCCTGCATTTGCCCCAGCAGGTTCGCTACCAATTGGGGCTTGGACGGCAAACTCGCCAACCGTTCCACTTCGGTTCGCTGCAGGGCAGGTCCGGGCCCCATAATTGCCCCATGGATTTCCAGCGGGGACCTGGTAGCCCGTATGTAATCATTTACTGCGCGAGCGGTATCCACCGGGTCATCGTAGCCGAAGGCTATTGCCGTGGGCCCCTCAATTATCTCGCTGAACTGGGGCACATTGGCTTCCTCGGCGGCCAGGTTGGCCAGCGTATTCTTGACAACGATGAACTCTACTCCGGCATCCCGCATCCGGCGCCGCAAATCAGTCATGTCATTGACGGGAATACCTGAATAACCGGCGGCCAAGGCAATGGAACAGCGTTCCAGCTTGTCCTTTATGTCCGCCACGCGCTCTATTTTGGCCTCTGTTGGCAAATGCTTACCTCCTAAAAAAATTCCCCACGTCTGCAAGTGAGACGCAGGGAACCGGCAATTGCTAATGAACAGACCGGTAAGTTGCGCCTCGGCAGGCGGTCCGCTTCAGCGAACCCTTAGCTCCCAGTGGGAGACCGGCGGTCTACAGCGTTAAGGTTTGTTGTATGCTTATCTGACTGTGTGCCTTGGTAAGTATACTTCCTGTTGGCGAATTTAGCCACTACTGGTGCGGTATTAGTAGCGTTCCGGTTCAGGTGGTTTGGCTCGGGATTTCGTAGGGGCAGCCCTGTGTGTCTGCCCAGGTTTTACACCCCTGACTACCTGAGGTCAGAACGCTTGCAACTCTGAAAGCTGTCGTTCGCTCTAGTCCGGCCTGAGGGCCTGCAGCGCGCTTAATTCCAGGGGAACGCTGGGTCCCATGGACGACGTAATGTAAGCGGAGCGCAGGAACACGCCTTTGACCGCGGCCGGTCGGGCTCTGACTATTGAATCTACCAGCACTGCCAGGTTTTCCAGCAGCAGCCCGGTGTCGAAACTGGCCTTCCCGAAAGAGCAGTGAATGATGGCCGTCCGGTCTGTGCGGTACTCCACGCGGCCGCCCTTGGACTCTTCGATCACCCGCCCCAAATCCCGGGGTTGGACCATGGTACCCGTCCTGGGGTTAGGCATGAGGCCCCGGCGGCCCAGAATTCTGCCCAGCTTGCCTATCTTGGGCATAATCTCCGGCGTGGCCAGCCCGACTTCAAAGTCCAGCCAGCCCCCTTCGATCTGGGCAATCAGGTCATCGTCCCCCACATAATCGGCGCCAGCCTGGCGGGCAATGTCTGCCCCTTCGCCGCTGGTAAAGACCAGCACCCGAATCTGCTTTCCCAAACCGTGGGGCAGCACGGCGACTTCCCGCACCATCTGGTCGGCATGGCGTGGGTCGGCGCTGGTTCGGATGTGGATTTCCATGGTCTCGTCGAACTTGGTGTTGGCCAGTTCTTTGAGCAGATCAATGGCCTCTTCGGGCTGGTAGAGCTTGTCCGGATCAATTCGTTCGGCCACGGCGTCGTATCTTCTACTGTGTTTGGGCATGATTTACTAATCCCCTTCCACGCTGATGCCCATGCTGCGGGCAGTGCCCTCGATGATGGACATAGCCTGTTCTACCGATGCGGCATTGAGGTCTTTTAATTTGGTTTCAGCGATTTCCCGCAGGGAATCCCGGCTTATCGTGCCTGCCTGAATCTGTCGCGGATCGCTGGCGCCCTTGTCCACTCCGGCGGCTCGCCTTAGCAAGTCCGACGCTGGGGGAGTACGGGTCACGAAGGTAAAGGAACGGTCTTCAAAAACCGTCAAATGCACCGGAACAATGGTCCCGGCTTGGGGAGAAGTCCGCTCGTTGTACTCTTTTACGAACCCCATTATGTTGACGCCGTGCTGGCCCAGGGCCGGGCCCACCGGCGGCGCGGGAGTTGCTTTTCCCGCTTCCAGTTGCAACTTAATAACTGCTCTGACCTTTTTTGCCACCGGGTCCTCCTAAGCCTATGCGCGTTCAACCTGCAGAAAGTCCAGTTCTACGGGCGTTTCCCGCCCGAAGAAGGAGACCAGCACCCTGACTTTGCCTTTGCTCTCGTCCACGTCGCCAACGGCGCCTACAAAGTCGATAAATGGGCCTTCCGTAATGCGTACCGTATCGCCGTTCTCCAGGCCAATCTTGATACGGACCGGGCCCTCTTCCGACTGTTTCAGAATGGAGTCCAATTGGGAATCTTCCAGGGGAACCGGCTTGGGCCGTTTGTCGTAATCGTCCTCACTGGAGATGAATCCGGTTACTCCCGGGGTGTTGCGTACCACGTACCAACTTTCGTCGTCCATGTTCATCTGGACGAGAATGTACCCTGGAAAGAGTTTGCGCTGTTCCGACTTCCGCTTGCCGTCCTTGAAGACGACCTCTTCCTCGGTGGGAACGACGACCTGGAAAATCCGGTCTTGCATATCGAGGCTCTGGATCCGCAAATCCAGGTTCTTCTTGACCCTGTCTTCCTGGCCCGAGTAGGTATGGACGATATACCAGCGAAAATCCTGGCTCTCTTCCGTTTCTATCAGGCTATCTCTTTCAGTGGTCATCAGCCCTCACGCTCATTCAAAACTGGGGCCCACTAAGTGTCTTGCGGAGTTTCCCGCAGGCTACCGCCGGGGAGTTCCGCCATTGAATCTACAAGCCCGCCACCACGGCGGGCTTGCATGTGATATACAGTATTCATCCGAAAGAAGGCGACAGGAACAACACCTGCCCCCGCCTCTGGGGATTACTAAAACACCTGGAAAATGGCAAATATACCTCGGTTAAACAGCTCAGCAAACACACGGTCGAGGCCTCCCAGGAAGAACCCGACGACCACCGCCAGGGCAATAACAATGGCGGTGAGACGTGCCGTCTCTTCCTTGCTGGGCCATACGGATTTGCGCAACTCCGATATTACATCCTGCAGGAACAGAATCGGGCTGACCCGACCCACGCTGCGGGGCGATATCGGAGACTGGTTGCGTTGCTGAGCGCCTGCCCGGGCCATCGCTTTTTACCGTACTTCCCGGTGCGTCTTGTGGCCCCGGCAGCGGGAGCAGTACTTGCGCAGCTCCAGCCGCTGGGTATCGTTCCGCCGGTTCTTGACCGTGCCGTAGTTGCGCTCCCGGCAGTCGCCGCACTGGAGTGTAATTACACCGCGAATATCCGCTGTCTTTCGAGCCATATTCTACCTTCTTTCCTCCGCCCAGTTGGGCAGGAAACTTCCGTCTTTAGTCCAGCAGCCTGGTGAACACCCCAGAACCCACGGTGCGGCCGCCCTCGCGGATGGCGAAGCGTTGGCGCTCCTCCAGGGCTATGGGGGTAATCAGGTTAACGGTCATCGTAATGTTATCGCCGGGCATTACCATCTCAACGCCTTCGGGCAGGCTGATTTCTCCGGTAATGTCGCTCGTCCGTATGTAGAACTGGGGCTTGTACCCGGTGAAGAAGGGAGTGTGCCGCCCGCCTTCCTCGCGGCTAAGGATATAAACCTCAGCCTCGGCCATTCGGTGGGGCTGCATGGTACCGGGCCGGACCACAACCTGGCCGCGCTCAACCTCGTCCCGGTCCACGCCACGGAGCAGAATACCCACGGCATCGCCAGCCTCGGTGGTATCCAGCAGCTTGTGGAACATTTCCAGGCCGGTGGCCACCGTCTTGCGGACGTCGCCGGACCGGATGATCTCAATTTCTTCGCCCTGCTTCAGCGTACCGCGCTCTACCCTGCCGGTTACTACAGTACCACGGCCCTTGATGCCGAAGACGTCCTCGATGGGCATCAGGAAGGGACGGTCGGTCAGGCGCTCTGGGACGGGAATGTAGTCGTCCATCGCCTGCACCAGGTCTGTCACACCCTGCATGGCTTCCGGGTCTCCGTCCAGAGCGTTCAGCGCGCTGACCCGGACAATGGGAGTGTCGTCCCCGGGAAAGTCATAAATGGAGAGCAATTCGCGGACTTCCAACTCCACCAACTCCAGCAGTTCCTCATCGTCCATCATGTCCACCTTGTTCAGGGCGACCAGGATGCGTGGCACCTCTACCTGGCGGGCCAGGAGGATGTGCTCACGAGTCTGGGGCATGGGGCCGTCGGGAGCGCTGACCACGAGAACCGCGCCATCCATCTGGGCGGCGCCGGTAATCATGTTCTTGATGTAGTCGGCGTGGCCGGGGCAGTCAACGTGAGCGTAGTGGCGAGAGTCGCTCTCGTATTCCACGTGGGCTATGGCGATGGTCACGCCCCGGGCGCGCTCTTCCGGCGCATTGTCAATGCTGCCGAAATCCCGGAAGCTGGCCATTCCCTTGTCGGCCATGACCTTGGTGATGGCGGCGGTGAGGGTAGTCTTGCCGTGGTCCACGTGACCGATGGTGCCCACATTTACGTGGGGCTTGGTACGATCGAACTGCTGCTTGGCCATTTTTAGTGCTACTCTCCTATCTTCCTGGGGGACTGATGGAGCCCAGAGGCGGGATTGAACCGCCGACCCCGTTCTTACCAAGAACGTGCTCTACCGCTGAGCTATCTGGGCTCGTGACCCCAAAATTTTGATTAGATTTGGTTTAATTTTACCAAATTGGGTGGTGGAGGGGGCAGGATTCGAACCTGCGAAGTCCTTCCGGACGCCAGATTTACAGTCTGGTGGCTTTAACCACTCACCCACCCCTCCCTGCCGGCGCCCGGCTCCGTAACGCGGAGTCAGGCTTACGCAAAGCCGGTGCCATTGGGTATGTATAGTATTCATGGAGCCCCAGAGGGGACTCGAACCCCTAACCTGTCGATTACAAGTCGACTGCGCTACCATTGCGCCACAGGGGCAGATACTATCGTTAGACTAGAAAAAGGCCCCGCAAGCTCGGGGCCATTAAACCAGCCAACTTGATACGCCAAAAATTATATAAAGCTAGGGGCTAGTTGTCAATTGGGGGTGTTTGGGATTCGGGCATAGAGTGCTAGAATTGCTTTACTCAATTCAGGGGAATGTCATGACTTTAACAAGGGTCAAACTGGAGCGATTTACTGCCTTCGATAGCCTGGATATGGAGCTTTCCCCCGGCATCAATGTGTTCGTTGGCGCCAATGGCACTGGAAAGACGCACTTAATGAAGGTCTGCTATGCCGCATGCGATGTGTCCAAGAAACCAGATGTTTCCTTTGCCGATAAACTTGTGCGGGTGTTTCTGCCTTCCGGACGGTCTCCCGGACGACTCGTCAAAAGGCGCGGAAAGAGCGCTAAGGGTTCAGTCGAGGTCTTCAAAGGGTTTTGCAGTATACAGGCCACACTATCCAATCATATGAAGCTGGCTAATTCTGTGCCGGTTAAGGTCTGCCCACATTGGCAGGAATCCCCGATTGAGAGCGTTTATATCCCGGTTAAGGAGATGCTCTCCAATGCACCCGGTTTTCGGTCGCTTTATGCGACGCGTGAAGTCCATTTTGAAGAGGTATATGCCGATATTCTGGATCGTGCCTACCTTCCGCCTCCCCGCGGCCCGGCGAACGATTCGCGCCGGAAGTTACTCACCGCCCTTCAGAAGGCAGTTGATGGCAAAGTAGTGATTGAGAATGAAGAATTCTTCCTAAGAAATAAACAGGGCAATCTAGAGTTTTCCCTGCTCGCCGAAGGCATGCGTAAGCTGGCATTGCTGTGGCTCTTAATCCAGAACGGCACGCTGCTAAATGGCGCCGTCTTGTTCTGGGATGAGCCTGAAACCAATCTGAACCCCAAGCTGTTCGGTGCCGTAATGAATATATTGCTGGAGTTGCAGCGGAACGGGGTCCAAGTATTCCTCGCCACTCACGACTACGTAATCCTGGAAGAGCTTGACATCCGGAAGAGTGAGCAAGATGACATAGCTTTTCATTCTCTGTACCGAGACGATGAAACGGGCGAAATAGCCTGCAACACGGCGAACAATTACCTGGGCATACACCCCAACGCAATTGCGGAAGCTTACGACGACCTGTATGACCGGGAAATCGAACGCAGCTTGGGACATATCAAGCAATGACGGTTTTGACCGAAGGCAATTTGCAATTGACGGTCAACGGCGCCGTTGCTGCGAGGAAGTTTGACGATGCGGGTCATGGATTAAGCCACTGCATGAAAGCAGTGGATTTCATCATTGAACTTTCTGACTGCTATCTGTACATAGAATTTAAAGACCCGCAGGCTCCAGCAGCGTACCAGCACATAGGGACAGACTACCTGGAAAGTTTTCAGAAGGGCCAACTTGACGAGGATTTCAAATATAAGTACCGTGATTCTTACCTATATGAATGGGCATATGGCCGTGCCGACAAGCCAATTGACTATCTGGTTTTGATCGCTCTCGACACCTTGAGAACCCCCATGTTGCGTCATCGCCGAAGAGAAATGGAACGAAAGTTGCCAGTGTATGAGCCCGGTGGACAGCCTTGGTATCCACCGTTTGTCAGGAGTTGCGCCGTGTTTAACCTATACACTTGGAACCGGAGATTCCCTGACTTTCAGGTTGCCCGAATATAAGACGAAGTTAGTTCCAATTAACGATTAGCTCCTTAAGTGGCTCTGCCTTTCTTCCGTTCTTATCACCTCCCTCGTCACCGCAAAACCCGCTCATCCCCCACCCGACGCGTAATCCGCTGCTGGTCCAGATACTCCAGGAGGGGCAGGCTGTACTTGCGGCTGGTATCGAACATGGTCCGCACGTCAGCTACCGTTATTGACCCGTTCTCGTTCAGGTGGGCCACTATCCGGTCGGCCAGTTCGCGGTATGCCGAGGCCGCGAACACCACTGACTCGTTCACCCTCACCACCTTGCCTTCGTCAATCAGGAAGCCCAGCAGTTCAGGCTCCGGATGACGCTCCGTGGGCGGCGAATAAGGCTCACGCTCCAGGGATTGCAGGTAATCATTGGCCCGTTTCTCCAGTTCCGGTGACAGCGTAACCTCGTGGTCGGGCAGGCGAATCTGCTGGCCTTCCTCCACCAGGCAGCCCTCCTCCACCAGGCGGGCCAGCGCCCTCAGGTATACCCCCTGGGCCAGCCCGGTACGGCTGCGGGTTTCCTGGGTGGGCGCCCCCCGTCGCAGCGGATAGTTGTTGTGGTAAGTCTGCAGGTCCACGCGCACCTTGCTTTTGAATATGTCCCACCCCTGCGACGAATAGACCACGGCATCGTTCTCCGTGGCCAGGTTGCCCAGAACCACCAGGTCCCCCGCCTCGGCCAACTGCAGGGCCCGCTCCATCGCATCTTCCGAAGACAGGTTGGACCGTTGCGACAGGGTTCGCAGGTCGCAGGGCCCGCTCTGGTCGGCCACGCTATAGATGATGTCCTCCCCTGTGCCCTGGTCGAGCATCAACAGTTGCTCGATGGTCTCGGGAACAAAGCGCCGGTGCCGCCGCCGGGGGTTCGGGTCCACCACCTGACCGCCGCCCAGAGTATCTTCGGCAGACCGCAATACAAAGTAGTCGCCCTTTACCATCGGAATAGGGTCATCCAGCAATATCTGGATCCAGCCTTCCTCGTTGGGCGCCAGCCGGTCCGCGTCCAGCAGCCGTACCCGGGCCGTGGTCTCGCTGGTAAAGAGGTGGAAGGTAACGCCGGAATTGTGCCGCAGTGGATGCGGCGCCCCGGCCACCATCCGCATTCTGGCGTCCAGGCGTCGGGTGGAGGGCAGCCAGCCGGGCAGCGTAACCACCTCACCCCGTTCTATGTCGGTCCGGGCAACGCCCGACAGGTTAACCGCCAACCGGACCCCAGGATCGCTGCTGCCCACCCGTTCCTTGTGGCTTTGCAGTCCGCGAATGCGCCCCCGCATCCCCGAAGGGGCCAGTTCCACTTCTTGTCCCACGGCAAAAACCCCGTCGACCAGCGTGCCGGTTACCACGGTGCCAAACCCGGAAATGGAGAAGCACCGATCCACCGGCAGGCGGGGCCGCCCCAGGTCCCGCCGCGCCCCGGTTTGGTCCAGAATTTCGTCAATGGTGCTTTTTAATTCGTCCAAACCGGCGCCGGTGTAGGCCGACACGCCGATCATGGTGGCGTCTTCAAACGATGTCCCGGCCACCACGTCCTCGACCTCCGCCTTGACCAGTTCAACCAGTTCCTCGTCCACCAGGTCCGTCTTGGTGATTACTACGAGGCCCCGCTTGATTTGCAGTATGTCAAGGATGGCCAGGTGCTCCCGGGTCTGCTGCATCACGCTTTCGTCGGCGGCCACGATCAGCATGGCCAGGTCAATGGCTCCTACCCCGGCCAGCATGTTCTTGATCAACCGCTCGTGACCTGGCACGTCCACGATGCTGACTTCGCGGCCGCTGGGCAGGGTCATCCAGGCAAAGCCCAGGTCAACCGTCATCTCCCGTTCCTTTTCCTCGGGGAGACGATCCGGGTCAATGTTGGTCAGGGCTTTGACCAGCGTGGACTTACCGTGGTCAACATGTCCGGCGGTGCCAATAACGTACATAGGTGGCAACCTCTGATTGGTAGCTAATCAATGGTAGCTAAAGGAATTGTACACGATTAGTTATGGCATTGTTTTGGGCTTGGTACCTCTTCCAGGTCAATCGCGCCTGAAATCTCGGCTATTCCGAGCGAAGCCGAAGAATCTAAAAAGTCACATGTAAGACTTGCCAAGAGTGCCAAATGTAGGGAACTCAGTTGTAGTGTGGGCCGCTCGACAAAATGCAGGCGACGAGACCGTAGGTTAGAGCTTCAGGCATAAACATGCGGCGATTACCTTGGCATCTCCCCACCCGGATGAGTATATTGAAGCACAGCCTTGAACCCGAATAATGTTTCTAAAATGACGTTGCCAAGGGGAGATCAAATGAACCTTCAAGAAGCAATGCAACAACTGGAGTCCTTCGGCACTGCCCAGAATCGCAAGATCTACGGCCGCCACGGCGTCGGCGATCACATGTTCGGCGTAAGCTATGCCAACCAGAACAAGCTGGCCAAGGCCATCAAGCGCGACCAGGACTTGGCCCTTGAGTTATGGGCTACTGGCAACCACGACGCTCGGGTACTGGCCGCTATGGTCGCCGACCCGGCTCAGGCAAGTGAGTCGCTGCTGGAGGCTTGGGCCGACGACCTGGATAACTACGTGCTTACCGACACTTTTTCCAGCTTTGTGGGCAAGACGTCCCTGGCTGTCGACAAGGCCGAGGACTGGTGCCCTTCCGATGGTGAATGGTCCGGCCGCGCCGGCTGGCACCTGGTAGCCCACCTGGCCTTGAAGAACCAGGACCTGGCTGATGACTATTTCACCGCTTGCCTGGCAACCATCGAAGGCGAAATCCACGCCCGCAAGAACCGGGTCAGGGATGCCATGAACAACGCCCTGATTGCCATCGGCATGCGCAACCAGGCCCTTGAAAAGCAGGCTCTCGCCGCTGCCGCCCGCATCGGCAAGGTGGAAGTCGACCACGGCCAGACCGGCTGCAAAACTCCCGACGCTACCGACTACATCCGCCGCACCGTGGCCCGCCGCGAACAAAAGGCCAAGGCCGCCGCCGAAAAAGCAGCCAGGAAGCAGGGCTAGCAACCCGCAAACCGGCCTTTATCCAGCAGGTCACTCCCCGGGCCCGGTTGGCAACGCGTCTGATTCAATCAGGAACCGCACCACTTTATTCGCGGCAAGCAGATACGGGAGCAGGCTAACTGCTGGGAAACCAGGTCAAGACTTTCTTCCCTCTTGATGAGGAACAGTGCGATTTCACCTCCGAGCAGGTTTTCGAATTTCAATGATGGGCTTGAAATAGTTGCTTGCTCCACCACCGGTCGGGCACACCGATAGGAGCGAAGCGGGGAGAGTTGCATCTCTGACAACCGCATCTCTATACCTGCATCGCCACCTCAACAAGAAACCGCTACCTGACGTAGAAACCATGTCACCCCTAGCCCTCCCATGGGCGTAAAATCCTTCCTCTCAAAAGGGCTGCTGATTACTGAAGCCCGTCCGTGCATTTTGTCCAGAATTTCAGATACTTCGCGGAGTCTATCTTGAGCGCAGCCGAAGGGCTCGGCACGACATTGAATTAAGACGCGCTTTCCCTGTGCTTAGGAGCGGGTACATTGACACAAACGCTGCCAATGGGGACAATGAAGCAACCATCTACCCATTGGACTTGGGCCAAAGCGTACCTATTCTCGTATTCGAGGCCGCATTCATTTGGTTCTGGCTGGAAAGCTATAGGTTGGGCCCGGCATCGGCTTGTGAAAGTGGTATAATTGTTGTCCCCTAAGGTATGGAATAGTCCGGCAAGAATAGGTGCATAAGTCGGCACACAAGCCGACCAATACTCCTCAAATAGGGCAAATTCGAACGTGTGGGCATAGCGGAAGAAAAGACACTTCCCCTGCCAGCAAACCTGCCGACCCGATCCTGCCCGGCATCTTCAAGTGCCGGGCTACTTGGATAGAGACATAAGCTAAGTTGATGGACACTTTCTACATATGGACCATCGGTTGCCAGATGAACAAGGCCGACTCGGAACGGTTGGGATCGGCCCTGGAGCAGCTTGGCCTTCGCCCTGTGGAAAATGCCAAGGCTGCCGATGTAATAGTCTTGAACTCCTGTGTGGTCCGCCAGGGTGCCGAAGACAAGGTAGTCGGCAATCTCTGGATGGTAAATCCTCTCAAAAAGCAGCAGCCCGACCGCGTGCTGGCCCTCATGGGCTGCATGGTGGGCCCCAAAACCGACGAACTGCAGAAACGCTTCCCCGACGTTGACCTCTTCATGCAGCCCCAGAAGTTCGAGCCCCTGCTGGAACTGGTGGGCGAACGCAAGGGCCTGGACTGGGAAGGCTGCGTCGGCTCCCTGGCTCCCGCGCACCCCGACGTTGCCTGCTACGTGCCCATCATTCACGGCTGCGACCTGATGTGTACCTTCTGCATCATTCCCTACCGCCGCGGCCGCCAGGTCAGCCGCCCAGTGGACGATGTGGCCCACGAAGTGGAACTGCTGGTCAACCGGGGCGTCCGCGAGGTAACGGTGCTGGGGCAAACCGTGGATGCCTACGGTTATGACCTGCCCGACAAGCCCGACCTGTCCCTGCTGCTCACTCGCCTGAACGACATAGACGGCCTCGACCGCATCCGCTTTCTGACGTCGCACCCCTCCTACATGGACGACCGGATCATCCGGGCCGTGGCTGACTTGCCCAAGGTGTGCGAGCATATCAATCTGCCGGTGCAGGCCGGTAACGACGAAGTCCTCCAGCGAATGCGCCGCCCCTACACGCGGGACCACTACCGGGAACTGGTGGGGCGAATCCGCGACACTGTCCCAGGCGTGTCCATGAGCACCGACATTATCGTGGGCTTCCCCGGCGAGACGGAAGAACAGTTCGAGCAGACCATGGACCTGGTGTCCGAACTGCGGTTCGACAAAGTCCATTGCGCCGCCTACTCCACCCGCCCGGGCACCACTGCCCACCGAACCATGGAGGACGACGTTCCCAAGGAGGTCAAGGACCGCCGGATGAAGGAACTGGACTCCCTCCAGGAAAGCATCCTTCGGGACACCAACTCCGTCCTGGTCGGCCAGACTCTCGAGGTTCTCGTGGAAGGCCGCAAGCGGGGCAAGTGGCAGGGCCGCACCCGCACCGACAAGTTGGTCTTCATTGCGGACGATGAGGACGCCGGCGATCGTATCAATCCTGGCCAGTCGGTGAATCCGGGCGATTTGGTTAACGTGGAAATCAGCCAGGCCAGCCCCTGGGCCCTGCAGGGGCAGACCATCCCGGCAATACAGGAAACTTACTCATTGCCCACCTAGTTGGAAGCCGGGTCCAATAGTGCAACAATGACCGATGACAAGCCTCGTATATCGGAAAATTGGGACCCGCGAATCGACGAAGTGCTGTCGATTCTCCAGGAGCTAAGAGCCGGGCAGGCCCAGCTTAGCGCCCGCCTCGACCGGACCAACCAGCGAATCGACGAGACCAACGAACGGCTGGTCCTGGCTTACCAGCGGTTGGACGAGGCTAATGATCGAATAGGCCAGGTTATCCAAAGGGTCAACGAAACCAATGAGCGCATCGACCAGACCAATGCGAGGATTGATCAGGCCACCCAGCAGATCGCCGAGACCGGCGGCTTGCTCAGCGAAAGAATTGACCGGGCCAACCAGCGGATAAACCAGAACAACGATCGTGTGGCGGAGTCCACCGACCGGATTAACGAGCGAATTGACCAGACTAACGACCGGCTGTACCGTGTTTTTTGGGCTGGGTGGGGCATCGCCGGTGGAATAACGGTCGCCCTGCTGGGTGTTGTGGCCACATTGTTTCTCGGCAACTTGCCGTAAAAGCAACTGAATGTGGCACTTCAACAACAACTCGAGGCGGGGAAATGACCAGGAGCTGAGGAATTAGATATGGCAACAAAGCCTAGGACGCCAACCATACCCCTGACCGAGATCGAACACGCCGCCTTCTGCCGGCCCGAAGATGAACTCCCGGCCAAGTCCCTGGCCGAAGAGATTGCCATCAACGTCCGGTGGCAGAAGATTCCCCCCGAATACCTGCGTTGTTCGCCCGAAGAACTGGACCAGCGCATCCATGACGTGCGGCAAAAGCTGGGTACCGACGTAACTATCCTGGGTCATCACTACCAGCGGGAAGAGATCATCAAGTACGCCGACTTCCAGGGCGACTCCTTCCTGTTGTCCCAGGAGGCCGCGTCCCGTCCCGAGGCCAGCTACATCGTCTTTTGCGGCGTCCACTTCATGGCCGAAACCGCCTGTATCCTCTGCGCCCCGCACCAGCAGGTGATTCTCCCCAACATCACCGCCGGTTGCTCCATGGCCGACATGGCCCCCATGGAGGACGTGGACGATGCCTGGGAAGACCTGCAGGACGTATTGGGCGACCACGGCGGCATCATTCCCGTCACCTACATGAATTCCATCGCTGGTATCAAGGCCCTCTGTGGCCGCAACAACGGCGCCGTATGCACTTCGTCCAACGCCCCGGCTGTCCTTGAATGGGCTTTCGAGCGGGCCGAGCGCGTTCTCTTCCTCCCCGACCAGCATCTCGGACGCAACACCGCCCTGAAGCTGGGCATTCCCCTGGACGAAATGGTGGTCTGGAATCCCTTCAAGCGATTGGGCGGCAACACCCCCGAGCAGCTTCGCCACGCCAAAATGGTCCTGTGGCAGGGCCACTGCTCCGTGCATACCCGCTTCACCCCCGGCCAGGTCCAGTCGGCCCGCGAACGCTACCCCGACATCAACGTCCTGGTGCATCCGGAATGCCCCATGGAGACTCTCCAGGTCGCGGATATGAACGGCTCCACCGAGTTTATCCGCAAGACCATCAACGAGGCTCCCGCCGGCAGCCAGTGGGCCGTGGGCACCGAAATAAGCCTGGTCAACCGCCTGGCCCTGCAGAACCCCGACAAGACCGTCTTCTGCCTGGACCCGGTCAGTTGCCCCTGCTCCACCATGTATCGCATCCACCCGGCCTACCTGCTCTGGGTGCTGGAAGGCCTGGCCGAGGGACACGTCAACAACCAGATAACCGTCCCCGAACAAATGCGCCAGGAAGCCAACGTAGCCCTGGAAAGAATGCTGGCCCTGCGTTAGGTCTGGTTTCCCCGCTCATCCTGAGCCCTTCGAAGGATCATTCCGCCTCTACTGGTAGGGGCGGCCCTTGTGGCCGCCCTTCACCCAACTCCCCAGCCCCCGTTGTTCTGGCGCAGGCAGGAATCCAAAAGGGCAAGGCAATAGCCGGGTCCTTGCAGTTTGTGCCCTTTGTCTAAAGATACCCTAGAAGGCCATTTATACTGTTACGTAGTGTATTGTCGAGCCCTTCTTCCGATGGTACGATGGTCACCCGTTATTAATCTGCTATGCTTACACGCGAAGCCGAGGGGCTCGCCTTAGAAAATGCAACTGCCAAGTGAACAGTATCCTAATTCTCCCATTCGGGAAGCCGTGTGCGAGTTTCGCTTTCCGCAAGGACCCGAAACCTGGGATTTGTCGTTCCCCGGATTGATTTATAATGAACTTAAGGGGACATTCCCTCGCCGGATTCAACAAGAACAGCCACAGCAAATGCTCTCGTTTTCCTTCGGTAATCCGCAGTTAATGCCTGGAGGCTTCAACCCAGCGGACCCGTCGCAAACATTGATGTTTTGGAAAGAGGATACGGAAGACGGTGCCATAACTATAGCGCCCAATCGAATCGGCATAAGCCACTACCAGCCATATCCCGGCTGGGAGAAATTTAGCAGCATAATCAATGAGGCTTATGCGGCCTTTTTGAAGATTGTTCAGCCTAGGTCAATAGATAGGTTAGGTTTAAGGTACATCAACACTATAGAGTTTGATACTGAAGTTGTGATGTTGCCGACTTACTTCAATTACTTTCCTAATTTTGGTGACGCACTGCCAGACCTCAACTTGAATGTACGCATGTCTGCTGACTTTGCCTACAATGACAAAAGGGATGTCGCACGTCTGCAGTTGTTAACTGTACCGGGCCAAAGTCAGAATTCAATCGCTGTCAATCTGGATATCGACTACTTTCTGGTGCTCCCTGGGTCTGTACCGATTACTGATGTTCAGGAATGGTTGAGCCAAGCTCATGCCGGTGTAGGCTTAATATTTGAGGGCTGTATTACTGACCATTCTAGAGAAATGTTTGGACACCGAGGTGGATCATGACAACCGCCGCAGGTGCGTACTATTACGACCAACCTGACACCTCGACAGAGGCTTGGGAGAGGCTTGGTGTGTCGGGAGACGACGACCTTGGCACCAGCCCGTCTCGCAAGCCCCGTTTTCGTGTCCCTTATTACACAACGCCAACTACTGAAAAAGGTCTCCCTATGGACCCTGTTGTGAAAACAGGGGGATGGACAGAAGCTCATCTTCGGATTTCAGACGAAGCTAACTCAATACACACAGGAGGCTTGCATGCTGAAGAGAGCGGTTTTGGCATACCTGCCTTCGAGAAGCGGCTGGATAGTACCGTTGCAACCCTGAAGAACTTAAACACCCGGCCTCTGCCTGAGTCTGTCGAGGCCGACCTCCAACGTTTGGCCGCGCTGCCTGCTGGATGGGATGGAACTAGCATAGCCGCTGTTACGGAGATTACTATTGAGCGCTCCAGGTTCTTCCTACAGTTGGCTTATCGGTTTGGTCGAGGGCGACTTCCTGAGCCATTTCTGAGTCCTGCATACGATGGTCGGCTGATCTTGGAATGGCAAGCCGAAAATGGCAATGAGCTTATCATCGATGTGCCCCATTCTCCTGATGGGCACATCAGGTTTCTTCTTGTTGAACCGACTCCAACTGGCGGCGAGTCGGAAATAGAGTCTGAGATCAGCGACGAATGGTCTACCCAAGCAATAATAAATCGCCTAGTGGGCAGTTAGCCAATAGCAAGTTCTTAGGGCCAGGATGTAACGGGTGGTTCGAATTTTATGAGCGATTGCTCTTGTTCGCTCATCCTAGCCAGTGGAATCGGAAAAGGAATCCGATACGACCAGCCGTCAGCAACTTTGTTCAGCCAGAGCAGAGTTCAGATTGGCATGCACTAAAGACCCCGGAGCAGATATTAGAGGAAAAACCCACCTACGGGGTCGTTGCTCTGACCGTTGAGCAATGTGTAGATCGTGGCCAGACTGTATCATACACTCCCATAGTTAACTGCCAAGGTCAATCAGTTAATCCTGCACATTGCGACATAATCGGAGATAAGGGATTATGGCCGGCCGACAGTTTAAGAACTGCTCGCTGGTTTGCGGAAAGGTGCGCAGTGTTGGTAGTTGCTGAGGAAGACCGATGATCCCCGAACTGCCAAGAGTTTGGCAACTGTGTATCATTAAGCCGACAATCTAAGGAACTTGTTGAGAGCCGTACCTACTGCCCTCAAAACCCCGCTCCTTGCCAAGCCGGAATACCACTCCCTACGATAATCTCAGCGCGAACTCCGAAACCACCCCACTGGCAAGGCAACCATCATCGCCAACTGCCCTCGTCGCCCCCTGGCACCCAAATTGGTGAAAAATGAGCGGGAATGGGGCAATAATAACAATTTGCAACTCTGTGCCAGCTACAAAACCTATCTGATAAATGCCTTAAGCAGACCGCCAGAAGCACCCAAATTGAGCAAAAAATGGGCGGTTATTGGGGAAGTCAAGCTATTTTCCCACCGCTTCTAACTGTGGGGGTTTGCCCATGACCCTTTTCCAGATTAGAAACCAGGTCCACTTCCTTCAGCGCAAATATTCCCGGGAACTCGCCATTTACCGTCTCCGCAAACTGGCCCGTGAAATTTCCGACGAATGGGCCGTGGAGGTTGCCGATGGCAAGGAGCCTCCCCAATCCCTGCAGGTCGTCCGGCGGGTGGCCGCGCCGGAATGCGCTTCCAAACCTACATTAACCTGCACCTCTACATCGAGCAATTCGTCAAGGAGGTCGGTCTCCTTATACCCCGTGATATCGTCCTGGCCTCGCTGCCCTGGGCCTGCGACGCCGTCTACGCCAACCTGTTGCGCTGGGACATCCCCGCTCCGAACTCGGCATATTACCCCCGTACAGCCCCGGAAACGGTGCTGCAGGGTCCCTTCCTCCTCGACGAGAGAAGGTCGGGCTGGGGGTAACAACAACCTATCCACCAATACACCGGCCCCGCGCCGGGCAATAATCGTAAATGCCCGTACCCTGCAACCAGGGCAGATTGACTCCCCGTAGGGCTTGTGCTAAATTGATTCAACCCTTCCTGAACACACTTCGTGACGTAATACTTTCGGAGGTAGGACAGCATAGCAAGACAGTATAGAGTAAACGAGCAGATTCGGTCGCCCCGTGTTCGCATCATCGGTGAGGACGGAGAGCAGCTTGGCGTAATGACGCTGGATCAGGCCCTGCAAATGGCCAGGCAAAGCAGCGTAGACCTGGTGGAAGTAGCCCCCAACGCGGACCCACCGGTTTGTCGCCTCTTGGATTACGGAAAACTGCGCTACTTGTACTCCAAGAAGGAACGAGAATCCAAGAAAGGCCAGAAGAACACCGAACTGAAGGAAATCCGCTTACGTCCCAATATCGGTACCCACGACCTGGAAGCCAAGCTCCGCAAGGTGCGGGAGTTCATTGACGACGGGTCAAAGGTCAAGTTGACCGTGCGGTTCCGGGGGCGGGAAGCAGTACACCAGCAATTGGGGCTGTCTGTGCTCAAGAGAATAGCCGAAGATATGAAGGAAGAAGTGCGGCTGGAAAAGGCCCCGTCTGCGGAAGGGCGGACCTTGTACATGATCTTGATTCCCAGCGCGCCCAAGGGCGAGAAAACCGAGAAAAAGGTGGAAGACCTAGCCAATGCCGAAGCTTAAGACTCACAAGGGCGCCAAGGCCCGTTTCCATGTTACTGGAACGGGCAAGCTGATGCGGCGCAAGCGCATGAGCAGCCACCTGCGCCGCAAAAAGCCCAAGAAGGTAACCCGCAAATACGATGCTAAGCTGATGGTCGGCCAGAGCGACGTCAAGCGGCTTAGCAAGCTTATTCCCTACGACGCATAGACCATTGGTCAATATTCCCCCGGAGATTTACGTTGTCCAGAGTTAAACGCGGCGTCACCAAGCGCCACCGCCATAAGAAAATATTGTCCCAGGCCAGGGGCTTTCAGGGCTCGTCCAGCCGTAACTACAAGTGGGCCAAGGAAGCACTGCTTCATGCCTGGAGCTACTCCTACCGGCACCGCCGCGAGAGGAAGGGCGATTTCCGACGCCTGTGGATTGTCCGCATCGGCGCCGCCTGCCGCCAGTCCGGCACCACGTACAGCCAGTTTATGCACGGCCTGAAGGTGGCGGGTGTCGAGGTGGACCGCAAGATGCTGGCTGACTTGGCGGTTAATGATCCCGCCGGTTTCGACAAGTTGCTCGGCATCGCCGCAGAAGCCAAGGTCGCCGCTTAGTTACCTGGAAACTGCCTCAATAATTCCTTCCCCTTTCCCCCTCGACGGGGGAAGTTCAGGATTGGGGTGGCGTTCGGCGTTATGTCAACGCTCCACAAGACACCCTTTTGCATCAGGCGAAAGGGTGTTTTTGATTTCCCAGTGGGCTCGGAGTCGTGGGGTTAAGAAGATTCGGTTGAAGAACTGGAAAGACCGAGACCGGTGCCAAAGGCACAGTCTCGGTCTTTCCAGGTGTCATTCTTTGAACGGTGGCAAACCGATTGCGGGGGAATCCAGTTCGGTCCCTGAGTGTTAGCTCTGGTCCACCTGCGCAAACCCGTAGTAGTTGTCGCTGTCCAGAATCCGCTCCAGGTTCTTCAAGGAAACATTGATGGGACGCACCGGCGTGGCCCACCGCTCCGTAATTTCGTGGTGCAGTTCACTCAAGAGGATCGGTTTGTTGCCCCGCAACAGCAGCGTCCTGAACACGATCTCCTGAATGGGCATGTTCGAGTTGATGAAGTCCTCATCTTGCGGGGAGAACTCGGCAATCTCATCCAGCAATGCCTGGGGGTCGGTCAACTCCCGGTCTTCTTCCAGCAGGGACGGGGACATAGGGCTGCGCCGCGCCGCCAGCAGGGTAGTGGCCGACCGGTTGAGTTCCTCCAGCAGGTTAAAACTTATGTGGTAGTAAAGAGGGGTTTCCTCCTCCTGCTGGGTAGCTTCGGGGTTCGGGACCGTCATACACTTACCTCTTCGTTCCAATCAAGCATGATGATTTTTACCCGCTCGCCAGCCTGCTTGGCGGGTATGTCTTCGGGACAAATGGCCAGGGCGTTGGCCCGTGACATGGATGTCAGGATGTTGGACCCCTGGGGGCCCGTGGGATTGGCGTAATACTCGCAGTCCCGTTTCTCCACCTCCACCCGGGCGTAAACCCGGCGCCCGTCCGTATTGTAAATTGGGCCGGTCAGGATACCTTCCACCGTGGGTCGGGCCAACCGTATGCGGCCCAGCATGGTTCGAATGGCCGGCCGCGCGAACATCTCGAAGGCCACCATGGCGCTCACCGGATTGCCCGGCAGGCCCATCAGGGGAATAGGCCGACCGGTGCCGTTCACCGGGTCGCCGCGCAGCATTCCGAAAGCCAGGGGCTTGGCTGGCCGCATCCGAACGGACCAGAAGTTAATGTCGCCCCGCTCAGTTAGAACATCCTTGACCACATCATAATCGCCTTTAGATACCCCCGCCGACGTAACCAGCAGGTCGGAGTCGGCCACCTGCTCCAGCTTGCGGTGCATGTCCTCCAGATTATCTCGGGCAATGCCCAGGATCTTTGGTACACCCCCGGCGGCCACCACCGAGGCGGCCACGCTGAAACTGTTGCTGTCGTATATCTTGCCGCCAGCAAGTGCCTCGCCCAGCGATGCCAGTTCGTCCCCGGTGGACAGGACCGATACCAGGGGACGGCGAATAACCTGGGCCCTGTCCAGGCCGAGGGAGGCCATGACTCCGACTTCCGCCGGACGGATGACCGTGCCAGCTTCCAGCACCAGCACACCCGGCTGCACGTCTTCGCCGGCGGGCCGGACGTTGCACCCGAAGGGCAGGTCAGCCTGAATGTCTATGTCGGTCAGAGGGCGCCCCGAGGCACGGCGGCTGATCTCGTCCGTTTCCTCGAAGGGGACCACAGTGTCGGCGCCGGCTGGCACCGGAGCGCCGGTCATTATCCTGATGGCAGTGCCCGGCTCAACGGTCTGGGTCGAAACCTGTCCGGCGGCTACCAGCCCGATAACCTGCAGATTGCGGGGAGAGACTTCAGATGACCCGGCAATGTCATCCCTCCTGACCGCGTAGCCATCCATGCCGGAATTGGCCAGCGGTGGCAGTGCCAGCGGTGAACGGACATCAACCGCCAGCGTCTGGCCCAGGCAGTCCAGGATGGGCTTTTCCTCGATTTCCAGGGGGGAGAAGCAGGCCATTATTTGCCGATAGGCCTCTTCCACGGATAGCAAATCTTCACCGACATGCCGGTGTCCGTGGTCGTGGGCCGGCTCGTGGTGTCCGTGGCCTGCGTGGTCCTGATGCCCATGGTGCGGCGTCTGCATAACTCGTCCTTATTCAGGTCTGGCGCGCCTGTTTGGGTGGTGCGGCCGGGGCAAGAGATTCAAGGGTTTCACGGCCTGGCCCCGAAAGCAACAGTGCTGTTCTCTCAATGCTATTCCCTTAGGGCAGCTCCCACGTCCCGTTGCAACGTGCGCAGCAAACCGTCCAGGGTGCGGCTGACTTCTTCGGCGGTCAGGGTGCGGTCTGCTGCCTGGAAGTATACATGGAAGGCCAGGGATTTGGTGCCAGGCTCCAGGTTTTCCCCGGCATAAACGTCGAACAGTTCCACCCGGTCAACCAGGCGATGCCGGTCCAGGATCTCCTGCACTTTGCCGGCGGGCACATCCTCGCCAACAACCAGGGCCACGTCCCGATTGGCCGAGGGATAGCGGGTAAGCGAGCGGAAATTGCGACCGGACCGGGCCGGCAGGGCCAGCAGGTTGTCCAGGTATATCTCGAAAACCGTAACCGGACGGTGGGTCAGGTCAAATCTTTCCAGGACGGTGGGATGAAGTTCTCCGAGAACCCCTATTTGGGAACCGCTGCACATAATCCGGGAACACCGGCCCGGATGCAGGGCCGGCCCCTCTTCCGCCGCCGCGGTCTCCCAGGAAGGTGTCAAGCCCAGGTAGGCCAGCGCAGAGGTAAGCATTCCCTTGACATCGAAAAAGTCCAGCGGGCCGTTGTCTACCAGCCATGACGGCTCGGAACGGAGGCCGGAAACCACACCGGTCGCCACTTCGCGTTCGTCGGGCAACTGGCTCGGGCGAGGCAAAAAGGTCCGGCCCTGCTCGAAGAACCGGAAAGGCCCCTCGTTATGGCCCTCGTTATAGGACAGGGTGTTGAGCAGGCTGGCCAGCAGGGTTGGACGCAGGTAGTCGCTTTCCGTGCTCATGGGGTTGGCCACCCTCAAGGGCATGGCTTCTTCGGCAGAATAGTTGACCTTTTCCAGGTCCTCCAGGCTGACCAGCGGATAGCTGATGGTTTCCTGCAGCCCTGCGGTCGCCAAAGACTCCTTAACCCGGCCTCGCAATTCGGTCATGGGAGCCGGCTGCTGGTGGGGTATGGGAGTAGAGAGCATGGTGGTGGGCACGTTGTCGTACCCTATTATTCGTACCACCTCTTCGATCAGGTCTTCCTCGATATTTACGTCGCTGCGCCAGTAGGGGACGGCAACCGCCAGGGATGATTCGCCCGTCCGCTCGGTCCCAAACTCCAGCGAATGGAGGACTTCCTCTACCTGCTCCAGGGTGACGTCCATGCCCAGGATCTGCTTTAGCCGACGCAGAGTCAGTGACACCTTGGGCTTGGGTTTGTCCGCGTCGGGATAGATGTCGTATATGCCCTGGGCGATAGTCCCGCCGGCCACTTGCTGGATTAACTGGGTAGCCCTTCGCAGGGCGATGGGGGCCAACTCCGGACGCAGGCCCTTCTCAAACCGCTGGGATGCATCGGTATGCAACCGGAAAGTGTCGGCGGTACGGCGGTTGTTGTAACTGTTGAAGGTGGCTGACTCCAGGAGAACGCTGGTGGTATCCAACCCGATTTCGCTGTTGGCGCCGCCGATAACCCCGCCCAACCCGATGGGGTCGCGGGAGTCGGCAATCACCAGCACCTCGGTGTCCAACTCACGGGAAACGCCGTCCAGGGTTTCCAGGGTCTCTCCGGGGGCCGCGCGACGTACAATTACGGTTTTGTCCCGCATCTTGTCTAGGTCAAAGGCATGGAGGGGCTGGTTGAACTCCAGCATCACGTAGTTGGTCACGTCCACCACGTTGCTGATGGGCCGAAGCCCCGCCTTGGTAAGCCGGTCCTGCAGCCACTGGGGCGATGGGCCGATTTCCAGGCCCTGGATCAGGCTGGCGGTGTAACGGTGGCACAGGTCGGGATCGGCTACCGAGACGTTGGCCTCCTCGACAATGGGAGGGCCGTCCTCGCTGTAGCTGGCCTCGGGCACGCGGACTTTCTTGCCGGTAAGGGCGCCAATTTCGTGGGCCACGCCCAGGATGGAAAAGCAGTCCAGTCGGTTAGGTGTAATTTCCAGGTCCAGGATGGTGTCGCCGAGATAGTCGTCCAGGGGCATCCCCAAAGGGGCATCCTCGGGCAGTACCACGATTCCCTCGTGGGCGTCGCCCAGTCCCAACTCAAGCTCGGAGCAGATCATGCCTTCGGAGACCACGCCCCGTATTCGGGCGGCCTTGAGGGTTTCGTGCTTGCCGCTGTGGGTGTTAAAGAGGTTTGCCCCCACCCTGGCAAAGCATATTTTCTGGCCGGTGGCCACGTTGGGCGCGCCGCAGACCACTTCCATTTCGGCGCCGTCGCCGGGGTTTACGCGGCAGAGTCGCAAACTGTCGGCATTCGGGTGAGGACTTACCTCCAGCACCTCGCCGACGCAGCAATTCTCCCACCCGCCAAGTTCGGTGACATCGCCAACCTCCACACCAGCCATGGTCAGCCGATGGGCCAACTCGTGGGGCGGCAGGTCAACGTCCACATATTCACGCAACCAGCTTAAAGGTATTTGCATAGACTTCGATTCACTCGTGCAAAGCCGTTCACGTGGCGCTTTGGCCTGCAGCTTTGCGGTTATATTTGTCAGGTATTCTGGGTCTCAGTCGAGCTCACGGCAACCGGAGGATGCCTCCCCTAAAACTGCCGCAGGAAACGCAGGTCGTTAGAGTAGAAGTGCCGGATGTCGTCGATGCCGTACTTCAGCATGGCGATGCGCTCCGGCCCCAGGCCAAAGGCAAAGCCGGTGTACTTTTCAGGGTCGTAGCCCACCCCGGCCAGTACCCGAGGATGGACCATTCCGGCGCCCATGATTTCGATCCAGCCGCTGCCACGGCAAATACGGCAACTGTTGTCGTTGCCCTCACAGGAGAAGCAGTCAATGGACATATCCACGCCTGGTTCCACGAAGGGGAAATAATCGCAGCGGAACCTGACTTTTCTTTCCGTACCGAAGAGGCGGCGGGCAAACTCGTACAGAGTGCCCTTCAGGTCAGCGAAGGTAATGCCCTCGTCCACAGCCAAGCCTTCAACCTGGTAAAAGTGCCACTCGTGGGTGGCATCGGTGGCCTCGTAGCGGTAGCATTTGCCGGGAACAATCACCCGCACGGGAGGCTGGACGCTCTCCATCACCCTGGCCTGCATGGGTGAGGTATGGGTGCGCAAAAGCATGGGCCGCTGGCCTTCCTCGTTAACGTAGTCCACCCACAGGGTATTCCACATATCACGAGCGGGATGGCCCTGGGGAATGTTTAGCATCTCAAAGTTGTAGTGGTCCCACTCCACCTCGGGACCCTCAACGATGCTGAAACCCATGGCGACAAAGGCGTCGGTGATCTCCCGCAACACCTGGGTAGTAGGATGCAACCGGCCTGTGGCCACAGGTCGGCCAGGCAGGGTAACGTCGATTCGTTCCAGGTCGGCAACCTGGGCCAGCCTGGCTTCACTGATTTCACGGCCGCGTTTTTCCAGTCCCTCTTCCAGGGCGGCCTTGGCCTGGTTGCCCAGGGCGCCGACTTGACGCCGCTGGTCCAGGTCCAACTGGGCAAGGCCACGCAGAATGCCGGTCAACTCCCCGCGTCGGCCCAGTATGCGGACGCGCCACTGCTCCAGCGCATCGGGATTGTCAATCTGGGAGAGTTCCTGGAGGGCGTTTTGCGTCAGGTCTTCGATGGACTGCGCGGTGCTTTGCGTCAAGCCAATACACCTTTACCGAGAGGTTGGGCGGGAAAAGGGTTTGTTCCCGCCACGCCATTATAGGATTCGTACCTATACGGGTCAAGTTGACTAAGTTGGCTGTCTGGCAGGGTCTGTCGATTAATTGCGTTCGGTTAGTTCTTCCTTTTGTCCTGGGCTTGTCTACGGGCTGCCGATGATGGTTCGACAGGCTCACCACGAACGGTACAGTGTAGCTGACGATAATAATCGAATGAACCTGGCCGGCGCGGGGCGGGCACATGCGCCTTAGCCGCAGAGTTGGAAAGCCAATCGCCTGTTGCCCTCACCTGTTTGACCGCCCCTGCTTCAAGTCCGGCAATGCTTCCCTTATTTCGTCTACGTGTACGGCAAAAAAGGTGCCCACGACGCGCTTCCCACCCGCGGCCTGGGTCTGGGCAGCTCGCACGAGGCCGATCACCTTGCCGCGACCATTGAAGACCGGCCCGCCGCTGTCCCCGGGATCCACCGGCACATCCATCAGCAGGTTGCGGATTTCCTTGGCGTCGTCCACGTAAACCACCTGGGAAAGCACCCCAGTGTTAGCTGAAGCCGCGCCCACGGTGCCATTGTCCCGGGGGGATACGGTGGAGTAGCCCATGGACATCAACTCCTGGGCGATGTCTTCCGCAGCTACATCTCCCAGTGGCAACGGCATGGCGCCCTTGCTGACGGGAGCCTTGTCCTGGTCGAATTCAATCAGGGCAATATCCCTGTTCCGGTCCACCGCCAGCACCGTGCCGGTGAATTCGTCTTCCTCTGCCTGTCGGATGGTTACCGTGCGGTGCGCCACTACGACGTGCTCGTTGGTGATAATCAGGCCGGGCTCGATGAGCCAGCCGGAGCCCCTGCTGTGCCTGGTTTCGATCATGAATACCGAGGGCCAGGACTGCTGGTGAATTGCCCGGAAGTCGGTAACTGCCTGGGGCGTGGCAGTGGGCTGGGGTGTGGCAGTGTTGGGGATGGTAACGGGCGTGGCCGTGGGTGGGAAGGTAACGGGAGTCGCCGTGGGTTGCGGGGTTGGCGTGGCAGGAAGGGCTAGCGGTGTCGCCGTGGGCTGCGGTGTGGCGGTCGGGACAGCAGTGGCCGTGGGTACAGGGGCCGGAGCCGGGGTGGCGGTTGAAACCAGTGTTGCCGTAGGAACAGCGGTAGGATTCGGAATGCGGGTGGCCGTGGGCAGGGGCGTGGCTGTGGGCAGCGGGGTAGGAATGACCTGGGGCGTAACTGTGGGCATCGCCTCCGCAATGGCCCTTGCCCGCTGGTCAATCAACTGGTGAAGTTCCTCGTCCGAGGGTCCGCAGGCGGGCAGGGCGACGGCCACAGATGCCAGAACAAGTAGTGACGATCCTGTTCGAGCCAAAGCGTATAGAACCCCTCTCCCCGGCGAGAGGAGGCTTCTACCGGTAGCGGAACCGAGGGACTTATGATTGAGGTGGATCATCCAGTTCCACCCTGATGGCACGGTAAGTTTTGCCCCGAATGACGACCACTACGTCCTCCCCCCGTTCCTCTCCTTCAAAATGGCAGACTCCTATAAAAGGCAATTCGCTCCATGAGACCCGGTCTTGGGACTCATACACTCGGGTTACGCAGGGATTGTCGTTGCGAGTCCTGTGCCACCATGTGCCGTTCTCTTGCCAGGTCAGAAGCGCCAGATATGAGCCGTCGTCATAATGGGCCTCCGGGATTGAGGGCGTGGGAGTGGGGATCTGCACGCTGACGCCTGCCTTTAAAGCGGCGAATCTGTCGTTAATTTCCTGCATTGCAAGGGCGTAAGCGACGTTTTCCAGGTGGTCCCAGCCGCAGGTGTTCATACCGATAATGTGCCCGTCCAAGGTTACCAGGGGTCCGCCGCTGTTTCCTGGATTGAGCGAGGCGTCGGTCTTTATCCAGTGGACTCCGTCTTCGCATCCGCCAAAAAGCACCTCTTCGGCAGAAACTACGCCGCTGGTTACCGACAGCCCTCCGCCTCCTGTGGGATAGCCGACAGCTATGACCTCGTCGCCGCGATGGATCCCTGTTGAGGTCTTGATGCCACTGCCCCAGCGGTTCATGTAATCTAGGCCGCTACTGTAGCCTGTGCCACTCCAGTCAAAGTCATTGGGGCCGACGTCAATCAGCGCCATGTCGGCAGCTTCGTCAACTCCCAGCACTTGGGCCCGGGGAATTGTAATACCTTTAAACCAGAGCAACTCAACCCATTGGTCGTTGCCCACCACGTGGGCGCTGGTTACCAAATACCAACGTGAATTGGACGAGGGGTCGAGCATGAAGAAACCGGAACCATAGCCATCTGAAGACCGAATGCGAACAACGTGAGATTCCAGCCGTTCGCTCCAATCGATTATTGACGGAGTGGCTGTAGGAGCAAGGGTAGGCCTCCGGGTCGGTACCGGAGTAGCAGTAGGTTGCGGGGTAACCGTGGGAACTGGAGAGGGTATCGGTTGCGGCGTGGCAGTAGGTGCGGCAGTGGCCGTTGGCTGAGGCGTAGGCGTAGGCAGTGGTGTCGGAATTACCTGGGGTGTAATTGTTGGCGCTGCCGTTGGTACCGGTATTCGGGTAGCCGTGGGCTGGGGTGTGGCCGTGGGCAATGGAGTGGGAATCGCTTGCGGCGTAAGGGTAGGCATAGAATTGACAATAGCTTGCGCCCGCTGGTCAATCAGGCGGTCCAGTTCTTCGTCCGAGGGCCCGCAGGCGAACAGGGCGAGGGCCAGGCCGAGCAGAGCCAGCCCGGCCAGGACTCTCGTCGCTCCAATCAGCCCGCACCGCCCCATTTATATGAATCTTGCCTGTGTCCGCGAGGTGTCGGCGTAGTCGATATATACCGTAATTACCTCGCTGAAGAAGTCGAAGGCCTCCACGCCCTGCTCTCGCTGGCCCACACCCGAGGACTTGAGGCCGCCAAAGGGAAGGTGCACTTCGCCGCCCAGTGTTGGCGCGTTGACGTGGACCATACCGGCGTCCACGGTGTTGATGTACCGGTAGGCCCGGGGCAGGTCGCGGGTGTAAACCGACGAGGACAGCCCGAACTTGACGCTGTTGGATATCTCCACCGCATCTTCCAGGTCTTTGGCCTTGAAAACGGTTAGCACCGGGCCGAATATTTCCTCTTGGGCGATGCGCATGTCCGTCGTAACGTCGGTGAAGATAGTCGGTTCGACATAGTAGCCTTCGTCGAACTCGCCTCCGGTTACGGCATGGCCGCCGAAGGCCAGGTGTGCGCCCTCTTCGGCGCCAATGCCGATGTAGTTCAGGACGGTATCAAGCTGGGACTGGCTTGAAAGGGGGCTTACGTCAGTGTCGGCCGCCATACCGTCGCCGACTTTTAACTGGGACGTCCGGTCGATTAATTGGTCCATGAAGGTGTCGTAGACTCCCTCTTCAACGATGACCCGGCTGGTGGCGGTACAACGCTGGCCGGTGGAGCCAAAGGCCCCCTGCACGATGCCTCCCAGGGCCTTGTCCAGGTCGGCGTCCTCCAGCAGTATCACGGCGTTCTTGCCGCCCATCTCGCACTGAACTTTTTTCAGGTGCTGGGCCCCCTCGGCGTAGATGCCGGTGCCGATTTCCGTGGAGCCGGTGAAGGATATTGCGTTCACGTCCGGGCTTTGTACCAGGGCGTTGCCCACCGACCCGCCCGGGCCGGTAATCAGGTTCAAGACACCCGGCGGCAGGCCCGCTTCCTCGAAAACTTCAGTGAGCTTTACGGCGCTGAGGGGGGTGATGGACGCGGGTTTGAATACCAGGGCGTTGCCGCAGATGAGGGCCGGGGCCATCTTCCAGGCGGGAATGGCGATGGGGAAGTTCCAGGGGGTGATGATGGCAACCACGCCCAGCGGTCGCCTGACCGTGTAGGCTACCGTGTTTGGCAACTCGGACGGGGTGGTGTAGCCAAACATCCGGCGTCCCTCGCCGGCGGCGTACTCGATGATATTCATCGCCCGCCGGACCTCGCCCATGGCGTCGGGCAAAGGCTTTCCCTCTTCCTCGGTAATGGTGCGGGCCAGTTCGTCGCTGCGACGGCCCATAATTTCCAGGGCGCGAAAAAGGACCTGGGCACGCGCGGGGGCCGGGGTATTGGCCCAGCCTTCCAGGGCTTCCCTGGCTGCGGCGACCGCTTGCAGGGCATCCTCCGGAGTAGAGGTCTGGAACTCGCCCAGTACAGTCCCCTTGTGGGCCGGGTTGCTGATGGGATAGGTACGGCTGGACACGGACTCAACCCATTGTCCGCCAATAAAGTTTCGATGAGGCGCCGCCGGTGTATTTGCCATAAGTAAATTCCTCTTTTGCTGGTTGGGTGTATGGGTGGGGCTGTTTGCTACGCAGTAAAGTACCATTACAGAGAGCATGGGGCAAGCTGAAACCTCTGGTGGAGCGGCAATGATTTTCAGACAATTCTTCCATGCGCTTGTGACCTGGTGAATCGGATGCCAAGCTCCCGCAGGTGTGTGCGGTTGCCTTATCCGATAGAATGCCATTAAAGAGCCCAATTAAAATGAGAACAGGAGGAAGAGAATGGCAGGTTACATGATTGCCGACGTTACCGTTACCGACCCCGATGGATTTGAGGAGTACCGCAAGCTGGTCAGCGCGACCATTGAGGCGTACGGGGGCCGATACGTGGTAAGGGGAGGCGCAACGGAGACGGTGGAGGGGGACTGGAACCCGAGTCGCCTGGTTGTACTGGAGTTTGACAGCGTCGAGCAGGCCAAAGCGTGGTACTACTCGAATGAGTATGCTGGCCCCAAGGAGATGCGACACAATTCTGCTACGACCAACGCAATTTTCGTAGAAGGTATGTAGTCGCCCTTTGGGCCGGACTATGTGAATTCCGGCCCTTTAGGCAGGTCCCAAAAGACGAATCACCCTGGGCCGGTTAACCAGCCCAGGGTGATTCGATAAACTTGCTGGAAAGACTTGGTCTAGTGCCACTCAGCGTGGTACATGACCTCAATTATGTTGCCGTCCGGGTCATGCAGGAAACCGGCGAGCTTGCCGCTGTCGTTCAGCTTGGGCTCCCGGCCCGGGGCAAAGTCGATTCCTTCGTCCCGCAGGTTGGCCAGCCAAGCGTCCCAGTCTTCGACCTCAATGGCGAAGTGGTTGGTGGGATGGGGCTGCGGGTTGGGCTCAACGTGCAGGTGCAGTTCCGTGTTGCCCAGCTTCAAGAAGCGGGGGCCTTCCTCGGTCCATTCGGCGCCAAAGACACGGGAATACCACTGCTGGCTGCGGGGTACGTCGCTAGTCTCCACGTTGGAATGCTGGATCATGCTAGCCTTGATGCTGCCCTTGGTAAATGTGGGCATATAGGGGTTGCGCTCTGGCATAGGGTCCACCTCCAATTAAACTATTTCCGGCAGTTTGTCTGCCCAATGCAACGTAAAGGGTTGAACGAAATATATTACAGAAAAGGATTACCGTCAATTGACAGCCTGTCCAGGATAAAGAGTGTCTATTGTTCACAGGAAGTGAAGACTCTGCGGTGCGGTGAGACCGTCAGCAAGCAGCTTCGACCTTCCTGGAAGCGATGGGCGCCCCTACACAGCCGTCACCCTTCTATATTCATCGCCTTCAGGCCGATGGAGGCCAGTTCTTCGTCCCGGACCAGGTAGCCACCCACGCCGATGCCGCCCATGATTACCCCGTCACTGGACTTTACCACCACTCCACCCTCGCCGGGGGTCAGGTTGGGGTCGCCGTAGTCGCTTACTGTGCGGCCCCGTTCTTTCAACTGTTGCCCGTGGACGCCGGTGTCCATGCCCATGATGGCGGCGGTGTAGGCCTTGCGGAAAGCGTGGCGGCGGGCGTAGAGGCGCACGTTATCCATCTGGGCGTAGGCCACCATGTTGCCGGAGTCGTCAACGATAGCGATGGCCACCGGCATTCCTCCGGGCTTGGTGGCTTCGTCGATAATGGCTTTCATGGCCGCCTGGGCCTGGTCAAAGTCGATAAACGGTTTTTCAGACATAATTACTGCTGCTCCTGTTGCGGTTTTCTGGAGTTTCTGAGAATTCTTGCTACGGCGTCGCCGTGGCGCTCCCAGGAATATTGGGATTGCTCGGCAGTGGGGCCGAGTTCCATACCATACTTTTCGCCAAGAGGAGAAACGTCGAAGTGGGTAATACCCATTATTTCGACGAATTTGCCGGTGCTTAACTCGCCGTCACTGACCAACTGCAACAATTCTCTTTCAGCACCGATTCGTAGCCAACTTTGCAACACCGTAGAAAGATCCAAGTCCGCCAGCTCTGCATAGAGATTGGCGGCATCCATCAATTCATCTGGAACGGGCAGAGCCCGGCTCTGGTCGCCTTGACTTAGTTCGGTAGTCATAGAGTCTCCAATCTTTGCAGCGCAGCTTGAAAATCGCTTTCACGCATTTTAGAACTCATCCGATGTAGGGCCCCTGTAGCTTGTGTACCAGACAATCTACCTTCGTCCACCAGTGAGGCGAGAAAGCCCGCGGTCGTCACGTGCTGAATATCTACCCCGTAGTCTCGTATTCTACGCCTGAGCAGTCTTAGAAATTGCTGATCGTCGCTAACAATAACATCGTTACCAGTATAGGACCTACCAAGCCTGATTAAGTACAGGCTTAGTACTGCGGCTTCACCGAGACCCATACGGCCGAGTTCTGGCGGGATATCAACGAGTTCCGCCGTGCGAGGTCCGATGACTTCAGCTATTTCGCCCGCGTCTGCGTGGCCTGCCTGCTGGCCTTTGGTTATGACCTCATCATAGACTTCGGAGGGGACAATGCATTCCGTTGCGAGGTATATGGATGACAGTACGCCCGCATGGTACAAGTTTATGAGGGCGTTGGCGTCCAATATGACGGACATTGGCGGATGATAAACCTTCGCCCGTCACAATACAAACAAGGACAACGGAGCCTATGTCAACTCTACCTCTCGAACAACCCGCTACAACGTAGCCTTTCGTTCGTGGATGCCGGTGGCGCCATTGGGCCGGTTGCCCATGTCCTCTTCAATTTGCGGCGTTCCGTCGGCCTCGGCGCAGCGCACCTCAAAGGTGTGGTCGCCGGCGGCGAAGGGCCAGTCGTATCGCCAGATGACCCACGTCGTCTCCGACAGGGGCGACCGCAGCTGGGCGTCCTGCCAGGGGCCCTCGTCTACCCTTACCTGTACCTTGGAGATGCCGCGGGCTCCGGCAAAGGCGATGCCCCCCACCGGTACCAGCCTCTGGTCATCCTGGTCTATGACGTCCCTGACAGCCACCGTGTCAATAACCGATGTGGCCTTGACCTGGGCAATCTCGCTCCAGCCGCGTTCCACCCAGTAACCTTCCCGGTATTCCTCGATAACTTCAATATCTACGATCCACTTGGGCTGCTTCATGCCGTAGCGGTCGGGCAGCCAGATGCGCAGGGGAAAGCCGTGGTCGAAGGGCAGCGGTTCGCCGTCCCAGGCGTAGCAGAGCATTATCCGCTCGTCGGAAGCGATCAGGTCCAGGGCTACCGTTTCAAAGAAACCGTCGCCTGACTTGATAAGCAGGTACTTGGCATTGGGAAGGGGCTGCACGTCGGCCAGGATTTCCTGGAGCTTGGCCCCCGTCCACCAGGTAGTGCTGATGAGGGAAGTACCAATACGGCCGGAGATGCAGGACAGGGTAACGTACTGGTCTCGGGACGGATAGTTATTTCGGATTTCCTCGATAGTCAGTTCTTTGGGGTTTGCCACCAGACCGTGGATGGGCAGTACCCAGTTGGATATGTCAATGAAAGTGGGTTCGGTGCGCAGAAAGACCTGGTAGTGGTCCTCCACCGGCGTGTATTCCGGCCTGGTGCCCGGGGCCGGAGCTACCGGGTCGCCGTCGTTGGGCAGGGGACGACGCGGCGGCATCTCCGCCGCGGGCATGGAGTCTGCCACCGATTCGGCGATACGCGCCTGTTCCCCCTGGGAAAGGACAACACCCAGGCCGGCACTGGCGACGGTGATGGTTGCGGTAGTCGCGCCCAGCCGGATGAGAAATTGCCGGCGGTCGATGACGCTGACCGACCGGATCTCGCCGTGCACCTCAATTTCTCGGGTTAGCAGCGCCCGGGACAAGCTGAGCTGGATGAAACCCGTGGCCAGGCCCCAGACCAGGAACAGAACCATGAGAACCACAAAAGTAACCACGGGATTCATGGTCGACTGGCCCATGGGCAGGCTGACGATGGTAAGAGGCAAGCCCACAATGAGGCCGACAATAAGCCCGGGCAGTGGCCGGGAGAGTATGCTGGCAAAAAAGTTGCCGCCGCCGGGGGGTTCAGGAGGGCGGGAGCGCATCACGGCAAAGAGAATTGCACTGGCGACCACTCCGATAACAAACACGAGGATAACCGCCGCTATCTGTTCGCTGGTCTTGGCCGCGTCGGCAACGCTGAGGTTGAACAGCAGCAGCGACTCGATCATCATGTCAATGCCGAAGGTTATCAGCGGGCCCGGAGTTACCCGGGCGATCCAGTCGAACAGGGCAAAGGGGACAAAGGGCAGGTCCAGCAGCTTGTCCAACAGGTACATAAGCCCGATCAGGGGAGCGGAAGCCAGGCCCCCGGCCAACGCCCCGTAACCCAGGCTGGGGAGCAATCTTTGCATCGGTTAAACCTCCAGTTGGTGCGATGCTTCTAGCTGGAGAAGAATGGGAGAGCTATTCAGCTTCACCAATTTACTTTACGCTTCCTCTACGAAGCAGGATTCAAGGCCAAGCCGGATTTACGACGATGAGTTACGCTTACCTGGCTGACGGGCCCAAGGGCGGAGCCGACGGGCCGAGTAGCCGAAACCATCAGTTATCTTGATCTGGAAGTTTGCAAGGCCCAAATTCCTCCCTATAAGACCTGGTTTGGGATCTGGAGCGAGGTTCCCTGGAACGAGGTTGGCCGACAGGTTCATTGATTTTCTCTACTTTGGCAGGGGTGATATTGGCCTAAAGTGCGATTCCTTTCGCAGGTTATGCCTTGCCATTAAGGGTTCCTGCGGTTTTATAGTAGAATCGGTTCCTAATTAATATTCTAACCCAAAGAGTGCAGCAGATGAATAAACTCTTTGCCTTCCTGTTTCTGGCTGTCTTTCTGCTCCTTTTCCCGGCCTGCGGTTCATCTGCCGGCACGGACAGCGGCGCGACGTTAACCCTGAGGCCATCCGAAGATGGCAGTCGCAGCGCCCTGGCAACGGGAACCGGCAACACCGCCTCTCCTTTTGCGATTACTTCGCCGGTTGTACAGTTCGCAGGTGCGCCTGGGTCTTTAAGTTCTTTGCCGTCGTTGACAGGGGGTGTGAACGGCGGTTTTCAACAGGGTTCCTCCCGCGGGCCGGTATCGTTGGCCAGCGTAGCGGTAGAGGTGGAGTCGGTGGAGGGTGCGGCCCTCCAGGTCCAGGCCATAGCTGAGAGTTTGGGCGGCCTGGTGGAGCGACTGTCCAGTTCCGGCGGAGGGGAGGGAGAAATGCCCAGGTCCGACATTGTCATAAAGGTGCCCCAGGCCCGGTTCGCGCAGGCCATGAGTAGGATCGAGGCACTGGGCGATGTTCAGGCGCGCAGCCTGGCCAGCGAAGACGTAACGGAGCAGCACATTGATCTGACTGCCCGCTTGGGTGTCTATAGCAGGGAAGAACAGAGCCTGTTGTCCCTGATGGAACGGAGCAGTTCGGTGTCGGACTTATTGAGCGTGGAGCGAGAACTGGCCCGGGTGAGGGCCAATATTGAGCGATCCCAGGCGCAGCTGAATCTGCTGCAACAGCGTCTGGACCTGGCTACGATCCACGTTGCGCTATTCTCCCGGGGGACGCTGGCGAGCAGCGGTACCGCCGCCACCTTTACCGTTGGCGTGGCCAGCGTGGTAGATCAGGTGGCCGCGCTGCGCAAATACGTTACCGACCGTGGCGGAGAAATTGAAGGAGTTTACCTGGCTTCCTTTGAGGATGATGAGCGTGCTGAAGTATCCTTTCAGCTGCCGGACCGGGACTTCAATCGTGCCGTCCAGTTTGTTGAAGACCAGGGAAGGGTTGAATCCCGCGAACTGCTGGAGCGGATGTCCCCTTCTGCGGACGGCCGGGCCCAGGGAGGGCAGCCCAAAGCCAGGATACACGTCACCTATGTGGATCGCTCCTCCAGCATCAGCACATGGATACCCATAGTTATTATCATCGGGCTTGTTGTTGCGGGCGGGTCAGTAACTGTCCTGATGCGCCTGTCATACCGTCGTGGCCGGCAGCGGGGCAGGTTCTTTTAGGTATCATGGAAAGGCGTCCGGGCCCGGTACCGGGCGCATCCCGTGGTTGCCGCAGTGTGAGGAGCCGCGGTCGGACGGCCCGGGCGACTCTTTACTGGCTCTAATCGTGGGACTCGACAGCCTGCCAGTTAAAGCTAATGCCCTGTACCCGCCCGAACTTACGGGCTATAATCCCGACAGACAGGTCACGACAGTGGTGGCTTTCAAGTCGCAAGAAGGAAAGGTACAAAATGGCAGACGGCAAATATACCGAGTGGGTCCACGGGTCCAGCATGCAGGTCGAGTACCTTAGTCGAGTAACGTCAGTAAGGCATACCGGGCCCTTTGTCCGCATTGAAGGGGCCGGCGGGCAGAACACCTGGGTACACTTCCCAATTCCCACCATGGCGGTGGCGAATGGCAAGGCTACCAACGCTGAAGCGGCGCTGGTAAGTTTTCGCACCCGCTCCCATGCCACGGTTCACGAGGTAATCGTGTATGACGGGGAAAAGCGCATTGCGGAGCACATGGCGGTGGATCTGCAGGGTGACAACCTGGACGCCCGCTTCGAAATTCCGGGAGCCCCCGAGGTTCAGAAGGGGTTGAACATCACCGTAGGCGTAACATTCGCCGAGGGCGCCCCCGACACCCGCTCTATGCAGATAGAGATAGTCGGTGTGGGCATAGAGTTCGGCGGATAGCAGGGTTCTGCTGTTCCACGATTAAGCACGAGTGTTCACCGAGGTGTTCACCAACCGGTTGGCATGGCCAGCGAGCTGTGAGGCTCGCGGGGGCCATGCCTTGGTCGATGGATGTACGAAGCCTTTGAATAAGTCACAGCCATTGTTGCGGAAGCAGCAGTCCCCAAGGGGAGCTTGAGGGTGCGAGCTATGAAATGAGAGCCGTCACCTTCATCCCGACCTTTCCCCTTGGCGGGGCAAGGGACTTGCTCAGCCGTTCCATAAATGACAATTCGTTTCCGTTCGTGGCTACTCGTGCTTACTGGTGGATTGCGGCTGGCTGTGCAATGAGCTAGAGCAGGCCTGCCAGGCTGAAAAGCCAGCCCAGGACGCCGGCGCCGATAATCACCAGGGGCGCGGGCAAGCGGAAGAACATCACCGACCCAAAGGCCAGCAGGGCAATTACCGCTCCGGCCGCGTTAGGGTCGGCCCGCTCCCACAGCAGAAACACCACACCTACCACCAGGCCGATGGCGGTGGCATTAACGCCGGTTAAGGCTATCCGCACCCAGGGATACCGCCGCACCGTCTCCCAGAATGGGAGCACCCCGAAGATTATCAGGACGCCGGGCAGGAAGAGCCCCACAAAGGCCAGCAGCAGCCCGGGAACGCCCCCAGCCACCGCCCCCAGGTATGCACTGAAGCTGAATAGCGGGCCGGGCAGCGCCAGCATCAGGGCCAGCCCGTCCAGGAACTGTTGCTCCGTTACCCAGCCTGGCTCCACCACCTCGGCGCTCAACATGGGCAGCACCACCTGGCCGCCGCCAAAGATCAGGGAACCGGTGCGATAGAAGGATTCCAGGACTTGCAGCCATTCCAGGTCCAACGCCAGCCGCGCCAGGATCAGCCCGCCCAGCAGGCCGAAGAACAACAGCAGCAGCAGGGCGCCGGCCACCCTGGAAATGCCCAGATTGTCCAGGGGAATGCTACCCGACTCGTCCCTGGTTTCGTGACGTTGGGCGCGCAGGGCCACCGCAGTTACCAGGCCTCCCACGGCCAGCGCAGCCGGAAAGGCCCACGGCTGGCGCACCAATACGGTGACCACTGCCCCTAACAGCATCAGGCCCATGGTGAGCCGCGTATTGACTACGGCCACGCCCAGTCGCCAGGCCGCCACGGCGACCAGGGCCACGGTGGCTGGCTGCACTCCGTCCAGCCACTGGGGGCGTCCCTCGTCGGACAGGAAGGTGGCCACTCCCAGGCCAGCCAACGCCATTACCGTTGCCGCCGGATACAGGAACAACAGAAACGCCAGCAGCCCTCCCAGCGGACCTGCCCTGGCGGTGCCCACGGCCACCACCATCTGCGTTGACGTAGGGCCGGGCAGGCCTTGTCCCAGCCCCAGCAGTTCCACGAAGCGCTGCTCGTCCAGCCAGCGACGCCGGGCCACGAACCGCTCCTGGAGCAAAGCTATGTGCGCCTGGGGACCGCCGAAGGCAATCCAGCCGAGGGGCAGAAAGGCCCAGGCCACCTCGGCCAACCGGCGAGGCAGCGAAGGCACGGGTCCCGGGCCTGGATCAGGGCCGGTAATCAGGCTGGTATCGGAGATGGTTTCAGGGCTGGTATCCGGGTCGCGTTCTGCGGGCATTTCTTCCATGTTGTTTCCTTGCCGTGCGATGGGATGCAGACCATATACGGCAGAGTGCCGGGAGGATTGTACCTGCTTGAGTCCGCCCGTGTCTGCCCGACTTGTTGACCGGGCTGTTAATCAGGGCACCGAGGCCCTTGACAAGGCATAGTCCGTATAGAACAATTGTTCTATATTGGTTAACCAATCAAGACTGACCAGCCATAGGAGGTACCGGTGAACATATACAGGTTAAGAGGCTGCCGCAAGTGTGGCGGAGATCTGGCGCGCGATGACGGAGACTGGATCTGCCTTCAATGCGGCTCTTATTTCTATGTGGGCCTTTACCGTGGGGTAGGGATGCTAACGAATCGCTTAGCGGACCCGCCGGGATATTCAGGTTGTGAGAGGTCGCCGTCCGTCCCATCAAAACATGGTGGCAGTCGACTGGCAACGGTCGTTAGCCTGCACTTTGTGGCCCGCACGGTTTTCAATGGCACGGGTCCTTCGGTGGCGGCCTTCCGATGAGAGATTCTTGTGCGCTTGCCGGCGCTTTCCCATTCGTTGAGACTCCTCACCGGTTTGGTCGGCTCTTGCGCATGGCCAACTCAAGCGAGAGAGCCGGAAAATGACACTGTTGGCGCTCGATGCCGGGGTAATGGAAACAGGTTGGGCTGTTTTCAGGTCGGACCGGATGTTCGACACCGGCATTATCAAGATGGCCCGCAACCGCAACCGCACCCTGGACGCCGCAGGCCGGGTTGAGTACCTGGTGCGCTGCCTGGATGAGCTGGTGGCCTGGTGGATGCCCGCAGCGGTGGCGTATGGGCAACCTTCGGGCCTCCGCTGGCCTGCTCCTTCCCTTGAAATGCTGGACAACGCCCTGGTCAACTGGTCGGCCAACCAGCGGATGCCTCTCTATACCTATTCGGCCCAGGAGGTACGCGCGGCCATTGCCCGCCACTCCAACGTGCCGCCGGACCAGTTAGCCTACGCCATCATGCGTCGACTGGGCCTGATCGGCGTAAGCAAGTCCACCCACGAATGGGAGGCGCTGGCCGTCGGGTATTACCACCTGTGCCGCTGGGGGAGTTGAGGGGCCGGGTTTACGGGTTGATGGTGAGGGCTGACTGTTTGCCGTCGTGTAGAGGGTCGCAGTGGCAGGAAATCCCAACCTTGGGCTGCGAACAGGCGTTGGCACCTCAAGATTGGTGCACAGGAAAGCTTGCATTCTCCAAGTGGTACAGAATGGCTTGCTAACCAGTGTGGTTACGTCCGGCATAGTCGCCGCGCCCAGGCTCTTTCGGCTTCCCCCACTGTGTATAATGGGAAACGCCGTAACAGAATCGGGGAGGTCAACCTAATGCCAATAATTCAGCGTCCTTACGTGCCCCCGGAAGACCAGCCACCCCAGGAGGATACATACGTCAACCCTGGCGATACCCGGGGAGCCGAAGCGTCCGGGGAGCCCATTACCTTTTACTGCGACTCCTTCCACGTTTATAGCAGCCTCTACTCCGCCGTCCTCTTCTTCGGTGAGCAGATGGAGGAACGGGAGCCCATACTGCGGGCTCGAATCAAGGTCAGCCCCCAGATGCTCAAGGCCTTTGCCCTCCTGGCCAGCAAGCACGTCCGCGACTACGAGGAAGCGGTCGGCCCCATAACCCTGCCCGAACAGGTCTACAACGCCTGGGAGATCGAGGTTGAGCAGGCGTAGTGCCCCCAAAGTATGATGAGCTGATGAGCATGGAAAAACAGGCCGCATTCACCGAAAGGGACCGGAAGGCTGGGGAGCCCATGATCCTGCCTGCAACCGTGATTGGAGGGGAGTTGGGAACTTTCTACGCGGATATCGTGCTGTGGAACCGGGGGATGACAGATTCCCGGACTCTGACAGCGTTGGTGGATACGGGAGCCTCTTACGTCCAGGCACCGGCATCTATCCTGGAAGAACTGGGCATAATGCGCGAACGGTCCGCGAGGTTTACTTTGGCCGATGGCTCCAGACGCGAGCTTTTTATGGGTTTGGCGCCCGTAGAACTCCAGGGAGATGTCGCCAGCGTCTATGTGGTTTTCGGGGATGAAGGCAGCAGCATTCTGCTGGGGGCCCTGGCTCTGGAGACCTTTGCTCTGGCCGTTGACTCCAAGAATAAGCGATTCATCCCGGCAGATTTGCCATTGTAGTGATACGGGCTGGCAACTGAGTTTAGCCACCCTTTAGCGAGGCGCCTATGACCGCACCACAATCGGGACCCAACGCGCAGCCGGAAGACGGCCGAATCCTGGCCGAGGATGACTCGATACCGGTACATGTGGAATCGGAAATCGACCTGGCTATTCCAGGCGATTGGGACTGGCGGAACATCAGCGCCAGCCAGCCCAACGCGGCCGTCTTCCACATCAACCACAGCGACGTAACCCAGGTCAAGGTGGATGCGCTGGGCCCTGACGATTCCCCACCCGACTCTCCCTTCGTGGTCACCAGTGACATCCCCATTCTTATCATTGACACCCTGGACCAGTACTGGGCCGGTGAATCGCGCACCCGTCTGCCTCTTCAGGGATTGCGGGTGCCGGTGGGCGCAGATACCGAGGCAGAAGCCAAGCAAAAGCTGGCCGGTGATCTGGCGGCCCAATTGCGCCTGCTGTTATTGCTCTCGTCGTCAAGACAAGGCAACATCGCCCCAGAGCTAAAGGCCAATTTGGTTTACCTGGGCTCGGTGTTGGGAACCCGGGGGAATACAGCCTAGCTGGGGATTACCAGTGCCGGCCGGCGGCGAACGGGCCTCTAATCTCGGGGTCAGTATCAGCCCAATGCCACGTTGAGCTGGCGACCTCTTTTCAGAATGAATGCGCTCCGACCCGTCATAGCGCCGATGCCGGGTAAGGTTCTAAAGCACAGTAAAGGAATCGCCGGATGGCTTGGGACCGTCCGGCGATCTTTTTCGTCTTCCTTGGGGATGCTGATCAGTTTTGTTACTGTAAACCCTGCATGACTGTCGCCGCTACTTCCTCGAGGGGCACCATCGTTGCCTCGTCCTGGGTCCGGCCCTTCATCTCGACGGCGTTATTGCGGAGGTTGCGTGGGCTGACCACCAGTCGCAAGGGCAGCCCCATCAAGTCGGCGTCGTTAAGCTTTACCCCGGCTGCCTGGTCGGGCCGGTCATCGAAAAGGGTTTCGACTCCGTTGTCCCACAACTCCCGGTACAGCGAATCGGCCGCTGCGGCCACTGCCTCGTCGGTCATGTTCAGGCCCACCAGGTGTACCTGGTAGGGTGCGATGGGAGCGGGAAAGACTATGCCGCGGTCGTCGTGGTTCTGCTCTATGGCGGCGGCCAGGAGGCGCCCCACGCCGATGCCGTAGCAGCCCATGGTTATGGGGTGCTGCTGCCCTTCCTGGTCCAGGTACATGGCGCCCAGGGCCTCGCTGTACGAGGTGCCCAGTTTGAAGATGTGGCCCACTTCCACACCCCGGGTGGATTCCAGGGGAGCGTTGCACTGGGGGCACAGGTGGCCAGGCTGGGCGAGGGCAATGTCGGTCAGAATGTCGACCTCAAAGTCCCGGGGGTAGTTGGCGTTGCGGAAGTGGGTGTCGGGCTTGTTGGCGCCCACCACGAAATTGCTGCCGGCAGATATGGAAGGATCGGCCACCCGCCGGACGTTGGTAACGCCAATGGGGGAAGCGGAGCCAGCTACCAATCCGGCGTCGCGCACCTCTTCGTCGGTGGCCAGGCGCAAGTCGTTACAGTGCAGGCAGTTCTTCAGCTTGACCTCGTTGACCTCCAGGTCGCCCCGGACGGTAACAAACACTACCTCGTCGTCGGCAGCGTAGAAAACGGCTTTCAGCGTCTGGCTGGTGTCTACGCCCACGAAGTCCGCCAAGCCGGCTATGGTTTTGATGCCCGGGGTGTCGATTTCTTCCAGGTCCCTTACCGGTTCCGTCGACTGCTCAGGGTAAACTCCCTCGGCCTTTTCCGCGTTGGCGGTGTAGCCGCAGGCGGGGCAGGTGATGACTGTGTCCTCGCCGGTGGGGGTGGCCAGCAGGAACTCGTGGGAGTCCTTGCCGCCGATGGCGCCGCTGTCCGCCTCGGCCATCAGGACGGGCAGGCTGCAGCGGCGGTAAATGTTGCGGTAGGCCCGGGCCATGGCCTGGTAGCTGTCGTCCAGGCTGTCATCGTCGGCGTTGAAACTGTAGGCATCCTTCATATCGAACTCGCGCACCCGCACCAGGCCGGCGCGGGGTCGTGGCTCGTCACGAAATTTGGTCTGAATCTGGTAGAGAATTACGGGCAGGTCGCGGTAGCTCTGCACGTTGGCCCGGACGATGCTGGTAACGACCTCTTCGTGAGTGGGGGCCAGCACCATGGGACGGCCCCTCCGGTCTTCCAGGGAAAAAAGCACCTCGCCCATGGAATCGGCCCGGCCCGTCTGCTCCCACAGTTCCCGGGGCTGCAGGGCGGGCATCATCAATTCCTGGCCACCGGCGGCGTCTATCTCCTCGCGGATGATGTTTTCTATCTTGCGGAGGGAGCGCCAGGCCAGGGGCAGGTAGGCGTAAACCCCTGCGGCTACCTGGTATATGAGCCCGGCCCGCAGCATCAGGCGGTGGCTGGCGGTTTCAGCCTCGGGGGGGTCTTCGCGCAGTGTTTTGGTTACCAGTTTGGTTAAACGCATACTTACGTATTCCTCTTATTGAGTGCCCGCGGCTTCCCAAGGATTGATTATCTCGATTCTGCAGTCGGCGAAGTCCCGCACATTCCGGGTGGCCACAGTAGCACCGTTGGCGCGTGCTATGGCAGCAATTTGGCAATCTAGTTTATGTCTGTCCATGGGGCGGCCCAAGGCCCTGCGGTGGGCCATTATTTCCGCATATTCGCGGGCAGCTGACCGGTCGAACGCTAGGATACGGTCAGGGAAGAAGCCAGTCAGTATCTGGTCGGTGGACGCTAATAATCGGTCGCGCCTACGGCCCGCTGGCAATGTGGCAATGCCGTATCTCAATTCCGCTTCTACTACGGTAGTGGTGTACAGGTCTGCGAGAAGTTCATTACGCCACCAAGATGCGACAGTTTGATCAGGACGTTCCAGCATCAGGTTGGATAATACATTAGTGTCGAGGATTATCACTATCTGGATTCGGAGCCGTCAACCTGCTTTGGCTTGTAGCGGTCGGGATGCCGGAGTTCCTCGATGCTTCGGAAAAAAAGCTCACTTTCCTCATCGGTGAGTCCCACAGACTGGAACGATTCGTGGATGGCCATAGCCAGGTCCAATCCGGTTTGTGGCGTGTCTTTCCCTTTCGGCGCATCGGTTGCCAGTTGAAGATTGAGCGCGTCTTCCAATATACGGCGCACCTCTTCTTCCATGGAGCAGCCGTGTTTGGCGGCTTGTTCCTTCAGCCGCTGTTTCAGTGAGTCATCAAGGTTGCGTACCGTTATGCTGGCCACGGGTGCACCTCCGGTTAGTCGCCCGCCGGCGCCGGGGTATTCTCCACCTCTTCCATCAGCGCCGTCAGCATCTCCTCTTCCGGCACGACCCTTACCTTCTCACCTTTGCGGAAGATTACCGCCCGCCCCGCGCCGGCGGCGATGCCCACGTCGGCGTCCTTGGCCTCGCCGGGGCCGTTTACCTCACAGCCCATTACCGCAACCTTGATATTCTTGTCGGTCTTCTTCAAAAGGGCATCCACGTCGTTGGCCAGCTTGCGCACGTCCACATCGGCCCGGCCGCAACTGGGGCAGGCCACCAGGGTAGTGCCCTTGGTGCGCAGGTTCAGGGACTTGAGAATTTCGTACCCGACCACCACTTCTTCCTTGGAATCATCGCTAAGGGACACCCGGATGGTGTCGCCGATGCCCTCGTAGAGCAGGTAGCCCAAGCCTACAGAGGTGCGAATGGAACCGGACTGGGCCGTCCCCGCCTCGGTAATACCGAGGTGGAAGGGGTAGGGCACCATGTCGGCCAGTTGCCGGTAGGCCTCAACAGTGGTGGGCACGTCGAAGGCTTTGAGAGAAATCTTGATCTGGTCGAAGTCCTGCTGCTCCAGCAGGCTGATCTCCCACAGGGCGGTAGCCACCATGTGGTCCACGATGCTGTACTCGCCCTCCTGCGCATCGCCGGCCTTGGGCAGCCGGTTGACCAGGTCCATGTGGCGCGAGAAACCCCGGGTGCGGCCGATGCCGCCCACCGGGGGCAAACTGCCGAAGTTCACGCCGATGCGGATGGGGATGTTCCGCTCCTTGGCTACTTTCACCACTTCCGTTACCTGGTCCTCGTTACGCAGGTTGCCCGGGTTGAGGCGCAGGCAGTCCACGCCGCCCATGGCGCACTCAATGGCAAGCTGGTAGTGGAAGTGAATGTCGGCGATGAGGGGGATGTTAATTTGCTTCTTGATTTCGGCCATGGCCTTGGCCGCTTCCATATCCGGCACCGCCGAGCGGATGATGTCGCAGCCCGCCTCTTCCAGTTCGTGAATCTGCTGGACGGTGGCCTTGACGTCCCGGGTGTCGGTCTTGGTCATGGACTGAACGGTGATTTCGGCGTCGCCGCCAACCTTCACATCGCCCACGTAAACCGGCTTGGTAACGCGACGCTTCTTCATGGAATCAACTCCCGCTGCTGGCTGGGTAGACGGGGTAAGACAAAAGCTCAATTGCAGTTGCGGATAATGTTACACGAAACGGGAATTGGGCGCTACACAAGTACGCAGAGTCCAAGGACGACCAGGAACTTCTCAAGGCCCGTTCATGGCCTTCCCGTCGCCCGGCTCGTGGTGAGCCCGTCACCCGGTCATGGTGAGCCTGTCGAACCATCCTTCAACAAGCTCAGGATGCGTCCTTAACCGGGGTAATAGACGCCATCCTGGAAGCAGACGCGCAGGTCCCCAGGAAGCAGCGCCATACTGCGAAGCGGACCTTTGAGCGGCTGCGGGGCGAGCACGGACTCACCGGTGACTACACCATAATCAAGGATTACGTCAGGGAGCACCGGCGACGGACCAGGGAGATGTTCGTGTCCTTGTCCCACCCGCCGGGCCATGCCCAGTGCGATTTCGGAGGGGCGGTAGCGGTCATCGCCGGAGTGGAGCGGAAGGCGTTCTTCTTGGTGCTGGACCTGCCCCACAGCGACGGTTGCTTCGTGAAGGCCTATCCGGCGGAGACCAACAGGGAGTTCCTGGCCGGCCACGTGTCGGCATTTGCCTTCCTGTGCGGGGCGCCCCAGAGCATCCTGTACGACAACACGAAGCTAGGGGTGGCCCGGACATTACACAAGAGCCTGGGTGACGGCCGAAGACAGCGCACCCGTTCCTTCACCGAGTTGCAATCCCACCACCTGTTCGAAGATCGGTTCGTGAGACCCGGCAAAGGCAATGACAAGGGAAAGGTGGAAGGGTTGGTGGGCTACTTCCGCCGCAACTTCCTGGCTCCCGCGCCGTCCTTCCAGAGTTTCGACGATCTGAACCTGCACCTGAAGGAGCGCCGCCTGGCGATTTATATGGCGCGGATGGACGCTCAACTGCGGGGCCATGATGAGACCATCGGCCAGCTCGTGGGGCGAGACCCGGAGGCCCTGCTCACCTTACCAGCGACGGCCTGTGACGCCTGCGACAAGCAGGCCAGCATGATCAGTTCTTTGTCCCTCGCCCACATCCTGGAAAGCAATGGCGACAACTACCGCCTCAAGGGCAGCCGGCAGGACGCCACCGCATTGTCTGCACCGGAGCCGGCTGGAGCGAGCTATCCATTGGGCTTCTGTCCACGGTGCCCGTAGCCACACCCACGCCAAAATCAGAGTCTCAGCCATTATATCGGTGGTACACACACTCTCCGCCCCAGTGGTATGTTTTGCCGTCGCCCTTGATAACTTTATGCGCAGCAACAACGGTGTTTCGGGTTTAGTAAGGTTTTTGTCAACTACGAGGCCAGTCACCATGACTCCTGCCTTATTGAATCATCGCCGACATACAATGGCGTCCCGACATAAGGCAGTTGACCGTGTCGTGTGGGACTGTCAGCGGTCTGTTGACGATGCCAGCGAAGCGACCCGGCTCAATCTCCAACTGCAGCTTGACTATCTTAGCGGAGCGGAAGCCTGCGAAGCCCCAGGTCGGGACTCCGAATCCGAGCGGGACATAGCTCAGCCCGAGAAACCCCGCTATAACCGTCCAAGGCCCGAGTGTGTATAATGGCCTCACACATCAGCAAGGAGGACGCATGGCTATAAAAAACTGGGACACCAAGACATCCCGCGTCGTATACCGCCGCTTTAACGCGGGGGAATCGCTTATGGAAGGCCTCCATGACCTGGCTATTTCAGAAGGTATCCGCGAAGCCGCCGTAATCTCCTGCATAGGAAGCCTGAGCCAATTGAAACGTCGCAATCTTTGCAGCTGGGAAAGAGATCATGAGAGGGAAACAATCGACGAAATTCTCGAGTTGGTAAGTGCAGAGGGTTACATTCAACCCTTGGAGGACGGTGGAACCTGGGTTCATATACACATCGCCGCTGCTCGGCCTTCTGGCGCAATTGTCGGCGGCCATTGTGAAGACGCTACATGCTTTACCGGCGCATACGTATATCTCCAGGTCATAGAAGATACACAGAGCTGAAGCGTTCCGCCCGAATATCCAATAGATTAGCCATAATCAAACCCCGAAGTTCCTGCTATCACTGTGCAAAGGTTCATGCTAAGTTCGGTGTTGTCGGGGAAGAAACCTGTCTCCCATAGGAGGGCTTGTTCAGCAACTCAGGCAATGCCATCGCTGCTACGTTCCCCGTCCGAGATACTTTGGCACTGACGGAGAGAACCTAAAAGGCCCGCCCGTCAAGACCAATTTGGATACCTCAACTGGGGAGACGTAGTTTCCGGCCAAACCCGAATACACCGAAAGAGCGGGTCAGGTCAGCGTTCTGAGGGCAATCGCAATTTAGATTTAGGCCATAGGGCGCAAATATCGCGGGGTCGAAAGTCATGCCGCCCTGAGCCTGCCGAAGGGCCTGAGAAATTTCCCTTCTGCCCGGCTTCGGGTCCGAAAGCTGGTTTTCGGGCAGAGTTCAGATTCTTCGACTTCGCTCAGAATGACCATAACTATAATGCGATTGTCCTGGTTCTGAGGGCAATCGCAATTTAGATTTAGGCCATAGGCCGGCAAATATCGCGGGGTCGAAAGTCATGTCGCCCTGAGCCAGCCGAAGGGCCTGAGAAATTTCCCTTCTGCCCGGTTTCGGGTACGAAAGCTGGTTTTTGGGCAGAGTTCAGATTCTTCGACTTCGCTCAGAATGACCGTAACTATAATGCGATTGTCCTGTCAGCGTTCTGAAGCGGCAAATGTGGGCCCTTGTAATGGCGCCCAGCCGGTCCCGGTCCATCTGCGTGGAGGTTCGTCCGGACAGCGGACACGGCCAGCTTCATCCAGTGCTACATCAACGCCTTCGCCTACCTGAACGGGGCGCCCCGCTGCTGCCTGTATGACAACGCCACGGTCGTAACCACTCCACGGTCGTAACCACTCCACGGTCGTAACCACTCCACGGTCGTAACCACGGGCCGATACGAGGACGACCGGATAGACCGGGACCGGCGTATGCTGGACTTCGCCGGAGAACGCGTAAATTCAGCTACACCGGCGTAAGGTGGCAGGCCCCTGCCCGTCAGGGGGTCTGGCAAGCGTCCCGCAGCCACTCACGGTCCCCGTCCTCCAGCATGGGAGCGATGGTCTCCCACACCTGCCGGTGATATCCTTCCAGCCACTCGCGTTCCCCACTGGAAAGCTGGTCCCAGTCAATGAGTCTCTTCTCGAAGGGAATCAGGGTCAGCGATTCCATCCGCAGCCACTCCCGGCCGTCGGGATGCCCGGGCATATCTTCGTCGGGGGCGACTACGTACAGGTTCTCCAGGCGCACGCCGCCCCATCCCGCCTCGTAGTAGCCGGGTTCGTTGGAGACAATCATCCCGACCTTGAACGGCTCGTCGGCCCCCCTCGGCGTGATTCGCTGGGGTCCTTCGTGGACATTCAGAAAGGCGCCGACGCCGTGGCCGGTTCCGTGCCCGTAATCGAGGCCGGCGTTCCACAGGAACGTGCGCGCCAGGGCGTCCAGGGCAATCCCTCCGGTTCCCTCGGGGAATTTCTGCATCGCAAGGTTGATGTGGCCTCGCAGGACCAGCGTGTAGACTTCTTTCTGGCGGTCCGACGGTTCGCCGACGATCACCGTGCGCGTATCGTCGGTGGTGCCGCCCATTAGCTGCACTCCGGAGTCAACCAGGAACAGCTCACCGTCGCGAAGCGGCACGTCCGGACTGGCGTCGGCGTAGTGGACGATCGCCCCGTTGGCTCCGGCAGCGGCGATGGTGGTGAAGCTGAGGTCGTAGAAACCTTCCTCGCTGGAGTACTCTTCGTACAATATCTGGCTGTAACGGTCCTCGCTGACCGTTTCGCCCGCCTTGATCGAGTCCTGCAGGCGCTTGAAGCTGCGGATTTTGGCGGCGGCGGCGTGCCGGTGGGCGTTGCGGGAGGCGGCAATCTCCGGTTCGTTCTTGATTGCCTTTAGCGCCACTGTCGGATTGGGCTTCTCGAGCAGCTTCTGGTCTTCGTGGAGCATCAACCTGGTGCCCATCGTGGTCCCGCTGGGATCCAGCCAGACCAGGCCCGAGGCTTCAGCGCCGTAACGCTTCATCGCGTCGGCGTAGGCGCCGTATGATTCAAAATCGATTAACGTAGCCAGGGCATTCGTCACCTCCGCGGGAGGCGAAACTCGGGTGAAGCAAGTGGCACGCCCCCGGTCAATTACCAGATAGCCCTCGAACACGGGATTGTAGGCGATATCCGTGCCCCTGAGGTTAGTTACCCATGCGGTCTCGTCCAGCTTGGTCAGCACGAGCAGAGTGGCTCCCGCATCCTCCATCTCTTTGCGGATGTCGGACAGTTTCTCGGCGACGCCGCAACCGGTGAGGTCGTCCGGCAACTGATAAATGGGTTTGGCTGGCGGCGGCGGTTGCTCGTCCCAAACGGCATCCACCAGGTTGTCGATTACCGGCACCAGCGCGGAATCCGGAGATTTTAAGGCAGCCTTGTACACGGAGTGGGCCTGCATCGAGACCACAAAGGGGTCGAATCCCACGCGTATGCTGCCCCGTTCCTTTTCCATCTCGGTCAACCACTGGCTGAGGGTCTTTTCCTCGGCCAGCCCGAGCTTGTGGACCCGGAAATTGTCGTGGTCCACTTCGTCGTCCGCCTGAATGTGGTAACGGGAGTCCACGAACAGATGGCTCCCATCCAGGCATACCAGGACGTCGCCGGCGGAGCCCCGGAACCCGGTGATGGCCGTTCGGCGACGCGTATATTCGGGCGCATACTCGTTCAGGTGGGCATCCGAGGATAGCACAAGATAGGCGTCCACTTGGGCTTCTTCCATCCGCCGGTGAAGTTTGGTAAGCCGGTTGGAGAGTGTCTGCTTGTCATCTGCCATGATAATCAATGCTCCTCTAATACTGCAGTTTCAGATTCGTGGCGAGGAATTTAAGGGGGTGTCGGTAGTGACAGCGCCGGGCTGTTGCTGGGCGACGCCGTGCCGCTGTACTGCTGCTGCACCGCCACCGACTTGTTGCCCTCCTTCAGAAGCCCATTGTAATCCACCATCAACACCCCTGTTTGCGTCTCCCAGGTGTCCCACCACGTACTCCCGAGATCATCGCGAACCAGGTTGCGTTCCAGATGTAGGTTGCCGCAGATGCTGTGTCCCATAGGGTGTGGCCTCCCCTGGCTGTTCCTCCAGTTGGCAGCCGTTCTTGCGCTCCGCCGGACTGGGCAGCCTTTTCAGATACTCCAGCGACCGCCGACGTGATTCGGGATGCCGGAACCGCCTCGCTATGCACTGGTGTACCTGTTCAATCCACTCGTCCACAGGACGAGCTCCGTCACCTTATCTCTCCCAACAAAAACCACTGCCTCGCCACCCCACCGCTAGAATGGCTCTATTCTACCCTTTATAGTTCTGCAACTGCGGTACTAATCGGGGAACACCTGCAATCTTTCTTCTATGCGGCGGAGCGCTTGCTGGGTGGAGCGCAGTTCCCGGAGGATTTCTTCCCTGGATGCGGGGGCTTCCAGCGTTCGCAGGCGTTCCAGCCTGTCATCATCCAGGTTCCTTATCACGACGGCTATGAATACATTGGTTACAACAAAGGCGCTGATAATCACGAAGCTGAGGAAATATATCCACGCCAGCGGCTCCACCTCGCTGGCAGTTCGCATAATTGTGATCCAGTCGTCCAGCGTAACTATTTGAAACAGCGACCAAATGGAGACGCCCAGATGTCCCCAGTGTTCCGGATCGTGCTCTCCGAAGGACCAGTTCCCCACAAGGGCATACACATAGACGATGATGCCCAGCAAGACCACGATATGTCCCAGGCTCGGGATCGAGCGAAACAGTGTCGAAAGGATCATGCTCAGCTCACGGACGGTTGAAAGGCCCTTGAGAATCCGCAGCACACGCACCAAAAGGATGATTCCCCCGTAGGCGGCGGCGGACTCAGTGGCTGCTATAGCAATTAGCCAGAAACTAATTGTCAGGAAATCAAAGACGTTCCAACCGTCTCTGAAATACTGGTAGATCCTGGGGGACAGCGCAAGCATTTTGAGAAGCACTTCCAAAACCAGCGCTCCCAGCAACAGGAGAACGAGCACCGCTTGCCAGTACACGTTCCAGCCGGACAAGTACCGGTCTTCCAAATACTCTGAAGTTGTCATACTCTGCAGAAGGGAGATTCCGATGATGAGAACGAGGAGGAGGTATTCGAACTTCCGCGCGTATACGATACGATGCGCAAACTCTCGCATGTCCTGGTCACTCCTCGCGGACAAATTGCGGCTATCCTTCTGGATTTTCCGCTGGGCCGGTTTCAATTTCTCCAGAACGCCCGCCCGGTGGCGCGGGGGCATTATATTCTAGTCGCCTGAACAGGGGAAAGCTGCGGCATACCTTTATCGAGCACAACAATCCGGCGGTTGCCCCATGCGGAGCGATCCATGCCGCACTTACTTTCTATAGAAGAAAATGCCGCCGTTGTGGCCCCTGCGGACGGCATTGATGCGCCAGTTGATTATGGGGTGGGTGCTGAAGAAGTTGGAAACTGTCATCCAGAATCCCCGCCGTTCGGTGGACTCCACCAGGTGAGCCTGGGTATTGAGCTGGTTGTACAGGTGTTTGCCGGCTCCGAGCATGGTCAATCCCTTATAGGCATCGTCTGCCGCGAACGCCTGGCCGATCTTGTCGCAACTGTACTCTTGGGCCCGGCTTCGGGGCAGGCCAAAAATGTAATTGACGCCGGGGATAGTGCCCATGAATGTGAGGAGAAACCACCACCAGGTTACGTGGCCGAGCTTCATGTGGCCGAGTTCGTGGCCAAGGATGAACTTGAGAGTCTCCCAGTCCTGGTTTCTCAGGCAGGCCTCCAGGATGTCGGAGTTAACGGTGCTGAAGTATCTAAATCCGGGGACGCAGGCAGCAAAGGCGTTCAGCAGACCATCACCGTTGACGGTGTAGAGTTCGGGGACTCTCTTCATGCGGAGAGCGGAGGCCATGGTTTGCCACATATCGTAGACTTCAGGAAACTGTTCCTGCGTGATCCGGACGCCCTGGGCGCGTTGTGATCCGTAGAGCTTCCCGGTCGTGAACACGAAAAATAGGAACAAGGCGATGGGGATTATGACCACTACGGGAATGTACAGCGCCTCAAGCAGTTGGAGAGTCTGCTGGTCCTCCGGGGCAAGGAGGGGCAGCACCTGCTCATTCGTCAAATCCGCGGCGAAAGGGCGGACCGAGCGGTATTCGTCCGCGTAATCGGCTTTCAGGCTGTCGATGATCTCTGTCCTGAAAACTGCCGCGAGGAGAATAGCCGCGAGGCTGGCGATGGTCAGCAGTGCCGTCAGTGAGAAGAGGAGCCATTCTTTGGAGTGCCGGCGTGGGATAACCTCTGAGATCTGGCCGTTCACGGCGTCGTACCTCCTTGACCTAGCTCATGGTTTTGATGATTAGGTGAAGGTTTCGCTCTACCCGACTGGGCAGGCCGCTCAGGTGGTTCAGCACCCGCCGGCGCGGCTCCGGCCGACGGAACAGTTGGGCAATGCACTCGTGGACTCGCTTAATCCCCTGGGCCCACCGCCCGACTTCCGCAACCCCATCGCTTCCAGCCACCACCGCCCCACATCATCAACCCACAGCTGCCTCAATTCTACCCTCCTGTTAAATGCAACTGTAGTACCAGGTAACTATGTCAAAAGTCCCTTCCCGCTTGACGGGGGAAGGTTAGGATGGGGGTGACCACTTTGGGAGAAGTCGCCGCTGGCCACAACTGCTAGTTTCACCGCCAGTATTGAGATAGTTTCCAAGAAGAATCCGAAACCCGACGCTTACCGGGGAGGGTTGATCGGGGCCTTGTCACTATTCTGACGGTCAGCCAGGGCCCGAAAGAAACTCGTCCATAACCCGGGCCAATTCATCGGGCTTATGGTAGCCGATGTCGTGAACGGTCTCGGGTATCCAGCACACCCGGCATCGCGGGATTGCCTTTTCGGCGGCGTCCACGCCAGCCTGTTTCTGCCTGGCCCGCTCGCTATCCGCGCGTTCGGGTGTCGGGCCCGCCGGAATAATAACCGTCGGACAGGTAATCCTGGAATAGAGCTCGGAGGCCGGCTCCTCCCACATAGCGTGCATTACCTGCAGGTGATTTTCGGGGCGCAAGATGTCCTGAATCTGTCCTTCATCGTCCTCATACACCATGGTCTGGACGATGCGTTCGATCTGATCGTTCCAGCAAAAAGACAACTGGTGGCGCAGGCGGTCCAGGAATTGCTCCCTGTTCCCCGTCACGTCCCTGGGCCGGACCCTGGCCTTGACGACCTCCCACGGTTCCCGGGGACCGCCTCGCCTACCTGCCCCGCCGTCGATCAGTCCCAGGGCGGATACGCGGTCCGGGAATCGGGCGGCCACGTTGAGGGCTACGGTTGCTCCCCAGGAGTGTCCGAAGACGGCAGCGCGTGACACGCCGAGATGGTCCATAAGTCCCACGGCGTCGGCTGACAGAGTCTGCCAGTCATACCCGCCTGTGGCCTGGGTGGTCTGCCCGTGGCCCCTGGCATCGGCGGCGAAGAGCCGGTATTTGTGGGGCAAATGGCTGGCGACGACCTCATACCAGTGGGCCGAGGACGCCAAGCCGTGCATGAGCATCACCGGTTCGCCGTCGCCGCCCCAGTCCAGGTACCGGACCCGGAGTTCGCCGATGGTAGTCCAGTGTTCCGTTGGGTGCTGGCGGTCTGTGGGATTTCGCAACGCCGACTCCTGTCCCCTGTATTGTCAAGTTCGATTAACCTATATCCTATTCACTGAATCGGGATCGGGCAACCCCGGCGGCTGGGCGCTTCCAGATTAACACCTGGAGCATTGAAAGATACCCTTCCGGGCCGCCGGACCGCCTTCATGGGCTGCCTCATAACCGCTGATTGCGAGGTGCAACGGGTGGCTTGCGAAATCGAGCAGCACCTGAACGTCCCTTCAGCCTCCGCGCCGTCTTGCAGCCCCGACGGGAAACGGATCGCCTTCGTGAGCACCCTGACTGCAGTACCCTTACCCTGGGTGGGAATGTTGAAGCCTGAGTTTATGAAGAAAACCTTGCGCACGCCGAACCGGTCCTTCATTTGCTGGACTTCCTGGGCCACGTCCTCGATGGGCTTAAGGACTCGCCAGATTGTGGGATCGTTTCCAACCTCGATGGAGCGGGCAAAGTAGGGAGTGGGAAAAGAGTGGAGTGGGAAAAGCTGTCGTCCAGCATGGTGACAATGCCGATCCCGAAGGCGGCCTGCTCGACGCGCTGCGGTTTGTAGCTGACGACTTCAGGCAGGTGTCATCGGTGGTTAGGGCGTAGGCGTCCCAACGGCACGAGGTCGATGCCGGGCAGATGGTGGACGTTACTCTCCGGGCAAGACTCCGGTTAGCGGTAATCCCGTCTCGGGAGGCGTGGGGTCGGTGCATATCGCCAGTAACCTGTTTGCCGGCAGCGGCTTCCGAATGGAGGCATGCGGGCGGGAGGATACACTGATCACATCGTCCGGCGAGTCCCCCAACCACGACCGAGTCCGGCTGCAGGGTGCGCAGGGCAGCGACCAACTGGAAGACCAGCCGATTCCGCCTCAATGCACCTTAGTGCTCGAAGGTAGCGCTCGAAGGAGTGCCCCACGGCACGGCGTACAACGTGGGCCAGATGTACTGCCAGTTCGGCCGCGGCATCCGCGAGGGCGAAGGGTGTCAGCCGGACGGCCTCGTCGAAGTCCGGCTGCACCGGTTCATCGACTCTATCCAGCCTATCCAGAACGCCCCGGGCCAGAGCCACGAGGTCGCCGTTAGGTTACCGAGAGCCCCCGTTCTCAGGACCCGGTCCACTCGAAGCCAAGGTTGGCAAAGCGGACGAACACCGTCCCAAACGGCGCAGCCAGCGGGCCGTTGGCCGCCAATATGGCGATGGTGTGTTGAGCGCCGGGGGTGGCGTCGCTGGAAACCAGGACCCGTTGAGCAACGTTGAATCCCTGAACGGTACCCCTGTCGCGGTTGCATTCGCCGTCGACCCAGATTTCGCCGTAGTCGTCGACGCAGGTCTCAAACTGGACGCGCATCCCGTTGGTGGGGCGGCCGTTGATCGTCTCCGGGATGGTGATGGTGGTCCGGTACCAGGCGAAGGTAAAGCCGCTGGAGATCCCCACAGACAGGTCCTGGCACGTTTCCCAACCGGAGTCGTCGTAGCCGGGCAACCGGCACGGGCTGCCCTCTCCGTTGGCTACCAGCCCCTCGTTTTCCTGACCGGGCACAAAACCAATGGCGTATTTCCAGGTAGCGTTAGTGGCTGCCTGTCCCGCCGCGTCTCCAATGTTGATGGTTGCTCTTGGCATATCTTTTCACCTGTTCATTAGATTGCATTGCTGGTCGAGCAGATTAGTAACACTTCGCCCCGAGTTTGGCAAATCCGGGATGGTCTGGCAGCAGTAATCTGTGCTTTAATGGGCCTGCGCCGAGCTATTCTTTGGGGGAGGTACGAATCGTGGTCGAGAAGAAGGGTACCGCTATCATGGTGGTCTATACGGATGTGGCCGTCGAGCATGACGCCGACTTCAACGCCTGGTACAACCAGGAACACTTGCCCGAGCGGCTGAGCAACCCCGGATTCCTGGATGGGGCCCGTTATGAAGCCCTGCGGGGCGGGCCCAGATACCTGGCCGTTTACGAACTCGAATCTGCCGAAGCCCTGCAGTCGGATGAATATCTGCGCCAGCGGGCCAATCCAACCGACTGGTCGAAGCGGATGTCGCCCCTCATGGCCACCGGAGGGATGGTCCGCAACGTATGCACTCAGATCTTTCCCGCCGAAAGCGACCCGCATACCTTGGGCCGTAGCATGGCGCCAGCGCTCCAGATCGGACGCATGGACGTGCCGCCGGAGATCGAGGACAAGTACAACTACTACTACGATAACGTGCGGACGCCGGGCAACCTGAAGATCCCGGGATGTATCCAGGTCCGCCGGTATCAGTCCGTCGAAGGCTGGCCCAAGTACCTGACCATGTATGAGTTCGAACACGAGAAGGTACCCGAGACCCTGGCATGGGAAAACCAGCGCGGCCAGGACGAGATGCACGAATACATCGGAGGTACCTACAGTCATGCTTCGGGTTCACCCGGCGTGTACCGCCGTGTGTTTCCATCCCGCGCCTTCTGACATCCGGCCTGTTAGCTCGTCCCAGCTAATTTAACGAGTGGTTTACCGAGAGAGGTGGCGGCGATGCCTCGAAAATTGACCATTCAGGAGTCCCACGAATTCCTGGACAGCAAGCCTGGCTGGATTGCGTTGACTACCATTGGGCCCGACGGGTATCCCCACACCGTGCCGCTGGGCTATTTTCGGCTGGGAGAGGACATCGTAATGGGAGTCAGGGGCAATACCAGAAAGCTCAGGAACATCCAGGACAACCCGAAGGTGAGCCTGATGCTGGAGAGCGGCAGACCGACGGGGGACATCAAGGGCTTGATGGTCCAGGGCACCGCAACGGTGCATTCCGAGCCCTCCGATGCCCTGTACTTTGCCCGGGAAGCCGCGAAACTGCGCGGTGTCCCTGAGGAGGAGCTTCCCACCGAGCCTCGAAAGGACGCGGTTTATATAAAAGTTACACCGCAGCGGATCCGCTCATGGGACTATTCCTAGCCGTTCCCGAATCGGGCGGACCGTCACACAACCGGCGCCAAGGGGGATAGACATGCCAAGACTGGAAGGAAAAGTTGCGCTGATCAGCGGAGGCGCTAGAGGACAGGGCGCAGTCGAAGCCAGGATGTTTGCCGGGGAAGGGGCTAAAGTAGTCATCGGAGACATCCTCGATGCCGAAGGGCAGCAGGTGGAGGCTGAAATCAACGAGGGCGGCGGCGAGTGTGTTTACGTCCGGTTGGACGTCACCAGCGAGGCAGACTGGCAGAAAGCCGTCGAGACCGCCGTTGGCCGTTTCGGCAAGCTGGACATTTTGGTAAACAATGCCGGCATCGGCAGCCCTCGCGGGCCGGATGGCGAGCGGGCCCTCATTGAGGACCTGACCGAGGATCAATGGGACCGGACCCTGGACGTGAACGCCAAGGGAGTGTTCCTGGGCACCAAAGCGGCCATCCCTGAGATGCGCAGGGCGGGCGGCGGCTCTATCATTAACATCTCGTCGGTGGCTGGACTGGTCGGCGGGACCACCTCGGCCTACGGCGCGTCAAAAGGAGCGGTTCGTCTGTTCACAAAGGCGACTGCCATTCAGTACGCCAGGGAAGGTATACGCGCCAATTCCGTGCATCCCGGTGTCATCGTCACCGCCATGACCGAGTCCATGCTGGCCGACGAAGAAGGACGGGAGATGAACCTGGCCCGGCACCCCATCGGCAGGCTGGGAGTACCGGAAGACGTTGCCTATGGGGTCTTATTCCTGGCCAGCGACGAGTCATCCTTCATGACGGGAAGCGAGTTGGTAATCGACGGCGGGCTAACGGCCCAATAGCCGCCGGACCTGGAGTGATTCAAGAGCGACTGACCGCAACAAATCAGACGAGGAGGTTGTCCGTGCCAATTGAACGGCTATCACCGGAGTTGGACAGGCTGGTATCCGCCGACCAGGAATTGGAGGAACTGGGCAACGGCTACGAGGTTGCCGAAGGGCCCCTCTGGTGGCACGAAGCAGGGCACCTTACTTTTAGCGAAGTAAGGGGCAACAAACGACGGCAGTGGACTCCCGGCAGCGGCATCACCCTGTTGCGGGAATCGACCAACAACGCCAACGGACTGACCAGGGACCTCCAGGGCAGGATGATTCTCTGTGAAGGCGGTGCGGGGAGGGTAACGCGCGTGGAGCCGGACGGCAGCATCACGGTGGTAGCCAACAGCTACCAGGGCATGCGATTGAACCGGCCCAACGACGTGGTGGTAAGGTCGTCGGACGGCAGCATCTACTTTACTAACCCGGGAGCGCCGAACCCGGAATTTCCGCTGCCATACTCCGGCGTCTACCGAGTGTCGGCGGACCTGGGTACAATTTCGCTATTGGTGTCGGATTTTGCCTTTCCAAACGGACTGGTATTCTCGCCTGACGAAAGCATCCTCTACATCTCAGATTATCGCGGCGGAAGGATCAGGGCGTTCGACGTGGAACCAAACGGGATGTTGTACCTGGCCAGCGACCGGGTGTTCTGCCAGCTTATCGCACCCGTCCCCATCACCCCTTATGGCCCCGACGGAATGAAGGTGGACGTCGAAGGCAACGTCTACAGCAGCGGGCCCGGCGGCGTGTGGGTCTTAGACCCGGCGGGCAACCATCTGGGTACAATCCACACCGGGGCGCAGACGACCAACGTGGGTTGGGGCGGGGACGACTGGAAGACCCTGTTCATAACAACCTTTGGTTCCCTGTACCGCATCCAAATGAAAGTCGCGGGAATCGCCGTGCCAGGCAACGGCTAGACTGCTGGCTATTAGCAAATACGGAGGTGAAGAGGCATGGACGCAACCGGAGTCTCCCACATTGCCATTTGCGTGGCGGACATCGACCGGTCATTGGGCTTCTACCGGGATATCCTGGGTATGACCGTGGCGTACGATCGGATTCAAGACACCACTACAGGCGGCCTCCCCCACGTGTATAAGCACTCGCGGCAGACGCGCCGCCAGGTGAGTTTGGTCATCGGCGAGGGTGAGAACTGCCCCACCATTGTCATGACTACCCACCCCGGCGAAGACGCCGACGGAGACCCCATCAAGCTGGACCAAATCGGCGTCAGCCATTTTTCGATCTCGGTCTCCGACCTGAAAGGCCTGGCTGACGACCTGGCCTCTAAAGGCGCAGAGTTCGCCGGACCGCTGGAGTCCCGGCTCAATGACCGGGGTGAGTTGACCAGCTTCTACGTTTACGACCCCGACGGCATCCTGCTCCAGTTCGACGCCGGCGGCGGAGGCTAGGAGAAAGGAGGCAGGGCTATGGCCAGGCAAGGGATCGTGCTCTACCACGGCATCGACAGCGGCGGGGAGTTGAAGGAGTACGCCGAGACGGCCGAACGCTGCGGCTACGAGTCCTTGTGGGTCACCGAGCGGTATTTCCACGAGGAGACCTTCTCAATGCTGGGTTTTCTGGCCGCCGCGACCCATGATATTAAGCTGGGCGTGGGAGTGGTCAACCCCTTTACGCGGAATCCGGCGCTGACCGCAATGGCAGCGGCCACCCTCGACCGCCTCTCCGGGGGAAGGTTCCTGCTTGGCCTTGGCAGGAGCGACAGTTGGGTGGTCCAGTACCGGATGGGGATACCATACCGCAACCCCCGTGCCAGCCTCAAAGAGACGGTTGAGACCGTGCGCGCCCTGCTGTCGGGCAGTCCTGTAACTTCCGAAGGAGGACAATTCAATCTGGCCGACGTGGGGCTTGCGACCTTGCCCGTACAAGACCGGCTCCCAATCTATCTCGCGGCAATAGGTCCCAGGGCGCTGCGGCTGGCGGGCGCGGTCGCAGATGGCGTGCTGCTAAACGCCTATACTCCCACAACCTACATCAGCTACGCCGTGGACGAAGTGCGGAGGGCCGCACGTGAGACGGGGCGTGACCCTGCCGACGTGGACATCGCTTGTATGTTAGTGGTGCGCCCGACCAACGACCCCGCGGGCATGTTGGAAAGCCTCAAGTCGCGGGTAGTGCGGCTTCTGGACGAACCCCACGTCGGTGAGATTCTGCTGGAGAAGGGGGGCTATGATCCGTCCATACTGCCCGCGCTCCGGGAGTCGGTGAATCAGGACGGTGGGCGGGACGCGGTCAGCCTCATAAGCGACGACATGGTGGACTCGTTCTACGTCGTCGGTCCGCCTGAGCGGTGCAGGGAACGGATTGAAGAATATCGCAGAGCTGGGGTCGACCTGCCACTGCTGCTCCCCAGGCTGGAAGACTACAAGCAGGTGGCCACGACGCTGGCAGTCACTTGATGAGACTGCGGTGCATGAAGAAGGACGCCGTGCAGAGGGCCACAACCGAGGCAGGCAGTAGCTGGAGCGCCCACAGCGCCACATATAGCTGGTTTTGCCAATTCAGTGATGGCGCTGTATCTGGACTATAGCGATATTGGTGCGGGTGGGCATCTCAGTGACTCGATTCCAGGTGCTCTTGCGGTGGCCGATTATCCGAAAAGCGACCGCCTGGCAGTCTGACATCATTGGAATGATGAGTAGGTTAAGGTTTTACTGTCATTCTGGGCGCAGCGAAGAATCCCAACCGTTGCCGTCTACCGTGTAGCGGCAAGGGAATAATCTCCGTCCCCCACAGTTGGGATTCTTCGTCGCTCGACTCCTCAAAATGACATTCTCAAAGTCATCATTTCAAACCTGTTCGACTACAGGCTTAAAATGATGAAACAGTCGTTACGAACCCTCCGTCTCAGACCATAGATTTCAGACAGCGGTAAGGCAGGGTTAAGCCGACGCAATCAAGTCGACGGCACGTTCCCCTATCATGACAACCGTTGCATGGCTGCCCCCCGACCTTGAAATCCGCGGCATCACCGACGCATCGACCACCGACAACCCCTCTACTCCCTTGACGCTGCAGTATTGATCAACAACCGTCATTGGGTCTGAATCAGGGCCCATCTTGCATGTGCCGGACACATGCCTGGCTGTTCCAACGGTTTGGCGTATATAGAGGTCCAAAGCGTCGTCGTCGGCCAGAATTTCGTCCGTTGGGTGAAGCCGGTAATCGGCCACGTCTTTATACGCATTGGATTCAAGGAAACCAGCAGCCATTCGCACGCCTTCCCGCACCCGACGAATGTCGTCTGGATGCTGAAGATAGCGGTAGTTAAAGGTCGGCTGCACTGTGGGGTCGGCAGACGCAAGCCTGACGTATCCTGTGCCTTCGGGTAGCCCGAGCGTGCACGAGATTCGCGCCACCCGGTCAGGGGGAACTTCACCATTCAGGTACTTGGTCCGGAAACCGGGGACGCGCTCCGGCCGTTCGTCAACCATTGGGGTGGACCTCAGCAACATATCATTGGCTTCGCTGGACCCGTGGGAGGTGTAGTGCAAAGAAAAGCGCGCCGAATCGGCGTCACCAGTCAGGGTCATTCCGTCTTTGACTTTATAGGTAATCTGGGCGCTCAGGTGGTTAAACAGGTTCTGTCCCACTCCGGGAAGCTCATGAACAAGAGGTATCCCGAATTGCTGAAGTTGGTCACTGGGGCCGATTCCCGATAGCATGAGCAGGTGGGGCGACTTGATAGCCCCGGCGCTCAACACAACCCGATCTGCTTCAACGTTAAAAATCTCGCCTCCGCTTTCTACCTCCACACCGACGGCCCTTAGGTCTTTGATCAATACCTTCCTGACGAAAACCCCTCCCCTCACCGTAAGGTTAAGACGGTGGCGCATGGGATTCAGGTGAGTGATGGCAGCGCTCATCCTCCATCCGTCCAGGTTGTTCGTGGGCCACACGCCAACGCCCGAGGGATTCGGGCCATTGGTATCCTCTACTGTCCCATAACCCGCCTCCAGACAGGCTGCGTGGAAGGCCTTTTGGATGTCTGTCCAGGGCCCGGATTGACGACGCCTTACTGGCATCGGTCCGTCGGTTCCATGAAAATCATCCCGAATGTCGAGATCGCTCTCAGATTTTCTAAAGTAAGGCAGTACCTTGTCATATGACCATTCATCGTTGCCCATACCAGACCAGGAGTCGAAATCCTCAGGCAACCCCCTTTGCATTGCCTGGCCGTTAATGGACGACCCTCCTCCGATCACCTTGCCCTGTGCTACGTGGATCTCCCCTTGCTCCTCGGTAATTGTTCCCCGCAGGGCCCAGTTATGTTCCGAGTCTGGGGACTCCGCATAACTTGTGTAGCCGAACTTGATCTCGTCCGGAAGATAGTCTGGATCAGGGTAATCTGTTCCGGCTTCCAGCAACAGAACGGAGGTATTCGCGTTTTCAGCCAATCTGCTGGCCAACACCGACCCAGCTGCTCCCCCACCGACGATAACGACGTCATATTTCATGGGCCCTCCTTAAATTCTTAGTTTTCTAACATAGGATTTCCCAGTTTCAGCCGATTCCGCTGAGGATAGGGCGTTCCGGGATTTCTCCGACTATAAACCGGCATTCTCCATATCGGCCTACCACCAGGTTCCGAACGGGGTAGTTGGAGCTTAGTGCCGGTCTTCGGCGCTTGTCAATTCTCTTTCGCTCCTGCGTGGGATAAGGTTTCTGCCGAACACCCAAGTGAAAAAGTGCGGAGGTTAAGTGGGCCACGTGGGCTGTTCTGATAGCTGATTTATGGTGTCGCTCTTCAGAATAAATGTCCGGACAAGTGTTCAGGATAAATGTCACTTGGTCAGGCTGCCTCAGTGTTGATGCCCCACTGGCGGACCATCTCCAGCATGGTGCGGGCGGTTTCCTCGTGGGCGATATCCACCATGTCGCCGGCGTAGGTTACTACCGCGCTGCCGGCCCGCCTCTGTTCCTCCATGGCCTTCAGCAGACCCTTCCAGTGGGCGATTTGCTCGGGACTGGGGGTGAACACCTCGTTGACCACCGGAACGTGGGACGGGTGGATGAGGTTCATTCCGGTATACCCCAGCTGTTTCAACTGGTTGGCCAGGTCCCGCAGGCCGTCCAGGTCGTGGATGTCGAACCAGCCCCCGCTGATGGGGAATTCGATTCCGGCGGCACGGGAATCCACCAGCACCTTGGACTTGATGAACAGGGTCTCCATTCCTTCCGGTGTCCACTGGAAACCGATGGAGCGCGCCGTGTCGCCGCCCTTGCCGCCGCTTCCGCCCATGTGGGCCACCCGGTCCGACGCCATGGCAATGTCGTAAGCCTGCCGGATACCGTCGGCCGTTTCCAGGCCCGGATCTATGCAGATTGACCCTATGTCCATCCCCGCCTTGCGTTCGAAGAACCTCAGGAGAGTGTCCACCTCAACCACGTCCTCGGGACGCTCCACCTTGGGAAGCAGAATGCCGTAAAGGTGGGGGCTGGTCACCGCTTCCAGGTCAAACCCGGTCAGTCCGGTTTCCAGCCGGTTGACGCGGACGAAGAGGGTCTGTCCGGCCGATCCCAGCTCTTCGACCATACCGGCCACCAGGGCGCGGGCCTTCTTCTTTTCAGCCTCCGGCACCGAATCTTCCAGGTCCAGGATCAGGGCGTCCGGGCCGTACTGGTGGGCCTTGCGCATCCAGTCTTCGCGGTTGCCAGGAACGAACATCACCGACCGCAGGGGTTTGGCTTTGAACCTCATGTATGCCTCGCAGATTGGTTGTTTTGACGGGTTGCCGTCGCATCTTCTATGTTGGCCCTAAACCACCCCGCCGGAGCGCAGCCCCTCCAAATCGGACTCGTCCAGGTCCAGCAGCTTCCCGTAAATCTCGCCGTTGTGCATCCCCAGCGTCGGTGCGCCGGGCAGTGTGGGCAGCGGCCCGCCCGAGAACACCGCCGGAAAGCCGGACGCAATTCCGCCGGGCACCGGGGCATCCATGGTCCCGTGGCGCATGGGCTGCAGCGTTCCCCTCTCGTAGAAGTGATGGTCGGCCATGATGTCCGGCACGGTGCGGACCGGGCCGCAGGGGACGTCGGACGCCTCCAGCCGCGCCAGGATTTCGGCCTGGGTCATTTTGCCAACACGCTTCTGGACTTCGTCCCTGGCATCGCCAACATTGATGGAGCGGGAGGTGTAGTCGGTGAAGCGCGGGTCTTCCAGGAGTTCCGGTGCGGCCAGCGCCTCGCACAGCCGACGCCACTGGTCGTCGCTGGCAGCGGTGATGATCAGGTCGGCGTCGGAAGCGTGGTACAGGCCGGTGGGGCCGCTCCGGCTGGTGTTGCCAGTGCGCAGGGGATTGCCCAGCTCCACGTCCTCCTCCAGGTTTTCCATGAACATCAGGGCCGCCAGGGTATCCATCATGGAAACGTCCAGATGCTGCCCGTTGCCCGTTCGCTCCTTCTCCCGCAGCGCGCCCATGATGGAGTAGGCGGCGAACAGGGGCGTTACCAGGTCGCCGATGTAAAACCCCACCTTGGTGGGAGGCCCGTCGGCGTCGCCGTTAATGTCCATCAAACCGCTCATGCCCTGGATCTGCGGGTCGTGGGCCGGGAGGTCGGCATAGGGGCCCGTCTGGCCGTAACCGGCGATGGAGCAGTAGATGATGCCAGAATTGACCGCGGCTACGTCGTCATAGCCCAGCCCCAGCCGGCGCATGGACCCGGGGGCCAGGTTCTCCAGGACAATGTCGGCCTGGCGGGCCATGTCGAGGAACATTTCCCGTCCCCTGGGGTCCCTCAGGTTCAGGGTGACGCTTTTCACCCCCTGGGTGCGTTTCAGGAATCGGGTGGCAATATCCTGTTCAGTTTGGGGGGTGTTGTGGATGCCCTCCGGCCCGGCAAATGGCCCGTTGCCCCGGACGGGGTCTCCGCGCCCCGGAATCTCCACCTTGATGACCTCGGCTCCCAGGCGCGCCAGGTTCATGCTCAGGTACGGGCCCGCTAGGAATACCGTCACGGCGAGTACTCGGATATCGCTCAGTGGCTGCATGCAAACACCATGCTTTCTCACGACTTGGTCACTTCAGCCCCAGTATACCCCGACTCCGCCGGGGGCGCATTCAGGCACGGATTGGGGACAGGATCTCTCGATTATTGGACGGGAGCGCCGACCAGGGACAGGGAATGTAAGGGCCTGGTAGCATAACGGCGGAGTGCGGCGGCGATGTTGGGTTTCTTTTCCATTCTCAAGAGACTGATGACCAGATTGCGCAGTCCCGCCATTATTTGCGGGGCTGAACCGGTTCTCACCTGGCACCGGTCTTCATCCATGGTCACATCCCGCACCCAGAACACGGGGGTTTTCGACTCCCCAATGGCCCCGCCACAGTTCCAGCAGCCTGGCGGGGTCGGCCTCCTCTGGCGGTAGGCTGGTTGCGGCGTAGGCCATCTCGCGGCGGGCGCTGCCCTGGCGGTGAACGATGCGTTCCACCCGGCACACCTGGGCCGGATGGGGCCAGCCGCTGTAGCCGGCCAGTGCGGCGGAGGCCCAAAGACGCCGCACTTCCACCCGATCCCCATGTCCGGTCCCCATGTCCGATCCCTATGTCGGCCCACTTGCACTGCTTGAGGTGGCCTGTCCGCTTCCCAGATATTGGATTGGTAATGTCCTGTTTCAGCGTGGGTTGATGTTCCTTTACCGAGAAGAGGTAGTGCCCCGTTTAGCTACGATGTTCCGGCACACCTTCCGCTGGGTGAACTGGGCATCTCCCGTCCCATCCGGCCTTCCAGGTCCAGGCGGTCCAGGTGGTCCAGGAGACGGTACACGGCCTCCAGTTCATTCCGCTTGTGCGCCACTGCCTGTTGCCCCACCACGATGCTGGATAATGCCCGACTGATTGGCGCAGGCCGCCACCAGATGCACCCCGGAAAGTTGCTGTCCGTGAATCCCCCGCAACCGCTTCCCGTCTATGGCCAATGCCTCCTCCCTTCTCTTCCCCAAGACACCACTTCCCCGCAATAATCGAAGAACTCTGGTGCTCTACCAAGGCGATTAGGAAGTCCTCAACTCCGTTCACGGTAAGCCTGTCGAACCATCCTTCTACCTTACGACAGGCTCAAGACGGGCGTTAACGAAAGGTGGCAACCGCTTTGGTGTGTCGTCCTTAACTTGCCGCAGGGTCTAAAATGCTCTTGGGAAACCGGCGCTCGGAGCCCGAGGCGGGTCTTACGAGCGTGATTTCAGGTCCTTCGGCGGAGTTTATCCTGGGGCAGGCCGAAGGGCTCAGGATGACATATAAATTGACAAGAGCGTGGGCTCCCATCAGGGGAGCAATTCAGCTAACAAGCGAGGCAAACCAATGACCGAATACGAAACCATGAACTACCACCGCGACGGCCGCATCGGCTACGTCACCCTCAACCGGCCCCAGGCCCTCAACGCCGTCAACGACCAGTTTGAGTTGGACATTGCCGAGGCGCTGCTGGAGTTCGACATGGACGAGGAGGCCTGGGTGGCCATCATCCACGGCGAGGGTCGGGCCTTTTGCGCCGGTGCCGACATAAAGCAGCGCTTCGTGGAAATGACGCCCCGCCAGAGCGCCCTGCGTAGCCGGGGCACCAGCGCCGAGGGCTACCTGGCCCGCACCATCAACTGGAAGCCCGTCATCGCCGCCGTCCACGGCTACTGCCTGGGCGCGGGCCTTTCCTTGGCCGGCGAATGCGACCTCATCGTCGCCTCCGAGGAGGCCCAGTTCGGCATCACCGAGACCCGCCGCGGCCTGCCCGGGGCACGGGTGTGGGCCAAGTGCAACGCCTTCATGCCCTCAAAGATATTGTCGGAGATGGTCATCACCGGCGAACCCCTTGCGGCGGCGGAACTGTACCGCCTGGGCCTAGTCAACCGCCTGGTCCCCACCGGCCAGCACCTGGAAGCGGCAAAGGAACTGGCCAACAAGGTCCTCGAAGCCCCGCCCCTGGCCTCCCGCTCGGGCGTCCGCCTCACCCGCCGCCAATGGGTAATGGATTTGTACGACGCCGGCCTCTACCTGCAACCGTTGCAGCTGCACAAGACGGAGGACTTCCAGGAATCGGCAAGGGCGTTTGTGGAGAAGAGGCGGCCGGAGTATGGGGCGCGGTAGGGGTTTTCAATACAACCCTGCACAAGGTAAGGTGACAGAAGGCGCTGGTAGTAGATGTCTCACATTGTTATATTTCATTTCCGGCGGATTCGTTGGTCAGTAAACAAACAGCTATGAGAGCGGAAGCCTGATGAGCACTTCCAAAAAGACTGTACGAGAAGAAGTGGCCAACACCCAGTTAGCCGATAATTCGTGCTGGTTGACCTTCTTTCGCTAGCGACTTCGGGGCCTTTCTACTTTAACCTGATCACTCACTCTTAAGGGCCAGGCAGTGAGCCCCTCCCCCTGTGCTACACTTTCCCCACACTCCCCCCCTAAAACAGCAACCCCATGGCACATGGGAATGAAGGCTCATGCAACTCCGTGAACTACCCGGCAGGATGAAGGCGGCTCTTCGCGGTTCGGACGTCCCCGCGCGCGTGAGGAGATTCGACGGATGGATCGAAAGTGCGTCCTCTGAGGGTGCCGGTAGCGGACTGACGGACTACGACCATGCGGAAACCGTGCGGGAATACTACGACCTTTGTGGCGATCTCATGGTGTTCGGCTGGAGCGAGTCTCTCCACTTCGCTCCCCTGTCGCCCCATGAGAGCCTGGAGGACTCCCAGGTACGGCACCAGCGGCTCATGATTGCCAAGCTGCAGTTGCAGCAAGGCATGAACGTGATAGACGTCGGTTGCGGGATCGGCGGCCCTATGCGCCGCGTCGTCCGGGAGGCCGGCGTCAGAGTCCTCGGTGTCAACAACAATGAGATTCAATTGGACCGGGCCAGGGCCTTGAACGCTGAGGCGGGGCTCGCCAGCATGACCGACTTCCTCGCGTGCAGCTTCATGGACATGGGCGCCATCCCGGACGGCGCCTTCGACCGGGGCTACGCCATCGAGTCGACATGCCATGCCCCGGACAAGGCCGCGGCCTTCGCCGAGATCTACCGCGTGCTGAAACCCGGTGCCCTCTTCTGGGGCCAGGAGATGTGCATGACGGACCGGTTCGACCCTGCCGACCCCGGCCACCGGACCATCAAGAGAGACCTGGAGCACGGCATTGCGCTCCGGGATATCGCCACCACGGGCGAGGTGTATCGGGCGCTGGAAGCGGCGGGATTCCAGGTCATCGAGGGAGTGGACCGGGCCGACTCCGGGAACGGCGCCGTCATCCCGTGGTACCGGCCCATGGAGGCCCGCACCGAAATCCTTGACCGGGGCCTGATCAGGTTCCCGCTGGGCCGGAAGGCGTTCGTTGGGGTATTCCGGCTGGCCGCGGCCCTGGGGGTGTTGCCGAAGGGGTCCGGCGACATTGCCAGGCTGATGGATAACACCGCCAATGCTTACGTCGCCGGCGGCAGGACCGGGGTCTTCACGCCCCTATACTGTTTCCTGGCCCGCAAACCCCTGTAGGCCCTCAGGCGCGCTGTAAAGGCGGGAATCGCTGGATAAGAAAGGACAACCCATCCGCTGAGCCTGCCGGTCCAAGTCTATGGTCGAACTGCTCAATTTGGCACTGACCCAACCGTAAGTTGCCCAGGCAGTCGGCGATACCCGTTCCTGCCAGATAAAGGAAAGATCGGGTGCCCTCACATGGTCCGGGTTTGACTCCAACGGGTAGCCGGTTTCGGCGATGAATACCCTTCCCAAGCCGTTAATCCGCACGTATACATCGTTGGAACTTCCCCGTCCACTGACACCACCCAGGGCAATCGCATTATGTCTAGATTGTCATTCTGAACGGAGTGAAGAATCTAAACTCCATCCCACAGGTCGACCAGAGGACCCGTAACCGGGCTGACATTCAGGATTTTGGGCCCTTCGGCAAGCTCAGGGCGACATGACTTATGCTTTGCGGATGTCTGCCACCTATGGTCTGAATCTAAAACGCGATTGCCCTGTGGCACCACCCCTTGCCATCAAGGAAAACACATCCCTAACCTAAGATTTAAGTTACAACGGAACTCCGGGGTTCTCGGCGCCGAGCATAATGTCTTGAATGGACATTTCGGAGATGGGCATTCGGAGGCCTATATCGTAGGGGCATCCCTGTGTACTGCCTTGGGTCTGGACGACAAACCCCAGGCCCGACATGATCCATGCCGGCCCGCCTGTGCGCCATCCAGTCCGTCGGTGCCAGGTACAAATAACTCAGAAATGGAGCGAAATGAGCGAGAATGTGGCGGCAAAATACAAGATCCCCCTCTCTCTGGAGAGAATGGATCGCATTGAGGACCTAACCACAGCGGCCCACGGCCGTGGGCACGGCCCCCGCCAAAACCCCGCCACGAGGCCCACCATTCCAGCTACAAAATGAACGGAAATAGACGGAAGTGAGCGGAAAACATGAAAATTTCCCCTTCCCCCAAGGCGCGGGGTCTGGCGTGAGGGCGTCTCCCCCCATGTGCTACACTCTCCCCACCTAACCAAACGCACAAAGGAGCAACCCCCATGGCACAAATGGCAGCCGGACGCGCCATCGTTGAGGCCCTTAAGGCCGAAGGCGTGGACCATATCTTCGGACTGGTGGGCACCACCACCAACAGCATCGTCACCGAGCTTTACGGCCGCGACGATATCCACTTCATCGACACCCGCCACGAGGAGGGCGCCGCCTTCATGGCCTACGGCTACTCCAAGGCCTCGGGCAAACCCTCCGCCTGCGTCACCACCTCCGGCCCGGGCACCATCAACTTGGCCACCGGCATCTCCCTGGCCTACAAGGGGCGCGCCCCGGTCATCGCCATCGCCGGCAACACCGCCCAGGAATACACCTACCGCGACGGCGCCCAGGAGTTTGACCTGGTCAATACCTTCAAGGCCATCACCCAGATGTCCCTTCAGATTAACCAGACCGACCGCATCCCCGAGCTGTTCCACTACGCCTTCCGCACCGCCATGTACGGCAAGAAGGGACCCGTGCTGCTGGACATCCCCCGCGACCTGATCGATGGCAAGACTCTTGACTGGGAGGTTGAAGCCCCGGGCACCTACCGTCCCGTGGCCGACCGCACCGCCGGCGACGCCCAGGCCATTGCGCAGGCTGCTGCCCTCCTGGCCCAGGCCCGGCGGCCCCTGATCCTGGCCGGCGGCGGCATCGTGGACTCGGAAGCCACCGACGACACCGTGGCCCTGGCCGAGCGCCTGGATATGGCAGTGGTACCGTCTTACGGCCACAACGACGCCTTCCCCAACAGCCACCGCCTCTACGTGGGACCCCCGGGCGGTCGCGGCGCATCCGAGGCCCTGGAGGCTATGAACCATGCCGATGTCATCCTGGCCCTGGGCACCCGTATCAACCAGGGCAGCACCGGCTGGGATTACTCTGTCATCAACCCCGATACAAAGATCATCCAGGTGGACATCGACCCTCAGGAGATTGGCCGCAACTACCCGCTGGCCGTGGGCATTGTGGGCGACGCCGGGGCCGTGGCCCAGCAGTTGATTGCCGCCCTCAGCGAGCAGTTCCCCGAGGGCCGCGCCAATCCCGATTGGACCGCCGAGATTGGAGAGCTGAAGGCCCGCCGCCGCGCCCGCCTGGACGCCGAGGCCACTATGGGCGGAGACCCGATGATGCCCCAGCGTGTCTTCAGCGAACTGAACAAGGTCCTGCCCCGCGACTGCATGGTTACCATCGATGCTGGCATCGCCCCGGGCATGTCCTACGACCGCATCAGCTACGAACTGCCCCGCACCATGTTCAACTACGCCGGCCAGGGCGGCCTGGGCATGGGCCTGGGCGTTGGCCTGGGCACCAAGCTGGGCCGCCCCGACCGTCCCGCCATCAGCCTGCAGGGCGACGGCGGCTTCCTCTACACCTCCCAGGAACTCAACACCGCTGTGCGGAAGAACATCCCCCTGGTCAGCATCGTCCTCAACAACGGGTGCCACGGCGCGGAGAAGGCCCAGCAGCAGCGCTTCTACGACGAGAAGTACATCGGCGTGGACCTGGAGAACCCCCGCTTCGACAAGCTGGCCGAAGTGTACGGGGCCAAGGGTTACTACGTGGAGCGGACCGAGGACGTTGCCGACACCGTCCGCGAAGCCCTGACCCTCGACGGCCCCAGCGTGGTGGAGATTCCCGTAGAGGAGTACTTCCCGCCCGGAGCGTCGCTGCCCCGAAGCTAGGGTCAGGCACCAAGCCAACCCAAGGGGCGGCCCACGCGGCCGCCCCCTCCATATTCGCCAGCCCGCCGGCCATAAGCGAATCCCGTCGTTCTTGGGAAGGCAGGAACCTCTGTGAAGTGGGTGCGAGATCCTGCATTCCCAGAACGACGGGATTCGACACTTCTTACCCGGCATGGACTTTATTGGACACAATACCTTCGTAACCCCCCTAGTTTCAAGATCCTAGGGCTAATCGACAATTAGTGACTCCAGGTAATGGCGGCAGCCAGATACCAGGCTGACAGGAAGTAGAGACTTTTCCGGTCATACCTGGTAGCCAATCGTCTCCATTGCTTCAGCTTGTTGAAGGCTCGTTCAATCAGATTCCGGGTCCGGTACAGTTGCCGGTCATAGTCCCAAGGATCCTTGCGGTTGGACTTGGGCGGAATGACCGCTTCAGCGCCCTGGTCCTGAATAAAGGCCAGAATTCCATTGCTCTCATACCCCTTGTCGGCGATGACCCCCTCAGTCTCTATTCCAGTCAGCAGGGGTATGGCCTGGGGTGCATCGGCTTCCTGACCTCCGGTGAGGGCAAAGCGTACCGGCTGGCCCTGGGCATCGGTCACCATATGGACCTTGGTGCTCAGTCCTCCTCGAGACCGCCCCACAGCCTCACCCTGACCCCCCCTTTACCACACACCGCCTGCTGGTGAGTCCGGACTATGGTGGAGTCAATCATCACATACCGGTTGTCCGGATCATCCAGCAACACCTGAAAGACCTTCTTCCAAATGCCAGACCTGGCCCAGCGGGTGTAGCGTTTGTGGCTGGTTTTCCATTTGCCGTACTCCTCCGGCAGGTCTTTCCATTCCGCGCCGCTGCGCAACACCCAGAGTACTCCATCTACAAACAGCCGGTTGTCCCTGGCGGTTACCCCCACCGAATCAGCCCGGCCCGGCAAGAATCCTTCAATCCGTTGCCACTGGCTATCGCTAATCTGCCGTCCCTCCATCCCCTTATCCCTCTACCACACTGGCTTTGATGACACCACATTCTACTGGCCGTCATCTGCTCTCTGCCTATCTAACTATCCCAGAACTTTCCCCTATTTGTCGATTAGCCCTAGCACTCCTGGCTGGCGACCCCATGAATAGAATGCTTACTCTGGATGTCCCAGACGAAGCGGAGGAAGACCCGTTTGGTGCAGATCAATTGAATTTCGAGCGGATTCTGGGACTGAATTGGTGGAAAGAGTTTGACCCTCTTGGCTGGTCCAAGGGCATGGAACTGGTATGAATCTGCCAGCAGCAGTTGCGGATGGGCCGTCGAAAAAGCTCAAGACTTGGTTGGCGTTGACCGTTGTAAGAAAGGTTGACTGTGGTTATAAGACTGCCGCCAGCTATTTCTTAGGACGCGGTCGCTGCCGCGCCGCCGCCCTAACAGAGCAAGGCGGCTCCACCCGGGACTCTCACCCCGGCACATCAGACTGATCCCCGCTCATGCTACGCTGCGGGTTGAGACCCGCAGGACAGCCTAAACCGGATTGGGTCTGCGCCTCCGCTTCCCCAGCCGGTACTGCGCTGCAAGCGTCAGTCTCAACTGTTCCGACATGGCTCCCCAGTAGGTCCACACGTGCTTCACCCGCTTCCTTACAGATACGGTGAAGGACAGATACGGTGAAGGCGACACGGACCCCGTTACCCACGAGACAGACCCCATGGCAGGGGATGTGCTGGGAGCAGCCGAGCTAACGCCGGGCCTGCACTGGGGCAACTTCTTGGGGAACGCTGAGCCCGTAACGCTCCGTGAACCTGACACGGCCGATGACGGAAATGAAGACCGGGCTGACTTGATGCACCTCAACTCCCTGCCTGATGCCCCGGAATAGGAAATGGGCCCTGACCCTGCCGTAGCTGAAGAAGGCGAGCATCCGGCTGTAGTGGGGAGACTCCCCATCCAGGCTGGCCTTCTTCTGCCGAAAGGCCAGCTCTTCCATGACGGCGGGCTTCCCGACATTGCGGGCGTATTCCACCATGCTTCCCACTGGGTCGCCAGAAATGGCTTGGGCCTGGCGCCGGGACTTGCCGCAGGCCACCAGAGGCACCCGCCAGGACCGGATCCAGTTGGCGCTCGCGTCGGTCTCGGCCACTGTCAGTTGGTCGGCATTCTGGTCCACTTCGATGGCGACGCGGGCCTTATCCGTCACTACCGTTGCGGCCACTATATCAGTAGCTCGTCTACGGAGGTCACCAAGTGCGGGATTATGGAAAGACCGTAACGGCTTGGCGGTGCACTGGAACTGCGTGGATTCTCGGCGGGCTTGGTTCAAAGATTCGATAATTGGCGTCATCGGCGATGGCGGACTGTCGCTACTGAGAATCTATCCTGATCCACACTACCTGCGCCAATCTATCGACCGGAGCAGCCTGCAGGTGGGGGCAGCCTCGTTCCCGCTTCTACCGATGTTGCCCGCAGGGGCGGGGTTTCACCAGCGTCCACGGGCAGGGACCGTATAGCTCCTGGCCCATAGACTCCTATATTCGGGGCTGCGTTGGCGTCCCGGTCCTGAAGCGTTCCACGTCTGGGACACCTCCAATTCCGGACCTCCAGCGCCAGCTTGCCAGCTATATGGTCGCAGTCATTGCATCCGTGGTTGGAGTGGAAGGTCCAGGCCATTCTTAAGAAGCTTCCGCCACGCCATTGGGGCTTGTAATCCAGCTGGCGCAGCAATTCCCGCGGGCCAGGTCCGACATCTCTCGTCCCCACGGTCTTTGCCCACCCTTTAACAGTTGAATACCCCCGCATTCTGGCCGAAATCCGCATCGCCAACGCTCGTTATCGCTGATCCTTTGACCAAGCACTGCCCTGGAGAACAGCATTCTGACTGCCGGCTCGTTGTCGGAGGAGCCGGGTGGACGCCGTCCAAAAGGGGTCAATGGGCTCTCATTTTCGAGGCTAATAAAGTCCATTAATGGGACTTAATATCACATGTCAGCTTCAAAAGGGGGGAAAATCGCTAACTGGATCTGACTAAATAAATAAGACATTCGCAGCTTGAGCGGAGGGTCGTGTCAGAATAAGGCCAGGGAGAATCCGCAAGTGCTTTAGCGTGGATATGACGAGAAAGACGAAATCATCGAGATCTGGTCGCAGGACAGCCAGGGCACTGGCTCCCCGTGTTGTGGCGATATCATGCCGCACATTGGAGGAATCTAGGGAAACTGCGGTTGAAATTGTAGCCAGGATCATAACGCACGCGGAGATCATACGCGGAGATCACTGGGAAGGGCGACAGGAGGAGGTGAATATGCCAGAAATGGAATAATGATGGAGTCGGCAAGGTTGGCCGGCACTCTGACAGGGTCTGGTCGGTGGGTCCAGGGGTTGGGCTGGCTTGCCGGACCGGCTGCTGAGGAGGTGTCCCACCAATTATCACGTTAGGAGGTGAATGAACATGACCGTTTTCCATACCGGCAGCGATGGCATCCCGGAGGAAACGATCTGGTACGCGGTTTACATCCGAGGGTGGTCCGAAAAGCAGGCTGACGAGGACGAGGCGTCCCTGGGCAGTCAACGGAGGGATTGCATGGAGATGGGGGAGTTAATCCCGGGAGGGAAGCTATTCAAGGGTTACCAGGATGTCCTGTCCGGTGACGATGACCTCAGGCCCGACCTGGCAGAAATGATCGAGGATGCAAAGAATGAAAAGTTCACAGTCCTCATAGTGTCCAGTATGGACCGACTCATTAGGGCCGGTTACGTAGACTTTCGTGTGTTGGAGCTGGTCCAGAAGCACTATGTCCGGTTGGTAGCGGTGAGCGAAGACGATGGCATCGTCCTCTTGGTAAATCATGCCGCCATTCTTACTCGTTAGAAGGTGAATGAACATGACCGTTTTCCATACCGACAGCGATGGCATCCCGGAGGAAACGAACTGGTACGCCGTTTACACCCGAGTATCCTCCAAGAAGCAGGCTGGAGAGGACAAGACGTCCCTGGCCAGCCAACGGAGTGATTGTATTGAGAGGGGTGAGGGAATTCCAGGAGGGAAGCTATATAGGGTTTACGAGGACGTCCTGACCGGTGACGATGACCTCAGGCCCGGGCTGGTAGAAATGATCGAGGATGCAAGGAATGGCGGGGTCAAGGTTCTCATAGTATCCAGCGTGGACCGACTCACCAGGCTCGGATTCATCGATCACCGGATTCTGGAGCGTATCCAGCATCATGGACTTCACCTGATCTCGGTAAAAGAGGGAGAAGACCTGGTAATTCTGCTGATCCATGCCGCCATTGCCCGCAAAGAGAAGGAGACCACCCTGAGCCGGACTACCGATGCCAAAGTGGCATTGGCTCGAGAGGGTAAGGTCCCCCACGGCCGGGTTCCCTACGGTTACCGGGTGGGCAAGGACCGCAGGCCGGAAATCGACCCGGACGCCGCCGTCGTGGTCCAGCGCATATACCGGGAGCGGGTGGCTGAATCGCTAACAGGTCCGCAGCTGGCGTTGCTGCTAACCGAAGCCGGCGTTCCTCCCCCCAAGGGATCGAAGGAATGGACTAAGGAGATGATCTACCGCATTCTGAAATGTAAGACTTATGCGAACGGCCTCTGGCCCTACCGGAACTATCGGGGTTCCCGCCGGGACCAGAGTCCGGCGGTTTATGATCAGACCGGCCCCGAGATCATTGAAATCCCCGTTCCTGTCCTGATAGATGGGGAAACCTGGGAGGCGGCCCAAGTCTCCAAGGAGGCTGGCTGGGACCGGTCCAGGCGGCGGACCCTCCGGGTGTACCTGCTCCAGTACCTGGTCTACTGCGATGTCTGCGGGAATCGGTACAGGGTCCACTCCGACGGCAAAGTCGGAAATGGGGAGGAAACAACAGGGACAGGGGCGCAAGGGAGAGGTCCTCGACGCGTGTACTATTGCTTTACCTGCCAGGACAGGCCCCGTATTCCAGCCGAGGACCTGGAGGGCCCGGTTTGGCGCGAGGTAAGAATAACCGTGAGCGATCCCGCTCTGCTCGGGTCCGGCACCGAGATGCTAGACCGGGCGGCGGACCGGGACCTGGCGGAGAAGTTAAAGGAGGGTAAGAAGGAGCTCCGAGAACTGGACCAAAAGCACCGGCGGTTACTGGGTCTGGTGCGGAAGGGCTTGCTGACCGGGGAAGACATGGAGCAACAGGTCAAACAGATTGCGGATCTCCGGGCCATATGGAAAAGGAGGGTTGCGGAATTTCAGGCCAAGGAAGCTGCCGGAAATGGACAGCAAGAGCTTCTGGCTAGCCTCATGCAGTAGTTGGGACAAGAGGGTGTGGGACTCGACGCATTGGAAATGGAAGACCGCAGGGAGTTGATAAAATTGACGGTCCAGGAGATTTGGATTTCCAGAGCGAATGAGGTGAAGCTAACGTTTGCCGTACCCGTAAATCCGTCCCGGTGCTTTGAGTCCCCGCAGGCGGAACCTGGCGGGCGTGGCGGGGATGAGAGGGTAAGGCCGTACCAGGACCTTCTTCGTCCGGGGCAGGTCCGGGAGATTGTGCGGTGCTTCAGGGACGAAGGAGGGGTGACCCAGACCGAACTGGGCCGCAGGCTGAATGTAGGTACCCGCTCAGTGGAGCGGTGGGCCAGGGGGACAGTGGATGTCAGGCCTACCAGCGAAAACCTGGCCAGGCTGCTTCTCCTCGGCAAAGAGCTGGAATTGAGTCTTGTCATTGACTTGCTGGGCCAGCTGGACGCCTCCAGCGACTTGTTTGATACTCCCTATTGAGTTATGGGTAGAAAAGGCAATCAATACATACAATTCACACTTCCTCTGCGTCGCGGTGAAAGCTAAACGGATCGGCCTTTCCCGCTGAGTGAAGGGTAGACAGTAGTTGATGCAGACGCGCTCGGATAGAGGCCTGCAGCGTCGCTGGGCTGCTCCTTAACTAAACATGAGTCGTCCCGAATTTAGGCAACAGCAACCCTATGCCGGTCGTACGGGCCGTGCAAATCCGACTAACTCACATATGGCCACGGTGGGCGAGCCGTGTCGTTTAGATCGAGGCCGATCAGTGATTGGTGCGTATTACCCGAGCAGCAGCATGGCCCGGAAGTCTTGCAACTGCATTATTGGTGACGCCCCAGCAGGGAGTTCTCGCTCGGGAGATTGTGAATCGAAGTGACTTCCTCCGGCGATGCGGCTACTCGCCGACTCAGAGGTGAATGATGTGAAGCAGGAAGCAGATGGTCAAGGTGGCTGGCACGGAGTCTGGCAGGAAAAGGGCCAGGAAGCCGCAGCTGGCGGTGGAGTTGTCGCGTGTCAACCTGAACACCGCTGGCAACGACGTGGGCGCCAGCAGCCACTCTGTTGCGGTGCCCGCAGACCGTGCCGAGCCGCAGGTGCTGTTAATCGCCACGAGCGGGCCTGTTGAGAAAGTCTCCTGGTTGTGTTGGTTTCAACGGAAAGCTGGAGCGAAGTCTGAACCACACCTTGTGAATCGGAAGAAATGATGGGGTCGTAGGGAACAACGCGCCACGGCGTCGATCACGGTAGGCAGGGAGCTTAGAGCAGCGGCCACAGCCTGCGACGCCGGGCAAGGTGGCCCTACGCCTCCGGGGAGTCCGCGTACCAGCTTAAGTATGTTGTGGGCAAAAGCGGCCATGTATCCCTCGCAGTCCACCCCCCACTGCTTAGGGGCAGGCTTTTCCATAAGCCCCGAAGCCTGGAGCGGGCCCAACTCACCCGGTCCAGGGAGGCGAAGATCCCTTCAGCGACGGTCCTGCGGCGTCGCCGCTCCCGCCGGTAAGCGGTAGTCCGGTTTCTTTCATGAGCTCTCAGATAAACGGGGTGGTACATGGTGAGGCTGAAGTACCGCCGCTTCTGATTGGGCGGCAAGCAACAGTCCTTAATGGGGCAGGCTTGGCAGTCCTGCTCCCGTGCCAGGTACTGGAAGGAACTGCTGCGCCGGGAAAGGACTTCTTGCGAAGTACCTTGCCCTGGGGACAGACCAAGTGGTCGCCGTGATAGGCGAAAACGCCCCTGGCGACCATGCTGTTTTCCTGCCTGGGATGGATGGGAATGTAGGCGGCGATGTTCTTTATGGCCTCGATCAGGTGGTGGTACCGGCTCACCGACTGGGCCCCCATGCCCGCGATGTCAAACCCCTCGACGATGTTCAGCGCCTCCAGGGCCGCTATCCCCTGGCCGTTGGGCGGACACTCCCAGCAGGTCACCCCCCGGTAGTCGGTGCTGATGGCCTCGTCCCAGTCCGACGTGTGCGCTGCCAGGTCCTGGGTGGTGAGCCACCCGCCCTGCTCCTGGACGAAGGCAGCGATCTTTTCGGCAATTTCCTCTCTCCTTCTCAGGGAGTGGGGCCGGGGGTGAGGGCGCGCCCCTCCGTGTCCTTCGTGGACAACAGTGGTATATTACGGGCATCTAAACTTTGGAGGCACCCACCATGCCCGCAGATGTTGGCCAGCCAGCCCCCGACTTTTCCCTTTACGACACCGACCGCGCCGTCCGCACATTGCAGGAATTCCGCGGCAAGACCGTGGTCCTCGCCTTCTTCCCCGGCGCCTTCACCGGCGTCTGCACCACCGAGGCCTGCACCCTCCGCGACTCCATCCCCGAATTCGACGGCATGAACGCCCAGGTCATCGGCATCACCGTCGACGGCCCCTTCGCCCAGAAGGAGTGGACCACCCAGAACAGCGTCAACTACCCCTTCCTCTCCGACTTCAACCGCCAGGCCGTCAACGCCTACGACGTCGCCCTCCCCGGCCTCGCCGGCATGGAAGGCTACGTCGCCGCCAACCGCGCCGTCATCGTCGTCGACCCCCAGGGCACCGTCCAGTACCGCTGGACCGCACCCGCCCCCGTCAACGAACCCGACTATGACGAGGTAAAGGCGGCGGTCCAGGCCTGCTCGGGGTAGCCTTAGCCGGTCAATCGTCTACCAGATACTCCAGTTTCCGCGGAGTTGGGGCATACGCTGCCCCTTGCTCCGCGGATGTCCAATCATCTAAGCATGTGTCATCTTCTGAATCACTGCTGGCACCGGGATAGGTGAGAGTTACCCGAGTCCAATAGCCAGATATTCAAACCATAGTCGGAAACGACACATTCGTCTGATCAATCTAAGAGGCAAGGCAATGAGATTGAAGAGGGAAATGCTTCCCGTAGCAGTCGCTGGAGTGTCGGTCGTGGCGCTTCTGGCTGTTGCAGGTGCAATATTTGCTACTTACTATTCACCCAAACCCACGGAACGACTAGGAGTCGTACCTCAAGGTGATGAACGAGTATCTGGGCCCAGGACTGCACCGGAAACAGAATCAAGCTCGCACAACCCGGAGAAAGTGCTTGTACCTGTGGCAAATTCACTTACCGTACCCAACGAGTTAGCCAATACGACATCGAGCCAAGGGGAAGTCAACGCTTGGCAGGACGGTGACGGAGAAGTGAGGTTAGTATCCCAGGGTAGTCCAGTGATGCCGGAGAATGGGACGCCAAAGAATGAGGGTGAAATTGCGCCAAAAGTTAATTCCCATGATCAAGATGCTTTAATTCTCGGTGAACCAGGGGACTTAGTTCTTGCCGAAGGTGAAGTCCAGGTCCCTCTCCTGGCAACCAGCGAAGTGGCGCCCCCCACACCTGCCCCGGCAAACACTCCCCCACTTTCAATCGTTGTTCAGGCTGTTCCCGGAACGGAATTGCCAGCCTTGTCAACGTTTGCCAGCCAGTCCAGGGCCCCTTCTGAGGAAGTTGGGGGACTTGCCGCAAAGGTTGATGATGGTGACCAGGCATCGGAACCCGGCTCAGTCGACGCAGGCCAGAATACCAATGATCAGGTATTGTCTATTCCGGAAAAAGAAGTGCTGAAGTACCCCAACCTGGGCTCCCACCTCAACCAGCTCGTTTCCAGCGTCGAAGAAGGACGGGCCACGGCACAGCAGGCCGCCGAGGGCGCTTCCATATACAGTAATGAGTCGATAGCGGTAACCATCCACCTGACGGGTCACGTGGACGAGGTAGTGACATTCCTGGAGGACAACGGCGGCGACCCGCGCAACGTGGGTGAAGACTACATCGAAGCCTACGTGCCGGTGCCCCTGCTGGGACCGGTTTCCGAACGCCTGGGCGTCATCAGGGTGCGGGAAATCGTACCTCCGCAGAGAAACTAGGGTATTCCCAGCGCTGGCATGCCAAAATATCCCCGGACCGGCGGCAACAAGCCACAATGACTGTTGATGTATGAAGTTTTTTATAGGTGAGAGTAATCCGACGTTTGAAATGCTCTAATTATTGCTGGAGTAAGGCCCCTTCTGGTTAATCCTCAATGGCTCCGGTCTCGGCAGAATAGAAACATACAGAGAGGCACCCATGTCCTACAACACCTACTTTGGGTTCCTGGCAGCGGTAATTCTGTCCGCGATTATAGTCGCTGTAGCGGCGACAGCGCCCGGCGTGTCCGCCGATGACGACGACCGCCCTCCTCCACCGCCCAAGCAGAGCCTGACGTACCCCAACCTTGGGTCTCACCTCAGCGGCCTAGCCGACGCGTACGAACATGGCGGAGCATCGGAGAGGGAAAGCGCCGAGCGCGCCGCCATCAGCCAAGGCGGGTCGATGGCCGTAACCATCCACCTGACCGCAAACGTCGTGGACGTGGTCCAATTCCTCGAAGACAACGGTGGCGACCCCCGCAATGTGGGCGAGGACTACATCGAAGCCTACGTGCCAGTGTCCCTGCTGGGCCAACTTTCGGAGCAGCCGGGTGTTATAAGGGTACGGGATATTATTCCGCCCCAGCCCCGGTACGGCAATGTTACGAGCCAAGGCGTTGCCACGCACTTAGCGACTGCCTGGCACGGCGCCGGATTCAGCGGCCAGGGCGTCAAGGTGGGGATAATAGATGGTGGTTTTCGGGGCTGGCAGCAGTTACAGGACGTAGAATTGCCCGGCAGAGTGGAAGCCCGGTGCTACACCGACCTGGGGGTTTACAGCGCTAACCTGGCCGTTTGCGACAATCCCGACAAGAGTGAACACGGCACCGCCGTGGCCGAGGCCGTGATTGATATTGCGCCTGATGCGGTTCTTTACATCGCCGACCCTGAGTCGAAGGGAGACTTGAGGGAAATTGTCGATTGGATGGTTTCACAAGGGGTGCAGGTCATCAATGTGTCGCTCGGTTGGGCCCCTGATGGTCCCGGCGACGGCACGTCTCCTGACACCGCTAGCCCACTCAACGCTGTTGACCGGGCCGTGGCTTCAGGAATTACGTGGGTCAATGCCGGGGGCAACGAAGGTCGCAGCGTCTGGTACGGCGCCATAACCGACACCGACAATGACGGGATTCACGAGTGGGTGCCGGGGGATGAAGGGCAGACTGTTTTCTTGCAGGAAGGTGAGAGCATTACCGTTCATTTGCGCTGGGAGGATCGCTGGCCCAGAGCATCCCGAGACTTGGCCCTGGTCATTTCTGACTCGGTGACGGGCCAAGTATTGGACTCGAACCAAGACCCACAATTCGGCGGTTCAGGCCATTATCCCTATGAAGAGTTGAGATTTGAAGCACCCTACGATGGTTTTTTTGCGATTTTCGTCGATCATGTTGGCGGGTCTGTCCCCGACTGGATCCAGTTGATTCTGCCGGGATCCGACCTTGAGTATTACACCGATCACCATAACATGTACAGTGTCGAGGAAAGCGCCAATAGCGGCATGCTTGCAGTAGGCGCCGCCCACTTTTACAGCTTGAATACAATAGCACCTTATAGTAGCCGGGGGCCGACTATCGACGGGCGCATCAAGCCGGACATTGTCGGAACGGCCTGTGCAGCGTCCGTAAGCTACCCGAGTTACATTAGGGCGGACGACAATCAGGAGTGCTGGTTTTCCGGCACCAGCCAGGCGGCGCCCCACGTGGCGGGGTTGGCGGCCTTGGTAAAGCAGGCCAATCCGGCCTTCACGCCGCAACAGGTAGCGGACTACCTTAAGAACAACGCGGCGGATCGGGACGATCCCGGGCCGGACAACGACTGGGGCTACGGTTTCGCTGAACTCCCAGCACCGCCGAACGAGATTTCGGATGAGTGTGGCGAGAGCATCAGCGCTGATGGTACGACGTCTGGGACGTGGGCGGCGGGTTGCGAGTCCGAGGTAAGGAGCGGGAGTTACGCGAGGTACTACGGGTTGACGGTGGAGGAGGAGTCGGCGGTAACCATCACGGTGAATTCCGCGGTGGACTCCTACATGTACCTGAGGAGCGGGGATGCCCGGTCGGGAGCGGCGCTGAACGACCACGCGGGAGACGATGACGCTGGTGGAGACCGGAACGCCGAGATAGAGGAGACCCTGGCGGCGGGGAGCTACACCGTGGAGGTGACCACCTTCGATCCGGCGACCCCTGGCAGCTTCACGCTGACGGTGAGCGGTCTGGGTGGGACTGCGACGGGCCCGGGCCCGGACCCTGACCCGGACCCTGAACCTGGGACGGATGAGTGTGGCGAGAGCATCAGCGCTGATGGTACGACGTCTGGGACGTGGGCGGCGGGTTGCGAGTCCGAGGTAAGGAGCGGGAGTTACGCGAGGTACTACGGGTTGACGGTGGAGGAGGAGTCGGCGGTAACCATCACGGTGAATTCCGCGGTGGACTCCTACATGTACCTGAGGAGCGGGGATGCCCGGTCGGGAGCGGCGCTGAACGACCACGCGGGAGACGATGACGCTGGTGGAGACCGGAACGCCGAGATAGAGGAGACCCTGGCGGCGGGGAGCTACACCGTGGAGGTGACCACCTTCGATCCGGCGACCCCTGGCAGCTTCACGCTGACGGTGAGCGGTCTGGGTGGGACTGCGACGGGCCCGGGCCCGGACCCTGACCCGGACCCTGAACCTGGGACGGATGAGTGTGGCGAGAGCATCAGCGCTGATGGTACGACGTCTGGGACGTGGGCGGCGGGTTGCGAGTCCGAGGTAAGGAGCGGGAGTTACGCGAGGTACTACGGGTTGACGGTGGAGGAGGAGTCGGCGGTAACCATCACGGTGAATTCCGCGGTGGACTCCTACATGTACCTGAGGAGCGGGGATGCCCGGTCGGGAGCGGCGCTGAACGACCACGCGGGAGACGATGACGCTGGTGGAGACCGGAACGCCGAGATAGAGGAGACCCTGGCGGCGGGGAGCTACACCGTGGAGGTGACCACCTTCGATCCGGCGACCCCTGGCAGCTTCACGCTGACGGTGAGCGGTCTGGGTGGGACTGCGACGGGCCCGGGCCCGGACCCTGACCCGGATCCAACCTGGGACGGATTAGTGTGGCGAGAGCATCAGCGCTGATGGCGACGTCTCGTGGGCGGCGGGTTGTCCGAGGTAAGGAGCGGGAGTTACGCGAGGTACTACGGGTTGACGAGTCCTTTACAACGCCACCAACGGCGCGAACTTTACAACGCCACCAACGGCGCGAACAGGGCGAACAGCTCCGGTTGGCTAACGAATACACCCTTGGGTGAATGGTATGGAGTGCAAACAAACAGCGAAGGCTCGGTTACAGTTTTAACCTTGTTAGAAAACGGCTTGAATGGCACGATCCCAAGGGAACTTTCCAGCCTTCGCAACCTACAGAGACTGCACCTTGACAACAATCGTCTTACAGGTACGATCCCTCCGGAGTTGGGCAGCCTTACCGAGCTCACGCGTTTCACCGCCAACAATATCCTTGTCGATGGCGAATCTGTGGGAGGACTGACCGGCGAAATACCTCTGGAGTTGACTGATCTTACGAACCTGACCCAGCTGGCCTTGGCAGGCCATGACTTGAACGGTGAGTTGCCCGTTGAACTGGGGAATTTGACAAGTTTGGAGGAGTTGTTCCTCTGGAGGAACGACTTCACCGGATCTATACCTTCAAGTTTAGAAACCTTAACCAACCTCACCGACTTGTACCTTCAGGGCAACCAATTCACCGGTTGCATACCCGCTGGTCTGGAAGACGTAGAAGATAATGACCTCCACCTCTTGGACTTGCCCTACTGCGGTAGTGAGCCGGAGTCCTCTGAGGGTGATGTCGCCGGGGACCGGGCGGCTCTGGAAGCGCTTTACAACGCAGCCGACGGACCCAACTGGGAGAACAACGATAACTGGCTCACCGGCGCTTCCCTTTATCAATGGCACGGTGTGACTACCGACGACGACGGCAGGGTTATTGAAGTGGACCTGTTAAGCAACGGGCTGACCGGATCGATCCCGGCGGCGGTGGGCAATCTCAATAAATTGGAGCTTCTCAGGCTGGATGGAAACATGTTTACGGGCACGCTGCCGTCGGAGTTGGGAAACTTAACCAATCTTAACCATTTATCCATCACTAATTCGGGGAGTGGTGAGGGGGGCATTACCGGCGGGATACCTCCGGAATTGGGCAATCTTACAGAACTCGACACACTGTACCTGGGCGGCCATGATCTGAGCGGAGATCTGCCCACCGAACTGAGCAACTTGACCAAATTGGAACAGTTGGTCCTCTGGAGGAACCAGTTCAGTGGAGCGATACCTAGTTGGATAGGCGACCTGACTCAGTTATACCGGCTCGATCTCTACGAGAACCAGTTTTCAGGGCCCATTCCGTCGGAGCTGGGGAACCTTACGGAGATGACAAGGCTTCTACTGCAAAATAACATGCTTAGCGGGCCCATACCGTCGGAGCTCGGGAACCTTTCAGAGATGACATGGCTTCTACTGAATGATAATCAATTGACAGGATCGATACCCACCCAATTGGAGAATCTGACACTTCTTGAAACCTTGTATTTAGGGGGAAATCAGTTCACCGGCTGCATACCGGCTGCGCTTTTCAATGTGCCGGACAATGATCTCACCCGTCTATACGATCTGTTAGCCTGCGGTTCCTAACTTTGTGGACTCTCGGGCGGTGACAGATTGCCGAGGGTCCGGGCCGTGGTGAGATGGAATCAGGGAACGGATGTTGGCTCCGTGCTCGGTTGCCCGCACCAGCACCGTTCGCCTGTGTGGCACGGCTCACGGCTCTTAAGGGATGGACAGTTAAATACAGGACAACTGTTGGGGTAGGCGAATGATAGGCTGTTCTAACTAGACTATCATCGCCAGCGGGCCGACAATCATCGCGATCGCCATGCCCATCGCAGTGCCCCAAACCGAACCGGCCTTGCCCATGGTAACCTCGTAGGGGCGGGTTTCAAACCCGCCCCTATCCCTTTCCCCCCTACCCGACCCCACTCAACCTAAACCTGTCAAAGGACCCTCACGGTGCCACAATCGTACCCTATAATAGTGCGTAATCCCTGCCCACTCTGGTAACATTGTGCCGCCTTTGTAAGTAAGGGGTGTACGGCTAGGGCAGGCATGAGTCTCGTCGGTATACGAATGTAGGTGAAGACTACATTGAAGCCTACGTCCCGGTGACCTTGCTGGGGCCGGTTTCCGAACGCCCAGGCGTCATCAGGATGCGGGCTATGGTGCCCCGCAGGCAGGCTAAGGCACTCCTGGCTCCCTCTCCCACAACTCCCCCTTACCTGTCTGTAGCTGCCTGGAAATATGCAATCGGATCAAAAAGCGGTTTTCGCGTAGAATGTTCTGAGGTTTGAGCATCTGAGGAAATGTCGTCGTTGGGCGCCCTTAGTTTAAATCTCAGCGCTACTTGACCCTACTACATATAAGTAGGCACCTAGACTGGCGAAGCACATATTGGAAAGAGGTACGCATGCCCTATCAGACATACTTCAGGTCAGTTGCGACGGCAGCCGTGTTCGTGTTGGTAATCGCCCTGGTGGCAACCATGTCCGCCGTCTCTGCCGATGGCGACGACGACGTTGTAATCTCGGTGCAAAAGAGCCAACAGCAGTACCCCAACCTGGGCTCCCAGCTCAACCAGATGGTGTCCAATGTCCAGGAAGGGAGGATGTCAGCCAGCGATGCCGCCGGGGGCGCCGCAATATCCAGTAATGAATCTGTGGCGGTAACCATCTACCTGTGGGGGCTCGTGGACGAGGTGGTGGCCTTCCTGGAGGAGTTCGGCGGCGACCCGCGCAACGTGGGCGAGGATTACATCGAAGCCTACGTGCCCCTGTCCCTGCTGGGACCGGTGTCGGAGCGGCCCGGCGTCCTCCGGGTGCGCCAAATCATTCCTCCCCAACCGGCCCAGCTTTCCCAGCAGGTTATCGGGGATGGCCCTGACTTGCATGGCTCCCCAGCCTGGAACGCCGCCGGATTCAGCGGGCAGGGCGTTAAGGTCGGCGTGATTGACCTTTCTTTCCGGGGCGTGACCACCCTTTTGGGAACCGAACTCCCCGCAACCATAGTCGCCCGCTGTTACTCAGATGTTGGCATGTTCACCAATAATCTGGATGACTGTGAGCCAAGTGGCGAGCCGCCTGATCCGCCCCGGGGATGCCCTCCGGAGACGCCATCGCCCGGAGGACATGGAACCATAGTCGCTGAATCCCTGCTTGATATGGCGCCAGGGGTGACCTTGTATGTTGCCGACCCGTATTCAAGGGGCGACTTGCTGGAGACCGTTGAGTGGATGGGTTCTGAGGGGGTACAAGTTATCAACTACTCGGTGGGTTACATCTTTGACGGTCCCGGTGATGGCACTTCCCCCTACAGCGATAGCCCCCTGAACACGGTTGACCGGGCGGTAGAAGAAGATATCCTTTGGGTCAGCTCGGCGGGTAATGCCGCCGACGGTACCTGGTTTGGAGGCTACTCGGATTCCGATGGGGATAAGTTCCTCGATTTTGGTGGTTCCATAGAAGAAGTTATCGACCTGCCCGTATATGAATGTTTAAGGCACGTAGTCCAGCTGCGGTGGGAAGACAGCTGGACCGCCGCCCGTACTGACATGGACCTGCACCTCTACAACAAGGTCACGAATGAGATTGTGTTTTCCAGTGATGATCCACAGTCCGGAGCAGCTGGGCACGAGCCGTGGGAAGCGTTTGCGTTTACTCTTCCGTTTCGCAGCAACACCTACGGCATAAAGGTAACCCACTATTCGGGGGAGATGCCCGACTGGATTCAGGTCACAGTCTGGCCCCCGGTATTTCCGATAGAGCCACATACCTTGAACGGTAGCATCACAAACCCCGCAGAAAGCGCCAACCCGGGTCTGCTCGCTGTGGGCGCCGCCCCCTGGTACAACGTAGATACCATCGAATATTTCAGTAGTCGGGGCCCCACTCCCGACGGCAGGACCAAGCCTGATATTGTAGGCGCCGATTGCGGAGAAACCGCGCTGCGTACGTATAGACCGGACACCAACCGTGGCTTCTGCGGCACCAGCCAGGCGGCCCCTCACGTGTCCGGCATGGCCGCTTTGGTGCGGCAACGCTTCCCCGACTTGACCGCACAGCAAACTGCCTCTTATATGAAGCTCCGGGCCGAGGGGCGAGGTACCGTCCCGAACAACACATGGGGATACGGCTTTGCTCAACTCCCGGCCGCAGATGCCCTGCCGGACGCCGACCTTCCCGAGATTCCTCAAACACTGGTTGCCTGTGGAGCGACCGTTACCAGTGACGGCACTATCAGGGGAACGTGGGAGGAGGAGTGCCAGTCGTACGTGGCAGAGCGGGGATACGCTAAGTATTACAGCTTCACGTTGGATGAAGAGAGGGAAGTGACCATAGACCTGGAATCTGACGGGGATCCCTACTTGTACTTGAGGGAAGGATCCGCCAGGAACTGGAGCTCCCTGCACGAAAACGACGACATCGAGCGCGGCGGCGTGAACCTGAATTCCCACATCAGCGAAACCCTGCCAGCGGGCACTTACACTATAGAAGCGACTACCTATGACGAGGAGCAAACGGGCAGTTTCACCCTCACCATCTCCGGCCTGTTGGGCACGACCACGGACCCGGATCCCGACCCCGACCCGGACGCCTGCGCCGTCACCGCCATCACCGCCGACGATAGTCCCGTCACCGGTGCCTGGATCACCGACTGCCAGTCCCAGGTCCCCGACCGCGGCTACGCCCGTTACTACTCCTTCACCCTGGACCAGCAGTCGCAAGTAACCATCGACCTGCAATCCACCGTCGACCCCTTCCTCTACCTGAGGCGCGGAACGGCCACGTCCGGCGCTGCCCTCCACGAGAACGACGACGTGGACCAGCCAGGCGGAAACTACAACTCCCAAATCAGCCAGACCCTGGCCGCCGCCACCTACACCATTGAAGCTGCCACCTTCGATGACGACGAAACCGGCGCCTTCACCCTCACCATCTCCGGCCTGTCCGGTGACGGCGGCGTAGGGGAGCCGGAAACGGACGCCTGCCTGGAGACCCTGGCGGTTGACGGGACGACCAACGGGACGTGGTCGGCCGGCTGCGACTCGGAAACCCTAGCCCCGGGCTCGGGCAGCGGCGCCAGGCTCGCCCGCTACTACTCCTTCACCCTGGACCAGCCATCCGACGTAACCATCGACCTGGTATCGGACCTGGACACTTTCCTCTACCTGCGCACCGGTAACGCCCGCACCGGCGCCATCCTGCACGAGAACGACGACGTGGACCGGCCAGCGGGAGACTACGACTCTCAGATAAGCGAGACCCTGATGGCGGGAACCTACACCATCGAGGCCACCACCTACAACGCCGACCAGGCCGGAACCTTCACCCTGACCATCTCCGGCCTGGGAATTGCCCCACCCACTATGACCTCGGACCGGCTCGCGTTGGTTGCCCTTTTCAATGCCACCGACGGCCCGAACTGGCGGGACGGCGCCGGTTGGCTGACCGACGCGCCCATTGGGGAGTGGTATGGTGTAACCACTGACGGCGTCGGACGGGTGACATTCTTGACCCTCGCCGATAACCAGCTGGCGGGCGAGATACCCTCGGAGTTGGGCAGACTCGTCAACCTGGAAGAGTTGGATCTCGCCGATAACCGGTTGACGGGAACGATACCGCTGGAATTGGGCAGCCTCGTCAACCTGGAAGGGTTGGATCTCTCCGATAACCAGTTGACGGGAACGATACCGCTGGAATTGGGCAGCCTCGTCAACCTGGAAGGGTTGGATCTCTCCGGTAACCAGTTGACCGGAACGATACCGCTGGAGTTGGGCAGCCTGTCCGACTTGATAGAATTGACCCTCGCCGATAACCGGTTGACGGGAACGGTACCGCTGGAATTGGGCAGCCTCGTCAACCTGCAAATCCTGACCCTCGCCAGCAACCGGTTGACCGGAACAATACCGCTGGAATTGGGCAACCTTGGCAACCTGCAAATCCTGACCCTCGCCAGCAACCAGTTGACCGGAACAATACCGCTGGAATTGGGCAGCCTGTCCGACTTGATAGAATTGACCCTCGCCAGCAACCAGTTGACCGGAACAATACCGCTGGAGTTGGGCAGCCTCGCTAACCTGCGAAAGGTGTCCCTCGCTGGCAACCTGTTGACCGGCTGCATTCCCGAGGGTTTGCGGGATGTGCCGGACAATGACTTTACCCCTCTTGGCCTGCCGTTCTGCGGTCCCGACACCTCCGGCAACTCCTTCCCCCTGGCGGCAACGGGCGGCGCCGGTGTAGTGACCCTGAATTGGGCCGACCAGGCAGGCATTGATACCTGGCAGGTTCGCTGGAGGGCTGAGGGCGAGTTTTACGGTGCCTGGACTAATGTATCTGGCACTGACCCGCAGGCCACCATAACCCCGTTGGTCAACGCCGTGAGGTACTGCTTCCAGGTGCGGGCGTTACAAGGCAACACCGCCGGGCCCCAGTCTAAAGAGGCGTGCGCCATAACGGCCGCAGCCCCGGAGCAGGCCGACGACCTGACGGCCACTGCGGGAATCAGGCAGGTAACCCTGACCTGGGATAACCCCACCGACGATACAATTACTGAGTGGCAGTACCGGTACACTACCACCGGAAGTTTCACTGTTGCTGACCTGTGGAAAGACATCCGCAACAGCAATGCCAACACGGTCAGCCATACTGTCGAGAATCTGGACAGCGGAAAGCAGTACACCTTCCAGGTCAGGGCCTTGGCCCACGACACCCCCGGCCTGGCGGCGGATCCCGAGTCCACCGGTTCAGACGTGGTAACCCTCCAGCCGGGGCCGCCGGTCGGCCTCGCGGCTGAAGCCGGTGACGGGCAGGTAATCCTGTCCTGGTCCGACCCGGGCGACGACGGCATTTATAAGTGGCAGTACCAGTACCGGGTCGGCGCCGGCGAATTTGGCGACTGGACCGATGTATTCGTCGCCGGGGCGGGCCCAAATCCCACCGACGACGCTACCAGGGCCGCCACCGCCGCCGCCACCACCGTTGTCGTGCCCAGCCTGGCCAGCGGCGTCGAGTACTCCTTCCAGGTGCGTGCCGTGGCCACGGCGGACCCCGACGCCGTTACCGTCAATGTCGCTGCCCGTACGGTTACCGCTCCTCCCGATAGTCCCGACGTCCCGGGCCCGGCGGCTTCCGCTGTCCACTTCCTGGAGGCTCCCACCGCCGCTGCTGCCGTGGCCGGCGGCATACCCGACCAGGCTATTGCCCTTGGCGAAACGCGGGTCCTGGACCTGTCGGTGTTCTTCGTGGACGGGCGGGGCGCCGGCGCCATCGACGGCTACCGGGCGGATGTCTTCCCCGGTGACGGCCCGCTCTTTGCCCAAATCAGTTCCGGCAGTCTCTTGACCATGATCGGCCTGAGCGAAGGGGTGGCCGTTGTTGGGGCAACCGCCATCGACGGCTACGATTCCAGCGGCAGCGGTGACGCCGCCGATGATGACCCGTCCCTGAACTTCGTTGTCACCGTAAGTGGCAGCTCGTAGGGGTTGCGCTTGCGGCTTCCACCCCTTCGGTCCGGGCACAACCCCGTAGGGGCGGTTCGCGGACCGCCCCTACCCCCCGATCATCCTGAGCCCGTCGAACCATCACCCCCCTGAACAAATCCCCCCTCTCCCTCAGGGAGAGGGGCCGGGGGTGAGGGCGTCCCCCTTCCCCCCCAAAACTCGTTTTTCCGGCATTCCCATTCCTTGACTTTCGCTTTGCCCGAATGTTAAATATATTGGCGTTAAGTTGTGCCCGCCCCCTGCGCGGGTTTTGTCAGGTGTTGGGTAGCTGGTTGACGGGTGGTGTTGCCATGCAAGGACTTATCATTAATTCCCATCGTCTCGACCCCTCGGTCATTCCCCGCAATTAGCGTTACCCGTCCCCCAATTGCGAATCGGGTCTCCCGCTCATCCTGAGCCCGTCGAAGGATCACCCTGAGGCTCTCGAAGGAACATCCCGAACCCGTCAAAGTACCAAACCCAATTCGTAATTCCCAATTCTTAATTCGTAATTGAAAGGACGGGTAACACTGGCGTAATACAGGGGTGGTTAGAGTACGTTAACCCCAAATAAAAGGAGAAGTTTTTATGGCAAAAGGATTAACCCCAATAATTGGCTTGGCCGTGGTGGTGGCCCTGGCTCTGGCCGCCGTCTTCGGCGCAATGAGCCTGACCAACCCGGCGTTTGCCGCCATTGGTCAACCGGCCGATGCCGAGTTGACCGAGCGGGTGGATAGCCCGCAGTCTGCGCCCAATTTAACGGTTGAAGGTATGGACGGCCAGGTGAAGGTTTCGTGGCCTGTCGTAACTGTCGGGACAGAATCTTCGACTGATTCTGGATTTTACGAAATACGCTGGCGGTCCGAGGACGAGGTCTTTACCAGAAGCGACTGGGTAGATGTGGAAGATGCTTCTGAGGGACTAAGTAGCGCCACTAGTGGTGTCCTAGACCCGCCAACGCCGGTTTCGGTGGTAGTGGGAGGCTTGGAAAACGATAAGTTGCACTACTTCCAGGTCAGAGTTAATGTTGGTGGTGATAGAACTTCACCAGGCACGACTGCTGAAGCTACAGCCACACCTTCTGAGCCCCCGGAAAAAACTGACGATTTGACGGTGACCGCAGGGGCTCGGCAAGCAACGCTGCAGTGGGACGATCCGGGAGACAATTCCATCACCGGATGGCAATACCTCTCAACAACCACAGCAATCACTGGTGTTGATGGCGCAACTACTGGTGCTAATGCCCAAGAATTTGCTGATCAGTGGAAAGGCATCAGCGGTAGTAGCGCAAGCACTACCAGCCACGTTGTAAGGAGTCTGGTCAGCGGCCAGACCTACTACTTCGCTGTGAGAGCTGTCGCTCAAGATACCCCGGGTCTAGCTGCCATTTCAGACGACAACACCTCCCAAAACTACGTTAGCGCCCAGTTGGAGCCGGGGGTTGTAGGGGACTTTGAGGCCAAACCCGGCAACGGGCAAGTAACACTGGAATGGAAGCCCACAAGTGACGCCGGGGTCTTCAAGTACCAGTATCGTTACAAGAAGACGTCCGACCAAGGTTATTCCAGCTGGAGTGATGGGGACTTGGAGATTGAGGCTCCTGTCGAAGATCCGGTACTTGCCGGCAATGATCTAATAGCGGCCAACGCTAAGGCCTCACGGGAGCGTTCAGAGGTTGATGTAGAGGATCTGGACAATGATGTCAGTTACACCTTCCAACTGAGGGCGGTAGCAACTTCCGAGGATCTTACTACTACAAGTACAGCACCTGCTGCTGATAATAGCGTTACCAGAGAGGACGAATCCACAGAGGCCATGGCGGTGGCGGTTCCGGTATTGCCAACTGCTTCCACTTTAAAGGAGGGCGGCATACCTAACATTGACCTACTTGTGCTCGGCCAGCGCATGGACGTCAATCTCATCGACTACTACAACTCCGGTGCCGGTTCGGGTGCCATCGAAGAATTCACGGTCGACCTGGTAGGCGATAGTGTTGCCATAACTGGGCTAAGCGGTGAAGATGATGATACGACCGGAAACGGTATGATCAGCCTTGTTGGCATCAGGCACGGCCTTGCTGTAATAACAGTGACCGCTACTGATGACAATACGGACTTGGCTAACCCCATGGCAGCCACGTTCACTGTCATGGTGGGCGATGAAGCTGCCCCTGTAGTAGAAATACCGGTGCCCAAAGGCCTGCCCACCTTCTCGGCGGACAGCAGCGGCGCCGGCAGCACGACCCACTACACGATACAGTTCCAGCTCAAGGATGCCGACGATACAACGGAGTTGTCCGTCAATACTCGTCAGTATGACTTGATTATCGAGTTCCACGAAGACTACGGCATCCCCTCGTCCATCGGAAACACCTCAGTGGCCATGACTACTGAGAGGGGAACCTATCCCAGGCCAAACGGAGGTTCCACTAATACCAGGACCTTCACTCCCGAGGATGTGACGGTTGACGGTTCCGAGGTGTTCATCTCGCTGGGCGACATGGACGAACAGGACGACCGGTTCGACTACGAGGTGGAAGAAGGCGAAGTAATAACCGTCTTGTTCCGTCAGTCGGCCGGCATCAGCAATCCGACCGCCGCGGACGACTACGATTCCATCGTAAAGATCACCTTTGGCGGCCTGGAAATCGACAATGAGGATGGCCCCTACACGAACCTCGCTGCCAACGTTCCTCACAGCATTTCCATAGACCCCGAGGACGGCGGCCTGGGCGAGGTGGTTACGGTCAAGGCGAAGGGCTTCAAGAACGGCACCTCCGTGACGGTCTTCCGCGACATGGCCGAAGATAGTAGCGGTATGTTCTCCGAGAAGTTGGCTGACCAGAAGTTGACTTCTGAAGACGATGTGCTGTGCACCGACCCGGTGGTCGAAGACAACATCGGCACCTGCACCTTCGAGGTCACCCACCCGACCTTTAGCGCGGGCGTGACCAACATTATCAACGCGGTGGACGGCGTCAACGCCACCGCAGCCCAGAGTAAGACCAAGAACTTCGAATTGAAGTCCTCCCTCCTCGCCTCGCCGAGTGGCGGAAGCCCAGGTGAGATGATCCTGGTCCAGGTGGTGGACTTCGAGGGCTCTAACATAACCAAGGTCACGATCGGCGGAGAGACTTACTGCGACGACAGTGCGCCCAACCGGTTGGGAGATTCTGTACCGTGCGGAGGCGGAGTTGACTCGCAGGGCAGCGGCAGCTTCTCCATCGAGATTCCCAACTGGGCCCGGGGCGGGCTGCAGGAACTGAAGGTCTGGGACAATGTCGGTACCAGCGCATCCACCAAGATTAGTCTTGTTGGGCCGCAGATCCGGTTGACCCGCGAGACGGTTGTTGCCAACCAGCGCATCAGTCTGATCGGCACAGGGTTCAGCCCCAGGTCTGTCATTGCCAACGTTGAGGACCTTGCCGAGGACCACACTGATCCGATGATCTCTATCGGCGGTGAGACCATAGACGAAGAACGGATCAATGACGGCGACCCCGTACGTGTGGATAATGGCGGCAACTGGTCTGCCTCAGTGGACCTGCCTCTGAGCGAGGCCACCACGGCAGCCGGTAATCGCGAGATCCGCGTCAGGGACTCCCTGGCCCGCATCGGGGTTGTAAATGTAGTTGTTGTGGACCGAGTGGTAACCGTAACCCCGGAAGAGGGTCGCGTGGGCACCATTTCCGTGGTAAGGGGCGAAGGTTTCCCCAGCAAGAATGATGAGGGAAGCAACTTCACCGTCGAGATCGAGTACGAAGCCGCCAACGGCAATGCCATCACGGTTTCTGCTCTTACGGATGCCAGCGGTCGGTTTGAACAGCAGCTTCGGATACCCACCACCGCCGCCATCCCCTCGAGCAACCAGATCCACGTTCGGTTCGATGACGACGATGATGTGACTGTGTCCATCACCGTGCCCCACGAGGTTCCGGAAGGAATAATCCAGCCTTCCGCGACCAGCGGCGGCCCGGGATCCCTGATCACCGTCAGCGGTGAGGGCTTCAAGTCCTTCGTACCGGTAAGCCTGGTCAAGATCGGTACCCTGGACGTAACTCCGGCGCCCAAGCCTTCCACCGACGGCAACGGCATGATGGAGTTCGACATCACCATCCCCGGCCTGGACGTGGGAATCCAGACCATCGAGGTCAACGTGGGCCGCACCACGGCCAGCGTGGGCTTCACCGTCACCGAGTCCGGCATCAACCCCGGCAATATCGTTGAGGTTGGTCCTGGGCTTGAAGACCTGGGTGACAACTTTGTTAACATCTGGAACTTCAACAACGACACCAAGGCATGGAGTTTCTACGATGGTCAGGAGGGCAGCGACCTGACCCACCTGATCACCGGCGAGACCTACCTGCTGCAGATCAAGTCCACCGTTGAGGTCATCCTTAACCGTGATACCAGGAACCTGACCTGCGTGGGCGACAACTGCTGGAACCAGATAGTCTGGTAAGACAAGGCCAGGAACAGGCGTCTTGCAGGGGCGGACCCCAGTCAGGCTGAGCCTGCCGAAGCCCGCCCCTGCCCCCAACCCGTATAAATGGGTGAAAATGAGCGGAAATGGCAGGAAAATAAAAACCCGCTCATCCTGAGCCCCTCGAAGGAACGGCCTGAGGCCCTCGCAGGTTAAGCCCTGAGACCGCCAAAGGCCTCTCCCCTCTCCCCCAGGGAGAGGGGCCGGGGGTGAGGGCGCACCCCCGGCAGAAACCCTTAATTATTAAGGAGGAATCAATGGCAAAAGTCAGTAGAATCCTGGCCCTGCTTGCCATAGTGGCGATGCTCGCTGCGCTGCCGATGACCGCATTGGCCCAGCAAGAGCCTCCCCACGTGGTGATGGGCATGGCCATGGTAAATGGAGCAACGCCGGCGGCGGGCACCGAGATAACGGCCCACGCTGGTGAGATGGAAGTAGGCTCCGCGATGGTGAAGGCGGGTGGTAGCTTCCGGGTAGATGTAAAGAACCCCTCCGGACAGATGGTTACGTTCATGGTTGGCGGCGTGAAGGCCAGCCAGTCCATCGACACCTGGATGTCCGGCACGGTACAGCGCGGTTTTGATCTCAGCGCGACGGCGACCCAGTCCGTTGGGCGAGCCGGCCCTCCGGGCCCTCCGGGTGCCCCAGGCGCTGCCGGTGAGCAGGGTCCTGCCGGTCCCGCCGGCCCCTCGGGTAGCCCCGGCGCTCGTGGCGCCCAGGGTCCCGCCGGCCCCGCTGGCGCAAATGGCGACGCCGGCCCCGCCGGTGAAGCCGGAGCCCGCGGCCCCGTAGGCCCCCAGGGCGACCCCGGCGCTGCTGGCGCTAACGGCGCCGCCGGCCCCATGGGCCCTGCCGGCCCCGCTGGCGCTGATGGTGGCACCGGTCCCGCCGGCTCTGCCGGTAGCGATGCCAGTGGCACCACCGGCATTATCGCCATAATCATTGCCATCGTGGCAGTGGTAGTAGCGGTAGCCATGCCCTTCGTAATGCCCCGCCGCTAACCCCGCGTAACAGGCCCCAGGGCCCCGAGATGGTATAGCAGCGGAATAATTACCAGGGCAAACAGGCAAACTAAACCATAAGGCAACACGTCGAGCCCCCCGGCTAATCGCCGGGGGGCTTTTCTAATGTTATAAATAAGGGCATTAGCGTGGGGTCGTCCGTACGGGTATGACAAGGCTACGACCTCCCATCTTCACCGGGAGGGTGGGCTTCCCCCTGAACTCCAGATCAAGCAGTTGCGCAACGGGCGGTACTTCTTGATTGTCCCCCGGACAAGGAGGGACGTTGCGTGGTGTACGCGCGTTTCTCTTCGGCGGACCAGTGGGATGACCTGGACTGGCGGGTGGTCCGGGTTGTGGTCCGGGTGGTGGAGTGGGCCACCAGGCAGGGTCTGCGTCCCGACGAGGTGGTGAACGAAACTGGGTCCGGCGTGAACGGCAACCGTTCCAGGCTGCGGCGGCTGGCGGCCAACCCCACTGTGAAAACAATAGTGGCAGGGCGCCGGCAGCGGCTTTGGCGTTTCGGCTTTGAGGACCTGGCGGCTGCGTTAACGGGGCGGGGAGCGCGGCCACTGGTGGTCGATGAAATCGAGCTGGAAGAGGACTTGGGGCGGGAGGCATCTGAAAAGACGATGATAAGGTACCAAGCGTTCATGAACCAGTTATAAGGCAGTCATTATGGTGTATTTGCCCAGCCGGAAAGCAACCGAGCGCCTGGGCCTGCATCCCAACAGGTTGAGAACCTATGCCGACCAGGGCAAAATCCCCCACTACAGAAACTCCGCCGGACAGCGTCTCTATGACGTTGACGCCTACCTGCGGGGCAGCATCCCAGCGGAAACGGTCTGCTACTGTCGGGTCAGTTCCGCCAGGGAGGGCGACGACCTGCAGCGACAGGTTGACTTCATGCGGGAGCGATACCCCGATGCCGGAATCGTCACCGACGTTGGGGGCGGAGTCAACTTTCGCCGGAAAGGACTTGTCGCCCTACTGGAGCGACTCCATAGGGGCGATAAGCTCCGCATTGTGGTTGCCTACCGGGACCGGCTGGCAAGATGCGGGTTTGACCTCATCGAGTGGATGGCCGAGCAAAACGGGGGCGAGATCGTGGTTCTCGGGAACAGGGATTAGAGCCCCGAGGAGGAACTCACCGAGGATATTCTCGCCATCCTGCACACCTTCAGTTGCCGACTGCACGGACTCCGCCGCTACCGAGACGCGATCCAGGCGGATACGGGCCTATCCGACGGGGGAGCAGCGCCGGAAGTTGAAACTGTGGTTTGACGCCGGCCGGTGGTGCTACAACGAGACGGTGGCGCGGCTGCGGGAACCGGGGAGCGTGGCCAATTGGAAGGCGGTCAAGACGGAGATCATTCACGCCGCGCCGGAGCGGTTGCAGGCCGCGCCCTACCAGGTCAAGAGCATCGCGGTGCGCGACGCCTGCCTTGCGGTGCGCCGGTGCAAGCAGGCCAACAAGGAATTGGCGGCGGCAAAGAAGGCTGGGCAACGCCTGGACGTATCCTTTGGGGTGGTGATATTCCGGAGCCGGAAGAATCCCCGCCAGGGATGTTTCATACCGGCGGCGGCGGTGAGCGGCCAGGGCGTATATTACACCATCCTGGGCGACCTCCGGATGGCCGAAACCATCCCCGACGAACGGAAGGACAGTCGGTTGACGCTGCACAACGGGCAGTATCACCTGGCGGTCCCGGTGAAGGCGCAGCGGCGTGTTGGCGAGACCCAAGCCCGCGTCGTTGCGCTGGACCCGGGGATACGATCCTTCCTGACCTGGTATTCGGAGACGGACGCCGGCCACATCGGACGCCATGACTTCGGCAGGATACAGCGTCTTTGCGAACACCTGGACCGGCTGCTTGGCCGGGCGGCAAAGGCCTCGGGACGGCGCAAGCGCAATGTGTACCGTGCGGCGGCGCGGATGCGAGTGCGGGTCGCCAATCTCATCAAGGAGTTGCACCACCAGGCGGCGCGGTTCCTGGTGGACCGATTCGACCTGATCCTGTTGCCCAGGTTCGAGACGCGGGAGATGGTCCAGCGCGGTAAGCGCCGGATCAGGAGCAAGAGCGTCCGGTCGATGCTGACCTTTGCGCACTACCAGTTTCAGCGGTTCCTGATCTGGAAGGCTTGGGAGATATCCCCCCACCCCTGTCATTCTGAGCGCAGCCCCCTGTCATTCTGAGCGCAGCCGAAGAATCCAAAACCCTCCCCAAAAGTCAACACAAGGGACCACCCCCCGCCAAGGCCATCCCCCCTTCCCCCCACCTGTAGGGGCGGCCCTTGTGGCCGCCCACCCCCGCCAACACCCATCCCCCCGCTCCCCCTGGGAGAGGGGCCGGGGGGGTACAAACCTGGTAGATTGGTAACAGATTATCCAGGAACATAGGTAACACTTTCCTATAGGAGGAAAGGAGATGGTATCTGGGAGGAAAGTGTTGCCCTGGACCGATACGAATCCACAGTTGGAGCAAGAGAGATTCATTCTTGATCAACGACAATTAGAACTGCCTGAAACGCCAACTATTCTTGCCGGTCAGAAGGGTTAATCATCCGGTACTGGGGGTGCCGGAATGATTACAGATCGACAAGTTTTGTTAATGAGGCAGAAGCTAATGGAAGGAAAGAGTCAGGAGACGGCGGCGGCGATGGCTGGGATGAGTGTGCGGACAGCGCGCAACTGGCAGCATGGGCCGCTGCCGTCGGAGAAGAAGGAAGGACGCCAGTGGCGCACCAGGCCGGACCCCTTCGAGGGGATCTGGGCAGAAGAGATAGAGCCGCTGCTCCGTGAGGAGTCAGCCCTGGGACTGAGGGCAACGACAATTATCGAGTATCTGGAGGAGCGGCACCCGGGGCGCTTCAGCGCCTCCCACCTGCGGACGCTGCAGCGGAGGCTGCAGGAGTGGCGGGCCCAGCATGGCCCGGATAAGGAGGTGTACTTCCCGCAGGAGCACCCACCAGGAAGGGAGGCCCAGATCGACTTCACCCACTGCAAGAGCCTGGGGGTGAGCATTGGCGGCCAGCCCTACGCCCACCTGCTGTTCCAGTTCGTGCTGAGCCATTCGGGCTGGCGCTACGCCGAAGTGGCGGCCAGCGAGAGCTATCTGGCCCTGCAGCGGGGATTGCAGGGAGCCCTGTGGACCCTGGGCGGCGTGCCCCACGTGGTGCGCAGCGACAACACCGCGGCCCTGACCCACGAGATGCGGCGCAGCGGCGGCCGCGAGCTGAACCATTCCTACGCTGGGCTCCTGGCCCACTACGGTCTGGAGTCCACCCGCAGCAACCGGGGCATGGCCCACGAGAACGGGGTGGCGGAGCAGGCTCACTACCGTCTCAAGGACGCCCTGGGCCAGGCGCTGCTGCTGCGGGGGAACTGGGATTTCGACACCAACGACAACTACCTCCGGTTCGTCGGCCAAGTGGTGGCCCGCCGCAACCGGCTGGTCCAGGGGAAGTTGGAGCGGGAACGGCCCTACCTGCGGTCCCTGCCGCCGGTTCCCTTGCCCGAATACCAGAGCTACCGGGCCAGGGTGCGGAAATGGAGCACCATCCAGGCGGCGGGCCACACTTACAGCGTGCCCTCCCGGCTCATCGGGCAGGAGGTACAGGTACGGGTATACGCCGACCAGGTAGAGGTCTACTACCAGGACGAGCTGGTGGAGCGCATGGAGCGTGTGAGGGGAGACGGCGAAGCCCGGGTGAACTACCGGCACATCATCGGCTCCCTGGTGCGCAAGCCCGGGGCCTTTGCCCGCTATCGCTTCCGAGAGCACCTGTTCCCGACGCCCACCTTCCGCCGAGCCTATGAGGCTCTCCAACAGTGGCGGGGCGAACGGGCCGACGTGGAGTACGTGCGCATCCTGCACCTGGCGGCCACCACCATGGAAACCACCGTGGCCACTGCGCTGAGCCAACTCCTGGAGACGGGCCAGCCCTTCGACTACGGCGCGGTGAGGGAGCTGGCCGCTCCCGAGGCGCCAGGGACGCCCTCTCTGGCCGTGGCCGGAGACCCGGACCTGGGTGTCTACGACCGGCTGTTGACGGGAAGCCTGCTGCCAGCGGAGGTGGCGTGATGACGGACACGACGATTGGCATGACGATGGACACCGCGGCGATTCAGGACCGGATCGGGCAGCTGTGCCACCAGTTCCGGCTTCCCTCCATGGCCGCCCAGGCGGTGAGCCGCTTCAACAGCGCCGGTCACGGCGACGCCCTGCCCACCTTCCTGGAGGTGCTGGAGCAGGAGGCCGAGGACCGCCGCCAACGGCGCATCAACCGGCTGCGCAGGGAGTCCAGGCTCCCTTCGGGCAAGACCTGGGACACCTTCCAGTTCGGCCGGCTTCCCCTTTCTCTGCGCCAGCAGCTGGACCAACTGGCCCAGGGCGAGTTCCTGGAACGGGGCGTCAACGTCCTGGCCTTCGGCCTCCCGGGCACCGGCAAGACCCATGCCCTGTGCGCCCTGGGCCACCGCCTGGTGGAGTCGGGACATTCAGTATTCTTCGCCCCAGCCTACCGGTTGGTCCAGGACCTGCTGGCGGCCCGGCGGGATCTGGCCCTGCCCAGGATGCTCCGGCGGCTGGACGCCTTCGACTTTCTGCTGCTGGACGATCTGGGCTACCTGCCCCAGGGGGCCGAGGAATCGGAGGTGCTCTTCACCCTCATCGCGGAACGCTACGAGCGGCGCTCCCTGGGCATCACCTCCAACCTGGTCTTCTCCCAGTGGGAGGACATCTTCGCCAATCCCATGGCCACGGCCGCCGCCATCGACCGGGTGGTTCACCATTCCGTCATCCTGGAATTCGATGGCCCGAGCTACCGCACCGACACTGCCCAGCGGCGGGGAGAGGAAAAGGAGGTGGTCACCGGCAAGAATAATTGACGCCAAACCGGCAAAAATAGTTGACGTCGAACAATTCTGGCAGCCCTGGAAGGGAGAGGGAGTTTCAAGGTTCTGTGCCAGGTTCTGTGCCAGGCCTTCGGCATCAGCCGAAAGACGGGGTACAAGCGTCTGCAGCGGTATAAGGAAGGGGGATTCGAGGGATTGGGAGACCGGAGCCGGGCGCCCCACGCCAGCCCAAGCGGGTGTCGGTGGAAGTGGAGGAGCAGGTGGTAGGAGCGCGGCAAGCCCACCCCACGTGGGGACCGAAGAAGCTGGTGGCCTGGCTGCAGGAAAGGGAGCCTGGAACCCGGTGGCCAGCAGCCAGCACGGTGGGGAACATCCTGGAGCGACACTGTTTGACCCAGCGGCGGCGGCGGGTACGGCGGACGCCACCCTGGAGTGAACCCTTTGCCCAGTGCCAGGGGAGCAACCAGGTATGGTGCCTGGACTTCAAGGGCCAGTTCAAGACGGGAGACGGAGTAGCGGTCTATCCCCTGACGCTGGTGGACGCCCACTCCAGGTACCTGCTGTGCTGCCAGGGGTTGGCAGGGACGCATGGACCTGGGGTGCGACAAAGCATGGAGCGGGTGTTCCGAGAGTACGGTCTGCCGGAGGCGATCCGCAGCGACAACGGGACGCCCTTCGCCAGCGTGGGTCTGGGTGGGTTGAGCCAGTTGGCGGTGTGGTGGGTCAAGCTGGGGATAGTGCCGGAGCGCATCGAGCCCGGCCACCCGGAGCAGAACGGACGGCTGGAGCGGCTGCACCGGACGCTGAAGGCGGAGGCGGCCAGTCCGCCCCGCCGGAACCGGCCAGCGCAGCAGAAAGCCTTTGACGAGTTTCGCTGTCAGTATAACCAGGAGCAGCCCCACGAGGCCCTAGGGCAGCAGACGCCAGTACGGCATTACCAGCCCTCCATGCGGGAGTACCCAGCCCGGGTCAGGTCCCCAGAGTATCCCCCGGGGGCCCAGGTACGGCGGGTACGCTCCAACGGTGAGATCAAGTGGCAGGGCGAGAAGATATACCTGAGCGAGGCCCTGGTAGGCGAACCGGTGGGGCTGGTAGCCCAGGACGACCGGTACCTGAGCATCCAGTTCGGCCCCCTGGAGATAGGTCAACTGGACACCTGCACCAAAAGGGTGGTCCGCACCCCAACAAAAGTGTTACCTATGTCCCTCGTCTAAATGTAACCCATCTCCCCAGTTGCACAGGGTGAGGGCGTCCCCTACCCCCGGTAATACAGCGGTAACGCTAATGCGCCAACATTAGCCCTACCTGAAAGGTAAGGAGTGTTAAATGGGACGACTTAGCAGGTTAATGGCCATCCTGGCGGTTGTGGCGGTGTTGTCGGCCTTGCCGCTCACGGCCCTGGCGCAGTCTTTCAGCGAGTTCCACCGGTTCATTGGCACCGCCACCCTGGATGGTACGCTGGTGCCCGTCGGCACCGACGTAACCGCCCTCGACGGCACCCGCTCCATCGGCACCGTCAAGAGCACCGCCGGCGGCCAGTTTGCGTTGCAGACCACCGAGGCCTTTGGCACGATTGTATTCCAGATCGACGGCGTAGCGGCGGACCAGACCTACCCTGCCTGGAGGGCCGACGCCGTAACCACCGGCTTCCACCTCACCGCCACCACGCCCGAGGACCCGACCCTCGGCAAGATAGGGGCTCAGGGCCCCCGGGGTCCCCAGGGCGTCCAGGGCCCGCCCGGCCCCCAGGGTGAACCCGGCCCGCAAGGCCCGCCGGGTGATGTCACGGCCCAGGGCGCGCGCGGCCCCGCCGGCCCCGCCGGAAACGATGGCGGCGTCGGCCCCGCCGGCCCGCAAGGCCCCAAGGGCGACGCCGGAGAGGTAGGCCCCGCCGGATCCCAGGGCGAGCGCGGTCCCGCCGGCCCCCGGGGCACCGACGGCGTTGACGGCCGCGACGGCGTCGATGGCCGCAACGGCACCGACGGCCGCGACGGCGCCAAGGGCGAGGACGGCAGCGGCGCCACGGGCATCATCGCCATCATCATCGCCATCGTCGCGGTGGTAATCGCGGTCGCCATGCCCTTCGTACTGCCCCGCCCCGGCATGGACGGCGGCGCCGGCGGAGGCACCGCCAACCCCTAAAAGCCAACCCCCCAAATCCCTTCCCCCTCAACAAGGGAAGGCCAGAACGGGGGTGCCGCGTCCCTATACGCCACCCCCGCCAACTGGCCGCCCCATAGCTGTCCCCCTTGACAGCCACGGGCCGCCGAATTAAGATAGATATCCCTGCCGAGGTAGCTCAGGTGGTAGAGCACGGCACTGAAAATGCCGGTGTCGACAGTTCGAGTCTGTCCCTCGGCACCACCTTCTATCCATAGCTCAATTCAGAGAAGTTTGTGCAGAGAAAGCCGCCCTCTTGGGGCGACTTTTTTGTTTTCTGGACAAGCCCACAGGAATAGTCTGCAGGGCGTCTATGACGGCAACGCAACAGCAGCTGAAACTTGGTCCAAAGAACACCTGGCCACCGCCGTCATCCTCCCAATTCTGATGTGTCTAACCCTGGTAGCTTGCGGCGGCGAAGCCCCGCTACCCCTGCTCCAGTGGCAAAAACTCCCTGACGTCCACGCCCCCAACCTCCACAGCGACACCGAACCGATTCCCACCGCCACGCCCATACCGGGACCTGAGCGGCCCATCTATGAGGAACCCTGGATCAGGGATGGGGTTATCAACAAAGAACGACCATATATCGAAGCGTTGACCAGGTTGGTCTATATATCGCCTTGGGTATTTGAAGAGTTGATTGCACTACCCTGGATGGACCGGCCCAGCCGTGGAGACAACCAGGACGCCCTGGAGACCATTGTTCAACTGAACCGGCTGGCTACAGTGAACGAAGCGGCCGCCCTGCGCGCCCTTGCTCTGCCCCTCTTGAATGGTCCCCAGCCCTGCTTATGAATACTCTGGCAGCGCTGGGGGAGAGTCATCCGGCCCTGCTGGATGCCATGATGTCACACCCCCGCTGGACCCGGGGGACAGAGAATGCCCCGGTACAAACCTGGTAGATTGGTAACAAATAAACCAGGAACACGGGTAACACTTTCCTATAGGAGGAAAGGAGATGGCTTCTGGGAGGAAAGCGTTGCCTTGGACCAATACGAACACACGATTGGAGCAGGAGAGATTCATCAGGGCGCACCAGGAAGGGGGAGAAAGCTTCAGCAGCCTGTGTCGGGGCTTTGGGATCAGCCGGAAGACGGGATACAAGCGGGTCAAGCGGTACGAAGAGCTGGGATATGAGGGATTGGGGGACCTGAGCCGAGCGCCACACAGTCACCCCAACCAGGTATCTGGAGAAGTGGAGGAACTGGTGGTAGGGGCGCGAAAAGCCCATCCCACGTGGGGGCCCAGGAAGCTGGTGGCCTGGCTGAGAGCGGGGGAACCTGAGCGGGCATGGCCAGCGGCCAGCACGGTAGGGAACATACTGGACCACCACCGGTTGACCCAGCCCAGGCGGAAGGCGCGACGGACCCCTGGGTGGAGCGAACCCTTTGCCCAGTGCCAGACCAGCAACCAGGTATGGTGTCTGGACTTCAAGGGCCAGTTCAAGACAGGAGACGGGACGGTGGTGTATCCCCTGACCGTGGAAGATGCTTACTCTCGATACCTGCTGTGTTGCCGGGGATTGAGCGGGACCAAAGGGGCAGGGGTGAGACGAAGCCTGGAGATGGTGTTTCAGGAGTACGGGCTGCCAGCAGTGATTCGCAGCGACAACGGGGCGCCTTTCGCCAGTGTGGGGCTGGGGGGGTTGAGCCGGTTGTCGGTTTGGTGGGTGAAGCTGGGAATCATACCGGAACGGATAGAGCCGGGACACCCGGAACAGAACGGTCGGCTGGAGCGGTTGCACCGGACCCTGAAAGCGGAGGTGGCCAATCCACCTTGTCGGAACCGGCGAGAGCAGCAGCGGGCCTTTAACGAGTTTCGCCACCAGTACAACCAGGAGCGGCCCCACGAGGCCTTGGGGCAGGAACCGCCAGCCCGGCATCACCGGGCCTCAAAACGGGAGTATCCGGCCAAAATCAACTCGCCAGAGTATCCTTCAGATTCCCAGGTGCGACGGGTACGCACCAACGGACAGATCAAGTGGCAGGGGGAAAGGATATACCTCAGCGAGACCTTGACCGGAGAACCGGTGGGGCTGGTTGCCCGAGATGACCGGTACCTGAGCATCCGGTTCGGCCCACTGGAGATAGGTCAGCTGGACACCTACACCAAAAGGGTACTGCGTACCCCAACAAAAGTGTTACCTATGTCCCTGGTCTAAATGTAACCCATCTCCCCGGTTGTACACCCCTCGAGTGACATCACCCTGGCTGTTTTGGAGGTCGCAGCCGGCCCTGGCGTAGCTTTCACAGCTGAAAATCGCTGTTTCTCTCAATACGCCGGAGATAACGACCCGACGCTGCAACCGGTCCTGTCGGCGTTGCAGGTGATAGCCGCCCACGCGCCCAGGCTTGCCAGCAGCCTGCTCACCAGCAAAGCCGGGTGGCTTCTGCCGAAAGTAAGCAACTAGCGGGACGTTCTGACTGACCCGGGGCACCATTGGAGCAGCCGACGGAGAGGGCGCCCTGAAAATAGCCCAGATGGCCTTCATTCGCGAGATGGGCTCTGATTCGAAGGCCCAATCCTGCGCTGCGAAGATCACGGGGCAACTGGCCAGGCTGGCAACTGCTGACCCCAGCCACATCCGTGTTGTGATGGCCCGCCTGGAGGCTGCCCAGTGGGAGATAGACTGGCAGTCAGATGTTCTGATCGAACTGTCCTGTTTGGCACTGGCCCAGCCGGAAGTTGCTGCGGCCATCAGCGACTTACTCTGGGTTAAAGACGGCTTAACCATTCTGGAGGAGAGCCCGTACAATACTTTGAATCGAACGGAGGACCACCTCTTCTACGGCGAGAGCCGCCTGGCGGGGAAGCTCGTTAATCTCGCCCGCGACGATCCCCAACTGGTAATGGAACTGGCTGCACTGCCGCGGATAAAGGAGGGAGTAAATCTGCTGGAAGACAACATTCTGAGCCATATAGAGTAACTGGCGCGGGACCCCGAGTCAGCTACGGCGGTTGTGTCCATGCCGTTCATGCAGGAAAGCGACCTGAACATTCTCTTCATCACCCGAGCCCTTGCCAGCCTGCTATTGGAAGACGACTGGTCCTGCTACCAATTTCTGAAACACCCCCTGGTGTCCGGAAGCCCCGAAGGCATCGCCGCCGATACCCGGGCATGGCAGGTGGAATTGGCAAGGCTGGAGCTGACCCACCCTGACGCCGCCGCCGAAGTCAGGGCTGTTCCCTGGATGTCCGACGGTGTCAGCCTGGAAGAGGAGAAGGCAGCGCACCTGCTGTACCGCATAACTCGAGAAAGCAAGCGTACCTGGAAACCGCTGCTGGAACGCCCCTGGGTCCAGGACGGCATCGCCGGGCACGAAATTGAGATGCTCTTCAGGATCCGCAGCTTGACCACTGGAATGCACGCGCAAAGCGACGAGCCGAGCATGATACGGCTCCTGGAAATGCCCTTCCTCCAAAGTTCTGACGGGGCCACGCCCGCGGCTCTTCTTTCCCTTGGGAGGCTGGTGATACGAGACACGGACGGATTCCGGGAGCTGCTGACGGCAGCCGTATCCGAGCAATGGTCAGAGGGCCCCGCAAGCTTTAATTTGTCAGGCTGGCAGTGCGACCTTGTTGCCAACATTTCCGGGTTGGAGGAGTTGCAGAGGGAAAGAGGGTCACCAGGATACAGGGAACTCATCAGGTCGGGTTGCCATTATCGGTTAGGAGAGGGTCTCTTTCGGGAACTCCGTAGCATTCCGGGGGACGCAGAGTTCCGCCGGGGCTTTGCGAAGCTTTACCAACTCAGGAAGGACCGGGAAGGACCTGACCGGTGTTACGGCTTTCGCTGGGCGATCTGCTACGTCGAAAAGGCGTTTGTCCGGGACGCTTCCAGTACGCAGAAGGCGGACATCGCTCAACGCGTGATCAACAAGTGGTACGATGAAACACCTTTGCAATGAGGAAATAGTAAAAATCTCAGAAACGGTGTCTCAGAAACGGTATTGATCTGCAGAAGTCCCCGGCGACCATTCCGACCACAAATCGGCAGTTGTTAGTCCGCGGTGGTCGAGGAGAAGCTATGGAATACTGAATAAATTTACCTGCTTGGGCCTTCTGGCTCTGCGCGGAGGAAATACTGTCGGTCGACGATGGACTGCCTGTTGCCCGGAAACTGCAACGCCAGGGAAGTGTTGGCGGACGACGACTTGGAGGGCCCGTTTGTGGAAGTTGAACCCACGAGTTCTGCAGGGATGCAAGGCCGGGAAGTTGTCACGGACCAGGGAGAGGTCGGTAAACGAAGGCTGGGACCCAACGCCAGCGGGAATTGGTTAAGGTGACGGTAGTTTGGTACTCGGAAAGGTGGTGGGCAAGGGTGGAATGGGCATGGCGGTAGCTTGAGGGGGCCTGCCCGCGTGTTTGGCAGGGTTCCGAAGTTTGATAGTGCCCGGTTCGCTATGGGGAACCCGCCGTGCATCTTTTTGCCTGTACTGAACCAAAGCCAAGGTGGGAAGTGCATTAGGGGGAGGCCTGGAGTCCAGTTGGAGTGCCTCGGCCCTTGATTGGAGAACTGTGTGGCAGCGGCGTCTGACCTCGTCTTGACGGTTGGCCAGACCGGCCAGGAAGCCGCCGACCCTTTCCTGCACCGCCGCCCTGGTCCCCAGGCACAGGTTGCCCGTGGCCTCCTCCCCAACTCCCACCATTCCAGTGACCGCTCAATCTCTCTCACGCCCATCATCCCCTCCACTCCGCGGCGACTACCTGCACCGTCTCTTGCTCCCTACTCTAACCCAGTTGTCTGCGCTCTTCACCTTGGCTTTAGTTTAGATGCACGGCGGGTTGCAATTTCGGTAGAAGCAACTGTTCTATTGGACCACAGCTCTATCGGATTTCAGCGTTCCATGATCGGGCTGATGGCAGTCAGACCATCGCCGCTCAAGTTTCGGCTCTCGGCGCTTTCACGCTACCCTTCGCTCGCGGCCTCGGCTACTGCGAAGGTGTAGGGCCCGGTATTGCCATCGCTGGTGTAGGGTGTGCCAATTTCCGCGTAGTAGGAACCTGGCTCCAGGCGCAGAGTGGTAAGGGCTTCGGGAGCGGTCTCCGCCTCTGACACCAGGTTGCCTTTGTGGTTCCAGATGAACCAGATTCCCAAGCCGGTTGGCGCTTCGGCAACCGACAACTGGTACTCTCCGGCATCTGCGATCTCGATTCGGAAAACGTCCCGGTCATCCAGGGACTCGATTCCTCGCCGGGGCCGCAAGACTTCATCTCCAGGCAGTTCGGCGCGTAGAGGTGGTGCAATCTTCCAGTCCCAGGGATTCAGCCCCGCATCGTTGGGAGCCACATCCGAGTCTATGGTGGCGGTTATGGATTCGCCGGGTTGGATCACAATATTCGGGTCGGACCTGAAGTCGTCGGCGTGGTCGTCCGCCCTGGCAGTTATGGTATAGCAGCCCAGGGCTGATCGGTCCTGCGGGCCCGCGCCAACGACGATGTTATAAGTGCCGGACTGGTCAAGGGTGAAGAAGGCCCGGGCGAAGTTCAGTCTAAAGCCCCCATATGCGTTTTCACCGAGTACCCGAGTACCCCCACTGTCCTGGATTTCAAGGATGCTGGGGTCCACCATATAGCCCGGCACCTGCTGGGAGTCGCCGCCAACGCCCCTTTCGTCAATTTCCGTGAAGGTCAAGGGATGCTTGGCATCGATGATGTAGGTCTGGTTGGCAATTGCGTTGAAGGCGTACGACTGAAGCTGCCCGTCGACCCGGGTTATTGCCCCGGCCTGCATTCCGCTGAGGCCGACGGTAATAGGACTCGGGGTATCCGAGGCGCTGCCGCCCTGGTCCACTATTGCAATCCTGCTCTGGCCCTGTGCGACAGCGCCGTCCGGTTCCAGGGAGGCCGAAACAATTGTTCATTCGCAAGGTTCCAAGATTGAATCGTTGATAGCTGTTATGGTCAGGCTTACCGACTCCTCTCTGGCTTCCAGGGTAACCTGGTGACCGTCGGCGGAGTCGGCATCGGCGGGGGCGACGGAATAGTCTTCACCGTAGGTCGACGGGCCCCTGAAGTGGACGGTAATAGTTTGGTCTTCAAGGAATGTGCCGCGGACGGTGGAAGTGGTAACGGTAGCCGCAGTGGTTTCGGATTCCTCGATGCGGTCGGTACTTACGGACAAATTCAGCGTGGGTAACGGGTCGTTGTCCACGATGGTTACCAGGTATCCATCGTCGCAAATTGGGTTACACGGTGTATCGTCCGGTCCCAGTATGTCGACTTCCAAAGGAGTGCCGGGGTACAGGGCAAGCACCAGTCCGAACTGCTCGTTACCTTCAAATGTATCGTCTTCCACTAATTCCAGATTCTCTGCCACAGTACCGACCAGGACTCCGTTTTCCTCTTCGAAGTCACCGGAGCGGAATCGTACAGGTTTCGAAAGCGCAAAATAGTCAGCCGTTGAAGTCGCCTCAATGCCTTCTGAAATAAGGCTGACAGGGAAATCCTCTACGTAAGGAACACCATTGGCGGCCCGTGCTTCGAGTTGGACCTGGACCTCGCCTTCGCCATCCCCGAAGGAGTAGGAGGGCTGGCTCAGTGAAACCTGCACCGCCGGCCCCTCCTGGGATATCACACGCTCACTGGTTCGCGCCTCTCTCATGTCAAGACCGTTTCCCGGCGCCACCGTGGCAATCATGGTGCCGCTCTGCGTGACGCTGGACGAGAAATCTCGCTCCAGGATGGAGAAAGATACCTGGGAATCGCCCGCGGAGATCGTCACATCGAAGGTCGTGTCCGTTAGCCATGGCTGGTGCTGGTACAGGTTGACCGTCTGGTCCAGGTCGTGCGCGAAGCCGCCGTCGCGGGTAATGGTGAACCCAAGATTCCCCAGGCCGGCCACGTATTCGCTGTGGCTGGCCTCGATGGTAACGTCGGGCACACTGGGCGCGGCGGGCCGGGCAAAAGCTACGTGGTAAGTCCGGGTGGTTACGCCATCCTGGGCCTGTACCGTTATCGAAAAGTCGGTTATATCGCCCTCGGTCAAGGCTATACGTCCCGTGCGGGAGGCGTTAGGGGGACTCAGGGTGACGGTCTCGCCGTCTATGGTAACTGCGGTGATACCCCCTGCCATGCCGCCCCTGGTTGCTTCATAAGCAATGTCGGCGATGCTCGCGGTGGCTTCGTAATGAGTCGTCTCCGGGTCAAAGGCGGGTGTCAATGAAATCTCATGTCCGATGGTAGTGAACTTAGAGAGGCGTCCTGGGAGGGAGTCACCTGCATCGCCACGGAGGACATGCCGGAAGGCTGCCCAGCAGAGGATTGCGCCCTCAGTTCATTATCATCCTTTGTCCGGTCGTCGCGGGTGACCGAGGCCATGAGCCCAGCAAGGGAAAAGGACTCTGCATGTCGGCCCGACGCCAGGCTGGTTTACGAGGACAAGGATGTGATTTCCGGCTGCGAAGTGGCGTTGTGCTCGGCTGCCCCGTAGTTCTCATTAGGAGAATTCAGGGACAACAGGTGGGCATTTAGGTCGGTCGGTTTGTCGCCGTCGATGTAAGCTAAGGCGGATCCAACATTGGAAACTTGGATAATTACAATCAATAGACCTGCCATCAGGATAGCTAACCCGGTTGTAATGGCTGCGGTTTTCTCGTAGGAGTCTTGCGGTCCCATTCTCTTCCTCTCCTTTCCGCTGCTAGAAGTTCAACCGGTTGTGAAGGGCGGTTGGTGTCCCGTAATAACTGGTAACTGCAGCGCATAATAGATATCTATAAGTGAGTCCATTTATTCAAGAAGCTGGATGGTCTGAAGCTGTGAAATATCTTAGGCTTTATGACAAAGCGCTGCAGTGGCAAGGAAGGAGTGCGGCGGTCAATGGTGGCGTGTGAGATGACTTGTTGCATAGGGATTGCCCCGTTTCCCTCAGGTTTAGAGAGTGGGCATTAACAGTGGGGCTGACAGTCCGCTGCCTTGATACACGGTTATGGAGAGGGGTCAATTACATGGAGAACTAACAATAGCGAATATCGTGGAATAATGGCCCCTTATGTGGCAGTAAAGCTGGATGTTGGAGAGGGATGAGGTCTATTGCTGTTAACATTGGCCTCGTGTTGACAAGCAATGCATTGCAAGGTTATATATCCTCATATCCCCCAAGCGCAAACGTGATCTGCTCACGGAATGGCCATCCCCCCAAAAGGAGGTCGACCCATGACAATGCCCCTGGACGACATGGTCGAATTTGCGGATAACCCGGAACCTCGCTGTGCCTGCCTGCTCTTGCTGGATGTCTCGGGTTCAATGACCGGAGAGCCGGTTAAGCAGCTGAACGACGGGCTGGCGTATTTCAAAGAATGCATAGAAAGCGACAGCCTGGCCTCACTCCGCACCGAGGTCGGCGTGGTCTCCTTCAACCACTTCCCCACGGTGGTACATGATTTTTCCACGGTGGACGGCTTTGTTCCCCCAGCCCTCAATGCCGATGGAGGGACCAAAATATCCAGCGCCATCAACGTGGGCCTGGACATGGTGGAGGACCGCAAGGCTACTTACCGGGCAAACGGAATCACCTATTACCGTCCGTGGGTGTGGCTGATCTGCGACGGGCGTCCCGAACACGACGACCCCCAGGAATGGGAGATGGCGAAGGCCCGGGTGAAGCAGGCCGAAGATGACAACCAGGTCGCCTTCTTCGTGGTGGGCGTGGAAAACGCGGATATGGGTGAGCTGGACTCCATAGGAAACAGGCAGGCCCTGAAGCTGAAGGGCCTGGACTTCAACAGCATGTTCCAGTGGCTGTCTTCCTCCATGTCCTCCGTGTCCCAGTCCCAGCCCAGCGATACGGTCCCCCTGAGCAACCCGGCGGGCTGGGCAGAGGTCTAATGAGCGACCACCGCCGGCTGATGGCTTACAGTGCGTCGGTGGCCGGCACCAGCCACGTGCGAAGAGGCATCGGACGGCAGGATCAGGCATGCCACCGGGCGGAGAAAGACTTCCTGATTGCCGCAGTGGCGGACGGCGCCGGATCGGCACGGGAGTCGGCCCTGGGAGCTTTGGTGGTCACCAGGCGGGTTACCAGCGCCGCCACTTGGCGCCTGCTGCAGGCCGGGGCTGCTCCGGATGCGTGTGAGCTGTCGGAGATATTGAGGGCAGCCGTCCTGGACGCAAAATCAAGCCTGGAGCAGGTTGCCATTGAAAGTGGTGAGGATCTGCGTACCTATGCCTGCACGCTGCTGCTGACCATCCAGACCTGGGACCTGGTAGGGGCTGCCCAGATAGGGGACGGCGGCATAGTGGTCTCCAATGACGATGGGGGCTTCGACAGCTTTACCATGCCCCAACGGGGCGAATACGCGAACCAGACCACCTTCCTCACCTCCTCCAACTGGCTGGAACAGATGGAGGTCAGAGTCGAATCGGCGCAACCCACCTGTCTGGCCATGTTCAGCGACGGCATCCAGAACCTGGTGATCGAGCACGCGACCCAGCAGCCGTTCCAGCCCTTCTTCAGGAACATCTTCCAGTGGCTGGGGGACCAGGCAGACCGGGAAGGCGTGGAAGGGGAACTGACGAACCTGCTACGCTCACCCAAGGTAACGGCCAAGTCCGACGACGACCTCACCCTGTTGCTGGCTATCCGCAGTTGAGCAGAGAGAGTTATGCCTGACGTATTTCGTACAACAAGCGGCAGCGACGTTGCCATTGGCCGAAGACTGGGCGGAGGGGGCGAAGGCGCGGTCTTCCAGGTAAGCGCCGATACCGTCGCCAAGATATACAAGGCCCCCGTAGACCGGTCCACACTTCGTGGGTCGAGTACGGAGCGCAAGCTTACCGCCATGGTAGCGAAAGCGCCCCCCACCAAGGACGCAGACGGCAATGTTGCCCTTGCCTGGCCCATTGAACTGCTCCATTACAATGGCGGGCCCTGGGCTGGCATGATGGCCGGTTTCACCATGCCCGGAATTGACGTGGCTCAGTATCGCGAAATCATCAATTACTGGAACCCGCAGCGGATCAGGCAAAACCCCAATATCCCCAACCAAGGCGACCGGCTGGATGAACTGCTCCAGGCTATAGTCAGGAACATTCTCACCATAGTCAACGGCATTCACAAAAGGGGCTACATCATAGGGGACATCAACGAAAGTAACATTGTGGTCCACGAATCTGGCCGCATCGTTTTCCTGGATTCCGATTCCTTCCAGGTGCAGGACCTGCAGGGCAAGATTCACCGCTGCGGTGTTGGCAAGCCCGACTACTTGGACCCTCGAGTTGTCCGCCTGACGCGTCAAAGATGCGCTGACCGCAACTGTCTTTCGGGCAGACCTGCAGGGCACCGGCAGAGCTTCGCGTGCTTCGACCGCACGGTAAATGACGATAATTTTGCCATGGCGGTGGTCTTGTTCAAGCTGTTGATGAAGGGCACACATCCCTTCGACGGGCCTGACGGGGAGTTGATGGACAAGATAGTCTCCCGTCTGTTTCCTTATAACAATCCCGGGTTGCCTACTCCCGCCCGAACCAGAGATCGCTGGAACGAACTGTCTGACGGATGGCAAAGATATTTCGTGGCAACTTTTACAAGCGACAGAAGGTATTCGGCTGAGGAACTGCTTGCCTTCGGTCATCCTCTGAAACGCATGGAAAACCTGGGCCAGCAGGTAACCGTGAGCTGGAACAGGCCTCAAACTCCCAATGCGGCGGCTGGGACATCCGCTCAGAGCCCGCAGAATGCGGCGGCGGCAGCCCCGCCGCAGATCAGGTGCCCCAAGTGTGGCCGGCCCAACGCCAGCCCCGGAATCTTCTGCCGCTACGATGGGTGCAACGCCTGGCTTGCCAGCAAGGGAAGGAATTGTGGGGCCTGCCAGGCAGAAATTCCCGTCAATTCCATTTACTGCCTGCGCTGCGGCAAGGAACAGCATCCCGGAATGGACAGGCGCAGAGTCCTAAGGATGAGATAAGCTTCCCACGCCTGGGCAAAAGCCGGGCAGTGGCTTTTCCCGGCATACGGACGACAGGCGGTTGAGACGCCGGTCAAAGGACATGCGGTCAGGTTACAGGCGATGTCCTGGCTGCCTTCGGAGCCCTTCAAAGTGACGGCCTGATTGCATGAACTGCCCCGCCTGCCGCGAAGTTATTCCCAACAGTTCGCTGTGGTGCGCCTATTGCCGTCATCGGGTATATCCCTTCCAGGTACCTGCCCGATGGGCCGGAGTCCTGGGAGTCGTGCGGCAGAGGAAGTACTGGTTGCCTGGAGCGGCGGCGCTGGTGCTGGGATACGCCCTGCTGTGGTTCACCTGCTCCTTAGCCGTCGATAGCCTGAGTTCTTTGACCCAGCCCAGCCAGGCGGCGGCCCCTGCAGCCCCGTTGGCGCCCACGTCAACACCTCTGCCCCTCCCTAACGCGCCGGCCGTGGCGGAGGCCAGCGGGAGAACCGGGTTGCTTCCCTCGGTGGCGGACATTTACGCCGCGGTCAGCCCGGGCGTGGTCTTGGTCAACACCCCCACCGGCACCGGGTCCGGTTTTGTGATCGACAGCCGGGGCCTGGTTATTACCAACGCCCATGTGGTCGGCGACCAGGAGCGGGTAACGGTGGATCTGGCGGACGGAAACCGGTACGTGGCCCTCATTGACGATCTGGACAATGACCTGGACGTGGCACGGCTGGAGGTGCTGGACGGGCCACCGCTGACGGCCCTGGCGATCGGCAACTCGGAACAGGCGCGGCTGGGGGAAGACGTTTACGCAATAGGGTATCCGCTTACGGACATTCTAAGTGAAAACCCCACCATCACCCGGGGAATTCTATCTGGGAAGGGGGAGGGTTACCTGCAGATAGACGCGGCCCTCAATCCAGGCAACAGCGGCGGGCCCCTGCTCAACGCCCGGGGCTGCGTGGTGGGTATCAATACGCAGGTTGTGCGGCAGGTGGGGGGCATAAACATTGAGGGAGTGGGGTTGGCCATACCAATAAACCAGGTGTCCTACCTGTCGCCAAATGACGGGGAGAGCTGTGTAATGCCGGCGGGAGAGGCGCTGGCGTTGGTACCGACGGGCACTCCGGCGCCGACGGATACGCCCACGCCCGTTCCCACGGACACGCCTGCCCCGACTCTCACACCCACGCCCGTTCCCACGGCTACACCTACCCCCACTCCGTTGCCAACGGCAACTCCCACCCCCACGCCGACTGTTACCCCCACTCCCACGCCGACACCCACGCCGGTGCCAACGGCAACCCCCACTCCTACGCCGACTGCTACCCCAACTCCCACACCCACGCCCACTCCTACGCCGACGGTGACCCCTCTGCCTACGCCGGTGCCGTGGGCCGCCAGGGACTTCTCGGCAGGGGGAATCCAGTACTCATTCAATGTGCCGGCTGACTTCCGGTCGGGCCCCAGCGGTTACAGCCTGCAGAGTCCCGATGGAGCCATCCTGGTTGATTACAGGACCCAGGGGTTTAGCGGGCAGCGTACCGATGAGTTGATAGCAAGGAACTGGGTGCCCCACGGCAGGACCGACGGCGACGCCAGGAAGGTGATGGCGGTCAGGGATGCGCCATTCCTGCAACGCTGGCCGACCGCCAGCAGCAGCGCCGTCCAGTACGTGTTTGAGCACGACGGGTGCCCCGTAGGAATGATGAGTCGCAAGGGGGCCTACGCGCACCATCCGATAGAGAAAGTGGGCTTTATCCTTAGAGTTGACATATGCGACTACCGGCGGGAGCATCGCAGTCCCTATGGTGTCAGCAACGAAGAGGTGCGGAACAAGATCCTGAGCAGCGCCGGGCGGGTGAACTAGATATGGGAGAAAACAGGATGCGGCGCATATTTCCCTTTCGGCGGCGAGACAACTCTCAGGCAGCGACGCCTCCGGGGAGCCTGCCAGTCCTGGCTGAGCACTACCAGCGTGCGCTGAAACTGGTTAACGAGTACCGGATGCAAGGGGACTGCCCGTTGCTGGCGTTAGGGACAAGTGGGTCGCCGCAGCGGCATGCCGACGACTGCCTGGCAGTGGGGCTGGCGTCGCAGTGGAGCAGGGATGGCCTGAAACCCTACATGCGCTACAGCCTGGCCGGGGGCTGCCAGGTCAACGTCTCATTCTCGTGGCAGAACACGGTTACCGGCTCACGCGGGCTGACCGATTTGGCGGGGGAAATCGAGGAGGGCGTACGGGCTCTGTTCGGCACTGTGGGCCAACGGAGAACGCTCCTGGACCGAATGCTGCGGCAGTTGAGCATCGGCATAGCCTGGAACCGCAACCATTTCGTGCTTTACCTGACCCTGGAGGGGGATTGGGTTGAATACGACCAACTGCCCAAGATAGAGGGGAGTCTGCTCCGGTTTTCGGGGAGGGTCAAGAACGGAGTCCGGCTGAACCGGGCGGAAGACCTGGCGGTGGACGTCTGGTATGATCCGCCGCCGCAACCCTTGACCGAGGGGCAACTTCTGCGGGTGAACGCCTACGATTACGGGATGATAGCGGGCAGCCTGAGACAGCCACCGTCCGAGGGCTACCAGTGGACTGAAAACCGGAGTTCCACGGTAGTTGAGAGGCTGACCCAGCCGGAGGATATACCGGCCGATGCGCAGGTGCCCCGTGACTTTAACGAGCGGCAGGAGGTAATGCAGCGGGCCTACTACGCCAACGAGAAACCCAGGCGACTGGAAGTAACTTATCCGTTGGTAACCTGCCAGGAGTGGAGGGTTTCCAGGGACGGCTTTTCGGTGGCGGCTGACATGGGAGAGATCGTTGGGGCCAAAGGGGCGGGAGTGTACACGCTGGCGCTCTGGGCTCCAGTGGAGCGCAGAGACGGCAGGTTAATCATCTCGAGGTATTCCATGTTTGTGGGCATGGGAGACTTGTCGAAGGTGGAAGACGGGCAGTGAGGGGTTTGGGTAACGGGTGTCCATTTGAGGGTTGCATGGGCAGGCGTTTGGGCCCATCGGCTGGCCGAGTACGGCGGTATTCAGGGGCAGGGGCATCAAGGTTGGATGCTATAATGCAACGCGAGGACCCACCCCGGGATTTCCGTGGATTGGCCAGGCCGATAACAGTACGCGGCAAGAAGGAGGTCCAGGAATGAACTGTCCCAGATGTGGAGCGGTCGTTCAGCCGGGGCAGGCTCGCTGCTCCTGCGGTCGGTATCTGGCAATGACCCAGTCCAACGTGGATATTCCCAATGAGTTCTACGACCGGATAGAAGACCAGGTCGAGAAGACGGGCAAGGAGAATTTTCGCCGAGGGCTGCTGATTGGACTCGGTTTCCTGGCGCTGTTCCTCTTGCTGGAAACAATCATGGATACCGTCTTCATCGCCAGGAACTTTTTTATTGGCGCTGTTCTCCTGGCTGCGGCCGGGCTGATCGGTTTTAATTTGTGGCAGCTGGTCCGAAAGTACCTTACCTAGGGCGAATCCATAGTTGCTGACTCATCCAGCTTCTCCCATTGCGAATCGCTGACCTGGCCCCGCTCCACCCGCTCCCGCTCCTCTCTACGCGTCTCCCCTAGGCCCGACAACCTTTATCTTTGCACGGCCTAAACGTCTGCCCAACGTGGCGACCTCCGACTTCAGCGCCTTTTTGCAGCAAAATTGCGAGGGCGATGAGGGCTGCCACTACGTGGTTACGGACCGGCGGCGGGGCGCCATTGGCGTGGACCTGAACGCTGACCATCTGGCCGTGGCGGTGACTGACGCCAGCGGCAATTACCTCCGGGCCTGGCGGGTGACGCTGGTCACCAGCGGCAAGAATACTGACCAGGCTGAGGCACTGACCGGTGATGCTGTAGCAGCAGTGGTAGAGCACGCCAGGGAACCCGGCAAGCCCATCGTGATAGAGAACTTGACTTCCGGCAGAAGAAGGCCGTGTTGGAAGGAGAGTCCCGCAGGTACAGCCGGATGCTGTCCTCATTCAGCTACGGCAGGGTCAAGGCGTACTTCCGGTCCCGAGGCTACCGACAGGGAGTGGAGGTACACCAGGTGAACCCGGCCTTCAGTTCGGTGATCGGCCGGGTAAAGTTCATGGAGCGTTACGGGCTCGGCGTCGACCAGGCCCAGGCCCTGATGCTGGCCCGTCGTTTACTCGGCTGTTCCGAGCGTATCCCCCGCCGGTGGGTGGCACCCGTCGGCAACGGCGTTCAGGTCGCCTTCACCGAGCCTGAAAGGAAGCGGGTGAAGCACGTGTGGACGTATTGGGGAGCGGTTCTGGGACAGCTGAGACCGGCGCTTGCAGCGCAGCACCGGCTGGGGAAGCGAAGACGCGGACTCAATCCAGCCCAGGCTGTCCTGCGGACTGTGGTCCGTGGGGTGGCTTGAGCGGGGAACTGTTCGGTGTTCCCCGGGTGAGCTTCTTGGGCGGAGCCGTCTTGAACTGTTGGGGCGGCGGCGCGGCTAACACCGCGTCTTCAGAGAAGGCTGATGGCAGTCCTGCGACTGAAATCAGCCTTTTCTACCGGGGTTACTGACTGACCAGGCCTTGCAGCAAGGCCTGTAGTTCTAGTCCGGCAAGTGCGCCACAGCCAGCGTGTAGTTACCCGTGTTGCCCGCGCTTTGGTAGGAAGTTCCTACCCCAATGTAGTAGGTGCCCGGCTGGAAGGTTACTGTGTGAGAGCGCACCGGCGCTTCCCTCGAAAGCTGGTCTCCGTTGCCGCCCTCTGTGAAGATCGCCCAAAGTCCCACTTCGGCTGGGCCATCGACCACGCTCAGCCGATAGCTGCCGGCTTCAGCGATCTCAAGGCGGATCACGTCCTTGTCGTCGGCCGATTCAATTCCCCACCTGGGTACAGCGCCGTCATCACCCGTTTCCCCCCAGGCCCAGGCATGCGGGTCGGCATCGCTCGGGGCGACGTCGGAGTCGATTCGGGCGGTGACTGACTGGCCCGGGAGAAGTACAAGGTCCGGCTGTGTGCGCCAGTCATCTGCGTGGTCATCCTGCCATATCGAGATTGTATAGTGGCCGAAACCGCCCCGGTCCTGGCGACCGGAGCCCACGGCAATGTAGTAGGCTCCGTCTGTCTGGGGAGTAAAATACCCGCGCGCCCAGTTAGAGATGAACCCGCCCCAGTCTTGCTCGCCCAGAACCTGCTCGCCCTGCTCGTTCAGGATTTCCAGGATGCTCGGATCACCCAGATGGTTGTCAACGTAGAGAGTCCCCCCGTCGAGGAGAATCTGCATCCTGCTCTCAACTTCGATGATGTAGTTATGACCGCCGGTCGCGGTGAAGCTGAACCAGTCCCGGCTGCCGTCTTCCTCGGTGAGTTCGCCGTGTTCGATATGAAAATCTCCGTTCTCAACGACCACGGATCTTTCCACCCACTCGGGAGGTTCGGGTTGGGGGGTGGGATCGACGTCGACGTCGGTCTCCGTCGGGGGAGTGATGGTTGGTTCCCCAAGCTCCACTTGAGCGACTATTTGTTCGGGGTCGTCATCCAGGCCGTGGAACAGCCGGTTTATTCTGCCTTCAACCCGTCCGGTGTTGGGGTTCACGGGCCAGAGACCGCTGTCGCGGGTATCCTGGTTGTAATACAGCCCGGTTCCGGACCCGCCGTCTTCCACGCTGATGCCGTTGGCATCCAGATCGTCTTCCTTAATCTGGTAAGAGAAGACCAGGGTATCGGTGCCGCTTCCCTGGTACAGTCGGGCGATGCGGCGGTTTTCCCCGATGTGGAAGTACAAGCCCGCATATTTGGCAGTTTGCGCCGTGTCAGGGTTTATAGCGGCTACCGGGCCTGTGAACTTGGCGGTAATTTCAATCCAGTCTCCGGCTATGTAGCCGTGGGAAGCGTCTACGCCCTTTGCTTCAGAGGGAAGCGCCCCGGGAACCGACGTTATTTCAAGGTCGTAAATCCCCACACCGTCGTCGTCGTGGATGGTGATGATGCACTCGCCGTCGTGGCCGTGGTCCTCGGAATTGTTGAACCTCACCTTGAAGGTCTCGTCGATTTCAGGGTAATTGTCATCCACTGTATGGAAGTCCCGGCCCATCTTGCCGATCCGGGACTGATAGCCGTTGCTGGCCTGCCCTTCGGCGTCCAGGCGTTCGTAGTCGGTTTCGTCCGCCGTTATCGGATCTGTGTACCAGAACACTCGGATGGTCGGGTGGGGCGAAATGGAATCGAACTTCTTGTCGACCCGAAGCCGGAAGTCATCTCCTTCCGCTACTTCGGTTTCCAGGCACTTGATTTTGAGCCAGGGTTCGTTGTTTGCCTGGGCCGGAGCGGCGAAGACTGTCCGGCTTTGGAAGGCAGGTGGCACAATGAATATTGAAAGGGCTACGAGGCCCAGGAACGCCAGGAAAGCGAAGGCGCCTACCTGTCGCCGCGAAGGAACTCCCCAGCGTCTGAGCTTTCTGAGTTTAGTTGCCATTACTAGACCCTCTTCTGAATTTTGGCGCCTGGATGAACGAATAGCCTTTAAGTGTTCATTGGTTATATCACCTACATAACAGATACTATATACTAACTAGACTATTTATTAAGCATGAACTATTTTGTTACACGATGCAAGTTATCCTTCCGTTAAGAGAGGCACGATTCTCTGGAATTGTAGTGGGATGAATAACCGGCGGCGGGGGTGGGCAAATACGGTATTGCGTCAGGTGATTCCTAGTCCGACAGCAGACTCGGGGTGACAGGAAAAACGGTTCAGGCTGATGGGGAGATGGGCCAGGGCGACGTTAAAAATGGCACGGGTGGCCCTTCTACAGGCCCAAGAGAAGCCGGTCTAACGAGGGGCGGAGGGGTCCGTAACTGGTTTTGGGATTTCTTGCTACTCCAGGTTTGGGGCTACCTCCCTGCCGAGCAGCTTCATGGATTCCAGTACTTGGTCGGGGGGCACGCGACCACCGGCGTTGACGTCGGCAACGACCATGGATATGCCCAGTTCCTCCTGGAGATGCTCGAACTGGCTTATGACTTCGTCGGGGGTGCCGAACACGACCCGGGAATCGAGGACCTCTTCGTATGAAAGTTGTCCCAAGGCCTCGGCGCGGCGACGCATGCCCTCGGGGTCGGTTACCCCTTCGTCGCCCAGGCGGGAAATCATCAGGTTGGACTGGCGCTGGTAGAAGGCCAGCATGCTGTCCCTGGGTTCGGAGCGGGCCCTTTCCGGGTCGGTTGCGGTGTAAACGGGCACCCGTATGCCTACGTCAGGCTCGCCGGTGATTTGTGCTTCGCGCCAGGCGTTGGAGAAGTGGCCGATGCGTGCTTTCAGGTCTTCAAAGGTGCCGAAGCCCACGTTGACGAAGATGGGAATGCCCATGCTGCCGGCCCGGGCGAAACTCTCCAGGCTGGCGCAGGCCATGCGCAGGGGTGGGTGGGGCTTCTGGACGGGCTTGGGCATGAGGCGGACATTGTGAAAATTGTAGAACTCGCCCTCGTAGCTGAACTCGTCGGTGGTCCAGGCCTTGAGGATGACCTCCAGGGCTTCCCAGAAGCGGCCCCTGCTTTCGGAGTAGGGAATGTTGTAACCGCTGTAGGAGATGGTCAGGCCACTGCGGCCAATGCCGAAATTGAACCGGCCCTGGCTGATCTGGTCCACGGTGGCGGCTTCCTCAGCGATGCGGATGGGGTGGTTGAGAGGCAGGACCTGCACCGCGATGCCGACGCGCACCCGTTCCGTCCGGTCGGCGATGGCTGCGGCCACCGTTATGGGGGAAGAGAGCACCGAGCGCTGGGGCTGAAAGTGGCGCTCGGCCAGCCAGATGCTGTGAAAACCCGATTCTTCGGCGACGTCCACCTGCTCAAAGCTGTCGCGGAAGGCCGCAGGCTGGTCGTTGACGTCGCGAATGTCAAACTCGATAGCTGCCGTAAGTTCCAAGGTTGTCTCCTCCGGCGGTTAGCGCCGACCCCTTCAATGCCAGCCAATAACGTATTGCTTGCCTGAGTTCAATATCTCTGGCGGATTGAATTCACCAAGTGACTGAACTCTTGCTGAAGCTGAAACAGTATCTTTCGGCCAGGTGGCAAAGTCAAGATTAGGGATTGCCCGAGTAGCGTTACGGTTCAGGTGGTGTGGTTCGGGATTTTGTGGGGGCAGACCTGGGTGTCTGCCCAGTTTCTACGGCAATACCTCCTAAATTGAAACGCTACCGATTGCCCGATATCAGGACAACAGCAGTTGAGGGACAGGACTTGGTCGGACGGGACTGGCCTACGCCAGGGTTTAAGGAAAAATATTTCCCCTCCATTTCCGCTCATTTCCACCCACTGACACTTTGCCAACAGATATCGGAAACGGGGTTGGGAAGAGGCTTTGCACAATGAATCGGAGTTCAAGGTAATTAAACCGGATTCTGCACAACGAATCGGAACCAAAAAGATTCATTGCCCAAAGCCGCCGCTCAAGCAGAACACACCAAACTTCCCGCCAACCCTCGAACCCTGCTACACTGACCGGGCAGACGTACCGGTACACCCCCACAAGGATAACAGCCCATGCAGCCGCCGCTGGAAGATAGATTAGCTGCCCTCGAAGCCTCCGCCCAGTGGCACGAACAAACCACAGCCCGCCTGGCCACCATCGCCGAGAACCACGACCAACTCCAGGGAAGAATCCTGGCCAACCAGAAAGCAATCGTCAACCTGCTGGAAGAGTTGACCCGTGACGCAGCCACCACCCGCCGCCTTTGGCTCCGCCTGGCCCAGCGCTATGGCTGGCTGGACGACGAGCAGAACGGCGCCCGGCAGGACCCGCCAATCTGACCCTTAAAGGCCGCAGAGTCCCTGCAATAACGGCCCCCCATTCAGCCAGCAGGAAACACAGCCTGCCAGCTGCCACAACCGCGCCAACCACCCGAACCAGCAGCAGGATATGCCGCGAACGGCGACCTGCCTGACCCAGGGCAAGCACTGGCGCATCAAAGAGGAAGAGTGAGAGCAGGGACTTTGCACAATGAATGGGAATTAGCACGAATTAGAACAAATTCTGCACAATGAATCGGAATTAAAAAGGATTCGTTGTGCAAAGCCTTGGGAAGAGAATATTATTTTTCCTGCCATTACCGCCCATAACCGCTCATTGAACCTCTGCTCACAGGTAGCCGGAATATGGCTGGGACTGTCAGTCACCAAGACCATGGTAGAAGGGGGTAACAGGGGCTGTCCAGTGGCGGTTGTCAGCGGACTCGGCGCACGTCGGTGCGCGAAGGACTTGGTAAAAGGGTTGGGCCCGAACTTTCAATAGTGAAAGCCCTTATGTGATAGTCCTGCCAGCGGTAAGAAGGACGATAGCATTAATAACAGGCGGGCTGTTCCGCCAAATGGAGTTGGCTCACTGTCCTGCCAATCCAAAATCCTGAATCTTGTCCGCCCTGAAAGCTGGCATCACCCTGGAATTGATTGGCGGACATTCCTGAACAGTTACCGGTGGTGTCATCTCATCCTCCGCACGTCGGAAAACGCTGCCAAGGCATAGATGGTCAGGGCCAGGCTCAGTACTCCCACCGCCAGGACCACCAGGTTTACCCGCCAGAATTCTGCCATCAGTCCAAGCGTCATGCTGGCCAGGGGAGTAAGCCCGTTATCCAGGTTGTAAATGGCCATTACCCGGCCCCTCAGGGCATCCGGTATGGTGGTCTGGACCAGGGTGTTGTTGTTTATCTTGAACACAAGCCGGAAGAAGCCCAGGCCGAACATGGCGGCCAACGAAACCCACAGCCAGGTCGAAATGCCCAGGACAATCGCAGAACAGGCCAGGAACATCAGGGCCACCAGGCCTACACTCCCTCTCATAAAAGACCTGCCCAGGGAGGCAAACGAAATGGTCGCAATTATTCCCCCGACCCCCGTGGCCAGGACCAGGAATCCGTAAATCCTGGAGTCTCCTCCCAGCACTTCGTCGGCTATCACCGGCATAAGATGCACTATGGGCCCGATCAAGATGTCCGACACGCAGGCCACCAGCAGAAGACGAAGCACTAACTGCTCGCTTACCACGTAGCTGAACCCCTGCTTCAGGTTGGCGAACACTGAAGTCCTGGTAGCCGTGACCGCTTCCCTGAAGGGCAGGGCTATGGGTATCATCGCCACGACCATGAGGATGTAGAAGACGCCCTCGATGTAGAAATTAAGCGCCGGCCCCAGCCAGGCTATCAAAACGCCACCCAGCCCCGGTCCCACGACCCGCGCCACGTTGCCGGCAATTGAATTCAGGGCGATGGCGTTCCACAGGTCTTCACGGGGAACAGTGTTGGCCACCATAGCGTGCCGTACCGGTTGAATGGTAGCGTGCAGTACGCCGGTAATAACGGAGAACACCAGCGCGTAAACGACTCCCACGGTGCCTACCACATACCCCATGTGGATGGCCGCAGCGAATGCAAGCACAACTACCGCCATGATCGACTGCACCACCAGGACCATCTTGCGTCGGTCTATCCGGTCGGCAAGCACCCCTGCCATCGGGCCGATGACCAGGAAGGGTATCGAACGCGACCCAGCGGCGATCCCCACCAGGAAGGGGGAGCTGGAGATTTCCCACACCAGCCAGGGTATTGTTATCTGCTGGAACCAGACGGCCGATGCGTTGAACAGGTTGCTAATCCACAGTAGCAAGAAGTCCTTGTGGCGCAGCGACACGAAGGTGTTGAATCTGGCCGGACGTTGCCGGCGGGGCCGACGCCCCGGTTCAGGGGTTTGGGACGGGCTGGCAGCCGGACCGGTATCGCGTGATTCCGATGAAGACGTTGGGGTGCCTCCTTGGTTCAGCTGGAACGGCGAGTCTAAACATTGGATAGACCGGGATAGACCGGGACAGACCGGCAAGGCCATGCCCAGTTGCCATCATGGCGTGGGGCCTCACGGGGCATTATAGCGTTAAGTTTACAATGCAGTGTGGCGGTTGGTGTCCCGGGCAGGGGCCGACCGGCGCAAGGCCGGCCAGTCACTAAGTTCGGAAGCCCGCACACTCAGGCTTATGCGCGGGCTCCCTCCTGCGAACCGTGTGCGAACCGTGTGCTAACCGTGTAAGAAGCGTGGAGAATACCGCGTCCGCCGCCCCTACTTAAAGTAGGGAATAACGTGCCGCGCAAACAGCTTTATTGAGTCCATGATGCGCGAGTGGGCCAGGTTGCCCATTTGCATGAAGCAGAGAATCTGGTCCACGCCGGCCTCTTCGTACTTCTTCAGCACCTTGATGACCGTGTCCGGGTCTCCCATGGCAAAGGCGCCCGACTCGATATGGTCGGCGGCAGTCTTGTTGACCCGTTCCTCCTGCACCGCCGATACGGCAAACTGGTAGGAATTTGGCACCGGTCTTCCCTGCCACGGTTGGTAGAGTTCTTCCGCCTTGTTGACGAACCACTCCCCTTCCGGGCTCGCTACCCGTCGCGCCTCCTCGTCGTCCTCGCCGACGTGAATCAGGCACAGGGCCGCCACCTGGTCGTTGACAAACCGGCCCACCGGATTGGCGTTCTTGACCGCTTCACGATAAGCGCTGACCCTTTCTTCCATCTGGCCGTAGCCGCCCAGGTTGAAGCAGAGCACCCCCAACCCCATTTCACCGGCGGCGCGGAAGCTGTCCGGCTGGCTGCATGCTACCCACATGGGCGGGTGGGGTTGCTGCACCGGCTTGGGAATTACCGATCGGGGCGGGATAGTGTAGAACTGGCCTTCGTGGGAGAAAGTGTCCTCCGTCCACATCCTGGGAATCATGCGGACGGCCTCTTCCCACTGCGCCCTGGTATCCTCAGGGTTTACTTCAAACCCGTCCATTTCGATAAGGGTGGTGGATCGGCCGGTTCCCAGGTCCATACGCCCATTGCTCAGGATGTCCAGCACCGCGGCCCGCTCTGCCACCCGCACCGGATGGTTGTACTGGCCTGGCAGCAGCGCGACGGCGTGACCGATGCGGATGCGCTTGGTCCGTTGCGATATTGCGCCGTACAGCACTTCAGGCGCGGAACAGTGGGAGAACTCTCGCAGGAAATGGTGCTCAACCGTCCAGAAATAGTCGAAGCCAACTTCGTCAGCCAGGTCAACCTGGGCCAGCACCTGCTGGTAGCGGTCCTGCTCAACGCCCGGGTAGTGAGGTTCCGGTATCTGGATTTCGTACATCAGGCCAAATTTCATGTTGCCGCCTCCCGTTAAGTCCGCAACTCCGGTCGCACCAGGGCAGGGACGTTTTTGGATCGGAGTGAGTATCTAGCTTGGCGCAATGCTACGTACTGGGCCGAATCCTGTCAATTATGAGCGAGTAGCTGGGTATCGGCTCCCGACATCCGTACGAGACAGTCCGCAGGTTATACGAAAGCAACAATGTCTTTCAGACGCCTCAGAGGTTACTGCAACCCGCAGCAACCGCACGGCAGAGCCTAATGCGACAAGTGTCGGCTGCCGGTTGGCTGAACATGGTGTGAATATATTAGAGGTATCGTCAGGCGGCTCGCTGGTATACTGGCAGGCAGAAGACAGGAAGCTGTTGGCGGAATTATGGAGGGAAAATCGATGGCAGAACCGATCAGGATTTCCATGCGCGTGCCCGGTACTTCGCCTATGCCGGAACTGTTGAGCATGATCCGCCAGATTGAGGAGGCCGGCTTCGACGGGGCCGGCATCCTGGACAGCCAGATGATATGCCGGGACACCTTCGTGACTATGGGTCTGGCAGCCAGTGCCACCAGCACGCTGCGCCTGTTTCCGGCAGTCACTAATCCCTTCGGGCGTATCCCATCGGTGCTGGCGGGGGCCGCGCAGACGGTGGCCGAGATTGCCCCGGGCAGGACCAGGTTCATTATCGGCACGGGGTATACGTCAGCAAGCACCATCGGGCGGCGTCCGGCGACTCTGCGGCAGATGCGGGCGTGCGTCACCGAAGTAAAAGCGCTGCTGGCGGGGGACTCGGTGGAATACAACGGCATGACCAACCGTCTGGACTTCGCAGGAAGCGACGGCGGGCAGGGAGTGCCGGTATTGATGGCGGCGTCTGGACCCCGTTCACTGCAACTGGCCGGCGAAGTGGCCGACGGAGCCCTAGCGCTGGTGGGGTACACGCCGGGCATCGTGGAGAAGGTCTTCGAACACCTGGAAATTGGGGCCAGGCGCAGCGGCCGTACCCTGGACGACCTGGAAATAATGTTCGCGGTGCGGACCTGCGTGGCCGATTCCAACGAGGAATCGCGGCGGCTGGCCCGACCGGTGTCGGTGCATTGGGGCCTGATGTGGGGTGGGCCCAACTGGCTGCCTTATTCGGGGTTTGATATACCCGAGTACGAGATTCCCCAGGCGGTGCGGGACATCTATCCCGACCTGGGCCACGCGCCCAACTGGGAGGAGGCCATCGAGCTTACTCAGTTCGTCAGCGACGATGTAAACGGGCAGTTGTGCGACGCTCTGGGCCTGATCGGCACCCCCGAATACTGCACGGAGCGTATCCAGGAGATGGCCAGGCACGGGGTGACCCAGTTGTACTTGATGCCCTGCCTGACCTTTGCGCCGCCGCAGGCCGAGGTGCAGGCCTTCGGTCAGCAGATTATTCCGGCGCTGGCGGCGAGCTGATTGGTCAGTCGGGCCACACACCATTTGCAGAACAAAAGGCAAGGGAAAATAGACGACAAACCAATGTCCCGCAACCTGAGCTTTAACGCCATTGACGTCGAAACTGCCAACAGCAGTACCTCCAGCATTTGCCAGATAGGAGTGGTGCGGGTAGATGAGGGGCGGGTCGATTCCTGCTTTTCGACCCTGGTAAACCCCGGGGAACGCTTCAGTTCCTTCAATATCAGGATTCATGGCATCGGGCCCGCCGAGGTCCAGAGCGCCCCGGCCTTTGACGATGTTTTCGCCGAGTTGTTCGATTGGCTGGATGGAGGGGTGCTGGTAAGCCATACCTTCTTCGACCGCTCCGCGCTGGATGGTGCCGCCCGGAAGTACGGGTTGCCAATCATTCCCGTGACCTGGCTGGACAGCGTAGCCATTGCCCGGCGAGCCTGGCCTGAAAAACGCAGCAACGGCGGGTACCGGTTGGCCAAGCTGGCCGCTGACCTGGGAATTTCCTTCCAGCACCACGACGCTCTCGAGGATGCCAGGGCTGCGGCGGGCGTCGTGCTGTACGCCTGCCTGGAAACGGGGAAGGACATTGACGATTGGGTGACGGAGTGCGGGCGGCGACGAACGCCTTAGAGGCAGCATTACATTGTGGATGCTTTTGCCAGACATCCAGGGCAGCCACAAGGTCTGCCCCTGCCCAGTACGTTAACCAAACCACCTAAACTGCAACGCTAACGGTTCCAGCCCGAGACTTGTATCCGCTCCCGCGATATTCCTTCTTATGCCAATTTGCCCGTTGCCCTCTGCACAGGTACAATGCCTCAATTGCGGATGTTGAGCGCCATGGCAGGTACATCCGGCGACTTCCGGCTTATCACATGCGTTGAACACTAATTTTCCTGACTAAGTAGAGGTATTGGGCTTGAATATCGATTGGTCAGCCCGTATAGACTCGCTGCGGGACCAGTACCACTATGCCTGGGTGGTGGTGGGCACGGGCACCATGCTTCGGGTCACTGCCAACTTTGTCAGCCAGGCCTTTGCGGTAATCCTGGTGGTCCTGCAGCAGGACTTTGCCTGGGGTGTAACCGCCATCGTGCTGGCCCAGGTGCTGCGCAGCGTGTCTAACGCCCTGCTCTCTCCCGTCGCTGGGTGGGTTGGCGACCGCTACGGCGCGCGCCGGTCGCTGCTGGTAGCCGCCACCCTGTACGTCGTGGGAATGCTGCTTCTGAGCACCATGGACCAGCTTTGGCAGCTTTACCTCTACTATAGTGTGCTGCTGGGGTTAGCCCAGGCCCTCTTTGCGGTGAACATACCGACCACGGTGGCAGCCTGGTTCAAGCGGAAGCTGGGTGTTGCCGTGGGAATCCAGCAGTCTATCGGTGGCATGGGCGCATCCGTGACCGCCCCGGCCCTGGCGCTGCTGATTTCCCAGACGGGCTGGCAGGTGGCCTTCTGGATAATCCCGGTGGTAGGCGGCATAATCCTGTTTTCGCTGCTGGCCTTCTTCCACGGCGAGCCGGCGGACCGGGGCATGAGACCCCTGGGCGCCGACGCCGATGACCCGGATCCGGTACCCACCGACCGGGCCACCGCCAAGCTGCGGAGCAAGGTTTTCCTGCAGCATGCCCGCCGCACCAGGGCCTTCTGGAACCTGCCTTTCATCCATTACCTGGGATGCGTGGGGCATTCGATAGTTATCTGGCATGTGGTGTTTTTTGCCACAACGCGGGGAATGTCGCTGTCTTCGGCGGCCTGGATTGTCACCATCTACACCATCACCAGTGTCAGCAGCCGATTGTTCATCCCCATCCTGGCCGACCGCTGGGGGGCTAAAACGGCCATGGTGGTGCCCTATTTCCTGCAGGGAATAACGGTACTGATGCTCTTCTGGGCTGAGAGTTCGTGGCAGTTTTACGTTTTCGCCGCCTTTTTTGGGATTGGGTTCGGCGGGGAGATGTCCGCCTTCCTGATCGCCAACCGCCAGTACTACGGCATGGGGCCGGTGCGGTCTATATTCGGGTTCCAGCACCTGGGGTCAGGCCTGGGCATGGCCGTGGGCGGGTTGATTGGCGGCCTGATTTACGACTTCCGAATAAATGACGCCACTCCCCTGGAAGTATTCGGATTCATCTCCATCGGAGGCGGCTCCTACGACCTGGCGTGGGTTATTTCAATTGCCGCCAGCCTGGCCGGTGTGCTGTTCATCTGGTTGCTGGAACCAACGTCTAAGGTGCTGATTCCCGATTGGGAGGAGTCGCTGCCGAGAGAGACAGAGGCGACGCCGGCCGCGACGTAACCGGCTGCAACTGAATGGCGGAGGCTGGTTGGGCAGACCCTCCCTGAATGGCCGTTAACTTGTTCCGCTCACCGCGAACGGGTCGAAGGATGCCCCTAAACCCTGGGATGGTTCGACAAGCTCACCACGAACGGGCACCGGAGTTGCCGCGAAAGGATCGCAGCTGCCACGGACCGGTATCAAACTGCTGCGAACCGGTCCTGACCTGCCGCGGACGGGTCCAGGGAAAGTCGCTGCATGGCATATTCCTGCCGCTCACCCCGGGCTGGTCGAGGGTTCCCCAACACCTTTGCAACTGCAGCGGTAGGGCTAAGCTGGTTCTCTGTTTAGCCCCCTACAGCGGCAGGTATACCACCCTCCCCTCGGTTGCGCTGCGGTGGACCGCTTCGGACCACTCCATGTAATGGACGCCGGTCTCGAAGGCCACCATGTCCACCTTTTCCGTGCCCCGTATGGCGTTGCTGAACTGTTCCTCCACCCGGTACCTGGCCTGGGTTTCCGGCGGGTTGGGGACTTCCGCAAGTTCGCTGTCGCCGCGCTTGCCGGCCCAGACCCGGCGCTGGGGGTCTACGTGGATGGTGCCTTCGGTCCCGAACATCCAGATGTGGTTGCCGCCGTTGAGTCCGGAGGTGGCGCTCATCTGCATATGGACCTGGGCGCCGTTGGCCAGTTCATAGAGGATGTCCACGTGGTCGGGAATGGTTACCGAGGCAAGTTGCCCGTTTTCATCCCTCCGGTAGGGCACGTTGACCCTGGACATGGCGAAGACGCGGTTGCCCCGGCCCAGCCAGCGCATCATGGACTCGTAGGATGCGCCGATGTTCAGGGTGTTGTAGCCGCTGAGCGACCGGTCGTGGCGCCAGTGCAGTGGGCCGTCAAAGTCGGCGAAGTTATTCTGCAGGGAAGTGAAGTCCACCGACAACAGTTCGCCCAGATGTCCCTCGCCTATCAGGTGCATCAGCACGTTATCAATGGTGTAGCTGGTAGACGTGGGGGTTAGCTGGCACACCAGTTCCGGATGCGCCAGGGAAGCGGCGAGCATGTCGCGGGCTTCCGCCGCCGTGGAGGCCATGCGGGCCTCGGTCAGTACGTGCTTGCCGGCATCCAGGGCGGCCAGGGTCATGGTGCGGTGCATGTAGGGCCAGGTGCCGATGCAGACGGCGTTGATTTCCTCGTCCTCCAGCAGTTCCCGCCAGTTACCGTAAACCCTGGGAATGTTGAACTGGTCGGCGATGGCCCTTCCCGACTCGATGCTGCGGTTGGCCACCGCCACTAACTCGCAGTCTTCCACGCCCTGGAAGCCGGGGATATGACGGTTCCGTACGTTGCCGCCCGCTCCGATTAGTCCCACGCGGATTGGTTCTACAGCCATAAGTGGACCTCCTCACCTATTATTGCCAGCACCCTGGGCCCTTCACGGGAAAATGTATGTGCGCAACACTACCTGCGCAACATTACCAAGGAAGTGGCTGACGAGGCAACCGGGCCAATGGCAATGATACAAGTGTATAAGCTCTTCCCCTGATTCCGCAGGCAAGAAGGGAGCAGGCGGCAGCTACCCAAGTTCCGGCACGGGGTCGGTCTCTTCCTGAGTGGCCTGATGCCTTGAGTCAGAGGGCATTGTGGTGGGGCTTGAGTTTCCCCGCTGGCCAATCCGGTAGACGGCCACAATCAGGTTGCCTCCCACGACGAAGAACATGTAGGCGAACAGGAACATGGCATGCCACAGGTATCCCAGGTTCAGGCGGTGCAGCGCCTCTTCGCGTGAATAGCCCAAGTCGGAGAAATTGATTTCCCATGAGCGCAGCAGATTGTGGTCCGGCAGTACCATCGGCAGGTCAGGCGAAACATAAATCGCCAGTATCGTAATTATGCCCAGGGTAGTGGAGACGATGGCCACCGCCACAACGGTTGACAGCAGGAATCTCCGGTCACGTTCGCTGGGATTGATTTTAGGGTCTTGCAACACCAGCAACGTGGTAAAGGTGGCGGCTATCACCGGCATCAGCATACCGTATTGGATCCATATAGAAGCATTTGATATGACCACCACCACCGCGTACACGATGGCCACCGGTGGCAATGTTACCCAGGCGGCCCGCCGCAGGGCATCACTTCCGGCGTATTCGCGGCGGCTCTGCCATATCCAGATTAGCCGGAACAGGAGACCGGCGGTTGATGCCAACGCCAGGTTAACCAGGAGTGACAGCATATATGGCATGGGAGTGCCGGCAAAGCCCGCGATGGTATAGAAGTTGTAGTGGTCCATCCTCAACGGGGAGAACTGGAGCAAGGGAGTCGTCAAAACGAAAAATATAGAAACCCAAAAGAGTCCACCCAGGTCGGCGGAGCTATTGGGCAACAGGAACTGCTGCGCCAGCACCAGAGACGTAACAAGCCCGACGTAAACCATCGATGCCCAGGCGTCGTTCCAGTCGAACAACGACAGGGCGTACCCACCGCCGGCAATGCACGCCCCCACCAGCGCCAGCCTCAATAAAGTAAAACGGACCGCGCTCCAAACGCTGGGCGACATCGCATGATGAACCGAGGCCGTCGTCCCTGCGGCAGCTTCAGGCCCAAGCTTCGATTCCTTCTGGGCCTCGCCCCCGGCAACTTGGGCGGCTTCCTGGATGTTCTCCTGGGTAGCGCCTAGGTCAACGTCTTGTGAATTCACGCACTCCAGGGCCGAATCAAAGTCCCGCGCGAGGCCAGCCAGCAGGATCAGGCCCGCTACGTCAGTCGGCGAGAGGTTGAGGGCTTTGCCGAAAACCTGGAGCCGCTGGATGGTGGGGCGGGTGGCTCCCGACTCCCAGCGAGAAACCGTGGCGTGGCTGTATCGTACGGCGTAGTTGGTGTCCACCAACGCCATCCGGCGCAACAGTTCTTCCTGGGTTAGGCCTCGCCGCCCGCCATCCTCGGAAAAGGTCTCGCGATAGGTCCTCATCAGGAGACCTGCCTGGGCGGCTCGGGTCCTCTGCACATTGCTGTCGGTAGTCATTGACTCTGCGAACGTCCGTGCTTTGAGGTGTCAAATCCGGATGCGCCCGGATATGAGGAGATTGCCGGAAATTATCCTATGCCGCAATGCCGATGACAAGACTCAATATCAGTAAAGCGGCGTTCCAGTTCAGGTGGTTTGGCTCGGGATTTCGGAGGGTCAGACCGGTGTGTCTGCCCAGGTTCTATGGCAAGACCACCTAAATTGAAACGCCACCTATCAGTGGTTATGAATTGAGTGCGTCGATAATATTCCGCATCAAGCGGAATGCATACCTTGGATCCAGGACAATGAACGGGACAAGGAAGTGGAGGCAGCCCGGGCGCCTGATCGACCTCACTTTCCTCTGCATTCAGGAGGGCCGACGTTTGCCGGGCATATAAGAGGGCCACCCACCGATGCAGGTGAGTGGCCGTTAATTTGGTCACTGGTATAGATATGGATTCTGCCGAGCCTGGAGAGACTAAATTCCGCCAGGCACTCCCATGGTCTGACCGGCGAATCCGGTATCGTCCATGTGGGACGGGTCGATCCACATGTGCATGAACTTGCGGTAGGAGCCAAAGGGCGCCGGGAAGTGGGCATAACCCCTTACCTCAGGCCAGAAGGCCGCTGCTTCCTGTTCCCAGTAAACCGGGAAGGAACTGTACTGCTTCATCGCAGCCAGCTCAATCTCGTGAGCTATCGCCCGCCGCTTGTCCTGGTCCAACTCGACCTGGGCCTGGTCCAGCAGGGCTACGATGTCCAGGTCACAGGGGCCGTTGGGAGTCCAGTCGTTACCGGTGGAATCGCAGCGCAGGAAAGCCGATACGCCGGCGTTGGGGTCATCGGCGTTGACGGTACTGTTGCCGGGCTTCAGATCGCCCCAGGTGCCGGAGTTCTCCTGTTCCCGGTAGGCAATGGTCTCCACCGAGTCGAAATCGGTCTGGATACCGATTAACCGCAACTGCTCCTGCAGGAAGGTAGCGCGGGCCGTTACCTGGGCGTCCGACTCCACGGTGAAGGTGTAAGTCTTTTCAAAGTCGAAGCCTTCCTCCTCCAGGATTGCCTTGGCTTCGGCTCGGGTTGCCTCCAAGTCCTCGGAAATACACCAGCCGGGCACCGAGCAGAGCTGCTCCTGGGGCAGTTCCCAGGGGCTGCCCGGGGCGTAGCCAAATCCTCCGGAGGCGCCATGGCCGTCCTGGAGTATCAGGATGCCCGCGGCGCGGTCAATACCCATGACAATGGCCTGCCGGACTCTTACGTTGTCGAAAGGCTCATTGCGGGCGTTAATCCACAGCCGGAAGTTGCCCCGCGTGGCCCGGATAACGGAAATAATCTGGTCGTGGTCCACGTAGGCCTGGTACTGGCCCCAGTTCCGGACCCAGTGCCAGTCGGTCTGGTGGGCCAGCTGAGTAGCCTGCTGCGCGGACTCGTCCAGGATGCCGAAGATAACCAACTCGTCCACGTAGGGCAGTTCCGGTATGAAGTAGTCGTCGTTCCTGTCGAAGTGCTGTTCGTCAACACCTACCGACTGCCCTTCGGCCCACTTGTAGGGGCCGATGCCCATGGTCACATCCTGGAACATCGCCTCTTCACCGCCCGCTTCGAACCAGGCCTTGTTGAAGACGATGCCCCGGCGATTGGATATATTGAGCAGGGGGATACCGGTGGGGCCGGTGTAGTTCATCTTCAGGGTCATGTCGTCAAGGCATTCCATCTCTTCCAGTATGACGTGGGCCAGTCGGCTCTTCATGTAGCTGGCGGTAAGGCCGTTCCCGGTGCCCATTGTCTCGAAGGAGAACCGGGCGTCTTCGCAAACGAAGGGCTCGCCGTTGTGCCAGTTGGTGCCCTCCCGGAAGTGGAAGGTTACACCGTCCAATCCCTCGTGGACATCCCAGCTCTGGGCGAGGTCGGGAATCAGCGGCGCGCCGGCATCGTAGGGGTTCTCCATGACCAGCACGGCGCCGGTGGGGCCGCGGTACCTGGAAGAAGCGCCGGTAGCCGCACCCCAGTCGTTGGCGTGCTCCAACGGGTCTTCGTAGTTAACGCGGAGTATGCCGCCGTAAACGGGATCACCATAATAATCAGTCGGGGGATTCCAGTAATCGGCAAAAGCCATCGCCCCGGATTCGGGCTTGGCCATCATTTCCTCGGCCGGCTTGGCCATCACTTCAGGCATTGCGGTGGGTTCGGCCATCACCTCAGGCACTGCGGTCGGGTCCGGCGCGGGAGCCGGTGTAGCGGTAGCTGCGGCGCCGCAAGCTACAATCGCCAGGGCCAATACAACCAGCATTGGCACATATAGTAGTCCCCTGGGTTCCTTTAGTCTGTGTTTCAGCCATTGGTAGGACATGGTTTCCATCCTCCAGGTGTAAACTTTCTTGATAAAGGAACAGTATCTCTAACTGGCCTTAAATAACGCTGATGTTTCCGATAGACAACATACCTCCTGTCTGCTATTTGTTATAGACACTGCAACGGCAATACTCACATAGAAAGCTCGATTGCCGTCGGAATATATACTTGTGAAAGTCGTATGTCAACAAACTGTTGTGATAGTTCAGGATTTCGTAAATTTAATTCGTTTCCCTGGCGAAAGTCACGGGTACAGACCTTTCACCTTTCACCAGTCTTGGAGTCTCGGGCAATAGGACGTCGCGCCTGACTTTGGTGGAACTCACGCGAAAGGTGTTGTCAAGCGCTATGTGGCATAGCTGATTTGACCGGTCAACGCCCGGCAAATCACTTGCTTGATCACTTGGGGCGCCGCGTAAATAACTCTGCGGGGGACATACCGGAAGAGGTGGGGCAGTTGCCGGGTTCTAGCGGCCGGCACCTAAGAAAACAGCCGCTTGGGGGGAGAGGTTCTCTCGGAGGTGTTCCAGTAGAGGATCTTTATCAACCCTGCTATCTCATTATCCGCACTGTCGGCGGAAACAACCTGACCTGCTGAATTCCCGAAGCCGCGCAGGCAGTTGACGGACGGGTTTTGGCAGAAAGAGGGTTGCCACTTTGCCCTCGGTCCAGGGCTTGTGCCGCAGGGGGAGTCAGATTGCCAACGACCGCAGCCGGTAGGTGGGCTTGTCGGAGTCCGGCAACATGGACAGGTCGCCACCGGAAATGCCGGATTCCACCAGCACAGACGCTATCCCTACCTGGTTCGCCCCGCGTATGTCGGTGCCCGGATTATCACCGATCATAACCATGTCGCGGGTCCTGCAGCGGCGGATTGCTTCCTCGAACATGGCCGGATGCGGCTTGCCAAGTCGCGCGAAGGTCAGGTCCGGGCGGTCCGGGTAGCGCTGGGCGAGGGCGGACTCGAACATCTGGGCGACCGTGCCACTGGCGAAGGCGAACCCTTCTCGTTCGGGGTAGATAAGGTCAGGGTTGGGGACCACCAGGCGGGGCATCTCTCCGCGGTCAATCTTGCGGAACAGGTTGCTCAGGACCGTGCCCGTAGCCTCGAGGAAGGGAAAACCCGCCTGGTCGCCGACCACCAGCACATCGAAGTCCTCGTCGAAAGGTACCGCTTCACCACCGGCCCGCCGCACGAAAACGGCGCTGTCTTCGGTCCCCAGCACGACGCTTCTCGCACCGGCCAGGCCCAGGTCCGAAAAATAGGGGGCCAGCAGCATTCCCGAGGACAGGATTTGGCTCGGGTCGACAAACAACCCCAACCTGGCATACCGCGCCGACCGGGTCTCGGGAAGCGCGGAAGCGTCGTTGGTCAGTACGAGGTAGGGTTTCTTCAGGGAGTTGAGGCGGTCGATAGCTTCGGGGGCCGAGGGAATGGCAGAAGGCCAGCTCGTAAGCACGCCGTCGGAATCGAACAGGATTACTTCAAACCGGTCAATCAGTGCGCTAAGCGTGGTATACGCGGCAAGGGTCAAGACACCCTCAACCGGATACTGTCCCAGGGAAGGAGGGAAAAGCCGCCTTCCCTGGAGCGCGAGGGGTTCAGCATGTTACGTCGGACCCTACGCCGACCGGCGAGAAGGCATCGCGGTAGTATTCCATGCCCAGGTGGGTTATCTGGTCTTCGCCCATCATCCACCGGAGAGTGTTCTTGAGCTTCGTCTGTTGTATGAACAGGTCGTGCTCCGGATAGACCGACGGCGCGTGCTGCGGGCTCTTGAAGTAGAAAGACAGCCATTCCTGGATGCCAGACAGGCCGGCACGATGCGCCAGGTCCATGAACAGGACCAGGTCGAGCACCAGGGGAGCAGCCAGTATGGAGTCTGAGCACAGGAAGTTGACCTTCAGCTGCATACGCTTCCCCAGCCAGCCGAAGATGTCGATGTTGTCCCAGCCTTCCTTGTTGTCGCCGCGGGGCGGGTAGTAATTGATGCGCACCTTGTGGTAGGCATCCGAATACAGGTCAGGGTACATGTCGGGCTGCAGGATGTACTCCAGTACGCCGAGTTTTGACTCTTCCTTGGTCCTGAAGTTCTCGGGCTCGTCCAGTACTTCACCGTCGCGGTTGCCCAGTATGTTGGTCGAGAACCAGCCGTCTACTCCCAGCATCCGGGCCTTCAACATCGGCCCAAGAGCGGTCTTTACGAGGGTCTGGCCCGTCTTGAAGTCCTTGCCGCATATTGGGACACCCTGGTCCCCGGCGAATTTCTCCATGGCAGGGACATCCACGGTCAGGTTGGGGGCCCCGTTGATGAAGGGGACGCCCTCCATCAATGCCGCATAGGCGTAAATCATGGAAGGAGCGATGTTTTCGTCGTTGTCGTGGAGACCGCCAGTGAAACCTTCAATATCCTGATGGGCCGAACTCTCTGTAATGAATTTTTCGGTAGAAGCGCACCAGACCATTACCAGGCGGTCACAACCGTTTTCCGTCTTGAAACGCTGAATATCGTCCCGTATAGCCTCCACTGAGTCCATCCGTGATCCGGTAGGCTTGACATTCTCGCCGTCGATACGCTTGACATAATCGTTGTCGAAAATGGCTGGCATGGGCTCAATGGACTTCAGAAAGTCGGCTATGGGTTCTATTTGTTCATAGCGGTCCAACACACCGGCCTTCACGGCCGCTTCGTAGGCGTTGTCGGGGATAGGGTCCCAAGCGCCGAATACCAGCTGGTCGAGGTCTGCTAGGGGAACGAAATCCCGTATTAGCGGCGCGCGGTTGTCCGACCGTTTGCCGAGGCGGATGGTAGCCATTTGGGATACTGAACCAACGGGCTGGCCCGTTCCCTGCCGGATGTGTTCGACACCGGCTACGAATGTGGAAGCCACCGCGCCCAGGCCAACCATCAGCACGCCCAGTTTTCCTTCGGAGGGAGCGATGCCGGGCACGCCTGTAGTTACAAAGTCCCTGGGTTCCAGACCGATACCTTGCTGGTGTGCGAGTTGCAGCAGGCGTTCGTGCCACTGCGAAGGAATTCTCCCGGTACTTACCCAGTGCTGAACCGTGCTCTGGCGCTTGCCCAGCAGCGCTGCCAGGGCGGACTGACCACCGAAACGATCTATAATCTGTTTTGCATTATTCATAATGACAGAGTCTAACGGTTTTTTCGTTAGATGTCAACAGGTAATTTCCTATTGAAATTCTTAAAAGCCTCCTGCCTCCCTGCGGAGTATGGCAGTAACCTGGTTTACGAGGCCCCGGAGACATTGAAAGGGGCCGAAAGTCAGTCGGGCTCTATGTTCGGCCTCGCCCTTTGCAACCCACCGTGCTGCCGTCCCGCCTCGGCGGCATTTCCCCTATTCCGCAGCGTACGGGGTATAATGTCCCGAAACCAATTTCGGGGGTGTCCTGTGGCCAAGATAAAGCACATTGCAATTACCTGCGAAGACCCGGACTCAGTGGCCAGTTTCTACAAGCAGGGCTTCGACCTCGTCGAGGTGGCCCGCAACGACCGCCAGATCCAGCTTACCGACGGCGACATCAACCTGACTCTCCTCAAGTGGAAGACCAATCAGGACGCCGACGTGGGCCCCAACGGCGAGAACTACAGCGGCATCCACCACATCGGATTCCAGGTGGACAGCCTGCAAGATACGGGCGCCAGGCTCCGCGAGATTGACGGGCAGGAGATCGTCCGCCGCGAGATTGCCAAGGACGGCGAGGTCCGCCCGCCCCGCGCCGAGGAAAAGTGGTCCGGCCCCAACGAACAGGTGCTGGATATTTCCGAGCCGGGGTGGCTCCACAAGCTGCCGCTGGATTAGGCGCGGCGCCTTTTTACGGAGCGAGAGGACGGAGGCAAGAACAGGGACAAGATAGTTCCCGGCACATGGATTCAACGCCGGGTCAGGTTCGTGTCGGCGTCAACCTGAGGGAGGCGATCATCATGGAAGCAACCTGCGTTACCCACATCGGAATTTGTGTTCGGGACATGGAGCGGTCTCTGGCCTTTTACCGGGACATTCTGGGCATGACGGTCCTGGGCGATCGTATGACCGACCCCACCGAGGGCGGGCGCCTGCACAACTACCGCCGCGAACGCCAGGCCCGCCACTGGGTCAGCCTCGCCTACGGGGACGGGGCCACTCCCACCCTGACGCTGACCAGCCATCCCGGCGATGATCCCGACGGGCAGCCCATCAAGCTGGATGAGGTGGGAATCAGCCATATATCCTTTGGCGTCGCCGACGTAAAGGGCCTGACCCAGGAGTTGCTGGACAAGGGCGTTGAACTGGCCGGCCCCATCGAGTCCTTTACCGATCCCGACGGAGACATCCGCAGCATCTACGTGCTGGACCCCGACGGTATCCTCGTCCAGTTCAACACTGCTCATTAGAGGAAACATTCCCCGGAGCCAACCATAGATTCCCAAGGTACATTGGTTGTTGCGCAAATGCTGCTGCTGTTGCGTCGTTCATCGCCGGAGCCTGGCAGGCCCTACCTGGAACCATGCGGGCCGGTTGCGCCGGTCTAGTCGGGCAGGCTGTTACCCTCTTGTGTCCGGAACAACTCTCATGAGGCCTGAAGCCGGCAAGCGGGCAATTATGCCCAACAGGTTAGGGGAATACCATTACAGGAAGGAATACGACAGGGAGCGCAACACGGAAGAGGAAAAGAAATGGACTATCGACCCTTGGGCAGCACCGGGCTAAACGTGTCTGAAATCGGTTTTGGCTGCGGCAACGTCGGCGGTTTGATGATTCGCGGCGAGCATGTCGACCAGGTGAAGGCGGTCGCGCGGGCGATGGAGTTGGGCATCAACTATTTCGATACCGCCTCTTCCTATGGCGACGGCCAATCGGAGACCAACCTGGGGCGGGTGTTGAAGGAATTGGCGGCGGACGTTTACGTGGGCACCAAGTTCCGGGTGACTACCCACGAACCGGGGCACATCAAGGGCAACGTTATTCACTCGGTAGAGGATAGCCTGGCGCGGCTGCAACGGGAGCAGGTTGACCTGATCCAGATGCACAATCACGTCGCGGCAGTGGGGGAAGGCGGGTCAGTCTCTCCCCAAGAAGTGCAAAGCGAGGTGGTGGACGCGCTGCGGCAGTTGCGCGACCAGGGAAAGGTCAGGTTCTGGGGAATGACCGCAGTGGGGGAGACCCCGGCTTTGCACCAGGTCATCGACTCAGGAGCCCTGAACACCATCCAGTCGGTTTACAACCTGGTCAACCCCAGCGCCGGTGCGGCAGTTTCGGACGGCTTCGACATGCCCGACTACGGTAACCAGATCGGACGGGCGTCCGACAACGGAATGGGGGTGCTGGTGATTCGGGTACTGGCGGCGGGCGCGCTGAGCGGTGAAGCAGTGCGGCACCCCGTCGCCGTGCCTAGCGTGGCACCCATCGGTTCGGGCCGCGACTACAGCCAGGACCAGGCCCGGGCAGACGGCTTCCGGTTCCTGCAGCAGGAGGGGTATGCGAGCAACCTGGTGGAGGCTTCGCTGCGGTTTGCCCTGTCTAACGCCGGAGTGAGCAGCGTGCTGGTTGGGTACTCGAGCCTGGAACACCTGGAGCAAGCAGTAGATTTCGCCTCTGAAGGGCCACTGCCCCCGGAGGCGCTGGCCCGGCTGCCGGAGGTGTGGGCCGGGTTTACCGGCTGATACGGCGGCCCCGGCACCGATCTGCCCCGGGATCGAACTGCCCTACATCGATCGTCTCCCGCATTGCACGGCCCCACTCTGGAAAGGAAAGCGAGGTGCAATATGGCAACTTCGTCGCTGATAACCATACCGGCGCGGCGGGGCAAGGCTGCTCTTGTGGCCGAAGGGCAGCACGTCAGGGTGGTCAATACCCACGGGCAGCAGGTGGTGGACACCTGGGCCTTCCGGCGCGACGGCATGACCGAGTTCATGTCAATGGAGCATTCGCGGACGGCGATCGGCCGTACGATGCCCGCCCTGGGGCAGTCGATGGTTACCAACCACCGCAGGCCGATTCTGACGCTGGTGGAAGATACGTCGGGCGGGATTCACGATACGCTGCTGGCGGCGTGCGACCGCTACCGCTATGAACTGCTGGGCTGCACGGAGTACCACGACAACTGCACCGACAACCTGGCGGCGGCGCTGGCCGAGCTTGGTCTGACGCCCCCTGAAACGCCCAGTCCATGGAACCTGTTTATGAACATACCGGTGGCTTCGGACGGCAGCCTCGGCTTCGAGCCGCCGGTGTCGGGCCCCGGCGATTACGTGGTGCTGCGCGCCGAGATGGACTGCTTGGTGGCTTTTTCCGCCTGCCCCCAGGACATGGTCCCCATCAACGGTGCGGACTGCGTCCCGACGGAGGCGCACTTTCAAGTAGTTCAGCCGGGCAGCGATGCAGGTTAGTGCGGTGCGCCCTGAGGCCGGCTGAAATTCAGGTTAGTGAAGGCAACCGGTTCAGGGTGTTCTGGCACAAGAGCCCAGTATGGTGTTCGGCTGCTCCGGCAAACGCAGGCTGAACTCCGCATCCCAAGAGTCCAGGGTTCTTGCGACAAGCGTCTCTCCATGTGGAGTACGGGTTGGATTCCCCGGCTGCGCTTGGAATGCATATCGGTGAAACTGCGTGCAAGTTAACATCACCACGCCTCAGCACTTTCACGGAAGCGGTTCGATGTTGACCGTTCTTCCCACCGGCTTTTCATGGGACTGGTCCGGCTTTCTTCGATAGACCTTCCCTCTCGTCAATTCACCGTAGCAACCGCACTTCCTCCACTTGCGCCCTTTCCGGCCATAGAGAGTTTGCATCGCTCTGGTATCTGCTCCGCCAGTGCCGATGGTGGTCAAAGCACCCGGAACTGGTCGCGCCAGTGCATGGCACGTTTAAGGAGGAGATGGGATGATGCGGGCCAGCTTATGGTGCTCAAATTTGACAGACGACGGTCGATACGACGACTGGTGCTCAGAGGCAGGCTGACGGACAGAAAGTTCCGTCTCTACTGGAAGAGCTACCTCTTTCAGTGTGGGCTGTCCATGGTGGCGCTGCTGGTGATTCTCCTGGTAGTGGACGTGGTGCTTCGCGCCGCCATCGTAGTGGCCATAGCATCGACCGCATTCATTATCTTCATTGCGCCGCACAGCCAGGCATCCAGCCCCCGGAGGGTCATTGGCGGGCACGTTGTGGCGGTGGTTGTTGGGACGGTTCTCTCCCTCGTGTACCTTGTGCCGGAGTGGGGAGAGGTGGTATCCACTTCCAACCTGGTTCGCGACCTCGTAGCTGTGCTGTCGGTAGGCCTCAGCACCCTGCTGATGGTCTTGACGGACACCGAGCACCCTCCTGCCGCAGGAACGGCCCTGGGTCTCGTGGTTGTGGGCTGGGCCCCATCATCGGTCGTGTTCGTCCTGGTAGGGACGCTGATCCTGTCAGGTACTCACTTGCTCTTACGCCCGTACTTGAAGGACCTGCTCTAGCTCTCCCTTCCCGGCGCGGGCGGAAGACTCTGGAGTGCCATACTCTGTGACTCTCTCTTGCCGAAGCTGGCCTGAGTAACCTGCCGGGTATCTGCCGCCACTGCTCTCTAGCGCTACTCGATGGTAATGTCGTATCCCACTACGGCGGTGAAGTTTTTCCGCATGTTGTTGTACCGGGGCACCCGGGACTGGGTGCGGCCTGATGCGTCAGTGGCCCGGGACATAACCTGGTATTGCCCTGGTTCATTGGCCTCCCACAGGTAGGACCACCTGACCCACATCCACCTTTCCCGCGGTTCCTCCAGCCGAGCCGCGTACCAGGTCTCGCCGCCGTCAACGCTGACCTCCACTTGGGTAATGGCCCCGTCGCCGCTCCAGGCGTAGCCCCGCACCACGTGAGTCCCTTGGGGCAGGGTTTCGGTGTCGTCGTTGGGGTGGGTGACCATGGACTTGACCGGAATGGTGGTGATCAACTCCTTGTCCGTGGCGTCGGGAGAGTCGGCGTAGTAGTAGAAATTGTAGTGGTACCAGCAGTCCGGCAGGTGGTCCAGGACTTCCAGGCGGCGAATCCACTTCACCGACCAGTTGCCCGACCAGCCCGGCACCAGCAGCCGCACCGGCGCCCCGTGCAGGTGCTCCAGCAACTGGCCGTTCTGGGCCCAGCACAGGATGGTATCCGGGTGGAGGGCCTTCAGCCTGGGCAGTCCCTTGTCGTAAAGGAAGGGTTCCGTGCCTGGTGCGGCGGATGCCGGTACTCCCTCGTCCCAACCCTCGGCCCGAATGTACAGGGCCTTGTCGGTCAGCCCGGCGTCGTTCAGCACCGAGGCCAGGGGGGCGCCCGTCCACTCTGAGGCGCTGAGGATCATCGCTTCCTGCGTTCTGGAGGGCTTGGGGCCCTCGCCCTTGAAGTACTCAAAATAGGTGGCGTCGCTGCCGGAGCATTCCATCACAGTGCGCACCGTGCGGCCTGGGTAACGGCGCAACTGCTCGTAGTTGAGGGTCAGCGGATTCCTGACCTCGCCGTCGATGGTCAGGGTCCACTGGTCCGCCGGCACCACTTCCGGGATGTCGAAATGCTGGACTACGTAATGCAGTTCCGTAGGCGTGATCAACCCCTCCAGGTCCATCACCGGAGTACGGACCCGCCTGGTCCTGCCGTCATCGTCCAACAGGTTGACCGGCTCCACTTGCTTGCTGGGCCAGCCGTACCAGGTTTCGCTGCGGTGAGGATTGGTGGACTCGGGCCCGCCGGCGTCCTCCATGCGAAGAAAGTCAGGAACAGCCCCTTCATCTTGCTGTGTGGCCATGATCAACTCCTCGGTCGGGCCTGCGATCAGGCGCCGGACTCACTCTTGCTATAGCTCGCGGTATTTCACTGCAATGAAACGGCGGACTCAACCCTGAGGGCTGGTCCGCCGTTGTCGTTAACTCAGGTTCTTGGGGCAGTCCTGCTTACCCGAGGTGCTGATTGATGAACGCGGTCATCTGTTCGAGGGCTTGCTGGGCCACGTCGGTGGACAGGTCCCGCAGGACGCCTTCGCCCTCGCCCTCAAAGATGGTCCAGTCAAGCTGCCCGCCGGCATTGCGGTACTGGGCAACGAACTCTTCCAGGTCCGGGCGGGGGTGGGCGGCCTCGTATTCGCGGACCAGGCACAGGGTGGGGGGAAGTTCAGCCTTCTCACCGCGGGCCAGCGCCCGGGCCGGGGCGGCCTCGGCCATAGCCTCTTCTGTCACCCAGTACATGTCGTGCATGGAGACGGTCCGCTCGCCTACGGACTCGGGGGGCTTTACATCCTCGCGAATGCCCTTGGCGTAATGGTAGCGGCCCAGGGGATCGATTACGGGAGAAACCATGATCACGCAGCCCAGGGAGCCATCCACATCGGAGGCGCCGTTGGTCAGGGACAGGGCCGAGTAGCGGGCGTCGGAGGGCCGCATTCCCAGCAGCATGGCCTGGTGGGCGCCGCTGGATGTGCCCATGGCCCCGATCTTTGCCGAATTGCCGTTCCACTCTCCGGCGTGGGCCTTGGCCCAGCGGATGCCGTAGTGGATGTCTTGGAAGGAAGCGGGATAAGAGGCTTCCGGCGGAACGCGGAAGTCCAGGGCAACTACGATAATGCCATTTCTGGCAATGGCCTCGTTGCCTACGTTGCCGTTCTCGCGGGTGCCATTAACCCAGGCGCCGCCGTGCAGTTCGATCATTACGGGGAAGGGTCCGTCGCCCTGGGGCTTGAAGAGCCGCGCCTGAAAAGGCTTATCGCCGTGACGGAGATATTCTACGTCTTCGATTACGACCTCGTAGGTAGTCTGCTTACTGATTGTCATGCCAAACTCCTCTTGTAGGTTAGATTTTGCGCCTGCGTGAGCTTAGGTTACGTCCCGAGGGCAGCTTCGTCAATAAGCCGCGTGGATGAATAATCCTGCTGCACACTGGGAAATGGTTGCCTTTCTTCTAAATCGATGGAAGTTTAAGTGAAAACAGGCCATTAGCGCTGGAATTTCAGGCTATAAATGACCAGGCCTGGCAACCCTGGGTGCAAGCGTCAGGTTTTTCAATCGTGGCAGCGCCATGTATGATAATTTATGATATAGGTTAAAAGCTGGACGCGACGGTCCACACGGGTCTCGGCAAAGTTATACCCCTAGGCAGAGCAGCAGAGGAGTTCACCGCGAGACTCAGGCGATTGTCCCTCAAGCGCACAACAAACAGAGACAAAAGTGGAGGATGCCAAATGACTACGGCCAGCGGGCTGGATGACATTTTCGACGATGCCCAGAAGGGTCTGGAATGGCTGGAGAAACTTGAGGCCTTGCAGGCCCGCTCTGCTTCCGACCAGGCTGCCTATGAAGTCGCTGAATACGTTATGAAACTGAGGGCGGCGGTAACCGAGTTGGCCGGAGAGCGTACCACATCTGAACTGGGTGAGGCTGTGGGAACGGAGACTGCGCAATTGGTGGAGGAACTGCGGGAGGCGAAGGAGAACGACTACTGGAATACCAAGATCCGTCCCGCTCTCATGAAATCCGACTCCTGACAATTACGCAGTTTCTTTCTGCTGCCGTCCTTAGAAACTGTCTCAACACCTGTGGCGAAATTCGCGATTGCGTCCAGCGTTGCCATTACGTTGCACGTCACCCCTCTTCCTGACCTTCACCCGTCAAAGGGAAAGGGATCATTGAGATAGATTCCACGGCTGACAGCCCGGCCGCAGGGGAGGGCGCCACTACCTCGGCGCCTGGCCCATATCCCTTAGAGACGTATTCCTGGCACTTCCTGCCGTCTTACCAACCGCAGGGAGTACGCGGCCTTCCATGCCTCTAAGCAAGCGGAAGGCTCACGGCTCCCTTAAATGCCCGATAGTTTCTCCCCGGAACACGGCCCTCTTTACCACTGCCATTTGGCGTTACTGACTTTGCCTGCAGGTGGTCACACCTGGGGCCGGACGCCCTTGCTCGGTGAGACCTGCTCATAGCCCGCTGCCACCTGGAACAGCAACCTTTCGTCGAAGGGCCTGCCGATGAACTGAACGCCGATGGGCAGTCCCTCCCCACTGAACCCGCAGGGGACCGTAATGGCGGGAAGGCCATTCCCGTTAATGGGACTGGTGTTGCGGGAAATTAACCCGGAGCCGGGGCCCCGTACCCGATGGGTTTCGCCGTTCAGCTCCAAGTCCACCGCATCGATGCGCGGGGCTGGAATCGGCGCCGTGGGAGTTACCAGGAAGTCCACGTCCTGCAAGACCCTGGCGTACTCCTCCTTGATGAGTCGCTGCACCTTCAAGGCCTTGGAGTAGTCCCGGCCCAGGACGAACTGCCCGGCCATGGTGCGGTACACAACGTTAGGCCCGTACTTGTCGCGGTCGTTGGTCAGGTAAGGCTCGTGGGTGACGATGCCGTCGGCCAGGGAAGCCGCCCTCAGCGCACCCACGTGCTCCATCATCGGCAGACTGACGTCCACCACCTTCACTCCCAACTCCTGCAGCGCGGCAATGGCATTGCGAACGGCGGCCTCCACTTCGGAATCGACCTCGTCGAAGAAATAGTCGGAGGGGATACCTGCGGTCAGGCTGGAGAGATCGCCGTTCAGCCCGTCAAGGTAATCAGGCACCGGTACCGGCACGGTACTGGGGTCGAGAGGGTCGTAGCCGGCGATGGCCTGCAGGACCAGGGCGCTGTCGGCAACGGAACGGGTCATGGGGCCAATGTGGTCACCGTTGAAACTGGTTACCATCAAACCCCGCTGACTAACCCGGCCAAAGGTCTGCTTCAGGCCCACCACGCCGCAGAAGGTGCCCGGCAATCGCACCGAGCCACCCAGGTCGGTGCCCAGGGAGGCGAAGGTTACGCCGGAGGCCACGTTGGCCCCGCCGCCGCCGCTGGAACCGCCGGGGATATGGTCGAGGCCCCAGGGGTTGTGTACGGCGCCGTAGTGGGGGTTGTTGGAGGTGGCGCCGGCGGCGAATTCCTCCAGGTTCTCCTTGCCCAGCATTATTGCCCCGGCCTCTTCGCAGAGGGTGACCACCCGGGCGTCCTCTTCGGGGACGTTGTCGGCCAGCACCAGGGAACCAACTGTGGTGCGTATGCCCGCCGTGGCGAGGTTGTCCTTGATGCCGATGGGGATTCCGTGGAGCGGCCCGCGGTACTTGCCTTCTGCCACTTCCGACTCCAGAACCCGGGCGCGGTCCAAGGCCCGATCATGGAGCAGGGTGATGAAGGAATTCAGCCTGGGCTGGAGGCGGTCGGCGCGGGCCAGGGCGGCCTCGGTGACCTCCACCGGGGAAACCTCCCCGGAGGCTATCCTGGGGGCCAGTTCGCTGATGGTCAGGTCCAGGATTTCATCATTCGGCATCGTCGGTCCCTCCTTCGGCGGCGCGCAGCAAACGGCCGGACATGGTGTCGGACAGCTCCAAAGCTGTTATTCCAGACATAGCTTCGAGGTAGCCGTCCACTTCGGGTCGGACAAGCTCCAGCTCTTCATCAGAAAGCTCGAAGCCCCCATATTCCCGGATCATGGCTCGCATGGTCTCGTTGGAAATTCCCATTTGCCCTCCTTGTTTAGGAACGTTGTGCAGGAACGCCAGACCCACCCCACGCGGGCGGTTGCGGCGGGCTAGCGGTCAAACAATATTCCGGGATTAAGCACCCAGTTGGGGTCCACCGCGGACTTGGCGGCCCGTAGCGCGGCGGCGAAGGGGTCCGGCCGCTGCTGGTCGTACCAGGGGCGGTGGGCGCGGCCCACGGCGTGGTGGTGGGTGATGGTGCCACCGGCTGCCATGACCGCGTCGGAAGCGGCCCGCTTGATTTCTTCGTGCATTTCCAGTTCGGCGCCCGGCCGACCCATGCCCTCGAAGGTGAAGTAGGGGGCTGGGCCGTCGGGGTAGACGTGGGTGAAGCGGCAGGTAACCCGCCCGCCGCCGCAGACGCGGTCAAGGGCGTCCTGCAGCGCGCCCCGCACCGCTGCGTCCATGGCGTGCCACCGGTCCCAGGTTATTGAGGTCTCCAGCGTCTCGGCAACCAGGCCCATACCCATGGAGGCGTTGCGCTGGTAGGGGGCGTTGATGAAGGCATTGCGCCATGCCCCCACGGCCTCCGGACGGCGGGCTTCCTCGCTGCTGCCGTCGATAATCCTTATCTGTTCCTCGCCGACGGAGCCGCCACAGTCGCGGGCGATGGCGATGACCTGGTGCATCTGTTCTCCCTGGGGCAGTTCAGCCGACTCGAAACCCAGCACCAAAATAGCCTGGGTGCCGTCAGACCCCAGGGCGTCGGCGGCTTCGCCCGGGTCCAGCACTCGGCAGTTGGCGGGCCACAGCTTGGTCTGGACGATTTGCCGCACCGCTTCGGCGCCCTGCTCGAAGGACGGGAAGGTGACGGCGGCCGATGCCCGGAAGCGGGGCCGGGCCTGAATCCGCATCCAGGCCTCGGTGATAATTCCCAGCGTTCCCTCGCTGCCCAGCACCATGCGGTCGGGGCTCGGCCCGGCTCCGCTGCCGGGGAGGCGGCGGGACTCCCAGATTCCCTGGGGCGTTACCATCCGCACCGACTCCACAAAGTCGTCGATGTGGGTCTGGTTGGTGGCGTAGTGTCCACCGGAGCGGGTGGCAATCCAGCCGCCCAGGGTGGAAAACTCGAAACTCTGGGGGAAATGGCGCAGGGTGAACCCGTGGGGACGTAGCTGCTCTTCCAGCTCGGGGCCGTAAACTCCTGCCTGGATACGGGCCGCCCGGGAAACATCGTCAATTTCCAGCACCTGGTCCAGTCCACCCAGGTCAATGGATACGATACCGTCATACTCTTCGGGCGGCTCAATTCCGCCGACTACCGAACTGCCGCCGCCGCAGGGTATGGCGGCATAGCCCTGGCCGGAGCACCAGTCCAGAAGAGCCTCCACGTCCGCTTCTTTCCTGGGGTAGGCCACCACATCGGGTGGATTGGGGAACTGGAGGTTGAAAGCACGGACACGGTCGGAGAAGTTGCGGCCGTAGGTGTGGACCGCCCGGTCGTGGGTGTCGGTGAAGCAAATGGACGCCAGGGAGTCGGGCACGGCTATCCGGGGCTTTCGCAGGTCCAGGTCGCTGCTGGCGGGCACCGGAGGGACGTCAATGGTGGCGCCGTACTTGCCGGAGAGGCCGTACTTGTTGACGAGACTCGCAGCCAACTCCCGGCGCTGCGCCTCGGTGGGTTCATCCGACTCCATACCCCAGGCCCAGAAACTTCTCCGTGGCATCGCATACCCCTTCGGCCCGTCACCGGAACAACCCGCCAGAACAACCCCAGGACAACCCCGGAACAGGCAATGATTCCGGCGGCTCAGGAAGCCTTTAAGTTGGAGGGTATGATACCCCGGCGGTAGTTTTGGGACAAGGCGGCGCACCTCGCCGCCATATGCAGCATGATTCCTCCCCCTCGAGCGTCTAAACTTTTAGCCTGGCCTGATTTGAAACCCGGCCAAACCTGTTGGAACCTCTCTAACCAGCAGGGCAATCGCGTTTTAAGTTAGTGTTGATATGTGCAAGTTCTTTCTGAGGGAAAACATGTCACCCTCTGCTGGGAAAACATGTCACCCTGAGCAAAGTCATGTCACCCTGAGCTTGCCGAAGGGTCTAAACTCCCGGCCAGGAGTCACCCTCAAGCCCCGAAACACTGCCGGGAAAACATGTCACCTGGAAAAACATGTCACCTGAGCAAAGTCATGTCACCCTGAGCTTGCCGAAGGGTCTAAACTCCCGGCCAGGAGTCAGCCTCAAGCCCCGAAACACTGCTGGGCAAACCTGTCACCCTGAGCAAAGTCATGTCACCCTGAGCTTGCCGAAGGGTCTAAACTCCCTGACAGGAGTCAGGCTCAAGGCCCGAAACAAGGTTGCTGGGTTGGAGTTTAGATGCTTCGGATACGCTCAGCATGACAATCGTTCATAACCCGATTGCCCTCCTCCAACCAGTCAATTGCCCTCCGTCCCGCATAAAGATATACTTGTCTGAGGCATGGCAATGCCAAGTAGTTTTACGGCATCTCCCGGACGCTCGCAAACAGGACGCCCGTAGACCGGATGCTCGTAGAGTTGTACTGATGACCGCTTCAACCGCCGGTTTGGTAACCCAACAGTTAAGTCTCCCCGATGAACTCATCCTGACGCTCCTCAACGAGGAGAGCGGCTACTTTCACCAGGTTCCCGGCTGGGACTTGAACTGCGCCATCGTGGGCTCCGTGCTGGCGGAACTTTCCCTGTTGGGGCGCATCGACACGGATATGGATTCCCTGTACCTAGTGGACGGGTCTGAAACTGACAGCCCCACCCTTGACCCCATCCTGGCGGAAATCGCTCAGGAACCGGTGCGGCGCAACGCTCAATACTGGATCGAGCGCCTGGCCCCCCGCGCCGAGTCTATCATCGACCATACCTTGGAACGCCTGGTTGACCTGCGCATTCTGGAATACCACTCCGGCGACTTCTGGACCCTGTCACCCACTGCGTGGCAGTCGGAATTATTCGGCGGCTCCGCAGAAGGCACCGCGGTCCAGTTCGTGAAAGCGCGCATCAGCAACGTTATATTCAACAACGAGATCCCAGACCCGAGAGACGTCATCATCATCTGCCTCGTGAACACCTGCGACGTCTTTCGTTTCATGTTCCATCTCGATGCTGCGGCGGAGCAGCGTATCCAGTTCATCTGCAATATGGACTTGATCGGCCGTTCCATTGCCCAGGCGGTTTCCCACAACCTGGCGGGTCCGCTGCTTCGACACTCCGCCCTGAGCAAGCAGATTCCGAAGGTCTCGCTGCGCCAGCTGGCGTTCCATCCGAACATTCGTGACGGGAACATTCCGGCCCTTTTCGCTGACATGGCGAAGAAGCATGGGCCAGTATTTGAGCTGCGCCCGCCGTTTTCGAAACCCATGATCTTCCTGGCCGGGGCTGAGACCAACCGCTGGGCGCACCGGAACGGGCGAATGCACCTGAGGGCGAAGGACTACTTCGCGGACTTCGAGAAGCTCTATGGCGCATCGGGAGTGCTGCCTTCCCTGGACGGGGCGGATCATTTCCGTCTCAGGAAGTCCCTCGCCCCCGCTTATTCCGGTGGCAGATTGTCAGGGCAACTGGACCTGCTGTTGCACCACGCCCGGGCCTATATGGCCAACTTGACCGTTGGGCAGTCCTACTCCGCCACTACCATGTGCCGCCTGATGATCAACGCCCAGATCTCCCAGGTAACCTTGAGCCTAGATTCCCAGGACATCATTGATGACCTGATGAAGTACAAGGAGAGGGCCCTCACCACTCACATCATAAGGGCCCTGCCCAAATTCATGCTGGGCACCCCGGGGATGCGGAAACGCTCGAAAGTCGTGGATGTCCTCCTGGAACGGGTCCAGAATGCTCATACCCCGGCCCAGCGGGCGGGTTGCCCCAGGGACTTGGCGGATGACATCCTCAGCCTCCACGCCAGCGACCCTCAGCTGGTACCCGAGTCTAACCTGCGTTTCGCCCTTGCGGCGGCCCTGATTGCCAGCGTGTACTTGGGCGATGCCTTCAGCTTCGCGGTCTACGCCATGGCGTCACAGCCCGACATGTACGAGAGAATCCAGAGCGAAGCCGATGCCCTGTTTGCCGACGGGGACCCGCACCGGGAGGCCTTCACGCCAGAAGCGATTGACGTTACCCACCGCTTTCTCATGGAGTGCCTCCGTATGTACCCCATTGTTCCCATGTCCGTTCGCGACGTGATGAACTCTTTCCAGGTGGATGACTATGAGATTCCCGTCGGAACCAGGGTTTTCATAGCCCAGACGGCATCGCATTACATGGAGGATGTATTCCCAGACCCCTTCTCCTTCGACATCGACCGCTACCTGCCCCCGCGCAATGAGCATCTCAGTCCCGGGTACGCCCCCTATGGACTGGGCACCCACACTTGTCTCGGCTCCCGATGGATGGAACTGCAACTGGCGGTTAACGTCCTGATGCTGGCCCATTACTTCACGATCAAGGTGTCCCCGGCGGATTACAAGCTGAAGTTCAGCCCGCTACCGTCGATGAAGCCGAACAAGACGCTGAGGTTCCTCATCGCCGAGCAGAGGCGGGAACTGCCGGTCTAAGTTCGCCCGGACCTGGCTTGACGGTGTCCGCTTAAGCAGTGGATCAGATGACAAAAATCCCTTCCCCCAACCGGGGGAAGGGTTTTTTTGACACCCCAATCCGGCCTTTCCCCATGGCCGGTAAGGGAAGTAGGGACGTTATGGGGAGTCGAGGAGGTCTATCTCTGCTCCTGGCGGCTGTATATGGCTTCGATTTCCATGTCCAGTTCTTCTGCCCAGCGCCTTACGTTGGAGCGGAGCTTCATGTTCTGGTACGCGCCCCAGAAGGTCATGGCAGCGGGGACCACCAGGATGGAGACTATCAGCGAGTAGGCGATGGTGATGGCCGCCGTGAAGCCGAACTGCTGAGAAGCAGCCAGGGGCGAGGCCACCAGGACTCCCAGGCCGAGGGCCGTGGTCAGGGCGGAACCCAGCAGCGCGGAGCCCGTTGTGGCCAGGGTGCGAATCGCCGCCTGTTCCGGGTCCCGATTGTGCGCGTACTCCTCGCGGTAGCGATGAATCATGTGGATGGTGTAGTCAACCCCGATACCGATCGACAGCGCCGTGATGATGGACGTGATGATTGTGTAGGGAATGCCCAGCAGCGCCATTGTGCCCAGCACCGAGATGAGGACCAGGACGATCGGCCCTACCGCGATTATAGCCAGTGCAGGCTGGCGCAGCGTCAACCAGAAAAAGACGGCGAGAACGGCGAGGGCTGCCACGATGGTAGTGGTGATGCTCTCTGTTTGCCGCTCGGTAATGGAATCCGTGACCGTGACCGAGATGATGCTCTCGGAAGTCGCCGTGAGGGCAGAATCGTCGCCAAACCAGAGACCTTCGATCTCCTCTTGCAGCAGCTTGGTTTGCGCGGCGTCTCCCGAGTAGGTGGGGAACCGGACCAGCAGGGCATCGATTCCTTCCCGATTGTTGACCAGCAGGTGCCCAAGGTCGGGGTCCTTCTCCTCCAGCCTGTTGAGGAACTCCTGCATCAGCGCGGGGTCCAGTTGCACACCAGCGGAGGCTTCGTGGAAGAGGGCTTCCAACTCCGGGTCGTGGTTGTCACCTGGTTCCCCAGTCTTTTCTATCCAGTCGTTCACCAGCAGCGCATAGGACCCCTGAATCGGGCCTGCCGCCGCCCCCGGGCGAGTCCGTTCGTCAAGGAAGGCGTTGCTGAGGTCGTCCATATTCAGCAGAGTTCGGGTTTCCGTGGCCTCGGCCTTTATCAGTACCGTGGCCATCTCCGTAGAGCCGCCGACGGCAACGTCCAGCGTGTTCAGATCCGCCAGCAGGGTCCCTCCCCTGGGGAGGATGTCGCGGATGCTGAATTCCGACTTGATTCCGGTGGCCGCGTAGCCGAGGGCTATGGTAACCACGATTACGCCAACCAGGTAGGGCGCGGGGGTCCTGGTGATGCTTCTGCCCAGCACTTCCGCCAGTCGACTTACTCCAGGCAGAGCGCCGGAGATGGGACGGGGCTGTCTCAAAGTACCCCGCGCCTCACGGCGCCGGTCGATGATCGTCCGGCAGGCCGGCACCAGCGTGAGCATGACTATGAGGCTCATTCCCACACCCAGCCCGGCGATGATGCCAAAGTCGCCAACAATGCCGATAGGGGAGAAAAGGCTCGCCAGCAGGCTCACAATCGTCGTGACGGCGGCCAGCAACAGCGGGATGGTGACGTTTCGGAATCCCGCGCGGACGGCCGCCAGCACCGGTTCACCGGCATTGCGCTGCTCCCGGTAGTGGGAGACGATCTGGATGGCGTAGTCCACCGTCAGGCCGATGATAATGATGGGCACCATGGTGGTGAGGGAGTTCGGGGGGCCGGTCAGCCCCAGGGCGTTGGGACCGAGCCAGCCCTCGGCTCCGACGATCCAGATTATCGACATGAGAAGCCCGGTTAGCGTGAGCAGCAGGTCTGAGATGGTGCGCATAAAGAGCAGGATCAGCGCGGCGATCAGCAGGAACGCCAGCCCCACCAGCGGCGCCATCCCCTCCTCAGTGGCCTTCTTGTATTCGTCCTCGATAACCAGCGGAGAGACGCTGCTCACCTGCAATGGGCCCACATCGCCCCTGGCCAGCTCGTTAATCCGCCGTTCGGCTATGGCTGTCCGCTCGTCGCCGGTGTCGAGCACTCGGATGGTGGCGATGGCCACCCCCGTCCCGTCCGTGTCTTCCCCGGTCAGGGCGTCCAGGGCCCCCATTATCTCCGGGGGGCCCTGGAGGGAATCAATTTGCTCCTGGGTGACCGCCGTTGCTGAATCAGAATCGAAGCCAGGCACCTGGAGCAGGGCCATGACCAGGCCTGAAGGCGCTACCACCGGATTGTCGGGCGCCAGCAATCCGCCGACGCTGGGGTCGTCGGCTATCCGGTTAACCAGGGCGTCCATCTGTGCCAGGCCTTCGGGGGTGAGGGCTGGCCCGCGGAACAGGAGGGTAACCACGTTGGCTTCCCCCGAGTCCCGGAACAGCACGTCGATCTCGTCCAGGGCCTCGGCCACGGCGCTCCCCTGGGGCAGCGTCGCCGCGGTTTCCGGCGGCGGAGCGCGGAAGGTGGCGCCCGCGCCCAGCGCTACCGTAATCAGGGCCAGCGCCAGGAGAGTGACGTACGGACGGGCCGTGACCAACCAACTCAGCCAACCAAGTATCCTGCTCATAGAGTACCTTCCTGTGTCAGAGTGTGGCCCGTGTCAACTTCTATCCTGTGCCGGATTTTGGCGGGAGGCGTACGTGTTGTCATTTAATCGAAGCTGCCTCCCGCCGCCCGCCGCCGCTCCTACCGCTTCATGCCCTCGCCCGCGGTGGCCCCGGTACAATCTGCCAATGTGACCCAGGCGCTGGCATCCAATCCGGATATTCAACGAGCAGTCCGGTCGGGTGTCGCCGGGGCTGGACTTTCCACATCGTGAGGATGGGGATAGAACTGGGCGCAATAGGCTCGATAGGGCATAATCTCGCCGTCGGAACGTGAGAGACAGGGCCGCGATCGATAGCGTTTGCGGCTCCAGATGACAACGTCCTGCAAGACGTCCTGCTGTTGCATGGCCGCCATGAACTTGTTGAATATGGGGGCGCGCAGGCCCACCGGGAGGAACCCGAGGCCGACTATCCGCCTTTTCGGTTTATGTATCTCTCGGACCTGCGACACCAGGGAAAGGTCGATGAGGGTGCCGTCCACCGGCGTTGCCAGAACCCAGAGCCGCATATCCACACCGATATTGCGTTCGCGGATTTCCACGAAAGAATAGCCCAGGCCATAGACATGGGTGACGGCGGAGATGTCCATGGCAAAACGCCCAATTCCGGCGATCTTCCTGATGGTACGGAAGTCGAAACGGCTTTCCAGGCGGTGGCCGTCCACCAAAACTCGCCCGATGCGGTCCACGCTGGCGTACCCGTGGACGTAGCGAAAGTGGGCCATATCCACCGAGTTTTCCGTTGTCTCCTGTGGGTGGCCGGGAAAGCGTAGTGTCCTGATTTCCTGGCGGCTCCAGTCGGCCTGGTCCGGCGGGTCCATGGGCAGACTCCATTGCGGTCCCCGTCCCTGGATTCCCCACCAGGCGAAAATCAGGCCGCTGACCTCCTGAGTTTCAAAGACGCGCAACCTGGCGTTCCTGGGTGGGTCGGCGTAGGGAGTGGCGACGCACTGGCCGGTGGCATCGAACTCATACCCGTGGAAGGGACAGACCAGCCGCCCCTCGCATTGCCGGCCTCCGGTCTCGGGGCCCAGGTCGGAACCCAGGTGCGGGCAATAGGCCTCGGCAACGCAGGCACGCCCCTGGGCGTCACACCAGGCGACAATGTTCTCCCCCATCCAGGTCCTCTGGATGAGCCCGGACCGCAAGAGGGCCGAGCGGCTCGTAACGAAGTACCAGCCCTCGGGAAACGGAGAAGGCAACTGGTCGTTGGCTGGCTCCTGGCCTGTGGTCGGCATCGATTGTCACTCCCGCCGCGACTTCCGGGTTGAGTGCCCTGGCATGCAATTCGTGGAACTTAACTAATATACCAGAACCGCTTGTCCAGCCCGCATTCAGGGCCTGTACTTCATAATAGTTTCATTCAGCTATTGATCAATTCCTCTCGGCCCGCACGAGCGCCTGGATTCCTGCACCCCAACCCCCGTGCCGGCAGGAACCCCCGGCCGGCGTAACCAGCACCCCCGGCCGGCCTAAGCAGAACCCTTGCGGGCGGGGAGTCATCGGGCAACGCCCATTACTGGCGACTAACAGGTGATGGCGGCAAGAGGGGATGAACGGGAAAGGGACGTTGCAAGTTGAGACGGGGGAAGGAAAAGCTGAACAGGGCAGAGCTGAAATCGCCTGAAAGAAATATCTGTGGCACGGCTACAGAGTGCGGTGGGTAACCTCTCTACCCGTTAGTTTGCTGCACAGGCTGCCCATGCGGAACAGCTGGCATGCCTGGAGGGATAAAAGAGTACACGAGCAATCTGGGAATTGGCGGGGCCTCGCCCTGGCGCTTGAAGCCCGGCGGTTACGGCCCGTCCTTTAATTCAAATGACCGTTGACCATAACCACCGCGCAATCTCCTGACTCCCGACCCAACCGCTTTCCCGAGCATTCCTGTCGCCGGCAACCCGGTAACTTGATAGCCCCGAATCTATTCCTGTATCTATGGCGACGGCGTTGGAACGGGCAGGCCGGGCATTTTGAGTTCTATGCGAGCCAGGGTCTCGAAGGTGGTGATGTACCGGGTTTTCCAGTCGTCGCCGCCCCAGGCGATGTTGGTCGTATGTTCAACCCCGGTAAGAATGGTGCCCAGGTAAGAATAGTGCCCACCACGTCAACCTTCATGCCGTTGGCGTCCATAATCCAGACGCCCGTCCCGGTGCAGTACCCGGTGCGGTAGACGTTGCCCTCCACGTCAACCTTCATGTCTTTCCAGTTCCGGCGACACCTGTTCTATGGGCATCATCGTCTCCTTGCAAATCCAGGGCTGTCGTCCTGTTCAGTCGGGCAACCCCCGTATCTCCCGCGTGGTGCCTCGCTCAAGGTGTGTAGGTGCGATAGTAGGGACAGCCGCCGTACAAGGAATAGTGTGGCACGCAACGCCCGGCCCGACGCCACCGCGTCAAAGCGGACTGTTTCCGGCGATCGGGGGTCTTCTCCGATGCGAAAAAGGCCGGCCTCCAGGGGAACCAGCGGCTCGTGGCCTCCCGCTGGGTAGCCTCACCCCGGGTAAAATAGAAAATCAGCGTGCCTTTTCGCAGCACGATGCGGAAGTTGGTCAGGCCGAAGTTGTAGGTCCGGTAGTGCCCGCCACTGCCGGAGTCGAAGCGAGCCACTCTGCCGGATAGTCGAAGCCGTCGTTGGAACCGGGAGGCCCGGAGTAACCATCTCCAACGTACCCCTATATCTCCCGCGTGGTGCCTCGCTCAAGGCGTGTAGGTGCGGTAGTAGGGACAGCCGGAGTAGATGGCACGCAACGCCCGGCCCGACGCCACCGCGTCAAAGCGGACTGTTTCCGGAGAGCGGGTGTCTTCCCCGATGCGAAAAAGGCCGTCCTCCCCGTCCCCCAGGGAAACCAGCGGCTCGTGCCCTCCCGCCGGGTAGATCAAAATCAGCGAGCCTTTTCGCAGCACGATGCGGAAGTTGGTCAGGCCGAAGTTGTAGGCCCGGTAGTGCCCGGGGTAGGCGTGCCACTCTGCCGGATAGTCGAAGCCGTCGTTGGCACCGGAGGGCCCGGAGTAACCATCCCCAACGTACCAGTCGGGACCGTGAAAGGCCTCCACAACCCGTTCTCCCTCCCGCCCGAACTCCAGCAGGTAACGCTCCAGGTCGGGGTGAGAGACGTAAAAGCTGTCTTCGCCGCGCCCCTCCAGGGTAATGTCCAGGCCGGCCCACTGAAGGGACAACTGATTACCGTTAGCGGCAACTACCAGGCGGTTTTCTCCGGCGCCCCGGTTCCCTGCCCCGTCCCCTGCGTAGCCCCTTGTGTAAGTACCCGCGTATTCGGCAGCGTTGATTATGTACTCCGGGTCGGCAACAAGAGGGGGCGAGGGCAGTGCCTCTCCGCGCGACCCAGCTCGCAACAGCCGCAGCAGGTGCAGCGCCATGTCGACGGCGCCGTATGACCGGACCAGGCCATTGACCAGGACCACGACACCCAGGCCGTCATCCAGATCGCCAATCATGGCCGACACGAAACCCGTGGAGCTGCCGCTGTGTCCCAGGTAAGCGTGCCCATCGACATCGGCCAGGGTGAGCCCGTAGCCATAGTGGGCCCCGCCCCACTGCTGGTTGGCAATTACCCGCCGGGTCATCAGGCGGTAACCGTCCTCGGATATGACGCGGCCCGCCGGACCCGAACCCCCGTTCATGAACGTTCTCAGGTAGATGGTCATGTCCTCGGCGGTAGCGGCCTGGCAACCGTCGCCCACTCCGTATTCGGTCCACAACGCAGGGACAAGTCCGTGATTCAAATGCTCCGGCCGGTCGTCGTAGAAACTCCGGTAACCCACCGCCGCCCGTTTTCGCGTCTCGTGGTCGATGACAGGATGGGAGTGCTGCATGCCCAGCGGTTCGAGGACACGGGCCTGGATGGATTCCGCATAAGAGCGGCCGTCCAGCGCTTCCAGCAGAAACCCCAGGGTCTTGTACCCGACATTGGAATAGCGAAAATGCTCCCCGGGCGGCGTTCCGGTCCGTAACTCTCGCAAAGCCCAAGCTTCGTACAAACCGTGGGGTCCGATATCGGTGCCGGAGGGCAGTCCTGCCGTGTGTGTCATCAGGTGATGAGTGGTGATGGGCCCGTAGTCGGACGGCGCCTCGAACCACGGCAGGTAGGTTGATACCGGGGCGTGCAGGTCGAGGCGGCCCTCGTCGCGAAGCTGCAAGAGGGCGACGTTGGTAAAAGACTTTCCGATGGAGCCAATCTCAAACATTGTGCCGGGCTGGACCGGTTTGCCAGCCGCCAGGTCGGCGTATCCGAAAGTAGCCAACTTGAGCAACTTCTCCCGGTCAGTGACCGCAAGGGCCAGTCCCGGCATCTTGAGCTGTCGCATCCGATGTTCAGCATAGAGGTCAATTTCCCGAAAGGCGGTCTCGAGACTCGTCATAGTTCATCCCTGATCCGGTGTTCAGCATAGGGTCAATTTCCTGAAAGGCGCCCTCGAGGCTCGTCATAGTTCATCCCTTTGTTTGCTGCCCTGGTTCTATGGGAAGTAGTCAGTCAAGGACGGAAACACACCTGGCCGGATCCGACTCCGCCAACACCTGGGGCCGGTGGCCGGTGTGAATATAATCGGCGATCAGCTTGCCGGCCATGGGCCCGCGCCCGAATCCCGAGGAGGCCAGACCACTGACAATGTAGAGGCCTTCAAATTGGGGAACGCTGCCAATCACCGGCCTGCCGTCCAGGGAAAAGGGCATCAGTCCCGCCCAGCTACGGGCAATGGATAGCTGGCCCAGCATTGGCAAAAGCTCCCTGACGTGGACGAAGTTTACCTCGATACCGGAGTCCTCAACCGTCTTGTCATAGCCAACCAACTGACGGTCGCCGCCAAAGACAAGCTCGCCGTCCCTGGTCTGCCGCCCGTACAGGTCCCTGGTGACGCGGCGATTGTCAAGGTGGGTCAGTTCGGGCGGGGTGCTGGCGTCGTTTCCCGGGCTGGCTGTCCAGTGCAGGGGCGACTCGGCGGCTGACAGGGAGTGAAAAACCCTAGGCGGCAGGGGTTCGGAGGCCCACATCTGGCCTCGTACCGGGATGATGGGTATACGCAGGTCCATCATCTTGCCCAGGGGGCCGCACCAGGCGCCGGCGGCCAGGACAAGTTTTTTCGAGGTGTGTATTTCGCCGCCGCATGCTACCTGGAAGCCTCCGTTGGCCTGGCGGGCGATTGCCGTCACCTCCTGGCCGGTCAGCACCTGGGCGCCGTACTGTTCGGCAGCGGCGGCAAAGCCTCGTGTAGCCTTCCTTGGGTCGGCCTGGGCCCGCAGGGGAAAGTGCACCGTGCCCAGGAGATCCGGATCCAGTTCCGGTTCCAGGCCCCGGGCCTCGTTAATGGTAATCAAGTCCAGGGTATAGCCGCGGGCCTTGAGGGAAAACACGTTGTCCCGGGAGTATTCGTACTGTTCGGCCGTCTGGATGGCCTGGAGGGCGCCGGAGGCACGGAACTCAATGTCGTAGCCGAGTTCAAGCTGCAGATGCTTGAAAATCTGGAGGCTGCCCATGGTCAGGCAGGACTGGAGGTTGGGCACATGGCCCCAACCCAGGGCCCCGATGCCGCCGGCGTTGACTCCGGAGGCTTCCGAGGCAATGTCGCCCCGTTCCAGCAGGGTAACGTCGCGCCCAAGTTCGGCGAGATGGTATGCGGTGGACGTGCCGGCTATGCCTCCCCCGATGACAAGGACCTCCGTATCCGCCATGTCATCACCCCTTTGCGACGCCCGTCAAATGCAGCGCTCCGGTTTCTGCCGGGCTGCAATGTCCGCTGCCACAGGTGCTTGTAATGGGCCGCACTCTGTAGCCGCACCGGATGCCCACGCCGGCGCGGCTAACTGATGGCAAGAGAGTGGCAGGTCAACTGTGATCAGGTCCAGTCAGTTCCAGATGGCGGCTACGCGGTACGCTAGCTGAGTTTGGGACTCGCGCACATCGACGATTTCCGCGGGAACGTCGCCCAGTACCCCCAGGGCGATGATCCAGTTCAGGATTTCGTGGTCTCCCGATTCCTGGAGTTCCTCGGGAGTAAGTTCCGCCAGCTTGCTCCCTTGACCCTTGCGCAGCATTTCCAGATAACGCCGGTCGGTCTCGATGTCGATGGACATACACTGGAATCTGTGGGCCAGGAAACTGTGGGACCAGCTAGAGGAGGCCACCACGGCTACCCGTTCATCCCGGGTGTCGAGGAACCGGCGAATGCCCTGCCCCAGTTCGTAGCAGCGTTTGGGCGTGGGACGCGGCGGGTAGTCGGGACCGGCCTCTTCACCGTAGCAGTTGACGAACAGGGGCAGCAGGGGAAACTTGCCGTCGGGATCCAGGTACACCAGCGGGTTGATGATGGCGTGGGCCAGGCCCCAGTCCCACCCCTTGAGGGCGCTGGAGGAGGCCATGTCAAACCCGTCGCGGATCAGATAGTTGCGCAGGTCCCTGGAGAACTCCCTGGGGCACTGGAAGGTGAACCTGGTCTCCGGATCGGCGTCCCACAGGTTGGTACGGGCCGCGGGGCGCTGGAAGGGATAGCCATCGACTTCGGAGCCGGTGTACAGGCAGAAGGGGGGCAGGTTGTCCTGCAGGAAGTTTTCCGCCTGGTCGTCGCCGATTACCATCAGGACATCCGGATTCCATTCATGGAGGCGGTCCCGGAGCACCTTGAAGGACTCGACCACCTTTTTGTGGTCACTGATGTCCTGGCTCAGCCCGTTGTCATCGCCCAACTCTTCAAGCAACTGGGCGGGCGGTTCGTAGTTCGGGACGCGGGCCATTACCCGCTCCCTGCCCTTGGCCCACACCTCGGGAGGGGTCAGAATGATCGGGCCGTGCGAGCATCCCAGTCCTAGTAATTCAGCCATCTTGTCTCCCTTTTGAGTCTCAATGGAAGTTCTTGCCTAATTGATGTGGTTCTCCAAATTGGGTTTTCTCCCCAATCCTGACCTTCACCCGTCAAGGAGGGAAAGGATTCCTTAACTGACAATCCCTTCATCGATCATCGCCTTGATTGCACCGTCGAAGGCTTCCAGGCTGGTGTCGATGTCGGCCTCGGTGTGGACACCGGAAAGGACGCCACTGGTGCGGGACATGAGATCAACGCCCCTGACCTGCAGGGCCTGCCGGAAGGCCGTCTGGACATCCGGGGAAGCGTTCTTGAGCGTGTTGGCGTCCAGGCCCTCTATGGACCGTCCGCCAAAGTAGAGGTGGAAGGTGGAAGACTCGCCGTAAACGGCGGCGGGTATCTCGTGTCGGTCGATAATCCGGCGGATGCCAACCCTCAGCCGCTCGGCCATGCGGGCCGCCTGGGACTGCAGCTCGCCGGTGGCGGCGATGCGCAGGGCGGCGTTGCCGGTGGCGGCGCAATAGGGATTGGCGTTGAAGGTGCCGCCGTGCAGTACCCGCTCGTAGCGGTCGTGCTGCCGGTCGCCGGTCTGGACCATCACCTGCATCACCTCGTCCCGGCCCGCCACCGCGCCGCCGGGAAGGCCGCCGGTCAGGATCTTGGCCAGGGTGCAGAGGTCAGGCTCGATGCCGAGCCATTCCTGCAGGCCGCCGGGACTCCAGCGGAAACCGGTAATAACCTCGTCCAGGATCATCACGACGCCGTACTTGCGGGTCAGTTCCCTTACGCCTTCCACGAACCCTTCCTGCCGTGGCACCGTGCCGTAGGATGCGCCGGAACCCTCGGTGATTACACCCGCAATGTCGTTATTGTTGGCCAGGGTCTCCTCCAGCACGTTCAAGTCCACCGGCAGGACGATAACCGAGTCCACCGCTCCTTGCGGAATGCCAATGGATGCCGGAGCGTCGAAAGGCGGCAAGTTGCCGGGCATAGCGTAGTCGTGCCAGCCGTGGTAGTGGGACTCCCACCGGATAATCTTCTCCTTGCCGGTGTAGGCCCGGGCGATGCGCATGGCAAGCATGGTGGATTCTGCGCCGGAAGCGACGAAACGCACTTTGTCGGCGCAGGGAATCAGGTTGCAGACCCTTTCGCCCCACTCCAGCATGGACTCCACCGGCGCGCCGAAATGGGAGCCGATGGGGGCGGCCTGGGTCAGCGCCTCGACCACCTCGGGATGGGCGTGGCCCAGCAGCAGCGAAGCGGAGCCCAGCCCGTAGTCGATGTACTCATTGCCGTCCACGTCCCACTTGCGGGGGCCCTGTCCCCTGGCGATGGTGATGGGGAAGGGGGACGCCACGTACCCGTCGTGGCCCGCGCCGCCCGAGGGGAACAGCTCTGTGAACCTGGGGTACAGTTCTGCCGAGCGCGGGTTTCTCCTGATGTACTCTTCCCTGATCGTATCTGGCATGGTCTCCTCCTTCAAGCATGGCCCTCAGGCCGGCGGTGGAATTGGGGATTATGGAAGGTTTATCGATAGTCACACCTTGTTGCCATCAATTTACCCTAAATCATGGGGCCATGCCACCGTTTTATACAGGGCAATGGAGTGAAGGCTCTGGAAAAACCCGTCCTTCCTGCGAAAGCTGGAGCCTCAGTCCCATGGCATTGAGATTCCCGCCTTCGCAGGCAGGACGGTTAGGAACAGCGGCTGTGCGAAGATTGCCTTCGCCGCCGTGAGGGAAGAAGGACAACGCCGCTCACCAATACTGAGCAGAACAGAATGGCGCTAAAGCCAGCACCCTCACCAGTATGGGTGTGTTAGAGTTCAGCGACCGGCTTTCCTTTTAGAGACCACGCCTGCCCTGCCGCTCGCAGATTGAGGAGACGACTTTGCAGCGACTCAACCGTAGTTGGGTGATACTCGCCGCCGGGTTTTTCATTCTCTTCTTCGGCGGCGGCTCACGGTTCGCCCTGGGGCTGATGCTCAAGCCGATGACTGAAGACCTGGGCTGGAGCAGGTCGACTCTTTCCTTCGCCGTTACCTTCTTCATGTTCACCTCGGCCCTGGCGCTGCCGCTGGCCGGAAGGCTGGTGGACCGGTACAGCCTGCGTTGGGTGCTGGCCTTGGGGGCCCTGGCCGTGGCGGCAGGGGTGGGCCTGATGGGCAGGGTGACCGAGCCATGGCAGGTGTTCCTGGTGTACGGCGTGTTGTTTGCCATGGGGCACGCCGCCACGGGCAACCCCATTGTGGGAGTGATGATAACCCGGTGGTTCCAGCGGCGGCGGGGGATTGCCAACAGCGTGGCCGTGTCGGGCAACGCCACCGGACAGTTGGTGATCATCGGCACACTGGCGGCTTTCCTGACCAACACGGGCTGGCGGAACGCTTTTGGCCTGCTGGGCGCCGCCAATTTGCTCATCGCAATACCTTTAATCCTTGCCGCCCTCAAGGCGTGGCACGGGAGTGCTGCCGAGGCCTCTCGTGTTAATGGCGGGGAAGGGGGAGCGACAGGAATTGAGGCTGCCCAGGAGGTTACAGTCTCCGTGGGGCCGCCCTCGGTTGTCGCGTCGGGCCAGTTCTGGCTGCTGGTGGCGCTTTATGCCGTTTGCGGGTTCCAGGACTTCTTCATGGCCACCCACGTTGTTGCCTTTGCCCTGGACTCGGGCATTGGGACGGTGCTGGCGGGAAATATCCTGGCCCTGATGGGGCTCATGGGCCTGGTGGGGGTGCTGTGCGCCAGCCTGCTGTGTGACGCCCTCGGCGCGCAACGCCCCTTGCTGCTTTGCTTTGTATTGCGGATAGGGATATTCGCGCTCATTATCGCGGTACAGAACACCCCGGCAATCCTGGTGTTTTCGCTGCTCTACGGGTTCACCTTCCTGATGACCGCTCCCCTGACGGTGATATTTTCGCGGGAGATTTTCGGACCGATGAGGCTGGGGACGGTCAGCGGCACCATATCGATGGTGCACCAGATTTTCGGCGGGCTGGGCGCGCTGGCGGGGGCGCTGATTTTCGACCACTGGGGCAGCTATGACGGAGCGTTTATCCTGATGCTGGCCCTGTCCATCGGCGCCACCGCAATATCTCCCTTGCTGCATAGCGGCGACCGGTCGGAGGTAGTTAGAGCGGGATGAGTCAATAGCCAAGACCAGCCCGGCGACCAATGCGAGTGTTGCCCCAAGGGGCCGATAGAAGATAAACTCAGCCTGCCCACACGCTATTGGCACGTAGCCGCGAATGTGTATCTCCTGGAGAAACGGAGCGGCGAGTCGAGTACCGCGAGGGCCTTAAGCGCTCTCGGCCCTACGCCAGTCTTTCCAGGCCAGTTTGAAGGAGGCCCTTTTCCACTATGAAGTTTGCCCTGTTTTTGCTGGGTTCCTGGACAGAGCAGGAGACCAGCGCCCAAAGCCGTATCTTTGGCGAAATGATGGAACAGGTTGAATACGCCGAAGAGGTAGGCTTCGATTCGATCTGGATTGCGGAGCACCATTCCAGCCGGTACGGCATCTGCCCTTCCCTGATGCCCCTGCTCAGCCACATCGCCGCCCGTACCAGCAAGATCCGGCTTGGGGCTGGCGTCAGTGTCTTGCCGTTCCACAATCCCATTTTCCTGGCGGAAGAGGCCGCCATGCTGGACGTGCTGAGCAATGGCAGGCTGGACTTTGGAGTTGGACGCGGCTCGGCGGACTACGAGTACGGCAACTTCAACATAGACTTTGACACCCGGGACGTGCGCACCCAGGAGGCCCTGGACATTATCCTGGGGCTGTGGACCCAGACCGACTTCAGTTTTGACGGCGAATTCTACCAGGTAAGGGACCTTACAATAGCTCCTTCGCCATTGCAGCAGCCGCATCCCCCGGTGTACCTGGCCGTGTCCCGCACCCCGGCCAGCGTGGACGTTGCCGTCGAGCGAGACCTGCCCATCCTGACCAGCTTCTCCACCCCGGAGGCCGATAACCTGGGCCTCTTTTCCCTCTATGCAGAACGCTGCGCCGCCGCCGGCAAGGAACTGCCGGTGGAGGAAATGCCCTACTTCCGGTTTGTGTACCTGGACGAAGATGGGCAGGCGGCCCGGGAATACCCCCGCCAGTCCCTGACCTGGGTACGAGACCTGGGCGGTTACCGGCGAACCATCACCCACGGCGACGAAATCAACATGGACCTGGACCACTGGCGCCGGACCCGTACCGTCGAACCGGCCAGTTACGAGTCGGAGCTGGACACTACCTGCTACTTCGGCACGCCGGAGCAGTGCGTGGAGCGGATTACTAAACTGCGGGACGAGCACGGCATCGGGTATTTCGGCGCCAGCATGTCCTTCGGCAGCATGGAGCACTCAAAGGTAATGCAGTCCATGGAACTTTTTGCCAGGGAAGTGATGCCAAGGTTTCAGTAAAGGAACCTGACCACCGTGTCTTGCCAGTTCCAGCAGACTGCCACGGTTGTGAGGATTATTTCGTTCCAAGCGACTTGGGCGTCACGCTGAAGCGCCGGGATGAAGAGACAGGATGGAGGTGAGGCGATGCACGGCGAACCCTCGAGGGTCCATAAGAAACACTGCCGCGGCCCTCGCCTCCGCGCAGAAAGGAAACGCAACTAATGGTCAGTCCCGAAAAACCTGGAAACGTAGCTGTCATTGGCGCCGGCATCCTGGGCGCCACCATCGCCTGGCGACTGGCCCAGCGCGGAGTCCAAGTCACCCTTATCGACAAGGGGCAGCCGGGGCACGGCGCGTCCAGCCACAGCTTTGCCTGGATAAACGCCGGGGCCAAGGAGCCCATTGGCTACCATGACCTGAACCGTCGCTCCTTGGATATGTGGCCCCGTTTCGCCGCCGACATCGGCGATCATGGCGATCCGGAAAGCATCGGCCTTCGCTGGGGCGGCAAGGTTTCCTGGGTGGCCGACCCGTTGGCCGCCGAAGGGCTGGTGGCCCGAGTGCGGCAGCTCCAGTCCTGGGGCTACCCGACCCGCCTGATTGACGCCGAGGAACTGAAACGCCTGGAACCGGCGCTGGAACTGGGCCCGGTCGCAGCCGCCGAGTACAGTCCCAACGAGGGCCAGGTAGAGCCGCAACTGGTGGTCGATGCCTGCCTGCGCCGCCTGCAGGAAATGGGTTGTGAGATACAATCCGACGCGGAAGTTATAGGGTTTGAGCAGTCTGAGGATGGCCGAATTCACGGTTTGGCAACCGCCTCGGGTTCCATAAGAGTGGATTCAGTGGTCATGGCCGCGGGAATAGACACCACACGACTGGCGGCCCTGGCTGGTGTCAACGTGCCGCAGGCGGAAAGCCCCGGAGTGGTGATACGGACGAACCCGCTGCCTCCCCTGCTAAAGAGTGTGCCGGTGGTGTACGCGCCGCCCCTGGGCGACGGACGCCGGGAGATTCACATCCGCCAGTGCGCTGACGGACGCCTGATGATCGGCGAAGGTGACCAGGAGAGCCTGGCCGAAGATGACAGCCGTTCCCACGCCGACGACCTGCTGGCCCGGGCCTGTCGATATCTGACTGGCATTGCTGGCGCGCAGGCCGTTCCCGTGCCGGTGGGCTGGCGTCCCATGCCCCTGGACGGCTATCCGGTAATGGGGTTTGCGCCTGAGGCGCCCAATTTGTACGTGGCCCTCACCCATAGCGGCGTTACCCTGGCTCCGGCGTTGAGCCAGTTGGCTGCCCAGGAAATCTGCGACGGGACTCCCGCAGAAGCGGTGCTGGGCCCCTACCGCCCACAACGGTTCGCCGGACTGACCGCAGCGGACGCGGCGGCGGCCGCCCATCCCCGCGCCTCTAAAATCCGCTGACCAACCAGGCAACGCCGCCCACCACCAGCAAGCGTCCTCATCCAGGGGCAATAGTGACCCGCCTCACTGAAAGCTCTTCCAGCCGCTATCCTCCGGGGATGGTCCGGGGATGGTTGTGGTTGACTGCAGCGAGCCAATTGGCCGACTAAGAATGTAGCTTAAAACTCTTGGCAAAACCCGCCTTGCGGCTGAGGGTGACAATTCGCAAGCCGCCACCCCCGGCCTAACCTTCCTCCATCAAAGGGGAAGGCACTTTTTAGATAGTTTACAAGTCCTACATGGCCAGGGCGTAGCAGGCGCGCCGCGGGTCGGCGCCGGTGCTGAGAGTACCGCTGGTCTCGTCCCTGACCGAGACGGTGGCTCCCAGGCCGCAGTTGGCAACCCGCTCTATCTTGTGCCCCAGAGCCCGCAACACGTTTGCGGTGGACTCGGGTATTCCCTCCTCCAGGTCCAGCTGGCCCGGATAATACACGTGGGGATAGAAGGAGTTGACGGCGCTGGCCGTGGAGAACCGGGGCGCTTCCACCGCCTGCTGCGGGTCCATCCCGAACACCAGGGTGTTGAGCATTAGCTGGACGTTGGCCTGTACCTGGTTATCGCCGCCGGGACAGCCCACAGTCATCTGGGGTTGTCCATCCTTGGCGACGATGTAATTCACCAGTGTAGTCCGGGGACGCTTGCCGGGTTCGACCACGTTAGGATGGCCGGGTTCGCAGTTGAACATCTCGATTCGGGTGCTCAGGGCGCAACCCAGTTCGGGGAAGAACACCGATTTGGAGAAGGAACCCCCGCTGATGGTGCCGCAGGCAAGGTTGCCGCGCCGGTCCACGACTGAAACGTGAGTGGTTCCGTCGTCGGCTGACGGGTCGGCAACGGCCAGGGCTGGCTCGGACATGACGGGGGCCGCGGTGGAGCCGTCGTGTTTGGAGAAGCGCCAGGGGTCGCCGGCCGGAGGTTGGGCCGGGTACGCGCCTTCGGGGTCAATCAGCTGGGCGCGCTCCGCAGCGTATTCCTTTGACAGCAGGCCGTCCAGCGGGACGGTGGCGTAGCCGGGATCGGCATAAAAGGCCTCCCGGTCTCCGAAACCCAGCTTCAGGGCCTCGGCTACGGTATGAATGTAGGCCGGGCTATTGTGGCCCATTGCCTTGAGATCGAAGTTTTCCAGGATGTTCAGGGTTTGCATCAGCATAGGGCCCTGAGACCACGAGTCCTGGCCGCTGATTTCGTAACCCTGGAAGGTGCCGCCGACGGGAGTTTCAAACTGGCTGCTGTAGGATGCAAGATCCTCCGTGGAAATAATGCCGCCAGCCCTTGTAGAACACTCGGCGATCAGACTGGCGATGGGGCCGCGATAAAAGACGTCGCGGGCCGCCTGCATCCGCTGTGAACGGTCGCCTTCGGCCTCTACCGAAGCGTCACTGAGGGTCCTCAGGGTGTTGGCCAGACCGGGTTGCACCAGCAGGGAACCGGCCGGCGGAACCTCCCGGTCGTAGTAGAACACGTCCCAGCCGCCGGGCGGGAAGTTGTCGAACTGCTGCTGACCGGACCTGGAGTGGAGGCGTTCCAGCATGTACTCGTAGTGGGGGATGCCATCGGCGGCGTAGCTGATGGCCGGGGCGATGACGTCAGCCAGTTCCATGGTGCCGTAGCGGTCCAGCAAGGCGATGAATGCGTCAACCACGCCAGGCAGGGTAAAGGAGAGGGGAGCGTCCTTGCCGGGGCCGGTGGGGATGCGTTTGTGGCCCTGGGACAGGTAGAAATCGGCAGTGGCTTTTCCGGGCGCCGTGCCCTGTCCCGAGAGAGCCAGCAGGTCTCCGCTGGCAGAGTCATACAGCATGAAGACGCCTTCGGCTGCCAGGGAATAGGAGGCGATGGGTTCGACAACAGCGGCGGCGAATCCGGCGGCAACCAGGGCATCGAAGGCGTTGCCGCCGGCCAGCAACATTCGCATACCGGCCATGGACGTCAGGTAGTGGCCGGAGGAGATGACGCCCTCGGTGGAGCGAACCACCGGCCGACCGGTGGCGGGCAAAGATACGTCGCCTTGTTCCAGGTTGTGATGAGTTTGTGCGCTTACCATCTCAGCTCCTTTTACTGCTGACGTTGAGAGTGTGCCATTTTATGTGCCAACTTCACCGGCGAACTTGCGTCAGTTCCTAAACCGATGTCTGGGTAACCACATTTGGCGCAACCCTGCGGGAGAGCCAGCGCCCGTCATCGGCGCTGCCGTGGAGTTGGCCGTCGCGGACTATCACCTTGCCGCGCAGCAGCGTCATTATCGGGTAGCCTTCGCACTCGAAGCCGTCCCAGATGGAGTAGTCGGATTCGGCGTGCAGTTCGTCCACCGTTATGGTCTTCTTGAGATTCGGGTCGAAGATAACAATGTCGGCGTCGCTGCCCACGGCAATGGCGCCTTTCTGGGGGTACATGCCGAGAATCCTGGCAGCATTGGTGGAGGTGATGGCGGCGAATCGCTGCAGGTCTATGCGCCCGGTAGCCACCAGCTTGGTGTAGGTTACGGGCATACGGGTCTCGATGCCGTTGTGTCCGCCGCAGAGAGTGCGAATGGTGTCGCCGGCCAGCTTGACGTTCTTGTAGGTGGTCCATTCGTCCGTGGCCGTGGTGCAGATGGGCCCGTCTACCAGTCCCTGTTGCAGGGCGTCCCGGTCGTCGGAGAACTTGATGGCCGGATAGGTGTGGATGGCGAGGCCGTCGGGCTTCAGGTAATCGTCGCTGGTGAACTCCAGGTAATTGTGCAGGGCCTCGCCGTAGACGGGCAGTTGCGCAGCGCGGGCCTCGGCAATGGCGGCCACGCCCTCCTTGGCCGTGGTATGGACGAAGTAGATGCCGGTCTCGGTGCTCTGGGCCAGCCGCGTGACCTTGCGGAAGGAAATGTCCTCGGAAATGTTGTTGTGGGCCAGGTGCAGGTTGGAGCCGTGGTCGCGGCCCTCCCGTTCCAGCTTTTCCTCCATAAAGGTTACGATGTCGTCCTCTTCGGCGTGGACGGCCATGATGCCGCCGTGCCTGCCCACTTGCTGGAAAATCTCCCACAGATGCCCCATGGGGACCCGGGCGTGGAAAGTGGTGAAAATCTTGAAGCTGGCAACGCCCGACTGGATTGCCTCGCCAATCTCGCCCATGGTGCTGGGCGGGACGGCGCCGGCGAGAATGTAGTGGAAGGTGTAATCGGTGTAGGAGTGTCCCCGGAAGGTATCCCGCCGCGTTCCAATCTGGTCCATGATAGGAACGGCGGAAGGGACCGCCCCCGGCGTCAGGGGCAGCGCTCCGGCGAAGTCCACGTAGGTGGTAACGCCTCCAAAGGCGGCAGCGCGGCTGGCGGCCTCGGGTGGCTGGGTAAAGACACCGGCATCGCCTCCGGCCCAGTAATCAGGCACCGGCACATTGATGTGAGCGTGAGGCTCGATACCGCCGGGCAGGACAATCATGCCAGTGGCGTCGATGGTCTCCGCAGCTTCCAGGTCATCCAGGGCGCCTGGAGAAGCCACCGCCGCTATCTGCTCTCCCTGAATGCCCACGTCCATGAGGCCGGCGCCGGCGGGTGTAACGACAGTCCCGCCCCGGATAAGCAAGTCCAGCATGATTACCTCCCGAATTGACGCTTTTCGTCAGATTGGCTAATCGGGGATTGCGTAAGAAGTCAGTAGCTTGGTCGATTATAACGCAATGAACCTGGATACACCCGACGCGCCTTTGGCATCGGGTTACCGTGAATATCTTATGACTACGCTTCCCTTGTTGTCAGTTTGGGAAGCATCGGGGCCAGTTTCGTTGGCTGGTATTATGGAGGCAGCACCACGGCAAAAGCCAGGCGGGTGGTTCGGGCTGGAATGGGCCGGAATAGGCGTGCCAGGCCGAACCGGCCAGGCCATCACTCCAAGACCAATCAGGAGCAATCTCTATGAGTTACGAATCGGGCATCATCACTACGGTTGCGGGTACCGGGGAACGGGGCTACGAAGGCGACGGCGGTCCGGCGACGGCGGCGCTGCTGAGCGAGCCCTTCATGTGCTCCTTCGACACCGACGGCAACTTGTACCTAGCCGAGGCAACGAATCACTGTATCCGCCGCGTCGACCGGGACAGCGGCATCATCGTTACCATCGCGGGGACAGGTGAGATGGGTTATTCCGGAGACGGCGGCCCAGCCACGCAAGCCACTTTCAACCAGCCCTATTCCCTGCAGGTGGACACCAACGGCGACGTATATGTCGTTGACCGCCTTAATTACGTCATCAGGAAGGTCGAAGCCGCCACCGGCATCATCACCACTGTGGCCGGCACCGGCGAGGTGGGTTACGGCGGCGACGGGGGGCCTGCTACGGAAGCACAGTTTCGCGAACCCAACGATTGCTTCCTGGACGGGCGCGGCGGGCTGCTGATAACCGACATCCAGGACCAGCGGGTGCGCCGCCTCGACCTGGCCTCGGGGGTTATCACCACCTTCGCCGGCAACGGGGTCAAGGAGCGGGTCGGGGACGGGCTGCCCGCCCTGGAAGCCAGCATCCTGGGCGCCCGGGCAGTTTGCGTGGACGGCGCCGGCAATACCTATATCGCCGAGCGCGAGGGCAACGGCATCCGCATGGTGGACACCCGGGGAATAATGCACACCCTGGCTGGCACCGGCGAGTTTGGCTACGACGGGGACGGCGGCCCGGCCAGGGAAGCCACCTGGGGCGCCCCCAAAGCCATCCGCTGCGACCAGGCTGGCAACCTGCTGGTGGTGGACACCGAGAACCACGCAATCCGCCGCATCGAGGCTGACACCGGCATAGTAACAACCATCGCCGGCGGCCACCTGGGCGGAGAGGGAGAGGGAGAGGAAGCCACCAGCGCAGGCATGGACCGGCCCCACGGCCTGGACCTGGACGCCGCAGGCAACATCTACATCGCCGACAGCAACAACCACCGGGTGAGGGTGGTGGGGGCTTAGCAGGAGTGGATGGCAGGTTGTTCGCTGCTTGCCGAGTGGGTTAGAGAAGGGGCAGGGCCAACGCCCTGCCCCAATTCAATCGCCCTGGGCAAGCAGCTTGCTAGGCGGTTTCGATGTTGGCGGCGCCTTCCAGTTGCAGTTCCTGGATGGAGATGTCCCGCATGACGTATTTCTGGATTTTGCCGGTGACGGTCATGGGGAACTCGGACACGAACTTGACGTAGCGGGGCACCTTGTAGTGGGCGATGCGTCCCCGGCAATAGTCCCGGATTTCCTCCTCGGTAGCTTCCTGGCCAGCCCGGAGCAGCACCCAGGCCATGATTTCTTCCCCGAATCGCTGGTCGGGGATTCCAATAACCTGGACGTCGGCGACCTTGGGGTTGGTGTAGAGGAACTCCTCGATCTCCCGGGGATATACGTTCTCCCCACCACGGATGATCATGTCCTTGGAACGTCCGGTAATCTTGAAGTAACCGTCGGCGTCCACGGTGGCGAGGTCTCCGGTGTGGAGCCATGCATCGGCGTCGATGGCCGCCTCGGTGGCTTCCGGCATCTCGTAGTAACCCTTCATGTTCATGAAACTGCGGGAACAAAGCTCGCCCTGCTCTCCGACGGGCACTTCCTCCCCCGTATCCGGGTCGACAATCTTCACCTCAACGTAGGGTATGGCTGTGCCCACCGTTGACACCCGCCGCTCGATGTTGTCGTCGGACCTGGTCAGGGTGATTATGGGGGCCGCCTCGGTAAGCCCGTAACCGACGGTCATTTCCCCGCATCCCATTCGGTCGATAACCTGGCGCATGACCTCTATGGGGCAGGGGGAGCCTGCCATGATGCCGGTGCGGAGCGAGCCAAGGTCGAACCGGTCAAAGCTGGGGTGCTCCAGCTCGGCAATGAACATGGTGGGCACGCCGTGAATGGCGGTGCATCGCTCCTTTTCCACTGCCACCAGGGCCTTTTCGGGTTCGAAGTACTCCGAAGGTACCACCATCGCGGCGGCGGCAGTGGCGCAGCACAGGGTTCCCAGGACGGATCCGAAGCAGTGGTAGAAGGGCACAGGGATGCAGAGGCGGTCTTCCTCGGTGAACTGCAGGCCTTCCTTGGTGTAAGTGGCATTGGCCACCAGGTTGTGGTGCGTCAGCATCACGCCTTTGGGATTTCCGGTGGTGCCTGAGGTGTACATAATGCAGATGACGTCATCCGGGTGACAATCCGCCTGGCGCTGGGCCAAAGCCTCCGGGGTGATTTCCCCGCCCAGGGCCCGCAGGTCATGCCAGGAAAACATGCCCGAGGGGGGCGCCGTACTCGTGCCGTCGTAGGGTGGGATGTATATCACGTTGCGGAGTACGGGGAACTTGTCCGACCGGAGTTGGCCAGGGGGCGAATGGGCCAACTTGGGCGCCACCTCTTGTAGCATTCCAACGTAGTCGGAGGATCGGAAGTTGCCGATGAGCATGAGAGCGGCGGCGTCGGACTGGCGGAGCAGGTATTCCAGCTCGTGGGTGCGGTAGGCCGGGTTAACCGTAACCAGCACTGCCCCTATCTGGGCAGTGGCGAACTGGGCAATGACCCACTCGGGGTAGTTTGTGGCCCAGAGGGCTACGTGGTCACCCTTGTTTATGCCCAGGGCCATCAGGCCGCGGGCAACGCTCTCGCATTCGTCCCTGAACTGGCTCCAGGTGTAGCGCAGGTCCCAATCCACGTGGACCAGGGCATCGCGGTCGCCGTATCTGTCTGCCTGGCGATCCAGGAGATTTCCAATGGTCATCTTGAGGTCGGCAGGGCTGGTCATAGCTCCACTCCAACAGTAAGTTCTTTTATTCAATATAGCCCTGCGGTCCAAACGGGGTCAATTGCGGGCGGATTTCGGGCGGCTTGCAGCAGGGTTCCAACAGGGTTCCAGTTCAGATGGTTTGGTTTGGGATTTCATAACGGCAGACCTTTGTGACTGCCCAGGTTCTATAGAAATACCACCTAAATTGAAACGTTGCCCCGGATTGCGGGCGGGTTGCGGAGAAATGGTGGGAAGTGTCCGTAAACCAGGCCAACGGGAGCCGACCATGTACAAGTTCCGTAACAGCGCCTTTGCGCGGAGAATGACCTGCAGCTTACATTGTATATAGGGGCAGAGGACACTGGCATGCGCCCCCGTACTGGCCTTTCACTTTGGGGAAGTCAAGGCGGTGGTGAATGTGGGCTGGGAATGCTAAACTGGCAACGAATACTGGGCTCTATACCCCAGGTACTCATGGGAAACCGACGGAAAACCCGAATTCGGCCTCTATGATACGGCCACAGTACGGGAGGATAAGATGGTAGATCAAGCCACGGCAATGGAAGAACTCGGTCTGGCGTTGGGTTCGCCGGGCATAAAATCAGTCGGCCCCCTGGCCTTCGGGCCGGAAGGCGTTCTGTTTGTGGGAGACAATGTTGGAGCCGCAATTTTCGCCATCGACGCAGGCGACCCGGGCGAGGCCAGCGATTCGAGCGCGATTGACCTGGAGAACCTGGACACTTCCCTGGCAGGGTACCTGGGCTGCTCCCGGGAGGACGTACAAATTCGCGACATGGCGGTCCATCCTATTTCCCAGAACGTCTATATTTCGGTCATGCGGGGCAGCGGAGACGCGGGTGTTCCGGTGATTATCCGGATAGATGGGGACGGTGGCATTTCCGACGTATCCCTGGACAACATCTGCTTCTCCGAAACTGCCATTGAGGACGCCGCTGACGAAGACGACCTGCGGGAAGTTACCCGCGTCAAGCTTCGGACAGTTACCATCACCGATATGTCCTACGTTGATGGGCTCCTGGTGGTAGCGGGTACTTCCAACGAGGAGTTCTCGTCCACCCTGCGGCGCCTTCCCTTCCCCTTTGACGGCGATACCCAATCCAATTCGCTGGAGATTTTCCACGTTTCCCACGGACGGTACGAAACGGCGGCGCCCATCCGCGCCTTTGTCCCCTACCAGGGGAACAACAGCATCCTGGCCAGCTACACCTGCACTCCCGTGGTGCAGTTCTCCGTCAGCGACTTCAAGCCTGGCGAACTGGCCCACGGCAAGACGGTAGCTGAACTGGGCGCTCACAACCGGCCGCTGGACCTGGTTTCCTACCAACAGGACGATGAGGAGTACCTGCTGGTGGCCAACGACCGGCACCCGCTGATCAAGATTGCCTGCGTGGATATTGAAAGCCAGGGTCCGCTGCTGGTGCCCGACCAGTCGCTGGACAAGAGCCCGGCTGACCCGGTGACGCCGCCGGTGGGCGTACCCCGCCAGATTCTGCCCCACCAGGGCGTCAGGCGCATGGCCAACTTGAGCGACAACAGCGTAGTTATGCTCCAGGAAGACACTGAAGGGAATATCCACCTTCATACGTACGGTGTCGACGAGTTGTGACCCGACGCCCCGATACGGAATCACATGACCTGGCGCTGACCTGGTGCGACTATCGCGGAAAGGAGTCGCTGAGGGTCAGCGGCTGGACTGGCGACGAACTTGGGGTTCTGGAAGGGGTGGACGCCGGTGAGCTAAACCGGCGTCTGGCCCTGCTAACCGCCGAGGCCCTGGAATCGGGCGTCCAGTCCGGTGTCCAGTCCGGAGCAGAACCCGGGGCTGTTCCCGCCGTGGCCGGGCAGTTCGAGGTGTCCCGTGAGTCGGTCTACTTCGTCCCCCGCTTCCCCTTCGTTGCCGGAATGCGCTACTCCCTGCTGGTGCGCCATTCCCTGGCCGGCAGAACATCCGATAGCCCCCCAGTCTGGAACATCGTCGGGAACATCCAGCGGCCCGCTCGGCAATATTTGGACTCTCCTCCTGCCGCCAACGTGGTCGCCATCTACCCCGATGTTAAGCAAGTGCCCGTTAACCTGCTCAAATTCTACGTGCAGTTCTCCGAGGCGATGAGCGAAGGCAAGGCTCAACAGGCCATCCGGGTATGCCGGGACGATACGCAGGAACCCCTGGACGGCGTCTTTGTTCCTATGGACCCGGAACTGTGGGACCGTTCCAGGCAACGGCTGACCTTGCTGCTGGATCCGGCCCGGATCAAGCACGGCCTGGTCCCTAACCTGGAAGTTGGCTACCCCCTGATTGAGGGAGTTCCCTTCCGGCTGTTCATCGACCCCGATTTTCGCGATGCCAGGGGACGGCCCCTGAAAGCAGGCGCCGAACGTCGTTACGAGGTAGGGTCGGAAGTCAGGCTGCGGATTGACCCCCAACTGTGGAAGTTGAGTGTTCCCGCCGCCGGGTCGTTGGACCCGCTGGCGGTGGAGTTCGAGCGTCCCCTGGACTATGCCCTGTTGCAGCGATGCCTTTGGGTCAGTGGCCCCCGTGGCACATCACTTAGCCCCCATCGAACATTAGTTGCCGGAAGTGGGGAGACCGGACAGGGCGAAGGAAGCTGGCTATTTACGCCGGAATCGCCCTGGGTAGAAGGCCGCCACCAACTGATAGTCGAGCGCCAGCTTGAGGACCTGGCCGGCAACTCGCCGGTACGGGTCTTTGACCGGGATATGACGGAGCCTGACGATGGCCCGCCGCTAACCGACTGGTTGGCCGTGGACTTCACCTGCGCCGCAGGTTAGGCAACCTTCCATTCACCGGCTGCTTATGCTTTCAGGGCAGCGCATCTTCTAATGTTGCATCTCTCGTCCCATATCAACGATACCCACTACCTTGCCCACCCAGCAGGTCATGGTGCAAAGGCAAAGGAATGGCAAGTTTAAACCTGCCCGTTTCTCCCTTTTGGTCGGGAACCTCTTTAAACTTGCCATGCCTTTAACGGTCTATTACCAAGGCAGGACACGGTGGTTGATGACACGGTGGCTGAAATGAGCGAGGGTCAGCAGCTTAAGGAAACCCGTGGCAGGCCGCGTGGATAGGTAGACCCGTTGCGCCTGCGGATATGCCGCCGTACACTGTCGGCGATTGGAACCGGGACATAGATTGGAATCGCGACATACGCACTGTGGAGGAACGCTATGAGTGAACTGGACGACCGCTACGAACGCGGTCAGGAAACTCGGAAGATGTTTGGCGGCGGTCAAATCACCAGTGGGTCGTCACCCGGGGCATGGGACATCGCGCCGGACCTGGAAAGGATACTGGGCGAGGCACTGTTCGGCACCATCTGGCGTCGGTCGGCCTTGACCCCGGTGCAACGGGAAATGATCACCCTGTCGTGCCTCATAGTAATGAACCGCGAAGTCCAACTGAAGCGGCATTTGGGCAACGCCCTGAACATAGGATTGACGCCGGAACAGGTCGTGGAGTTGATCATTCACGACACCTGGTACAGTGGCGCGCCGGCCGGAATCCAGGCCCTGACTCTGTGCAAAGCGGTTTTTGAAGAGCGCGGGATAGACTTCACGCCGGCCCGAATCCACGACAGCAATGAAGACCCCGAAAGCCTGTTCCAGCGAGGCGACGAGTACCGCCGCAATTACATGGGAGGCGGCGCCACGTCGCGGCCGGCCCCGCCAACGCAAGCCGAGGTGGAGCTGGGACGTACAACGGGAGAATACTACTGGGGAGCGACCTGGACCCGGCCTGGTCTGGATGTGAACAGCCGCTGCCTCTGCACCATGACCTGCCTGGCGACCCTGGGACGCCACGGCCCGCTGCGGGGGCACATCCGTGGCGCCCTGAATATCGGGTTTACAAAGGACCAGGTCATCGAGGTGTTCGGCCACATGACGCTGTATGCCGGAATACCCTTCGCCCGGGAAGCGATGGACATTGCCAACGAGATTTTCACCAGCGCGTAATGGGCGTGCCAGCGGCGAGAAGAGGAGCAGGGGCAGGTTTGCAAACCTGCCCCTGGTCATTACGCCGACACTGCGCCGATTGAGCTTTGAAATACGCCTCGGCTCAGTCGTCGAAATTGACTCCCGCTATGCCGGGAGCCGTTCAGGAACCTCAGTCCCGGAGTAGGTCCGCCAAAGCGCTGATGGGTTCCGCTGATTCCAGCTGGTCGAGGTCGTTCAGGTTAGAAGTGTTGTTGATAATCACGGGCTTCTTCTGTGCATGGCGCTAAATGTGCTTTGGGAATCCTGGGATACGGCGGCGTTCTGGATTGGTGTTTATGGGGTATAGAATGAAGGAAAGGGCCCTGACACCGTCGAAGTCTTTTCCCCGTTCTTGATGGTTTCCATGACGAGGTCTGTATGACAACCCTTAACTACAGTCTCCTCGGACCAAGGCATCCAATTGGGTGGCAATGACCGGGAACTTCTTGGATTCGGGAAGTACCGGAAGTCGGTTTCAGCCTTTAACAAGCTGGAGATAGAATTAGAAGAGAAAATCGCCCCAGTAATGAAACTGAATGTTGAACTTGTAAACAGACTTGCCTGGACGATTTCTCCATTTCCCTTGGGAAGCTGACAGGGAGCATACCATGTCCAGCTATCCTCACCCCAAATTTTAGATCGCGTAGGATAAAACGCATTAGCAATATAGTTGGCACTAAGTAACTCGAACCCTTCCATGTCGCCGCAGTTAATTCCAATAATGCAAATGTCGCCTTCGGCCACTATCCCATCATCACGGTACTGGCGAAATCTTTCGTTCTTGCCACAGAGTTGACTTGTGGCCCTGAGCAGGAGCCGCTCTACGGGAACACTGTGGCTTTCGTCATCCACTAGCAACGGATTGACTTTGTCTGGATGTTCCACGGCCCCGGGGGTTGGAGAAACGGCCTCAATCCAAATACGACGCTCTTCTTCGATGAGGATATCTGGCCGACTTGGGTCCCTTCCCTTCCTTGGTACCAGATTCTTCCCTTGTTCAATGAGGTTAGATGCTAAGTACATCTCCCAAAACCGTTGATGGGTGTGCAGAGCGAATTCTTTCCGAAAGTTCTTGTCCCCGTATTGTTCGTAGGTTTCCCACATACATTGCAGTTTATCCCTAACTTCGGCGTATCTGGGATTTACTGCATCTTTAATCTTCGCCCACAATGGATCACAGTTGGAACACTCGACGTCGAACAGCGTGTACATACCCTAGGATTTCCTTTCTTGCCATGGGATACGAGCCGGACCAATGAGCCCAACAACAATACCCATTCCTGTCTATCAAATTTTACTATCCCCATTCTTGCTTTCCCCGATCTAGGGGGAAAGAACCCGTGACATAACCCTTCCTTGCGCGGCACGCCATCCAAATACCCTAACCTCTCAACAATTCCACCAGCCCGCTGACCGGTTCCGCTTCTTCCAGTCGGTTCAGGCGGGACAGGACTTCCGCCACGGCTGTATCGGAAAGTACCAATGCCGCGCAGTCCCGGAATTTCTCTCTGATATCGTCCACCGTTACACCCCTCAGGGCGCCGCTGCTGGCGCGGTGGGCCTGCTGCCGCAGCACCGTGCCGTCCTTCAGGTATACGTCCACCTCGTTGTAGCCCTCGGACCAGCTTGGCTTGCCCTCGTTGCCCGGTAAGCGGCGCATGTCTATGCGGGGTATCAACGACTGGGCATCGAAGCGTAAGACCTGCTCGTCGGAGAAGGACTGCAGCCCCACCCGCTGGTCCAACAGGGCGGCTGCCAGGCAATACTGCATGCTGAATTTCCCTTCCAGCGACGACATCGGGCGCGAGTGGATCAGCGAGCGGGGCGGGTCGAAGTCCACCATTACCTCGATCTTTTCCACCGCCTGCGGGTCGATGGCGCCCCGGGACAGCAAGTTAAAGGTGGCATCCAGGGCAAGGTGGGCGCTGCCGCAGCAGGGATACTTCTTGATTTCGATGCCCGATTCCACCAGGTAGCACTTCTTTTCCAGGTTTTCCAGCAAATGCTCGGCGTTGAATCCCTGCCCACCGGAAAAGGCCCGGATGAACCCGAAACGGCCCTCCAGGGCATCGTCGCTGGCAGTGAAACCCTCCCGCACCAGCCGGGCCGACACCACCCCGGCCCGGGCGGCGTCCCCGGCGTGGAAGGGCTTGGTCATGGTGCCGAAGTTCTGCCTCAGTCCCGACGCCTGGGAAGCGGCCAGGGAGATGGCCATGGCCGTCTGTTCCGGGTCCAGGGTCATTATCTTGCTGGCTGCCGCCGCCGAACCGATGGCTCCCAGGGGGCCGGTAGGATGCCAGCCCAGGTCATCGTAATAGGCTTCGCTCAGCGACTCGCCCACCGCGCAGGCCACCTCGAACCCCGTCATGTAGCCCAGCAGCATCTCCCGGCCGGAAGCGCCGGTCTCCTCGGCTACCGCAAGAGAGGCGGGCAACAGGACGGCGGTGGGGTGGGTCTTGGTAATGTGGGTGATGTCATCGTAGTCGAGGGCGTGGGCCATAGCCCCGTTCACCAGGGCAGCGTTGGCCGCCGATGTCCTGAATCCCCGGCCCACCACGCTGGCAGCCGGAGCGGAACTCTCGGCGGCGACGTAGCGGCAAAGGATGTCCGCCAGATCTTCCTGGCTGCCGGCCAGCATACACGCCAGGCAGTCCATAATCGCGCCCTTGGCCGCCTCGACTGCGTCGGGAGGAAAGTCCTCGAAGCTGGCGTCGGTCACGTACTCGCCAATACGCTTGGTGATGTCCATGAGGAACCTCCTGATTGTGGGTGCCGGATATGACGATATCTAATAGTCCATTTAGATAATACACCCCGATTGACACCCTTGCGGCACACGGCGATAATCCCCGAAATTCCCAAAGGAGGGAGGATGTTGCCAGACAGTGCTGACGTAGTTGTGATTGGCGCCGGTGTGGTGGGTTGCTCGGTGGCCTATTACCTGGCCCGGGAAGGCGTTAACGTGACCCTCGTGGAGAGGGAAGCCATCGGCAGTGGGGCGTCGGCTCACGCCACGGGTTCCCTCAGCCTGCTGGGCGCCGAGTTCTCCCCCGGGGAGTCCTTTCAGATGGCCCGGGCCGCTTATGCCGAGTTTCCGCAGTTAGTTCCTGAACTGGAAGCCGCCACGGGCATGAACCTGCTCTACCAGCGCCGCCCTTCTCTCCGGCTGGCCCTGGACGACGAGGAGGCAGACCTGATTAAAGGCTTGATGGTCTGGCAGCAACCCCACGTCAAGATGCGCTGGATTGACGCCCGGGAAGTCCACGCCATCGAACCCCGTCTCTCTCCCTCCATCGTGGGCGCAGTGTACGAAGACGAGTCCGCCCAGTTGGATAGTTACCGCCTCAACCTGGCCCTGGGCCGGGGCGCAGAACTCAAGGGCGCCAGCATCCTCCAACGGGAAGTAACCGGCCTGGTGACCAGCGGCCCCACGATTACTGGCGTAAAGACCGCCACCGGTGACATACCTTGCGGCAACGTGGTGGTGGCCGCCGGTACCTGGAGCCGGGCTTTCACTCCCTGGCTGGACTTCCCCGTTCCGGTCCGCCCCATGAAGGGCGAGCGCCTCTTGCTCAACTACCCCGGCAAACCCCTGCCGGTGCTGATCAGCTCTCCAAAGCGCGGCCACATGATCAGCCGTTTGGACGGTCTCACCAGCGTTGGCAGCACCGGCGGCAGGGACTATGACCAGAAAGAGCTTTTCTGGGGCGAGGAGTTTGACCGCCAGCCCACCGAAACCGCACGGTTGGAACTCCTTCAGCGGGCCATAGATGTCTTTCCGGACCTGGAGCGTGCCGAGTTGGTCCAGCAGCTTGCCGGTTCCCGCCCGCTGAGCCCCGACAGCAAACCCATCATCGGCCCGGTCCCCGGCCGGGAAGGCGTCCTCCTGGCTACCGGGCATACTACCAAGGGCATCCACCTGGGGCCCGTCACCGGCCGCATCATCGCCGACTACATCCGCCAGGGTTCGACCGAGGTCGTTGCCGACATGGGCGAATTCCTCCCCGACCGCTTCGTGGATTTCGCCGACGCCGACTTCCTGTCTGCCTCCCAGGCCGTGGAAGAATAGCTTTGGTAGATAGACCCCGCCTTTCGTACCCAATAGCAGGGCAAGGAACGTTCAAAGCGGCGAAGCGTCCGTTAGCTTACTCGTTGTGAACTATAGATGGCGGCGGCGCCCTTCATCGGAACAGATAGACAGACTTGATGAGTTCAAAAAACTTCGTGTTGAGGCCCTTCTGTTGACCCATCGTAGAGGCCTGTGGCTCATCCCGTAGGGCGACTGTGATAGACGACAATTAGTCTTGCCGGCCTGTTGCCTCACCGGAAAATGCTACCGAAACTTTAGCACCTGGCACCCACTCCAACCAGCGCCAGGTCCGGCAGTCCATCCAGTTCTGTGTAGGTTTCTTCAGTCCAGGCGTAAACCAGCTCTTTGGCCATGATGCCGCGCCACTCTTTCAGTCGGCGTTGCATGGTTCGCAGCTGTGCCTCGCTGAAGCGGTCCGAGTGTTTCGCTTGCAACCTGGCCATCAGCGCCTTGCCGGTGGCGTCCGGTTTGGCCTGCAACCAGACCAGCACCTCACCCCAAACACCCTCGAAAGGGTCCTTGCGGGTCCGCCAGTGCCGGGGACCTCGGACCCGAGCCGCGTGAGTAGGTCGGACCTCACCCTGGCGCCACAGCCTGGGCAACTTGGCGAGGAACTTGCTCAGGCTTTCGCCCGACGGGGTTTCCCGCACTTCCGGTGCAGTCGCCGCCACCAGGGCCGACTGGGCTTCTCGGATGGTATGCAGCAACAGCACTGGGTCCAGTCTGGCTCGGTACTGGATGAGCGCGGCCCTCATCTCATCGCTGGTTGCATCGTGTTGGATCAGCCGGTCGCACGGCGTGGTCGGCGGACTGTAACGCTTGACGGTGGTGGCTCCGTCCCGGGTCTTGTCGATCAGCTTGAACGAGGGCTGGAAGAAGTTCACGTACAGACGTAACGCCCCGTACAGGTGTGCCATGGTCTGACCGGCAACTTGACCCTAGTAACGATCATGGCCGACGAACCGCCGCACCACGGAACCATTCTTCTGCTTGATCCATGCCTGGTCGTTGCTGCGGTACGCTCGCGACCGGGTGAACTCGAGACCGCGATCGACACAGTACTTGATCAGCGTCTCATTGATGAACGCACTGTCGTTGTCCGAGTCGATGCCAGGGATACGGAAAGGCAACCGCTGCCCGATAGCTTCCAGTCCCTCCACAATCAGGGATTGCTCCTTGGCCAGGAGGGGAACGGCTTCGGCCCAACCGGTGCAGATGTCGGTGGCCACCAGGCTGTGGATGAATGATCCGGACAGCGGTCCGCCGCAGTGCAGCACCAGATCAATCTCCAGAAAGCCCGGCGGCGGTCTGTTCCAATCATTGTAGGTTCGTAACGGGATGCTTTTGCCCATCAATTGCCGACGCCGGCGTCGGCGCCGACTGCCCGCTGCGGGACGGATCGGTTTCAAGAGACGGTCGAGGGTCGCTGCGCTGGCGGCCAGCAACCGATCTCGTACCTCAGGGTCGAGAGCGAGATGGCCATGGCATTCCATGGAGTCCGCCAGGTGGGGCAACGCTGCCTTCAGGCGTTTTCCGCAAATACGGTCGGCAGCTTCCCAGATCACGATCACCGCTTCCCTGACGGCCTCATCATAGATGCGCCGGCCTCGCACGGAATGCGTTGTGTCTGTGTGGTCGTCAAGCTTTCCGAGCATCCTTATGCCGTGCTTGCGATGGTGTCCGGTGACCGCGATGAACTCGTCAAGGATCCGACTCTTGTCCTTCTTGGTGGAGCTCCGGTAACGGTCCCGTATTGTATCCAGCAACTCTTGCTTCGCCATCTTGCTAATGCCTCCACTCACGTGGCTGCCTCCGTATTTTCGGTAACATATTATGTGAGGCAACCACTTGCGTTGGGTAACGTTTTGAGTGAGGCAATGCGATTCGGCAATTATGGTTGACGCGGGACAACCGTCACCTCGTCCGAAACCCGGCATGACATATTGCTCCCCGTCAGGATCAGGAGTGGTGTGGGCAGCGAGTCTGAAGTGGAGCCGGTCCATGCGGTTATCCGCGCCGTGGGCCATTCCCAGTCGGCTGGGAATAATCCGACCCTTGGCCCTGCTGTTCGGTTGCACCACCCGTACGGGATTCTGCCAGGCGGCAACCAACGGCGCCAGCGGCCAGGAAACCTCCTTACCCTCGTCCACGGCCCTCGTAAACTCGTCATGAAGTTCTTGGAACGATATTGCCCGATCACAGATTAGGATCAGGCCTCCCACCATCGTGAAGGGAAGGGACAACCTTAAACCCATAAGCTCGGATATACGGTCACTCATTTCCTGCTTCGCCTGTGTGGGACAGGTCGACCCGTTCACCCACTGGGCCAGATCCCAGGCAGTGGGACGTGGCTCTGAGCCGTTGGCCAGTACATCGTCGGCTTGTGGCGTGGTTGCTTTTACGAGCGCGACAACCGACTCCTGCATATTTTCGTCAATCTGCTCAATGACATCTGGCAGTTCGTCGGGTCCCCCGATGCGGTTTGAAAGCATTAGAAAGTTTCCCAGGTCTTGCGTTTCAAGATTGGGGGCTTTCGTTCCTGCAGCAAGAAGCCTTTCCCCTGGGCCAACGCCCCGCTTCTTTCGCAATGACGGTTCAAGCAAAGTGGTTACGCCTGAGACCAATGGCCTCAGAGAAGATCCGATACACAAAGGCTGTTGTTATAATCTATAATATATATTGAAGTCCACAATAAAAGGAGTACTTAATTCAACAACTCAACTCATCAACGCCATCTTCCATGCCATTAGAGCAGCCGGACCACCATAACTTATTCCAAGCTCGGGAGAAATACACCATGACACCGGGTAATTCATTTCGAGGAACGAGAAACCTGCCAACCAAACCCTTCGCCCTGCTCACCTGCCTGCTGATCCTTGCCATCCTGTTCTCCACCGTCGGCAGGGCATCAGCCAATCCAACGCCCGAAAACGGCCCTGACCTGCTCTGGCAACGCGACCCTGGAACCGGGCAGGTCGCGCCCGCGCAGGACGCGAGCCTCAGCAATATCGACCTTACTGTGGACGGCGAATCGGTAACACTGGTCCCGACATTTGACCCGGACACCACGCACTACACGGCGACGGTTAACTCTGAAAGGGTTTTCTTCAGCGCATCCGTGACCCAGCCCGCTGCCGGCATCGACCAGACCAGCGTCGGAGATGAAACGACCAGCCTGAATCCTCCCGGCGCCACGGTGACCGACTTCGCCGACCTTACCGAAGGCGCTATAATCGCCGCCTCGCTGAGGGTACTGGCCTCAGACGGGGTGACGACTAGAACCTACCACGTCTTTCTGTCCCGGCCGGCCGATGCATCGGTGCCCGACATCACCATCTCGGCCAACACCACCGAATACACCGCCGGCCTGGGCCCGTTGACCTACACCCTGACGCGCGAGGGCGACACCGCCGACAGCCTGGACGTGACTGTCAACATCACCCAGGAACGAGCCTGGCTGTCCGATGCGAGCGACACGGCCACCTTCGCAGCCGGCGATGCGGAAGCTATTGTCATTATTTCCCCCCGGAGCTTTTCGTCCAGCGTGACCCAGAGTGGCGATCTGACCGCAACGGTGGCCGCGGCAACCGGCTACGACACCAGCGGCGCCATGGTCCAGATACGGGTGATCTCCCAGGAGGGGCCAGCGGTCACGGTGTGGATAGAGCGTCCCTCCTACACCGTCGACGAAGACGCCGGCACGCTGGACGTCACGCTGGTAGCCCGGGCACACTCCAGCGTCACCCGGATTGGCGAGTTTGACGTGACCGTACTGTCGCAACCCGTGACAGCCACACCGATGAATGACGAAGATCCCGGCGACTACATGACCCTGTCTGACTCGCTCCGGTTTGTACCTGCAGATTTTCAGCAGGAAAACGGCTCGCTGGTCGGACGCAAAACGGTGTCACTCACGATCCTCGATGACGACGTATTCGAAGGCGATGAATATTTCCAGATTCACCTGAGAGAGGCTCAGGATTCTTCGCAGGAAATCACACTCCTCGACTCTGAAGGCGACAAATTGGACTCAATGCGCTCCAATCCCTACGAGGTGACCATCAGGGACAACGACCCCGCTGTAACGGTGACAATAGAGCATCCCGCCTACACCGTTGACGAAGACGCCGGCACGCTGGAAATTACGCTGGTGGCACGGGCGCACGAAGGAGTCACCCCGACTAGCGCCTTTGAAGTGTTCGTACAGACCCAAGCCGGGCAGGCTACATCCGGGAACGACCATGGCGCCCCCGACTACAGGCCTCTTTCCGCCATTCACCGGTTTGCGCCCTCAGACTTCCAGGAGGACAACGGCTCGCTGGTCGGACGCAGATCGGTGTCCATCACGATCCTGGATGACGGTGCCTACGAGGGTGACGAACAATTCCACGTTACTCTCGGCCGGGGCCCGGGCCTTTCTTCAGAGGTCCTGGTGCTCGACCCTCAAGGCGAACCGTGCGTCATCAGCTGCCCCAACCCCTACGCGGTGACCATCAGGGACAACGACGTCTCGCCCGTGACTGTGCAGTTCGGACAGAACGCCTACACGGTTGCCGAGGGAACCATCCAGGGCGTCATCGTCACGCTGAGCGACGACCCCGAGCGGACGGTGGTTATCCCCATCACCGCCACCGACCAGGGCGGGGCCACCGGCGCCGATTACTCCGGCGTGCCCCAGAGCGTGACGTTCAACACGGGCGAAACAACCCAGACCATCTCCTTCGCTGCCGCCCACGATACCATCGATGACAGCGGCGAGAGCGTGAAACTGTCCTTCGGCTCGATGCTGCCGGCGGGGGTTACCGAGGGGCCCGTCAACGAAGCGGTGGTGTCTCTCACCGAGCGTATACTCACCGACTACACAGAAAAGCCGGGAATATCCGTGCCAATGTGCACACCAAACGGGATTTTCATCTTCTGGCATAGCGCCATCAAATTCGAAGACGATCCGCCGCCATACGGATGGCGCGTCGAACGAAGGCACCTCAGCAACGGAGCCTGGAGCACCACCCGTTTCGATTTCCTGGCCACGGAATCCGATGCGCTCCAAACCTTCAACGATGAATACTGGGACTGGACCGACACCACACGTCTGTCAGGCGTCGATTACACCTACAGGGTGCGTCCCCTCGACAACGACGGCGAACTCATGGAGGGGCGCATGTGGTCCAGAAGAGCCCCGGTGCTCTGCCCGTAAAGGCACCATGCATGGGTTCACGCACGCCACGCGCCGTCGCCTTGGCCACCCATCATGGGCGTGGCCGTCGCCAGCGGCCGACTCTTCCTGGCGTCGTCGGCCTGGGCCCTGAGGGAGACGGGGCCTTGGTAAATCGCAGTTGCCGGCGGTACACTTACCGCCGGCAACGAGGCAGACCCGCGCCTAACGCCCACCACATCGGCTGACAAGGTAACCTTAGAGTTGGGATATCTCACGACTTCCCGAATGCTTACATCGATGAATGTGGCCTGGGGCGGAGGGAGCAGCAGTATCTAAAACATAACCCCCCACTTTCTGGGAGACACGGTGCTGTCCCAGCAACGGACAGCCACACCCCCTTGAACTGTTGTAAAAAAGGTTGATTTTAGTAGCAAGACTTGCGTCAGCCATCTCTGAAGACGGGTCAGTCCCGCGCCGCAGCACCAACAGTATAAGACGACTCCGCCCGGGACTCTCACCCGGGGACACAGATCGGATATCCGCTCAGGCCACACCGTCGCTCTCAACCCGCACAACAGCCAGACCCGGATGGGGTCTGACGAACAAACGCCGTGCCAGGACCGGGCCCCCGACTGGCGAACGCTGAGCCCGTACGCTCCATAAACATCACCCGGCAGATGACCGAACTGAAACCCAGGTTGACTTGATTCTCCTCCTCTTCCCGACCGTAGCTGAAACTGGACAGCACGTAGCTGTACTTGGGGAGATCACCCTTCAACGCAGCCTTCTTCTTCCAGCACTCCAGCTTCCCGATGACGATGTTCCTGCCAACCTCAAGGACGTAAGCAACAACCCGGACCACCGGGTCGCCGATGATAGTCATAGTATGATGTTGAAACCTCCTGTAACCCACCAGCCGTATACCCCCCAAGAATTTAATCATCTGCCATCACAATCCGTCTCCGATAACGCGAGGTTGTCGACATTCAGGTCAACACCAATAGCGCCCAGTTTGTGGTTTGCAACCACCGGCACCTGAGGCAGGTCGGTGGTGACGAACACCCGCCAATGATTACCGTCCCGCTTGAACCGGTAGCTGATGGCCTGGTCCCTGGTCGTAGCGCGAGCTGCCTGCTCTCCATGCTCCCCGGTACTGAGCGTAGTCGGCATTGCTCTCCAAGGCCGCCAGCACCTGCTCGTGGCCGTAGGCAAACCGCACTCCCTCGATGGTCAGGTACTTGCCGTGCTGCTCGACCAGGCAATCAGGCATACGCAGCCGGCGGAAGCTACACCGCGTTTCACTGCTGCTGGCTAGGGCGGCGCCCTGCCCATCTTGCTTGAAGTGCTGGAGCAGGAGGCCGAGGACCGCCGCCACCGGCGCATCAACCGGCTGCGCCGGGAGTCCCGACTGCCGGCGGGCAAGACTTGGGAAAGCTTGGAGCACGGCCGGATGCCCCTGGCCCTGCGCCAGCAACTGGACCACCTGGCCCAGGGCGGCTTTGTGGAACACGGCGTCAGCGTTCCTGGCCTTAGGACTGCCCGGCACCGGCAAGACCCACGCCCTGTGCGCCCTGGGCCATCGCCTGTTGGAGGCCGGCCACTCCGTCCTCTTCGCCCCAGCCTACCGCCTGGTGCAGGAACTGCTGGCCGCCAAGCGAGACCTGGACCTGCCCAGCCGGCTGCGCAAGTTGGACAATTTCGATTTCCTGCTCCTCGACGACCTGGGCTACCTGCCCCAGGGCGCTGATGAGTCCGAAGTGCTTTTCACCCTCATCGCCGAACGCTACGAGCGCAGGTCGCTGGGCGTCACGTCAAACCTGGTCTTCTCGGAATGGGAACGCATCTTTGCCAACCCCATGTCCACCGCAGCGGCCATAGACCGGGTGGCCCATCACTCCGTCATCCTGGAATTTGACGTCCCCAGCTACCGCACTGATGTGGCCCAGCACCGGGGTCAGGCCGAGGAGGTGAACCGGCAAAACTGATTGACGCCAAACCGGCAATTATGGTTGACGCGGGACACGGCGACCGTGGGGGCAGGCCAGCGGGTTATCAACTGCCCGTCAATGGTCACAATGCTGACCAAAGCATCCAACTCAACGACGAACATGGTTTCGTCTGTATCTACGTAAATGTCGCAGGGACGAGCGAAGTCGGTCCATAGATCAAGGAAATCCCCGTTAGGGGAGAATATCTGGATTCGGTTGTTTTCCCGGTCTGCCACGAACACCCGCCCGTCGGTATGGACCCACACCCCGTGAGGGACATGAAACTCACCCGGCGCCGTTTTGCCCGGGGCGCCCCAGGAGAAGAGGAGTTCGCCCCCGGCGGAAAACTTGTGGACCCGGGCATTGCCGTAACCGTCGGAGATGTACAGGTCACCCTGGGCGTCCAGGGCCACGTCGCTGGGGCTGTTGAAAGGGCCCGCCGCTCGAAGGGCTGGGTCGGAGTAATTGCCTGACCAGCCGGTGTCGGAGGGCTGGTCCCAAGTACCCAGGGTGAGCAGTAAATTGCCTTCCCGCGTGTATTTCAGCACAACATGATTGTTCTTTACCGGCAGATAGAGATTGTCCTCGTCCTGGAAGCAGAGCCGTTAAACATGCCGTGGCCGTTATGCAGGACCCCTTCGCCCACGTAGAAGAACTTGAAGTCAGGTAGTTTCCCTCCTGGTCCAGGACAATCAGCGGATGCCGGTCAAAAAAGGCGGTTAAAAGGGCGGTTAAACAGATAGACACGGTCCTGGGAGTCGGTGACTATGGCGGTCTGACCCAATACCCAGCCTTCGGGCAGCTTGGCCCAGTCTTCCACCAACTCGTAGGTGTATTTGCCGGTTCCCACCGTAGTCATATTAGAAACCCTCCCTCTATCATGTTCCGCCGTACAGTGGGCCGCACAAGGACTTGATAAGTCGGAGTGCGCCCGTCAATTTTCCTGAAGCCCGTCGCGTCTATCCTGAAGTGACGGAAGCTAACCGTTAACGGGCTCCTATTCAGGCACCAGGTCGGCAATTCTGGGCATCACCTCTTCCGCCAGCAGCCGTGTCGACTTGTCCCACCCTTCCTGGTTCTGCCAGTGGTCGTAAACCAGGACCAGCAGCCCGCCGAACCCTCCCACATTCTCGTACAGCTTGCGGATTTTGGCGGCGACGGTGTCGGGCGAGCCGATGAGCCACATGTGGTCGGCCATGTACTCCGGCGTAACCTCTTCGTCAGGGACCTCCGGATCGTCCTTGAATACGTGCAGCAGGTTGAACTCTTTGAAGATGCGGAGCAGGTAGTCCCGCCAGACCCGGGCCGTCATGCCGCCAACTGCGGCTTCGCGGGCCTCCTCATCGGTATCCGCCACGTAAACGTCCCTGACCAGCCGCCATTCCTTTCTGGAAGGGGTCAGGCCTGATTTCTGAGCGCCTTCCTCAATGGCCTCCCAATGGCTACGACAGTAATCCGTGTTGAAGGCCAGGCTCATGGGGATGAAGCCCCGTTCACCGGCGATAACCAGGGTTGGCGACCGGTAACTGGCCGACGCCACCGCGATGGGCGGATGGGGCTTCTGGTAGGGGTAGAGGAAGGGCTGCAGGACATCGTACATGGTGTCGGGGACGTTGGCGTTCCAGAACTTGCCTTTGTACTCCATGGGCTCTTTCGCCTGCCAGATCTTCAGGATGATGTCCAGCGACTCGCGGGTCATCTCCCGGTGCTGGCCGTTGTTGCCGTCCACGTCGAACAATGCCCAGTCGCTGGGCAGACCGCTGGAACCGATGCCGAACATGAACCGGCCCTGGGCTATATGGTCCAGGTAGGCTACCCGATGGGCCAACTCGGCCGGATGGTGGTAGGGAAGGAGATGGACTCCCGAGCCCAGCTTGATCCTGCTGGTGCGCTGCAAAGCCTGGGCAATCATCAGGTCCGGAGCGGGGATCGGTTCCCACGGCGCGGTGAAATGCTCACCAATCCAGGCCTCGTCGTAGCCCAGTCGGTCCGCCAGCTCCAGGTAGTCCAGGTCCCACTGGTGGGAATCGTAGATGTTCCGCTCCGGGGGGTGGGACGGCATCATAAAAAGGCCAAGCTTCATGGGTTCTCCTTCGCTTCTTCAGTCTTGAAACAATCTCTTGCTGCCATACCTAAAGTTCATGCAGGGCGGGAAGGACCTCCCGGCCCACCAGTTCAATGTGGTCCAATACCTCTTTCTGGGACATCTCCGGGTAGAACAGGCGCAGGGAGATGTGGGTGAACCCTAATTCCCGGTATCTGGCAATCTGTTCCACGCATTCCGGCGGGCTGCCGACGATGAAGGTCTGGTCCATCAGGCCTTCCAGGTCTCCCGATATCTTCCTGTTGAGTTCCTCGTCGGTGCCCTGCAGCCCATGCTGCTCGTAAACCCGGTATTTGGTCTCGAAGCCGCGCCTGGCAGCTTCCAGCGCTTCGTCATGGCTTTCCCCGCAGAAAAACTCCCTGACGATGACCATGTCTTCCGGACGGCGATGCCCGTGGACTTCAAGCGTCTCATGGTACAGGTCGATTTGCCGCCGGATGGAATCGAAGGGTTGGGCCGGTCCAACGAACATCGTATGCCCTTCCCGGCCCACACGTCGGACAGCCGGGTCGCTCATGGCCGCCATCCAGATTGGCGGATGGGGCCGCTGGTAGGGTCGGGCGGTTGGGCGGGCCCCGGTTACCTGGAAAAAGCGTCCGTTGTGGGTAACTTCCTCCTCCGTCCACAACCTGATCATCAGCTCGAGGGCTTCGGAGCTGCGTGCAGCGCGATGGGCCATCCGGGTGTTGAAGGCTTCGCTTTCTTCGGGCCGGTATCCCAGGCCCAGGCCCAGGATGAACCGACCCTCGGCGATGTGGTCCAGGGTCGCCACCTGCTCGGCCACGTCCACCGGATTGAGCAGGGGCAGCAACAGCACAGAGGTGGCCAGCTTCATATCTCCCGGCTCGGCGGCCAACCTGGAAAGTATGGGGAAAGGTTGAAAGTGCTGGAAGGGGTCAATGAGGTAGTGATGCGCCCAGCAATAAATGTCGAACCCGGCGTCCCGGGAGGCACGGAATTGTTCCAGGTGCTCTTGCCATTGCTGCTGAAGCGTAATGGTGTCCCTCAGCACCACCTGGCCTACCTGGTATCCAATCTCCATGACAATCTCCCTTCAGCCGCAGGGACGATAGCAGATGATATGTCGGAAACTATCTCAAGAGTCCCTTTTACCGCCAAGTGAGAGGGTCAGGATGAGAGTGACTGTGACTGTTTCTGTCACCCTCACCCTGGTCCTCTCCCGCCCCGACGAAGGAGACGGGGCCAGGGCATTTATACAGTCTCCTGGCAGTCGGGCTGCGCTGGAACGCCTCCCTATGGCCACTGGCCGGATTGGCTACTCGTAAGGCTGCAGCTTGACTTCGTGGAGCGCCGGAATGACCTCTTTGCCCAGAAGTTCGATGGAGCGCATTACGTCATCGTGGGCCATGTGGCCTTCGTTGCCATAGATATGCACGTAGCCAGGACTCAGCCGCTCTATCACCTCGGTAAGCTTTCGGGTAACCGTCTCCGGGCTGCCGACGATAATGTTGTTCACGCCCTGGAGCTGCTCGTAGCTGAGGCCCACGCCCAGGCCGCCGGCTCCCGCAACATTGCCCGTGGGGCGCTGGGCCTTAACTTCGACTGCTGCCCGCGACTGGTAGCCCGGCGGGTCATTGTGCTCCATGGGGCCCCTCTGCCGGTGCTCGATGGTCCACATGAACTCTCGGCCAATCTCGATGGCCTTCTCATCGGTATCGGCCACCAGGCACCGGAGCAGGTAACCGAAGTGTTCCGGGCCTGCCTGGTAGCCTTCTTCCTTGGCCGTGTCGATATAGACCTGCCGCAGCCACTCGGTGGTGTCCACCAGGGCGCCCAGGTTCATGTAGGGGTGGCGATGTTTCGCCGCCCAGACCACGCTTTCGGGGCTGCCCGTCCCCGGGAACCAGATATCGGGGTGGGGCTTCTGCACCGGCAGCACCCAGGGATTCACCACCCGGTAATTGTAGTGTTGCCCTTCGTAGCGGAAGGGGCCGGGAGTGGTCCAGCACTTGATGATGAGGTCGTGGGCTTCTTCGAAACGCGACCGGTTTTCCGGCGGTGCGATGCCAGCCTGCAAGGTCTCCACCGCAGTGCCCCGCACGAAGCCGGAGATTATGCGGCCGCCGGAATAGCAGTCCAGCATCGCAATCTCTTCGGCCATGCGGATCGGGTCGTTGACGGCAATGACGTTCCCCAGGATGGCAATTTTGACGTTCTTGGTGAGCTTGCTGATGACCGCCGCATCCAGGTTTACCGATGGTTTCATGCACCAGTAGGAGGCGTGGTGCTCGTTGCTCATAATGCCGTCGAACCCCGCCTCGTCGGCCAGCGCGTATTGCTCGTGGTACTGGTTGTAGAGGACGTGAGCTTTCTCGGGGTCAAAGTGGGTGTTGGGGAAGCCTAGCCGTCCCGAATCATATTTCTCCAGGTCCTGGTTTGTGACGTGCCCATAGGGCTGCTCGGAAAACCAGTAAATCTCTGCTTTGTCCGTGGGGCGCTGCAATTGTTCAGTCATGGCTTCCTCCTCGCTTAAAGTCTGCTTTGCTTAAGGTCTGCTTTGGCCACGTTGAGTCGTTCGGTACATCTTAAAGTGGCCCGCCAAACCCCGCAAGCTATTCTTCGTTATATATTGTGGTTGGCAGGCTGATTATGTGTTGAATTCCCTTCTGTATTGTGAAATCAGTAGTCTAATAGACGTTGCTTTACCGTTTCGCATTAACAATATTTGGTGACTGTGGACGCCTATGGCGGACGGTGCTCAACACACCGGTACTCCAAACGTACACTGCGATGTATAATCCCACCATTCCTGAAGAAGTGGGGATTCATCAACCGCAGCCGATGCGGAAACCGGAGGTTGTACGATGCCTGACACGGGCGAAACATCGATGGAAGAGTTCAAGCTGATGGCCGACCGGGCCGGTTTGGGCATGAGCCAGGAAGAACTGGACCAGCTCAAGCCGATTTACGAGGTCTACGCCGCCTACGCCCGGGAACTGCACACCCTGAGCTTCGGGGCCGAGGAAATGGTCGTAGAGTTCCATCCCGACTGGCCCGAGGCCTGATAGCACCGACTGGCCCAAGTCCTGATAGCCGGGAGAGGCCCGAGGCCTAACGACGGGCTGTCGGGTTACCCCAGTCATCCCAAGGAGGAATGCTTAATGTCAACTTCCGACACGCAACTCCATTACCTGAGCATCCGGCAAGCCGGGGAGTTAATCCAGAAAGGGGAGCTTTCTCCCGTGGAGCTGACCCGGGCCTGCCTGGACCGCATCGAGGCCACCGACGACCGCCTGCATTCGTTCATCTTCCTGCTGGCCGACCAGGCGTTGGAGCAGGCGCGAACTGCCGAGGCGGAAGTCCTGCGGGGGGCTTACAAGGGGCCGATGCACGGCATACCCTTCGCGCTGAAGGACCTGTATGACACCGCCGGAATCCGCACCACCTCCGGCTCCCAGGTAGACATCGACCGGGTGCCCACCGAGGACGCCACTACCACGGCCCGGCTGAAGGAAGCCGGCGGCATCCTCCTGGGCAAGCTGGCAATGCACGAGTTCGCCCTGGGCGGCCCGGACTGGACGACGCCCTTCGAGCCGGCCTGCAACCCCTGGAATCTCGACCACATCACCGGCGGCTCCAGCAGCGGCTCCGGCTCTTCCGTGGCATCGGGCCAGGCCATGGGAGCTTTAGGTTCCTGTACGGGCGGCTCCATCCGTGGTCCGGCCTCGCTGTGCGGCATCGTCGGCCTGAAAGCAACCTACGGGCGGGTGAGCCGCTTCGGAGTGGTGACGTTGAGCTGGTCCCAGGACCACGCCGGACCGATGACGCGGACGGTGGAGGACACCGCCTTTATGCTTCAGGCCATTGCCGGTCACGACCCCCGCGACCCCACATCCAGCCGAGCCCCGGTGCCGGACTATTCCCGTTCGCTGCGGGAAGACATTCGGGGGGTAAGGATCGGGCTGCCCCGCCACTACTTCTTCGCCGAAGACCCCGGCGTTAACCCCGAGGTGGTAGCCAGGGTGGAGCAGGCGGTGAGCGTGCTCGAAGAACTGGGCGCCCACGTCGAGGAAGTGACCCTGCCCAGCCTGGACTACGTGCGGGCCGCCAATTCGGTGATCATGGTCAGCGAGGCTTTCGCCTACCACGAGCCCAACCTCAAGACCCGCCCCCAGGAATTCGGCGAGATTGTGCGCGGCAGATTCCGCATCGGCGGACTGATGAGCGCGTCGGACTACCTGCAGGCCCAGCGGGTGCGGACGTGGGCGCGGCGGGACTTCGCCCAGGTTATGAAGTCGGTGGACTTCCTGGTAACGCCCACCATGACCCAGCCGGCGGCGGCTTTCGAGGGCTTCGACCCTATGTCCACGACGCGCGGGAAGAGCTTTACTGCACCCTTTAACGTCACCGGCCTTCCGGCCATTTCCGTGCCCTGCGGGTTCACCGAGAGCGGTCTGCCCATCGGAATGCAGATTGTCGGCAAGCCCTTCGACGAGCCCGGAGTCATCCAGGCTGCTTACACCTACCAGCAGTATGCCGGATGGCATAATCTGAATCCGGCAATGTGACTATAGGAATTTGTGTGGTGAAGGGGGTCTATCTGGTCAGAAGGGGCAGGAACTGGGAAGGGTGACGGGTTAAACGCATTTAAACCTGGTAGAGTGTGTCGTTCCTGGGCAATAGCGACTTAGATTGTGCGGTTTGCTCGAGCTTGAAGTTGTGTCGCCTTGAGCCTGCCTCTCACGGCCACGTCCTGCTCGCAATGCAGACTGTTCTGGATCCCGCAATAGCTCTGACACAGGCCCAGCAACCCCTTGAGTTCGGCCCAGGCTGGACTCAAACCGGTCATGGCAAGCCTCCTCCTCACAGATTGCGCCCTTGCGGGTCATCCTCCGTTCCAAGCGGCGCATACCAGCCATATGTGGGGCCACCCCAGATGGCCCTTAGGTGGGTGGAGACCCACTATTTACGCTCTTCCCAGTGGCAGTCACTGACCGGGACGCAGCCGGAGATTGCCACGTTTTGGAAGATGTTGCCCGGCTCCAGCCCGACATTGGCCAGGGCCAGGAGTCGGTTTTCGGTTTTCGTTCCGGCTTTTCAGTCGGCGGTGGCCAGGGTGGTATGCAGATAACCGTAAATCATCGGATTTTCCTTCCCTACAATTTTGTGATATTTGACTGTGTCCTATATTCAATTCTATAATCGGGAATCGAAAGCCCGTTTATTTCGATTTAAGTAGACATTTTTGAATTGAATAAATGGATTGTTTGATAATCCAGAGCCGGAGGCCCGTATAAGGCCGCAGGGCGCTAGAATGTGGAGGGACCGCAGATGAACAATAAGCTGGGGATTGCATTATTCACTATCCTGATTTCCGTGGGATTGACAATTGCTTGCGGCGCCGCAGAAGAACCCGCAACAGCGGTTCCGGCCAGCAGTGAGGGAGCTGCCGCCTCGGCCCCTGCTGCCCCCACTGCCGCACCTGTCGCCGCGCCAGAAACCTCAGCCCAGCCCGGCGATGACAAATATGGCGGCACGTTAAGAGTTCAGTTGCACTTGGACCCCACCGGCGTGGATCTGCATACTCCGCGAGGGGCAAGCTCCAGGGAATTCTGGATTGCCCAGCCCGCATTGAACTACCTGGTGACTGAAGAACTGGGGAGTCCCGGAGTGATCGCTCCAGACCTGGCCGAAAGCTGGGACGTAACCCTGAACGATGATGGCACCGCCGACTGGACCTTTAATCTGGACCCCAGCGGCACGTGGCAGAACGGCGATTCCGTAACGGCGGAAGATATAAAGTTCAATTTCGACCGGGTGAAGAACCCTCCGGAAGGCCTGACCATTGGCCGGGCGCGCCCGGTCGGGACCTACTACGAAAATGTTGACGACGTTCAGATCGCCGGCAGCCAGATTACGGTGCACACCAGCACCAAGTCCCAGGGATTCCTGGCCGCAGTTGCCCTGACCAACTTCCCCATTTTCAACAAGGCGGCCACTGAGGCCCTCCCCCAACCCCTTATCAGGAACTACGAAGAACTGGTGGGCAGCGGTGCGTTTATTCCCGAAGACTATGAAACCGGCGCCCGCTATTCCCTGACCCGCAACGAGTCATACTGGGCCAATCCTGATCTGCCATACCTGGACGGCATTGAAGTTCTGGTGATGGTGGACGAAGCCACCAGGCTGGCCGCCCTGCAAACCGGACAGGTGGACATCGCTTACCCGCAGCTGGCCGCATCACTTTACGTTCAATTGCAGGAAATGGACCACATGGTTACCAAGACTGTGTTGGGTGACGTTTCCCATTGGGACGTTCAGATGAACGAGGAGCGGGAGCCCTGGAACGATATTCGAGTGCGCCAGGCGGTAAGCCTGGGAATGAACCGGAACCGGGTGGGGGAGATCAGTGAAAGGGGATTCGGCTCACCTTATGGCATCCTTTACCCGCCGGGCAGTCCCTACGCCCTCCCCATTGATGAAGTAAAGCAGTTGCCCGGTTTCGCCGAAGACAAGGAGGCGGAGTTTGAAGAAGCCCGCCGTCTACTGGCCGAGTATACCGAGGACACCGGCTACGACTTTACCCAGGAAATACCAATGCTTACCGAGAATCGGCCGTCAAATATTGAAGGTGCAACCCTGCTGATTCAACAGCTTTCCAACATCGGAATAACCGGCGGCGTCATGGACGTCCAGGAAGACGCCGTCACCGAAGAGCGCGAAATCGCCCATGATTTCAATATCATGATCCGCGGTTTTGGCGGGCCGGTGGAACCGGACCTGCACCTGCAAAACCAGTACGTTACCGATGGCGCCAGGAACTTCGGCGCCATGAGCCATCCCGAGATCGATCAACTGTATGAAGACCAGCGAAATGCCGAGACCCACGAAGAAAGGGTAGCCGTAATCCAGGAAATGGCCCGCAAGTTCTGGGAAGTCCAGGGAGGCTCGGTGCCCATGTGGTGGAGGGCCAGGTTCCACGCCTTTAACGAGAGAGTCCAGGACTACAACCCTCAGTTGTCCTTTTCACCGGATACCGCAAATGTAGCCCACGTTTGGCTAAAGAAATAATAAGCCGTGACGTGTAGCTAATCGTTTGGAAGGTCTCAGGGCGCAAGGCCTGAGACCTTCCGTAGTTCAGGCGCAGAATTTATCCTCCCAGGACAAGTCTGAACCCGGCACACAGGGGCAATGAAAACTTACTTGTTGAAAAGGCTGGGATTGGCGTTAATAGCCATAATCGGTTCCAGCATTCTGATTTTCTTCATCATGCGGGTGATACCCGGCGATCCCGTATCTGCCTTGCTGGCGCAAGCAGAGTTAGGGCTGACGAATGAGGAAAGACAGGCCATGCGCGCCCAGTTTGGGCTCGATCTGCCAATCTATCAGCAGTATCTGAAATGGGTATGGGACGTAGTACGGTTGGACCCGGGCATCAGCCTGGTGCGCCAGAACCCGGTACTGGAGAATTTTGGGAGAGCTTTTCCGGTTACCGCCGAGTTGACCATCATCAGTCTCATTTTTGTCGTAGTCTTCTCGCTCTTATTAGGAACCATTACCGCAGTGCGCCAGGATACCTGGCTGGACTATGTGGTCCGGATTACTGCCATTGGCGGACTGGCAATTCCGGTGTTCTGGATTGGGATTATGGTGATCCTGGCCCTGCTGTTCTGGTTCAACTACACCAACCCGCTGGTGTACGTGCCATTTACCAGGGATCCCGTAACCAACTTGCAGCAATTCCTGCTGCCTGCGTTCATCGGATCCATTCGGAGCATAGCAATATGCGCCAGGATGGTGAGGTCTTCAATGTTGGACATTCTGGACGAGGATTACGTCCGAACTGCCTACGCCAAGGGTCTGCGTGAAAGCGCTGTTGTTGTCAGGCATGCCCTCAAGAACGCCTTCATGCCGGTGGCGACCTTGTACGGGGTGACCCTGATTGGCTTGTTCAATGGTGTGGTGGTCGTGGAAGTTGTCTTCAACCTGCCAGGTTTGGGCCGGCTTCTGGTTGGCTCAGTGGCGGCGCGGGACTACCCCACCGTGCAGTTCCTGATCCTGGTATCGGTTATCTTCGCCAGCGTGATCAATCTCCTGGTGGACCTGACTTATGCAATGCTTGATCCCAGAATCAGGGTTTCCAATTAACGAGACCATGTATGGTCAGCCAGCCCTTCCCAACGTCACGGTTAACGTAAGCGGTTGTCAATGAATCAGGGCACCACACAACAAAACACCGCAGCCCTTGAGCATCGTCCCCGGAAGACAGGTCTTCTGCCGGCTTTGGTATTCTTGGTTCGTCGCAAACCTCTGGGCGCCTTCGGGGGAGTCCTGGTCGTGGCCATGTTGATGATTGCGGCCTTTGCCACTGTTTTGCAGAATTTCGATCCTGTCGAACCCCACTATGAAGACCGGCTGGTCAACTCAAACCCCACGTATTGGTTGGGGACTGACCAGTTTGGACGGGACATCTACAGCAGACTGCTGCACGGCACCCGTGTCTCCATTATCGTAGGCTTCTCCGCCATCACCATTGCCTCGGTGGGGGGAGGCCTGATCGGAATTATCGTGGGGTATCGGGGCGGCGTGCTGGACCTGATTGTCCAGAGGATTGTGGACATTCTGATGGCCTTCCCCACCATTATCATGGCGATGGTAGTGGTTACCGCGCTGGGCACGTCTCTCTTCAGCCTGATATTCGCCATTGGGCTGGTACAGTCGCCCAACATTTCCAGAATTACCCGGTCCGTCACTCTCAGCATCAGGGAACGGGGCTACATTGACTCAGCCAAGGCCGTCGGCGTAAGTGAACGCCGGTTGGTGCTTCGCCACATCCTGCCCAATACCGTCTCACCCTGGATTGTGATGGCCACGGCGGAACTGGGCACGGCAATCCTGACCGAATCTACACTCAGCTTCCTGGGGATCGGCATACAGGAACCCAATGCGTCGCTGGGCACCATGCTGACCGGACTGGCCCAGCAATACCGCAATGAGGCCCCCTGGATGGTAATTTGGCCCGGAATAGCGATCAGTATTGTCGTTTTTGGCCTGAATATGTTCGGAGACGCCATTCGGGATTTCCTGGACCCTCGCCAAAGAGGACGCTGATACTGACTTCCCCCCGCAGCCAACGTTCGACTTGAAGACAGGCCTCCCTCGATTAAGAAGGGAACTGTCAAAAGAACCTACGGGGATCTGGTATTCCAGGGAGTTGTTGAGCACGTGGAGTCTCGCTGATTCTTGCTGTTTCCATGTCACATGCCTCATGGGTGGACATTTTCGCTGAACAGCTAGCCACGGACCAAATCGTAGACCCCAACAGGCATTACCCCCTTAATGTGTCCCATTGCCGCTGGCGGTCTACCGTAGATTCTCAATTGCTCCTCGGGCGAGCGTCGAGTAACTCGACCCGTACCTCCATTGCCCTGGGATATAGCGCCGGGCCAAACTGGTTGAACATCGCCACGTCGGCCGCATCGCGCCCATAAGCGACGGCAACTCGCCCTCCACGTGGAACGGCCTGGGTTGCATCGAAGGTGTACCAGCGGCCACCTACGTACGCCTCGAACCAGGCGTGAAAATCCATCGGCTCGAGTTCGTGCAGATAGCCCACAACGATGCGCGCTGGGATACAGAGGCTGCGGGATAGCGCGATTCCCAGATGAGCAAGTTCGCGACATACGCCCTCGCGCTGCTGGTTGACCTCGACTGCCGACATCTGAAAGTTGCTGGAATCTGGATTGAAACGCACGGAGGTGCGTATCCACTCTACAATTCTGGCCACTTGATCGTAGCCGGGCTCGACGCCGTCTACGAGTTCCCTGCCGAGGTCCATAAAACGGTCGGACTCGCAATAGCGGCTGGGCAGAAGATAGGTTAGAACCCAGTCCGGTAGATTATGCACCTCGTCAAGTGGCGCGCCAGGCGACACGTCAATGCCGTCTGCGGTTGAAACTTCCGCAGATCTACGGATAGAAAACTCACCTGGGGGTGCTATCAATCGCTCGCACAAGTTACCGTAACTGTCCACATACTCTGTGACCGGTACGCTTGGCGTCAACGTGCAGTCTTCATGCGCCACCTGCTGATTTGCTCCGCTTCGAGGGCGGAGCATCAGGATAAAAGGCGTAGGTACACTCACATCAAAAGTAATATCACAACTTGTACGAAGCCACATTTCGATTCCCTTACGTGTCAAAACCACGTCATAGTCTGGCTATGGTCCGGTGTTACCGCGAGATCGGGTGCAAGATTCGAAGGCAACGCATGCATTTTGGGCTCCAGGTATCGAAGAAGCCGTGGAGCACCAGGCTGTTGAGATAATAGACCTGTCCTGGTGTAACTCCACTGCTGCGCGAAACGTCGACGACCTCTTCCCCGAAAAACGGCCCCTTTCTTAACCTCAGGTTCTGAACGACCTCTGAGGCAGCGGCCGTCTGCGTTAAATGGTCGCTAATCAGCTCGTGGGCGCCTGCGGGATTTTCTATCGACGGCTTCGACTCATTAATTGTGGCACCGACAATTATTCAATGCCTGGATCAACTCCAATGGCGCGACCTGGTTGGCATTATTAGGGCCTGCTGGATGCTTGCGTACAGTGAACTTGCACTTCTATCCCGTAGCAGCGCATCCAGAAGTTCGTCTGTACTCTTTACCGAGACCTTGAATCCTTCGGCAACCGTTTGAGGCCCACTTTGAAAGGTGGGCCCGTCGATGCGCACCGCCAGAAACGCCACGGTATCAATTGCCCGCAAGATTGAGCCGGCTCTCTCCAGCCATTTTCTCAGCCAAATAAGGTCTTAGACACGTGAGTCAATTATCAAGGGACTGGTTGTGTTGCCGGCTTAGCGTGCAGGGCAATCGCGTTATAAACGATTGTCATGCTGAGCGAAGCCGAAGCATCTAAACTCCAACCCAGCAACCTTGTTTCGGGCCTTGAGCCTGACTCCGGTCAGGGACTTTAGACCCTTCGGCAAGCTCAGGGTGACATGTTTTCCCATCAAAAAGAACTTGCACATATCAACACGAACTTATAACGCGATTGCCCTGGCTTAGCGTGGGTCGGTTGTCTTGTCACATCCTCGGTTCCACCACTCAGGAACCAGGCGATTGCATCCTCAGTGGAATAGGGGCGGTCATCGAACGTCGCCCGATTCACGACTTTGCTGAGTTTACCTTATCGAAATGGCAAGGGTGTGCTTTCGGTTATTGCGCTGACGATGACGGCAGTTGCGGGCGAACGCGGCAGGGGAGAGGGTATATGCCTGCGTCCTGGCCGCTAAATCCGTTCAAAGTAGCGCACCCTCTCCCAGTCCGTCACAGCCCGCCGGTAAGCCTCCGCTTCTGTGGAGAAAAAGTGCGAGTAATGTTCCACAACCTCCGCGCCGAACGCCGAACGCGCCAACTCGCTCCCCTCGAAACTCCTGACCGCCTCTTCCAGGCTAGCCGGCAGCATCGTCTCGTTCGGCGCCGAGTAGACGTCACCCAAGAACGCGGGAGGCGGCTCAATCCGTGCCTCAATGCCTGCCAAACCCGAAGCAATCACCGCCGAGTAGGCGAGATATGGATTCGCGTCCGCTCCTGGTATCCGGCACTCAATACGCAGGCTTGACCTTGTTCCCACAACTCTGAACCCTGCCGTGCGATTGTCCGGTGACCATGCCAGCGCCGTGGGTGCCCAACTTCCTGCCTGGAATCGCTTGTAGGAATTCACTGTCGGCGCATAGCAGACCATCAGCTCCGGCGCGTACCGCATCCACCCGCCCAGGAACCAGCGGAACTCATCCGAGCACGCGATCCCAGCCAGGTTCCCCTCCCCTGGGAAGGCATTCTTCAACTCTCCATCAGTGTCCGTCCACAGGCTTACATGCAGATGCGAACTGGAGCCGGCCTGGGCCCCGTCGGGCTTTGCCATGAAGGTTGCGCTACACCCAAGCTGCTCCGAAATTTCCTTCACCGCCTGCTTCAGCACCATATGCCGATCAGCCATCTCCAGAACCAGCGAGTAACGGATGTTCAGTTCATGCTGCCCCCTCCCAAACTCCCCCTTGGTCGATTCCACAGGAACACCGGAGGCCGCCAGATGGCGGCGAAATGCCCCGTTCAGGTCCTCCGTACGCGCCGCCTGCAGGAGGTGATAATCCTCGATGTACCACCCAGCCTCTCTCAGGTTCTTGTATCCGCTCTGGGCGGCTTCCGAGTAAGACGTTCGAAACTGGTAATATTCCAGTTCCGAACCTGCCATGGCATCGAATCCCCGGGCGCTCAACCTCTCGATCTGCTTGCGAAGCATTGAACGGGGCGCCACTGCCACCAGCTCGTGCTCCGGCTCTACTTCTGCATCACAGATCACCAGTGCAGTCCGGTCCAGCCACGTCAACTTCCGGATCGTAGCCAGATCCGGTACCAGGTGTACATCCCCGTAGCCGCGATCCCAGTTCGAGAACTTGTACCCCGGGACCGGCTCCATCTCCATATCTACCGTGAAGAGGTAATCGCAGACGTGCGTCCCTCCTGCCACGTCCGAGAGGAAGAACGAAGCGTCCAGCCGCTTTCCCAGCAACCGCCCATACAGATCTGGAAATGCCAGGATCACCGTGTCGATCAAACCCTCACTGACCGCCGCCCGCAATTCCTCAACATTCAATACCCCTTGTGGCATAGCATCCCCCACGCGACGTTCACTGGCTCCAGACTACCTGACCCTCGCGCGTATTTCGAGGGTTCGTGTTACCGGCCTTGCTATGTGGAAGCATCTTGTGTCAGCCGGATCGCGAGTTCTTGAATGGCCGATATTAACGGAAATAGCGCGACGTCGGTCACTCTACAATTAGTCAGAAGCAATCAGTGAGATTGAAGCCCCGCCTCAGAGTGGTAGTTCAATTGTGCCCCAAAAGGCCAGCCCAATGTTGTCGGGCCGGGGCATTTTCCGGTCTTGCCCCATTTTCTGTACCAGGCATAGTGCGAGTTTTGCGGTTCAATCAGCCCTTGTTGCCAACCCGGCAAACTCCCCCGGGACAGGTTCGCCAGAGTGCTGTGGGGCCTCTCCCCATTGTAACGTCTTCGCCAGGTTTTCACTTTCTCCTCGGCATCCACTGGAGACAGGAACCAGTTCTCGTTCAGGCGCCGCCGCCGGAATCGGCTGTTGAATGCCTCCCACTCATGACACTAAGGAAGGCGTTGTCCGTGGGCTTGACCGGCCGACTGAGTTCCAGCTCTACCCTGTTCAGGTAGACCCACTGGACCAGGCGCCTGGAGGTGAACTCGGGGTAAACTCCGATGTGCCCTCCTCCTCCTGGCGCAGACCGAAGGCAACCTGAGCTGGGCTATACCGGGAACTCTTCGTGAGATGGTCCTCCTTGTCCAATCAGTTTAGATCATCCAACAAGACTCGCATTTCATCTGGCTCAAGATTAGGAGCGCGGATCAAAGCAGATCCCATAGCCCGTGACTGACGCCCGCCCTCACTGCGCCTGGCGGCCTTTCGTTCCCGTCGGATTGGCGGTGGCTCACCTTGAAAGCGGCGCGTATCTGGCCTACGATTGACACCATGCTGCTCACAATATCCACCACGCATCAACCTGCCACCGACTTGGGGTACCTGGTGCACAAGAACCCGGGCCGGCTGCAGTCTTTCAAACTCCCGTTCGGGCGGGCTGACGTTTTCTACCCCGAAGCGGAGCGGAATCGCTGCACCGTAGCGCTGCTCCTGAACATTGACCCGGTGGACCTGGTGCGCCCGAAGCGCGGCGCGCCCAGTTCCGGCGGTTGGCTGGAGCAGTACGTGAACGACCGACCCTACGTGGCATCATCCCACCTCAGCGTTGCGATTGCCTCGGTATTTGGCAGCGCCCTCGCGGGAACAAGCCGGGAACGCCCGGAGCTGGCGGAGTCGGCCATTTCGCTGGAGGCGCGGATTGCAGCGGTACCATCCAGGGAAGGAACGGACCTTATCCGGAGCCTGTTTGAGCCGCTGGGCTACACTGTTGAGATTCAGGGGCACCCGCTGGATACGCGCTTTCCTGAGTGGGGCGACAGCCCGTACTTCAGCGTGGGCCTCACGTCGGAAACCCGGCTCAGGGACCTGCTGACACACCTGTATGTGCTGCTGCCGGTACTGGACGACAACAAGCATTACTGGGTCGGCGACGAGGAAGTGGACAAGCTGCTGCGCTTCGGCGAAGGGTGGCTGGGCAGCCATCCGCAGCGGGACCTGATCTCGTTCCGCTACCTGAAGCATCAGCGCGGGCTGGTGAACCAGGCGCTGGCCCAATTGCTGGACACCGGCCCTTCGGATCCGGGTAACATCGCAGCGCGGCAGGAACAGGAGGAGGAGCGGCTTGAAGCCCCGCTTCGACTCGGGGAGCAGCGCATGCAGGCGGTGCTGGCCACGCTACGCACACTTGGGGCGACCAGGGTGCTGGACCTGGGTTGCGGTGAAGGAAGGCTGATTGGCGAGTTGCTCGGGGAGCCGGCGGTTCGTTCGGTTACCGGCCTGGATGTCTCCCACCGGACGCTGGAAACGGCGCGCCTGCGCCTGCGCCTCGATACCCTGCCCGCCCAGCAGCGGGAGCGTGTCACCCTGCTGCACGGTTCCCTCACCTACCGCGACCAGCGGCTGTCCGGCTACGACGCCGCAGTGGCAATGGAGGTAATCGAGCATATGGACGCCCCGCGGCTTGACGCCTTTGAGGAGGTCGTGTTCGGGGCCGCCAAGCCAGGCTCGGTGCTGATCACGACGCCCAATGCAGAGTACAACGCCCTCTTCGCCGGTCTGCCCGCCGGCGCTTTCCGGCACCGAGACCACCGGTTCGAGTGGACGCGGGGGCAATTCCAGGACTGGGCAAGGCAGGCAGCGGACCGCCGGAAGTACGAAGTGAGTTTCGAGGACATCGGCCCTGAGCACCCTGCTTACGGCGCGCCGACCCAGATGGGAGTTTTTACCCGATGAAGATTACCGTTCCTGAACTGTGCTTGGTGGCGCTCATTGGCCCGACCGGATCGGGAAAGTCCTCCTTTGCCGCCAGCCACTTCAAGCCCACGGAAGTGGTGTCTTCGGATGCCTGCCGGGCGATGGTGGCGGACGACGCCACCGACCAGGCAGCAACCCCCGACGCCTTCGCCCTGGTCAACTTCATTGCAGCCACACGCCTGCGGGCCGGACGCCTCACCGTCATTGACGCCACCAGCGTACAGCCGGAGGCCCGCAAGTCCCTGGTGGCCCTGGCGAGGGAGCATGACTGCCTGCCGGTGGCTATTGTGCTGAATATGCCGGAGGCTCTGTGCCTGGCCCGCAATAAAGACCGTCCCGACCGTCCCTTTGGCCCGCAGGTCGTGCATAGGCAGGCGGATCAACTGCGGCGGTCGCTGCGCGGGCTGAAACGCGAGGGCTTCCGGCACGTGTTCGTGCTCAACTCTCCCGAGGAAGTGGAGGCGGTCACCATTGAGCGCGTACCCCTGTGGGTCAACCTCCGGCATGAGAACGGCCCGTTTGACATCATCGGCGACGTGCATGGGTGCTACGACGAACTGGCCATCCTCCTCGAACGCCTCGGCTACCAACTGAAGACCCGCGCCGACGCTGACGGGGAAACCGGCTATTCGGCAACCCATCCCGAGGGCCGGAAAGCCGTATTCGTCGGCGACCTGGTGGACCGCGGCCCGGGCGTCGCCAAAGTCCTGAAGCTGGTGATGGACATGGTGTCCGAAGGGTCGGCCCTGTGCGTGGCGGGCAACCACGAGTCCAAGCTGGTCCGCAAGCTCCAGGGCCGGAATGTGCAGGTATCCCATGGACTGGCGGAATCCCTGGCACAACTGGAACTGGAGTCCCCGGCGTTCCAGCAACAGGTTGCCAGGTTCCTTGACGGATTGATCAGCCACTATGTGCTAGATGATGGCGGGCTGGTCGTGGCCCACGCCGGAATGAAGACGGAATACCAGGGCCGGGCATCCGCGCGGGTCAGGGATTTCTGCCTTTATGGTGAAACTACGGGAGAGACCGACGAGTTCGGTCTCCCGGTGCGCTCCAACTGGGCCGCCGATTACCGGGGCCGGGCGATGGTGGTTTACGGTCATACCCCGGTGGTGGAACCCGCCTGGCTCAACAGCACCATCAACGTAGACACGGGCTGTGTCTTTGGCGGCAGGCTGACCGCGCTCCGCTACCCCGAAAAGGAGCTGGTTTCGGTTCCGGCGGCGCGGGTTTACTATGAGCCGGCCAAACCACTGGCCGAGCCCGCCCGTCCGGAAGACCCCTCTGGGCCGGGCGAGGACCGCGCGGCGAACCTCCTCGACATTGACGACGTACTGGGAAAACGCATCGTATCGACAAGGCTGCGCGGCAATGTCACGGTCCGGGAAGAGAATGCGGCGGCGGCGCTGGAGGTGATGAGCCGTTTTGCCCTGGACCCCCGCTGGCTGGTTTATCTGCCGCCCACCATATCCCCCTGCGATAGTTCCAGGCTCCCCGATATGCTGGAACATCCGGCGGAGGTATTCGCCTACTACCGCAATAGCGGTGCGACCAGCGTGATCTGCGAAGAAAAACATATGGGATCACGGGCCATCATCGTGGTAGGGCGCGACGCCGCAGCCATCGAGCGGCGGTTCGGCATAACCGGCGAGGGTATTGGCGCCTGTTACACGCGGACGGGAAGAAGGTTCTTTGAAGACCCCGCCCTCGAGGCGCGGTTTCTGGAACGGGTCGGCTCGGCGCTGTCCGACGCGGGTCTCTGGGACAAACTGGGGACCGACTGGGTGGTGCTGGACAGTGAACTCATGCCCTGGTCCGTCAAGGCGCAGGAACTGCTCCGCGAACAGTATGCTGCGGTGGGCGCGGCGGCCCAGGTCAGCTTAGCCGACGCGGCAGCGCTCCTTCGCCAGACGGCGGCGCGGGGCATTGACCCCGGCGCGAGCCTGGCCGGAGTCGAAGAGCGGCTGCGCCTGGCCCTACTCTACAGCGATGCCTATGCCCGCTACTGCTGGCCGGTGACATCGCTCGCCGACATCCGGCTGGCCCCGTTCCACCTTTTGGCCAGCGAGGGCCAGGTGCATACCGACAAGGCCCATCTCTGGCACATGGACGTGGCCAATCGCCTGTGTCAGGCCGATCCCGAGTTGTTCCAGGCCACCAGGCATCGAGTGGTAGACCTGAACTCCCGGGACGAAGTTGAGGCCATACGCTGGTGGGAAGAACTGACGGGCAGCGGCGGGGAGGGTATGGTCGCGAAGCCGATGGACTATATTGTCACCGGGAAACGGGGCCTGGTGCAGCCTGCCATGAAGTGTCGGGGCGCAGAATACCTGCGAATCATCTACGGGCCGGAATACACCCTGCCGGAGAACATTGAACGTCTGCGAAATCGCGGCCTTTCCACGAAGCGGTCGCTGGCGCTTCGGGAGTTTGCATTGGGTGAAGAGGGTCTCAGGCGTTTTGTCGAGGGGGAGCCACTCTACCGGGTACATGAGTGCGCTTTCGCTGTACTTGCCCTGGAAAGCGAGCCGGTTGACCCCAGGCTGTAAGAGCCATTACGGCGAGTGGAGCAGCTCAGGTGAGTGGAAGTCAATGGCTGCCGGCCCCAGCCGTCCATCACCGGAACCCAAGAACTTTACCATATCACTCTGGATCGGATCACTCTGGTATGAAGCCCGGCCATCGCGTGGTATGCGACGGCCGAACCGGCACGAAGGATTCAGACATTTGATCTGGCGGAGCCTCAGTCCATGGTATTTATACAGGCGTTATGCAGGGATACTGGAGGACAGTAGTCCTGCAATCTCTCGTGTGAGCGGTCCTGGCAGGTTCCTGCCCGCTTGAATCAGGCCCACCATCCTGGGGGCTGGGTGTCCTGACGTGGAACATCCTCGTAGATGGTACTGTGTCCTACCTGGTTGGTTAACGTGGGAAAAGTTTTGTAGTCTTTGTAGTCAATGGTATGGCGTGGCCCTTGCACAAGAGAATCCTATTCCATCAACCTACTCTCGGTGGAGGTGGCTGAAGTGCGTGGCAATATACGGTCCCTGGTGTTTGTCTCTGTTGCAGGAGCAGTTCTTGTTCCTGGAATCGTGTTGGCTTTCCTGTTCCTGCATTTCTGGTTTGCCTTGTTCGCCTCAATGTTCGTTGTGTTGGCGCTTTTTGGTATGGTGTTTGGCCGCCGAAGCCCTCGACGAGACAGATTGAACCAGTTGGAGGCTGAAGCAGCGAAAAAAGGCGACATGTCGTTCTTTATCAACCCGCGCCGCCCTTGTTAATTTGCTGACAAACGGATATGTTTCAACTGGCGTCCTAGGTAATAGGTCGATGAAACATCGCTGGTGCCCCATTCATTACGCCTGTCCTGGCCTTCTTCTGTCCTTTCTTCCGGACATAAAAGGCGGAGGAAACGGCGAGTTGTAAATGTCGCTCTCTGAACATTTCCCGCTCCTCATCGACGGCTGTTGCTGCCCTTAGTCTAGGAGCAGAATCCCCCCACTTAGCTACCTGTCCAGTTTTGCGGGTCCACCTCAAACAGACCAGACTTCATATTCTGAACAGTTTGCTCCCTTGCGACGCCGTTGTATGTCCTGGTCGGCGGCGTTCGTTCTGTTGTTCAGTCTTGCTTTCGCCGCACTCCTTCGCTTACTTGGCGAGTTTTTGTAGGCAGTTTCTATATGGGTGTTCTCAGCCGGTCTGGTGCAGTAAGCGCATAGGCCTTGTTCTTTCGGGCGCCGTCGCCTATCTTCTTCTTGTATGTTGCGTTGCCGACTTTTTACTTCGTTGTTTTTTGACCGGGAGGGGCGGAGGTCCGGGTGCCGACACTCATCCGGTTTTGGCCTCAAGGCCACCGCATTACTACAGTTCTGCATTCCTGAATGGCCTGGAAACGCGCCCCTATATTAGATGAGAACGGGAGGAAACTAATGCGCATCGATGTCCACAGTCACCTGGTCTACCTGCCATATTTGGAATATCTCTCCGGCCGTAGTTCCCTGCCCCAGGGTGTCTTCCGGGGAGGGACCTATTTCGTGAGTTGCAGCGGCGGGTATCAACACGCTTCACCGTTGTCCCACGCCGATGTCGATCAGAAACTGCGAGATATGGAGGACCTTGGTATAGCCGTTTCGGTGCTGAGCCACGGAATGCCGGGGCCGGAGTTGCTGGGCAGTCCGGAGGCCGACGCCTGGGCTTCACGCATCAATGACCACCTCGCCGAAGTGATGCAGGCCCAACCAGGGAAATTCGAAGCCTGGGCCACTCTGGGTTGGCACAACACCGAGCATACCATCGCCGAGATCGACCGTTGCGTGAAACAGTTGGGTTTCAAAGGCGCCTATATCTTTTCCAACATTAACCAGAAGACCCTGGACAGCAAGGAATTTTGGCCGATTTACAGGCATATCGAGAGCCTGGGGGTGCCAATAAACATGCACCCAACGGCCCCCATTAACATGAACGGTATCGACCACCGGCCGCTGGTTCCTGGAATGGCCTTCATGTTCGATACTGCCCTGGCCACGGTGCGGATGGTGATGAGCGGGGTCTTTCAGGAATACCCGGACCTGAAGTTGATCGTCCCGCATACGGGCGGCTTCGTCCCCTACATCAGTGGCCGCGTGGGCCGTCTGATCGACGAATGGACTTCACCTGAAGGTTGGGTAGACCTGGACCAGTCCTCCCAGTTCTATTTCGACAAGCTGTACGTGGACACGGTAGCCCACAGTCCGGCTGCCCTGGAATATTGCTACCAAATGTTCGGGGCGGACCGCCTGCTCTACGGTACCGACCACCCCTTCGGCCATCCGAACTTTCAGATATTCAACGAGATGATCGACGGACTGGACTGCCCAGAGTCCGACCGCGAGCTGATAAACCATGGCAACGCACAACGTCTGCTGGGCCTCGATATGGGGGCAGGCTGATCTGCACCGGAATACATGGGGGAGCAAATTCCGGACCGGCTCATCTGCGGTTCCGAAAGGAGTTGGACGGCGGTTATACTTTTGCTCATGATGTGAGGATATTGCATTTTCGCCACCCTTTGTCTCCTCCATTGCCCGCCGTTGAATGGGGACTGCCTGCTGACCTGGCTGCGGTCAAGGTGGGTCAACTTGACCTCGGCGATTTGGCTTGTAAGCGGCGGTGCAAAAGTGCCCCATGCGGGCGGATAATCGCTGCCATCCGGCGGTCGTAAATCGTACCGCCTGTCCGTTCCCGCGCCCGCAGTCGGGGCGGATAGCGGTCAAAGTCAGCAACCTTTTGGGCGACGAGGTGATAAAGGTGTTCCGGGTGGTGTGGTCAGGGGTTATCGCAGGGCAATCGCGTTTAGTTGCGCGGGGCCTTTAGCAGGTAATATTCGGGCCAGCCCGATTGGAGGCTCTTGCCCTGAATTCCCACTTTCAGAACTATGGCCCGCGTTCCCAGTCAGTCAGTTGGCGCTGCCTGGCCGGTACTTGTCGCCCTCCTCGCGGGTGATCCGGCCTGAGGCCATCAGCCACATCCGGGCAATCTCCGGTCCCATGAACTTGAAGGCGCGGCGCAGTTCCCGGGCCAGGGGTGGATACTCGTGCCCCTCCAGCGTTTCATAGAACCACCGGCAGAAGCCGCCGTGCTCGTCGCCGAGAGTCTGCGCCCGGCGTGCGTTTTCAATCACCGCCTCGATCTTCAGACGGTTGCGGACAATTCCGCCGTCCTGGCGCAATCGCTCCACTTCATCGGGTCCGAAGGCAGCTACAGCGTCGATCTTCCAACCTGCAAACGCCTTTCTGAAGGCGTCCCTCTTGTCCAGGATCATTTTCCAGGTCAAGCCTGCCTGGAAGACCTGCAGGCTCATAACCTCGAACAAGGCGTCATCGTCGGTGGCCCGCCGGCCCCAGATTTCGTTGACATACCAGTCCCGCAGGGGGTCTGGGGGAGCATTGGGGTCGTGGGTCGATTCGTGAGGCATCGGCATCTCCTCTATTTCAGTGAATCTCCGGGTGCGGCACTTGTAGAGTAACAACTTTGGAATGATTTGTAGGGATAACCCTATCATCATTCCGGAGTTCTCCGGTATCCACAAGTCTTTGCCAGCCTGGTACGTGGCCCCGATGGGTTCCGGCTCAAGGACTGAACGACTATACTTTCCGCCGGTCGTCAGGGTCATAATTGTTGGACTACCACCTCAGGATAAGAACCTGGGAAGTCTGGAAAATGAGGCTGGGTAGGGTAGCGTTTCAATTTAGGTGGTATTGCCACAAAAGCCTGGGCAGACACACCGTTCTGCCTCTATGAAATCCCGAAATAGACCACCTGAACCGGAACGCTACTGCTGGGTAGCCAGGCCTACCGGCGCCAACGCCCCTCTGATACTATGTAGGCAAATCCACAACTGCAGGGGGCGGTATCATGTTCAAGACAACCAACATTGACCACGTGGCCGTCAACACCAACGACATGGAAGCTACAGTCCAGTTCTATTGCGGCATCCTGGGAATGAAGATAGCCCGGACCATGCGCACCCCCAGCGGAGGACGGCACTATAACGTCGAGATTGGCGGAGGCAATGCTTTCGCCTTCTTCGAGACCGATCAGGACCTGACCAAGACCAGCAACCAGTACCTGAACCACTTCGCCATCCCGGTCGCCACCGAAGAGGAGTTCAACGAAGCCCTGCAACTGCTGAAGGACAACGGCGTTGAAGTTACCGATGTCATCGAAAGACATTGGGGCAAGACCTTCTACTTCAACGACCCCAACGGCATTAGGCTTCAGATCGAGATCCAGACCAAAGAGGACGAACGGGATCCCATGGGCGACCCCGAGCCGGTGCCCTCGGCGGCGAAGTTTATGAAGTAACCGGCCAGCAGGGAGAAAAGGGGGCCATTAGGGTCTGGATGAAGGTCTGGTTCCCCTGACGGTTCCGGGGGTGCGACGGCTGCTCGTCTGCCTGCTATGGCCGTAACCCTGACGGCCTGATTTCAGGCTGTTCCGGTCATGGTGGAGTGGAGCGCCGCTGCCAGGGCAGGGCCCTCCAATGCCTCCACAATCGGTGCCTGCGTAGGCTGCGACTGTAGTGCTGGAGTGGGGAATCCTTACGCTGTCATGCAATCGGCCGGGCCCTTACACCTCCAACCCTTTGGGCGTGGGGGAGGCCCCACCTAGGACGACCCGGATTCAAACATCGCCCGTACCATGGCTTTGGCCCCTTCCACCTCCTGGGTGCAGCTGTCTGGCTGCAAAGTCCCAAACGCGGCGAGGATTGTTGCGGGTTCGCCGTGCAGCCCAGAGACTACCACAGACTGGCGGTTTATGAATTTGCCGATGAGTGCCGCTACAGTATCGTCGATATAGGCGGTGCGGCTGAAATCCATTATGACTGCCTGGCTTGCCTGTATATCTCCGCCAAGAACCCTGGAAAGTTCCCGGGCCGAGGCCACAGACACCCTGTCGGGCATAACAATCAATCCCACTCTCGACTCGTAGGGGGTCGGCGTCGGGCCATATCTCGGTGTCCGAAAGCGGAACGGACACCAGCCTCTCCAGTTCCCGCCGGTGCGACCGTGTAACGTCCACCAGGCCGGAGAGGACAAGCCCGACCAGAATCGCCATCGTGAAGTCCATGAGCACCGCAACTGTGGCGGTTGCCAGCATCACCACCGTATAGCCGGGAGGTATGCTCCGGACTCGACGCAGGAACTCCCAATCTATGATCCGGCACCCCGTTACCATGACAATGCCCGCCAGCATGGACAGCGGGACCCGGTCGAACGGCACGGCCAGTGCCAGGGCGACTATCGCCGCGGCCGTGACGCCTGCAATCCTGCTTCGACCGCCCGCCTGTAGGTTGAGGAATTTAGTCGAGCTTACGCCACCGGGATTACCTCCGATCAAGCCCGCCGCGATGTTGCCGGCACCCTGGGCCATCAGTTCCCGATTCGGTTGATGTCTCGCACCGGTGGTGGCATCGGCCTGCAGGCAAGTGAGCAGCGTGACGGCGTGCATAGCAAAGCCATCGTAAAGGCGGCGGGAATGACCTCCGGCATGAACACCGGCCAGGTTAGTTGCGGCAAGCCTCGCGGGCTCTCGCCTATCACAGGCGCCCCGGTGAACCAGATAATTCCGGCGGCGTTTCCCACTATCAAAGCTATGAACTGGCCCGGAACGTACCTGGCCAGTCGGGTTGGCCAGAAAACCCCGACCACTACGGTTATCCCGACAATAGCAAGGGCGTCAAAATCGACCATTGCGCCGGTCCAGGCCTTGACGCTGCCGGTAACACCATCCGGCGCCGGGGCAGGCCGATGGCCGGAAGAACCTGGGTCACCACCAGGACTATTCCCGCGGCGGTGAAAAATCCTGACAGCAATGAATGGGGGATGTAAACGATGAACCGCCCCAATCGGGTCAAGCCAAAGACTATCAGAAGAGCACCATACGAACGCAGCGGTAAAGCCGGCCACCAGCCCCTTCTCGGATACCACCGACGCCAGGACAATCGTGACAAAGATGTTCGGCCCGAGGATAAGCCCGCCCGTATTTCCCGTGATTGCCGCCAGAAGGCCGATTGCGATAGCTCCGTAAAGGCCGGCCGCCGGCCCCAGGCCCGCGATTACACCGAAGGCCATCGCCGTTGGCACCAAGACAACGCCCGCCAGCACCCCGGCCAGCAGGTCAGTAGTTATGCGTCTCAACGGATGAATTGGGACTGTTGACATCGTCAAGGCTTGTTAGGCTCACAATATGGCATCCCACGAGGGATGGCACAGCATGAGTCCACCTAAGTGGGTTCGAAAAATCCCCTTTGAATCGCGGTACCAGGGCTCTCCGAAGCCCACAACCACACCTCGAAGACACCGCCACCGAACGTACAACCGGGCCTACGTTCCGGACTCCAAGTCGATAGTCGCCCAGGAACGCCACTTCAGCGACGGTGGGCGAACCACTGCAGCTCCGGCGTCTTCCCTGGCATAAGGATGGGCGATGGCCCTTCCAATGCCACGGCCACCCCCTGGCAACCAGGCTGTCCTGCCAGCAACCTGGGCTGGTCAATCGCACCTCTAGGTGGGAGTAGCAATAGGAAGGGGTTGGCAACCGCCTCCAGCGCCCTTGCGGTTGGGACGGTCGGGACGAGGCACCCCGGATGAAAGCTAAGCGTGGAGCCGTTCGTATGCTGAAAGCCGTTCTATGCCATGCTCTTCGTCGTATTCCGGGGCGGAGACCAACTGGCCGGTCATGATTTCAGGGGTCTGCAGGGCCATGTAAACGGCTACTTCGGCAATGTCGTCGGGCAGCCGCATGCGCTTGTGCACTTCGTCGTCGTAATCGTCGTTGGGCCTGGTGAGGTTCCAGCCAGGGTCGAGGATGTTGACGGCAATGCCAAGGTCCTTCACTTCGTCCGCCAGCGACTCGCTCAGCCGCTCCACCGCCGCCTTGGAAGCACCGTAGGCCGCCTGTCCGCCCCGGCCCCGGCGGGCGACGTTCTTTGAAGTCAGGTTGACGATGACGCCGCTGCCACGTTCAATCATGTGGGGCAGCACCGCCTTGCAGGCCATGAAAGTGGTGGTCAGGTTCGACTCCATCACCATCCTCCATTCCTCTTCAGTAATGTCCAGGACCGTAACCGAGTGGGTCAGGTCCCTGGTGAAGAGGCGGTACCCGCCGGCATTGTTGACCAGGATGTCTATCTTCCCCAGCTCGCTGATGGTCTCCCGGGCTGCCTGGCTGGCGCCTTCGCTGGTGGTCAGTTCAGCGTTGACCGTGTGGGCGCGGCGGCCCAGAGCGCGAATTTCCGAACCCACGGCGTCCAACTCCGAAGGAGTGCGGGCCACAATGGCGACATCCGCACCCTCACGAGCATAGGCCAAAGCCATGGAGCGGCCCAGTCCGCGGGCCCCTCCGGTTACCAGGGCAACCTTGCCTTCCAGTTGCATCTTTGCTTCTCCTTTCCGCAATGGCAAGGACGGCGCCCCAGGCTGGGCGCCGCCAGCCAGGGCCGCAATCCCTCACGGTGGTTCGCTATCCCGAGCAGTCCTTTCCTGCAGTGATTTCCCCAAAAAGAAAGAAGGTTTGTTCCAGGAACCTGTCTCAAGAGCCGTTTCTCCCCTTGCGGGAGAAGGTCAGGACGAAAGGGATTATATCAGTTGACCTCATCTCAATCCCCTCCGCTCCAGGGAAAGGACAGGGCATTCGCGTCCTGATTCTTCCTGCTCACTTAAACCCGAAGTGCTGTCACCCTGAGCCTGCCGGAGGGCCTAAACTCCTACCCAAAGACTTTGACTAAAGCCCGAAGATGATTTGCAGGCGAAAAGTTTGGACTCTCCGGCGGAGTTTACCCTGAGACTGGCCGAAGGGCTCAGAGTGACATTTGTCTAAGATGCGTTTGCCCCGCCCTGGTGCAGTCAGAAATGCCTAGTCCTCCACCTCTACGATCATTTCTATCTCTATCGGCATGTTACCCGGGAGGGTGCTCATGCCCACGGCGGAACGGGCGTGGTGCCCGCGTTCTCCGTAGAGGCTGACCAGCAGGTCCGACGCGCCGTTGGCCACCCGGGGCGTGTCCGTGAATTCCGGGGCGGCGTTGACCATGCACAACAGCTTGACCACACGCTTCACCTTGTCCAGGTCGCCAATCTCGCCCTTGAGATTGGACAGGAGGTTAAGCATCGTCAGCCGGGCGCAGTCGTACCCCTGGTCGATGGTAACCCCGGCCCCCAGCTTTCCCACGTGAAGGAAGCCGCCCTCGGGCAGGCCTGGGCCGGTGCCTGCGGTGTAAACCAGGTTGCCGGTACGTACCGCCGGCACGAAGTTGCCCAGGGCAGACCGGCGGGGTTCGGTTAGGTGGTAGCCCATTTCATTCAGCTTTTTCTCGATTTCAGACATCGGTGCCTCCACTCCATTAAGAAATGATATTAAAACCGGCAGCAAAATCTCCAGTTGTGCCTGGAGGTGAGATTTCGCCGGTCGTCACCCCCATTCCTGACCTTCCCCCAACAAAGGGGAGGGAACTTTAGAGATGGTTACCAAGCCTGGCGGGATTGACCCACCGGGGTTGCGCTCCAGGGGTCACGGCAGGCGGGCAATAGAAATCCAGGCGGGACGGTTGCCCAGGGGAGTAGTAGCCACGCGACTGAGCTGGCCCGTGCCGGCGTCAATGCCGAAGGTGGCCATGTTCCCCGATTCAACTCCGGCGGAGTACAGGAACTTCTCTCCCGGGCCCACGGCCAGCGCGTTGGGAATGGGTTCGGCCTCGACAATGCCGTTGGCGGCGAGTTCTCCGGTAGCGGCGTCGACTGTGAAGCAGGCAATGCTGTTGTGGCCCCGGTTGGGAGCATACAGGAAGCGCCCCGAGCCCGTCACCTGTATCTGGGAGCAGGTATTCCGCTCGGTGAAGTCTTCAGGAATGGTTGGAGCGGTCTGGAACTGGGACAAGGTCCCGCTGGCGGTGTCCAAACGATAGGCCCCGACGCTGCACCCCTGTTCGTTGGAGAAGTACAGGACATCCAGCGAGGGATGGAAGCAGAAATGCCGTGGCCCGTGGAATCCGTCGGGGTCGACTTGGGCCGGGGAGTTGGGTTCTATTTGGCCGGTGTTTTCGTCGAAACGGAACTGGTAGATTTGGTTGGGGCCGTTTCCCGCGATGTGGGGTACGAAGGCATACCTGTTGGTGGGGTCAGCCTGCATAGAATGGGCCCCCGTAGCAGTCTCCAGCCACACCACGGGGTCGCCGCCCACAGACCCGTCGCCGCCGATGGGGTGGACGCCGACGTGGGCGCCCTGGTAGTAGGACGACAGTACGTAACCGCCCTTTCGGTCGGTGGCGATAAAAGTAGGATTGAACTCCAGGGCCACCATGCCCGTGCGGGATAGCTCTCCGTTGGACTGGTCAATATCGTAGCTGATGAGCTGCGGGTCTTCCCGGCAGCCCACGTAGAGATGGGCGCCGTCCGGGCTCAAGGCCATGGTGAAGGGACCGCCGGAAACGCTCAGGTCGCGCTGGTGGGTCAACGCTCCCGAGTCCGGGTCTATGGTGAAGGTGGAAATCTTGTCGTCTTCCTGAACGGCCACGTACATGTAGTGGGGCATAGTATCTTCTCCTTGAGCCTGATCGAGTCAGGCGAATCCGGGTCCCGGGTATCGCTGCGAAAGTCAGACGGCCGGCCACTGCGCCAGGAACTCGCGTAACTGGGCCACGCACCACTCGGGATAGATGGCGTTGATCCCGTGGCCCAAGCCGGGGTAAACCACCAGGCGAGAGTTGGGCAGCTCTTCGGCCATGAACTCCTGCTGGTCCAGGGTGGAGGTGGGCGACTCTTCGCCGCTCAGCAGCAGGGTGGGAGTTGACACTTCCTTAAGGTAAGGCCGGAAGTCCAGGGTGTCCAGGTAAGCCTGTAGCTTGCGGCCGATGAAAGGGGAAGTGCGGTCCATTTCTGAAATGTACCACTCCTTCATTCCTTCGGGCGCCACCCGAGTGTCCTGCCGGTTGTCGATGGTGGCGGTGGACCAGGTACCGACGCTCTGCCTCATGGCGGTTTGCCAGTCGCCTTCCGGGTCCGAGCGGCCCCGGCGAGGCAGACGGCAAGGGGTGTTGCAAAGCACCAGGGCCCGCAACCGATCCGGAAAGGCGTGGGCGAGGCTGAGGCCGAGGATGCCCCCGAAGGACTCCCCCACATAGACCACGCGGTCAATGCCCGCGTCGTCCAGGATGGCATTCAGGTCTCCCATGAAGACGTCCAGGGAAGGCTCGTAGGCTTCTTCCGCCATGGAAGACTCGCCCATCCCGCGCAGGTCGGGGCGCAGGACGCGAAACTCTCCAGACAGCAGGGGCACCCAGTTGTACCAGAATTTGCCGCTGCGGGAGAATCCGTGCTGCAGCAGAATAGATGGGGCCTGCCGCCACGGGTCGGTGAAGTCGTCGTCGTAAAAGTGGAGTTCCACCCCGGGAGACACGCTCAAAGTCGCCATGTCGCCTCCTGCCGGTTACGGGATATTCCGGTGCTGGCCGATTGAATGTCCTGCAGGGCGTTTTCCAGCCGCCAAGCCTGCGGCCGACCGGGCCCGCTGGGGGAGAAATGTGCGTACCCTGCCGCCGTCCTGAACGGCAACCACAGGATAACAGATGGTCGGTAAAACAGGTTCGGCTGATAATGGCTGCAGGGACCCTTGCGGCTAGCCGGGTACCCTGTCGCAGTCGCCCCGCATGTACTTTGAGGGAATGTTCTCAGTGGACGCCGGGCTCAGTGGGCGCCGGGCTCAGTAAACCCAGGGGAGAATGCGGTACTTCACCCTTGCCTGGTACTCTTCCCACTTTTCGGCTCCGTATTTCTCGGCACAGTTTGCTTCATCCAGGCGCTGGCGCCAGGTGAACAGAGAGACGATGAAGACAAAGTAGGTCCAGGCCCAGGGGTTGGCGAAGTAGCCGAATACCAGCCCAATGGAAAAGGAAAGGAAACCCTCGCCCAGGTAGTTGAAGTGGCGGGCGAATCCCCACAGGCCGCTGTAGAGAATCTTGCGGTCGCCGGCCTCAATGTACCTGGGCTCGATGATCCCCAGAAACTTGCGGTCGGGCCAGCGCTTAAAGGTGTATTTCTGCATATTGGCGCCGCGCGAGATGCCCCACCCTACCAGGAAAAGCGAAGCGGTCCCGATTAGCCATACGTACGTCCAGGCCGGTGAGAAGCCGGGATTGGGGTGGGCGGCCATGCCCCACAACGGCAGAATGTAGAGCCACCCGTAAACCACGAGGCCACCCCAGATCAGCTTCATGCCGAGTTTCTCGTGGATGAGGTCGTAGGTGTATAGCTGGACGCGCTCAAAGATGAAGTAGTCCAGGACGTAGAAGGTAAGGAACCCGGCATAGAGGAAAACGCCCGGGTTGAAGTCTGCTCCGAATTCATTGTAGTGCCACGCGGTCCCGGACAGGGCGTTGAGGGACAACATGGTCCCGCCGACGACATACAGGTACATCTTCAGGTCGAAGCGCTCGTTGAAGAAGGGCAGCTCCAGGGCGCGCCCTTCCCAAAAGGCGACGAAGGAATTCTTGATCTCGCCCTGCGGCCGGCTGAACACTGCCCAAAGTGAAAAGATAACGCAGAAGACCGTTCCGCCGGCCGCTGCATACATCGTGGACCGATAGAACCAGTCGCGTCCCATGCCAGTCAGGTCGAAGGCCCACACGACCAGCGCGATGGCAAACACCAGGATGCCGTTCAGCTTGTAGTTGCGGGGTTCACCGGTCTCCGGATTGATGACGTAGCCGGTAACCCGTCTTCCCGGCAGTATGAACTGCACCAGGAAAAACGCGGCAAAGATCGCCAGGGGAGTGAAGAAACCGGCAATAGCTTCCGTCCCGGAAAGCTCGAAAAGGTGGCCAATACCAAGCCATTCAATCATGACTCAACACCCCTCTTCCGGATTCACCATTTTTATGAATTGGGAAATCTAATAAAATACTATGCAACAGGATGTACGACTGCGTCAACGCGCTCCCCATGAGCCGTAATCGGCCTTAACTAAAGGGACTACTTTCCACCCGTTCGAGACACCCCGTCCTCATGCCTGGACCAGGCAGGATAAGCTGCCAAGCGCTGGGCGTTAATTGTTGACCCGCTCATAACGCTCCTGCCTGCACACCGTGCCTCCATTCGCATTGGCCCATCGAAGCGCATCTCGATAGGAGGGACCCGCGGAACGAATGGCTGACCGTAAATGGTCCATGGCGGTTCCAGGCTGTGTGGATTATCTGATGTCCGGAACCCAGTGGTTTGGCCTGACGACGGTGGGTAAGGTGGTGGGCCGTGGGGAACAAGAACAGGGCGCTCCGCTGTTTCCTTCCGCCGAACCGCATCACCCACCCCCCGTTTATGTGAACCGCAACCCAGCTATACGTCCCTGGCGATTAGCCCTGGTCGGTTTGCTAAATTGACACTACCTTTGGACGTATGTATAATCCCGCCAATTTCCGCGCAAGCTATGCCCTTCTTTACAGATTGTTATGGGTGGGGGCCGTCAGGCATCGAAATAGCCTCTTACGCAAAAACCGCATTTGTCTAATACCAGCACTATTTTTCGAAAACATTTAGTGAATCCGACCAAACGGTTGCATCAAACTCAAACGGAAAGGTGAGAAACATGAAGGTATCGTTGCTTCTTTTGGGATGTCTCTTCTGCCTGGCGTTGGTGGTAGCCTGTGGAACCGCCGAGCCCGAGGTCATTGAGACGGTGGTGGAAAGGGAAGTGCCTGTCGAGGTGCAAGTTGAAACTATCCGCGAGGTAGAGGTAGAAAAAGAAGTGCCTGTGGAAGTTGAAACTATCCGCGAGGTAGAGGTAGAAAAAGAGGTAGAGCGAATAGTCATTGCCACCCCAACGCCGGTTCAGATACCGGAATCCGGAAGACTCCCGGGCAGAGTCGACCCTGTCGGTTCGATCATATCGGTTAGTTCTTACCTGGGTTTCCAGGGTGTAGACACCAACATCTCGCAGGATAGCGCCACCAAGGTCTACTACGACGAAGTATTCGATTACGCCATTGGACAGAACCCCGACGGAACTCTCACCCCTGGTTTCGCCACCAAGTGGGAGGTATCCGAGGACCAACTGACCTGGACCTTTACCATCCGCGACGGAATGAAATTCCACAACGGCGACGACATTACGGCCGAGGATGTTGCCTGGACCTGGACTCGAGCCATAGGGGAGGACTCCTTGGGCGGGTTCGCCTTGGAAGTAGGGCCGCTGCTGAGTTCCGGCTTTGAAGTAGCGGGCAACACGGTCTCGGTTTCTACCAAGGAACCCCAGTCCACGTTGCCGCTGTTCTTTGCCTCGGCATCTCCTCCCAGGTCCGTGGTCTTCCCGAAGAACTATTTCGAGAGCATTGGCGGCATAGAAAACTTCCGTGAAGCTCCCGTCGGTTCCGGCCCATACGTGTGGGAAGACCGGGTGCCAGGCCAGTATATCCAGTTCACTGCGTTTGAAGACCATTACGAGAAAAACCCCGGATACAAGATTCTGCAGATCTGGGACGTGGCCGAACTCAATACCCGCATGGCCATGCTCAAGAGCGACAACGCTGACCTGATTACGGCTTCTGTTCGCAGCGTTGAGGAACTGCAATCTGCTGATCTGCAAGTTCTCCAGTCGCCTGCCGCCAACATATCGTGGATCTGGTACAACTACGCCTGGGTACCAGGGCACCCCTTCAACGACAAGCGCGTCCGCGAAGCCATTTCCATCGCCATTGACCGGGAGGCCATCGGCAATGGTCTCTACGCTGGCCAGACCACCCCGGCCTGTTGCTACTGGGTGGTGGAAGGCAATATCGGTTACCCCGGGGACGTGGAGCCCCACCCCTACGACCCGGAGCGGGCCATGCAACTCATCCAGGAAGCCGGGTTTGAGGGATCTGAAATCGAAATCATGACCTTCTCCGGCGACGCTGACTTTGTTGACCAGCCGGGTCTGTCCGAGGCCGTTGCCGGATATCTGGAGGCCATTGGTATCAGCACGTTCGTATCCGTCGTCGACGGCCCGGTCCTGCGGGAGACCTTCGACAACGCCATCAAGACCACGGACGAAATAGAAGCGATCATCAATGACCAGCCTCCTTACCAGATCGCGGTCCGGGGCAGCGACACTCGCATCCACTCCTACCGCGGCTCCCACATCTACTACCATTCTGAGGGTCGCCGGCAAATGATGCGCCTGCCCGACATTCTTGACCCCTTGCTGGATAAGGCAGGATCTTCCTTTGACCTCCAGGACCAGCACGACGCGATGGCCGACTTCCACCGGCTACTCAGCCGGGACTTCTGGGCGGGTCCTCTGCTGGAGGCGGGGGCCGTGTTCGGGGCCAGTGACAAAGTTGGCACCTGGACTCCCATCACCGGAAAGCCGTACCCCCATAACCACTGGACGATAAGGCCATAAGGGGTATCCGTCCACTGACGCAGACCGCAATTGCGGGAATGGTCTGCCGGCGAAGTAGAAAGTTGTCGGCAGACCCTCCAATTTGAGGACTCCTCCATGCTCAAGTACGTCGGGTTTCGCCTCTTTCAAGCCCTGCTGGGTTTGTGGTTCATTGCAACCCTGGTGTTTATCCTTTCCCGCTCCATCGGCGATCCGGCAGAGGTATTCACGGCCCGCAATTCGGGGGTGGATGCCCGGGAAATAATGGCCGCCAAGCTGGGGCTGGACAAGCCCCTTTACCAGCAGTACGCAAGGTACATCGGTCAACTGGTTAGGCTGGATTTGGGGGACTCAGTAAGCAACGGTATTCCGGTGACCCAGATTCTGACGGAACGACTGCCGGCTACTTTCTCCCTGGGGCTGATTGCGCTGATTTTTGCCTTGGTATTTTCTATTCCGCTTGGTGTGCTTGGCGCGGTTTACCGCGATTCCCCTATCGACTGGCTGGCCAAGGTCCTGGCGTTTCTGGGTCAGTCCATGCCGCCGTTCTGGCTTGGCATCATGTTGATTATTCTGTTCGCCGTGGTTTGGGGGTTGCTGCCTCCGGCAGGCAAGGGTGGCTGGCAATCTTACGTACTGCCCGGCTTTACCTTGGGCTGGGGCGTGATGGCTGGCATGGTGCGTTTGGTTCGTTCCAGCATGATGGATGTGCTGGATAGCGACTATGTAGCCATGGCGCGCGCCAAGGGCCTTCCGGAAGGGGTTGTAATTGGGAAGCACGCGTTGAGGAACGCCCTGCTGCCGGTGCTGACCTACAGCAGCCTGGTCCTGGGTGCTTTTATGAATGGCTCAGTAGTTGTGGAGCAGGTCTACGCCTGGCCCGGCATTGGAACGTCGGCAGTACAAAGCGTCGTGCGGCGAGACTTTCCGGTAATCCAGGGCGTCGTCATAGTTTTCGGCAGTTTCTTTATCCTAATCAATCTGTTTGTTGATATCCTGTACGCTGTTATAGATCCCCGAATAAAGTACACCCAGTAGCAGGGAATCCATGACCAACATGACTATGCAATCCACGGCCCCGTCTTCCGCTTGGGCACTTCGTCTTCGCTCAGGACTTGACGGGTTGCGACGAGCGCCCAAGATTCCGGTGGCAGTGCTGGCCATCCTGCTGATTTTCGCCGCTTTTGGACAATGGATCGCTCCCTACAGCCCCGTGGCAGTCGACCTGTCCAACTCCTTTGCCCCCCCGGTATGGCATGAGGAAGGGACCTCTGCCAACTTACTGGGCACTGACAAGCTGGGCCGGGACATATTGAGCAGGTTGATCCGGGGATCCCGAGTTTCGCTTTCCCTGTCCTTGTTTGTAATCGGTCTTGGCGGGGGAGTGGGGGTATTACTGGGATTGATATCCGGATATGCGGGCGGCAAAGTGGATGCCGTAATGCAGCGGGGCATCGAAGTAATTCTGGCCATGCCGACTATTCTGGTTGCCCTGGTGCTGGTATTTGCCATCGGGCGCAGTTTCGAAAGCGTCATTCTGATTCTGTCGCCCTTCCTAGCTGCCCGGTTTGCTCGAATCGTTCGCGGCGAGACGTTGAGTGTTCGTGAGCGGGACTTCGTGTCTATAGCAAAAGTCATCGGGACCCCGGCCTGGATGATCATGCTCCGTCACATTTTGCCCAATGTGTTCAACACTGTCATTGTTCTGGCCACTCTGGAAGTGGGACACCTGATTCTGTTGGAGTCTTCGCTCAGTTTCCTGGGCGTGGGAGTGCCGCCCCCTCAACCGGCTTGGGGCCTGATGGTTGCCGATGGGAGAGAATTCCTGACTTCTGCTTACTGGATTACGCTTTTCCCTGGCCTGTTCATTCTGGCTGCGGTGTTGTCCGTTAACCTGTTTGGAGACTGGCTTCGAGATACGTTGGATCCCAGGCGCCGGCAACTCTAGATAATCGTCCCGAGCTTAGTGATAAATGCAATACCAGGATACGGAAAAGGACCTACTTCTCAGGGTTGAAGGGCTGAAGACCTATTTCTTCCAGCGTAACGCGGTGTTGAAGGCGGTGGACGGCGTCAGCTTTACGGTTGGCCAGGGCGAAGCTGTGGGCCTGGTGGGTGAGTCGGGCAGCGGCAAGACGATGACCTGCCTTTCCCTGATGCGACTGGTGCCGCAGCCGGGCGCCCGCATTGTAGAGGGAGAAATCTTGTTCAAGGGCGAAAATCTCCTCGAATTGTCCGAGAACGAAATGCGGGAGTACCGGGGTCATCGCATGGCCATAATCATGCAGGACCCACAGACGTCGCTGAACCCGGTATATACCGTCGGTGAGCAAGTAGCCGAGCCGGTACGCCTTCATCTAAAAGAACGGGGTCAGCAAGCCATGGCGCGGGTCCTGGAGTCCCTTCGAGCCGTCCGGATTCCCCGTCCGGAACTGCGGCTGGGGCAGTATCCCCACCAGTTCAGCGGGGGCATGAGACAGCGGGTAGTGGCCGCCATGGGCCTTACTACCGAACCGGAGCTTTTGATTGCCGACGAGCCCACCACCTCCCTGGACGTTACCATTCAAGCCCAGTTCCTGCGGTTAATACGAGAACTGCAGCAGGAAAGCGGCACCAGTGTAATCTGGGTTACCCATGACCTGGGGATTGTGGCCCAGATGTGCGATCGCGTTAACGTAATGTATGCGGGCCGCATTGTTGAGAGCGGCAGGGTGCGGCAGATTTACAAGGAACCTCAGCACCCCTACACCAGGGCTCTGCTTGACTCGGTGCCCCTGATGGGCGCCAGACGGGACCAGCTGTACCAGATTGAAGGGCAGCCGCCCGATCTGCGCAGTATTCCCGAGGGCTGCCCCTTCTGGCCCCGCTGCCCGGAGGCCATGGACAAGTGCCGGGAGCAGTACCCGCCCAGGACTTCCCTGGGGGGCCAGGACTTTGTGCATTGCTGGCTAGCTGAGACGGGAGGGTAGTTTGGCCGACCAATTGCTGGAAGTCGAAGGGCTGGCGAAGCACTTTCGGGGCGGCGGTAACTGGATTAGCCGCGGAGGGGACTCCATCCGCGCCGTGGATGGAGTCAGCTTTTCCGTAGGAGAGGGCGAAACATTCGCACTGGTGGGCGAGAGCGGTTGCGGCAAGACTACCGTAGCAAAGATGATACTCCTCCTGGAACGCCCAACCCGGGGAACCATCAAATTCCAGGGAGAAGACGTCAGCAGCTTCAGGGGAAGCGGGCTAAGGGAATACAAGCGGCTGGTGCAGGCCGTGTTCCAGGACCCGTACAGTTCCCTCAACCCGCGAATGCAGGTCCTGGACATCATTGGTGAACCCCTGCGTGTCCACCAGGGCTTGCGGGGACGAAACTTGCGCATGCGGGTGGGCGAACTGCTGGAAAACGTGGGGCTGAATCCCATAACGGCCACTTTCTTCCCGCACCAGTTCAGCGGAGGACAGCGCCAGCGTATTGCCATCGCTCGCGCCCTTGCCCTCCGCCCCAACCTGATTGTGTTGGACGAGCCCGTTTCTGGTCTGGACGTCTCAATCAGGGCGCAGATACTCAACCTACTGGTGCAGCTGCAGCGCGACCTGGGCCTAAGCTACCTGCTCATCTCCCACGATTTGGCCATCGTCGAGCACATGAGCCATCGGGTGGGCGTAATGTACGTGGGCAAGATGGTGGAACTGGCGACCAGGGATGATTTCTACGGGAACACCCTGCATCCCTACAGCAATGCGCTGCTTGCGTCCGTCCCTCAGCCCGACCCGGACATCCCCATGGGGACCACCATAAGCGGCGAGGTGGCCAGCCCCATAAACCCGCCCAGCGGTTGCCGGTTCCATACCCGTTGCCCCATTTACCTGGAGACCGACATGTGCCGCGAAGTGGAACCTGAATGGCGGGAAGTGCTCACCGACCACCTTACGGCATGCCACAAGGTTGAGCCGGCGGTTGTCTGACTAAAGGACTTGCCCATATCGGCTGTCGCTCTGCTCTTGCCTCGCCCGCCCTGCCATCATCAAAGAAGAAACTGACCGCCTTGGCAGTCAGTTTCGCATCACCACCACCTTCAGGTCTTGAGTTAAGCCACTATCAAAGGCCGCAACTCCCGAACGCTGGGCAGGGTCTCCAGCCGGTTGATGGTATCAATCAACTCGTCGGACCTGGCCCGACCCAGTACCGGCTCCATCAAATCCAGTGCCTTTTCTCCCACCTCTTCGGTAGTCAGGGGATTCTCCGCGCGGCCCCGGAAGCTGGTAACCCGCTCGGTAAGGGTCGCCCCGTCTTTCGTCGTTACCTCAACAATGGCCTGGTAATCGGGCTGCGCACCGCTGGGTTCCGGGTCGCCTATCAACGTAATCCTGGAGCGAAGGTCCATTACATCCGGCGCCGTCATACGCTCGAAGGAATGGGCGGCCTCAAAGGAAACCCTGCCGTCCAGCAAGGCGATGGCGAAGATATACTGCAGGTTGATATCCGGCATTTCCCGGTCATTTACGGTGTGCGCTCCGCTTTCAGGCAACCGGACGACGATCTTCTCCACGTCTGCGGCGCCGATGCCGTGCTTGTCCATAATCAGGGTCAGTCCCTCGGCCGGGGACTGAATGGGGAACCCCACACAGAACTTCTTGATATTGGTCAGCATCACCTCGTAGCGGCTCCCAAGTTCCGCCACCAGTTCGTCTCCCTTGGGGTTATCCGCATAAGCTACCAGGAAATTGCCGTCACCGGCGAAGGTATCGTACACTCCGGTGAAGCCCATCTTGACCATCTCAGCCGCCATCACGCCGTTGCGGGCGTTCATCCCTCCGAAAATGAAAGCCTTTTCGATATGTTCCACGTCCCGGGGATAGGTCATAATTCCCGAAGCCTGTTGGGCCCCGTAGGACAGCAGGTCGCGGTATTGCTCTTCCTGCAGGTCAGCCAGGCATCCCGCCGCCACTGTAGCGCCCATGGTTCCGCCTATGCTGAATGGCAGGTGGTTGCGGGCTCGCATCTCTTCCCTGCCCAGCGCCTTGGTGGTGCGGCTGCCAATGTCATATCCCAGCACCACGGCCTTGATGAAATCTGACCCGTTAACGTTCTCGCGTTCACCCATGGCCAGGGCGGCGGGCAATATCGCGCAACCGGGGTGGATGCCGGCCGAACCGTTGGAGTCATCGGTTTCGTCGGCGTGGGCCATCATTCCGTTAGCGATGGCAGCGTTTACCGCCGACACGACCCGGGTACTGCCCACCACCTGGGCTTCCTCCGGCCCCCCCTGCTGGTCAACGTATTGCCTGGCAAGGATTCCCGGCTTGAGGACAGACCCCGACACCATAGCTGCCAGGGTGTCCAGGATATGATGCTTGGCTTTTGCCAGCACGTTTGGCGGAAGTTCGGCGCTCAGGGCGGTTGAAAGATAGTGGATAAGTTCGGGGGTGATGCTGCTGTCGCTGGACATTAATATGACCTCCATTAACTTGTTATCAAATGTTTAAGGCGAGGTACCACCTGAAGTCCGTTTTCGGGCTGGTCCGCACTCCTGCCAAACTGTTTGCGAGGGAAGCCAGAAGGCATTTGGCACCAGGCCCGGGCCGCAGAGTAGTCTAACTTAAGGTGGGGGTTGCCGCAACGGAACAATGTCTGCTCCAGACTTTGTCCGTGCTGCCTGGCAGAGGAACGTCGAGTCGCCGGTAGCGTTTCAATTTAGGTGGTATTGCCATAGAACCTGGGCAGACACACAGGTCTCCCCCTACAAAATCCCGAACCAAACCACCTGAACTGGAATGCTACTCGATTTGCCCTGGGCAATCGCGTTTTAAGTTCGTGTTGATATGTGCAAGTTCTTTCTGATGGGAAAACATGTCACCATGAGCTTGCCGAAGGGTCTAAAGTCCCTGACAGGAGTCAGGCTCAAGGCCCGAAACAAGGTTGCTGGGTTGGAGTTTAGATGCTTCGGCTTCGCTCATCATGACAATCGTTTATAACGCGATTGCCCGGCCATGAACCCGAGGTGGGTTGACCTGTCCATGGAATGGTACAGCAGGGAAGGAGTTTAGGCCCTGACCGCCAGGCAGGTTACGGTTCCCAAAGCAAGTTTGTGGGTTGGAGTTTAGATGCTTCGGCTTCGCTCAGAATGACAAACGTTTATAACGCGATTGCCCTGTCGATTTGCCGTCAACCTTTTAAAGAATGGATAATATAGGTTATGCTCCTGACCACGGGTAAATAGTGCGATGGTGCGGTTGAGTCCCTGGCACTTTCCCACACTTGCAGAGTTAACTGGCGCTCTTAAGGAGGTGCCGTGGCGGTCTCAATCTCCAACTGGCTAGGTGAGCCAGACTCTTTCAAGATTCTGAACCATGGTGACTCTTGGTAGCCACCATCAAGCGCCGGCTCCACTACGGTTGGGTGATATTCGCCCTCACATTTTCCAACCTTACGGTAGAGGGTGGGTCCAAGAACGTCCAGAGCGTATTTTTGGTGGCCTTCCGGGACCACTTTCGCAGTAGCGTGGCCCTGACCTCGGCTATCTTTTCCGCCTCGGGACTGTTCGGGGCATTTATTGCCCCCTTTCTGGGCCTGTTCCTGGACCGTTACGGCCCCCGGGTTATGTTCCCCGTCGCAGGATGTTTCATCCTTGTCGGTTGGCTGGCCAGCAGCTTCGTCAGTGATGTCTGGCAGTTGTTCATCTTCTACAGCGTCGTCGCCACCGTGGGGCAGGTCGGCATTTCCTCCTTCTCCGCCACCGCGACCCTGGCTCCCTGGTTCCCCCGTTCCAGGGGAGTTGTCCTGGGAATGGCTGACGCGGGCAACCCGGCGGGCCAGGCCATTGTTGTTCCGCTGGCCCAGCTAATCGTCTCAACCCTGGGATGGCAGTGGGCCTTCCGGATTTTTGGCGTCGCCTTCTTCCTGGTGGTCGTCATTCCCAACGCGCTCTTCCAAAAGCGACCGCCCGGCAGCGGCAGGGAAGTTAACGTCGCTGTGCCAGACGTGGCGGCGGAAGCCGGCGACTCTGATGTGCTGCCGGAATCCGCACCCGAACGCGAACCGCCGTTCCGGTCCTCCGCGGGCGAGGTGCTTCGAGAACCTGCCGTCTGGCTTCTGTTGGGTGCCCGGGCCGTCAACTCAATAGGCAACCACATGATCATGGTCCACATCCTGGCCTTCCTCTTTCTGGCCGGATATGGCGAAATCCAGGCGGCCCTGGCCATCGGTATCGCGGGTCTGCTGGGTATCGGCGGTCGTCCGGCTACCGGCCTCCTGTCCGACATCCTTGGCCGGGAGATTGTTTATACCTTCGGGATGACAATGTCCGTGGCCGCCGTGATTCTGGTCCTCTTTTTCAGCGAAGGCGGGGCATGGTGGGTGCTGGTGTTTTTTGTGGCCCTGAACGGGCTCAGCGACGGCATAAGCGGCCTGCTCATCGGGGCCAAGGCCGCCGACCTCTATCCGCCCAGGATGCTGGGTACGGTGATGGGCATGATGGAGGTAGGGCGGGGCATTGGCATCGGCCTCGGCCCGATTATGGCGGGCCTTCTATTCGACCTGCAGGGCGACTACGTCCTGGCCTTCCTGATTTCCGCCGGATTGACCACTGCCTCCGTTGTCCTCATATGGTCCGTCAGGCTAACCTCCCGCAGTCGCAACTCCTCGTCCGAGTAGGTCACCGGGCGCCCCTTCAGGAATCTCAGAGGCACATCGACATCGGGGAATTCAGGTTAGGAGCTTTCACAGGGAATCAGGGAAGGGGTTCCCAAGCCTTCGTACGATGCGGGAAGGTCTCAGTATCCGTGCGGCTATCAAGGCATGGTCAACGGGGACAACCGGCAAGGTGTGTGCTGGCTGACTATGTCAAAGCTGGGAGGACTGGAATGCGGTCGCCAGGAAAGCCGGAGGAACAATCTCCATGAAGCCATCGGGCCGCCCGATGGCCTGTTCATGATCGTCCAGCGAAGTGCTGGAGGACGTACAAAGCGGCCATCCAACTTCACTCCCACCCTCATGCTGGACTGTTGACCAGGAAAAGAATGCAAGCGAGGCCGCACTCAGCGTGACATATATCAGGGACTTCCCTCGTTGGACAAAGCCTCCGGTTTTGTCAAATTCAGGCGTCTTCCAATAGCGCCAGTTTTTCCTGGAAGAGGGCCATGGAGCGCTCTTCCGGAACGCCGATGAAGAACCTCAGCCCCTGCACGTACTCCAGAACTTCCCGGGGCAGCATGAGCAGGTCATTACGGGGGCCAGTGTCCTTATAGAGATTGTTCATCCAGTCTTCCTGCCCGACGAAAAGGGCATCCTCCAGCACCACTCGGTCCTGCCGCTCCAGGCTGTTTGCGACCATCCAACGGGAGAAGACGAAGGGCAAGCCGGTCCACGCCAGCCATTCTTCTCCCAGGTCGTAGCGGTGAGGGTAGCCGCGGATGCCCCGCCGCCGGCGCAGGGACGGGTTACCGGTCAGCAGCAGGGCATCGTGGTCTTCCTGTTCTGCTACGAACGTCCCGGGGCGAACGTTGTACCTCTGCTCCAGCAACACCCGAAGCAGGGCCGCCGAAGCGGCGTCGCTGGCGCCCAGGACAATGCGGCCGCCGTCCATGGCTTCAATGGGTTCCTTTGCGTGCAGCATGCAGGTGGTGGCCCTGGACACTGACGCGACGCAGAACCCGTGAATCGTGGCGGCCTTTTCCGCCAGCTTTGATGTGTCCACCAGGGGCACTGGCCCGGCGTCAATTTCGCCCCGTTCCAGCGCCTCGGTCACGGCATTGGGTTCCAGGTTCATCAGCTCAATGCCGCGACGCTCCATGTCGTAATAAAACGCTTCACATTCCAGGTTGGGGATGCGGGCTACTTTGGTGGGCATGGCAAAGACAGGCTCCTGGCAGGTTCAATCGCGGGGGATTTAGATGGAGGATATCATACAAGAAGGCCCCCGTGGTGTCCGGAGGCCTTCCAAAGAGTTCGTACGCGATCGTATCCTGCGCGGCAATACCGTACGCGGTTCTGACTTACAGCCGCGGCCCCATGAAAGTGGCGGGCTGCTTGCGGTAAACCTGGATGCGGTTGCGAGGACCCTCGCAGACGTAAACGGCGTTGCTGTCGTCCACGGTGACACCACTGGGGGCCCAGAAGTCTTTCTCCCGTTCCATTCCCTGGGCGCGTTCCCGCTCGCCCCACATCTCCGGGTTGGCGTCCAGCTTGTCCTGGCCCCACTTGGAGACGGTGGCGTCGCCGGTCTTCAACGCCGCAAAGTTGCCGTCCGGGTCGAAGACCTGCAGGCGATTGTTCATCCAGTCGGCGACGTAGATGATGCCGTCCTGGTCCACGGCCACGTCGGTTGGGCGGTCAAGCTCGCCCTCGCCGGAGCCGGAGGAACCGAACTTCATCAGGAACCTGCCGTCGGGGCTGAATTTCTGGATACGGTCGTTGCGCCAGTCGGCGACGTAGATGTTGCCCCGCCCGTCGATGTCGATGCCCCAGGGCATATTGAGCTCGCCGTCACCATCGCCCAGGGTGCCGAACTGGGACAGGTATTGCCCGTCCCTGGTGAACTTCTGCACCCGGTGGTTCAAGCTGTCAACCACGTAGACGTTATCGTCCTGGTCGAAGGCCATGCCGGCGGGATGGTTCAGTTCGCCGTCACCGCTGCCACTGCGCTCCTCCCATTTGCCTACGTACTCGCCGTCCCTGGTAAAGATGGATATGCGGTCGAGCCACTCGTCGGAGACGAAAACGTTGCCGTCGCCGGCAATGGCCACGCATACCGGCCAGACCAGGGAACCGTCGTCGAAGTTGTACTCGTGGGGCCCCTGCTGCGGGACGCCGCGGGCGAAGGCATTGACGTACTCTTCATCCACGGTGCACACGGCAATGCGGGTGCCCTCGGGCCGATACTCGGAAGAACGGCAGACGACGTACATCAGGTCGTCCTGGCCCCGGGCCAGGTGTATCGGGTAGGTAAAGCCGGGTCCAAACTGCTCGCCACGCCCGATGGTATGGCTGTATTGTAGCTGTACATGCGATATTCGGGTTGGAGTCATATAAACCTCACAGAGTTGACTAAATAAACTCCATCTGTTCGAAGGCGCCGTTGACGATGGGATTGGCGTCCAGGCCCATCCACTTCTCAATGAGGGTGGAGTAGATGCCCCGGAAGTCGTTGTTAAAGTGCAGGTCGCCCTCCAGCAGCTTATCTTCTTCCAGTGACGGGTATTCGCCGTAGAGGCCGCCCTTGACCGGGTCGCCCACCACGAAGGCCACACCGCCCGAGCCGTGGTCGGTGCCGGACCCGTTGTCGTGGACCCGGCGGCCGAACTCGGTGAAGACCAGCAGCACCACGTTGTCTGCGGCGTCATGCTCCTTGAGGTCGTCATAGAAGTCGGCCACGGCGGCGGAAGTCTCATTCCACAGCCGGGTGTGGTTCATCAGTTCGCCGGCGTGGGTGTCGAAGCTGTTGTACGGAGCCGTAGTGTAGAGCACCCTCGTGCCCAGGTTGGCCAGATGCACCTGCGCGATGTTGCGCATGTACTGGGCCACGGTGTCGCCGCCGTACTCCACGCTGGAGGAATACATGGCCGGGGCCGTGCTGAGAATATCGGCTCCTTCCAGGGCGTCCAGGCCGGTCTGGGCGAAGTAGTCCAGCACCGGGCCCTGTCCCAGCATGGGAGAGTAAACCCGGGAAAACACGTCGAGGGCCTTGGAACGCTGCTCTTCAATTTCGATGCCGGTCAGGACACCGTAGGTCTCCAGGTTGCCCACCGATGCCACCGGAACGCCGGGAGCCACCAGGGAGCGGGGCAGGCCGCGACCGAAGTTGACGCCGGTCAGCACGTTTTCCTTGCTCGGGTCCAGGTCGCGGACCGCGCGGCCCAGCCAGCCTTCATCGCCCACCTTTTCTGGCTCACAGGTATGCCAAATATCCATTGAGCGGAAGTGGGAGCGGCTGGGTGAAGGGTAGCCCACTCCCTGAATGATGGCGACCTTGCCCTCATCGTACAACCGCTTCATCGGCGCCATAGCCGGATTGAAGCCAATGTAGTCATTGATGGGCAGCACCCTCTCGAGGTCAATTCTTACGTTGGGCCGGTTGTCCATGTACAGGGGGTCACCGTAAGGCACGATAGTGTTCAGGCCGTCGTTGCCCCCGGACAACTGGAGCACCACCAGCACCGGGTCTTTCTTGGTGGATGTCATATTTCCCCCTTTAGTTATGCGAATAGGTACTCGGTGGTCGACACAATGGACTGCAGCATCTGGCCGACCCTCGTTCCGAACTCTTCAGCGCCGGTATTGATCTCGCCTTCACTGCGGGCCAGTTCCACCAACTCGTTGCGGGTCAGGTCGGCCAGCTCGTAGGCTCCCAGCAACTCCAGGCAGCCGTCAACCAGCCTTTCCGCCGTTATGGTGTCGCCCTCGGACCGCAGACGGTTGATGATGGCCTGGACTCCGCGATGGCTGGTGTTGCCCACGGCGTCGGCGGTGAAGTTGATCCGCTCCACCAGGGTGCCGCTGTCTATCCACTCCCGGCCCGTGTGCCAGCCCTCCACCGTCGGCGGGTTCAGCAGGTCCTGGCCCATGTAGCGGATGGACAGGGCCATGGCATTCAGGCCCGGCTTGGGCATATCAAAGTCGCCTACCAGGCGCATGGTACCGACCACGGTCTCTGTGGGACTCTTTACCTTGGTGAAACGGGAATCCTTGAAGAAATCGGCGTTGAACAGCACCCGCAGCATCGAGCGGATGTCGTAGTTAGTGCGGAAGTACTCGTCTTCCAGCATCTTGATGGCTTCGGGGTCCCGGGGCGGCGTGTTCTGCCAGGCCGGCACCTGGGGCTCATCGGCGACGAAGAAGTTGTAGAGGTGCCTGGCGATGAACCGGGCCGTGCCGGGCTGCCGGGCGATAATCCTGACAATGTCCTCGCCGTTCCAGTTGCCCGTCTCGCCCAGGAAAGTCTTGTCGTCGTAATCGTGGTCCGACGGGTCGTAGATGAACGCAGCCTCGTACTTGCCGTAGGGGTACCTGGGTATGGAGTTGGTTACCGTCCAACCGGTGAAGGCACGGGCGCATTCCTTGACGTCGTCCTCAGAGTAGTTGGCCTGGCCGTCCATACCCACGCCCATGGAGAAGAGCTCCAGGAGCTCGCGGCCCCAGTTCTCGTTTATGGCGTCCTTGTGGCTCATGCAGTTGTCCAGGTAGAACACCATGGCCGGGTCGTGCGCCAAACCCATCAGCAGGTCGGAGAAGTTGGCCATTCCCACGGTGCGGAACATGTCGAGCTCAATCTGCTGCTGCCGGGGGTACTCACACTTGGCGTGGCCGGTGCAGAAAATCTGGTGCCAGAAGAGGGCGATTTTCTCCTCCAGCGGACGCTTGGTATTGATCATCCGGAAGGCCCATTCTTCCTGCTGGCCTTCAAGTCCTGCCTGAGAAACCCACTGTGGCTGATAGCGCATCAACACGTCACGCTCTATAGCGGGCTGCGTGTCAGGATTCAGCAATTCCTCCACAGTGGCCTCATAGCCTTTGGCAGCGCGGGCCTCCAGTTCTTCATACGTCGCGCCAAAACCGGCACGGCGCATTAAGTGGGCCATTAATGCGATATCCTGGTTTGCCATTCCAATCCTCCTAAATCCATCTACTTAGTAGGCCTCTGGCAACGCCCTGACTATTACGATTTCCGATGATATTCTATAAAAGATAAAAGACTTAGTTCATTTCATCTTCTATCTGTTCAAGAAACTGAAGGGCAAGACAGCAGCGTTGCAGGTTTAAGCATCATAATATGCCCAACCCCAAATCGCGTCAAGATAGTGCCAGCCTTCAGTAGCGTTTCAAATTGGGTGGTATTGCCAAGAACCTGGGCAGACACACGGGTCTGCCCCTACGAGATCCCGAACCAAACCGTCTGAACCGGAACGCTACTCGCTAAGCGTATTGACTTTTCATAGACCCAAAGTTACATTCAGCAAGTCTACCTTCAGCCTGGAATGGAGGATCTTATGATACCGCCAAGATTCCAGTACCATGCCCCCACTACCCTGGACGAAGCCCTCTCCCTGCTTGACGACTATGGCCCCGAAGCCAAGGTGCTGGCAGGGGGGCAAAGCCTGATCCCCCTGATGAAGCTCCAACTGGCCGCCCCTGCTCATATCGTGGACATCAATCGGATTCCCGGGCTGGCCGATGTCCGCGAAGAAAATGGCAACCTTCACATTGGCTGCCTCACCCGGGAATCCGACCTGGATTCTTCGGATTTGGTCCGCTCCGGCTATCCTATTCTTCATGACACTACCTCCGTCATCGCCGACCCACTGGTGCGGAACATGGCCACCGTCGGCGGCAACCTGGCCCACGGCGATCCGGCCAACGACCACCCAGCCACGATGGTGGCTCTGGGCGCCAGCGTCGTAGCGACCGGTTCGGGAGGCGAGCGAGTAATTCCGGTGGCCGAGTTCTTCGATGGGCCGCTGAGCACCGTGTTGGCTCAGGGAGAAATCCTTACCGGCATCCGCGTCCCCAGACCCCCGGCGGGGAGCGGCAATGCCTACCTCAAGCTGGAACGCAAGGTGGGCGACTATGCTACCGCCGGCGTCGCCGTTGCCATCACCATGTCCGGCGGCGTATGCCAGCAAGCCGGCATCGGCCTGACCAACGCCGGTCTCACGCCGGTAAAGGCGGGCAGCGCCGAGACCTTCCTGGCCGGCAAGCAACTGGACGACGATACGATTCGAGAGGCATCGCGCCTCGCCGCTGCCGAGGCCCAGCCCATGGCGGACCTGCGAGGTTCCGAGGAGTACAAGCGGGATATGGTACGCGTTCTGACCGGTCGGGCCCTCCGCCTGGCTTTGGAACGAGTCGGTTAGCACTGGGGAGTCCCCGTCAGGAGATTATCATGACTACCGAAGCAAGCCAGCCACCCATGGTTCAAGTCAAAATTACCCTGAACGGCGAGGAGCGGGAAGCTTCCGTAGAACCCCGCCTCCTGTTGGTCCACTTTATCCGTGAAACCCAAAACCTCACCGGCACGCACATCGGTTGCGACACTACCCACTGCGGGGCCTGTACCGTCCTGCTGGATGGCCGGCCGGTCAAGTCCTGCACCATCTTTGCCGTCCAGGCCGACGGTCGGGACGTGAAGACGGTGGAGAGCCTGGCCGCCGGTGGCGTCTTGCATCCAATCCAGGAGGCGTTCACCGAGGAACACGGCCTCCAGTGCGGCTTCTGCACTCCCGGTATGATGCTGACCGGCGTCGCTTTTCTGGAGAGCAATTCCGACCCCACCGAGGCTGAAATACGCCGGGCCATATCCGGCAACCTGTGCCGTTGTACCGGGTACGTCAACATCATCAAGGCCTACCAGTCCGCGGCTGCAAAGCTGCGCGAGAGAGGTGCGTAAATGACTATGCGAACACCGCCGGAAATCGGCGGCATGGGCCATTCGTTACAACGTAAGGAAGACCCCCGCTTCCTCCAGGGCAAGGGCAACTATGTTGACGACCTGAAGTTGCCTGGAATGCTGCACCTGGACATCGTGCGCAGCCCGCTGGCCCACGCCCGTATCAAGAGCATCAATTCAGAAAAAGCCCTGGCCATACCCGGGGTGCTGGCCGTGATTACCGGCAAGGACCTGGAGCAGTACAACCTGGCCTGGATGCCTACCCTGATGAGTGACACCCAGATGGTGCTGCCCGTGGATACCGTCAAGTTCGACGGGCAGGAAGTGGCTGCCGTGCTGGCCACCGATCGCTACACCGCCGCTGACGGGGTCAGCGCGGTGGAGGTGGAGTACGAGCTGCTGGAGCCGGTGGTCAACCCCTTCCGTGCCCTGGAGGCCGATTCCCCCATTGTCCGGGAGGACAAGGAGGAGCAGACCAACCACATATGGCACTGGGAAGTAGGCGACCGGGACAACACCGAACGGGCCTTCAGCCGCAGCGAAGTAACGGTCAGTGAGAATATCTATATTCCCCGTATCCACGTCTCCTCTATTGAGACCTGCGGGTGCGTGGCCCAGTGGGACTCGGTGCAGGAAAAGCTCACCGTGTGGATGACTACCCAGGCGCCTCACGCCATCAGGACGGTCATCGCGCTGGTGGCCGGACACCTGGGCCTGGCGGAGCACAAGATAAGGGTTATCTCCCCGGACATCGGCGGCGGCTTCGGTGGCAAGGTGCCGGTCTACCCCGGCTACGTCCTCGCCATTGCCGCTTCCTTCCTCACCGGCCATCCGGTCAAGTGGGTTGAAGACCGCATGGAAAACCTGATGGCCGACTCCTTCGCCCGGGACTACCACATCGCCGCCGAAGTGGCCGCTCGCCAGGACGGTACGATGGAGGCCCTGCGGATCAAGACCATCGCCGACCACGGCTACACCGACGCGGCCTGCAACCCCTCCCAGTTTCCGGCTGGCCTGTTCCACATCTGCACGGGTTCCTACGACTTTAAGGACGCCTTCGTGGAAGTGGACGGGGTGTACACCAACAAGCCCCCCGGCGGCATTGCCTACCGTTGCTCCTTCCGCGTCACCGAGGCGGTTTACGCCGTGGAGCGCATGGCCGACATCGTGGCCCACCAGTTGGGCATAGACCCGGCCGAGTTCCGGATAAAGAACTTCATCAAGCCGGAGGCATTCCCCTACCGTTCTGTCTTCGGCTGGGAATACGACAGCGGCGACTACCAGGGCGCCCTGCAAAAGGCCATGGACATCATCGGTTACCAGGACCTCCGGCGGGAACAGGCGGAGAAGCGGGCGCAGGGCGAGTTGATGGGCGTGGGCATTTCCAGCTTTACCGAGATTGTGGGGGCCGGCCCCTCCCGCCACTTCGACATCCTCGGCATCAAGATGTTCGACAGCGCGGACATTCGAATACATCCCACGGGCAAGGCCATAGCCCGTTTCGGCACCAAGTCCCAGGGACAGGGACACGAGACCACCTACGCCCAGATAATAGCCGAAGAGCTGGGCATACCAGCCAGTGACATTCAGGTGGAAGAAGGGGATACGGACACGGCTCCCTACGGGCTGGGCACTTATGCCAGCCGCAGCACCCCCACCGCCGGCGCGGCTGCAGCCACCGCCTCCCGCAAGATCCTGGCTAAGGCCCGGACCATCGCCAGCTACCTGCTGGACGTGAGCGAAGAGGACCTGGACTGGGAGCCGGGCAAGTTCACCGTGCGGGGGGCGCCTGACCGCTCCAAGACCATCCAGGAAATCGCCTTTGCCGCCTACACCGACCACCCGGCGGGCATGGAAGCCGGGCTGGAGGCCCACTCCTCCTATGACCCGCCCAATCTGACCTATCCCTTCGGCAGCTACATCTGCGTCGTGGATATCGACAAGGGCACTGGCGAGGTCAAAATACGCCGGTTCGTCGCTGTTGACGACTGCGGCAACGTCATCAACCCAATGATTGTCGAGGGGCAGGTGCATGGTGGACTGACCATGGGTCTTGCTCCGGCCCTGCTGGAGGAGATGGTTTACGACGAGAACGGCAACAACCTGACGGGCACCTTTATGGACTACCTGCTGCCCACCGCCGTGGAAACCCCGGTGTGGGAAACGGACCGGACGGTCACTCCGTCGCCTCACCACCCGCTGGGGGCCAAGGGTATCGGCGAGTCCGCCACCGTGGGCGCCCCGGCCGCCATCGCCAACGCCGTCGTGGATGCCCTTTGGCACCTGGGCGTCCGCAACATTGACATCCCCATAACGTCGGCCAAGGTCTGGAAGGCGCTGCGGGACGCCGGGGTGGACGAGTAAGCGCACCCTTCAAGTGCGGAGGATTCCGGTAAAGCTGCAAGGGCGGGTTTCAAACCCGCCCTTGCTATCACCCTGAAGTTAACGAGCGTTGCAGGATATGTTTGACGACCTTCTGGAACAAGTCATAGCGCTGAAGGGCCAGGACAAGCCTTTCGTCCAGGCAACGGTGGTGGCTTGCCGTCCGCCCACGTCAGCCAAGCCGGGAGCGAAGGCCATTGTGCAGGCCGACGGCAGCTTCTATGGCTGGGTCGGCGGGAGTTGCGCCCAGCCCCTGGTGGTCCAGGAATCGCTCAAGGCCCTGGGGGATGGGCAGGCCCGGGTAGTCCTCCTTTCTCCCCACCCGGAGGAAATGGACCTGGGGCTGGAGGGTGTAGTCCCCATACCAATGACCTGCCAGAGCGAGGGCACCTTGGCCATCTACCTGGAGCCTTTTCTGCCCAAGCCCCAGTTGGTGGTCATCGGCAACTCGCCCATGGCCCGCAGCCTGGTGTCCCAGGGCAGCGGCCTGGGCTTCCGCGTCACCGCCTGCGACCCGTCTGCCAGCCGGGAGCTGTTCCCGATGGCGGACTCCCTGGTAGTGGACCTGGAGACCATCAAGGGCGGCATCGGCCCAAAGAGTCACGTGGTAGTCGCGACCATGGGCCACTACGACGAGGAAGCCCTAGAGGCCGTGGTGAGTGGTACCGCCAGCTACGTTGGCCTGGTTGCCAGCCCCCGGCGGGGCCGCGCGGTTATGGATTTCCTGAAAGGGAGAGGTGTTCCGGCAGAAGACCTTGACGGGGTGAAGTACCCGGCGGGTCTGGACGTGGGAGCGGAAACTCCTGAAGAAATCGCCTTGAGCATCCTGACCGAAGTGGTGCAGAAGATGCGGGCGGCGGGCGGCGGGATAACATTGGAAATAGTGGAGACCGGAGCCGAGGCCACTCAGGCCACCGCGGTGGACCCGATCTGCAAGATGACGGTCAACGCCGCCGAAACCAGGTATCTAACCACTTACCAGGATGAGACTTATTACTTCTGCTGCCTGGGCTGCCTGACCGAGTTTGAGAAGGAACCGGAGCGCTACTCCGGACAGGCTGTCGGCTAGCCCTGCTACGCCTTCCCGTACCTGACTGCCACTAACTCCGCCAGGATGGATAACGCCAGCTCCGCCGGAGTGCGGGAGCCTAGGTCCAGACCTATGGGCGCCCTTATCCGCTCCAGGTCTGCCTCGGTAAACCCGTCCTCCAGCAGCTTCTTCCTGCGGGCCTCCTGGGTTACCCGGCTGCCCTGTGCGCCGATGTACCTGGCGTTGGAACGGAGGGCGCATGCCAGGGCTGGGATATCAAACTTGGGGTCGTGGGTCAGAACTACCACGTACGAATTGCTGCTCAAAGGAGCTTCGGCCAGGGCTTCCTCCGGCCAGGACCGAATCAGCCGGTGGACAGACGGGAAGCGTTCCTCGGTAGCCAGGGCGCTGCGGGCGTCGATAACCGTTACCTGAAACCCGACCTCTTCTGCGAGACGGCTGAGGGAAATGGCGGTGTGGGTGGCCCCGAAAATCACCATGCTGGGCAGGGGGGCAAATGCCTCCAGAAACACCTGCGCTTCCCCATCTTGCCAGGGCAGGGTTACCTGCCTGGCGCCCCCGGTATTCAGCAATAGGCTGCCCGCCTCGACCAGTTGCCCGTCCAGTTCCGGCGCAATTGTCCCGATTGACTCCGACGGCGGCAGCATCGTCAGCTTGCGACCCAGCAGCGCTTTCGGGGCCAGGCCTACGGCAAATACGGCGGGCTGCTGGCCCAGCACTGCCTGGGTCAGGGCGTCCCATTCTACAGTAGGGACATAGGGCTCAATAAGCACGTCAATGGAACCGCCGCAGCTCAGCCCGACCTGAAAGCCCAGCTCATCGGCGATGCCGTAGCTGGCCACCACCGGCTTGCCCGAGTCCAGCGTCTGCATCGCCCGCTCGATTACGTCCGACTCCACGCAGCCGCCGCTGACCGACCCGACCATCCGGCCATCGCGGGTTACGCCTAGCCGCGCTCCCGGTGGCCTGGGGGCCGATCGCTCCACCCGGACTACCGTAGCCAGGGCAATCTCTTCGCCCTGGGTCTGCCACTCTTCCAGGCTGGGCAGAATTTCTTCCATTCGGTGTTCTCCCGCTGGCAGCGTTGGAGATGGGTACTCGGTGGTGGGAGACCCAGTGGGGCTGTGGGGCAATTATAGGTACGGGCCCATAGCCGGTCAAATTGACGAAAGGGACTGTTGTGGGACACTCTCGATCAAGTGGTCGGGCTTGGCGGGCGGAGTCTGCCGAGGCCGGAATAGGGCAAAAAAATATTTCCCCACCATTTCCGCTCATTTCCGCCCATTGACCCCTGCCCACAGGCAAGTGGAACAGGGTTGAGGGCTGGCTCTATCGCAAAGAAAGTGTCCTAAAACAGGAGGTGAAAGCATCACTTGTGATCACAGGTGCCATTCGCAGGGCGTCACCCGAATCATAACTTTCTACCGTCAAGAGGGAAGGGACATTTGAGATGGTTACAAGAACATGGTAGAAGGGAGTAACCGGGGCTGCCCAGTGACTGTTGTCAGCAGGCCCGGCGCGCGTTGTTCGCGAAGGACTGGAGAAAGGGTTGATATCCGACCATTCTCGAATGTTCGCCAACGATCGATGTCCTGTGTGGCGACATCGCGTATCGCAGTTCGAGCACAGATTGCCGGATATCAGCCTGATCAAGGGTTACTGGTGGCTTCTGGGCGTGACGGGCCGGAATCAGGGGCCGGTTTAACGGGCCCGGTGCCAGGCTTGGCGGGCGAACCGGCGGCCCAGGCCGCGCTCAATCTCACGCCATTTCCGTTCTTCTTCCTGTGTAATGAACGTTATTGACTCGCCGGCGCGGCCCATGCGGCCGGTCCGCCCCACGCGGTGAGTGAACGACTGCTCCGAGTCCGGAAGGTCATAGTTAATAACCTGTCCGATATCCTCAAAATCCAGGCCCCTGGCGGCCACATTCGTTGCCACCAGGATAGACGCGGCGCCGGAACGGAAGTCCGTCATAACCCGTTCACGGGCGTTTTGGCTCAGGTTACCCTGGAGCGCCGCTGCCGGGTAGCCCAGCGAATCGAGTTGGTTAGCCAGCTTTTTTACGCCGTGCTTGGTCTTGCCAAAGACAATAACCGGCGTACCGTCGCACCGGTCCAGCAGGGTTCGCAGGGCCTCCATCTTGTCATTCTTCTGGATGGAATAGACCCGGTGCTCAATGGTGGGAGGGGCTTGCAGACCTGCGTCCACCTCCACGGTTACCGGCTGGCGGAGGTGCTTCGCGGCGGTCTGGGCCACCCAGTTCGGCATGGTGGCGGACAGGAGCGCCGTCTGACGAGGGCTGGGTGTCCGGCCGATGATGGCCTCGACGTCGGGCGCGAATCCCCTGTCCAGCATTTCGTCAGCTTCGTCCAGCACCAGAAAATGCAACGAACCTAGGTCCAGGGTCTTTTGCCTTAGATGGTCCAGCGTCCGGCCCGGGGTGCCGATGATGATCTGGGGCCGATTCTTCAACGCTTTGTACTCCGGCCTCAGAGACCGGCCGCCGTACAGAAGCGACACGCGGAGTTGCTGTGGAGAAGCCAGGGCTTCCAGGACACCGGCCACCTGGATTGCCAGTTCGCGGGTGGGCGTCAGAACCAGCGCCTGGACTGCCCGGACCGCAGGGTCGCACTTCTCTACCAGGGGTACCGCGTAGGCCAGGGTCTTGCCGGAGCCGGTGCGGGCCTGACCGATCAAGTCTCTTCCTTCAAGGAGATGGGGGATCGCCTTCTCCTGAATCGGTGTGGGCTCCGATATGTTCATGCGGGAGATAGCTGCTTTGGTAGCAGATTTCAGGGGAAATTCTGAGAATGGCGTACCACCGGTGGGGGAGATATCAACGGTCAGGGCATTATCCCTGGCCGAGGCTACGTCAACAGGCGGGGCGCTGGGAAGGGATTGCCTGGTTGGGCTGAAGGACCTGCCGGATTTGGCGTTGTCCCGCGCGGGAGGTTCCTGGCGATGGGCCTTGAAGCAGGAGTTGCAATAAACCGGCTTGCCCTGGGTGGGCCGGAAGGGTAGGGTTGCGGGTAAGCCGCAGTTGTTGCAAACGGCCTGGTGTTTAACACGGTTGGCTGGGCGCAAACGGGTAGGCGTGGAAGCATAAGGCATACGAGAACGGACTCCCTAAAGTAAAATGGCAACACAGGTGAATCAGCGGGGGGTGAACAAGAAGCCAGAGAGGAGGAGGGACCGGTCCGTTCTTGTGTCAAACCGTGGCGCGCTAATCAAGGGTGTAACTCCAGTATAACCCATTGCGGCCCGAAGTGATACGACGGAGATATCGGGAGTAGCGTTCCTGTTAAGGTTGTTTGGTTCGGGATTTCGCAGGGGCAGACACACAGGTCTGCCCAGGTTCTACGGCAATACCGCCTAAATTGAAACGCTACCGATATCGGGGCAGAGCAATTGTGGATTGATTTTCTCGATGACATTCCGAGCGCAGGCAAGGAATATCATGAATCCCTGAATAAGTCGTCGACATTGCAGCGAGAGCCGAAATTCCCGGGGGACGCTTAGGGGCTTCAGCCTTAAAACGAGCGTCGCCACTCCGTACCTAACCTTCCTCCGTCAGGGCGCAAGGAACATGTTCAGGGGTTTCCTGAAGTCGTTGTTATTAGCGGACGATCACTGTCTTGGCAGGGGTTGAGGTGCCCTTCTTGCGCCCAGATTGATGTGACGAAGGGTCGGTATGCCCACGGAAGCAGGTGAACGGGGGTATGGGGCGAGGATAGGCTGATACCTGGTTTAACCTTGGAGATCCAGGCATTTCCCCGCCTCCGGCGTCGGACGTTTCGCACGGTGAGAAGGTCAGCGGCCCTGGCAGGGCGTTCATCCTCATCGGGACTGTTCACTTGGCTGATGGAGTCAATGCTCCGGCGAGGGACTGAGGGAACTCGTGGATGAGGGATTGGCGATAGAACCTCGGAATCCGATGTTGGGCGGCCAGCCTCTTCCCAGCCGCCCGGGATCTGCCTGCGAGCATAATAACAAGAGAACAGGAGACCTCCGATGAGCCGCCGCTATCACCTTCCGTTGATGCTCCTGTTATCGTGCCTGTTCGCCCTGCGTGTGGCGGCCCAATTGGTGCAGGCGGTGTATGAAGCGCCCTTCCTGCCGCCCTTCGAAGCATGGCAAGGGTCTGCCATTCCGTATCCGGCGCTGCTGGTGTTACAGGCGATTGTTGTGGCCGTGATGATTGTTGTCCTCTGGCGAGTAAAAACGGGCGCTATCTCCCCCAGTCGGTGGAAATACCGGGCCTGCTTTGCGTTGGGCGGCGTTTACTGGGCGGTCATGACGTTCCGCCTCATCGCCGGCCTGACATTCTTTGCGGAATACGAATGGTTTGCCAGAAGCATCCCAGCCCTGTTTCACATTATACTGGCGTCTCTTATACTGGTACTTGGCCACTATCTGCTGAGGTTGGGCAAGGAGTCGACAGCCTAGACGGTCTGGCAATTGCGTTACCCGCAAGAATGCGGGAACTGCTCCCAGTCGACGGTGAAATTCGCGGTTTTACACAGGGGATGACGTTCCGCTGCCCGTCACCCCCATGCTAACCCTTCTCCCATCAAGGGGCCGGGGACATTTGGGATAGTTTCTCATTGCATCATCTACAACTTCAGGCTTTAAAGGAACGGGGATGAGTTATCAGGAGGGGAAGGTGAACCTTTCAAGGCTGGCAGAAGTTGGTTCTTACCCGGCGGTAATCGCGCTGGGGTTCGCGCTGTTCATGACCCTGGCGGGTGCAGGCCTGCATGTGACGCTCGCGTCCTACGGCGCGGCCCTGGTTGGCGTCTGCCTCATCGTGCTGCACGAGGTAAAGCTGCCTTACCGCAAAGACTGGCGCCCCCCGGCGGAGGATGTCCGAACCGACACCCTCTTCCTGATTATTGTCCAGGTGGCGCTCCCCTATTTGCTGGCGATTACGGTGGTTATCGGGCTGGCCGGCGCTCTTAAGGCGGGCGGGCTGACCGTCAATATATTCTGGCCCCACAACCTTCCGGTGGTGGTGCAGGTCGCCATTATGCTGTTGGCGGCCGATTTCATGCGGTACTGGCTGCATAGAGCCTTTCATCGATACCCGCTAATGTGGCGGCTCCATGCGGTGCACCACTCCCCGCCTCAGCTGTATACCATCAACGTCGGAAGGTTTCACCCCGTCGAAAAGTCGATCCAATACGCCTTTGATACGCTGCCCTTCGCGCTCCTGGCCGTTTCCCAGGAGGTTCTCGCCGCGTATTTCGTCTTCTACGCCCTGAACGGGTTCTTCCAGCACTCCAACTGCCGGGTGTACCTGGGCCCGCTGAATTACATTGTCGCCGGGCCCGAGTTGCACCGGTGGCATCACTCGAGGCGGGCGCGGGAAATGAACAGTAACTTCGGCAACAACCTAATCGTGTGGGACACGCTGTTCCGGACGAGGTTCCTTCCCGATGAACGCGACGTTGAGACCATTGGGCTTCGCAACCGTCGATATCCCCTGGGATTCCTGGTGCAGATGAGAAGTCCATTCGTCCGGGAACTGCTGCCTTGAGCATCCACCGCCAGAGAATGGCTGCCAAGTCGCTGGACTCCATACCGCGCGCCGCGAATTACGCCCTGCTGCGCACGGGCCTTAAACTGACGCAGGCCCGTCGGTACCGGGGCTTTGTGGAAGGGGCAAAATCTCCCCGGGATGTCCAGCTTGCGCTGTTGCGCCGCATCGTGGCGGAAAACGCTGACACAGAGTTCGGCAAGCAGCATTCGTTCTCGCAAATCGCGGACGCCGCCACGTACCGTCAGGCAACGCCGGTACAAACCTACGAGGACTTGCGGCCTCTGATCGAGCGCCAGGAACTGACGGGGGGGCAATGCCTGACTATGGAGCCCCCGGTCTACTACCACCGGACCAGCGGCACGGTTGGCGCCCCCAAGAACATACCCGTCACGGCGTCCGGTTTGGAGCGGATGAAGCGCGACCAGAAAATGGGCGCCTACGTTTGGTCGCGAGACTCCGCCATTTTGCAGGGGAAGGGCTTCGCCATCAGCGGCCAGGCCGTCGAAGGCCGGATGGAAGGCGGGACTCCCTTTGGCTCCGCTTCAGGGCTGCTCTACCAGAGCCAGTCGAGGCTGGTGCGGGCCAGGTACGTGCTGTCCCCAGGGATTGCGGACATTGAGGACTACGAGTCGCGGTACCTGGCGACGGTGATTTATGGGCTGGCGGAGCCGAATGTAACCGGCATCGCCACGGCCAATCCTTCCACTTTCCTCCGGCTTCTGTCCGTGGCGGACAAGCACGCCGACGTTGTTCTGAAGGCAATCGCGACGGGACAACTGCCGGACGCTGACTCCCTGCCCGCCGATGTACGACAGGGGTTGAAGGCCAACCCGGGCCGGGCCACATACCTGGCCGACTGCCTGGAAGCCTCCGGCCGCTTTACTTATATCGATATCTGGCCGCAGCTCAATGGCGTCGTAACATGGACGGGAGGCAGCTGCGGGACTGCTCTCAACGGCTTGTCAGGACTGCTGCCCGACGATATCCCAATCATTGAACTGGGGTACCTGGCCAGCGAGTTTCGGGGGACGCTCAACGTCGACGCCCGGAACAACGTATGCCTGCCAACTCTCTTTCATACCTACTTCGAGTTTGTCGAACGAGAGGCCTGGGAAACGGGGGATTCCGAGTTCCTGGGGCTCCACGAGCTTGAACCGGGCGGCGAGTACTATGTGTTCATAACCACGCCAGAGGGGCTTTACCGGTACGATATGAACGATATAGTCCGGGTCAGCGGAATGGTGCACCGGACGCCCACGCTGGACTTCGTTCAGAAAGGCAAGGGGACTACCAGTATCACGGGAGAAAAGCTGACCGAATCCCAGGCGCTCGACGCGGTGCCCGCAGTGTTACTGAAACGGAACGTGCATCATCGATTTTTCATCGTAATCGCCGACGAGGACGCTGCGGGGTACACGCTCTTTGTTGAAGCTGACGAACGCGAAGCTGCCAGAAGCGGTGACGGCGCTGCCATCGCTGCCGACGTTGACTCCCGCCTGTGCGAGTTGAACGTAGAGTACGAGGCCAAGCGGAAGAGTGGCCGCCTGATTCCCCTGGAAGTCTCCTGGCTCCGGCGGGGGGCGGGCGACCAGTATCGCTCTGTATGTGTGGAGTCCGGCCAGCGGGACACCCAATTCAAGTACCTGCATCTTCAATATGCCCGCGAGTGCCGGCTGGACTTCACCGCTCTAACCGAGGCGGAGTAAACGGCATTGCGTATCCAAATGTTGGAAGTCTCTAGCTTCCCGGTGCCCTTTCGGGCCGTTTTCCGACACGCCTCCGCAACCCGTGCGCAGGCGGAAAACCTCATAGTCGCCGCCCATTCGGATGCCGGTGAGGTTGGATACGGCGAAGGGTGTCCCCGCCATTACGTGACCGGAGAGACGGTTGAAAGCGGAGCAGCGTTCATCCGGGAATATGCTGGCTCGTTCATTGACAGCGTAACCGACGTTCTGAGCTTGCGAGCGTGGGTCGATGCCCACCAGGAGATTATCGACCGGAACCCCGCGGCGTTTTGCGCGATAGAAATCGCCGCTCTTGACCTGCTCGGGAAGACCAGCGCAGTTCCTGTTGAGGAACTGTTGGGTCTGCCACGAATCACGGGCCGGTTCCCCTACTCGGCGGTGTTGGGCGACTCGCCGTACCTGGCCTACTGGTGGCAGTTCCGGCGTTACTGGAAGCGGGGTTTCCGGGACTTCAAGGTGAAGGCGTCCGGCGACCTGGAACGCGACCGCCGGAAAATGCGCCTTTTCGGTAACAGAACAGATCCGGGACTGAGGGTCCGGCTCGACGCGAACAACCTGTGGCAGTCGGCGGATGAGTGTATTCACCTCGTCAATGCCCTGCCGCACGAGGTGTACGCCATAGAGGAGCCGCTGCATGAGGGAGATTTGGCTGGGTTCGAGCGTGTGGGCGTGGAGTGCGGGGCAAAAATCATTCTTGACGAGAGCCTGCTTCGAGTCGAACAACTGGATACACTCCAGGACCCGGAACGCTGGATTGTGAACCTGCGGGTCTCAAAAATGGGCGGCATCATCCGGTCGCTGGACGTGGCCAGGCGGGCCGCCAACTTGGGTGTCGGCGTGATCGTGGGCGCACAGGTCGGCGAAACCAGCATCCTGACCCGCGCCGGCCTGACCGTAATGCACGGAACCCGACCCAACCTGGTGGCGTCCGAGGGCGCCTTTGGCACGCACCTGTTGCGCCGGGACCTCACCTCGAAGAGCTTGATGTTCGGTGACGACGGCGCGGTAGTGGTCGAACAGGCTGGCATCGGCGGCGGGCCCGGTCTTGGGCTGGAAGTGCGCCGCGAGGACCTGGTAACCCTCTGAGACAACTGGCTCTGCCACCTGCGGTTAGCCACTCAGAAATTCGACCCGGGGAAATGACCGGAGGGAAAATGATAGTAGTAACCGGAGCGGCGGGAAGGCTGGGACGCAGGGTCGTGCAGTTGCTGGTTGAGCAGGACAAAGAAGTCCTGGCGACAGACCAATTGGCTGCCGATGACCTTCCAACAGAGTTTGTGCGCTGCGATCTCGCCGACGCCAAGGCAGTGGAGGGTATCCTGAAGAACGCGGAAGCCGTCGTTCACATGGGAGCTATCCCCGGACCACTGCGGGAAGAGCCAAGGTTTATCTTCGAGAATAACGTGTCCAGCACCTTCAACGTCATGATGTCGGCGGCGGAGTTGGGCTTGCGCCGTATAGTGTTCTCGTCCAGCGCCTTCGGCATGGGGTGGGCTCACGACGGAAACGCTTTCGTGCCGCTGTACCTGCCCTTGGACGAGGAGCATCCCATGATGCCCTTCGAGCCCTACGGCCTGTCCAAGCAGGTTGGCGAGGACATCGGCAGAATGATCGCCCGCACTTCAGACACCACGGTCGTCAGCCTGCGGTTTACCAACGTGGCGCTTCCGGAAGTCCAGGCCGAGTTCCCCTGGCCTGCCCCTACACCGGAGAATCCCCTGACCCTGGTGATGTGGGCCTACGCCGACGCCAGGGACGTGGCCGAGGCCCACGTATTGGCGCTGGATGCGGAGATAGAAGAACACGAAGCTTTCATGATCGCCCAGCCTTCCAGCCGTTTCAGCGAGCCCACGATTGACCTGGTCAAGAACAACTTTGGCGAACGGGTGGAGATACGGGAAGGGCTGAGCGGTACCGCCAGCGTTATCAGCACGGAAAAGGCCCAGCGCATGTTGGGCTGGAGACCTCGCTACGACTGGAGGTCAGAGGCGGCGCCGAAGTAACCCTCGCCGCCGGAGAGCAGTGATTCCCCGCGGCGACTGATCCTGCACTCTACGACTGGGCGCCTCGCTCTTGACGGTTTAATCGCCGGAGAGGGGCGCTATTCTCTTGCCTGCCTGCCCCCTCCTCACTTCAAACTGCCTCCCTCAAGCCTGCTTCCTGATTCCCCTGGAACCCCTCTGACAATCTCGGATGGGCCCACCGGGCGTATTACCGCCGGTATGGCCAGGGTCGCCCTTTGCCGGCGCGCTGCTGCAATGCTCCACATCACACCTATGCTACCCGGCAATCTAACGCCAGGAAATATCTTGACACAACGCTCCGGAGCGTTGTGATATACTGTGAATCCTAAAACACGAATTTTATTTCACGAATTGTGATTCATATAAAAGGCCTTGCGAGGATCGATTAACAGGATTTGCTGACATGCCGGCTTGGGACTTTATTACCAACCACGGCGGTGTGCTGGTAGCCGTTTTCCGGCAACCGAAGATCACTGCCAGAGAGATTTCGCAGCAACTGGGCATTACCGAAAGGGCCGTGCTCAGGATCGTCGCAGACTTGGAGGAGGCGGGGTACATAACCAGGACCCGACAAGGTCGGACCAATACCTATACGGTGAACCAGGGCCGACCCCTCCATGGACCGATATTGAAGGATATGGCCGTAGGGGACTTGTTGAGTATCCTCAACCTTGGTTCCGTGGGGAATGGATCAGACACCTAATTTCGCGACGCCCGAGAGTTCAGGAATTTCACGAAGGATGGTATTCCATGAGTTTAATGTTCTGGAAAGCCCAAAAGCCCCAGATGGTAACGCAGGCAATCAACCGGTACTTGAGCCACGAGTTTCGTGTGGAACCAGAATTAATGTCTAAACTCTGGATGTTGGAGAAGGCCGGTCAGTTCTCCAATCGAAAGGTTACGATGGTCAGAGTCTTCGACCCGGAGTTTGTCTCCACCGGCGAGGCGGCCAAGCTTAAATACGACGACCTGAGGGTCACCGGAAACATGAAGGCTCTCAGGTTTGAAGGGCACTTCGAAAAGGACGGGGCACTCTACTTGGCTGACCGGCGGCCAGCTAAGGGCAGTGCGGGCACCGGCCCGGGCTAGCGGGCACCGGCCTCGATTCCCTGGCACCCTGCTGGCGGGCCGACTGCTGTAGAACGCGCTGTCGAGTCGCCTATTGTCCGGCGGTTCAACAGGCCTTTCCCCAGAAGTTATATGAGTGAGAACGTGAGGGCCGGGGCCATGTGCCCCGGCCCGATCTTCTGCGCCAGGCAAAGCGCCAGTGCTGCGGGGCAAGCCGCCATTGTTGCCAACACGCCAAACTACCTGTCTCAGAGGCAATTCAGCGCGCCGTGGGGACTTGGCTTGTGCGATCTGTTCCGCTAAGAGGCGGCAGCAGGAGTCGCCTCCACCGTGTACAACTCTGGGGGACGCCGCTCTCCCCGGAAAAACACCAGGGCCATTGCGGCCAGCAGGAGCGCTATGTTGGACCAGATGGCAATCTCGTAGGTGCCCCTGACGTCGTAGAAGAGACCGCCCAGGAATGCCCCCAACCCGCTGCCAATGGGCATGACGGCGAACATCGTCCCGTAGATCATCCCCATGTTTTTGACACCATAGCGGTCTGACGTATAAGCGGCGGTAACGCTGACTACAGAGTTCCAGGAAAATCCCACCAGCAGTATCCCTGCCAGAAGGGTTCCCAACCCCAGCGGCGGGATTCCGAGGGCCGGTACTCCCATGGACAACAGCACGACCACAAACCCAAGGGCCCGCAGGTTGTAGGAAGCGGCCAACAGCCACCGCCGTCCGTACTGGTCGGAAAGATGTCCCATGATGAGGCTTCCGATCACGGCGGAAGCGCCGATCAGGCTGAACGCTCCCGCGGCGGCCATCGGGTGATATCCAAGGTCCCGGGCATAAGTCACGAAATGAGCATTCACGAAGCTCATCGAGTACCCTCAAACGAAGTACCCGAAAGTGAGCCGGTAAAACAGGTTCGAACCCACGGCCTCTTTGAAAGTAGCGTCGCGCCCGAATATCGGTGTAGAGTCCTCCCCAGCCGCTCCTCCTCTTCTACGCAGGTCCGATGTATCACCCAGGGGCTCCAACCCCATCTCCTGCGGCGTGTTCCGGATGGATATCAGGCCGATGGGCAGAATGACCAACAGGGCAAGCCCGCCAAGAAAATAGTAGGCGTCCCGCCAGTCAAACAGGACCAGAAAAATTGAAGCCGTCGGCACCAGGATCAGAGCGCCAAAGGAGCCGGCGCTGCTGTTCAAGCCCAGGGTCAAGCCCCGGCGAGCGTAAAACCAGGAGCTGATTACCTTGGTCAAGATTGGACCGACGCCCATGGTCAGCCCGATGCTCATTACCGCGAAAACCGCGTAGAGTTGCACCAGGCTGCGGACGGACGGGACGATCAGCAGCATGACTCCCAGCAACGCGACGCCGGACAGGGCCACCAGTTTGGGGCTGTAGCGGTCGGCCAGGTAACCGGCCAGGGGCCGCATCAGGCCCGACAGCATGAAGGTGATTCCAAAGGCGAGAGACAGGGTGCTCCTGCTCCAGCCGAACTCCTCGGTCATGGGCTGCATGAAAACCCCGAAGGAGAACTGGGTGCCGGCAGTCCCCAGGGCTACCAACGAGCAGCCCATCACAACAAACCAGCCGTAGAACACGCGGTTGGTGTTACCGGTCATCTCCACCTCTCGGCAGGTTGCCTGCCCGCGCCGGTCAGGTTGGTTCCTGATACCCCCTAATTTACCACAAGAAGCACCGGCAAAATGCGTATGAAGGTCAAGATACTACCCCGACCCGTCCTCAACCGTCCCCTACGGCAACTGCGCAGCGACGTATATGCGACATATAGTAGCGCCGGAGTAATGCCGACGCCCATTTACGTCGCAATGACGGGAATGTCCAGGTCCCTAACCAGGTTGGCAAATTGGGCCACGTCTTCATCTATGACATGCTGCAGGGCCGCCAGTTGCTCATCTATGGCGGTGGAGAGGAAGTCGAAGACCTGGTACGCCTGCTGGGGAGGCGCAAAGTCGGCGTTGGAGACAGCGGCGGTGAGTTCCGCCAGCTTCCGGTTGAGCCTCACCGGCAGGTCCAACCGGTCCCGAGCGCCCCGGTAAGCCGACTGGATTAGCTGGTCTTCAATCTCCTTCAATTTCTCCTTCACCGACTCCGCCGCGTCGCCCACCGTCTCCGCCGAGGGGTGCTCCTGGGCGCGGTTCACCCATTGGTCCACCTGCTGGCGTACCCGGCGCAGTTGGTTGATGCCGTCGTGGGTCTCCGACACCTTGTCGCGAATCTCAATCAGGAATTGGAACTGGGCATCCAGGTCTTCCTGGCTGGCGCCCACGCGGGGGTCCTTGTCTATGCGGAAAGACTGGGTCTGGGAGTCGCCGCCCACTTGCAGCGTCACCTGGTAAGTTCCCGGCGCAGCCAGGGGGCCGACCAGTGAGTCCTCGGTGGTCTTGTCTTCAGGCACCTTGCGGGCTGCCGGATAGCGCATGTTCCATACGAAGCGGTTCATGCCTTGGTCTGCGGGCGCCCGGGGTTCGGGGTTATCTTCGGCTGCCTCGGGGGCTTTGCTGGAGAAGCTCCGTATGGTCTGCCCGTCCTCGTCCAGGATACTTAGGCTTATTTCCTCGGGTGCTTCATTAAAGTAGTAGTGGACCATCACCCCGTCGGGAGGGTTCTCTCCGGCGTCCCAGACCTTGCGCACTATGTCGCCCCATTTGCCCAGCGATTCGCTGTAGGTAACGTCGGCGCCCAGCCCGGCGCGGTAGCTCTTGCCCACGGTGGGTTTTCGCTCCCGGAAGGGCGACCGCACCCGGCAGGTATCCCGGGGCTGCAGCAGTTGGAAGGACTGATCCGCCAGGGACGGGGTTAGCTGGTGCAGTTGGCTCAGATCGTCGAGAATCCAGAAGGCCCGCCCGTGGGTGGCGGCAATCAGGTTGTTGTCCTTGATTTCCAGGTCGTACACCGGGACTACCGGCAGATTTGCCCGTAGAGTCTGCCAGGACTCCCCCTGGTTGAAAGACACATATACTCCGGTCTCGGTGCCAGCGTAGAGCAGGCCTGGACGAGTGGGGTCTTCCCGCACCACCCGGGTGTAGTCATCCTGGGGAAGCCCGGCGGTTATTGATGTCCAGGTCTGGCCGTAATCGGTGGTCTTGTAGAGCATGGGACGGGTGTCGTCCAGCTTGTAGCGAGTGGCGGCCAGGTAGGCCGTGGCCGGATCATGGGGCGAGACCTCGATCATGCAGATGAGCGTCCATTCCGGCAGGCCGTCGGGTGTAACCTGCTTCCACGTGGCTCCGCCGTCGCGGGACAGGTGTACCAGTCCGTCGTCGGAACCTGCCCAGAAGACACCCTTCTCGTGAGGGGACTCCACGAAGGCGAAGATGGTGGCGTAGATTTCGGCGCCGGAGGTGTCCTTGGTTATGGGGCCTCCCGACGGTTCCAGGGTATCCGGGTCGTGGCGCGTCAGGTCGGGACTGATGGCTTCCCAACTGCTGCCCAGGTCGGTGGTGCGGAACACCACGTTGCCAGCAACGTACAGGGTATCCGGGTCGTGGGGCGAGAACATGATGGGATAGGTCCATTGGAAGCGGTACTTCATGGCCTTGGCACCCCATCCCGTGTACAGTTCCGGCCACACGGTTATGATCCGGACCTGCCCGGTGGCGTGGTCGTAGTGCAGCAGGTTGCCGCCCCCGCCGGCGGAGCTGCCAATGGCCCCGGATATGACGGTGTTGGGGTCCTGGGGATGGACGGCGATGTGGCCGCTTTCCGAGTTCCCGACAACGTAACAGTCACCCCAGGGGATGGCCCCCTTGTGGGTGCGGGAAGGTACGCTGATGGCGGTGTTGTCCTGCTGGGTTCCGTACACCCGGTGGGGAAACTGGTTGTCGGTGGTCAGGTGGTAAAACTGGCCGGTTAGCTGGTTGTAGATGCTGGACCAGCTTTCCCCGCCGTTGAAGGTAACGCAGGCGCCGCCGTCATTGCCCTCAATCATCCGCAGGGGATTGTTGGGGTCGATCCAAAGGTCGTGGTCGTCGCCGTGGGGCGTGGTGACCCGGTTGAAGGTGCGCCCTCCGTCAACGGACTTCCAGCACTGGTAGTTGAGTATCCACACCGTCTCCGGGTCCTGCGGGTCGGCGAAGACGTGCTGGTAGTACCAGGGCCGCCCTTGCAGGTCGCGGTTGTCGCTGACCTGCTCCCAGGTATCACCCCCGTTGTCGGAGCGGTACAGGCCGCAGTCCTCGGCTTCGATGGTGGCCCACACGCGCCCCGGCCTGGCGGGGGATACTGCGATGCCTATACGCCCCTTGAGGCCGCTTGGCAATCCGGGGCTGTCGGTAATCTCTGTCCAGGAGTCGCCCCCGTCGACCGACTTGAAGATGCCGCTTTCCGGCCCGCCGCTGATGAGGCTCCAGGGTGTGCGCCGGGTCTCCCAGATGGTGGCGTAGAGAATGCGAGGGTTGTTGGGGTCCAGGGACAAGTCCACCGCCCCGGCGTTCTCGCTGCGGAACAGGACCCGCTCCCAGTTCTTCCCGCCGTCTGAAGAACGGAACACGCCCCTTTCCTCGTTGGGGCCGTAGGCGTGTCCCAAGGCCGCCACGTACACCAGGTCAGGATTGGCGGGGTGTACCCGCACCCGGGCGATATGCCGGGTATCGGGCAGGCCCATGTTGGTCCAGGTCTGGCCGCCGTCGGTGGACCGGTACACCCCGTCCCCGTAGGTCACGTCGCCGCGAATGCAGGACTCCCCCATTCCGGCGTAAATCACGTTGGGGTCGGACCCGGCGACGGCAATGGCGCCCACCGAGGCGGTGTTGAAGTAACCATCGGAAACATTCTCCCAGTACGCCCCGCCATCCGTGGTCTTCCAGACTCCTCCTGCGCACGCCCCGAAGTAGAACACCATCGGGTTGACCGGGTCTCCAGTGACGGCCACCACCCGCCCGCCCCGGGGTGGGCCGATGCACCGCCACCGCGCTGCGCCGAGTAGTTCCTGTGGAAAGGAAGAATTCGGGGCTTGGTCTTGCTGCGTTTCACTCGTCGTCATGGTAGCACCTACCCGTTCAAGGTCCGCACCTGCCGGGGGGTTGGATGCCCGTCGCCCAAGCGGATGCCAGTTGGCGAATTATCCCCCGTGTACCGGAGTGTGTCGAGAGGGGATGTGTGGGCAATTCAGGGCAGAAAAGCTGCAGAGGGGTTGCACTTGTGGGTAGGGGCTGCAAGAACGCCGGTCAGGGTATTTCCACCGAAGGCAAACGTCAGGATTTCGATAGAGCTAGTGGGCGAGGGTGACGAGGAAGGGCGAGGTGTTGCGAACGAGCTGCGCCAAAAGCTGGAGATATTGGAGGCGGCGCGCCAATCCGCGGCGCAGGTTGGAGTTGCTCTAAAACTTGGTGGAGATTACCGAAGTGGCTAACGAGGACTTCCAACGCCGTACATAGCTGGTACGCAAAAATGTTGTATCGGAGACAGGAGCCTGGGGATGAGTCGTCTGATGCGTGCCGAGGCCGTGGAGAATTATCAATAGCCTTTGATAAGGATGGGTCCGGTTGCCTTTAGGGTACAGCCGCAATTGCGTTGACTGCTTCTTGCGGGGCGGTCTTTTGAAAGCGACTTACCCCTAAAGGCAAACGGAACAGTTAAATAGCGACGTTCTTACCGGCTGCCAGCTGCAACCGTGTTAAGCTCACGGATGGCTTGTACCGTTTCCGGGCTGGGCGCCTTGCCCATTTCGACATTTCGGGCCACGTCCCAGGACCGGCGAACCTCTTCCATAACCTCTTCGTCCGACTGGTCAATGTCAATGGGGATGCCAATCTGCGCCCACGACGTATATCCGGTCAGCCAGAACACTTCGGTGGGGTTGTTTTCGGGGTCGCGGAAGTAGCAACCGATGGCGCTGGCGTGGGTAACGATGCGGTCCAACTGGTACCCGCGCTCCAGGATGCGGCTCTTGAAGTCGCGGAGGTCATCGAGGGAATCCACGCGCATGGAAATCTGCTGGATCCAGTGGGGGTCATCGAGGGAAGTCCGGCCATTCATCAGTGCGATTTCGTGATCGACACCTTCAGGGTCCGCGCTGAAGAAAGCCCCGATCGGACCGACCTTGGTCAGTTTCATTCCCATAAAGTTCGCATAGAAGTCCTTCATGAGTTCCAGGTCCTGAACGTAGAACCCAATATGACCGAGTCCATTGACTTTTGCTGACATATTTATCTCCTCATCAATATCTACCAGGTTGGCTTATTATGCCATTAACCTGGTATCTATGTCGAATGGGTTTTCAGTGCGCTTATGTGGCGGTGCCGTAATAATAACCGGTGCGCCGATTCGGGCCCGAGAGGGGCCGACGCAGAGCCGTCACGCAATAAACCGTGTTACTCAGGGGCCACGGTCGGGTTTGTCTTCGACGCTAAACCGGCGGAACAAACGCTGCTGACCCGTGCCACCGAATCAAATACAAGAGTGGCGGAAAGGAGGTGAAGCTTAGGCTGAAGTAAGGGGCTTCGAATGCTTTGCAAGCGCTGATATGAAAATGGCAACTTTCGCGGTTATGCCAGGACAATTCCCACAATTTTCCCCACATCGAGTTTCGGTTAGTCAGGTTTATGTGGGCCATGATTCCGGCAACAACAAGGAATTATCAGTAATAGATGGAAAGACTTATGCCAAGACCCTGCTCCGTCCTTACCCTCATTCCTGCTTGGAAATTAACGGAGCAAGTCAGAACGAATCGGTTCCCTGCTGGCGTGACTAGCTCCAGGGCAAAGCTTACCAACCGGTGTTATACCAACCAGCAGAGGCTCCAAGCATTTGAGCTAATTTGAAGCGGCTTGAAGCATTACGCAGGCGGCAACAATCCAATTCACTGACCTAGGGCTTACCGACCGCCATTCAGGGCGTTTCCACAGTCGGCAAAAGCACCAGCAGACAGGGCAATCACGTCTCAAGCCAATGTCACTCTGAGCCCTTCGGCCAGTCTCAGGGTAAACTCCGCCGAAGAGTCTAAAATGCTTGTCGTCAACGTATACTCGGGTGCCTAGTCAAAGTCTTTGGGTAGGAGTTTAGGCCCTCCGGCAGGCTCAGGGCGACATGCAAGCGGGTGTGGTTGATTTGCGTCTGATAAAACGCGATTGCCCTGAGGTCCAGGGGATACCGCTTGCTTTCAAGGTATGGCCCGCTCAAGAAGCCTCTTGGCGTCAAAGCGCTTACCACTCATACCGTGTTCCGCGACAGTAGCCTTGGTTACAAGTAAGGGGCTGAAAGTGTTGACGGGACGTTGGGGACATTTAGCCACAATAATCCCGGGGGCCAGATTGAGTCCTGACTATTAGGGCTTATGAAGCATGACCTTGAAACCTGACTCTACGTAAGCGGGCCCTTTCAGGCCGGTTTCAGCAGAAGCGTTTCCACTGTTGCCTCCTCTACTGCTTCGTCAGTCCACGCAATCGCTACGCCGGTGCCCTGCAACCAAGCGGGCAGGAGGTCCCTGTAGTGGGGCGAGAGCGGGTTGCCCGATTGCCCGCCGGGCAGGGAGAACAGTGACCGGTCCCAATCGCCAACGTCCAGCACCATACGCATTGACGGTACAACCCCGGGGCCAGCCCACGGGTCTTCGCCATAGGTGCCAGCCTGAAAAACCGTGTTGGCGTCACCTGGGCACTCGAAGGGGCCCAGGTTAAATATAGAACCCAGCAACGGCATCCGGCCCAGCGGGTGCTGCAGCATGGCAGTACGGGCGCGACCCCAGTTCCAGCGAACCGTGGGCTCACCCAGTCGCCGAACCGCATCGAAGTATGCTGAACGCAGCGCATCGTCGATCTCCGCCTGCCACCCGCCCTCGAACCAACCTGCAGGTCGCTCCCTGATCAGGCGAGATACGCGGCCTACCTGGCGCGCTGCAAAGGAAGTGCTCCCGCTGACCGGGAGCAAGTTGCGGCCCAACAGCCAGGACGCTGAACGGGGCGCTCTTGCCCTGGCAATTCGGCCAGACATTTCGGCCAGGAAGAGGTGGAACAGGGTTGCGCCGACAGAATCCGATGCCATGCGGCCGTCCCAGGTCTCGAGAAGCTCGCGTGCCGCCCGTGTCTCGGGACTAGTGCCGGTACTGGCCGGCGTCCCGGCCAGAATAACCTCCCTCATCTCTGCCCAGGGCAGTGACTTCACATCCATCTGGAGCGCCGCGCTCGAATCAACGTCCCAATCCCGACGGTCTTCCAGAGCCTCCACGACCCTGCCCAGGCGGTAACCGTCGATCCAGTCGATGCCCAGAAATGGTCCGGAGCCTTGCGGTTCGGGCTGGGTGTTCGCGGCGGCAACGTAGCCGCAGGACGGGTTGAGCGCGCGCGGCATCTCCTCGAAGGGAACGCCTTCCTGCTCCCAGCCCGAACCTGGCGCCCAACCCGCTGTTGGCACGATCCCGTAGCCCCGGCGGCGGCGTGGCGACTGCCCGACCAACTGGTAGCCGACGGTCCCCTGGGTGTCGGCACAGACCAGGCCGAGAGGAAGAATGGGCCAGTCTGCGAACGGGGCGCAAAACTCTTCGACCGTACTTGCCTCCAGAGCGCCCAGGAATCCCCCCACCGGAAGCGGGTCCAGCCAGACCGCCCGCATCGAAACGGCGCCAAGCTCAATATCCAGGGCGGGACTGATTACCGGCCCACGGGGTGTCACGAGGACTTCCTCCTCAACTGGGTCCGCACCCCTCACCCGGATTACCTCCCGGCGGACCTGGCACTGGACGAACTCGCCATCTTGAAGAACTGACCGACCGTCCATCCCAACCCGCTCCAGGAACAGGTCGGTGTTGTCGGTAAGCCCGGCGGTCACACCCCAGGCGCAGTTCCCGTTATGGCCCACCACTATGGCTGGAGTTCCCGGCAGAGCAGCCCCGGCGACAGTCCAGCCCGGCGATTTCGATTCCGAGCTATTCACCTGCAGGCGCGCCAGGTACCAGTGGGGCGGGGCGGTGGCCGCGAGGTGGGGGTCGTTGGCCAGCAAGGGGCGTCCTGATCGGGTTCTGCCGCCTGACACTGCCCAACTGTTTGAACCGCCGCCTGTCCCTATCGTGTCCTGGAACATCGCCAGGTCTTCGGCGAGGCGTTCGGCAGCCTTGCCTATGTCGCTGGCAAGGCTGGAAGGAGGTACGGCGACCCGGTGCCACTCCGGATATCCAGGGTCAAGGTCGAGGAGCGCATCGGGGCCGTCCAGGTTCAGAACCATCAACCTGGCGAGTTCACAGTCCCAGTTGGACGGCATCAAGAATGACTGAAGCTTTAGAATGGTGAGCACGTCGAGGGCGGTGAACTCGGTGGGTCGGGCGCGAAGCAGAGCAAACTCGTGAGGCCGCCGGCGCAGCCCGACAGTCGAGCCAGCGTTTACGCCCGAAGCGAAGGCGGTGATTATGGAAGCGACGCGGGGAGCCAAGACGTGAAACTGCTCCTCTGCCGCGTGGCGCAGCCCAGCCCGACGGAAAAGTCGGTCCACCGGCAACGTCTTCCGCCCGAACAACTCCGACAGCGTTCCGGAAGCCGCCCGCTTCGACAGCTCAATTTGCAACGTCCGGTCTTGACCCTGGCAAAAGCCGAATCCGAAGAACGCGTCGAGTTCGTCCTCCGCTTCTATCATCGGTATGCCGTAGCGATCGCGGCGCAAGGCAATCGGCCCGCGGGGACCTTCTATCTCCAGCGCGCCGCTGGTAGCGGGCAGCCGGGAGCCCAGCAGCAACCGGAGTAGGGCGCGATTGAGGGCGGTTTTCCAGGACGTTCTTCGATCGTTCAATGAGAGGCAGCATCCAAAGTGTTTTCAGGCAACAAGTGTAAGTGATAAACGGAAATCACGCCTCGATTTTAGGCGACATTCCTTCATAACGGGGCCGTGTGGTAGACTGCCATCGCTTCTCCAATGTAATCCCCTCAGGAGTTACGCCCATGATTATCGATACCCACACCCACGTGGTCAGCAGCGACAAGGTCAGGCATCCACTGGACCCCGGAGCGCGGGGATGGTCCACCGAGGTGAGCAACGACGTTGAAGACCTGATTGCGGAGATGGACGCGGCCAGCGTGGAGTGTGCCACGCTGGTGCAACCCAACGGCACCTATGGACTGGATAACTCCTACCAGTGTGACAGCGCCCAGCAGTATGCCCCCCGCACCGTTTCCGTGGGAATCCTGGACCCGGCTGCACCCGATGCCGCCGACAAACTCTCCTTTTGGGTGAACGAGCGGGGCATGCTGGGGGTGCGCCTCCAGAGCCAGGCCGAGCCCGACGACCCTCTATGCGATCCGCTCTGGGAGCGCGCCGCAGCCCTGGGCATTCCCATATCCATCGGCGGTGGCGGCCAGCCGGACAAGGTCGACCGGATGCGGAATGTGGGCGCCCGCCACCCCAACGTCCTCTTCGCCCCGGACCACTTTGCGGGCTGGAGCGGCGCCGGGGACAAGGAAGCCATGACGATTGCGCTGGAAGAGTTGGCCAAGCTGTCCAACGCCCACCTGCGCATCTCCAGCACCAGCCTCGGCCCTTACGCCGACCTGACCCCGCCCGAGCAGGAACTCTTCAGGCGCGTCATTGAGGCCTTCACGCCGCAGCGCGTCATGTGGGGCTCCAACTTCCCCTCCACCCGTGAGGGTGGTTACATCGGCCAGGTGCAGCTGGGCCAGACGGCCCTGCCCTGGCTTTCCGACGAAGACCGCAACTGGATTATGGGCGAGACTGCCCACAAGCTCTGGCCGATGCTGCAAGGTCCAAACCAGGCGTAACTGGCGGCTTGTCACCCTGGGGTCCGTGGTCAGCCATGAGGACGTGGAGGCCTCGGGTGTCTAGTCTCGGATTCTGTTCGGCACCGGCATAGCATCAGGGCAGGAGCGGTTGATTGGCCGCCTCTGCCCTGATGGCATTCCCTCCATAAGGCACATGCCCCCGACTTTATGGCGCTTCATTTTAGGTTGTCTGATTTGGGTTGGCTGGCCGGAAGAGGCACCCGTTAGGGGGTGAGATAAGTATGTATGGCGACAAACTCCGGACAAGGAAGTCAGAAAGTTGGACAGGGCCAAAACGTTTGTTGGGATAGCGTGACGTCGTGATGCTTTACTGGGGCCTTACTATGATCGGAACTGAGTCCCTATCATCACGAATATACCGGGGCAGGCGCTGGTCCTGGAGCAGTTGGGGATAGGGTCGTGGACCAAATCTGCGAAGGAGAATGAAACCTGGATGGGACAGGGAGCCTTTTCAAAATATGATGCAATGCGGGGTTCACTCCCTAAAACTCTCTTTGTCTCAGACCTGGATGGGACGCTTCTTACCAGCGAGAAGAGATTGCCAGGCGGGCAGACTGCCACGCTAAACCGTTTAATCGACCAGGGTCTCCAGTTCACCGTGGCGACCGCACGCAGTATCCAGGCCATCAATGCTCTGCTGAAAGACCTGCACCTTGCTTTGCCGGTCATAACTCTCGGTGGGAGCCTCGTCACCTGGCCGACCTCAAGCGAACACCTGGTCACGAGGGTACTTCCACAACCTGCCGCCGAGGGCTTGTTAACCCGGTTCTCCCAGCGGGGCCTTTTCCCTTTTGTTGCTGCTATTGATGGACATCGGGATTGGGCGTTCCATTCACATGCTGCTTCTGTTGCTGCGGAGTGGTATGTTGATGAAAAGAGAGCTTATGGTGACCCGCGGCTTTGCTGGTACGACCATCCGTCGCAAGTGCTGGAAACGAGCATTTTATCCATGACCACTTTTGTGGAACAGGAAGCACTCGAGGAACTTACGGAAGGTCTGCTGCAGGTTGAAGGGGCCAGGGTCAGTTCAATGCCGGTACGCCATTTCCCGGGTTGGTACGAGGTTACCGCTTCACACCCCAAGGCAGACAAGGGATTTGCCGTTGACAGTCTTTGCCAGGCGTTGGACTCCAGGTGGGACCGTGTCGTTGTCTTCGGTGACGATGTCAACGACCTTCCTCTGTTCGAGCGGGCCGATTACGCCATTGCTGTGTCGAACGCCGCTCCGGACGTGCTGACCAGGGCCAGCCAGGTTATTCAGAGCAACGACTCCGGGTCTGTGATCGACTACCTGGCCCAGTTCTTCATTCACCAAGCTAAGGACTGACTTGCCCGGGAACCTGTCGTGACGGAAGTAAGAAGTTTGAGAAATGTCATCCTGCCTTTTTCCATGTGCCTGCTAAATTGCGAGTTTTGCGGGTCAATCCTCTATCGGCGCCAACGTGCATCCGCGCCAACGTGGCAAACTCCCTTGGGGGACAGGTTCGCCAAGGCGCTGTGGGGCCTCTCGCCTATGTAGCGTCTCTGCAAGGAGTCCGTTATGCGCAGGCAGCGTCGCGGTGGACGGGACTAACGTCTGTCCCCAATGCCCACCGGCAGGCCGGCTGACCCGTATCCCTAATCCAGGGAAGGCCTGAACAAGCGGGGCCAATTTGGGCATTCTGAGTCAAGGCAGAGTCCCGGTTTCCCGAGCATTAGCTTGACGTTGACGTGCCGTGTAACTATCCTCAAGTCCACAGAGGCAGCCCGCGTTGACGATGCCGCAGCAGCGGCGCAGGCGCCATACCCAAACTGATTCGGAAAGGAATTGCGACATGAAAGTGCAGATAATGTCTCCCGCTGCCGACCGGGTGGACTTCAAGGTGCCGCCCGCCCCCAGGCTCACCGGCTTTGAGGGCAAGACCATCGGCCTGTACAACAACATGACCGGCGGGGCCGACGTTGCCGTTGACCGCTTCGCCGAGCAGTTGCAGCTCCGTTATCCCAGCGTCAAGTTCCAGCGCTACGGCGGAGAACTGCGCGAAGGGCGTCCGGTACTCAGCCGGGGCGTTCACATCGATGACGAGGAAGCCGCCCGCATCGCCACCGAGGTGGACGCTATGGTGGGCGCGACGGCGCATTGAGGGGGCTGCACGTCGTGGCTTAGCCATGACATGGTTGCCATGGAAAAGGCCGGCGTTCCCGCCGTGGCCATCGCCGCCCAGAGCTTTGCCCGGGCGTGGCAGTCCTGCGTGGACGGCTGGGGTCAGCCCACCGCTGCCTATGTCATCATTCCCCACGCCACCACCGGGCAGCAGCCCGACTTCATTCGCAACATGGTGGACGGGCAGATTGACGCCATAATCCAGGGTCTTACCACCTTCCCGGCCTCCCGCGGGCCGGTCACCGCCCAGAAGACCGGCGGCGCCACCGAGGTCTTCACCGTGGAAATGGACGCGTCCCCGGATGGCCTGGACGCGGTGAACCGCTTCCTGGCCGAGCGGGACTGGAGCGACGGCATTCCCGTCATTCCGCCCACGCCCGAGTTGGTGGAGAGAATGCTGGCCGGCACCAGCAGAAGCCCCCAGGACGTGCTGATGGTGATGGAGCCGGGCTTCGGAGTCGCCACCGTGGAGAAGGTAGCGATTAACGCCGTGATGGCCGGCTGCCGCCCCGAGCAATTCCCGATTCTCCTGGCCGCCATTGACTGCCTGGCCCAGCCGGAGATGAACCACCGGGACATGCAGGTGTCGGGCCACACCGAGGCACCCTTGATCCTGGTCAACGGGCCCATCGCCCAGCGCGCCGGCATCAACTGCGGCACGTCGGCCATGGGTCCCGGCGTGGTCAACAGCGCAAACACTTCCATTGGGCGGGCGCTGCGGCTGTGCCTTATCAACATCGGCTACTGCAAGGCCGGGACGGGTGACCCCAACTTTATCGGCCTGCCCACCAAGTTCGGCATGTGCATCGCCGAGAACGAAGAGCTTAGCCCGTGGCAGACCTACCACGTAGACCAGGGTTTCCAGGCCCACGAAAGCGCTGTGACGGTCGTAACCGTTACCGGCCCTGGCGACATCCTCGACTCGGGTTCCAGGAACCACGAGGACACATTGAATAACATTGCCCAGTTGATGTACTACCCCGGCTCCGGCGGCGGAGGTTGGCTGCGGGGCTGGCAGTCGGCGCAGGTGGGGCATACCAACCAGCGGGTGTCTTACCCCGGGCCCTACCATCCCGTAATGCTCAGCCCTTCCCGCGCGGTCATCCTGGCCGAGGCCGGGTACAGCAAGCGGGACGCCCAGGAATGGCTGCACGAGCATTGCCGGGTGCCGCTGCAGCAGGCCATCGGCAATCGCGGCGTACCGAAGGACGCCCAAGGCAAATGGCTGCTTCACCCAGAGCTGCAATCCCTGGAAAACGACCCGGAGGCCACGATTCCGATGCTGGAGAGCCCGGAGCAGTACCTGCTGTTTGTAACCGGCGGCACCACCCACTACGCCAACTTCTTCTACGGCACCTACGGCATCGCCACGCGACCAGTGGAAGAGTTCTAACCATCGGCGGTTGCTGAATGCCGGGTGTTCCGGTGGGGAAATGAACGGGGCGGAGTTGTTTCAGATCTACAACTCCGCCCCGTTTCCTTTGGTGCCTGTCATTTCTTGTGGTTCCTGGTTGAGCCGGCTTCCTACAGGGCAGGCGGAAGTTCGGTAAGTTCTATCCCTGCCATCGGCATTTGTCCCTCCGACTGCCGCGAGATTCAACAGCCGCCGGCGGGTTTCATGGCAGCATTCATACCTTCCGCCGGTTTTCGAAATTATCAGCGAGCAACAGGGGGCCCAGAGACTCCTGCTGCGGAGGCCGGTCAAGGTGGCGGCCGAGTGGGCCATGTTGGCCGCAGCCTTTGGCCTACGAACCCTCTGGCGGGCTAGGACTACTGCCTTTTCGCAGGGCGGAGCCTTATCTCGACTCCTGGCCTGCGGTGCTGTGACATTTGCAACCTATTCCTTTGGCCCTTGGCCCGCTTTTGCCCTTTAATACAGAGAGTGGCTTGGTGAATCCCTTGGGCCTTCCCTATTTCCTCGTTCCTGCACACAAGTTTCCCTTCTTGGGGACTGGCGCCATGAAATCTTGCGCAATAATGCTGACGATATTTGACTGGCGCAATACAATACCTCCAAAGGATTCGCAAGCAGAGAGGGAAGTATGGCCAGAACACCCGCAGTAACCAGGGAATCAGTGCCTGAAAGAGAACTTGACGCCTTCGATGCCTTCGTCGCCGGCAGAGGGGAAGTGCCCGCCACCGGACCAGGGTCAGTAATGCTCAACGCCCCGGAGGTCGCCCAACGCGCCCTCGGCCTGGCCGCCTATCTCCGTACGGAGACGTCGCTTTCGCCTCGCATCCGTGAACTGGCGATGCTGCTGGCGGCCCGGGAGAACGACTGCCAGTTCATCTGGAATGCCCATGCTCCCCCGGCCAGGCGCGAGGGTCTGCGCGACGAGTTGGTGGATGCCCTTCGGGACAAAAGTGAACTGCCCAGTCCCGCAGAGGACGAGATGGCGGTAATCAACTACGGAAGGGAGTTCTTCCGGACCCGTCGCGTCAGCCAGGCATCATTCGACGCAGTGGTGGCACAATTCGGGACCAACGGCGCCACCGAGTTGACAACTCTGATGGGTTGCTACGCCATGCTGGCCTTCAACGTCAACGCCTTTGGCGTGGAGTTGCCAGAGGACCGCAGCGAAGAGGCGCTGCCCATTTAGCGACAACTTTGGCGCGGACATAAGACAACAAAAGCTAAAAGGGAGGCAGGTATGTCCAGGGTATCGATGATTCAGCACGTCAATCTTCAGATCAGCGACCGGGAGCGGACCCGCGAATGGTACGAGAAAGTCCTGGGCGCGGAGTATCTTGACCGTGGCCCGGAGCTGAACCAGGGACAACTGCAACTGCGGATAGGAAACGGAGAAATCCACAGCACCCTTACCCCTACTCCCAACCCATCGGGGCATTTTGCCCTGGAGGTTTACGACTGGGATGAGATGATTGCCAACCTGGTTGCCCTGGAAGTGCCGCATTCTACCCCCTCGGTACGCGGCTACAGCGGCGGGCGCTCCACATACATCAAGGACCCCGACGGGAACATGATTGAACTGGTGCAGCACCCCTTGGGGCTGCGAAATTCAAAGGGCGAGACCGTGGGAGTAGCGCATGACCCGAAGGGAATGAGTTGGGCTCAAGAGCCCGGCTACGGGCCCACTGGCTGACGCAGATATCCCAGGTTGCGGTAACGCCTGAAGGATTCAACCGTTGCCGCCCCGGACTGGACTCCGAGGTTTCGGAGTGGCGCACCCAACAGGTACGGGAGCTTGTCGCTTCACTGACCATTTAAGGAGGGAATTATGCCCTACTACATGTATGTCGCCGTTAACGAGGACAACAAGATTTCGGTCTTTACCGTGGACCCCGAAAGCGGAGGTCTCACCCACCAGCGCGACGTGGCTGTCTCCGGCGGGCCCTTCAACCTGGCGGTCAGTCCCGACCGCAATTACCTGTATTGCGGAACCCGGGAAACTCCTCGGCTGGCCAGCTTCAGGATTGATCAGTCCAATGGAGACCTCACGCCGACGGGGGAGGTGCCTCTGGACTCGTGGCCGGTTTACATCAATACGGACCGCAGGGGCAGGTTCGTGCTGTCATCCTATTACCAGGGAGCAAAGGTGGCGGTGCATCCCGTTGGAGACGACGGGTCGCTGAGTGGGGATCCAGTCGTATCTCTGGAAACGGCGACCGGGGCTCACGCGATGCAGACCGACCCAACCAACAGCTATGCTTTCGTTCCTCACATCGCGGGAAACGGCCCCAACCAGGTCTGGCAGTTCAAGTTCGACGAGGACACGGGCCAGATTACACCCAACTCTCCGGCGATAGTAGAACTGGAGGAATTCCTGGGGCCCCGTCACTTCTGCTTTCATCCTTCCCTGGACGTCCTCTACTTCTCCAACGAGCAAGGGTGCAGCGTGAGCGGCTACCGTCTTGACACCGGGGCGGGAACTCTGTCGCTCTTCCAGACCATTACTACCCTTCCCCCCGAAGGCTTTGCCGAGAGAAACACCTGCTCCCAGATTCAGATCACCGGCGCGGGCGGATTTCTCTACGCGCCCAACCGGGGCCATGACAGCATCGCCTGTTACACGGTGGATACTGGCACCGGAGAACTGGCCTCCAACGGCATCGTTGCTTCGGAGGCACGGCCCAACGCACTGTGCCTTGGCCCCGGCGACCGGCATATCTACTCGGCTGGCCAGGATTCGGGCCAGATGGCGATATTCAGCGTTAATCCCGACTCCGGCTCGCTAACCCGGTCGGAGACAGTCCCATTGGGCAAGGGGCCGTGCTGGATATCTATCGTAGAGTTGCCCGGATAGCGCTCGGTCAGTCAAATAAGCAGAGGCGTCGGAGCAGGCGCCTCTGCCAACGATGATATTCTCGAGCAGGGGCAAGGCGCCGGTCCTTGGATAGCAGGGAACCGGAAGAACGCGGAAGAGGTCGATTATCTGGGCCATACTATTGAAACGGTCGGTCATTTTATCGCCCCTGCTATAAAAGTCTTAGCCAGAGAAGAGGAGCGGAGGGCAATGGTAATGTGTTTTGGATTTACGAAAGAGCTGCCGCGAAGGCATTGGCGTTCTATAACGGCGTAAAAGCCTTGCTCTAACGTAGCCGCCCCGGTGCCGCCGAGGCTATTCCTTCGTACCAACCGCCGCCGCCGCCGCCATAGCGACTAAAAGAAGACGCTCAAATTCTTCGCCAGAATAACGTTCGAGTCCAGCACAATCGTCCGCCGAGCAATCTTCCACCCCTCTTCCGTCCTGCGCAACTCGTCCTCCCGGCTGCCGGCGAAGATGTTTTCGTCCTTCTCGTGGTGTGAGCGGTACAGGATGAACGCCGTTTTGGCCCTCACCCCTTCCTCCGATACCTGCTCCACCACCAGGTTGCCTACTATGTGACGGGTGCGCGAAGGTGGGTCCTCCGCCCAGGCCATGCCCGTCTCAAGCCGGTCCACCCGCATCGTCAAGCAGGTCTTGTCGTCCTCGAAAATTGCCAGGTCCCCTTCCTCGGACAACTCCCGGTGAAGCTCGTGGCGGTGGACGTTCAAACGCCGTGGCATGAAGTAGAGAACATCCTCAGTGAACAGGTCCAGCCATTCCCGAAGCCGCCGCTCGTCCAGCATCCAGGCCTCGGCAATGTAGAACTGCATCAACTCATGCCACAGTTCCTGCTGTGACCGGGTCGTTCCTCGAATGTTTGGTGTCATCGCCAGCGTTGTTCCTTTGCCGTATTGGCCGCTCCGGCTGGTTATCCCCGTATCATCGCGCTGCCCTCGTACTCCATGTTGCCAGGCTCCAGCGGAATGTCGGCCCAACTGTCCGCGTTCATAAACTGCTGCCATCGCAGGTAGAAGTGCCGCTGGTTGCTCTCCGACGTGTACCGCTCCGACACCGTCCCTGGCAGGTCGGGGTGCTGCCCCGCGCGACCCACTCCCATGGAAAGGTTCTGCGGGTACTTTCGCCCCACCCGGCTCAGGCCCGACTGGGTTACGCCCCGCCAGTTGTCCATGTCGTCCTGCTCGAACAGGCCGGTCACGCCGTTGTAGTTGGCGCTCCCCCGCCTCAATGCCGTCTTCAAGTCTTTGGGCATGTCCTTCTCGTATAGCACGAAGTGCCAGAACTCCGTTTCCAGCGGGCCACGGGGATGGGCCAGTCGGAAACCCAGTACGCCGTTGGGGAACAGGCTGTGGTTGCCCAGTTGCAGCCTGCGGGCCCGCAACGCCCCCAACCGCCGTTCCGCCTCGTCCACAGTGCTGCGGTAGTAGTCCTCGAACATCTCCTGGTTCGACGGGTTTATGCCGTGAGCCTGCCGGGCCTGATCATCCCGCTCCAGGAACCTCATGGTAAGGGAGTGACCGTTTACGAACAGGTGCCTATTGGTGGACGAGAACTGCTGTTCGTGGGTAAGCCTCGGGATTCCCAGGCGGCGGCCCTGAACGATGATGGTGGACAGGTGGGTTGTTGGAACGTGGTAGTTGTCCGAGCAGTTGTCCACCGCCGCTTTCCAGTTCAGAGGCTCGATCCACTTGATAGGGCCGATGGCCTCGGTGCCGTTGTCCAGCCGGTTGAAGTTAACGTCCAGGCACCAGCGCGCGTCCCCCAGGTACTCCGCCAGCGTCGGCGCATTCTCGTCCCAGCAGGCGAAAACAATACCCGCGTATGTTTCTAGTCTCGCCTCTATCAACCCCAGAGAGCCCCGGTCAAGCCTGCCGTAGTAGGCTTCCTCCTCGCCGGGCACGTACTCCAGGGCTCCGTCGCTGGAGAAAGTCCAGCCGTGGTAGGCACAGGCAAAATTGGCGGCGTTGCCCAGGTCAGTCCGGACCACCCGGTTGCCCCGGTGGCGGCACATGTTCAGGAAGGCGTGCAACTCCCCCTTCCCGTCCCGCGTCAGGATGACTGGTTCCTCCCCCATGTACGTATGGAAAAAGTCGTTCGTCTTCGGCACCAGGCTTTCGTGGCCAATCATCAACCAGGCCCGACCGAATATCTTCTCCTGCTCCTCGGCGTAGATGTCCGGGTCGACGAAGATGCTACGGTCAAGATGGCCCGTCGCCGGGTCTATCACCTCGTATTTCTTGCTGATGGCTGCCATAGTGCATCCTTCCTGTAAACATGGAGATGGATGGCGTGACGGTCCACCTAACGGTATTTCTCTTTCTCTCACAGGTCAAGCAAATCCGGTTGACGCGGCACAGCCAGGGCCAAGTGGACGGCTCCCGGAAGCCTCACGATTCTTGTCCGCACCAGGGCTTGCCGGATGCGGGAATACTCAAGATGGGCGCCTCCGCTATCATCGTCCTTTGGTCCTGAAAGTCCCGTTCCAAGCTACCGCAATGCACATGTCCCGGTTACCGGGGGTTGTACGGTAAGCCCGGCGGGTATATTCTGCCCCTGTGTTACCCGTACTCCCGGGCGTACCCTTAGCCCAAAGGGAATTCAGCCGGGAATCCACAAGTCCGTCCTCAAAGGAGGTCCCATGAAGTTCGGAATCTTTACCATCGTCCCCTACCATGAGGACTTTACCCAGCAGCAGGCGCTGACCCAGGCATTGGAGCAGATACAGTTCGCCGACGAAGCCGGCCTCGACGAGGTATGGCTGGGCGAGCACCGCTTTTCCCGGCACGGCCTGCTTTCTGGAATCTGGTCCTTCCTCGGGGCCGTCGCCGGACGCACGAAGAACGTCCGCATCGGCACCGCGGTCATCGTCCTGCCGTTGCATAACCCGGTTCTGGTCGCCGAAGAAGTGGCCATGCTCGACATCATAAGCAACGGGCGGTTCAACTTCGGTATCGGCGCCGGCTACCAGCAGCAGGAGTTTGACGGCGTGGGTGTTGACATCGACACCAGCCGCGACCGATTCCACGAAGCCGTCGACGTGATGATCAAGGCCTGGACCGAGGAAAGCCTCACCTACCACGGCCAGTTCACCAACGTTGACGACGTCTGGGTGCTGCCCAAGCCCTTGCAGCAGCCCTACCCGCCCCTGTTCCAGGCCGTCAGCACCAGCCCGGCCAGCATCGATTTCGCCGCCAGCCGCAACATACAGGTCATAGCCGGAGGCCCCACCGACATCCTCGGCCAGGCGCCCGAGGTCATCAAGCTGTGGCGTGAGAAGATGGAAGAGTACGGCCACGAGCACGCCCACCTGGACCCGCCCATGTCCAAGTCCATCTACGTGGCCCCCACTATGGAAGAGGCCGAACGGGACGCCGCCGAGTTGGAGAATTTCTCCTCGCGGATACTGCGGTCAGTCGGCACCGCCGGGGCGCCAATCGGTATGCCGATGGACAAAAATGGCAAAGTCGCCAAAGGTTACGAGCACTGGGCTAACCGCCAGCGGGACCGGGACCGCCGCGACGATCCGGGCCACGCCGGTCTGCCGCCCCTCCGGGGCACCCCCGATGTGGTGATAGAACGGTTGAAGCAGACGCAGGAAGCCGGAATCAACCATGTTTTCGGCAACTTCGGCTTCGCCGGCCTCCCCCACGCGAAGGTGATGCGCTCAATCGAGCTATTCGCCACTCACGTCATGCCCCATTTCCAGGACGCCCCGGTCACTGCCGGGGACTAACCAATTCGCACGGTCATACCAGCAAAGGTTCCCTCTGTTGATCTGAGAGGGAACCTCTGATTGACCTTCTCCCCGAGCAAAACCCCTAGATAGCACTAGCGGAAGGGAGGCAAGTCGCCATGGCTTCCGACCAATTCACCGAACAATCGACCAGCAGGACCGTCGTAGTGGACGGCATGAACGTCCACTACCACGATGTCGGGTCAGGCTATCCGCTGGTGATGCTCCACTCCTACGGGCCGGGCACGACGGGCTGGATCACCTTCCACAAGGTGCTACCTGCCTTTGCCGAGCATTTCCGCTGCATCGTGATGGACCTGCCCAACTTCGGCCGCACCGGCCCCGTGGTTTACGAGGAGCCCCTCCACAACCTCCAGGCACGCACCGCCCTGGGGCTGATGGACGCGCTGGGCATTGAAAAAGCCCACCTGCTGGGCAATTCCCAGGGCGGGCAGAGCGCGATGGTGCTGGCGATGAAAGCGCCGCAGCGGGTCAACAGGCTGGTTTTTGGCGCATGCCACATCCGCACCGGTGGCGACCTCTACCTTATGGCCAACCGCCCTTCGGAGGGCAGCCGCGCCACCCGCGAGGTATTGGCCGAGGGTCCTGACGCCACCCGCGACACTGTGCGGCGTTACCTCCAAGTGCACATAGACGACCCCGACCTGGTCACCGGCGACCTGGTGGACTACATTCACGGCAATTTCACCGGCCACCCCGACCACATCGAGGCCAACCGCAAGTCGGTCAGCGTGTCCTACGACCACGGGGTGGACCTGCCAAACATTACCGCCCCCAGCCTCATCATCTGGGGCCGCTACGACCGCATGTGCGCCTTCGAAATCGGCATCGCCGCCCTGAACAACCTGGTCGATTCCCGCCTGGTCCTCCTCAATAACTGCGGCCACTGGGTCCCCTTTGAAAAACCCGGGGAATACACATCCCACGCCCTGAATTTCCTGCTGGAAAGGTAGCTGCAGAAGCCGGGAGACCGGCAGGTTGCCGGGGAGACCAGCCACTCCACCCCATCCACATCCCAGGTTACTGCTGGAGTGTACCCCTCCTCTTTCAGGGCGTCAGGGGTATGCCAGAGGATCCTCGGGATGTCTTTCGCCACCAGTGCCCGAACTTGCCCGCGGGCAGCCCGACTTCCGCCGTAACAGCAAGGGTAAGCGCTGAGCCGGAGTTGCAACGACTATAATACGGCCATCATATTCGGTATTGGGACCGTCCAGAACGGGTGGGCCGGCCCAGGATAAGGAGGGTTGTCATGAAGATAGGAATGTCGCTAACCAGCAGTTACTCCATTGAGCGGGATAGCTCGCAGCTGCTGGCTGGTCTGATGGACCAGGTGAAGTTGATGGCGGGCCTGGGATACGACTCGTTGTCGCTGGGGGACCATCACTTGACCCAGGACCAATATCTCCAGGTCATGCCAACAATTTCCAACATGGCGGCCTTCAGTGGAGATATGCAATTGCTTCCCCTGTTCCTTCTGCCCTTCTACAACCCCATTTTGCTGGCTGAGCAGGTGGCGACGCTGGACGTGATAACCGGGGGCCGGACCGTGGTGATTTGCGGGTTGGGCTACGACCCGGCGGCGTTCTCCGCCTTCGGGACCTCGCAACGGGTGCGGGCGCCCCGGTTTGTTGAAACGTTCGAAATCATGCGGGCCCTCTTTTCGGGAGATGACGTGACCTTCCGGGGGCGGCATTACAACATTGACGAAGGAGTCCGCATCAATCCCAAGCCGGTACAGCAACCGCTGCCCATGTGGATTGCCGGAGGGGCAGACCCCGCCGTGCGGCGTGCGGCCCAAATGGCCAACGGTTGGGTTATCGCGCCGGGGTGGAATCGGTCCACCGTTGAGCGGGGGTTACAGATCTACCGCACCGCGCTGGCCGAGTTTGGCCGCGAGGAAGAGGGGAACGAGGTGGTGTTGAGGCGGGATGTGCACCTGGCCGGCGCCAACGAAGCGGCACGGCGGGAGGCGCAGCCTTTGTTCGAGAATGGGTATCGGGGTAGCAGGGGCGCCGACCTGGAGCAGTCCCTGTTCGTGGGCGGTCCGGAGGAGTGCGTCGAGTATTTGAAGGGGCTGGAGGGTCTGGGCGTTGACCGGGTTCTGTTCAGGTGCGCTCTGGACGAGCCGGAGCAGGCGGCGCAGACGATTCAAGTGCTGGGGGAAGGGGTTATTCCCGCGTTCAGGTAGGGGGCGGGTTACCTTCGAGGAACGGGAGAGAATCTCCAGTTCCACCAAAGCTTCGTGCAATTTCGATTCGCCTCGAATCCTCCCTTAGCTATCTTTCCAAATCGTCGTTGACAGACCCGAAAGCAAAGATTACATTGCCGACAACCTGTCGGTACTGCGTTTTTCACAAGATCTTGATAGGCTGTATCCGGGGTGTGTTGCGAATATCGGGATAGGGGGATAGCTGATGCCGGAAGTTTGCCGGGCCGACCATGTGGGCGGCCTGTTACGTCTTCCGGAATTACTGGAAGCTCGAAACTCCCATGAGGCGGGACGTCTGAGCCTGGAGCAACTTCGTGAAATAGAGGACCGGGCTATCCTCCAGGCGCTGGAAATGCAACGCGAGGTTGGAGTCGAAGTGTTCAACGACGGCGAGTATCGTCGTAGCTGGTTTTCCGCCGGCCTGGCCGAGTCAGTCGAGGGAGTCATTGATGAACCCGATCCGGGCCCAGTCAACCCGTGGCAGGACCCTCAGGGCCAATTCGCTGACGAGACCACCGTGGACATTGGTTCCGCGACTCAGGTCGTGGGGGCAAAGCTGAGGCAAGTCCGCAGGCTAACGGGCCACGAGTCGGGCTTCCTCAAAGCACATGCACCCGGTCCCTTTGAAATCACCGTGCCCGGAGTAATGACCCTGGCCCTGGCCTGGTATAAGCCCGGCCTGACCGACCGGTTTTACCCTGAGCCCTCAGACCTGGTCCAGGAATTGGTCGAAAGGCTGCAGCGGGAAGTGCAGGCCCTGCTGGACGAAGGGGTAACCTACATCCAGCAGTTGGACTCGCTGCGTTACGTCATTGAGTTGGCGGCTGTACGCCGCCGCCAGCAAATGCTTCAGGGTGGAGAGGATCTGGACCAGGCCCTGGTGGACACCATCGCCGCCGACAACGCCACTCTGCGCAACGCACGGCGTCCTGGCGTCACCATAGCCCTGCACATGTGCCGGGACAACAACCGCAGCGCCTGGCGTTCCGAGGGCAGCTACGATGTAGTTGCAGAGCTAGCTTTCTCTTCACTGGACGTGGACAGGTTTCTGCTGAAGTATGACACCGAACGGGCAGGCGGCTTCGAACCGCTCCGCTTTATGCCTCCGGACAAGGTCGTGCATAGAGGTGCTGAACCACGCACTGGCGGACATTCCGGCCGAAAGCGTCAGAATGCACCTGTGTTGGGGTAACTACGAAGGACCCCACCATCGGGACATACCTTTGGAAGAAATCATTAATGTTGTTTTGAAAGCGCGCCCCCAGGCAATATCCTTCGAGGGCGCCAACCCGAGGCACGAGCACGAGTGAGAGGTATTCCAAAGCGTCAGGGTTCCCGAGTTGACCTGATGCTTAAAGTAAATGCCCAGGCCTATTCGGTGGAGTCGTCCGATGTGCGCCACCAGTTAGACTGGAAGGTTTGGGAGGACGTGAAGTTTCCAGAAGGAAAATCTTCATTCCCGGGGTCATAGCGCACAAGACAACCACCGTAGAGCCGCCGGAGTTGGTCGCTGACCGAATCTTGACCTATGCCCGGATAATGGGGCGCGAGAACATAATTGCGGGCACAGATTGCGGCTACGGAAACCGGGTTTACCCGGATATTGCCTGGGCCAAGATGCGATCAATGGCGGCCGGCGCAGAATTGGCCACCAGCCAACTCTGGCCCCGCGCCAGTTAAGCTCGTTCGGTGCGAAATTGCCCTACCCATGAATCGCTCCGGTTGGGCTTCGAAGGTTCGATGGGTTATCCTGAGCAAATTCAAAGTGCAGCTCCGTTAATCGCACTTACAGGGCCGCTCGGTGGGCGAAAACTCACCATGAAGAATGGTCTGTGGGAGGCTGGCAGCGTGTCCAGGAAATTGCTCGTCGCCGCCCCAGGGCGGATGGGCATCACTCGAAGCTAGCTACCCAGCCAAAATGCTTATCGGGAATCTCGCGAAACTTCCAGCTTTAAGAGCGGATCAATTACAGGTGAAGCCGAGGCATGTGGCCTTGGCTATGTTGCCCCACTCGAAAGGGAGGCAAAGTCATGAATAAACCAGCTGAGGCACACATCGACGCCGGGACTTTGGCACAGATCAAAGAACAGGGCTGCACCGTGGTAACCGGCGGGGGACACGCCATCGCCGTCTTCTTTCACGACGGCCAGGTGCATGCTGTGGACAACCGTTGTCCCCACATGGGCTTTCCCCTGGACCGGGGCAGCGTCAAGGACGGAATCCTTACCTGCCACTGGCACCACGCCAGGTTCGAGCTATCCAGCGGCGGTACCTTCAACCCCTTTGCCGACGACGTGCGCACATTTCCGGTGAACGTGGTGGACGGCAAGGTATGGGTCGACACTACGCCTGCTCCCCGTGACGAGGCTTGGCACTGGCAGCGACGGCTCCAAGATGGCATGGAGCATAACCTGCGGCTGGTCATAGCCAAGGCTGTGCTGGGCCTGCAGGCCGCAGGCTCCGATTATCTTGAGCCGCTGCGGATAGGCGCCCGGTTCGGCACTACCTATTCTGCCGATGGGTGGGGCGCAGCTATGACTATCCTGACCTGCACCGCCAATATGTTGCCGCAGTTGCACGAAGAGGACCGCTCCAGGGCCCTGTATCAGGGCCTGCTCCACGTCGCCCGGGAATGTGCGGGCAAGCCTCCCCGCTTCATGGTGGACCCGTTGCCCACCGCGGAGGCCCGCCCGGAGGTTTTCGCTGGCTGGTTCCGTAATTTCGTAAACGTCAGGGATGATGAGGGTGCCGAGCGGTGCCTAATCACGGCCATAGAGTGCGGGATTCCCCGGGAAGAAATTGCCAGCATGATGTTCGCCGCCGCCACCGACCATATCTACCTGGACGGCGGGCATGTCCTGGACTTCGCCAACAAGGCTTTTGAGCTACTGGACCTCCTGGGCTGGGAGATGGCTGGGCAGGTGCTGCCCAGCCTGGTGCATGGGATGGCACTGGCGCGCCGAAGCCAGGAACTCAGCCGGTGGCGGGATCCCATCGACATTGCTTCGATGGTCTGGGAGGCGAGGGAGCAACTTCCCGGCCTTCTTGAGCAGGGCCGAAACTACTCCGGCGACTGGGACGACTCCGAGTCCCTGGCATTCCATATGCTGGGCGACTCACCTGCTGAGATCATGGTGGGGATCAAGGAGGCTATAGCCAAAGGGGCTACCGCTGAACAGCTTGGATCTGCTGTCGCCCATGCTGCCTTTCTGCGCATGGCCCGCTTCCACACCTCCAACGAGTTCCGCGACTGGGACACAGTGCACAATACCCTGACCGCGGCCAATGCTTTGCACCAGGCTTTGAAACGAACGCCGACTCCTGAGTTAATTCGGGGCGTTTTTGACGTGGCGATGAGCATCTACCTGGACCGGTTCCTCAATATGCCGCCCCAGAGGTTGCCCGATGCTGGTCCCAGCTCAGACTCACCCGCAGAGCAACTCGACCGAATGCTGGAGATGGTGGACGTCCGTCAGCAGGTGGAGGAAACCGCCCAGGCGGTGTCGGGTTACCTGGCCGGTGATGGCAAGGCGGTAGACCTCACGGCCACCATGGGCCGTATGATGCTGCGAGAGGACGCCAACTTCCACTCTTTCCAGATCGCCGATGCAGCATTCAGGCAATTCGATGAGCGACAAGGCACGGAATCCGGGCGGCACGTGATGATCGGGTTGTCCAGGTTCCTCGCGGCCCACTCCCCCACGCCCCGGGCCGAAGGTCAGACCTACCAGATAGCACTCCGGCTGCAGCGGGGCGAGGAGATTTACCAGTGAGATAAGTCCAGAGCGCCATCATGGACCGACCGCTCCGGTGGGATCGGCGGAAGTGTGTTTCCGAGCCCGGGCCGTTATTCCCTGAGTGGTCCTTGGCGGAAGTGGGGTTTGCTCCGACTCGGACTGACCCCGAAAACCCCGGAAGCAAACGGAACAGTCCGGGCAAAAGCCTTCCGTGATTTGTTCAAGGAGTTCAGCTTTAAGTTGCAATGCGGTATGCCCGTACCGCTGCGTCGTGGAACAGGTTGGCGCGCTCGTCAGGACTGTAGCCCTCCGAGAGGAGCTTGAAGGCGTTGTACATCACTTTGTAGGAAAAGGAGACCTTGTCCGGCGGGAAGTTGCTCTCGAACATGCAGCGTTCCGGCCCAAATTGCTCGATACAGTAGTCCATCCACGGCGCCATGGACTCGGAAAGCTCCTCCGAGCCTATGGGAATATCCCTGGCGTGCCAGCCGAACCCCCAGCGGGGCATACCCATTCCCCCAAGCTTGCAGACAACATTGGGACATTCTGCCACGGCACGGATACCGTCCCGCCACATTGGAATGACTTCGTCGTCCCGGCCCGCGTAGATTCCCGTCCTGCTGACCCCGCCCATATGGTTAAGGACAATTGGCAAGTCTGGCAGCGCCCTGCACAATTCGGCCAACTCGGCCAATTGCGGAAAGGAAAGCATAACGTCCAGCGACAGCCCCATTCCAGCCAAAACCTGGGCGCCAGCCCTGAAGGAGTCGTTGGCCATGATTCCCTCGGTTTCCCGATCTTCGATGGACGGGTCCGGGCTCCAGGTAACGTTGTGGCGGATGCCCTTGAATCGGTTGGGACTGGCTGCCTGCAGGGCCTCCAACACCGGGGCTACCCTATCGCCCAGCTTCAGGTCGGCGTGACCTACAATGGCCGACGCAGCTCTTGCTTCGCCGTAGATGCCACTGGCGCTGGCCGCCGCCAGGCCCTGTACAAACTCCACCTCTCCAACCGGACGCAACTCCTCCGGCCCAGAGGCACGATACATCGACCGGGCTTCTACAAAAACTGTGGACCGGACATTGTGCCCGGAGGACAGGTCCCCCATCAGCTCGTGCAGCAGGTATCGCTGGTAGGGAATACTCTGCAGCCGTTGGTCCCAGAAATGGTGGTGAGGGTCGCAAATCGGGATTGCAGGCTCGATGGTACTTTCGTCCGTCAGGGCCAGCCAGTCATTATTTCCAAATGGCACGTCAATCCTCCTTTCCCGGGCAGCGTTACGCCAATGATACCACCTTGGAGCCGTGCTTCCTGTCAGGGCATATCAGGACGGCAGAGTTGCCAGGCGCGCGGTCTGATCCGGGGACCTGGCAGAGGCAGACATACAGGTCTGCCCCTGCCCCATGGCGAGACCACCGAATGGACCACATTAGGAGTCGCATTAATATGGGTGTATCATCGGCCAATGATTGGTTTAGGGAACTGGGCGGCCTCCCTGCGCATCAGAGACTTCCGCCTGCTTTGGGCATCTACGCTCCTCTACTCTCTGGCCACAGGGATGGAGCAGGTTTCGGTGGGGTGGCTTATTTTCGAGCTTACCGGTTCGGAATTGATGGTGGGCGTGGGAGCCGCCGCCAGGATGCTGCCATTTTTCCTGTTCGGCATATTGTCGGGGGCGATCACCGACCGCTGGGAGCGGCGGTTGCTGCTGCGCATCGGCAACCTGGGGGCTTCGGCAGCCGCATTTGTGATGGCCCTGTTGCTGCTGGGAGGTCTGACCAACGTCTGGTTGGTGATCACGCTGGTGGGCGCTCTTGGCAGCATGCTGGCCTTCACCATTACGGTTCGACAGACTTATACAATCGACATCGTGGGCTCAGGACTTTCTCTGAACGGACTGGCTCTCGGAGCGATGGCCATGCAAGGCGGTGGCATCGTGGGATCCCTCGCTTCCGGGGCGTTGATTGAGGTTGCTGGTGCTGGCTGGCAATTCGTGGCGGCAGGGGTCTGCTATCTGTGTGCCGCTGCCGCAACCCTGGCCCTCGACAACCCGGGTCGCTCGGTCCGTTCGTCTGTAACATCGGTCCTGGGGAATCTGACGGGCTATGTCAGCCTGGTCCGTAGCCGCCGCTTTCTGCTGGCCCTCATGTGCCTGACGGCCGCCACGGAAGTACTTGGTTTTACCCACATGACTCTGCTGCCGGTGTTTGCCAAGGAGGTGCTTGGCGTCGGACCGACGGGACTGGGCATCATGACCGCAGTGCGCCAGACCGGAGGTCTGCTGGGGCTATGGCTCTTGGCCGGGCTCGGAACTTCCAGAAAGAAGGGACTGCTCATGTTTGCCACGGCCATAGGCTTTGGCGCGGGACTGATGGCGTTCTCACTGTCCGGCAACATCTATTTCTTCCTGGGAGTATTGCTGTTCGTGAACGCCTGCGCCATGGCCGTCGATACCCTCTACAAGACAATAATGCAGGAGCTTGTGTCCGACGAGGAGCGGGGGCGCGCCATGGGTTCCTGGGTGCTGAGCATCGGATTCGCCCCGGTAGGCCACGTGGGTGTGGGAGCGCTGGCGGGAGTCGTGGGAGCGCCAAGAGCTCTGCTGATCAACGGCGCAATACTGTGCGCAGTCAGTTTCATCACCGCGCTCGGTATGCCGAACATTAGGCGACTGGATTAAGCGTCGCTCGCACTTTCATGGGGCCAGCAGTCGCTCACTGGGCGTTTCCCCCATCCACGGGCCCGAACGGCTTCCCGACACCAGCAAGTGGAGACCTGGTCCGCATTTCACAGGCCTCATTGACACTTCTGGGGACTACGAAGGGGGCTTTGGTATATACGAAACTGGGAAGAGCGGGGGGAATGGGGCCTTAACGAATTGAGATTGTGGCGGAGGGGGCGGGATTCGAACCCGCGATCCCGGTTTCCCAGGATAAGCGCTTAGCAGGCGCCCGCACTAGACCACTATGCGACCCCTCCAAGATACGGATGTCCAATATATCAGATTGGCAGTTTGGCTACAACTTTGGTTGCCTTGCACGAAGACGCAGATTCCTGTGTCCCTGACCCACTGGAATGCCCTTCAAAACCAGGTGGCGCCGACTCCTGTTGTTTGCTGCTTGATGTTCGGCAGGAGGCGAACGCACGGCAAATTGCAGGGGAGGGCCCGATGGTCAGAGTTGCCCTGACCATCACCCTGACTCGCGCCTTATGGCATCATGGGTACTTGACCGGCGTGCACCAGGATTTCGTCAATTACGAAGTTGTTCCTCTGGATGGGAAAGCCTCGGGCGTCATCGGCGATGAAGATCGTCTGGCGTCCAACGACGTATTTCCAGCCCGGGGCGTTGTCAGTGCAGTCGTCTCGAAAACACACCCGTGTCTGCGTGGCAACTGCCTTGGGTATTGTCCCGAATATATGGTCAAACATGGAGACTTGTACCGGCCACAGGCTGCCTCCAGCCACCATTCTTGTGCCCTCTGGTACGGTTTCAGTTTCCAAGCCCCTGGTTGTGGCGTCGTAGGAGGTGAATGTCCGGCCTTCGAGCCTGTCATATGAGCCGGTTTCGTCAAGACTTCCCCAACGGGTGTCGTATACACGTCCTTTTATAATTCCCTGGGTCCAACTGTCAGGGGAATTGTGGTCGAGACGCATCTTGATCAAGAAGGACTGGCCGTCAGAGTGAGTTCCCCGGTCGTAATACATGGTCAGAGGGGGCCACTCTACCTGTTCATTACTCATTTGAACAAAGTTCATGACGAGTAATGCCAAGCCCGCGAGAAGAACAACAGCGATTCCCACCGCTGTGTATAAGATCAGCTGTATCCAATTGAATGGTTTTCCATTCCGACCGCTTGAATCGAACCCCTGTGAGAATAATGGGGATATCAAGGGGTAAACGAAGGATTTTCCGCGGTTTACTTACCGCCCTTAAAACAACTCCCGGCTGGCAATCTCCGCTCCTTCGCGCATGGCTTTCAGCTTCAGCCAGACTATGCCGGGGTCTACCCGGTTGGAGCCTGCGGAGGTGTCGAAGCCGCAGTCGGTTCCGGCCAGGACGCGGGTGGGGTCGCCACCGGCGGCGGCAACGGCCTGGTGGAGCCTGTCAGCAATAAGCCGAGGGTGCTCCACGTAGTTGGTCTTGGTGTCTATTACACCGGACACCAGCAGCATGCCTTCGGGTAATGGACGGTCCCGGTAAACCCTATGCTCGTGGGCGTGGCGGGGGTTTGCCATTTCCAGCACAAGGGCGCCTACCCTGGCCTCGTAGAGCAGGTCAATGATGGCCTCCAGCGGCACGTCGTAAATGTGTGGGCCCTCGCTGTTGCCCCAGCAGACGTGCAGCCGCACACGGTCGGGAGGGATATTGACCAAGGCGTGGTTGATGGCCCGAATATGCAGGGCAACCACGTCCTGAAAGACCGACAGGGGTTCGTCCTGGTAGGTGATGTGCCGTTCCATGGCCAGGTCAGGGCAGTCCAGTTGCAGGGTCAGTCCGTGGGAGGCGATTATCTCGTACTCCTTGCGCAATTCTTCGGCGAGGGCGAAAAGATACTCTTCGTGACTGGCGTAGTAGCGGTTGGCCAGGGTGAGGGCAACTACGCCGGGCGAGGCGGCGGTCATAAACAGGTCTTCCGGATGGCCGGCGGCGGCATTGACGGTATCAAGAAACTGCCGGCATTCCTTTTCCACCAGGTCCAGGCGCTCATAGAACAATGGGCCGACGCAGGTGGGTACGCCCCGGGTCAAATTCACCACCCGGGGCCGGATTATCGAGGGGTACTCATTCTGGTCGCGGTGTCCCCGCCGGTCCCAGGCTCCGCCGAAGCCGGACATCCGCTGGGTGACGTAGGTGGAGAAGCTGACGCGGGACTGCTCGCCGTTGTTGATGACGTCCACACCGGCCGCCAGCTGGTTTGCGACCACGGCGGCGGTAGCTTCGCGGGCAGCGGCGTCGAATGCTTCATGGTCCACCGTCTCGCCCCGGGACACTGCTCCCAGCATCTGAACAAGGCCCTCGGGACGGGGCAGGCTGCCGGTGTGAGTGGTCAGGATTCGGTTTTCGGTGTTCTTCATGGGTGCCTTCCCTCAACAAAAATGAAAATGAGGTACGCCAATGGACTTAGCGTACCTCAAGGTTCGGGGGGTAGACCTAAGATTAGGTTAGAACATGCACCGCACCGACATCTCTGCGCAGGTGTCCCTTATAAACTGCACTACATCCGGGTGCAGGGGAATCCCTTCCTCGCGGCGAACCGCTTCCATTTCGGCTTCGGGCTGGCCGGCCACCAAGACCCGGTCGTGGCCCGGGGCCGGCTTGGTGCTCTTCATCATCTGGAGCCAGCCGTCCATTTCGTCCTTGAAGTGGTCGGGGTCGTCAAAGCCGGAGACGTTGTAGGCGGCGACGTAGTGGCCGAAGTTGGGGCGGCCGGGAACCGCGCCGTAGCCGAAGCCGGTGAGCACTCCTGCCAGGATGTCCACCACGCAGGCCAGGCCGTAGCCCTTGTGGGAACCCAGTTCGCGGGTGGCGCCCACGGGCAGCAGGTGGTAGGTCTCAGGGACGGGCACTTCCTCCATGATGGGAGTGCCATCCTCGGTGGCCAGCCAGCCGGGTTCCAGGTCGGCGCCCAGGCGGCGGGCGATTTCTATCTTATTCTGGGCCACCGAACTGGTGGCAGCGTCGAAGACAAAGGGAGGCTCGTTGCGGGCGGGGACCGCCACGGCGATTGGGTTGGTGCCCAGCCGGGGCTCGGCACCGAAGGTTGGCACCATGCGCGGCGGCGCGCTGGTCATGCAGACGCCGATCATATCGTGTTCCAGGGCCAGCATGGCGTGGTAGGAGGCCATGCCCAGGTGGCGGGAGTTGCCAATGGTGACCATGCCCACGCCGACTTCGCTGGCCTTGCGGATGGCGATTTCCATGGCCTTGGGGGTTACGATGGTGCCCAGGCCCCGGTCCGAGTCCACGCTGGCGGTGGCGGCGGTCTCCCGGACGATGCTGATGTTGGGACGGGGGTTGATTTCGCCCCGCTGGTAGCCGCCCAGGTAGCTGCGCAGCATGTTGGAAACGCCGTGACTGTCCACACCCCGGAGGTCGGCCAGCACCAGCACATCGGCGCCCACCTCGGCATCCTCCGGCGGCACACCCACCTTCTCGAAAATGGAGGCGACTGTAGCCTTGAGGTCGTCGCCGGAAACGGAAATAGCCTCGTCCAGGTTAACTCGGAATCGTGGCAGCACGATGGATCCCCCTTGGTTAATTAAGAATTACGAATTACGAGAGAATTTCCAGGTAGCTGAAATCCTCAACTCCTCATTCTTCATTTTTTGTTTACAGGAAGGAGTTGGCCGCCTGCAGGAACTCGTCGGTCTTCTCCATCTGGGGCAGGTGGCCGCAGTTGTCGATGACTACCAGGTCGGAGCCGGGGATGGCCTGCTGGAACAGTTGGCCGCATTCCACCGGTGCCAGCTTGTCATCCCGTCCCCAGACGATGCGGGTGGGAATGTTGACCCGGGCCAGACGGTTGGACAGGCTGGGGTCGTGCATGTAGGGCTTCCAGCAGATGCGCACCGACATTTCGCGGTTGCGCTCCAGCATTGCCATCATTTCGGGCGAGGGAGCCTGGCCGAAGATCTGATCGTACTCGGGCGACTGCGACGGATCGTGGAATAGCAGGTCGATAACCTGGGCGGGGGTGATGATGAAGACGTCGGCTATCTCTCCTTCGTTGGGCTTGATACCCACGGAGCCCACCAGCATCAGCTTGCTGAAGACGGGGCCCGCCGCCGCTACCATCTCCGAGGCCAGCCAGCCACCCATGGAAAAGCCCATGGCGCGGCAGCCCTGAAGGCCCTGGCTCTCCACAAACCAGTTATAGAAACAGGCCATATCGTTCATGGTCTCCATCCACTCGGGCCGCTCCGATTCGTCAAAACCGGGGTGGGAAGGAAGATAGACGGTAAAGCGTTCTGCCAGTCCGTCGAGGTAGCGCAGCCAGCCGCCACTGCCGCCGGCGCCGTGCAATACGAGCAGGGGGTCTCCCGAGCCTCCCTTGCGCAGTTGCACCTTTGAACCGCCAACCTCGACAAATTCTTCAGTAAAGTTTGCGGGCATAGAAATGTAGCCTCCAAGCATCCCGTATTGGTAGCACAATCCTACCCGCAGCCACGGTTTGGGTCAAGGATTGGGGGCACCGGCAGCGGCGGAGGCCCCGAGGGAGCTTGTAATGATTAAGTATGGCGATACCTGACGTGGCGGCAAGGGGTCTCTAGGGGCATAACGCCAAGTGCCCGTGTTTCTCTGAAGGCAGATTCCGAATAGGATTTTAGATCCTTCGGCTGCGCTCAGGATGACAACGGCTGCTTTAGGTATGACAGCGGCTGGGTTTGGGATGATGGCGACTGCGTTCAGGAGGACAGTTTCTTGGCTTGGCGAATGGCATAGACAATATCTGGCGCCGTACTCCTTTTGCCTGCTCTTAACACCCGCCTTACCCGGATGGTGTATTATTCACCTATACCAATAAGGACGGACAGGATTGTATATATGGCTAGAATTTTAGTATCTGACCCAATAGCTCCAGAGGGAGTTGACCTGCTGACTTCCAAGACCGACGTCAAGGTGAAGACCGGTCTTAAACCCGAAGAACTGATTGCCGCTATCGGCGATTACGACGCTCTGGTAGTACGAAGCGAGACCAAGGTAACACCCCGGGTAATCGAGGCTGGACAAAATCTGAAAGTTATCGCCCGCGCCGGTATTGGCGTGGACAACATCGACCTGCCTGCCGCCACCAATGCCGGCATTGCCGTGGTCAACGCGCCCATTGGCAACACCGTGGCCGCCGCCGAGCATTCGCTGGCATTGATGCTGGCCCTGGCGCGCAACATACCCCAGGCGTACCAGTCATTGAAGCAGGGCGAGTGGCGGCGCAGCGCCTTCATGGGCATTGAGGTGCGCAATAAGTACCTGGGTGTCGTCGGCCTGGGACGCGTCGGTTCCGAAGTAGCCCGGCGGGCCGCCAGTTTCGGGATGCACCTGCTGGCCTATGACCCATTTGTTGGGGCCGATTATGCCCGCAGGCTGGGCGCGGAACTGCTGCCCCTGGACGAACTTCTGGCCCAGTCCGATTTCATTACCCTGCACACGCCGCTGACGCCGAATACCGCCAACCTGATCGGCGCCAGGGAGTTGGCCCTGCTGAAGCAAGGGTCATACCTGATCAACGTGGCGCGCGGCGAGTTGATAGACGAGGGCGCACTGGTGGAGGCCCTGGATTCGGACCGACTGGCCGGCGTCGCCCTGGACGTGTTTGTTCAGGAGCCGCCCCAAAACAGGAAGCTGGTCGCCCACCCCAAGGTGATGGCCACACCCCATCTTGGCGCGTCCACTCTGGAGGCCCAGCGCGAGGTGGCCATTGAGGCGGCGGAACAGGTGCTGGCAGTGCTGGATGGGAGACCTGCCCGCAACACGGTCAACGCCCCCTTCATGGCATCTGATGCCCACGAGTTGCTTTCGCCCTTTATCCCGGTTGCCACCCTGGTGGGTAAGCTGCTGACCCACCTCGCCCAGGACCAGTTTGTGGGCGTTAACATCTCCTACGAAGGGGAGATTGCCCAGCACGACACTATTATGCTCAAATCGGCAGTGCTGGCCGGAGTTCTTACGCCGGTTACTTCCGAGCAGGTGAACCTGATCAACGCTCCAGTGCTGGCCCAGCAGCGGGGATTGCGGGTCACCGAGCACAAGTACTCGGAGGCGCCGGAGTACACGAGCCTGATCACCGTGACCCTGACCACCAGCAGCGGCGAGTTCACACTGGCGGGCACTTCCCTGCGTAACGAACCCCACATCGTGAAGGTCGACGACTACTGGCTGGACCTGCCGCCGTCGGCGCCCTACATGCTGTTCGTTGACAACCGGGACCAGCCCGGCTCCATCGGCGCGGTGGGCACCATCGCCGGACGCCACAACATTAACATCAGCTTCATGGAAGTGGGTCGCCTGAGCCTGCGGGGCCAGGCAATGATGGTCCTGGGCCTGGACGACCCCGTCCCGTCCCACGTAATGGAGGAAATCCGGGCCCTGCCCCACATTTCGGACGCGCGGCTGGTGAAACTGTAGTAGTCTCGACCACTTCTTAATCCACGAATAGGCACGAAAAATTACGAATGGGTTCAACCTGGAAAATGTTCTGAGGTTGTGCCCATTCGTCTATTTCAGAGGTGCTGTTACTCCGGCGAATAGTTCCGGTTCCAGGTCAGTTTGCAACGGACGAAGAATTCCGGGCTTGACGGGTCAGTGTGGTATTCTATACTCGCCGGCCCAGACCGGCCAAAGGTTCATAGTTTAAGGAGAAAAGCATCATGGCTGAGAAGATTGCAATTATGGGGGCAGGCGCGCTGGGCAGCTACGTGGGCGCCTATTTGACCCAGTCTGGTGAGGACGTCACCTTCATTGATATGTGGCCCGAACACGTGGAGACCATGCGTTCCGAGGGCCTGCGGGCCAGCGGCAGCCAGGGCGACTTCACCGTGCCCGTCAAGGCTATGCATCTGACCGACGCCCAGGGCATCACCGAGCCTTTCGACTTTGCCTTCATATCGATGAAGTCCTACGACACCGAGTGGGCCACCCACTTCATCAAGCGGTACGTCAAGTCCGACGGCTACTTTATCTCCCTGCAAAACTGCTGGAATGACCCGACAATAGGCGAGATCGTAGGCCACGACCGCGAGATGGGCTGCATCGCCTCTCACATCGAGGTAGCCCTGTGGGAGCCGGGCCATGTGCTGCGCGGCGGCGCCCCGGGCCGCGACCACGGCCACGTTGTCTTCCGAGTGGGCGAGCAGAACAATGTCATTACCTCCCGCAGCGAGAGCATCGCCCAAAAGCTGGACTATATCGACGCCGCTTACGCCACCGACAACCTTCAGGGCGAGCGGTGGGCCAAGCTGTGCCAGAACGGCATGGGCAATGCCATATCCGCAATGACCACCCTGGGCTCACAGGACATGGCCCAGGACTCGCGCTTCCGCACGTTTCGCATTCAACTGGCCAAGGAAGGGGCGCAGGTGGGCCTCGCCCAGGGCCTCAACGTAGTTGCCATCAACGGAATCCCCGCCCAGACCTGGGCCGACGCCGACAAGGGCGAGGTCTTCGAGGAACTGAACGGGATCATGAGCCAGGCTGGTGGGCGCGTAAACTGGCTGGCTTCCATGGCTCAGGACGTACACAAGGGCCGCCACTCAGAGGTGGACTTCATGAACGGCCTGATCTGCCGCAAGGGGGTGGAAACGGGCATCCCCACACCGTTCCACGACGCCATTGTGGATGCCATGCACGGCATAGACGACGGCTCCCTGAAGCCCGACCCCGCCAACGTGGACATAATTATGCGAGCCGTGGGGATGTAGGGGACAGAGAAGCCAGAGGCGGGACAGGCGTCCATCCCGCCTCTAAGATTGATTCCTCCTAGCCTCAGCTTAAGGTCGCACTCCGTACATTAGCCTTCCCCACTAGCCTCTACTAACGGAGGTAACACCCATGTTCATCAAGGTTGAACCGGCCGGGTTCTTCATGTACACGGTGCAGTTGATTTTTGACCCTGCCAGTCCCGACTCAGAGGACCAGGTGGTGCGGGACTACCTCACTGACCACGAACTGGAGCCCCGCTACCAGTATCAGATAGAAGAGGATGGCCGCCCCTGCGATGTGTTGCAGTTTGGCGGCTGCTACCTGGGTTGGCACCTGCAGTCCGTGGGGCAGATACAACGGCACGCGGTGGAGGTGGAGCTGCTGACCTCCGAGGTGGAAGGGCACCTGTCAGCCCTGGAGCTGCCCCAACTGGCAGATTCCAAGTCCGGCGACGGTGCCACGCGGCAGGAAACTGTGTCGAGCCTGGTGTCTGAACTGCACCAGGAATCGGCGTTCCAGGCCGACGAGAACGGGGAGTTGGTAGCCACTTTGGATCGGGACGAGGTCAAGGCGGCGGCGTTACGGTTGCTGGGCGCCGGATTTTGATCCAGAGAGCCATGCTAGAATAGAAACATGAGAAGCCGATGGGGTTCGCCATGCGTTAAGGACTTTGCCAATGCTCGGTGACGCTGGTAGTGTCGCCAGTATAGTAGGGTTGCCGTTAACTCTAGCGGCCTTGCTATTCGCCATATTTCATTTATGCAAACTACGTGGAGAGACCCAAGCGGCCAGGAAGGCTTCTGAGGAAACCCAAATGCTAATGCGGCGTGAGTCTGCAAGCACCGATTTAGCACGTGTAAACGAACGTTTACAGGAACTGATAGAACTTCAACGTAGCGGGAACCGGAACCAGGCTCTAAATAGTTACAGGGAAATTCGCAACTTGCTCCGCGAAGTCCGACGCCAGCATCCCAACCTGTCCCAAGACCATCGACGGAAGATCCAGAACTCCATGACCATGCTGGGGAGAATGCAAGGAGAATTAGAAACGCTAGAGGGTGACATACCATTGGACGTGGCGGGCAAACTCAATCGCAGGATTTTACGACTTCAAGATACCCTGCTGGTCGAACTGGAAGACTATTTGGAATCGAATTGAGGTTCTAGCCCTATGGCAACAACAAGAATGTACGAATTAGCTTTAGAACTCTTGCGCCTCTCTCAGGACAACAAACTGGCTTGGGAGCAAACTCTAAGTGCCAACCAATTTCAGGTCGATTTTCCAGATGTGTCGCTAGCAATTTCTCGTTCCCATGACATCCCTGGTAACTACAGCCTAGAGCTTATCAACGAGACAGGTACGACAATAGATACTCTTTTGTGGTCTCCTACAAACTACACTCTTCGAAAAAGGACCAACCCAGACCTTCAGGACGCAGCATTGGAGAAGATTTACGAGTTAGCTGAAAGCTACGTTCAAGGTATAGTGGCTGACAGGGCCCTCCAATACCTAAAGCAAACCTAGCTAGCCCTACCTTCTATAGCTGTACCCCTGCGGCGTTCGTTCGCAGTTCAGCCTCCGGTTGAGGTGCAGGCCCTCGAGGACGAACTCTACTGCTGAGGCCTGCAGCTCGGGGCGCGGGTCGTCGGTGAGGCGGGCCACCGCCTCGGTTAGTCCTTCCACTTCAGAGGCCATGGTCGGGTACTCGCCCGCCGGCTTTTCGCTGCCCGTTTCGGCCTGGCTGCCCAGGTCAAAAGCCGTCACCACGTCGTCCAGGGCATCCACGTCAAAGTAGCGCCCGAAGACCCGCAGCACGGCCCGCTTGGTCAGGTCCTCCATCACCCGGTCCTCGCGTCCTTCCTCGAAAGTCTCCAGCTCAATCTTGCCGCCGAAGGAGGCGGAGATGTAGGGCAGGTCGCTGATCCGGGGGCAGGTAACCGTGTCTCCCGCCCTGATGGCACGGCGCACGGCGTTGCTGAGCAGGGTCTCGTAGTTGGCGATGGAGACGCGGACGCTGACACCGGACCGCTGGTTGATCTCGTTGCTGGTGCGGGCCTGGGCGGTGATCTCGGCCAGGATCTCCTTTATATATTGAGGAATGACCAGGTTCTCCTCGTCAAAGAAGCGGGCGCGCTCCTGGTCCATGATGGTGATCTCTTCCTCGATATGGCGCGGGTAGTGGGTGTGAATCTGGGAGCCGTACCGGTCCTTGAGGGGAGTGACGATACGACCACGGTTGGTGTAGTCCTCGGGGTTGGCGGTGGCCACCACGTAAACGTCCAGGGGCAGGCGGATGCGGTAGCCCTTGATCTGGACGTCACGCTCCTCCATCAGGTTGAAGAGGCCCACCTGGATGCGCTCGGCCAGGTCGGGCAACTCGTTGATGGAGAAGATGCCCCGGTTGGTGCGGGGCACCAGGCCGTAGTGGATGGCAAGTTCGTCGGACAGGTGGCGACCCTCGGCAACCTTGATGGGGTCGATCTCGCCAATGAGGTCGGCTATTGAGATGTCGGGGGTGGCCAGCTTCTCGGAGTAGCGGTCCTCGCGACCGATCCACTCAATCCCCGTATCGTCGCCGGACTCGGCCACCTGGTCGCGGCAGGACTGGCAGATGGGGTTGTAGGGGTCGTCGTTAATCTCGCAGCCGGCGACCTTGGGGACGGCCTCGTCCAGCAGGTTGACCAGGCTGCGGATGAGGCGGGACTTGGCTTGGCCGCGCTCGCCGAGCAGGATGACGTCCTGACCCGCCAGAAGGGCGTTTTCAAGCTGGGGAATGACCGTGTCCTCGAAGCCGATGATGCCTGGAAAGACGATCTCCTCGGCGCGCATTTTGGCGACCAGGTTGTTGCGCATCTCCTCGCGGACGGGAAGCACCCGATAGCCGCTGTCGCGAAGATCACCGATGGTCTGGGGCCGGTTGGCGCCAAGCTGGGTAGTCGAGGTCATCGTCCCCCTCCGTAGTCACATACAAGGCTGGCAGCTACAAAAGCGATAAAGCAGTATAGCACAGGGAGGGGGTGCTCTAACGCCCTGCCCCTCTCTCACGAGGAGAGGGATATTTGTCCACGAATGGGCACGAATGTTAACTATTGGGGAATGGCTACGCGGTAGCCGGGGTCGCTCAAAGCTAAATTACGAAGTTAGAGTTTTGGTACGGGTTTTGCGGCCGTGGGTCAGGGTTCGGCGCAAGCTATGAATCGAAGGGGATTTGGTGCACCTCTCTCGGCAGAAACATGTTGCCTGGCCCGCACTCCTTCGCTACCCTAGCTCCATTGTGGGTATTCCTTACTTGATGAATATAGCCTGAGCCAGGAGAAGGTCATTGTCCCACCCAACTTTGAAGCAGCAGATGACAAGACCAGGAGGACAACTCGGCAGAACTTTACTGTTAGTCTTGCTCTTGGCAGCGGTGGCCTGCAGGTCTGTAGCGACCCCAACAACAATCCCCACACCTGAGCCGACCGAGGCGACGACACGTACTACTTTACCTACGCCTGAGCCAATAGCATTAGATTTCGGCGATTATTGGAATCCACCGATGGATTACTACGGCGAGCCTGTTTACGGCGGCACCCTTCGCGTCAGCTACGATCGCTTGCTTGAACACGCAAACGTATGGGGCGCAGCGTCCGGCGCAGCCCATATTTTCCGGCTTCCCACCGGCGCTACCCTTGTGCAGGAGAACCCGTACGACGCCGACGGAGATCTGATTCCGGACCTGGCAGAAAGCTGGTCGATACATGAGGGGTTTGACGGCGTAACGTTCAACTTCAGGGATGGCGCATGGTGGCATAACGGTGACCCTTTTTACTGCGAGGACGCCAGATTTTCCCTGGAGACAATGGCAACGGAAAACGGCATCACTGCCAGCTATATGAAGCACCTCCTAACCGACGTTGTCGTAGACGAGACGGGTTGTCTGGATGACATGACCCTGGAAGTCAATTTCAAGGGCCCCACCGCAGATCCTTTGCGGCTCTTCTCCGATCACCATGCCGTTATCTTTAACAAGGCATGGTTCGAAGAGGGCGGTGAGGATGCGATGTTCGAAGACGTAACAATGGGAATTGGCCCTTTCCAATGGGCTGGAGATCAAACAGTAGGGATTGACGAGCAGAACTTTGTTAGGAATCCCAATTATTATATTGAACAGCTTCCCTACCTGGACGAGTTGGTTATTCACGGAGTATGGGACGAAGGCACGGAACAGGCTGCCTTTCTGGTTAACCAGATTGACTGGCATTGGATACGTAACTGGGAGCAGTACCAAGCCTATGTGGACCACGACCAGATTGTGACCGCCATCAGGACAGGCAGGAGAAGCCCCCGCTTGTGGTTAGACGAGAGTCTACCGCCCTTCGGCAATGCAAGAGTCCGTCAAGCCATACTGATGGGAATCAACAGGAGGGCCGCCATTCACATTTTCGAGTACGGTCATGGCACTCTGGGCGGATTTGGACTCACGCCAGGCAGCCCCTGGGAGCTTAGCCAGCGCCAAATATGCTCCGTTCCTGGCTGGTGTATATCAGAGAACGAAGATGTTATTCGAGACGAAGCCCGGTCTATATTGGCTTCCGAAGGGTTTGACTTCGACCGGGAATTTACAATTCCTGCCGGCTGCAGCAACAAAGATAAGGAGCTCACCACTTTCCTAGAGGAACAGCTACGGTATATTGGTGTAAAGGTCTATCGTCTTGATTGTGAGTGTGGATCGTGCATGTCGGACCCATACTTCAGGCTCTCGAGCCCAGTTCTGCGAGCAGACGATCCTAATGCCGGGATAGAAATGCTGTTGCCATGCGAATCCTGGCGCGATAGATCGGCAACCAATCTTTGCGACGCCAGCGTCGCGAGCCTGCTGAACCAGGCCCGCATTGAAACCGACTATGGAAAGAGGCTGGAATTAGCCCACCAAATAGAGCTTTCCCTAATGAATCATTACAATCTATTCCCCATTTATTGGCAGCAGGAGGCAGCAGCATTCTGGCCCAAGGTAAGGGGATATGTCCACTCGCCGGCTCAGTTCGGTTCCCACACCAAGTTCCTGCATATGTGGATAGACCCGGCCCACGTGGAGGATAGCGGCAATGCCGGGCAGACTGCGGGCGTACCTGGCGGATTCTAGTGCGAAGGAAGCAGACCAGGCCTGTCGGGCTGCCCTTACGAAGGAGAACTAGAGGAAGCTAGCCCCGCCCTACCAATCCCCTTGCCCCCGGTCTATAATTAATGGCAGGACACACCTACGTCTGCCTTTCTAATTGGGGGCCGCCATGTCCCGACTGTTTATTCCCGTCTTGCTGATGCTGCTGCCCCGGCTTTTGCCCACCATCATCCGGTACGTCATGCTCGTCTGGCGGCTTACCTTTGATAAACGGGTGAACATCATCATCCGGTCGCTGGTGCCCCTGGGCCTGGTGTACCTGCTGTGGCCTTTTGACCTGATCAAGGACAACATCCCCATCATCGGGCGGTTGGACGACGTGATAATCCTGGGGATGGCGGTGCTGTTCCTGGTGAAGCTGGCGCCGCCGCACGTAGTGGACGAGCATCTGGGTCGGGCAGCGCCCTCGGATCGACCCGAGGACAAGGACCCGTCTCAGGTGGTGGACGGCAAGGCCCGCTTCGTTGACGACGACCCGGGCTCCTGATGGTTCGACGGGCTCACCATGAGCGGGGGGGTGACGGTCAGGACTCTCTCGACCGGGGATTCGAAGACCGTATGACGAGCGACGTGGGAGCCCTGCAGGACACGGGTATTTCCCTCTATATCCACGTTCCCTTCTGCCAGACCAAGTGTCCCTATTGCGACTTCAACACGTACCAGGGCATCGAGAACCTGATGTCTCCCTTTTTGGAGGCGCTGGTTGCGGAGATTGCCGCGTGGGGACGGGCGCTGGCCGGTCCGCCGGTGAACACAGTGTTTTTCGGTGGGGGTACGCCCTCCTACCTGCCCGACGGGTCCCTGGGAGAAATCATGGCGGCGGTTGGCGGGAGCTTCCAGCTTCGGGGCGACGCGGAGATTACCGTGGAGGCCAACCCGGGGGACCTGACTCCGGCCAAGGCGCCGAGCCTGCTGGAGCAGGGGATCAACCGGGTGAGCATCGGGGTGCAGTCGCTGGACAACGACCTGCTGAACCTGCTGGGGAGACGGCACGACGCCGACGGCGCCATTGCCGCTTTCCGGACGGTCAGTGAGGCGGGGTTTGACAACGTCAACCTGGACCTGATTTACGGCCTGCCGCGACAGATGCTGGGACAGTGGCAGGACACGCTGCAACGACTGGCAGGGCTGGAGCCGACGCATATTTCCTTGTATTGCCTGACAGTTGAGGAGGGCACGCCGCTGCACCGCTGGGTGGAGCAGGGGCAGGTGCCGCACCCCGACGCGGACCTGGCAGCGGACATGTACCAGTACGCTCGGGAACTGCTGGGGGAACAAGGCTACCACCACTACGAGATATCGAACTGGTCGAAGCCGGAGCTGCCGTCGCGGCACAACCTGGCCTACTGGCGGAACGTGCCCTACCTGGGGGTGGGCCCCGGCGCCCATTCCTGCCTGGGGGGCTACCGGTTCTGGGACATGGACCCGCCGAGGGGGTACATCGCGGCGGTGAAAGAGTGGGCTGATAAGGTGTCTGCACCGGCCAAGGCGATAACCGGAGAGTGGCTGGAATCCGTGGGGCCAGTGGGTGGGCATGAGCCGATAGATGCTGACCTGGCGGCGGCGGAGACGATGTTCCTGGGACTGCGCCTGCTGGACGGGCTGGACCTGGCCGAGGCTTCGAAACGGATGGGAGTTGACCTGCGAGCGCGATACCAACCGCAGATTGATGACCTGCTGGGGCTGGGGCTGGTGGAACGAGAGGATACGGTAATCCGGCTGCACCCGTCGGCCTACCTGATTGCTAACCAGGTGTTTACCCGCTTCCTGGACTGAACGTCCAGGCCCTTATTTGTCCCATTTAACCCTCCCCCGAATTCGACGCTTTCTTGACGAATAGCCTTTAATCAGCTTGCCAAGTCTTAACATAACCTATAGCCTATATATCTGGGCCCGTTCGCGCGGGCAGCAAATTGCTTGTTGGAGAGTTACCTGATTTGCACCAATCTAATCCCCTCAAGAATCACCTGACCAAGCAGCCAGTATTGCCCATCCTAAAGAGAGCACTATTAGTTATTTCCCTTAGCCTGTTTACCGTTCTGCTGCTGGCCGCATGCGGAAGCGAGCCCGAGCCGACTGTGGCTCCGACGCAAGCTCCGGCGCCGGAAGCGGGTCCCACGCCCAACATCCAGGCTACCATTGACGCGGCGGTGGCGGCGGCCATTGGGAGCCAGGAAACGCAGCCAGCGGAGGCTCCCGCTGAAGAGCCTGCCGAGGAGCCCACGGAGGAACCTGCCGGGGAAGCCACCGAAGAACCTGCGGAGGAGCCCACCGAAGAGCCAACGGAGCAGCCGAAACCTACGGCCGCTCCTGAGCCCACCCACACTCCGCAGCCAACGGCCACACCGGCCCCAACGGCTACGCCCGTGCCGACCGCCACGCCGGCTCCTACGGCAACGCCGCAACCCGCACCTACGCCAGTACCCCAGCCAACGGCCACGCCGATACCGCAGCCTACTCCCACGGCAGTGCCGCCCACGCCAGTACCTACGCCGGAGCCGGTTACGATCGCCAAGATAGACAGCAACGGCGCGCATAACTGCGTCCTGTTCTCCGATGGATCGGTGGACTGCTGGGGCAGCGATATCAACCAGCAATTGAGCGTACCGGTGGGTGTTACTTTCCTGGATATCAGCGCCGGGAGCTCATTCACCTGCGGCATCCAGGGTGATGCGGGCAGGGAAAACCGGGCTTTCTGCTGGGGCAAGGACCTGTTGGGTACGCTGCAGGTTGACCGGAGCCTGAGCTTGAAGTCCATCAGCGCCGGGGGGCAGCACGTCTGCGGAATTCAGTTGGACGACACTGCCGTGTGCTGGGGCAACAATAATCACGGCCAAACCGAAGCGCCCAAGGTGCAGACTTTTGCTGAGGTAACCAGTGGCGGCGACTTCAGCTGCGGACTGAGGAACGACGGCACGGTCCATTGCTGGGGCGCCAATAACAACGGTCAACGCAACGCGCCGGAAGGGGAACAGTTTGTCAAGATTGATGCCGGAGACAAGCACGTCTGCGGTTTGCAGTCCCTGGGAACCGTCGTCTGTTGGGGCAACATCTTCTCCGAGCCGCCCGTGGAAGAGGGGTTTTCGGATATCGGATCGGGAATGCAATTCGCCTGCGGCGTAATGGCGGACAGCACCGTCGCCTGCTGGGGTCGGGATGCTGAGCGCGATCTGGAGCCGCCCGACCGGAGTGGGTTTGTGACCATCAGCGGCGGCGACCAGCATACCTGCGCGGTGCGGACCGATGGGGTGGTAGTCTGCTGGGGAGGGTCGAGATACCTGGGGGCGACCAACCCGCCGGAGTATCTGGAGAAGCCACGGTACTAAACGCAGGGGCGACACGGGAAACGAATACAGCGGGGGAGGGTTTGATGCCCTCCCCTTTCTATTTCAGGGGCCAGCTTGCGTGGGAGTGTCAGATTTGAGCGCCAGACCTTTGACGGCCGTCAGCGCTTGGGGCCATCGTCAAGGAACCGGGTCTAATTGCCGTCCAGGGCAATGTTATTGCTCTATGATTATTTCCTCAGTAAATTGCTCAGGGAAAGTGTCAATCCATGAAGGACGTGACATTGAACCAGCGAGAGCAAGCCAGGCTCCACGTACTGAACAGCGTGTTGCAATATCACGGGGTCTGCAAGTTGGTCGGCAAGCCCAGACATATACCCCAGCCCGTGGGACCTGCCCACTTCAGCCGCGCCATGCAGGAACTGGGCATTAAACAGGTCTTCGCCTTTTCGCCCCAGGCCAAAGGACGGGTGAAACGGATGGCGGGTACGTTCCAGGGCCGGCTGGTTAGCGAGCTGAGGCTGGCAGGGGCCAGGACCATTCAGCAGGCCAACGCCGTGCCACGGGAATTCCTGCCACACTTCAATGCCCAGTTCCGTGTGCCTGCCCAGCAGCCTGTGGTCGCCTACTTTTCCCTGGATCTTTCCCTTTCTCTGGAGCGTATCCTGTGCTTCAAGCACCTGCGTCAGGTTACGGGAACAATACGGTCAAGTGCCAGTGCGCACCCTGCAGTTGCTTCCCGGTGAGGACCGGTCCATTTATGCCGGTGCCGAGGTGGAGGTCCTGGAGCAAAGCGGTGGACAACTCATGGTCCGGTACGGCGGGGAAGTGATCCCCCACCAGGAAACACCGCCCAGGCCCGGTGCCTTGACAGCCTCTAACGGTGCCCTGGCGCTCACCCCGGAACTGGCCCAGGTGGTCAGGAACCTGGCCCTGCACTGCCTTAGCAGATTGCGGCTGCAGCGCCTGGCAACCTTTGAGGCAGCGATCCCTCAGCAAGAGTCCAGCGAAGACGACCGGAAAGCGGTACTGCCCCTCCAAGAGAAGCTGCCCCACGCAAGCAGGACCTCTGAAAAGCCGTGCCCCACGCCAGGCTGCAGGGCGTTCTCCCTCAGAGGCATCGCCAGGGAACTTGGCTTTTCCAGGAACACGGTTCGCGAATACGCTGACGCTCTGGCGCGACCGGTCAACCGGACTCCCAGGCGGTCTACTCAAGCGCCAACTCACCACAATGCCGGCGTGCATTTTCCCTGAACATCGACATTATTGATAACGGACCCGGGGCAGGGCATCTGCATACAGCCTGCGGCTGTAAGGGACGGCGCGGCCCTGGCCGACTGCGCCGCCCCTTTCCTTTTTCTTCTATCCGCAGGCCATGGAGTATACCTGCCGGGCCCCTTCGGGCAGGGGGTGGTCGGTCCAGGTTTCGCCGCTGTCGCTGCTGCCCCAGACCTGGCCGTTGCTGGAGGCGCAGTACATGTCGCTGGGGTGGCGCTCGTTAAAGGCGAGGCCGAACAACGTGCTATTGGCTTGGAAGCCCGTGTCCACTCTGTCCCAGCTCACTCCACCGTCCCGGCTACGGAACAAAGTGCCTTGGTCGCTCATGAAATTGGCGCCGGCGGCTACCCAGACGGTCTTGGGATCACCGGGTACCTCGCGGATCTGGCGGCAGTAGGTCTGACCCTTTTCGTTCAAGGGGTCCAGTTGTACCCTGGCCCAGTGGTCGCCCTTGTCGGTGCTCCGGAACATGCCGGCTCGGCCTATACCAAGCACGCTGCCGGGCCGGAATGTGCTGGCCAGCACCCCGTGCATGTCCACTGGGTCGTCGTTGACGTACTGGCCGTGGCTGAGCTGCTCCCAGTTTTCGCCGCCATCCTGGCTGCGAATGATGCCACCGACCTCGATGGCGCCGTACAACTCATCGGTATTGGCAGGGACGCCAGCAATCTGCAGCACCCGCTTGGCCAGGTTGGCGCCGGGTCCCACCGTCACCTCGGGGAACCGGACGCTTACGGGAAGCTGTTGCCAGCGCTCGCCGCCGTCGTCGCTGCGGTATATCTCTGACGACTCGTAACCGGCGAACATGACGCTGGGGTCCCGGGGGTGGAAGAGCAGCGACCACACCGGCAGTCCGTGGTCCGGCACGTTGACCTTTTCCCAGTGGTCGCCGTGGTCTTCGGTCCGATATGGACCGTCCTGGGTGCCCACGAACACGGTATTGGACCGCTCGGGGTGGATTGCAATGGCCCGGATGGCGGGCGAATCGGGGAGGCCGTTGGCAAGCAACTCCCACCGGTCATCCCCTTTGGCCATGCGGTACAGGCCGCTGGCTACGACTCTCCCGGGGGCGGTCTCGCCTGCCAGGCCCACATAGACAAAGCTGTTGCCGTTACTGGACTGTTCGGTAGTCATACTCCCCCCTTCTATCGGCGTTTTTGGCGCTATTTACGAAAGATACTGCGGCAACCTGCAGCCAACCTGGGATAGGGCAATTCCAGCACAGGAGCAGTTTGTTGTCAACTTGGCGCTTTGGACCACCAGGGCAATCGCGTTTAAAGTTCGTGTTGATATGTGCAAGTTCTTTCTGATGGGAAAACATGTCACCCTGAGCTTGCCGAAGGGTCTAAAGTCCCTGACAGGAGTCAGGCTCAAGGCCCGAAACAAGGTTGCTGGGTTGGAGTTCAGATGCTTCGGCTTCGCTCGGCATGACAATCGTTTAAAGCGCGATTGCCCTGTTTGGACCACAGCCAGGTTGCTCTTGTGGGCGATGCCCAGGTGCTCCGGCACCTTCTCGACCCCCTGCTGGGGGCCTGAGGAGCAGATTGACCAGGTACCCCGTCGGTCGGGGTGGCCGGTCGGAATAGGGGTCGGAATAGGCTACGGGATGAGGCCTAAATCACCCTTGCGTTCGCCAGAACAGCACGTTCCGACAAGGAAGTGCTGACAGCCGGTTTGCGCGGGGCAGGCAGAACCGTGTCTGGACTATTTCCTGGCAACTTGTATCACAAAGTCCGGCTCATAGATGTCATAGTCTTCTACAAAGTCGCCATAACACTTCACGCTTTGGAAGCCTGCGTCCAGGAGCAGGTTTGTCACGTATTCCTGGCGTATGGGGCAGATTGTCAGGAAATGGACTTCACCGTCCTCGTATTCGTAGCGCATAGTCAGGAGGTCCTCGCTCAGGTCCTCCGGTCTCACTTCAACCTTCTCGCCCAGGTAGTAGGACAGGTGCTTGCTGGAGAAGCCTTTGTCCAGAATGGCATCGTAGTTTCGCTGGTCAATGATTGCGATGCCGTTCCTGGTGAGCAGTTGGTACACCTCGCTGAGGGCCTTGATCCGGTCAACTTCATCAAACAGGTGGGTAAAGGCGTTTCCCAGGCAAATTATGGCGTCGAACTGCTCTCCCGCAAAGGACTCGCCGAGCCTGGTCCACTCGGCCTCCACAATCCGCAGGTCTTCGATTCCGTAACGACGGGCGTTCTGCCTGGTCTGGTCCAGCATGTTAGGGGCGCCGTCCGCGGCCGTTACCTGGAAACCGTCGGCTTTCAGGGTAACGGAGTGATATCCGGTGCCGCATGCGATATCCAGCACCGTCTCGACTCCATGTCCTCTCAGGATGTCCTGGAAGAAATTATTTTCAGCTTCCGCCCGGCGCTGCCAGTCAATCAGTTCGTCCCAGCGCACGGCGAACTCGGGCGAATACTGCTCTTTGTACAGGTCCCTGGGGACCAGGATGTTTTCGGGTTCAGTCACGTATGATTCCCTTCCGGTACTGAGATGGAGTTGGGCCGCGGGCCGCAGGGACACTTACGCGGGTTTTATTGCCACGAACATCGCCCAGCCGATGTTGCCCGCATTGGCCGAGTTGACCCAGAAAGACAGGGCATCCAGAGTGCGGTCTATGGTGTCCGCTCCTATGCGGGGCAGGAGGGCTTCCCGATTTTCCCGGAGCCGGTCCCGGACCCAGCCGTATGAGCGGGCGACGTGCCGGGACCAGTCTTCTTCCCTGCTGACAGGGAAGTCCAGGCGGGAAAGGGCTGCGCGGTAGTCATCCAGGTCCCACATATCGGGGGACTTCACCCGGTCGTAGATCCTTTCCCGGTCCTCAGCCGGCGTGTCCCGGCGCACCAGTATGTCCGTGAAAATCAGGGAGCCATTGGGCTTCAGCACCCGGCGGCATTCCGACAGTACTGCGTTCTTGTCCGCCGCGTGCAGGAACGCTTCCTGGCTCCAGACCACGTCGTAGGAGCTTTCCGCGCAGCTCAGGCTGTGGAAGTCCTCGTACTCAAAGGTCAGTAGGTGGGTCAGTCCCGCCTCAGACGAGCGTTCGCGAGCCAGGTCCAGTTCCTTCTTGCTGATGTTGGTGCCGGTTACCGGGCATCCGAAGTTCGCCGCCAGGTACCGGGCCGTCGAGCCATAGCCGCAACCCAGGTCCAGGACCCGCGTTTCCGGCCCCAGGGGCACCGCTCCGGCCATGATTTCGTTAGTATGCTCCATGGCCTCCGGGTGGGGGCAGGCGTCGCCACAGGGTACGCCCAAATGGAGATTATCTCCCCAGATGGTGCGGTAAATTTCGTCGGCGGGGCCGTCGTAATAGGCCTGGGTGCTGGAAACGATTGAACTAACGTCGCGTTCAACCATGGACACAGACTCCTTGTAACGCCGTCTTTAGGGTGGGCCTGGTAGCCGCTCGTTGCCCTTACCACGGGCGGAGTGCGACATAAGCGTAGCTGCCATTTCAGGTTGCCGCAACCACTGGTATTCCTCGACAAGCTGTTCGTGCTGAACAGCCAGGCAGCGCTGCCTTCCCTGCAGCCGTTATCATTGAGTCAATCCGGGCAGTGGAAAGCAGGTTTGGACCAGTGTAAAGTGCGGACATGGAACGGCCGGTGACGGCTCACCGCGTCGGCGATGCCGGTTCGTGCCCGCCCGGCGTCAGTCAGACGACCGGCGGGCGAATGCCCTGGTGGCCAACAGTGGTAGAGCAAGCATGGGCTGAATCCCTGATACCATGGACGGTTACCCAGGCGCTTCGTCTGCTTTACTGGCTAATTTGACCTCCCAACGAAGAAATGGTGCCACTGTTATCCCTGGAAACATAAGGAAAGAAGGAGGAAGCAATGAAGTTCGTGGTTTACAACGACAACCAGCCGGGTATTCTGACCGATGCGGGCGTAATTGACATTGGCGACCTGTGCCCCGGCGGCGGGCAGGCCGCAATGGTCCATCTCATCACCAACTACGAGGGCATGAAGCCCCAGCTTGAGGCGCGGGCCGCAGAGGGCACAGTTGTCGCCAGAGCGCAACTGCGGGCGCCGCTGCCGAGCCCCAACAAGATCCTCTGCATGGGGGGCAACTACCGCGAGTTTGGCGCGCGGGAGCCCTCGCCAATGTGGGGCTTTATCAAGAGGCTCCACAGCATTTTGAGCCCGGGCGGCACGGTGGTCCTCCCTGACATAGACGCCAACATCTTCCACCACGAGGCGGAACTGGTGCTGGTCTTCGGCAGGGGCGGCAAGGACATCCCTGCGTCGGAGGCCATGGACTACGTCTTCGGCTACACGGCGGGGGTGGACGTCTCGGCGCGCATGCCCGGGGGCAGCGGAGGCCGGGTGCCCAACACGCTGCCCATCGCCGAGCACAAGTCGCACCCCACCTTCTGTCCTCTTGGCCCCTGCATCGTGACCAGGGACGAGATCGCCGACCCGGAGAAGCTGCAGATCACGCTGAGCGTGGACGGGGAGCTGCGGGTCAACTACGGCACCGACGACCTGGCCCACTCCATAGCCGAATCCATTGAGTACGTGGCGGCTATTGAGGAGATCAGCCCGGGCGACGTCCTCTTCATGGGCACCAACCACCAGGGCCTGGGCGCGATGCAGGACGGGGACACCATCGAGGTAGGTGTCGAGGGAGTGGGCAGCTTCAACCTAACGGTAAGCGACCTGCTCGGGCGCCGCTGGCCCAGGGGAGTTGACGAGGTGACGGCCAGGGATATTCGCGAGGGCGCCGGCGGTCCAGGCCGCCAGGCCCGCCCCCTGCCAGCCGCATAGCGGCAGTTCGGGAGAACGTGGAAGGGCCCCGCTCCTCACCGGCGACAGCCGAGCTTCCGGAGCGGGGCCCCGCCATCACGGCTAGCAATATCTCTTCGACCTCATCGATGTACAGAACAGCCCTGCGCCATCACCTTAACAGGCTTTCGGGGTCTGCATGAGCGCAAAGCTCAATCCGGAGGTACAGTACATTTCCGCCGGAATACTGGCCAGAGTCCAGAAGTCTCTTGCTGTGGCGGCCGTCAAACCTGTCTCTTGAGGCAGGTCATACACCTCGGCGCTCCTTCTACCACCGAGGCATACACAATTTGTGTGCCGGTTTGTCTGCCACACTCGGTGAGGCGGCGCTGAACTACATTGACCTCATTGAGAGCAAAGTGGACGATGAAGCAAACTTAACCAAATATGGGAGAGTAGTTTTAAGGGAAGGAAATGGGGCTGAAGGAAATAATACTCTGGCGGAGAGAGCGGGATTCGAACCCGCGATACCCTTACGGATATACCGGTTTTCGAGACCGGCGCCTTCAACCACTCGGCCACCTCTCCGCATCCGGAACAAGGGGTTGCTGGAGCTTAGTCCCACAACCCGTCCGTAAATTGTAATTGAGAACCCATTACCGAGTCGAGTTTTTGGCTCAGTTCGTCTATAACCAGCTATGGCGCCCAGGCATAGGATGCGGGCATGGACAAATTGGCATCGCACTTCCTGAGCACTGACCAATTGCCTATAGTCCTTGGATGGTGGCCGGATGTTCAGACTAGTCCCCAGGCTGTATCATTGGTAGCGCGGCTCCCGTATCCGGTACGGCAGCAACGGCCAGCGTGAGTTCTGCCCCGCTCAACCAGGGTGGCTTCCAAAGAAGGTGACAAGGAGTAAAGGTTATGCAGGCAAAGGAAAAACAGAGCACTCTCAAGCCCTACGTGGTGCATGCTGTGGGCGACGCCACGGAAACCGCCCAGACGCCCGGAATGGTGCGTCAGCCGGCCGTCATGCCGGACAAGGGCGACACCACCAAGATCTGGATGGGCAAGGTCACGGCAGCGCCCCGCGAAAAGGGCCCTCCGCACACCCACCTGGAGGCAGAGACCGCGGCTTACGTGCTTGAGGGACACGTGCGGGTGCTGTTCGGAGAGAATTTCGAGGAATGGATTGAGGCCGGGCCGGGCGACTTCCTCTTCGTGCCAGCGCATACCCCGCATATCGAGGAGAACCCTTACGACGAGGAGATGGTGGCTATCCTGTGCCGGGCGCCGGACAACATCGTTCATAACCTGTAGTGCAGCACCTTTATATACTATCGCATGTCGTGGTTCGACAAGCTCAGCCCGGTCGGTTCGGAATTGGGAACCGCCCAGCTTGGGCTTGTCCAAGAGCCCGGGCCATCGGCAAGCTCGTAGAGCAAGCTTCTGGGCTGGGGGCTGCTTGGGCCCTGGCCAGCCGTCTGCAACGACTAACGCCGCAAGCATGGAAGACGGCTGGCCCCAATCCACGGTTGCGATTGCGGGATTGCTGACTGCCTCTGCACGTCAGGCGGAAATGCCCTGTTTCTGAATCACCACTGCAGCGACATGGTAAAAGGCGTTTTGCTCAGCCGGATGTGGCCCCTGGACTTTAGCCCTTCAGGTGGGTAGCGAAGAACTCCACCGTAACCGGCCACGAAGCTTGGGCCGCCGTCTGGTGGTACCTGGCGTCTTGGCTTTGGTCCATGAATGCATGACCGGCGCCCGGATAAGACCTAAAATCATGCTCCTTACCCAGCCTGGTCAGTTCGGCGTCAAACTTTCGCATGTCGTCCTGGGAGGGATTGGTGTCCACTTCCCCGAAGTGGAAGAGAACAGGACAACTTATGCCCTCCGCCAGATCAAAGGGAGAACCGGTAGCTTCGCCCACGGTGGCCATGATGTTGCCACCATAGTAGGGCACCGCTGCCTTGAAGTTGGGATTGGTGGCCGCCGAAAGCCAGGCAATCCGCCCCCCGGAACAGAAGCCAATAACCCCGATTCGCTCACCGTCAATGGACGGATGATTCCTCAGGAAATCCACGGTAGCGTTCATGTCGGCGATGGTCTCGAGGTCGTTCAGGAACTGTCCGGCGGCTCTCCCGCTGGCCAACATTTCCTCAGTTACGCGGTGGAAACGGTTCGGTGCCACCGCTGCGTACCCTTCAGCCGCCAGGCGATCGGCAATGCTTTGGGTAAACTCCCCTACGCCGCTGGCCGGGTGGGCCACAACAACTGCCGGAAATGGTCCCGAGCCTGAAGGAACACTGGCGTACAGGTCCATTTCTCGGCCTTCTACCTCAACCTTCTCCCAAAAAGACGGCATGACGGTTGCCTCCTTCTCAATTTACTGCCAATGTAGATTACTGGCGACGTGGGTCATTAAAGAACGCCGAGTCGCCCCTTTGGGCTGCTCGCGTTTCCAAGTGGTTGAACCCTTCCCTGCGTTGGCTCGCACCACCCAGCACAACTCCCAGCAATACCGGCGCTGCAATCAAGGTGACGATCGATGCGTAAACTAAATGCAGGAATACGAAGGACAACACAATTGCGGGGACCAGGATTCCTACCGTTGCCAGCAGGAGCGCTAACCTATTCTTGCCATGCATGTCACCCCGCCTCCGCAATGGATTCTCCGCTCTAAGGGAAGCTTCATTGAAACAAGCCAGAAGCTTATACCACGATGATAAGCATTAAGTTCTCTTGGGTCTAGTGGCCCAGGGCAATCGCATCTTAAGCGGTGCTGTCCACTAAAGCTGTAAGTCATGTCACCCTGAGCTTGCCGAAGGGTCTAAAGTCCCTGGCGGAAGTCAGGCTCAAGGCCCGAAACAAGGTTGCCGGGTTGGAGTTTAGATGCTTCGGCTTCGCTCAGCATGACAATCGTTTATAACGCGATTGCCCTGTAGTGACCTGGCATATTTGCAATAATGAGTAAGACAGGTATTCTCTTATCTCGGCTTGGCCCTTCTGTAGCATCATTCCCAAGTAGTTTAACTACCAGGCCAGTGCCAACGAGAGCCTCTCGAGAAGGATATAATTAGGAAAGGAAGCAACGGTTCCAGCCCATCGCATTCTACCAGGGGACAATTCGGAAACGACATGGAAATAATCGGCTCCAACCTGAGAACCGCCGACCAGAATTTTCTGGACAACCGGGCCCGTATGGAAGCCCTAGTGCGCGACCTGAAAAAGCGGCTGACCCAAGTACGGGCCGGTGGCGGAGGGCGGGCGGTGGAGTTGCACCGCAGCCGGGGCAAGCTGCTGGTCAGGGAGAGGATTGACCGGCTGGTGGACGCCAACACTCCTTTCCTTGAGCTGAGCCCCCTGGCCGCCTGGGACATGTACGACGGCGAGGAAGCTTCCGCCGGAATCGTGACCGGCATCGGCGTGGTCCACGGGAAAGAGGTGGTGATCGTGGCCAACGACGCCACGGTCAAGGGCGGCACCTACTACCCGATTACCGTCAAGAAGCACCTGCGCGCCCAGGAAATCGCCCTGGAAAACCACCTGCCCTGCATTTACCTGGTGGACTCCGGGGGCGCCTATCTGCCCCTGCAGGCGGAGGTATTCCCCGACCGCGACCACTTCGGGCGCATCTTCTACAACCAGGCCCAGATGTCGGCCCTGGGAATTCCCCAGGTGGCGGTGGTCATGGGATCGTGCACCGCTGGGGGCGCGTACATTCCGGCGATGAGCGACGAGGTGGTGATGGTGCGACAGCAGGGCACTATCTTCCTGGGCGGGCCGCCGCTGGTACGGGCGGCTACCGGCGAGGAAGTGGATCCGGAAACCCTGGGCGGCGCCGACGTGCATACCCGGGTATCCGGGGTGGCCGACCACCAGGCCGCAGATGATGAAGAAGCCCTGGCCATCACCCGGGACATTGTGGAGAATTTCGTCAACCGTCGGAGGCCTCCTTTCGAAATTACCAGCCCGGAACCGCCGGCCTGCGACCCTGCGGAGCTTTATGGGATAGTGTCCCCCGACAACCGGCGTCAATATGACGTCCGTGAGGTAATTGCCCGTATCGTGGATGGGAGCCGCTTCCACGAGTTCAAGGCCGGTTACGGCGATACGCTGGTCTGCGGCTTTTTCCGCATCTGGGGGTATCCGGTGGGCGTGGTCGCCAATAACGGGGTCCTGTTTTCCGAGAGCGCGCTGAAGGGGACTCATTTCATAGAGTTGTGCAGCCAGCGGGGCATCCCCCTGCTTTTCCTGCAGAACATTACGGGCTTCATGGTGGGCCGTCAGTACGAGGCCGGGGGTATTGCCAAGGACGGGGCCAAGATGGTTATGGCCGTTTCCAACGCCGCCGTCCCCAAGTTCACTGTAATCATCGGCAGTTCCTTCGGGGCAGGAAACTACGGCATGTGCGGGCGGGCCTACCAGCCCCGCTTCCTGTGGGCGTGGCCCAACGCCCGCATTTCGGTGATGGGCGGGCAGCAGGCGGCGGAGGTACTGCTCACCGTAAGGCTCCAACAACTGGAACGCCAGGGGCAGACGATGGAGCAGGAGGAGAGGGACGCCCTGCAACGGCCCATCCTGGAAAAGTACGAAACAGAGAGCGATCCCTACTACAGTACCGCCCGCCTGTGGGACGACGGCATCATTGACCCGGTGGACACGCGGGACGTGTTGGGCCTGGGAATCGCCGCCTCCCTCAACGCCCCCTTCCCTGAACAAAAGCGGGGTGTCTTCCGATTCTGAACTCCAGCCTCTTCCTCCCTCACCTGAAAAGTCCGGCACTGGACGTTTGCTGATGTTTTCCAAGGTACTGGTAGCTAACCGAGGCGAAATCGCGGTGCGGATTAACCAGACCCTCCGCGCGCTGGGGATTGCCCCAGTCGCCATCTATTCCGACCCTGACGCCGGAGCTCCCCACGTAACCACCGCAGCTCAGTCCGTGGCACTGCTAGGCAACACCGCCGAAGAGACCTACCTGAACATCCCGAAAATAGTGCAGGCCGCCCTGGTCTGTGGAGCGGAGGCGATACACCCAGGCTACGGTTTCCTGTCGGAGAATCCTGAGTTTGCCCGGGCCTGCCAGGAAGCTCAGCTAACCTTCATCGGGCCATCCCCGGAAAGCATGGAGGCCCTGGGAGACAAACTGCATTCCAAGGGAATTGCTCTTGGCGCCGGGGTTCCGGTGGTACCCAGTTCTCCCGTGTGCCTCCCTGGTGATTCTGAATCCCGCGAGTTCGTGGAACGCTGGGGGTTTCCCTTGCTGGTCAAGGCTGCCGCCGGAGGTGGCGGGCGGGGAATGCGCCTGGTGCACCGGCGTGAAGAGTTGGACGTGGCTATGGAGGCGGCCGGCCGGGAGGCGCAGGCTGCCTTTGGCGACGGTCGGGTGTTCCTGGAGCGTTACATTGCCAGCCCCCGCCACGTGGAAGTACAGGTGCTGGCCGATGAGTTGGGCCATACCATCCACCTCGGCGAGCGGGAATGCAGCATCCAGCGCCGCCACCAGAAGCTGATTGAAGAGACTCCCTCCCCCGCCCTGACGCCGGAGTTGCGCGACCGCATGGGCGCCGCCGCCATTGCCGTGGCTCGCGGGGCGGGATACGTCAACGCCGGGACCGTGGAGTTCCTGCTGGACCCGCACAACGGCGAGTACTACTTCCTGGAAATGAATGCCCGCCTCCAGGTGGAGCACCCGATTACCGAAGCCGTCCTTGGATTGGACATGGTGGAGTGGCAGGTCCGTATCGCCAGCGGAGAACCCCTGACGCTGCAGCAGGACGACATCCAGCACCGCGGCCACGCTATAGAGTGCCGCATCTACGCCGAAGACTCTTACAACGGCTTTGTGCCCTCCGCCGGCAAACTGCTGCGCTGGCGGCCTCCCAGCGGCCCCGGGCTGCGACTGGACAGCGGGGTGGCCCAGGGTCAGGAGGTGTCCATCTACTACGATCCCATGCTGGCGAAGCTGATTGCCTGGGCGCCGAGTCGCGACCTCAGCCTGCGCCGGATGGAAGTGGCTCTGTCCCAGTTCCTGGCTCTGGGTGTGGTGACCAACATTACCTTGCTGCGAGCAGTGATAAAGCATGCCCAGTTCCAGAGGGGCGAATACGATACCGGCTTCCTGGAGTGGAATCCGGCGGTTAGCAGCCCGTCTATCCCAGGCGAAACTCGCAAGATGGCCCGGGCGCTAGCGGCATGGGCAGCGCGTCAGCCGACCGGTCCGGCGTCGCCGACAGACGGGACAGCCGGCCAGGCCAACGCCAACCCCTGGCAGTCCGCTGGGGAGCGGAGGCTGCCATGACCCAGGGCCAGAGTCATGGACAAGGGCAAATGCGGGAGGTCTATCCGGTGTCGGGAGAAGCCTATCGCTACGGTCTGGAAGAGCGAGAAGGCACCATCATTTTCCAACTGGAAGGGGATTCAGCAGACGGTTCCAACATCGCCATTGCCCTTGGCATTGAGTCCCAGCAAACCGGAGAAGGGTTATGCCGGACCGAATCGGGCCGCACTCACCCCTTTGCCTGGGCATGGGTAGGTACAGAGTTGCACCTATGGCTGGACGGCGACCTGTTCGTGTTCCAAATGGCAGAGACCCGGCGACGAGGCAACGCCCCCGCTGAAGAAGCGCCAGGGGATGTATTCGCCCCTATGCCCGGCGGCGTGCTGGAGGTGCTGGTCCGCGAGGGCGACAGGGTGGAGCGAAACCAGACCGTCATCGTGATGGAGTCCATGAAAATGGAACTGGTAATCACGGCCCCCCGAAATGGCGCCGTGCGGCGGGTGGCAGTAGAACCGGGGCAGCAGGTGGAACGGGGCATGCGGTTGCTGGAATTGGCCCCGGGGGGCGATGCGGGGGAGTGATGCTGGGGGAAATCCTCAACTGCCTCAGATCTGTGCGGGCCCTTGATGCTTAACGAGTAGCAAGGGCGGATCCAACCTATAGGGTTAGTTAGTATTCTATTGGGATTCATTCGAGGTCGTAAACCTTCCCATCCCATTCAACAGAACCGTCACGTATCAAGCGTTGCTGTAAGTCGGGAGGCAAACGGTGGATTGACACAGGCATCGTGCCGTCACGAAACTGGGCGTCTTGTACGTTCTCAAGTGGTGTACCTGGGATAATGTGGTCAGGCCGACAACAAGCTCGGTTGCGACACACATGGCGAGCCACTGCACCAAGTGGCCATACCCCGTCATTCGCTTCCAGCCAAGTTAGTTGATGCACCGGAACGTTATATTTGCGGCCTTTTATTGTCCGCGTTACACGACCATATCCACCTGAGGACAGTGTACTTGTCCATGTCCAGCACCCACCTTCTTCAGCTGAAATCCGCCCCTTAGCTATTTCTGCAGCCGTACTCCATCTATCTGCGGCCAATACTATCTCTGCGTTAGTAGCGACTTGGGTCTCGGATTCCTCTGGAACTAGTGGTGCCCACGGCGGGCCGTATACCGAATCTAAGCTAACCAATTGGTACGTTTTTCCTTCAGGTATCCTTTGGATATTTCGTGATTTCTCTAGGTAGGAGATCAAAGTTGCTATCCTGCGACCATTGTCGTGCCCTACAAGACTATTGATGTCGGTCTGAAGGCAATAAGGATGGGACAGCACGGTTGACTTTATGAGATTGAACAGTCGGAGGTCTTCCCAATGTTCAGGAATCTTTACTCTCCAAGGTTCTAACTCCGGGATTGCATTTACGACGCCTTCGAGTTGAGACAAGCCTTCCTCATCGTCTACAAGAGCCAAGATTCGTCCACCCTGTTCTAATGGAGGGATGGACCGGATGCCGAAAGTGCCATAAGTGTTTCGAGTTTCACTAACGAATCCCGGGACATATTGCAAGCATTCTCGAGCGAGAGTACCAGCGCGCTCGAAATCGCTTATTGAGATAGCATACTGCATCCCGTGAGATTTGAAGAAATAGAAATCGGTAGCTCGATAGCTGTCGATTTTGGCGTCCGACTCAGGCGTTGAATCAAGATCCGAAGCACCGGACACACTAGGATCATCATCCCTATTCCCCAATAGTCGCTTTAGCAATTGAAACATTAACTAATACCCTGAACTGCGCCGACTGGCTTTCGCTATATACCGATGCTGCAATCGTCAATTTGGTGAAGAACGTCATTAAGCAGGGGTCGGTTGGATGAGACGATTTTATTGCCTCGGATACGTGTGGGCAACAGTGGAACGGGGCATGCGGTTGCTGGAGTTGGCCCTGGGGAGCGATGCGGGGGAGTGATAGGGTTAACCGTAAGGAATCGAAGAAACATTGGGGGCCGAGTCTCTAGGCATTTAATCTGATGCGCTATTACTCGTCCGCAGAATCCAGCCTCTAAACTTCAACCCCCCGCGTGCTATCCTGTACCCCATCCCTTCAATACCCAAACCAGCGAGGAAAACCATGGCTGAAATTTACACCCTGGGCGCTGGTACGCCCACTCCCACTCCTACCCGCTTCGGCAGTTCCCACGTGCTGAAGCTTGGGGACCAACTCCTGATGTTTGACTGCGGGCCGGCCACTACCCACAAGCTGGTCAAGGCGGGACTCTTCCCTACCCAGGTCGACTACCTGTTCTTCACCCACCACCACTTCGACCACGATATCGACTATCCCTGCTTTCTCCTTTGCCGCTGGGACCAGAGCATCGGCAAGGAGAACCAACTCCAGGTCTTCGGCCCCGACCTGACGGAAAAGATAACCGAGGGCATCCTCGGCGAGAACGGACTGTTCGCTCACGACTGGAAGGCCCGGGTCAACCACCCCCTTAGCCAGCAGGTCTTCGTCAATCGCGGGGGCACCCTCCCGCGCCCAGCCCCATCGGTTGCTGCCCAGGACGTTGGGCCGGGCAAAGTGTTCAGCGGGCCGGACTGGGAGGTAACCGCCGCTCCCGCCGAGCATGTCCAGCCCTGGCTCGACTCCCTGGCCTATCGGGTGGATTCGTCGGAAGGGAGCGTGATATTCACCGGCGACACCCAGCCCTGCGACTCGGTAACCGACCTGGCTCGCGGCGCCGACATGATGCTCTGCATGTGCTGGGACGACCAGGCGGTGATGGACGCCAACGGGGAGTACACCGGTCAGTGCGGCACCACCGGCGCGGCCCGCATGGCCCAGGCCGCCGGGGTGAAGAAGCTGGTCCTGGTCCACGTGGGTCCCCACCTCTCGGGCCACGGCCCCATGGAGCAGGGCATCGGCGACATCAGCCGGATCTACGACGGCGAGATAGTTTTCTCCGAAGAGCTTATGCATATCTCGCTGTAGGAGCGAACGCAACCCTCCTCGCCCGCGTTAATCGGCGGTCAAACGGGATTGGCCAACTTGGAGACTATCTCAAGAGTCCCTTCCCTCTTGGTTGGGGAAGGCCAGGAAGGGGCTGACACCTTGCGAAATGTCACCGGAAGGCACAAATGCGACTCCCAACCCTAGTTTTGAGATGGTCTCCTGACCGTTAGTTGCTGCGGTCGCCGAACTCGACCTTCGCGGCCTCCACCAGCGCGGCGTCGCGCAGCAGGTCGGTTGCCGTCAGGCTCAGCGTCTTGGCCACCAGCAATGCGTTGGAAAGGGCCAGATCGGTAACGGCGGTCGCACACATCTCCCTGGTGTGGGAAGCCACCGGTTCCTCGCTGACGGCGTACCTAAGCTCGAAGGCCGGCATAACCTGGCTGACGTTGCCGAAATCGGTGGATGCCCCGCTGCCCGGTCGTCCCGCCACCGGCTCATCCAGCTTGAATCCCAGCGCCTGGGCATTGGCTCCTACCGCCTGGGCCAGGGCCACGTTGGGCTGAACGTTCTCGTAGAAGGGATAGAATTCCTGTACCTCAAGGGTGGCGCCGGTCATGGCTGCCGCCCCCTCAGCTATTTGTGCCACCTTGCCCACCACCACGTCGCTCAGGTAGCGCCCGTCCCGGCTCCGTAGCATGAAGTTGGCGGCGGCGAACTCGGGCACCACGTTGGGCGCCAGGCCCCCGTCGGTGATTACCCCGTGAATACGTACGTCGTCCCTCAGGTGCTGACGCAAGGCATCGATTCCGGTGAACAGATGGATAACCGCGTTCAATGCATTGATGCCTGCCTCGGGGGCCGCCGCCGCGTGAGCGGCCTTGCCGTGGTACATGTACCGGTAGCCCACCATGGCCAGGCTCCAGCTCTCTCCCTTTGCCGCCGCCGCCGGTACCAGGGTGCGGTTGGAAAATGGGTGGGACGAAAGGGTAACGTCTACGCCGTCGAAGACGCCCGCTTCCAACAGGCGTATTTTGCCGCCGCCGCCCTCTTCGGCCGGGGTCCCTATGACCATCACGCGCCCTGGCAACTCCTCTGCGTTCGCCTGAAGTCCCAGCGCGGCGCCCATGGCCGCCATGGCGATGAGATTGTGCCCGCATCCGTGGCCAATCTCGGGTAAAGCGTCGTATTCCGCCAGCACGGCGACTGTCGGGCCTTCGCCGGCGCCCCCTTCTATTGTGGCTCTGAACGCCGTCTCCACACCGCCTATTCCCCGTTCCACCTGAAGACTATGCCCCTCCAGGAACCCGGCCAGAGCCTTGGATGAATAATATTCCTCATAGTTCAGCTCCGGATGCGAGTGGACATCTTTCGAAAGCTCGAACAGCGCCTGTTTCGAGGACTCGATTGTCGAGTTGGAGTTGGCGGCCAGTTGTTCTTTGGGTGCGGTGTTCTGGCGATTCATGATAGGCGTTCTCCTGTGGATGGCAGATTGGGAAAGGTCTCTTTGTCTTGGCTGTCTATGGTCGACAACGACGTGCAATGCTGGGCCACCGCTGATTGGCGCCGCGAACGTTCGGGGTATTGTACAACCGGAAGGGGTTCTGTCAGGCGGCTGACGGGGGTCTGGTCACCCGTTTGCCCAGGGACGAGACCGGGCCATTTCCCGTACACCCTCGGGTGTAGTGATGGGCGCCAGGCAGCGGTCTCCGATGCAGGCGTACAGCGAAGCCCCCCCTTGGAGTGGAAATCCCAGTCCTCGGACCTGCTCGGCGTCCCGCTTCGAGTCCAGAGGCTGCACCACCCGGTGGGGAGCATAAGTCCTTAAAGCCGTGCGGTGCAGTCGCCGATAGGCGCGACTTGAAGAATCTCCTACCAGCACCAGCCGCACCGGCCCGTGGGTCAGCAGGTCCATTGCCCGTCCCCAGGCCGCGCCCGCCGGCAAAAACAGCGCTTCCTCATCCTCCTCCATGTGCCGGGAGGAATGGTTGCCCAGGTAGCTCCTGCCAGGAACAACGGGCTCAAGAATTCTCAAGGCTGCGGCAGCCCGGTCCACGTAGGCTTCGTCGCCGGTCAGTTGATACAGGTCCAGCAGCGCTTCTGCCCAGTGACTGTTGTCCAACACGGGCTGCTCACGGGTGAGGAGTCCCGCTTCGAAGGACTGGGGTGGTACGGTGTCGTAGCAGCCACCGTCCGGTGCGCCGAACAGCCGCTCCACCGTCCCTGCGATTTCCACCGCCCGTGCCAGGCAGTCCGAAAGGCCTGTGGACTGATACCGGGTCAGCCAGGCCCGCAGGAAACTTAGCTGGTCCGCCAGGTTGGGCGTGGTGTCGCCCAGCTTGCCAGCCCGTCGGCGCAGACCTGTCGCAGGGTCCCAGCTGTCCGCCCACAGCCTTTCCAGGATGCCGGAACCAATCCGCCGATACTCCGGGTTGTTCAGCGCATCCGCTGCCCGCAGCAGGGTATTGGCGGCCAGGGCATTCCAGCCGGAATAGAAAGTGCGGTCAATTGGCGGTTGCGTCGACGCGTCGCGGTCCTTCCACGACCGCTGGTAGTAAGGCTCGTCGGCGTCCTGGCTGGCGAAAAACAACCCCTCGCCAGGACTGAACAGGGTGGACAACAAGTAACTCAGGATGCCTTCAGCGGCCTCCCGGTGGGCCCTTCTCCCGGTAATCTGAAATGCTTCCAGGTAGGTCACGGCCAGGCTGGCGTTGCTGACCAGCATCTTCTCGTAGTGCGGCACCTTCCAGTCCCGGCTCACCGAGTAGCGGAAGAATCCCTGGTCTTTCCGGTCGTAGATGCCCTGCCACATTCCCTGGAGGGTAGTGTCGACCATTCGCAGGATAGCCCGCTCCCCGGTGAGCCCGTAGCGGGCGGTGAGGAACTGCAATGCCTCCCATGGGGGCTGTTTGGGTTCCAGTCCGAAGCCGCCGAATTGCTCGTCGTATAGCTCCGTCAGCCGGTCCATTACCGAATCGGCGGAGGCGTCGGCGCTGGTTCGGGCAGGTGATGCGGTGTTGTGTGAAGTGTATCGACTCTCCGGTGAAACTTCTCCGCTGGAAACCTGCTCCAGCAGGGCCGCCAATTCGTCGGGAGGCGTGTAGGGCCGGCCGGTGAGGAATTCGCCGTCCCCGGTCAGAAATGCCACCGATGGGAATCCGCCCTGGTTGAACCGCAGCGATATGTCGGGCCGCTGGTCAACGTCAACCCGCACCGGTATGAACCGCGAGTTGACCAGTCCTATGACCCGTTCGTCGGAGTAGGATGTATCGTCCATGACGTGGCACCAGTGGCACCAGGTGGCCCCCAAGGTGAGCAGCACCGTCTTGCCCTCGGCCCCCGCAGTCTCGAAGGCTTCCTCGCTCCAGTCTCGCCAGGATATGGCGTTGGCGCCGTGGAGTTGGCTCATCCGGTTATCCCCCGGTATCGGGCAGCAGTTTAATTGGCACTCAGCCCTCTAATGATCCCTGACCAGGGTGAAGTGTAGTCCTTCGCTGCACTCTTTTTCAAATGCCAGGTGGCCGGAAAGGGCGCCTAAATGCGGGATTCATCCCAAGGGTAGCAAAACGGTGAGCTTGTCCCGTGTCAGCTTGGGCACGACAGAATGCGACTCTGGCCGTGGCCCGGATTTCTGCCAACTGGTAACTCTACCCCTGGGCTTTGCCGTGTTGGGAGTCCTCACACGTTTAACTTTCCTCATGTGCGGCGGCCCTGCTCAAACTGCGGTAATGAAGGCTACTAATCAAAGGCGGGAATAAACCCCAGTGCCGAGCAGGCTTTTGCCTGGTTGACTCAGGACCCAAAAGGCACAGCCTTCGTGAACGCCCAGACCACCTTCACATTAAGAGCGAAGGCAATCTTCTCTTTATGCGCTGTTCCGGAAAAGGGTTTTTAACCTGCACCCATGGCTTTAGGGAGTTACTTAATGAGGAAAACATCGAGGAATTTGAACGTGCATAGGTGGCAGTGCTGGCAGTGCTGCTAATAGCGGCAATGGTCACGTTGTTGGTCTTGCAGAACCCTGAACCCGCCTATGCCATCAGGCCTTGGCACAGTATTGCCTGCCCCGGATTCCCAGCGGGCCACATAGATGAAGGCGACACTCTCGAAGCGTCAGTGCGCAATACCAATACAGAGGGAGTGTCTGTCGGCCAAAGGGAAAACTTTGAGGTGTATTGGTCAACGTCCGCCGGCACCGCCGGTGAACGGGACTACACCGCCCTGCACCGGGTGAAGCAGGAAGGCACTTATTTTCAGACCTGGAGTGCCGGAGATTTGCCCAAGACCTTCTACACGACGGAGGACGAGTTTTCGGAAGGGGACGAGACCTACACCGTATGGTTTGAACCCGTGGGCCCCGTTTATGGTTGGACGTCCTGCCCCATAATCATTAAGGACGATGACGGTCCCGGAGCCAAGAAGACCTGGATTGCGTCGGCACCGGAGGAGTCCTGAGGATATGAGGTGGGAGAGACTATCCGGATAAAGCAGCAGTTCACCGAGGCTGTGGAGGTCAATGGCAGCGACCTGTCTATCGAAATTGACCTGGGTGAAAGGCTTTACGGCACCACCCGCGACGCTGACTACGCCAGCGGGTCAGGCACCGACACCCTCACCTTTGAGTACGACGTCAAATGGTTCGACATTGACAAGGACGGCATCGGCATCTCTGACGGGAGGCACGACGGCGAAGCCACCATAGTTACAGAGGACGACAGCACTGAGGTTAACTACAACTACGAGGCCATCAAGATGCAGCCAAACCAGAAGGTGTCCGGAAAGCCCTTTGTGGAAGATGTAAATATCTCATCCACGCCGGCCGGCGGGGACACCTACCGGAAGGGCGAAAATATTGAAATACAGGTGCAGTTCAATCGGGCCGTGCAAGTTAATGAGTTAGCAAGGGTAAAGGCTCAGATAGGCGAAGGGGCGGATGCCCTCACTAATTTCCCCTACAGCAGCGGTTCCGGTACGGACACCCTGGCCTTCCGGCACGAGGTGGCTACCGATGACTCTGACCCTGACGGGGTTGCGCTGGATGACGGCGACCCGGACAGCGATTATTTCTACTATGAATTCAGCGGTTCAGGCACCGTTACTGAGAATGGGGGTGAGCTGCTGGTAAGCACCGAGTACCAGGTAAGCTTCACGGACCCGCAGCCTGGCCACAAGGTGGACGGGAGTCCCTACGTCACCGGTATAGCTGTGACCTCCACTCCTCCCAACGGGACACATTACCGGATCGGGGATGAGATAGAAATCACCGCGACCTTTGACCAGGATTTGTCGGCGGATCCGCCCTTGGCCATACCCCTGACTATTGGTGATGGATTCAGCGCCGGGACCTGGGTCGCCTCCTACTCCAGCGATTCCCAGGGTAACAAGCTGGTATTTTCCCACCGGGTAGGCAAGGGTCAGCGTGACGACGACGGAATATCCATATCGGCAGGCCGACGCATTCTGGATATCGGCAGACTCTACGCCGATGGCTCACCAGTCTCAGCCCATCGGGACATACCAGGTCTGCCGGACCAGGCGGGGCACAAGGTGTACGGGTTCCTGCCGGTGGTGAGAAGTAGTGAAATTACCTCGTCCCCGGCCATGGGAGACAGCTATCGCAAAGGAGAAGCCGTCGAGATATCCCTGACTTTCAATCTGGATACGGCCATAACCGAAGGGCAGGCAGTGACGGTGTCCTACGACAACCTCTTCAAGGACAGCCTGCCTGCTATTCTGCTGGACGAGGCGGGGAATTCCCTGGATAGCTTTTCCGCGCAACCAGTAACTAACAACTCCGAGGTGGCGGAATACACTGGCGCGTTGTGGCCGGTGCTGAGCAGTCACGGCCTGACCATCCCTGAAGGCGGCTCAGGGAGCTACACCGTAGCCCTGGATTCCGAACCTGGGGAGGACGCCACGGTAACCCTTTCAATTAAACTCTCAGGGCGGTTGACCGCCAGTCCCGGCGAGTTGACGTTCACGACGGAGAACTGGGCCACGCCCCAGACGGTAACTCTGACCGCCGCTGAGGACCGCGAAAGCCATGATTCCTGGCATGAAATCATCCATGCCTCCGGGGTGCGCGGTTTCGTGGTCGGCCACACTAAGGTGCTCACAGAAGGCAACGAGTAGGAGGTTGCCCAAGTCGGGCCCCGTCAGCCTCCCCTGGAGGCTTGGAGACAGTGAAGTTCACGAACTGGCAGAGGTATCTAATCCCTGCAAACCCTGGTTGTCGGCGGGAAAGGGTCTATTCCGTCCATTAGGCCAATCTCGGAATCCGGCTATCTGTCCTCTCCGCTTTCCTCACTGGCACAGTGATGGCGACTCTGCTGCTGCTGGGCGGTTCGCCCGTCCAGGCCCTGCCGGTAGCCCATGCCCAGGATGGAATGGATATTGAGTGCCTTTCCGAAATTGATGACGAAAATTTTACCCTTTTCGAAGCCATCCCCAGGAGCCCCGGGGCAAATGCCAGGTACGTAGTGGAGTTTGTGAACGGTGATCAACCCCTACAGGCCGGGCAGGACGGCAATGTTCTTCGTCTGGATTCCCGTATCCAACTGCCCCAGGAAATAGAAGCCGGCGAAATCGATATCCACTATGAATTCGATCCCGATCCTAATGTGGACGATGACGAAGAGTTCGGTTCATGAAGCGCGTCTTCGGTGGAGGTGAAGAGTCCAGCGCGCCGGGGCGGACCAGCAACTGTGACCATATTCCCCAAGATCACTGATGGTGGTAAACAGCAACCTATCCCGGCAGGAGCTTCGGTGGAGGTTGTGATCAATGAGAATGCAGGCATATCCAATCCCGTTGAAGGCGGCGCCTACCTGTGGGAAATCGGCACCACCCACGATGAAAGCACATTTTGCGTGACCCATCATCCGGATGTCGCGGTCCGTAATGCCTGCAGGAGAATGAAAGAGGCTATCGACGGCCAGGCTGACGAGGCTGACTTTTCCGGGCTGCTCATAGACTTGCAGGTAGAGGTCGGCGAACACACCGTAAGGAGGGGCGATGAACTGGTGCTGACTGCGCGGGGGTTCGCAGTTGGTACCACCGTAATCTTTTGGCGTGATTCAAATATGAACGGCGTGTTCGATGCTTTGGGCGCAGTTCTTTGCCGGGCCGAGGCCGATTCTCAGGCAATCGCCCGCTGTTCCATACCCGTGACCAATCCCCCCTTTGTACCGGGCTTCGGTGATTGGACGCTGAAACTCAAGCATTCGGATGATGATGGAAATCCCTTAATGGCCGGAATACTAGACGCTGAGTATGGAAAGAGCGACTGCAATTTCATTAACGCTAGAGACGGCCATGGCCATACATCAATTCTGGTGCTTGAAGGGGAGACGGCCAGCGACCCTGAAATTGTGCATGAGGTTAAAGACGCCTTTCAGGTTGTGGAACTGGCGGGAACGGTAAATGTGGGATCAATGCACCGTACCCATTCCACTGTACGGGTCGAATTGCTGGATTTTCCTCAAGGCCATTTGGAGTCAATAAGAATAGGGGGATTCAGGGCCGATCTGGAAGGTTTGAGCAACCGGCAGATTCCCGAGACTGGCAGGTTGAGCTTGCCCCTGGTGTTGCCCGGAAATGTTCTGACGGGGCTTCAGGACATCACGGTCACCGTTGGAGAGAACGCGGGGGACTGTGCGGCATCTGCCGCTAATCCAACCGGAGGCTTTTGTCACGAGCACAGTTCGAATGTCGAAGTCGACAACTCCCTTTACGTTGAGGTGTCCCCTTCAACAGCATTGCCCAACCAGAGTGTCCGGGTGACGGTCCAGGGATTTCAAGGGGCAGAAATAGACCTCATCAGTATGGACGGCGTGGAATTACCGGCCAGCAGGATTGGTGGACAGAAAGATGACCCTTACCAATTGGACAATAACAGCCGCTGGGTCGGCAGCGTAGACCTTCCGGTGAACGGTTCGACCTTGCTGGGCGGGGAACGGAAGCTCCAGGTGCGGGATTCAGAGCACCGTCTTGGAGAAGCGGTCGTCGTTATTCCCGCCAGGACAATTCGGGTGTCCCCTGAGCAAGCCGGACCCGGCGACACAATAACCATTTCCGGGGAAGGCTTCCCGGTAAGCAGCAACCGAACCTCTGAAGCCAGGGTCGAAGTTACCTATGACCACGGCAATGGCCAGTTCACCACTCCAGTATCCATCGACCCCGGTGGCCGGTTTTCCACTGAGATAACCGTTCCCCGGGCTGTGGATATGCCTTCATCCAACCTGGTATCTGCTGAGTTTGTGGATGACGAAGGGCACGTAATTTACACTAATGCCCTTCACCAGGTGAGGGAGGCCACGCTAGCCGTTTACCCGAACCACGGGCCGCCAGGATCTACCGTTATGGTGACCGGCAGTGGTCTCCGCCCCTTTACTCCAGTCACCATGGCCATCATCGGCGGGGTAGACGTTACTACTTCCCCTGCTCCCCATACCGACCGCAATGGAGTGATGGAGTTTGAGATCATGGTGCCCCAGTCGGAAGTGGGCACCGAATCCATCCTGGTCCTGGCTGGAGGCATTTACGTACTGGCAGATTTTCAGGTCAGTAAGCCCCTGCTGGAGACTGGTCCGGTCACTGCCATTAAAGAACTAAGTGTAAAATTGGGGGATAATTTTCTGGCCAGCTTCCATTTCGGAAGCAACACGAAGAGATGGACCTTCTTTGTCCCTCTCATTCAGGAGGAAAGCGACCGGGAGTTCTTGAAACAAGGGGAGGTCTATCACATACAGGTAAAGGGAAACACCGAGGCAGTCCTGAACGGTAGGACCCGCTACTTTTCCTGCCGGGAGGACAACTGCTGGAACCAGATAGCGTGGTATTTTCAATAGTGCCGTGGTTGGGACTGGCAATTATTGCCATTAAATGGGCAACAATGCATATGGGTTGTGCCTAAATCAATACCAGGGTGGGATCTGCATTTCGAGGGTCGTGAAGATTACCGAAAGCACCGTGATACTACGGCCGCAGGTCAGCAGCAGGTCTCTTTTTGATCGTCGGCGTTACCTTGTCATTTCAGACCATTCCAGTTTTGGGGCTGTTACAATTAGCCACGCAACCCCAAAGTAGAGAAACTATTGGAGAGTGATCATGGCTGTTTCCTCCGGAGTATCAAATGCGCTGGAACGTAACTGGGGAATGGTAGACCGTGCCATTGACGGGCTGAGTGATGAGACACTGGCGCGCCGGATATCCGACAGCGACAATTCCATCGGTTGGCTCCTCTTCCACATGAGCCGGGTGGTGGACGTCTTTATGAATACCAGGTTCCAGGGCAAGCCTCAGATATGGATAGAGGACGGTTGGTGCGAAAAATTCGGCCTGAGCGACGACCCGGAGACGACGGGCCAGGGCTGGGACGCGGCGCGCGTGGCAGCGTGGTCGCCTCCCTCCAAAGACATCCTGGTAGGGTACTATGAGGCCATGAAGGCCTGCTGCCGGGACTATATGTCCTCCGTAACCGACGAGGAGTTGAGCGTGACCATGAGCCTGAGGCCCGGTTCGGACCCCGAGCCGAAAGAGACCCTCATTGGTGTCCTGGTCTATGACAACATCGTCCACGGAGGCCAGATAGCCTTCCTGCGCGGCCACTGGGAAGGCATGGGCTGGTTCGTGTAGACCGTCCGCAGGCTTCCCCGGACTATTTCTACAGGTTTACCGAAGAGCACGGCGAACTAAAGCCGTGCTCTTCCTTGGCTCGCCTTTGTGCATTCCGCATGTGTGGCATCATACGTAAGTTGACGCAGCTAAACCAATAGCAAGGCGGGATGAGCGTTTCGGGGAGCATGAGGGTAGCCGAAAGGACTCCACGGCGCCTCATATCACCTTTGGGCCCCAACTGGGTGGGCGCCGATAGTGCGGTCTAGCGATATGTACATTTCGCCTTGGCTTCAGATTGGCACTGCCTCATATGGGCCCTTCTTTCATCGCTTGAATTAATCCTCTCGAAGCAGGTCGGTACACAGCTGGAGTTTATGTGGACGTTCCCATCCTCGGGGACGTCCACCCTCGAGTATGTGGGCGGTCTGAATCGTCCCCGGTAAAGGGCAGGCTTTTCAACCACCTCTTTTCCCTAACCCATTCCGTAACTGCGTGGCCAGGCTTTGGCCGCGCGGTGACCTGGCGCCCCTGACAGGCTCATTGCCCTCGCCCTCCTGGCAATTCTCATAAGCATTCCTGATAGACCCTCCTCAGTAGAAGCTCTTTCTACTCGCGCAAGTGCTCCACTTACCGTGACTGCTCGAGACCGCTTCTGGACTCCGAATTGCCGCCAACAATCTTCACAGCGATTTCACGAATATCGAACGTTTCATCACGAATTATTCACTCCTGTTTTATAAACTTACTTTTATGTCAGTTGCTGGCAGAAAGAGTGGGCGGGGCACCCGACTTTTTGAAGTCTTTTCTTGCAAGAACGGAGGAATTTCTGGATGAACTTGGTAATTGGTTTGTTTAGTTGGGGGAGGCTGCCCATGATTGCAGCGCTCTTGTTGATCGGCATTGTCGCGCTGGTGATAGACCGGAGTCCGTCACCTGCCTACGCTTACGCCTCGTCGCTGGAGATAGAGTGCAGGGACAGCGCGGTTACGGAAGGTGACGCCTTCACGCTGGACATCGTCAACGGCCAGTCTAGCACCAACAACCCGCAAACGATGAAGGTGTTCTGGTACACAATTCCGGACACGGCAGATGAGGCAGACTTCAGCTCACTGCATGGAGAGGAACAGACCAGCAGCGAGTCGGAGACCGATGACAAGAGGATGCAACGCAGCTTTCAAACCACCGAGGACGAATACTCGGAGGTCACGGAGTCCTACAGCGTTCGCGCCCTGAACGCAGAATCTAACGGTACCGGCGCCGGTACATGCACCATAGAAATCGAAGATGACGACGGTGCGGGCGCAACGAAGACCTGGATTGACAGCCATCCTGGCGGACAAAGCCAGGATTCGGCGGACGGCTCCATCACCCATGGGTACCGCCTGGGCGGCAAAATAAGGATCAAACAGAAATTCACCGAAAATGTCACCAAACAGAGCGGAAGCCTTACCTTGGGGCTGCACATCGGTACAGCCGACGACTATGTAAGGCGGGAAGCCACGTATAAGCAAGGAACCGGGACCAACACCTTGACCTTCGAGTATGAGGTAGTCGAGTCCGACTTCGACCCCGACGGAATTGTAATTCCTGGGTCTGACTATGGCGGCGATGGATCCCTGGTTACGACGGAGGGCAGCAACACGGTAAATGCGATCTACCAGGGATCAGTGGAAGGAACGGGCCAAACGGTTTACGGCGGCCCTTATGTCGAAGTGCTTTCAGTGTCTTCCACCCCTGCCGTGGGCGAGACATACAGATTCGGCGAAGCGATTGAGATTAAGGCCAAGTTCAACCGCTCGGTGACGGTCGATGGCAGTCCCACCCTCAGGATGTTGATTGGGGAAGGCGACGACCACTGGGTTGATGCCGCGTACAGCAGTGGCTCCGGCACGGACTCCCTGTTCTTCCGGCACGTTGTGGTTGCCACGGATAGCGACAACAACGGCGTCAGTGTAGAACGGGGTTACATTGACGGCGACGGTGACATTCACGGCATAGCCTCGGGGGGGTACGTTACCCGGGAATCTGAGGACTACGTCATACATCCTTTCTATAACAGCCTGCAAGACCAGTCTGGTCACAAAGTTGATGGCAAGCCGTACGTTACCGGAATAGAAGTGACGTCAACTCCAGCCAGCGGGCAAAGCTATGGAATCGGGGAGGAGATCAAGTTTACTGTTACTTTCGACCAGAATTTGTCTCTGGACCCGCCCCTCGGCATACCTCTGAACATAGGCGATGGGTTTGATACCAATACCTACCTGGCGTCATATGACAGCGACTCCCAGGACAACACGATTGTCTTCACTCACAGGGTTAGTGACCACCAGCGGGACGATGACGGCATATCGATATCGGCAGGCAACAGAATCCTGGATAGCGGCACCGTCTACGCTGAAGGGACATCGGTGGAGGCCTACAGGGACATACCGGAACTGCCCGACCAGGCCGGCCATAAGGTGTACGCATTCCTGCCGGCGGTGAGCAGCAACTCGGTAACGTCAAGCCCCACTGCCGGCGAGACCTACCGCGCCGGCGAGACCATTGAAGTTTCCCTGACTTTCTACTACGACGTAGAAGTATCGGGAACCCCAACCATCAGGATCCTGGTGGGAGACACCGGAAACCAGAGAAATGCGGCCTACAGCAGCGGGTCAGGCACCGACACGCTGGTCTTCGCCTACGAGGTTGAGCCGGCGGACCTGGACTCCGATGGTGTGGCAATCATGGCCCGCGTGTCCGGCGGGTTTGAGAGTGGCGGCCACGTGAATCAGGAGGGAACGACCAACCGTTCGAGGGGCAGGATACCGGGCCTGGGCAGCCAGAGCGGCCACAAGGTGGACGGGCGACCCTACGTTACCGCCGTCGCCGTAGACTCTAGCCCGGCAGGGGGTGGCGTCTATCGCGCCGGAGAGACCATCGAAATCTCCCTGAGCTTTGATCAGGCTGTGGATGTGGATGAAACGCCCTCTATTCAGCTCAAGCTGGGCGATGAGGAAATGGACGCCGCCTACAACAGCGGGACCGGGACTGACACGCTTGTCTTTGAATATGAGGTGCAGGATGCCGACGAGGATGCCAACGGAGTCTCCCTAACGGCTAAAGGTAGTGACGGCTTTGGTGGCAGCGGAGGCATCGTCGCCGCCGGCACGGAAGTAGCGGCCCACGAAACCATTCCGGGACTCGACAACCTGACAGGGCACGCCGTGGACGGGCAAGTTGACGTGGTATCGGTTACCGTGGCGTCCCAGCCGGGAGACGACGAAACCTACGAGAAGAAGGACATCATTGAGTTTCTGGTGGAGTTTGAAGACGAGGTAACCGTGTCGGGCAGCCCGCAACTGGCGATTGCGATAGGCAGCGAGACCAGGAAAGCAGCCTTCCAGGGCCTTCAAGATTCTTCTGAAGGAAGTGAAGGGACGACGTCCACCAACTCTGCTTCCTCGAGCGCCACTGGCATGGTGTTGGAGTTCTCCTACACCGTACAGGAAGGCGACGATGATGACGATGGTCTCTCCATTGCTCAGGACTCCCTGGGCCTCAACGGAGGCAGCATTGTTGATGCGGCGGGAAACAACGCCAGTCTCAGCCACGATGCCGTTGCTACCGAGGGCCACCTGGTGGGTGCGGTACCACCCGTATTCGAGAGCGCTCGAACCTCGGCGGGCGGGTCCGAAGTGACCGTTACGTTCAGCGAGGATGTGGACGTCTCATCCCAGCTGCGAACGCTGAGTTCCTTCGGCGGCGTGGACGTGGGAGTATTCCTGCGGGTGATGTTTGACGTCTTTGTCGGGGGTCACCGGGTGCATACAACCGGGGCGAGCATTTCCGGGTCGGACCTGACCCTGACCCTGGATACGGAGATAGCCCAGGGACAGTCAGTCACAGTGTCCTATGACAACCTGTTCACCCAGGACGTGTCCGATATGATTGTCGACGGGGCGGATAACCCCCTGGCCAATTTCACCGGAGAGACTGTCGACAACAGGTCGACCGTGACCGGTGACGAGGACGCCATCTGGCCGACAATCAGCGCCCATAGCGTCACGCTGGCTGCGGGAAGCACAGGTACCTACACCGTGGCATTGGGGTCACAGCCCGACGCGGATGTTACGGTCTCACTGACCGTCAGCCCCGCTGGTGATTTGACCGCCAGCCCGACGACGCTGACCTTCACCACGGACAATTGGGACACGGCGCAAACGGTTACGCTGACGGCGGCCAGTGGCGTGAATGGGCAGAACTCCTGGCAGGAAATCATCCATACCTCTGACACCGACGGCTTCGTCAGCGGCCATGTGAAGGTTCTGGTGGAGGAATAAACGCCAGTCAGCCGGAGTGAACTGCGGCAGCCCCCGGCTTGCCTAAACAAGCCGGGGGCTGCCCGATGCCTCCCCTTTTGCCGGGCCCCGTTCTCCTGAAATGTCACACCATCTTCATAGAGTCTGGCTGATTTACTACTTTATAGTCACAACGTTTACTTAAACTGTTATTTATGCGCGTCGCAGGAACGGTTACTTTTGCTGGCGCCCTTAACCATCAGAAGTGAAATATGAAATCTATCTCTCGAACGTTTAAAGGAATGAAAAAGCCGGGCGTGGCAGTGCTGCCCATGGTGGGACTGCTGGTCGCCGGACTGGTGCTGCTGGCTGCGCTGGTTCCAACTCCGGCCCACGCCGTCAGGCCCTGGCATGACATTGAATGTCCCGATGGTACGGTAACGGAAGGCGACAGTTTCGAGGTGGCTGTTCTCAACGTCAGTTGGGGCGAGCCCACGGGCACCGGAGCGGCAGAACCTTTCGAGGTGTACTGGTCAACAACTCCCGGCACCGCCGATGAACGTGACTTTCCGGCCCTGGACCGGGTAAGGCAGGACGGCAATTACTGGTACGCCTGGCGAAATCGGCGAATGACCAAGACCTTTCAGACCACTGAGGACACTGTCTCCGAGAATTCTGAGCAGTTCAAAGTCTGGTTCGAGCCTGAAGGCCATGTCTTCGGTTCAACGGAATGCACAATAACCATCACGGACGATGACGGCCCCGGCGCCAAAAAGATCTGGGTGTCTTCCGACCCCGAGGACTCCTGGGGCTATACGGCTGGCGAGACCATCTCCATCAAGCAAAAGTTCACCGAGGCTGTGGTGGTATCTGGCGACGGCCTGGAAATGGACTTCAACCTTGAACAGCGATTCCATGGTAATGCGCGTACCGCGGAGTACGTGAGCGGCTCGGGCACTGACACCCTCACTTTTGAGTACGATGTCACCTGGGCCAACATTGACCGGGACGGGATCGAAATACCCGACGGAGAACACGACGACGGCGCCACCATCACAACCCAGGCCGACGGTACCGAGATCAACTACAAGTACCAGGGAATTGGCGAGGTTCCGGGCCAGATAGTCTCCGGAAAGCCCTTCCTGCTAGATATGAGCGTTACATCCACGCCGGCCAGCGGAGACACCTATCGCAAGGGTGAGTCCATTGATGTGAGCATGCAGTTCAACCGGCCGGTTGAAGTGGAAGGCGCCGCCTGGATCAGGGTCCAGATAGGCAGCGGAACAGACACTTTCACGCAATTCCCGTACAGCAGTGGATCGGGAACAGACACCCTGGTCTTCCAGTACCAGGTTGGTGGCGATGACTCTGACTCCGACGGAATCGCCCTGGTCGCCCTGGATGCCACACAGACCGGGGGAGGGCAGTATGCCATCGGCGGTACGGGTTCAGTGACAGAAAGTGATGGCGATCTTCTCGTCAACACAGAGTTCCCGGAGCTATCAACCGACCCCCAGCCGGAGCACAAGGTAGACGGGCGGCCCTACGTCACCGGCGTTGCGATATCCTCCACCCCTTCCAACGGCGTTGCCTACCGGTACGGGGACGACATAGACGTTGACCTCACTTTCGACCAGACCGTCTCGGTTGCCGGCCTGCCCTACGTCCCGCTGTGGATTGGGTCAGCGACCGATGGCCGGCAGGAAAACGCCAAGTACGCCTCCGGTTCCCTGACCAATACCCTGACCTTCCGCTACGACATCGAAGAAAACGACCTGGACACCGACGGCATCTCGGTGCCCGAACGCACCGGCTTCATCGGCACGGGGTCGGTGCGGATACCGGACACGGAAACAACGGTGAACGACTTTATACCGGCGCTGGAAATCCAGTCCACCCACACAATTGACGGCCGGCTCCCCTACATAGAAAGCGCGACTTTCACGTCCAGCCCGGCGGGAGGGGACACCTACCGGCTGGGGGAAGATATTGAAGTCTCCCTCACCTTCGACAAGGAAGTAGAAGTCCTGGGCCGCCCCACAATCCGGCTGGAACTGGGGGATACGGACACCCGCCGGGACGCCACCTACAGCAGCGGCGACGAGACCAGGACCCTGGTCTTCGCCTACACGGTACAGGCAACGGACCTGGACACCAACGGCGTGGCCCTCACCGCCCGGGAAAGCGACGGCATAGACGGGCCCTTCCGCGTCTATGAACTGGACACGGAAAACAAGGTCAAGGCAACCATCACCGGCATCGCCAGCCAGGGCGCCCACAGGGTTGACGGTCGACCCTACGTAACGGCGGCGTCCCTGTCTTCCACCCCAGCCAATGACTCCGCCTACGTCGCAGGAGAGACTATTGAGCTGTCGCTGACCTTCGACCGGGCGGTGGACGTTGACGGGGACCCCACCGTCAAGCTCACCGTCGGGGACAATGAACGCGAGGCCCATTACGAAAGCGGCACGGGGACAGCTACCTTAGTCTTCGAGTACGAGGTGCAGAACGGCGATGAGGACACCGACGGCATAACAATAACCGCGAACGGGCTGGCCCTGAACGACGGCAGCATCGAGGACGAGGACGACATCGGGGCCAACCTGGTCTACGCTGCAATAGAGGGTGATGACCACATGGTGGACGCCGTCGCCCCCACCTTCGTCAGCGCGGATACCTCCACCGACGGCAAGACCCTCACCATCACCTTCAGCGAAGATGTGGACGTCTCCAGCAGTCTGCGCACCCTCTCCACCTTCGCCGGTGTGGATGTGGGCGTGTACCTGCAGGTGCTGCTGGACGTATTCGCCGACGACCACCGGATGCATACCTCCGGTGCGGAAGTCTCGGGAACCGGTCTGACACTGACCCTGGATTCGCCCCTAACCCAGGGTCAAACAGTAACAGTGGCCTACGACAACATCTTCACGGGGGACCTGCAAGGCTTGCTAGTGGACGACGCAGGGAATGCCCTGGACGAATTCTCCGCCCAATCTGTGACTAACAACTCCTCGCTTGCCGATGCTGATGGGCTGATTTGGCCGTCGCTCAGCGCTCATAGCCTGACCGTGGCCGAAGGCGGCACTGCTACCTATACGGTGGCCCTGGCCTCCCAGCCGGACGAGGACGTGACGGTTTCCCTGGCTGTTGTTCCGGGGACTCACCTGAGTACGGATGTTACAAGCCTGACCTTCACGAGGGACAACTGGGATACGGCCCAGACTGTAACGCTGACGTCGGCCAGCGACGTCGGCGGCCAGAACTTCTGGCAGGAAATCATCCATACCTCGGATTCAGAGGACTTCGTCAGCGGCCACGTGAAGGTACTCATCGAAGACAACGGTTAAGTCCGGCCCGGCTGCTAATGCGAACAGAAGTCGCTCCGGTCAAGACCCGGAGCGACTCACTTTGAGACTTTCTCAAGAATTTCGATGACTATCGCAGCTATCGTCAACAGCTATGGGGGCTTATTTTCACCCTCATCTTGACCCCCCAATCAAGGGTAAGGGACTATTGAGATTGTTTCTCAGCCCTCCCGCATCCACTCCGCCACCCGCTCGGCGATCATTATCGTGGTGGCGTTGGTGTTGGCCCGAATGCAGTCAGGCAGCACCGAAACGTCCACAACCCGCAGACCCTCCAGGCCGCGCACCCGGCAGTACTGGTCCACCACTGCCATGCCGTCCGAATCCGGCCCCATCTTGCAGGTGCCGGAAATGTGCTGGGTGGTGGTAACGTTCTGCAGCAGCCACTGGTCCAGGTCGTCGTCGGAAGCCAGTTCCTCCTCGGTGGGGCTGATGCACCCCTCCACGAAATCCTGGTAGTCGTCGCCCTCCAGCAGCTTCAGGCACAGCCGCACGCCTTCCCTCAGCCTCTCCCGGTCCCAGGGCTCCTGCAGGTAGTTGTAGTCCAGCACCGGCTGCTCGTAGGGGTCGGTGGATGCCAGCTTCAGTTCGCCGGCGCCCAACGCCAGCTCCAGGATGCACGTGAACCGGATTCCTTCGCCCTCCAGCGGGTCACCGCCCATGGGGGACGAGAAGGAAGACTGCAATATCTGCATGTCATTCCGGTCGTCGGAACCGGCGGCGGTGTATCGCAGGGCAAGCTGGGTCCTGGGCGCCTCCGGGTCCATGGGAAAGTCGTCCCTCACCCGCACCGGCACCCGCACGTTGGGATGGTCCCGCAGGTTCTGGCCCACCCCGGGCAGCTCGTGCCGCACCTGTATTCCCATTTCCTGCAGGTGGTCGGCCGGCCCCACGCCTGACAGCATCAAAAGCTGCGGCGAGCCCACGGCCCCGCCGCAGCAGATAAACTCGTCCCCTTCCACCACAAACTTCTCGCCCCCGCTCTCCACCTCCACGCCAGTCACCCGGTTGCCTTCAAAGACCAGGCGGTGCGCCGTAACGCCCGAACGCACCGTCAGGTTCAGCCGGTGCCGCACCGGGTTGAGGTAAGTAAGCGACGTGCTCATCCGGACGCCGTTGGGGTTGTTCATTGGAATAGGCCCGACGCCACCGGAATCCGGGTGGTTCATATCCGGGTCATGCGGATACCCCTCGGCGCGGCAGGCCTGGTAGAAAGCCTGCTGGGCCGGCAGCCACGTCTCCTCCTTGTGCCGCCGCACCGGTATCGGCCCCTCGTTGCCGTGAAAGTCGTCATGAATATCCGTGTCCGTCTCCAGCTTCCGGAAGTAGGGCAGGGTCTTGACGAACTCCCACTCGTCGTTCCCCCACGAGGCCCAGTTGTCATAGTCCTCGGGCACTCCCCGCAGCAGCACCTGCCCGTTAATGGCGCTGGAACCGCCTACCACCCGCCCCCGGGGCACCGGCATCGTGTTCCCCTGCTCCGGCGTGGATATCCCCGTAAATGACCAGTTGTGCGGAGCGTCCACGGCCGACGCCACCTGGTTGTACCCATACTTCAGGTCGTCGGGATAGGACTCAAAATCCGGGTAATCCGGCCCCGCCTCCAGCAACAGCACGGTGCGGTCCGGGTCCTCGGTAAGTCGGGACGCCAGCGTGCAGCCCGCAGACCCCGCTCCGATAATAACTACGTCATACTTCATAGATGCCCCTCCTGGGTGTTCCGATTCCTTCGAGGCCTATTATGTCGCTATGACGTTGCCAGTTCAACCGGCCACCGGTCCCTGAAGAGGGCAATCTCCCCGCCATTCCCGATTGCAGTCCCCCAAAGGCTGCCCTATACTCCCACCACATCCTCCGGCCCCAAACTAACAACAGAACAGGGAGGAATACAGCCATGAAATACGACGTTATCGTAATCGGCGCCGGCTCCGGCGGCTGCGTGGTCGCGGGCCGGCTCTCCGAAGACCCCAACCGCTCGGTGCTCCTCCTGGAAGCCGGGCCCGACTACCCCGACTTTGAGACCTACCCCGACGACCTCAAGTTCGGCTACAGCGCCACCGCCTCGACTCCCGGCGCTCCCCACAACTGGTCCTTCCAGGCCCAGGCCCGCCCCGAGCAGGACGAGCCCATGCCCGTACCCAGGGGCAAGGTCGTCGGCGGCACCAGCGCCATCAACGGCCAGGTCATCCTCCGCGGAGCCCCCGAGGACTACGACTCCTGGGCCGAAATGGGCAACGATGAGTGGAGCTTCATCCAGGTGCTCCCCTACCTGCGCAAGCTGGAGACCGATACCGACATCCACGACGACTTCCACGGCAGCGACGGCCCCATCCCCGTCCGCCGCTTTGCCCGCGAGGACTGGCTCCCCTTCCAGCAGGCCTTTTACGACGCAGCCCGGGAGGCGGGTTATCCCGATGACCCCGACATGAACCACCCCGAGTCCGGCGGCGTTGGCCCCATCCCCATGAACAACCCCAACGGCGTCCGCATGAGCACCGGACTCACCTACATCAACCCCAACCGCCACCGCCTCAACCTCACCGTCCGGGGCAATGTCGTCGTCCACCGCATCCTCTTTGAGGGCAACCGGGCCGTGGGCGTCGAGGCCGAAAGCGGCGGCGAAATCTTCCGCGTCGAGGCCGATCAGGTTGTCCTCAGCGGCGGCGCCATCGCCTCTCCCCAGATTCTCATGCTCTCGGGCGTCGGCCCGGCCGATCACCTCCGCGACCTCGGCATCCCCGTGGTCCTCGACTCCCCCGGCGTGGGCCAGAACTTCCGTGACCACCCCATGGCGCCGGTCCGCCTGCGGGTACGCGACGATTTCCCCCAGGACTCCGAGGCTCCCCGTATCCAGGCCGCCCTGCGCTACACCGCCGGCGGCTCTCCCATCCGCAACGACATGCAGATCCTCCCCTCGTCCTTTTCCTTCCCCCTGGGCGGCGACCCCCTGGCCGGCGAGGGCGTGCGCTTCTCCTGCATCCTGGAACTGGCCCAGGGCAAGGGCGCGGTAACCCTCGCCTCCGCCAATCCCCACGACCAGCCCAACCTCTACTACGGTTTCCTCGAGGAAGACGCGGACCGCGAGCGGCTGCGCGAGGCGGTGCGTATCTGCTTTGATATGCTGAAGCACGAGGCCTTTGCCAGCATCGTGGAGGGCCCGCTGACCCCCACCTACGAGGACCTGGAATCCGAGGAGGCCCTGGACGCCTGGCTCAACCGCAACGTAACCACCTCCCAGCACCTGGCCGGCACCTGCAAAATGGGCCCCGACGGCGACCCCATGGCGGTTACCGACCAGCGCTGCCGTGTTCGCGGCATCGAAAACCTCTGGGTGGCCGACACCTCAATAATGCCCAACGTAGTCCGAGCCAACACCAACACAACAGCCATAGCAATAGCAGAAAGGGTAGCCGACTGGATGCGGGGCGGCTAACAATACCCGTAGGGGCAGACCTGCGTGTCTGCCCTGGACACACCCCGAAATCAATCCCAAACTCCGTAGTTTTCCCCAATGCAGGAACCTCGGACCTGTTCAGTCAAACATTATTCCTCATCCAAATCCAGGACAGCCTGTTTGTGGGAAGAATACCTTTGCCCATCCACTGACGTTCGCCACAAGACATGCCAGCAAAGCATTGCTATACTCCTCCGATACATGCCATAAGGAAGGCGGGATATGACCACGAAAGAGTGGGAAAGCGTCCTCAATATTGAACTGTCTCATATCTTCAGGAGACTCGGCCTTAATTGCCGTCCTGAGGTGATTCATCCAGGAAACCGACGCATTGACGTAGAAGTCAAGATAGGCCCCGTTGTTATTGCAGTAGAGGCGGAACACGGGCAAAGCGCGGCAAAAAGAACTGAAGCCATCGGTGATGCAGACAGACGGCTTGAGCAGAAATTAGCCCAGTGTGCCGTAGCAGTCTGCTACCCAGACGAAACAACAGAGAAAACACTGCCAAGTTCTGAAGTGATATATACCGTTCGGGACGGTACCAGAACTAGCGCCAACTGGAATACTGGCGACATTGACCGTCTGGCTTCGATTATTCGCTTGGCCCCTGCCCAATTGGGAGACCCGGATGCTGCCGCCGCGGCATTGTCATCCAGCTTGGACGGGGCTGTGCGTAAACTGTCAGACCAGCAAAAGGAGAGCCTGGCAAAGGCTCTTGACTTGCCCCGCCAAACTAAGGATGGCAAGCCGGTGGCTCAACCCTGGAACGCGCCGGCCAAGCGGGCCCTGCTGGTGGTGGCCACCGCCGTAATGTTCCATTCCCGTTTGGACGTTCATCTGAAAGATATGCGTCCCACCCTGGACAACCGGCAAAACCCGCCCGGACCTTTCACTGGAGACTGGCCTCCAACTCCTGCCCAGATTTGCCTCGATTCCAGCGCTCCCATTCAGGCTTATCGGAACGCATGGAATTTGATCCTCGCATTGGATTACAAGCCCATTTTTGAGACGGCCCGGGCAGCGCTGCTGGCATGCACGCCCGACCCCGCCATTTCCGCGGCCATACAGGCTACGGCCGGAGCTGCGCTGGCCGTTTCGGAGAACATCGCCAGCCTGCGCCATGACCTGCTGGGCCGTATTTTCCACACCGTACTGGATTCCGCCCGTTATGACGGTTCCTTTTACACCACGACCCCGGCCGCTACCCTGCTGGCAACCTTGGCCATCACTGACGATATGTGCGACTGGCAAGACCCGGAGGCGATCGCCAAGCTGCGCATTACCGACCCGGCCTGCGGTACTGGCACCCTGCTGATGGCTGCCGCTGAGCGCATTCGCGATGTGGCGCCCCGTGCGCGGGACGACGAGGACCTAGCCGCCGCCCTGATTGAACAGGTGCTGACCGGGTATGACGTAAACCTTACCGCTACTCACATGGCTGCGACGACACTGGGTCTACTTTCGCCCACCACCAAATTTCACAATATGAAAATTGGCCGGGCATTCTTGGGCGTGGACGATGACGGAAAGGCATATCTGGGTTCCTTAGAGTTTTTGGATCAGCAACCCAAGCTAATGCCTTGGCCCAATGCTGCCCAGGCGGTGACTCAGGTGGACAGCGGCGCAGCAATGGCTCAAGCCGAACCGTCCGACCTGGTAATTATGAATCCCCCCTTTACGCGGATCGATCTCCGACATGACCAGTTTAGCAACGCGGATGAATTAGCATTGAGGCAAAGAGAGTTAGACTTATTTAAGAGGAAGCCTGTAAACCTGGCTCACAGTGGCGGTGCTTTTCTCTACTTGGCAGATTTTCTAACTAAATCGGAATCTGCCACGATCGCTGCGGTGTTGCCTTTGGTGGGCGCGACTAACTTCTCAACGATGGATATAAGGAAATTCTTGGCACAACGTTTTCATATAGAGACTATAGTCACCTCCCACGACCCGGACCGAATATTCTTTTCTGAGAATACCAACATAGGCGAGATGCTATTAATTGGTCGTCGAAGGAATTCCCCTCACGAGCCTTGTCCTTCAACTGTTGTAGTCAATTTGTGCAGGAATCCATCGACACCAGCCGAGGCCTTCAATGTGGCAAATGCGATTCAGAATAATCAAATAGAATCGAAGGGTGTAGGGACCGTACAATACTGGCCTAGATCTAAAGTTGAAGAAGGCACCTGGACTGCGGTTCAGTTCTTTTCACCTTTTCTGACTCGTTCCTTCAATTCAATCTGGGAAAGCAACTATTTTCCTTCCACGAGGCTCGATAGCATAAGTTTCATAGGACCTGAGGGACGCCGGGTTAGAGACGCCTTCACGAGGTCTAATATGCCGAACGAAGAGAATCAGGTGGCCCTGTGGCAGATAGATACCGCCAAGACTCAAACTATGTTGACACAACCGGATAGCTACTTGGCTATCAAGGAAAAGAAGTCCAAATTAGCCGAAAAGTATTGGTCAGAACGGAGTAGTTTCTTGTTGCCTCATAGGCTATTCTTGCCTACTGCTCGTGTAACGGCGGTGCGCACGACTACTCCCGTTCTCGGGTCGTTGTGGGCCCCGTGTAGGCTAAAGGGCGACAAGGCGGAAGCAGCAAAACTTGGAAAAGCCCTGTGTGCATATTTCAACTCCTCAATAGGTACACTGTCCATTTTGGGCGATAGAACCAACAGAAAGCCTACTTATCCTCAATTTTCTTTGGATGACCTGCGAAGACTCCTGGTACCCAACTTTTTCGTTTTGGGTGAAGGTGTAGTGCAACAGTTGGCTGCAAATTATGACAAATACGCCGAATCGGTGATGCTTCCTCTGCCACAAATGAACCATTGCCCGGTGCGAATATCCCTTGATGAAGCGGTGGCCGAGGCGCTGGGCATCGACGAGGAAACGATAGCAACTATCCGCCGGCAGCTTTCTATGGAACCGTCAATAACTGGAAAGCGCTACGCCGGGCCTGGTGGTTAGATTTCTGCTGCGTTTCGCCTAGCCATGGGATGCTTCCGCTCGACGACGCTCCAAAAGTGGGAAATAGTGGCCCGCATGTCCGAAATGGATCAGCGCACCAACTCCCCCCTCTCCCCCATGGAGAGGGGCCGGGGGTGAGGGCGTCCTCAGTTAGGCCAGGTTACGGTAGGGTGATGCAGGAGCCCAGTCCCTTCCCTCTTTGACAGGGGAAGGTTAGGATGGGGGTTACAACCCTGAAACCCCCGAGAGCGCCACCATGCCCAAAACCATCTACCTTGCCAACCCCTACGGCTTTTCTGCCCAGCAGCGGGAGTTGCTGCTGCCCCCTATTATCGCTGCCCTGGATGGGCTGGGCCTGGAAGTCTGGGAACCCTTCGCCCGCAACAACCAGGTGGACTTTGCCGAGTCCGGCTGGGCTTATCGGGTAGGACAGAAGGACTATCAGGATGTAGTCGAGTCCGATGCCATCTTCGCCATTGTTAACGGGGTGCCGCCCGACGAGGGGGTGATGGTGGAACTGGGCATGGCCATTGCCCTGGGCAAGCCCACCTTCCTCTTCCGCGACGATTTTCGGCGGGCTACCGACAGCGAGGAATACCCCCTGAACCTGATGCTGTTTACGGGGCTGCCGGAAGAGGACTGGCGAGACTATTACTACACGTCGGTGGACGAAATAACCGCGCCGGAAAAGGCGTTGGCGCGCTGGGCACGGTTGCCTTAGACGCGGCCGTCCGTATTCCTTCTCGTGTCCCTCTCATCGTTGCCAATATCCCTTACTTCCCTCCCCTCAATCTGCTAAAGTAAGCTGGCTGACAGACACTGGATTTCCCGCCTTGCCCGCTTTTCGAGCCCGACGGCGGCGGCGCAGTTTCCCGCTTCCCTGCGCCCTGCGAGGCATCGGCTTGTGTTTGTTGCAAATCCTGCATTTGAGATAGCCCTTGGATAACCCGTCCACCCCACAGCGTCCCTTCTGGCCCTTCCCCAGGCTGTTCTACGGCTGGTGGATTGTGCTGGTCAGCCTAGTAACCGACGGGGTGAAGCAGGGCAGCTTCAACCGCGGCTTCACCGTCTACATCATCCCCATACAGAACAGCCTGGGCCTCAGCGCCGCCGCCATCGGCTGGGCCGACACCCTGGGCCGGTTGATGGGCGGCATCCAGGGCCCGGTGATGGGCTACCTCACCGACAAGCTGGGCCCCGGATTCATGCTGGGCTTCGGCGGGGTCATGTCCGGACTGGGATTCATCCTCCTGTCCTACACCGGCAACTATTTCTATTTCCTGCTGGTCTTCGTGGGCCTGATGTCGGTGGGCTTCCGGTCGGGCTACAACAATGCCTCCATCGCCGCCATCAACAACTGGTTCCGGCGGCGGCGGGGGCTGGCCATGTCCCTGGTGTCCATGGGCCACGGCTTTGGCGGCGCCATCGCCCCCGTAGCCGGCTGGATGGTCCTGACCTATGGCTGGGAGATCGCCGTCCGCATATCCGGCGTGGCCATCATCCTGCTGGTGGTCCCCCTCTCCTTCCTGGTCAAGCGCTCCCCCGAGTCCATGGGCCTGCTGCCCGACGGCGACCTGGCCCAGGACACAGGCGGGGTAGAGGGACAGGACAATGGCACGCAGGCCAATGGCCGTGCCCGGAGCCGTGCACGGTGGGCCCTGCCTGAGAACGACTTCACCGCCCGGGAGGCCATGCGCACCCCGTCCTACTGGATGCTGGTGCTGGCGGCGGGCCTGCGCAACACCGCCCACTCCGGCCTGTCCTTCCTGCTCGCCCCGGTAATGGTCTGGTTCCTGCAGCAGGGAGGCCGTGAGCAGATAGAGAGCCTGCAGATCGCCGCCTTCTTCGTGGGACTGGTTGCCTTCGCGACGGTCTTCTTCAATCCGATGATTGGCTGGCTGGGCGACCGGTTCCCCCGCCAGCGGTTGAGCGCCCTGTGCATGGCTTCCGGCGCGCTCGCCCTGTGCCTGCTGTTCAACACCGGCGGCAGCCTTTGGGTGCTGGCCGCCTTTGCCATCCTGCAGGCCCTGTCGGAGAGCGCCAACTCCCTGAATTGGGCCCTGATGGGAGAGTTCTTCGGACGGCGCAGCTTTGCCACCCTGCGGGGCTGGCAGCACCTGCCCGACCAACTGATTTCCATGTGGACGGCCGTGTGGATGGGCATGATCTACGACTCCACGGGCAGCTACTACCTGGCGTTGTTTCCGCTGATTGGCATTTTGGCCCTGTCTGCGTTGACCTTCCTGATGTTGCCGCGCCCCCGGTTGCCGGCCCGCTTGCAGGTCAGGCAGGAAGCGCCGGCCTCACCTTCCGCAGATTAGTAGCGGGTGGCGGCAGTCCGGCATCGCCGCCGGATCCTCCTGATCGGACTCAGGAGTTTTAATGACCTCAAACTGGCTCTGAGGCGATTGGTTGGGCTTCGATATGGAAGCAGGCGTCAGCCGGTGGTTTCAGAGTTACGCCAAATGGGCTATATTTCCTTTACTCTAAGTAACCAATTGTGTTCCAAAGTCTACTATCCCTTCCCCCAGGAGATAAAACCATGGTCCTAGAATCAGGCAGAATTACCCAGGAAGGCATTGACCGTCTGCGGACGCGGCTGGGCAGTTACAACCGGCCCCGCCAGTACGGCGTTGGTCTCTTCAATGAAGAGGCTTCCCGCAGCGCAATCCGACACTTTTGCCAGGGCATTGGCGACAGCAACCCCCTTTACTGGGACGTGAACTACGGCCAGCAGAGCAAGTTCGGGACCATCATCGCGCCCCCCTGCTTCCTCTATAGCGTTTACTGGTGCTCCGGCCGCACTGGCGGGTTGCCCGGGGTCCACGGTTTCCATGCCGGCAACGACTGGGAGTGGTTCCGGCCCATTTACATGGACGACAAGATTTCGGTCCAGGAGCAGTTCACCGGCCTGGAAGAGAAGGAGAGCGAATTCGCCGGCAAGATTCTTATCCAGTCCAGCGTCTCCCACTACTACAACCAGCGGGGCGAGGTCCTGGGCAAGACGCGGGGCTGGCAGGTTCGCGCCGAGCGCACCGCCGCCCGCGACCGGCAAAAGTACACCTTCGAACCTTACCAATACACCCGCGACGAGATTCTCGCCATACAGGAAGCGGTCTTGGGGGAGGAAATCCGGGGCAACAATCCCCGCTGGTGGGAGGATGTCCAGGTGGGCGATGCCCTGAAACCGGTGGTCAAGGGGCCCATGAGCCACGGGGACATCACCGCTTTTGTGGCCGGCTGCATCGGCGGCATATCCCATGGCATCCAGTTGCGAGAGATGCAGCGGCACCCGTCCTGGGGCTTCACCGACCCCAACACCGGCGCCCAGGAGGCAATAATCCGGGTTCACGACATCCAGGAAGCGGCTGAGAGCGCCGGCCTGCCCGGGGCTTACGACTACGGCTGCCAGCGCTGCTGCTGGATGGGACACCTGCTGACCAACTGGATGGGCGACGACGGCTTCCTGAAAAAGATGTACGTGGAACTGCGCCGGTTCAATGTGGTCGGTGACACCACCTGGTGCAAGGGCACCGTCACCGGCAAGCGCGAGGAAAACGGCGAAAAGCTGGTGGACCTGGAAATCTGGGGCGAAAACCAGCGCCAGCAGGTAACCACCAAGGGCACCGCCACCATCCGCCTGCCGTCCAAAGATGCGGGGTGGTAGGGGCGATTCGTTGCGCGAACCATACAATGCAAATGTGAGGTTCGAGTTCTAATGGGCCAAAGCTGGTTGGAAGCGCCTGTCAGGGTTCAAACCTCAGCGCCCATCGGGGCGGTTGCTGGATTCAGGGTTCGACATTCTGCCTAGTGAAGCGATCAACCTTTCTGCCTGGGCAGGGTTGCGCAACTCTATCACCCGCAAATGTGGATAATCGCCGTTGTCCAGAGTCCGCCGGTAATCTTGCCGTCGGCGTCGGTAGCTGGATATCACCCACAGGATAATGGACTCCCGGCTAAAGAAGGATTTCCGGAAACTTTCACGGTTGCCGGAAAACAATTCCTCCTGGGTCGCTGCCCGCTTCACGGACCGCCACAACGCACGCCACAACACTACACGGAAAGGGTAATTGAGCCATATGATGGTCGTGCCCCGCGTCCACACGATATCCCGTACGCGGCTGTAGTTTCCGTCGATCACCCACCGCTCCCCGGCCACAACGTCACTTACTATTTGCCGTAATTCCTCTGCGGGACGAGGTTGCCATTCGGGTTTCCAGTGGATGGAGTCTAATTCTATGCAGGGCGCCCTCAAGATTCGGGATAGTTCCCGGGCTAGAGTTGTCTTGCCCGAGCAACTTGTCCCGACAACTATCAGCCGTTCCTTCTCCCAACTGGCAACCCAATCAGCCATCCCAATGCAGGAAGATTGCTCCATAAGACATCTTGAGTCAGGACTCTTGGTGCGAGGTCGTCTTCCCCATCATGGGGGAAGGGACTTGCTAGAAGGTCTCTAGGGCGAAAGCCTGGCTACTGCAGCCCGCCATACCTCGGGGTCGCCGATGCGCACGGCCTGGTCAACGCCAACGTTTTCCAGGAGAAGGGCCAGCATAGTTAGACGTTCCTCGTCAGACCAGAATAACTTCCCGCCTATCATCTCCATCTTCTCTGGAGTCAATTGATAGCGGGCCATTGCCTCAGGTCCCTGCCAGACCCGTCCCTCGGGGCGCAAGTCCCATTGGACCTCTTCCATTTCACTTGACCTCCCGTCTTGGCGCTTACAACCCAAACCGCTCCGCCGCCCGGGCAAACCCTTCAATGGCCCCTTCCAGCACCCAATCGTCCAAGCAGTATGAAATTCGGAAGTGCCCCGGCGTGCCAAACCCTCTGCCTGGCACTACCAGCACGTTCCATTCCTGCAAAGCGTCCACAAACTCGGTATCATCGGGCAGCGGAGACTTGGGGAACAGGTAAAAGGCGCCCTGGGGCTTGACCATTGAGTAGCCCAACTCCGTAAGCTGGGAGTAGAGGAAGTCCCGCTTGCGCTGGTATTCTCCCACGTCCACGCTCACCCCCTGCAAGGCCCGCACCACATGCTGCATCAGGGCAGGCGCGTTTACAAACCCCAGGGTGCGGGTGCAGAAGACCATCCCATCCACCAGTTCTCCCTTGTTGGGGAAATCCGGGTGGACAGCTATGTAGCCGATGCGCTCCCCGGGCAGGCCCAGGTCCTTGGCGTGGGAGTTGACCACGATGGTCCGGTCGTAGCGGTTGAAGACCTGCGGATATGAGAGGCCGTCGTATATCAGGTGGCGGTATGGTTCGTCGCTGACGATGTAGATTTCCGTGCACAGTTCTGCCTGTTTACGCTGCAACAAGGCCGCCAGTTCCCCTATCTTGTCTGCCGAATAGACAACCCCCGAAGGATTGTTTGGGGAGTTGATGATCAGACCGCGCGTGCGTGGGGTAATGGCCGCCTCTATGGCCGACAGGTCCAGGTCGAATTCCTCGGTGGCGGGTACGATGATCGGCACGCCGTTGTGGTTGTCGATGTAATAGACGTACTCCCCGAAGAAGGGCGAAATGATGATAACCTCGTCGCCCGGGTTGAGGGTGGCCCGCAGCACCACATTTATCGCCCCAGCGGCGCCGCAGCTCATAACAATGTCAGCAGCGGAGAATGACAACCCCGTCTCTGTGGTCAGGGTCTGGGCCACCGCGGCACGGGTTTCCGGATAACCGGCGTTGGGCATGTAGCGGTGCATGCCTTTTCCAGGATTCTGCGCCAGCCGCCGCAGTTCCTCGTTGAATTCCTCGGGGGGTTCCACCACAGGATTGCCCAGGGACAGGTCGAAAACCTTGTCGTCGCCATATTGGGCCTTGAGGGCTATGCCAACCTCGAACATGCGGCGTATCCAGCCCCCTTCTTCCATGGAGCGGCGTACGTTATGGGAAATAGTCATGTCTTTTGTCCCGAACTCAAGCTAGGGCCAAGGATACTCTCCAGGATATGCCAGGTAAAGGGCAGACTTTTCTTAAGGCTGGGTGCGGGCTGTTCTTCCAGCGTCAGGCTTGGGCAGGTCGCCGCCTGCCCCTGACTTTCGCCTGTTTCGGTGGCAAAGATGCGGCGAAGGTGAACGCCAGGTCAACCCAGTCCCGCAACGCTGCTTCCTCTTCCAGCCCCGTGTCTTCTACGTATACAAAGCCCCGCATGGGCCTGCCGGTAAAGTCAAAAACCCTGCCGAAGGGCCGAGCCAGGGCTTCCTCGTATTTTTCAGGGCCTGTTCGCACAACCAGATGGGTCTGGTCGACGCAGCAGCACATGTTTCCGTTGAGCATGAAGGCCAGCCCGCCGAACATCTTGCGTTCACTGATGTTCTCAATTGGGCCCAATAACCTTCTTACTCTTTGCGCCAGTTCTTCGTCGTAAGCCATTGGCAGCCTCAGTCACGAAATAGGGATTGTTGATAGTTACCGTTCGACTCATGGGATATGGGGAGAGAATAATCCCCGCCTTAATTGCGGTGATTCATCGCGACAGAGTTTACCATCTTGGCGGCCCGGAAAGGCCCTGAAATCAACCTCAATCGGCATCCGAGGCAATTGCCTGTATTTACCCGCCGATATATAATGATGTTTATCAAGAACATATACGGGACAACCTGTGGTGGCTTGCCCGGTAGGAGTGAATACAATGGCAGATAATGGAATGGACAAGTTTGTTACCGGTATGCTTTTCGGCGCGGTAGTGGGTGCGGCAATAGGAATGCTGGTAGCGCCCAAGCCGGGAAGCGAAACTAGGCAGTTGGTGCGCGAGCGGGCAGGGGAATACCTGGACGTAGCCAGAGAGCGAGCCAGCGAGTATGCGGGTCCGGTGCGCGAACGGGCCAGCGAAGTTGTTGGCACTGCCCGGGAACGGGTAAGCAACATGCGCCGCCGCAACAATCAGGAAGCCGCCGAGGAGCAGGCATCGGTGCTGGAAGACGAATAGTCAAATAAATTGCTTCCGGAGCAATCCCGTTCCGGAAGCGGCTCAGTACTGAAAAGCGTAGGGAGGGATCAAATCCCTCCCTTTTTTTGCTTGCAGTTTCTTGTTTGCGGGAAGTGACTCTACAGCCCCAACCGTCTAACCAGTTCTTCGGCGGTTACGTTTGCCCCGCTGAGGCCGTGGGCGTCCTGGCCGGCCAGGAAGACGGCGGCCTTGACCATATCCTCCGGCGTGGCCCAGGTGGAGTAATCGGCGTCCGGCCTCTGCGCCTGGAACCCCTCGGTGATAACGGGGCGCAAGGGGCGCAGGACATTGACCGCAATGTTGTATTGTCCCAGTTCTGCCGACAAACCCCAGGTAAGGCGTTCCACCGCGGCCTTGGCCACTCCATACGCCTGACCCATCATCGCAATACCCTCAGCGGTATCGGCTGACAGGGTAGAAGAGAAGATGTTGCCGGCGGCGTGGGATGAGACATTGATGATGCTGCCACCGCCCTGTTCCACCATAATCGGCGCCACGGCCCTGCAACCGATATATGTGGCCCTCAGGTTAATGTCCAGCACCAGGTCCCACTCCTTGACCGTGGATTCCAGGAAAGGACGGTAGGTGCCGACGCCGGCGTTGTTGATCAGCACGTCAATCCGGCCAAAGGCATCCAGTGTCTGCTGCACCATTGCCTGGATGCTTTCCTCTTCTCGCACGTTGCAGCGCACCGGCAAAGCCTTGCTGCCCAGCTTCTCAATTTCTGCGGCAGTGGCGTAGATGGTGCCCGGGGCCAGGTCGCGTTCCGACTCGGATCGGGCGGCCACCGCCACGCTGGCGCCTTCCCGGGCCAGCCCCAGGGCCATGGCCTTGCCAATACCCCTGCTGGAGCCGGTAACGATTGCGACTTTACCCGCCAGTGACATAGATAATTGCCTTACTCCTTCGCTCGGCTAAAAGACTACCTCAAAACGGCCCACGAAATTAGCGGTCTTGGGTAGTGTTCCGTTTAGGCGGTATTGCCTCAGGTGGTATTGCCATAGAACCTGGGCAGACACACAGGTCTGCCCCTTCGAAATCCCGAACCAAACCACCTGAACTGGAACCATACTACGGTCTTGACTACGGTATTGCGCAAAGTTGACATCACGGTGCTCGCCACTCCCATCCTGGCCCATCCCGGCTTTGATTCAAAACTCTGTGATTTGACCGACTTTTGAATCAGGATGAATACTCTCAGCCCGTCGAAACAGGTACGCATCGGCCTGTTTGGATGGCCGAAATCGAGCCTTGCTTGGTGGCCTCTTTGCGTCGTTTTCCACCATCGCCAGAGTTAGTTCTTCGCCCTTGCGGGTGCTGAAGTAGGGGAAATGGTTCGCTGGCAGTGATTCCCAACTGAGTGCGCCGCCCTCCTGGGCAGCGACAAACTCGTAATCCGGGTCAACGTAGGCACGGTTTGCATCGTAATGGCCGTTGTTGGCCAGCAACAGACCCCCGTGTTTCAGGAAGTGGCAACAGCGCTGTGAAATGAACCCTGCGTTCAAGGAAATCAACAGGTCAAAAGAACCCAGCGGTTCCTCTTTGAAGGTAACGTAATCAGCTTCATAGCAGCGGATAGCGGAATCTTCCGGGTAGCTCTTGTGGGCATCTATGTACTTCAGCCGCTCGGGGTCGGCCAGCTGCCGGGCAAGGCCTTTCAACGAATCCACGTAGCAGACTTCTGGAAAGACCAGTGAAGGTGTAATATCCAGGTAACTGCCCGGGTACAACACTCGGCGGCATCCGAAGTTCTTCTTCACTAACTGCAAGAACGTCAGCAGTGTCATATTGTGCGTATAAGAAGCTTCCAATGTTATCCCGTTAGGCTCGGACTTTTGGCTCAGACGTGCCGCTTATGAATCAGAATCGGCTTTTGATGCAAAGGCAGCCTTCCCCCGCAGAGAGGGAAGGGACTCTTGAAATAGTTTCTAGTTGCCCAGCAGTCCCCGCCCTTGCCGTCGGTAATGGCGGTTCAGTTCTGAGGCGTAAGCCTGGCCAAGACCGCCGCCGTTTTCCTCCAGCCACTCACTGAACAGCGTGGGAGCCAGGGGCGGCTCGGCGGAGACCAACAGGTTGGCGGCCAGGCCGGATATTTCTTCCCTGGTTAGCACCACGTCCCGCACCGCCCATCCCACCATCCTTGACAGATACAGGGCAACTCCCGGGGACGCGTGCATCAGCCTCGAGCGGCTGCCCACCCGCTGCGCTAACAGGCGCACCAATTCGTCGAAGGTATATGTCTCGGGCCCCACCGCATCGGTGGTTGTGTTGTCCTCCCCCGGTCCTGCGGCCACTGCCAGATCCGCCAGATCGCCCACGTACACGGGCTGGGTACGATACCTGCCGTCTCCAGCCACGGGAAAGACGGGAAAGCGCCGCAGGGCCCAGGCAATGTTGTTCAGCAGGATATCCCCCTCGCCAAACACCAGGGCCGGCCTGAGGATGGCAAAAGAGAGGTTCGATTCCTGGATGGCCAGTTCCACCAGGGCCTTGCCGTGGAAGTAGGGCAGGGGCGAGTCCGCCGACGGGTTGGTTATGCTGACGTGCACCAACCGGCGTACGCCTGCCGTTTCCGCCGCCTGCACCAGGATGCGGGAGTTCTCAACGGCGCGGTTGAAGGTAATCGCTCCGCTGTTGAAGCGAACCCAATAGGTGTTGTACAGGGTGTCCACGCCCCGCAGGCTTTCGGCCAAGGCTTCCGGCCGGTCGAAGTCAAAGGGAAGAGCCGCGACCCTTCCCCTGAAAGGGTCGCCGGCCGAGCCATGAACCTCGGGTTGGCCGGTTAGGGTTAGCACCGACCGGCCCGAGTCCAATAGCCGCTGGGCAATATACCGCCCCGTAAAGCCAAAGGCCCCGGTGACGGCGTCAAGGTTGGGGTCGGAGTTAATCATGGCATTCTGATTTTAGCACGGTGAATCGGTTAATCTGTAATAAAGGTGCATCTTCGCTGGTTAATTTGCTTGCGCACTCTCGCGGCTGGGCTTTAACGCCTGCCATAGACCGTAGGGGAAAAACTGTTTATCGTATCCAGGAGCAGGTCTTCATACTGGCTGAATTGACGCTGGCAGGCAAAGACTTCCACCAGAAGGGCCCATTTTCGTAACACAAGTGCTTCGATTTCCGAGTCTATTGCGCAACCTCTTTGTTCCTGATAACTCGAGCTAATATAGACGCCGCCGTTTGGCGATGGTCTACTCTGCCAAATCTCAAACGTCCCTTCAATGAGAGTCTCTTGCAATATCTCAAACACACCATCGGCGTAAGAATTCGAATCATCCAGCCATCCCAACTCCGAGTAAGCAGTTACAACACTTATCCTCACTACACCATTGGCGTCGGTAAGCCCGACGGGCGTTCCCTTTTCAGCCCATTCGACGTTCAGAACCCCCCTTTCCCAGCCCCCTGGAATATCGATGGTATGGGTTAATCTGTGTCAGTGAATTCGACCACCTTTGGGGTCGCAGTTGCCGCTCTCCCCGGGATGAGGGTTGGATATGGAGTGTACGTTGGCTGTAGTGCTGCCGTGGGATGCGGCGTGTAAGTCGGGAGCGCTGCCAATGTTGGATAAGGGGTGGAGGTAGACAACGTCGTAGCCATAGGGTAAGGCGTGTACGTCGGCCGTGGCGTGGCGGTGGGGTGGCGCGGTGGGATAGAACGTCGCCGTCTGCACCTGGGTAGGCGTTAGATATGGAGTGCCGGTGGGATAAGGCGTGTGGGTGGGTAATGGCGTGGCCGTCGGCACAGAATCCAGATGCGCCTCAACCTGGGCAGTAACCGTGGCGGGAATGTCAGGGGTCTGGGTGGGTTGGGGACCAGCGCAGGCCGTCAACCCACCCAACAAGATCAGAATGGCAATCATTTGTGCTTTCATACTGGAATTCTCCATAGTCGATGAGAAGTAGTCCCGACGCCAGAAGCGCCGCAGCCGCCCGTGCACAATTAAGGCTGGGCAAAGGGGTGACAATCGGAGAATTCGGGGTCTATACCAGGAGGGGATCTGTACCGGCCAGGAGAGCCATCGGTGGGGCTTGGGTTCCAGCGTCTGGCATGGGCCCCGGAAAGTGCCACCTTGCTGTGTGGCAGTGGGCTCCATGGAAGATTGAGCCACCGTCATGTAAAAAAGCAGCTTCCGCAGGCGGGCGGCAAGGACAGCCAGAGGCGTTGAAAGAGGCCACCCAAGGGTCTGACGAATCGATCGGACGCTGACCCCATAGAACCCTACTCCCATAGAGAAGTCAGCCACCCACAATTGGGTCGAAACGCGGGCGAACGGTTCAGCTACGTCGGTCAGGAAATCGCCCGCTATTCCCATCGGCGGGGCCCCGATCAGGACTGCGAGTCCCACCAGCAAGGGCACGCAAATACTCGTCATGGCTACCGCGGCTGCTACGCTCCAGAAGGCCCACGTCTTCAACAGCAATACGGCCGGATAGTGCTGGTTTCAGGGTACGAAGTTCAGCATCGTGGGATAGCCCTTACCGATTTGCTGGTTAAAGAGCAACAAGTCGGTGTCAGTAGTCATAACTGGTTCCGACAACTGACTAGGTTCGTTGGTTTCCCACTGGCGACTGCCTGACTCCATTCGCTCAACTTGCCCGACTTTCCCGCTTGATATAGTATTGGGCAAAGCCAACCCCCCGCTACATACTTGGATTGGCGGGCGGGGCAACCGCGAAATCACAGGGGAAATAACATATATGGCCCAACGCATAAACTTGAAGGTAAACGGCGTCGACCGCGAGGTGGACGCCCCGGCCCGTCGCTTGCTGGTGGACCTGCTGCGCTACGACCTGGGGCTTACCGGCACCAAGGAGGGTTGCAGCGTGGGAGTCTGTGGCGCCTGCACCGTCCTGGTGGACGGGGAGATGGTTGCTTCCTGCATCATCCTGGCCGCCGCCGTGGACGGTTCCGACATCACCACCATTGAGGGTTTGGCCCAGGACGGTCGGCTTCACCCCGTGCAGCAGGCTTTCATTGACTACGGCGGCTTCCAGTGCGGAATCTGCACCCCCGGCCAGGTCATGGCCGCCAAGGCCCTCCTGGACGACAACCCTCGACCCTCCGAGGAAGAGGTCAGGGACTGGATGATGGGCAACCTGTGTCGTTGCACAGGCTACTACAAGATCCTCGAATCCGTGGTCAGCGCCATCGGGTCCTCAACTTCGCCGGAAGACCAGCAAAGTACGGGGGCCAACTAATGATCGACTTTGAATATCACCAGGCAGCCGACCTGGACCACGCCTTCGCCCTGCTGGACGAATACGGTGACGACACCCGCCTGATGTCCGGCGGCACCGCCCTGGTGCTGCAGATGAAGCAGCGGTTCTCCCAGCCTGGCCACGTCATCGGCTTGCGCCGCATCGCCGGTCTGGGCACCATCGAGGAAACGGACAATGGAAGAATCCGTATCGGCGCGCTGTGCACCCAGCGCCAGGTGGAAAACCACCCCCTGGTCGCCGAGCGGCTTCCCCTGGTGGCAACTGCCTACAGCCATGTGGCAACGCCCCGCATCCGCAACATGGCGACGGTGGGCGGTGGCCTGGCCCATGGCGACCCCAACCAGGACCCGCCGCCGTCCCTCATTGCCCTGGGTGCGTCGGTAATTCTGTCCTCGGCCAATGGTGGTCAGCGTATCCTGCCCGCTGAAGAACTTTTTCTTGACTACTTTGAGACTGATGTACGCCCCGGCGAAATCGTCACCGGCCTGGTAGTTCCGCCCGCTCCGTCCGGCGCCGGTACGGCTTACCTGAAGTTCCTGCCCCGAACTGCCGACGATTACGCCACGGTTTCCGTGGCCGCCGTGGTGACTCCCGACGACGCCGGCAACTGCCAGGAAATCCGCATCGTGCTGGGATCGGTGGGTCTCACCCCAATCCGGGCCACGGCTGCCGAGGATGCCTTGAGGGGGCAAGCCCTTACCGAAGACAACGTACGGGCCGCCGCGGCCACAGTGCCCGATGCCGTGGACCCGCTGGATGACCACCGGGGTTCGGCAGAGTACAAGCGGGAAATGGCCGGGGTATTCACCCGACGCGCCATCGTCCAGGCTATGGCCAACGCGGGGATGGGGTAGCGCCATGAAGCTGGAGAACCACTGCCTGGTGCCCGCCGACCTGAATACGACCTGGGAACTGGTGATGGACGTGCCCCGGGTGGCCCCCTGCGTCCCGGGCCTGGCCGCCCTCGAAGCCGACGGTGACGACCGGTACGTGGGAACGCTTCAAGCCCAGGCCGGCCCCATGCGGGTAAACCTTTCCGGCACTCTCAGGATAGTCTCCCAAAATGCGGACCAGGGCGAGGCCCAGTTCCTGCTGGAGGCCGCTGACCGCCGTATCGGCGGGTCAGTCAAAACCACCATGACCCTCCAGTTAACCCCCACCGATGACGGCCAGACGGAACTAACCATAGCCACCGACACCGCCTTCATGGGAGCCCTCGGCACCCTGGGCCAACCCATAATCCGCCGCAAAGCCGCTGCCACGGTGGAGGAGTTTGCTAGGAATTTAGCGGGGTTGGTGGGGGAAACAGGGTAGAGAGATGGAACCGGCAAGCAAGATCGAGTCCATCAAGATAAAAGGCTTCCGGTCGCTGGCCGACGTGGAGCTTACCGACCTGCCCAACGCCGCTGTGCTGATCGGCCCCAACGGTTCCGGCAAATCCAACATTTTCCTGTTCCTGGAAATGCTGCGTCAAATGTTGCGCTACCGCCGCCTGGGGGAGTTTGTGGCGCGGCACGGCGGGGCGGACGACCAGTTGTTTGGGGGGAGTGGGAGGACTCCGGAATTGTCCGGAGCTATAGGTATCAAGATCAGAAAAGAACAACACCTATTTGATATGACTCTGCAATTTGCGCAATCAAATGAATTTATTCTTGCGAGGGAGGGATTTACCAGTCGCCTAACTGGTTACCCAGCTTGGGTTGGTTGGAGGTCTGGTGGCAGGCAAGAAAGTGAGATTATGTACTTGGGAAGTAAAGATGTTGATCTTGATGTGCCTGAAGTAAGAACTGAAGATGCATCTAGAGACACCTTGCTTCGCTGCAGATCTGACATCAGAGACTTCTTTGGAGAACTTAATTTCCACCAATTCCACAACACTGGCTTCCACTCCGACATCAAGAAAAGCTGCGACATAACTGATAATGTTCGCTTAAGGGCCGACGGCGGCAACCTAGCGGCCGTGCTTTACGGTCTGGAACGGGAAGACCCCAAGCGCTACGACTACATCTGCAATCTGATCAACCGCATACTTCCCACCTTCGACCGGTTTGACCTGGAAGAAAGCTACGGCAAGGTCATATTGCGCTGGAAGGCCCTGGGCTCCGACAAGACCATGGGCGCCCACCTGACCTCCGACGGTTCGCTGCGCGCCTTCTGCCTGGTAACGCTGCTCAACCTGCCCGAAGAAATGCTCCCAAGTGTAATCCTGCTGGACGAACCGGAACTGGGCCTGCACCCGTCGGCCGTAGGTCTGATCGGGGCGATGATCAGGGTCATGTCTCGGCACCGGCAAGTGATAGTCGCCACCCAGTCGCCGCTGCTGGTGGATGAGTTCGCCCCTGAAGAGATTTTCGTAACGGAATTGAAAGAAGGACAAACTGTCATCACCAGGCAGAACGCAGAATATCTTAGTGTCTGGTTGGAAGAATATTCCACCGGCGAACTGTGGCAGAAGAATGTGCTAGGTGGCCGCCCTTGATTCGTCTGGCCATCACCGTAGAAGGGGAAACCGAGGAGGATTTTGTCAGACAGGTACTTGCCCCATATTTGAATGGCGAAGGAATTTACCCATCTGCCATCCTGTTAGGAAGAGCCACTAAGAATGTTGGTGGGGGAGGGAACGTTACAGTTGAGCGGTTAGCTGGGGATATGACGGCGCATTATCACCGCTTCGATTTTGTTACTTCCCTTGTAGACTTTTACGGTTTCAAGGATAAGGGAGCCAAAACTGTTGAGCAACTGGAACTGGATATTACACAAGAAGTCAAAAGAAGTTTGAGGAGAAATTGGGATGGAAGGAAAGTAATTTCATACGTGCAACGGCACGAATTTGAAGGACTGCTCTTCTCCCAAGTAAGCGCATTTGGCGACGTGCTTGGCACAGACATAGCGGCCCTGGACAAGCTGCAAGCCATTCGGGCCCAGTTTTCAAACCCTGAAGACATCAACGACAGTCCCGACACCGCCCCTAGCAAACGCATTTCAAATGTGTTGGGTAACTACAACAAACGCGTCAATGGCCCCTCCGTAGCCCAGGCCATAGGCCTCACCACCATCCGCCGCGAATGCCCCCGCTTCAATTGCTGGCTAACTCGGCTGGAATCTCTGGCCGCATAAGACACGCCTCCAAGACAAAACGCCCCGGGGACAGAGCTTCCCGGGGCGTTTTGTTTTAAGGCTAACCGATTCTCTAAATCCGAATAACCCCCACCAAATCCCCGTGGTCCTCTTCAATGGCAATCTCCGTGCCGAAGGGCTTGGACGCTTCCTGCAGCCACTTTAGCGTCTCGCGGGCTATGGGTTCTTCGGCCAGGACTGGGCGGCCCCGCTGGGGGATTGGACGGCCAAAGCCCATGTCGATGGGGTAGAGAATAACTTCCCTCAGGTCGCCGCCGGCATAGTTGCAGACCGCCACAACGCTCTGCCAGAACACCGGGTCGGCGGCAAAGGCGCGGGTTCCGCCACCGGAGCGGGTGTCCAGGTAATCGCCGGGTGTGCTGTTGAAGTCCAGGCCAAAGCGGCGGTAGGCCTCGTGGGGCAGCCACAGGACGCTTTCATTCTGGAAGATGAAATTGCCCAGGCTGTAGAAGATGGGCCGGTTCTTGTAAATTTCGATGCCCCGCAGGAAGTGGGGGCCGTGGCCTACGAAGGCCGCGCAACCCTGGTCGATGGTCCAGCGGGCGAAGTCCGTCAGGAAGTGGGGCGGCGACAGGCGGGAATGACCGTGGAAGTCGCCGTCGGGACCGCTCTCGTGGCAGTGGACGCCGTAGACCTGCCAGTCCGACTGCTTCTGCGTCCCCCGGATCCAGTTGCCGATGCCTAGCCGGTCGTCCTCGTTAAGAGCGGTGCGGACGGCGAACTCCTCGTCCAGGATGAACTTGTGGTCCAGGAAGTCCATCTCGCTGCTCTCGTCGTGCGCATCCTCGTTGCCCCGGAAGCCGAAGTGACGGTGGAAGGCGTGTTCCTCTTCGTAGCCCAGTTCCAGGTTGGCCTTGCGCAGGGCGTCAAACACATCCTGCTGTACATGGTGGGTGATGTCGTGGCGCAGCGCGTTGACCCCCGGCCGTCCGGCAAAGTCGGGGCGACCGGCCCCTGCCCGTGACTGCTCGCTGAAGGTGCTGGTGGCCCCCATTATCGCCACCCGACCGCGGGCCGAGTCCACGTAGGCGGGAGAGCGGGCCTCATCCAGGTTGCGGCCTCCCCCCGCCTGGACCAGATCGACGTCGCGGCAATGCTCCAGGGTGGTCAGGAACCCGCCCTCGGAAAAGTCGAAGGAGTGGTTGCTGGCGGTGGTCACCGCATTGATGCCCATCCACTTCAACTCGTCCAGGTTTTTGGGGTCGGAGCGGGTGTAGGTGGCGCTGCTCCACTGCCAGCTGCTCTCGTAGTCGTGGAACAGCATCTCCAGGTTGACCAGGGAAACATCGGCGCCCCGCAGAATCTCCACCAGCTTCAGAAACCGCTCCTCCTGGAACGACTGCATCCGGCGGGTAATCATGGCGTCGCCGCCCAGGGCGATGGAAATATCGCGGCGCTCGGCATCGTAAATCGTAGTCATGGCTGCCTCCTGGCTGTGTCTCAACAAGGTACGTTTGGTGGGGGCATTTTAGCAGATTTGGGGTGGGATATGGTTGCGGGCTATGGCCTGGTCTTGGTTGGCAATCACAGGCAGTCCGTCTGACGAGATTCGTAGGGGCAACCCTTGTGGTTGCCCTGCCCCACCCGTAGACCCTCTTAGCAGCCCTGATTACCCCTGTAGTATTATTGACCCAGCACTTTCAGCCACCTCAATGGGAGGCGCACCCATGACCACCAACGCCGACAACAGCCTGGAGCAGGATCTCCTGTTCGCCATCATCAAAGAAAAGTACGGCCACCTGCTTTCCGACGAACAGATGGAGGGGGTTCGGGGAGCCGTTACCGGACAGCGGGACGTGTTCCGTGCGCTGCGAGCCATTAGACTGACCAACGATGTGGAGCCCTTTTCCAGCTTCAAGCCTTACCGCGGGGATTAGCCAATCCCCGTTTCCGTCGTTCCTGCGAATGCAGGAACCTCTGTCCTTTTGCCCTTAGATTCCTGCCTCCGCAGGTATGACTAATTTCGCCAATAGCGGTTTAAGCGTTCCAGGAGTTTTACATGGCTGACTCACTAACCTTCAAACCCATCAGGGAACTGGCCGAACTTATCTCCAGCAAGAAGGTCTCCCCCGTTGAACTTACCCAGTCCTGCTTGGCGCGGCTGGAGCGCTTCGGCCCCCAATACAACTCCCTGGTAACGCTGACTGCCGAGCGGGCGTTGGGTGTTGCCAGGCAGGCAGAAGAGGAAATCGCTGCGGGGACCAGACGAGGCCTGCTGCACGGTATTCCCTGGGGCGCCAAGGACCTGCTGGCTACGAGCGGAGGCATTCCCACTACCTGGGGCGCGGCCCCGTTCAAGGACCAGCAGTTCGACCACGACGCGACGGTCGTCACCCGCCTGGAGGCGGCTGGCGCTCCCCTGGCCGCCAAGCTGGCGATGATCGAACTGGCTGGGGGCATGGGCTACATCCACCCCGACGCCTCGCTGACCGGCCCGCCCAAAAACCCCTGGGACACGGGACGCTGGACCGGCGGTTCCTCCAGCGGGTCGGGAGCAGCGGTCGCCGCGGGCCTGGTGCCCTTCGCCATCGGGTCCGAGACCTGGGGTTCCATCCTGATTCCCGCCAACAACTGCGGGCTGGCCGGTTTGCGACCCACCTACGGCCGTGTCAGCCGCTACGGGGCCATGGCCCTCTGCTGGACCCTCGACAAGCTGGGGCCACTATGCCTCACCGCCGACGACTGCGGAATAGTCCTTGAAGCCCTTTCCGGCCCCGACCCCAACGACCAATCCACCCATCCCGAACCCTTTGCCTATGACCCAGCGTTCAATCCTGGCCGCCGCTACCGAATTGGGGTGCCAAAAGGTGTTCTGGACGAGGCGGCGGATGCCGTAAGGGAGAACTTCGAAGCCGCCATTGAAGTTTTCAGGGAAGTGGCCGACGTGGAGGAGATGGAATTTCCCGAGTTTCCCTACGTGGAGGTAACGTCGGTTATCCTTATGGTGGAGTCGGCCAGCGCCTTCGAGGATTTCCTGGCCGAGGGCGGCCCACTGGAGCTTTCCGCCACGGGCTGGCATGGCCGCAGCCCCTACGCCCGTCCCGCTGTGCTCGCTACCGACTACATCAAGGCCTTGCGACTTCGGGGGGGTATGGCTCGCCAGGTGGACGGACTGCTGTCCAGGTATGATGCCATCGCCGCGCCCACCGCCATGAACACCGCCACGCCCATCGACCAGGAGTTCCGCAGCCGTTCCATGACCTCCGCCGGCGCCGGCGACCTGATGGGCAGCATCGGAAACGGGTGCGGCCTGCCCTCCATTTCCGTCCCCAGCGGCTTCGACGCCGACGGTCTGCCCACCGGAATCCAGTTCATGTCCCGCGCTTACGACGAAAACATCTGCCTCGCCATAGCCCGCGAATACCAGGCGCGTACGGAGTGGCATACGCGGCACCCGGGGGAGCCTGAGGTGTAGGCTTGCCGAAACCGTAGCCACGAGTTTGTCGGGTGGCGAGGTTGTCGGTGTGCCATTTACTGTCCTTTTTGCCTGTGAAGAACCCGTCATAGTGAGGCCCTCTAATGCCCTACACTCACTATCACAATTTCTCTGTCCATACTCACCATCGCAGGCCCAAAGGGGGGCGCCATTACTTGGCAGTCCGCCGAAAGCAAAGGCCCTGGAGGATCGCATTCGCAGTCGCTCTATTAATTGCAATCTCCTGGACAACATGGCAAATAGTGGGGGAAGAAGGGACCGACCCAGGATCATCAGCCATTGACGGGTTGTTCCCCAGTGAAGCAGAGAAGGAGGCAAGGCAGCTGAGGAAAGAAGCCGAGGAGGAAGCTCGCCGACGTGAAAAAGAACTGGAAGAAGCTGCCAAGTTAGACCTGCACGAGAGGGAGATCGGTGAACTTACTAACGAGGAACGAACTCAGCGAAGTATAAGATGTAATAGTCTAGACTTAATCTGACATTCAACAAACACTGTGCTTAAATGTCCCCAATGCAGGGGGAGGAGTGTCAGATGACCACACAACAGGAAAAGGTATTGAAGCCTAAGCTGGGCCTGCTGGAGTTAGCCAGGCAGTTGGGCAATGTGTCCCAGGCCTGCCATATTATGGGCTACAGCCGGGACACCTTCTACCGGTACAAGGAACTCTACGAGAACGGTGGCGAGGCGGCCCTCTACGAGATTTCCCGCAAGAAGCCGCTGCTCAAGAACCGAGTACCGGAAGCGGTGGAGCAGGCCACTCTCCGGATCGCGGTGGAGTTCCCGGCCTACGGCCAGTTGAGGGCAGCCAACGAACTGCGCAAGCAGGGGATCATCATCTCCCCGGGAGGGGTGCGCTCGGTATGGCTCCGTCACGACCTGGAGACCTTCAAGAAGCGACTCAAGTCCCTGGAAGCCAAGGTGGCCCAAGAAGGAATCATCCTCACCGAGAGCCAACTGGCGGCCCTGGAAAAGGCCAAGCAGGAGAAGGAAGCATACGGAGAGATCGAGACGGAACACCCAGGCTACCTGGGCGCCCAGGACACCTACTACGTAGGCACCATCAAGGGCGTGGGCCGGATCTACCAGCAGACCTTCATCGACACCTACAGCCGGGTGGCCACTGCCAAGCTCTATACCGACAAGAGCGCCATCACCGCGGCGGACCTGCTGAATGACCGAGTGGTCCCTTTCTTCGACGAGCAGGGCATCAGGCTGCAGCGCATCCTCACCGACCGGGGCACCGAGTACTGCGGAAAGCCAGAGCACCACGCCTACCAACTCTACCTGGCGGTGGAGGACATCGACCATTCCCGGACCAAGGCCAATCACCCCCAGACCAACGGCATCTGCGAACGGTTCCACAAGACCCTGCAGGACGAATGCTACAGCCTGCTCTTCCGGAAGAAACTCTACCGCACTCTGGACGAGTTGCAGGTGGACCTGGACGCCTGGCTGGAGAAGTACAATAAGGAGCGGCCTCACTCAGGACGCTACTGCTATGGCAAGACTCCCTGGGAGACCTTCCAGCAAAGCCGGCACTTGGCCCTGGAGAAAGACCTGAGCCGAGGAGGTGACCAACCGGACAACACGATTCTACAGTTCTCTGCTGTAAGATAATTCCCTTGTGTCAGATGCAGTCTTGACTTTTACATATAAGACCTCTAACGTGGGACGTTAAACTTCAAGAAATCGCGAGGGCCCATAGCCGTGATATGGCGGAAGGCAGCTTCTTTTCCCATGACAATCTGGTAGGGGAGGGACCAAGCGAGAGGACGCGGAAAGCCGGATATAGCTGCATTGGGTCCTTTTATTCGGGTGTGGCAGAAAACATCTACTTCGGGGGTGGACCCCAATCTGCGATATCGAGCTGGTTAGGCAGTCCTGGGCATCGCAAGAATATGCTTAACAGGACTTACGGGAGAATAGGTGTTGGAGTCCACAAAGGACGCCTACGTGGATATGGCGAGCAATTCTATACGACCATGATGCTATGCTAAGGAAGTGGTCTATTGTTTGCCTAGCCAATGCTTGTGGCCATCAAACCGCAATTCCATTGATGGGGGACTCTCTCCATTCCCCCATGTGCTAGAATTACCCAAATCGGCCAAGCCGGGGAGGGACTATGAGCGTTGCCATTGGATACGTGCCGGGCGCCTATGGACAGGGGGGCGACGATCCTAATTTCCTCCGCCGCCTGGTGGAACTGGGCGACCGGTACGGGTATGACTCCATCTGGCTCAGCGACCGCATCGTCAGCGACCGCTTCAGCCTCGAACCCATGGTGGCCCTCTCCATGGTGGCCGCCTGGTCCGACCGCATGAAGTTCGGCACCAGCGTGCTGGCTCTCCCCCTGCGGAATCCCGTGGTGCTGGCCAAGCAGATAGCCACCCTCGACTTCCTGTCCCAGGGGCGCTGCTTCCCCGCCGTGGGTTTGGGTGGTGAGGAGATAGAAGAGTACGAGGCCTGCGGCGTGCCCAAAGAAGACCGCAGCCCCCGCACCGACGAGGCCATCGTCCTCATGCGCCGCCTGTGGGAAGAGGACAACGTCACCCACGAGGGAAAATTCTTCAACTGCCACAACGTCAGCATCACTCCCAAGACCTGCTTCAAGCCCTCGCCGCCGGTGTGGATCGGCGGTCGCAGTCCCGCCGCCGCCCGTCGCGTGGGTCGGGTTGGTGATGGCTGGCTGGTTTCCGGCGCCACCACCCAGGAAATCAGCGACGGCCGCGACATCGTCTTCGAGACGGCGGAGAAGTACGAACGGGAGATTGAGGAAGACCACATCGGCATGCTGCTGGGCTACTACGTCTGCCCCGACCGCGACAAGGCCATTGCCCAGACCCACCAGTACGTAACCCGCCACCGGCCCGAGGTCAACTTCACCGAGTACAGCGCTCTGGGCGACGCTGATGAGGTGTGCGAGGTCATCCAGCGCTACGTCGACGCCGGCGCCTCCAAGTTCGTGGTGCGTCCCCTGTGCGCCGGAGAGGAATCAATGGAACAGCTTGACATCATGGGACAGGAAATCCTGCCCCGCTTCCACAAGTAGCCTCCGAAATTTAACCCACGAAGAGACACGAAGGTTCACGAAGGGAAGCCGAGCAAGGCCTTCCCGGTACTCCGTGTCCCTTCCTGGAAAATGACAAAAAGGAACGTTTGCAGCAGTCGCCAGCCGTTAATCAGAGTCCCCAACGCACTGGCGGTCGGGTGCCTCCCGCCTTCCGCTATCCTGCTTTCCGCTACTATTGGATCGGCCTGCTGTGCGCCGTCAGCGGATTCCAGATGTTCCGCGTGGCCCAGAGCTGGCTGGTCTATGAACTGACCGGCTCGCCCCTCTACCTGGGTTACGCCCTCGCCGCCAACGCCATCCCTGGCATCGTCTTCAACCTGGTTGGCGGCGTTTATGCCGACCGCCTTAACAAGCGCCTCCTGGTGTTCGGCACCCAGGGCACCACGGGGCTGCTTATCGCGGCCATGGCCCTGCTCACCATCCTTGGCGTTATCGAAGTCTGGCACATCCTGGTTATTGCCTTCCTGGTCGGGGCGGTGGAGGCTTTCGACAACCCGGCCCGCCAGGCCCTCTATCCCCACCTGATTGACCGTTCCGTTATGGCCAGCGCGGTGGCTCTCAATTCCACCATCTGGCAGGGCACCCGAATCGTGGCCCCGGCCATTGCCGGCTTCATCATCGACCTGGTCAACACCGGAACGGCCCTGTTTGTTTCCGGCGTCGGGTTCTTCATCATGGCCGGCGTAATGCTGTTCCTGCGCATTCCGCACATACCCCAGGGAGCCCCCGCCAATCCGGTACGGGCCCTTTGGGAAGGCATGACCTTCATTGGCAGGAACAGAGTGTTCGCCTTCCTGATAGGAATGACTTTCTTCAACAGCTTCTTCGGCATGGCCTACGTGCTGCTGATGCCGGTCTTCGCCGTGGACGTGCTGGATGTAGGCGCGAGGGGACAGGGCATCATGCTGGGCGTGGGTGGTGTCGGGGCCCTTCTGACCACCATCTGGCTGGGCGCAAAGGGCGGCTTCCAGCGGAGGGGACTGGCCATCGTGGGCGGGGCCGTCGTGTTCGGACTGTCGGTGGTGGCTTTTGGCGTTACCGCCCACTTCCTGAAGTCCTACCCCCTGGCTCTCTTCTTCATGGCGGTGATCGGCTGCAGCAACTCCATCTACATGATCTCCATCCAGAGTTCACTGCAAATGCTGGTACCGGATAACGTCAGGGGAAGGGTAATGGGTTTCTACAGCATGACCTGGAGCATCATGCCCCTGGGCGGCCTCCAGGCCGGGGCGCTGGCCAGCGTGGCCTTCATCGGCGCGCCCTTCGCCGTGGCCATCGGAGGCGTCGCGGTGGTTGTATTCGCCCTGGCAACCGGAGCCTTCAACGGGAGGATTCGGCAACTGGGTGGTGTGGCGAGGCAGGTGGAGTAGTAGGGGTATAGGACGTGGCAGGGCAGGAGCTTGCTAATCGCCCGCCGGCGCATAGTCCTTAGGTTCGGGTATGGGATCGCCGAACTCCTGAGCAGTTTTTAGCCATAGGGTTATGGCCTGATCGATTTCCGCCAGGGCTTCCTGCTGAGTGTCGCCGTGGGTCATGCAGCCGGGAAGCTCGGGTGCCTGGGCGATGTAAGCATTGTCTGCGGTGCTCCAATTGATGACAATTCGGTACTTATGCATCATCATCACGCCCTTTATCATAGTCCAAAATCAATTCGCGTACTTGCTTAACTTGGTACGGTTACGCCTGACTTCCCTGACGCTGCAAGTTCAGCAAGACGGGAATACCTTCCTTCCTGAATATGTGATGGCTGGCACTTATTCGCTGCTCGAAACCAAGCCGCCGGAGCAAGGTCCGCAAGTCATCAAACCGGATATTGGCATCGGATTTTCCTCTGATTATAGCTTGCAGTAAAGACCTGTGGCGATTCATTCTCTCCGACTGTTGAGGCGCTTGGTTTGTAAACTGATGCACAGGATCTGAGATAGGCGGCAATCCTGTACACCATGTGAATCCATGTTTGAATTAGCTACCCCCTATCGCCTCCAGCCCCGCTTCCTCCCTCGCGTCATTTATGTGCTCCAGCACCCGCACGTCCAGGGGCGCCATTTCGTAGCCCACGTCGGCCAGCATCCGGCTGTTGTCCACCAGGTAAACGTGGGGGACGGCCTGCTGCCCTGTAGTAATCTGCGCGTCGGGGATGAACCGGCGCACCACGTCTGCCATGTCTCCGATGGTTGCCAGGTGGCCGCCGGTCAGGTAAACGTGGTGATTCAGGTCGCCGGACAGGGCCACCTGCACGAAAACCTCGGCGGCGTCCTCGGCGTGAATCATGGGCGATGCCTCGTCCGGGTTAAAGGGCATAGCCACCGGTTGCCCCAGGGCTGGTAGCGACACCATCAGCCCGCCGATCATCCCCGTCATGCCGGTGGTGCGGCCGTGCCCGAAGACGGTGCCGATGCGGATGCCCCGCAGGTCCAGCCCGTACCGCTCACGGTATTTGCTGGCCGAGAAGTCGTTGGCCGCCTTGGTCATGCCATAAACGTTGATGGGCGCGGTCAGGTCGTCCTCAACCAGGGGCCGTTCCCCGAAGGTTTCTTGCACCCCGTAAACCGCGATGGAACTGGCGTACACAACCCGTTCGACATTGGTCCAGCGGGCCACCTCGAAAACGTTGTTGGTCCCCTGGATGTTGACCTGCATCCCAAAATGGGGCCGGTCCTCCGTGTCCGGTGGCAGCAACGCCGCCATGTGGACTATGCGGGTTACGCCGTGGGTGTTAATCGCCTCCAGCAGGTGGGGGATTTGGGTAATATCTCCCCGGTAGAAGGGCACATCGGCCAGGTGCCGGTGCAGGGGCAGATTGCTTCGCGGCGGCGCCAGGTCAAATGACATAACGTCCTCGCCCCGTTCCTGCAGCTTGCGAATAATGCGGGAGCCAATGAGGCCGTTGCCTCCGGTGACCATTACTGTCATTTCTGTTCTCCCATTCTTAATTCGTAACTCCTAATTCGACATTCAGTCACAGCGGCTGCTTCCCGGGCACCCCCGTCCTCCGCGGGTAGCCCCCAGGCGTGGCCTTGACCTTCTCTATGATCATCACCACGCGATTGTCGGTCAGCCCCGTTGCCGTTACCGGATAGATCGTCTTGACGGAGCCCCCCAAGGCCTGCAACGCCCGCTGCGCCGACTCCAATTCCGCCTCCAGCCTCTCGCCCCCGTGCTTCCAAGCGGCAATCACGCCGCCGCGACGGGTGAAGGGCAGGGTGTATTCCAGCATGGTCGGCAGGCGGGCCAGGCCGCGGGCCAGGGTAACGTCAAAGTCGCCCCGCAATTCCGGACGATGGGCGAGTTCTTCGGCCCTGCCCGTCAATACCTCAACCTCAGACAATTCCAAAGTCTCAACCACATGCCGCAGAAAGTTGGCCTTCTTGCCGGTGGACTCCACGAGGGTTAGTCGGATGTCAGGGCAGGCCAGCTTCAGGGGCAACCCGGGGAAGCCTGCTCCGGCCCCCACGTCCATCAGCCTGGCGTCGCTCCGCATGCCGCCGTTCAGGGCTGGCAGCAGGGTTAGCGAGTCCAGGAAGTGCTTGACCTGCACCTCGTCATAGTCAATGACGCTGGTCAGGTTCATCCGCTCGTTCCAGTCGGCCAGTTCGCGGTAGTAGGCTTCGAACTGCTGTAACTGGGAGGCGTCAAGGGAAAGGCCCAGTTCCGGTGCTGACTGGGCCAGGAGTTGCATCGATTCCAGATGTTGTATGTTCACGAACAGGTGGGGCTTTCCAGTTTGAGGGTGAAGTCAGGCGAATATATCAGCGACGGGCATGCTCCAGCCGGGTACGACATCGCCGCCGTCCAGGGTGTCTCCCTCGGCAAGAGTGACCGGAGCCTGTCCGGGGAGACGTATGCTGGCAGTACGCCGGCGAGGGTCGACCAACACTACCATGAGCGTACCGGCGGCCAGCCAGTCGGTCACCTTCTCTTCGACCTCCGAATATCGGTCGCTGGGCGAGATAACTTCCACGGCCAGGTCAGGAGGGCCGGGAAAGAATCCGGTAACTGGCTTGGCTGCCTCCTCCCGTTCACGGCTAACAAAGGACAAGTCTGGCACCCTCACGTGGTCCGGGCCCATCGAAAGGAGAAAGCCTGCTTCGGCTATTGAGACGCTGCCCAAGTTGTTGTCATCTACATGATTTATTAGAGACTTGGCGACCCTGGCTGCACTCCTGCCGTGGTTGTAACTTGATGGGGCCATTTGACGCAACTCACCTCGCACCAGTTCATACCGGAACCCGTCATCCGGCATATCCAGCAGTTCCTCGGCAGTAACCAGTCGGGGCTTGGAAACCATGACTGTCGCTCCTTCCGTGTTTGCTCAATTATCCACTAATCAGGGCGGATTTGCACCAACGGGGTCTAACGGCAGCAGCCAGGGCCGCGCTTCAATTGACAGTCCCATAGGCCCGCCGTAGAATTACCCGAGCAATCAACTGTCTATTTTGGGCATATAAGAGGAGCAAAATGGCGATCAAGGCATATCTTCTGGTTGAAACCGCGATTGGCACCACCCGCGAGGTGGTCACGTCGCTTCGTGCCGTGGAAGGCATAGATTCTGCGGACGTGGTGACCGGACCCTTCGATGTTATTGCGATTATCAATGTCGAGGACTTTACCAGGGTGGGCCTGCTGGTAACCGAAAATGTGCACACCATCCCCGGCATCGTCCGTGCTACTTCTTATCCTGTGGTTGACATTTAACCGCCCAGGCTGGACAGGCTCCGGCTCACTTGACTCGATGTCAACGTCGGACGTTCCGGCCATGATCCTCTGATTATCGGGGAGGGTACCGTGGATTTTAGATTTACTCCCGAAGACGACTCCTTTCGCCAGGAACTGCGCGATTTCGTCCAGCAGGAACTGCCCCCGGACTGGGAAGGCGGCGGCCGCTGGCCCGAGGAGTGGAACTGGGAACTGACCAGGGACATGCGCCGCAAGATGGCCCAGAACGGCTGGCTGACCATGCACTGGCCCAGTGAGTACGGGGGCCAGGATGCCTCGCCCGTTCGTTCAGCTATCTACAATGAAGAGCTTGCCTACATGCGCGCCCCGGGCCGCGATATCTTCGGCGTCAGGATGCTTGGCCCGACGCTGATGATCCACGGTTCCGAGGAGCAGAAGCAGGCCCACCTGCAGCCCGTGGCCCGCGGCGAGGTCCAGTGGTGCCAGGGCTACAGTGAACCCGAGTCCGGTTCCGACCTTGCCTCCCTCAGCACCCGCGCCGTCCGCGACGATGACGAGTACGTCATCAACGGCAGCAAAATCTGGACCACCATGGCCCACCATGCCGACTGGATAATGCTGCTGGCCCGCACCGACCCCGACGCCCCCAAGCACCGGGGCATCAGTTTCATCCTGGTGGACATGAAGACCCCGGGCATCCAGGTGAGGCCGGTCATCAACATGGCCGGCGGTCACGAGTTCAACCAGATTATCTTTGACAATGTCCGTGTTCCGGTCGCGAACGTCGTGGGGGAGGAAAACCGGGGCTGGTACGTTGCGGTGACGCTGCTGGACTTTGAGCGCTCCGGTATCGACTATTCCGCCATGGGCCGCCGATTGCTGGACGAGGTCAAGCGCTACTCCGCGGAAACCAATCGGAACGGCCAGCCCATGCTGCAGACACCGTGGGTGCGTAACCTGCTGGCCGACCGGTACATCGAGTGCGAAGTGGCCCGCCTGATGGCCTACAACGTGGCCTGGATGCAGGGCGAGGGACTGGTTCCCAACAAGGAAGCCTCCATGAGCAAGGTGTTCGGCAGCGAAACCCTGCAGCGGGTAACCATTGCGGGCATGGAGATCCTGGGTCTCTACGGGGCCCTGGACCGGAATGATGCGTGGGCGCCCTTGCGGGGCCGCATCCAGGAGCACTGGATGACCAGTTTCTCCCACAAGATAGCGGCAGGCACCTCGGAGGTGCAGCGAAACATCATCGCCAGCCGGGGCCTGGGCTTACCCAGGGGCTAATGAAACTCTGGAAGAATCCCTTCCCCCTTGACAGGGGAAGGTTGGGATGGGGGTGCCGGCGCTCATTTAACAGCTAATACTTCTGGGCTTCCGCCAGGGAATTCGGCTTTCGCCAAATGTCGATGCCCTATTCTGAGGTTCCCTGAAATCATCCAGCGCAATTGACCAAAAATGCAGGGGCGGGTTTAAAACCCGCCCCCTTTTGTTTCCGCGCAGGACACGAAGATTCACGAAGTCAACTGAACCCCCGAACAGCAACTAATTTACCGTAGTTTCAGGGAACCTCTTAACACGTCCCTTCCCCTTCGATGGCGGATAGCTGAATGCCACCGCCGGGCTCTACTGAGAATTTTATCGACGGTTTTGAAATAGCTTCTTATTCTTGGACAATTAAGAAAGATTAGGCTGCCAGGGCGCTCATCCCTTGGCCCTCCGGCTCCGCAATGGCAGTGCGGCAGCGCTGCAGGATTCGGAAAATGGTCCGTACCGTCACGGAGAAACGCTCTGCCGCCTCTTCCACCGAGAGCCTGTCCCGCTCCATGGCGTACATCACCTGGAAATCCTTTGCCAGCCGCCGGTTTCGCTGGTACCAGCCCGGGTCATCAAACTTGCATTGGGGCAGGGGGCAGTTCAGGCAGGCGTCGGAGGCCTCGCAGCCTGTGTCCTCGTACCGGTAGAATTCAGGGAGGGCGTCGTAGGTTCCCGCATTACCATCAAAAACTCGCGTCATTGTCATCTCACTCACCTGCTTGCACAAACGTTTGTTCTAATTGCAAGCAAAGTATAGAACGCCCGTTCTAGGGGTGTCAATGGGTTTTTCCACAAGTTTTTGGTCAGTTTTCAAGACTTTTGGCAGTGTTCTGATTTAGCCTGCTCACGCCCATTAGAAGCAGGCTCTGAATGCCAACTTTGGGTTTCCCGTGGACATTTCCCTCGCTCCTAAATACGTGGTCATTCCCACCGCTCCGATATAGAGGAGGCTTGTGGTGAAGGCCATGACAACCGCCCCTGTACAGGCCGTATAACCCTCTCCTACCATGAATATTGCACGCCCGTGCGGTGCCCGCACCAACCCGCTCATCCTATGCCCCCGCCCGTAGGGACGACCGTTGTCATTCCCTGGGCAAGGGACAGACCCCGCCACCGGCAACAAACCCCCAGCTACAAAACGGGCGAAAATGAGCGGAAATGGCAGGAAAACAAAATCTTCTCTCCCCTCTCCCTCGGGGAGATGGGCAGGGGGCGAGGGTGTCCTCACGCCCTCGAAATCTTCCCAACACAAGAGCACACAGCTGTGTCCTCTGGGCATGGCAGAAACCCCGCCACCGGCAACAAACCCCCAGCTACAAAACGGGCGAGAATGAGCGGAAATGGCAGGAAAACAAAACTCTCCTCTACCTGTAGGGGCGGCCCTGGCGTTGCCCTGGGCGCGGTAGAAACCCCGCAGGCTTCATTGGACTAAGCCCGTCCGTTGGTGTTAAGGTAGGGCATCAGCTCGGGAGGCCAGATATGACGGAAGCAAGGCAAGGCAACACGGTCAAGGTGCACTACACCGGCAAGCTGGACGACGGCACTGTGTTTGATTCTTCAGTGGGGGCGGACCCCCTGGAATTCACCATCGGCCAGGGCCAGATGATTCCCGGATTCGAACAGGGCGTTGTCGGCATGGAGCAGGGGGAAACCCGTACCGTGATTATTGCCGCTGACCAGGCTTACGGTATTCACCGCCCCGACGGGGTTTTCGAAGTGGACCGTTCCGAAATTCCGCCCTCCATACCCCTTGAAGTGGGTATGCAGCTGCAGGCTACCTCTCCCGACGGCCGCCCGGCCCAGATGACGGTAGTCGAGCTTTCTGAAGACAAGGTCAAGCTGGACGCCAACCATCCCCTCGCCGGCCAGGACCTGACCTTTGAAATTGAAATAGTGGAAATCAGCTAGGAGCTATCCCTAAGTAACTTCATAGTAAGTCCCTACCCTTCGACGGGGGAAGGTTAGAATGGGGGTGTTCATTGCATAGCTTATGCCCCCAAAGCTCCCCTCAAGGGTTTCAGCTATCGCTGCAATGTCGATGACTCATTCAGAGGTTACTGGGCCTGATGACCACGGAGGCACAGCCTCAAAGACCTGGTAATTCAGGTTAAACTTCCTGCTTGATTTGACGCCAAGGAGAGTTCCTCATGCCCGAAGCATCCCGCAGACTTGAAGGAAAAGTAGCCATCGTTACCGGGGCCGGTTCCAGCGGCCCGGGCGTGGGCAACGGCAAGGCGGCCGCCGTCCTGTTCGCCAGGGAAGGAGCCAAGGTGCTGTTGGTGGACAACGTATTGGCCCGCGCTGAGGAGACGCTGGCCATAATCCGGGAGGAAGGGGGCGAGGCCGACGTATTCGAGGCCAACGTCATCAACGCCGATGATTGCAGCCGTATGGTGGACGCCGCCATTGACCTGTGGGGTCGCCTCGACGTTCTGGACAACAATGTGGGAATCTCCCGCCGTGGCTCAGTGCTGGAGATCAGCGAAGAGGACTGGGACTTCGTGATGGCGGTCAACGTCAAGAGCATCGTCCTGTGCAGCAAGTACGCCATCCCGAAGATGATCGAAAGTGGCGGCGGCTCCATCATCAACATATCATCCATCGCCGGGCTGCGGGCCCACAGCAGCACCCCCTACACCACTTCCAAGGCTGCGGTTCAAGGCCTGACCATGTCCATGGCCGCCGACCACGGCCCCGACGGAATTCGGGTCAACTGCATTGCCCCGGGGCTGGTCTATTCGCCCATGGTGGCCCCGCGTATGGACTCGGACCTGCGGGAAATCCGTAAGAACGCAGCTCCCTTGCGTACCGAGGGCGACTCCTGGGACATCGGTTATGCGGCCCTGTTCCTGGCCAGTGACGAGGCCCGCTGGGTCAATGGCGTTGTTCTGCCGGTGGACGCCGGCCTGACCCAGGTAACGCCGGTAACCTACCAGACCCTCGCCCAGCAACAGTACGCGGGGCCGAGCTAGGCAGTCTGCTATGATGTTAGAGAACCTTCTCCCCCAACCTCTAAAGAGGCAGTAATGATATGACCACTTCCCGGGCAAAACCCCGACAGGAAATATCGCTGTCAGCCTCACCTGTTCCGATTGCCCCCGAGCCTTACGGTCCCATCGTGCTGCGGTTGCCCCCGGACGTGAAGTTGACCGAGGAGCAGTTCTTTGAACTGTGTGGCCTGAACGACTCACTTCGTATCGAAATCAACGCCCGGGGAGAATTGGAACTCTTGCCGCCCACTCACTCAGAGACCAGCAGCCGTAACATGGATATCAGTACCGATTTGAACGTATGGGCCAGGGGTGATGGTTGCGGCATAGCTTTTGAATCCAACGCCGGGTTCACCCTGCCCAACGGGGCCCTGCGTTCCCCCGACGCCTCCTGGGTACTCAAAAGCCGCTTGGCCGAGCTGCCGGAGACCGACCGGTACAAGTTTGCGCCTATTTGCCCTGACTTCGTAATTGAACTGCGTTCCTCTTCTGACCGCCTGGGTGACCTTCAGGCCAAAATGGAAGAATATATGGAGAACGGGGCCCGCCTGGGCTGGCTCATCGATCCGGTAGACCCCAGCCACCGCGTTTACATTTACCGCCCTGGTGTTCCGGTGGAAGTTCAGGAATCCCCGGAAACCCTGTCCGGAGCTCCGGAGTTGCCCGGCTTTGTCCTGGACATGAAGCGCGTCTGGGAACCTGCCTTTTGATGCGATCTCCGTTAGTGACTCCGTCCCCGGTAGCCAATCCACGGTGTTGGTGCTAACATAACTGCGCCTTGCCGCCAACGTTGCGGCAGCGCCAATTTCTCCCAAGAATCTAAGGAGCAACAGATGAGAATAGCCCGGTACGAAACCCACGGAGACATTCACTACGGCGTAATTGACGGCGACAATGTGGCCGCCATTGACGGCGACATTTTTGGCGATTACACCGTAACCGACCACGTTCACAAGTTGTCCGACGTCAAGCTGCTGGCCCCGGTTGCCCCCGGCAAGATCTTGGCCATGGGCCTCAACTACACCAGCCACATCGGCGACCGGCCGGCCCCCCCTTATCCTATGGTCTTCCACAAGACCCCTACCAGCGTAATTGGTCCCGAGGACACCATCGTGCGTCCCAAGGAAGTGGAGCGCCTGGATGCCGAGGGCGAACTGGTGGCCGTCATCAAGGACACCTGCAAGAACGTATCCAAGGAAGACGCCCTGAACCACGTCCTTGGCTACACCTGCGGCAACGACGTCAGCGCCCGCGACTGGCAGCGCCGCGACCGCAATGAAAATAACTCCGACTGGTGGCGGGCCAAGTCCGCCGATACTTTCTCCCCCATGGGCCCCTGGATTGAGACTGACCTGGACCCCCACGCCCAGCACCTGCGCACCCGGGTCAACGGCAACGAGGAACAGAACGAGTCCACCGCTCACCTGATTTTCGACGTGCCGACGATGATTGAGTTCATCTCCCGCTACGTCACCCTGGAAGCCGGCGACTGCATCTACACCGGCACCCCGGGCACCACCAGCAACATGGACGACGGCGCAATCTGCGAAATCGACATCGACGGCGTCGGCATTCTTCGCAACCCGGTAAAGCTGGAAAGCTAGCCGGGGCGATAGAGTACGCAGGAGAAGGAAAGAATTTTGCGCCCCTTTACTTCAGGTAGAGGGGCCGGGGTGAGGGCCTCTACTCCGTAATCGGACGCGAAATAATCCACAGGCTCACTACGGTATAAATCACCATCAGGACCAGCATGGGCAGTTGGCTTTTCAGGGACAACTGCCCGTTTCCGTAAATGGAACCGGCCCGCAGGTGGGCCAGGTACACCGCGATGATGTGTCCCACCACGATGGCAATGACGGCGAAGAACCAGATGAAGCGGGCGTTCGTGATGGCAATGTTCACCGTGTAGTTGGCGGTGCCGAACAGGTCCAGTCCGGACCCAAATGGGTCCGATGCCAGCGGAATGATGAGCTGCCCCTGGATCAGCAGGAAGCCCAGGTAGTGGGCGAAGTGGTAGGCCAATGCAATGGGCACCAGGGAAAAGACAAAAGCCATCATCAGGTCAGTTGCAGCGGGCCCGGAGCCACCGGCCCTTTCCACTACCCACTGCATCAGAGCCGAAAAACCCCAGTAGACAGCGGCGAAGGCCAGGGGAAACAAGGCCAGGCCCAGAGTGTTGGCAATCACCAGGCCGTTGAAGTAGGGAGACGTCAGGTCCGGCGTCTGGGTCAGGGCCCAACCCAGGACTGATGCCCACTCAGGCGTGTCGCTGAAGCCGTCGAAAGTAACGGTGGCTAGCACCAGCAACACCAGCGCCGTCAGGCCGACGGGCAAGGGTACCTGCGAGTGCAGGCCAATGGCCGGCGGTCGCAGGTTGAGTTCCCGGGCCTGGGCATACTCGAAACACTCGTAGCAGTCCACGCAGCTGAGTCCCTTATCCGCAGCTTCGAGGCCGCAGCCTGGCCCCTCGCACTCCCGGCAGGCTTCAGGTTCTCTGACCCGCACTTCCGTTATCGAGAAGCGACTCAAAAACCCGTAAATTACGGTAAAGGCTTCGCAATGCCGCAGCCACCGGTGTTTGCCGAACAGGTACATCCCGCCCAGGGTCAGGACGCTGTAGGCGATTATCAGCCAGGCCAGCAGCGCCGGGGAGGCGCTGTCGGGCAAGGCGTTTTCCACCCAGACAAATGCAAAGAAGATAGCCACCGATGGCCAGACTCCTACCTTGTCTGCGTAGTCCAGGTTCAGGCCGAGCTCCCAGTCCGGGTTGAAGCGGTGGTACACAGCCTCGGCCAGCCCGAAGATAATCTTCCAGGGGTTGATCACCGCCCACAAATTGCCCAGCAGGGACACCACGAAGCCCATTCCCACCCACCAGATGATCCAGACAAAGGTGGGGGTCAGGTTGTTAACCGGACGCTCCGACCCGAATAGCCCGGTGGCAATAACCAGGAAGAAGAGCAACAGCGAGGCCAGCTTAAACGCCCAGCTTACCGGCCCAGCCAGGATAGCCGCGAGAGGGTCCAGACGGAACAGGTTCAGCCTGGGGTATCCCGCCCCGCTGTGCTCACCTCTCAAGAAAATGCCCACCACTACGAAAGAGAGGACAACCGCGGCCGCCCCGGCAATGGCGAAATAGGTCAAGGGCAAGGGCAAGTCGTACCTCTCCCCGAAGCCGTGGGCGTACGCCGTTGGGGCAAAGGGGCCCAGAAGCAGGGAAGCGGTCGCCGCCAGAATGAGCAGGGGCAGGAGCGTTTTCAGCCGAAACATACTGTCACCAGGTCAGGATTAGCAGGGACTTCCAGTTTAGCACGTTGCGGTGGGTATCTTCTGCTGGGCAGCGGGTTTGGGTCTGTAATCTGGCGCGGGCAACCGGGGCATTTGCCTGTTGGGAATTGAGGAGACATGGCCTAGTCATTGCCAAACCCCTACCGCCGCTCCCGCAGCATCAAGAAGGCCAGGGGTACCGAGGACGCCAGCACCAGCAGCAGGGCCGGGGCCGCAGCCTGGGCAAAGAAGGCCTCGGAAGCCGCGCTCCAGATGGAAGTTGCCAGGGTGGGAAAGCCCGTGGGCCGCAGAATCAGCGTGGCCGGCAGCTCCTTCATAGTTAGCAGGAACACCAGCGCCGCACCGGACAACAGGCCGGGCCTTACCAGGGGCAAGGTGATGGAGGTGAAGACCTGTAACGGAGCCCTGCCGAGGCTGCGGGCGGCGTCTTCCACCCTGGGGTTGACCTGCAGGAGAGAGGTTCTCGTCGACCCCACGGCGGTGGGCAGGAAGAGAATTACATAAGCCAGAATCAGCAAGCTCAGGTTCTGGTAGAGAAAACGGGCAAAGTTGGCCCCGAAGAAGACCAGCCCCAACGCCACCGCTATGCCTGGCAGCGCAAACCCCACATAAGTAATCCGTTCCAGCAGGGAACTGAACGTCCCCGGATACCGGACGGACAGGGTTGCGATAGGAAAGGCAGCGAGCACGGCCGCCAGAGCGGCCAATCCGGAGATGAACAGGGAGTTTCCGGCAGCCTCCCAAAGCAGCAAGAGAGGCTCGCCGGCGTTTACCCCTCGCACCACCCAGTAAACGAGCACGGCCAAGGGCAATACCAGGGCAACGAGGGTTATCAGGCTACAGAACCCTGCCGCCGGCCAGCGCCAGGCCCCCAGTGGAACTACCTGGGCCGGCCGGGCCACCCCCTGGTCAACCCGGTAGTAGCGGGAACGCCCCCTGGTGAAGTATTCACCCAGCAGGAATGTCAGGGCCAGCGCAACCAGCGCTAGGGAAAAGGCGGCGCCCAGGGTGCGGTCCAGGGCCGACTCGTACTGGACAAATATGGCCCAGGTGAAGGTCTCGTAGCGCAGCAGCGACACTGCCCCGAAATCGCTCAGCGTATAAAGGGCCACCAACAGGCCACCGGCGGCTATTGACGGCCGCAGCAGGGGAACTACCACCCGCCGGAAGGTCGCCCGCCAGTTGTAGCCCAGTCCTCGGGACGACTCTTCAAGGGAAGGGTCCAGCCGCTGCAGGGCGGCGCGAATAGTGAGGAGCACGTAGGGATAGCTCAGGAAGGTGAGGGTCAGCATCGCGCCGGGGAAGCCGTTGATGTCGGGCAGTCGCTCCAGTCCGATCAGGTCTTCCAGGAAGCCTTGCAGCATTCCCCGGGGTCCCAGGGCCACCACTACGGCAAAGCCGGCCACGTAGCTGGGAATTACCAGGGGAAGGGTAACCAGTATTCCCCAGACCCGGGCCAGGGGCAGGTCGGTGCGTACCGTCAGCCAGGCCAGGGGCAGGGCAATAACTATGGAGGCGATTGTTACCGCCCCCACCAGCAAGAGGGTGCGTACCAGGATTTCCAGCACCCGCCACCGCAGCAGGGCATCCCAGAATTCCTGTCCGGCGCCGAGGGAACGGAGGGCAAGATAAACTGGCGACAGCAGTAAAAGGGCGCCGATTACCAGGGCCGGCGCCCACAGGATTGCCGCTGGTCCTTCCCTTTTACCGGTCAGGGCCAGTAAGGGGCTGACGATCTTGGCCAGAAATGGGGTCAAGGAGAACGCTCACTTGAAGATTCAGCCCATTATGGCAGAACTCCCGTATCCTGCAATAACTTCTGAGTGCTTTCCAGATCAGCCAGGTCTCCGGCGGAAAGGTTGGGTTTGACTATCTCCGCCAAGGGCAGCAACACACGCTGGGTCTTGACGCCTTCCACCAGCGGATACTCGAAGGTCTGACTGGCGAAATACTGTTGCGCCACCGGAGACAGCATGAACTGAAGGAACTTCGCCGCGCTCTCGGGGTTCTCAGCGGTGGAGAGGACACCCGCGCCGGCCACCATCACGATGGAACCGGGGCCGCCGGCCCGGGGATGGTAATTGCGGGCCGGAAAATCCTCTCCCTCTTCTGCCAGGAAACGGAAAAGGTAGTAGTGGTTGACGAATCCCACGTCAATCTCCCCGGCGGCGGCGGCAGCTACTTGCGGCGTGTTCTTGGGATAAACCCTGGCGTCGTTGGCTGCGATGCCCTCCAGCCATTGCCGTGTCTTTTCCTCCCCCCACTGGGAACGCATGGCGGTCACCATGGTCTGGAATGAGGCGTTGGTGGGGGCCCAGCCGATGCGGTCTTTCCACGCCGGGTCGGTGAATCCAAACATATCGTCGGGCAAGTCAGCCTCGGTTAGCTTCTCGGAGTTATAGACCACTGCCCGGGCCCGCCCGGAAATGCCCACCCATTTGCCTTCGGGTGATTGAGCCCAGTCGGGGACCTGTTGCAGGATGGCGCCAGGCAGGGGCGCCAGCATGGAATCGACTGCCCCCAGACCGCCGGGGTCCTGGGCGAAAAAGACATCGGCGGGGGAATTTCCTCCTTCTTCCAACAGGGTGGCGGCCAACTGTCCGGTATTGGCGTATCTGACCTCTACGTCAATCCCTGTGGCCTCGGCGAACTGTTGAATGATGTTATCAACCAGGGACTCACTGCGACCGGAATAGATAACCAGTTTTCCAGGGTCGGCATCCTGCACGAAGATCGTCTCCTGAGGGACTTCTCGAACTATTTCTTTTTCAACCACCTCTATCACGGGCACTTCCCTGACAACTTCCTTCTCCACCACTACTTGGACTGGTACTTCCTGGACCTTGACGACTTCTTTTTCAACTACTACTTCCCGAGGGACTTCCTTCACCACTTCCCGGGTGCAGGCCGCTGCCAAGAGCATCAATAGGGCCAGCGTTAAAAGGGTCAACCAAAGTATTTTCTGGTGGCCTGCCAGTATCGCCATCGATTGCCTCCTTGCAAATCCGGTAGTATAGGTGCCGTCCCTACTGCTGTGAACGATGCGCGTCCACCTGATCCGCCCGGGGAGGAGGACAGGAAGCAGGGGTGGACGCGCTGGACGAGGTTTTCGTAATTAAGGTATACACGGCGTGTTACTAACGGACATTTAGTATGGTAGTTAGACAATAGCAGGCGTCTTTTGTCGTGTCAACACTTACATTAACAATCAGTCTATGTTAACAAGACAATCTGCTACCAGGCAGGCTGAATTTGGCAAGACAGGCGACACACCAATGTGCCTGATCCAATAGTAAATGCTGCGGCATTTTGCTATGGAAGGGTTGGTGGGGAAATTATTGGACCGTTTGGAGTTGAGGGATACCAGCACATGAGGTTGAATTTGAAGTCTCCAGACCAATCCATAGCCTTCCCGGTAGGTTCATGCGGGGGCCTGCTGCAACCATTTGCAATTGACTACTTGTGGTTTAAAACAATGCTTGACCCGAAACCAAATGTGGTAAGCAGTTGGAATATAAAAGAACACTGAACAGAAAATCTAATGGACTAACACTATTGCATTTGTGTGCAATAGACTTTATTATTGTGTGGCCTTATATTGTGGGAAAGATGATGCGATTTCAAGGGACTGTACCCACGGGAGAGGTGGTCAAACGCAGGCAAGACCTTAATAAGTCTCGGTAGTTACCACGCCGGAGTGTATAGATGGCAACCAAGGTGGAATACCCGACAGCGGCTTACAGCGAGGTGCAGGTCAGTTCCTCAACTGAAGAACCCTGTCTGATGTCGGACACGCCTTCGAAAACTGAAAGGGCTATGTTGGAGTGCCACAATATTACCAAGCGGTTTGACGACGTCCTCGCACTGGAAGAGTTTGACCTGCAGGTTCCCCAGGGGCAAATTGTCGCCCTGCTTGGCCCCAGTGGCTGTGGAAAAACGACCGCTCTCAGGTTAATCGCCGGGTTTTCTCATCCAGATGACGGCTCCATCCGCATCGCCGGTGAGTCGGTACATGAAGACAGGCGGAGCGTACCCCCTGAAAAGCGCCGCGTTGGCATGGTATTCCAGGAAGGCGCTCTCTTTCCCCATCTGACCGTCGAGCAGAACATCGCGTACGGGCTGTCCAAAGAAGACAATCGGGCGGAACGAATCGACGATGTCGTCCGAATGACCGGGCTGGAGGGCCTGACCCAGCGCATGCCCTATGAACTCTCCGGCGGTCAGCAGCAGCGTGTGGCCCTGGCGCGGGCCCTTGCTCCCCGGCCTGAACTGCTTTTGCTGGACGAACCCTTTTCCAACCTGGATCCGGGCCTCAGGGAACAGGTGCGCCGCGACGTGATGGGCATCCTGCGCGGCAGTGGCATAACCGCCGTATTCGTAACCCACGACCAGGAAGAAGCCATGTACGTGGGCGATACCATCGCCGTGATGAACCGGGGCAAGATTGAACAACAGGGTACGCCCCACGACATTTTCCACCGGCCGGAAAGCAAGTTTGTCGCCGAATTTATCGGCATGGTGGACTTTGTGCCGGCCCGATGGGAGGACGCCCAGTTTGTCACCGCGATCGGAAGCACTGGATGGCCCACCCCTCCCTCTGCCGAGGGTGTCCTGGAAGCGATGGTGCGTCCGGACTGCGTGGAGTGCTATCCCGCGGAAGATGGCAACGGTGTGGTGGCGGACCGGGAATTTCGGGGCGCTTTCTACCTGTACCGCATTGCCCTCAATAGCGGTGGGTTCGTTCGCTGCCTCTTGTCCCATACCGACGAATATGAAGTGGGAGAAAGGGTTGCCGTCCACGTCCGGTGCGGCCATTCCCTCAAGCCGTTTATGGATGGCGTGGCCCTGGCAGGCTAGTCCCCGTCTTCAACCCCCGGCGGTTACCCGTAGCGCCCCTCTTTTTCCCGCCTACCACAAGCTCCGGCCCCGTTGTATAATCGACCCGTACCCAGCTATCAATTCACTTCGTTGGCAGTCCGTGTCGGCTTCCGGGAAAGGACCTGCCAATGTCCCAAGAGGTAATTCCTATGCCAAGGTCGAGGAGGGCTGTTTCCCGCGCCGACAGTACGGCTGACCATGAAGAAGTAGACGGCCTGGATAGATTTTCGGCGGTTACTGAGAACTATCTGCTCTGTCTTTACAGGCTGTGGGAAGACTCGGTTACTCCAACGGTTACCCAGTTGACCGATGCCATCAAGCAACTGCCCTCCACCGAGGGACTGGGTTCCTCCGTACCGTCTGTAGCCGGGATGACCCGTCGAATGCAGAAGCAGGGCCTGGTTGATGTCGGCTCTGACAAGCGAATCAGGCTTACCGGCAAGGGGTTTGAAGGCGGCGAGGACATCGCCCGTCGACACCGTTTGGCAGAGTGGCTGGTGGTCAGCCTGCTTGGCATGGACCTGCATTGCGCCCATATTGAGGCCCACCGCCTGGAGCATGGTATCTCCGGGGAACTGGAAGCGAAACTGAGGGAGCGACTGGGATATCCGGAGAAGTCTCCATTCGGGCGTCCCATCCCCGGGGCTGGCGCGCCCCAGCTTCCTGCCAACTGCATTACCCTGGACTCGGCGGTTAAGGACATTGAGTACATAATTGAGCGCATACCGGAGGAAGACTCAAACCTGCTGCGGTTCCTGGACGGTGCGCAGATTGTTCCGGAGAGCCGGATAAGCGTGGCGGAAGCTACCCCCTACCTGGGAGTAATGACGGTCGCAACTCCGAGGGAACAGGTGTCCATGGGCTTTAGCGTGGCCCACCAAATTGTAGTGCGGCCAGCGGACTAGCCTTACCCCAGCAGGCTCTGCAGAGCCTCTCTCTCCAGTCCCTGCTTAGGCACAAAGTTATACTTGTTGAGGTCATGTGGGGGCACCGTTATCGCGGGCGGCACGTCTTGCCAGAGACTCCAGTCGATTACCATGTCGGAGACCCGTGGATCGAGAGTGAAATAGCACACTCCCTGCCATTGATTGAAATAAAGCCCCGAGAAACGCCTCCCGCTCCTTCTTCGCATCGTCCGGCCAGAGTGACCCAAGTTGGGCCACAGTTGGTCCGTGTCCATGCCCAGTTCATCCAGGGTGCGCAGATAGTCACCCACAGATGGGCCAACCGCCGGCACTGACTCCTGCTCACTTGCCAGCAATGTTTCCCGCACTTCGGCCCAGCCGTCGGCCATGCGCCGTTCCGGGAAGGGCGGCAAGTCTTCGGTCCTCAATACCTTGATCAGTACAAACACGGGGCCCGATTCCTTCATCACATCTTCCAGGCCGATCAAGAACTCCTCCAGGCCATCAAAGCTGAAGGTCCGGCTGTAGCCAGCGCCCTGGGCCATGGACAGAAAGTTGATGTTGTCCAGTCCCTGGACCGGAATGCCGCCGGTTGAAGAGAAGGTTACGTCGTCGAATACAAAGTGGACCAGGTTGTCCGGCTTGGACTCCCCGATGGTGGCCAGCGAACCCAGGTCGGTACGCAACGTGGCGTCGCAGTCCAGGACCAGCACCTTGCGGTCCGGCTGGGCCAGGGAGAGGCCCAGGCCCACGGCCGGAGCCCGGTCCATGCAGTCGGTGAGGTCTACGTCCAGTTCCCGATGCTCCGAAACTTGCGTCCAGTCCCTTAGGGCCGACGACGTGGACACCACCAGGGCATCCTGGCGGTGGTAATTAATCGCTCTTGCCGCTTCCGTCGAGGGAATCACCGGTCGTTTCCTCCAATTCCTGTTCCCGTTGTGCCGCCGAGCGCGCTGCCAGGCGGCGGGTAGTAGCCATCAAGTATAGGCCACCGAGAATCAAGACACTGCCCACGACAACGCCCAATCCCAGCAGCAACGGATTATCGTCACGCAGCAGGCCCTGGTAAAGGACCCAGAAACCCAGGATAAATATGCCCAGGCTCAACAAGCGTCCCAGCAGGCTTCTGCTCAGGTCATTCAGCAATCGCTATTCGTGCTCCGGGATAAAGGCAGCCCGTATACAGGTTGTCGGCTCTTTGAACTTCGGGCCAGCCCAATATAAGAGAAACCGAGGCGACTATCAAGCGGTCGCCTCGGCTGATTGTCATTTTTCCAGGGTCATCAGTGCCGTTTCAGGGAGTGATGCCCTGTCTTGCCGGCAAACTTAGACAGGAGTGACACCCAGAGCCTCGGGTACCTCGTTGAAAGCCATCGCTACCGAACGCGGGGAGCGGGTGCGGAACTGGACCGGGGTGTTCTCGATCTGGGGTTCCACGGCCAGGTGGACAAAGACCGGGCCGGTGGCGGCCAGGACTTCATCGATCCCGGTGGTGAAGTCTTCCAGGTTGTCGTAGGAGAAGACCGCGGCGTAACCGGCGGCCTTGGCCATGCCTTCCCAGTCCTGTATCTCGGAACCCGGTATCGGCTGTCCGCCGGTAACCGCGTAGACCTTGTTGTTGAACAGGAAGTGGTAGAAGTTCTCAACTCCCTTATTGGCCGATGTCACCATAGCCCCCAGGTTCATCAGGAGGCTGCCGTCGCCGTCCAGAACCATGACCTTGCGGTCCGGCTGGGCCAGGGCCAACCCCAACCCCAGGTTAGCGGCCTTCCCCATGGCGCCGGACAAAGGCAGGTCCAGGCTTTGGCCGGTGGTTACACTGGGCAGGCCAAAACCCACGTTGTTGGCGTTCATCGTGGGGACTATGATGGAGTCCTCACGCTTGCTGTCGATAAGCCTTACGGCATCGGTATTATTGATCATTCTCTTTGCTCCTTTCTTCTTGGCCCACAGGGGCCGAAAACTGGGCGCCGAATTAGGCACCGAACTCCGTGCCGACCAGTACGGCTACCGGCTTATGGGTGCGTTCCGCTTCGGCAATGGCCGTGCTGATGCGCTCGGCGTCGTCGTCAGTCTCAATCAGATAATAATTGATGCCCCAGGCGTGGAGAATGTGCTCGATAAAGCGAGCGGCGGAGTCACTGGTGATCCCGTGGCGGCTCCAGCCACGATAGCCAACCAGCATCACCAGCGGCTGGTTAATGTCCAGGCCCAGCCCCCGTATGGAGTCGCCGGACTCAAAAATGCCGGTGTTCTGGATCAGTACGATGGGCCGCTTTCCGCCGACCCACAAGCCGGCGGCGATGGCCATGGTCTCGCCCTCGCGGCAGACGGGTACTAGGTCCAGAGATTCTTCCTCGGTCAGCAATTGGTACATGAAATTGGTCTCGCTGTCCGGCAGCCAGACCACATGGGAAATGTTGTTCTTTTTAAGCTCGGCAACAATAGCCGGCGGATGCAGCACTGATTCGTAGGTCGTCATTATGTCTCCTTACCGGACCGGTTAGTCTTGAAGTCTGCCCCATTATATTAAGGGGTAGATAGTGAGTCAATAAAAGGTTCACCCACGGTGCCCCTCCGATTAAGGTGGTTTACGGCGGGTAAGAAGGGGTTTGACAACCGACCTCGCTGCATTCCAAGGACTATTCCCAGGCAACGCCACCTGAACCGGTGAATTGCCCTTATCTATCGGACAGCGCGAAGAGTCTCTTTCTTGTGCCAGGTTTAACGCCTCGCAGCGCGATGATTGACAACTCCTATGACCACTCCTACCATTAATAGTAGGATATACATATACCTTATTGTATCTAGAATGATTATTATATTAGATGGATGCTTCACCATCCGTTATCACCAGTCACTGGCAGGGAATGACCGAAGGTACAGGAGGATGTAAGGATGCTCACGATAGTGAAACGGCACGTCTTCCGCGTGCTGGTACTTCGGAATAGAAGAACCATCAACTGTTCGGCGCCGGCGGCCCTGCTGGCTACCCTGGGGCTTGCCGTACTGTTCGCTTCACAATCCGCCTGGCCTCACACAGCGATGGCGGCCCACGGTACGGCGGTGGCAGACGACTTGGAGCGGCAGGTGGCGACTGTGAAATTCCAGGACCCGGCGACCGGTACAATCCAGGTTCCGGCTACACTCTTGACGGATCGCCAGGGCAAGTCGCGACCGCAGGCACTGCCCCCGCTGTGGACTGAAGACGCCGTTTCCCTGGGGACCGGTTCATTCAACTTTCAGCATGGCAAACTCACTGCCGAAGATGGCGGCAGGGACGCCTTCAGCTTCGCCGCAACGGGCGGTGAACATTACATCATCGAAGTGGAAAGCAGGTTGGACGTACACGACGACGGGGACGTTCACTACGTGGAGAATTACCTGCCCGATCCCAGCATCCTGGAGGTAGTGGATGACGGGGGCGAGCAGGTGATGGGTGAACAAGATAATGGCGGCTACTTAACGTACTCGGCCCGGGCTTTCTTCACGCCGGAGGAGGACGGTGCCTACCATATCGCCGTGGGCAGCGGACAGAGTGACCCCTCCGGCACGGGGCATTACACCATTTCGGTACGGCAAGATGATCACGCCGACGACTGGCGGACCAACCCGGCCATTAGTATCCGTCCCGGGGAGTCCATAACCGCGACCATCGATTCCGATGTGTCGCCGGACCACACGGGCCTGAACCCCTGGAACTGGCTGCATTGGGGCAGCACTGAGGAGCCGCTTTGGGGCGTGGAGTCACTGGACGATATGGACGTGATTCGCTTTAAGATCGACCGCGAGGGCACGTATCGCCTTTCGGTGAGCGACGAAGGCGGCGAGTTGGTCGTCTGGTCCATATGGGAACACGATGGTTCCCGATTCTATTTTTCCTGGACGGGGCCCGCGGGTTCGGTTGAGTTGCCCTACCAACCCGGAACCTACTACGCGGCGGTGGGGACAACCTACGAAAGCGTAGGCAACACCGGCCCCTACACTCTATCTCTGGCCGCGACCGATAACGAAGAGACAACCTCTGCCGACCATCACTGAACCGCCACTGGGGCAGCTTCAGGGCCGCCGATTACCGGGTAGAATGGGAGCCGATTAAGGGGGTTTTGGGTGGTGGCCTCAGGTATGCGATGAAGGTGTTCTCCCCCATCCTGACCTTCTCCCATCGGGGGGGCGGGCACCTCTTACCTGGCCTGGCCTTGTCGAGGGGAAAGGAACTTTTCAGGGGTCCGCTAAAACTCTGCGTTGTTGGACGTGCGCGGGAAGGGAAGGACGTCGCGGATGTTCTGCATTCCCGCGGCTAACCGCGCGCCGCCGCCCTTCGCTTGACGGCGGCTATCGGGGCGACGATAACCAGCAGGGCTGACACCGGGATTGCTATGACCCCCAGCATGAACGGGTTAGAGTCCGCATTGAAGTAGGACAAGGTTAGCAGCAGATGGAGGGGAATGGAGACCGGGCCAAACACCAACCCCATAAGCGTCCCGTAGCCGAATCCCCCCTGAAGTATCATGCCGGTCAAGCCTCCCACCGCAACACCGACAACTACCGGAATGGAGAGAAATACCAATAGGGCACCGATGATAAAGACGATGAAGCCAGGTCCGCCAAGATCAGTCTCCCATATATCATACGCTTCCCTTAGTCCGACTACGGGATATATCCGCTAACGCGCCATCTGCTGCTGGGTGATCTGGCACCAGCCCAAAACTCCGGACTTTACATCTTCGTCCACCTCGTCACCACTACGGACGCTGGCGACCACGGGTCGGTCGGGACAATCCTTGAATTCGGTCTGGTCCGTCGTGAAGGCCTCGGTCCGTTCCATGAAGGCGTTGAACTGGGCCGGCAATTGCAGCACCTCTTCACCCAAAATCAGGGTGCGCGCGGCCTCTTTCCACCGGGGGCTTTCCTTCTGTGCCCCCTGGAAATCTTCCTGGCTGTCGATGGTGGTCATCTGGTTGCCCCTGCCCTCATATCTCATGCTTTGGCCGAGAGCATCAGCAGGGGTTGATTCTTTACTCCGGTTCTGTCCTTTCACGCCCTAAAACTCCACGTTATTGGGCGTTCTTGGGAAGGGGATAACGTCGCGGATGTTCTGCATTCCCGTGGCGAACTGCACCGTCCGCTCGAAGCCCAGGCCGAAACCGGCGTGGGGGACGGTACCGTAGCGGCGCAGGTCCAGATACCACCAATAGTGTTCCGCGTCCAGTCCTGACTGCTTCATCCGCTCTAGCAGGATATCCTGCCGTTCTTCCCGCTGGCTGCCACCTATGATCTCGCCGATGCGCGGCACCAGCACGTCCATGGCCCGCACCGTCTCCCCATCGTCGTTCATGCGCATGTAGAAGGCCTTGATGTCCTTGGGGTAGTCGGTGACAACTACGGGCTTGCCGACTCGCTTCTCTGTTATGTACCGCTCGTGCTCCGACTGCAGGTCAAGGCCCCAGGAGACGGGAAACTCGAAGCTCTCGCCTGAGCTTTCCAGCAGCTTGACAGCCTCGGTGTAGGTCAGATGCTCGAAGCTGGAGTTTATGATTCCCTCCAGCGTGGCGATGGCGGTGTTGTCGTACCACTGGTTGAAGAAAGCCATGTCCTCGGGGCACTTGTCCAGGGCTTGGCTGAAGACGTACTTCAGGAAGTCCTCGGCCAGTTCTGCCAGACCGTCCAGGTCGCAGAAGGCCACCTCGGGTTCCACCATCCAGAACTCGGCCAGGTGGCGGGAAGTGTTGGAATTCTCAGCCCGGAAAGTGGGGCCGAAGGTATATACATCGGACATGGCCAAGGCGAAAATCTCCGCCTCCAACTGCCCGCTGACGGTGAGATAGGTAGGCTGGCCGAAGAAATCCTCGGCGCTGTCTACCAGGCCGTCGCGGCGGGGCGGGTCCTGCAGGTCCAGGGTGGTAACCCGAAACATGGAACCGGCGCCCTCGGCGTCGCTGGCGGTGATCATCGGGGTCTGAATGTACTGGAAGCCCCGTTCCTGGAAAAAGCTGTGGATGGCATAGGCCATGGTGTTGCGGACCCGGGCCATGGCGCCGAAGGTGTTGGTCCGCGGCCGCAGGTGGGCAATTTCCCGCAGGAACTCCAGGGTATGGCGCTTCTTCTGGAGGGGGTATTCCTCCGGGTCTGCCTGACCCAGGACTTCCAGCTTGCTGGCGTTAATTTCGTACTTCTGCCCCCGGCCTTCAGATTCGACCAGTTCGCCCGTAGCGCAAACACTGCACCCGGTATTGAGGGTTTCCACAAGGGGGTAATCAGGTGACGACTGCTCCACCACGATTTGCAAGTCTCTAAGAGTGGACCCGTCGCTGATCTGGACAAAGGAAACCGCGCCCGAAGAACGCCGGGTCTTGACCCAGCCTTGCACCAGGACTTCTCCGCCGGCAGTCTCCCGTTCGAAAATGTCCTTAACTCTGGTACGCTGCATAACGTGCCTCCCCATAGGCCAACTGCCCAGATTCTAGCATTGCGGGGTGAGGAAGGGAAAGGGAGGCCGCCAGAGTTAGACGCGGGCCAGCCTGGCCAGAGCAGTATTTCGAATCTCTATAGGGTTTCTAGAGCCTCTTTCCAGGGACAAGGGATCCTAGGGCAGCGTGATTGCAAAGTTCCCCTATAAACCGCTCATGGTGAGCCCGTCGAACCACACCCAAGTCCGGGGGCATCCTTCAACAGGCTCAGGATGAGCGGGAACATGCGGTTCTACCCTGCTCATACGTTGCCTTGAGCCCTTAGGACTGGCGGCGGTTCCGGCGGCGTTCTTCTTCTTCCGGCGGCCGGACGTTGCGGAACATGAAATAGAGGGAAAGGTCGTAGCTAATCTTCAGGAGAGCAGAGCCCACCAGGGGTGTCCAGGCGGCGGTGATGTTCCAGATCGCCGTGGTCACCGACGGGCCCATTGCCCCTGCGGCGCTGCGGGTCACCATGTTAATACTGGCCATGGCAACCCGTTCCTCGGAATTGATCACCGACATGTTGTACGAATCCCTGGTGGGAACGTCCATCTGGCTCAGAAAGGCGCGGCACTGCCAGAACACGATGGCCAGCGTGGCGGTGGGAGCGAAGGCCGCGGCCAGCAGGAAGAAGCTGGACGGAATATGGGTGAATACCATCGTGTTCAGAAGCCCGATTCTGTTCGCTATCTTGGCTGATATCCACAAGGAAGATGCGGTCAGGAGGTGAGACAGAGAGAAAACCAGGGCGAGCGATTCCACCGTCAACCCGAACTTCGTGTAAAACCAGTAGGCCACCAGGCTCTGCATCACCATTGACGTTGTGAAAGTATCCACGCTGTACAGGGAAATCAGGGTGAATATCCTGCGCCGTGACGGCAACTTCAACGGGTTTTGCCACTGCTGACGGATGGCGGCCCCTTCTACTCCCGACGAGACGAAAAGGTACAGCGCCGCCCCGGCAAGCTGGCACAAGGCAAAGCCCAGAAACATTGCCTGGTAGGACGACAGGAGGGACAGGCCCAGAACATCCTGCAGCAGCACCGGGACGCCCGCGGCCAGCGCGCCCAGGAAAGTACCAGTGCGGGCGACGATGCTATAGATGGCAAAAATATCAGTGCGCCTTTCGGGAGGGCCGGTATCCGGAAGGATGGCAACTTCCAGTGGCTGAGCCGGGCTCTCTCCGCCCCCGCCGCCCGTGGACAGGCTGCCCAGGAAGGCGATGACCATCAGCGGAATAAAGGTGTCCACGAAGTACATCGCCAGCCCGGCCGCCGCCGCCAGCAGGGAGAAGACGACCAGAAGACGCCTTCGACCTACCCTTGCACTGGCTATGCCAACCACCAGGGCAAAAAAGGAGACCCCGGCAACTCCCACGGTAAGGACCGCCCCAATCTGCACCAAACTGAAGCCCAATTCAGCGAGATAGATTGCCATGATGACGGCAATGAAGCTTTGCGAAAAGGTGCGGACCCCGCGCGCCAGGGTAATCAGCCTGGCGTCACGGTTTACCCAGGACAGGGACGTAAGGAGTCGGGTAATCATGGTCAGGACCTTCTGCGCAGGTCTTGCGGGGCACCCGGTCTAACGTTCAAGAGCCACCGGCCAAAGGACCGGCGGCTGAGTTTTCTTTGGCAGGCTAAATCCCCGGCCTCGCCTTGTGCCACTCGGTGGCCTGCTCGTAGGCGTAGGCTACGTTCAGCAGGCGTTCCTCGGACAGGTGGGGGCCGATTAGCTGCATCCCCACCGGCAGGCCATCAGAGAAGCCGCAGGGCACCGACATAGCCGGCAGTCCGGCGATGTTGATGGGCAGGGTGCAGACGTCGATCAAATACATTTGCAGCGGGTCGGCGGTCTTTTCACCTATAGGAAATGCCACCACCGGTGAGGTGGGTGTCACCAAGGCGTCTACCTGCTCGAAGACCCGGTCAAAGTCCTGGCGAATGAGGGTGCGCACCTGCTGGGCCTTGAGGTAGTAGGCGTCGTAGTAACCGGCGGACAGGGCGTAGGTGCCCAGCATAATTCGTCGCTTCACTTCCGGCCCAAACCCCAGTTGGCGGGTAGTTTCCATGGCTTGCCACATATCCGGGGTGTCCTGGTAGGAATAGCCGAATTTCACGCCGTCGTAGCGGGCCAGGTTGGCCGAGCATTCGGATGGAGCGATGATGTAGTAACAGGCCAGGGCATACTCGGTGGTGGGCAGGGAGACGGGTTCAACTGAAGCACCCAAAGATTCCAGTTCCTTAATGGCGTTCTCTACCGCAGTACGGACACCCGGTTCCATTCCATCAACAAAATACTCATGGGGAATGCCCAGCCGCAGGCCCCGAATATCACCGGTCAGTCCGGCGGTAAAGTCAAAAGCAGGCAGGTTCAGGGATGTGGAGTCCCTGGGATCGTAGCCGGCGATGGCGTTAAGGGTTAGGGCGCAGTCCATTACGTCCTTCCCCACGGGCCCGATCTGGTCCAGGGACGATGCAAAGGCTACGAGGCCATACCGGCTGACCCGTCCGTAGGTGGGCTTCAGGCCCACTACGCCGCAAAGAGAGGCGGGCTGGCGAATGCTGCCCCCGGTGTCCGAGCCCAGCGCAACGATGGTTTCATCGGCGGCTATCGATGCGGCGGCGCCCCCGCTGCTGCCGCCGGGCACACGATCCAGGTCCCAGGGATTGTGGGTAGGAAAGAAGGCCGAGTTCTCACAGGAAGAGCCCATGGCAAACTCGTCCATGTTGCCTTTGCCCAAAAGGACGGCGCCCTGGCCGAACAGCTTTTCCGATACCGTGGCGTCGTACACCGGCACGTAGTTTTCCAGCATTCGGGACGAGCAGGTAGTACGAATGTCTTTGGTGCAAATGAGGTCCTTGACCTGTACCGGTATGCCCGTCATGGGTTGCCCGTCACCTGAAGCCAAAACCCGGTCTGCATCTGCGGCCTGTTTGAGGGCGTGGGACTCGGTCAGGGTTACGTAGGCCTTGATCCGGTCCTCCACCTGGGCGATGCGTTCAAAGCACGACCTGGTGAGTTCCACGGCGCTGAAAGACCCGGCGTCCAATCCGGCCCGGGCCTCGTGCAGGGTCAATTGCCAGAGTTCGGACAAGGGTATTACTCCTCCAATACCGCCTTAACCCGGAAGAAGTCGTCCTCTCTCCGGGGTGCGTTCCGCAGTGTGTCTTCGGCGCTGAGCGGTTCGTCCGGCACGTCGTCACGCATGACCGAGTTCACTTCTACTGCATGACCAGTGGGCATAACGGCGCTGGTATCCAACTGTTTCAGTAACTCGAACTGATCGAGGATGGCAGACAACTGCTCCTGAAAGGTTGTCATTTCCTCTTCGGACAACCCGATGCGGGCCAGGGCGGCGATGTGTTCGACTTCGGAACGTTCCAGGGGCATGGTTTCTCCGGATGGCAAATTCCCGTACTACTGCTACTGGATTGGTTGGATGGTTTGGTCGTAATCGAAGCGGGCAGCCACAAGGGCTGCCCCTACAAATTTATCCCAGCCGCTGGTCTGTGCGTCTTCGAAGCCTTAGCTCATCTCTGAGCCGCCGGATACGCTGATGGATAGGCCGGTCATGTAGTCCGACTCGGCGGAGGCCAGGAAGGCGGCCATCTTGGCGATGTCGTCGCCTTGGGCTATTCGGCCCATGGGGACTCGCACCGACCGTTCCCGAACCATCATGGCGCGGTGTTCTTCCGCAGACTGGCCCTCGGAGGCCAGGGCAGCGGCGATGAAGTCCACCCGTTCCGTGTCCACCAGGCCGGGACAGATGGCGTTGACGTTGACCCGGTGGGCTGCCATTTCCTGGGCCAGGGACTGGGTGAAGCCGACCAGGGCAAACTTGGAGGCGCAATAGACGGCGTAACGGGCAATGCCGCGTTTGCCAGCGCCCGAGGAGATAATGATGATCTTGCCGCCCCCGTTGCCAGCCTGATCGCGGGCCACCATGTGACGGGCCACGGCCCGGGAACACAGGTAGGTGCCCCGAACGTTGACTCGCATAACCTCGTCGAAGGCATCATCTTCCAGGTCCACGACAAGGACCCGGTCCCGGCCAGGCCGGGAACCGGCGTTGTTCACCAGGATGTCGATCTTGCCGAACCGGTCGAGCACCTGGCTAACCATATCGTCCACCTGGGCGCTGTCGGACACATCGGAGAAAAGGCCCAGGGATTGTCGTCCCTCGGCTTCAATTTCCTTGACGACGCTGGGCAGTCCTTCCCAGCCTTCCAAACGGTCCTCGGTGCGGATGGCGTCCAGGGACTGGGTTACGTCGGTAACTACCACGTCGGCCCCTTCACGGGCCAGGCGGGTGGCGATGGAGCGGCCGATGCCGTGACGTCCGCCGGCGCCGGTTACTATGGCTACTTTACCGCTGAGGTCGTACATTTCATTACCTCTATTTTTTGGCCCAATGGTGAAGGGATAGAACGAATCAAGTATGCATGTGGTTGTGCCCTCGAGGCATGATGTTAGTCTGTCTTACAATCCTATCATCTCCTTTAGAATACCCCAGAATCCCCTACTTCCCCGACCTGTGCGTGAATTTCCATACTCAATGGGTGGTATGCTCGGCTCATTCTGAGCCTTAAGAGGAGTCGCTGTAGGTGGCCTATATACCGTATCTAAGATCTCTCCGGCAGCAAGCATGCGCTGGTACGCCAAATGCATGCTGTTACCAGTGCGCTCCCAAGGAACGTCTTCTGACAAATACTCGGACAAGGCAACCTGAAATCCAACTTTCGATAATCGGTTGCACCAATAGCATCGGTCAAAGCGATTGCCGTCATACTTCCTTCGTTCGCAGAAGCGACAGGTTAGATCCTGTAGTCTTGCAACCTCTCGCTCCCGTTTCTCTTCTGCAGCCTCATACTGAGCGATAACCTGTTCTCGATTAATCCTGGTAGGGACCTCAACTAGTCGATAAAGCCTAAGTCCGGTGCGTATGTTGTCGATACCATAATGGTTCTTCAGGGCTGTCCGCACCTTAGCGAGAGAATAAGGCTCCACGATCCCGACTTCTCCGCACCATGAAAGGTAATTCTCATATACTTCCTTCGTAACTAGGCTCGAAGCTTCCTCCTCGACAGGTGTTAGGCAGTGACGTAACCACACTTCGTCAAACGCCACTTTGGCAAATATGAAACTCCTAGCTTCTGCTATGGCTGCTTCACGCTGGGGCAATTCTGCCAATAATTCTCTACGGTATTCGACAACATCCTTTTCTAACTCGTCTGTTTCTTCCCGAATCATCTCGTCGATTTCGTAGCTCTCATATCCTAGGGCCCTGAGTTCGCTACGTTTCGACACATCCCTCAAGAGTTCTTTGCGGTACTCTTGGACTTGATCTTCTATCAAGCGTTTTGCTGTCTTTGGCGGCATAACGATTTCCCTTACATCTGGTCAAGCTTCCTTAATGAGTTCTAAGGCATCACCTGAATAATGAATTATAGGTGAGCGAAGTTCCCCTACGCGCCGTTGCTGGGCAACGCAATGAGGGCCGTGCCGCCCACGTACCGTTCGCCTGCCGTGCCGGTCATCAAAACGTCGCACTCGACGAGGTTCTCGCCGTCCTCCTGCCGAGTATCGGTGATGGTGGCGGATATCAGCAGAGGCTTGTTGTGGGGCACGGGCTGCCGGAATACCAGGTCGAGGTCTTTCAACGCCTCCGCTCCCGCCCAGTCGGTCAGGGCCTGGCTCATTATGGCCATGCTCATTACCCCGGGCACGATGGGGCCGGGCAGTCCGGCAGACTCGGCAATTTCCTGGCTGGTGAAGCGGTTGGGCATGGGGTTGCCCCACAGTTCGCAGAAAGTGGACACGTTCTCGTCAGTGGCCACCAACTCGACCGGGCCTATCTCATCGCCCATTTCAATATCTTCGAAAAAGGGACCGTTGCGGTTCGCCATTGGCTAGCTTACTCCCGGGAGGCGTAGGATTCCTGGACGTCGGCGACCACCACGCCGTCCTGGTTGGTGAATGTGGTCTCCCACACGGTGAAGACCATGGTGCCGCTGCGCCCCGTCTTGGGATAGACCTCTTTCAAATGAGAGGAGGCCATCAGGCTGTCTCCGGCCACGATGGGGGAGCGGGACTGGACCCGCTGGCCGGCGTGGAAGCGGGCGTGGCCAAACTTGAGGTCAATGTCCGGCAGTTCCACGTTTCTGACCAGCATGGTGACAAGGGTGGGAGGGGCCAGGACCCCGGAGTATCCTGCGGCCTGGGCGGCTGATGCGTCGGTAAAGACGGGGTTGGTTTCGCCGATGCTGCGAGTGAAGGTGCGAATGAGTTCGGCGTTAACCTCGAAGGGCCCGGCCTCGTGCTCGACGCCGTAGAGGTCTCGGTTGTACTCCAGTTCCATTGTCATGGGAATCTCCCGATGATTCTCAATTGGGTTCGTCGTCGGCTGGTCGGCGCCGGCAAATCCGGCATACCCCACGCCTCTAATTGCTCGCGGTATCCTTCAGCCAGACCGGTGTAAAGTCGCCAGAAAGCAGGGACTCCACCAGGTAGCGCTCGTTCTTCGCCGTTTGTGGGAACAACGTCATGCAAGCGCCGAGGTGGCTGGCCAAGTGGGCGTCGCTGCCGCCGGTGCCCAGGTAGTTCTGGTCCAGGCAAAGTACGTCGGCCCGTTCGTTTTCCCCGGCCCGGCTGCCGCCGTTCAGCCGTTCGACAATATTAACGTCGGCAAAGGTCTCCCCCTGGTCCATGTAGTCCACCAGCCCAATCCCAAAGCGCCCCGGGTGGGCTGGAACGGCAATTGCCCCGTGGTGGCGGGCGGCCTTCATCAATTCCCGGGCATCCATCTTCACGTCGCCCAGGTCAATATCCTTCGCCAACCCTTCCGTAACGCCGTAAACCAGCACATGGCCGTAACGGGTGTCCAGTTCCGACCCCTTCATAATGAGCACGTCATACTCGGCGGCTAGCTGGGAGTAGTCCTTGTCGAAGTCGAACTTGCGGTGCTCGGTGAGGACGAAGCCGTCAATGGTATAACCGCGCTTGCTGCGCAGCACCTGGACCCACTTGACGTATTGCTCAACGGTGGCGCGGGAATCATCGGAGGAAACGGAGTGGCTGTGCAGGTCGAGGTACATCAGGCGGGCAATATCCTCGGTGAGTTCGCCGGTCCGGTGTTGTCAAATTTCGCAAACGAAACAACAGGCGGCGACCAGATACGAATAACGTGGCTTCAGGCTACGGGAACAATAATAGCGTTTGGGGCGGTTTTCAGCAACCGGGGGATACTGGTGGCTTCAGACCGGAAGTGGGGGGTAGTTCTTCTGCAAACCGTCACCTGGTAACCCGAACACAAACGGAATCAGTAAGGGAATAATTTAGCAATGCAATGCGGCCAGTTGCGGAATATGGCATGTGGTTGTTCAGGGGCTAAAATCGGGCCAGGAGGGACCCTTTTGCTATTCGTCTGCGTCCCTCCTGGCAAGTTCTTCTTCCAGTTGTCGAACACGGGCTTCCGCCGCCAGGCGCGCTTCCTCTGCTCGAATTCGGGCTTCCCTCTCCTGTTCAAATGTGGGAATTTGTCGCCCTGTTTCCGAATCAATCCAGTACAGCCCACCGTGATGCCACCTTATGTAGAGGCTCAACACGGGGCTGAAGCCTTGCAGCACCCCGTCTTCCAGAGTCTCGATGGAAATTGGTTCGTAAACACCGTCGACCAGGCTATCTCCGGCCAAGGGAGTCCCGTGAAACTCACCGGTCTCATCGAAGCGCCAGTATTCGGGGACTTCCAGCGATGCGTACCAGTCTCGCTTTTCTGTAGTATCTATTGTCGCAGTGGTTCGGGACGCTATTTCCAGGACAAAGTCGGGCGGTTTGCTCTGCTGGGAAATGATGTAACCATTGCTGTTCTCGTAGGCCACGGGGTCTGAATTGAAGACGACCATCAGGTCCGGGTATCGCATATCCGATCCAGGAGACCGGGTTATATACCTTTCCCCGGACACAATGGTGGTTTCCTGATTGCCCAAGTGCTGGATTAGGTGGTGGTGGTTGCCGGTCGCGGACAAGTGCTTGGAACTGGTCATGTCGTCGGGGTCCCGTTCAGGTATATCGGGCAGCACGTATTGCTGCTGTTGAGTTTCTTTGCTTTTGTTTGTCTGTCGGGTGGTCATGGCAGACCTCTGGTTGAATAGTCCGGCTGAAATTTCAATCGGGAAATGTTCCGCGGTATTCCCTTCATATTGTACAGTCCTGTGGAATCAGGTGTACAACACTAACCAGCCGCCATCTACCCCCGCATCGTTTGCAGAAAGCCGTCGCCGCCGGCCCGGATCATGTCCTGGGCGCCGATGGACATTAGCTGCACGCCGCGGCTGGCAAAGTGCTGGAACCGCGGGACGTTGTTGAGGGACATGCCGGCACCGGCCACGCCGATGGCCTTGCCCTCGGCCCTGGTACCGTCAATTACCTTGTCGATGGCGGCGTCCAGTTCGGCGGCGCTGGCCATGCCCATGGTCTGGGTCAGGTCGCTGCTGCCCACCAGCAGGGCGTCAACGCCGGGTACCGAAGCGATTTCCCGCACGTTTTCCACCGCCTCAGGGGTCTCGATCATCACGATTACCAGCACCTCGCGGTTGGCGGCGGCATAGTATTCCGGGGTGGACAGTCCGGCGCCGAACCGGTTGGTGCGGCCGCCGGTGGCGCTGCTGCGGTCGCCGTCGGGGTAGTGGTGCGAGGCACGGGCGACGCCTTCCGCCTCCTCCCGTGTCGAGATGTGGGGCACGATCAGGCCCTGAGCTCCCCGGTCCAGGAATCGCAGGATGGTGGAAGGGTAGGCGTTAGGGATGCGGCAGACAGGGGTAAGGTCGTACAGCTCGGCGGCCCGCACCATGTTCTCCGTTTCCGAGTCATTGGAGGAGCCGTGTTCACAGTCGATCCATACCCAGTCGAACCCCATGACTCCGTAGAGTTCCACCAGGCCGGGGGAGTAGAAATTGATGCTGGCGCCCAGGGCCACCTGGCCTTCGTTTACTTTTGCTTTGGTTAGGTTGGTTCGGACCATATCGTCTCCTGTCTATTGAGGGAATGCCCTGGTCAAGTGAGAGAAGTGAAAGAGGAAGAGGGCCGGCAAAACCTGTAAGCCGGGTTCTGTATCCCGCCGTAGTGCCGCCTGAAATTGGGGAGTGGGCGGCGGCCCCGGAGAGACGGTGACCATCTATCTAGCCCCTCGCGAAGCGCCTTTGGGGCAATCCGCAAGTCGGCATATCTCAAATGCGCCGGACGACGTTACCATCGGGGTCAAGCAGCCAACCCGGGGACGAGCCGGACACCCATAGTCCCCCTATTCGGCCTTGCTCCAGGTGGGGTTTGACCGTCGCTGCGTCACCGCAGACGACCGGACGCTCTTACCGTCCGATTTCAACCTTACCTCCGGCATATTGCTCGTGGCGGAGGCGGTATGTTTCTGTGCCACTTTCCGTCCCCTGGGGCAGCGGTGAGGCTGCCGCAGAAGCCTGGGCGTTACCCAGCACCCTGTCCGGAGGAGCCCGGACTTTCCTCCCCGGCAGGGTTGCCCCCGCCGCGGCGGTCACCCGGTTTTGCCTGGCCCTCTCCGATGGCACTCTAGCATAGGGGTATAGGGGGGTCAAGGAAAGGAAAAGAATGGAGTAGCGTTCCGGTTCAGGTGGTTTGGTTCGGGATATTGTAGGGGCAGACCTGTGTCTCTGCCCAGTTTCTACGGCAATACCACCCAAATTGGCACGCTACCAAGTAATGGGAAGTGGCGCCTTCGGCCCTTCCGGTTGGAGTTGACCACCCCCAGGGCCAATCCCTTCAGGCTGCCCAGCCTAAGTCGCAAGACTCTCTACGACGAGGCGGAGTTGTCTGCAGTAAAATGGCCGTGTAGTTCGCATGACTGGTAACGCACAAAAAAGGGCAACCACAAGGGCTGCCCCTACAATTTCAATGAGAGACTGCCTGGCGTACCCTTTCTTACCCCGGCAGCAGCATCCTTCCGCAACTGTTGCACAGGACCGTTTGGCGGCCAGAGCGGACATGCTGCAGGTGCTGGGAGGGGAGCGACATTCGACAGGCCTGGCAGAGGCCGCGCACGACGCGGGCGATGGCCGTTCCCTTCTTGTTGCGCCGCAGGCCTTCGTAACGGGACAGTTCCACCGAATCAACTCCGGCGGCCAGGCTGGTGCGGTCTTTCACGAGGTTTTCCTGCTTGTCGGTCAGCTCTTCCAGTTGTTGCCACAACTGGGCTTGCCGCGCCTCCCAGGCGGTCTGGGTTTCCGACAGTTCCTGCTCCAGTCCGCTAATGCTTGACCTGGCGTCTTCGGCCTGGAGAGACAGTTCCAAAAGCCGCACGTCCATCTGCTCCAGCAGGTGGCGAACATTGTTTGCCTCTAACTGCAGGGTTTCCAGGTCGCGGGGATTGGCCACATCTCCACCGTAAAGCTGGGTGTCCAGGTTGTTGGATCTCTCCCGCTGAATTTCGGTTTCGCGCTGCAATTCCCGGTGCGCGGTCTGGATCTCCTGCAGCTTGGCCTTTGCCTGCTCCAGAGATTCTTCGATCCTGCCCAGGGACAACCGGCCCTCCAGTTCCCGTTCTACTTGGGCTATCTGGCCGTTGACTCCGTCCAAGTCGAGGTCAACTTCTTGAAGGCTATAAAGCTGCTTAACAGTGGTCATTCATGCCCGCCCTTAATTTCTGATGGCAAAATGCGCCCATTATGTCGTAACTTGGCCTGTCTGATTCTATGGAGTGCCAGCAAAAATGTCAATAACAAGTATAACCCTAATAAATATGCGCTTTTGGTATTTCGGGCAGTAATACGGCCGGTCAGGGGATGCAGATAAGGCTGGGAAACCATCGTTTTGCTATACTGAAGGCGTCTTTACCACACCTTTATCAACACGGTTTGTTTACTTTGCGAATCCTCCATTTTTCTGACCTGCATATCGGCGTAGAAAACTACGGGCGAATAGACCCCTCCACCGGATTGTCCACCCGGCTGGGCGATTTCCTGGGATCCCTGGATGAGGTGGTGGAGTTTGCCCTGACCCAGGGTGTTGACCTGGTGCTGCTGGCCGGGGACGCCTACAAGGGCAGGGATCCGTCACAAACGCACCAGCGGGAGTTTGCCAGCCGGCTCTTTCGGATCGCCTCGGCTGGCATACCCGTATTTTTGCTGGTGGGAAACCACGACTTGCCCAACGCCGGCAGCCGCGCCAATGCCGTGGAGATCTTCCCGACGCTGCAGGTGCCCAATGTGATAATCGGCGATAACCTTCAGACTTATCTCGTCCAGACTCCGGCCGGGCCCTTGCAGGTAGTGGCAGTGCCCTGGCCTCGCCGGGGCCGCCTGCTCACCCGCGAAGAGTCCCGGGGATTGACCATCGACGAGGTCCGTGCCGAGATTGAAAGCCGGATGACCCAGGCCATTGGACAGAGAGTAAGTGAATTGGATCCAGGTATTCCGGCCATTTTGACGGGCCACGTAACCATCAATGGCTCCACCGTCGGCACCGAGCGGTCCATGATGCTGGGCAACGACCACGTGCTGCTTGCCAGCGCCGTTCATCGCCCCGAACTGGAATACGTCGCGCTGGGCCACATTCACAAGCACCAGGTTCTGCGGCGGGAATCGCCCATCGTGGCCTATTCGGGCAGCCTGCAGCGGGTGGACTTCTCGGAAGAGGCCGACGAAAAGGGTTTCTGCGTCGTTGAACTGAATCCGGCTGAGCCCCAGGGGCAACGAATGGTGGACTTTCAATTCCAGCCGGTCGACGCCCGCCGGTTCGTGACTGTTGACATTACCATAGCCCCCGGGGAGCCTGACCCCACTGCCGCCGTCCTCAGAGCCATTGCCCGACATGAGGTAACCGAAGCCGTGGTGCGGGTAAGGATACGGCTGCCCGCTGAGGCGGAACCGCTGTTGAGAGAAGGCGCCATCCGGGAGGCGTTGCACTCTGCCCATTACATAGCTGCCGTGAGCCGGGAGGTCGAAGGAACCCGACGCACCCGACTATCCAGCGGTGAGTCGGAGGGTCTGCAACCCCTGCAGGCTTTGCGTATTTACCTGGAAGGCCGCGACGCCGACCCCCAAAGGGCAGAGAAAGTGATGCAGTACGCCGAGGAACTTATTGCGGAAGTGGAGACAGGCGAACCGCCCGCCGGGTTGTCCTGAACTCAGACAGACCCTGCGGGAACGGCTGAGTTCTGCCGCTTCTCCCTGATGTGATGCTCCCGCCCAGAGTTCTTTGCTTGACACCTCCATACCCTGCCCTTAAACTCCCATTGCAATCCACCCGTACGGGGGGTTAGCCGCCGGAACCTCCGGCATTTCTTATCCAGGCACGGTGGGCCGCTGGGATCCTATGTTGACCGAGACGGCCAAAATCGAATGCATTTATCGTTTAACACAGCTGAGTTAGCTGCGCCACCAGTCGGCGCGGCTTCTTTTTTGTCCACCAACTTCCCTGCATCACCGTCTTGTGTTGGTCGAGGGCAATAGATGAACACCACTTTGACTGCCGTGTCTGGCCTTGAAGTCGGGCACTACACCGATCTTGCCAACGCCACGGGCTGCACCGCCATTATCTGCCGCGCCGGCGCCTCGCCAGGCGTGGACGTGCGGGGCGGTTCTCCAGGAACCAGGGAGACCGACCTGTTGCAGCCCATGCGACGGGTTGAGCGCGTACACGCCATTGTCCTGAGCGGGGGTAGCGCCTATGGACTGGATGCGGCGTCCGGTGTGATGCGGTACCTGGAAGAGCAGGACATCGGGGTACGCGTTGGTTCCGCGCTTGTGCCCATCGTCTCCTCCGCCATTCTATTCGACCTGAATCTGATTACCGATAAGGTCAGGCCCGGGCCAGCTGAAGGTTATGCCGCCGCCCAGGGTGCTGCCACAGAACCGGTTCCTGAAGGCACTACGGGCGCAGGCACCGGGGCAACGGTTGGGAAAATACTGGGACCGGAGCGGGCGGTTAAAGGGGGCATCGGGAGCGCCGCGATGACCCTGCCCGACGGGAATACCGTGGCCGCGCTGATCGCGGTAAACGCCGTTGGCGACGCGGTGGACCACCGCACCGGCCAGGTAATTGCCGGCCCCCGGCGCGAGTCGGGCCCTGGATTTCTGTCGGCTGTCGAAGTGCTGACTCGCGGGGAGGCACAAGCGGAGTCCAGCGCGGCCCCGCCTCTGAGCAATACAACGATTGGAGTTATTGCTACGGATGCCACCCTGACCAAGGAGGAAGCCAACTGGCTGGCCCGAATCAGTCATGACGGCCTGGCCCTGGCCATCCGCCCGTGCCATACCAGCCGGGATGGGGATACCTTGTTTACGATGGCCACCAACCACCGCCACCCGCCCGGTGACCTGACTACCCTGGGTACGGCAGCGGTCGAAGTAACCGCCCAGGCGGTGCTGCGTGCCGTCCTGACTGCCACCGGACTGGGGGGAGTACCGGCAGTGAGTGAACTGAATGGCGAAGGCTGACCAGCGAGAGCGGCGAATCGGTTTCATTGGAGCCGGGGTACTGGGTACTGGGCTGGCCCTGGCACTGTGCCGACTGGGTTACAAGATATGCGCCGTGTCCAGCCGCAGCCGCGGGTCTGCCGAAGCCCTGGCAGCCAGGGTGCCGGGGTGCAGTGTCTGCACGACAGCCCAGGAAGTGGCGGAGAGTTCCGACCTGGTATTCATCACCACGCCCGACTCGGCCATTACGCCAGTGGCGGCCTCAGTCCGGTGGCGTAATGGTCATGAGGTGGTGCACTGTTGCGGGGCGTCGGGACGAGACATCTTGGAGGCGGTGGCCGACCAGGGCGCGAAGACCGGCGCCTTTCATCCTTTCCAGACTTTTGCCGGTCTGGAAAGCCCGGACCAGGCCATTGCAAGGCTGTCCGGCGTAACCTTCGCCATTTCGGCCGAGGAAGGACTGGAGCTTTTCTTGAGGGGTCTCGCCGAGGCCTTGGACGGGCGAGCGGTAACCATGGACGACGAGTTGCGCTCCCTTTATCACGCCTCGGCAGTCCTGAGCTGCGGATACCTGGTAACCCTGTTGCAGGCAGCGGTAGAGGCGTGGCAGGCCGCGGGGTTCACCGAAGAGGAAGGCCTGGATGCGGTGGTCGCGGTATCCCGGGCCACCCTGGAAAATGTGGCGCGGCTGGGACCGAAGGCCAGCGTAACCGGACCGCTGGTGCGGGGGGATGTTGCTACGGTAAGGCGACACCTGTCGGCGCTGGTTGACACCAAACCCGAAGTAGCCGGGCTGTATGCGGCGCTTACCCACCAGTCCCTGCCGCTGGCGAGAGAAGTCGGGCTGAACTCTGAAGGGGAAACGGTCCTCCGCCAGGAACTGGCCGACTACGGGTTCCCATTCCCAAGGTAAGAGGTTGCAGGCATGGCGAAAATAACCGTCAGGCACATCGCCGAGATGAAGCAGCGTGGGGAGAAGATCCCCATGATAACTGCCTACGACTACACCACCGCCGTCCTTGCCGATGCCGCGGAAATCCCAATAGTGCTGGTGGGGGACAGCCTGGGCATGGTTGTGCTGGGGCACGACTCAACCATCCCCGTTACGATGGATGACATCATCCACCACACCAAAATGGTGGCCCGGGGCAACAAGAACTCCCTGATAGTTGCCGACCTGCCATTTATGACCTACCAGGTGGACCCTGCGGAAGCCCTCCGGAACGCGGCCAGGCTTCTCCAGGAGGGAGGAGCCCACACCGTCAAGCTGGAAGGCGGGGAGAACATCGCCCCAACTGTCCGGCGGATCGTACAGTGCGACATTCCGGTAATGGGCCACGTCGGGGTAACGCCCCAGTCGGTGAACGCCTTCGGCGGCTATCGGGTACGCGGCCGCACTGCCCAGCAGGCAAGCCAGATTGTCAGGGACGCGCTGGCCCTGGAGAAAGCAGGGGCTTACGCGGTTGTTCTGGAACTGGTTCCTGCGCCCTTGTCTCGTCTCATTTCAGAGAAATTGACCGTCCCTACCATCGGGATCGGCGCCGGTCCGGACTGCGACGGTCAGGTGCAGGTGCTTCACGATATGCTGGGCCTGTTTACCGATTTTGTGCCGCGACATGCCAAGCAGTACGCCAACCTGGGACAGACAATCAGGGATGCCTTTTGCCAGTATGCTCAGGAGGTTAAGGACGGTTCCTTCCCCACAACCAAGGAGAGCTTTACCATGGATGAGGCAGTCCTGGCCGAACTTGAAGATCTATAGCAGAGGTCTCGAGTAGAGGTTGAGGGGCAAGAAAAGCATCTTCCCTTCCAACAGTCAACAAGCCAGGAAGTTCGAACGCCGCGCTTCACAGCGCGGCGTTCATTTTTAGAGGTCTTCCCTGCTGGGCTGTCGGAGAAGTGCCTAGGAGCGGGGCCTCCGGCTTTCCAGTTGGTCAATTATGGCCTGGATCTCGGTCAAGGCGCTTTCAGTAGTTGTAGCGTCTTTCCGGGTTACCCGGTAGCCGGACAAGTCGGATACTCCCGTCGGGTCAAGCTGCATGTCCGCCTGAATGCTGCCGTCGCTGTTTTGCAGGGGCAAGTTTTGCCGGATCAGGGCAATCCGCATCTGTGGCGAGAACATTCCAGGGGCAAAAGGCTGCGTGGTGTAGAACTGGCTGGAAACCACGGTGCCCGTTTCCCGATCAAACCGGATAACGGTAGGCGGTGCGCCCGGATAGTAGACCGTGAGTTCCGCGTTATCGATCAACTCCGATTGGCTGTAGTCCTCAACTACAATTGAACGACTGATGGCGTGGCCGGTCCCGTCGTAGAGGCCAAAGAACAGGACTATATTCTGGGTGCTGGTATCCACCTGGAAGGTGAAGAAAGCTCGAACCCGCCCCGCCAGCAGTTCCAGGTCTACAAAGCCCTCTGATAGGACTTCCCCATAAAGAACTTCGGGAGCCAGGTAGGTGGGGTCCGTCTGCGGAGGAGGTTCCATTGGTGGCAGGGTCGGCAACGGTCCGCTGTCGGCAGGAGCCGCCACATCAGGTATAACGGGCTGCTGCTCCATTGGCGCCGCCGGTTGCTCCGCCGTTTCGGCGGGAGAGGGACTGACAGCATTGCTGCCCAGGAGCAGATAAATGACCACTCCGCCTACAATGAGGACGGCCAGCAATACCAATATCAAAATAATGGGGGAACCGGAGCCGTTGCGATACTCCGGCATTCTTGAGACTCTCAATTTTGCCTCCAAAAAATGCGGTCGTACATCAATAGCCCGGCATAAAGCGCCGGGCTTTTTTGTAAGTTCTATTTAAAGGTTAGGCAGAATGTCGGACAGCTTGGAAATGTCTTCCCAGCGCCTTCCCCTGCCTTCCCGGCGGTCACGGGAAGTGTTCATCATGTTGGCGGCTTCACGGTAGAACCATTCAATACGGTCCATGGCCTTGCCCTCGCCAATATTGGCCACGATGGCAGTTACGCTGATGGTGTCGGACGTCCGGCCCGGGTAAGTGCCCTTGCGCCGGCCCGCACCGGGAACCAGTTCGGCGAAGGTATTGTCCATCATTTCAACAATTTCTTCCGTCGCCTCGATGGCGGGTCCACTGAACAGGCCGAGGACGTGCTGGGCGTCGTAAAGCACCTTGCCATCCTCTATGTATTCGCAGTCCAGGGAAAGCTCGGAGAGGGCCTGGGTAACAACGTTCTGGGCACGCTCAATTTGGGCCTTGGAAACTGAGAAATGCTGTTGACTCCGTTCGGTCGTACGCAGACGCCCCAAAAGGCCGCTGCTCTTTGGTTTTCTGGCCATTGGTACCGCGGCATGGCTAACACCAATGACGGTAGGTCCCTTCAGGATGCGGATTACGTCGTTGGCGTCAAGAACCTCACCGATATACTTGCGGTCAGTTTCTTCACCAACGCAGAGAATATCCATGAAGGAGTCGGCAATTTTCCGGTTAATGGTCGCGAAGTTCACGCCCATGGCATCCTGCTTGCGGGCAAACTTCTGGTTGTCAACCAGGAAGACAGCGTCGGCTTTGGAATTCTCCAGGATCTTTTTTAGGCATGTGGCAGTGTTAATGACGCTGTCCGGCTCGTCGTACTGGTTCTCAAAGGGCAGCACCAGCATGGCATAGACCGGCTTCTTGAATTCTTCCTTGAGCAGGTCAACAATTACGCCAACGGAACCGGAACCGGTTCCCCCTGCGGTGGTGGCTATGACCAGAATTGCGTCGGCGGTATAGACGTCCCCGTGATCCCGAACGGTCGAGACTATCTTGCGAGAATCACGGCGCGCCTGTTCGGCGCCGTCGGCATTTACTTTTCCGGCGCCGCGGCCCCGGAACTCATCAGTCGTACCCAGCAGAATAGTGTGGTCATCAGTTTGCGGAATGTGCTCCAGACCGTAAAGGTCTCCGGCACCCAAATTCACCGCAAATACGCCCTTGGCGATTGGGTCTGATTCGGTACCGGTGAATATTCGTACCCTCCGATTCGTCCATACCCATTGTCCCAGAGCAACGAATTCGTCAGCGATATTGGACCCGCCTTGACCCGTCCCAACGACAACTAGCTTCATGGCAAACTCCTTCTCCTTAGAGAGACAGTTGAACAAGCCGCGTGGCTAATGGGATCGCCACTTGGGCAATCTGCCTTGCTATACGTCTTGGCCCCCCCTCACCCAACATAATATCCCTTACATTAACATACCCAAGTGTATCATGCGCAATAGATTGCGTCCAATTATATTCGAATGGAAACTCAGGGGTTGTATCTGCAACTCCCTTTAACATAATGTTACATATCGTGCCCATACATTCAATACTATTCCGCGCAGATTTTAATGGGTTTTGATGCAACACGAGGGAACCGATGCCTCCTTCGGAATTCCAGCACCGTTTCAGAGGTTTCCGCAGGCCATTGCAAGGGTTGGCAGTGGTTTTGGTGGTTCTGTTTTCTGCCCGGTGTCCCTTGCCAGGTTCGTTGACACTACCTTTCCAATAGCATATATTTGCCTAAACTTTTTGGGAGACGCTGTGATAGCGGTTGTCGGCCATAAGATGGCGTTGCCTTGGCTAAGGTCACCGGTTATAGGTCAATTGGACACTACGCTGGATGGGGAAGGTGCCTCTGCCCAGTTCCCAGGCTGGATGCTGGTAATCCGGCGGCGTACTAATAACGAGGTGTAGGAATGCAAAGGTTCATCATAATACGGGTCTTCCAGGCCGTAGTAGTGATGTTAATCGTCAGTGTCATCGTTTTTGCCCTGGCGCGGTTCAGCGGAAATCCGGTGGACGTGTTTCTTCCCTTTGATGCGACGGACGCGCAGCAGGAGGCTCTGGAGCGGGACCTGGGGCTCGACCGGCCCTATTGGGTCCAGTACTTCAAGTTCGTGGGCAACGCCTTGCAGGGAGACTTCGGGGACTCAATAAAATGGGACGGGCAGACCGCACTGGGATTGGTCAGCCAGCGCTTCCCGGCAACGCTCCAGCTGGCCGGAATATCCATGGCCATTGCAATCCTTATCTCGGTACCCATCGGTGTCCTGTCAGCGGTTAAGAAGGACACCGGCTTTGACTATGTTGGGAAGATTATCGCTCTCGCAGGTCAGTCCCTGCCGCCCTTCTGGCTGGGCATCGTGCTGATTTTCGTGTTCGCGGTGAGCCTGGATCTTTTCCCGACTTCGGGTAAAGGGGATGGGTGTTCGGTCTGCATCAAGAACCTGATACTTCCTGCCATTACCCTCGGTTGGTTCCAGGTGGCGGCAATGATGCGCCTGGTTCGGTCGGCAATGCTGGAAGTACTGGACAGTGAATATATCAAGCTGGCCCGGATCAAGGGAATCGTGGAATGGAAAGTAATCTGGAAGCACGCGCTGCGGAATGCCTCTATTCCACCCCTGACCTTCTTCGGAATTGTGGCCGGCCAGTTGATGACCGGAGCAGTAATTACCGAGAGCGTATTCACCTGGCCAGGCACCGGTCTGCTGGCGGTGGATGCCATCCGCTCCCGGGACTACCCGGTGGTGCAGGCGGTGGTTATCACCTTTGCCGGCATCTATATAGTGTCCAACCTGGTTGTGGACATTCTTTATGCCTACCTGGACCCGCGCATCAGGTACTAGGGGATTTCTTTCAAGAACCACAATAGTTGACTTTGTCGAACCTCTTTATCGACATCACCCGCTAATTGGTCAGGTGGGTCATCAGGAGTTAATAGAATGGAGATAACTAGTCCTGCACCAAAAGCCAGTTGGTACTCCCCTTCCGGTTTGGCCAGCATTAGCCGTGAGATACGACGGTATCCGATCATACCGTTTGTCATCTTGATGTTAGTGCTGATAATACCGGCCCTCGCTGCCGATGCTATCGCACCCCATCACCCGACTCGGGGCCAGTTCTCCGAACGCCTGACGCCTCCGGCTTGGCAGGAAGGCGGCTCCATGAAGTACATCCTGGGCACCGACAAGCAGGGGCGCGACCAGCTAAGCCGCATTTTGCACGGCGCCAAGTACGTGCTCATCGTGTCCCTTACGGTCATTGCCATTAGCGGCGTAGTTGGGATCTCTTTGGGCCTTATCGCCGGCTACTTTGGCGGCAAGTGGGACATGCTGATAATGAGGGGGGTGGATATTGCCTTATCAATTCCCGCCATTCTGTTAGCGCTGGCTATCGTAGCGTCCAGAGGGCCCAGTTTTGGTACGGTTATCTTTGTAATTTGTGTGATTCTGTGGTCAAGATACGCCAGGCAGGTAAGGGGTGAAGTGCTGGCTATCAAAAACCATGACTTTATCGCTCGTGCCCAGGTGGCCGGCTCTTCCAGTTTCCGGATTATTATCCGGCATGTTTTCCCCAACGTGGTAAACACAATTGTCGTGCTGGCAACCCTTCAAGTGGGGTTTGTAATCCTGCTCGAGGCAAGCCTGAGCTTCCTGGGCGCCGGCATACCCCGTCCTACTCCCGCATGGGGACTGATGGTTGCCGACGGCAGGGAGTTGGTGGTCAGCGCCTGGTGGGTATCTTTCTTCCCCGGCGTGGCCATCTCGCTGGTAGTGCTTTCTCTGAACCTGATGGGCGACTGGCTGCGGGACAGGCTGGACCCCAAGCAGCGCAACCTGTAATCCCGCTCCATCTTCAAGACGGAACAACTTGGGGCCCCCGACCTTCGGGGGCCCCTTTCTTGTATGCGGATTAGTGAGGCAGGTGGGCCTGGCTCTCTTCCAGTGGAGAAGGATTACTGTTTATTGAGAGGGGACCCAGGAGGTTTGCCTGGCATATTCAGTTAGCAGGCGTGCGCGGCTAGCGCAACTCGTCCTGCCACAACTGGTAGCCGGATGCCAGCAGCCCCAGCCAGGACCCGATGCAAAAGACAATCAGCCCCCAGCTGACCTCGACACTGCTCTCAAAGAACAACCGCGAGTCTGCTCTCGGAATGTTGCCCACGTTGACCAGGTTGACCGAGCCCACAAAGGTGCTGACCGCCAACATTGCAAAAATGGCAAGCAGCAAAAAGCCGCTAGAACGTGGTGGATAGAGCAGACGCCACAGAATCAACACACCGGCCATGGCGGCCAGAATCAGTGATATCATGCCGTCCCCTACCAGGGGAATCATACCGGGGGCCTCGGTTCCAGTCACCCAAAAGATTTCCGTCTCGCCTCCCGGGCGCCCGTAAATGTTGCTGTAGGTTGGCACACGGGCCCAGGGGCTGATGGCGCCATAAATCACCAGGCCGACACCGAGAATGGCAACAAACATAGGTATCGGAAATGCCCTTGGTCTGGCTGCGTTAGATCGCTCCAAGTTTTTCTCCCAAGCATTCGAGCTAACAGATATATTGGCATGGTGAGCAGGGGTCAGCAGAAGCCGCCCGGCCGATGCTTAAGCCGGGCGGCTTCCTTTTGCCTCGCGACTGTGTGGCAACGATGCAGCTCATGGCCGGCTGGACGCCGGCGCATGCTGTCGGTTTCCTAACGTCGAATTATAGAGGTTATGTCTGAGGGTAAACAAGGCCGCCGCAGCGCCCAGTGGCGTTCCGGTCCAGGTGGTGTGGTTCGGGATTTCGCAGGGGCAGACCCGTGTTTCTGTCCAGGTTTTTGGCAATACCACCTAAATTGAAACGCTGCCGCAGCGCCCCGACGGGTAGCTGCGGCGAGATCAACAAACTGAAGCCGGAGACGCTCCTACCGGTAACCGGACATGACCTGTTCCGTGAATAGCCCAATGGAACGCATAACCTGGTCGTGAGACAGGTCGCCCCAGGCAAAGATGGAGTTGAAGTAGTTGATGCCACTATCGTCAATCGTCCGCTTGACCTGCTCGGCCACCGTATCTGGCGAACCGGCGATGAGGACCTCATTCTCCACCCAGTCGTCGAAATTTATGGTGGCCGGAAGTGGAACGTCGTGCTTGTCCCACAGGAAGTTGATGTTGAAGAACCAGGTGTCGAAGGCCTTCTTGGCCTCCTTGATGGCCTCCTCGTCGGTGGGGGCCACGTAAATGTGCCTGGTCAGTCCCAGCTTGGGTTCCTTCACGTGACCGTTGAGGCGACCCTCGTTGGTGTGGTTTTCCTGCCAAATTTGCCGGTACAGGTCAAAATGAGGCTTGACGTCCTCGGCCTTGTCAAACACGCTGCTGGTATTGAAGCCGTGCTGAGCAATCCAGGGTATGGAATCCCGGTTATTGGTGGCGTACCAGAGCGGAGGATAGGGCTTCTGCTGCGGCTCGCCCCACACCTGAATGTCCTGGTAATTGTAGTACTTGCCTTCGTAATTGAGTACGCCGTCGGTCATGCCCATGACCAGAATGTCCATGGCCTCGTGGAACATGTCGCGGCCGTTTTCAATGTCCACATCATAGTGGGCGGCCTCCATCGGCACTATCCCGCGGCCCACGCCCAGGTCGAGTCTGCCGTTGCTTAGGTTATCCAGCATGCAAACTTCCTGCAGCAGGCGGAGGGGACTGTAGAAGGGCAGCAGGAAAACCAGGGGGCCCAGGCGAATGTTCTGTGTGCGCTGGGCGGCGGCGGCCAGGAAAATGCCGGGCGATGGCGCCAGGCTCAGGGGCGTTACGTGGTGCTCTGCCAGGTGGTAGCAGTAGTAGCCGTTCTGGTCGGCATACTCCAGCATCTTCAACCGATCTTCGTAGATCTTGTTGTGCGGCTGCTTTTCCCATTCGATCCAGTCGAATATTCCGAACTCTATGGTATTGCCGTTAGACTGTGCGGTGCTCATTCCCCGTCTCCCTGGTAGTGTGGCATAAAGAAGTGTGGCATTGGTATGGAGCCATCAATATAGAGCAAAAGAAGAGGGCAGGCAACCGCAACGGTTGCCTGCCCTAAGATTTCCAGCCCCGAGGGGCTTCGGCCCAAGCCGAGACAAAAATGCTTACCTTATTTGGCTGCCGCCTTCACGTTGTGGAGGTGACCGCCGCGCGGTACCGTGCTGCCAGGGAACACCCAGTCATCCACCACTGTGGGGTCAACCACGATGGTGTGGGGGAACCAGAACAGCGGCATGGTCATGTAGCTCTCGAAAGCATAGTTGCCCCACTCGCGAGCTATGCGGTCCCGATCTTCAAAGTCGGTGGCGTTGCGCCAGTCGGTACTCACCCGGTTAACCCAGTTATCCTGGTAGTGGTTGCTGCGACCAAAGGTGCTGGTGAAACCGGACAGGTTGCCGTATTCCAGGGGGAAGTAAATGATGATGTTGGGCCAGACACGGTGCTGCATTTCACGGCCACGATAGCGCTGCCGTACGGTGGCGCCGTCCAGGTCCTCGATCTCTACTTCAATGCCCACCTGTTGCCAGTAGTTGGCAATGGCCTCCATCGCCTGGGGTAGCTCAGCTTCACCTGGGGAGACGTAGGACTGCACCGTTACCTTGACGGGGTTGTCCTCGTTGTAACCGGCCTCGGCCAGCAACTGCGAGGCCTCTTCCGGGTTGTACTTGTACATGGTTTCGTAGCGCTCCGGCCAGGTATCATCCCATCCGTAGTGGCTGGGGTGGTAGTAGCCGACGTACATCAATTCGCCGATGCCCTTATAGAGCTGTTCCAGCAATTCCTCACGGTTAATGGCCTTGTTCATGGCCCGGCGGACCTTCCAGCCATTGCTCTCAAAACCGGGCTCTCCAGGCTGAGGTGGTTCCTGTCCAGCCCAGGGAGTGTCGGCCCAGGGTACCGTCGGGTCGTAGGCCTCGATGTCCTTGGGGTCGTCGCTGAGGTACATGCCGCCAAAGAAGACGAAAAAGTTGTTGGCGGTGAACTGGGAGCGAATCAGCTTGAGGCCGCGGGATGCAGAGTCTTTCTGCAAGTCCAGGGGCAGGTCGGCCATGTGGGCTTCGCCGGCCAGCAGTGCGGCCTGGCGAGGCGCGTCTTCACGGATCCAGCGAATCCGGATCTGATTGAAGTCAGGGTCTTCACCGAGTACGTCGTCCGCGTCCATGGTCCAGTGCCGGCCGGGGGTCTTTTCAATGACGAAGTGCTCGGCCGGGACTATCTCCACGTACTGGTAGGATGCGGTTCCCTGCAGGCCGATTTCATCCAGGTTCGCTTCCCGGGCTTCCAGTTCCGTTCCACCGGACTCCCAGGATGCCCTGCTCCAGGGACCCATTTCCGAGGACGCGTTGCTCATAACGAACTCGGCGTCGAAGGTAGTGGCGGGGTTGCCGTCGGGCCCGTGGAACACGATAGTGAAGGTGTGGTCATCAATCTTCTTGAAGTATTGATCCGGGGTCGCCAGCGGGTTGCCAGCGTCGTCACGGCCGCCGATGAAGTACCGGGGGGTACCCAGACGAGAGTCGGGACGTGTCAGAATTTCGGAGGTGTGCAGGAAGTCGTCGGCAGTGAGTTCACCCCAGCCGTTGTGGAACTGCACGCCCGGTCGGATGTGAAAAGTCCACTCGCTCAGATCGTCGCTGGCTTCCCATTTGGTAGCCAGTTCCGGTACGTATTCGCTACTGGTGGGGCTCACGCCGATGGCGTACTCCAGAATCGGGTCATAAAGCACGTATGCCTGGCGGCTGCCAGCCCACGGGCGGTTGGACTCGTTGGCCACCGCGCCGATGGCGTATTCCAGGCGATCTACCATACGAGTTTCGACAGCCGGTTTGTCCTGGGGGGCGGGGGCTGCCGTGGGCGCCGGGTCAGAAGCGGTAGTGCTGTCGGTCATGGCTTCGGCGCCGGTACTCGAGCCGCCGGTGCCACCGGACATACCGGTGCTGGGGGCGCGCTGGGCCGCCGGTGCAGGCGCCTTTTCTGCCGACAGTCCGGCAACTTCAGATACCGACTGCGAAGTTATAGGCTGAGCCGGTTCGGCGGCAGGGCCCTCTTCTGCCGCTCCGCAGGCGACAATTAATACAAGCAATAAAGACATTGCCCCGTATAGCCATGCCTTGGGATTTGATAGCCAGTGATATGCCATTCTTTACCCTCCCTAGCCTCTTGGCAAGTTGTGATTGGATACCTATGGTCTAACCACCGTGGTAGGGAATCCTCTGTCGGACTGCAACCCCAATTGCCCCGCTCGATTTCTGGAAAGTAGCGGGGCAGAGGCCTTTGTCCGGCAGTTTGGAGGAATATAATGCAACGAAAATACGTTGTCAAAAAACCGTTAGCGGTACATAACAGCTTAATTATGCTCTTATTACGTAATATATTTTGCGAATACTAGAAGTAATGACTAAATGATTGCAATGCGGAAGCCTCCTATTCGTACTGCTGTTGACAGAACTTGCTGAAAGCCCGAAAGCAGAAAATAGCGTTCCGGTTCAGGTGGTTTGGTTCGGGATTTCGTAGGGGCAGACCGGTGTGTCTGCCCAGGTTTTATGGCAATACTACCTAAATTGAAACGTTACCAAAGCAGAAAGTTGATGGAAGTAGAAGGCCCTCCCTGACTGAGACCTACCTCTCCGGCGAGGGATAACACCTTGCGGTTAAAGGGCGACAGTAGGGGCCAGAACGGGATAGCGCCGGATGTTAGACCGAAAGCTCTTTCATGGGCAAAGAAAAGGGGCAGGCCCTACAGCGGGGCCTGCCCCTGGTTTAGCGGAAAACCGTGAAGTTAATCGGTTACTTTGCTGCTGCCTTGACGCTGTGCAAGTGGCCGCCGCGTGGCACCGTACTTCCCGGATAGACCCAGTCCGATACTACCGTCGGGTCCACCGCCACAGTGTGGGGGAACCAGAACAGAGGCATGTTCACGTAGTTCTCGAAGGCGTGGTTGCCAAACTCTCGAGCAATCCGGTCCCGTTCGTTGTCGTCGGTGGTGGCCCGCCATTTCGAGGCCATCTCATTGGTCCAATTGTCCTTATAGGCGTTGCCCGAACCAAGGTTGCTGAGCAGGTTAGTCACGCCATATTCAAGGGGGAAATAAATGATGATGTTGGGCCAGACGCGGTGCTGCATCTCACGGCCACGATAGCGCTGCCGCACGGTGGCGCCGTCCAGGTCCTCAATCTCCACTTCTATGCCCACCTGCTGCCAGTAGTTGGCGATAGCTTCCATTGCCTGGGGCATTTCCGACTCTCCCGGTGAGACGTACGACTGGACCGTTACTCTCACGGGATTGTCCTCGCTGTAACCGGCCTCAGCCAGCAGTGCCATTGCCCGGTCGGGGTCGTACTTGTACTTTGTCTCGTACCGCTCAGGCCAGGTATCGTCCCAACCGTAGTGGCTGGGGTGGTAGTAGCCGACATACATCGGCTCGCCGATGCCCTTGTAGAGCTGTTCCAGCAACTCTTCCCGGTTGATGGCCTTGTTCATGGCCTCGCGGACCAGGATGCCATGCTCCTTGTTGGCCCAGGGCACCGTGTTGTCGAATGCGGCCACATCGTCGGGGTGGTCGCCGTAGTACATACCGCCAAAGAACACGAAGAAGTTGTTGGCGGTGAACTGGGAGCGAATCAGCTTCATCCCCCTGGTTGCCGCGTCCTTCTGCAGGTCCAGCGGCAGGTCGGCCATGTGGGTTTCGCCGGCCAGCAGAGCGGCATGGCGGCTGGCATCCTCACGCACCCAGTGAATCCGTACTTCCGAGAAGTCAGGATCTTCCGCTGGAACGTCGTCAGCGTCCTGGGTCCAGTGTCGGCCCGGAGTTTTTTCGATAATGAAAGCTTCGGCCGGCACCAGTTCCAGGTATTGATACGAAGCGGTTCCCTGCAACCCATGCTCGTCCAGGTTCTTCTCACGGGCTTCCAGGTCGGGCCCTGCGGACTCCCAGAAGTCCACGCTCCAGGGACCCATTTCCGACGACGCATTGCTCATGATGAATTCGGCGTCGAAGGTGGTAGTGGGCTTGCCGCCCTCGTGGAATGCCACGGTAAAGGTATAGTCGTCGATAATCTTGAAGAACTGGTCGGAACCGACCTTATCGTTACGGCCGGTAAAGAACCTGCCGGTACCCAGCCGGGAGTCTTCCCGGGTAAGGATTTCGGAGGTGTGCAGGAAGTCCCGGGACGTCAACTCGCCCCAATCATTGTGGAACTGGACTCCTTCACGAATCCAGAAGGTCCACTCGCTCAGGTTGTCATTGGCTTCCCACTTGGTGGCCAGTTCGGGAACGTATTGACTGGTCTTGCCATCGATTCCAATTGCCTGTTCGAGGATGGGATCGAACAGCACGTAAGCCTGTCGACTGCCGGCCCAGGTGCGGTTGGACTCGTTGGCGACGGCGCCGATGGCGTACTGAAGCCTGGTCACCGCCCTGGCCGCGACCTGAGGCTCAGCGGGTGCCGCTGCCGGCACTGCCGTTGGCGCCGGTTCGGCCTTGGCCATGGTATCGGTTCCACCCGAGCCGGTGGAAGAGGATGATCCTGGCGCCGCTGCTGGCTCCCGCTGGGCCATGGGGGCGGGAGCTCTTTCCGCCGGTAGGCCCGCCACTTCCGACACCGACTGTGAAGTGAGGTCCTGGGCAGGCTCTTGGGCAGGCCCTTCCTCCGCGGCGCCGCAAGCGAGAATCAGGAGTAAGACTAAGCTTAAAGTTCCTAGAAACCATGCCTTGAAACTGGGGATCCGGTGATAATCCATTGCTTAACCTCCGTCGCACTAGGGCAATTCATGATTGGATACAACCGGGATCGCCATGGCGGACACGGGCTATGTGCTACTCCTTTCGCTACGAATTGTTTGCCATTTAAGAAAAACATCTGCCCTTGCCCGGCAATTCCACGTAATATACGATTGCAATATTGCAGATGTCAATATTACATACTGGCAAAGGCAGAATATATTTGTTTATTTTTGAGTTGTTAAGTAAGAGTGCCGAAATCAGGTGGCATTACTCTTCTACGTGATGCTGATTCGTAGGACGACGCAACGTTCAGCAACAGGTCTTCTTTCCCCGGCTCGGTCCGGAATACCAGCGAGAAGGGCAGGCCGGGCGCGTCCAGCGCCGTGGGTTCAGTGGACGGTGCCGACTCGTACCTTGTGCCATCTTCCGATAGCCGGAAGACCGGATCATAGGCAGTCTGCACATATCCCGCCGGTATCAGCACCTCGGTAAGGCCGGCGTTGGGGCCGTTGGTGGACTCCTGCCGGATATTGTTTCCGCCGCTACTCTGGTTGGCCCCGCCGATTTTCGCCGGCGGATAGGGGGTATGCAGCCGGACAAGAGCGTCCAGCTTGTTTTCCAGGATTACCATCATGTCCACCCGCCGCAGGAACTCCCGCAGCATGATGCGCTCATCTACCCCCTGCCGACCGCCCAGGGGGTTGCGCAGGTCGGTGACCTCCTCCCAGTTCCTGAAGGCTGCCCGCTGGTCGTCGCCCCAGAACTTGGAGCGGGCATTGAGGGTGGGCCAGTCCACTATGGTCTCGGTGTAGCCCAGGGCCCGCCAGTCGGCGGCGCGGCGGGTCAGGTACTGCTTGATGTGGTAGCGGAAGGACATGGCCAGGACCTGGTCCTGGATGGTGGCCAGGTCCAGGTTAACCGGCGGTTCTATCAGCCCGTCGGCCAGTTCCACGAAGTAATCCACCGGCTGCATCTCGCCGGACCCGAAGAAAATACCCGGGGCAAACTCGGTGGGGACAATAACCTCGGCAAACTCTTTGAACACGGGCTGACCGTCGGGGCCCAGCCGGTAGAGGATGTCTGGCATGAAGACCGGCAGCAGGCAGGCGATGGCCCGCCGGAAGTCCACCTTCATCGGCTCTATTTCCGGGTCGGCCGGGAAGTTGCGGTCTGAAGACTCCACCAATGTAGCGCCCAGGTGGTCCCGCAATACTTCCTTTATTTCGCGATTAACCGCGTCCACGATTGGCTTCTCGGTAAGAGAACCGGCCGGATAGGCCATGGATTCCCGGATAACGCCGAGGCGGACTCCGGCAAGAGAACCGGCCTCGCCGGAACCCCGGGCGTGGATCTGGTAGGAAGGCAACACTGAGGAACGGGGCACGGTGGTGAAGGGGTCGCGGGGGTCGTAATACCCTTCCTCCGGGTCCTTCAGCGCGTCCAGCACCCTGGAGCAATCCTGGATCGCCCGGCAGTGGATGCCGCTGCGGTCGCAGTATATGTCGGCGCCGATGGCCCCGCCATCAAACCCCAGCATGGCCTTGTGGGGCAGGATCAGGGCCACCGAGTTGTGGTTGGCCGGCCCGCGAGTGGAGGCCCGGGTCTCCTCGCCCAGGCTGGCCATCACCATGTTGGTGCTGACCGACAGGGCCGAGCCCGAGCTTGAGCCCAGGGACGCGGAACGCGAGGTGTCGTAGGGATTTGAGGGGTTGCCGCCCCAGCTGCTGCGCTGGTATCCCAGTACGGAAGGCAGTATCTTGTCCGGAGTGTGGCGGCCGCCGGGGTCGCCGGCACGGCCGTTGTACTCGGTGTTGACCGCCTTGGCAAAGATTATGGCCCCTTTGTTCCGCAACTGTTCTACCAGGACATGGTCTCGGGCGGGAAAGTCGATATCGTAGGCTGCGTCGCCGCCGCCGGTGGACCGCATATCCTTGGTATCGAAGGGGTCTTTAAAAGAGAAGGTGACGCCGTACATGGGCAGGGCTTCCAGGTCGGGGTCGGCGCCGTACTGGGCGTCCAGTTCAGCGGCCCGCTCCAGGGCGTCCGGGAACTGGCGGAAGTGCTCGCACACGGGAGGCGCATCTGGTGGGAGCGGCCCCTGGGAAGGGTGCCGGTCAAAATCCCCTTTGCAGGTAACCGATCGTTCACCGCGCAGGTTCAGGGTGCCCAGAGCGTTCACCTGGCCAGCCTTCCTTTTGGCAACAATCATCCCGTACTGCTGCTGCACCGTCGGGTCGGAGGCAGTGGGCTCCATCCGGCCAAATTCCAGGGGCTTGCCCAGGTAGTTGTCCAAGTCGGGGAACAGCTCTGACGCCTTGACCGTTTCGGTAGGAAACTCGATCGGGTCACCGCCCCGGATGGTTCCCGTGGCTTCGGGGATGGACTCCCCGTCCACGGTAACCAGCACGCTGGGCACGCCGTTGTAAGCCCTTACCCGGTCGATGTAGCCCTGGACAATCTCCACGCACGTGGTCTGGCCGGCCTGTATGGCGGCGTGCAGGTCTGCGATGGTGGCCTCCTCCAGGCGGAACAGGTTTGCGTTCATATTTGCACCTCCCATGCTTCGGTAAACAAGAATTCGGTAAACAAGAAGTTGATACTAGTTAACAGGGCAGCCACAAGGACTGCCCCGGAAATAGGCTACCTGGAATTTTCCTTCGGGAAGACCTTTGCGGTCCCTCCGTCACCCCGAAATATGTTCCCGTTCGGGGAAGGCGAATTTAGCCAACCACCACCTGCTCATCCAGCAGAACCCCGCCCTCGGTGTAAGCAATGGTTATGGGATCGCGCTGCAGGGCGGCCTGGATAGTCTCGATTGGCATGCTGCGTGGGTTGCCAGGAGCAACAATGCGGCGAACCGCATTGCGATGGACCACCCTGCCTTCAGCGGCGCTGCCCTGGGCCTGGTCCCGGCCTCCGGAGATAGTAACACCCACTTCTACCTGGATATCCCTGGGGTCCAGGTCGTCGGACAAGGGCAGCAGGCGGCTCAAAGTCGTGGCCGTAGACGCCGCCCAACCGGCCTGGGCAGAAGGGAAGGGCGGGGGAATCAGTCCCGGGGAACTGTGGCCTGCCATGAGAGTCCAGCGGCTATTGTGGGTCAAGTTCTGCGTTTCCACATAAATCTTGGCCTCACCCTCGTGCTGCATGACGCCTTCTTCGTCGTACTCCTTGGTATCCAGAAGATAACTGCCGTGGACCGTTCCTGGCTGGATAACCGGCAAGGTGCCGTCCAGGGTCGGCAGGTTGCCCAAGCTCGAGGGGATGGCGGTGATCTCGCCAGACCGCCACTGCACTTCGTCCTCGATTACCATGGAACCCTTGGTCAGGGCCTGACCCACAGGGCAATAGCGAGATGCCCGCTGTAGCCGAACCCGTTCGCCCTCGGAAAGGTTCCCCTTGAGGGTTACCACTTCTCTTACGCCGAAACCGATGGAACCGGCGCGCTCGACAGGCTCAACCTCAAAGTCGACTTCGATATCTTCCAGGGGTATGCCGCCACGGTAGGCCACGCCTACCACCGTAACTACCGTTCAAGCGGCCCAGGCGGCCACCGACAGGTATTGGGCCGGCGGACCGGCCAGGTCGGAGTTCAGGTTGGGTATGCCGGTAACGAAGGGCCAGGGCCCCCGGTTAACGTCGCCGGCTCCGATGAGGGTCAAGACCGTATCGTTGCCTACGGGTCTGGATACGATGGTCCTGCGGGTTTCCAAGCTTACCGGGGGCGGATTGTACTGGGTCATGGTGCCCTCCTTGTTGCTGCATTACAGCTGAGACGTTCGCGACTGGCAGCTTGCAATTGGGGAAAAGTGGCAGTAGTTCGGAATACCCGCACTATAAGCAAGAGTGTGGCAGGGGTCAACCGGAGGGGGATCCAGGGCAATCGCGTTATAAACGATTGTCATGCTGAGCGAAGCCGAAGCATCTAAACTCCAACCCAGCAACCTTGTTTCGGGCCTTGAGCCTGACTCCTGTCAGGGACTTTAGACCCTTCGGCAAGCTCAGGGTGACATGTTTTCCCAGCAGAAAGAACTTGCACATATCAACACGAACTTAAAACGCGATTGCCCTGGAGGGGGATCGAGGCAGATACAGGGCCCGCCGTAAACGTCAATGGCAAGCCCTGTTCTACCCTCGAGGGGGTCCGTATGGTTACATAGATTCCATTTCGGCTAGAAACCTCGCTATGTCTACACCTTCGTATTCCAGAACAAACTTGAAATCGGCCCAAGGTATCGGGCCCCTGCTAAAATCCAACTTCAGGGATGGACCAAGAAGATTAGGGTTGTGGAGTAACGCAAAACCACCCTCCAAGACGAGGACTCTGTGGCCTAACCGTTGGAGGGTGGCGATGGCGACTGCCTAATCAACAGGTTCACGCAAGTACACGGTTCTCTATGCGAGCCGTGACGGGCATAATGCGGCGGTCGGTATTCCCGGTGTCGTCGTCGCTGGCGTATCTAACATGGTGTGGTACATTGTGAAAGTCCAAGTATTGTCGAACATCGGGAGTGTTCTTCAAAAAGAAATCTACGGCCTCAGATACCCGATGGTCCAATTCCTCCCGGGTATCGCCATATACAACCATTCCAATCGGGTCGATTTGAGCTGCCCAATATCCTTCCCGTTCTTCAACAGCAACAAGGGCGTCAAAACTGATTATTAGGTCTTTCCTGGCCTCCATTTCCATTGCGCTCCTCTGGGACGGTCAGAATATTGGCGCCATGATCAAATTTTAGCATAGGAAATGCTTCCGCAATCGAGTTCTACACCGGACGCTGAACCAGTGTCAGCGTCACCACCCCCCAACTGTAACTCCGGTAGCGGACGATTCCCCCGTGAGGACGCAAATTACCGACGGCCTCTAGGCCGTTGGACTCCGCGACAACGGAGGCTTCACTGCTTACGGGTCAATGTCAAAGGGCCCGGGCAGTTCCAGTTCGTCGCCTATTTCCCGGATGGCGGGCAGCACTTCCTGGTCCATCAACTGCAGGCAGCGCATGGTGGCTTCGTGGGAAATGGAACCGTCATTGGTCCACACGGCCAGGATACCGGGGCGCACCGTCTCCAGCACTTCCCGCACCTTGCGAATGACGGTGTCCGGACTGCCGATGACCATACGGTTGTCGTCTATCATCCCCTGGAAGGTCTCGTCGGTCACCGGGCCGGTGCGGAAGGGGTCGCTGGCCCTGGTTTCACGCACCTTGGCCTCCCGCTCGTCGTCGGCCCACATGTCCCGCGTGGCCCGGTTGTAACCCGGCGGGAAGGAATACTCCCGGGGCATGGGGACGCGGCCTACGCCAACCAGCGCCTCAAGGAAGCCCCGGCCTTCGATTTTGGCCTTTTCATCTGTGTCCTGTACGTGGATGGGCAGCATGTAGCCAAAGTTCTGGGGGCCGGCTTCGTAGCCGTGCATCCTGGCGGCGTCCCTGTAGATGTCCTGCATGTAGCCGAAGGTATAGGGCACGATACCCAGGTAGAAGTAAGGGTAATGGTGCTCGGCACACCAAGCCGCCGTCTCCGCGCTGCCGGTGCCCGGAATCCATACGGGGGGATGGGGCTTCTGCAGCGGCACCTGGAAGGGATTGACGTGCCGGAAGTGGTAGTGCTTTCCCTCCCAGCGGAAGGGGCCAGGGGTAGTCCAGGTCTTGATGACCAGGTCGTGGGCCTCTTCGAACCGCTCGCGGTTGTAAACAGGATTGGTGTTGGTAGCCCAGCTTTCGGTGCCGCCGCCCCGGACAAAGCCGGATACCAGTCGGCCCCGAGATATGCAGTCGATCTCGGCCAGTTCTTCGGCAAGGCGCAGGGGGTTTTCGTGGATGGGCAGCGGGTTGCCCATCAATACAATCTTGGGCTTCTTGGTGATGCGGGCCAGGATGGCGGCCTCCAGGTTCATTGCGGCGCCCAGGCTGGTGGGTGTGCTGTGATGCTCGTTGAGCATCATCCCGTCGAAACCTATCTCCTCGCAGTACTGCCACTCGTCAAGGTAATAGTTGTACTGATCGGCGGCCACCGCCGGATCAAAGTGGGAATTGGAGAAGGTGACGCGATGGGCCCCGCCGGGGCTGTTCTTCACATCCTCTTCGGTGTAGTTGAAGTAGGCCCGCTCGGTAAACCTCATTACGAACATGGGAAATTCTCCTGGCCACTGGGGTGTTTTGTATTTGATGGTAAGTTACTCTATGACTTTGCGTTAGTCAAACGAGGCCGAGAAAGCAGGGCGGAAGGGCACTCATTCTGGGCCCGTATCCCCGATGTAGAAGGGAGTCATTCACGAAGGACCAAGAAGACCTGCTCGGTCCATGAAAGCACACGGACAGGCAAGAGCCAGGGGAAATGTGGAGGTAGCCATGGTAGGCGCGCGCGGCCGTGCGCCCCTACGGGAAATCATAATTGAACAGTGCGATTACGCCTTACGGCCACAACTCTTCAGAAGCCATACGTGCCCCCTCAACGAGGGAAGCCAACTTCATCCACACAATCTTGGAATCCACCTGCAGGCGACCGGCGAAGGTGCCGAAGCCGCAGTCCACGCCGGCGATCATGTTCTCCTTGCCTACCACCCCGGCGTAGCGGACCAGGCGGTCGCACACTACCTCGGGGTGCTCGACGAAATTGGAAGTGGAGTCGATGACTCCGGGGATAATTATCTTCTCCTCGGGGAGTTTGATGAAATCGCGCCATACCTTCCACTCGTGCTCGTGGCGCGGGTTCGCGCCGGGGAATGCCACGGCGGCGGGCTTGGCCTTCAGCACGATGTCAATGACGTCCGCTATAGGCACGTCAGTATGGTGGGGGCCCAGGGTGCTGCCCCAGCAGATGTGCATCCGCATCCTGTCGGCGGGTATGTCGGCCACCGCGTAGTTCAGGGCCTCAACGTGCATCTCTGCCACGGCGCGGAACTCCTCCAGGGTCAGGTGGGAGAAAAGCTGGTGGCGGCCCAGGGCCAGGTCAGGGCAGTCAAGCTGCAGCAGGAAACCGGCGTCATGGATGGCGTTGTACTGGCGTTTCATTACCTCGGCCAGGGCGTAGATGTACGCCTCGTCGGAGGGGTAGTACTCGTTGTGCAGGAAGCGGGAGATCTGGCCGGGCGACGGCGAGGTCATAAAGACCTCCTCGGCGCTTGCACCGGCGGAAGCTGCCCGCAGATTCTCAATATCCATTTCTACCGCCGGCCAATCCATCCACTCGATGGGGCCGGTGCAGGTGGGCCGTACCTGGAAGGGAGAGGCAAAGGGCTTCAGCAACTCGGCCAGTTCGGGAAACTCCACATCGCTGGTCATGCCCCCGAGGGGTGTGCTTTCGCCATCGTAGCCGGTAAGCCGGTCTTTAACGTAGACGGTGTAGTCCACCCTGCCTTGCTCGCCGTCGTTAACAACGTTCAGGCCTGTTTCCACCTGCCGGTTGAACACCTCCTGCACGGCGGCGCGAACCGACGAGTCCAGTTGGGCCCTCTCCGCCAGGCGTGCCTGCTGTTCTTCCACCAGCAGGCCCAGCATGTCCGGCGGCCTGGGCAGGCTGCCCGTGTGGGTGGTGAGGATACGATCAACGCTTTGTTTCATGGTTCTTGCCTCTTAAAGGTGGGAAAATACACCCCGGTATTGCTGTGTTAGCTCCTAAATGATTTGTCGTTCTGAGCGAAGCCGAAGAACCTGAAATGCGTCCTTCCAAAGCGGTATCGGGTCCCCAACGAGGGTTCTTTGGTAGGATATCAGGCCCTTCGGCAAGCTCAGGGCGACATGATTTCTTGCTGAAGACCTCACGGTCGCCTCGAGGTCATCTCCGCAGACCATCACTTGGAACCTTAGCTGTGCTCGCCCTCGGCCAACTGGAAGTGGATGTTGTGGGAACTGCTGGGCTCGATGTTTGCCGTCTTGTAGCCGTAAGGACTTACTGATGGCCCGTCTCCCCGCAGTTCGGCGCCCTTGGCTTTCAGGTCGTTGAACATGCCGTCTATGTCGTCGACGCCCCAGGCCACATGCATCACGCCGGGGACGGTCTCGCGCAGTTGGCGGGCAAGGGCCGTATCGTCCCGAATTGGCTCGAAGAAATCCACCAGGGTCTCCCCCACCTGGAAGAGGACTGACTTGAACCCGCGCTCGGTGAATTCGTCGATGCGGATGGGCTTGAGGTCGAAGTTGCTCTCCATGTAATCAGCTATGTCGGCAATGCTGTTCACGGCATAGGTAACGTGGTGGACCTTGTTCAACATGATTGACCTCCCCGCTGTTAGAATTGCTGCAAGCCTATTGCATTTGACGCCGCTATTCAACCCGTAGGAGGCAAGACGATGAGCGACTACAAGATATTCGAACTGGGCGACGTGGACCTGCAGTGCGGGCTGCGGCTGCGAGGCGCGCGCCTGGCCTACCAGACCTACGGGGAACTGAACGCCAACCGGGACAACGCAATAGTATTCCCCACCTTCTTCTCGTCCCGTCACGAGGCCAACGAACCGATGATTGGGCCGGGCATGGCGCTGGACCCGTCCCGCTACTTCATAATCGTGCCCAACCTGTTCGGGAACGGCATCTCCTCGTCACCCAGCAACACGCCGGAACCCTATGACCGGGCCCGGTTCCCCACGGTCACGTACTACGACAACATCAGCTTCCAACATCGCCTGGTGACGGAGCAGTTTGGCATCGAACATATCGCCCTGGTTTGCGGCTTTTCCATGGGAGCGCAGCAGTCCTTCCACTGGGGGGCGCTGTTCCCCGACATGGTGGAGCGGATAGCCCCCTGGTGCGGTTCGGCAAAGACTTCACGGCATAACTTTGTCTTCCTGGAGGGGGTCAAGGCTGCCCTCCGCGCCGACGACGCCTGGAACAACGGGTGGTACGACAGTCCGCCCAGCAAGGGCCTGCGGGCAATGGCCCGGGTCTACGCCGGCTGGGCCCCGTCCCAGGCCTTTTACCGCGAGAAGGTCTACCTGGACCTGGGGTTTTCCTCTCTTGAAGACTACCTGATTACGGCGTGGGAGGGCAGGTACCTGCAACTGGACGCCAACGACATCCTGGCCATGGTCGCCACCTGGCAGGCGGGGGACATTAGCGACAATCCGCTGTACGGCGGCAACTTTGAAAAGGCGCTGGGATCCATCAAGGCGAAGGCCTTTGTCATGCCCTCGCGGACGGACCAGTACTTCCCGCCCGAGGACAACGAGATTGAGGTGGGCCTGATGCCCAACGCCGAACTGCGGGTCATAGAGACTATCTGGGGCCACACGGGCGGCGGGCCGGGGCGCAATCCCGCGGACACGGCGTTTATCGACGCGCAGTTGAAGGAGTTGCTGGCCAGCTAGGGAGTGGACGCCTTTGAACGGCTGGCAAGATAGGCGATGTCATTAAGCATAGTCAACTGGAACGTAGAATGGGCCACGCCCCGGTCGTGGAGAACTCAGGAAATCCTGGACCGAATCAGCCAGCACAACCCCGAGGTAGTGTGCCTTACCGAGACGGACGACCGGCTGCTGACCCAGGAGGGTTACGCCATTTGCTCACAACCCGACTACGGATACCCGGTCAAAGAATACAGGCGGAAGGTGGTTCTCTGGTCGAAGAAGCCCTGGGTGCGGGTCGATGATGTGGGCGACGATTCGCTGCCTCCGGGCCGGTTCGTTGCCGGCGTGACCCAAACGTCCCTGGGGCCGGTCGCCGTTGCCGGCATCTGCATTCCCTGGTTTGGGTCGCGGACCCGGGATAGACGCAAGGAGCGGTGGGAAGACCATCGTGATTACCTGGCTGGCCTGACCGGTATTCTGGAACGGGTGGCCGGGCAGCGCCTGATAGTAATGGGAGACTTCAATCAGATAGTCGGGCAGATGAACGGCAAAGGTAGTCGCGCCCCCAAAGAACTGCGACTGGCGCTGCTGAAGGCATTTGAACCCAACTGGAAGATCGCCACCTCCGGCCTTGAGTTCCAGGGCCGCGGGAGCATTGACCACATCGCGCTTGGCGGAGACTTAGAGGCAGAGTCCGTGGATGCAATCAGCAATTTGCAAGAAGAGGGGAAGAGGCTCTCCGACCATTTTGGAGTCTTTGCCCGGGTGTCGGCTTCGGGCGTCGGTTAGCGGGCTGGACCGGGACTAAGAAGCTATCTCAAAACTGGCGGCGAAATCTCCAGTTGCGCCTGGAGGTGACATTTCGTCAGTCGTCATGCCCATCTTGTCTTCCCCCATATAGAGGGAGACTTTTCTTGCTGGTGTCTGAGTAGATTGCCAGTCGTCACCCCCATCTCAATATTCCCCCATTGTGGAGGAGGGGGCCCTTGACGGAGTCCCTTAAATCTCCAGCCGTCGCAGGGTCGGCCGCGCGATGGCCAGCCACAGGGTGAAGGCAAAGCAGATGGTGGCCCCTCCGGCCAGCGCTAACGGCCAGCTTACCAGGTCTGCGACCAGCGCCATGGGCAGGGACCCGATAAACATGAACCCAGCGGAGGCATACCAGATGCTCATCACCCGCCCCTGCAAGTCCTGGGGAACGGATAACTGGAGCATCGTGGTCCCCAGGGATATGTAGCTGATGCTGCCCATGCCCACGAAAAACAGAATGACCCAGGAAACCCAGAACCACTGCGACCAGGCAAACAGGAACAGGCTGCCCTCGAACAGCAGCAGGGAACCGATAAGCAGTAGATTCTTCCGCCGGTAGTTGCCCAGCAGGGCCAGCAGCATATTCGCTACCAGCGAACCTATACCGGCGGCAGTAATCAACAGTCCCGCCTCCGCTGCCGTCGCGCTTAACACCTCCCGGGCGAAGGCCGGCATAACCTGCACGTGGGGCATCCCGAAGAACCCGAAGGAGAATCCTATGCCGATTATGGTGAGGGCCAGCGGCGTCTTCCAAAAATAGACCAGCCCGTCCCGCAGCGCCCCCAGGATGTCTCTGCGTCGCTCCGGCGTGTCCTGTTTAAAGTTGCGGATCATCAATACGCAACTGGCGGCGGCCAGGAAGAAGACGGCATTCAAAAAAAGTGCCAGCCCCGTGTCCGTCAGGTCGATTACGAATCCGGCCAAGGCTGGGCCAATGATTCTTCCGGCGTTCATTACTCCGGCATTGAGCACCACCGCATTCATGATGTCTTCCCGCTCCACCAGGTTTACCACCATGGCCAGGCGGGTCGGCATATTGACGGCGTGCAGGGTGCCCAGCAGGAAGGAGGCGGTGAAAATCTGCCACACCGCTATTAAATCCATTACTGTGAGTGTGGCGACGAGGAACATGATTGCGGTGACGCCGAACTGCGAAAACAGCAGCAGCTTCTTCCGGTTAACCCGGTCGGCAAATATGCCACCGAACAGGACCAGGGTAAGGTTGGGAATTCCGTAGAAGAAGATGGTCAGGCCCAGTTGGGAAGTCGACCCGGTCAGGTCCAGGACCAGCCAGCCGAGGATGAGAAACTGCATCCCCTGGGCCATGGCCTGGCCAGAGGTGCTAATCCAGAACCAGCGGAAGTTGGGGTAACGCAGGGCCTGAAACTTGGAAAGGCCGGGCGATCTGACCTTCAACCGACCTAAACGAACGGCCATTCAGTATACCCCTTCCTTGCTGCGGGGCAGGCGAATTGTGTGGATCATGTTCTATGTGCTGGTGGGGGTCGCATTGTTAAAAGAGACGCTTGAAAACCTCCGCCACTATAGCACTTATCCAAAGTTGGTGAACCAGCGGTTGAAAATGAAGAGATGATATAACCATAGTCATGACTATGGTAAACTATGGTCACAATAAGTAATGGTATGGAGACTAAATGGCTGTCCAGAAAGGGGCCCCAAACGGCCCGAAAACCATCAAGGCCTCGGAGTTCAAGGCCAAGTGTTTGAAGCTGATGGATGAAGTTGCGGAAAGTGGCGAAGAAATAGTTATCACCAAGAACGGTCGTCCAACAGCCAGGTTGGTGCCTTATAGAGCCAAGCCCGGAAATTGGTTCGGGGCAGACAGAGGCAAGCTGGAGGTTTTGGGTGACATTATCTCCCCCATTGATGTCGAGTGGGAAGCCATTTCAAACCCGGACAGGGTGCTCAACCCGTGATCCTGCTGGATACTCACGTACTGGTTTGGTCCAGGTCTGCCGGTAACCTGGTGGGTCCTAACTGTCGTCTGCAAATAGAACGGGCCCTGTTGGAAGACAATCTGGCGGTATCGGCTTTTTCCTTCTGGGAGATAGCAATGTTGCTTGAAAAGGGTCGCATAAGTCTTTTAGGCGACATAGGGTCCTGGCGTTCTTCCCTGTTGGAAGACGGCTTGAATGAAATTCCTGTAGACGGTGAGATTGGAATCCGGGCTAACAGCCTGCAAGATTTCCACCCTGATCCTGCAGACCGCATCATTGTAGCCACTGCCCTGGAAGGCCACCGGTTGATAACGGCCGATGTGTCGATTCTCAGTTGGAGCGGCAGTTTGGACCGACTGGATGCCAGGCAATAGTCAGTCTAACCAGACTTGAAGCCAGTAGAGGCAGTGTGGAAAGGTTCGAAACGCATTCCTCCCGGCAACGCCGGAATCAGGGTAGGTTGACCAGTCAACTGCGGGAACGCCGGTAGCGGGGGGTAAGGCCCCGGGCTTCTGCTTCCAACAGCAGTTCAACGCACTTTACGGCGCGGCGGGTCCGGGTCTCCGGCCGCTTTGCCCTGAGCACATGATCGCAGAAGGCCTTGCGGTGGGAGCAGGAGACCTTCTCGAATATCTCCCGGGCAGCGGGTTGGGATTGGAGCGCTTCGGTTAACTCGGAAGGTATATCCACCTGGCGGGGTACGGTGTCCCGCTCCAGGGTTACTTCGGCCACATCCCCGGCGGTGACCCCGGCCTTGTCCCTTATTTCCTTCTTGACCACCAGGATGTGTACTCCCTCGCCCTGGGGCAGCAGAAAGTTCTCGTAAGGAACGCCGTTGATGGTGCCTTTGACCGGCGCCTGTCCTTTTATCCCAAATTCATCGGCTACGCTGAAGGGCACTCTGACGAAAGTCCACGCGCCCCGCATGTCGGGCCTTTCCAACTGTGCCTCAAATCGGTAAACGCTCACGTTCTCCCTCTCCATGCCACAACCGCGAAATGCTACTGCTGCACAAAGCGGTGGAAGACTTCCTCTTCCGTCAGCGACTCCGACCCGAACCAGCGGTGCTCTATTTCCTCGTAAATTTGGGCGATGTGGTCGGCGACGCTGTCGGTAACACCTATTACCACTTCTGCGGATTTCAGGGAGTCCGCGTCCATTAGCTCCAGGGCCATTATGGCGTCGGATATAGCCCGGATAAGTTCCACCGGCGCCACCTGGGTTGCGTTCAACCGGGCGCCCGAAAGGCAGTGCAGCACCGAGGACGTCTGGTTATTCAGGATAATCTCTTCGGCCAGTGCTTCCTTTTCGCCAGCAGTAATCCCTAAGGTATTTGCCACGGGAATCAGGGTCTCCCCCAGGCTGCTTCCCTCTGCGCTGACCGTCTCCACCAACCGCGCCGCAGCGTTTACTGCCCGCGAAATCCCTTCGGCTCGCTCCAGCCAGCGCCCCAGCCAGATCAGGTTATATACGCGCGAATCGGTCAGCCAGTTGTCCGGGGATATTGCCAACGATCTGGGTTCCGTCATGGAAGTACCTGCCTCACGCATCATGCAGCGATTTAGTGCTGACTCTCAATCAATCCAAGGGCGTCGTCAAAGGTTATCGAGTCCTTGCCGAATTGCACCTGCGCCCTGGCCACATCCAGCCAACCTGCGCCCTTGGAAACAAAGCTTCCAACGACGGGGGCCGCTTCTGTGTAGTCCCGCCCCACAGCAAACTTGATCAACTCCCCATGGCGCGCAACCGCCTGTCCGCGGGTGGGGTCCGTGGGAATCCATCCCAATTGCGGATGCATGAATTCCAGCCAAGCGTGGGTCTCTCCCACCTCGGTGGTCAGCAGCCCGCAAACGTATCGGCAGGGGATCCCCAGGGCTTTCAGCAGACCCATGGTCAGATGGGCCATGTCCTGGCAAACTCCCACTCCGCTGTCCAGGACTTCTTTGGCGGTGGTAGCCACCGTAGTACTCTGGCTTACGTATTGAATATTCCGATAAACCCAGGCCGTTATTTTCTCCACAGACTCCATCAAGCCCGTGGATGCTCCGGTAATGTCTCTGGCGTGGCTGACCAGCCGGTCCGGGTCGACCAGGGGAGTTGGGGTCAGATATTGGTCCAGGGCCCAATCGTTGGTCGGAGAATCCAGGGAAACTTCATAAGGGTATGCCGGGGGGCTGCGGAACCGCACCACGCCGATGGCCATAATGGTAAATTCCTGGTGTGGTGTAGTTACCCTGGCGCGATGGGTAGTATTGTCGTAGGCATCCTGAAAAAGAACCTGGCGGCAGGCCGGTCGGGTCAACACCGAGGTTGTCAGGGGAGTCTGGTAAAAGTCGGCGCCGGCCGTCAGCCGGAGGAAGTTGTCGTTCTGCACTACCACTTCGCTGTAGATATAACGCGCAGCATAGCTGTATGCGGCCACAGTACCCGTATCACTTAGCGAACTACCCAGGTTGGTTTGCATAGGCCACCCGATGAGTTGTTGGTAATGCGGCTGTTGGCTCGGGACACCCGCGTGAGGCCGCCCGGGAAGGCAGTGGCCTCGCCGCGTCCGTTCTGCACGGCGAACACACGGAGGTCGATGTATCGTTCCTCAAATTCGCCGCTCTCCTCATCGAATATCAGATGCTTGGAAAAGTCAAGAGTTTCCTGTGCTATGAACATTCGGGGCTGCTCAATGATGCTGCGGGCCAGGTTGGTGCGGAACTCTCCGCCCAGGTCTGGCATGATATAGACGCCCAGACCCCCGTAACCCTGCCTGGTCTTGACCACCAGGCTCTCCAGATTATCCAGCACATACTTCCTGCTCTCTGCATCCTGCAGGTCGTAACTCACCGCCTGGTCCAGGATTGGTTCTTCGCCAAGATAGTGGCGGATCATGTCTGGCACCCACTTGAACACCAGCTTGTCATCTGCCGCGCTGGTGCCCATTCCGTTGACCAGCACCACCTTGCCCTCCAGGTAGGCGTCGGTAAGGCCGGGGACAAAAATTTCCAGGTCCTCCACCCGCCGGTAAATCAGGTCCACCGGAAAGTCTCCATCCAGTCCCTTGGCCAGAATGCGACCGTCATACCCCACGTACAGGTCGGAACCCTCCACCAGGGGTATGCCCAGCAACTGGGAGAGGTAGCGATGCTCAAAAAATGCTGCCCCGAACTTGCTGTCGGAGAGCAGTACGCACACCGGGTCATCTACATCGCAAAGGGATGTAAACAGGTCGTGGTATGTCTCCTTAATGTCGTAGGGCACGACGTCGTAACCTGCCGCCAGTTCGGGCATAAGCTCGTTGACCATATCCAGGGACTTCAAGTGGTAGGAAATACCTGAGGGAATGCGGAGGTTGTCTTCCAGGATTACGTAACGGCCATCCTCCAGGTGCACCAGGTCAATGCCGTAAATGTGGACAAAGACGTCCTTGGCCGGCCGGAAGTCCTGGTACTCCGGATAGTAGTACTGGCAGGAGTAGATAACGTCGTCGGGGACTACTTGCTGCTGGCCGGTGTACAGGTCCAGCAGAAACAGGTTGAGGGCCTTCAGCCTCTGGGTAACGCCGGCGTCGATGACCTCCCACTCCGATTGAGGAATGATGCGAGGAATCCAGTCGGTGGGGATGGTGCGGAACACCTTGGGGTCCAGAAGAAAGGTAAAGCCGTCCAGTTCCGCATTCCGCTTGCCCTGCCGCCACAGTTCTCCTAACCGTTCCTTGCCCATGGATTCGATGGCCCCGAGGGCGTCCTGATATCTGGGCAGAACCGCCCCGTCGGCGTCCAGGTACTCGCTGTGGGTAGCGTCCGTGGTGTCCGCAGAAGGAATCATAAGACTTTGCCCCGCTATAATTTTTCGATTACAAGGTGGCAGGATATCGAATCTGTATGAAAATGATATTACGGGTTAGTTACAATTGTATTACGAATTCCCTTCTTCACTTAAAAGTGCTTCGTTCTTAATGTTATTCTCTAGAGAGTAAAACTTGTTATACGATGCATTCTGGCGGGCAGTCTCTGTTTCTCTAATTTGACGGCTGGGAAGAGTCCGATGGACGGCCAACCGAAGGGAAGCCCTAGCACCGTCGCCTACAACTTAGTTGACGGCCGATACTTTGAACGACGCCGGTTGAGGCGGTATGCCGGCGCGTGGTCCCTGTGGGCATTGGGGGTAGGGGCTGTAATCTCGGGCGACTTTTTTGGCTGGCAATTCGGCCTGGCGGTGGGTGGCTATGGCGGAATGCTGGTGGCCACGGCTATCGCTGCCCTTATGTACCTCTGTATCTGCTTCTCCATTTCCGAAATGTCTCCGGCCATGCCGCACGCCGGGGGTGCCTATTCCTTTGCCCGCACCGCTCTTGGCCCCTGGGGCGGGTACCTTACCGGGCTGGCCGAGTTCGTAGAATATGTGCTCACTCCAGCCGTAATCGTGGTGGCCATCGGCGGTTTCGTCGGAACCGCCGTAAATTCCCTCTTTGGGATAGACGTTGCCGCGCCCGTCTGGTGGCTTGGCTTCTACGTGATTTTTGTAGGCATCAACATCGCAGGCGTTGCGGCTACCTTCCGCGTCGCCATCGTCCTCACTTTCCTGGCCCTTGGAATCCTGGTCCTGTTCTGGGTCGACTGGGCCTTCCGTTTCAGCTGGGACAGGGCCCTTGATATCGTACCAGGAACGGCCAATTCCGTCTGGCTGCCCACGGGCTGGATGGGCATAGCTCAGGCCTTGCCCTTTGCTATCTGGTTTTTTCTGGCCATTGAACAACTGCCTCTGGCAGCGGAGGAATCCCGACGTCCGGGCGTTGACATACCCCGAGCCCTTCGCTGGGGTATTTTGACGCTTATCGCCACCGGGGCGCTGACCCTGTTGCTTGGCGCCGGCCTCCCGCGCGGATGGGCAACAATCGAATCGTCCCGACAGGCCGCTGGGACTCTATTTGGCTTCGGCGTGAACCCGGCGATACCGGCCTTGATGGTAGTGGGCGGATTGGTGGCCAGCTTTCACGCCATCATTTATGCCTATGGGCGCCGGATATTTTCCCTGTCCCGCGCTGGCTACTTTCCTCGCTGGCTTTCACTGGCCCATAGCCGGACCAGTACGCCCCACCTGGCCCTGGTTGCGGGCGCAATCATTGGTTACCTGGTAGCCCTGTTCATAGAGTTTGGCGAAGGGTGGGTGGGAGGACACGTGCCAGTGGCGGCGGTGCTGTTGAACATGGCAGTGTTCGGCGCGGTCATCGCCTACATCATGCAGATGGTTTCCTTCCTGCGCCTGCGGCAGCGGTACCCGGGACTGTATCGCCCCTACAGGAGTCCCCTGGGTAGTGTTGGGGCCTCGGTGGCAGGACTAATCGCCTGCGCCACCCTGGTCTTCCTGTTCGTCAACAACGACTACCGGATGGGCCTCTACGGCTGCGGTGTTTTCTTCGCCGCAGGCCTGCTCTATTTTGCTCTCATTGGCCGGAGAAGGCTGGTTAGTTCGCCGGAGGAGAGTTTTGCGCTGCGTCTGGAAGAGGAAGAGAGCAACCAGGCAGGTGGACGATGAAACAGAGAAGGTTCATTTACCCCGAAGTCTGCTGATTACAACCTGTCTCCCAGCCTGCATTGAGCCGAGGTATTGTCCTCTACAGGTGATCTTAACGAAGGGAGCGTCATGCGCAACCTTTGTGATTGCCCTGCCCTTGCCAGGGGCGGCACCTGAATCGCAACGCCACTCGAATCGTAACGACACCTTGGGGCTAGGCCGGCCTGCGCGAAGGAGGTGAAGCCTGCCGTTGGCAAGCAGGCCGTTACGCCTCGTATTCAGTGGCCTTGTCGAGCATCAGGCAGGGTTCTCCCCACTGGCTGGCATGCTCCAAATCCCAGACCGTCTCGTCCCCGTCAGGCTTGAGGCGGATACCCTCGCTGCCGCCGAATACCAGCAGTATTACCCCGTCGCCCGAATCCTCGGCCAACGCTGCCATCGCCTGGCAGGGGCCGGCGTCGTCCCAGCCCGTAACCTGGCACCAGCCATCCTCTCCGGCCGCATCTGCAGTAAATACCCTGTTGACTGGCTTCGGGTCTTCCAATAAATCAAACACCCGGTCCAGTGCCATGGGGCTGTTGCCCCCGTCGTTAACTTCTACTTCATAAAGCATGGCTTGTCCGCCAACTGGTTTTGGTTTGAGCCCTTAATCGCAGTTGATTGTAGGGGAAAATACCATCGATAACCAGTTTGAGTTTCTCCCAGCCGCCGCAGAGACTTGAGGGAATACCCTGGTCCTCAAATGCTCCTTTTGACGAAACTCTGAATCCAGGATTTAACCTCTCCCGTGAAATTGACTTTACCCAGTACTTCTGGATTCCGGCTCCGGCGGGGAATAACGGGACTAGCTTTCCCGTATTTGCTTCGCCTTTGATTCCCCCCAGCCAATCGCTTATACTTACGCAAATTCCCGCCGACCCCGCTATTTACAACGCTCCTTGTTGCAATGCTGTTTATCAGGAGGCGGTTATGCGCTTAGGCTACTTTACGATGCCCCTCCATCCTCCTGGCTCCGACCTCTCGGCCACGCTGGAATCGGACCTGGTCCAGATGGAAACCCTGGACCGCCTGGGTTACTGCGAAGCCTGGATTGGAGAGCACTTCACCACCGTCTGGGAGAACATTCCCGCCCCGGACCAGTTCATCGCCGCCGCCCTGCCTCGCACCAAGAACATAATCTTCGGTACCGGCGTCACCTGCATGCCCAACCACGACCCTTTCATGATCGCTCACCGGGTGGCCCAACTGGACAACCTGGCCCGCGGTCGTTTTTACTGGGGGGTCGGCTCGGGCGGGTTCCCTGGTGACTTTGAGGTCTTCGGCATGGACGCCTCCGAAGGCGCCCACCGCGGCATGTCCCGGGATATGATCGAGCTGATCCTGGATATGTGGGAGAACCCCCAGCCCGGTTCCTACCAGCACCCGTATTGGAAATTCGCCATTCCCGAGCCCGTACCCGAAATCGGGCTGCAGTTTCACGTAACTCCCTACCAGAAGCCGCACCCTCCCATCGGCGTGGCCGGCGTATCCGCCAGGTCCGATACGTTGCTGCTGGCCGGGGAAAAGGGCTGGCTGCCGCTCAGCATTAACCTGGTGCCGCCGGTTACCCTGAAAAGCCACTGGGAAGCGGTGGAGGTGGGGGCCGAACGTACCGGCAGGACACCCGACCGGTCGGAATGGCGGATCGCCCGGGAAATCTACGTTGCTGAAACCTCCGAACAGGCCCGTGAGGAAGTGCTGGAAGGAACCATTGGCCGCGACTTCCGACAGTACTTTATTCCCCTTATGAAGCATGTGGACGGCATCAGCCTGTTCAAGACTGACCCGGATATTCCCGACGAGGATATAACCCCGGAATACCTGGTGGATAATGTCTGGATTGTCGGCAGCCCCGACGAGGTAACCGAAAAGGTACGGCAGATGCACAAGGACGTGGGAGGCTTCGGTGTCCTGCTGGCCATGGGCCACGAATGGCAGCCGGAAGAAGGCTGGGTCAACTCGGTAACGTCCCTGGCAAACGATGTTATGCCCCGGCTGGCCGATCTGAGTTAAAAGAACTAGGTGGCTCTTCGTGTTCCTTCGTGGACAGTAATTTTCCTGGAGGTATTGTTATGGCGCTGGGACTCAGGACTTACCGGCCCCTAATCGCTGGCAGGACCCACATGGCCGCCACCGGTCATTACCTGGCCACCGCTGCTTCCTACCGCATCCTGGAGCAGGGCGGCAATGCCACCGACGCCGGCGTGGCCGCCGGAATCGTCATTAACGTGACTCTTCCCCAGTACACCAGTTTCGGCGGCGTGGCCCCCATCATGGTGCACGACGCGGCGCGAGGCGAAACTGCTACCATCGCCGGTCTCGGCCGCTGGCCCAAGGCCGCCAGCGTGGACTACTTCAACGCCAACCACGGCGGAATCTTGCCGGGCGGAGTGCTGCGGACAGTCACGCCCTCGGCCGCCGATGCCTGGTTGTCGGCCATACAACTTTACGGCACCATGACCTTTGAGCAGGTGGTCGCCCCGGCCCTGGAACTGGCGGAAAATGGTTTTCCCATACCCCACTCGTTGCACCGCGCGCTGGCCCGTGAGGAGGAGAAGTTCGCCAACGGCAGCCGCGACCCCAGTCACTGGTCGGCCACCATGAATGTCTTCTTCCCCGGTGGCAAGGCCCTGGGCGCGGGAGATGTGGCAGTCCAGAAGGACCTGGCCAACACCTTCAAGCGGCTGGTCTCGGCGGAACGGTCGGCTTCCGGCAAGGGGCGGGTAATGGGTCTCCAGGCCGCCCGCGACCTGTTCTACCGGGGCGATATGGCCCACAAAATGGTGGAGTTCAACCGGGCCCAGGGCGGGTTGCTGTCCCTGGAGGATATGGCTACCTTTGAAGCCAAGCTGGAGCCGCCCGTTTCCATCGACTACAAGGGTATCGAAGTCTTCACCTGTGGCCCCTGGTGCCAGGGGCCCACCACCATTCAGGCTCTCAGCATCCTGTCCGGCTTCGATCTGCAGGGCATGGGCCACAACAGCCCCGATTACCTGCACACCGTGATCGAGTCACTGAAGCTGGCCTTCTCCGACCGCCACTCTTACTATGGCGACCCCGACTTTGTGGACGTGCCGATGAAGGGCCTGCTGGACCCGGATTACGCCGCCCAGCGTCGGCAGGAAATCGACCCGACCCGCGCTTGTCCGGACATGCCCCGGGCTGGCGACCCCCAAGCCTACCAGGCCTACAACGGCCAAAACGGGAACCGCGTCAAACCAGCCCACCCAGAACCGGTAGCCGGCGCGGCGGAACCTGACACCAGCTACATCTGCGTGGTGGACCGGTGGGGCAACGGCTTCTCGGCCACCCCCAGCGACGGTATTTCCGGCGCGGCGGTGGTCCCGGGCCTGGGCTTCGCCATGTCCACCCGCGGCTACCAGACCTGGCTGGACCGGGACCATCCGGCCTGCCTGATGCCTGGCAAGCGGCCCCGCCTTACGCCAAATCCGGCCATGGCATTCCGCGACGGCAAGCTGTGGATGCCCTTCGGCACCCCCGGCGGCGACGTGCAGTGCCAGTCCATGACCCAGCTTTTCCTGAATGTGGTGGAGTTCGGCATGGATGTGCAGCAGGCCATCGAGCAGCCGAGGGTGGCAAGCTGGAGTTTCCCTGATTCCGGATTCCCGCACGGTTATGCCCCGGCTGCCATGTCTGCCGAGGGCCGCATCGACCCCGACACCATCAAGGAACTGGAACGTCGCGGCCACGTGGTAGAAGTATGGGATGACTGGACACCTCGCATGGGCGCCCTCAACGCCATAACCATCGACCGAGAGAAGGAAACCCTGGAGGTGGGCGCCGACCTGCGCCGCGACAACTACGCCATAGGGCGGTAGACGGACAGCAATCAGCAGTTAGGCTCAACAATGGTGGAGGGGCAGGCTGGCAAACCTGCCCCTCAAATCTTGGCCAAACCATTTTTCCGGTCATTTTGGGCGGAGCAAAAAAATCCAACTGCGGAAGGTGTGTTCCTTGCGTTCAGAAAACAACTTTATCGGGAATCGTCGGGATTCTTCGTAGCTGCGTTCCTCAGAATAACCGCAAGCAGAAGGGGATTGTTCTGCGAAGGGAGCGCATCCGAATTAACCTAACCCTCGTCCGCCCGCTTGCCCTACATCGCTGTCCGTCCCCCGTCAATTACCAACTCGCTGCCGGTGACGAAGGATGACTCATCAGAAGCCAGGTACAGCGCCCCGAAAGCCACGTCTTCGGGCCTGCCAATGCGACCAATGGGGGTGCGGCCCAGCCGGTACTGGTACTGCTCCGCGTCGGCCAGCATATGCGCGGTCATGGGTGTCTCGATGATGCCGGGGTGGATGGAGTTGGCGCGAATCTTGTCACCGGCGTACTGGATGGCCGTGGCCTTGGTGAAGATTCGTACCGCACCCTTGGAAGAACCATAGGCTGCCGACATCTCGCTGCCCACCAGCCCCGCCACGGAGGAGATGTTGATAATCGAACCGCCGCCGGCCTTGCGCATCTCCGGAATGGCGGCCTTGGTGCCCAGGAACACTCCCTTGCCGTTAATGTCCATGACTTGGTCCCACAATTCTTCGCTGGTCTCCTCCACCGTCTCGGTGCGGTAGATGCCGGCGTTGTTGACCAGGATGTCCAGCTTGCCGAAGCGCTCCACTGTGGCCGCCACCACGTCCTGCCAGTTGGCTTCGCTGGTCACGTCCAGGCGCAGGAAGAGGCACTCCCCACCCTGCTCATTGATTTCCGCCTCTACCTGGCGGCCCTCGTCTTCCAGAACATCACAGATGACCACTCGGGCTCCCTCGGTGGCGAACATGCGGGCTTCCACGGCTCCCTGGCCCCTGGCCCCGCCGCTGATTAGCGCTACCTTACCTTCTAGTCTCATTTTCCTAACCTCCTGCAAAACGGCGGCTTTGCTTTCTCAATTCCGTCTACTAACGTTGATGGTGGGATTGTAACTTGGGAGAAGCCAGAGTCAAGATCAGCCATTGTCAATTGACCCAACATACTTCCGCAAATAGAATGTCCGAGCCTCAATCAATAGAAAGAGTGCTGGGATAATTAGCCGAACTCATGAACGTCCTTGACTGGATACTGCTGGCCATACGCTGGTCCCACGCCCTGGGCGCCGTGGCCTGGGTGGGAGGTGGAATCTTTTACCTGATGGTGCTGCGCCCTGCCTTCCAACGCAGAGACCCAGGCCAGGAAACTCACCGGGCCATCGGCGAAGAATTCCGCAGCCTCGTTAACACGGCCATCATTGTTCTTGTGGTTACCGGAGCCATCCTGACCGCCAGCCGCCTTACTGCGGATACGGTTACCGCCCCCTACATCGCGGTGTTGGTCCTGAAGATTGCCCTGGCCCTGTACATGTTTGCGGTTATGCGGTTCCGGCGGCCGTTGCGCCACACTCCGGAAGAGACCGCAACTTTAGGGAGCGGAGCCAAATTGCGGGGGGCGCTCACCGGCCCTACGGCCTTGCTGGTCATCGGCGTGTTAATATTTGGCTTGGCCGACGTATTGAGCGCCCTGTTTGAAAGCAGCCTTTCCGGTTAAGAGCCCCGGCCGGAGGGCCAGGCATAGGAGGAAAATTGAAGAAGGACTTGATGGAAATACTGGCCTGCCCGGTCTGCAAGAGCGAACTGACCCTGACTGTGGAAACGGAAGAAGATGACGAGGTAATGGAAGGCTCTCTGCACTGCGCCAAGTGCGACGAGACCTATCCGATAAATGACGCCATCCCGAATTTGCTCCCGCCGAATATGCGGGTTTAGGAGAGGAATCAATACCTTGGCGTCCAGGCAGGGGACAGGTGCGGGCACCGCCCTTTTGGCGAGTCAATGGCTTGGTATGGTACCTGAGGCTGTTTATGTGCCCTATCCCGGAAGTCATGTCGCCCTGATCTTGCCGAAGGGCCCTAAATCTCCCCCTTCAACCTCGAGTTGGGAATCCGAGCCTTATCAGCTGAGTACGGTTTCGGATTTTTCGACTTCGCTCAAAATGACAGACTGGCAGGACCAGGCGGCCTGCCAGTCTGTTACTTCACTTACTCGCGTCCCGCCTAACTCCCCGTCAGTATCGTCACCACCTCAGTAGCCAGCCCCTCGGCACGCTTCCGCAGTTGGTCGCGGTCCAGGTTCTCGATAGGATGCTCGGTGAATATGGTGGGGTAGTCGGCCGCGCCCCAAATCTTGGCCATGCCCTTGGCCGTGGGGATGAACCGGTCGGTGCAGATGGTTGCTGAGGGCAGCCCTGCCTTCTCCACGTGAATCCCGTCGTGCACACTGCACGCACTGCAGGACCCTCAATCTCCGATGGCGATCACCACCGCATCGCAGTCCGTCGCCAGGGCCGCGATGGCCGCCGGATCGGCGGGACGAGAGGCGCTGGGCTTGCGGTGCCATTGGACGTCGCTGATTTCGTAGCGAGTCCGCATGACCTCTGCCAGTTCTTCCAGCAGCACGTCCGCGTTGCGCTTGCTGTCGTCAATGATGCCCAGGCGGGTACCGGCCATGGTGGGCAGCCGGGGCGCCCCGTCAAAGGGCGGGGTTACCGCTTCCGTGGTGGGATTTACCAGGGTGTATTCGCTCATATTCCCTTCCCCCTTTTTGGTCTGGCTATCAGGGACTCTGCGGCTTAGCTTACCACAGTGGTGCAGAGACTGATGAATTCCTCCAGGTCGCTACTTTCTGACTTCCCGCGTTACCGATGTGGAACCTACCTTCGGCCCCCAGCTGGGTATCACCGAGGACATATTGCTTTCCTCACCGCCGGCGAACACCAGTAGAATATCCTCCGGCCCGGCAGTCAGGGGTACCATGCGGTCCTCGTCCCCGGGTTTCAGATCCCCTGGGAACACCTGTGCCCGCTTGAAGTCCGCCACCGAACGCTGGATGCGATTGTACAGGTATTCCCTGACGTCTGCCTTGCTCCAGTCCTTCCAAAGTCCGCTGTTGCCGGCGATGGTAACCACCGTTTCCCCCTGCCGGATTCCCGCCGCCGGGTCGCCTACGGAGCCCGATGTGGACAGGGATGTGCCCAGGGATGAGGCCACGTCGGCGATTGCGTAAAGTATGGCTTCCGGCCGGCCCACCGAGCGCACCTGTCTCGGCGCCTCGGACGCAAATACCGTTACCGTACTCTGGTCCGACGAGAACCCCCGCTCCACGTGCAGAGGCGTCCAATGGGTCTCGGTTTCCGCCTCGGCAATGCAGTAGCTGAACTTGCCCGGGTGCCCGATAACGCTGCGGTCATAAAGGCCCGGGATGGCAGCGCACGCGTTCATGAGGATAAGGCGAATGGCCCTCCCGATAGTGGAGTTGGCCCGGTTTCCGGGGCCGAACAGATTGTTGCGGGCGTTGATGCCCAGTTTGCCAACAACAGGGCCGTTGACTATAACCAGGACCGCCGCTCCGCCCATGCTGGAGGAGGGTCCCACCAGGTTGAAGGGGGGCGCCAGCATGGCCTCGGTGGCTGCCAGAACTACGGGCATATACTCGGGCTTGCAGCCGGCCATTACCGCGTTGGCCGCGACCTTTTCTGCGGTAATCTCCCGCCGCCGCTCGGGCAATTCCCCCACAACCTCCGCTCCGTCCCGACCGCCGGCGGCCAGGAATTCGGCCACCTTGTCGGCAGTGGGCGGCAGAACGGGCAAACCGTCAGTCCAGCCCAACTCGTAAAGGGCTTCAACGGCACTAAAAACGTCGTCCCAGGCCGCGGTAGTGGTTTCTTGGGTCAAACTTGGTCTCCTTAAATTGCAGGTTGACTGTTTCATTGCCAATAGCATTGAAGTAGGCCGATTTAGGGGCGGGTTTCTCAATCAAATCCTAAGGAGTGGACGGGCAAATAGTGCCAATAAACTTGGGCTGAATCCACTTCTGCCTTGACTTCATGGGTGTTTCTGGCACTGGCAACAACCGCTACAGAAGTGATTCCGGTTTGCTCCGCCAGGATTCGCGCGTTACGTAGAGCTCTTCGGGTGTCCCTTTGGTCAGCAGTATAGGAAATCTCTACGGCCAGGTATTTCGTCTCGCCGCTGTCAAGAGCAACTATTACGAGGTCGGCGTCTCGGAAACTTTTGAGTTCGTCGGACAATGCTTGTCCACCGGCAGCAGCCACGGCTATATTTACCAGTTCCCCGTAGGTCATGTTGCGCACAAACTGGATTCCCATGTCGCTAGGTATGGATTCGGAGCGGCCCGCCAGTCGCCTCTGAGCGTAATCCTTCTTCCAATACGACAGATCTCCTTCCATACGGTCAAACCTCGCCGTCGTATTTTGGTTAAACTGGCGCTGTTCATCGCTAAACTGACGTTGCCCATCGTTAAACTGGCGCTGCTCGTCGTTAAACTGGCGTTGCTCGTCGTTAAACTGTTCCTGCCTGGCTATAAAACGGTTGACCGTTTCGGCTAGCTCCTGCAACGCTGCCGGAAGATGCAGCATTTCCTCGCCCAGAATCAGGGCGCGAACTGCTTCTTTCCATTCGGGGTTCTCCCGAAGGGCCCTCAAGAAGTCTTCCTGGCTATTGATCGTGGTCATGATTAGGCATTCTCTCTGTCAATACTATAGCGATTCTTGGTCAGCCAGGGCCGAATTGTGGCAGCTAACTGGCGACTGCCGGAAGTGTTGATCAAGAGGCCAACCCCCTTTACTTGGGATTGGCCTCTGGAAGTGCGGTTCTTCAGCGAGGTCTGATTACTTACCTAACCCGCGCGTACTTGGAGAAGCTGCGCAGTTCCCGCGGCGGGTCCATGTGGGAGCCGCGGATCGTGTAGGACACCTCGGACACGTACACGGCGCCGGTGGAGTCCACCGCTATGCCGTGAGGGGCGATAAATTCGCCAGCGCCTTCGCCCTCATCCTTGGAACCAAACAGGCCTACGCGGTTGCCTTCCAGGTCATAAATGGTGACGCGATGGCCCAGGCCAGGGGCATCGTCCACACCACCCATGCCGTTAAGCTCGCCGATGTAGATGTTGTCCTGCCACAGCACCATGGCATCGGGGCGGTGGATGTTGCTCCACATGGTGATGAACCCGCCTTCCGGATCGAAAATCTGGACCCGGTGGGCTTCCCGGTCCACCACCAGGATCCGGTCATCGCCATCCACGGCGATGTTGTGGGGGCGGATGAACTGGCCGGCGTCAATGCCCGGTTCGCCCCAGCTGAACTTGTACTCGCCGTCGCCGGAGTAACAGTGAATGCGGGAATTGCCGTAACCGTCGGAGATGTAGATGTCGCCGTTAGCGGGCCGGATGGCGGCGGAAGTCGGCCGGTTGAAGGGCTGGCCGCTCCAGCGAGGGGCGGGATGGTTGCGCTCGCCTATCTCCATCACCTTTTCGCCGTCGGGGGTGAACTTCTGGATGGTATGGATGCCGTCATCTGCGGCCAGAATGGAATCGTCATGGGCGATATACAGGCCGTGGGTTCGGTTGCTGAACAGTCCCTGGCCAAAGGATCGGAGGAAGTTGCCGTCCTTGTCAAAGACCATTATCGGGTCCTCGCCCCGGGTGAGGATGAATACTCTGTCTTCCGAGTCGCAGACAACGCCGGGACATTCCAGCAGGCGCTTTCCGTCGGGCAGCTTTACCCAGTCTTCGACAAAGTTGTATTGAAAATCGCCAGATCCGAAAACATCTGCCATAGTTTTCTCCTCCTAATTGTTAACACTGCGGAATTGGTGGCAACGGGCTGCCAAGGGGGCAAAACTGGCCTCCGCAGTTTGCCGTCATACTACCTGTATGCTGTGTCAACGTCAATTGGGACCTGTCCGTCAGTCCGGTCTTGGGACGGAGGCCAGATACGCAAGCCAGGACTGAAATGTACATAACGCCGTACAATGCGCCAAGAAGTCTTGGAGACTCACGGTGCGGGAAGGACGAATCGGGTCGAACGGCCTTCCGGTCCCTCGTCAATGTTGCGCTAAGCCGCCCCTTCATCATCCTGGAAAATACCGATGGGGTTGCCCTCGGTGTCGATGAAGTAAGCGGCGTAACCTACCCCTGGTATGGCAAACTTGGGCACGGTCTCGGTGCCGCCCATGTCTACAATTCGCGCGGCATAGTCGTCAACGGAGTCCACCTGCATGACCAGGGTGTTGACAGCCGACGGTTCAGGCCGCACCAGCATGCCCCCGTTAATCCCCGGCTCCGAGTCATCCCCCGTATTGATCAGCCAGAAGGTGTCGTCCCCTTCCCACTGGTTAAGTTCCCAGTCAAAGACATCGGCATAGAATCTTTCGGCCCGTGCCGGATTGTCAACGTACATCTGGAAATGGACTACTCTGGGCATTGCAACCCTCCCTTACCGGTAATGTCCCTGCCCGTACTGGTCCTGCTCGGGCTCGTTAACTGGACTCTCTGCGTTTTGGCTCCACTCAGGCGGCCGCGTTGTTGTCCTCAAAGATGCCGAAAGGGTTGCCCTCGGTGTCCTTGAAGTAGGCGGCATAGCCAACCCCCGGCACGGCAAACTTGGGAACCAGGATGGACCCGCCGCCGCCTGTAATCTTCTCGACGTACTCATCCACTGAAGGTACATCCAGAACTACCGTGTTGATCGCCTCAGGGCTTGGGCGCGGCATCATGCCGCCATTGATTCCCTCGGTCGGTTCCTCGCCGGTATCAATTAGCCAGTAGGCGTTTCCGCCTTCCAGGTCTATCTTGGTCACCGTCCAGCCGAAGACATCGCCGTAGAACTTGGTGGCCCGTTCCATGTCGTCAGCGTAAACCTCGAAATGCACAACTCTGGGCATAATTCACCTTCCTATCAAATCAGAATGTATGAAAGCCGGGGTAGGCTAACAGAGGGAGGAGTGGAGGCGCAAGGGGTTGGTGTCAGTGGGCGCGGCCTCCTCCTTCGAGGCAGGAGGCCAGTACCCAGACATAGTTGCAGCTAAGAGAGTGGCCCTTGTATTGACCTTAGAGAGAAAGGTGCTAGGAATTCTTGGTGGGAGAGAGACAGTGGTGATGAAAGGTGACTAAGGTAGCCAAGGAGCTAAATTGCGCTGCAAGCCAATGTTACAGCGACAAAGGAAAAAACCAAGTGTCGGGAAACAATGCCGGCTCTAATCCGCGCAAAACCAAATGTGATCTACGTTAATCAATTTCAACATGTGGTCATCGGACCAACCATTATCTGGAGTACCAACTACGTTGCTTTGATTTGCGAAGATGGCATAGCAAACTCGGCCTGGATACACTGAGCTAATGTACTTGATGCCGTCCATTCGGCTACCTTCCCAAGTTAGTTGACTGCGAACAAACTCCGCAACTATTTGTGCAGGCACGTATTCAACGTGTATTCGGTCTCCCCGCTCTATTTGGCGGGAAAACTCATTGGCAATATGTTGAAGGAATTTAAGAACCTCTCTCGGCCTGAATGGCAAGCTGTCCGGAACAGGTTCGAAAAGACTGGGGATTGGCGATTTCTCAGTCAAATCAAGAATCACTAAAGGGCGGACGGTCGCGAATCGACCGATAGCGAAGTATCCCGAGCCGGACGCAGTCTCCTTTAGTGCGGTTTCCTCATCGTCGCAACCATAGAACATCGGGATCCCAGCGGGACTCATTCTGTTAGGCTGATTTGCATTTTCCTCGGGTGGGGGCCCCATATCTTCAGGTGTTTTCAGATCGCCCTGTGTAGATTCCCAACGAACCCGATAAAGGCAAGAGTCTGAAGCCATTACCTTGCACAAATTCATTTGCTGTGCGAATTCAAAGATTGTGCTGAGAGTTTCCGCTGGGCTGTCGACGTCAGCATAGTCATCAGAGTCCTCGTCGTCTTGAAAGAAATACCTGCGCTCATGCATTACAACTTGGCAGAAATGGTCCCAACTATATTTAGCCCTCTCTTGGTCATTAAGGCCATAGGCATCTCGTTCGCACCAATCTTGGTCAATATAATAGGACCCAAACAGATAGGACAAAATCTCGTGCTCGTTGCTCTGGGGAAACTCCAGCTCCAATTCTTCACATGCCAAATCAAACGAATCCCAATACGTCCCAATCCATCCTCCTTCCGAGCCTACCCAGCCAAGTTGATTTCCTGCAAGGTCGTACTCCTCAAACAAGCATGCCATGAAGTGTTCGGAAACGTCAGTAATCGGTGCTGCAAATGGATATTCGCTGCAAGTTAAGCAAAAGGAACATCTTCTACCAATTGCGTTTTCCTGGATGAATTGCAACAGCCCATCATCTTCAATACAGTTGACACATATGAACTTTGCCTCGTATGTCACGGGTAATTCAGCCTCCACATGGTTGAAATTCTGAACAAGTTTCGGAAGAGAGACAGTGATAAGGGAACGATGTACGGCATGGTAAGAGCAGAGGATGTGAAGAGCTCTGGGCCCAAAGGCCAACTTCGAGCTTAAGAGGCAACGAGTTAACCCTTCGCGAACGAGGGCGGCTCTAATTGCCCCGGGAAAGCGATTATAGAGAAACCTAAACCTCTTATTGAATGGAAGTTGATTGCTCGGCTCGCCTCCTCCGGGGTGAACAGGTGCCAAGTGTAGTAGGGTCCCCTACCCCAGCAAGCTGCTCCCCTCGCCCTTAACAAAGTCCGCCGTCCTCAGGGCCAGGGCTTGGATGGTCGTAGTGGGGTTGATGCAGGCGCCGGTGGTGAAGATGCTGCCGTCGATGATGAGCAGGTTCGGCACGTCGTGGGCCCGGCCCCAGCGGTCCACCACCGAGTTGCTGGGGTCGTCCCCCATGCGCGCCGTGCCCAGCAGGTGCCATCCGGCGTTGCGCCGAATGTGCGACGTGTAGACTTCCTTGGCTCCGGCAGCCTCCAGCACCTCTTTGGCTCGCTCCACACCGTGGTCCAGTATCTTGTCCGTGTTCTCGCTGACGGTGTACTGAATTCTTGGGGCCGGAATGCCGTGGGAGTCGGTCAGCACCGGGTCCAGGGTTACCTGGTTGCTCTCCTCGGGCAGGTCCTCGGTCATCACGGTGATGCCGATGGTATGGCCGAACCGCTCGCCGAAGATTCGGTGGTGGTCCGCGCCCCAGGGGACGGTCTCCTGCTGGATTCCGCCCAGGGCCGTGGGCAGGGGCGAACTGGTAACGCCGGTAATCTGCAGGTCATACCCGCGGACAAAGCCCCGGTTCAGGTCGGTTTCGTAGAACTCCTGGCTTAACATTGAACTGCCCCGGGGCCCGGCCTCGCCGCCCAGCCATTCCTCGAATATGCCCATGGCGCCGCCGCAGGGATGGTGCATCAGGTTCTTGCCCACCAGGCCGCTGCTGTTGGCCAGGCCTTCGGGGAACAGGGCAGACTTGGAGTTGAGCAGCAGGCGGGCGGTACCAACGCCGTTGCCGGCAACCACCACCACGCGGGCCCGCTGTTCCTGCAGGTTCCCGTTGGCGTCGTAGTACAGGGCTCCGGTGGCCCGGCCCGACTGGTCTACCAGGATTTCCCGCACCCGGCAGAAGGTCTTGAGGCGGGCGCCCCGGCGGAGGGCCCGGGGCCAGTAGATGATGTCGGCGCTGGCCAGGGAACGCAGGGTGCCGCCAGTATCGGGCTGGCGGCCGTCGTATTCCACGGAGGCGATGGCGCTGTCGGAAGACCACCAGTGCCAGCCTAGCTTGTTGAAGGCGTCGGCCAGCAGTTCGCCGCCTCGTCCAATGGCCAGGGGAGGCGTGGGCCTATCGGGCTTGGGCGGGTAAGCCGGGTCGCCGCGCAGGCCGGAGACGCCGTTCATCCGGTCGTTCAGGTCGTAGTAGGGTTCAAGTTCCGCATAGGTCATGGGCCAGTCGTCGGCCACGCCGTCCTGGGACTTAAGGGCAAAGTCCGAGGGATGAAAGCGGGGGAAGTGGGAGCCCCAATGGATGGTGCTGCCGCCCACGGCGTTGTACATCAACGGCGAGATTGGCGTCTCCGCCTCGTTCACCGGATAGTCCTCGGGGAGGCCCCGTACATTGGGGTTGGAGTGGAAGTCGGTCTGCCAACGGATTTGCGCGTCAGGCTCGCTGGTGGAAAAGGCGTCCAGCGGCACCCAGCCGCCCTGTTCCAGGCAGACAACCTTGATGCCGGCCTGGGTGAGGCTCCAGGTGAAGGCGGCGCCGGATGCGCCCGCCCCGATTACCAGCACATCGGCTTCATCGTGTCTATTGGCCATACTTCCCTCCTGTTGTCAGTTTCATCCACGAAGGGGCACGAAGAATCATCTATATCCGTAAGGACAAGCCCTAACCCCGAACCAGCAGGACGATAATCTGGGTAATCTGCAAACCTATGAGCATGGCTCCGATGCCAAGTATTGCCAGGAAAAGACGTTCGATTCTGGCATTTACCTGGTCAATCCTGGTGTTAACTTCTCGAAACCCGGTTGCCATCTCAACATTGGTTTGTCGCTGACCCTCTTGCAAGTCCTGAATAGCCAGGGATTGCTCAGCTATGCGCCCTTGCAGATTGCTCAACCTGCTATCGTCGGTCGCCATGGTCATTGCCTGTGCTTCCCTTGGGTTATGGAGTTACCGTTGATTGCACTCCCTCTCCCTGAGGGAGAGGGCCGGGGTGAGGGCGTAAACCCTACCGCCGTTCAAACACAGCGGCTACGCCCTGGCCACCGCCCACGCACATGGTTTCCAGGCCGAACTGGGCGTTGCGACGCTCCATTTCGTGCAGCAGGGTGGTCAGGATGCGGGCGCCGGTGGCGGCGATTGGGTGCCCCAGGGAAATGCCCGACCCGTTGACGTTCAGCTTGTCTTCGTTGGGCAGCTTCCACTCGCGCAGCACCGACAGCACCTGGGCGGCGAAGGCTTCGTTCAACTCGATCAGGTCCATGTCCTCCAGGGCCATCCCGATCTTGCCCATCACCTTGTTCACTGACGGGACGGGCCCGATGCCCATGTAGGCGGGGTGGCAGCCGGTGACAGCCCAGCCCCGCAGGTAGGCCATGGGGGTCACGCCCAGCTCTTCCACCTTGTCCTCGGCCACCACCAGGCACACCGAGGCGGCGTCGTTCTGGCTGCTGGCGTTGCCGGCGGTAACGGTGCCGTCGGGCGTCACCGGCCGCAGCCGTCCCAGCGCTTCCATGCTGGTGTCGGCCCGGGGATTCTCGTCTTTCACAAAGTCCACCGGATCGCCCCGCCGCTGGGGAATGGGCACCCCGACGATTTCCTGGTCAAACTTGCCGGCCTCCTGGGCGGCCACGGCGCGCTGGTGGCTGCGCAGGGAGTACTCGTCCTGTTCCTGGCGGGCAATCTCATACTGCTTGGCCAGGTTCTCGGCGGTCTCCACCATGCCGGAAATGTAGCCAAACCGCTCCTCCGGCGAGATGGTTTCCCGCGCCCGCACCAGCCTGTCGTGGAAGGTCTGGGAGCCGAACCGTCCGCCCCAGCGGGCTTCGTTGACGTAGTATTCCGCGTTGCTCATGCTCTCGACGCCACCGGCAACTACCGCGTCGGCGTTTTCGGTCTGCACCAGCATGGCGGCGTTGAGGATGGCCTGCAGGCCCGAGGAACAGCGGCGGTCAAGTTGGTAGCCGGGCACCTCGATGGGCAGGTCGGCCTTGAGTCCGGCCAGGCGGCCAATGGCGGGATTCTCGCCGCTGGGATAGCCGCAGCCCAGGATGACGTCGTCCAGCCTGGCGGGGTCAATGCCGCTGCGCTCGACGGCTTCTTTAATAACCAGGGATGCCAGGTCGGCGGCGGAAACATCGCGCAGGCCTCCGCCAAAGGTGGCCACGGCCGTGCGTACCGGCGCTACAATTGCGACTCCACGCATGTGAATCTCCTTATCTGAAAACGCAAAATTAGGGGGAATTACCCGCTTTTCAATGGGCAATATAATACCCGCTCACGCTGTTGATGTCGAATAAGGGAGCGGGTAGAAAATCAAACGATTGTCTTCCTGAAAGGTTACTTCACAATCATTCTGATCGGAACCCCGTTGTCATTCTGAGCGAAGCCGAAGAATCCAAACTCCCGCCCCGCCAACCCACTGCCCGACCCCATACCAACGCACAGGCACATCCCACCGCGCTAACAACTCACACGAGCCCCACTTCCAAAAAGAAAATGCAGCAACGCCGGTCGAACAAAGCCGACAGCCCGTGCTAAAATAGAAGTCCACAAATGGGGGTGTAGCTCAGTCGGGAGAGCACCTGCTTTGCAAGCAGGGGGTCAGGGGTTCGAATCCCCTCACCTCCACCACCGTGTCCAATACTGCGAACTCCGCCATTCAAGGCGATTTCGGCGGCGTCCGCTCCCCCTATGGGACTGTCCTCCGGCGTGGGGATGGTGTAGACAATCGTCGCCCCGCCGGGCCGCACCAGCACCTCCTTGACGAATGACCGCACGAAGGCTTTGGTCTCGGTCAGTTCGCTGGTCTTGAGGAACTCACTCATGTCCCGGGCGAAGGCGGCGATGGTGTCGGCGCTGTCCAGCAATTCCCGCCTCTGGGACAGGACGGCCCGGGCTTCCTCGGCGGCGGCTTCCAGTTGCTCCCGCCGGTGGCGGTGTTCCAGAATGCGCTCCGAGGCGTCGGCCATATCCAGGTCGGTGCTCTCCACGAAGTGCCAGATGCGGTCCAGCTTCCGCTTGACCTCCTCCAACTCGGCCTCGATGGTCTCCAGATTCTGCCGCTGTTCCCGGGCCACCCCGTCCATCTCCTCGTCCACCAGCTTCACCAGGTCGCGGACGTTGGACTCGGTGAGGATGTTGTCCCGGATGTTGGAGACGATGCTCTCCTCGAAGTTCCTGGCGTTGAGCCTGGGGGTCTCGCAGGTCCCGCTGCCCTGCTTGAGCAGGGACTGGCAGACGTAGTAGGTGTACTTGCCGCTCTTGGCTTCGGCGGCGGTGAGGGCCTTGCCGCAGGACTCGCACTTGGCCAGGCCGCTGAGCAGGTAGGGGCTGGCGGCGCGGCGGGGGTGGGTGACCCTGGGCGCCCGCGCCTCCAGCAGTTTCCTGACCCGCTGGAACTCCTGCTGGGAAACGATGGCGGGGAAGGCGTCTTCCACCCGCACCGGCTGCTGGCCGTCCCGGGCCTTCTGACCCCAGACCAGGGTGCCGGTGTAGGCTTCGTTGGTAAGGAGCTTGTGGACGGTGGTCTTGCGCCACTGCTTGCCGCTGGGGGAGGGAATGCCCTCGGCGTTGAAGGTCTTGAGGATGTCCAGGGAGGTCTTGCCCTGGAGGGTGAGGTCGAAGATGCGGCGGACCACGGCGTGGTGGGGCTGGTTCAGTTCCAGCCTTGGGCGCTTCTTGGCCCCGTCCTGCACATAGACCCGTTTATAGCCGTAGGGGGCGCTGGCATTCATCCAGAAGCCCCTGGAGGCGGCTTCCCGCATACCCCGCGTCACCTCCTGGGCCAAATTCTCCGAGTAGAACTCGTCCACGCTTTCGATGATGGCTTCCATGAGCTTGCCGGTGGGGGTGTCGTCGGCGTGCTCGGTGATGGAGACGACGCGGACGCCCTTCTTGCGGAGCATGGACTTGAAGGCCACGGCGTGCTCGCGCTTCCGGGTGAAGCGGGAGAACTTCCAGACCAAAATCTCCTGGAAGGGAGCGTCGGACTTGGATGCCTCTTCCAGCATCTTGCGGAACTGGGGCCGGTCGGCGATCCTGCCGCTCTCGGCCTCGTCGATGAACTCCCGGACCACCATATAGCCGTTCTTGTCGGCGTAGTCACGCAGCGCCCGAAGCTGGGCGGCCACTGACAAATCCACGTCCTGGCGGTCGCTGGACACCCGGGCGTAGAGGGCCGCCAGAGTGGCTGGTTGTCGTTCATTCATTTGTTCCTCCTGACGTGACTACTGAAAATCGTCGTTGCGGCCTTGAGTTCAATTTGTTCCGCAAATTACTGCTTCTGTTCTTTCTCGCCGAATGAGATATTTGCATTCTGATCGTTATATAACTGTCCTTCCACTGCAATTTCTATCTGTAACCCTTCCTCGTCTTGTACCATCCTTAATACATAAGACACATCCCGCCCGTTCAAAGATAAAGGTGCAGCTCCACCATTTGGACCTATTTCTCCAAATTCAAGCTGATGCTGAGATTCATCTTCGATTTCTTCGTATGCATCAATCGAAGCGGCTACCACGAGACGCCCAACAAGGTATTGCAGCTGTCGTAGTTGCTCCTTGGAAACCAGGGGATCGTTGATTCCTGCATGAAATACTTCGTTCCGTAGACGTGCCAGGTCCCGCAACAACGTGGAGTCGCCCGACTTAAGCTCAATTCCGAATGCTCTAGCAAATATATGAAGCTTTGTCCGTGGTGGCCACTGGTTTTGCAATGTCCGACCCTCAATCATCTGTTGAGAAATCATCAAGGGTTCATTGGTTTGGCTCGGAAGATGCAACGAGTCGATGGCTTCCCTAATAGCAACACCTATCGATGCTCTGTCACCTCCGAACACATCAGGATAATCTATTGCATTCAAAATCGACTCCAGTGAAATCCACGTGGCAGTGAATTGGTCGCTCAGATTTTCTTCTCTCGAAGCTACCCCAAGCCATCTGAGGGAACGTTGAATTCCCTTAGAAAGTTTTAGTTCCCGCTTGCTCAACGTTCTTCTACCGGTCTGCTCTTCAATATCACCTAATTTTGAGGCCTTGAGGAAACGGTCGAAGAAGAGAGCTATTCTTTCGTGCCCGTCTTCAATGTCGGTCTCTCCCTGTTGCTCGACCAAAGGAATTGGCCTAATCCATCCTTTCACGACGCTCGCCTCTCTTAATAGGATCCATGGCTCAAGCGAGACGACAGATCTGCCCACGCTTATACTCCAATCAAGTGGCTGAGCCCCATAGCGGGTCTCGAAGTGACTAACGCCCGTTCTGAGGGCAAAATTCACCAAATCAGCGGTGAATCGGGCCCTCTCAAGTGCCAAGCCTTCGGCCTCAAGAAAGCCCCGAGCAAGCACTACACCCCAAACTTTAGGAACATCTGGCTGCCAAACCGGTTCTGTCTGTCCAAAGGTCGTCTTAGCAAGAAGTGGGCCGAACAGGTCATCATTTTCGCCAGATGTGACGCCAAAATCCATTGCCCGGAAGGACTTAACGTTACCCTCCGCTATAAGTCCTTTCAGTGGGATGGAATAAAGAAATGGACGCAGTTCATCATCTAGAGTTAGACCCGGCATTTCGACACCGCGAACTAGCCCTGTGAGCAAAGGTAGCCAGTACGCGTTCTCCAGGTCCGACATGCCAAAGGTCTCAAGTCCTCGTATGATAGTTCGATCAAATTCCCAAGCGTGTCCTTCGAACGAAAACTCAATGGAGCCATCAGTATGCCGCTTCGCATCGACACATACACCCCCATGCTTTAGGCCCTTCGGTCCGCGAAATGCCGTTTCAGCATGGTAGTCCCATCGAGCTTCGAGGGGTGGGAACACTACAGCTGACGACGTTTTTACTATCTGATTACCTTCTAAACGTTCTTCGAAGGAAAACTTTTGTATTGTTTCATGAGGAAAACAGTCATCACCAATACACAGTTCACAGTGGTTAATGTCTTCCGTGACACGGGAATTGGCATCGGGTCTCTTGTCGGCAGTCAAAAATCTGCTCCTTTGCTGGTTTCTGCTCCAACCCAGTTCATGGCACCGGTTCGGCTACAGGTTTATGGTTTCTGGCCATCTTGACCTATCCACCAGGCGTCAAGATCTCCTAATTTTTCTCCAACCCTACCTGTATTGTGGAAAGTCAGGAAAATCGATTCAACGAGCATGGCTGCTGGTTCTTGTTTCTGTTCGTCTATAAGGGCACCCAGCTGGGTTGCCATTTTGGCTATGGGAAGCCAAGCATTGCCACCGGAGCCTGTCCCTCGCCAACTCGCATCCGCGTATAGACTCACCAAATCATCCAAGGTCAATCCGAATTTTCGCTCAAAAACTCGCTCTGCTAACCGGGCGGAGGATTGCTCCGCCGCTTCCCTGCGAAGCGGCTGGATTTGCGCCCACGCCTTATACCTGTTCGTTGCAAAGCCGTCTCTCAGGGACATGAACCTTAAGTCCACGTTAGCAAATGCATTTCTTGATAAGTGTCGGACGTTACGGCCTTCGTGGTAAAGAAGCGACAGAATGTCGGAGAAGCTGGAGATCAACTCTTGCCGCTGGTTCACTTATCGGCCTCTTCCCGGGGGCAACTGGCGGGAGCGCAGCCGTTCCAATCTGGCTTCGCGCCGCAGCTCCCTATCTTCCATGTACAGGCGGAGGGCCTCACGCACCAACTCGCTCATGTCGCGGCCCTCCTCGTCCTTCACGCGCTGCACCTGGTCGAACATCTCCGGGGGCAGGGAGAAGGTGATGGTCCTGGATTTCCGGCGTGGGGGCATGTTCTCCCTTTTTGCCTGCCGTGATAAGCGTTTGTCTTACTATTGATTATCGGTCAACGGGCCGGCCTCGTCAAGGAGTGGCGGTCACCGCCTGGGCACGGTTCTTGGGATAAGCCCGCCACTGCTGCCTTCCCAACTGCGGCTCCAGGACGCGCCGGTGTTCCCAGGGCACGGCCACGACGATCACCTTGGCCAGCCGTCCCTTCCACAGGATGGGCGTGGCAATGGCGGCAATGCCGTCTCCCTCGGCGTATTCCGGCACGCCGCTGTGGGCCGCTGCCTCGGCCAACGACCCGGCGGGGACGGGCCGGCGCTGGTTGGGCATCCCGCCACGCCAGCCGCCCAGCAGCCGGGACCGGCGCGGCCGGAAGCCCGCCGTCCGCTTCACCACCTTGGCCCGGAGTATCGGCGGCTCGGTCCAGCCGGCCGGGTCGCCCCGCTCCTCCCGCTCGTACAGGACCACCATCAGCGGTTGGTGCCGCACCACCTCGGCCAAGCGCAGGGCTGCCGAAGCGTAGGAGCAGCCGAACTGGTCGTGGAGGACCGCCACGTCCAGCCCGCTGGCCTGGGCGTAGGGAACGAAAATGTCCGGCTGCATCAGCGCCGCCGCCGCAAAGCGTTCCGCTTGGGGGCACACGCTCCGGTCCGGCGCGTCAAGGGTGTGCATTTCAGTCATGTTCTCGACGATGATCTCGTACAACTCGTGGAGCACCGTCTGGGCTTTGGCTCCCTCCCGCAGGTCCTCCCGGTGGTAGATGTGGTACTCGCCACCGGGCTGGCCGACGTGGGCGCCCTTCAGTCCCTCCATCTGCCCTTCTTGCACGATGCCGAACCCGGCCCGCTGAGCCAGGACGGTCAACTCTTCCAGAGTCGGACGGGCCGACAACCCAAAGTAGTCCACGAAGGCGGCGGCCACACCCTCCGGGTCCAGGGCATTCCGGTGCGGCTCGTCGTCCAGCAGGTGGCGGCAGAAGCCGCCCAGGGTCTCGCTCATCATTCCAAAAGCCTCTTGCCGGTGAACTTCTCGTACATCTCCACGATGAACCGCTTGGCGTTGATGGTCAGGGGGCCGTCGGGACGGGTGCCCACCCGGAAGGCCGGGTCGTCCAGCACGAAGCGGTAGGCCCGCTCCACGTCCTGGGCCTCATTGCCGTAGGGGTCGGGCTGCGGCCCGTGGCCGGCCCGCCAGAGCAGCCGCTCGGCGTCCACCTGGTACAGGTCGGCCAGCTTGCGGACCACGTTGGCGCCGGGTTGCTTCTCCCCCCTCTCGATCTGGGACAGGTAGGAACTGGACACCCCGGTGCGCCGGTTCACCTCCCGCAGGCTCACCCGGCCCCTGAGCCGTTTCAGCAGAGAGCCGATGTCCTCCTCGCCGCCCGGTTCCTCCACCGGGTCCGGCGGGCCGTGCTGCTGTTGGTCAAGCCCGTCCATGATGCTTCCCTCCCTCCCCGGCTCCGGCAACGCTGCCTGCGGGATAATTGCTACTTAGTTGCTGGTATATTATTACATCAGAGTAAGCACTTGGTCAATGTACCCCTGATAAAGCCGTCTGGCATATTGCCCACTCCGAAATCGCATTGCTACACTCAGTAATGCAGAACGGAATTTCTACATTCCAGCCAGAGTATAACCCACCGGCCCTAGCCCGGCTACCCCCGGCGCTCAGGCCGGTTCTAAGAGCGAGTGGAACCCTTTGAGCAGAAAGCGAAGTCTCACCCAGGACCAGGAGCGTCAGCGCATGGAAGGGCTGCGCATCCTGGCCCGCATCATCGCCCGCCACTACCTGGCCCACCCCGAACTGTACCCCCAGCCGGTTGACGCCGACGCCGGGGGACCCGCCGCAGGCGACGGGCAGAGGGCCAGGAGGGAGGCGGCGGAATGAAACGCCGCAAGCCCGTCTTCCGGGTCCGACTGGACCAGCACCAGGCGTGGGCACGGATGAACGTGCTCAACCTGACCCAGAACGACCTGGCCCTGCTTATTGGCCGGACCTCGGGCTACGTCTCCCAGATGTTCAGCGGAGAACGCTGCCCCGCGCCGGAGACCCGCAAGCGCCTGATGACGGCCCTGCAGGTGAGCCGCTTCGAGGAACTCTTCATCCTGGAGGAGAACCGTGATTAGCAACCGCAACCCATCCGCCCTGCCCTTCATCCCGCCGGGCATCGCCCTGATGCCCGACGACTTCGCCCACCGGCTGAAGGCCATCAAGGAAATGACCGGCCTCTCCTGGGAGGGGATGGCCTCGGGCATGGGGGTGGACAGCCGCCAGCTGTGGCGCTGGCGCAAGGAGGGCGGCGAACCCAACGGCGGGGCCATGCTGGCCCTGGTGCGGTTGGCGGTACGGGTGCCGGGCGGGTTGGCGCTGCTGATCGACGAGGACGTGACCGTAATCTACACACCGCGAAACTAGGGCAAGGCAGCGACACCATGACAACCGAAGGATTGAACCTGATGGACGACTACCGGCACCCGCCCATGCCCGAGGATTCCGGGCAACGGCTGGAAGGGCTGAAGAACCTGACCGGCCTGGACAACGGCTACCCTCCGCCATCCCTGCCCCAGGACTTGCACATCCGGCTGAGGCGGCTGGAGGACCGGTCGGGGACTTCCCTGGAAGAGATGGCGCTGGCCGCCGGCCTGCCCGCCCGCCGAGGCCACCTGTGGCGCATCGGACGGCCTCCCAGCGAGGAGGAACTGCGGGCCATCGTGCGCTTTGCCGGCGTAGTGCCCGGCGGGGTCGCCGTGCTGCTGCTGGACGCATCTCACCCCTGGCCGGTGCAGGAGTAGTCCCATGGGCCGCCGCCAGCAGTGGGTCTATCACGTCCAGCCCGAGGAGTTCCCCACCGACTTCCCCCAAAGGCTGGACGCCTTCCGGCAGGCTGCCGGGTTCACCTGGGGAGGCCTCTCCCGCCAGCTCAAGGTCAACTCCCGCACGGTGCGCCGCTGGAAGGCCGGGGCCGCCCCCGGCTCCGGCCACCTGGTTTCCCTGTTCGCCCTGGCCGCCGGCATGGGGTTGCTCCACCTTCTGCTGCCGGAGGTAGAAGTACCAGAGGATGGGGAAGCGACGGGAAACAGCTGAAGTCAATACATCAGTAACAATAAACCAACGGGCCGGACGAATTCAATCGTCCGGCCCGTTCCTTTTGCCCCCTCCCTTCCTTCCCTTGTTCACCTTCTGACCACTCCCAGGGGATCGTTCCTTGACGCCCGGCGGTTCAGGGCGCGGTCCAGGACGGTGAAAACGCCGGTGAAACCGTCGAGGTTTCGACCGGCGTCGGGTTCCTCCCGCCACAGCAGGGCGTGGGCCACCATACCGGCAACCTGGAGCAGGCAGTCGGCGTCGGGACTGCGGAAGACCGGTTCTCCGATTACCCGGTCAATGGGCAGGTTGCGGGTTTGCCAGCCGTCGCCGCAGGGGTCGGCTCGCACGGGCACCGGGTTGTAGTTGCGCAGCCTTTCGTAGGCGCCGACGGCCATATCCTCGGCTTCTTTGCCGAATATGACCAGGGCGTAATCCCCGTCGTGGGCGGCGGTGGCGTTGACCCGGTTGAACAGCCGGTCCAGACTCACTCTCCGGTAGGCGGGAACATCGTCCATGTCCAGGCAGACGTTGATCGCCTGGACGCCGCCGGTCTCCACGGCAAAGTCCTCGACGACGCACAGTTCCTGGGCCACCACCTCCGCGCCTTGCCGTGCCACCTGTTGCGCGTGGCAGCCGCAACCGCAGGAAGTCGTCTCGTTTGTCGGCAAGTCGCCGGGGCGCAGCCCGCCGTCAGCGAGGATGCCGTAGCGTTGTTCCAACCGGCGGCGCCAGTCGCGGACGCGCCGGTGGAGCCGGTTCCAGACCCGGGCGTCCACGCCGAGGGCGGAAAGGACGTGGCAACGGCGGCCCTCGGCTTCCATCACGTAGTAGATTCTCATGGGTTCCTCCAAGATTGGGTGAATGTTCAGCGAGGTTGAAAAGCGTAGCCGGGCGGATCGCCGCTGCGGGCAATCCAGGCCGGTCCCTGCGGACCCACGTTCTCCATCAGTTCCCGGTGGGAGGCCAGCAGGGGGACCCGCACCCGGGCGCGTTCCATCTCGCGGGCGGCTACTTCCAGGAAGTGGGTCAGGGCGATGTCGTCGTCGAAGACCACCAGGACCAGGGGTTGATGGCCGTGGTCGTCGGTGGGCCTGGGGCTGGCGTAATAGCGCAGGTAGGGGGCGATGCGTGCGGCCATGGTCGCCGGACGCACGGCCCGGCGCTCCCACTCCAGGAAGAAGGGCCAGGTGTCGCCGCCCCGCCGCCGCACCCCGAAGGCGTCGGGGTGGACCGAGCGCAGCTTCCCCTCATGCCGGAAGTAGCGCGACGCCCGCCGGGGCGGGTCCAGTTGGACGACCTCCCGGGAGCGGGAACGGCCCTGCCTGGCCAGGGCGGCGACGAAGCCGTGGACGGCGGCGGTATGCTCAATGTTTCGCAGCAACTGGCGGGTCCTGGTTCCGGCCACGCCTCGCCAGTCCAGGGGAGCGTCGGCGTCCAGGGGTATAGCGCTCCACCGCCTGCGGGCGTCGCCCACGGAGGTACGGTCCCGGCGGGCCAGCATGACCAGCCCCCTATCGGAGAGGGCCAGGCGGCGCTGCCCGTCCACGGCAACGTCAACCAGCAGGCGCAACTCCGTCAATCTCGTCGTCACCTGGGACAGACGCGACCGCTTGACACCCAGCAAAGCGCCCAGGTGTTGGAGCGACAGCCAGGGCCAGTCGGCCAGCAGGTCCACGGCCCGCTTCTCCACCGGCTTGAGCCGGGACGGCAGCAGGCAGTCCGCGTCGGGCTGCAAAGCGTCGGGCATGGCGGCTTGCTGAGGCGGCTTCCGCAAAGGCCAGGGCTTGGCAGGCCAGGTGTGGGCCAATGCCGTTTGCAGGTTCAGGGGGGCGGGGCCGGAGGGAGTGCGCCAGACGGCAGCCCCGGCCCCGGCGGCAGCGGCGTCGCTCTCCAGGGCCAGGAACACCGGGCCGGGCAATGCCGCCGCCAGCCTGCGGGCCTGGCGCAGCCTGACCTCGTCGGGAACCAGCATCAGGACGGCGCTGGTGGGCGTCAACTGCCCCAGCCGCCAGAGGCGCTTGCCGAAGGCGGTGCGGTCGGCGGTGCTGCCCTGGCGGACCACGGTCAAAGTCCTGCCGTCGGGCAGGATCATTGCCGCGTCCAGGGGCATGGCCCGGTACCAGCGGAAGACCAGGGGGTGAAACACCTGGTTGACGGCGCAGGCCAGGCGGTAGACGACCGCCACGCCGTCCAGGCGTTCCAGCAGCCCCCGCCGCCACTGGCGGGACACGGGCAGGAGGAATAGCGGTTGCTCCAGGGGAACGGCGTCCAGCTCGGCCAGACGTTCCACCCCGGCGGCGGTGAGGACGTGGCGGCGGGTGGGAGGAACCAGGGGCGAGGCGTGGGGGACGGACTCCACCATCCCCTCACGCTCCAGACCGGCCACGGCATCGTACACCGCGCCCCGGGACCAGCCGGTGAGGGCGGCCAGTTCCAGCCGGTCCAGGAAGGGCATATCGGCCAGGCGCCGCAGGGCGTCGGCTTCGCAACGATTGAATTTCATACACTCACCTCCCCGCCGGCATCCGCCCGCTGGCGCTCAATCAACAGTTTGCGGTAGGGGCTGAGGTTGCCGCCTTCGGACTCGTCCTCCTCACTCGATTGCCCTTCCTCTCCCGGTTCCGGCGTTTGTTCTCCCGTGGGCGGCTGGAAGTGCTTGCTGCGCTGGCTCTCTCTCCCCTGGCTTTTGTTCGCCGGCCCCTTCGCCTGGGCCGGCGGCGTCTGGCTCTGGCGGATGCGCTCCACCTCCCGGCGGTACTCGTGGACGCGCTGGCGGCCCCGCTCCTGCTGGGCGGCGATCTCCGCCTGGGGGGTGACGTAAGCCGAGGCGTCGGCGCGGATGCGCTGGGCCACGGCCACGCTGCCCGGCTCGGGCTTCCGCACCATCATGGAGAAGGGCGGCATCCGCTCCGTGCCCACGGTGGCGCGGACGTAGCAGTGATGCACGTCGAGGGAAACTATGTCGTCCTCGGACACCTGGTCCTTGCCCAGCTCCCACACCAGCTGACGGGCGTCGCTGCCCGCCACCTGGAAGACGGCCAGGCAGCCCACGTTGGCCAGGATGGTGTCGCGCATGGTGCGGGACAGGTCGTCCAGCTTGGCCAGGCTCTGGGTGGCCAGGATGAAACTGGCGCCGAACTTGCCGAGCTCGGAAAGCATACTTTCGTAATCCACGCCGGGCATGGACTGCATCTCGTCCACCACCACCAATGCGCCCCGCCGCTCCGAGAAGGCCAGGCTGCCCTGCTCCCGGATCACGGCGTCCACCAGGTTGAGCAATGACGCGCCCACCAGGGCGGCCACGTCCCTACCCACGCTGCCCTGGGCGGTGGACACCAGCAGCACGCCGCCCTCCCGTATCGTCTGGCGCAGGTCGATGGTGGAACGGGGCTGGCCGATGATGGCCCTTGCCGTCTCCGAGGAGGCGTAGTAGGAGAGGCGGGTCTGCACCGGGGCCAGGGCGTCGCCCTGGTAGTCTCGGCGCCAGCCGGCGAAGTCCCGGCCCCACCATTCCAGGATGTAGGGGTCGGATACGCGGGTGAGGACGCCGGTGCGGTAGTTGTCGTCGGCCAGCAGGGACAGCCCGTCCAGGAGGGTGAACTGCTCGTCGTCGCTGGTGGCCGGGTGGCGGTTGGCCTCGTGGAGGCTCTTGACGGTGTGTTCCAGGATGGACTGCATCCGGGGACCCCACTGCTCCCACAGGCCGTGGGCGATGCGCACGACGGAATCGGCGGTGCGGTCCCTATCGGCGAAGACGCGGGCGTCCAGCAGGTTGATGCCGGGGTAGCCCCTCGGGTCGGCCAGGTCAATGAGCTTCACCCGGTCGGCGATGGACTCGGGAACCTGCTCCAGCAGGCCGGCCACCAGGTCGGCGTGGGGGTCGATGACCAGGATGGCGTCGTGGTCTCTTCCGGCTGCCTTCTCCTTCAGCTTGTGGCTGACGATGTGGTGCATCAGGGTGGACTTGCCCATGCGGGTGCGGGCCACGTAGAGGTGGTGGCGGCGCAGCAGGTCCTCGGGAAAGTGGATCTCACGGGAGCGGCCCGCCGTGGTGTCGCCCACCAATGCCCCGCCCCGCACTCCCCTGGCCGAGGGCAAGAGCGCCCGGGAGCCGGAGCGTTCCAGCAGGGGCGTCTCATCCCGGGCGCCGGGCGGGTGCCACAGGGCCGCCGCCTCGCGGACCCCCAGGACGCTGCGCTTGCCGAACAAACCCGGCCCGGCGGGGTGGAGGTTCATCACGGGGACGATGGGGCGCACCTTGCTCACCTTGAACCGCGCCCCGGCCGGGTGGTCGTAGTGACGGTAGGCGGCGGCCACCGGCTCCAGCACTTCCCTGGCCCGATCCAGGCCCGCCCCGGGGTCGGCGGCCTCGGGCAGCACGGCGATGATCTCCAGCTCGCCGTCGAAGGCGATGCGGCCCACCTTCTCCTTGATGATCAGGGGGTCATAGACCCGGTTGCGGGCCTGCTTCCAGCGCCACCAGCCCCAGCCGGCCACCGCCAGGCCCAGGGCGGAACCGGCGGCCAATAGCGCGGCCTTCCAGATCTCGCCACTCTGCACCCACAGGTAGCCCCGGAGCGCGGCCAGCGCCCCCACGCCCAGGACGGCCATGGTCACGCCGTCCAGTTGCAGGGGCCGGGTCTGGTAGGTGTAGGAGGGGTCGGGGCGCTGGTGGCCCGGATTGTTGAAAGCCTTTTGGTGGTGGGCCTGGGACCAGTCGGGGCCGAGGGAGCGCAGCAGCAGGCGGGCCAGGACCCGCTCGCCGTCCTTCAGGTTGGACAAAGCGCCGATGATGGCGATGAGGGGGTCGGAGCCGGGGTCCAGCAGGTCGTCGTCGCGGAAAGTGCGCAGCGGCACGTACTCCGGGCCCCCGGCCCGCAGGGTCATGCCCCACGCCTGCTCGCCCCGGTGGACGAAGATGGGGTCGTCGTCCACGGCCACCTCCTGGATGCGGGCCTGGGGGTAGTGGGCGGCAGCTGGCCCCGCACCACCTCGCGGTCCAGGCAGCGGGCCAGCAGGGACACGCCATCGGCGGTTCCGGCCAGTTCCAGGGAGAAGGGTTCGGGGATGGCGATGGACTGGAGCAGGTTCTCCACGCCCAGCATGGTGCGCTCGCCGGTCCTGGGCGGCGTCACCGCCAAAAGCACCGGGGCGCTGATTTTGCGGTTGCCGAGGAATATCCGTTTGGGGTTCAGTTGCAGGTTCAAATCTTCGTTCCTTTCACTTGTTATGCGTGTTCGTGTTGGTATTAGAATTGCTCGCCCCTACCGGCTAGTACCCCGTCAAGCTAGGAATTAGGGTTCGAGGTAGTGTTACTCGATCAAATCTTGGTTTGGGTTTCCTAATCCTTCTTGGAACTACACTTAACTTTCAGGGTTGACGGGGTACTAGTGCCTGGGGCCGGGACGCCACTCGATGACCTCGGTCTCCTCCGGGGTGGCCTCGATGCGGACGGGAAAGCGGTTGCCCCTCGCCAGGAGCAGGCCGTCCCCACGGGGACAGGACAGCAGCCAGCGTTGCAGCTCCTCGGGCAGGTCGAAGGCTTCGCCCACAGTGGACACGGCGGCGGCGTCCTGCTGGAGCAGCAGCTTGAAGGCGGCGTTCTGGAGCCATGCGCGACCGGAGTGTCCAGTGATGGCTCTTGAAGAGTCCTCAGAGAGCAGGTCCTGCACGTCCTGGGTGATGAACTGCAACCCCAGCCGGTGCTTGCGGGCCCGTTTCGCCATGCTGACCATGAAGGCCGCGCCCTCCGGGTGCTGCATGATGCTCCACACCTCGTCCACCACCAGCAGGCGGGGGCGGGGGTCCTGGGCGGCGGCGGCCCACACCGTCTCGGTGCAGACCATGGCGGCGGCCGGTCTGAGTTCCGGTTCCAACAGGTGCAGGTCGAACACTGTCACCAGGGCTTCGCGGGCCAGCAGGTCGTCGCCCTCGTCGGAGAGCAGGTCCCGCAGGCTGCCGGTGGCGAAGGGCCGCAGCAGGTGGGCGATCTCCGGCGTTTCCCCTTTCAGGTAGGCGTAGAAGTCGCGGAAGCCGGTGCGCTCCCGCCTTTCGGAGTAGTAGCCGGCCAGGGCGTGGTCCAAAGACGACCGGCGCTTGGCGCTGAGCCGTTCCCCCACCATCACCTCGATGAGGCGGCGCAGGCTGCCGATGCGCTGCAGGAGTTCCTCGGAATCGCCCCGGTCGATGACGAAGGGGTTCATGCCCTGGCCGGGCACCCCGGGGGAAAGAACTCTCCCGCCCGCCGCCCGCGCCATGTCGGTGTACTCGCCTTCCGGATCGATGATGTAGGCCCGCACTCCCCGGCACAGCCCCCGCAGCACCCCCAGCTTGGTGGCGAAACTCTTGCCGCTGCCGGAACGGGCCAATACCGCCGTGTTGGCGTTCAGGTGTGTTCCGTCGAAGGGGTCATAGACGATGGGGGCGCAGGCCCGCAGGTCGATGCCGTAGAGGGTGCCGCTGCGGGTGTCCAGGTCGGGCGGCGAGAAGGGAAACAGCCTCGCCAGGCTGGAGGTGTCCAGCGTCCGCCACACCGCCACGGCGTTCAGGGCCAGGGGCAGGGTGGACAGCAGGCCCTCCCGCTGTCGGAAGGCCAGGTTGTCCAGCTTGCCCAGGGTGGCGGCAAAGTGCGCCCGGGCCTTCTGGGTCAGGTCCTTCAGCGCGTCCTGGTCGTCGGCGTGCAATGTCACCGACAGCGAAGCGTGGAACAGCCTCTCTCTTCCCCGCTGCACCTCGTCCCGCAGGCGGCTCACGTCCTCCAGGGCGATCTCGGCCTCAGGCGACATGGAGCGGCCCCGCTTGAAGGAAAGGGATTGGGCCGACTCGAAGCGGACCTTCTGCCATTCCAGGGTGCGGGCCGCCTGCTCCGTGGGGATCGCGCCCAAATGCACCGACAGGTCCATGGGCGCTCCGGCGGCCATCAAGCCTTGCAGGAAGCCGGGAGCCAGGGAGCGGGGCCATTTGCCCAGGTGCAGGGAGCGCACCATACGGCCCCCGATGCGGATGTCCCGGCGGTTGACCTCCACCTCCATTTCGGCGTCTTCGTCGCGCTCGTTGGGTGAGCCACCCAGGGCGCAGGCCAGGAGCAGCAGCTTGAGCGAGTTGCCGTTCAGGGGGAAAACCCCTAACCCCGCTCGCACTAGCAGGGAGCGCAACTCGTCCGCCCGGGCGTGCTCGCAGACGGCGTAGAAACGCCGGTCCAGGATGCCCTCCCGGTTTTCCAGGGTGGTCAGCAACCGCCCCAGGCTGTCGGCGGCGTCTTTCGTTTGCTGGGGCAGGTCCTCGGGCTGGGCCTCGGTCAACTTGTACCTCAACGCCTGCAACACCGGCTGGTGCTGCCTGACCAGCAGCTGCACCGGAAAGTCCACGGCGTTCAGGGAACCGGCGAAGGCGCCCAGCTTGGGTTCGTCCAGCTCCAGCCCCATCACCTCCATGACGGCCAGCTTCACCCCGTCCAGGCGCACCGGGCCGTCGTCCTCCAGGTGGGACAGCATGAAGAACAGGGGCAGCGGGGGTGGGGGCTTGGGTTCGGCGGCGGGTTCCTCCCCGCCGTCGAACTCCTGGGGCTGGGACCGGCCCGGCGGCCAGCGCCGGGCCAGGTCCCTCAGATTGCCGGGGTTGGGTAACGTCAGTTTCACCATTCACTCCTCCTGTGCTTCGTCAAATTTCCGTTGCTAGATTTCGGGCAGGACTTCGATGATCCTGCCCACGATGCCGGCGGCGATGCCCTTGGCCAGCAGCACCACCACCAGGCCGACGATGGCCATGAACACGGCGTTCCTGGCCTTGCCCCGGTTCTCCCCCTCGGCGCCCTCGGCCATCAGCAGGAACCCGGCCCAGACGATGGCGAAGAAGCACAGCCCCGCCCCCAGGTAGGCCATGCCGGTTAGCACCGCGTCGAAGGCGGCGGTCAGGCTGTCCATCTCCTCCTGCATCGGTGTGGCGGCGACGGACGCCACCGCCGCCACACCCGACAGCAGGAAGGGGGTCAGCTGCCGGGCCATAGCCAGCTCCACCAGTTGGAACCGCCCACCCGCGCCTGCTCCGCCTTGGGCGGCTCAGGGGTGGGCGGCGGCACGTAGAGGGCCTGATAGGGGGCGTCGGCGCCCAGGCCCAACCCCGCCGGCAGGGGAATGATCTCCGGCCTGGTGCGGGTGACGTCGGAGCGCCGGTGCTCCGTCGCCCGCACGTGCTCCGGGTGGCGGACGTAGATGCGTACCGTCTTCACCGTTCGGCTCTCGCGCAGGTGCAGGTCACCCGCCGGGTGTACACGTCGGTACGGGCCGGGTGGTGGACGGTCTGCAACATGGGCGGCCGGGGAACGTTCAGGGTCGCCGTCAGGTCCGCCGTGATTTCCAGGTCGTTGACCGCCTTCGCGTTGGTGACGGGCAGGGTGAAGGCGGTCTCGCCGTCGGCGACAAACGCAGCGCTGGCGGAGTGGCCGCCCCACACGACGTTGACCGTTCCGGTAATGCCGGTGACGCTGGCGTCCAGCATTGCCTGGACCGACTGGCTGAAGTGGCCGCCGTACACCGGCAGGTCCTCCTCGTGGCGGGTCTCGGCGACGCACTGCGAGGCGATGACGCCGGTGATGCTACCCGGCGTCCACTTCAGGGAGGTGACCTCCAGGTCGCACAGCTCCCCCTCGACCGAGGGCAGCGGGTACGGGATTTGATGGCTCTTCAGCGACGTTGCCCCGCTCCGGCCCAATGCGTCCTGCCAGGAGAAGGTGAAGGAGGGCAGCGGGCCGTCCAAGGACAGGTTGTAGCTCTTGGCCTGGCCCGCCGCCAGGCCGGTGTTGAAGCCCATCTTCAGGGTCTTGCCCGTCCTGCCGCCGAAGACCCTGCCCTTCAGGTCCAGGCCGTGGGCGGCGCGCAGGGTGACGGCGGCGGTGTCGCCGGAGACGGCCAGCCGCTCCACGTAGACGCGGCGTCCTGGCACCGGGTCCGGCGGCTCGAAGTAGATTTCGCCCAGCCGCCAGGCGTCGCCGTAGGGGTTCTCCTCCGGGTCGTCGGCCAGGGCCGATGACGGCAGGGCAACGATGGTCAGGACCAGCAGCCCCGCCACCGCCAGCAAGCGGCCCCACGGCCTCCGGCCTCTCTTGTGGTCTTCGGTCTGAGTTTGAGGGCGATTGGCGTCGGCGTTTTGGGAACGGCGTCCCTTGCCGAACCAGCTGTGGGGGCGGAAGGGGCGGCGGCCCTGGCGCTTCGCCGCCTTCACTGCCCGGCCCATACTGCCCGCCGCCTTCTTCGCCAGCAGCCGCAGGGGATCGGGTTTCGCCTCGGGCTGGGGCGGCGGCTCGCTCACCGCCAGCTCCGACGGGGATCCGGCGTAGCGCCGGGCCACCAGGTTGAACTTGAGCAGGTCGGCGGCCACCAGGGGCAGCCCCCGTCCGCCCACCTTGCCCACGGTCATGGCGATGCCGATGATGCCCAGGACGATGGCAATGCCCAGCTTCAGCCCCGAGGGGCCGAAGGGGAAGTAGCGATAGACGCCGTAGGCCACGGCGCAGGTCGCCACCACCGCCACGATCTGGGGGAAGGTGAACCACAGCAGGGCCTTGTCCTCGGCCTGCACGTGGGTGGGTACTTCGTGCTCTCTCATGCCTTCCCTCCTATCCGCCGCCGCCGGCTTCCGGCGTGCCGCTGGGGGTGCCGCCGCCGCTGCTGGGGTCGGGCACGTCCAGTTCCACCGGGCTGCCCACCACGGCGTTGATCACCAGTTCCACCACGCCGTAGGCCACCAATGCCAGCACGATGCCGGCCAGGGCGGTCATCATGGCGGACTTGCCGCGTTCCATCTGGTTGGGCGCGCCGGAGGCGGTCAGGTACAAGTAGGCGCCGTAGATGAAATAGCCCACTCCCACGACCCCCACCAGTCCCAGCAGGATGCCCACCAGGTTCGATATGGTCTGTGTCAGGTCTCCCATAGATTTCTCTCCTTGCGTGTTGATTGCTCGATTTGCCTAATTGCCGGTTTACCGTTGGTCGCTCCCGTCCGCTTACTGGCACATGGCGCACCTCCGTTCCGATGGGGTTGACCTGCGCAGCGCGATACCGCGCCGGGCGGTTGTCCTGGTTGTCGTGATTACGGCTATGGCCCCTGACTCCTAGGCCCAGGTCCGCTCTGGCCCGTTGGGGTTGCGTTCTGGGCCGCCGAGTTCACCGCGTTGGCGGCGGTGTTGGCGGTCGTGGTTGTCGCGGCAGCCGCCGCGCCCACTCCCACAGGCCCTCCGGCGGCTCCCCCGGCGATCAGACCGATGGAGCGGGCGGAGCGCATCATGGAGCCGGGCAGGGACATGCCGAAGTAGAGGGTGTAGAGCCAGGCGTCGAAGGTGCCGTGCTGTCCCAGCATCGACGGGACCCGGGTAGCCAGGTACATGAAGGCGATGGCCAGCAGCAGCTTCCAGACCAGGTCCTGCACCGGCTCGAACTGGCCGATGGCGGCGAACTCCCCCAGGAAGGCGAAGCCCAGCGCCACGGCGATGAGTTGCACCGCCTGCTGGAACACCGTGGTCATGAACATCCGCAGCCAGTGGCGGCCCCAGTTGGCGGTGTGGGGCAGAATCCACAGCCCCAGGGCGATGGGCGCCAGCGCCAGCAGGATGTCGATCAGCGCCAGGCGCAGGACCATCTGCACCAGCAGGTAGAGCAGGATGCAGCCGAAGACCAGGTAGAGCAGGGCGATAAAGATGGCCACCCCCACCTCGCCGGTCTCCACGGCGGCCAGCAAGGCGAACAGGGGCGCCCGCAGCAGGTCGCCGGGGGTGACGCTCAGCGTCGCGGCGATGAACTGGGAAACGGCGTGGGCCACGTCGATGACCAGGGCGCACCACCACAACGACGACGCGGCGGCCACCAGGCCCAGCACCAGACGGGGCACCATCTCCCGCCAGCCCGATTGGTGCCGGCCCAGGTGCTCCTGGACGATGAAGCTCAGGCCCATCCAGCCCAGGATCACGGTGAGGGCGGCGGTGGTGACGGCCCAGACCGCCCACCACGCCTGCTGCACGAAGGGGTGCAGGTAGGTCAGGTTCGGAGGGGTTCCGGTGAGGATGTCTCCCATACTGGCTACCCTCCCCCGCAGTCGTCGATGTCGGTCTGGAACACCCCCTGGAACACGCCGCACAGGGTCCCGTGGACCCCCTGGATCACCCATTTGGCGGCGGCCCGGGCCCAGCGGTCCGGGTCCAGGGCGCCCAGCACCCGGTCCCACAGGCCCTTGGGCTGGTGGACGGGAATCAGGGCGTAGAAGACGTGGCGCTCGCCGCCGCCCTGGCGGGGCACGGCCAGCATCAGCAGGAAGGGCTGTTCGGGGTGGAGTTCGGGCTGCTCGTCCAGGGCCGGGTACTCGAAGGTGTACTCCCAGCCCTCGGCCAGGCGCTTCTCGCCGCCCCGGACCTGGTAGGTGTTGGTCAGCCACTCGCCGGTGTCCGGGTGGCGGACGGCGTAGTGGAGGACTTCAACCTGGCGGCTGAAGATGGGGCGGGCCACGAAGTCGCCCTCCTTCTTGCGCTCCACCAGCTGCCGGTCCCGGTTGACCAGGCTGATGTCGTCGGAGGGCGGGGATTGGGCCAGGGCCAGGCCGCTGGCGGGGATGGCGACGATGGCCGACAGCAGCAGCGCGGCGACGAGCAGCATCAGCCGCCGGGCTCTGCGGGAATCGGAAAGTAAACGCTGGAACATGGCTGCCTCCTGTCGGTCGGATTGAGACCGGATGTGCGACAACCAAGTCTGGCGACGGGCCGGGCCGCGCGGAATGCCCTGTAGGGGGTGACGCGCGCGTCACCCCCTACAGGGCATGGGATTCATGGGGGCGGGTGTGGTGTCATACCCGTGTACAGGGATTGGTGGTTGGTGGACAGTTGTCCAGTGCTGTCCGGTTGAACCTGAAAACGGGGGAAATCACCCCCTACCGGACGGTGGCAGCGAACACTTTGGTTCCAGGTCAGCTTCCAGCCCCGTTGGACAGTCCCACGTATGAAATCGGACAGTGCGCCACCGGCCAGGGAGGGACATTGTGGACAGTGGCACTAAGGAAATCGGACAGTGCGCCGAGGAGGAGGGCGATGCGGTGGCGGAGGGCGGGCAGTACCCGGAGGCCAGCCGCAGCGTGGACAGCCTGGGGGAGATGCGGCTGGCGGCGCTCCTGGGGGACCTGATCGGCGAGCAGGGCAAGCCCGGGGCGGCGGAGACCCTGGGGGTCAGCGTGCGCACCCTGGGCCGGTTCGAGGAGTCCGGGCGGCTGACCCGGATCCTGGCGGCGGCGCTGGAGACCCACCTGCTCAAGGGTGGCGGGTCGGCGGCGGACCGGCAGCGGCGGCAGGCGGCGGACGTGGAGGTTCGGGTAGCCGAGTTGGAAAAGGCCCTATCGGAGGGGTTGGGGGCGGTGCGCCGGGAGGGGGAGAAGGCCGGGGAGGAACAGGCCAGGGCCTTGGCGGAGCTGGAGCGGCGGGTGGCGGCGTTGGAGGCGGCGGGCGCTGGTACGGCAGCGGTGAACGGCGGAGCGCCGACGGGCGGCGAGGCGCCGAGGACCCGGATTGCCAATCAGGGCGCCGGGTCAAAGCCCGTGGTCGAGAGGCCCCGGCGGCAGTATTACGACCTGGTGACGGCGGATGCGGAAACCGGCGAGGAGCTGGTGTACGGCGACGCGGCCACGGCGGTGATTGTGCAATGGAGACAGGCCCAGGACGCCTTTGCTGCGGCCAGGGACGCCCTGGACGTGCTGAACGCCCGGCAGCGGCGGGTTGAGCTGGAGATCGAGCTGATCCAGGAGCACGAGCTGACCCTGCCCCCGGCGACGCGGCCCTGGGACTGGGGCGACCGCCGGCAGGAGGTGCGGCGCCGGAACGAGATGCTGTACGAGGTGAACGTGGACCGCAAGATGCTCAAGTTGCGGCGTTTTCTCACCTTCGGAATTTGGCGGAAGTAGGCTGGCGGGGACAGCGACGGAACCGCTGTTCCGTTCCTGCGACACCATTGCGACTCTGTTGCGACTCTGTTGCGAACGATTGGCGCAGGCAGGCTAGAAAGGGCGGGTTTCGGGGTTCCCAGGACGGGAAAGCACGTGAATAATTGAATGCGTTGTCTGGCTTTTTCCAGTGTTTCCAGCCCAGAAAACTGGAGGGTCCATCCCCGGCCCGGACCGTTTGCTTGGGATCGAGCCCTGCTCTCCCGGCGGCGACCTGAACGAGGATAAGCGCCCGCCCGCTGCGTGATGCGGAACCGGGGTCGAGCTCTGCTCCTCCGGCGTCCATGTCGATGCGGTGCATTGTCAGTTTCATCATCATCGTCCAGGAGGTGGCAGACAGAACCAGGAACCCCTACCCATCGGTCTCACTCGCGGAGCGGCTGTACCGCTTCGTAGTCTCTCTCCACACCTGCGGTTGATGCGGTAATCCCGCCTCAGCCGCTTCCTCACGCCTGCGGCCAGTCGGGTAACGCTGGTTCGCGGCACCTTAACTTGCGCAGCCCCCCAGGTCGTTGACCATCACCTGGCCGGGCTGCGTCTGCTTTTTCGCCCGCCGTCCGGTGAACGCATCCCAGCGTCTCTCCGGTGGCGGCGCGTGTATTCTCTCCCCCCTCAATCGCTCCGTTTCCCGCGGCAGGCATCCGGCCCAGGGCGGAGCGTCTTCAGTTTCCCCTCACTCTACAAGTTCACGGAACACGGCTCGCGCTCCAGGGATGTCGCCCGGGTCGGCGATCACGACACGCACCGATGAAAAGCGTGGAAAACATAGTCCGGCTGGCAAGTCTCGCGGCCCGGGTGGGCCGGTTCCTCTGGCGGCACAAGCGGCTGACCCTGGCATTGGCGGTGGGTCTGCTCATCCTGGCGCCGTTGCTCACCGGGTCCGGCGGCGGGACCTTCTTCCTGAACCTGGTGGGCCTGGGCATCGCCGCGCTGGTGGTGCGGCGGATTGTCCAGGCGGGGAAGCAGCAACAGGCGGCGCAGGCTCGGCAGGCCAATTGCCGGTGCCGCTGCCACCGGCAGCCATAGCAGAAACGGCTAACGACAACTATAAGGAGGCAATCAATGACGACGACGACATTGGAAACCACGGCGTCGGTCCGCCGGTTGGAGGAATTGGTGGACCGGCTGCTGGCGGCGCTCCTGGGCGACGGAGCGGATGCGGACTTGGACAATTCGCCGAATGCCAGCCTGGTCCGGAGCGTCCACGAGGCGCGGCGGCTGCGGCAGTCCGCCGATTTGGTCGGCGCTCTGTCAATGCTGGCCGACGCTGACGCCACGGGAGCGACCGACGGTCAGCTGCGGTGGCTCTACGCCGAGTGGCTGGACATCGCCCGGCGCCGGTTCGCTGGGCAAGACGCTCTGCTCTACAGCCCGGCCACCGGGAAGGCGGCGGCGCTGATTCCCGCGACTGAAGACCGCGCAACGCTGGAAGTGGCGGCGGTCCTGGGGCTGCGCTGGCCGCTGGGCAAGGTGGTCTCGAAGCGCACTCTGCGGGGGCTGAAGCCCCTGGTCAACATTAACAACAGGAAAGGAGGCGAGTCATGGTCGTAGCGACATCGGACAAGGTGGATATTCTCGAACTCAAGGCGCGGCACCCCCTGGGCGACGCGGTGGAGGCCGCCGGGGTCGCCCTCCGGGGCAAAGGCAGGGGCAGGCAGGGGGTCTGCCCCTTTCACCAGGAGGCCGAGGGAAGTTTCACGGTGTACGCCGACACCGAGAAGTTCCACTGCTTTGGCTGCGGCACCGGAGGCGACGTGCTGGACTTCGTGGGACGCATGGAAGGACTAACCTTGCCCGAAGCCATCCGGCGGCTGGATGACGGGACGACTCCGGTTGCGGGGTCGTCCCACCGTCCAACTCCAACCCAACTGTCCACTGCTCCGGCGATTCCGCCCCGGGACCCGGCGGTGCTGACGGCGGCGACGCGGTTCTACGCCGGTGAGCTGCGGCGCAGCCGGGTCGCCCTGGAATACCTGGCCACCCGGGGCATCGGCCTGGAGACGGCCCGGAGGCTGGGTCTCGGCTACGCCACGGGCAGCGGCTTGCGGGAGCATCTGCAAACCGCCGGTTTCACCGGCCAACGGCTCAGGAGCAGCGGCCTGTTCCTGGAAAAGGGCGCGGAGCGGTTCGCCGGAATGGTGGTGGTCCCGGAAGTCTCCGGCGGGCTGGTCCCCTGGCTGGTGGGACGGGCCATTGATGGCAACGCCAAGCCCCGCTTCCAGGCGGTGCCCGGCCCCAAGCCGCTGCTGGGCCTGGCCCGCCTCGGCCCGGCGCCCTCGTGGGTGGTGCTGACCGAAGGGGTGTTCGACTGGCTGACCCTCACCCTCTGGGGCCATCCCGCCGTGGCCGCCCTGGGCACCCAGGGGATGGACAAGGTGGCGGCGGCGCTGCGGGGCTGCCCCCGGGTCTTCCTGGCCTTCGACAACGACGACGCCGGCAACACGGCGGCGGAGAGCCTCAAACAACTCCTGGGCAACCGGGCCGCCGTGGTCACTCTGCCGCAGGGCGTCGGCGACGTGGGTGAACTGGCGACGCTCCCCAACGGCCGGCTGCGCTTCCCCCGCCTGCTGGCAAGGGCGGCGGGCAACGGCCGCTAGTCAACCCCCTCAGCTCCAACATCCCCTCTGACGGCCCGCCTTCACCGGCGGGCCTTTCCTTTTTCTACGGCAACCAACTGCACGACGGGGCCAGTCCCCGCTGACGGATTGCCATCGGGCGAGCCGCTTCAACCTACGGCAACCACAACATCTCAACGCAAAGGAGCAACGAAATGGGCAACGGCAACAACCAGAACGGCCACTACAACGGCAATGGCAACGGGCACCACCCCAACGGGAGCGTCAACCTCAACGGCAACGGCCAGAACGGGCACCACAGCGGCAACGGCGTCGCCGACCTTGGCGGCCACGATCTCCTGTGGGACGGGCTGCCTCCGGCGGTGGTCAACGCCCTGGAGCAGCCCCTGGACCCGGCGCTGGTCTCCCGCCGCGACGGCCGCGGAAATCGCCAGTACGAATACATCGAGGGCCACACCGTCATCGACCAGGCCAACAAGATTTTCGGCTACGGCGGCTGGGGCTACGAACTGGTGGGCGACGTGGGCCTGCGCCGCATTGAGAAGGTGGACGTCAGGACCGGCGAGGTCAAGGTCAACTACGCCTACAGCGCGCCGGTGCGGGTGACGGTCAACGGCGCGCCGCCCCGCACCGACATCGGGTTCCACGTCGTGACCGAGGACGCCCCGGAGGGCCACGAAACCGCCGCCAAGGGGGCGGTGACCGACGGGCTGAAGCGGGCGCTGCGCAGCTTCGGGGACCGGTTCGGCAACGTCCTCTACGGCGACCCGCCAACGGCCAACGGCAGGCCCCGGACGCAGGCTCCTACCAACGCCAACGGCAATCCCGCCCAGGGTAGCAACGGGAACGGTAACAACGGGAACGGTAACAACGGTAATGGGCGGCGGGACGGTTCCTACCTCCAGCAGTTGCGGGGGCGGCTCATCGCCCTGGGCGCCGAGCAGGGCTTCGAGGAAACCCAGGTGCGGGAGGCGGTGAAAAAGCAGACGGGCAAGGAACTGGACGACCTGCCCGCTAGGGACCTGAAGCCCCTGGTGGAGGGCGCGGCCCGCAAGGTCAACGAGGCGAAGAATGCCGAGGGCAGCAACAGCAACGGATAGACACCGCTGCCGACGCCATTCAACGGGGCCGTCTCCATCGCCGGGCGGTCCCGTTTCTCATCTACCGGACACGACACCAAACAACAAGGAGGAAACGGAAATGACAACTACCACCACCATCCACACCCCTTGGGGCTGGTCCCAGGATATAGAGGAACTGGCCGAGGGCGTCTGGCGCGTGTCCACCGCCGGCCACGGCGGGCTGAAGCTCAGCCGCGAGCGGTGGGAGGAACTCCCCGACCTGGTGCGGGACAGCTTCCTCAACCCCTGCTTCGCCGAGGAGGACTGCGAGGAACCCATCGCCCGGACGCTGCTGTGCCTGGGCGACGCCAGGGAGCGGGAACTGGCCATTCGGATTGCGGGCTACTTCGACCGCTACGCTCCGGCGCTGCCCTACCTGCGGGAAACGGGAGGCACACCATGAACGCCGACACCATCACCCGCTCCAGGCCCCGCAGCCTGCCCAGCGTAACCACCAAGCTGGCAACGGAGCTGGGCAACCTCTACGTCACCGTCTGCCTGGACGAGGACGGCCAGCCCTTCGAGGTGTTCGGAAGCCTCGGCAAGGGCGGCTCCTTCCAGTACGGGGTGACCGAACTGGCCTGCCGCCTGGTGTCGCTGCACCTGCGGCGCGGCACTCCGGTGGAGGAAATCATCGCCCAGTGCCAGGGCATCCAGGAGATGCAGCCCTACGTCAACCCCATGCCCGGCGGACGGAGCGCCTTCGTCCTGGGCATCGGCGACGGCATCGCCCACGTGCTGAAGCAACTCGTGAAGGCCGAGGGGGTGGAAGAGGCAGAACTCAGGCTGGCCGCCGACTGAACGGCTGAAACGGACCGACCGACAGGCGCACGGGGCCGTCTCCGATACGGGGGCGGCCCCGCTTTCATTTACCGGACACGGAACATAACGGAGGAACGAAAACCATGACCATGACGATTGACGACATCAGGGACGCCACCTACTCCCGGCCCAACGCCCGTTTCGACGGGGACGGGACCCTGGAGATCCGGGCCTCGGCGGTGGGGAACTGCCGCCGCGCCCTGTGGTACGAGGCCACCGACCACGAAGTCACCAACCCCCGCAGCGACGACTCTCTGACCATGCTGGAGGCGGGCAACGCCCTGGAGCCGGTGGTGCTGCGGGCAATGGCGCGGGCCGGTTGGGACATCACCCCCACCGACCGGGACAACCCCAGGATGGTCTCCCTGCGCCTCGGCCCCGCGCTCTTGGTCAGCGGCCACGTGGACGCCGCCGGCGTCGCGCCCATCTTCGGGAACGAACCCAGCATCGTGGAGGTCAAGACCCGGGGGCCGGAGGCCTTCAAGAAGTGGCGGACCCTGGGAGCCGAGCGCAGCCACCCGGAATCGGTCTGGCAGGCCGCCTTCTACACCTACGGGACCTTCGACGAAGCCCGGGACGTGGTGATCGCCACGCTGGACACCGGCGGACGGACCTGGGACTACGAGGTGATACCGGCGCACCGGGTGGAGCGGGCCTTCGAGCAAGCCTGCGCCCGGCTGGGGGAACTGGCGGCCCACCACCTGGTCAACGGGCCGGACCCCTACGCCCTGCCGGAACGGGACTTCACCGCCGACGACTGGCAGTGCAAACGCTGCCCCTTCCTGAACGCCTGCCTGCCGGGTATGGCGGACGTGGAACCGGAGGATGAAATCGCCGAAGCAACGGAGCCGGTCAGCGACGAGGAGGCGCGGGCGGCGCTCCTGGAGTACGAGCAGGCCCAGGAGATGCTGAAGGCCATCGAGGAAGACAAGCAGTGGGCGCTGGGGCAGTTGCGGACCTGGCTCAAGCAGCGGGGTGAGGCCAAGGCGAAGTTGGAGGGCGGCAAGAAGACCCGCACCTTGGGGATGGTCAAGTCCACCCGCTACAACGTGGACCACAAGAAGCTGAACGCGCTGCTGGATGCGGAGACCCGGGCGGGCATCGTCACCGAGAACGTCTCCGAGTACCTGCGGGTCAGCTAGTCCCGGATGACATCGGAACCCTGACGCTCCGCAAGCCGGAGCGCGACACGGGGCCGCTCCTTCCTTCTGGAAAGGGCGGCCCCGCAGTCAGTTCGGAAATCCATCAATCACAACAACACGGAGGGACAATCATGGCGAAGACCATCAACAAGGTGGAACTGTTGGGGCGCGTGGGCGCTGACCCGGAGATGCGCTACACGGCGTCGGGCATCGCCGTTACCCAGCTGCGCCTGGCCACCGACCGGGGGCGGAAGAACGGCGAGGACGCCACCGATTGGCACACGGTGGTGGTGTGGGACAAGTTGGCGGAGGCCGTTGCGCAGTACGTGGAAAAGGGGCAGCGGCTCTACGTGGCGGGGCGGCTGGTCCAGAACTCGTGGGAGGGGGACGACGGGCAGCGGCGCTACCGCACCGAGATTCACGCCCAGGACGTGGTGTTCCTGGACTCCTCCCGCAACGGTGGCGGCAACGGCGGGAACGGTAACTACGCCAACACCGGCGCCAGCACCCAGACCGACGACGACCTCCCCTTCTAGCCAAACCACCGCACACCGACGCCCGCCACCGGCGGACGCAACACGGGGCCGCTCCCTATCGGCAGGGAGCGGCCCCGCTGTCGTTTCCAAGTCATTGCCAAAGGAGCAAACCATGCCCAGGAAGAAGCAGCCCAAGCAGGAAGAAATGCCCCTGACCATATCCGAACCCGCCGCCCCGGCCACGCCGGAGGGCGAAGCCGTGCTGGAGGCCCTGCGCTCCAACCTGGCCCTGCTGGGGGAACTGGCGGCCCGCTACCAGGTGGACTTCCAGCCCGAGCGGCCGACCGACAGGCCTCAGATCAACTCCCCCCAGGACGTGTTCAACCTGCTGGGGCCGGAGATGTCGGCCCTGGCCCAGGAGCAGCTCCGGGTGCTGCTGCTGAACACCCGCAACCAGGTGATGGGCCAGCGGATTGTCTACCAGGGCAACGTCAACAGCTCGATAGTCCGTCCCGCCGAGGTCTTCCGCGCGGCCATCATCGACTCGGCCCCCAGCATCATCATCAGCCACAACCACCCCTCGGGCGATCCGACGCCCAGCCCCGAGGACCTGTCCATCACCCGCGAGCTGGTCCAGGGCGGAAAGCTGCTGGGCATCGACGTGCTGGACCACATCGTCATCGCGGGCAGCAAGTGGGTCAGCCTCAAGGAAAAGAAGCTGATGGACAGCTAGCCCCATAGACACCGAGACCGGCGCTCTGCCGCCGTTCCTCACGGGGAGATTTCCTTCCCCGCGCCCTTCTCCAACACTCACCTACAGGAGGCAACTCATGATTCCCACGCAACCCTCCGTGAACGACGAGGATTTGTTCACCATCAGCGCCGGCGGCTACTCGGCCACCGCCGACGCCTTCGCCCGCGACCCCGACACCGGCGGCCTCTGGTTCCTGTCCATGGTGGGGCCGCAGACGGCGCTCAAGGCCATCTGGGCCTCCCTACTCAAGCAGCCTCCCGACACCGCCCACCTGATCCGGGGCGTGGAGGGCATGGCATTGAGCGGCGGCTACCAGCAGTGCCAGGTCCCCCATCATACCGTCGGAACCTGGACCACCCGCATCGCCCGGCTGCCCGCCAGCCGGGGCTGGCACGCCCTCGTGTACACCCGCCTGGCCGAATTCTCCTTCGAGCGGGACGACTTCCTGCTGCTGGCCCAGGACCAGGCCGACGCCCCAACGCTACATCACCGCTTTCTGGACCGGCGCAGCCCGTTGCCCCTGCACCGCTCCTGGCGGGACTGGCTCTGGCGGCGGGGGTTGGACACCGGCGAGATCGTCCCCCTGGAGTCCGCCGGACTGCTGGCCTACACCTGCAACCCCAGGGGAGAGGAACTCAAGGCCGACCTGTCGGCGGCGGTGGCGGCGGGGATCCTGACCCTCAACCCCGACGACAGCACTGACACAAATGACACCGAAAAGGAGGAAGACAGCAATGGATAGGACGCTGAACCCGGTGAAGCGGGGCAACAAGCGCCGCCGCGCCCGCAACTGGAAAGCCTGGCAGCTCTTCTCCCCGGATGGGGACACCTGCCGCTTCTGCCCCCACGGGGCCGCCGACCACCTGACTTCGAGCGGACAGCCCCATTTCTACCGGCCCGCCGCCGAGCAGGACTGGCGGAACTCCAACGAGAAGCTCTACCGCCACGAACTGGAGGACGGCACCGAGGTGCTGGTCAAGCGGGTGACCGTTGCCAGCCGCGCCGAACTGTTGACCGCCTTCTGCGTCCAGTGCGCGAAGGACAAGCAGACCGACCAGGTGCTCTGCTTCCAGCGGACCCTCGCCAAGGGCGAGGTGGTGGGACTGAGACACTATTCCAACGGACACCACGCCAACGGCAACCACAACGACGGGAGGTAGCACAATGGCCGACACGCAGACCCTGTACTTCCCCTGCCCCTCCTGCGGGGCGCGGTTCGCACAGGTGGAGGAAACCGACGAGGACATCCACGCCGGCGAGACCTACACCTGCAACGAGTGCGGCGCAGCGGTGGTCCTCGTCGCCCTGAGCATGGAGATGCTGGCCTCACCGGAAAGCATCCGGTGGAACTGCCACTTCTGCCAGCCCGGTCCCTGCCGGTTCGCGCCGTCCACCGGCGGGCCCGGCGATTCCGACAACACCGAGACCAGGTAACCGATACCAAACAACAAGGAGGACTGACATGAGACTCGCCGCTCAATCGAAAGGCGGGTATTACCCGACCCCGCCGAGGGTAATTGACCTGGTTGCCCAGTTGCTCTACGAGGCCCGGGGCCGCCCCCGCAGCGCCGACACCCTGCGTGTCCTGGACCCCTGCTGTGGCGCCGGCGACGCCCTGGCCCAGTTCGCGGACCTGCTGCGCGACCGCAGCACCGTTCCCGTGGAGACCTGCGGGGTGGAACTGCATAGGGACCGGGCGGAGCAGGCTGCCCACGTCCTGGACCGCGCCCTGGCCTGCGACCTCTTCGCCACTTCCATCGCCAACAACGCCTTCAGCGTGCTCCTCTTGAATCCGCCATACGATTGGGACAAGGAGGACAAGCGGGTGGAACACGCCTTTCTCACCCACACGACCCGCTACCTGACCGACGGCGGGCTGCTGCTGTTCATCGTGCCGAAGCAGCGCCTGGCCGTTTCCGCCCGCTACCTCTCCTCCCACTACCGGGACATCCGGTGCTGGGCCTTCCCGAATCCCGAAAGGGAGGTGTTCGACCAGGTGGTCCTGGTGGGCAGGCGCAAGGCGGAACCCAGCCCGGACCCCTACGCCGAGGAGCAGGTGCGGGCCTGGGCCTTCGGGGAGCCGGAGGAATTCCCGTACCGTCCCTATCCGGTCTACGACCCGCCGTTGGTTCCCGTCGGGGACATCCTCTTCGCCACCAGGACGGTTGACCCGCTGTCGGCGGTGGCCGAAGCCAGGAAGACGGGCCTGTGGGCCAGCCAGGAGGTGCGGGACTCCCTCTGGCCCGCCGACGACCGGCGCACCCGGCCCCTGATGCCGCTGCGCCGGGGACACCTGGCCATGCTGGTGGCGGCGGGTTTTCTGGATAACCTGGTGCTGGAGGCCTACGGGCAGCGCATCCTGGTCAAAGGGAGGACCACGAAGGAGATGATACTCGCGGAAGAGACCGAGAACACCGAGGTCTACCGGGAACGGCTGAAAACCACCGTGGTCGCCCTGGACCTGGACGGCGGGGAGATCACCGACATCGCCGCCTGACCATCCTGCCATCACAGCCCCGCCAACAGGCCCCGCCCTTCCCTTGTGGGAACCGACGGGGCCTCGGCTTTTGGAAAGACGAGCACAGTCCCATTCATAAAGGAAGGATGCCATGCAGATGCCCCTGACTCTGGAAGCCTGCGCCCGGTGCGGGCATCCCATCCACCCCGGCCAGCCGATGAAGCAGACCGCCACGGTGGACATCACCGGCGGCCGGGTGGTCGCCTCGCCGCCGCGCTCCTACCACCTCGCTGGCCGCTGCCCCGGCGACGCCGACGACGGTAAGAACATCCGCTCAGCCGCATAGACGGCTGCCCCGATCCGCCAATGGCGGACGACACGAAGGCCCCACCGGTTTCAAGTACCGGTGGGGCCTTCGCATTTTTCAACGGCAACCCTCAAGTCAAGGAGAACACCCATGAACCTGTCAGGTTTCATCGACACCTTCAAGGAGGCCATCGCCCGCCGGGTGGTGGAGTCCTACCCGCCCCTCTACCGGCCCTCGGAAACCCCGGTCAGGCTGCCCCGGCTGCTGCGCACGCCCATGGGCGGCCAGGAAGACGCCATCAAGGGCACGGCCCTGTCACTCCAGGCCCATAGGGGCACCACGGTGGTGGGCGAGATGGGGACGGGCAAGACCTTCATCGGCGCCGCCGCCGCCCACGCCGCCGGTTTCCGGCGGGTGTTGATCCTCTGCCCTCCCCATTTGACCCGAAAGTGGAAGCGGGAGGTGGAGGACACGGTGCCCGGCGCCCGGGCCGCCATCGTCGCCTCCATCACCGACCTGGAACGACTGCGGCTTTCGGTGGATCCCGCGCCCCTCTTCGCCGTCATGTCCCGGGAGCGGGCCAAGCTGTCCTACCGCTGGCAGCCCGCCGTGGTCCAGCGGTGGGCCGCCGCCGGGGGGCGGCTGGTGCGGGACGAGCAGACCGGCGAGCCCTTCCAGGTGCCCTGCTGCCCCACCTGCCATACCCAGGTGGTGGACAAGGACGGGGTTCCCCTCACCGACGCCGAACTCTCCCGCAAGCGCCGTGACTGCGACCGGTGCGGCTCGGCCCTGTGGCAGGCCGACGGCTCCGGCCCGCGCCGCTACCCGTTGGCCGACTACGTGAAGCACCGGATGAGGGGCTTCTTCGACCTGCTTATAGGCGATGAGGTCCATGACTATAAGGGAAGGGGTTCCGCCCAGGGCATCGCCGCCGGGGTGCTGGCCGACTCCTGCGGCAAGTCCCTCACCCTTACCGGAACGCTGACGGGAGGCTATTCGAGCACTCTCTTCCACCTGCTCTACCGCTTCTCGCCCGACATACGGGCCGAGTTCGGACGCTCCGAGGAGGGCCGCTGGATACAGCGCTACGGCTTCCTGGAAGAGACGGTCCGCCACTCCGACGACGGCGACTCCTTCGAGGACGGGCGCAACAGCCGCCGCAAGGGGTACAGGAAGACGGTCCGTGAAAGACCCGGCCTGGCGCCCTCGGCCCTGTTCCATCTCATCGGCAACTCGGTGTTCCTGCGCCTCTCCGACGTGGCCTCGGGGCTGCCGCCCTACGAGGAGCAGGTGCTGCTGTCGGGCATGGACCGGGAGACGGACCACACCGGCTTCTCCCAGCGCAGGGCCTACGACGCGGTGTTCGACACCCTGCGGCAGGCATTGGCGGCGGCGTTGGCCAAGGGTTCCAAGCGGCTCCTGGCCACCTACCTGCAAACCCTCCTGGCCTACCCCGACGGCTGCACCCGGGGCGAGACGGTCTTCGACCCCCAGACGGGCAACGTGCTTGTCCAGATGCCGCCCCTGTCCGAGGACAAGCTCTACCCCAAGGAGCAGGCGCTGGTGGACCTGGTGGCGGCGGAACGGCTGGCGGGCCGGAAGGTGCTGGTCTACGCCACCCACACGGGAACGCGGGACATCACCGAGCGGATGGAGCAGTTCCTGACCACCCACGGGTTCCGGGTGGCGGTGCTCAAGGCCGACTCGGTGGCCCCGGACCGGCGGGAAAGCTGGGTGGAGGAACGGGTCAAGCAGGGTATCGACGTGCTCATCTGCCACCCCCGGCTGGTGCAGACCGGCCTGGACCTCATCGACTTCCCAACCCTCTGCTGGTTCGAGACGGATTACAGCGTTTACACGATGCGCCAGGCGTCGCGGCGCTCCTGGCGCATCGGGCAGAAGCGCCCCGTGAAGGTGGTGTTCATGGCCTACCGGAACACCCTACAGGCCGACGCGCTCAAGCTGGTCGCCAAGAAACTGCAAAGCTCATTGGCGGTGGAGGGGGAGTTGCCCGAGGACGGGCTGGCCGCCTTCGGGGACGACGGCGACGACCTGATGCTGGCCCTGGCCAGGCAGATCGTCAGCGGCGATGAGGCCGACGCCGATACCGAGACGGTGGAGGACGTGTTCGCCCGGGCGCGGGACGCCGAAGCCAGCGCCGAGGAGTTCCTGGTGGACGACGCTTGGAAGGTCGTCGAGGTCGAACCGGAGGCCGTGGCGGTCAACGGGAATGGCCATCATTCCAACGGCAACGGACACGGCGACGGCATCGAGGCGACGGTGGAACTGGTCCTGGGCAACGGCCACCACGCCAACGGCAACGGAGCCAACGGCGACGGCCACCGCGACGAACCCGGAGCCGCCGAAGGGCAGCAATCCCTGTTTTCCTGGGCCGAGTTCCTGTCCGAGGAACCGGTCAAGCCCAGGGGACGGAACGGCAAGGCCAAACCCGCCGCCGCGTCCCTGTTCGATTGGGCCCTGGAGAAGGAGCAGGAACGGGAGGCCGAATTGGTGGGAGCGGGGCGCTAGACCGCACAGGCACACGGGAGAGGCCACCGCCGATGAAACGGCGGCCTCCCCGCCAACGGCAACGAACCGAAACAACACCAATCACTAAAGGAGACCAATCATGGCACGCATCTTTGTGTACGACGACCGCGAGTTCCCCGACCCGGACCCCGAAATGACCGTCGAGCAGGTGAAGGCGACGCTGGCCGACTTCTACGGCGAGATCGCCAACGCCTCGGTCAAGGAGACCACCCGGGGCGACGACACCATCTTCGAGTTCCAGCGGCGGGTGGGCACCAAGGGCGCCTTCAACCCAGCCCGCAGTTAGGGAGGCAACACATGGACAACCTGACCTTCGTGGGTCTGCTGGCGGGAACGCCGCCGGCGGACCTCAAGATCACCGAGCTTGCGGCGTAGCTCACCCTGCCCGGCGGCGGGCTGGACCTGGACGCGGCGGCGGCCCGGCAGGCCGAGGTGGAACTGGCCTGCGCCCAGGCCCAGGACTATGCCGCCGCCACCAAGCGGCTGCTGGAGGCGATGAAATGGCAACTGCGGCCCCGCCGGTACTGAGCAGCCTGGCCGAAAGGCTCCTGCGGCGCCCGCCGTCGCTGCGGGAGCTGGTCGTCCGGCTGGGCTACGCCGAGGACTACGCCTGGTTCGCCGGACTGGTCCGCCGCCTCTTTCCCCAAGAGGCGGAAACGATGCTGGCGATACCCGACGTGGGGCAGCGGCTGGAACGCTTCGCCCGGCTCTTCGAGGAACGCCACTTCCCCCTCTACGCCCCCTTCATCGAGTTCTATGTGGACGAAGGCGAGGAACCGCCCTTCACCTGGCTGCGCCGGGGCATCCCCTTCCAGCTCATGGGCATCGGCTACGACGGCCTGCACGAGATGTGGGACGGCTACCGGGAGGGCCTATCCGCCCTGGCGCTGCTGGCCGAACCCCCCGACGCCTACTACGACGAACCCGGCGGGCTGCGCACGGCCTGGCTGGAATGCGCCGCCCAGCGCATTTCGCAGGAGACGCTGCTCCGCATCCCTGCGGGCGGCATTCCGTTGGAGACCTTGAGCGAAACCGTCAGAGAAACCGAATACCAGGGCGCGGCCCAGGCCGCCGCCTGGGTGCGGGCCGAGACCGGCAACTTCTTTCTCGACCACAACTATGACGATGGCGACTACGACGGCTTCTCCGACCCCTGGGAGGAGGAAATCATCGCCGAGGGGACGCAGGAATGGCAGAAGGCCAGCGCGCTGGTGGACTCGGTGGTGAAGCTGGCCGACTGGCTGGAGGAAGACCTGCCGGGCCGCTTCGCCGAAATGCTGGACTTCATCCTGCCCCGGCTGCCCGAACCAGACCAACAACAGGAGGAAAACGATGATGACGACCAATGACACGCACCGGACCGAGTGGTCCCTGCCGGTCCGGGACGACCTGCCCCGGGACACCCTCCAGGCCCAGCTTGAGGTGTACGGCGAGACCGTCCTGCTTCGGGGCTTCGAGGCCGACCGCAACTGGGTCAGGACCGTTTCGGCAGACGAGATCGCCAACGTGTTCATCCGGCACCTGGGCTTCTCGTCCGGCCTCTTGCCCGAAAACGCCCTCTGGTGGAACCAGGGGGAGACCGGCCAGGTGGTGGCCCTGTGGCGGCCTCCGCAGGTGTGGCCGGTGGCGTTGCAACGGGAGGCTTTCCAGCCTCCGGCAAGGCTCCGGCTGCCCATGCCTGGGCTGGTCTTCGTCTGCTCGCCGGGCCGGGCGCCCTGGGTCTATGCCGCCCTGGAGCGGCCCACCGACGCCGAGCAGCAGCTCTACCGCGCTCCGGCCTTCAACGTCTTCAGGGACGGAAGGGTCTGCCCCGGCAGCCACCGCTTCCCCGAGGAGGTGGGGCGGATACCGGAATCCTTCTTCCAGTCCTTCTTCTCCCTTACCGGAGATACCAGGGACCGTTCCAAGAAACACCCGGACAACCTGCAAGCGCTATGGGAGGAATTGGATGGAAAGGCTGAGTACCCGGTTGAGGACCTGGTTCCCCAATGCACCCTGGGCCACGTCATGGCGGCCTCCGAGGGGAGACGAGGTTACTACCCCTAGCGCCACCCCGCAGCCGGTGGGCTACCTGGTGAACCACTCCGCCGGTCTCACTGGAAGCCAGGGGATCGGTTACGACTACGTGCTGGGCGCGGGCGGCCTCTACGTCCAGTCCGAGAGTGCCCACCTGACGGCGCGGGTGCTGGTCGCTCCCGCCGAGGTGCGGGGGCTGGCGCCCGTATCCGAAAAGCTGGAATTGGCCAACGGCCCGATACCGGCCCACGTCTTCGAGCTGGGCCTGGCCTGGATGCTGGCCGCGCCGGACACCGAGCGGTTCTTCGCCGTCCGGTGGGACGGGGGCGCCTACCGGTTGGTGGTGCCCCCGCAGGAAGGAACGTCGGCCTCTCTCACCTATCAACCGCCCACCGGCGTCGTTGCCGAGTTCCACTCCCACGGCAGACACCGGGCCTTCTTCTCGACCACCGACAACCGGGACGAGCAGGGCTTCCGCGTGTACGTCGTCGTGGGACGCCTTGATAAGCCTGAACCGGAATTGACCCTGCGGGTGGGCATCTACGGACACTTCGCGCCCCTGCATTGGTCCCAGGTCTTCAACGGCCCTTGCCCGCCGGCGCTGCTGCTGATGGGCGAAGGGGCCGGTCAACACCCAGCAACCCACATATAAGGAGGTAAACCAACCATGCCCTACTACCTGGACAACCAGTTCCTGTTGGACAACCCCTGGATCACCGTGGTCGGCTGTGGCGGCACCGGCGGTTTCGTCGCAGAGGGCCTCTGCCGCCTCTTCCAGGGCCGGGACGCCACCATCGTCCTGGTGGACCACGACCGGGTGGAACCCCACAACCTGCTCCGCCAGAATTTCTACCCTGGCGACGTGGGGGAATTCAAAAGCAAGGCCCTGGCCGACCGGCTGGCAAGGGACTTCAAACGGCCCGTGGGCTACTCGGTCTACCCCTTCCGGGAGGAATACCGCCCCCAGGGGAGCCGCTACCCAGGCCTCTCCCCCCACGACGGCCTGATCATCGGCTGCGCCGACAACGCCGCCGCCCGGCGGGCCATGGCCGAGTGCCTGCCGGGAGATCCCTGCCGCTGGCTCATCGACGCCGGCAACGACACCAATTGGGGCCAGGTGCTCGTTGGGAATGTCGCCGAGCCGGTGTTCCAGGAGGAACCGCCCTTCACCGGCGACATCTGCCACCTGGCCCCGGCGCCCACGCTGCAACGCCCGGATCTGCTGACCGCCGTGTCCACCAGGCCGCCCGACGTGGACTGCGCGGCGGCTTTGGACCTCACCGACCAGGACCCCACCATCAACCAGATGATGGCCTCGCTGGTGTTGCAGGTGGTCCGCCGCATGGTGGCGGGGACCTGCCCCTTCCTGGGCCTCTACCTGGACATGGACCTGGTGTTCGACGTCAACTATTTTTGCCGGTTTGGCGTCAATTATTCTTGCCGGTGACCACCTCCTTTTCCTCTCCCCGCCGCTGGGCAGTGTCGGTGCGGTAGCTCGGGCCATCGAATTCCAGGATGACGGAATGGTGAACCACCCGGTCGATGGCGGCGGCCGTGGCCATGGGATTGGCGAAGATGTCCTCCCACTGGGAGAAGACCAGGTTGGAGGTGATGCCCAGGGAGCGCCGCTCGTAGCGTTCCGCGATGAGGGTGAAGAGCACCTCCGATTCCTCGGCCCCCTGGGGCAGGTAGCCCAGATCGTCCAGCAGCAGAAAGTCGAAGGCGTCCAGCCGCCGGAGCATCCTGGGCAGGGCCAGATCCCGCCGGGCCGCCAGCAGGTCCTGGACCAACCGGTAGGCTGGGGCGAAGAATACTGAATGTCCCGACTCCACCAGGCGGTGGCCCAGGGCGCACAGGGCATGGGTCTTGCCGGTGCCCGGGAGGCCGAAGGCCAGGACGTTGACGCCCCGTTCCAGGAACTCGCCCTGGGCCAGTTGGTCCAGCTGCTGGCGCAGAGAAAGGGGAAGCCGGCCGAACTGGAAGGTGTCCCAGGTCTTGCCCGAAGGGAGCCTGGACTCCCTGCGCAGCCGGTTGATGCGCCGTTGGCGGCGGTCCTCGGCCTCCTGCTCCAGCACCTCCAGGAAGGTGGGCAGGGCGTCGCCGTGACCGGCGCTGTTGAAGCGGCTCACCGCCTGGGCGGCCATGGAGGGAAGCCGGAACTGGTGGCACAGCTGCCCGATCCGGTCCTGAATCGCCGCGGTGTCCATCGTCATGCCAATCGTCGTGTCCGTCATCACGCCACCTCCGCTGGCAGCAGGCTTCCCGTCAACAGCCGGTCGTAGACACCCAGGTCCGGGTCTCCGGCCACGGCCAGAGAGGGCGTCCCTGGCGCCTCGGGAGCGGCCAGCTCCCTCACCGCGCCGTAGTCGAAGGGCTGGCCCGTCTCCAGGAGTTGGCTCAGCGCAGTGGCCACGGTGGTTTCCATGGTGGTGGCCGCCAGGTGCAGGATGCGCACGTACTCCACGTCGGCCCGTTCGCCCCGCCACTGTTGGAGAGCCTCATAGGCTCGGCGGAAGGTGGGCGTCGGGAACAGGTGCTCTCGGAAGCGATAGCGGGCAAAGGCCCCGGGCTTGCGCACCAGGGAGCCGATGATGTGCCGGTAGTTCACCCGGGCTTCGCCGTCTCCCCTCACACGCTCCATGCGCTCCACCAGCTCGTCCTGGTAGTAGACCTCTACCTGGTCGGCGTATACCCGTACCTGTACCTCCTGCCCGATGAGCCGGGAGGGCACGCTGTAAGTGTGGCCCGCCGCCTGGATGGTGCTCCATTTCCGCACCCTGGCCCGGTAGCTCTGGTATTCGGGCAAGGGAACCGGCGGCAGGGACCGCAGGTAGGGCCGTTCCCGCTCCAACTTCCCCTGGACCAGCCGGTTGCGGCGGGCCACCACTTGGCCGACGAACCGGAGGTAGTTGTCGTTGGTGTCGAAATCCCGGTTCCCCCGCAGCAGCAGCGCCTGGCCCAGGGCGTCCTTGAGACGGTAGTGAGCCTGCTCCGCCACCCCGTTCTCGTGGGCCATGCCCCGGTTGCTGCGGGTGGACTCCAGACCGTAGTGGGCCAGGAGCCCAGCGTAGGAATGGTTCAGCTCGCGGCCGCCGCTGCGCCGCATCTCGTGGGTCAGGGCCGCGGTGTTGTCGCTGCGCACCACGTGGGGCACGCCGCCCAGGGTCCACAGGGCTCCCTGCAATCCCCGCTGCAGGGCCAGATAGCTCTCGCTGGCCGCCACTTCGGCGTAGCGCCAGCCCGAATGGCTCAGCACGAACTGGAACAGCAGGTGGGCGTAGGGCTGGCCGCCAATGCTCACCCCCAGGCTCTTGCAGTGGGTGAAGTCGATCTGGGCCTCCCTTCCTGGTGGGTGCTCCTGCGGGAAGTACACCTCCTTATCCGGGCCATGCTGGGCCCGCCACTCCTGCAGCCTCCGCTGCAGCGTCCGCAGGTGGGAGGCGCTGAAGCGCCCCGGGTGCCGCTCCTCCAGATACTCGATAATTGTCGTTGCCCTCAGTCCCAGGGCTGACTCCTCACGGAGCAGCGGCTCTATCTCTTCTGCCCAGATCCCCTCGAAGGGGTCCGGCCTGGTGCGCCACTGGCGTCCTTCCTTCTTCTCCGACGGCAGCGGCCCATGCTGCCAGTTGCGCGCTGTCCGCACACTCATCCCAGCCATCGCCGCCGCCGTCTCCTGACTCTTTCCTTCCATTAGCTTCTGCCTCATTAACAAAACTTGTCGATCTGTAATCATTCCGGCACCCCCAGTACCGGATGATTAACCCTTCTGACCGGCAAGAATAGTTGGCGTTTCAGGCAGTTCTAATTGTCGTTGATCACCTGGGCACGGAAACGCCGTCATACGTCACGCCGGAAGCGGTGGCCCGGCTGGTGGGCCGGGCTGACGCCGCCTGAACGGTGCAAGCAAACACACGCGAAACAAGCAAGGAGATGAGCAACCATGACTAACAAAAGGGAAACCACCGCGACCATGTGGCAGGACCGCCACGACGGGAAGCGGGGACACCAGCTGATGACGCAGAAGCTGGCCGAAACTATTCCCGCACTGGGCGCCAACGAAAAGGCCCGCGACTACGACCAGGTGCTGGCCCCGGCCAAACTGTTCAGCCCGTACTCGAACTGGACGTGGTACATCACGGAAATGGACCCCGTTACCGGCCAGTGCTTCGGCCTGGTGGATGGGTTTGAAAAGGAAATAGGGTATTTCGACCTCACGGAGTTGGCTGAAACCACCGTCTTCGGCGGCGTTCCCGCCGTGGAGCGCGACCTCTACTGGCAGCCCATGACCCTGGGCGAAATCAAGAGCGGGGCACAGGTAGACCCGACCCACAACCAGGAAACGGATGGGGGTGAAACCATAACTGACGAAAATGGAACGGAAAACCACTCCCCGGACGTGGTGAGCGCCGAGGAGTTCCTCTTCGGAACCGCGTCGGATGATGTGCCCGCCGAGGTTGCCGGGGAGTTTCCCGCCGGAGACGTAACCGACGACGCGGAAGGCATCGAAACCTCCAGTGGACCGGACGCCGACACGGATACGGAGACCGATGAGGAACCCGACACTTCCGACGCCGCTGATGACCAGCCTGCTCCAGCCGAGACGGAAACCACCGATGAACTGAAAGTGGTCCTGTCCATCAGGGGAAACCGGGCCACCATCGGGGTGCAACGGCCCTCGGCCGACCCTCACATCGAGTCCTTCGAGGACCCTGACCTGTTCGGGCTGGCCGATGAGTTTCCGGCGGTGGTGGCAAGGGCCAGGGCCATCTGGGAGGAGGAACCCAGGCATCCGGCCTATGTGAAGCCCGCCCCCCCGCCCCGGCAGCGGAACCGGCGCCAGCAGGCGGCAACCACGCCCGCTGGCAACGAGACGGCGGAGCCGGAGCAGCCCCAGGCCGAGACGTTGCGGCTGTTCTAGGGGACGCCGCTTGCCCTGTACGTGGGGGAATTGGGAGGGACGCTGATATAGCGTCCCTCCCCGGCGGCCCATATATGGGGACCTCTTTGCGTTTAAAGGACGGCGGCCCCTTCCCCTCCGCCGTCATCGCCCACCGGGACGAAGATGAACAGCCGGTGGAAGTCGTCCACGCCCAGCGCTTCCATCAACCGCCGCCGGACCCGGGGCGACGGGCTGCGCCTCCCATTCATTAGATGGGACAGGTATCCCGAAGTGACCCCGCACCGGCGCGCCAGTTCGTTCTGGGACATATCCAGTTGGTCCAGCAGTACCCATACGGCGGAGGCGTTGAGGATGACCCGCGTGGGCGGACGCCGGCGTTTCACTTGGCTCGTCTCCTTATTCTCCTGGGATACCCGGCGGAAACGAGGCGGCCAGCCCACACCCCCCGTACCTCTCCCTAGCGCTGAGTGCAGGAGGCCGGACCGGAACAAAAAAGGGGAGGACATCGACGATGCCCTCCCCTGGCCGGTCATGTATGCCGCCTTTTTTGCGTTTCACCGCCGGAATACGGGGAACCCCTCCATCAGCCCTGCCAGTCCACCTTGTGCTCGGCGTCGTGAGCCAGCCCGGTGTGGGCAAGCAGGGCGGCCAGGCCGTCCGACTGCATGGTCCCGCCGTTGAGCTCAAGCGAGTTCTCCAGCACCGCGATGCCCTGGGTGGAGATGTTGGGTTCCACAACCGTGTGGGTGAAGGTCAGGGTGGTAGTTCCGCTGCCGCCCTGGTAGGCGGCCCATTTCTCGCCCCAGTCCGCCGGGTCCATGTCGATTTTCAGGCGCGGCGTTCCCGTAACGTCCACCGCCTTGCTGAAGGTCAGCGTGATGGTGATTACGTCGTCGGTGGCGTAGGTGTCGTCGCTCCCCGGGTCCGAGGTGATTTCCACGCCGGTCACCGACGCCTTCGGCAGCCGCCAGTCCACCTTGTGGCTGGCGTCGTGGGCCAGGCCGGTGTGGGCCAGGTCGGCGTCAACGCCGGACGCCTGTATGGTCCCGCCGTTCAGTTCCAGGGTGTTCGCCAGCACCGCGATGCCCTGGGTGGAGATGTTAGGCTCCACGACCGTGTGGGCGAAGGTGAGGCTGCCGGAGCCGCTGCCGCTGGCATAGGCGACCCACTTTTCGCCCCATTCCGCCGGGTCCATGTCGATCTTCAGCCTGGGCGTACCCGTAACGTCCACCGCCTCGCTGAAGGTCAGCGTGATGCTGATGGTCTCGCCCAGGGCGTAGGTGTTGCCGGACGCGGGCGAAGATGCCACGGCTGCGCCGGATACCGACGCCGGGGCGCTCTGCTCCTGGCTTTGGTCCCCGCCCTGTCCGCTGGCTCCGCCTTCCTCGCTGCTGGTGTCGCTCTCCTCCGACAATTGCCAGTCCACCTTGTGCTCGGCGTCGTGGGCCAGGCCGGTGTGGGCTAGCTGGGCGGCCAGGCTGTCCGACTGCATGGTCCCGCCGTTCAGTTCCAGCGAGTTCTCCAGCACGGCGATGCCCTGGGTGGAGATGTTGGGCTCCACCACCGTGTGGGTGAACGTCAGGGTGGTAGTGCCGCTGCCGCCCTGGTAGGCGGCCCACTTCTCGCCCCACTCCGCCGGGTCCATGTCGATCTTCAGGCGGGGAATACCCGTCACGTCCACCGATTTGTTGAAGGTCAGCGTGATGCTGATCACGTCGTCGCTGGCGTAGGTGTCGTCGTCGCCCGGGTCCGAGGTGATTTCCACGCCGGTCACCGACGCCGCTGGCAACCGCCAGTCCACCTTGTGGCTGGCGTTGTGGGCCAGGCCGGTGTGCGCGAGATTGGCGTCAACGCCGTCCGCCTGTACGGTCCCGCCGTTCAATTCCAGGGTGTCCGCCAGCACGGCGATGCCCTGGGTGGAGATGTTCGGCTCCGCCACGGTGTAGGTGAAGGTCAGGGTGGCTGTGCCGCTGCCGCCCTGGTAGGCGGCCCACTGCTCGCCACCGTCTGCCGAGTCCAGGTCGATCTTCAGGCGCGGCGACCCCGTAACGTCCACCGCCTCGCTGAAGGTCAGCGTGACCTGGATGGTCTCGCCCAGACCGTAGGTGGCGTTGGCCTGGGGGGAGGAGGACGCGTTCACGCCGGACACCGATGCCGGGGCGCTCTGCTCTTGCTCGCCTCCGCTTTCCCCGCTGGCTCCGCCGGGGTCGCTCGTGCCGGAGGGACCGCCGCCTGGCTCCGGCTCCGTCTGCCAATCCACCTTGTGGTTGGCGTCGTGGGCCAGGCCGGTGTGGCCGAGAAACGCGGCGTGGCCACTGCTAAAGCTGATGGTCCCGCCGTTGAGCTCCAGCGAGTTCTCCAGCACTGCGATGCCCTGGGTGGAGTAGTTCGGCTCCACCACGGTGTGGGCGAAGGTGAGGCTGTTCGTGCCACTGCCACTGGCGTAGGCGGCCCACTTCTCGCCCCAGTCCGCCGGGTCCATGTCGATCTTGAGCCGCGGCGTCCCGCCGGTCGTGTCTACCTCGACCGGCCCGACGAAGGTCACCTGCACGTGGATGGTGTCGCCCAGGCCGTAGGTCTTGTCCGCGCCCGAGCCCGAGGTCACGGTCACACTCTCCACCGACGTCGGCTCGGGGCCGTCGGGGACGACGATGGGGTCGCTGGCGACGGCGCTGTCCGACACCACCGTATCGCTCACCTTGTGGTTGGGGTCGTGGGCCAGGCCGGTGTGGGCCAGGTTGGCGCCCACGTTCCCCGAGTTGATGGTCCCGCCGTTGAGCTCCAGCGAGTTCGCGAGCACCGCGATGCCCACGGGGGACTGGTTCGGCGACACCACCGTGTAGTCGAACGTCAGGCTGCTCGTGCCGCTGCCGCTGGCGTAAGTCGCCCACTTCTCCCCGAAGGTCGGCGCCATCTTGATCTTCAGGCGCGGCGTCCCCGTAACTACCACCTGCCCGTTGAAGGTCACCCGCACCTCGATGGTGTCGTGCAGGCCGTAGGTCCGGTCCGCGCCCGCGTTCGAGACCACGGACACCCCGGTCACCTCGAGCGTCGTGTTGTTATTCAACACTTGATCGGCGAAGGTAGCCACCGCGCTGCCCGAGGCGGCGCTTTGCAGTGGGCTGGCCGACGGCTTAGTGTAGCGCACCTTGACCGTGTCGCCTGGGGTCACCGCCGAGGCCAGGGTCAGCGTCACTATTTTGCCGGAGACGGCCACGCCGCCGGATGCGACGTTGCGCCGGGCGTTGTTCACGGTGACGCGGAAAGCCCCGGGCGCCGGAACCGAGCTCATGTCCAGGTCCGCATCGAAGGTCACGGTCAGCGTCGCCCCGTCCACTGCCGCTCTCTGGAAGACAGGCACTACGGGCGGAACCGACAGGCTCAGCGAGACCTCCTGGTTATCCGTCCAGACAGGGTCATCTCTTGACCAGATTGCTCCCTTGCCGCTTTGGGTAGACCTTGCCATCGAGACGGAGAATTGGTGTTCATCAACATGCAGCGTCCAGCCGCTCGGAATTGCTTTGTCGAGTTCAAGTTCCAAGTCACCTGCACTCGTAAGGACTTTTTTGACTTGATAAGCCGTTCCTCCTAGTGTGAAGGAGTTGGGGATGAGCCTGCTGGCGCATCCCGCATCCGAGGTGGTACCACTGCAACCGCTAATGAGAGCCTCTCTCTTTGCAGTCAACGTCGCGGTCCAGACGGTTACCTCGGTGTTGTTGGTCACTTCCTGGTCGGCGAAGGTATTAACCGCGCTGCCCGAGGCCGCGCTTTCCAGCGGGTTGGTGGACGGCTTGGTGTAGCGCACCTTGACCGTGTCGAATGGGCCCACCGCCGTGGCCAGGGTCAGCGTCACTATCTTGCCGGAGACGGCCACGCCGCTGGATGCGACGTTGCGCCGGGCGTTGTTCACGGTGACGCGGAAAGCCCCGGGCGCCGGTACCGAGCTCCCGTCCAGGTCTGCGTTGAAGTTTACGGTCAGCGCCTTCCGGTCCACCGCCGCGCTCTCGAAGACCGGCACTACGGGCGGAACCGTCAGGCGCAGCGAGACCTGCTGGTCGTCCGTCCAGGCAAAGCCGGGATTGCTCCAGACCGCGTACTTCTCGCCGCCGGTAAGAGTTGCCATCGAGACGGCGAATTGGCGACCATCGACATACAGAGTCCAGCCTCTCGGAATTGCTCTGTCGAGTAAAAATTCAAAACGATTTGCTGACGTTAAGACCAAGACCGTTTTGACTTGATAATCCGTTCCTCCTAGTGTGAAGGAGTTGTCGGTGAGCGTGCTGCTGTTTTGGCACTTCCGATCTGATGAGGAAACTGCATCATCGCAACCGGTAGCGCCGCCCGATGCCTTTGCAGTCAGCGTGGCGGACCAGATGGTTACCTGGGTGTTGTTGGTCACCACCAGGTCGGCGAAGGTCGCCACGGCACTGCCGGAGGCGTCCTGCAGCGGGTTGGCGGACTGCTTGGTGTAGCGTATCTTGACCGTGTCGTATGGGCCCACCGCCGAGGCCAGGGTCAGCGTCACTATCTTGCCGGAGACGGCGACGCCGCCGGATGCGACGTTGCGCCGGGCGTTGTTCACGGTGACGCGGAAGGCCCCGGGCGAAGGCACCGAGTCCATGTCCAGGGCCACGTCGAAGGTCATGGTCAGCGCCGTCTCTTGCACGCCCGCGCTCTGGAACAAGGGGGGGCCGGGTGCCCGACTACTCGGGAACGTTCCGCCGTCCGGGTTGACCAGCGGGAGATTCCGCGAGCGGTAGTGGGCGTTCCAGCTCGCTCTGCGGGCGGAGACATCCGTATAATATCTGCCGTACGAGTTCGAGCGTTGCCACCGGCCGTTGACGCGCTGCTCCCGGTAGTAGTGGCCGTCGGCGCCGCGCACCGCGCGGTTGTTGGCGTCGGCGGTGTAGGTGAAGGGGCTGAAATTCGTGCCGTCGGCGCGCGGCTGGTTGACCGGGGGTGCCGGGTTGCCCTGGTCATAGATAAACCTGATGTCGCCTTTGTCGTTGGCGAAAGTCCAAGCGGGCTTCGCCATGTCGCACGGAATGCTGGATTGTGCGCCGGGGTTGCCAACCAGACTTCCTGATAGAAGAACCCAGTACCCGTTAGACGAGCACTGGACGGAGGAAGATACCGGGCCGGGGGCCGGCGACCGCGTGTTGTTGGTCACCGGCTGGTCGGTGAAGCTCTCCACAAGGGCCTCGGGGAGGCCTTCGGGCGTCGGGAACTTGAGCTTGTTGTCGGTGCCCGATGTTGGCTTGATGTAGCTCACCGTCACCGTGTCGTCCGCCGCGACGGCGGACGCCAGCTTGAGGGTCACTTGGTTGTAGGTGGTGTCGATGGACGGCGTTCCGCTCAGGGTCGCCGAGTTCCCGTTCACCTTCACCTCGAAGGCGCTGTTCACCAGGTTCGCCGCCTCGGCCAGGTTGCCGTCGAACTCGATGGACAGACGGGTCACCGTCTCCGTCCCCGTCCCCGTCACCGTCACCGTCACCGTCGTCACCGTCCGCGTCACCGTCGCCTCCTCCGCCGTCTTCACCGTCGCCCTGAAGAACTTCGGCAGGGTGTCGTTGGTCAGCGTCCGGTTGGAGAATCTTGCCACGAACGGATAGTCGGGAGCCGCACCAATGAGCGGGTTGCTCGCCGGCTTGGCGTAGCTCACCGTCAACGTCTCGTTAGGCCGCACCGCCTCGGCTAGCGTTACGGTTACTTGTCTGGCGGTCGGGATGGAAGACACGCCCTTGCCCTTGATGGTCCGGGTCGTGCCGCCCCCTGTCGCCATCACTCTGAACGCGCTCCCCTTTGGCTTCGAGAAGGTGTTCAGGTTCGCGCTGAAGTTCAAGGTCAGCTTATCTGCTTTCACCTTCCCGGTGGTGAGCGTGGGAAAGGAAGCCGGATTCAGCTTAGCATAGCCGCGGATCTTGATCTTCCAGGAAGTGGAGCCGATATTCCAAGCTGCAACGCCGGTACCCTTCGATAAACTCGAGGTAGGGAGGTTCCACCCGGCGGCAGCGCCCGGATCATTATGGTCTGATTCCGTCAGCTGGATTTTGCCGCTAACGTTTCGATGGGGCTCAAAGGTAACGAAGTACGTCGTGTCGGCCTCCAGGTCTATCCCTGAGGAGGATGCCGCCCAAGAAGCGGCCTTGCCAAGGCCACCATTATACGTAAACCTGTCTAGCAAGCTGTCCGGTTCGCCGTCCGAGTCCGACGACCAGATGTTCACTGCGTAGGACGTCGGAGTCGGCACAACAGTGAACGGGATATCCACGCGGGTCAGCTTGTAGCCCCAGGTACTGCTGCCAGTGGTGAACGGCTGGGCGCGATCTGTGGCCAGCGTATTGGGCAACGTATTCACGCCAACAGTGGGCTGCTTAAGTTTGCTGACCAGAGTGCCCGGGGTCTGCGCCTCGACCCGGTCTGCGCCGAGCAGCAGGATGAGAAGCAAGGCGGCCAAGCCCAGCAGCGGCCACCGGCGCAGGAGGGGAGTGAAAACAGGGAGCCTCATGCCGTCACCTCCTGCTGGAGGCGGGCGTGAGGCCCAGCAATGTGAGGTCTAGGGCAGGAAGAGTCGGGGGGGGGGGTAACTAAAGCGGCATCCCCGGCATGGGACGCCCCAAGCGCGGCGGCTGCCTTGGCCAGCGTCGGCGCCGCTTGCGGTTCAGGCTGTGAGCAGTTGAAGAACACGGGTTGTCCTCCTTTATCGGTAAAAGTCGGACGGGACTATAACACCAGTTATGCGATTTGTGGGTGACATCTTGTTAAATATGGGTTATATCTTGTTACATTACAGAAATTGGGGCATAATCGATCCCAACGGCGCCAATTCCGGCGCGCCGGAACATTGGAGCTCCCCGCTCCAATCGGAGGTGAACGATTGAACCCGCCGGATTACCGAGACCTGGAAATAGCAGCCCTGCGGGAGCGCCTCTCCCGCCTCAGCGAGGCCAGCCTGCGCATCAACGAGAGCCTGGACTTCGACACGGTGCTGCAGGAGGTGGTGGACACCGCCCGGGCCCTGACGGCATCGCGCTACGGGGCCATCACCGTCCTGGGCGAAATGGGGCAGATGCCGGACTTCATCGTCTCCGGTCTGTCCCGGGAGGAGCACCAGGGGCTGTGGGACATGCCGCAGGGCCGGGCCTTCTTCGAGTATCTCAGCGGGCTGGAGCAGCCCCTGCGGGTTTCCAACGTGGACAGCTACCTGGGAGCAATGAATCTGCCCACTTTCCTGCCCTCGGTGTCGGTGAAGTCCCTGCTGGTGGCTCCCATCCGCCACCAGGGAACCGGAGTCGGCACCATCTACCTGGGCCACGACACCGACGACCTGGAGTTCAGCCGGGAGGACGAGGAGACGCTGACCATGTTCGCCTCCCAGGCGGCCATGGCCATCGCCAACGCGCGGCGCTACCGGGAGGAGCGGCAGGCCAAGACCGACCTGGAGACCCTGCTGGACACCTCCCCGGTGGGAGTGGCGGTCTTCGATGCAGTTACGGGCGCGCCCCGGTCCTTCAACCGGGAAGCCATGCGGCTGGTGGACAGCCTGCGGGGTCCCGGCCAGTCGCCGGTGGACCTGCTGGACGTGCTGACCGTGCGGCGGGCCGACGGGCGGGAGTTCTCGCTACAGGAGTTCCCGCTGCCCGGGTTGCTGGGCACGGGAGAGACGGTCCAGGCCGAGGAAATCGTCCTGAGGGTGCCGGACGGACGGAGCGTGACGGTGCTGCTAAACGCCACGCCCATCATCGCCGATGACGGGGGCGTCGAGTCGGTGGTGGTCACCCTGCAGGACCTGGCGGCGGTGGAGGAGCTGGAGCGGCTGCGGGCCGACTTCCTGGCCATGGTCAGCCACGAGCTCAGGGCGCCCCTGACCTCCATCAAGGGCTCCGCCGCCACGGCCCTGGGTTCGGCCACGGATCTGGACCCCTCCCTGCTGCGCCAGTTCTTCCGCATCATCGAGGACCAGGCCGACCACATGGGCGAGCTGGTCTCCGATCTGCTGGACGTGGCCCGCATCGAGACGGGCGCCCTGCCGGTCAGTCCCGAACCCGCCGAGACCTTCCGGCTGGTGGACCGGGCCCGGAGCGCCTTCAGCAGCGCCGGCAGCGGGAACCATCTGGAGATCGACATCCCGCCGAACCTGCCCCTAGTGCTGGCGGACCGGCGGCGCGTCGTCCAGGTGCTGGTCAACCTGCTGTCCAACGCCGCCCGCCACTCCCCGGAGTCCTCGGTGATCCGGGTGAGCGCGGCGCTGCAGGACGTGTTCGTGGCGGTGTCGGTGTCCGACGCGGGCCGGGGCATTCCGGCGGAGCATCTGCCCCACCTGTTCCGCAAGTTCTCCGGCGACCGGTCCCTGGAGCAGTCCGGCGACCGGTCAGGCGACCGGCCGTGGGAGCGGAGCGGGGACACGGGGCTGGGCCTGGCCATCTGCAAGGGGATCGTGGAGGCCCACGGGGGCCGCATCCGGGCTGAGAGCGACGGCGTGGGCCTGGGAGCGCGGTTCACCTTCACCCTGCCCACGGTGGGTGAAATCGAAAGCGGACCGGCGACTCCGGCCCGCTCCTCCCGCAGTGAACCGGGGGAAACGGAAGAGCGGGCGCCGGTGCTAGCGGTGGACGACGACCCCCAGGCGCTGCGCTACATCCGGGACACGCTGGTAACAGCGGGCTACCGGCCGGTGGTGACCGGGGACCCCCAGGAGGCGCTGCGGCTGATGGAGGAGGAGCGGCCTCAACTGGTTCTCCTGGACCTGATGCTGCCCGGCGCCGACGGGGTGGACCTGATGCAGGCCATCCTGGATATAGAGGACGTGCCGGTGATCTTCATATCCGCCTACGGGCGGGAGGATCTGGTCGCCCGGGCCTTCGACCGGGGGGCGGCGGACTACGTGGTCAAGCCCTTCTCGCCCACGGAGCTTACGGCCCGCATCCGGGCGGCCCTGCGTCGGCGGGCGGTGGCGCAGCCCCTGGAACCCTACGTGCATGGCGGTCTGGTCGTTGACTTTGCCCAGCGCCGGGTGACCCTGGGCGGAGAGTCGCTGCCTTTGGTGTCCCTGGAGTACCGGCTGCTGGCCGAGTTGGCGGCCAACGCCGGCAATGTGCTGACCTATGAGCGCTTGCTGGAACGGGTCTGGGGCCGGAAGGGCGGCGGCGACCTGCGGCCCATGCGCGCCATCGTGAGCAAGCTGCGCAGCAGGCTGGGCGACGACGCCGACCGCCCCGCCTACGTCTTCACCGAGCCCCGGGTGGGCTACTGGATGCCGGCGGGGGAGGGGGAGGGGAAGGAGTGAGGAATCCTCTAATCTTTGAAACAAACGCCGTATCCTATAACGATACGAGGATGCACAACGGTGAAACCAGCATGAAATGCAAAATCGAAGACATCCCCATTACCAACGAGTTCAGACGGGCAAACGATACCCTTCACCATCGGACTGAGCACGCAGTACGCGTCAACGGTTCGCCGACTTTCCCTGTCTATGTTCGCCGTGTGAACGTATCGACTCAAGCATTCCTCTCCGACCCACCGAAGGTACTGAGGTACTCGCAAAGCCAGTACGCCATACCCAATTCCGTGAACATTAGACTTCGCACTGCTGCCTATTACCGCGAGTGGGAGGAGAGCGACCGGTGCGGCATAGGGGATCCGGAGGAAGCGACCCTTCGTCGGAGCACTGATTTCGCTACCTTCCAGAGGGAGGCGGGCCAAATTCCTATCTCCGGCGCACACCACATTCAAATAACTCTAACCCACCGAAAGGAGTGTTGGGTTCTCTGCTCCTCGATTGCACCAACATTCTCAACCGGGATGGACGGTATGCGGGCAAGCGTTTGCCAGGAGTACGATGCCGCTACTCTCATCGCGGATCCATCCGGGTTCGCCAAGCAACTTGGGATCGACTTCGGAAATACATTACAGCCGAAAGATTTAGAGAGGCCAGGTCCGGTATGGTGGACTTTTCGACCAGAGGTTTTCGTGGACCATGGCCCAGTGGTATACGCAGAATCTCCCTCGGAAGTAATCGGAAAATTCCCGAAAGTATCCTGGGGACTTGTCGCGCCGTTTGTGAAACGAGCTCATTTTTCGGGTCAGAAGGAGTACAGGTTCGTTATTTCCATCGGCGGGTTGGGCGATCCTAAAGAGAGAGACTTGGAATTGACCATCACCCAAGAACTGAGAGCACTAACCTGTCTAACCAATTAGGCCACATTCGTTAAGGCCGCACTCTTCAATGGTCGTCTGCGACGTGCCCGGAGGAACAGAATGAGGCTGATCAGAGGTTGGGAAAAGCAATACGCGCCAGATGCAATTGGGGGATTGCGTTTGAGCAGGCCCATTGTGTACAGAATAATGGAAGAAGAGGAGGGACTGGGGGACAAAAGAGAAGGCGAGGTTCGCGTAAACGTGGAAGGGGAGATGACAATAACTGAGGACGACAAGGATGCTCTTCCTTTCCGACCGTCCCCAGAAGAGCGAGAACGTCTGGACGCCGAAACAGCCCGACACATAGGGAATTTAATTGATGGTGAATCCGACGACCCAGACGTCGAATTGGAACAGCAGGAACCGGGGCTTTGGAAGGTGCGGCAACAGCTCAAAGTTGACGACTCCGAACTGGGAACCCCCTTCTTATTTTGTCTGTCCAGAGAACCCGCTTCCGCTTCCGGCTGGGAGAGACTGCGGGCGGCGCTTCCGGCGAGGTACGACACCTGGACCGTGATGGAAGACCTGGCCAGCTTGAATTTTGAGATCGAGTGCGGCATCAAGCGATGGTTAGGGTTGCATGAAATAACGGAACACCAGATCTGGAGAAACAGAGGCTGGGTAGCGTATTCGTACGACGATTTTCCGCCCAGTGGCGACATTGCCGAAGTCGCGCAAACTGCAAAATGGTTCCGGAAAAGGAGGAAGTATCGGGACCAAGAGGAGTACCGGTTCGCGTGGGGTCTGAGTAGTTCTCAATTGAACAGAATTCCGGAGTTCGTTGACATTGAACTAACCAGGACCGGTCTGAGCCTTTTCCAGCCGTGGACACCGCCGGATAGATAGTATTTGTACGATCACTTGAACTTGGGGACACGGCATAGACCTATGGACCACGAGGAGTCATAAAATCAGCCACCTCATAATCGGACTCCCCGGCGAACAGTTCGCAAGATGGTACACTTTAGGCCTGTTATAGCCTCGTCGGACGCTTGCGGACTCAAATCAATGGCAGATGTGAAAAACAGTAGCCCGTGTGGATGAGGAACTCATTTCGCTATCTGAAATATACCCTTTTGTGTGATGAGAAGATGAACCACAGCGAAATTGCCAACTTCATTTGGGGAGTGGCGAACCTGATTCGGGACACCTTCAAGAGGGGAAAGTACCAGGATGTCATCCTGCCGCTGACTGTATTGCGGCGGCTGGACTGCGTGCTAGGACCGACCAAGGAGGATGTGCTCCAGCGTCAGGCTGAACTCCGTGGCAGGGGGCTGGAGGACCCGCACAACCAACTTTGCGTCGCATCCGGGTTCGCTTTCTACAATACTTCCCGGTACAACTTCGACCTGCTGTTGGCGGACGCTCCCAACGTCGCCGCCAACTTGAGGAACTACATTGCGGGTTTCAGCCAGAACATGCGCGAGGTTCTGGAACGGTTCGACTTCGACAACACAATCAGCAAACTCGACGAGGCGGGCCTGCTCTTCCAAGTGCTGGAGAGATTCGGGAATGTGGACCTTCATCCCGATCGGATTGACAACGCCACGATGGGCACGATTTTCGAGGAACTTATCCGCCGATTCAACGAAGCGCTGAATGAGAATCCTGGTGAGCACTTCACTCCCCGCGACGTAGTATACCTCATGGTTGGCCTGATGCTTGCGGGAGATGAAGACAGAATCGGCGGCAGCGGCGTGGTGCGCACTGTCTATGACCCCTGCTGTGGTTCAGGCGGAATGCTGACCATCGCCAAGGAGCGCATCAACATCGGCCACCTGGATAACGGCAGTCCGCTGACCGGTCCGGTCAATCCAGATGCTGAGATTCACCTCTTCGGCCAAGAGGTGAACCCGGAGACCTGGGCGGTTTCCAAGTCGGACCTGTATATGAAGGACCCAACAGGCCGGGACGCCGAAAGCATCGTCTTCGGAACCACCCTCTCCAACGACCGGCACGCGGCCAGGTCCTTCGACTATCTGATTGCGAATCCGCCCTACGGGAAGGACTGGAAACGGGACGAAAGCGCGGTTCGCGCCGAGCACAGCCGGGGCGCTGCCGGCAGATTTGGGCCGGGCCTCCCGCGCATTAGCGATGGTCAACTCCTGTTCCTGTTGCATATGCTCGCCCGCGCCAAGGACCCGGAGGAAGGCGGTTCGCGCATCGCCATCATTATGACCGGGTCTCCCCTGTTTACCGGGGACGCGGCCAGTGGCGAGAGTGAGATACGCCGCTACATCTTCGAGAACGACCTGCTGGAAGCCCTGATCGCACTGCCGGAACAACTCTTCTACAACACCGGCATCGCCACCTACGTTTGGCTCCTGACCAATCGGAAAACATCGGAACGCAAGGGCATGGTGCAGCTCATTGACGCTTCGGAGTTCTGGACTCAGATGCCTCGGAGCCTAGGAGATAAGCGGCGACAGATTCCCCCGGAGAAAGCCCGCGACATCCTGAAAATCCTTGGAGACTGCCGGGATGGGGAGACCCGCCGGATTGACAAAGGCGGCAAGGAAGAAGAGCCCGTAGTAAGCCACATCTTCCCCACGGTCCACTTTGGGTTCCGAAAGATTACGGTGGAACGTCCGCTCCGGCTTAACTTCCAAGCAACCCCGGAACGCATCAAGCGGCTTGAAGACGAAAGGGGGTTCCAAGCCTTGGCCAAGTCAAGGAAACGGGGCTATGCAGCGACTCAGGAAGAAGCGCAAGGACGCAGGTTGCAGGAGTCGCTCCGAAAGACGCTGAACGCCCTACCTGAGACGGTAGTAAAGGACCGGAAGGCATTTGAAGGTATCCTTGACGATGCGTCAAAGCGCGCTGAGATTAAGCTGTCTGCTCCCGTTCGCAAAGCGATCCTCAACGCGCTGGCGGAGCGCGACGAAACGGCAGTCATTTGCACCGACAAGGATGGCAAACCGGAGCCAGACCCGGAACTGCGGGAGACCGAGCGAGTCCCACTGTCCGAGGATGTTAATGCCTTCTTCGAGCGTGAAGTGAAGCCCCATGTGCCGGACGCCTGGATTGACCAGTCCAAGAGGGATGCCAAGGACGGCGAGGTTGGGATAGTAGGGTACGAGATCAACTTCAACCGCTACTTCTACCGGTATGCCCCGCCGCGTCCACTGGAGGACATCGAGGCGGATATACAAGGCATCGAAGCGGATATCGTTCGGATGCTGGGAGAGTTTACGGCATCAGCGTCCCCCTAATGGTTTGACTTCCTGCTTTGTCGTGAAAAGGGCGGCAAAGCTGGTACATTTGCCGACCTAAGTTTACAAAATCGTTGCGTTCTTGTAGAATGTTGGTCACGCAGTCGCAAACGTCGACAGGGCTGACACGCAATGACCGTCGAACTCACCCAAGACCTTCTCCACAAGGCCGGCATCGGCAATTTCTTTCGGCCCAGGCAACTGGAGCCGTTGGGGATACCCTACCACAGGCTCAGGCAGCTTGAGGCCGATGAAACCGTCGAGAGGATAGGCTGGGGCCTGTACCGGCTGGCGGAAGCTGAACCAACAGAACGATACTCAATAGCGTCCGTGTGCGCTCGCGTTCCCAACGCGATTGTCTGCCTACTATCGGCGCTTCAGGTGCATGAGATTGGCACTCAGATCCCCCGCCAGGTCTGGATCGGTATACCGCACAAGGCGAAGGCACCAACGCAAACGGAAATCAGGGTTCGCCTCGTTCGTTTCAGCGCCGCTGCCTTGACTTATGGGGTACAGGAAACCAGCTTCGAGGACGTGCCGGCTCGAATTACTTCCCCGGCCCGCACGATAGTTGACTGTTTCCGGTTCCAACGCCTTGTCGGTCGGGAAGCAGCGGTGGAGGCTCTTCGTGAGGCTCTCGACGGCAGAAAGGTCACAACGGCCGAGCTAATGCGTACTCTTGAGGTTTTGCCCTCGCGCCGCCTCAGCGCCATCATGGAAACCGGGGTGCTATGACAACCAACGTCGCCGCTTCGATCAGGTCTCGTTTGCTCAGCAGAGCGAAGGCCGAAGCCACGGAGTTCCAGCTGTTTCTGGACCGTTACGCCTGCGAGCGGTTCCTCTACAGACTTGGGGAGTCCGATATCCGGGACCGGTGCATCCTGAAGGGCGCGAGCCTACTGGCATTGTGGATGGACGAACCTTATCGGGCAACGCGCGATGTTGATTTATTGGCTTTTGGAGCCAACGATGAGGAAAACGTCCGAGGTGTGATGACAACTATTTGCAACGTCTCTTGCCCTGAGGACGGGGTAGATCTCGACATCAACTCGTTGAGAGTTTCAGAGATCCGGGATGGTCAGCGTTACGGTGGGCAGCGTGCAACCCTCATCGCCCTTCTGGGAAATGCCAAGTGCAACGTACAGGTGGACTTTGGGTTTGGCGACGTAGTATTCCCTGGACCGGAAGAAGCCCAATTGCCTACCCTGATTAGCGGTGTTCCCGCGCCCTTCCTGCGCACCTATCCCCAGGTGTCTTCCATTGCCGAGAAGTTCGAGGCTATGGTCCAGTTGGGTACACTCAACAGCCGTATGAAGGACTTCTACGACGTATGGGCCTTGTCCGAAACGTTTGCTTTCGACGGCCCCGAGTTGCAGGAGGCGGTTGCTCGGTGCTTCGAACGGCGCGGTACTCCCTGGAGCGCTGAGATGCCTGAAGCTCTTACACCCGCGTTTTACTCGACCCTTCAACTTCAAGACTACTGGACAGCGTATGGACATCATGGCGCACTGATGCATCTCCCCCCCAGTGCCTTCGAGGATATTGGCGAGCGAATACAGTCCTTCCTGGGCCCCGTTCGCAATTGCATCCTGGCGGGCGAGACGTTTGATATGAACTGGTCTCCTGGAGGGCCCTGGCAATTACCCGGCAATGGATCGTGGGAGGAAAACTGATGGTCACACGACGGACTTTCTTCAGTTTTCACTACAAACCGGACAATTGGCGAGCCAGTCAAGTCAGGAACATGGGTGTCGTCGAGGGAAACAAACCCGTGTCCGACAATGACTGGGAAACTGTTACTAAAGGCGGCGATGCTGCAATCAGAAGGTGGATTGACGACCAGATGCGCGGCAAGTCCTGCGCCATTATCCTAATTGGGGCCCACACATCAGGCCGCAAGTGGATCAAATATGAGATCGAGAAAGCCTGGAATGAAGGCAAAGGGGTGGTTGGAATCTACATTCACAACCTTCGGGACAGCAACGGAGACCAGTCGGCAAAAGGAGCGAATCCTTTCTACAGCTTCACAGTAAACGGACGAAGGCTCTCGAACATCGTAAACGCTTATGACCCCCCGTACAAACTGAGCACCTACGCTTATGCTCATATAGAGAACAACATCGCCGACTGGGTTGAAGAGGCAATCCGCATACGAAACAAGAGTTGAGGATGGACGATGGTTGAGAACCAATCCTGGGATGAGAATTCCTCCGCCGTTCAGGCCCACCTGACCATCATGCAGGGCGTGATAAACCGGATGGCGGAAAATAGCCGCTCCTGCAAGGTTTGGTGCGTTACCCTGGTTGCCGCCACTTTGGTGTTGGTGGCGCGGACAGGGGAGCCGCAACACGCTCTGATAGCTCTGGTTCCTACGTTGCTGTTCCTTTTCCTCGACTCTTACTACTTGGCACTGGAGCGGGCGTTTATCAGGTCCCAGAATACATTCGTTGGCAAGCTGCACCGAGTCGAACTGGGCTCGTCTGACCTTTACCGGGTAGTCCCGACAGGTATGGGGTGGCGACTGGTCGGTCGGTGTCTATTGGGTTCGGTGTCGATATGGCCGTTCTACCTGTTGGTTACTGTGACGATACTCCTCACCTGGCTGCTGATTATCCCCTCTGACAGCCCACTGACAAAAGGAGCGATGTAACGATGCCCGACATACCCAGGCACAAGGTGTTTCTCAGCTTTCACGAACAGGACATCAAAGACAAGGAACGGTTCGTCCGTATGATGGGAAATCGCATAGTTGATCGGTCAGTCGACACCGGCAACATAGACGATACGGATCTCAAAGTTGCCACCGTCCGGCAAAAGATACGTGACGACTACATAGCCGATGCAACCGTGACCATTGTGCTAATTGGCCGTTGCACTTGGCAAAGAAAGCACGTTGACTGGGAAATTGGTTCCAGTATCCGCAAGACCAAGAAGAACCCTAGATGCGGGTTGGTCGGGATACTGCTCCCCAATCATCCGGACCATGGAAAACCGGCGTTCGATCATCGGCTGATTCCGCCGAGACTGTGGGACAATTGCCAAGGGGACGACCCGTATGCGGCAATTTACGACTGGCCGAAACCGTGGTCACCAGCGCAGATTGCCCAGTGGATTGACCGGGCATTTGTCCGCAGGCAAGGGCTGCCCCCCAGCAACGGACGTAAACCCTTTGGCCGCAATTGGATCCGGCGTAAGTGTTCGGACGGATGGACAAATTGACCACTCTAGTCGGAGGAGCGACCAACTTGAGAAACTTCATGACGGATACCATCGCTGTCATTCGAGAGGATGGAACCAAACAGGAAGACATTCGGGCTTTAGTCGATAAAGGGCGGATATTCGTTGCAGATGCTACTTTGCAACTGTCGACAAGCGATAGGATTGAACGTGTGTTACCCAGTGGTCAGGTGGAGATTTTCAGGCTCACTAACGTACACCTATGGAAGGGTATGGGTAGTATCGAGAGCTATTACGAAATCGATTGCGAGCGGGAAGACGCTAAACGGCCCCACTCCAGAACGGGAACATTCAACGTCCATATATCTGACAGCCCGCAGACGCACATAAATGTCAATTCAACAGATGAGTCAACAAGTGTAATCAACGAGCAAACGGAGGATGTATTTGCGCAGCTTCGGGACTTAATCATGGAATTCATGGCTGATTCGAGCGACATGTCGTTGTTGCTTGAAAAGGTCGAAGTTATGGAGCGCAGTCGTAACGGTGGTGATTTCACCGCAGCCTACAAGGACTTCATCGCTGTTGCGGCTGCTCACATGACAGTTCTTACACCTGTGCTCCCCGCCCTTACGGCGATGCTTTGATCAGTCTCTGCATCTATCCGATGACCTATTGTCAAGTTCAATGACAACTTCGATCAGCTATCTCAAACCCTACCCCGCCTACAAGCCCTCCGGCATCGAGTGGCTTGGCGAAGTTCCGGCCCATTGGGAAGTACGTCGGTTGAAGTATCTTGCCACTGTTAACGATGAGGCACTTCCCGAAACCACCGACCCGGACATGGAATTTACTTATGTGGACATTGGGAACGTCGATTATTTTCGGGGAATTACGGGCACTGAGGACTTGGTGTTTGAGGATGCGCCTTCGAGAGCACGGCGCATCGTGCGCCAGGGTGATGTCATCATCTCGACGGTTCGGACATATCTGAAAGCAATAGCCCGAATTGAGCAGACGGATGACAATCTCATCGTGTCCACCGGATTCGCAGTAATTCGCCCCCGAAATCTGGACGATGGATTTGTGGCCTATGCCCTAAGCTCTTCATACTTTGTTGACCGTGTTGTTGCGCACTCGGTGGGAGTGAGCTATCCGGCAATCAACGCGAGCGAACTCACTTGTCTGGATATTGCTTTCCCGCCCCACCCTGAACAACAGGCCATCGCCGCCTTCCTGGACCGGGAAACGGCCAGGATTGACGCGCTGGTTTCCAGAAAGGAACGGCTGATAGAGCTGCTCCAGGAGAAGCGCGCCGCCCTGATTTCCCGCGCCGTCACCAAGGGCCTTGACCCCGACGCGTCGCTGAAGGACTCTGGCGTCGAGTGGCTGGGGGAGATTCCGACGCGTTGGGAGGTGAAGCGGCTGAAGTATTTGGCCGACTTCATCAACGGAGCTGCATTCAAGCCGGCCGAATGGGGTACAGAAGGGACAGCCATCATCCGCATCCAAAACCTTAACGGTGGGGATGAATTCAACTACTCGGCGCACAAGTTACCAGTGAAGTACGTTGCCCAAAGAGGCGACCTTCTGTTCGGTTGGTCGGGCAACCGGGGCACGTCATTTGGACCATTTCGTTGGTGGCGTGAAGGTGAACACTATGTGAATCAGCACATCTTCCGAGTCATACCCTTCAATGTCGACGAGGAGTGGCTTTACTGGGCACTTAAAGCAGTGACTTTCCATGTGGAAAGGCAGGCACACGGGATCATTGGCATGGTACACATTACACGAGACGAACTTGGGGGCATTTCTCTCCCATTTCTTCAGCTTGTTTCGGAACAACAAGCCATAGCCGCTTTTCTCGACCAGGAGACAGCGAAACTCGACAGCCTCGTCATCAAGGTGCAAGAGGCCATCGAACGCTTGAGAGAGCTTCGGACCGCCCTCATATCCGCCGCTGTTACCGGCCGCATTGATGTCAGAGAGGAGGCAGGATGCAAGTAGAAGTTTCGGAACGGGCCTTTGAGGATGCTATTGAGGCCTGCCTTGTCCAGAACGGCGAACGGTCGATTGGGGAAGAAGGGGTTTCCTACCTGGATCCGACGCCGGGCGGCTACCGAAAGCGGTTATCCGAGGATTATGACCGCGCTTTGTGCCTGATCCCGGAGGACGTACTGGACTTTGTGCTGGTGACCCAGCCCCAGGAGTGGCAGCGCCTCTCCCAGCATCACGGGGACGCCGTGGCGGAACAGTTCCTCAAGCGCCTGGCCGCCGAGATTGCCCGCCGGGGCGCGCTGGACGTGCTGCGCCGCGGCATCCGGGACATGGGCTGCCGGTTTGAATTGGCGTACTTCCGCCCGTCCAGTGGCCTGAACGAAGAGACGCAGCGGCTCCACCGGGGCAACGTCTTTTCGGTGGCTCGGCAACTCCATTACAGCGAGCGAACCAACAAGAGCCTGGACCTGGCCCTCTTCCTCAATGGCATCCCCATCTTCACTGCGGAACTGAAGAACCCACTAACGGGGCAAACAGTGGAAGACGCCATTCGCCAGTACCGGACGGACCGGGACCCACGGGAGTCGCTGTTTACCTATGGGCGATGCCAAGCCCACTTTGCCGTTGATCCTGATCTGATATATGTCACTACCCAGTTGGCTGGGTCGCAGACCCGGTTCCTGCCGTTCAACCGTGGCAAGTTCGGCGGTGCCGGCAATCCGCCCGTTCCTCCGACGCGGAACGACTACGCCACGTCCTATCTGTGGGAGGAGACCTGGACGCGGGACAGCGTGCTGGACCTGGTGCGCCAGTTCATCCACGAAGTTGAGGAGGAAGACGACCGGGGCCGGAAGACGGGCAAGCGCTACCTGATCTTCCCCCGCTACCAGCAACTCGACTGCGTGCGGCGGTTGGTCAGCGACGCCCGGCAGCGGGGCACGGGGCAGCGCTACCTGGTGCAGCACTCGGCGGGGAGCGGGAAAACCTTCACCATCGCCTGGCTAGCACATCAACTTTCCACCCTCCACGATGCGGACGACCTCCGGGTATTCGACTCCATCGTCGTTATTTCCGACCGACGGGTGTTGGACCGCCAACTCCAGACGGCAATGCGGCAGTTCGAGCAGACGCTGGGGGTGGTGGAGAACATAGATACCACTTCCCGGCAACTCAGGGAAGCTTTGGAATCGGGCAAGACCATCATCGTCACCACGCTCCAGAAGTTCCCAGTCATTGCCCAGGAAATTGGTGAATTGCCGGGCCAGAGATTCGCCCTGATAGTGGATGAGGCCCACTCTTCCCAGTCCGGCGAGGGAACCCAGGGGCCGAGAGACGTGCTCGCCGCGCCGTCCCTGGAAGAGGCCGAAGCGGAGGATGCCGATGTCCCTATCCCGGAGGACGAAGACCTGGACAACGCGGCGTTGGCGCAAATGGCGAGGCGGCAGCAACCGGCCAACGTTTCCACCTTTGCCTTCACCGCCACCCCGAAAACGAAAACGTTGGAGCTTTTCGGCGCCCGCCAGCCCGATGGGACGTTCGCGCCTTTCCACCTCTACAGTATGCGCCAGGCCATCGAGGAAGGGTTCATCCTGGACGTCCTGGAAAGTTACACCACCTACAAGGCCTACTGGCGGCTGCTCAAGACCATTGAGGAGGATCCTCGCTACGACAAATCCAAAGCCTCTTACCTGCTCCGATCCTTCGTGGACCTGCATCCGCACGCCATAGACGAGAAGGTGCGGATAATGGTCGAGCACTTCACGAGCAAGTCCCAGAGCGAAATAGGCGGCCGGGCCAAGGCGATGATTGTGACCCGTTCTCGCCTGCACGCCGTCCGCTACAAGCTGGCATTGGACCGGCGTCTTGCCGAGCTGGGCAACCCGTTCAAGACCCTTGTCGCTTTCTCGGGGACAGTACACGACGGCGGGCAGTCTTACACCGAAGCCAGTATGAACAGCATACCGGAAGCCCAGACCGCTAGAACGTTTGAATCCCCGGAATACCGGATGCTGATTGTTGCCAACAAGTTCCAGACCGGGTTTGACCAGCCCATGCTGCAAACCATGTATGTGGACAAGAAACTGGGCGGTGTCAACGCGGTGCAGACCCTCTCTCGGCTGAACCGGACGCATCCCGACAAGCCCGCCACCACGGTCATTGACTTCGCCAATGAATCCGATGACATCCAGGCCGCCTTCCAACCCTACTATGAAACGACAATTTTGTCGGAGGCAACCGACCCTAACCTGCTGTATGAAGTTCAGACGCGGCTGAAGACTTACCCTGTCTTCACCGATGAGGATGTGGATGCCTTCGCGGGAGTGTTCTTTCGCGCAGATTCAACCCAAGCCCAACTTTATGCCGCGCTGGCTTCGTCCGTCCACCGCTTCTCCGAGCTTCAGGAAGATGAGCGGCAGGATTTCAGGGGTCAGGTGACGGACTACGTACGTCTGTATTCGTTCCTGGCCCAGGTGATTACCTTCCTGGATGCTGACCTGGAAAAACTCTACGTCTTCGCTCGGCACCTCCGCCGGTTGCTGAGGGTTGATCGCGAAGAATTGCCCCTTGAAATCCAACAGAACATCGACATGGAGTCCTACCGTATCCACCAGATTTCCAGCGGGAAAGTTGCGCTGGAAAGGAAGGGAGACAAACTCGACCCGGTGCGGACCAAGGAACCAGGACAAAGAACGCCGGATGAGTTGGAGGCCCTTTCCCGCATCATTGCCGACCTCAACGAGCGCTTCGGCATCGAGTTGGGGCCCGAACACCGAATTACCCTGGGCAGGATGATGGAGCGCCTAGAAGAGGACGCGGCTTTGGAGACTGCCACGAAGGTCAACACACTGGAGAACGTGCGGATTACCTTTGACCACAAGGTCGAACAGGTCATTCAGGAAATAATCGACCTGAATTTCGACCTGTACAAGCGCATAACCGATGACCCTGCATTTGGGAAAGTGATCAAAAACCACTTATTTGACCAATACCTCCGCACGCATCGGGGAAACGGGAAAGACGGCTCTTAGGATCGCCGCCACCACGCGGGACCCAAGTTGATTCCGACAACGGTGGCAATGAAGGCACCGTGCTAAAGCTGCAGCGCTTCAGTTGGATTGGGCAACTTCTGGCTCTCTGGTTTTGCTGTTTCTCCCATACCCATATAGTCACTGGCCTCCTGCGGGTCCTGCCACTTATAAGGATAGGTCTAATCGGCATTCCTGAAGACTCCGAAACCATTAAGGGAGCACACAAATGGCGACTCGCACTCGAAATCGGCAGGTAGAAATGGGCCAAGGTCAATGGGAAGGTCCAAATCTCGATGACCTCGACCTCGAATTCTCGTTTGGGGAGAGCGTCCTTAGTGAGTTTGTATCAGGGCATGATGTCTCCGGGGTCCTTCGGGAGCTAGTGCAGAATGAATTCGACGCCAAGGGAACCAAGATCGAGATATTGTTCGGTGAAATGTCGGTAGTGATTCTCGGAAACGGGAGACCTATAGACACGGCCGGTTGGAAAAGACTGAGCGTCATGCTTGGCAGGGGACAAGTGGCCGGATCTGACCGAGTGATCGAGCCGAAGATAAACGGCATCGGGTCAAAGAATTTCGGCCTAAGGTCCTTGTTCTTACTTGGTGACCAGATACTTGTTAGATCTGGCGGACGCTGGACTGTCCTCGACATCTCCAGGGGAACACTTTCCACCCCCCGGAGAGATCCCGAATCCAAAGATACCCAAGGAATTCGCATCGAGGTCCCCTTTAGAAATATTGCCAAAGGTGGACTTGAGCCCTTCGGTCAAGAACGAGAGGACCAAGCTGTTGCAGCGTTTTTTCAGGATCTAATTCCCACGCTAATCAAGCTGGCACAACCCAATTCCCCCAAGAGTCTGCGGGAGCTAGTGGTTTCTTCAGTGCGATGCAACCGACGTATCAGGTGGAGTCAATCTGCGGCAAGAGTTAGTACCTTCAACAAAGGCGTAGTTGGTGTACAGAGGCAAATTCGAGTAACTGATTCTGCCCTCGACGGGAGCGGCAAGCGACACCAACGCACCGTAGAAGAAATCGAGTTTCAAAAGTATCTGGATATACCAACCCAATTTGAGAGTGAAACCTTTCCCAGCTACTTCAAAGTAAACCCTGGGCGAAGGTTGAAGATAGGGGTCTCGCTGCGGAAAAAAGGACAGAAGATAGACCTAGAAAATGATGGCGTGGTCTTTTACCCAATAGGGGTTGCCAGCAGCCGCACGGGAAACGCGGTGAGTATCAACGCCCCGTTTCTGATGAATGCAGACAGGAGCCAAATAGTAGACAAGGTCAGTTCTTCGTGGAACGCCTGGCTCCTGAAATGCGCCTCCGAATTGACTATGGAGCTCCTTACTTCGGACTGGGTGAGAAGATTCGGTGCCGATGCGTACCTAGCAGTCAATCCTAGCAAGTCGTCGGCTTCGGCCTGCGATGCGTATGGCAATGCGCTGAAGGAACAACTAGCGGAACTGGAATGCTGGCCTACACGGGCGAAATTATCTGGCCGTGGCAATAAGGTCATGTTCAGTAAAGCCAACGAATTAGTGGTACCCGAGTCGAAGGAACTTGATGGATTCCTTGGAGATCAGAGGTACCTGGACCAAGACGTCGCCGCGCGCCCGGGGGTAGGCGAGATGGCCAGGTCATTCGGAGCAAAGTCCTTTGGGCTGAGTTCACTCGTTCGCCTTCGCTGTGCTGACAAGAACAGCGAAGCATTGGCGACCAAGCTCAATCAAAAGGACGCGAACTTCCATTACACCAATTACGGCAGGATGATGCTCAGCGTTGACCGACAGGGTAAGTTTGCTCAAGCGTTGGACGCCTTTTCTCGCAAACTGACCAGGGAACACAAGGAGGACCTTAGGACTACTGCCAGCACACTTACGGCCGCGGGCACCTTGGACGTAGCCAATGGTCCGCTGTGGATAGTCGACGAAGAAATTTCCTCTCTCGGTTTAGTCCCGCCGGAAAGACAACTCCACCCCAAATTGCACCAATTCAAAGCTGTGGTCAGTCTTTGCGAAAAGTTTGACATCGTGAGGTGGACCAAGGACGTCGCTGAAAAATCTGGCGCCGGAACGGCCAGTGAAGAAGAGCGCGAGGCTCTTTACCGACATATCATCGGGACAAAGGGAAAGTTAGATCGAAAGACTAAATCGTTGCTGAGGAAGTCGCCGGTCTTGAAAGACCACCAAGGCCATTGGGTGGCTCCATCCGCTATTACCGGCAGGCGCATCCCCGGAGCCCGCCATTTGGAACCGGTCTTGCATTTTCCTCATCAGGATTACTCGGGTGATTCTGATTTGAGTGGAGCCTTGGGATTTAGAAAGAAGGTTGACGGCGAAGACCTCGTGAGTTTCGCCAAGCTAGTAGCTGAGGACAACGAGTACGCTGAGCGATTCGAGGAAGCGCTGTGGAGTCTGAAGCGCCTGCTCAATCCTCAGGTAATCAAGAAGCTATCTAGCTATCCCTTTGTCCGAAATTCACTAGGGAAGGTGTCCCAACCTGGAAATACTTATTTGCGGACCCAACAGAATGACGTCTGTCTGGGCCGAGATGCTCCCTTTGTTGTCGGGGATCGTCCTTCCCTGTACAAACTGCTTGGTTGCCAAGAAATGCCACGGTCTGGCGACATTCTCAAGCACATTTCGGCTCTTCGGAACCGACAGGAACCACCAGCCAATCGCGACGTCCTGTACGCCAGCTTGGTGGATGCGCTTCAGAAGGAAAAACAGGCTTTGCACTCTCAGTCTGGCGAAGAGATCCTATGGATAGCGAATGCTTTCCACGCCCCTGCGGGGGTACTCATCGGGCCGCGACATAGCAAGGTTTTCCTCAACGCGGTGCCACAGGTCGTCGGTGCAACGTCATCCTTCCAAAGATCGGCGCAGGCCCTGGGTGCATTCTCTCAACCTCAGCCTCAGCACTGGTTACAGCTGCTGCGGTGGTACGCCCAAAAGTACGAACATACCCGAGGCCCAGTATCAACACCTGAGCGAGTCTCTCTCCGGGAAGCATACAAGGGAATGTCTTCTCTTCCCGAAGGCATATCCAAAGAAGACAGAGTCCTCCTCGATCAATCGGGCCTACTCCATGCCCTCAAAGACGCCGAGGCCGGAATGTATCTTATCGATGATGACCCGCAGTTGTCGCATTCCGCTTCCAAACAAGGAGTGTCTGTATTTTTCGCTGACCATGATAGCGTCGGCAACCTTCCGTTCTTTACCGCAATCGGTGTAAGCAAACTCACTGAGGTGAGGCAGCTCGTTGAGACTCGTCACGGAGAGCCAGCTTCTGCGCCAGCACGAGTAAACGTTGACCGTCTCTTAAGTAAAATCCACTCATACCATTTCGCCTCGGCGGTCTGCAGGCTCGCCGAGGCTAGATTGACAAGTACGTCGAAGACCGGGCTGGTCACTCCTCTTGAACTATTGGACATGCTTAGAGCCCGTTCTCAGGTCGCGTTCGTTGAGCAGTTGGAAATCGTGTACAAAGTGGCCGGTCAGGAGGTCGTAGTACCGGAAGAATTGGCGGTGGAAGACGAAAGGTTTGTTTCGGTTAGCGTTTCAAATATCTCGGACCTTAGGGGACGTTCAAGCGGCGCCATTGCCAACCTTGTCACCGATGATATTTCCCTTGCGAGAGGACTATCTGACTCTATATTCAGGTTGCTTGCTTGCTCTTCGCTGAAGAGGATGGAACTATATTTGCAAAGCCAGGGTATCCCTTGGTCCCCCTCCAAACGCCGACATGAAGAGGGTGAACTCGAGGAGTGGAATGATGAAGTAGACCCTAGCGAAGTTGAATCTGACGAGGTGACTGAGTTGGTCGTCCAGATAATCTCTGACGACTTGACCAAAGACCAAGAGAATGAGGATGGAGACTCAGAAGAGGAACAATCACATCCACCCAACAATCCAGATCGCGAACATAAACCCGAAAACGATCCCCCGCGGCCGCCTGCAAGGCAACTGCCGCCGATCGAGGAGGTTGCTGTCCAATCTTTGGCTACGGGTGGTTCTCTTTCGGTAAAGGGTTCCTCTACGGGAGCGGGTGGAGGAGGTTCCCCTTCGTGGCGGCCGCCCACTCCAGAGCAGGAAGCATGGGAACGTTCCATAGGACACCGTGGTGAAGAAATCGTCTACAGGCGAGAAAAAGCTAGGGTCAAGGCATTAGGAGGGGATGAATCCAAAGTCTTATGGGTATCACAGGGCAACCCGGGATCTGCCTTCGACATTAATTCAATCGACGACCAAGGCAAGAAGACCTGGATAGAGGTCAAGTCCACCAGTGGAACTGACGGGCGATTCCGCTGGTCCAAAGCCGAGTTCGACAAAGCTCGCCAACACCGTGGGCAATATATCCTATATCGAGTGTATGAGGCAGACACTCGTGCCCCTTCGGTGAAGGAGTTCCGAGACCCTGTTGGCTTGCTCTTGAAGGACGCGATGAGACTAAATGTCAGCTCGCTCTATGCAGAGGTTGAGCCGTTGGCCACCAGACAACCGGAGCTTACGGAGTCATGATCTGCCCCTCGAAACCTAGGCGGAGAAGAATGTCTGGGTAAGGGGGCTCTCTTGCATGTTGCGCGCTTTTTCGCCGTTCCTCACAAAAGGCGGAGGGGCAAACATCAACTGGTGGTGTGAGTCCCCAAATGCTCCATAGTGGAGCATTTCTATAGCCGATACGGTTGAATTTAGCCTCCGTTATGTCGTTGCCGAGGGGTTTACAAAGCTACAACCCACTCGAAAGTTCGCAATACGGTACACTTAGGCCCACCATGTGAACAACTCTTCTTGGATTGCTTTTTCCTTTGTCCTAATTGGAGTAAAGTCATTGTTATGTTTATAGAAGAACTCGCTCAGCGTGGAATTCAACAACCCTTGCTAGAAGCTTGGAAGAGTGCGGGTATCAGCTCACTAACAGGATGCCAAGAAAAGGCCTTTTCTTTTGAGCCTTCATGGGAAGGTAGAAATGTCTTGGTGACGGCACCTACTTCATCCGGTAAGACTTTCATAGGAGAAGTCTTGGCCGCCGAGTCAGCTTACTCTATGAAACGAGCGATTTTCCTTGTCCCTTTCAAAGCTATTGCTGAGGAGAAGTATGCAGAATTCCGTCAGAGATACAGTGGAATTGGTATCTCTGTAGTATTGTCGGATGGAGACCATGTGAGATTTGATAGAGATATCAGAAGAGGAGATTTTGGCATTGCTGTAATAGTCTACGAGAAACTTTACCAACTGTTGATTCAGTCGCCGGGTATACTTGCCGACTGTTCCCTAATAGTTATTGATGAAATTCAATTGATTGCCGATCCAACACGAGGACCGTCCCTGGAGATGCTTATAACGCATCTTCTCAAGATATCGGGACAGGCTCAATTGGTAGGTTTATCCGCAACTATTTCAGACTTAGGCGGTCTCGATTCTTGGTTAAATGCAAGTGTAATAGCATCGTCACAAAGACCTGTACCTCTATGGGAGAGCGTTGTTTCAGACAGTCTTTCTACTGACCTGGAGAATATGGAAACAGGGGGAATAAGACCAGCATTAAACCTTTCATCTGTGCCCATTCCTCAATCAGTTACGAATCAGAAGCTGGGTATTGCATACCGAATACTCTTGGCGGAGGGTTTGGATAAGCAATTCCTAATATTCAGAACCCGAGTGGACGACACAATTAGTACAGCTCGCAACATGGCACACGCCCTTCCAGCAGACCCCGTAGACCCGGAAGTCAGGCACCGGCTGAGCAACTTAGAAGACACACCCGCCCGTGACTTCCTTGAACAGTGGATAGACAAACGTGTTGCTTACCACAATGCAGGGCTCTCGCTCGAAGAACGGGAGCTAGTTGAACAACTGTTTAAAGAAAGGGTAATCAAGGTGTTAGTAACGACCTCGACATTGGCAGCAGGAGTAAATACGCCTGCTGACGTAGTGATAGTGCTGGATTACAAGAGATATGCCTTTGAACAGCGGACGAGTCTGCCAATCCCGGTAGGGGAATACAAGAATTGCGTCGGTAGAGCGGGTAGGTTTGGAATGACGTCCGAAGGACACTCCTACTTGGTGACTGAGGTTCCAGAAGAAAGGAACCTGTTGAGGCACAACTACATACACGGGACTCCTCAGACGATAACTTCATCCATGCCAAGTTCGAGTGAACCCGGCATTCTATTGTTGGGATTGCTTTCCCTGAATCTAATGACGACCGAGTCCGAGCTGCGAGAAGGAATGCATAGTTCGTTTGCGTATTCAAAGTATTTTGGTAGCGAAGAAGAAAGAGATAGCTTCGTTGCAAATGTCTTAGAGTCCATTGGGGACTTGCAAACATCCGGCCTCTTGGGGAATGAAACTGGGGAACTCACTGTAACCGAGCTTGGAAAGATCGCAACTTCGTCCGGAATGTCCCTAAATAGCTTCTTCAAGCTGAAAGCAAAGATAGAGGACATGGCTAAAGTAAAGGACGCTGAAACGGACCTAATCTCTTTTCTTTGCCAGCTGAGGGAATTTCAATCCCTGCGTCCGTATAACTCTGAAGACAGGGGAAAAGTCTTGAAAGAATGGATTGAAGGAACCCCTGTATCCCAAATAATCAATAAATACTCTGGTGGCTACGAACTTGGTTCAGGAAGCGTCAGGAGGTTGGGTGAGATCGCAGCGTGGATGTTGAATACTGGATCCAGAATTGCAGCCTTATCCGAGGCGTCATCAGTAGCAGATCTTGAAATTCAATTGGAAAGACTAGCCCAAAGATGTAAGTTCGGGGTTCCCTACGAAGTCGCTCAAATAGCTGAGCTCAGGGTCCTCCACAGATCAGACCTTAATCAGTTGGTTAACAATGCGAAGGGGAAAGTCCTCGATACACCGCACAAAATCTTAGACACCCCTTTAGTGGACTTTGTTGGTATACTTTCTCAGCAAAAGGCCGCGGCCCTACAATTGGCCATCCTTGATCAGATAGGAGAATCCCTATCTGCGAGAAAGTACGGTCACTGCGTAAGAGCAGAAAAGTTCAGCAACCTGCGGCCCTTAGTTGAGGCTTGTTATGACCAAAGTGGTACAGGTTTGGAAGTAGCCTTAGAGCAACTTTTTAACTCAGACTTTCTGGGCTTTAATGCCTATCGGTTTGGAAAACAACGAACGGGGCAACCCGACTTAGAAATAAAAGGCCATAACGGTAATGTCGTGATCCAAGTTACTGCCAGTGAAGACAACAAGAAACCTGTAAACTGGGTCAAGGCCTGTACAGTAACGAACAGCGTAGGTTATAGCGCAAAGGCCTCTAACTTCGTGACAATAGCACGCCCTGGGTTTCATGAAGTAGCTATAGGGAACGCGAATGAAATGGCAGTCAAACAAGACCAAAGACTCTTACTATTGCCGTTGTCGGAGATCATTGAGCTGTGCCTTTGGGAAATCGAGGGGAGACAGCTAAAGGGTACACTTATGGAAGTCTTAGAGAATCGACAAGGACACTATTTGGCCAGTTTGGATGAAGCTTAAGAATGAATACTCCCATTATTCGCATACCTGAGGCCTCACACCCCAATCTCATGGAAGCACTTGTCAACCCTGGCTACCGGGCGACGGCCTCCAGAAAGGCAATAGCCGGTCTCTTACACCAGGAACAAAAGGGATTTACCGCCGAAGCGATCAGTAACGAACTAACTTCGGTGAGCAGGGCGACAGTATATCGAACGATCAACCTTTTTCTTGACGCAGGGGTAGTCTGCAAGCTAGCCAATACGGACGGAGTTCCCTGGTACATCATCTGCAGAGTCGGTCATCCCTACCACTCCGTTTGCATCCAGTGTGGCGCGGTGGAGGAACTCCCGGGATCTGCAGTGGAGAAAATCACCGGTGCGATAAGCGCCGACATTCCGGGCCAGGTCATCGACCACCGTTTCGAAGTCTACCTAATGTGCGATTATTGCTCCACCAACGCATGAAGCTGAGCGGCGCCACCTCATGGCAGCCACCGACCGGCGCCGCTGTGCTGCCACGGCTGCGGTCCACAATGCCAGTGGCCACGACAATCTCCCCGACCACACAGGCGTCTGCAGGGTAATAAAGGGAACTGCCCAGGGCCACCGCGGGTCCACCAACATCCGCAATCGTTTGAACGGCAAGGGCCCTTTTGCCGTCAAAGCCGCGGACCAGGTTCAAACAGGTCCCTGGCAGGTGGAAAAAAGCAGGACTCTGCGAAGAAACCGTCCTGGTAGGCCTGGAACTGCTATTAGCCCTGAGAGATGGACTGCTAAGAAGGTGCGAAGCCCCAGCGCTCGCCCGGGCAGATAGGGAGTTCCGCAACAGCGAAACTGCATTCCTGTATTTGCGAAGGTCCAAGACTGACAAGGGAGGGAAGAGCCTAATACTCTAAATTGGCGAACGAGCCCCCGACGCCTTGAAGGCCTTCAGGCCGGGCGAGCAACTGGTGGATCTGCGGTGTCCTTTATCGGCATATTAATATAGCAAGTGGGGCGAGGAGCAAAGGCCAGTGCTAATGCCGCAGGCTTGGATGAGGAGCTCACTGGCCAGAGCGGCCGCGTGGCCATTGCCGAGGACCTGGACAAGACCGGCGCCGAAATGATGGTGCCGATGACTGCGGGACGGTAGAAGACTCTCACGATGTCGGCACGGTACACTGAAAATCAGGTAGCCGACCGGGGCGCCGCAACCAGGTACTACCAAGGAGGTAAAAGCTAACCTATAACCGCCACCCAGCTAGAGAAGGATAGAAGGTAGCGACACTAGCTCACCGTCAGGAATGCTACACCAGACACCTTCGGTTTTCCTGCGAACGGTGTCTTTTCCGGTAGCACGGCACGACCACCAATCCCTGATGTCAAGGGCTGTGGAAAGCCGTACCACCGGATTAGTGTAAGACAGTGCTGGTCGGAGTGGCCGGGGACTTCCCAGTCTTGCGACCGCTCGGTTTTGGCCTCCCGCCGGCCGCCCCAGAGGCGGTAGCTGTCGCCGTTCATCTCCAGAATGTGAACATGTTGCTTCAGATAAGAGACAGTGAAATCTTACCGAGTAGTGCCAGTGCGGGGGGAAAGCAGATGGAAAGAAGGCAGATTAGCGACGGGAAGTGGCAACAGATGGGGGTTCTGCCGGGACAGACCGATCCGGTGGCGGCAACTGCCATTCTGAAGCAGTGGCAGCGGCCGGCTACAATGTATGCTCGGAGGGGCCCTTGCTTCCTGTCATCTCTTTACCTGCTTTCCACCATAATCCGGGGAACCAAATAGGCGATTAATTCTAACGGACATCAATTCATCGTTGTTTGCTTACTGATTCGAACCGACAACCCAGTAAGCTCAGGGCCAGAAGAATCACCGTGGACTGGAGAAGGAAAGAGTAGACCAAATCGACATCACAAGGGGACGCGTAGGAAGGGGCGCTTACTGCAAGACGGCGCGAATCGTTCATCTCTTATCAGCGGGTCTAGTATGGATCGCTGCCAATGTTTGCCACCGACACCTTAACCACATCCACGCCATGGAATTCTTGATGCCGTACCGACTCGGCATAGTGTCTGAGCAAACGAAAGGAAGATGAGGCTTCCTTTAACGAATCATCACCTAAAAGGGCCAGTTGGTCTTGCAAGTCTTGTCCCTCAATCGAAGCGAAGAACTCCAGTTCCATTTCCGCAGCCCGTGAGCGGGCGACGACTGTCAACTTCTCTGGTTCCAGGAACTCGTCATCCTCACGCAAATCCAGGAGACTCAATAGGGTTTCCTCTCCAGCAGCGCACAATCGGGTTACGGCTTCGGTATTCCAACCTCTCCGTTCAGCCACAATTTGAAGAAATGAGGTAACCTCCGGCAGGGAAGAATAAGCAAAAGGGACCTCGACTCGTTGCGGTCGGGAGTCGGTCACCTCCACGAACCAGGTCAGCAGAAGGGCAACCAACGTCCCAGCGGTAAGTCCATTGTTCAAAAAGCCAGTCCATTTAGCCCCTGGCAATGAGGCGAGAATGCCTGAAATCTCCAAGCCGATCCCCACCGCCATCGCCACTCCCATTATTAGAACCCGCCGGTGTTCCAGACCCTCCTGCGAAACAATCCGGATACCCTCCACGATGTAGGTACCCATCAGGAAAAGCAGGTAGGCGCCCATGACCGGACCTGGAATAATTAACAATATCGCTGTCAACTTTGGAGAAAAGGCCAAGGCCACTATCATGACCCCAGCGGCATACCCCACTCGCCGACTGGCAATTCCGGTAAGACTGACCAGGGAGCCGCTGGCGGCGGAGCTTACTGTCGTGGGAGGAGAGCCGGCCAGGCCGCTCAGCAGCAAACCTGTGCCGTTGGCATACAGAGAGCCCTGCACCAACCGGAAATCGGTGGCACGGGGCCTGCGTCGGGACAGCCTCTGCACCACCACGCTATCTCCCATATTCTTGATGCCATTGATCCACAATACTATGATGGCCATAGGCAACAATGCCACGAATCCGCCAGTGTCCGGCATCTCGAAGTCCGGAAACCAGGCGCCAGGAATGCCAACCCACTTCGAATTTGCAACCAATTGAAAGTCATACAACCCAAAGGGAGCGGCAACGACGCAGCCCGCCACAATTCCAAGGATGGGCGTCCACAAGCGCCACCCACCGGATAGCCTCAGGCCCAAAGCAACAACCACGGTCAAGGTAACGGCGGCAACTACTACCCCCGAGTATGAGAATGAACCAGGGGGAAGGGAGGCAACCCGCTGAGCGGCTATGGGAATCACCGAAGTGGCCAGCAGAAGGAGGGCCGTTCCTGATACCACCGGCGTAATGACCCGCCTCATTACCGGCAGCCAGGCGGTCAGGGCAATTTGCACCACGGCGCCAGCAATAGTTAACCCTGCCAGCATTGCGGGCCCACCGGCCGACAGCGCGGGCACGGACACGACTATCAGGGAAACGCTGCCCGCGGTTATCAGGACGTGCCCAGTATCGATCCGCCAGATACGGCTGGCCTGGAGCGCGGTAGCCACGCCACAGATTATCAGTGCTGTGAAGGCAGACCAGACCAGGTACTTTTCGGATTGTTTCGCCACCAGCGCCGCAGTGGTCACGGCCGTCACAATTGGCGTCAGTACCAGTAACACTCCCTGGAATCCTGCAAACCCCCATACGAAGAAGGGGCAGGACTCTTCCGGTTCGTAGCGTACACGCTGGTTGTCTTCCGATTTAGCCAAGACACCCTCCGGTATTTTCTTTCTCAACGCTTTGACCGAAGAGATCGAATGGGCAAGACCGACTCTGTCGGCATATTGATGAATACCCTGTGGCGAAGGGTTCAATGCAAGAAAGCGGAGATGAACACTTATATGCGTTAGTTGTCTGTTTCAGGTAGGAGCAACAGCAAGCAGCAACACGCGGGCTACGCACCTACGGCGACGGAAACCCAGAAGGCCGGAGAACTGGGGGAAGGGATTTGTCCAGTGTACTCTCATGTGTGGTATGTATTATCTCCCCGTCCAAGGTTGACTGGGACCAGGCAAGAAGCAAACGGGGACACAGATAGCGCCTGTTGCCCTTGTCACGGGATTACCCCGTACCCAACGCCCCGAGATTGACGCGCATCCACCAGCCCAAACTGGAGCAAGGCTCCCCTGTTCCTCAAAACTCTTGAATTCCGTCCCAACCGTGGGGTTGTGGCGACTACCACGCGATCTGGTTCCAGCAGTTGTCGTCCCCGCAGGAAAGATAGCGGGTCCTGCCGTTCAGGATTGCCTCGGTGCTCTCCTTCACCTCTATGTAATAGACCTCTCCCGGTATCAGAAATCTCAGGTCGCTTCCCTCCTGAACCACCGCATCATAGAAGGTCCATTTCTTCGTGTCGTTGCCAAAATGGAAAGCGGCGAGCAGATTATCGTCCAGCATCGTATTCAGTTCTTCAATGTCGGTGACTGGACCCGTCTCCACTAATGGTGCGCCGACCTGAAAATCCGCCAGGGCGTAAATGCCGCCGGCCAGGACCACGATTGACTCCTGCCCTATTTCAGACTGGGGAACCAGTACTTCAAACTCCAGCATCCCATTGCGGTCGGTGTGGGGAGCCGGGGAGGGGGTGACGTTAACCCCGCCCATGATGGCCATTGCGACTGATGTAAAGGCGCGAAAACCTCTGCCGGTCACCGTGACCGTAGTTCCCGGCGGGCCGCGATCTGGAGAGACGGTAACCGTGGCCTCCGTAACGAGATGCATGGTGTTGGTGAAAATTGTGTGTGCTTCGTCATCCATAAACTCGGCAGACACAAGGTTGGTGGAAGGTATTTCCACAGCCCGGGGGACAGTCATTTCGGTGGAGAAACGGCCGCCGGCGTCGATGGAAACGGAAGCTGTAGACAGACCACTGCCCTAGTCATAGGTAATTTCGACCCGGACTTCAGAGCCCCGGTTGTTGCTTACGGGAAAGCCCTGTCCGGAGATGCTTACCGTGTCGCCGGGGACAGCTTGCTCAGGAGAAACCTGGATTCTTCTGAGGGGGAAAACGATAATCGCTTCCCCAAGACGGCGATGTGAATCCCTCACCTGGAGCTTCCGCTCTCCACCCTGCTGGGTGGAGCCATTTACCGGGAGAACCACGCTTCCCACCCAACTGCCGCTGCTGTCCAACTGTATAGGGCCTTCTTCCTGCTCCCCCAACCTGCTGGCCGTCAATTCAACACCATCCATGCTGACGCGAGTTATTTCTGTGCCATGAAAGCCCTGTACTGTTGCACTCACCCTTTGGTTGGGCAATTCCGTCGAAGGAGTAACCTAAACGTGAAGAGAGGTGTCCACCTCCGCTGTCGTATGGAGCTCGAGACAATCGGGTTGCTCCGAACCGTTATTCCCGCTGTCACAGGCTCCGTCCATCCTTTCAACGGTGACCCGAATGTCCTGAAGCCCGGGCAAAACATCGCCAGACATCGCCAGGGAAAAGCTCAACCTTCCTGTCTCGGGAATCTGCCGGTTGCTCAGCCCTTCCAGGTCGGCGCCAAATCCCCCTATCCTTATGGAATTCAAATGGCCTTCAGGAAAATCCAGCAAATCCACCCGTACGGTGGAATTGGTACGAAGGAACGTTCCCAAATTGACGGTGCCCGCCAGTTCCAACACCTGGAAGGCGTTTTCAACATTCTCCTTTAGCTGGGTGCCATCCTCCGTCTCTTCTTCAAGGACCAGGATAGATGTATGTCCCTCGCCGTCTCTTGCGTTTATGAAGTTGCAGTTGCTTCCTTCATAATTAACATCAATCTTCCCGACCATCTCGGGGGATTCTTCATCGTAATTCTCGAGTTGAAAGCTGCAGTCTCCTAAGCCGGGTACAAAAGGAGGATTAGTCACCGGTATTGAACATTGCGCTATTGCCCTAGAATCTGACTCAGCCCTACAAAGAACCGCTCCCAGCGCGTCGAACACGCCGTTCATGTTGGAGTCGCGCCAGAAGATGACCGTCGTGCCAACGGCGAATCCACGGGCAGTCAACTCCAGTTGGTCGCCCCTTCGGGCAACGTGTTCGCCGAGTTCCACTTGAAAGTCTATGAGCAGGCCGGAAAGATCATCGGCCTCAACGTGGCCGTCGATAGCCTGCTCCATCCTCCTGAAGGCATTGCGAACCGCCCGGTCCGGGTGCTGGGCTGCAGTAAAATCGTTCAGGTCGCGGGTAGTGTCGACTTCCCACTGGTAAGCTCCACCCTCTATGGGATTGGATAAACCGGGCTTCTCCTTGATTATCACTTCCACCCTAGCGTTGACTGGAATCGGCTTTGAATTGTCGCCATCGACTATCTTGGGGAATATTGTCAGAGTTGCGGGGCCTCCCCGGCGGTCTGGTTCTTTCACTTCTACCGATGATGCGCTGCCGGAACCGTATTCCATGCTTGCCATCGTGCCGTTTTCATAATGCATAGCGATTTCGCTGGCCTTGATTTCCCCTGGCAAGTGAATCCGGGGGTCCAGACGGAAAACAATGCTGTCCTGTTCGGCCTGAAGGGGAGGTCGAAGTTTTCGAATTCGACTATATATCGTGCCTTGGCCCCGGGGCTTCTGGGTATGGCTTCGACGGTGGGTACCGTTGCTCCGGGATCGCACATATCCCCCTGGGCATGGGCTACCGGCGGGTCCTGGATGGGCGACCCCCCAAGGAGCGGAACTGCCGCCAGCATTGCGCCCAGGAGTATGGTGACGAGAACAAAGAGCCGGATTGGGATACGGCCCGCGTTGGTGTCAAAGGGGTTATTATTCCTGCGTTCTATCCGAAGAATCCTGAACACGGTCTTACTATTCTAGGCCAGGACGAGCCTATTCTCGGTGTTGCCTGGTACTGATACGCCGGGCCATCGCACGTTCGACATGACGTGAACGTCCGACAGGTTTAGCCATGCATAACCTCCATTGCCATTCGGCCTGATGGCTCCCTCTTGGAATGGGTAACACTTTGTCGTGCTGCCAACTCGCCCACGGCTTTCTCGCTCAACTGCCAGACGGCGTCCTGTGCCAACCTGAGCCGAAAATCAGCCCATCGTGTTGCACTACCCAAGCCCGAAAAGTATGCGAATCATCCACGGCGTCCGCCTGGTTCGAAGATACCCAGTTACCTCTTTTCGTGGCTACCAGTGCTCTTTCGCCAAGAATCTCGGAGACGTTGCTGCCAATGAGGGACGAGTCGTAAGAGGCGATGACAGTGCCAGTTGCGTCTGCGATGACGGCGAACCATTTGCCCTCGACCTGCCCGGAATTGTTGTAGTAGGCTATAGTCTTGGACAGGCCTGCCGTGGCGCTCTCAGGACTGGCGAATTGGGCTATTGTTCCTTCCCAACCGGACTGTTGATAGCTGGTGACTGCTGCGGCCACCAGTTGCCTGGTGAATTCCCGGACGCCGTCTTCTCCCTGGCATTCCTCTCCAGGCACGAACACGTCCTGCTGGTGGGCCCGGCCGGCGTCGGCAAGACCTTCCTGGCGCAGGTTGAAGGTGCGCTGGTCAGTACGCTTCCGGTACGCCATTACCCGGGCTGGCACGAGGTTACCGTTTCCCACCCCCTGGCTGACAAGGGACAAGCTCTGGAGGGCCTGAAGCAACTGCGGAGCGACACATGGCATCGCGTAGTTGTATTCGGCGACGACATCAACGATCTTGCCCTGTTCGAGGCTGCCGACCATGCGGTGGCAGTGGAGAACGCCTCCTCCGAAGTGCTGGAAAAGGCCGACGAGGTTATCAGGAGCAACGACTCGGGGGCGGTAATCGACTACCTGGAGCGGTATTCATCCGGCCAGGCAGGAGATGGTTAGGCCTTTCCCCAGCAAGGAAAATTGGTATGTCGAAATGACTCTTAGCCCCGAGTGATTACCCCGCAGGCTATGCGTTGGCCGGTATTCGACTCCCTTTCTCCGTAAGCGTCGGGGTGCTCGTGAACAATGATGGCGGAACCGTTGTCGTCAAATATCGAATGGAGTCGGCCACTGTCCAGCGTGATTCCGGTGGTGAAGAAGTCGGCCCGAGCGGAACCGTCAGCGGCCGCGTAGATATTGGGCAGGTCGCCGCCGTGTCCTCCACCAGAATCGCTTCGTTTCCATGCCGGGTGCACGACGCCATGATCTGCTTCAGTGGGGTTGAAGTGGTCTCCGGCGGCCTCAAACTCAGGCGCACATGAGCCGTTCTCGTGGATAGCAAGAGCATGCCCGCCCGGGGTCAGTCCCGTCACCTCGGCCATGATTAACACCCCGGTGGCCCCCTGCCGGAACATGACGGTTCCCATTGGACTTCCCGACGACGAGACCAGCGCCGCCTCCGCTGTCAGGCCAACTGTGGGCTGGATTGCTTCACTTGACCTGACGTTAGCCAGAAACAAGGCGCCCATCACCAGGATGACGAAGACGATTGCGGGCGCCAAGAGAGTGACCAGGCCCACTCTCCAGGTCATTTTGGGTCACCTCCTCGGCTCAAGTTGCCCGGATGCAAATTGGGTTTCCCGCTTCCCATTCAGGAGCCGAAACCAGCTCTAAGCAATCCACGGCACACAGTGAAAATACGATTTCGGACAATGATAACATACATCAAATAGTTTCAGGCCCGTAGCATTCTCTACACGCCAGGGCAAATCCCGTTCCGGTCATTGGCGGCCACCAAAGCCCCGGTTGCGGATTTAAGTTTGACGGCTCCAGGATTCCTCGCGCCACCGATGTATGCCCTTCGAGAAAGTTTCTGCCTTCAGTCCCGCTCTTCTTCGCCGACTCCGCGCCGCCGGCCGTCATTTCATCCACAACCACCAGGCGTCCCACCAAATGTCACCACCCCCGGTCCCGGTGACGGTAAAGTCACGGCCTGGAGTGTAGACGTTAGCCGTAATGGCAAGAGCAGACTTGGTCAGGCTTCCAACCCACATTCAGTCAAGCCCCCGAGGGAATTTTCGCAAGAACCCGGGACATTTGCCGGAGACAGAGGAGCCGCCCGGCTGGTCCAGTCCCCTTTCCCTAATACGGAGGATATGTTCGCCAAATTTGGTGTTGGCGGCGCCCCCATGCTCCTGGTTTCAGGCCTGTCGCCAAGTTCAAACCTTCCGGTTATCGCGATGTTTGACTGTTTCTTCGACCGACGCGGACCTGAACAAAGCAACTAATAGTGTTTCGAACTTTACCTGCCAACGTCAATTGCCAAGCGCCCTATTTGAACAGGGCACTTGCCCTGTTCCTGAACGAGCAAGAGACCCCATAGCAGGTGTCAGAGTGAACTGGGAGCTGCTGCTGACAATGGATTTATCCTCGACTGCACCCTGTCCACCAACGCACACCTACCTTCCCAGGATGCCAGGCGAGCATCCGGATTCCTCCAGTATTTTCCCTGCTTCCTCCGCCAGTTCGGTCTTGGCGCTCTCCATCTGCACCAGGGCATCGACGTAGTCCTGTCCGTAGTAGCTGGCCATTTGCTCGTATATGTAAAGGCGAGCCCGCTGCTCTTTCTCTTCCTCGGTCCTGGAATCATCGTGCGCCAGTTCCAGCAATCTCGGAAATATTGTCGATGCAAACAACTCCTCGTCTTCCGACACTGAAAGAGTTCCAGGACGTCCCCTTGCATATTCACTATAGGTGCCGAGATAGGCCACCCAGGCTTCATGGTAAGCGCGAATTCCTGTTGGAGGCTCCAACATCGCAACGGCTGTGGCCACCTCGTCCAATGCCTGGGCCAATTCCCCAAACAGCATTGCTTCCCCAGGCCCGGGCACACTTTGAGGGTCCGTGGCCTTAAGTGAATCCACCAGGACCGCGCAATCAGCGGCATAAGCCACTGACTGCTCCACCGGGTCGGGAGTGGGGACAGGCCTCGGCGCAGGAGTGGGGGAAGGCGCTACGGTTGGCACGCTGGCCGCGGGGTCTCGGGCCACCGGAGTCGCTACAACAGTAACGGTTGGAGCTGATGTCGGTGCTGCGGTTGGATTAACAACTACAGGGGCGGGTCTTGCGGATGTAGTCGCGGGGGGTATGGTTGGCGTTTCGGCTGGCGGCGCGGTTGGAGCCGCCGTTGGCCCCGGACCCGCCTCCGCCCTCACCGGCGTGGCGGTGGCGGAAGCGATTTCCGGAGTCGGTGTATCCCCGCAGGCAACCAGGACGAAGGCAATGAACATGGCCGCCAGGGATCCCAGCCAGGCAATTGAGAGCTTCGGTCCGGTATGAGATCCCCTCGATGTCACCATGGTGTTAGTCGCTGTCCTCAACCAACACCTTGATTCTCAGTCCGTCAGATCTATGGCCCGCACCCGTTGGGGTGTGGGTGATCCTGGCCCACCCGTTCGTCGTGTTGTCATCCGCGGGCCCCGTAATGGTCACGTATTTTTCGATGTTGTAGTTGCCTCGGTTAAAGGTGAGGCTGTTCTTGTTCAGCGTCAGGGCCCCCTCCGGGTAGACCGAGATGTCGATAGTGGTGGTCCCTTCGGGATCGTGACTCAGTTTGACCCCGTACCGCTTTGTTCCTCCCTCATCCACCCTTAGCGCGTAAGGCCCGTTCACGTAGGGCCATCCCAGGGAACTGGTGCTGGTGTCGGAGCTGTTTTCAACGCTTTGCTTATTGAAGTTCCCCAGGGAGTTTCCGTCGGAGTCCACGAACATGCCCACGGACTTCTTTGCGAACAGGTTGTTGTAGGCGACCTTCACCTGGGCGCCTTTCTTGATGGGCCGGTGCACATTCAGGGTCAGCTTGTTCTCGGAGAGGCTGGCGTTTCTGACATCCAGGGGGCGACTCTGAATCTCGCCGTACACGTCGAAGACCGCGGCGTAGAACCGTCCCAAACCTATATTGAAGTCTTCGCTAATGGTCTCAAGCAGAGCCGGGGGCGAGACTTCCTTGCTAAAGGTTATCGTGACCCGGTTGCCAGCCCTGTTGGTTTCGGCGCTGACGAAGATCGGGGGCGAGGTCGTGCTGCCGTCCAGCTTGTGGTCCGACAGGTGTTCGGTGCCGGGGTAGAGCCTGCTCACCTCCGCCTGGTCGTCCACCGTCTCGATGGACTGCCCGTCCCCAATGTAGAAGCCGGTGCTGCCGTTGCCGTGCGCGATTCTCAGCCCCTGGGTGTCCGAGTCGTTTTCCTGGACGGTGTACCGGAAGACAATGGTGTCTGTGCCGGTGCCCCGGTTGTAGGCGGCGGCCCGCCACGCGGAGCCTCCGGTGCCCACCAGGATGCCTATCCTTACGTTCCCCGTCACGTCCACCGGCTCCGAGAGGGTGAGCTGGACCTCGATGTCGTCATCCCGGTGGTACGTATCCTCCTGCGGCGGCGACGAGATAACCTCAACCGCGCCCACGTGGGGGCTGCCGTCCAGCAGAGCGTCGGGGAAGTGCCGGCCGTGGTAGTACCGGGATATGGGAGGGTCAACTGCGGAGCTGGGATTTATCTGCCGCCTGATGTTAAAAGTCCCTGTGAGTCCGGTGGTGCCGTCACTGTCGTCCACCTCCACTCCGTCTGGGTCAACGTCCTCCTCCTGGACGGTGTAGCGGAAATGGACAGTCCACGCGCTATACATTGTGGTATTGTCGGGATAGTGGAGCTGGGCCTTCTTCAGGTTTTCGTCCCCGTCTCCCAGCCGGAAGTCCATATAAAGGTCTGGATCACCGACGTAGCCAACCTTAACTACGGCGTTTGTGTGGGCGGCGAACTCTATCTCTTCCCCTGCTCGGTAGGCAAGCCCGTCGGCCGGCTCCGAGGAAGTGGAAACTTCCCGGAAACCGTAGTCGTTATCTACAATGGTGATTTCGCAGGAGGTGTTGTTGCTCCGGTTGTCCTGGCGGCTGAATCGGAGGGTGAATGTCTCGTCGGCTTCCGGGTAATCGTCATCAAATGCTTCAATGGTCCGGGTCATGGTGTTGCCGCTTTTGCGGGAGCCCTGCCTCACGCTGTCGAGCGCGTCGAAGTCTTCGTCTCCTGTGGCCGTCCCGTCCGTGGTGTACCACCAGACGTGGAGCTGGCCGTCCCAGTCGCCGCGCACCTTTACCTCTATGGAGTCACCCTCCGTTATCACCCCTCCCCGGCAGTCCAAATCCAGGTCCGTTGCCGCGTAGACCGACCCTCGGGGTGAGAACATCAGAATGGCCGCCAGGAAGACGGCCGCCAATAGTGAGACAGTGGCTACGCTGACTCTGACGATCTTGGGGGAGTGTGGCTATCCGGTTCATCAGCAGCCTCCTGCCTTGGATGTTGGGGTGAACCCTGTACGGCCCACCGGCGTCCGGGATTCCAGGCCTCGCCCGAGTCACCCAGCCCATCGTTGAGCGTCGTTAAACGATATTCAGTACAAATAGTGTTCCGGTTTCTCACCGGCACCGTCAATTGACAAATGCCCTTTTTCAACGGGGTATTTGCCCTGCCCGGGGATGGTTTGCATGACCTCGAAGAGGGGGCAACGTTTAATCCAACGAGAGGCCCGAATCAATCACCGGCTGCCATCCAGAAGCCGTGGGAATTCTTTGTCAAAGCGCGAACCTCTTGAACCTTCGCATCAAGACACAGGTGCTTTTGCTATGTCCATAAGGTGCATTTGCTTCTTGCGGACACGGCTTGGTCTCATTAGATTGTTATGAGCGACGTTGAAATGCCCTCACGCAACTAAACAAACCGCCCCGTCAGGTGCGTGGCCTCGAGAGGAGAGATGTTTAACAGAGTTCTTTCCGCCCAGGGCATGCAACTAGTCTCGAAGGCAGCCCATGCACTGAGGGTGAGCGACTGGACTCCCAGCCAGATTGAACCCGAGGGGCTCAGGAACGTTACGTCCATTGCGGTAGCGGGGCACTGGTTTGTAATAGCCGTATGCCTGGTCGAACTGGTGTACCGTCCCTACTACGGGCTTCCCAGGTTTGCCGTTTATGCCCTGCTATGTGCCAGCCGGATACGAAGAGCAGGTCGTCATGCCGCACCACCCAGGCGTTCTTGAGCTGGAGTTGGCCAAGATCTCCCGCGAAAGGGTTGCCGGCTTCGGGATTGCGGTACACGTAGGAAACCCACTTGCCCTCCCCGGTAGCCGAGAGGATTTCCGGTCCAGACCTGTAACCGTTGACGTCGGTTCCCAGGGGCCCGTTCAGGTCCAGCCCGCGTAGATGCTCGTTATAGTGCCCCAGGACGCTGCCGGACTCGTCGACGACTATCATGTACCATTGCCCGTCTATGCTTTCCAGGCTGTTGAAATACTCCAGAGCGGCATCCTTTCCTGCCAGTTCATACCTGCTGATGGCGCCGCCGACAAAAAACTTGGTGTAGTTTGCAGGGGATGTCCTGGCGGGCGCGGAAGCAACCACCGACCTGGCTATCAACTCCGCCTGCTGAGCAGTAATGCCCCCTTCGGACTGGGGGATGTCTTCCGAAGCTGCTCCAATAGCCTCTTCCACTTCACGGGATATCATTCCTTCCTGGGATCGACGGAAGTCAGCCAGGGCCAGGCTTATGGCATCATCCAGGTCCTGCCTGCTGAGTTCCGTCCGTGGCCGGGGAGCGTTTGCCGACTCAGCCCGGATAATCTCCTGGACGTCGGCCACAGTAAGTTCGTCCCCTGACGTGGTGTCAGCCTGGTCCAGGAACGCCTGCACCATTTCTTGAACCTCACCTGGCGTTACTGCCACCGGCGCGGACGCAATCTCCTCTCGGGCTATGGCTTCAACCTCCGTCCGGGTGAGGCCGGCGCCGGTGTCCCCTCCTCCGCAAGCCGCTATCAAGAAGGACAGTAATAATATCCCGCTTGCCCCGACGCCCATCACGAATTTCCTTCCTCTCATTAACTGCACCCCCTGTTCAATTTGGGTCCCCGCAGCAGTTGTTTCTGCTGCGGGGACCCTTAAAGAATCAATTTCTCGCTGCTGAATGCCCGTAACAGTGCGCTCTAAACACCGCCGTGCCCGATAACAAAGTGGTCCGCATCGGGACCGTACGCGCTGTGGGTCAACACGGCGTCGTTGCCGGAGGCATCCTGGATGGAGCCGCCGTTCAGGGTCAGCTGGTTGGCCGCGATCGCCAGGCCGTCGCTGGCCGAGTCGCCCACGGCAACGGTGTATTCAAACACGACCCGGGCGCCGCCGCTGTTGCTGCTGCTGTAGCTGGCCTGCTGGTTGCTGCTGCCGGGGTCGGCGAACTCAGGTTCCAGCTGCGGTTCGCCGGTTACGGTGACATCCTCACTGAAGGTGACCGTGATCTGGATGGTGTCGCCGGTGGCGTAGGTGTCATCGTCGCCCGGGTCGCTGGTGACGGCGATGGACGAGATGGTCGGCGCCACGGTGTCCGACCCGTCCACCTTGTGTCCGGAGTCGGCTGGCAACGCGCCGTGAGTCAGCGTGGCGTCGTTGTCCGCGGCATCCTTGATGGTTCCGCCGTTGAGGGTCAGCTTGTCGGCACTGATGGCGATGCCGTCGGTGTCGCTCTCGTCCAGCGCCACCGTGTAGCTGAAGACAACGGTTGAATCGTAGGTGACGGTGTTCGACTGGGTCGTCCTGTTTGAACCGAACGCCCCGCCTAGCCTGCTGTAGTCTGCAATCTTGGCCGTACCGTCGAAGTCCAGCTCCAGCTGGGGCGTTCCGGTGACAGTGACGTCCTCGCTGAAGGTAACGGTGACCTCGATGGCGTCGCCGGGGCCGTAGGTGTCATCGTCACCGGGATCGCTGGTGATGGCGATGGACGAAACGGTGGGCGGCGTGGTGTCCGAGGCGTCAACCATGTGCCCGGACTGGGATGGTATTGACTTTAGGGTCAGGTCCGCGTCGTTTTCCGAGCCGTCCTGGATGGTGCCGCCGTTCAGGGTCAGCTTGTTGTCCGCGATGGCGATGCCGTCGATGTCCCTGTCGTTCGGGGCCACGGTGTAGGTGAACTTAAGCTCTGATGGATCTGGTGCCTCTGATCCAAGGGTGCTGACGTAGTCTGCCGTCTTGGCTGTGCCGTCGAAGTCCAGTTCCAGTTGCGGCGATCCGGTGACAGTAACCTCCTCGCTGAAGAAAGCAACTACCACGACAACGTCTCCCTCACTATAGGCGTCGTCGTCGCCCGGGTCGCTGACGATGCGGACGGACGAAATGGTCGGCGCGGTGTTGTCCGGGGCGCTTACCAGGTGCTCCGGATGGTTCGGAACCCCCTTGTCATTCTGAGCGAAACCGAAGAATCCAAACTCCCACCCCACAAACCCACTGCCCGACCTCATACCAACGCACAGTCACATCCCACCGCGCCAACAACGCACACGGGCCCCACGTCCAGAAAGAAAATGCAGCAACGCCGGTCGAACAAAGCCGACAGCCCGTGCTAAAATAGAAGTCCACAAATGAGGGTGTAGCTCAGTCGGGAGAGCACCTGCTTTGCAAGCAGGGGGTCAGGGGTTCGAATCCCATCACCTCCACCTCCGAAACAGTTGTTCGCGATATTGGCATAAGCAGTGACACCATTGCTCAGTTTTGCCCAGACCCTGTCCCATTAACCGGGGCAACTTCAGAGATCAGAATTTAAGGAGAGTTGTTCAGAACAATGGTGCATGCTTATCACTACGAAGAGTCGTCCAACGGGCAGGAAAAACCTGTGACAGAAGGGCATGAGGCCAGTACGCCTAAGAATTCGGATGTTAAGCCAACAGCTCTTGGTTTGCTGATGAATGCAGCGGGGGCCACTGGGGAATTAGTACAGGCATATGCCTCAGAGGGCGAAGAGGGAGATACCTGGCTAGAGTCCTGGTTCACGAAAAGAACGCATCTTCACTGCACGTCCTTCATTCCTGAGGAGGAGCAAGTTGTCCCCATAGAGTTGGAGGCCACTCACGCACCACAGTTGAAACAGCGACCAGGGCTGCGTCTTGTTTCAGTCAGGCCGCACTATTTCAGGGGCTTCAAGGCTCTGCCTAAACCTATTGATTTAACAGGCACCCTGATAGTCATCGAAGGAAAGAACAGTAGTGGCAAGACTAGTCTCGCCGAAGCTCTCGAGTTCCTTTTCAGTGGTTCCCTGTCTCGTCAAGAAGAACATGGCGAGGGCAACCCTGAGGAACTGGAGAACTGCGTCGAGAATCAACTTAAGCCGAGCGATGAAAGCACCTTCGTGGAAGCGGCGTTTGTTAGGCACCCTGGAACACCGGACGAAAAGCCAATAGTGTTGAGGCGGCTCCTAACGAAGGATTACGGCAGCACAAGCACGTCTTCTTGTGAGTCCCAACTTCATCTGGACGGCGTAGAGCTTTCGAAGGAGGATGAAGCAGCTGTCTTGGAGGAATTGTTTTCCTTCGTACCGCCACTTCTCATGCAGCACACGCTCCGATCTTTTGTACAAAGCCCACCTTCCCGTAGGAGGCAGTATTTCGAGCGCATCCTTGCCCTGGACGAGCTAACCGACCTTATAGGCAGGGCAGTGATTGGTAATGCGAAGTTGCCAGGATTCAAGAGTCCCCAGGAAAGTTATGGGCTGTTGCAGTGGGATACCCTTATTGGCCAACTGAAGAGTCCGGAGGCGAAAACAATCGCGCAGAAGGTGAAGTCACTTCCCCAGAATAGTCAACCTAAAGGCCTTGCGGATGCTCTAATTCGTGTAGCGGCCCTGGAATTCTCATCCCCAGACTCAGACCTAGCAGAGGTGGAGAGTTGGGTGGAGCAGCAGCAAAATGTAGCCCGACAAAAGTCATTCCCTCCTCTGGCACAGCTGCGCCCGAAGCAACGGCCCAATCATGAGTTGTCGTCTATCCTAGCAGGATCTCAAGATCGGAAAGAAAATATCGCATCAAGATGGAAGGACTATCAGTCTGCAAAGGCGTTAACTAACGCTGTGCAGGAAAATGCCCTTGTAATTGCGGACTCATTGGAAAGTATGATTCAAGCAGGGCTGATTGATCGGGACAAAGCTGTCCAATTATGTCCTTTGTGCGGTCAGGAAAGCCCGACTACATTAACTCAAAAACGCCTACTGGAAATTGATGCCTGGAAGCCTCTTGCGGAAGCTGAGAAACTCGCCCGAGGTAACTTGGATTCGGAGTTTGGAGGGTTGAAGAGTGATTTACAAACCCTGATAAAGGAAGCTAGCGACACACTCCCCGACCTGCCAAACCTGCATGAACACTTGAAGGAGGTGTCTTCCGATCTCTTGAGTTCAGTGTCGACGTTGGTTAGCGTTCGATCTCGCATCGAAACTGAGTTGCGCCAACACTTGGATAAAGCTCAACTCTTGGTCAAAGCAGACACGTCTCAAATCGACACCCTAGCAGATGTAGAAGCCCATGTGTCGGAATGCACAACGTGCATAGATAATTTGAAGGTTCTCCCTGCGCAAGCTGAAGAATACCGCCAAGCGCTTGGCTCGCTTGAGACCATTGTAGGGCAAACGGCTTCCACTGACGAAGAATATCGGAATCGACAATCCTGGCTTTCCTGTGCCAAGTCCCAAGCAGATGTCCTAAGTGACTTCAAATGGGAGAAGGCAAAGTTAGCAGCTCAAAAAGACCTGGCGGCTATCAGAAGTGATCTGATGAAGTTCCGTGGAAATTACCTTGAGGGTCGAAGAGCTTCATTTAGTCAGGGAATGCAGGACGTTTGGTCATGCCTGCGTGGGGACTCTTATTCTGTGTTCAGTAATCTGCAAGTCCCGGAGCCCAAGGGGAAGGGTTTTCCAGTTGTGCTTGAAGTTAAAGCCACACTTAACGATGCGGTCGAAACTAAGGAAATTGATGCCCTGAAGGTGTTTAGTGAGTCCCAGGTCAATGCTCTTGGAGTAGCGGCTTTCGTAACCCGCTCAAGACTTTTAGGGCACGATTTGTTGATTTTCGATGATCCCGTCCAATCGATGGATGAGGACCATTTTAAGACATTCGCTAGAGATGTCTTGCCTCCGATCCTCGATGAAGGGCGTCAAGTTATTCTTTTGACTCACAATGAAACGTTTGCTAGAGGCCTTAGTTACTGGCATCATGAACGTTCTGATTACGTCACGCTCACGGCACGAATGTCCCAAAAGGACGGCTGCGTGGTTGATGAGGGTAATCGACGGTTCAGTGAACGGCTCAAAAGCGCTGAAAAATTAGCTAAGGAAGGGGAACTTAAGGAGCCCTGGATACGTGTGCGGATTGCTATAGAACGGCTATACACCATAGCCAAAATCAAATACGGCCCAAGCAACTTTGCTCCTGATTCGTGGAAAGACCAGCCCGCTGAGTATATGTGGGACGGCGGCGGAGTAGGGTCCATTATTGGCAACATAGATCCAAATGCCGGCAAACGCCTGAAGGAAATCTTGACGATGACGGCTGGTGGAAGCCACGATAAAGGGGAACCCGGATTTACGGACCTAATGGGAGCGACTAAGTTTTTGAGGGAGCTCGGGTCAAAAATGAAGGTCTCTGATTAATCCAAGGCAACGTTCTGTAGGTCGTTAGTGAAGATGGGCTGAATCCAAATGTGGGCGAAGCATGAATGTTTAGTCGAGCTTGGCGCACATAAAGACTTGGACTTGGCTCGTACTTTTTTGGTATGGCTTCGACAACCCTAGAATAGAACCTCCCACCAGAAAGCTCGCAACACGGTATACTCACCCCCACCATTTCTGCCCGTGCCACCCCTGGTTTGACCCAGTAACAAAAAGTTGCCCTGCGATTCCACTGAAGACCCCGGTATTCCTGCGCTTGCTCAGGCAGGCAAAGGGAGCGCCAAACAAACTGATTGCCGCTACAGGTGCTGGATAGCTGTGTAAACCAGGGCTTGTCCCCGGCATACCCAGCGAGGTCAGGAATGCCGGAGGCCGCTGTACGCTGCAACGCAAGATTCGCAACACACTCTGTCTGGAGTGTTGAAATTATCTTTAACTGCACCCGCCGTTGCCGACGGGGCTGGCTGTTTCCAGGTCCAATTGGACATAGATCGGCAGGGTGGCCACGCCCTCCTGACACCCCCCCATTGCCAACTCGCAACGCACCCCTCTACCATAAATATATGCAATGCCCATCTAACTCCGCACTACTCCGTCTCCCTCGTGGCCAAAGTGCCAAGCAACGGAATGAGCGAAAATGAGCGAAATTGGCTGAAAAAAATCCTCGCGCCGCTCCATCAGGGAAAGGTCCCGGAGTGGGGCAGTCGCAGCGACTGAAGGCCAGAGTCCAGATAGGGAATGGGCGGAAATGAGCGGAAATGAGCGGAAAAACAAAAACTTTCCCTGCTCCAGCAGAGAAACGTCCCGCGGTGGGGCAGTCGCAGCGATTTGTGCTAATATACCCCCAGACAATCCGCTCCTAGCGGAAGATAGAGGAGTTACGAATGGCGACAATGATTGATGGTGAGGCTTATCTGGGACGTGTTATGGTGCGGCCGCTCAGCAAACAGGGCGACGTTACTATGTACCTGTGGCCCCTGCGTTGCTTGCGGGGCAAGTTCGGTGGTCCTACCTTTGGCGTGGACGTTAAGGGTGTGGAAATTATCCGCTTCGACCCCCATGGTTCTCGTGGCCACTGGCACAAGGGCGGCTACGACAAGCTTGGCGCCGGCGGTTCCCACGTTGACTTCCCAGAGGGCGTGATGGAGAGCGAAGCCCAGCTGGAGTGGGCGCTGAATGAATTTCGTGAGCAGACCGGCAACTACCTGACCGAGGCCGGATATGCCGAGGCTGCTGCCAACCTGGATCCGGAAATGATTGGCGCCGCTGCCGACGCCGTCATGGGTCACCTGGAATCCCAGGGCGACCTGAGGGCCGACGCCATCGCCAAGGAACTCATCTCCGCATAAGCTTGCGAGATGTTGCGTTCAATTGCGGGGGCGAGTTACCACTCGCCCCCGCTTCTTTTGAGTCAACCGCACTACGATGGTAGCGCCCGCTCTGCCCGTTCTGCGGGGCCTGGTGGAGCCTGGGCTTCCGGTCAAGTTGCCCTTTGGTCCGACGCTAGCGACCTGCCCGGGCACAACACCAGCGCGGCATTGGGGTTCTACTTGGTTTGTTGATAGATCCGGCCGGATGGATTCCGTCGGACCTGGTTCCCTCGAGGCAGGGCCCCGTGTGAATCTACGGACAGGGGGCCTTGGTCGTAAATGACCGCTATCTTGCTGGCATCCGCCACAAGCGGCAGCCGGCGACTCCTATCACGATAGGCATGGCGGCGCCCAGTATGGACCAGAACTGGCCGTCCGGAGTGTTGATGGGAGACAAAGAGCTGAACCAGTTCCAAAAGTAGATTATGAATACTGCAACGGCCCCGTAGAAGAGCGAGTTTGCCTCGAGGTATCGCTTCATGTCAGCGGCCTCATCCCGGTCGATTCGCCGCTTCTCTGCATAACCGGCAATCAGAGTGGCGACCACCGCCGGCGCCATGAACTAGTTCATCACAGCCCACGCCGCGAAATAGGGATCGTCGCCAGGGTGGTAAAAGGGTGTGATGATGAAGTGTACCGGTATGGCCACCGCCACCAGCACCAGGTAGGCCGCCGCCGCGCGGACCGCTATTGACATGTTTCCTCCTTGGGAACCAGTCGAACACGGACTGAATTCAATCTCCTATTCAATTTACATTATATCATAGCCACCATATATTAACTGTCAACATAATGCCACCGTGGCGACACCGTCTCCAGGACTACCGGGCTGTGACCCGTGACGGCTATGTCAGCTCGAGATCGCTCTCGACCGGGGTGGTTACGCTAATCCGAGAAAGATGTCAGGTCTCCCCAACGTCCCCGCATTCGTGAAATGTACGCGGCAGCCGCCGGTGCCGGCGGGACCGAAAGTCGGCGGGATAGGAAGTCGGCGGGGTCGTAAGTTGGCGGGATAGACATGCTGGCAATATGCCATACCTGCCGCCACCGGTCTTGGGAGGCCCTGAGTCCAAAAGCCGGTGATTATTGAAGCTTTGCTCACGAACGGTTAGCCCATTCCAGAGCAAGCGCCCAGTCAGGCACGCCAAGCAAACGGAGGCTGTGCCGGCGGCATTTGAGCCTTGGCAGACTTCGACTCATCCCGGCTTTCAGCCCTGCCGATGCCGGTCAATGTCGTCACGCCGGCAACAACACTGGATATGTTTGACGAAGTCGATAAGCGGGAAGGAGAGTCGCGAGCGGGAATGCCCTCCCGTGCCACGCTTTGCTGCAAGGAACTGCTGACGTTGGCGTAGCCCGGATCGGACGCTATACAGGCCGGACAGAACGATTCAGGGGCGCACATTGTGCGCCCCTGTAATCTCATGATGGGTGCATGGCCGCGTAGGCTAACCGGAGCTAATGCCCAACTCCGACTGCAAGGCCCGGATGGTCTCGGCGCGGCTGCGAGTGGGAACGCGCTGCCGCATGCCTATTGGCTCGTTCTCCACCTCAGGCACAACCTTGATGGCGACGAATACCGGTCCGGGATCATCCATTATTTGGTCCAGATTGGTGACAAAGTCTTCCAGGTCCTCGAAGCTGTAGGCAGAAGAGTAACCGGCTTCTTTGGCCACTCCGGCGTAGTTAATCTCTTGAGCGTTGGGAACCGGCTGCCCTCCGGTGGTAGCGTAGCACTCATTGTCCAGCAAAATGTGGCAGAAGTTTTCCGGCTTCTTGCCAGCGATAGTCGCCAGTATCCCCAGGTTCATCAGCAGCGCGCCTTCGGAATCGAACAGCACGACCTTTTCGTTGGGCAGTCCCAGGGCCAGTCCCAGGGCCGCCGAAGTGGTCTGGCCCATTGCTCCCCCTAGATTGAGGTCCCGACTCTCGTTGGTGCTGACCTCTCGCCAGTGGCGGCCGGAAGTGCCGGTGGGAATCACGATGGCATTGCCCCGGTGCTCCTGGAATGCTTGGAATACGTCCGTGGACTGAATCATTCTTTGCCTCCCTTACATGGATATTGCTTGCTCCGTCTCCCGCCCTGCTCCGAAGCGATGTACCGCGCATGGCAGGGCGCCGGTGGAACAAAAATTCTTGGGAAGGGTTATCCGTCTAGCGGTTGAACCCGTGGTATTCGTCGCCTACCAGGATAGCGACGGGCCGCTTAGTTGTCCGGGCCTCCTCGAAGGCTGTGGAGATACGCGAAGCGTCAGCATCCTGCTCGACCAGGTAGTAGTTGATGCGATAGGCGTTCAGGAACGGCTCGGTATAGCGGGCCACCGAGTCGGTTATGACACCGTGGCGGTTCCAGCCTCGGTAGCCAATCACCATTACCAGCGGGAATCCCGAGTCCAGGGCCATGCCCCGGATGGAGTCGCCCGATTCCATCATGCCCGTGTTCTGGATCAGGCACACCGGGTTCTGGCCGCCGATTATCAGCCCCAGGGCGATGGCGAAGGTCTCACCTTCCCGGGAGGCAGGGACGACATCCAGCCAGGACTGCTCCTTCATCAATTCGTAAAGGTAGTTAGTCTCACTGTCAGGAATGGTCACCACATGGGTGACACCGTTCTTCTGGAACTCCTCTATCAGGTTTTCCGGGCTCAGCACCGCTGCCTGCTGTTCAACCATGAAAGTCCTCCTCACGTAGTCTGTGAACCTGGCAGCCACGGTAGCCGCTACCTGGGCAGAGGCCCGCTACTGCTGTGGACTCCGCCCATTATATTGACCCATACCGACAGGGTCAATTTTGTGATTCCGGGCGGGATAGGAAGGGGCCCCAGTCGCCATGGATGTAGTTTCACCATGTCCCGACAAGGGGTGCTGGAATATAGGTGGGGCTGTCCGACAAGAGTATCGCGGAATGACGCAAGGGCGGGTTTCAAACCCGTTGCGACCCGCTGTAAACCACCTAAACCGAAACTCTACCCTTCCGTCGCCGGCGGTTGACCGCCCATACCCGCAGTGCTAGCCTACCCTTCATACACGGAGCCAATCTCTTCAGCCAACCAGGGGGAGGTCCAGACATGGCGGGAGCACTGGAACACATTAGGGTAATAGACTTTGGGCAGTATATTTCCGGGCCCTTGGCAGGGATGTTGCTGGCGGACCAGGGCGCCGACGTTATCCGGGTTGACCCGCCTGGCGGACCCCGCTGGAATACCCCGGCCAACTCAACGTGGAACCGGGGCAAGCGAAGCATAACCCTGGGCCTCAAGCAAGTGGATGACTGGGCCACCGCTCAGTCCCTCATACAGAGCGCCGATGTGGTGGTTGAAAACTTCCGGCCTGGGATCATGGACCGGTTGGGGCTGGGACCCGAGGAGATGACCCGGGCCAACCCACGCCTGGTCTACTGCTCCATTCCCGGATTTGCGTCGGACGATCCCAGGGCGGCCATGCCGGCTTACGAAGGAGTTGTGGGAGCGGCGTCGGCCACCTTCCGCCCGCCCAACGCCGGCAGCCCGCGTCCGGTTTACACGGCCATTCCCGTTGCCTCAGTCTATGGGGCCTTCCAGTCAGTGGTGGCCATCGTCGTTGCCCTGAACGCCCGGGAGCGGGATGGACTGGGGCAACGAATTGAAATCCCCCTTTTCGACAGCATGTTCCAGTCCCTGGGGCGTTTCGGAGTGCGGGTACACAACGCTCCGCCGTCGATTCCGACGCTGCAAGAGTTGTGGGGCGGCATCTTCCAGTGCAGCGACGGCGAGTACGTGCGATTCGGAGGCTCCGGCAACCAGAACTTCCGGAATTTTGTCGAGGCGGCCGGGATTACCTCGTGGGATGACGAAGGGCTTACCGACTTTGACCGCCCACTGGACGGCCCCCAATTCCGCGGCGAGGCCCAGCAGCGGATTCAGGCACTCTTCCTGACGCGTACTGCCCAGGAATGGGAAGACCTTATCGCCGAGGCGGGCAGCGAAGGGGCGGTTTGCCGCACCAGCGCTGAGTGGTTTGACCATCCCCATGCCCGCGCGGCCCAGATGGTAGTGGAGGTTGACGATCCCACCTACGGCAAGATGCTTCAGCCGGGAATCAACGCGAGGATGTCGCTGACGCCAGGCGGTGTGCGCGGCCCTGCCCCCACTCCCGACCAGCACCGGGGAGAGATTCTCGCGGAGTTGAAGCCTCGTCCTGCTTCCGAGGCGCCGGCGCTCCAGGACGCCATGCGTTCTGCCCTTGACGGGGTGAAAGTGCTGGACCTGTGCATTATCCTGGCCGGTCCGACCATGGGCCGGACGCTGGCCGAGTACGGGGCCAATGTTATCAAGATAGATAACCCCAGCCGCGGCTCCACCGTGGCCCGGCATAACGACATCAACCGGGGCAAGCGCAGTATCCTGCTGGACCTGAAATCTGAAGAGGGGCGCGGAGTTTTCTGGAAGCTGCTGGAGGATGCCGACGTGGTGGCCCAGAACTACCGCGCCGGCAGGCTGGAGAGGCTGGGCCTGGGATACGAGGAAGTGAGAAAGCGCAAGCCCGATATAATCTACGCTTCACTAAACGCCTACGGGCACATCGGCCCCTGGGCGGAGCGCCCCGGTCACGAGGGCTTTGCCCAGGCCACTGCCGGGATGACCCGTCGCTTCGGCGGCGATGGTATGCCCGAGTCGCAGCCCAACCCGGTGAACGACTACGGCACGGGTTTCATGGGCGCCTACGGGGTGGCTCTTGCCCTGCTGCACCGGCAGCGCACCGGAAAGGGCCAGCACATAGACTCAGCCTTGGCCTACACCGCCATGACGCTGCAATCGCCCTTCATGCAGCTTTACGAGGGCAAGCAGTGGAACGAGACCAGCGGGCAGGACGCCCTGGGAACCGGTCCGCTGCATCGGGCCTACCAGGCCAGTGACGGCTGGTTCTTTATTGGAGCACAGGCATCGGATCTACCGGTGCTTTCAGGTTTGGAGGGACTGTCTGGCATAGACTCCCTTCAAGGAGATGCCCTGGCCTCGTCTCTGGAAGAGCGGTTCCAGGGGAACCGCGTGGCGGTCTGGGTGGAGCGACTGGCCGCTGCCGGTATCGGTGCGCAACGGGTTGTCACCAACGTCAGGGAGTTGATGACCGACCCCTGGGTGGAGTCCCACGGCCTTAGCATCACCCGGGAGCACGACGAGTTGGGAGTGGTGACTACCTGCGGTCCCGCGCCCCGGCTGTCCCGCACCCCGGTGCGCCCGGGCATACCTGCCCCCAAACCTGGTTCCCACGCCCGGGAGATTCTGGAAGAGCATGGCCTGGGAAGCCGCTTCCAATCCCTGCTGGAATCTGGAGTGGTCCTGACCGATGGTGTGACGGCGGGGTAGGCTCCTCGCACTGGCAATTATTTGGGCCGCACGTTCGTACGTGCGGCCCAAGTCATTTTACCGCTGCCGGATGCCGGGATACGATGCTCCCATTGAGGCCGCTGGCCTTGAGCATACGGGCACACCGCCCAGGCTACAGTACCTCCCCGAGGTCTCCTGGCGTCTCTACCCCTTAAACTGGCTGGTCACGGGTTGGTGGCCGGCGTTTTCCGGGTAGGCTTCCTCGCGGTACAGGGCCATGTCCTTCATTACCGGGATGTCCTGGATTGAGAACAGGATGGCCTCGTCGGTGGAGTCGTTGGCGTGCTCGTGCCAGACCCACGGTGGTACAACGAAGAAATCGCCTTCGTTCCAGTCGAACCGCTGCCCGTCTATCACACTGTACCCCTGGCCTTTGTACACCTGGTACACGGCGCAACTGGTCTGGCGGTGGGCGCGGGTGCAGATGCCGGGTCGAATCAGCTGGGCCCAGCAGGTCATGGTCCGAAGCACCGGCCCCCCGGTTACCGGGTCGCTGAACTCCATGGCAACGTCGTCAAAGGGGCTGGCATCTATCTCCGCCAACCGTTGCAGGGCATCGTAGGTCTTGTCCCACTTGTAATGCCACAAGGGTGAATAGGGGACGTGGGTATCTTCCCAGGCCGGACGCATAGCACCGGAGGCGAACCGCTTTTCCGACTCGGCCACGCCGACTATGGGCTGCTGGTCTTCGGGGAACGCTTCGTAGAAGTTGGCCCGCAAATACCGTACCAGGGGGACATCCAGTCCATCCAGCCAGATCATGGGCTCATCGCCCTCATTGTTGTGGTCGTGCCAGGTCCAGGAAGGCGTGAGAACCAGGTCACCGGGCTCCATGTAGCACTTGTCGCCCTCGACGGTGGTGTAAGCTCCCTGTCCCTGCAGCACCCACCGGATGGCCGTGGGCGTGTGCCGGTGCGCCGGGGCACACTCTCCGGGCAGGAGCAGTTGCAGCGCGGCGGTGATGGTGTGGGTGGTGCCCCGGTCCAGGCCCGGAGTGGCCAGCCGCAGGGTGCGCCGTTCCACGTCCCGGTCCGGTGTGACCAGCTCGCCGCTCTTGAGCACCAGGGGTTCCACCTCGTTCCAGCGCCAGAGGAAGGGTTCGATTTCGGGCAGGGGCTGACCTTCACCCTGCATCCAGCCGGGCTTGAGGCCGATGCTGTCTGCGGTGTCGTAATACTCTTGTGCATCTTCCGGTCTTACCTTATCGGGTACTGCCATTGTGTTACCTCCTCTTATATGAGCTTGCGATTAGAGCTTCTGCATCAAGAGCCCGGGGGCCAGCCTACCGGAAACGGGGAGCTACTTCCTGCCCAAATAGACGGGCCGATGTATCCAATAACTCCTGGGATATAGTACCGCCCACGTTTGGCTCCATAATGACGCCCGACAGGCCCAGAAGGTCGCGCCATTCTTCGAGTCGCTGGGCCACCAGGTCGGGAGTGCCGTAGATGAGGCGGTCTCCGAGGGCGTCCTCGTAGGTCATGTTGGCCATCTCTTCGGCCCGCCGCACTCTCCGTTCGCCCCCGAAGGAGGTGGCAGTCTGAATCAGGCCCTGGCGGATGCGGTCATAGAAGCTCATGGTACTCTCGCGGGGTTCGGTCACGGCACGTTCCATATCTTCGGCCACATAGACGCCGACGCGGAGAATCACGTCGCCCTCGCCCGGATGTCCGGCTTCTTTCCAGGCAGCCCGGTACTCGGAGATGGCTTCGGCAACGTCGGAGACTCCGGAGCCACCCAGCCCGGCGAATATGGGAATGCCCAGTCGTCCCATATCTGCGAAGGTTTCCCGGGTGGACGCGGCGTAGCGCAGCGGCGGGTGTGGCTGCTGGTAGGGTTTGGGAATCAGGCAAACGTCCTGGAAATTGTAGTGTTCGCCCTGGTAGGAGAAGCGGTCTTCGGTCCAGGCCAATTTCATAACCTGGTAATACTCCATGAACCGCTCCCGACTCTCAGAGTAGGGAATGTCGTATCCGTCATAAGCCCAGGGAAACCCGCTGCGGCCGATGCCCAGGTCAAGCCTTCCCTGGCTGATGTTGTCCAGGGTGGCCACTTCCTCGGCCATGCGCACCGGGTGACCCAGGGGCAACACCAGCACCGCAGTGCCCACCCGGATGCGGCTGGTCCTGGCGGCTATGGCAGTGGCGATTATCAGCGGCGAAGCCACCACCGAGGGAATTGCCCGCCCGCTGCCCGGGGGAGCAAAGTGGCGTTCTGCCAGCCACACGCCGTCGAAGCCCCATTCCTCCGCGCTGGTGGCGGTGGTGAAAGCCTCGTCGAAGGCGTCGGACTGGGTTCTGCCTTCCCGGTAATCGCATTCCATCATCAGGCCAAATTTCATGCTTCGCTCCTTAGGGGGCTGGGTGCAAGGCGGGCCAAATAAGCCCGCAGTCACGCCAGCTATTTGGGCCAACGCTATCACTTGCCGACATTAGCGTCAAACGGAAAAGGTCAGGCACTGGGCGCCGGTCTTGGCGCTTAGGTTTTCGAGAGTCAGAGAACCGGGACTGGGACGGAAGGCGGTACGGTAACGGCTATACCTGACGAGTCAGCTTTCCAACTTCGCAGTGTAGCCGGACGGCGCCCGCTCATCCCTCGCATTCTGATCTTCACCCCGCTACGGTTGAAGGGAACTGCCCCGAAGCTCGCACGCTCGTAACTCGGAGGCCCTGAAGGCTTCTACAAGTGCCCTATTACTGGCGGCGAATAAGGCCTGGAAGTTCTCTCCGTTTGCCTTCCCACGTCAATATTTCATTGGCGACTTTGGAAACCCCTGTCAGCAGAGCAGCTAAAGCCTGGAGTCTTCCAGGTCCAGAAAAGCGCGCACCTTTTGCTTGAACGGCTCCTTGTCGTAATTCGTGTACAGCGCCAGTGAGTTGCGCACCGGGTTGCCGCCAAACATGCGCTCGTACAACACCTGCCGGCCGCTGAACGCGCTGCACGAAGCGTCCCATGCCAGGTGAAACAGCTTGGCCCGGTCCCATGCGTTGGCCGTATCGGTGGCCATATACTGGTCAACCTCGGCTGCGATGTCCGTGTCGAAGTCAGCCTCGGCTGGCAATGCCATCAGGCTGCTGGTGCCCAGAAGCTGGATGATCTCCACCATTCGCGGGTAGATCGAGCGGCCAAAGATCGTCCGGCCCGCCCGCAGGGCCGGCAGCGCCGGGCTCATTACCCCCCACCGGTTGGGCGTTGCATCCGCCTCGGCGGCCCTCAGGCAGGCCCAAAGCGTGTCCCGCTGGGTGATAAGCTCCGCCACCTGCTCCTGCACATGTGGAATCGTCCCCGACCCCAGGGTATCGACAATCAAGTCCGCCAGCCCCAGCATGAACTCGGCCTTTACCAGGCAGCGGGTCAGCACCTGGTGCCCGGTGTGGGCGTCGGAATTGGTCCCATGGGCGTAGCCGTTGCAAAGCTCCACGTTCCCCAGCAGGAACACCCGCTCCCACGGTACGAATACATTGTCGAAAAACACCACCGAGTCCATTTCCTCAAAGCGTGAGCCCAAAGGATGGTTGAAGTGCGAGCGGCCCAGGTCGAAGCTTTCCCGACACAGGAATTTGACGCCGGGTGTATCGCAGGGGATAGAGAATGAGAAGGACTGGCGGTCGTCGTCACCGGCCAGCCGATGGGACGCCACGGGGTAGATGGCAATCTCATCCGAGATGGGTCCCAGGGTCGCCAGCACCCGGCTGCCCTTGACCACAATCCCCGCGTCGGTCTCCTTGACCAGGGTGAGCGCCACCTCTTGGCTCAGGGTGTCGGTGGGGTTGGACGTGCGGCGCCGCTGCAGGTTGACTAGGGCGTGGGTCAATGCCACGTCATTTTCCCGAAGAAACTCATGGTAGTCGACGACGTTTTTCTCAAACTCCGGGCGGTCCTGGGCGAAGTAACCGGAGGCCCCGGCCCACGACGAGAATATGGTGTTGAGAAAGTCCGGCGAGCGGCCCATCATGCCGCAGGAAGCCCAAGCCCAGCGGGTCATCATGCGGCGGCGGCGCTCCAGGTCTTCCATTGTCCGGGGAACCAGGTAAGACAGCCCCACCGGGTCGCCGGTGGACGGTGAGGCGAAGGTCATCTCTTCCCCCAGCATTGGGTCGTGCTGCATGTCGTACAGGGCGGCCACCGACTTAACCCCGTTCTTCAGCGCCGGGTGAGTGGCCACATCCTTCACCCGCTCCCCGTCAATCCAGACCTCGCGGGGGTGCTCCTGCAATCCCTTGATGTACTCGGCTCCGGTACGTGCTGGCATCCTTTTCACCTCGACGCTAGGACTGCTCAGGAGGCAGGGCCACCGCCCCACCTATCCGTTCCTCCCAAGCTTGTCCAGGGATTTCCTTTAACCGACAGAATATACCGGTACAGTCACGGTACAACCACAGCCAGGCCAGCCTGCTTCCTCAAGCGCAGATCTGAAATAGCGACCAGGGAAAGAACACATGAAGGGCCGTGCTCGGCAGGGGAAATGCGAAGGACTTCCCTTGTCGGAAGCCAGTCGAAGGTTCTGTCAAACCCATGCTAATCCTGTCACCGCACTCGGAACTGCCGTCCCATCCATCTCCTGAACGGTGTAGAAAAGAAAAGGTGAGCGGTTAGGCACGCGCCCACCTCAGGGAGTGCCAGAAAAGACGGTGTCCCAGTCGTTATGAGGAAGCAGATGCTCATCCGCCTGGCCGCTCTTGCCTGGCCGGTCAACCATGACCAGGCCCTCGGGGAAGTCTGTTCCCAGGGACCGACTGCCTGGTGCAGCCAGGCATATAACGCCAGGACTAATGGTTAGTCCTGAACAAAATTTCGGGCCCGTTCAGCGGCGGTCTCCAGGGAGCGACGAATGAGGACGGCGGCCACGTCTCGGCGATATTCCGCGGAGGCGTGGACATCAGACTGGGGACTGAGGCCATCTTTGGCCTGTTCGGCAACGTCAGCCAGGGTACGGGGGTCCAGTGTGCTGCCAACAAGGCCGGCCTCCAGGGATTTCAAGCGCAGCGGGGTGCCGCTCACGCCACCGACAACTATCCGCGCCTTTTGGCAGCGCCCATCGTTGTCAAGGCTTACCAGAGCGGCAGCGTTGACCACAGCAAAGTCACCGCGCCGTCGGCTGACTTCCTGAAACCCCCATCCGGTACGGCCCGATAATTTGGGAAATCGAATTTCTGTAAGGAGTTCGTCGGGCTCAAGTGCGGTGGCAAGGGCATCTACAAAGAAGTCCTCCGCAGCTAGAACCCTTTCGCCCCGGGCACTTTGAACCTTCATCTGGGCCTCGGCAGCGGCAGCAACAACTGCTAGCTCGGCGGAAGGGTCTGCATGGGCGACGCTTCCGCCGATGGTGCCGCGGTTCCGAATGGCCGGATGGCTGACAAAGGCGAGAGCCTCGGTAATGAGGCCACATTCTTCGACAACGGCTGAGGACGCCAGGACACTGCTCTGGCGGGTTCCTGCGCCAATGGTCAAAGCGGCATTGTCCAGCTGGATAGAGGACAAGTCTCCAATGGCGTTGATGTCTATCAGCGCTGCCGGCTTCAGCAACCGGAAGTTTAGCATCGGCATAAGGCTCTGTCCGCCGGACAGCACCTTGGCCTCGCTGCCCCACTGGTGGAGGAGGTCAATGGCTTCAGCCGTGTTGGCGGGAGCGAAGTATTCAAAGGGAGCGGGTTTCATTGGGGCCTCCCGTAGGCGTCTCTGGGTTCAATTAAATAGAAGCTGCTGGATTGGCTCGGATTTCCGTCCCGTTTATTCTCCCCCATTCTCGGTGTCCCCGGAAGCTGCCTTTACTGCTTCTACGATTTGCATGTAGCCGGTGCATCGGCAAAGGTTGCCGGCGATTGCCTCCCGGATTTCCAGGTCAGTGGGAGTCGGGTTGTGCTCCAGCAGGTAGGAAGCCGCCATGATCATGCCGGGAGTACAGTAGCCGCACTGCAGGCCATGATTCTCGGCAAAGGCCCTTTGCACCGGGTGCATGTTGGACACGGTGCCTAACCCCTCAATGGTGGTCACCTGATGACCGTTGGCTTGCACCGCCAGCATTATGCAGGAGCGGACCAGTTCACCGTCAAGGAGTACGTTGCAGCAGCCGCACACCCCGTGCTCGCATCCGGCGTGGGAGCCGGTCAGCATGAGGTCTTCGCGGATGAAGTCAAGGAGGGTCTTTCGTACCGGTATAACGGCGTTGTAGGTTGTGCCGTTCACGTTGACGGTTATGGCTCCGGTTGGCTCCGCCGATGGGCCCAGCATAAGCATTCTCCGCTTGATGGTCGAGTTTAAAGTTTGAACTTAAGGCCCTGGAGGTCCCTGCGACCTTACTGGGTCCCACTCAGGCTGTTTCGCCGTTAGTCCTGCCTGGCAGGGAGGTTGCTTACCAGCTCGTGCAGGGCGGTAGGAGTTACCGGAATATCTGCCAGCTCCAGACCGTAGCCGGAAAGGGCGTCCTCTATGGCGCTGACAACGGCGGCCGGGGCGGTCATGTAGCCGCCTTCTCCCGCGCCCTTCGCCCCCAGCGGATGACCCGGGGCCGGAGTGCAAACGTCGTCCACCGTAATGTGAGGCACCTCCATGGCCGTCGAGAGCAGGTGGTCCATGAAGGTCTGACTGAGCAACTGGCCGTTATCGCTGTAAACGTATTGCGAAAGGAGGGCCGCATCGATGCCCCGCATGGTTCCACCGAAGACCAGGCCTTCCACAATCTGAGGGTTAATCTGGACGCCGCAGTCGTGGACGATGTAGTAGTTGACCAGATCGATTTCAAAAGTCTCGGCGTCCACCTCGACAATGGGAATGTGGGCTGCGAATGCGAAGGATATGAAGCCCCGGGTTTTGAACGCGCCCTCGTGGGTGCCGTCCTCGCGCTCTCCGCTCTTGGGGTTGCGGTAAACGTATGTCTCCACCAGGGCGGGCTCCATGTTGGAGGGGCGCAAGTCGGCCTGCCGGTAAGCAATCTGGGCTACCTGGTCGAATCCCATGCGCAGACTGGGAAGAAGCCGGGCGACAAACTCGCCATCTCTGAGTTCCAACAAGCTGGGCTCGACCCCCAGGGCCTGGGAGGCGATGGCTACCATCTTCTCCTTGATTTTGGCGGCGGCGCCCAGGACGGCGGCGCCCATCATCAGGTGCATGCGGCTGCCGGTAGTGGCCACCGATGGTACACCGCCGTTGGAATCGGCGCGGGTCACCGAGACCTTCCCCGGCTCCACCTGGAGGGCCTCGCACACCAACTGGGTAACGGTGGTCTCGTGGCCCTGCCCGGCGGACTGGAAGCCGATGGCGGCGGTCACGTTGCCGTTGACGTCCACCTGGAGGCGTACTCCCTCGCCCACATCTCCGCCGCCGATCACTCCCGGGTTGTTAAAGAGGTTGAAGACGCTGCCGGCGCCGGCGCTGGGTTCGATGCAACTGGCAACGCCCACGCCCAGGAGCTTGCCCCGTGCCAGGGCTTCGGCCTTCATATCAGCTAACAGTCCATAACCTGCCATCTCCATGGCCTTGTTGAGGACGGTGGGATAGCTGCCGCTGTCGTAGGTGGCGCCGGTGGGAATTTCGTAGGGGAACTGGTCCGGTTGAATGAAGTTCCGCAGGCGTACCTCGGCCCGATCCAGTTCCAGTCCCTTGGCGACCATGTCCACGGCCCGTTCGATGGCGAAGTTGGTGGGTGCTTGCCCAAACCCGTTGTAGGGGGCCTGGTTCGTCTTGCAGGTGAGCACCGAGGTGGGTGAATAGCGTACGGCGGGAATGGTGTAGGGACCGACCAGGGCGGTTATGGGCTTGCCTATCTGCATAGCCCCGCGACCGGCGTAGGCCCCGGCATCGTCAATTACCGCCAGGTCCAGGCCTTGAATCTTGCCATCGGCGTCACTTGCCACCCGCACTGTCCAGATACGGTCTGGGCCGTGCGCGTCCCCGGCGGCCATGTTTTCCAGGCGGTCCTCAATAAACTTGACGGGGCGCCCCACCGCGCGGCTGGCGAGGCAGCAAAGGAAGATCTGCTTCCGGCCTCGCTTATTGCCGTAGCTTCCTCCGATGTCTACGTCCATGTGTACGCGGACGCGGTTGGAGGGCACGCGCATGGTTCGGGCGATCTGCTCGTTGATCTGGGGGTTTTGCTGGGATGCCCAGACATCCACCATCCCTCCGATTTCGTCCCAGGAGGCCACGCAACCGAAGGTCTCCATGGGAACCCCCGAGTGACGATTCCAGCGAAACCGACCTTCGAAAACGTGGGACGCATCGCTGAAGGCAGCGTCAACGTCTCCGAAATCCAGTGATGCTTGGAAGGCAATGTTGGAGCCATGTTCCTCGTGCAATACGGGCGCGTCGGGGCGCATTGCCTCTTCAGGGTCTACCAACGCTCCCAGGGGTTCGTACTCTACCTTGACTAACTCTGCGGCATCCTCCGCCAGGTAACGGTTGGTGGCTACCACAACGGCCACCCACTCGCCGGCAAAGCGGGCCTTGCCCACTGCCAGGGGATACCAGACGACACTGGGCAAGTACATGTTCTGCGGTATTGGCTCCATCCACTCGGACAGGTCCTCTCCCACAATCACCTTGATTACGCCCGGCGCCTGTTCCGCCTCGCTAGTGTCTATGCTGCGAATCACCGCGTGGGCGTGGGGAGACGAGACGGTAGCCATGTGAAGCATGCCCGGCAAGGCGATGTCATTTACATACCGTCCCTTGCCCAGGACAAATCGCGGGTTTTCAATGGGCGGGAAGTGTTTGCCAATCCATTTGTAATCCGTATTGGTTCCAGGAGTGGTCATCCATTCACCTCATCACCTGTAGTCCCGAGGCAGGCAGACCTCCAGAGAGGCCTGCCCGTATTCCCGCCAATTACCTTGCTGGCGTTACCAACTCCAGGTTGTGGAAGTTGGGCTGGCTGACAATAGTTTGCCACTCTGGACTCCGGCGATTCTTACCGGACAACCAACTCCCAGAAGACAGGGGACAAGCCCCCTTTGAATTCACGATAATAATACCCTTGAACGAGATAGTGTATGCATGGCTGTTTTACAGAAAGCTGCGCAAACCATTGTACGGACTGAGGGAAGAGCCATCAGAGGGACCAAAGGGAGCTTCCACAATCTATTAGGGGGCATTCCAGCCCCTTGCGTTGGTGATGACTGGTTTAGTTGCATCTTTGCTTCTGACGTGGTTAATCGCAGCTCTTTTGAGACTTGCCTGCCCCGATCATTCCTCAGTTCTGATATTTCAAGGAAAGTAGAGGCAGGAAGAAAAGGGCCACGGCGTATTGCTGTGGCCATGACGTTCCCAATAGATTCTTGCTTGCCTGAATTGTACCACCTGGGAGAGTTAGGAGACCGGTCTTTGCCCCCGTTGAAAACCTGCATATCTCTACTTAAATGTCGTATCTGTCGGGCCATGAAACTGAAACCGCCAATCCTTGGGGAGAACTGAACTATAATGGAGCAACCGGCCTGTTCTGTTTTTCGACACAGTTCCGTAACTGCAATCTCTAATCTGACCCTGTAAGACCATCCAGCAGAAATCCAACGGCGAAGACCCTAGAGGGGAATTATGGCTTTAAACTCAGCGGACGTAGTCGTCATCGGCGGGGGTGTAATCGGGGCGAGCGTCGCCATGCACCTGTCACTCAAAGGGGCAGGCAAGGTGACGATTGTCGAAAGGGGACACCTGGCCAGTGGCGCCACGGGACGGTCCGGGGCGATGATTCGCGAACACTACCAGCACCCGACCCTGGTGAAGATGGCAATGGAATCCAGCCAGGCATTCCACAATTTCGAAGACCTCTACGGCGGAGATGCCCGGTTCGTTCAGACGGGAAGAATCCTGCTTTTCGCCGAGCACGATGCCGTGGCGGCACAAGCCAACGTGGCGATGAACCGCGACCTCGGAGTAGACATCCGAACCCTGACAACGACTGAACTTACGGATCTGGTACCGCAAATGTGCACCGATGGAGTGGCGCTGGGGGCGTATGAGCCAAACTCGGGCTATGCCGACTCGATAGCCACCACCTGCGCCTTCGCCCAACGGGCCAGCGATCACGGCGCCAGAATACTCACCGGCTGCCCAGTCATCGGATTCAAGATCTCAGGCGGACGCCTCGCCGGAGTGGAAACGCCATCGGGGCTGATTGAGGCCAACGCTGCCGTAGTTGCCACCGGCCCCTGGACTAACCGGTTGGCCGCGCCACTGGGCCAGGTTCTTCCCATTACGCCTATCCGGGTTCAGATGGTCCATCTGCGGCGTCCGCCTATGCTGGAGGCATTCACAGCCACCGTAATCGACCAGACCAGCGGGGCATATTACCGTAGAAACGCGGGCTTCCATACCTTGGTGGGAGGCGAGGCGCCGGAGGAAATGAACGAGGTGGTTAATCCGGACGCCTACGGACTCAACGCTGACCATGACACCATCACTCGCTTCTGGGAGCGTGCCAGATACCGTTTCCCCGACTTCGCTGCCACAACACCCCTGGGCGGCTACGGGTCACTTTACGACATGACCCCGGATGGCAACCCGATTCTCGACGAATCGGAAACAGTACAGGGACTTTACTGGGCGGCAGGTTTCAGCGGTCACGGCTTCAAACTCTCACCGGTGGTGGGCCGCATGATGGCCGAACTGGTGCTGCAGGGCGAGTGCATGGGCCATCCCGTCGAAGCATTCCGCGCAGACCGCTTTGAACGGGGCGAACCCCTGGAGGCAGAGCATCCCTACCAGGGCAGGGCCCACCCGTGAATATGCTTCTGGTACTACCGGCGCAGAAGTTCTTGGAAGAATCGGGGTGGGTCCGTGTCAGCATTTGAAAGGGAGCGAAGGGCCCAAGTTGTATGGCTGGGTCTGGGTGGTGGGCTGGCCCCTGAAGGCACTTGGAAAGAGCTGCTGGCTTATGATTCGCCGCAGTATTGCCCAGCCTGTACATTTGTCCTGCCACGTCTGTTTCGGCCCAGCAAGTACAACCTCGGAAAACCTGGAGTGTTACGCCGCGCCCCCAAAGTCACCATGGAACCGATGCGCAGTAAGGCTAAGACGTAATCACCGGCCGTTACGTTCTGGCCGAAGTTGACGCTGACCTGGATAATCTCGTCCCGCCCGCAGGTGTCTGCCGCAGGTGCGGGGTAGATGCATTCGTGAATTACGTCGAATGCATTGGCCTCAGGGCAGGAAAATGCAAATGCGCACGATCTTCTCTTCGCGATAAGGGAACATTTCCCAATTGGGCCCCATCAATATCAGCTAATCGTCAGCTTCGGCAAACTGCTCAAAGTAGTTGCCGTCGTGATCATACAGATGTGAGTCTGGGGCCAGGTAGTCCCATTGATGCTCGTCGTACCTGTAGTACTCAGAGGTTCCGAGGAAAGTACGGCGAAAAGCTGCCTCAAAGGTCCCGTGTATCTGGAATGCCGCGAAAGCGACTACGGCAATCAGCAGCAGCAATAAAATAGCGATCAGTGGGGCAAATACGCCTCCCAACAGATAAATATGGACGGCGAAGGGAGCAATCCATATCAAGGGCAACAGCATTAATATGATCACGAGGCTGTTTCGCATAACCCTTTTCAAAGTCTGCCTTGTTACGTTCTCGGGATCCCTTCGCCACGGAGGCAGAAAGTATCCCAACAGCTCCTCGGTCAACTCATTCAGGTGCCGCCAGATCACCACACCCGACGGGATGCAGAGGGCCAGGACTACTCCTCCGATCGCCAGGTCCAGGATTCCTATGGTCAATCCGGTCCATTCGGACAATTGCTGGCCAAACTGCAGCCCGATTGCGCCAAGGCCGAGCAATACAACAATAATCCCCAGGTTGAGCATTATGCCCTGCACCAGGTGTCTTATTTCCCCTGCCAACCGACTTCCCAGGACGAAGCTGCTCCTGGAACTCGTAAGCCAAAGGAAAACTACGGAGCTAAAATGGCGAAGCCAGCGGGGCGAGGTCCGCTCGAGGAAATTGGCCAAGGCATTTGGTGAACGGAATATTAAAGGATAAATCAGGGCAGTGATGGCTGTGGCGACCGTCAAGGCAGGGCTGAAATAGGCGGACACCGATCCTTGGTCCACGCCCGTCTTGGCCATAGCCAGCGAAAACTCCCCCAGCTGGGGCATTCCGGTGCCGACCTGCAAGGCGGTCCGCCCGTCCTGGCCGGCCAGCACGGTGCCCAGGGTGTCGGCCATCACCTTTCCCGTTATGAATACTACCGAGATGACCAACGCTGGGACGATGTAGTCCCCTATGCTGTAAATGTTCATCAACATGCCCAAAGACACGAAGAACAGGGCGGCGAACATATCGCGCAGTGGGTTCATCAGCCGGCTTATCTGCTCGTGATGCTCGGTGTCCCCGAGAATCATTCCGATCAGGAAAGCCCCGGCGGCAGCGGACAGGCCCAATTCGTGAGCGGCCAGAGCCAGCCCGAAACAAAGGGTCAGGCTGGCTATCAAGATCAACTCTTCCGACTCGAACCGGTCTATATAGTTCATCAGCCGGGGAGCAAGCAGCGCTCCGATGGTCAACACGGCAACGGCAAATATGGCCAGCCTGGTCGCCAGTATTCCTATGCCGCCCAGGTTGGTGCTGCCGGTGGTGGCGACGCCGGACAGGACAGTCAGCAGAATAACCGCAACGAAGTCCTCCACCAGCAAAATGCCGACTATCAACTGGCCCCGCGACTCGAACAGGCTTCCGGTGTCCCGGAGCATCTTGATCAGTATTGCCGAACTGCTGATGGAAAGGGCCGCCCCCAGGAAGATTCGTTCTACTTGAGTCCAGCCAAGCCAATGGCCCAGTTCGTATCCCAGGGCAAACATGATAGTCATTTCTACCGTGCCGATGACTATCACCTTTAACCCCAGTTGCCGGATTCGTTGCCACCCGATTTCGAGGCCGATGCCGAACAGCAGGAGTACCAGGCCGAGATCAGCCAGCAGCCGGATGGCCTGCAAATTCTGAACGGGCCCTTGAATGTTTTCAAAGGGACCAAAGTTCAAACTGGCCAGAGTGAAAGGGCCGACAATTACGCCGGCCAGCAGGTAGCCCAACACCGGAGGCATGTGGATGACCCGAAAGACCAGGAGGGCTATTCCTGCCACCGCCATGGTGATGGCAAAATCGCGGATCAGCCCAATGTTTTCATCGGTCCCAGCGCTGGCCAATGCAAGCAGAGTCTCTATTCTTATTCCCTCGGCAACGGTGGGATTTTCAGGCAACTCAGTCAGAATTACGGGTATGTGAATCCTGGCTGGAAGGTGAAATACTGTGGAGGAGAGAGAAGGGCCCTGTAAAGCCCTTCAGGGGTCATAGAGTATCCGTGACAGAATTATATGATGCCTGAAGGTAGGTGTATAGCGGCACATGATTATGGTTCGAGGCCATGAAGCCACGGGCTCCCAGCCCTGCGTGGCGAGTCCGAAGTGTCTTTACGGCCTCACTGCAGACCAGACTTGTGCCCTGAGAAATGGCCCTTCCGACATCTGGAGACCATCCTGCAGATACGGGGCAATATCCTTGGGGATTCGGCTCGTATGCTAGGAGCGTCGTCTTTGGCCCGGCATCCCACCTTGGCGCCAGGAATGCAGAAACAAGAACAGGAAGCTGTCAATAAAGGAAACAGGCCACGGTATGCTTGGAGGCGGCTTCCTTCAACTTCCAACTCCGTTATCTTCTTGGAATACCGGCCCACAAAGAGGTTGCTCCCGCACCCTAAAAGTCTCGGCCGCCGTTACCTGTGTTCCAAGAACCGCTTTCCCCTCCCGCACCCTTTCCAGCCGCACCTCCACCAAGGGCTTGAATGCGAGCCTCACTAATTCGCCCCCCAGGTATTCCTGCATTGACTGGCCTCTAAGAGAGGCCCGCGGCAAGTTCGTCGCGGACTTCTTCAGGGACTCCCCCTATTGTTATTCTCTTCATCTATAAAGGCATTCTGTCATTTGGGCCAACAGACTGTAATGAACCGTTGGGCAATCTCATTTGGGCTCTCATCAGCGAACCCTTCTGCCTATAGATTACTCCATGCTTCGTGGCCCTTCTTGTTCCTATGGCGAAGAATCACGCGGCGAAACCGATGACACCCGCCCATTGTCAGCCCGTAATGCACCCCACTATCATGATCTCTATAACGTCCATCTAACTCTGCTCTACTCCGGCAGCCCAGCGGTTCGTGCTACAAAATGGGTGGAAATGAGCGGAAACGAGCGGAAAAACGAAATTTCTGATCTCTCCTTCTGGTAGAAAGGGTCTTAGGTTGAGGCATCGCACACCCAGAACTCCTGCAAGGATTATCCTCTGCCCGCAATAGCCCCCCGAACGTAGGGGACGACCCGTGCGGGTTCCCTGGGCGAGCCCAAGTCCCGCCGTCGGCAACACCACCCCAGCTACAAAATAGGCGGAAATGAGCGGAAACGAGCGGAAAAACGAAATTTCTGACCTCTCCCTCTGGTAGAAAGGGTCGGGGGTTGGGGCATCGCACACCCAGAACCCGTCCAAGGATTATCCTCTGCCCGCAATATTCCCCCGAACGTAGGGGACGATCCGTGCGGGTGCCCTGGGCGAGCCCAGGTCCCGCCATCGGCAACACCGCCCCAGCTACAAAATAGGCGGAAATGAGCGGAAATGGAGGGAAAATAAAATTTCTGACCTCTTCTCAAGGGAGACAGGCGCAGAGCGGATCAATCGGAGCAACAGGACCGCAGGTCAGAGCAATGAAAGTGCAGCTGATGTTGCCGATACCTTGCTTCATGAGGCCGTGGGTTGAGGAGTAGGTGCGCCGTCGAAGAGCGCCCATGTTTTCACCTCGGCGGGCGGGCCGTTTTCTTGACCACTTTAACCGGCTTGGGTTAGAGTCAACTCCAGAACAGGCAGATAAAGCATGCTCCCGTGCAACTCGCCGCACCCGTACGTTGCACCCCAATCTCGGGCCTGCCTGCTCCCCAGCCGCTAATCTAGCTTTACAACTCGCTGATGGAGGAAATCACCATGCCCTTCTACGAAAGAGGCTCTACCCGTATCTATTACGAGGAGGTCGGTTCGGGATTCCCCTTGCTGGTAATCCCCGGCGGCGGACTAAATTCCACCGTGGAGGGCTTGCGGACTTCCCACCCCTTCAACCCTTTGGAGACCTACAAGGACGACTTCCGCTGTATCGCCGCCGACCTCCGCAATGCCAACGGGGGCCAGTCCAGTGGCCCGCTGGAAATCGACGGCCCTTGGGATTCCCACTCTGCCGACCAGCTTGGACTGATGGACCATCTCGGCATCGACAAGTTTCTGGTCATGGGATTCTGCATCGCAGGGCCCATGATCCACAATCTGCTCAGGCTGGCCCCGGAGCGTGTTGTGGCGGCGGCCATGATGCAGCCCAGCGGGTTCAGGCCGGAAATGCCGGACCTTTTCTATCAGAACAACATCGTTGGTTGGGGCCCGCCCCTTTGCGAAAAGCGCCCTGAAGTCACCATGGAAATGGTCCACGACTTCCTGACCAGTATGTACACCAACCGCGCCGACTTCGTTTTCACCGTTTCCCGAGATTTCGTGCGTAACCTGCAAACCCCGTTGCTGATCGCGCCCGATAATGTGCCGGCGCACCCATACGAGGTCGCCATGGAAGTCGCCGGCCTCGCCCCGAACTCCGAAACAACCATGTTCCCCTGGAAAGACACCCAGGAACACATCGACGAGACCGTAGCCCACGCCCGTCGCTTCCTGAAAACCCATGAACCGGTAGCCGCCAAAGCCTGATTATTCCGTACCGCCAAATGCAATGGGCCCCGCCGTTTCCTATCATCAACAGGTGATGAAAGGAAGTGGCGGGGCCTTCGAATCTGGGTTGCCAGATGAGCTTCCGGTTTCGTTTGCGGGTCCTGCTCAAACCAGGTAGTGCTTAATAAATTAGGCGCGAACCAAGCCGACAACTTGTTACGGGTTTGGTGCAAGTACCGTGTTGCCTAGGGCACGTCAATCGCGTCCCGATGAAATGTCACTTCGAGCTTGCGGGAGGGTCTCAAATCTCTCCTTGGGAGACCTCCTTCGGGGTCCCGAACCCCTGACTGTGATGGAATTCGGGCCCTTCCGCAGGTTCAGCGCGACATCCAGGCTGGAATAGTTAACGGGAACCGTAAGACGCGACTACACTTGGCTACTGCGGCCACTGGTTGCCGCCCCGACATTCGGTTCAAGTATTGCTGCCTCACCCCACCGGCAACTCCCGGCCCGTGTCCGACGCCTGTTGAATAGTGTCAATGAAACGGTGCAGTTCAACGGCTGCATCGAAGTCCGGCAGGCGGTTCTCTCCGGTCCGCACCGCCTCGGCGAACAAGGTATACATCTGTCCCACATTGAAGGGGTCGCCTTGCGGGAAATCTGACGGCACATAAACGAAACGGTCGGGTATGTCCAGGTCTTGCAACGTTTGGCTTCCCCGCGCTCCCTGCACCCGTAGCATCTCACCCCGCTGTGACGAGACGCTTCCCGTAACAACCAGCGTGCCTTCCCGTCCGTAGATCTCCATTCGATAGCCGCTGCCGGCCCAGGGAACGGCCCCGACGTGGACCGACGCTGCCGCGCCACTCTCCAGTTGTCCGCTGACCCGCACATTGTCCGGAGAGGTCACGTCTACCATCCGCTCGGTATCGGTCTCGTACAACTGCTTTACCTGGGTGCTGACAATGCACGCCACCCGGATGAAGTTGCCAGCCACGAAACGCAGGGCGTCAATGACGTGTCCGTTGGCGATGGTCAGGGTGTTTGCTCCCAGGCTGGCATCGCGCTGCCAGGTGCGGCTGGATGGACGTTCCAGCGCCCCATCCCGCATGGTGGTCACATGACACGACAACACCTCGCCCACATAACCCGCTTCAATCTGTTCCTTGACAAACAACAAGGCGGGACTGACCCGCGATTGCAGACCCACCGCAGTCTGGACACCCTTGGCCCGGGCCAGGGCTGCCAGTTCCTCGGCTTCGGCGGTATTCCGGCCCAAAGGCCACTCGGTGTAAACGTGCTTGCCGGCTTCGATGGCGGCCTTCGTTGGCTCGTAGTGCGACGGCACCCGCACAACCACGGCCACCGCGTCAATATCCGGTGATGCGGCCATTTCCCTGAAATCGTGGAAGGCCAGCTTCGCACCAAAGGCTTGGCGAGCCTCTTCCGCGCTCTCGGGCCGGGTGGTGCAGACTGCGGTAAACTCGACGTCCGGACTGGCCAGCAGCGCCGGGAAGTGAGATTGGGAAGCCCAGGTCGAGTTTACGTTGGCCCCCACAAACCCCAGGCGGATCTTGTCTGACATAAAGCATGCTCCTTAAAGTGCTGGCATCCTGCATCAGGTTAGTTTGTCCGCAGGTTAATGCCTTGGTTCGACAAATTCTAACACTCGCAACAAGGGCTCGATTCTTCTCGATGCTTCCCCAACTCTCGCACGTTCAAGTGTTGAGAGATATCGGGCCAGTCTTACGGCAGTGCGGCGTCCGGTAGAAGCGTACTACAGGAAGGTCGCGACAGTCGACGTGACGCCGCGCGGGGTCTGAAGTGCGAGTCGACGGGACCGATTAAGACGGGGATGGGTGACTTACAGCTTTGCCTTTCCGATGTAGCGGGTTCCAATGCTGAATGAGCAAGTCCGAACGAACATACATGTAAGGTCAACGGGTGTGAAAGGCAGTTTGAGTTTCAAGTCTCAAGTGAAGCAGAGTAGCAGAACTCGGCATTCTTGGGATCAGGCCACGCCGCTGCCGTTCTGTATTTGGGTAAGGCCAGTTATGAAGCCCTGGGAGAGGTAATAGAGAGGGGAGGAATCTTAAGCAGTTGGCTTTCGCCGCTGGTCACGCTTAGGCAGGCAGTATCGGTGAAGGTCCCTCAAGTTAATTGCCAGAGCGTAGGCGTCCATAAAATCCTGACCTTCAATTAGCCATCGCCGCACACGGAGCGGCGATGGCGGTTGTCGGAAAGAACTCCCGGGTATAGGTTCACATTGGCCCTGCCTGGTACCTTTTCCCATGCCATGAGGTATGGGTCTGGTCCCGCCCATTGCCTGAGCTAGGCCAGATTCTTCTCCAGGAATGCCCAGATGTTGTTCCAGCCGTCCACGGCCTGCTCTTGGCGGTACATGGCACGGTCGTAATAGAAGAAACCGTGACCGGCGCCATCGTAGCGGTGGAACTCGTAAGACTTGTTGTGTTTCTTTAGCTCTTCTTCGTGCAAGTTCACCTGCTCTGCCGTGGGCGACTGGTCATCGTTGCCGAATAATCCCAGCAAGGGGCAGGACAGATCGGCGGTGAAGTCAATGGGGGCTGTGGGCTGGTTTGCGGTCAGTTCGTCGCCGGAAGCAACCACCCGTCCACCCCAGCACTCCACCGCGGCATCAAAGCCCTGAATGCGGCAACCGGAGAGGAAAGTAAGCCTGCCGCCGGAGCAAGTGCCGAATACGCCGACCTTGCCGTTGAGGTTGGGCAGGGTCTGCAGAAAGCGCAGCGCGCCTTCGATGTCTCCCAAGGCCTGCGCATCGGAGATGCCGCCTGACTCCCGCACCCTGGCCCCGACTTCACTGGGGTCGCCGTGGCCGTTGCGGTGGTAGAGGTTGGGGGAAATGGTTACGTATCCGTGGTGAGCGAAACGGCGGGCTGCCTCACGGTACCACTCGTCCCAGCCCGGCGCGTGGTGTATCAACACCATGCCGGGGAAGGGGCCGGAGCCCAGGGGCTTGGCAATGTAGGCGCCAATGGAGTCCCCATTATGGCCCTGGACCGTGGTAGTTTCCGCAATCATCCCTTCGTACATTTCAGTGCTATACATCTGTACACTCCTTTAACGAGGATGACCCTAGCTTGAAACGTATTGCTGCCCAAGTCAAGACCTTTAGTCAACCTGCAACGGTTCCCATTACGGGTGATATCTGTGCCCACCAACCGTCCTTCCGGCCTTGATCCGGACTCCAGGAGTGTGGCACATCCAGCGGCACGGGGAGAATCAGGTTCGGGACTCTCCCGTAAGCAGGTACGATACTCCGCCAAAGCTAGCTAACCGTAACTTGCTCCTCGTCGTAGGCGGCTTCGACGAACCCCTCTATCTGGGTCCAGCGGACGTTGTTGGCGTCGCGGGTCAGTTCTACGGCCTCTCCCGAAGAGCTTTCCAGGCCTCTCGGATGGAACACCAACTCGATGAGGTTGTCATCGGGGTCGCTGATGTAGGTGTAACGCTCACCGGTGTCTTCCCTGGTTCCCTGCCGGGGGTCCTCGCCCCCCGTGCTGGTGAATGCGCCGCCACCCGTTCTGCTGTAGGGCACTCCCTGTTCATCCAGGTGGGCCATCATGGAGTCGAAGTCCTCAACTTCGATGGCAAAGTGAACGCGGAGCACCTTGATAAGGTCGGTGGTGTCTGAGGTGTGAATTTCTCCGGTGCCCAGCCGCAACTGGAGTTGACGGCGGTTCAAGGCCGGCCCGCGGTCGAGAAACTCGGCGCCCAGCACCCTTTCGTACCATTCGCGCGTCCGTTCCCGGTCGGTAATCTGGATGTTGATGTGGTGGATCATGTTTATCTTGGACAAGGCAACACCTCCTGGCTGGTGGTTCCAAAGATGGGCCAATTATCCCGCTAAACCGCCGCCGCGCGCAAACTAAGGCGAAATTTCCCTTCCAACGACAATTGCAGGTATGAGTGATAGGGCCACGAACGGCCAGACGCCCTTTAGATTCGCTTTTTGGCGGGCGACCAAGGAGATACACCCGGAAACTGAAACGCAATTGCGCTACTGTGGCCTGCCTTGTAACAGGCGGAATAGCTACCGCTATTGACGGTGCCCCGCAAGCTTCGTATCATCCACTGGAACGACGGTGGGCTGGTCCGCCTGTCCATGCTCATCGGTGCCACATTCACCAGCTATCCGGAAACCAGCACACGTTAGTGTCCTCCGCAGTTGACCGGTAGCCTGGCTAGATCATCTCCAGTCCTGCAAACCGAGAGTAGTTCCCGTTCCCTATTGGCTATTTCCCCTGGGGTATTCTCAGGAGGCGCTGGAATGAACGTCATCTGGATAGTTTCGGACACCTTCCGGCGAGACCACGTCGGAGCATACGGCAATCCATGGATTCGGACACCTTCCCTCGACGCCTTGGCAGCTGGGTCAGTTCGTTTCGACAACCACTACTCTGCCGGTTTCCCGACCATGCCCACCCGCGCCGACCATCATACGGGGCGCTGGACGATGTCCTTCATGGGATGGGAGCCGCTTCCCTCCGGGGTGACCACCCTGGCTGAGATTCTGGCAGGGCAGGGCTTTCACACGGCGGCTTCCGTGGACACCCCCTACTATCTCCGGGATGGAATGAACTACGACCGGGGCTTTCAGTCCTTCGTTTTCAACCGGGGGCAGGACACCTTGTGGTCGCTGATTCCCCAGCCCGGCTATCACAATGAATCCCTGGATGTTCGGGCGGCGTGGCGGAATGAAGCGGACAGAAACGCGCCGCAGACCTTCATGAGCGCCATGCGCTGGCTGGAGAGGCATTACAAAGAGGATTTTTTCCTGTATGTCGACACCTGGGACCCTCACGAACCCTGGGATGCGCCGTCTTACTACACTGAACTCTACCTGCCGGAGTATGACGGCGAACTCGTCCTGCCCCTCTATGGAAACTGGCATGACGTGCCGGGATACCAGGAGTCGCAGATGCGCAAGGGGCATGCCACCTACTGCGGCGAAATCACAATGGTAGATACCTGGGTGGGCTTTCTCCTCAAGTCGGTGGAGAACATGGGCCTTTCGGACAAAACGGTGGTGATATTCACCACCGACCACGGTTTCTATTTTGGAGAGCACGGCGGCCTGTTCGGCAAAATGAGTTCGGAAAAGTATCCGGATGGGACCTTGCGGCCCTACGACGAGCCCGGTTCCCAGTGGAGTTATTCGCCGCTCTTTGAAGAAATCGTTCACCTGCCCCTGCTGATTCGCGCGCCCGAAGTGTCACCTGGCGCGTACCGGGGCCTGAGCTCTGCCATCGATGTCATGCCTACCGTGCTCGACCTGTTGGGAATCGATGTCCCTGACTTTGTGCAGGGCCGTTCCTTTGCGCCCGCGTTACGCGATTCTTCCCAAGCCGGACGCGAGTACGTGGTCAGCAGCCTGCCCTTCGCCAACCCGGGCGACCCAGTCCACTCAGTGGACAACCTGCTGCGTACCCTCACGGAGCCGCCGGTGACGACCATAACCTCGGGCGGCTGGAGCTTGCTCTATAGCCCTCTGGAAGGCGTTTCAAAACTGTACAATCTGACTACCGACCCGACTCAGGCCAGCAACGTGATAGGGAAGTATCTGGACGTGGCCGGAGAACTCCATCAGATGCTGGTTAAATTCATGCGAGAGACCCAAGTCCCCGACCGCCTGTTGAAGCCTCGACTGGAATTGCGTATGTAGGTCCAATGGCCGAATATCACAGCTCGTACAATGGGCCCACCTGGGGCTAAGGCGAAATGTACCGGGCTCCAGGAGCAGTCGGGTCAGTTTGTAGTTGAAGGTAAGAAGCGGGATATGCTGCTTAAGGATAAGGTGGCGTTGATCACCGGCGCAGGGCGGGGAATAGGCCGTGCCATTGCCCTGGCCTTTGCCCGTGAAGGGGCCCGGGTCGTCGTCACCGGACGCAACATGGACAATCTCGCCCAAGTGGTTGGCGAGATACGCGCCGGCGGGGGCGAGGCAGAAGCCTTCACCCTGGACGTGACTAAAGAGGGTGACGCCTTCAACGTTGTGCAGAAAGTCGTCGGTAAGTGGGGCAGGATTGACCTGCTCGTCAACAACGCCGGGGTCATCACTTATCACACCCCTGTGTGGGAGACAACTCTGGAACAGTGGGACGAGGTGATGAACACCAATGTTCGGGGAATGCATCTGGTGTGCCGCACGGTCATTCCTCACATGATAGAGAGGGAGCAAGGGGTTATCATCAACATCGGGTCGTCGTCCGGCAGGCAACCCGAGGGCGACTTCGGAGCTTACGTGACCTCCAAATGGGGCGTCATGGGTTACACGGCCTCCCTGGCCCACTCTCTCCGTACCTATGGAATCAACGTCAATGGTATCAATCCCGATTGGGTGGACACTGATATGGCCAGGGCCTACTACCCCGACGGAGACCCGGACTGGATAACCGGCGAACAGATAGCCCAGGCGGCCCTGTACTTGGGGGCTCACGCGCCCAGGCTTATGACCGGCCAGTTCATCGACCTGTTTGGCGCCTGACTCCCTAACCTGTTGAGCGACGGTGCAGCAATGAGCAACAACCCCGATTTCTCCGAGTCCTTCTACCGAAGTTATGCCCAGCGTTACGCCGAGGTGAGCCACAACTTTATTCAATCGGTGTACACCGATGTCACCCACCCCGGCTTGACGGGTGATACAGCCCTTATCGACCGTCTCCAGGAGCTTGTTCCTCCGGGGTGTCGGGGGCTGGACGCCGGTTGTGGCGCCGGCGCAAGGGACGTCTACTTCTACTGGCAGAAGGGATACGATGTCTACGGGATAGACGCGGTGGAAGAGAATATCCAGGAGGCCCGCCGTCTGCATTCCGAAATTGCGGAAAGAGTGTCGGTTGTCGACCTTCGCGAACCCCTTGCCTACCCCGATTCCTCGTTCGACTTTGTCCTTTGTAATGCGGTCATCCAGCACATCGAACCGGACACCGCCCTGGGGACTACCCTGCCGGAGTTAGCCAGAATCCTGAAAACAGGCGGAATTCTCCAGCTGATGTTCAAGTACGGAAACGGTATTGCCACCGTCTACGATAGGGACTATGGCGCGGACCGGACTTTCCAGCTTTACGAAGTGGACAAGGTGCTTGCAACGATGATGGAGCAGGGGATGAGTTTGATTCCGGCGGTGGGAGAAGAACTGGGTGGAATTATGTACTTCAAAGATCCCAAACCCATGGACCATTGCGTCTTTTTTGTTCGCAAGGACGGGTGACGGCAGGGACTCCCTGCTCTTCAATGCTGATCCGGCGACTGTCGAACTGAGATGAGCGGCCTGAAAGTACCAGGCGGCCTTCAGGATATAACACCCTGCTGGTTAACCAAGGCCCTCAATGGCAGTGGGAGACTTGCCGGCGCGTCCGTGACGGGATTTTCCGTCGAGGCCATTGCCGAGGGCAAGGGATTCATGAGCCGGCTGTTCCGGCTGAAGCTGGGCTACAATTCTAATAGCGCGGAACTTCCCCAGACCGTAATAGTCAAGCTCCCATCCGCGGACTCGCTACTCAGGACGGTCTTTGACAGGCTGGGACAGAACCGGAGGGAGGTCAGGTTCTACCGTGAACTGGCATCCAATGTCCTTCTTCAGACCCCTCGTGGTTACTACTGCGGCATAGACCCGGCAAACGGGAACACTGCTCTGATGCTGGAGGATATGAGCTATGCCCGGCAAGGCGACAGCGTGGCCGGCTGCTCCCTGGATGAGGCGCGCCGCTGCATGGGACAGCTGGCCAGATTCCAGGCAGCGTGGTGGAACAGTCCGCTCCTGGACCGCCATGACTGGATGTCGTTGAAGGATGCCGAGGCCATTGTCTACCAAGAAATGTACTCGGGAGCATGGGAGTCACTGGTGCAAAAGGCGGGAGACGGAATGCCCCGGAACTTGCGTCTTCTGGGTGACCGCCTGGCGCCGGAGGTTCCCAAAATAAAGTCCCAACTCTCCAGGCCACCTATAACAATTGTTCACGGGGACTTTCGACTGGACAACTGTTTCTTTCCCCCTTCCGGGGACCGTCATTCAGTGACGGTAATCGACTGGGAGTTTTGCGGACGGAGTCGGGGTGCTTACGATGTTGCCACCTTCATCAGCGAGACATTCTCTCCAGAACAACGAAAGAAAGAAGAGCTCGGTCTCTTGCACGAATATCACTCAATCCTGGAGAACAACGGAGTGAGGGGCTATCCCTTTGACGAGTGCCTGCATGACTACCGGCTGTCCATGCTGGAAATCTTCGTTTTCTGGATAATCACCGGCGGCTATTGCGATTATGAAGACGAGCGTGCCAAAGGGTATTTGCGCAACACCCTGGAGCGATTGGACGCCGCCATATCAGACCTCGCATCTACTGAAACACTGGGTTTGCAATAGCGGGATTCGGCAAGGTGGCCGAGGCCGGGGCTGGCCGGTGGGTCGCCTGTTGGCCCTGAACCTGAACCGGTCCTGTCCTTGTCCAGTCGTATTGGGACTTCCGGAATCCCAATCAATGTTCGACGAATGTTTCCTCTCTGGAATCAGTGAGTGTTCCCTTCCGTCATCGAACAGCCGATTCCAAAGTGCCAGGCGGGGAGTGTCCAGGAATTCGACCGGGTATAATGAGTCGCAAAACTTTGGGGGTTGCCACCGTGGACGTGCAGAAGCTAAGGGAAGAGATTCCGGTCCTGGCCAACGTGACCTACCTGAATACCGGATGGTCCGGGCCGCCGCCGCGCCGGGTGGCGCAGGCGTTGAAGGACCGCATTGACCTGGAGATGGAGGAGGGGCCCACCTCCCGTCCGGTCCAGGAAAGCGGGCGCGAGGTGCAGGCCCAGGCCCGACGGGCCGCGGCCCGTCTGTTCAACGCCGACCCCGAAGAGGTAATGGTTACCCGCAACACTACCGAGGGGCTGAACATTGTACTCAGCGGGCTGGACTGGCAGTCCGGGGATGAAATCGTTACCTGCAACCTGGAGCACGGTTCAGTTCTTGTCACCAGCCTGGTTACCGGAAAGCGCCACGGGGTCAAGGTACGGGTGGTGGACCTGGACCCCCAGGACTCGCGCGAGACCATACTTGGGAAGTTCGAAGCCGCTTTCACACCCCGGACTCGTCTGCTCTTCGTCAGTCACGTCGAGTACTCCACCGGGATGCGGATGCCTGCTCCTGAGCTTACCCGACTGGCCCATGACCGTGGCGCGCAAATAATGCTGGACGGCGCCCAGACTGGCGGACACCTTCACCTTGATATGGCGGCGGAAGGGTTCGACTACTATTCCATCCCCGGCCAGAAGTGGGTGCTGGGCTACGAGGGAGTGGGTGCGTTGTATATCCGCCGGGAACTTATTGAAGGTGTGCATCCGGCCCATTCCGGGGGGCGCGCCGTGGTGCATCCGGTGGACTATGACAACATCCAGCTCAACGCCGCCGATATGGAAAAGTTTCACGGCGGTTCGTCCAGTGTGCCCCTGCAGGCCGCCTTCCTGGAAGCCGTCAGCTTCATCGAGGAGACTGGCGTCCAGGAGATAGAGGAGCGCAACCGTCAACTGGCCACACGTTTAAAGCGGCAGCTTGCGGACATCCCCGGGGTGCGCCTGTATTCCCCCATGGAACCGGACTTGTCCTCCGGCCTAGTGGCTTTTGCCCTTTCTGGCTGGGAGGCCACGGCAGCGGTGGAACGCCTGTGGGCCGACCATCGCATCGTGGTGCGGCAGGTAGAATATCCCCCCGGAATCCGGGCATCTCTCCACTTCTTCAACACCGAAGACGAGGTGGACCAACTGGCCCAGGCGGTCAAAGGGCTGGCGTAGCCGGTCAGGCAGATTGTGAAGTCTCTCCGCCTGCTCAAAGTCTCACACTGTCCGCCCGAGTCTCACTCCTGCCCGCTCATGGTGAGCTTGACGAACCATTGGTTTATTGAAGGGGCACCCTTCGACAAGCTCTGGAATAGCGGAACTTACCAGCCGCCGCTACTTTGCCATCATCATGCGCAGCCGGTCAGGCAGACGGACGCACACTTTCAAAGTACCTTCTGGGGTTTTCGACCATCATTCGGTCTATGACCGTTTCCGAAACCCCCGATTCCACCAGCCTGGGGATGACGGCGCGGCTAAGCCAGAGGTAGCCGTCCGGGTTCTGATCCCTGGTGGGCATCCCCGGCGAGCCGACGCGGGACAGGACTATGTTCCAGTCGTGGGACAGCATCATGTGGGAAGCCAGGCCCTCGTCCAGCCGCTCCCTTAGATAGTCGGTCCTCTCCTGCCAGGGAGGCAGGTTGGGGCGGCCGAAGGGATTGTTAATGTCCCAGCCCAGCCAGACTCCCAGGCGGGCCAACTCATGGTGATACTCGGGGTCGAGGGTGTTGTTGATGTGCCCCACGTATATGTTATGGGTTTCAACTCCCTCTTCTTTCAGGATGCGCACCTGCTCTTCCCCTATCCGTGACTCGGCGGGCGTGTGGGTGGTAATGGGGACGCCGGTGCGCAGGTGGGTCCGCGCCGAGGCCCGCAGCATCAACTCTTCCTGTTCGGTAATGGGGTCGCTGGTGGCCACCTTGATGATGCCGGCCTTTATTCCCGTACCTTCAATTCCCTGCTCGATTTCCCTTACCCACAGGTCGGCGATGAAGTCCTTGTCCCGGCCCCAGAAGCTGCGGGGAACGTCCAGCCAGCAGCCGGTGCAGCAAATGAACTGCACTCCCGTTCGCTCTGAGACCTCCTTCATGAGAAGAACGTCCCGCCCCAGGTCCAAGGGTGAAACCTCGACAACCGTATCCACGCCACCGTTCTTAGCCTGGGTAAAGGAGTCCAGTGCCATCTCCAGGGCCTGATCGCGGAATTCCAGTTCGTAATAGGTCTGCCGTATTCCGGCGGAGGAATCGATAAGGTGTTCGTGGGGCAAGGTGAACCCCAGGTCTGCCGAATCCAGTGGCCCGAGCACCGAGTTTATGGTTGCCATGTGACACCTCCGATTAGTCGGTGAATGCCGGATTGCGGTGATATGCCTGAGCGGATTATACAACCCCCGGCTTCCTCTTGCGGTGATAGAATCGACTAATCGCCGCACCGGAGTCGGAGCGGTTCTATCATTGGGCGACAGGAGAAGCGAGATGCCTTTGCACTTCACCGAGCAGGAACTTGCCGACCGCAGAGACAGGGTTCTGGCGGAATTGCAGTCCCGTGGGTTGGCGGCCCTGCTGATTTTCAGGCAGGAAAGCATGTACTACCTGACCGGGTACGACACCACCGGCTACTCCCAGTTCCAATGCCTCTATCTCGGGGTGGACGGCAGGCTGGTCCTGCTTACCAGGTCCGCCGACCTGCGGCAGGCGCGGCTGACCTCGGTGATTGAGGACGTCCGCATTTGGGTTGACAGCGCAGACAGCAACCCGGGCCAGGACCTCTGGCAAATCCTGGAAGAGCAGGGGTGCCAGGGCTGGCGGTTAGGTGTCGAACTGGATGCCTGGTGCCTGACCGGACAGCGCTGGGACTACGTTAAGGACGCCATAGACGGTCGCTGCGAATACGAGGACTGCTCGGAACTGGTAAGCCGGATCAGGCTGGTCAAGAGCGAAGCCGAGCTGGAATACGTCCGCAGGGCCGCAGGGCTGGCCGACGATGCACTGGCGGCGGCCCGGCGGCTGGCAACGCCGGGCACACCGGAGCAGGAGGTGCTGGCCGGGATGCAGTCGGCAGTATTCCAGGGTGGCGGCGACTATGCGGCCTCCCGATTCATCATAGGATCGGGGGAGAATGCCCTGATGGTAAGGAACTTTACCGGCTACCGCACCCTGGAGGCCAACGACCAGTTACAGCTTGAGTTTGGCGGGGCCTACCGCCACTATCATTCCTGCCTGATGCGGACGATCCTTACGGGCGAACCCGAGGGGCAACAACTCGCCATGCACGCCGCATGCTGCGAGGCCCTTCAGGCCTGCAAGGACGCTACCCGTCCCGGTTCCACTTTCGGCGATATTTTCACCGCCCACGCCGACTCCCTGGACCGTTCGGGATTCGGGGAACACCGGCTTAACGCCTGCGGTTACAGCCTGGGGGCGCTTTACCCGCCGACCTGGATGGACTGGCCCATGATATACCTGGATAACCCGACAATAGTGCAGCCCAAAATGGTTATCTTTATGCACATGATACTGCTGGACTGGGACCGGAGGCTGGCGATGTCGGTGGGGGACACGGTGCTGGTCACCGCCAACGGTTGCGAGACACTGACCAAAATGGGGACGGATCTGACGGTCAATTAGCCATCGAGAACGCGCCTGCATAAGAATCTGGCAAGATTCGGCCGGCCCAATTCCTGTGCTACCAAGCTATGCAGTCTGGCTTTGCTGTCAGGCCTTCCCGTGGTGTTGGTGACTTCCTTCACCTTCCGTCGGGGAACGCGTCAACCTAGGCAGCGACAAGCACTGAGACATCGCCATCCCAATCTCCACGAATTGGTGTATTATTCCTCCAGCAAGAGGGTGGAACCGGATCTTCTTTAGCACAGGAGCCTCCAATGCGTGTTATGGTCCTGGTAAAGGCAACCGTCGACAGCGAGAACGAAGTGAGCCCGGCACCTTCGACAGAGCTACTTGAGGCCATGGGCAACTATAATGAGGAACTGGTCAATGCCGGCATTATGCAGGCTGGCGAAGGTCTTAAACCCTCGTCTCAAGGCAAGCGGGTGGCTTTTGACGGCCCCAACCGCACCGTTATTGACGGCCCTTTTCCCGCCACCAGTGAACTGGTCGCCGGCTACTGGCTGTGGGAAGTAAAGGACATGGACGAGGCAATTGAGTGGGTCAAGCGCTGCCCTAATCCCATGCCTGGGCCCAGCGAAATCGAGATTCGTCCCATCTATGAGGCCGCCGACTTTGGCGATGTCATGACACCCGAGATCGCTGAACAGGAAGAGCGGCTACGAGCGAAGCTGGATGACCGCTAGCGTCCAAGCAATTCGCGAGCTGGTGACCTATCACCTGTTACCCAAGCAACAATCGCAACCTCACGGGGAGCAACGCCATGACAACAGTTGACCCGCTTTCGCGCGGCGAAATCATCCAGCAACTGGACGGCACCTACGAGTTGTTCCCCCTGCCTGCGGACGAGGAAACTCTGCGCGGCATCCTGGAGGACTGCCTGGCCGAGTGGGAGCACGTCCGGATCGGCATGCTGATTCCCGGGGCGGTGTGGGAAATCAAGCCTCCGTGCCAGCCGCGCACCGGTTTTCTGGACGGCTACCTGACCGTAGACTTCCAGGAGTGGCACCTGCACCTGTGCATTGGGGAATCGAAAGCGGCGCCGCCCGAAACTGTCCGGCTCCGGCGCACTGCCCGCGCCGAACTTTACCGCCGCCTCAACCCTGACCACCAGCCAACATCGTGGGGGTTCCGCCTGTTCAACGGAGGCGGCCAGCAGCAGATAACAGTGCTGCTGCCCAATCCCCACCTGGAAGAAGACCAAAGCTACATGGACAGCCCAGACTGGGACCGGCTGTACCTGTGGGACCGGCTGCGGGAGAAATACCTGTCCCAGGGCTACGACCCGGTGGACCGTTCTGCCCCCAGGTTCTTTCATGGCTGATATTGCGGGGGACAGGCATCCCCTGGCAGACAGCATGGCCCGCGCCCAGGAGTTGGGAGGCTTCTTTGCCCTGCCCCAGCGCGAGCCCGACGATCCCGGGTGGACCAACGCCCGCGACCTGTTTGAGGGCGACGACCAACGCCTGGCCGAGTTGGTCAGGGTGTATGGGCAGCGGGCCTGGGAAAGCGACAACCGCCATGTGGCCGGCTCCGCTTTCCTGGTGGCCTACCTCAGCCGCGTTGTTTTTCCCCTGGTGGGCCAGTATGTCCTGGAGCGGCGGGTGCCCGACGTGTCACTGGACAATTTGTCCTTCCACTGGAACGGCCCGGGCATTGACGCCACCGGCCTGAACCACCTTATTTTTGCCGCATTGCCTGGCGATTCGGCTGCCAATCACTTGGATGCGATGGCCGTAGCCGACGCTGATGCCCTCTACGCGCGGCTAAAGATGTGGTTGTTTGAGGACAACCTGAACATCGTGATTGACAGTCTGCTGCGGGCTGCCGGCGCCAGTTGGAAAGTGTCGCTGAACGCTGTGGCCGCCGCCTTTTCCCAGGTGCTAAACCGCCTTTATGCCACGGCAGGCCGCCCTGAAGAGGTTGTGCGGATAGCCGCTGCCTTACTTACCGACCCTGACTCGCCCATTTACGGGCAGCTGACCATGGAGGAGTTCCAATACCAGGGCCGCACCGGGTTCTTCTCGCGCCGCCGGGGGTGCTGCTTGTGGTGGCGGTCGCCCCGCTCCAACGATTACTGCTCCAATTGCATCCTGTTGCCCCCGGACCAGCAAGACCAGCGCTTTCGGGAGATGCTGGCGGGGCTGCGGTGAACAGGAGCATTTGTTTCGAGTTGAGCCGACGGTCACCCTCATCCTAGCCTCCCCCCGTCAAGGGGGAAGGGACTTAGTCAGAGGTTCCCTAGTTGCCGTCGCCGCCGGCCATTGAGGCGGTTTCCCTGCCGGTGAAGGCGGGCATTACCTCGGCGGCGAACTGGGAAAGCTGGTCCTTGAACTCGAGCCAGGGCATGCCTTCGGGCCACTGGAGGATGATGTCCTCAAGGCCAGGGTACTTTTCTTCAACCTCTTGCAGGAAGGGTATGAAGCCGTCCGAGGGACCGCAGTACCACGCCTTTTGCTGCACTCCGTCCTCAATCCGGGGAACGCCGGTGGGCGCGCCCGGGGTGCCCCAGGCCCGTCCCTGCGAGTCGGTATAACGGACGAATCCGAAGGGTGCGAACCACTTGTAACGCTCGTCGTGGTAGGGGCGCACCCGTTCGATGGCCTTCTGCTGGGTATCGTCCAGGCAGAAGCCGAAGCCCAAGCCCATATCCTGACCCAGAGCGATATTCCGGTCGGCGGCGTTGGCGGCGTCATGGTAGGCGTTGAACATCCGGTCCACCAGTACCTCACCGGAAAGGGCCACCATGGCCTTGATTCCCCGCTGGGCGATCCACTCCAGGGTCCGGCCGCTGGCGATGGGCTGCCAGATTTCTACGGGCCGCGTCAGGGGACGGGGAACCAGGGTAACGTCCTCTACCTGGTAGCCCCGGTAGGGCACGTCCGGCGGTATGGTGTAGTACTTGCCCTTGTGGCTGAAGGACTCTTCGTTGAAGGCCTTCAGGATGATTTCCATCTGTTCTTCGAAAAGCTCGCGGTTGGCGTCATTGTCGATTACCGGCGACCCAAAGGTCTCCACCTCGCGGGAATGGTAGCCGCGGCCCACCCCGAAAATCAGGCGGCCACCGGTCAGGACGTCGGCCATGGCGTAGTCCTCGGCGAGGCGCAGGGGGTGCCACATGGGCACGATGTTAAAGGCGGCGCCGAACTTCAACTGTTTGGTCAGTCCGGCAAGGTGAACCCCCAGCAGGGTCATGTTGGGGAGGCACTCGTAGCCCTCCCGCTGGAAGTGGTGCTCCGCCGTCCACATGCAGTAGAAGCCGAGTTCGTCCATGTGCTTGGCCAGGGCCACGGCGTGGTCGTAGGCCTGCACCAGCTTTTCGTTGGGATAGCGCCGGTCGTTGGCCGGTGTGCCGCCGGCCCCCACGTTATCCAGGTCTATCTGGCCGACGTACAGAACGGAAAACCGCTTAATCATTCGAAATATCTCCGTAAAACTAAGGTCTCTGCCCGGTGGCCGGACTACACCTGGTTGTCCGCTCCCCAGGGCGGTTCAGATAAGCCGTCAAATGGCAGCGCTAATTATAGCATGGCGCTGCGCCAGCTTTGACCTTAGCAGGGACGCCCTCCAGGGCAATCGCGTTATAAACGATTGTCATGCTGAGCGAAGCCGAAGCATCTAAACTCCAACCCGGCAACCTTGTTTCGGGCCCTGAGCCTGACTCCTGTCAGGGACTTTAGACCCTTCGGCAAGCTCAGGGTGACATGACTTACAGCTTTAGTGGACAGCAGCGCTTAAGATGCGATTGCCCTGGGACGCCCTCACCCCCGGCCCCTCTTCCCAAGGGAGAGGGGTGATCAGGCTCGGGCAGGCATGTCCCAGCGGAAACCTTCCAGGTAGCCGCCGGTGTCGGCCCAGGGGAGCAGGACACTTACGATCTGGCGAGGTTCGGGAATGTTGCCCGCTTCCTTGCAGAGCGTAAGGTATTGGCTAAGGGACATGTAGGTATAGAGACGGAAGCCACGCTGTGCTATCCGCCAGATTACGGTATGCGACTCCGGGGCCTCGTTGCCTTCGGCGACGGTGGCGTTCCAGTCGTGGAAGATTTCCTCGGCCATGCGGCGGAGACGGTGGACGGCCAACTCTTTAGCGTACTTGCGTTGCAGGGCACGTACCTGGTTCTTGATTTGGGACAGGGTCATGGGATTGCCTCCTGATGTTTGGCCCTCACCCCCGGCTCCTCTCCCTGAAGGAGAGGGGAGACATGGGGCCGATATTGGCGATTGGTTCAGTCCAGTTGGTTGCCTTAGACGGGGCCTGGGGTGAAATTTGTTTTCCTGCCATTTCCGCTCATTTTCGTTCGTTTGCTATCTGACAGTAAAACCGGGGGTTGGTTAATCTACGGCCAGTTCTTGGGGCTTTCTGGCGGGTTTGGGTGACGGTTAGGCTTGCCGATTCGGGCTTGTTTTGGGATTGGGAAACCGGCTGGCGGCGTGACTGGCGTCCCGAGAGTTGGCCGCTGGCAGGGAGTTTAGATTCTTCGGCTACGCTCAGAATGACCAAATACAGGGCGTGGTTGGCCTGGTGGTGGCCCCGGCGCGGAATTTGTTTTCCCTCCATTTGCGCTCATTTTGTAGCTGGGGGTGTGTTGCCGGTGGGGGCGACATTCTCCACGCCGATGGCAACCACAAGGGTTGCCCCTACATTTGAGGGACTTTGACTGGGTGGATACGCCCTCACCCCCGGCCCCTCTCCCCGAGGGAGAGGGGTGAGATTTTGTTTTCCTACCATTTCCGCTCGGTTTCGTTCGTTTGCTATCTGACAGTAAAACCGGGGGTTGGTTAATCTACGGCCAGTTCTTGGGGCTTTCTGGCGGGTTTGGGTGCCGGTTAGGCTTGCCGATTCGGGATTGTTATGGGGTTGGGAGACCGGCTGGCGGCGTGACTGGCGTCCCGAGAGTTGGCCGCTGGCGGGGAGTTTGGATTCTTCGGCTACGCTCAGAATGACAGCAAAACCGGGAGCACCTGGCCAGTTGGTTGCCCTGGACAGGGTGGCACGAGATTTTTGTTTTCCTGCCATTTCCGCTCATTTCCGCTTATTTTGTAGCTGGGGGTGTTTTGGCGGTGGGGGCGACATTCTCCACGTCGAGGGCAACCGCAAGGGTCGCCTCTGCATTCGAGGGACTTTGACAGGCTCAGGATAGCGGATTGGTGGGAGGTCTGGCAGGGTTGCACAGTATTTATGGTAGAAGAAGGTCACGCGGATCGGCAAGGGCGAGTTGTCATGGGTTTCGGTGGAGAGTTATCCGTAAGGGGACACGAAGGAAGGAAGGGGACACGAAGGAAGGCCATTATTCGTGACTGAGTCGGAGGGTCTGCTGGAGGGAAGAAGTCCCGGCCTTCGGAGCATCGACTATTTTGACTGGTCCGGTAGCGTTTCAATTCAGGTGGCCCTGCCATAGAAGCTGGGCAGACACACAGGTCTGCCCCTACGAAATCCCGAACCAAACCACCTGAACTGGAACGCTACTGACCAGTCCTGGCCCATAGGCATACCCCTGACCAACCCTTATAATCGGCGCAAAACCGCCCGACAACGTGCCAACCAATGGCGTAGCGTCGGCAGATTACCGGAGGAAATCATGGAACTGGGTTTGAACGGGAGGGCAGCGATGATTACCGGCGGCAGCCGGGGCCTGGGACGGCGCATTGCCGAGGCGCTGGGTCGAGAAGGATGCGCCATATCCATATGCGCCCGGGACGAAGGGCAGTTGAATGCATCGGTGGCTGAACTGGCAGCCATGGGATACACGGTCCAGGGTACGCCGGCGGATGTGACGCAGGAAGCCGACGCCCAGCGCTTCTACGACGAGACGGTGGCGGGGATTGGCAATCCCGACATCCTGGTGAATAACGTGGGCGGCCGCCGCGGGTCGGTGCTTTTTGAAGAGACCAGCATGGAGCAGTTCCGAGAGGGAATGGAGGTCAACCTGTTCAGCGCGGTGCAACTTTCGGCGCTGGTGCTGCCGCACATGAAGGAGCAGGGCTGGGGCCGGATTATCAGCATTTCGTCGATATACGGGCGAGAGCACGGCGGGTCCATCGACTACATGACGGGCAAGGCGGCACTGATCGCCTTCTCCAAGCACCTGGCGCTGCAGATGGCGCCCCACGGCGTGCTGGTAAACTGCGTAGCCCCGGGATCCATTGACTTCCCCGGCAGCACGTGGGAGCGGTTCCAGAACACGCAGTCGCCGGAGGTCGTGGCAGAGTTCATCGGCCGGAACCTGCCCATGGGGCGGTTTGGCTGGCCCGAACCTATCGCGGAAACGGTTGCCTTTTTGGCCTCGGACCGGGCCGACCTGATAACCGGGGCCTGCATTAACGTGGACGGGGGACAGTCGAAGTCGCTGTTTTAGGACGTCTTTGATTAAGTTATTGAAATTGCAGCGAGAGGTGAAGTCCCTGAGATGAGCTTTGGGGCTGCACCTGTGCAGTTGGCGCTGTCGTTGAGGGGGAAGGGGTTTAGGGAAGCGTTGCCTGGGTAAAAGACAGTACTGACGTAGAAACTATCTCAAAACGGGCGGCGAAATTCGCAATAGTTTGGGGGGGTGGCATTGCGCTGCTCGTCACCGCCATCCTGACCTTCCCCCATCAAGGGGAAGAGACTATTGAGACAGTTTGTGGTTGGGTCACTCTGAGCGACGTAAAGTCTGTACTCGTGCCTGGGAAACCAGATATGGGTCCCGAGAGGGGATTTATCTGACAGAGTTTCGACCCTTCGGCAGGTTCAGGGTGGCATGATTTCTTACCAGAGGAATTCCGGGGACTCGGCTCCGTCTCCAAGATGCCGCAACGAGCGAACCCCAAGAAGGTCATGAGTGCCTTGCTAGCCGCCGAGGAAGAAGTCGGCCATGTTGCCAAACTTTGAGGTGTCGCCCCGGTAGATTTCCGTGTAGCCGCACTGGGAGCAGGATACCGTCACAAATTTCTTGTTCTGGACGTCGAAGAACCGGGAGAACCCGCCGCCTGTGGCGCGGAACTCATCGGTGGTGTAGCTGTTGTTGTTGCACTTCATGCAAGAGTAGGCGGTTCGTTGTGCTGCCATCTTCGGTCCTCCTCACCTCAGCCTCATTTACCATAAAAACATAGCTCTACATTCCAGCCTAACAGCAGCTTTCTTACCTTTCAAGGCATTTCGAGTGCGAGGTCGAGAGCTATGAAACCCAGGGCTGGACCCGGGACCAAAGGCGCGCCGGCGCAATTGCCCTGGATAACCTTCGAATCACTTTCCCATTGCGAAGTCGCCTTTCCGAGGCCACAAGACAGGGCAAAGTAAAAAGGGGGTTCACATCACCACGCCTGCTATTCCCAAGCCAATCCACCTTTCCTTATAATCGCAATGTAAAGGTCAGTATATGTCACTAAGAAGATATATATTGTATACTTAATTGCGAGATCTTAATTTTCTGGGAGGCGGACATGGTGTACGTGTTGCTATCAGCGAAAGGGCGGATAAACCGTCAAGATTACTGGCTGCAAGGGATACTTCCCCTGACCGTATTGTTGTTTTTGTTTGCCGCCCTAGGGGCGTGGCTTGTGCCCAACAGCATGGGCTTGGGAATTTTGCTCGCCCCCTTTCCCTTGATATACCCGTATTTCGCAGTTTCCGCCAAGCGGTTTCACGACCTGAATCTCTCTTCGTGGTGGCTGATCGCCTTCCTGGTCCCCTTCGTAGGATTGATTGCCCCCTTCGTGCTTGGCTTTTGGCCGGGTGGTGACGGCGCAAATCGTTTCGACAGGGCCGTCAAGGCAGGCTAGCCCCGCGAGGAAGTCCCGGAGGGTGGTGCCCTGGCGCATCACCCCAGGCTTCCAATGAACTCCCGCCACGCCGCAACGCACTTCTCCGGTTCCGAGTGCTGCACGTAGCCCGTTGCGTTGGGGATGGCCACCAGCCGGCAGTTGGGCATCAGGCCGGCCATACCGGAGGCGCGGTCGGGCGTGTTGGTATCGCTGTCCCCGGCCACCAGGGCAAGGGCCGGCGTGTGTATTTCCGGCAGTATGGGGGACAGGTCCTGGTTGGCCAGGTAGGCCAGAGTTTCCATAACAACCTGGGGTGACGCCTGCATCATTTGTTCCGCGTACCACTGGTTGTGGGCGGCGGTGGCAGGATTGGGGGTGATGCGGCGATCGGCTGAACGCCTGATCCACTCCTCAATTCCCTGCTCCTTGATGAGGTTGTAGTTTTCCAGGTACTGGGGCGCGCCGACGAACTTGTAGGGGGAGGTGCAGGTGGTGACGGTGTGCAGGCGCTCGGGGTGTTCCCAGGCGAACTGGAGGGCTACGGTGCCGCCGACAGTCTCCCCGATGAGGTGCACTTTGTCCAGTTCCAGGTGGTCCAGCAGGCCCAGAAGGTCGTTGGCAAAGCCGCTCAGCGACCAGTCGTAGCCGGCGGGCGGCACAGTGGAACGGCCAAAGCCGCGGGCGTCCAGCCGAATCACGCGGTACTGGCGTCCCAGAAGGGGCACCCAGGCGTACCAGAGGCGCCCGTTCTTGGCGTTGCCGTGGTGCAGCACGATGGTTTCCGGGGTGCGCCAGGGGTCGGTATAGTCGTCATCGTCGTAGTACATTTCCAGGTTGTCTTGAAGCATTACTGTGGGCATGGTTGCCTCCTCTTTCTGATAGGGGTCTTTTGACCTTTGCTGTTGTGGTGTTCAGATCCCAGACTGCTCAGGTGTCAGAAAAGTTTCGGTTCCTGAGCGGGTCTTTATGCCAGGAGTTTAGACCCTTCGGCAAGCTCAGGGTGACATGATTGGGGCTCAGGGTGACATGACTCTTGGCAAGGTTTGCCGGCCACCAGAGAGATTGTTATGGCTTGAGTTACGCTCGTCTGTTTGCTGCATCCGTTGCCTGACCGGCAGGACAGAGTTCCAGCAGGCAGCACTCCTCGCAAACCGGCGTTTTCCGGCAGGAGCGGCCGGCGTGGTGGTCGAGCAGGGCGTGAAATTCGTTGAACAGTGGGACGTCGGCGGGTAATTGCTCATGGAATAATTGCTGCCAGTGTCCGTACTTTGGCCGGTCTTGTCCAGGTCTAATGCCCAGCCGCTCCAGGATTCGGATGGTGTAGGTGTCGATGACGAAGGAGGGTTTGAGGGCAGCATATACCAGAATATCGTCTGCTGTCTCCGGGCCGATGCCGTGGATGGACAGAAGTTCCTGGCGCAGTGGCGCCGTAGCCTGGGCAAACATCCGGTCCAGGTCTCCCTCGTACTTCTGAAAGATGTGGGCGGCGAAGGCCTTGAGCTTGGCGGCCTTGGCGTTGAAATACCCGGAGGGACGGACTATTTCGGCCAGTTCATCCTGGGGGCAGGCGTCGATGGCCTTGAAGGACCAGCAGTCCGCCGCCTTGAGGTTGGCCAGGGCCAGCTCCACGTTCTTCCATGAGGCGGCCTGGGTCAGGATGGCGCCCACTATGACATCGAAGGGTCCTTCGCCGGGCCACCAATGTCGGGGCCCGTACTCGTGATACAGGAGTTGATAGACTTCCATCAGGGTTGGCTGATTTTGGACGCTGTTGGCAGTCACCGCCTGGCCTCACAAGTTAACCGGTATGGGTTCAGCCAACCTGATTTCCTCGGGTGTGACCGAGCAACTATAGGCCCGGACTTCCACGCCCGCGGCCCTGGCTTCCCGCAGGGCCCTGCCAAACTCGGGGTCGGCGGTGTCGTGGGGTACAAGGCAACGGGCGTCGCTGCGCTGCACCACGAAGATGGCGCCGGCCCGGTGACCCCCGGCGGCGACCTGGGCCAGGGTGTGCAGGTGCTTCACCCCGCGCGTGGTGGGCGCGTCGGGGAACAGGGCCATGCCGTTGTCCTCCACCAGGGTTACCGACTTGGTTTCCAGGTAACACTTGCCCGTGGGTCCTTCCAGCATAAGGTCTAGCCTGCTGTCTCCGCAGGTTACCTCCCGACGCACTTCCGGATATTCGGCGTAGGGTGGCAGATCTCCCGCCTGCAGGGCCTCCGCGACCAGGGCATTGGGGAGGCGGGCGTCGGCGGAAACCAGGGTGTGCCCCAGGTCCACCAGGGCCAGGTCGTAGCGAGTCTTGCGGTGTTCGCCGGGAGCGGGGGCCAGGAGCATGCGGCGCCCGGTGACGAACAATTCGCGGAGGCGGCCGGAATTGGCGACGTGCACCATTTCTTCCCGTCCTGCCACCTCCACCAGGGCGGCGAAGCGGTTGAGGCGGGTCAGGAAGTAGCCTTCTTCAAGGTTGGGGTGCAGTTTCACTGCTGCCTCGACAAAGAAATTATCCCAAAACCGGCGGTGAAGTTCGCGGTCTTGCGTAGTTTTGACATTACGCTACTGCCCACCACCGTCCTGGCCTTCCCCGTCAAGAAGGAAGGGACTTCAGAATCAGATTCCAAGCCAGAATGATAGCCATTGCCTTTCGGATGCCCATCGGATGCACGTCGGATACCCATCGGATGCCCAATGGTAGCAACCGGACACATTCGTGGCAAACGGTTCCGAACATAACGTGCAAGGAAACAGAGCGCAGGGCTATAATAGTTCCAATCCTGGGGGTAACTGATGCCTGCCTTTTTGGAAAAACTTGACCGGGCGTGCGAGACCAACCGAAGCCTGGTTTGCGTCGGCCTGGACCCGGAACCTTCCCGCATGCCGGTGCCCGACGTGCTGGGCTTCAACCGGGCCATTATCGATGCGACCGCGGACCTGGTGTGCGCCTATAAGCCGAACCTTTCCTTTTATGAGGCAATGGGCATCCCGGGGCTGCAGGCTTTGGAGCAGACAGTCCGGCACATTCGGGAAGTGGCCCCCAAAGTGCAGCTAATTGCCGATGCCAAGCGGGGGGATGGGGGGCCTTCGGCCGCCGCCTATGCGCGGGCCATGTTCGAGGTGTGGGGGTTCGACGCTGTTACGGTCAACCCCTGGGGCGGCGGCGAAACTATCCAGCCCTTCCTTGAAGATGAGACTAAAGGGGTTTACATCTGGTGCCGAGGCTCCTATGCCAGCGCCGCAGACTTGCAGGACCTCAAGGTAGTTTCGCCCAAGGGCAATGTGCCCGTATACGAGCACCTGGCCCGTACATCCCTGGAGTGGAACGGCAAGGGCAACGTGGGCCTGGTGGTGGGAGCCACGGTGCCGGAGCAACTGGCCTCGGTAAGAAGCATCTGTCCCGATGTTCCTCTCCTGATTCCCGGCATAGGGGCGCAGGGCGGCGACCTGGAAGCTTCGGTCAGGAATGGTACCGATGGCCGGGGGCGGCGGGCAGTTATCAACTCGTCCCGTGGAATAATTTATGCCTCAGCGGGGGCGGATTTCGCCGAGGCGGCGCGGCAGGCAACGGCCAGGCTGCGTGAAGCGGTCAACCAGACGCTGGAAGATGAGGGAAAGGGATGGCCCTGGAAGTAAGGGTGGGCGACCAGGTACGGCTGAAGAAACCGCATCCCTGCGGCGGCTACCACTGGCGGGTTACCCGGCTGGGCGCAGATATCGGCCTGGTCTGCCTGAACTGCCGTCGCTTCGTAATGCTGCCGAGGCCCCAACTGGAAAGGCGGGTTAAAGAGGTGCTGCCAGCGGAGGTGTCCTCCGACCAGTCCGAGACTGTCTAACCGAGACCGTTCAAGGTGAAAGGCCACCCCAACAGAGGGTGGCCTTTGGCTTTAACCGCTACTTGGTTTTTGGCGGAATCCAGGGCCCGTTGACACTATTTTGCCGGCTGTTTCCCAGCCATGTCACTCCGAGTCCTTCCCCAGGTTCGGGATAAGTTCTGCTGAGGAATCTTGATCTTCCGCCGTCTGGGATGATTCTTTGGGCGAGGACTTTAGACCCTTCGGCTTCGCTCAGGGTGACATGTTTTACGCAAGTGTCAATGCTCCCTAATGAAGGCCAACAACAGTCTCTACCGTCCGGCCTGCACCAGGTCATCAGTCCGGCTGATGACTTCCTGGGGGGTGCTTTCCCACTCGTCCAAGTGGACGTGGAAGTCGCTCAGGTGCTTGACCAGGGTGTCCATAAAGTTGCGCACCGCGCGGCCCAGGAACTTGCCCTTCAAGGTACACACGCCCAGTACCGACGATGGGAAAATGTGCTCCATAGATACCACGCCCAGCTTGTCGTGGTCTTCGGGATGGAGAGTAAAGTCGTTGCCGATGGCGACGCCCATACCGATTTCGACGTACTGCTTGACCGACTCGGCGTGGTCCACGCCCAGCACCACGTCAAACCGGATGCCGTGATCCTTGAAGGACTGCTCCAGGTTGCGGCGGGTAATACTCTCGGGACTCGAAAGGATCAGGGGCCAGTGGGCGATATCTTCCAGGTTTATGGGGTGTTTCTGCAGCAACTGGTGCCCCGGAGGGGTTAGCAGCACTACCCTGTAATCGAAGAGCTTGAAAAACTCGAGAGAGGGCTCGTCAGTGGGAGGCGGGGACGTTATCGCCAGGTCCAGTTCCCCGGACTTCACCAACTGTATCAGTCCCGCATAGGGACGGGCGGTCAACTGGAGGCGGACATCGGGGTAAAAGTCGAGGTAAGACTGGATGGGCCTGGGCAGGTGATGAGTTACAACGTCCGGGTAGGCCCCAATATGGAGCGACCCGCGCCGTTCCGTGTAATCCATCTGGGTTTTCAGGGTATCCACCGATTCTACTATGGGGGTTATCAACTCCAAAAATATGGAGCCTTCAGAGGTCAACTGGATTGGACGCTTGATCCTGTCGAACAGGGTAATGCCAAACTCGTCTTCCAGCTTTCGCAAGTGGGTTGTTACCGTAGGTTGTCCCAATTCCAGCTTGCGGGCCGCCTTGGAAACGCTGTGCAGACGGGCCACATGATAAAAACTGATAATCTCGCGTAATTCCATAATTGCCAGTTACCTCTACCGGGTTTAAGGCATATAATACATGGATATAAGATATTATACAATATCGCTTGACAAAATACTAATCTCTAATGAGAATGGGGGACACCGGCATAGGCCGACGTGTGCGGTGGGGACGGCCGGTGCGCTTAACATCTTTGCCTCTAAGGACGAGGAGGAACAGGGCTAATGGCTTTTGTTATTACCGAACCCTGTATCGGGGTCAAAGATGCTTCCTGCGTTGAGGTGTGCCCGGTGGACTGCATCCATTCCGATGACGATGCGGAGATGTTTTACATCAACCCGGATGACTGCATTGACTGCGCCTACTGCGAATCTGCGTGCCCGGTAAATGCTATCTTCGACGAATTTACGGTACCCGCCGCCATGCGGGAATACGTCCAGAAGAACCGGGCCTTCTTCCGCAAGTAACCCCGAGCGCAAGTAACCCCGAGCCGGCCAGGGCCGGCAGGGCCGTTGCCAACCCGCAGCATCAGGCTGCTGGACTACCAGTGGTCGCCACGGCAACGGCAATCCGCTACGACAGCACAAGGAAACAGCTTGGACCTTCTCTTTCTCATTGTTCGCCGCCTGAACGTAATCGGCAATTTCAAGGAACTGGGCACCGACCGCCAGCGCAAAGAGACCATGATCGGCCTGGCGGCCACGCAACTGCTGGTGCAGTTGGCCAGCATGCCCGTTGCCCTGGTCATCCCTTCCGTAGCGCGCCACTTTGAGGTAAACGTTGCCGAGGCTGCCTGGATGGTTGTCATCCGGCTGCTGATGCTGGGCTGCACCGTCTTCCTGGCCGCCCGGTTGGGCCAGAGATACGGGCACGCCCGGGTTTACTTCGTCGGCGCCATCGTCCTGTCCGGCGCCAGCGTGATGGCAGCCACCTCATTTTCCACGACCCAGCTAATTCTCTGGAGCGGACTGGTGGGCATCGGCGGGGCCATGGTTACCGCCAACTCCAACGCCATTCTGGCCATGGTATTTCCTGCCGAGGAGCGGGGCCGCTCCTTTGCGGTGCCGGTGGTGGCCGCGCGTTTCGGAACCCTGATCGGCCTGGGTATGTTTGGCCTGTTCCTGCAATTCTTCAGCCTGCAATGGGGCTGGAGAATGGTCTTCCTTTCTTCCCTGCCTATCGGGTTGCTGGCAATCTATTGCAGCCTCCCCCTGCTGAAGTACCACGCCCAGCAGGCGACCGAGGATATGAAGCAGGTCTCCATTAACTATGTGGGCGCCATCCTGATGGTTGCTACCCTGGGGACCTTCATTCTGTCGGGGCTGCACATGCACGACGGGGCCGAGTCCTTCACCACTCCCGACGCCCTTAGCTATCACATACCGATGCACCTGCTGTTCTTTGCCTGCCTGATCCTGTTTATAGTCATCCAGCAGCGCAGCAGCGATCCCTTTGTTGACTTCGGGTACTTCAGGCAGAAGTACTTCTCCATGGCCCTGTTCACCAACACCTGCTTCCACCTGTCCATGCTGGCGGTTACCACGCTGATACCGATACTGGTGGAAAACGGGCTGGGCCAGGCACCGATAATGGTAGCTTTCGTCCTGCTGCCCAACCAGGTTTTGGGTCTGTTCCTGCCCACCCTGGGCGGCTGGATCCATGACCGGCACAACCCCCGCTGGCTTAGACCAGGCTCGCTGCTGCTCATCGCGTCAGGCTTCCTGCTGGCCGGCTTTTTTGCGGACAACATACCCATTTACTGGTTGCCGGTGCTGTTGCTGCCCATTGCAGTAGGGTCCAACATGTTCAACTCGCCGAACAATGCCACGGTGATGAACTCGCTGCCCGAGAACCGCAGCTTTGCCTCGGGCATGCTGGAGACCACCCGCCAAATGGGACACTCGATAGGTACCACCGTGAGCGCAACAGTGCTGGGGCTGGCGCTGCCCGTGGCCATTGACCTGATGCCTTCGGTGGAGGCCCAGACCCATTACCTGAGCGGGTTCCAGATTTCCGCGCTGGCCGTGGTCTGGATCATGATTTCGGGCGGGATAGTAGCCATGTTCCAGCGCATCCCCACAGCCAGCAGTGCCCCGCCAAGGGCGGCCCCGGCGGCCCAGCCAGGCGGCGGGGACAATTAGGTTTCGTTTCTCCAGGCCGTCCTTTTTCCACGAAGGAACAGGAAGAACCACGAAGAGCTTTGGACTTCGTGGTTTTTTGCCGCCCGGTGCATTCAGGAAGAGCGTATTTTGCCAGACTTGGCCGGGGCGGGTAAACTATGCGGGTTAATTTCAGACTTGAAGAATTGAGGTAGGCAACTATGGCCCTGTTTCTGCGGGATGAAGAGGTAAACCAGGCGGTAGGCATGGACGAAATGCTGGTCGCTATCGAAAGTATGCAGCGACACTACGGTCACGGCGAGGTTATGAACCTGGGCCGGCGCAAGATCATCGCCCCGGGCGGGATGCTGTCGGTCATGGGCGGCGGCCTCCTCTACGACGGCATTCTCGGCGTCAAGACCTATACCGTGGTGCAGGGCAAGTACTCCTTCCAGGTCAGCATCTACAACGCCGACACCGGCGAATTGATGTGCTATACCCAAGCCAACCGGCTGGGCCAACTTCGCACCGGCGCCACCACCGGCGTCGCGGTCAAGCACCTGTCCAACCCTGATGCCGCCACCGTGGGCATCATCGGTACGGGCTACCAGGCCCCCACCCAGTTGGAGGCGGTCAGCAAGGTGCGCGACATCAAGAAGGTCAAGGCCTACAGCCGCACCCAGGAACGCCGCAACGCCTTTGCCCAGGGCATGACCAACTCCCTGGGGGTGGAGGTTGACTCGGTGGACAGTGCCGAGGAAGCGGTCTCGGGCAGCGATATTGTCATCTGCATCGCCGCCGTGCTGGACCCAGTGCTGCAGGGGGATTGGCTGTCTCCCGGGGCCACGGTGATCGGGGCCGGGCCAACCACCTGGCGGGCTCGAGAGGTGGACGACGCCACCTTTGCCCGCGCCGCCAAGATTTTCGTGGACTCGCCGGAACAGGCCCCTATTGAGGTGGGGGACCTGGCCGGAGCCGTGGACCGGGGCATTTTGCAGTGGAGCCAGCTTCTAGAGCTACGGCATGCGGTGGCGGGGACGGTCAGCGGGCGGGACAGCGCCGACCAGATAATCTACGCCAAGCTGATGGGCACGGGGGTCGCCGACGTGGCCGCCGCCAAGCTGGCCCACGATAATGCGAAGGAGAAGGGCTTGGGGATGGAGATGGAGTGGTAGCAAGAAGCTATTCTACGATTTAAGTGCTATCGGTTATTGGGGAGCTTGCTATGATTGGGCGGTTCTTGTCTTGCATCCCATCAGAACAAGTGGAAACAGCTTGCCGAAGTGCTAAGGGCAATGAAATTTCCTCCGGTAAATTCGATAGTCCAGAGTCCTCGGCCAATCTGGCAGCAAATGTGTTCGGGTTTTTCCTTAACTCTGCAATCGACCTGCCACCACTACTTGGGTGCGCTGACGAAGAATGGCCCGCAATTTCTGTTGCTCTCGAGCAGACGGTGAGGCTTCCTTGGAGAGGTGGACGCCATCCGGTTCTTGACGTGCTGGTTACTACGCCATCGGCACTAATCGGCATTGAGTGCAAACGCTTTGAGCCATTCAGAAGAAACCGGGTCAAGCGCCTTTTTGACTCCTATTGGCGGCAGTGCTGGGGCGACCGGATGAGGGGCTATGAACAGGTGCGGGATGAAGTGGGAGCCAACAGAGGCGGAATGTATTCCCTAGACACCGCTCAGCTTTTCAAACACGCTTTCGCTCTACGTACACAGGTCAACAAACTAGGGGAGAATCACGGACTCAATCCTGTGCTCCTCTACGTATATGCCGAGCCAGAATCCTGGCCTACTACTGGCTTACCTTTGTCAGAAGAAGCCATACAATGTCACCGTCAGGAAATTGCAGGTTTTTCCACGACAGTAGAGGGTGACGAGGTCAATTTCCTTTCTTGCAGCTACCGACAATTGTTAGAAGATTGGCAGACAAAAGGAATTGGAAGAGTCAGGGGGCATGCGGAGCGACTCGTCGAGAATTTTTCTCTCTGATTCTGTTCCAGCACATGCCTTTCAAGACTGAAACGATCCCACTCCAAGAATAGACTATGACATTGATCTGTAGCACTGGCCCCCTTTCCAACTCCTTAAAGGCCTAGGGAGTGAGCAGTATGTTCTATAGGGCAGAACGGGAGGCCAACTAAGCTCGGCCTCCCGTCCTTAGGATATCCTACGAAAAGATCTCCTACGGCCACATAATCCAGCCGGTGTGGTCGGTGCGGGCTCGGAAGAGGTGGCCGCCGCCGGTGGTTACGTAGAGGGTCTTCATGTCCGCGTCGCCGAAGCAGCAGTTGGTGGCCCGCTCGGCGCGAATGGGGTGGGTTTCCAACACCCTGCCTTCGGGAGAGAAGACGTAGATCATGGGGCCGGGGCCGCCACTTTCCCAGCCGGCGCAGGCGATGATGTTGCCGTCGGTGTCCAGGGTCATGCCGTCCACGCCTCGCTGGGCGCCACGATGGTCAACGCCGAAGGTGTGCAGGGTCTCGTACTGGCCCAGCGAGCCGTCGTCGTTGATGGGATAGGCCCGCAGTTCCCGTAGTCGGTCCAGGCCGTAGTCACTCTGGGCCACGCAGAGGGTTTTCTGGTCCCTGGAGATGATAACGCCGTTGGGCCGGCTGATGTCCGTAGTTACCCGTGACAGTTCGTAATTGCCGCTGCCCGTTGGGTTCAGGCGCAGCACCGACATGTGGTCGAGTTCCTGGGGGCCACTGTCGCCGATACCGCTGTAGGGGTCGGTGAACCAGATGCGGCCGGAACGGTCAACCACCAGGTCGTTGGGGTTGTTGTGCCGCTTGCCGTCCAGCATGTGGGGCAGCGAAGTGATGGTCTGGCCGTCCTTCTCGAAGCGGACGATGCGCCGACCGCCCTGCTGGCAGCCGTAGAGGTTGCCGGAGGCGTCGAAACAGAGCCCGTTGACGTGGTTGACGCTGGTGAAATACTCGGTAGTCTCGCCTGATTTGGGGTCGTACCGCATCAGGCGGCTTTCGGGGATGTGGGAGAAGATGACGGCCTCGCCGTCCCAAACCGGCCCTTCGGTGGTGCCGCCGTAGGGTCCCGCTACCAGTTCAAAGTCCCAACTCATGGTTAATGACCTCCTTGTTGGTGGTAGGGTCAAGAGATCTGTTGACCGGGTCTAACTTTATATGGGTACTTCCCGGAGTTCACCCGGCCCCAGTTCTTCCAGGACAGAGCGGATTTCTTCTATCTTCAATTGGACAGCAGGCCATCTTTTGGAGAGTATGACTATGACAGCGATTTGCCTTTGGCCGATGTTCTGCTGATAATGCAGACTCTGGTCTGCGGTTATCACAACTTCGTAGCCTTCTGTCTCTGCGTTGTTGAGCAGGTCACCATTTCTGAGTTCGGCCCAGCCCTTCTCGTGGGCGGTATCTACAGTGTGTTCCGTGAGGTAGCGGCGCAAGGGCCTTGGAACGTTATGGTCAAACAGGATTCTCATGCCTTATCTTGGCGTCGAGGCCCTCGACCACGCGCTCCAGTACGGCATTTACCTGCCACTTTTCCACTCCTTCAAACCAGTCCAGGAACTCTTCAGTGGTGGCTCCGGCGGCCAGGTTCCCGAACAGGGCTGAGACCGGTACGCGGGTCCTGGTGAACACCCAAGCTCCGCTGAGCCTTCCGGGTACGCTTTCGACTGCTGGACACTTCTCCCAGTCAATCATTCAGTCGTTGCCTCCCAAGTCGCCGACTCTTCCGGTGGTTGGCTGGCGAGATGATGATAGTCTTTGATATTGACCGTTATCAGGCCGCGCTCGTCTACCGGCGCCTGGTCTCCGTAACTGTTCACCCTTTGAGGTCGGGGCCCAGGCCGGACCCGCCTACTCCTCCACGGGCTGCAAATAGGCGTCTATCTGCTCTACGCTGTAGTTGCCGCGTTGCATGAGCAATGATTCCACGGCGGCCCGGGCGGTGTCCAGCGACGTGAAGCAGGGGATGCGGCGTTCGACGGCGGCCCGCCGGATGTAGTACCCGTCCCGCATTACCGACGTGTCGCCCGACAGGGTGTTGACCACCGCGCTGACCGTGCCGTCGTTAATGACATCCACCACGTTGGGGTAGGACTCGGTCAGCAGTTTGGTGACCATGGTTACCGGCATTCCGGTGGCCTGGATCATGGCCGCCGTGCCCTCGGTGGCGTAGAGCTTGCAGTCTGCCTCCAACAGTTCGCGGATCAACGCCAGCGACTCGGCCTTGTGCTGGTCGGCGATGCTTAACAGTATGCCGTCGCCCTTCTTCAGGCTGAGGCTGGCCGCCAACAGGGCCTTGGACAGGGCGCTGGGGAAGTCGCGGTCAATGCCCATAACCTCGCCGGTGGACTTCATCTCCGGCCCCAGGTAGGAGTCCACACCCACCAACTTGGACATGGAGAAGACCGGCGCCTTGATGCCAACCAGCTTTTGCCGCGGCCACAACCCGCCGGAATAGCCCATGCCAGCCAGGGTCTCGCCCAGCATGACGCGGGTGGCAATGTGGGCGACCGGCACGCTGGTAACCTTGGATATGAAGGGTATGGTGCGGCTGCCCCGGGGGTTGACCTCAATGATGTAAACGGTAGTTTCCGAATCGTCGGTCGGGGAATGGGGACTGCGGTAGGCGCCGCCGCCCTGGATGACGAACTGGATGTTCATCAGGCCGCGCACGCCCATGGCCAGGCCGATGCGGGTGGTGTAATCGACGAGAGTGTCGACTTCCTGCTCGGTAAGGTTCAGCCCCGGATAGATGGCCATGGAGTCGCCGCTGTGGACGCCGGCCCGCTCGATGTGCTCCATAATGCCGGGAATCAGGACCTGCTCGCCGTCGCAGATAGCGTCAACCTCGCATTCCTTGCCTTCCATGTAGTGGTCTACCAGCACCCGCCGTTCCGGAGTTACCTCGGTTGCCACGGTAAGATAGCGGACCAGTTCGGAAGCGTTCTGGACTATCTCCATAGCCCTTCCGCCCAGCACGTAACTGGGGCGCACCACTACCGGGTAGCCAATGTTCTGGGCTACCTGCAACGCCTCTGAAACCGAGGTAACAGAGGCCCCTGGAGGCTGGGGGATTCCCAGCCGGGACAGGAACTCTTCGAACCGCTGGCGGTCGGAGGCCACGTCAATGGAGTCGGCGCTGGAGCCGAGGATGGGCAGGCCGGCGTGGGCCAGGGCCTGGGAAAGGTTGATGGCCGTCTGCCCGCCGAACTGCACCACCGACGGCGGGGGAACGTCGTCCACTGTCTCGTTGTCGATGATGTCGCGAACAGCCTCCTCGTCCAGGGGCTCGAAGTAGAGCCGGTCGCTGGTGTCGAAGTCGGTGGATACAGTCTCAGGATTAGAGTTGATCATCACGCTGGAGACGCCGGCCTGGGACAACGCCCAGGCGGCGTGGACGCTGCAGTAGTCGAACTCGATGCCCTGGCCGATGCGGATGGGGCCGCTGCCGATGACTATAGCTTTGTTCCCGGGTATGGGCAGGGCCTCGTTTTCCTCTTCGTAGGTGCTGTAATAGTAGGGGGTAACGGCCTCGAACTCGGCAGCGCAGGTATCCACCATCTTGTAAACCGGGCGCAGGTTCCAGCGGTGGCGCAGGTCGCGCACCTGCTCCGGAAGCATATCGGCCAGGGTGCCCACCTGCCGGTCGGAAAAGCCCAACCGCTTGGCCCGGTAAAGGAGATCGGGGGTCAAGGTTTCGCCCAGCAAACGGCGTTCCATGTTGACGATGCGCTGCATGGCGCTGATGAACCAGGGGTCAATGAATGTCCTGCCCATCAACTCCTCCGGTGAGGTGTTGCGGCGCAGGGCGGCCATCAACGCCCACAGGCGCAGGTCGTTGGGCTCCATCAAGTTCCTGGGATGCTGGCCGTCCTGCTGACCATCGTTGGCCATGCCTTCCCAGAGGAGGGTCCGGTTGCCGATTTCCAGGGAGCGGGTAGCCTTCTGAAGGGCTGCTTCAAAGGAGCGATCGACGGCCATGACCTCGCCGGTGGCCTTCATCTGCGTTGTTATCTGGCGGTCGCCGTTGGGAAACTTGTCAAAGGGCCAGCGGGGAATCTTGACCACACAGTAGTCCAGGGCCGGCTCAAAGGCCGCGCCGGTCTTGCCGGTTACGGCGTTGGAAATCTCGTGCAGCCGCTTGCCAACGGCAATCTTGGCGGAAACCCGGGCTATGGGGTAGCCGGTGGCCTTGCTGGCCAAGGCGGAGCTTCGGCTCACTCGCGGGTTGACTTCAATCACGTAGTAGGGCGAGTCCGGTTCCCAGTGGGACTGGATAGCTTCTTCCACGTCCGGATGAGGCCGCAGGGCCATCTGGATGTTGCAGCCGCCCTCAATGCCCAGGCCCCGGATAATCTTGAGGCTGGCAGAGCGGAGCATCTGGTATTCCTTGTCGGTCAGGGTCTGGCTGGGGGCGACCACGATGCTGTCGCCGGTGTGCGCACCCATGGGGTCGAGGTTCTCCATGTTGCAGACGGTGATGCAGTTGTCGTCGCCGTCGCGGATTACCTCGTACTCGATCTCCTTCCAGCCCACCAGGGAGCGTTCCAGCAGCACCTGGGAAATGGGACTGGAGGCCAGGCCGCTGGCTACAATCTCTTCAAATTGCTCCTGGGTGCCGGCGATGCCGCCGCCGGTGCCGCCCAGGGTGTAGGCGGGGCGGACCACCAGGGGAAGGCCCATCTCTTCGCGGTAGACCAACGCCTCTTCCATCGAGTTTACGGTACGGTTGGGCGGTTCCGGTTCGCCGATGTCATGGAGGAAGTTGCGGAAGAACTCACGGTCTTCCGCCTTGCGGATGGTCTCCAGGGGAGTGCCCAGTAGCCTGACGTTGTGCCGTTCCAGCACGCCGGCGTCGGACAGAGCCACGGCCATGTTCAGTCCCGTCTGGCCGCCCAGGGTGGGGAGGATCCCCTGGGGCTTTTCGCGGGCAATGATACGTTCAATGACTTCAACGGTCAGGGGTTCGATGTAGACATGGTCGGCTATGTCGGTATCGGTCATGATGGTGGCCGGATTTGAGTTGACCAGTACGACGGATACGCCCTCTTCGCGCAGGGCCTTGCAGGCCTGGGTTCCCGCGTAGTCAAACTCGGCGGCCTGGCCGATGACGATGGGGCCGGAGCCGATAACCAGTACTTTTTCCAGTGGCGGCTGCTCAGTGCTCAAGTTGCTCTCGTATCCTCTCTGATTTCCGTCGTACCTGCGGAGGCAGGAGCCTCGCCAGGTCTTAGAAAACCATCTCATATCGGGCGGTGAAGTTTACGGTTGCGCCCTGCGGTGACACTTGGCTTGGTGTCGCCCCCAGCCTAACCTTCCCGGGTCAAGGGGGAAGGGACTTTTGAGGCAGTTGCTTGGTCTCCCTTTGCTTTCCGCACGAGGGCGCCCACAAGGGGCGCCCCTACAGTATTGTATTCCTTCCAAATGGGCGATTGTCACCCGACATTGGCAGGGGCAGCCACAAGGGCTGTCCTCCTCGGCATATACCCGTTTCCCGCATCAGCTAAAACGTGGGCAACCTGCCCGGCAACTGCATTAAACCCCGGTCATACAAGGAGTTGATCATCTGGCAGCAGAAGGAGCCGTAGTAGACGCCGTCGAAGTCCAGCTTGGCCATGCCGGGGAAGTCCTGCTCCGCGCGGGGCGGGACCCGGAAGTTTACCGTATCGTCGCTCGTTTTCTGGACTTCAATACAGCCCACCGGCTCTTCATACACCTTGTTGTTACGCAGGTCGATCAGCTTGACGTTCAGTTCCCAGCGGCTGCCAAGGCGGGCCCGGCTTACCGAGGCCAACTGGTAACCGAAATTGTTGTGCTCGATGTTGGGCACGATCTGGTCCAGCAGTCCGAGCATGTTGGACAGATTAATGGGAAGATCCGCTTCTACGCCTTCTTCCACCAATACCATAGAAAACGTGGACATAATACCCTCCAAATAATGCGCTAAGGAATTGGACTAACCAGCCTGGCCGCCGGAAACTCCGCTATATCTGGCAGATGACATCGGCGCCGGCTCTCAACACCCCCTGCCACACCTCCACACTTTGTTATTGTCTCAATACCTCTAGTGAAATTCGCATTAATGGGTGCTGGTGACATTGAACTACCGGTCACCCCCATCCTGGCCTTCCCCGCCAGAGGGCAAGGGACTATAGGACAGTTTCTTAATGGTTAGTAGTTAAACTCCTTAACCATTCCCAGGAACTCGTCGAAAATATACTCGTTGTCCCTGGGGCCGGGCGACGCCTCGGAGTGATACTGAATTGTGAACAGAGGCATGTCCCGATGGCGGGTTCCCTCGACGGTTTGGTCATTCAGGTTGATGTGGGACACCTCCAACCCGGCGGGCAAGGTGTCCGGGTCTACGGCAAAGCCGTGGTTCTGGGCGGTTATATACACCCGGCCAGATGACATATCCTGCACCGGATGGTTGCCGCCCCGGTGACCGAAGGGCAGCTTGTAAGTCTGGCCGCCCAGGGCGCGTGCCACCAACTGGTGCCCCAGGCAGATGCCCATCACCGGTACGCGGCCCAATATCTGTTGCACGTTGCCCACCACGTAGTCCAGCAACTGCGGGTCGCCGGGCCCTGGCGAGAGCAGGATGCCGGAAGGATTCATGGCCAGCATATCCTCGGCGGAGGTAGTCGCCGGAACGGCAATAACCTCGCAGCCCCGCTCCATCAGCAGCCTCAGTATGTTGTACTTCACTCCCACGTCGGTTACGAGTATGCGGGGACGGGGTTCTTGCGCTTCACCGCTATTTTCACCTGGAGACCCTACAACTAGGGTTGGCCGAGAAATGTTTCCAGACACAGTTAATGGAAGTGCTTCCAAAGTTACTGGTTCCCCGTCCCACCGGTACTGGGCCTCCGTGGTAACTGTCCTCACGAGGTCCTGGTCATCGTACCGGGGCATTTCGGCCAACTGAGCTACAGCCGCTTCAGGAGAGTCAGTAGTCAACAGGCCCATCATTACGCCATGCTGGCGCAGTCGCCTGGTAATGGCCCGTGTGTCCACCCCGCAGATGCCCGGTATGTTCTGCGACTTCAGGTATTCATCCAGCGTCTGGTTGCTCTGGCCGTGGCTGGGACGGTCGCAGTGTTCCCTGACGATAAAACCGGCCACCCGTATCTTCGCCGACTCAAAGTCCTGCGGGTTGATACCGTAGTTTCCGACCAGCGGATAAGTCAAGGTAACCAGTTGACCAGCATAGGAAGGATCGGTCAGAACCTCCTGGTAGCCGGTCATGCTCGTATTGAAGACCACCTCGCCGTGGCCTGGAGCCAGAGCCCCCATGGACTCGCCCCGGTGTACCGACCCGTCTTCCAGAACCAGGTAGGCCGGGACGGGACTGTTGCTAGCAGATGTGGACAAGATTCTAAACCCCTTTTTCCTTTCCAGGGTCGGGCACGAATTACTAACAATAGATATTCGTGATAATTCGTGCCTGTTCGTTGATCGATTGGTCTAATTAAACTCCGTAGTCCTGGTACACGAGCCTGCCGTCAACCATGGTGGTTGCCACCCGGCCCTTGAGGGACACGCCCACCAGCGGCGTGTTCTTGCCCTTGGATGCAAACTGCCCGGGGTCTACGGTCCACTCGGCATCGGGGTCAAGCAGAACCAGGTCTGCCGGAGAGCCCGCTTCCAGGGTGGCGTATTTCTCGAAGCTGGGCCCCAGTACGCGGGACGGCCCCACCGTGAGGCGGTCAACCAGGGTGCTAAGGGAAATTCGCCCCTGGTGGACCAGGGACATCAGCGAACCCAGGGCGGTTTCCAGGACGCTTATCCCGAAGGATGCTTCCTCGTAGGTTGCCTGCTTGCTGGCAACCTCGTGGGGGGCGTGGTCGGTGGCGATGCAGTCAATGACTCCCTCGGCCAGCCCGGCAATCAGCGCCTCTACATCGGTATTGCTACGGAGTGGGGGGTATACCTTGGTAGATGTGTCGTAGTTGAGGGCCCCCGCGGCACGGCCCTTATCGCCCTGGTAGCCAAGAGCCCACTCGTCGGTAATGAACAGGTGGTGCGGGCAAACCTCGCAGGTAACTGAGACTCCCCGATTCTTGGCCTGACGAACCAGGTCAACGGAGCCGGCGGTGCTGAGGTGGGCTAGGTGCAGCCAGCCACCGGTCAATTCTGCCAGGGCTAGGTCCCGGGCCACCATGGACTCCTCGGCCGCCGCGGGTATGCCGGACAGTCCCAGGCGGGTGGCAGTCCAGCCCTCGGCCATTACGCCGCCGGGACAAAGGCTGTGTTCCTGGCAGTGGTTGCTGATGGGCATGCCCAGGTCCAGGGTGTAGGTGAGGGCCAGGCGCATCAGGTTATGGTCGTAGATCGGGTCGCCATCGTCGCTGTAGGCCACCACGCCAGCAGCGGCCAGTTCTTCCATCTCCGCCAGTTCGCGACCCTTGCGACCCTTGGTAACGCAGCCGATGGGAAAGACCCGCACCACCCCGTCGGACTCCGCCCGCCGCTTAACCAGTTCCACCACGGCCTCGTTATCGATGGCCGGGTCGGTGTTGGGCATGCAGCACACGGTGGTGAACCCGCCGCGCGCGGCTGCGGCGGTTCCGGTGGCGATGGTCTCCTTGTACTCATAGCCTGGTTCCCGCAGGTGGGAGTGAAGGTCGATGAACCCGGGCGCCAGCACCAGTCCGTTGGCCGGGATGGAGTGAGTGCCGTCGGGCACGTCGGAAGGGGACAACGTAGGTCCTGCCGAGGCAATCCTGCCTTCCTGAGTCAGGACGTCGCCCACGGCGTCGACGCCGCGTCCGGGGTCAACGATCCGGGCTCCTTTGAAAAGTACCGGTCGGTTGTAATTGCGATTTACCAATTCAGTTCTGTCCTATCGCGACTGGGTTCGATTGCCTTTGGCTATTGGCCTGCCCAAGCGTGGCGCCTTGAGATTGTTGAACTCTTTGAAGTTTTCAATGCCAAGGGCCCCTTTGCCGTACAAGGCTTCTCATTGCTGGGGGTTTAGATCCTTCGACTCCGCTCCGCTGCGCTCAAGATGAAAGGCAAGGGGACTCCACCTGGTTTTTCAGGATGACATCCAAAGGGACTCCGCTGCGGTCCAGATGAAAGGCAATGGGACTACCCTCCGGTTCTGGCAGGTTACAGCCAAGTGGACTACGCCCCGGTTCTGTCAGGATGGCAGCCAAAAGGGAGTCGGTTTCCTGTTCGTTCAGGATGACGGATGGAGCGGTTGTTACCATTTACCCTGGTTCTCCTATCCGGTTGCCCCGGCCGGCGCAGAGGCGGTAAAGGAGGGCCATGCGGACGGCCACTCCGTTGGTTACCTGTTCTTCGATTACCGAGCTTTCGCCGTGGGCCAGCGCCGTGCTAATCTCCACTCCCTCGTTCATGGGGCCGGGGTGCATCACCAAGGCCCCGGGCTTGGCCCGAGCCAGCCGTTCCTCGGTTACCTGCCAGCGGCGGATGTACTCGCGCAGGCTGGGCAGGAAGCCGCTCTGCTGCCGTTCAGACTGAAGCCGCAGGGCCATGACCACGTCGGCTCCCTCGATGGCCCGGTCGAGGTCAGTATCCACATCAACCTGGGCAAAGGGATGGTCTTCTTCCAGTTCGTCCCGCCCGCTGAGCAGGTCCAGGGGCATCAGGGTAGTTGGGCCGCACAGCGTAACCTGGGCGCCCATCCTGGTCAGGCCCCACAGGTCGGAGCGAGCCACCCGGCTGTGCAGCACGTCCCCCACGATGATCACCTTGCTGCCGCGCAGGCTGCCCAATTTCTCCCGCATGGTGTATAGGTCCAACAAGGCTTGGGTGGGATGGGCGTGCATGCCGTCCCCGGCGTTGATGACCGACACCTGGGGCAGGTGGCGGGCCAGCAAATAGGGGGCTCCCGAGTGGGGGTGCCTGATGATCACCACGTCAACGCCCATGGCCTGTATCGTGAGACCGGTGTTCAGCAGCGACTCCCCCTTGTCCACGCTGCTGCCCGAACTGGACATATTGATGACGTCGGCGCTGAGCACCTTGCCCGCTTCCTCAAAGGAAATGCGGGTGCGGGTGCTGGACTCGTAGAACATGGTGACCACAACGCGTCCCCGCAGGGTGGGCACTTTCTTGATGTCCCGCCGCAGCACCTCAACCATGGCGCCGGTATCGTCCAGGACTGACGTGATTTCTTCCTCTGAAAAATCGTCCAGGTCCAGGACGTTGCGGCGGGTGCTGGCCGATGACTTCAGCGCCACGTCCTGGGACTCATTGCCCAGCGCCATTGCGTCCGGAGTGGTCATTTTATCTCCCGTCCCAGCTTGACGATGATTACATCCTCGGTCTGGTCCGTTTCCGTCAGCCGTACCTTGACCTCTTCGTCCAGGCTGGTGGGTACGTTTTTGCCCACGTAGTCGGCCCGTATCGGCAACTCGCGGTGGCCCCGGTCTACCAGGATGGCCAATTGCACCTGGCGGGGTCGTCCCAAGTCGCTCAGGGCGTCCAGCGCGGCGCGGATGGTACGGCCCGAGAAAAGGACGTCATCCACCAGCACTACATTCTTGCCGTGGATGTCCACCGGAAATTTGGTGGGCCGGACGCGGGGACTCTCCCGAGCCTGCAGATCGTCGCGATACAGGTTGATATCCAGTTCTGCCAGGGGGGCGCAGTTGCCCTCAAAGCGCAGGATGTTCTGTTCCAATCGCTGGGACAAGATCACGCCACGAGTGTGGATGCCCACCAGCACCAGGTCTTCGATGCCCCGGTTGCTTTCCAGGATTTCGTGGGCGATGCGCAACAGGGAACGCTGGATTTCCTGTGCGTCCATTATCCGGCGTTCCGGCCTTTCGCTGCCATTGTAAGGCATCACAAGTTCGCTCCAGTCCGGCTCAGACGTGGGTGCCGGTCATAGTATTGATGGACTCGACCAGCCGGGTCATGCCCTCTTCAAGCTGGTCGCCAACGGTGGCATCCAGCAATTCGCCATTCTCTCCGAAGACGCTGGCGGCGTTGGGCACCAGTATCATGGGTCTGGGAATGAGCCATGCTCCTTCGCACTGGAGGCAGTCGGACAGGTGCAGGTGCATTCGTATGCCGCCGGAACGGCCCGGGGTGGTGCCCATGGCAAAGACGACCTTGTTGGTCCAGCAGTTGGGCGGCCGGCAGGTCCACTCGATGGCGTTCTTCATAACCGCCGGTATGGAGTGGTTATATTCGGGACATGCGAGCAACAACCCGTCGGCGCTGTGCATCGCATCACGCAGGGCCGCTACGGGTGCGGGGAAAGTGCCGTTGTCCAGGTCGCCATTGAACAAGGTGAGGCCGGCCAGGCTGGGCTCTTCCACCTCAATGCCCTTGCCCTTGAGGATATCAATGGCCACCCGGGTAAGCTTGTGGTTCCACGAGTCCTGCCGCAGGCTGCCCACGATGCTGACTATTTTCATGTTGACTCCCGCTGTTGCTTAGCCGCTCACGGCGCTGGATTCCAAAATAATACCCCTTACCCAAGCGGCAAGGGGTTAAGCCGGCCAGTCTGCACCGCGTTGCCGCGGCGTTGACCTGACCGATAAAGGGCGAAACACTTTGCCAGCCTCACGGGACTGCTTAAAAGACGGCACGTTTACCAGGGTAAACTTGCCGAGCCCAAGGGGGTTATTCATTTGTTCAATGCTTTGAGGGAAGACCAGAATCAGTAAACGTCTCCCCTGTTATCTGCGTCGAATACCCGGACGACCATTTCCTCTTCTACAACATCGTAGAGTATCCTGTAATTTCCGGTCCGCCATCTTCTGCTGCAGTAGTATTGTCCCTTTAAATGCGATATTCGAACGCTGCGGTACGGAGTTGTACAAAGAGTGGGTCGGATAAGGGACTCCCATTCGGCTGCTAGTTCCCTGTGCCTGTTGAAGAATCTCTCTGCTCGTCTCCCAACCTCGATCCGGTATAATTCCGGGTCCTGCGCCATAATTTAGCAAACTTCTTGCATTTTCTTTCGGGCGCTTAGTATTTCGTGACGCTTCTCTCGGAACTCCACATATTCCTCAGCCGTTGCGACCCAACTGTTCACGTCTTCCGCTACCTGGAGTAAATCCTTCTTCTTACAACCGGCGACGACATCTGTCAGAAGAATGGTGGTAAGTTCTTGCAATTCAGAAGGGCGCAATAATGGGACCAGAGCCTGGATGCGCTCCTTGGAAGGGAATTGCTCCTCTTGATAGCTCCACAGTTCTTTGCTGGATAATTTCTTCATAAGCGTCGGCCACCGCTGGTGCAGTCCACGCTACTGCTGAGCCAGCTTTGCTGATGGAAAGCACGCCTAGAATATAACATATTTCGTCTACAAAAGGCTACTAATTCACGCCTTCCGCCACTAAAGTTACGCTACCCGGTCACCCGCTTTTTCCGGTTGTTCATGTAATCGACCAGGATGTATTCGCCCAGGTTTTCCGAGCTGCTGTAGAAGGCCCGGCCGCGGTTGATGCGGGTCATCCGGTCGACGAAGTTCACCAGTTGGTAGTTGTTTTCCAGCATGAAGGTGTTGATGACTATGCCCTCCTGGCTGCACTTCTTGACTTCCTTGAGGGTTTCCAGCTCGGTGCGGTAGCTGGGCGGGTAGTTGAAGTGGGAGCGGCCGTTTTCAAGGTGGGCAGTAGGCTCCCCGTCGGTTATCACCAGTATCTGCCGGGTGCCGCCTTTCTCCTTGGCCAGCAGGTTGCGGGACAGCATCAGGGCGTGGTGCAGGTTGGTGCCCGAAACCCAGGCGTTCCAGCTAAGGGATGCCAGGTCTTCCTCCTTGATTTCGCGGGCGTAGTCGGAAAAGCCGACCACATGCAGGGTATCCCTCGGATACTGGGTGCGAATCAGGGAGAAGAGGGCCAAGGTGACCTTCTTGGCGGCCTGCCAGTTGTTGAAGAGGCCCATGGACCGGCTCTGGTCCAACAACACGATGGTGGCGGCGCGGGTCATGTGCTCGTTGCGGTAAATCTCAAAGTCCTGGGGACTTATCTTCACCGGAATCTGTGGCCCGCCCCGCACGATGGCGTTCTTTACCGTGGACTGCAGATCAATCTGGAAGGGATCGCCGAACTCGTAGGGCTTGGTCTCGCCCAGCAGGTCGCCGCCGGCGCCCCGGACGTCCAAGTCGTGATTGCCGTTGCGGTCCTTCTTCAGGTGGATGAAAACCTCCCGAAGCGCTTTCTGACCGATACGGCGGATGCCCCGCGCAGTGAGTTTCAGGTCGTCGTCGCCGGTGACATAGCCGGCTTCTTTCAACAGCTGCCGCAGCCTGTCCAGTTCCTCCCAGGCCCGCCGAGCTTCGTCGCCCAGCAGTTGGGCCAGCTTGTCAGGGTCGATCTCGTCCATGTCGCCGGTGCGCAATGCCTGCTGCAGGGCCTGTTCGAGTTGATCCAGGTCCTGGAACTGGCGCATCATTTCCATTGCCTGCTCCATGGTCAGGCTGTCGTCGCCCAGGAAGGGGTACTGGCGGCGCAGGTCGTCCATGGGCATCAGTTGTTCCATGAGAGAGGCGAATTCTGACATCTGCTGCTGAATCCCCGGGTCCAGGGCAGACTGAAGAGCATCCTCCAGCTCGCGGCGTGCCTCCGGCGACATGCTGTCCAGCATTGACTGCATCTGGGCAAGCTGTTGCTGCAGCATCTCCATAAGCTCTTCAAAGCTCTGGGGCGGGTTGTCTCCGAACATGGGGCCGAACTTCTGCATGAAGCCGTCGAAGTCGGGTTCCATGCCCGAAAGCTTGTCCCGCATCATTTCGTTGAGCTGGCGCATCATTTCCTGCATGGCCGCCATCTGCTCCGGGGACATGTTCTGCATCTGTTGCTGCATCTGCTGGCCCATGTTCTGGGCCATCTGCTGCTTCAGCATTTCCAGCAATTCCTGGAACATCTGCTGGGCATCCGGGTCCATGAAGTCGTACTCCATTAACTCCTGGATCTGGCCGCCCAGGCTGTCGGGCAGGTTGTCCAGCTTTTCACGGTTGCGGTCGGCCCGCTGTTTCAGCATGTCCAGCAGGTTGTCCTGCATGGGACGGTCTTCGTCGGAGGCCTGGCTGACCTGTTCCTGGGCCTCGTCCATGCGCCGGTCAATGCCTTCCCGCTCGGTCTTGAGGATTTCGTCGAGCCGTTCCTTTAGGTCGTCCACCACCGAGTCCATGTTGTGCTGCTGCAACTGCTCCCGGCGGCGATCCTTGAGCATATCCATCAACTCGCGGAGGCCGGGCATCTGCTGGCCGTTGCGGTCCTGCATGCCGTTACGCAGCAACTCGCGGAGAGCCTGCATCACGTCGCCCTGCTTGAGCAGTTCATCCGCCAGGCGGTCCATCAACTCGTCAGCGTCAATGTCAAAAATTTCCTGGGACCCGTCCCACTGGGAGTAGCGGTAGGTGCGGTAAAACAGCATGTTGGCCTCCCTTGCCGAAAGATCTGCCTTTGCGGGAGTGTTGGGGAGTACGGATTGTGGCTATATGGGAGATGAGGGCCCGACTTTTGGCCCGTTTGGTGAGCAAGTATAGCACAGGGAGGAAGTATGGGAGTGCCGCCTGTTCCCAAAGACCCTTGCCAAAGACCCTTGCCAGATAGCCCACTGGAAAGACTGGAAATCTCCCCTTTTTCCAGCGAGGGCGGGCGGGGGCGTCTCCTAGTCCCCTAAACCACCTTCGCCCCCAGAATCTTTTCCAGATGCCCCAGGGCCCAGGTGTGGGCTTCGGGGTTGAAGGTTGCCACGCAGTCGGACGGCACCTCCACTGGGTAGTCGCGGTTGCGGGCATCCGACGTGGTGTGGAGGACACAGATGTCGGTGCAGACGCCGCAGACGATTACCTTGTCGGGCTGAAGGTGGGCGAGGCGCTGCTCCAGGTCGGTGTTGAAGAAACCGCTGTAGCGATTCTTGGGCACCAGGTTTTCGGCGGTCAGATAGCCGGCCAGTTCGGGGATGACCTCAGGTTCCTCGGTGCCCTTGACGCAATGTACCGGAAATATCTGGAACTCCAGGTCGTCAGGGTCGTGGTGGTCAGAGATGAACAGGACATTGGAACCGGCGGCGGTTTCCTGTTCCAGCAAAGCCTGAATATTGGGGATCAAGGGGCGGTAGACTTCGCAATATAGGTTGTGCCCCGGTTCAAGGAAGCCGCGCACCATGTCGATTACCAATACGACGTTTGCCATGCTTGCACCTCCATTACCTCAGCCCGTTCGGCGGCAGTCATCTGGGCTCAGCCCTGGCCGTTAACTGGAAACAGGTCAAGCCGACGCCGTGGGACCACGACGTTTCAGAAAAGGTACGGCGCTCACTCTGTATTCCCTCAGAACTGTTGGTGGCAAAGATTGCGCACAATTCGTACCTAGTACCCTCAATGACACGGTAGTCGTAGGGAACATCAGTTCCGGGATCCTCCAAGGACCGTACGTAATAGCGGGGACCAACCAGTTCCGTCAAGTATGACGGCATTCTATAGTTGATCCCCAGGTAAGTATCAATGTTGCTGGAAATGTTACGCAAGTCGCTTATGCGCTGGTCGTCCAGCCGCACGTCTCGCTGCTGACCCGGGGTGCCAACGAGGTAAATGGAGTATCCTATGGTGACAACCACAACCAGTATGGCCGCGATGACTACCCCCCGCAGTACCGGCGCCGCGCGGGCTACAGACTCGGTTACCTCGTCTTCGGCTTGCCGCATGTCCCAGAGGTAGTATCCGAATATCGGCCCGGTGATTACCAGGATGGCGAGTACCTTGAGTACAAAGCCCGCGGTGGGATCGCCGGCGAGCAGTCGGGCCAACAATGCAATCACATCGCCCAGGATGACCGCCGCGCCCACCACCAGGGTGAGGTAAGTGAGCCAACGTCGGATCAGGGATTGCCTGCGTTCCGGGTCGGCCGCCACTGCTGCCGCCAAACGGCGCATCAGGAAAAGGTAAAGAGGGAATGCCACGATTACGGCGGCTAATGCCGTGGTCTGGGCAGCTGAAGGGCCGGGGTCGAAACGGTAAATGGAACTTGAGAAGTGGTAATCAATGAGGCCGAAAAACACGGCACCCAGGCTGAAGGCAAATGCATAGAGCGTTATAAAGGAGACCAGGTAAAGGAACGCCTCACGCGCGTGCAGGTACGGCCGGGGCCGGGGAACCGCCACGGGAAAGTCCACGTCCGCGAAAGCCTCCAGGGCGCTGTTCACATCCCGCTCTTGCCAGCCGGCCTCCAGCAGCACGTTACGGATGGCATCCCGTGCCAGTCCCAGTTCGAGAGACTCCTTGATGAACTGGCGGAGTTCCTCGTTCACCCCCGCGCCTCCATAGCCTCGGCGGAGTAGCTTTCGTCCGTAGCCAGCATTTCCGACAGCCCCATAAGTTCGAAGCACTGGTGCAGGCTGATCATGTTGTCCACCAGGTGCGCCGTGGTGCCTTTGGCCTTCAATTCTTCCATCAGCCCAGCCACGACCTTGCTCACCGTAAGCAGCGCGCTGGCCGGGTAGATGACCAGCTTGAAGCCCAGTTGCTCCAACTGCTGGGCAGTGAACAGGGGCGACTTGCCCGTCTCCACGTAGTTGTACAGCAGGGGCAATTCCACCGAGGCCACTACCTGCTCCGCCTCTTCCGCCGACCGGATAGCTTCCACAAAGAGTACGTCGGCCCCGGCCCTGGTGAAGGCCTCGCAGCGGCGCATGGTGTCGTCCCAGCCGGTAACTGCCAGGGCATCGGTGCGTACAATGATGACAAAGTCTTCATCGGTGCGGGCGTCCACCGCCGCCTTGATCTTGCCCACCATTTCATCAATGCCAATGACCCGCTTGTTGTCCAGGTGGCCGCACCGTTTGGGGAATTCCTGGTCCTCGATATGAACTGCAGCCACGCCAGCCCGCTGGTACTGGCGGATGGTGCGCTGGATGTTCAATATGCCGCCATAGCCCGTGTCGGCATCGGCGATTACCGGCACGTCCACCGTGGCCGCAATGTCGGCGGCGTTGCCCACCATTTCGCTCATAGTGGCCAGAGCCAGGTCTGGATAGCCCAGCGTCGCCACCGAGGTTCCGGCACCGGTCATATAGACAGCGCCAAAACCGGCATTTTGGATAATGCGGGCGGTGAGGCAGTCATAAGCCCCGGGGGCCATAATCATACCCGGCTCCCGCAGCAGTTCCCGGAGTTTGGTGGTGGGGCGTTGCATGGCTTAACTCCTGACAGGCCTCTGATTGACCAACAATAATCGACCGGCTTTAGCTTTCTTTCCGCCCAATACTGCAAGTATAGACCAAAACGGGGCAGGTATAAATGTGGGACAAAGTGTCCAGATTTCAGATCGAGCGGTTCAGAAGTCCGGTAATCCGATTGATTCGAAGCTTATTTTCAATTTCACAATTACCTGGGGCGAGGTGCTTTCATATTCAACTGACTGCGCCAAACTTGGAATTCTCCTAATCTGACCGGCATGATTGACGGCAGACAGAGGCGACCGGATAATAGTTTGTGTACAAATATTGCTGTACAAGGTGAATGTATGACCAGCAGATTGGATGTACGTCTTGAGTTCGAACACCGGCGACGCCTGGAGGAGCTTGCCCGGGAGAGGGGAATGCCCATCTCCGAAGTTGTGCGCTGCCTAATCGACGGCGCTTACGAAGAGATAATTCGGGAGCGCCGAAGGGAAGCCGTGCAACGGTTGATTGGGTTGAATGCAGAAGACCCTCCTGACCCGGATATTCTCTCACAAGAGTTGGAGGCAGCCCATGAACCGGGTGGTCTTTATTGACGCCAACGTTCCCATATATGCTGCCGGACGAGACCATCCGTACAAGGAACCGTGCGCCCAGATTCTCCGCTTGGTTGCGGAGGAACCCCTGTCTTTCGTCACCAACGCCGAAGTGCTGCAAGAGTTGATGCATCGCTATCTGGCGTCGGGACGTTGGAGCCTGGGTAGAGAAGTGGTAAAGGGATTTGCCGAAGTCATGCAAGGTCGAGTCGAACCGGTGTTGGTTGAGGACATTCTCGTGGCTTCTACCTTGGCTGACGTGCATCCCGGGGTGAGTTCCCGAGACCTGGTCCACGGGGCGGTGATGCAACGTCTGGGAATAGGCCAGGTAATTTCGGCAGACGCCGACTTCGACGTACTGGAAGGCATTGAGAGGCTGGATCCAATCCATATTGAAGACTGGGGGAGTACCTTAGTGGTTGGTAATGGAGATTAGGTTGCCTCTCTATTTCTAGAGGCCACAACTATCAAGAAAATCCCCACGGACTTCACCGCAACAGAGCCGCAAGGGCAAAGGGAAATCACCCCACCATCCCGCCGTCGATGGTAATCACTTGTCCCGTAATGTATCCTGCTCCGGATCCGCACAGGAAAGACACCGCTTCGGCTACGTCGTCGGCGTTGCCGAACCGTTCCATGGGGATTCGGCCCAGCACCGTTTTCTTTGCCTCTTCGGTCATCTGGTCCACCATGCCCCCGGTGTCGATGAAGCCCGGGGCCAAGGCGTTGACCGTAATGTTTCGTGAGGCTACTTCCCTGGCTACCGACTTGGTAAACCCGATGAGTCCGGCCTTGGATGCGGCGTAGTTGGCCTGGCCCGGGTTGCCGCCAATGCCTACCACCGATGAAATGTTGACCACGCGCCCCTGGCGGCGGCGAATCAGGTGAGGCATCACGTACTTGGTGCAGAGGAAAGCCCCCCGCAGGTTGACCTCCAGTACCCGGTCCCAGTCTTCCGGCGTCATGCGCAGCAATAGCCGGTCGCGGGTTATGCCCGCGTTGTTCACCAGGATGTCGATGCGGCCCCATTGCTCAACCACGCTCTTGATCAGGGTCTCGGCATCCGTTTCCTGGGAAACGTCCCCGGCCAGCACCACCGCCTCGCCGCCGGCTTCTCCGATTCCACTGACCACCTGGAGAGCCGCTTCCTTTGAGGCCTGGTAGTTGACCGCCACCTTTGCCCCTTCCTTAGCAAGTCGTTGGGCAATGACCGCGCCGATGCCGCGGGATGCGCCGGTAACCAGGGCCACCTGTTCGGACAGCCTTTGGGTAGCCATTACTCCGGGTCCGCCGTTAGTCCGCGCCGGCTGATCTCCGCCAATTCCTCCCGCATAACGTCCACCAGCCCCCCCTTAATGTAGTGCACGGCGGTGTTGATGGCGCCCGTGACACCGTCGGCCGTGCAGGAACCGTGGCCCACCACCACGGCGCCATTGACGCCGAACAGCGGGCCGCCCATGGTTCGCGGCCGGTTTGTCGTCTCCCACAGGTCGTTGAACACATCCTTCATCTGTTCTTCGGACATATAGGGTGACAGTTGCCTGGCGAGGTAACTGCCGAGCGCAGTGCCCATGCCCTCGGTGAACTTGATCAGGATATTTCCGACAAATCCGTCGCATATTATGACGTCTGCCTTGTCGGTGAAAAAGTCCATCCCCTCGACGTTGCCCACAAAGTTGAGATGGCTCTGCTCCAGCAGCTGGTAGCTTTCCTGTACCTGCCGGTTGCCCTTGGACTTTTCGGCGCCCACGCTCAACAGCGCCACCCGCGGATTTTCCATTCCCATAAACTTGCAGGCAAACGCTGAACCCAGTGCGGAAAAGTTAAGAATCTGGGACGGGCGGCAATCCACGTTGCTGCCCAGGTCCATCAGAACGGTACGTGGGGCCAGCCCCAGGAAGGGGCCGCCGATGCAGGGCCGCTCCAGGCCCTCCATTACCCCGAGAATCAGGGAGGCCGTGGCCATTGAGGCGCCGGTGGAGCCCAGGGACACCAGCACGTCCGCCTGCCCACCCTTGACCAACTTGGTCCCTACAATTATCGAAGCGTTGGGCTTCCGCCTGAAGGCGTGCATTGGGTGTTCGTCGTCACCAATCCGGCCCACTGACGGGACAACCTTGACCGCCTTGCCGTCCAGGTCGTAGTTGGCTAACTCGGCCTCTACGGCCCCGGCATCTCCTACCAGGAGCAGTTCTATATTTTGTTGGCCCAGCGCGGCCACCGCGCCCTTGATAATCTCGTGGGGGGCGTAATCGCCGCCCATGGCGTCCACCGCCACGCGAATTGGGCCTTCCTGAACCGGGGCCCCGTTGTGGGACGATGGGGATTCAGAATTCTGCATGTTGTCTTTCCTTGGTTTGTCACGTCCTTGGCCGAGAATTCGACCTGCTGCGGGAGGGAGTCACCGGCTGGATCCTTTGACCTTTACCGTAGCGCTCCCCGTTACCAACTCCTCACCTGACTTGCTGTTTATGACGGCCACCGTACAGGTTACCAGCCGGTGACCGTCCTTTTGCTCTTCCCTGGACACCCGACCACGGCTCGATACCTGGTCACCCAGGTATGCGGCACCCTTAAAGCGGGTCCGCAGGTTGCCCGTCTCCAGCCAATCCTGCCCGTAAGCGGCGGCCATCATCCGGGAAATCAGGGCCAAAGTCAGCATACCGTGGGCGACTATGCCCCCAAACTGGGTAGTTGCCGCAAACTCGGCATCCCAGTGCAATGGATTGTTGTCGCCTGATGCGGCGCCGTAGGCGTTGAGGCGGTCCTGGGTGATTTCCAGGGTCAATGCCGGCAGTTCAATCCCCTGCGATGCCATTTCAGCCATCGGCCTGCTAGTCCTTGTGCTCCGGCGTCAGAACGGTCGTCTTTCCCGTCTGCACCACGTGGCCCGAGTCATTCCGGAGCGAATAGGCCACAGTCATGAATTGCAGCCCGCCTCTCTTGCGGGGCCGCTCCGGTACCGCTTCTCCGCAAATATCCTGTCCGATGCTGGCTGGGCCCACCGCCTCCATTTCCTGGATGCTGTGAACGGTGCCAGGCAGCAAAGACAGCTTCTCCAGCATCGCGCCCAAGGCACGGGCACACAGGGCCAAAGGGGGCGCCACTCCCGACTCCAAATACATGGTCAGGTCATCACCCACGGCGTCCAAGTAACTTTTCACCGACTCCTCGGTGAGGGTCCAACAACCCAGATCTATCGCCTCTCCGGCTGCAACGTCCAACTCTGATTACCTTTTGCCAGCTTAACCCGTTTAGTCGTGATATTAACTGAAATTGATTATACCTTATACGGGGTAGGGCGGGAAAACTTGCCTGGTGTCCGGAAGCGTTCCAATTCAGGTGTTTTCCTAACAGTGACAGGGAAGCCACAAAGGCTTCCCCTACAGAGTTTCCGAACCACACCACTTGAAGTACAACGCTAACCTTGCCCGCGGTTGCCTGGTCTCCGGCAGGGCCACTTCGCAAGGTCCCAGGCAAGGTCCCAGGCAATTCGTCATGAATGCCGAGGGTCGGGTATGCTCAGGAAGGCACCGGTACCGAGTGAGTCCGAAGGTCTCGCTTATACCATTAGGCCATTCCGATTTGACCCAGCCACGCGGCCTTTGTATGATCATGCTAACAAGAGAACCTTCCATCACCCCATCACCATATTGACCACCATGTCGGGCATCAACCCGACGTTAAGAATAGGTATCTGAACGCTTCCCCTACAGGAGAGTCACCATGACACAGATCCGCCCCGGCGCAGCAATAGCAGCCAAGTCGGGTATCACTCGCATCGTTATCGACCCTGACCGTTCCGAGTCTCCCACATTCGAGGGTCTGTCGTTTGGCAGCGTTGGTCAGTACGAAAAACTTCGCGGCACGGCCTACGGCGAATTGGATCCCTCCGACCCGCGCAATGCCGTCATCACCGACATAGAACTCGCGCCCAGAAACGAGGGCGGCCTGGTGGAGTATTCGACGGACATCTTTGTCCTCAAGCCCATTAACCTGGACCTGGGCAACAGGCGGGTCATTCTCGACTTCAACAACCGCGGCGGAATGCGAGTGGGCTTGCTGAACAGCGCCACTCCCAACAACGACCCGTCATCGGCCAAAGACGCGGGTACCGGCTTCGTGTTCAATATGGGCTATGCCGTAGTAGGCAACGGGTGGGACATCAGCGCCAGCGGCCACAACTCCATGACGATTAGCGTACCAGTGGCCACCAACAACGGGGAAACCATCACCGGCCCTTCCTACGAGTACATCGTCTTCGACAACGAGACTACTTTGACCAGCGATCTGGCGTACGCGGCTGCCACCCCGGACAAGTCCGGGGCGAGGCTCACGGTGCGAGAGCATCTGGACGACGAGCCTGTAGAAGTCCCAATTGCCGAGTGGGACTACACTTCGGACGAGGGCACCGCCATTCGCCTGCTGCCCGAGGGGACTTCCTTCAAGCAGTCCCACATCTACGAGTTTACGTACACTGCGAAAGACCCGTTGGTGGCGGGCATCGGCCTGGCCGCCACCCGCGACTTCATGTCCTTCCTGCGCAATGCCCCGGAGTCGGCGGACAACCCGCTGGCGGGCCATGTCGATTACACCTACAGCTACTCCATATCCCAGCCCTCCCGCACCCTCAACGATTTCCAGGAGTTGGGCTTCAACGAGGACGAATACGGGCAGAGGGTTTTGGATGGTATCTTGAGCCACACCGGCGGCGGCAACGGCGACCAGATTAACTTCCGGTTTGCCCAGACCAACCGCACCGAGCGCAACCGCCAGAACCACCTGTACCCCGAAGCTATCTTCCCCTTTGCACACCAGGTTCTTACCGACCACCTGACCGGCAAGACCGCCGGCCGCAGCGAGCGGGGGGCCGCCAGTAACACGCTGCCCAAGCGTTTCGAGATTAATACTTCGAACGAGTACTGGGTCAAGGCCTGCTCCCTGCTGCACACCGACACCAAGGGGAGCGACCTGCCCGATCCGGAAAACGTGCGCTACTACCTTATTTCCGGCCTCTCCCATGGTGTGGGAGACGTGACCAGGCGAGGCAAGAACCAGCAGCTAACCAACGGGGTCAGTCCCTACGCCGCGCACCGCGCCTTGCTTATCGCCCTGGATCGGTGGGTCAGTGAGGGCATCGCTCCAGCGGACAGCCGGGTGCCCAGGAGCGCCGAGAACGCCGCCTTTGCCGTCCCTCGCCCCGAATCCGAGGTTGGCTGTGTGCCCCAGTCGGAGCTGGGATGGCCCGACATCCCCGGCGTGACCTACACCGGAGTCATAACCACCCGTTACGTTTTGGACTTTGGCCCCGAATCCGACCAGGGAATTTTGTCTAACTGCCCGCCGTCGGTGGTTGACCGTCCTGCCTACTCCATCTTCGTCTCGAGGGTAGATGAAGACGGGAATGAGGTCGCGGGGGTGCGCCTGCCGGAAGTGGAAGCCCCGGTAGCCACCACCACCGGTTGGGCATTGCGACGCGAGGGCTTTGCCGACAACGACGGTGGCGAGTCCGACGGCCAGCACATACCATTTGCAACCACCAAGGCCGAACGCGAGGCTTCAGGTGACCCGCGCCTGTCCCTTGAGGAACGGTACGGCGACCACGAGGGGTACGTCCGCGCGGTGGAAAGAGCGGCCCGCCAACTGGAAGCAGACGGGTTCCTGCTGCCCGCAGACGTGCAGGGCTACATTGACAGGGCCAGAGACAGCGACGTTTTGCGGGCGTAATTCCTTAACACGGAAATCAGTACAATCAGAAAGTCCCGCCTTTCCGATCTTTTCGAAAGGGCGGGACCTTCACTTCTGTACATTATGGAGGATGACATTGAGCGAGGCCACGAAGGTACGCCCAGGAATAACCTCTATATGCGCCACCTTCGCTCCTTTAATTGTCTCAAATTTCGCGAATTAGCCCTATATCCAACCACTGCCATAATCGTGAAGAATATCCAAAGAAATCCGGTTGTCATCGTAGCGCCTGAAGCGATGATTCCGTGGAGTAGTGAAGGATTGGTATAGCCCGCGAGGAAGATAGAGGCGAGGGAAATGAACGAACCGAAGAACGCGGAGGCGAGATTGGTGTAGATTAGCCAATGCCCGGAAGTGAGCCTGTCGAGCTGCTCTTCACTTATGGTATAGAAGCGGACTGTTCCACCATAAACTGTTACCGCGACGGGGTTGCTGGATGTTCCGCCGGTCACCCCCCTCCCGGTAACGCTTCCTTCGTTGGCAGGGGTATCATTCATTTGCCGGTACTGGAATTTCCAGTTCATCCGCAAGGCCCAAAGTTATCAAGTTCATGAAGAACGTGTAACCACAGCCCTGACAAATCACTACGGCCACTGGGAAGGCTGGCCCCCCCGGAAACGCGATTGCACGAACGTCATCAACCGCGGGTAAAGCTGCGTTGGTTACGCTGACTTCCCATGAGTCAGCATGGCCCGAAATGGGGCAAACCAAGGTGCGATCGCCTATTTTCTTGTTAATCGCTTCTACTATTTTTTGGTGTTGTGCAGAGTCCATGCTCATTGTTGAGACCCCACGTAATTACCCTAAATTCCTTTGGCAATGAACAACGTCGTTGTATTGTACAACCAATGGACTCAACCTCAAATACATAGCATAGCTACGGAGGCACGCTTAGCTATCAGGGCGTAATTTTATCCCTCCAAACCGAAGCTTTCCACCGCCAGGTTCATGATGTGCTGGCCGATGGACAGGGAGGATGTGGCTCCTGGGGACGGCGCGTTCAGGACATGGATGGCCTGCTGCCCCTGGAGAATTGAGAAATCGTCCAGCAGCGCCCCGTCGGTGGCCACCGCCTGCGCCCGCACACCGGCGCCGCCCGGGGCCAGATCTTCGTCCTTGATTTCGGGGATCAGCTTTTGCAGGTCGTGGACAAACACGTTCTTGCTGTAGGAACGGTGCATCTCCGACACGCCGGTGCGCCAGTGTTTGGCAGTCATCTTCCAGAAACCCGGGTAGGTGAAGGTGCCCACCGACTCGCCCAGGTCCACATTACTCTTGCGGTAGCCCTCCCGCGCGAAGGCCAGGACGGCATTGGGGCCCGCTTCCACATAGCCATGGATGTTGCGGGTGTAGTGGACTCCCAGGAAGGGGAACCGTGGGTCGGGAACCGGATAAATCAGGCCCTTTACCAGGTGCTGGCTCTCGGGTCGCAGGGTGTAGTACTCCCCCCGGAAGGGAATGATGCGAACGCCGGTCCGTTCCCCCATCATCTCGGCGATGCGGTCGGCGTAGAGGCCGGCGCAGTTGATTACGTGGGCCGCCCGAAGCGAACCCCGTGAGGTGTCAATGGTCATGGCGCCGGCAGAGCCGCCGATGGACCTGACTGCGGCGTCCATGTAGATGTCACCGCCGCTGCCCTGGAACCTGGACGCGTAGGCTTCGCTGACCCTTACGTAGTCAATGATTCCGGTGGCGGGAGACCACAAAGCCTGTAGTCCGAAGGTGTGAGGCTCAATTTCCTGCAGCCGTTCGGGGCCGATCATTTCCAGGCCAGGCACGCCGTTGGCCACGCCGCGCTCGTACAGGTTGTCCAGCCGGGACAGTTCGGACTCTTCAGTGGCCACGATGGTCTTTCCGCACTGGTCGTACTCAATTTCATTCTCGTCGCAGAACCGCATCAGGGCCTGGGCCCCGCCCACGCAGAACTGGGACTTCTGGGAGCCGGGCCGGTAGTAAATGCCCGAGTGAATTACGCCGCTGTTGTGGCCCGTCTGGTGGGTGGCCAGATCCTTCTCCTTCTCCAGCACGGCAATGCTGCAGCCCTGGGGAAACCGGCGGGCCAGTTGCATAGCCGTGGAAAGGCCGATAATGCCTCCCCCAATGATTACGATGTCGTATTCCCTGGAGTTCATTGCATACCTCCGGTGGAGAGGATAGGTTCAGGCGCGCCCCGAAACGATATCGCTCCACTCTAATGATATGGTGGCGGCATTTCAACCGTGCCGAACTTGGTGGAAGTCTTCCGCATTGGGTGCCGGGCAAATGAGCCGTTCAACCTGTCATGCCGAGGAAGCAAAGATTCCATAGTTGGCTTTCTAATGCTGGTCAAAGGCGCTTACCATCGATGCTATTGACCGCTATTGGTTGCCTTCCCTGGGCTCTTCTTCAGCTTGCTTGTCGACTTCAGTTTCTATGGCGAGAGACCGGTCCACCGCAGCCAGGTACGGTTTCAGGTCTCCGTCCTGTGGGTCCGTTAAAGGTTCACCTTCGGCGGGGCCTTCCTTCCTGCCCGTCATGGCCTTCAGCACCAGCAATCCAGCCCCCAGGGCTGCCACCACGCCAATCACCGGCAATATCCAGGCCAGCAGGTTGAGTCCCGACTTGGGCGGCGATGCAAGCACGTCTGTTCCGTAGCGGAGGGCGAAGTACTCCAGGACTTCCTGGCTGCTGGCCCCCTCGGACAGCATTTCCCGCACTCGCTGCCTCATCTGGCGAGCCAAAGGCACCTGGGCCTGGTCGATGGACTCAGCGGGGCAAACCGGACACATCAGCATCTGGTCTATCGCCTGCGCTTCTTCTTCATCGTAGGTGCCGACGGGCGCCTGGGCGTTGGAAACGTCAACCCACAGGCCGAGCAACACTGCCACTATAGTCAAGATTGCGAACAGGGCAATTCCGCTGGGCAAAAAAGCAAAGGGCAGGCCTCGAGCCTGCCCCCGTCTGCAAAATCTTTCGTTTCTCACTTTCAAACTCTGAACGGTTAGAGAACTCTCCGCTCCTTTTGTTTACCTGTCCTCATACCGCCGAAACCGGAACTGTACCGGCGCCGTCCTTAACAGCCTGACGGGTCTGTTCCCTGGAGGCAGTCCACCACGTAGCGGGCCACCGCATCTATCTGTTCCTGGGTCAGCAGCTTGGAGAAGCTGGGCATGACCGTCAAGCCGCCGGTCATGATGTTGGTTACTCCCGCAGTATCCTTGGCAATCATCAGCGGGTCATCAATGGCCGTCAAGTCTGCGGGGACGCTGGGGTTATAGCCGTAGGTCTCCATCATTTTGACCAGTACGGCCCCGTCTCCCTTGCCCTGCACCCCGTGGCACATGGAGCAATTTATGCTGTAGAGGTCCTCGCCATCATGGTTGGAAACCTGCATCGAGTAGAAAGGCACCGCGCTTTCCGGCACACTCAAGCGAGGAGGCTCGCTGGCCTTGTGCGATGGCTGGTAATGCATCTCGTAGAAGATGTCCAGCGGGTACGAGCCCTGGGAGCAACCCAGCGCCAGGATGCCGACCAGCAGAGCCAGGCCGCCCAGGTATGTCCTGGTGCGGAACCGGCGTCCCTTGGATAACAGGTTCAGATTCATTAGTTTTCCAGAAAGTTTGCTCATTGTTGTCTGCCTTCTACCGGCTACATCCGGTCTCCGGCTATTCCCGTTTCCTTAAGTAACTCAGCCTGCTGACTCGCTTCACTATTTTGGTGGTTGTAGTGGTTCGGCGTTCCTGCGAAGGCAGGGAGGTTGGCCGCTGGCTGTTAATCTTTTGTCAGGGCTATTCTTGCAGAGCATTCGTTGACAGCCAATTTACTGCGTTTTGACTTCAACAGCCCCGTTCTGCCCGAACACTCCCTCTACCGCGCCATGCTGTGTTTCCTCGGTGTTCACCAGCACGCCGATGTACCCCTCGGTAATCCGGGTGTCGTAAAGCCCGGCCTTCAGCTTGGGCAGGCGGGACTCGAAAATAATGCCCAGCACCGTGAACAGGATGGCGCCCAGCATGGTGCCTTCGTAGCACACCACCGCCATGGGTGGTATGGACAGGATGGGCTTGCCGCCGGTAACCAGGGGATATGCCACCTGGGTCATCGAGGTCAGCAGGATGCCGGAGGTCAGACCCAGCAGCGCCCCAATAAACGGGAAAATATACAGCTTGTGCGGCTCCTCCCGTTCCCCGAAAGCCCCTTCCGGATAGGGAGTATCCGTCAGGAAATCCACGTCGGTTTCGGGAATACCGGCCCGCCTCAGCCCGTCGCCCGCATCGGCGGCGGAATTGGCGTTGTCAAACAACCCCAATATAGGACGTCTTGCCATAACTTATAACCTCTCTGCCTTTACCTCGGTGTCCCTCCTGCCAAGCGGCAGGGACTAATCTTCTCTGAATGTTGCCGGAACCGTCCGGCGGCCTATCTGTATCCGGGTCTTCAGCACGTCCCCTTCCTTCACGTCATACAACGGGACCAGAGGGAACACACGGCTGAATAGGAGCATCAGCATGGTCACCAGGGCAAAGGTTGCCCCGACGATGATTATCTCAAATATGCTGGGCCGGTAATCGGCCCACACAAAGGTGAACAGTTGCTTGTTAATCAGTCCGGGCACGATGATCAGGAAACGCTCGAGCCACATGCCGATGTTTACCGAAATACACGCCAGGGACATTATCCAAAGGTTGCGACGCCAGGCCCGGCTCAGCCACAGAATCACGGGTATGAAGTACGTGGTAACGATGAATATGATGAACCACGCATTATAGGGCCAGTAGGTAAACTGGGTCTGCCTGACCATCAACTCGTCGGCTTCCCGGCCGTACATGCCGAAGACGATTTCCATGACCAGGAAGTAGAACCAGCCCGTGGCCACCACGATCAGCAACCGTCCCAGGGCATCGATGTGCTCGTGGCGGATGTAGTCCTGCCAGCCGTAGCACCAGCGCAGCAGGATTAGCACGAAGGCCACTGCCGAAACGCCGGAGTGGACCGCGCCGACCACGAAGTAGGGGGCGAACACGGTGGAGTGCCAGGACTTGACCGACGCTGCCATACCGAAGTCCCAGGACACTATGCTGTGCACCGAGACGAACACGGGCAGGATCAGCGCCGAAAGCAGCACACCGGCCAGAATTTGCAGCTTCCATTGCCGGGCGTTACCCTCCCAGCCCATGGCCAGCAGGGAATATACCCGGTGGGCAATGCCAGTGGTGTGATCCCGCAGCACCGCAAAGTCGGGTACCAGGGCGATGACAACGAACAGGGTGCTGGAGGTCAGATAGGTCAGAATTGCGCTGGGGTCCCAGACCAGCGGCGTCCGGATGTTGGGCCAGATGCCGCGGGCAAAGTCGTAAGGAAACACCCAGTAAAGGATGCGCCAGGGCCGACCGGTGTGGACGATGGGCATAATCATCGCCGTCATCAGGGAGAACAGGGTCAGGACCTCGGCGGCGCGGGTGGCTGGCCGGCGCCATTCTGCCTTGGCCAACCGCAAGATCGCAGAAAGCATCACGCCGGCGTGGCTGATACCGATCCAGAACACGAAATTGGTGATGAAGAAGCCCCAAGCTACCGGACGGTTCAGGCCCGTAACGCCCAGGCCCCGGTTGACCATGATGCCGATGGCGATGGATGCCACCAGCAGAATCAGGCCAAGGACCGTCACCACCGGCCAGAACCACCGGGGTGTATCCAGGATTGACCGGAGCAAATCCCGGTTCACTTCTCTTGTACTTAGGACTCTGCCTTCCTGCATGGAAGCTCCTGCTTTCCTTCCTTTGCTGGGTTCCGGGGCCCTTTACAGCGGCCCCATACAGACGGGTCAAACCCCGTCACTACATCTATTATCTATATATCCCGGTTAACTCTCCGGACTGATTATTCCGGCTTGGCCAGTACCAGGTACTCGCTGTGGACAAAGGGCTCCCATTTCTGGTACAGGGTCCCTTCCTTCACTTCCCAGATGGACATTAAAGGGACAACCTTGGCTGCCAGCAAATATACCAGCGCAACTATGCCCAGCCCGCCCAGGACTATAAAAATATCCCAGATATCAGGCAATACAGCCGGAGCGACGTGGGAAAGGGCGAACTCAAAATGGTTCTCCACGTTGAATCCTGCCACGAAGGTCCTGAGGTTAAACAGCAGTGATCCAAGCAGAGCCGACAGGCCCGCCAGCGACGGCCCCCATGCGCTGCGGCGCAGCGGATTCCAGATAAGCATCAGGAAGGGGACCAGGAAGCTGAACAGCATATTCGCCAGGAACACCAGCAGATAAGGCTGGGTGAACACGTACTTGAGAATATTCTGCTCGACCTCCAGGCGTCCGTACCAATAAGTGATGAAGAACGCAAAGAGATGATAAGTCCAGAGCAGGGTCAGGCCCAGCAGAATCTTGCTGGCCGACCAGAAAGGGGACTTGCCCAGGTAGGTCTCGTACCCGCCCCACTTGCGCATTACGAACAGGATTATCAGGATCAGGCCCAGCGAGGTCTGGAAGCCCATGACCGTGTACATAGGGGGCAGGACCGAGTCCTTCCAGCCTGGCACCATGCTCATGGCAAACTCGGTGACGAAAATAAACTGCACGAAAATCAGCAGCATGAAGTAGAAGGCGCCCAGCAGGGCCAGGCCTGCCTTTTGATGGTTCCACTGCCGCTTGGTCCCGTACCACCAGCCGGCCAGCGCGGAATAAAGTCCGCGGCGAAAGCCCGTCGCCGTCGCCCGGGCCTGGGCCATGTCCGGCGTGGCCGAGAGCCACAGTATCGCCATACTGCAGAAGGCCAGTCCCACGAAGCAAAGGAAGTCCCAATAATATGGAGCGCCGATGGGTACCTCAAACCACAAGGTCCGCCGCACCTCAAGCTCGGTGCCGGTTACCTCCGGATTCTTAATCGGTGGCATGGCCAGCATCAGGGGAATGAAAAGGACGACGTTAACCACGCCCACAACTGCGAACAACTCCGCAACCCGGGACACGGGACGACGCCAGTGGCTCTTGGTGAACCGGAAAGCCGCCGCCACCAGGGGGGCAGCGCCGGTTACCATAAAGATGAAAGAGAAGATTCCTGCGTAATAGCCCCAGGGTCCGGTTTCGCCAAACCCGTCGGAGGTAGCGCGTATAAAGAAGCCAACCACCCCCAGGGCCGCCAGTATAAAGGCTATCCCCAAGGCCAGCTTGTACCCGGAAGGCATGGAAAAGGTCTTGCCGGAAACGTCCGACGTTATCTCTTCCAGCTTGGGGAAAACCCACATTCCGGCGTGTTGTCCACCCCCGTGGTGTTCAGTGCTACTAGCCATGATGTCCGCCACTGCTCGCCGCGTTGGGATCAACCTTCTTCAGGTAGATCAGGTTTGGTTTGGTATTCATTTCTTCCAGCAGACGGTAGCCGCGAGTCTTTCGTTCGTGCTCGTGGTGAACGTCATACTTGTTAACATCCGCAAAATAGGGGTTGATGGGACTGTTAACATCGTTCTGGTCGCCGAAAGTCAGGGCGTTGGTAGGGCAGGCCTGAACGCAAGCCGGCATGTGGTTGCCGGCATTCATTGTGCTGTCGTTCAGGGTGCCGCCGCCCCGGCGCTCCACCTGCAACTGTCCCCGGCGCAGGCGCTGTACGCAGAAAGTACACTTTTCGGTGATTCCCCGGGTCCTTACCGTTACGTCCGGATTCAGCTGATTCTGCAACCGCTCCGGCCAGTTGGGGTGCCAGTAGTTGAAGAACCGCACCTGGTAAGGGCAGTTGTTGATGCAGTACCGGGTGCCCACACAGCGGTTGTAGAGCTGGACGTTCAGTCCTTCGTCGTTGTGGTAGGTTGCGAAAACCGGGCACACCGGTTCGCAGGGCGCGTTCTCGCAGTGCTGGCACAGGACCGGAATGAAGCGAGCCTTGATGTTGGGGTAATCCCCCTCCCAGTACCGCTCAATCCGGATCCACTCGTAGGCCCGGTTTTGCAGGAACGAGTTCTTGTCATTGATGGGCAGGTTGTTCTCTACCTGGCAAGCCACCACGCAGGCCTGACAGCCATTGCAGCGGTCCAGGTCAACGACCATGCCCCATTTGTGGTCAACTCGGCTGGTAACCATTATCCTCCCCGTTTTGGTCGACCGACTTGCTGTTCGATTATCCTGAGCCCGTCAAGAGGCCTTTGTCCCTCTATCCGCTTATCCTGGGCCCGTCGAAGGATTTCCTTCAGGACCCCAGAACTCAGCAAGCTCACGAACAGCCACTATTCATAAGGTTGGGAAATCGCCAACCCGGTGTAAATTACTGGTTCGTAACCTTAACGATTTCCTCGCCCGGGGTAAGCCCGACCTCGCGCGCCGGGAATATGCCCTCGAACTTGGAAATCTTCAAACTCTCGCCGGTGGGCGTAACCCTTGCCATGTGTCCGGCCCAAGCGAGAGAACCGTTTTCCGTCAAATGACCGGCCGAAAGCAGGTCAATTGCGTTGGAACTTTCGCGCGGATCGCCTCCGGTGGCGTAGTCGGACCCGCTGCGCCGTCCCTGACCCAGGGGCACGGCCACAACATTGGGAGGCAGCGCAGGATTGGGATACAGCAGTCCGGTAATGGTCCCGCTGTCGGTTTGCACGCGGACGACGTCGCCCTCGCGCAGTCCCATCTGCTCGGCCTTGTGGCTGTTCAGTTCAACCCACGTCTGCCACGCAACGGTGGTGATGGGGTCGGGCAAACCCTGCATCCAGGGAATGTGGGCATTGCGCCCGTCCAACAATGAATTATGGGAAAAGGGTTGCAGATAAAATTCACCGCTGCCGGAGTAGCCCGGCTCGCGGCCCTGGCCGGCGATATTGCTCAGAAGGCCGGCCGGAGCAGACGGCGTGGGCCCGGTGGCATCTTCGTCCCACCAGCCACCCTGCTGCAGCATAAGGTTCCAGAGGTCTCCGGCCGATGCCGCGTGGCGGGATGATCCCTGTCCCGTCCTGTAAAGAGTTTCCGTACTTTCCTTCAGGGCCGCCTCGACGCTGGGCCACGGCAACTCGCTCTCCAGTCCCAACTCCTGGGCCATGCTGAGAATCAAATCGCCAAAACTGCGGGGGTCCAGGTCGCTCAGCGGGTTGACCACAGGCTGCTGCATACCGATTACCCGGTAGCCAGGTCCCGGTTCGGGAATGTCGTCGCCCCAGTCCTCCAGAAACACGCGGTCGGGCAGAATCAGGTCCGCCATAATCGTGGTCTCGTCCATGAACGACGAGAAGCTCACAATGAACAGGTCATCGCGGTTCAATGCGTTCTCAAAGGCCAGGGAGGAGGGCAGTCCGTGAACCGGATTGGCATCATGGACCAGCACCATTCGGGTCGTGCCGTTGCGTATGTCGTTGGCTACACTGGCCCAATCCTGGACACTTCCCACATTCGCTGCCGACGGCAAGCCGCCGAGGATGCTGCCTGGATTGAATCGGACACCGCCCCGGGCGCCGACGCTGCCCACCAGGTAGTTGAGGGCATAGATGGCGGCCAGGTTGAACCGGCCGTTGCTGTGGGCCCCGGCGCTACCGCCACCCAAAGCAATGGCGGGCCCGTGATGGGTAAAATTGTTGGCCAGGTCTCGGATCTTCTCTGCGCCCGACTTGCCCTGGTGTACTCCCTCGGGAATGCCCAGTTGCCCGGCGATTCGCTCCGGCGCAAAGGCCTCCAGTGCCGCCGCGCCCTGCCCATTGGTCAGGGCATCAACGTCCACGCCCTGGGCCTGCATCCCCTCGCTGATGATCACATAGGCCAGGCTCAGGGCCAGGTAGCCCTCCATGCCAGGCGTGATGGGCAGCCACTCGTCGGCGTTGGCTGCGGTCATGGAAAAGCGGGGATCAACGTGCACCAGGTAGCCCCGATCGCTCCGGTCGGCGCCTTGCCTGAATTCTCCGTAGGCCTTGGCAAAACGGGTCGACGCGCCCCAGGTGGAGAGAAAATCGGCGCCGAAGGAAATAACGTAGTTGGCGTTGCCAATATCGAAATCAGGCAGCCGGTCCTGGCCGAATACGTCCTTAACGGCGGCGCGATAAGTGGTGTCATCCAGGGCCTCGAAGCCCAGTTGGCGTCCGCCCGCCTTGGATGCGAACCGGTCGGCGATCATTCCCATGTGACCCCGCAGCGGCTCGGTAATCAGGACCATGCCCTGGCTTCGCGCCCGCAACTCCCGTCGCAGGATGTCCAGCGCGTCGGGCTCCCACTGGATTGAGCGGTACTGTCCCGAACCCCGGGGCCCGGTCCGTTGCATGGGGCCGGCAATCCGGTCGGGATGGTACAGGGCCTGCAGCCCAGCCTCGGAGCGAACGCTTTGCTTGCCCTCGTTAACCGGGTACTTCGGGTTGCCCTGTATCTTCTTGGCGCGGCCTTCCATCACCCGCACGATCACACCCTCGCCGTCGGTGGCGTTCCGACCCAGAGTGGCGTACCAGTTGTCCCTGCCCTTAACCAGGTCCTCGGGCAGGTCCCGCGGGCTTTGGAGGCTCAGTTCCTCGTCCTGGATGACATCGCAGGCCACTGCTCCGATGGCGGAGAGGCCGGCCCAGGCCAGGAAGTTGCGCCGTGTTAATTTCATACGATGATGCCTTCGCTCAGTTTCGCTTGTGCCAATGTTTCGACGGGCTAGTTTGTTTCAAGCCAACTATGTTTTCAAGCCTACTTATGACAGATGGTGCAATCGGTGCCCACGTTCAGTTCGCGGTGACAGTCCACGCAGGTGCCCATCTTCAGGGACTGCCCTCCAGTGGGCTGGACCTCCTCCATGCTAGCCACGTCGCCGTGACAGACCGAACAGGCCTGTTGGGTGGTGAGCGGCAGCTGCCTGGGCTGCCCGTCGCCGATGGGCATAGCCACTGTCCGCGGCCCGCCCTCAGTCAGGAACCGGATGTGGGCCTCGTGGACAAACCTGACATGGTCGGGTATGCGGTGGACCCGTTCCCAGTTAATCGGGTCGTTGTCATTGAACTTGTCCACCACCAACTGCATCTCATCCTGGTCAACGCTGGACGAAGCGACCAGATTCTCGGGATTGATCTGCTTGTGGCAGAAGACGCATTGTTCCACTGCCGGCACCGTAGCGGCGGCGCCCTCGGTTACGTTGCGGTGGCAGAACTCACAGGCAATTCCGACCCCGCCCTCTTCGACTGTACCGGCGTGCACCGTGTGGGGGAAATCAATGGGTTGGGCGGGGGCATTGCCCAGGCCAAATGGCGGAGTGGAAAACCAGGACATGAATAGAATAGCAACCAGGAAACCAACAATGCCGGTGACGACCAATCCTGCAAGAGCCAGTGGGATTATATTTGCGCTTGGCCTCATCGGCGCCAAAACCTGCCTATTTCTAGTTTCCGGCCGGATTGACCATTCCGGCGGCCCCCGGACAGAGCCGGAAGCCCTGACCTATAAAACACCTGACTTACAAGAGTAAGGTTCGCTACCCGCCAGGGCTGCGTCCTTAATTGACCTATACCAGGAACCTGTCGTAGATGTTGCCCAGCATATCCGGGCTCAACAGCATCACCGAGACCCAGAAAATCCACGCGACCACCCACACCGCAACGGCAAAAATGACCATCGGCCAGCGCAGGTGGATAAACCCCTGCGGCAAATGTCCGGTGTGGACTGCCGAAGGAATAAATGCGAGGGCCGTCATGAGGGTGAAGGCGGTAATGATAACCAGGGGAAAAGCAATCCAGTACATAGTGAGCCAATTGCTGATGTTGACCCAGTCTATGTTGGTTAGCGCATTCGGATCGCCCATTAGTCCTGCCTTGGTTGAGTTCCTGATCGAATTCCGGGGCGTATGTGAAACCCCCCCGGTCGGCAAACCTAGTGAAAATTATCACAGTCTATTGGGGGTGTCAAGGGTATTGATTGAGGGATTCGTTGGGGTGAAAAGAGGCTAACGAATTGCGGGACGGGACAGACTAGGGGTACTTCAGAGGAAGCGGCAGGGATGAGCAAAGTCAAAAAAGTGCCCGTCGGCTCATCAGGTATCGGTATCTATGTGTCCCCGCTCGCGACCTTCAGATGTCATCGCTTCGGCGATATTCCACGCTATTCCCGCAAGAGTGCCCAAAACTTCTTTGGCACTGCGCTCGATGTTGTCGTCACCCGATGTCATTCATATCCAATAGGGCTGATGACCATCTGGGGGACGACAAGATACCAGCCAAAGCTTGACCGCCAAAATGATGTCGCAATTGCTGTTCATTCAGACTAACCTCCCACCTGCCTGCTGGCCAACGCACGAAGCAGGACCTCGCCGGAACCGGAATCGTGGATGTGAGCGTGGAAATGGTCCAGTATCTCCTGCTTGTTCTCTAACATCTCACGCCTGTTCTTAGATATTTCATCGAGTAAGTCGGCACGTAGATCGCGGTTGAGTTTGTATGTCCCACCTAAGATGGCGATTGTCGCAGCAACTGGCGGCAACCAGCCACTGATCAGTTCTGAAACTACTTCCATGTTCTCCTAGTGCTTAGCAACAGCGGTTGCGTGTTTGTTCGCATTGTTACGCTCACGTAAGGTGGTTCTTAACTATCTGAAGGGGTTGCCCATCTGTCAATCCCTTTGGTGCCCAGGTATTTACCATGGGGCATGGGTCCTCATTGCCAAATCACTATTGTTTGTTTGATATGTAAGTCTAACCAGGACAACAGGTGAGTGGGAAATAGATGGTTGTCCTATCGCAATTGCAACCGCCTGGAGGGCTCATATTCTCGACTTAGACTGGCACACTGTAGGAAAATGCCACCTGAGCTGAAATTTCATCAGGCACGCCGCAAGGTCTGACCCCGGCGGTAGGTGGCTACACGCCACAGCCATTCTGCGGGGCCAAAGCGGAAGTGAGTCAACCAGGTCTGAGACCACCAGAGTTGAACAATCCATACCGCAACAACAAACAGCAGAATCCCACTGCGGTTGACGGAAACGTCGGCAAGCACAACGGTCAGCACCAGGACCCCCAAAATGCTTTGGGTCAGGTAATTGGTCAACGCCATGCGTCCTGCAGATACTAACCGAGTCTTGAGCCAGTTGTTGCCCGCTTTGTCCCACAGGACGATCAAGCTCATATAGCCCAAGGAAGAAGGTATCGTCCCGAGATTGTTGGGGATGTTGCCAATGAAGGCGACTTCCCTGGAGAAGTCATTCAAAGCGACGAATACTACTCCCAGCGTCGCCAGTGGCAGGCCCACGCCCAACCCGATTGCCGCAGTGAGCCTGTAACTGTTAGTGGAACACCGGCCCTGCATAAAGCCCAGGCGATAAAGGCCAGCCCCCAGAAGTATCATTCCCATTCCACGCATCAGGTATCCGAGAAGCATAAACAGCCCAATGGGCTCACGGATTTCCGCACCGGGTTCAGTCCAAATGCCGGCCAGATCGGAATTGTTAGCATTGGCTATGCTTTGCGCCAATGAGTCACTGGCGACGGGCAACAGGAAAATGGTGACGCCAAGGACAATCAGGACTCTGGCGGGAAGCTTGCGCAGGCAGATGAGGAGGACGGATGCAATGGCATACACCATCAACACGTCCCCGTCCCAAAGTTGAAAATGCAGGATGCCGATACCCAGGAGCAAGGCGTTACGCCAAAGGATCAGCCACACGGGATGCCGCTCGCGTATTGAAACATGGTCGATGAACAGCATCATGCCCGCGCCAAACAAGAGAGAAAACAGTCCCATGAATTTCTGGTCGACGAAGATTTCCCCGAAGACCGCGACGGTCCAGTCCAGAAAGGTATCAGACGCACCGGCGCTGATGTTCCAGTATGGAACTTGCCCGAACTTGAAAGACACCGCGTTCATTAACAGGATACCCAGGATCGCCACGCCCCGGGTGAGGTCGAGGCTGGTAATGCGGGCGGACTCTGCTACCGGTTCCGAGCGGGACAGGGTTGGTTCATTTTGCATCGATAGAATTTCCTTAGCAGGCGATATGGGGCCTTTACGGTTGACCCGATTGGCTGCCGGTGCAACAGCATTTACATATGTGGGGACAGGTGCGAAAGGCCAGAATTTCTAATCATACCCTCTTCAGTACTTGGCTAACCTAGCAGCGATTACAGACACAAGGTAACGTACAGGACGAATTCTCACCAGCGAAAAACAGCGGCTTGAACGAGGGTACAGTTGTCTTGCCACCCTTTCCCAGATTTGCCCACCCTCTCCCCAGCATATATAATTGGCGCAGGTACATTCCCTTACGTGGCCAGACTTGCCGCTGCTAACTTGACACCCTTCCAGGCCGGTTCGTTCACCGGAGGAAACCATGACACAGCTAACCAATCAGACCGACGGTAAGACTGCCGATCTCTCCAGGGCCCTGCCTGAGGGCCTTGCCCCGGAGGACCTGGTTGACTACTACCGCCGGATGATTACCATTCGCACCACTGACGAGCGCATCTGGATGATGAACCGCCAGGGCAAGGTGCCCATCGCCGCTTCCGGACAGGGCCACGAAGCCGCCCAATTGGGCACCCTGCTGGCCGCCGAAAAGGATGGCAACTGTTTCTTTTTCCCCTACTATCGGGACCTGCCCCTCAAGATGGGAGTGGGACTTACGCCCACCCAGATCATGCTCTCCTTCATGGGCAAGCTGGGCGACCCCTACAGCAACGCCCGCCAGTTTCCCCTGCAGGGCGCCGATCTCGACCACAATATCATCCAGCTTTCCAACGTAGTGGCAGCCGGGATGACCCAGTCAGTGGGCTATGCACTGGGCTGCAAGATGCGGGGTGACGGTCGGGTAACGCTGGCCTATTTTGGCGACGGCGCCGCCAGCCAGGGAGAGACCCACGAGGCAATGAATTTCGCGGGGATCCACAAGCTGCCCGTGATTTTCATCTGCGAAAACAACGGCTACGCCATCTCCGTCCCCCAGCGGATGCAGATGGCCATCGGCGACGTGGCGAATCGCGCTGAGGGTTACGGTTTCCCCGGAGTCATCGTTGACGGCCTGGACTTGCTGGCTTCCTACGAAGCCACCCGCGAGGCCATCCACCACGCCCGCCGGGAGGGGCCGGTGCTGCTGGAAATGAAGCTGGAACGCCTGATGCCCCATACAACCGATGACGATGACACCCGCTACCGGGCCAAGGAAGAGATTGAGGCCGTGCGGCAGCGGGACCCGGTAGCGGCCTTTAGCCGGTTTATGCTGGAACAGGGCTACCTGACCGAAGAAGAGCAGGAGGAAATCCGGGCCCAGGCTCGCCGGGCCATCAACGAGGCCACGGACGCCGCCGAAGCAGCGGCCCTGCCTGATGTGTCAACTCTGCACCACCACGTCTATGCTCCCTGATTAACCGCATTTCTTCGTGAAGTTTCGTGTCTCTTCGTGGATAAGACAGAAAAGGAAAACCAATGGCCGTCAAGAGTGTAATTGAAGCAGTCCGGGAAGCCATGTGGGAGGAAATGCAACGCGACGAGAGCGTCTTCGTCATGGGCGAGGATGTGGGCTACCGTGGCGGCGTCTTCCTGGCCACCCAGGGCTTCATCGAAGAATTCGGGCCGGAACGGGTAATCGACACGCCCTTGGCTGAGGCCTCCATCATGGGCATCGCCCTGGGAGCCTCTTTCCGGGGATTGCGACCCATACCGGAAGTGGAGTTCGCCGACTTTCTGTGGCCGGCGGTCAACCAGCTTATCGGCGAAGCGGCCCGGGCCTGCTACGGCACCGACGGCAAGGTCAATGCGCCCGTCACTATCCGCATCCCCTACGGAGGCGGCATTCGCGGCGGCCTGTTCCACTCCCAAAACGTGGAAGCCATTTTCTTTCACACCCCGGGCTTGAAGGTAGTCGCGCCCGCCACACCCTACGACGCGAAGGGCCTGCTCAAGTCCGCTATTCGCGACAACAATCCGGTAGTGTTCCTGGAGCACAAGAAGACCTACCGCCTGGTGCGGGGCGATGTTCCCGAAGAGGACTACGTGCTGCCCATCGGCGAGGCCGAAGTCAAGCGTCCCGGCCAGAACATCACTGTGGTCAGCTACGGCCTGATGATCCACTACTGTCTTGAAGCGGCGGAACAGTTGGCCTCGGAAGGCGTTGCCCAGGTCGAGGTAGTAGACCTCCGCACCCTCAAGCCCCTGGACACCGAGACGGTACTGGAGTCGGTCAAGAAAACGGGCAAGCTGCTTATCGTCCACGAAGACAACATCACCGGCGGCGTCGGCTCGGAGATTGCTGCCCTGGCCGCCGACCAGGCTTTCAATTACCTGGATGCCCCCATTGGGCGGGTCTGTGGGCCTGACGTTCCGACCATGCCCTTCGCCCAGACCCTGGAAGACGCCTACATGCCCAGCACCCAGAAAATCGCCGAAGCCCTGCGAAACCTGGCAGCTTACTGAACCGGTCCGCGATTACAGGCGAATAGTGGTCAAGTCGGGCGACATCAGTTCATGCCCATTTGCCCCTGTTCGTGGATAGACTGAAATTACCCAATGGCGGTGTAATATTGCCTCAGACTATTGAACTTCCTCACGTTGGCGAGTCGGTCATCGAAGGCACCATCGGCAAGTGGCTGAAAAAGCCCGGCGACAAGGTGGAGCGTTACGAGCCGCTGGTCGAGGTTGTAACCGACAAGGTAACAATGGAAGTTCCCTCTCCCGTGGACGGCTCGCTGGTCAAGATACTGGCTGAGGAGGGAGAAACCATTCCCATGGGCGCCCCCATAGCAGAGATTGAAACCGGCGAGAGCCCATCTGCTGAATCAGCAGCGGCGGAAGCTTCTGTTTCTACCGCTCAAGTCGAGCCTGCGGCGGTACCATCCGCGACGGCCACGCCGACAAGTGCGCATCCTGAACAGGCTGAAGGGCAAGCTGCGCCCCCCGTCAGCCGCATTGGTTACCTGAACACCTCCGCGACCATGATCGGCCCCACTGGTGGCGGCTCCGGCGACGACAGTCCGCCTGCGCCGCCTCCGGAAGAAACCGCTGCCGTATTGACAGCATCACTAGAGGCTCAAGTCGCCATTGAAACCCCGGTAGTTGCTGCGTCCGCAAGCGATGGCTCTCGCAGGCTGTCCCCCGCGGTGCGCCGGCTGGCCCGGGAGCACGACGTTGACCTGTCGTTGATAGCCGGCTCCGGAATGGGTGGCCGCATAACCCGCGACGACGTCCTCAAGCACCTGGAAACCCAGGACGTGACTGCCCCGGCGGTGGCCGTGCAGTCCACGTCCCCGACGGCAGAAACTCAGCAAGCCGACGGCACCGACGAAGAGCACATCCCCCTGACCCCGGTGCGCCGCATGATCGCCGAGGCAATGGTCCGCAGCGTTTCCCAGATTCCCCACGCCTGGAGCACCGTCGAGGTGGACGTTTCCAGCCTGGTCGCCGCCCGCACCGCCATGCGCGAAGGTTTCCGCCAGCGCGAGGGCGTGGACATGACCTACCTGCCATTTGTCATACAGGCCCTGGTGGCAACCCTGAAAGAGAACCCCAGTTTCAATGCCACCTGGGGCGGCGACAAGATTATTTTGAAGATACGGTTGAACATCGGACTGGCGATGGCCGCGCCCAATGGCCTGGTAGTGCCGGTAATCCACAACGCGGACCGCTTGAGCCTTTCCGGCCTGGCTCACGCTGTCGCCGACCTGACCCAGCGGGCCCGCGACAACAAGCTGACCATTAACGATGTGCAGGGCGGCACCTTCACGCTGAATAACACCGGCGCCCTGGGCTCCCTGATATCTCAGCCCATAATCAACTATCCCCAGGCCGCCATAATGACCACCGAAGCCATCCAGAAGCGTCCTGTGATCATCAATGATGCCATCGCCATCCGGTCGATGATGAACCTGTGCGTGTCCTTCGACCACCGCATTAACGACGGTGCCGAGTCCAGCGCCTTCATGCAATCGATGAAGCGCCGCCTGGAAGCCATCGGCCCAGACGCCTCCGCTTAACTTGTCTGGACTAGCAGGATTGCCAGGATGCGATTAGCCTTCCGTCTTCGCACATCCTTTATATCGCGTTAATCCGTGTGTGAAGCGCCTTATTGCCAGGTTGTCTCCCTCGGCACCGTGGAATACCGCCATGCCTGGAAGCTGCAGACCGACCTGGTGGCGGCGGTCCACGATGGGCTACAGCCGAACACCCTGCTCCTGCTGGAACACCCCCACGTTTACACTCGGGGCCGCCTGTCCAAGCCCGAGCACATCTCATTGACAACACAACAACTTGCGGAACAGGGCATTGATGTGGTGGAGACCGACCGGGGCGGCCTGGTTACTTACCACGGCCCCGGCCAGTTGGTGGCCTATCCCATTGTTAACCTGCGCGACTGGGGTGGGCCGCTGAAGTACGTCCGCACCCTGGAGCAAGTAATTATCAGTTCCCTGGCCGACTTTGGCATCAACGCCGGCGTCGAGCCCGGCCTTACCGGCGTGTGGGTCGGCAACGCCAAGATTGCGGCCATCGGCGTGAAAATAAGCCGGGGCATCGCCCACCACGGCTTTGCCATCAACATAAACCCGGACCTTTCCAAGTTTGCCCAGATAGTCCCTTGCGGCATAACCGATCGGCGGGTAACGTCCATGGCTCAAGTGTTGGGAGCAGGCGATCAGGGCAGTGCCCCCGATATGGCAGTAGTACAAGAAAGCGTGGCGCGGTGTTTTGGGGAGGGTATGGGGTACGGGATGGAGAAGGTTTCGCCTTTTATTAGCGTGCCAACTGTTTCGACCTAGCGGTTCTGAAAGGCGCACTGTAGTTGACTGCGCAAGTTGTTCGTGTCCCTTCTTCAAAAAATGAGGGGCGCCAGATCGGCGCCCCTTTTGTTGTTGCTCAACCTGCTATTTTTCTTGCCAAGCTATGCCGCTGGGCGATTAACCACCTCGGGGTCAACCTTCCGGCGCACGAACTTGCCGCTGCCGTGGCCGGTGCGGAGGCGACCGTCTTCCACCGCCACCATGCCTCTCAGGATGGTCATCACAGGCCAGCCTGCCGCCTCGAAGCCTTCCCAGATGCTGTAGTCGGAGATGTGGAAGTCGTTCATCGTCAGTGGCCGCTTGATGTTCGGGTCAATCAGCACGATGTCGGCGTCGCTGCCCGGGGCTATGACACCCTTCCGGGGGTACAGGCCCATGATCTTGGCGGCGTTGCCCGAGGTTACGTCCACGAACCGCTGCAGCGACATTCCCTGCCGGGACACCCCCTCGCTGAAGGTAACGCCCATCCGGGTCTCCGCCCCGTTGTGACCGCCGGTTACGTCGGTTACCTGCCGCCCGGAGATCTTCACATCCCACGACGTGCAGTACTCGTCGGTGGCCATGGTGCTCAGCCCGCCCTGGACAATGCCCCTCCAGAGGGAAGCCCGGTCTTCCTCCGATTTCAGGGAAGGGTAGGTATGGTACTTCATGCCGTTGTCTTCCCGGTAGTTCTCGGCATTGAAGCAGCAGTAATTGTGCAGCGTTTCGCCGTAAACTGGCCTGCCGTTGGCGCGGGCTTCCTGGACCGCGGTCAAACCCTCGCGCGCGCTGACGTGCACGAAATAGACGGGTGAACCAGTCCATTCGGCAACCCGCAGCACCCGCCGGAAGGACACGTCCTCCGACTCGTTGCTGTGGACCAGGTGCATGTTCCACCACTCGGTTTGCTCCTGCTCCGTCAGCTTGCGGTACATGTGCTGCACCATGTCGTCGTCCTCGGCGTGGACCATCAGCATGGCGCCGTTCCGCTGCACCTGCTCCATCAGGTCGTGCAGGTGGCCCATCCGGACCATGCGCGGCTCGCCTGACATGGCGGGGGGGCGGATGTTGGTGGTGAAAATCTTGACGCTGGAAAACCCGTCCTGGATGTGCTCGTTAAGCTGCCCCAGCACGTTGTCGGAGATGTCGCCCAGCAGCATGAGATGATGGGCGTAGTCGGCGTAGGAGTTGTTCTGCCAGACGCCCGTCCGTTCCTGGATGGCCTGGCTGATGTCGATGCCGGGGTACTGGATGGCAAAGTCGAGGATCGTGGTCGTGCCGCCAAACAGGGCGGCCCGGCTTACCTCTTCCGGGGGAGCGGTCTTCAGGTCTCCGTGGCCCATAATTGGTGCATGTACGTGGGCATGGGGCTCAATGCCGCCGGGCACCACCACCTTGCCGGTGGCGTCAATCACCCGGGCCGATTCTTCCGTCAACGTGTGGTTGGCGGCTACAGCGACGATTTTCTCCCCCTGTATGGCGATGTCCCAGTCGCCTACTCCCCAGGGAGTCACCACCTGGCCGTTCCGAACTATCAAGTCAAACATAGCCGTCCTCCTCGCTCCCGATTATGCATTAACTTGCCCTCGCAGGACCGATCTTCTTCTCCTCAGATTGCTGACCTGCATCTATTTTAGCGTAATTAAGGGGACCGCGGGGCCCGAGGTTTTTGCTAGTCCCCCGGACTTGCCACCTGCCCGGTCCTTGGCGTGCTGCGGTACTCGTCCGGCAAAGCGTCCTCCCAGTGCGGCAACTGGTGCCGCCCGGTATTGGGCAGCAACATGATTGAGACCACGCCCAGGGTGCTCAGGATCAGAGATGCCCCGATGGTGGCCGTAAAGTCGCCGGAGGTGACAAATGCGGGGTAGCTGAACCCTTCCGTCAGATCCCGCAGCAATCCTCCGATGGCCGCACCCGAGGCCATGCCGAAACCGGCCCCCATCATCTGGAACCCGTAGGTCGTTCCGATCGGGGCATTACCGTAATATTGACGGTTGATAATGGGGAAAGCGGTCATTTCGCCGCCAAACCCGATGCCGAACAGTATAGCAAAAAGGTAGAACATCCACGCGCTGTCGGCGAAGAACAGCAGGCCCACGGGAGCCACCTGCAGGAAGAAGCAGACTCCCATCACACCCTTGCTGCCGAGGTGGTCGGCCAAAATCGGCACCGCAAAGCGGGTCAGGGTGCTGCTCACTGTCAGGGCAATGAAGGTCCCCGCCGCCAGCCCCTTGGACACTCCCGCCTCTTCCGCCATGGCAACTATATATACCATTACGATGGCGTGGCCGGCGCAGCCCCAGTAGTGAATGCCGATCAGATTCCAGAAGGCCGTCGTCGGAAGCACCTGTTTCAGGAAAAACTTGGACCTTACCTTGGCCGCATTGCCCGACTGCAATTGCCTGACCGGCTCCTCTTCCGACATGCCAAGGGGCCGGACTCCGATGGAGGCGGGCTCGTCATAGAACAGGCGGACCAGCCCCAGCAGCAGCAGTCCGCCGATAATGCCCGGAATCCAGAAAGAGGCTCGCAGCCCCTTCTCCTCGCTGCCGAAGAGGCTTTCAATGCCTGGAATCCAGGTCAGCGGCCAGCCCGGTTCGCCGCTGAAAACGCCAATGATGATAAGGATGACCGGTACCGCCACCAGCGGCCCCAACCCCTGGGAAGCTTGCAGCAGGCCCATGCCCACGCCCAGCCTCCGGTGGAACCATTGGGTGACTCCCGCAGTCAACGGCACCTGGAAAATGCCCATCGCCGCGCTGAGGATAATGCCGAAGTAGAGGTAAAACTGCCAGATGTGCGTGACCGTGGCGGTTAACACCATCCCGATGACGAAGAGGCCGGCCCCGATCACCATCGTAACCCGGACCCCGTAGCGGTCGCCCAGCCAGCCGGCCGGCGTTCCGAACATGCCGGAAACCATCCATTGCAGGGAGAAGGCAAGCCCCACCATCCCGTAGCTCCAGCCAAAGGTCTCCACGAGGCGGGGAATAAGGATGCTGGAAGAGGTGCGGAAACTGGAGGAACTGAGCCGCATCAACGCGGCGGCAAAAACGATTACCCAGGCATAGTGGATCTGACGATTTCCGAAGGTGAGCTGGGAAGGCCTAAGGTTAATGTTCAAAGGGGGGGCGATCCTTCGATCCGGGTTCCATAAAATATGCCCTATACTGCTGGCAATAGGCAAATCTGTCAAGGTTATAAATACGAAGCGCGGCGACCGTACCGGTTGGTTGGCAAGTCAAAATTGTTTGAGCCATCCCTGTGGGCATCCCCTCCGGCTTTCTCGTCCCAATACCCAAGAGGGAGACCGTAGGAGAGAGCTTCCTTCCCCAATGTGCAACTTTTTCCCTGTTCGGGTACAATTCTTTAGTGGTCCTTCCTCCGGAAATAAGGAAGCTCGGAAATAAGGATGTTGCGGGGCGGCGGCGCATTTCCCGCATCAGTTTCCCCTTTCCTTGGCAAACTGTTCGACAACTTTTGGCGTACCACAGGTTACATACATCGGTACGCAACTCCTCAAGAAGGTAAATCAAAATGGTTACATTGCTTCGTAAAATCATCGGCGACCCCGGCGAAAAAGCCATAGACAAGCTTGCCCATACTCTTGTGCCTGAAATCAACAGCCTGGAAGCCCGGATGCAGGCTCGCTCTGACGTAGAACTGGGGGGCTTGACCCAGCAGTTCCGCGACCGCCTGGACCGGGGGGAGTCCCTGGACGACCTGCTTCCCGAGGCTTTCGCCGCCGTGCGCGAGGTGGCCCGCCGCAACCTGGGCCAGCGCCACTATGACGTCCAGTTGATCGGCGGCATCGTCCTTCACCGCGGCCAGATTGCCGAGATGAGGACCGGTGAGGGCAAGACCCTCGTCGCCACCCTGCCCGTTTACCTCAACGCCATTACCGGCCGGGGCGTCCACGTGGTTACCGTCAATGACTACCTGGCCCGCCGGGACCCGGTGTGGATGGGCCCCATTTACCACAACCTGGGCCTGACCGTAGGCTGCCTACAGCATGATACTGCCTTCATGTACGACCCCGACGCAACCGGCGGCCCCAGCGGGATGAAGTTCCTGCGCCAGGTCAATCGTCAGGAGGCGTACCAGGCCGACGTGCTGTATGGCACCAACAACGAGTTTGGCTTCGACTACCTGCGCGACAACATGGCCCTGGAACCGGAAAACCGGGTGCAGCGGGAACTCCACTTCGCCATCGTTGACGAGGTGGACAACATTCTTATTGACGAAGCCCGTACTCCCCTGATTATCAGCGGCCCCGCTGAGGAACCGGTCCAGCACTACTACACCTTTGCCCGCCTGGTGCCCCGCCTGGACCCGGACGAAGACTACACCATTGACGAGCGCACCCAGGCCATCTCCCTCACGCAAGAGGGAATCGAAAAGATGGAAAAGTGGACCAAGGTAGACAACCTGTACGACCCGGATAACTACCACCTGGTTCACTACATCGAAAACGCCCTTAACGCCCAGGTGCAAAAGGTCAAAGATAAGGACTATGTCCTTCGCGACGGTGAAGTGGTCATAGTCGACGAGTTCACCGGACGCCTCCAATTTGGCCGCCGCTGGTCCGATGGCCTCCACCAGGCCGTTGAAGCCAAGGAGGGGATGAAAATCCAGCGGGAGAGCGTAACCTACGCCACCATCACCCTCCAGAACTACTTCCGCATGTATGCCAAGCTGGCTGGCATGACCGGTACCGCCGCCACCGAGGCCGACGAGTTCTACAAGATTTATGGCCTGGAGGTTGCGATCATCCCAACCAACGTGGAGATGATTCGGGCGGACGAGGCAGACCTGATTTTCCAGGCCGTCGAGTCCAAGTGGAAGTCGGTGGTGGAGGACATCGTAACGACCCACGAGACCGGTCGTCCCATCCTGGTTGGCACCACTTCCATTGAGGCCTCCGAAGAACTGAGCGAACGGCTCAAGCGGCGCGGCGTCCCTCACCAGGTGCTGAACGCCAAGAACCACGCCCAGGAAGCAGGCATCATAGCCCAGGCCGGCAGCCTTGGAGCGGTAACGGTATCCACCAACATGGCCGGTCGCGGTACCGACATTGTCCTGGGTGGCGCCAATACCGACGACCCGGAGTGGGCCGCCGAACATGCCAAAGTAATCGAGCTTGGCGGCCTCCACGTAGTTGGCACCGAACACCACGACGCCCGCCGTATCGACAACCAGTTGCGGGGCCGTTCCGGTCGCCAGGGAGACCCGGGCAGTTCCCAGTTCTACGTCGCCCTGGAAGATGAACTGATGCAGCGCTTCGGCGGCGACCGCATCAAGTCGGTCATGGGCTGGACCGGCATGGACGATGAAACCCCCATCGAGAACAAGCTAATCACCAAGTCCATTTCCGGGGCCCAGGTCAAGGTCGAAGGCTACCACTTTGACGTTCGCAAGCACCTGCTGAATTTTGACGACGTGCTGAACCAGCAGCGCGCGATAATCTACACCGATAGGGTGCGAATTCTCAACGGTGACAACCTCAAAGAGAAGATTGTCGAAATGCTCCGGCAGGAGTTTTCCGACCTGATTCGCAAGCACCTGCCGGACCGCCACGCCGATAACTGGGATGCGACTGGTTTTGTTTCCGAACTGGCCCTGATTTGCCCGCTGCCCGCCGAGCTTCGTGACGAGGAGAGGGTATACGGCCAAAAGCTGGAGGATATAACCCAGATCCTGTCGGACTATGCCGAGACAGTCTACTATGCCCGGGAAGAGGAATTGGGCTCCGAGCAGATGCGGACCCTGGAGCGACTCCTGCTGTTGCGGGCTATTGATCTCCACTGGGTCAACCACCTGACCACCATGGAAAACCTCCGGACCGGCATCGGCCTCCACGCCTACGGGCAGAGGGACCCGCTTGTCATGTATCGCACCGAGGGTCACAAGACCTTCCAGGAACTGCTCCACCGGATGCAGCAGGATGTGGTCCACTCCCTGTTCCACATTACCTTAACCCAGCGTCCGCCCAGCGCGCCGGCCCGTCGGCCCGCTGATTCGGCGAAGGCCAGCCCCATGCAGTCGGTAGTGGGCAACGGCCGCCAGGCTGCCCCGGGCGGAGCCAAGATAGGCCGCAACGCCAAGTGTCCCTGCAACAGCGGCAAGAAATACAAGCGCTGCTGCGGGGCCACCGCCTAGACGGAATTGAGCTTCGTGGCTTCTTTCGGGCCAACGGTGTCAGGTGCCTGGTTACGCGCTTGGGGAGGTGAGGGGCAATGAATCTTGCTGTGAGAATAGCGATCCACATCGTGCTGTTCCTGGTCGCCATAGTGATCTTCTACCTGGGCCTGGGTGTAGGCCTGGCGTTGAACCCTACCATAGGCACCGTTCTCTGGTTCGCCTCCGGCGCAATGTTCGCTGGCAACCTGCTGTGGCTGATATTGTTCCTGAACAAGCGGAGAGCGGCGGCGCAGGGGTAATGTCGGGAAGGTTGCGCTGTTGGTACGTGCAACACGGACGGGGGAATAGAGAACAGGGCCTGGTATTGGGAACACAACGTTTAGAAGGAGACTTGAACTGTGGCCGCAACTCGACAAAAGTTTTCCAGTCAGGCCTCACCAGCTCTTCTTGAAGGAATGCGTGAGATTGCTCGCAAGGAAGGACGGCATTTTCAGGCGGTGTTGGAAGAAGCAATGGCCAGCTACATCGAAAGCAAGACCCAGGAAAACGTGCGGCCCGAGGTAATGGGCCACTACCAGGACAGCGTGGAAAAGAATAGGCTGCTGGCCGAATTGCTTGCCCAATGACCCACAGCTTCTTGACCCTTGACGAAGTTATTGCAATCCATAAAGATCTGATTGAGCAATTTGGGGGGGCCGCCGGGTTTGCGCGATTTGGGCGCGCTGGAGGCAGCAATAGCTCGCCCACAAATGGGATATTATGGAGGGCTGATTGAAGAGGCCTCGGCGCTAATGGAAAGCCTGGCGATGAACCACCCTTTTGCCGACGGAAACAAAAGGGTGGCCTTTTTGCAACTGCAACCTTCCTCCGCTTAAATGGCTGGTTCATTGAATGCGATAGCCGAGAAGCCCACGCCTTCTTTATGGATTTGTTCGACACCAACACCTTCCGGTTCAGCAAGTTGAAAGCCTGGCTGGAGGATCACGTCAAGCCCCTGCCAGTGAACGATTAAGCAATGAAGTCGGGCAGGTTGGTTTCAATTGCGGTTCCGCCGCGCTTAAGTAGGGTATCTGAGGTCGCGGGCGAAGTGGACCCATCCACAATGGCACACTTCTATTAGTGCCTCTTCGCGGGCATTCGTGGATAAACAGCAAGGGGGGGCCGACTCCCCCTAAACCCCTGCTCCCCTCAACCGCAAGGAGTTGCTGACTACCGTAACCGAGCTGAACGCCATTGCCAGGGCTGCCAGCACCGGATTCAGGAACCCCTGGTCGCCGAAGAAGAACTCCAATTCCGCAGGTACGCCTCCCAGGGCCGCGAACACCGGGTACATGACCCCCGCCGCCACCGGAATCAGCATGACGTTATAGAAGAAGGCCCAGAACAGGTTTTGCTTGATGGCGCGCATCGTCTGGCGGCTCAATCTCAGGGCGGTGATGACGCTGCCCACATCGTTCCCCATCAGGGTAACGTCCGCTGACTCCATCGCCACGTCGGTGCCGGCGCCCATGGCCAGCCCCACATCCGCCTGCACCAGGGCCGGCGCGTCGTTGATGCCGTCGCCGACCATTGCCACCACTTTGCCCTCCGCCTGCAGCCGCCGGACAACATCTACCTTGTCACTCGGCAGTGTCTCCGCCTCGACCCTGGCAATGCCCAGGCTGTCGGCTATGTGGCGGGCCGTCTGCCGGTTGTCGCCCGTCAGCATCACCACTTCCAGCCCCATTTCCTGCAGTCTTGCCACCGACTCCCGCGAATCGGGCTTGGCTGCGTCGGCCAACCCTATGGCTCCCAAAGCCACGCCGTTTTGCGCGACCGTCACTGGCGTTTTTCCTTCGGACGTAAGCTTCTCCAGGGCTTCGGACAGCAAGTCCAGGGGAATTCCGTGGGCTGCCAGCAGTGCGGGACTGCCCAGCAGGACTCGCTTCCCATCTGCATAGCCAGCTACCCCCTGCCCGGACAACGCCTCGAAATCCGAAACGTCGGCCAGACTGGCGCCGCGCCGGTCAGCCTCCTCGACGATGGCTGTGGCCAGGGGGTGCTCCGACCCATATTCCACGCTGGCCGCCAGACGTAGGAGTTCCGTTTCCACCCCTGCCTCAGCGGGCACGATGTCCGTTACCGCCGGACGACCTTCGGTCAGGGTCCCCGTCTTGTCCAGGACCACCGTGTCCACGCGGTGAGCCGTCTCCAGGGCCTGCGCGCTGCGGACCAGGATACCGCGTTCCGCACCCTTGCCCGTGCCGACGATAATGGCCGTGGGCGTGGCCAGACCGAGCGCGCAGGGACAGGCAATAATCAGCACGGCTACCAGGGTCAGCAAGGCGTAGGTCAATGCCGGGGCGGGACCCAGCAGCAGCCAGAACAGGAATGCCGCCACGGCGACGCCGCCCACCGCTGGTACAAACACCGACGCCACCCGGTCTGCCAGTCGTTGAATCGGCGCCCTGCTGCCCTGGGCCTCTTCCACCAGCCGGATAATCTGTGCCAGCGCGGTTTCCTGCCCTATCCTGGTGACGCGGAATTGGAAAAATCCGGTGCGGTTGAGCGTCGCCCCGTAAACAGGCAGGCCAGGCGTCTTGTCCACCGGCATGCTCTCGCCGGTGAGCATGGACTCGTCCACCGCGGAACTTCCCTCCAGGACTTCGCCGTCCGTTGGTATCCGCTCCCCGGGGCGAACGGCAGCCACGTCGCCAACCACCAGGTCGTCCACCGGAACTTCGATTTCCTGACCGTCCCGTACCACCCGCGCCGTATTGGGTTGCAGTCCAATCAGACGCCGGATGGCCTCCGAGGTCCTGCCCCGCGCCCGCGCTTCCAGGAACCTGCCCAGCAGAATCAGCCCAATGATGAGGGCCGCAGTGTCAAAGTAGACGCCAGTCCCGATGCCCTGGTCAGACAACCATTCCGGCGCCAGCGAGGCAAGCACGGTTATAATGGCGCTGTACCCGTAGGCCACCGTGGAACCCAGCGCCACCAGAGTGTGCATGTTGGCGGTCCCGTGCCTTAGCGCCGGTACTCCTGACTTGTAAAAAGGCCAGCCCGCCCAGAACTGCACCGGCGTAGCCAGCGCCCATAATACCCACGGCCAAACCTGCCAGTTTCCCAAATGCAGGCCGTTCAGATAATCGACCCATGGCAAGACGTGCATGGAACCCAGCAGCAGCACAATCCCCAGGGACACTGCAAAAGCGCACCTGCGCCTGAAGTAGCGGATTTCCTCCGTGCGAGACAGCCGCTCCAGTTCGGCCGCCGAGTCTCTCGCTTCGCCCTCCACGCCGTCAAGCCGGTACCCGCTGTCCTCCAGCGCCTCGCGGAACTCTGTGATACCGGCTAGGCCCGGAACGTAGTTGACCCTCGCCCGCTCCGTCGCCAGGTTAACCGTGGCATCGGTCACCCCTGGAACCTCCCGCAGGGCATGCTCCACGTGCATTACGCAGGCGCTGCAGGTCATTCCCCCCACCGTCAGGGTGGTGTCCGTGGTGCCAATGGAGTAGCCGGCATCTTCTACCGACTTTCTCAGTTCATCCAGGGGAATCGCCCCCGGCTCAAAGGCCACTGCCGCCTTCTCGGTGGCAAGGTTGACCGTGGCGGCAACCACCCCAGGCGTTTCCCGCAGGGCATGCTCCACGTGCATTACGCAAGCGGCGCAGGTCATGCCAGTTATGGGGAAAGAAACGTCGGGATTCTTTTCGGTCTCGTCGTTCACCGCAGGCCTCGCGAGCCAAAATAGAGGTATGCCAAGTCGTTCTGGCTACACCCGGTTAGGGTGTAGCTTCTATTATAGAACAGTTGGTATGGAACAGTTGTCGTGCGAGGGGTCTTAACGGCGCCTAAAAGAAGGTGCGGCACCTCTTCGCCTTACTCCGAAGGCGGGCAACACAATAAAGAAAGAACCCCCGGCACTGCTGGGGGTTCGAAATAGCGGGATACGGTATGGGGGGAAGGAGCAGCCACGCAGTTTAGTCGTAGCTGTAATACCGGACGCCCGCAAACGGCATCGAGAACTTCCAGGCCGGAATAACGGGAACAGAATCCTGGTTTTGCACCTCTTCAGTCTCGGCGGCCTCCATGATTTCTGCCACCTGTCTTTCTACCTCGAAATCCAATGCTACGTCCTTTACTTCAACCTCTTGTCGCGGTCCCAGAGTTACCATGGTGTCACCTCCTTTTCAACGACCTGCCGATGAGCATTAGGCCTAGCCAACGGGTTGTTTACTCTATGAATATGATTTTAAGAGTTGATATGACTAATGTCAAGTGATTTTAGACTATTAACAACATAATGATTTATTTCACAATTGTCAATGGTGAAACTTTTCACCAAATGTCTTGGGTTGCTGGCCACCTGGAATGGCCCTGTCCTTGCAGATGCCAGGGCTCAGCCTGGACCCTTGCGGGGGAGAAATGCAGACGGCCCTTCCGCAGTTGGCGGAGGGGCCGGTTCCCGAGGATTTCTTGTTGAATGAGGCTAACTAGCCCATTAAGTCGGTGGTATGCAGTTTCGCTGCCAGCGGGTGGGTCTCGGCCAGTTCCCGCTTGATGCGTTCCTGCTCAGTCATGCCGGGGCCGGCAACCCAACCGTAGGCAATGATGATGCTCTGGGCAATCCGTTCAAGGATATTGGGGGACTCGACGCAGAGTTCTCTGCTTTCTTGTTCTATCAATCTTTATGTACTCCTGTTGGGGTTTTTCAAGTGGGGGATGGCCTTTTAGATGACGCCATACCCGCGCATATCGTTCTGTATCTCAGCCAGGGTTCGTTCCATCCGCTCCTGCTGAGACATTGCCGGACCGGTGATCCAGTCCAGGGCCCCTCCCAGCTCTCGGGTTAACCGGCTGAACGGCCCATCGTGATTGTGGTCGAAATGAAAATGAACGTGCAATTCTTTCCTCCTGTGTTGCCTTTTCTGTATTCGATAGTGGAGAGTCCTGGAATCTGCATGATGTCACCTCCTTTTCGACGAACAATGGAAGGGCCTTAGTCCTTCCGGGGAGTGTTCTGTCTATGGGACTTATTTTACACTCTGATATAAATGGTGTCAAGTGTATTGATGTAAAAGTAACACTACAACTTATGTTACTATGGTCAACAAGTCTTTATTGAGCGGAGTTGGGTTGCCATATGCCTGATAACACCGCAACCCGCCATGCCCAAACATTGATCAGCGATCTGGGCCAAAAAAGCAAGGGCCCCTCGCCAACCGGCGGAGGGGCCCGGCACAGGACAATCTCGCTGTTGGAGGACTTGCTAGCTTACGATGCTGGTGTTCTCCAGTTCGATTTCCAAGAGATGGGCCTTGGCCAGTTCCTGCTTGATGCGGTCCTGCTGGGACATGGGCGGACCGGAGACCCAAGCATAGGCGATGATAATGTTCTGGGCTATCCGTTCAAGGATGTTTGCCGACTCAAGAGTTGACTTGCTGATTTCCTGTTCGATCATTCTGTTTAGCTTCCTTTCCGACTTTTTCGGTCATCAATTTATTGGTTTAAAGGACTCCGAAGCCCTGCTTGCTGTATAGGGCTTCCGCCTTGGCCCGCTCCAGGCGTTCCTGATTGGACATACCCGGTCCGGTGATCCAGTCGAGAGCATTGCCGATATCTCGGGTTACTCGGCTGAAAAGTCCGGCGTGGCGGTGGTCCAGATGTAGGTGGATGTGTGCATTCATTCCTTGCCTCCTCTTCTTGCCAATAATGTAATACTGATTGGCATTTACTATTGAGTAATATGATACACAAGCATGTTTATCTTGTCAAGCAATATTGAGCGCCTTTTGTTATTTCTTTATTAAATGTTTATATCGTTTTGTTCCACGTATTGTGGTGCTCGGAATGGGGGCTCTTTGTTTGCCGGACTCGCTTCTTGGAGTCCTTACTTCCTTCAATGGTCATAAATATCAAGGCAAAAGAACAGGGGCCAACCCTAAGGTTGGCCCCGTAGTTTAAGTGCCTGGTAAGAGTGTGACCAGATTCCGGCTATGGCACGAAAAAGTTTACCAGTCGCCGATATCCGACAGAGCTTCGCGGAAGCGGACAATTGCGTCGATGTGTTGCTCTACTCCGCTCAGGTCGCCCCGGCGGGCCTCGACGGTTACGCTGACGGCGCCCAGTTCCCGCCAGCCCTTGGCTTCGTCCACCCAGTCTTCCGGTTGCTTGTTGTCGATGCGTATCCGGCCCTCTATGCCTACTTCAGATTCATCTCTGCCCGAGGTGCGAACATATTCCCGTAACCTGGCTATGGCTTCCCTGCCGGGTTGCTGGGGCTCAAAGTTGGGGAACCAGCCGTCGGATATGGTGGCGATGCGGTGCAGCACCGGTTCCGGCGGCAGGGGACTGGCGCTGCTGCCGGCCCCAAGCCAAACAGGAATGGGCCTCTGCACCGGCAGGGGATTTATTCCGGCGTTATCCACCCGATGCCAGCGCCCGTGAAAGTCAACCACTTCCTGGGTCCACAGGGCACGCATCAGGGCAATCTGTTCCTCGCTGCGGCGGCCGCGATCTCTAAAGTTCCGGTTGAGCGCTTCGTACTCAACGTGGTTCCATCCGACGCCAATGCCCAGGCGGAGTCGCCCGTTGCTGAGTACATCCACGGCGGCCGCCTGCTTGGCGACGAGGGCGGTGGCCCGCTGGGGCAGGATAAGGATTCCGGTGGTCAGCCCGATGCGTTCGGTAATGCCCGCAATGTACCCCATAGTGGTGAAGGACTCGTGAATGATGCTGCGGTTAGTGTAGTAGCCATCGGCCACGTGGGCGTGATGGTCAGAGCTTGCCCCCAAGACGTGGTCGGCGATGAAGAGGTGAGAGTAACCCAACTCTTCGGCGGCTTGGGCATACTCCCTTATTGCGTCGGGGTCGGACCCTATCTCGGTCTGGGGAAAGATAGCTCCTATCTGCATGTCGCTCCAGTAAGTACATCGGATTGCGGCGTATTGTGGTTGGTCGGGTCAATGCTAGAATGGGTCAAAGGAGCCGAGAGTCCCCAACTTGCTTACCCGCCTGGACAGCATCACCCTGGATTTCGTGCTGGCAGTTATTATAACCGATTGTTTGGTCGGCTTTTTTGTCTGGTATGAAGTGATTTACAATGTGGGTGACACTCGGCTTGAAACAGCCATTGGAGTTGGGTCAGGGATAGCCATATCCCTGGCGGTAACCATCGTAATCTTTGCCCACTGGGAGGGGGTTCGAGTGATTTCAGAAAGATACAAGCGAATTCGGTTTGAAGAAGGACGTAAGCTGGGTATTAAAGAAGGGAAGGAGCTAGGCCTGGAAGAGGGAAAGGAATTAGGCCGAAGAGAAGCCACCAAGGAACAAAGAAAGCGTTTGGAAGAATTACTGCTTCAATCTGGAATAGAGCTTACGCCTGAGGACCAGGAGAAGCTGTTCGGCGAGAGGGATTCGCAGAGCGGCTGACCAGCCTGCGAAAGGGCCCCTCGGCAAAGGCAGTAGAATTGCAGTCAATTGCACTACCGCCTCCGGTATTCATCCCCACAGTCCCCAATGAACTCCAAAAGGTCACGGCCCCGGCTGGTGACCTCCGCTATTGCTGCATCGTCTTCAGAATCCAGGTCCAGGCCGAAAACCATTGCGTTGTCCTCGATGTGGCTGCTCAGCCCCAACCGGGCTCCGGCAATGACTCCTGCCACGGCGGGCCGATCAAGGATGCTGCCAGATGCCACGTTGGCGATGCTGACACCATGCTTGTCGGCAATGGCCTTCAGGCGGGACAGCAGTTCCTGAAAGAGGGGCCATCCGCCCCAAACGTCGATCATCTGCTTGTATTTGTTCAGGCTGGCAGTATCCAGCGCCATACGAGTAGGCTCTGGCTGGCCCAGGTATTTTTCGGACAGCAGCCCGCCGCAAAAGGTGCCGTAGGTCAGCAGGTGAATCCCGTTGGCCTGGCAATAAGGGCCCATGAGTTGGGCCGGACGCAAGTCAACTAAAGAGTACTGCACCTGGTTGGAGACGATCCTGATGCCATTGTCCACTATGACTTTCAGGTGCTCGGCGTCGAAGTTGGTCAGGGCCAGGTGCCTGATCTTGCCCGCGTCCCGCAGGTCGCTCAAATGGCCCAGGGCCTCCAGGTAGCGGTCGTCACCATACTCCCACCAGTGGAACTGGAGCAGGTCCAGGCACTCCACTCCCATCCGGCGCAGGGAGATGTCCACATTGTTTTCGACGATTTCCCGCGTCATTGGCCCGGGGCTTGGCACCCACTTGGTAAAAGCCTTGACGTCGGCCAGGACATCCTCTCCGCGTTCCTCGGAAAGGCGGCGGCGAAACTCCCCGATGAAGTCTTCGGCGGGACCGTAGTGGTCGGCCAGGTCCCACGTGGTAAAGCCGGCATCGTGGTAGTCGATCATGCCGAGTATGGCCGCAGTGGGGTCGATGCGACCGTGGGCACCGGACACTTGCCAGAGGCCGTTGAGCAGCCGGCAAATGTTCAGGTCATCGGTTAGGGCGAAGGCGCCACCTGTAATATTCATGAATCTTTGCCTCCTGCCGCAGCTTACTGACCGCCTGCAGAATGCATTATATAACGTGGGAAGCTCTGGTGGAGTTTCCATATTTCTTCCTTTCTCGGTGAATGCGTTTTATAGAGAACGTCGCGACGCGTTCGGAGAACTGGGCCAAGGATCTCCGGCAGCCACCCAGGGCAATCGCATCTTAACTGCGAAGGACTTTAAGCAAGTAATCTTCGCGCCAACCAGCTTGCAGGCGTTTGCCCTGGATGCCCACTTTGAGGGAAGTTTCCCGTTTCAACAGGTTGTGGGAGATATTCCGCAGGGTGGCCAGGTTCTGCGGGCCGTGGTCCTTGCGCACTCGGCAGTGGTCTTCCCTGAAGGTTACGTCCAGGCTCCAGTGCAGGGAATTCTCGATGCTCCAGTGGGCTCGCACCGTGGCCAGCATCTCTTCTGCCGACACATCCAGGCTGCTGATGAAGTAGCGGGGCTGCACCGTGATACCCGTCTCCGCTTCCCGACGCCCCACTACTTTGACCACCGAGCACAATCCAGGCCATTCTCGTCCAGTGCTCAGGTAGTCCAGGCAGTCGGGGTCGCTGATGGCCCAGCATTCCCGCTTTTCCAGGCGTCCGTGACCCTTGTTCAGGGTAGTGGCATAGTCATGGGGCACCCCACCGAAACCGGTGGCTGCAGCTTCCTCAAACAGGTCCTTCAAGTCCTCGTACAGCCGCCCCTGGTTCTGCTTCACCGCCAGCACATAGTCGGCTCCCTGCTCCAGAATTCCCTGGGCAATCTCCTTCTGGCAGCCCATGGCGTCGAGGGTAACGATGCATCCCTTCAGCTCCAACAGTTCCAGCAGCCTGGGGATGGCGGTGATTTCGTTGGACTTCTCCTCCGTACTCACCTGTCCCAGGGTCAGGGTGTTGGACGAAGCCCAGGCGCTGACCAGATGCAGGGCCCCCTTGCCGACTCGTCGGTCTTGGGAACGCCTCATCGTCTTGCCGTCAATAGCTACCACCTCTCCAGGCAGCAACTCCGCCACCCCCTGGCTCCATTCCATGAAACACTCCTGGAACTGCTCTGGGTCCAGCCGGGAGAAGACCTCACCAAAGGTGTCATGGGAGGGGATGCCGTTGGGCAGATCCAGGAAGGTCCGGAACCACTCCTCCTTGCTCTTGCCGAACAACTCCACGTAAACCCACGTGTCGGCTCCGCAAATGACGGCGCAAATGGTGATCGTTATGATGTCCAGCAACGAGTGCCGCTTGCTGCGCTCGACCCGCGGATCTTCCAAATTCCCGAAATGCTCCACTAAAGACTTTCCCTCACCTGCTGTCGCCACCCTTCACTGCCTCCCCTTCTTCCTTGCCTCACTTCTGCTCCAAGTCTACCATTAAGACGCGATTGCCCTGGGCAGCCACCCACTCCCGCATCGCTGCCTGTCCATGTGTGGTAAATTACCCCAAGAGCTAATCGTTGTCCCGTCGGGGCCGCCCATCTGTTGATAAGACCCGATGATTACACCCGACTGCACCGACTGGATGAATAAATCGAGGAGGCATTATAGATGGCAACATCTTCCGAGAAGATTCGCCTGGGTATTATTGGCGCCAACATCCACCTGGGATGGGCGCCCCGTTCCCATTTGCCAGCGGTGGTGGCCAGCCCCGAATTTGAGCTGACCGCCGTTTGCACCACCCGCATGGAGAGCGCCGCAGAGTCGGCCAAGGCTTTCGGAGCCAGGCTGGCCTTTGACAATTACCATGATCTGCTGGCCCACCCGGATATTGACGCCGTGGCCGTAGTTCTGCGGGTGCCCTCCCACTACGAACCCACCGTGGCTGCGCTAAACGCCGGCAAGCACGTCTACACTGAATGGCCCCTGGGCCAGACCACGGCGCAAGCCCAGGAAATGGCCGACCTGGCGAAGGAAAAGGGCGTGCGCAATCTGGTAGGCTTGCAGGCCCGAGAGGCCCCGGCCATTCAGTATATGAAGGAGCTGGTGGGCCAGGGGTACGTGGGCGATGTCTTGTCTTGCCACCTTAGCCTGGTCCGGGGCGGATCGCTGGAACGCCACTCGACCCGTACGTGGCAGCGGGACAACGAGCTAGGGGCCCACACCCTCACCATAGCCTGCGGCCACAGTATCGATGCCTTGCGGTACGTGGTGGGTGACTTCAGCCATGTTTCCGGTGTGGTGTCCACCCAGAGCAAGGAGTGGTACGAAACCGATACCGATAAGCGGCTTGAGGTTACCTCGCCAGACAACATCCTGGTCAGCGGCCGGCTGAAGAATGGCGGCGTTGCCTCGGTGCATGTGGCCAGCAACCCCTGGGCCGGCAGCGGCCTCCACATGGAGATTTACGGCACCGAAGGAACCCTGACGGCAACCTCCGAGGATTCGCCTCAGCTGCGGGAAATGGAGTTGAGCGGTGTTCAGGGTTCGGGACAGTTGCAACCCCTGGAGATACCAGGCCGTTTCGTCAACGTTTTGGAGAGCATGCCCAAAGGCGAAGCCTTCAACGTGGGGCAGATGTACTACCAGTTTGGCCAGGCCATCCGGTCGGAGCAGGACTGCCAGCCCGACTTCGCCACGGCGGTGAACCTGCACCATCTGGTAGACGCAATCAGGCAGGCCTCGGACGAGGGCAGGGAAGTGGCGGTGAACTAGGGAAAGTTGGAGCATCTCCAGCCTGCAAACGGGGGTGGAAGCTCAGCACAAGGCTGCAAACCTTATTGGGACCACCAGTCTGCGGCCCTTGCCTACTGGAATCAGATCTGTTTGGGTCCAAGAAGGCAGCGCATCAGAGTTGAAGGCATGACTTATATAAATAGCAAAACGGAGGATTAAAGGATGATCTACGATTTCCGACAATATACGTTCAGGCCGGGCGCCGTGCCCGATTACATGAAGGCAGTGGAGGAATTGTCTATTCCCATCCGGGCCAAGTACGGGGTTAAGCTGGCCGGCTGGTACTACAGTGAAGTGGGCGAACTGAACCAGGTAGTACACATCTGGGGCTACCGGGACTACGAACATTTCGACGAGGCGAAGGCTCAGGTGGCCCAGGACCCGGACTGGACCGGCAAGTATCTTCCGGCGGTCCGGGGACTTATCGTAAAGCAGAAGACCTGGTTGATGCTCTCCCCTGACTTTGCTCCCCAGCCTGCGTAAGGCTGGGCTGCTTCAGGCTAGGCGTACAGGTTAGGGCGGGTTTGACGAAAGTGACTGGGGCCCGAGATCGATGTGGTTAGCATCCATAGCAGGGTAAGCTGCGCAAGGTTAGCCGCCGGTTAGGGCCCCGGGGATGTCAGCGACGTCGAATACTATGGCATCAACGGCCTTGTGCATGATATCCGGGGCGTCGCCGTCGTGCCAGAGGAGAACGGTCCGTTTGCCTGCCCCTATGCCGTAACCCAGTTCCAAGTGAGCCGAGCGGCCGCAGGGCAGAACGCAAACAACCGCATCGCTCTCTACCAGGGCGTCCATGTCCTTCTTGAAGATGGACTTCACCTTGGGGTGGTCCAGGTAGCTGAAGAGCTCATCCGACGTGATCTCGGCAGGGTTCCAGTCCGACCCACCCTGGTGACGGAAATCGTAGACTTCATGCCCGGCCTGGCGCAGGACCTCCAGTACCTCGGGATAAACATTGTTGCGCCATGAGCTGGCAACGTAAACTCTCATCGACACCCTTTCCCCTTATGAGATCGGGACAGATTATAAGTGAATGTGGCCTGGTTTGTCTTTGCCACAAACTGAACAGGTGGCGGGGTTGCTTTCAGTCCATTGATACCCCTTCGTTGATCCCCATTCATTGATCTCCAGCAGTTCGCTGCGGATGCGGATTAACATGGTAGCAATCCCCCACGGCCGGTAGTATGATACCGGCAAACCGGACAGGCTATTCGCGGATCCGATACCTCAAGAAAACCTCTATCACAAAGGAGGCAAAGCTATGGCAGACAATATGACCATGCTGGTGGGTACCGTGGGCCAGGGCATAATGCGCAGCGGCAACTCCGGCGAGAGCTGGCAGCGGGTGGGCATTAACCAGGGGCTCCATTCCGACGCGCTGGTTCGCTGCGTCGTAAACCACCCCGGGCAGCCGGAAGTGCTATTCTCTGGCACCGACAAGGGCCTCTACCGCAGCGAAGACGCGGGCATGTCCTGGAAGCTGGTGGACTCTCCCATCAGCGACTACTGCGTCTGGGCTGTGGCCATAGATGAATCCGACCCGCAGACCATGTACGCCGGCACCGGCACTCCCGATCCGGCCACAATTTTCCGCTCCAGTGACGGCGGCAAGACCTGGGAGAAGCGGCCGGTGGAAGTTGCCGAGACCTGTCCGGCGGTGGGCATACCCCGCGTAACCGGCATCGCAATAGACCCCGAAAACCGGCAGGACATCTGGGTTGGCTTCGAGGTGGACGGGGTGCGCCACAGTACCGATGGCGGGGACAGTTGGGAGAAGGTCAATCACGGGTCCATTCCCAACCTGGACATTCACAACGTTGCCGTGGCCGGCGGTCCTCCCAAGACGGTGGTGGTCCTGGTTAACGATGACGTCTATACCAGCCAGGACGGCGACAACTGGACCTCCCTGGGAGTCAAGCAGAACTTCCCCTACGGCTATCCCCGGGGCGTAAAGGTGCAGCCCGATGACCCGCAGACCATCTTTGTGACCGTCGGCGACACCACGCCTGGTCGTATGGGTGCGATTATGCGCTCCAGGGACACGGGCAAGACCTGGGAGAACCTGCCCCTGCCGGTGGACCCCAATACGGCGATGTGGGTGGTGAATATCCAGCCCTTTGATCCCAAGGTAGTGCTGGCGGGCAGCCGCTACGGTTACATGTACCGCAGCGACGATGGCGGCGATTCCTGGGAAAAGCTGTGGCGGGAATTCAGCGAGATTTCCTCGATTACCTGGATACCGGCCTAAGCTCAAAAGCGGACAACCCTGGCGGTTGCCCGCACCACCTGAATGCTATTATGTAGGGGCGCCCCTCGTGGGCGCCCCGAAAAATTTCCAAACCGTAATATAAAAGGAACCATATCCATGAAATTCGCCTTCTTTAGCCACGTACCTTGGCCCGAGGGAACTGAGCCCAAACAATTGATCGAGGAAATCACCGAGCAGGTGCAATATGCCGAGGAACTGGGCTTCGTCAGCGCCTGGCTGGCGGAACATCACTTCACCCGCTACAGCATGGTGCCTTCCTCCCTGATATTAGCCACCCACATTGCCGCCCGCACCGAAAAGATACGGGTGGGAACGGCGGTATTGGTATCGCCGTTGCATAATCCCATGCGGCTGGCCGAAGACGGGGCCATGCTGGACATAATCAGCAACGGGCGGCTGGACGTGGGCTTCGGCCGGGGCTCAGGCGGCTACGAGTACGTGGGCTACGGGCTGGACCCAGCGGAGAGCGCCGGCCGGTTCCAGGACTCCGTCAAAATAATCGAGGGGCTGTGGACAACGCCAGGGTTCAGTTACGAAAGCCCATACAACAAGCTGGAAGACATTAACCTGGTGCCACCGCCTCTGCAGCAACCTCACCCTCCCATTTACATTGCGGCAACCCGCACCCAGGCGACGCTTGACTTCCTGGTGACCTCCGGCCACAACCTTTGCATTGCGGTGGTGCAGGACACTGCTCTGGCCCTGGACCTGTGTCACCGGTTCGTGGAACAGTCGCAAGCCGCCGGTATCAACCGGCCCATGTCGGAAATTCCCTTCTTCCGCTATTTCTACGTGGCCGAGACCGAGGAAGAGGTGCGTCGGGACACTGAAGACCGCATTAACTGGGTGGCAGACATCATGCAGTGGCGCAGATTCATCCCCAGCGGCAGCGAAGTCTATCGTCGAATGGATGACTGGCGGCGGGAGCGCACCGAACTTCCCGACAGCTACGAGTACCTGGCGGCCAACCGGGCCGTCATCGGCACCCCCGACCAGTGCGTGGCCCAGATAAAAGAACTGCAGTCCCACGGTATCGAATACTTCGGCTGCAACTTTGACTTTGGCGGCATGGGCCGAGAGAAAGTTATGCGCTCCATGAAGCTGTTCAGCGAGGAAGTGATGCCGAGGCTGGGGTAGTATTAGAGTAAAAGAGGGATCCTAAAGTTAGAGACGCTATAAGGCTCATACAAAGGGACGGCTGGCTTCACGTCCGCACTAACGGAAGCCACCGCCACTATCATCATCCTCAGAAGCCGGGTACCGTTATCATAGCTGGTCAGCCTGGAAAAGACCTGGCAATCGCGACGTAGAAGAATATCTCCAACAAGCGGGACTGGAGGAAGAAAGATAGGTATGGAATTCAGTGTAGTCATCGAAAAGACCGGTGGCTACTCAGCCTATATTCCAGACTTGCCAGGTTGTATAGCGGCAGGGGCTAAGCGAGAGGAAACGGAAAGCCTCATCCGCGAAGCGGTCGTTTACCATTTGGAAGTGATTCGGGAACACGGCGACCCAATTCCTGAACCTCAAGCCACCACCATTCTTGTTCAGGTATAAGTAAACTGTAGCCTTGAGCTCATATTTCTATGCCTTCTTAGATGTTTGTTGGGCCCACGGGCCCATTTTGAGTTGCCATAAGAGGGCCAAGCTCATCCTTCACTCAGTGACGCCCCGTCCTTGTCCCCCTTATCCCCGTATGCTACGCTAACCCAACTATGCCAAGTACACCGGACAACAGAGTAGTCGTCGCCATGAGCGGCGGTGTAGATTCGTCAGTAGCTGCCCTGCTGCTGCAACGGCAGGGTTTCGACGTGGTCGGCGTTACTATGAAGCTCTACAGCCTCGACCAGGCCGACCTGCCCGACTACTACCGGGGCTGCTGCACCGTGGACGACGTAGACGACGCTCGCATCGTCTGCCACCGGTTGGGTATACCCCACTACGTGCTGAATGTCCAAAAGGAATTCCAGGAGCATGTAATCGACTACTTCTGCTCCGAGTACCAGCAAGGGCGTACGCCGCACCCTTGCATTGCCTGCAACGATAAGATCAAGTTCAATTTCCTGGCCACCCGCGCCACGATACTGAACGCCACGTACATTGCTACCGGCCACTACGCCAGAATAGAGAGTGGGTCCGAAGGGTTTGCCCTGAGGAAGGGACTGGATGCGACGAAGGACCAGTCCTACGTCCTGTTTGGCATGGGACAGGAGGAATTGGGCCGCACCCTGATGCCGGTTGGTGGCTACTCCAAGGAAGACATCCGGCAACTGGCTCAGGAGGCCGACTTCCCCAACGCCGAGAAGCCGGACAGCCAGGACATCTGCTTTATCCCCTTCGGCGACTACAAGGCTTTCCTGGAAGAGCGAATAAGTACTACCGCCGGTCAAATTGTTGACCAGGATGGCAAGGTGCTTGGGCAGCACAAGGGCATCGAGTTCTTCACCGTAGGCCAGCGACGGGGACTGGGGCTGACGAGTACTGAGCCCCTCTATGTGCTAAAGGTTGACTCTCAAGCTAACCGGGTTGTAGTGGGGCCAGAGTCGGGGCTGTACCAGGGTCAGCTAGACGTTTCCCGCGTCAATTACGTTTCAGGTCAACCTCCCGCTGGGCCGACACCGGTCAGAGTAAAGATACGCTACAAGTTCGAAGAGGCTCCGGCCATGCTGCATCCTCAGCAAGCAGGGGCCAGCGTGGTTTTTGAGCAACCGCAGAGGGCTGTTACTCCGGGGCAGGCGGCGGTCTTTTACGAGGGTGACAAGGTGCTGGGTGGAGGCTTTATTGAGTGATAGCTTTGCCCGCGGAGTACTGCGGTCACTCTTGAGGGCGCTTTATGCCTGACCTGTCCCAGGAACGCCGCCTGTACCGGCAGGGCCGACAGGTGGTGGCCGGAGTGGACGAGGCGGGAAGGGGCCCCCTGGCCGGGCCGGTCGTTGCCGCTGCGGTGGTTCTGCCTCCCGGACTGACAGGAAATGAGTCATGGCTCCTGGCTTTGGATGACAGCAAACGCCTGTCCGCCCGGCAGCGGGAGGCAGCGTTTCATTTGATTCAAGAGTACGCTGGAGCGGTATCGGTAGCTGAGGAGTCTTCCAGTGAAATTGACCGTATAGGCATTGGTCGAGCCGTGATCCGCGCCATGATGAGAGCCGTCGGGGAACTGGCGGTCAAGCCTGAGCACTTGCTACTGGACTATGTTCCCATCAAGGAATGTTCTTATCCTTTTGAGACCCTGGTGAAGGGAGATTCCCGCAGCTATTCCATAGCTGCTGCTTCTATTGTCGCCAAGGTAACCCGTGACCGGAATATGGAAGAGGCGGAGGAACTCTACCCCGGTTACAACTTTGCCCGTAACAAGGGCTACGGCACGGCACATCACCGTGAACAGTTGGTAAAACTGGGACCCTGCCCGCTGCACCGCCGCTCGTTTGCCCCTTTGCGGCAGGCGGCGCTGATGTTGGGAGATTAATAATATGACCATGTCTCGGGTAAAGCTGGGCAAACGTGGAGAAGAGCTTGCTGCCGGTTATCTGCAATCTTCCGGTTGCGGGATATTGGCCTCAAATTATCGCTGTCCTTGGGGTGAAATCGACCTGGTGGCCTGGGACGGTGAGGAACTGGCCTTCGTGGAGGTTCGGACCCGACGAACGTCCAATTTCGGTACTCCACAGGAATCTATCACTTCTCGGAAAGCTGACCATCTTATGGCCGCCGCCCAGCACTACCTTCAGAACCACGTTCCCGAAAACGACTGGGAAGAGCTGCCCTGGCGGATTGACCTGGTTAGCATCTGCCTGACCGACGGCAATGGTACCCCTCAAATTGACCATATCAAGTATGCTGTAGAGGGTTGACCGCCGAGTAGTCCAGAAACCGTTCGGCAAAAGTACCTGCGGGACCCGTTGAGAAAGAGAATGAAAGCTTCTTATTTCGGTTGCATGGGTTACCTGGAACGCGACAAGTTTCCCGCCGGCTGGCCCGTTCCCCCCGCCTTTGACGATCCTGAAGTGGCCATGCAGTCGTACCGGGATGGCATGGCCGAGTGCCGGCTGGCCGAGGAAGTTGGTTTCGACTGGGTCAGTCTTTCCGAGCATCACTATTCCGGCAATCGGACCACGCCCAACCCGGCAGTAATGGCTGCGGCGGTGGCGCAGCAGTGCCAGCGGGTCAAGATCGCATTGCTGGGTCAACTCCTGCCCATTCTCAATCCGGTACGGGCGGCCGAGGAAGTCGGCATGCTGGACAACCTCACCGAGGGTCGGCTGGTGGTGGCCTTCATGCGGGGGACCCTCAGCGAGGACCAGGTTTATGACCTCAACCCGTTGGAGGGGCGGGAGAAGCTGCTGGAAGGAATGGACCTGGTGCTGCGGGCCCTGACGGAACCGCAGCCCTTTTCGTGGGAAGGTCGCCACTACCACTACCGGACGGTGTCTGTGTGGCCCAAACCGGTGCAGCGGCCTATGCCGCCGGCCATTGTGGCCACCCGCAGTGAAGACACCATCAAATACGCCGCAGATAACCGGCTGGGTCTGGGCATAGCCTATGAAAGCGTCGAAGCCACCGCCGGTATTGTGGAAAAATACCGGAACTGGTGCAATGAGGCCGGCTGGCAACCAGCCCCGGACCAGATAGTCTATCGGGGCGGCATATTCCTTGGGGAAAACGACGCCAAGGCGGAGGGCTTTCTGAATAGCCTGCGCGCCCGGGGCACGGAGCGTGGCCTTTCCATCAGTACTTCCCTGGCCCGGGCGGTACAGGCGGCCCGGCTGGGTGAACGCTATGATTCTCGGGCCAACACCGAACCGCCAGCCTCCGCCCCCCGAATACCCCGGGCGCTGCTTAACTTTGTGGGCGGCCCCGACACGGTGGCCGAGCAGCTCGAGGAACTGCACAACCGCTGCGGGGTTGGCGTGGTGGATCTGGCCTTCCAGCAGCCCGGCATGTCCCACGAAGGGGTAATGGAACAGGTGGAACTGTTCGGGCGGAAGGTCTTGCCACGCATGAAAGAACTTACGTTGTCGGCCCGGGACTGACAATTTCGACCCATATTCCTGTCTCGCGGGAGCCGTGAGCCATGCCGGAGCTTCACCGAGCCGACCATGTGGGCAGCCTGCTGCGGCCAGCCGAGGTTAAGGACGCCAGAATCGCCTTCCAACAGGGGACGGTGGACCAGGAACGGCTGCGCGAGGTTGAAGACCGGGCCATCGTCGACGCCCTGCGACGCCAGGAGCGCGCCGGTGTTGACGTATTCTCCGACGGGGAGTTTCGGCGCACCGGATTCCAAAACGACCTGATCGAAGCCGTAGAGGGTTACATTGCTACGGACGAACCGGCGATTGTACGGGTGTGGCACGGCCCCGGAGGTGAACCCCGGGAGCAGGTGACGCGACAGGTAGTCGGCAGCATGTTACGACAAGTCCGTCGGTTGACCGAACATCAGTCCAGTTTCTTGCGGGAGCACGCGCCCGGCCGCTGCAAGGTCACCGTGCCCAGTCCCAGCCAGTTCCCCGCTATCAGTTACCAGCAAGGCATTACCGACCGGTTTTACCCCACCCGTTCCGAACTCCTTTGGGAGATAGCCGAGATAATCAGGTCGGAAATCGCGGCCCTGGCCGATGAAGGAGTGCCCTACATCCAGATCGACGCCCCCGGTACAGCTACTACGTCGATCCCAGGTGGCGCCGGCACTTGCAGGACATGGGAGAGGATCCGGACCGGATGTTTGAGGAGGCGCTGGTCGCCGACAATTACTGCCTGGCTGCCACCGGCAGCAAGGAAGATGGTATCAACGAAGGCAACAGCAACGAAGGCAACAGCAACGAAGGTGATGGCGGCGAAGGTGATGGCGCCGGCGGCATGGGGCCAGGAAGCGCTGCCACCCCCACCCTGGCTATCCACATTTGCCGGGGCAACAACGAGAGTAAATGGTATGCGGAGGGCGGCTACGACTCCATCGGCGAGAAGCTCTTTAACACCCTGAACGTGGACCGGTTTCTGCTGGAATACGACACCGACCGGGCCGGAACTTTCGAGCCACTGCGGTTAGTTCCCCGCGGGAAAATGGTCGTCCGCGGCCTGGTCAGCAGCAAGGAACCCGTCATGGAATCCAGGGAACAGTTGCTGGCGCGACTGGACGAGGCGTCCTGCTACGTTCCGGAAGAATACCTGGCCCTCAGTCCCCAATGCGGTTTCGCCTCTGCGGCTGCCGGCAACCTGCTCACCGAAGAGCAGCAGTGGCGCAAACTGGAACTGGTGGCTGAGACGACCCGCCAGCGGTGGGGCCGCTGAGTATCAGGCCTCTTGAATAGCATCCTGTGCAATTAACTTCAAGGCAAGAAACGGGGAGGTAAACATGGCCGACAAGATTCGCCTGGGCATTATCGGCGCCAACATCCACCGGGGTTGGGCAATTCGATCCCACCTGCCGGCGGTGGTCGCCAGCCCCGAGTTTGAACTGACCGGCGTCTGCACCACCCGCATGGAAAGCGCGGAGGAGTCTCGCCAGGCCTTTGGCGCCAAGTATGCCTTCGACGATTACCAAAAAATGCTGGACCACCCGGAAATTGACGCTGTAGTTGTCTGCCTGCGGGTGCCCAATCACTTCGAGCCTACCATGGCGGCGCTGAACGCTGGCAAGCACGTCTATACCGAATGGCCCCTGGGACGCACCACCGCCGAAGCACAGGAAATGGCAGCCCTGGCCCAAAAACAGGGGGTGCGAAACATGGTGGGGCTTCAGTCCCGGGCCAATCCCGCCATGCTTTACCTGAAAGACCTGGTGGCCGAGGGCTACGTGGGCGAGGTTTTGTCCTGCCACGTCAGCCGCATAACGGACGGTGGCATTCGGCGAACGTCGGACCGTACCTGGCAGCGAGACCGGGAGTCGGGAGCAAATACCCTGACCATTGTCCACGGGCATACCATCGACGCGCTGCGGTTCGTGGTGGGCGACTTCAATAGCGTGGCGTCGGTGGTCAGCACCCAGGTCAACCAGTGGTATGAGACCGACACCGAGCAGTATGTAGAGGTTACTTCGCCGGACAACATCCTGGTCAGCGGCAAACTGCAACCAGGAGGAGTGGCCGCGGTGCACGTGGCCAGCAATCCCTGGGCCGGCAGCGGCTACCGGATGGAAATTTACGGCAGCGAAGGAACCCTTGTGGCGTCCTCCGAGGAGTCGCCTAACCATGTCGGCACCCGTGTCCAGGGTGTGCAGGGTGGCAACCGGCTTGAAGACTTGCCAGTGCCCGCCGGCTACACCTACGTACTGGAGGGAATGCCCATGGGCGCCCCTTACAACGTGGGCCAGATGTACTACAAGTTTGGCGAGAGCATCCGCGAGAGTAGCGGCGGCCAGCCCGACTTTGCCGAAGCGGTACGCCTGCACCAGTTCATTGACCGGATACAGGAGGCATCGGACAGCGGAAGGGAAGTGTCGGTCTAGAACTACCGTTACGGAGTGGCGCAGGTAGCGCTGCACTTCAAGTGGTTTATCTTGGAAACTCAGTAGGGGCTGCCCTTGTGGTTGCCCTGTCGCTTTCACCAAACCACCTGAAAGATAACGCAACCATTGGCGCAGTTCCGAATGGCGTTCCGTCCACCCCGAAACTGCCCGATTCTCGCACATCCTGTGTATTGCGAAGGATGCCTCTGCAAGCAGAACGATGGTTCGACAAGCTCGCCATGAGGGGATTTATTAGCGCGTCCGAAAAGGCCGCGCAACCAGGCTAGTCCCCAGTCCACTCAAATCCCAGGTTGGCGTAGCGGACGAATACGGTGCCGAAGGGTGAACCCAGCGGGCCGTTGGTCGCGAGAATGGCGATGGTGTGCTGCTGGCCGGGCTGGGCGTTCTGGGTGACCGGCGTCCGCTGGGACACGTTGAATCCCTGGATGGCCCCTCGGTCCCGGTTACACTCCCCGTCAATCCAGATTTCCCCATAATCGTCCACACAGGTCTCGAACTGGACCCGCATTCCAGCAGTGGGATGTCCCTCCACCGTTTCCGGAATGGTTATCCTGGTCCTGTACCAGCAGAAGGTGAACCCACCGGAGTTGCGCTGGGGCAGATCGGTGATAACCTCCCACCCGGAGTCGTCGTAGTCCGCCAGCCTGGCAGGACTGCCGCCGCCGCTCTCGAACACCAGCCCTCCGTTTTCTTCGCCGGGGACGTAACCAATGGCGTACCGCCAGGTTGCCCCGGTGAGGGAGCGTCCCGAATCCTCTCCCAGGTTGATGGTAATTCGCGGCATTTTTTCACCTGCCTCTCTTGTTTAACCACGAATATACACGAATGTTCACCAATGGGAATGCTTTTCACGAATTTCCGGGCAAATGAGGAAAATCTGACATGGGGGAAGGCCACAATCAGTGAATATTCGTGTCAGTTCGTGTCTCAAGTCCAAGGGTCAGTGCTGACCGATGAACTCCAGGACAAGTCCGTTCCAGACATGGGGACGTTCCCAGAAACCGGCGTGTCCGGCGTCGGGCAGGGACACGAAGCGGCAGCAGGGGATGTGGTCTGCCAGCAACCGCATCAGCGCCGGTGGCGACAGCAGGTCCGCCTCGCCGGACAGCACCATCACGGGTGTCTGAATGGTGGCCAGCCTTGCGTAGGTTATGGGTTCCCGCAGGGGCTGGGTGGGAATTGGGCCATAGGGACGGCTGGCCTGGTCGATTTCCAGCCAGCGGGCGGCGCCGTCGGGGTCTTTGCCCCGGTAAGAGGGGCCGACCTCCCGCAACTCTACGGGCAGGTCTTGTATCTGCTGGGGCCGGAGGCGGCGTTGCAACTCCAGGTATTCGGCATCCTGGACGCCGCCAATAGTGTTGGCTGCCACCAGGCTGCGCACTCGCTCCGGGTGACTCAGGGCATAGTCCAGCGCCGGTATGGCGCCCGCCGCCGTGCCCACCAGGTGCACCCTCTCCAGCCCCAGGGCTTCCAGCAGGGCATGAAGGTCGTCGCCGGCATAGCCGGGTTGAGGGCCGGACTCGGTGGGTCGGGAATGTCCCCAGGTGCGACGGTCATAGGAGACGCACCGGTAGCCGTTGGCGGTGAAAGTGGGGAGTTGGTGAACCCAGCATTCTGTCGTGCCCGAAGCGGCATGGAGCAGGATTACCGATGTGCCAGGGCCTCCCGTGTCTTCGTACCAGAGATCAACGCCTGGCAGGGTAAGGTAGGGCATCAGGGTCCGTCTCCTCTAAGCATCATCCGAAGGGGATTACTGATTGACGTGCCTGTGATCCGACCAAACCGGCCAGCCAGCTTCCTTCCCTCTTGATGGGGGAAGGTTAGGATGGGGTGACGAGCAGCGCACTGTCAGTGCCGCCCTGATCTGCGAGTTTCATTGGCGGTCTTGAGATAATTCTTAAACTATCAGTCCCGTGCCTGCCAATGGGGCGGTAGGCTGGGTTCTGGCAGGCCCAACTGCTCCGACAGCCAGGTCTCGCTGAATGCGCCGTCCTTGAAGCCGGAGTTTTCCGACTCGTGTACCAGCGTTTGGCCCTGGATGTCCTGGGCCATCAGTTCCAGCGTTGAGGGGTCCAGGGCGCTGCCCCGCGCTTCCGCCATCAGCAGCGTGGTGGCCCTCACTTTGGGGGCGAACCGGCGCAGGTCGTAGTGGGCCAGGGTGTCCGCCACCTTCTCTTGACGGTCGGCATGCTGGCGCAGGTAGTCGTTTATTTCCTCCAGGGGATAAGCCTGGGTGTTGGCGGCCCGCTCGAGGGTCCGGTGGAATAGCACCGGGGTGCAGACCAGATGGGTAATCTGGGGACAAAGGGCCGCCGTGACCAGGGCCATGTCGGTGCCAATAGCGGCAATGCGAGTCTGGTCCACTTCGGGGCGCTGGAGCAGGTATTCCAGCCCGCGGCAGCAATCGGCCACAATGCCCCGGTAGACATATCCCTCCGGGTTGTCTACGCCGTCGGTCAACTGGCCGGGGAAGCTGGCGGCATAGGGCCGGTCGGAGCCTCGCTGACCGCGGGCGCAAATGGCCAGGGTAACGTACTGGCGACGCTGGTTGTTGGAGGTTCCCTGGGGCACTATGTCGGCCACGCTTCCATAGCGGGGCAGGAAGTAGCGGGCGGGAAAGGGCCCCTGCCCGTGGGGGATGCTCAAGTAGCCCAAAATGCGGTAGGGGCCGATAGAGGTCACCTGCACGCCATAAGCAGTGGCAAACTCCGTGGACCGGAGGGGTATTTCTTCCACCTCCGGGGCTGTCGGCAATCTGGAAAGTTCAGCCATGGTTGCCTGCCAGTAGGCGTCAAACTCCTGGGGGTTTCCCCCGGTTGATGAAGTCGTTGATGAAGTCATAGCTGGGGCCCCCTAGGATTGAAGGTGCTGGGCCAGGAAGGCGTCGATGACCCTGGCGTGCTCGTGGTTGTTGGCGTCGTGGCCGTAGCCGTCGTAATCGTAAAGGGTCTTGTCCTCGCTTCCGATTGCCCGGAACAGGGCGTAGCCGGTTTCCGGCGGGCAGGTACTGTCTTGGAGGCCGATGTTGACAATGATGGGGCAGGTAACCCGCGGCGCCAGGCTGATCCCGTCGAAATAAGCGAGGGTAACCGTAACCTGTTGGCGGCTTTCGGGATGTTGACGCAGGTAGTCGGCAATTTCCTGGTAGGGATAGCCGTCGGTTAGCTCAATCGCGTCCATATAGCCACAGAGGAAAGGCGCGCCGGCGGTGGCCACCGTGATTTCTCGCCGCAGGGCCGACACCACCACCGACAGTCCACCGCCCTGGCTGTGGCCGGTAACGCCAAGCCGTTCGGAGTCCACCTCATCCCGGGAAAGGAGAAAGTCGACGCCGCGGCAGGCATCCATGTAGAAGCCCCGGTAGGTGTAGGTGTTGCGGTCAACAATACCGTAGGTGAGCAGGCCAGGATAGCCTGGGTTGAACTGGCCGTTGCTGCGCAGCTTGCCCCGGGGCGCGACACTGAAGGCAGCGTATCCCTTGGCTGCCCAGGCTTTGGGAATCAGGGGCTCCATGGAATAGCCGGGTACCACCAGCAGCCCCGGCAATTGTCCGGCATGGTTGGCGGGACGTGCGTACCAGCCGGCGATGCGTACGTTGTTCAGGCTGGTGTAGTGGACCTGGTAAACGTCTACCTGCGGCGTGGAGCGGAGAGGGTCGTGGACAACACTTGCATCCAGGGGAATCTTGGCGGTCTGGGCCAGAACGTCGTCCCAGAACCTGTCGATATCTGCGGGGCGTTTCAACTTGGATACGAAGTCGGCGGCGGTGGCTTGGATGGTCATGACACCCCCTAAAACCTGCATTTGGTAACGTCCAGTTTGGTGGGGCCAGTCTATGGCAGGTTCAGTCGACCGTCAACCGGGGGATGCCAGGTTTTTATTTGTATGTTCGCGAACTGTAACGAATGGACACGTAATTATCGGGGACTCTCGTGTCCATTCGTGATTGCCATTACTTAACTAGGCGCGCCCAGCGCCGCTACCCACGCCGCGCCGGCGATGTACACCGCCGCCATAACCGCCAGTCCCGACACGATAACCGGCTGGGAGAGCCGGTTGCGGCCCCACAGCAGAATTCCCCCGAAGAGAATCAGACCCACGGCAATGATGCCGGAAACAAAGTGCTCCGGCGAGGCGAAGTTCATGATAACGCCGTTGCGGAAGAAGGGATCGGCGTAAGACAGGATGGTAACGTTGAAGACGCAACTGCCGTAGAGGCCTGCCACCCCCAGGTCCGCCGCCCCCATGCGGGCCGCCGCCACGCAAGCCGAAGCTTCCGGCATGGTAGTTACAACGGACACGGCCAGGATGCCCACCACTCCAGAGGATATGCCGGTGGACTCGGCAATCCAGTCGGCGCTCTGGGCCAGAAACACTCCCGCGACGATTACACCCAGCGATACCAGGCTGAAAAAGCCCCAGGCCTTTCGCAGTGTCATACCCGGGTCCTCAGCCTCCTCCTCCGAATCTGCCGGCCTTCGCTGGTAAACAATCCGCATACCGATAACGTAGACCACCAGCAGGAATATGGAGGATGCCCCGATCTGCCAGATGTTGAATTCAGTTATGGCGTTGGGCGCCAGGGCGTGCCAGCCGGCAAACAGCACCACCAGGCCGGTGAGTACGGCCGCCAGTACGATCAGATAGCCTTGTTCGGGAGCCACTTGTTGCAGAAAACGCCGTCCGCCGAAAATCAGGGCCACCACCGCCATGGTGAACATGTTGATCATGTTGGCCCCGACCACGTTGCCCAATGCCAGTTCCGGATTGTCGATCCGCACCGCGGTGATGTTGTTGGACAACTCGGGCAGGGAGGTTGCCAATGCAACGAGGATGCTGCCCACGAAGAGGCGGCCCCAGCCGGTAAGGGTGGCCAGGGCATCGCCATACTTGGCCAATTGAATGCCCATAAATATGACGGCAGCCGCGCTGGCAAGGAAGATGGGCACGGAAACCAGCAGGCTGACCTGGTCGGGTACGAAAGGCATGGTTCTCCTTGAATTGCTGATCAGGAGTTACGAATTAATAATTGGTAGCAGGGCTGGGCAACGGTCTCATCCGTGTTGCCAACCTTTGCGTATAGACGCCAGGGGCCTTGCTTTCGCAGGGACGAGGCCATACGAGGCCTAGGTGGCTGTGCCTGACTCGAGCTACTGCCCCTCAATAACTGCGGGTAAGCCCGAACCCTTCGTCCGACAACCCGGCTCGCAATTATTATTTCGAAATTCGCAATTGAAACTACGGCGCTATGGCGTTGGCGATCAGGTCGCCCATCTCGCTGGTGCTTACCCGGTTGGAGCCTTCCACTGCAATGTCCGGAGTGCGGTGCCCTGCATCCAATGCCTGGTCGACCGCTCGCTCCACGCTGGCCGCCTCCTCGGTCAGGCCCAGCGAGTAACGGAGCATCAGGGCCACGCTGAGGGTGGAGGCCACCGGATTGGCAATGCCCTGCCCGGCTATGTCCGGCGCTGTGCCGTGGATAGGCTCGTAAAAGCCGGGGATCTTGCGCCCTTCTATGGGCACGTCAGCCAGGCTGGCCGAGGGCAGCAGTCCCATGGAGGCCGACAGCACGGCCGCCTCGTCGGTGAGGATGTCTCCGAAGGTGTTCTCGGCCACGATGACGTCGAAGCGGGAGGGACGCTGCACCAACTGCATGGCGCAGGCGTCCACCAAAACATGCTCCAGTTCCACGTCGGTATATTCGTCGCCCAAGCGGGTGGCAATCTGCCGCCAGAGGCGTGAACACTCCAGCACGTTGGCCTTGTCGATGGAAGCCAGCTTGCCCCGGCGTCCCCGGGCCAGTTCAAACCCCACCCGCAGCACCCGCTCGATTTCGCCTTCGCTGTAGCGCATCGTGTCCACGCCCGTCCAGCCCTGGGGAGTCTGGTGACGGCCCTTGGGCTCGGCGTAGTAGAGTCCGCCGGTCAGTTCCCGCACCACCACCATGTCCACGCCCTCCAGGACCTCGGGCTTCAGGACGCTGGACTCCACCAGGTTGGGATAGACCTTGACGGGGCGGATGTTGGCGAAGACACCCAGGTGGGAACGGAGTTGAAGCAGGCCGTCCTCGGGCCGCACCGTTGCCGAGGGATCGTCCCACTTGGGTCCGCCCACAGCGCCGAAAAGGACTGCGTCAGCGGCGCCGGCCAGTTCCCGCACTTCCTCCGTAAGGGGCGTGCCATGCTTGTCTATGGAGATACCGCCCACGTCACCGTATTCGAGGTTGAAGGTGTGGCCAAAGGCGCGGCCCACCGCCTCCAGGGCCTTAACCCCCTCGACAGTAACCTCCGGTCCGATGCCGTCGCCGCTGAGCACTGTAATACTGAATTCCACCCGAGACCTCCCGCGATCACGCTATCAAGTGAAGTTGGAGTACAAAAAGGTAACCTGGCGCGCGCACCCGTGGCGCCAGGCCGGGCAACAGTATACCGCTAAACCGGGTGGGGTATCAAAGGGGAGTGAGGCGAAAAAGAACAAGGCAGCCGCAAGGTTTGCCCCTACTGCATCCGCTGGTTGTTGTGCAGGGGCGTCCGCAAAGGGCGCCCCCCATTCGCTGAACAGCCTAAATCTCCTCCGCCACCACGGGGTTGGACAGGGTGCCGATTCCCGGAATCTCTATTTCCACCACATCGCCGTGGTGCAACTGCTCCACCGAACCCGGGGCGCCCGTGAGGATTAAGTCGCCCGGGCGCAGGGTCACGAACTGGCTGATGCCGCTGACGGTGTAATAGCAGTCGTAGATCATGCCCGAGGTACTGCCCCGGTCGTGCTCCTGGCCGTTGAGGCGGGTGATGATCTCCAGGTCGTGGGGGTCCACGTTGGTCTCGATCCAGGGACCCACCGGGCCGAAGGTGTCGCACATCTTGCGCCGCCAGTTGGACAGGTCGGCGGCCCAGGAACCCTCGCCGCTTACGTCGTTGGCGATGGAGTAGCCCAGGATATAATTCGGCGCGTCCTCCACGGACACGCGGCGCGCCGGCTTCCCAATTACGATGAGCAACTCGCCCTCATAGTGGACATAATCGGACTCGGCGGGCAGGACGATGTTCTCGCCGGGGCCGATGATGCAGTTGGCCCCCTTCTGCCAGGGCCGAAAGGCCGACGAGTCCCGCTGGATGCGCTCGGCGTCCAGGGCTTCTTCCTGGTGGGCGATGTGGGCGGCGTAGTTGAGACCCACGGCCCAATAGGCAGTGGGCTGGGTGGGCGGCAGCAGCTTGACCTCGCTGAGGGGGTAGGAGACGCCCGTGACGGTGTGATCGCGGAAGATGCTGCCCTGGATGACGCTAATGCGGTCGCCCTCCACCAGGCCGTAGCTTTCCCAGTCGTCATAGCCGAATCTGGCCAGTCTCATTTCGTTACCTCCGAAATCAATTAGGAATTACGAATTCAGAATCAGGAATTGAAACGCGCCGGCGGCGGTTGAAGCGGCTGAAGCGATCAGAGGTCCTTCCTTCAGCCGAATCCCAAATTCCTAATTGCCTGGAATATGCACCACCGCCTCAACTTCCACCAGGAACTCCGGGCGTACCAGCGCGGCCACCACCACCGTGGAACTGGCCGGCGGGCTGTTGGGGAAGGTCTCGGAACGCACAGTGCTGAAAGCCGGGTAATCGTCCAGGTCGACCAGAAAGGTGGTGATCTTGACCACGTCCTGCATGCTGGCCCCGGCCGCCTCGACAATGGTGCGGATGCGGGACATTACCTGGCGGGTCTGGGCGGCGCAATCGCTCCCGCCCACCAACTGGCCGTCCGCTCCCTGGGCTATCTGTCCGGACACGAACAAGAACTCTCCGACGCGGACGCCGGGGGAGAAAGCGGGACTGGCGGCCAGGCCTTCGGGGACTATAGGTACACGTTCTGCCATGGGGACACCTCCGGTTGGATGGTCTTTAGATTTGGTTGAATGTCGCTGGGGTTAGTACGGGATTATGATACCATTCCAGACTTGCAGGATGTGCTTAGGCCATTATTTTGGGCGGTATGAAATAAGTGTCAGTTCCTTTCGAGTCTTTCGTCATCTTTGCTGGCGGCAGAGACCGGCTCTTATCTCAGCATGTTCTTATTCGGGTTAGGGAAAGGGACATTAGTGTAAAATGGATGGCGCGGACGATAGACAGCCCTGTAGCAGTGGTTGACGACTATAGGAAGAACTCTACCAATTATTTTGGAACCGTCGTTGACAGGAGCCAACTGCTAAAGGTGGCCGTTTCCAAAGCGGTTGATCGCATAACTGTGACAGCCCATTTCGATACCGGGGCAACGAGACGGCACCAGCGAGGTGAACTATGAAGCCGAAGATATCCGGCGACAAATACCTCAAAGTTTCATACGACGAGGACCTCGATATCCTGTAGGTGCTCGTGCCGGGCCGCAAGATTCAGGTGTCGAACGAAGTCACGTCTCCGTTAATCATTGACTTTGGCAGCGAGGAAAACGGCTTCGACGTGGTAGGCTTTGACCTCCATGCAGCTTCCGAGTATCTCAAGCCTTTATTGTACCCCGAAGGCGAGGAGATTCCCGCACCATGAAATTCGGCATTAACCTGGGCGGCGGCAACCTGCCCCACGAATCACGGGCCGAGGCCCTGGAGGGTCGGCTGGAGAAGTCGCGGCTGGCCGCCAAATACGGTTTCCACTCCCTCTGGACTGGCGCAGCCTACCTGAACAACGATTTCCACGCCACGCTGCTGCTGGCTCGGGTGGCGGCCGAGGCCCCTGACCTGGAGCTGGGCTTCGTGGGCCTGCTGCCCCTGTACCACCCCGTCGAGGCGGCGGAGCAGCTTTCCACCCTGGACGTTATCTGCGGCGGGCGGCTGGTGCTGGCCCCGGCCCTGGGCTGGCGCGACTTCCAATTCGAAGGGTTCGGCATTCCCAAGGAGGAGCGACTGTCCCGCTTTCGGGAAGTGCTGGAAACGATAAAGCAATTGTGGGGCGATGGGCGGGTAACCCACCACGGCCAGCACTTCGAGATGACCGACGTGCCTCCGGTGGGAGCGCCCCTGCAGCGGCCCTATCCCCGAATTTACATTGCCGCTAACCAGGACCGGGGCGTCCGCCGCGCGGCGAGGCTGTCCGACGGCTGGCTGGTCAGCTCCCGTTCCACCCTGCCCACCATCGGACGGCAGGTGGAACTGTACCGCGAGGCGGCCAAGGCAGCCGGCAAGCAGCCGTATATTTCAGCCTGGCGGGAGATGTTCATCGCCGAGACCCGTGAGGAGGCCATCCGTATCGCCCGCCCTCACGTCGAGTGGCTGTATCAGGACCGGGCCGCGTCGGGCCACAGCCAGGAACTGCCCGAGGCCGACCGCATCGACGTGGGATTCGAACAGGTGCTGACCGACCGGTTCATCATTGGCAGTCCCGACGAGTGCGCCGCTGAGATTGAGAAGTACCGGGAGCTGGGTATTGAGGAATTGGTATTGCGGTGCCAGTGGCCGGGGATGCCCAACGAGGACTCGCTGCGGGCGGTGGAGTTGTTCGGAAAAGAGGTGCTTCCCCGGTTCAGCTAGCACAGTCTTTATCCACGAAGGCTACGAAGGGGCACGAAGGGAGAAATGCAGGGGCGGACACACCGGTCTGCCCCTGCTAGTCTGATAGGGGGTTTTCCTTGACGCTGCTGGCTAGGCCCCTACAAACTCCCGTATTGCCATGAAATACTCGTTGATGCCCCGATAAAGCAGGTCGTTGTGGCCGGCGCCGGGGATGGTGAGAATACGTTTATTCTCGGACGAGAAGCTCGCGTACATTTCCCGCGCCTGCTCCACCGGGGCCAGGGTGTCCTGTTCCCCGTGGATTACCAGGGCCGGCAAAACTATCGACGCCACCTTGGCCCGGTAGCCAGCCTCCAGTTGCTCCGCCACCGCCGGGTCCACGCCGTGGCAGAAGTTGCCCAGGATGGGCCGGCCGCTTTCGATAATTACTCCCTTCAGTGCTCCTTCCGGACTGTTGGCCGCCAGTTCAAAGGCGGCGTGCCGACCCATGGAGCGGCCCATAACGAAGAGATCTCCGGTGTACCCGCCGCTGGAGAGCGCCTTGACCAGCTCCTCCCTGACCAGATGGGCATCCTCCAGCATGGTGCCGAAGGAGGGCAGGCCTCCGCTTTGGCCGTAGCCCCGGTAGTCGGCCACAAAGAAATTGACCCCCACCTGGTTGTAGATGGGAGCGATGTTGTCGTAGTCGGCGGCCGTCTCCCCGTTGCCGTAGAAGAACAGGATGGTCGGCTGCGTGTTGGCCACCGGGAAGAAACGGCAGGACAGGGAAATGTCTTCGGCCACCGGGATGGCAAAGTCCTGGGCGCCCGCCGGGGTTGACGTCCAGTTTCTCCGGGGATAGAAGGAGTTCATCGAGATTTCCGGCCGGTCCAGCGCCGAGTAATCGGTGGTAGTCATCTGCCGACCTCCCTATTTGATTACGAATAACGCATTAGAAATTGAGAATGAGCCGTCAGCATCTCTTTGGGTCCTGGTTCGTAATTCCTAATTCCTAATTCGTAACTCTTAACTGACATCCCGATAAGCCCAGGCCTTGATCAGATGGTGGGCTATGGCAATTGGGCCGGGCAGCCGCAGCTTCTCGCTGTTCTCCTCCAGGGCCAGCAGCACCTCCGAGCGGTCGAACCACTGCACGTCGGTCATCTCCTCGTTGTCCATGTTGATGCTTGTGGTGTCGGCCTCGGCGTGGCACCCGATCATCAGCGACGACGGGAAGGGCCAGGGCTGGGAAGAGTGGTAGCGCACCTGCTTGACCCGGATACCGGCCTCCTCCATAACCTCCCGGGCTACGGCCTCTTCGATTGCCTCGGCCTGGTCCATGAAGCCTGCCAAAGCAGAGTAGCGGTTCATGGCCTGCAGGCGGCCCCGGGACTGGCCCAGCAGGCACCGTTCGCCGTCGTGGACCAGCATAATTATCACCGGGTCCGTCCGGGGGAAATGCTCAGCTTTGCAGGAGGGGCATCACCGCTTTTGCCCGCCCCGCCTCACCTCGGTGGCGTGGCCGCAGACTGAGCAGAAACCGTGGCGGTTGTGCCAGTTCGCCTGGGCCCTCCCCTGGGCCATTATGGCGGCCTCGGGCCCGCTGAGCAGGTTCTCGGCGGCGGCCCGGGCCTCCTCGAACCGGTAGCCGCCCTGGGCTTCCACGGCGGCGGCGGCGGACTCATCCCTGGTCAGGTCGATGGCAAAGTAGGTCGTGCCGTTTTCCATCCCCAGCAGCAGGGGCGACGCGCTGGTGACGTGGGGCTCCAGGTCGGGCCAGCCCAGCCAGCCCAATGCCGGCTCGCCGTGGCCCGTGGCGGCGGCGTTTACCAGCACCCCCGGCCCGCGCATGGGCAAAAAGCGACTCCTCGGGTCCCGGGCTTGGTCGGCAATCCAGGCCTCGTCCCGGCGTTCAACCTCGCCCCGGTCCAGCGGATTGCCAGCGAATACATGCTGATAGAAGTCCATGAACAGGGCCTCCCCTATGGATGAAATTTATCCACGAATATACACGAACGGCCACAATTATTCTAACCGGCAACTATCAGCGACAGGGCAATCGCGTTATAAACGATTGTCATGCTGAGCGAAGCCGAAGCATCTAAACTCCAACCCAGCAACCTTGTTTCGGGCCTTGAGCCTGACTCCTGTCCGGGACTTTAGACCCTTCGGCAAGCTCAGGGTGACATGTTTTCCTATCAAAAAGAACTTGCACATATCAACTCGAACTTAAAACGCGATTGCCCTGCTATCAGCGAGTATTTGTGTCCTTTGGCGAACAACATACTCCCCTTTGCGCCTCTTAGTATTCCTTCGTGGCTGGACTAGATATTCTCAATCTCCACCGGTTCCACGTCATCAGCCAGCGCGAAACCGAAAACCCGTGAGTAGAAGTAAAGCTCCCCGTCCAGGGCGCGGCGGATGTTCTCGGCCTTCCGGAAGCCGTGCTGCTCCCCCTCGAAGGGGATATAGGCGCAGGGCAGACCCTTGGCCCGCACCGCCTCGAACATCAGCTCCGCCTGGCTGGGCGGCACGATCCTGTCCTCCAGTCCCTGGAACAGGACCAGCGGACAGGACAGGTTATCGGTGAAGTTGATGGGAGACCGCTCCACGTAGAGGTCCCGCCGCTCCGGATAGGGGCCAATGAGCTGGTCCAGGTAGCGGGACTCGAACTTGTGGGTGTCCTTTGCCAGAGCCTCCAGGTCGCTGACCCCGTAGTGGCTGGCCCCCGCCTGAAACACGTCGCGGAAGGCCAGCGCGGCCAGGGTGGTGTAGCCGCCGGCGCTCCCCCCGTCGATGGCCAGCCGCTTTCCGTCCACCTTTCCCTGCGCCACCAGGTAGCGGGCGCCGTTGACGCAATCGTCCACGTCCACGATGCCCCACCAGCCCTTGAGCCGGTCCCGGTACTCGCGGCCGTAGCCGACACTGCCCCCATAGTTGACGTCCAGCACCGCGATGCCCCGGCTGGTCCAATACTGGATGGTCAGGTCCAGGGCCCTGGAGGCTGACGCCGTGGGGCCGCCGTGGCTCTTGACCAGCAGGGGCGGCTTCTCACCTTCGGGAGCGGCGAAATCCCGGTTGCTTGGCGGGTAAAAAAAGGCGTGGGCGGTGAGGCCTTCCTCGGTGGGAAACTCGATGGCTTGCGGCGGGGACAGGTAGCCGGAGTCTACCGCGGTTGCCGAGGCCTTCCTCAATGGCATCAGGCTGTTATCCGCCAGGTCCAGCCTCAGGATGGACAGGGGTTCGGTGGGGGAACCGGCGCCGAAGACCACCTGCCCTGCGTCCACCTTCAGGTCGCCGCGGCCCATCTCGGTGTAGGGCAGGTCCAGGCCTTCCAGCCGCCCGTTAGCGGTGTCAAGACTGTAGAGGCCCCAGGTTCCCCGGTCATTGGCGGCGCAGATTATCCGGTCCGCGGTGGCAAAACCATAAGTGGCCGAGCCAAAGACCCAGTGGGGCTTGCCGAATTCCATGTCCAGAGGTCCGGTTATTGGCTCAGCATCTCCGTCGCTGCCCTTTCGGTAAAGATTCCACCAGCCGGTGCGGTCGGAGACAAAGTAGAGCCTGTCGTCCGGGCCCCACTCGGGCTGGAAAACCGCTTCCTCCAGGCCGCCGGCAACCAGTTCCGCCGATCCAGGAGCACCTTCGCCGTCCAGCTCGGCGACCCACAGTTCCACCCCGTCCCAGGGCATGTTGGGGTGATTCCAGGAGAGCCAGGCCAGGCGGGCTCCGTCGGGACTGAGACGAGGGGCGGCGTAGAAGTCGCTGCCCGAAACCAGAACCCTCGGTTCTCCGCCCTCCAGGGGTACCGCCGCCAGCGAGTTGACGGGCTCAGGGCCGCCGCAGGTGTGGTCTTCGTGTACGCAGACGAGACGCTGGCGGCTAGCGTCCACGACGAAGTCGGCGTAGCGCAGGCCCGCCACGGGGTCAGCCTCTGGAGTAAGGGGTTGCGGCTCTCCGCCCAACTCCTGCCGGTACAGGCGCTGGTCCTCGAAGATGACGAAATAAAGAACTCCACCGGCCAGGGTAAAATCGCCGCCGCCGTACTCGTGCACCCGGGTGCGGACGTTGAAGGGCCGGGGCGTCATGTCCCCGGTTTCCCCGTCCGGTGTGCGCCGCACGATGACCCGCCGGCCACCCTCGGTGGGCCGCGACTCAAGCCAGTAGATGTCGTCGCCATCCAGGGCAATGCCGCCCAGCCCCACCGCCTCGGCCACGATGGCTTCCGAGGTTATGGGCGATTTCCAGGAACCGTAGGGAGCTGTTGTTGCCATTCTTGTTACCTTTTTGTGGGCTTTGCGGTTGGACAAAATGTTACCACAGAGCGCGCCGTTCTCCCCTCACGCAGGAAGAGGTGCCCGAGTTCCTGTTGCAGGTGATGCCCATTAGCATCCGCCCATCCTCAACTGGTCGAAAACTTGTCGAAGAATGCACGTCTGGGTTCTCCTCATAATGGGCCTGACGGAGGCTTGTCGAAGGGTCGAGGGCTTATTTTAGGAAGGAACTCCAAGGGGGCGATGGTACGACAGGCTCACCATGAGCGTACGAAGGCGACGTCGCAACTGCCTGCAAATATTGGCCGTATGTGAGGCCTTTTCCCCTGTCCCTGTGGTAGAATCACGGCCATTCAGAAACTCGTCGAGTTCCAGACTTTCATGAGGTAAAACAATGCCTTTCTACCTGTACGTGTCAATTTCGGGAGAAGACAAGATCCTGCGTTTCTCCCTGGACCCTTCCGACGGCAACCTGGAACGGCTGGGTGAGGTCGCTGCCCCGGGCCGCCCGGCGCCCATGACCGCCAGCCCGGACCGGCAATTTATTTACGTGGGCCGGCGGGACGCCCTGGAAGTCTCCAGCTACCGCCTCGACCCGTCGGAGGGCCAAATTGACCTGATCGGAACGGCGGGTCTGGAGTCGGACCCCTGCTTCATCTCAACCGACCGCGCTGGCCGATACCTGCTGTCGGCTTACTACAATGCGGGCCATGCCGCCGTCCACGCCATTGGCGATGACGGCGCGGTGGCCGGGCCGCCGGTGGAGTGGCTGGCCACGGGCACCGGGGCCCACTGCTTCCAGACCGATCCGACCAACCGTTACGGCTACGTGCCCCACATCGCCGCCGGCGACGGGCCCAATGCTATCTTCCAGTTCCGGTTCGACCCGGATTCCGGACGCATTACCCCCAACAACCCGCCGCGGGTCAGCCCCGAGCGGCCCGACGGGCCCCGCCACTTCTGCTTCCACCCCAACCGGGACATCATCTACGTCTCCAACGAACAGGGGTGCAGCGTAACGGGCTACAACCTGGACCCGGCCACCGGCGGATTGAGTCCCTTCCAGACCGTCACAACCCTGCCCCGCGATTTCCGGGAACGGAACAGCTGTTCCCAGATCCAGATAACCCCCGACGGCAGGTACGTCTATGCTCCTAACCGGGGCCACGACAGCATCGCCCGCTACGCGGTGGGCGATGACGGGCGTCTGAGACTCCTGGGACAGACCCCCTCGGAGGCAGTGCCCCGGGCCTTCGGCATCGACCCCACAGGCAGCTACCTTTACTCGGCGGGACTGGAATCGGGAAAGCTGGCCGCCTTCCGCATCGACAATGGCAGCGGCGCGCTGGAGCGCATCGGCACCTACGAAGTGGGCCGGGGGCCCATGTGGGTGCTTATAGTTGAGGTCTAGGGTTAATTGAGGGTGAAGGTTGAAGGGTAAAGGTGGAAACAGGCCCAAAGGCGATGCAGGACAGTATTGGGGCAGCCCGTTGTTTCTGCCTTCGCAGGAACCTCATCGTTACGGGCCTGGGTCCGTCCGTGGGCCGGTGCAAGGACAGGCGGACTTACTGAGGCGAACTGCCGACATCAGAGGCTCTGCCACCGTATTGGGACCAGTGAGTCGGGAGCAGAGTCGGGGATAAAGCAGTATCCTGGACGAGCTTTGCACCCGGGTTTGGATCATCCGGCCAGTTGGCGGTGCAAGTGAATCAGCCCCTGCTGGCGGCGGGCGCCGGTTACCACCCCTGACCACTCCGGCATCAGCAGTTGGTCGGCCATTTCCCGGGTGATTTCGTTTTCCTGCAGCTTGCCGAATTTCTTGAAAAGAGCCAGGGCCGCGCCTTCCCCTTCTTCGCCGCCGCTCTCAGCAATGGCGTGGCAGAAGGGAAGGACCACGTTGACGGCCATATCTTTCGCCCGGTCGGCACCCACGAAGGCGGTGACCTTGCTGCCACCGTCTGTCCCGTCGCCCTTTACCGTCAGGGCCGCAGTGAGTTTGGCCGCGTTGCCGCCGGCCACGATTTCGGTTAGCGCTGCCACCAGCCGTCCCGGCCCCGTTGGCGCTCCCCAACCAATCGCTGTTTCCGAAGAACTTGCGGCATCTGGTGACTCCAGAAAGCGCGCCAGCAGGCGGGCTGCGCCGGCTATGCGGTGGCGGGGATGGTTGGCCGGCCGCACCCGGAAGGTGTGCCACTCCTCGGCTTGTAGGGGCTTCCCGTAACCGGACGGGAGACGCCTCTTCCCTTTTCGGTCTCCGGACAGTCCCGTCAGGCCTGACAGTTGCAGTAGCCGGTTTTCTATGACGGCGACCCGTGCCTCTCGCGGGTGTGCCCGGGCTTCCCCGGCCAGGATGTCCCAGGGCGCGCGCTGGGCCAGCTTGAGGAAGGGCTGCCGGTTGGCCCGATAGCCCAGGGCCTCCAGCAAGCCTTCGTACAGGGTCTGGCTGGGAGGCTGCTCCCGGTTGAAGGAAGCGAAAACCGCCGCCCTGGCCTGGAAGCGGGCGTCGCCGGCGGCATCCAGCAGTTGGCCCATGCTCTTGGCTTCGGCTGGCCGGGGCCAGCCCCGTTCCGCCAGAATAGCCCAGAGATTGTCTCCCTTGCTTTCCTCCCGCTCCCTTGCGGAACCGCCCGTGGCGGGGGGTTCCTCGACTTCCAGCAGGGCGGCAAGGGAGATTACCGGTGCCCGGTGGCCGCTGTGCAGGTTGGTGGGCTGGGGCGAGGTCTCCAGGGCGGCGTGGAGCACCACTCCGTTGTAGTTGGGGTCGTCGGCGTGGCCGTGGGCGTACCAGTCCTGCTGGCGCAGGTGCAGTTCCACGTCCCCCTGCACCAGGCCCAGGCCCTCCACCTCCAGCAGGGCATCCCGGAAGTCGGGGCCGGCCGCAGTGCCGGGCCGTCCGGCGTAGAGGACTCGTACCCGTTGTCCGGCGCTGGTCCGGAACTCCCTTTGCCGGGCTGCCCGCTTCTGCCACAGGCGGGCCAGGACTTTTTCCGGCATGGGGTCGGGCATGGGGTCCGGTATGGGGTCCGGTATAGAGCCCGGTATAGAGCCCGGTATCGGGCCGTACGCCGGACCTGGTGCGGGACCGTACTCTTCCTTTCTCTCCAGCAGTGCGGGCATCACGCAGTAAGGTTTAGCACCATTCCCACTGCCTGTCCATTCCCTCGACTATCTAGGCAGCCTCTGGACAAGTCCCTTCCTTCTCGAGGGGGCAAGGTGCGGAAGGTGGCGCCGGCGCTCACTGCATGCTGATGCCACCAGGTCCCTCGCAGGGATTTCAGCCTTCGCGGTGCTGCTGTAATGTCGATGACCTGTACTGAGGTTCCCTAACTATTCCCGCCCCTGATGCTCAATAAGGCCTGTCACCGTTCATCGGCAAAAAGAGAACTTGTTACCAACGGCGGTTCACCTTCAGGTTGTAGGGCCGCGGAACTATGGTCTTGCACAGGGTCCTGTCGAAGACCTCGATCTCCGGCAGGGGCGTTTCGTCGGGCGTTTCAAACCGCAGCCGGCTCAGCAATCGGGATGCGTGCAGCCAGGTGGAGGTCTCCGCCAGCGCGCGTCCGGTGCAGGCCCGGTGCCCCGTCCCGAAGGGCATGAACGCGCCGTTGGTCAGGGCCGGCGCCGGCGAACCGTCGGGACCTGGCATGAACCGCTCGGGCAGGAACCGGAGGGGCGCCGCCCAGAATCGGTCATCGTGATGGACGGCGTAGATGTTGCCCAGCACCTGGGCGCCGGCCGGTATCTGGAACCCTCCGGCCTCCGTGTCCCGGGCCGCCCGGCGGGGGACGGACAGGGGCGAGATGGTCCGGTACCGCATGGACTCGGCCAGGCAGGCAAAGGTATAGGGCAGGCGGCTGAGGTCCTCGGCGTCGGGAACGGCGCCCCAGCCCAGGACTCGGTCCATTTCCTCGTGGATCCCCTCCTGGATTTCGGGGCGGTTGGCCAGCAGCAACAGCAGCCAGCTCAGGGACTTGGCCAGGCCGGAGGGGGCCACGGCCAATATTCCGGAGCAAAGGCTGCGCACTTCGGCCCACTCCAGGTCGCCGGCGGCCTGGGCGGCCAGCATCACCTCCGCCAGGCAGTTCGGCGCGGAAGAATTATAGTCGGGGCGCTGGCGGACCCCGTTGAGCAGGCCGGCCAGGATCCGGTCCCGGTCGGGCTTAAGTCGCTCTGCCTCCCGTTCCAGCTTCCGGGGACTGCCCTTGAGCCAGGACAGGAAGTCGGGAGGATTGAGGGTCGTGGCGACGCCGCTGGCCCAGGAGATGTGCTCCCGCAGTTGACTCTTCAGGCTCAGGAAATCCAGCGAATCGTGGCAACTGGCGCCGAAGACGGCCCGGAAAATCAGGTTGTATTCGAGATGGTCAAAGTCCGCCAGTGGATTGACCGTCTTCCCAGCATCCGCCAGGCGGCCCAGGCGCTCCGCCAACTCGTCCACCATTGGCTCCACGTGGTGCCTTTCCAGCATTTGCAGCGCTTCGGGGCCAAACAGCTTTTCGGTGGTGAACCGGTGCAGGTACCGCCACCGGTCTCCGTGGGGCACCAGGGCCGGCGCTCTCCCACCATCTCCGGTACCATATTCTTCATCGTCCCAAGGATAGATCCAGTCATTCTGACCGGAATCGTGTCCGGAACCGTGTCCAGAACCGGCCTGGATCAGGATGTGACGGGCGATTCCCCCCTCCCCGACGTCGGCCTGCTCAAAGGCCTCGGCGATTAACCGGGGGTGGCTGATAACCACCGTGGGCACGTTGCCAATGTAAAAAAGGCAGAGGTCCCCGTGCTGTCTGGCCAGCCGGTTCAGACTGTGGTGGGTCGGCGCCTTTACCAGGAAGGGCAGCGAACCCAGGACCGGCAGGCCGCGCGGGCCTGGGGGAAGCTGTGCTGTCAGCAGAGCCGGAGAAGCTTGCATCGGTCGATTACTCCTCATGCGGGGCCGGTGCATCATGCGGCGAGGCATGGATGGCCCCTATTAAATATTGATTATATTGAGACTGTCTAAGTGAACCAACAGTTTATGAATAAACGTTCACACTTGACATAAATAAATGGGACATGGACTTCCCGTCCCGCCATGCCCCACCGCACATCATCCTCAACCTGTTGCCGCTGTTTTACCCTGAAGGGTAACCGCCGTCCTCCGGCCCCTCTCCCGTCGCTTGGCCAAAGGGCCGGTTGCTCTCGGCTCAAAGGCCTGGCACGGCATAGGATTTTACCGGGTTGTCCGGAAGGGTTCTATATTCCAGCGAGCGACTTTTCGAGGAAATTGTTGGGGTTGTGGCCGGCACCGGCAGCAGCCAACCCGCAGCCGAAAACAAGAGTCTCCCACCGGTGGCCCCGACCGAAGAAGGGCAGGGACTCAGGCTTGGGGGAAGCAAGGTTATAGACCAGCAAGGTTTCTGGGGCTGGGCAGGGGAGTTCTGGGGTCCGGTGAAGGGACTATTGTCCGCCGGAGATGCGATCAGGCAGACACTGGCAGGTGCCTGCCTGATTCCCTTGACTGGCGGTAGTCTGGCGGTAGCCTGGAGATCGGCTAGCGGTTGGCCGGTTAGCGGAAGCGGTAGCCGTAGAAGTTGTCCCCTTCTCCATCATGTTCCGCGAAGATGTTGATGGGCGCGTTCTCACCCTGGCTCAACCGGGCAGTGCCGGCACACTCCACCCGCCTGGAGTTGCTGACGAACACCCGCATATCGTAGACCTTGAGGATGGAGATATCCTGCCGCTGGCTCAATTCAATGCTCAAGTCGGCAACACGTTCGCAGTTGCTGGGTCCCAGTACAGAAGTGCGCAGAATCGGGTCAACCCTTCCGGAGGTATCCAGCGCGCTAAAGGTATCGAAGGGAAGGCGTGGCACCGGCGTGGCCGTGGGGGCCGGAGCAGGCGTAGGCCAGGTTACCCTCACCGAAGCGGGGGCGGGAGCTGGAGTATAGGTGGGAAAGGGAGTATAGGTGGGCAGCGGCGCCTGGGTTGGCGCCTGGACGGGTACCATCACCGGCATGGCAGTTGGCGTCGGGTAGGGCGTGTGGGTAGGCAGCGCCGTGGCCGTCGGGTAGGGAGTGTGGGTCGGGTAGGGCGTACCCGTCGGATAAGGGGTATTGGTTGGCCAGGGCGTGGCGGTGGGCAATGAGTCCACGTAGCTTGTTACCTGCGCCTGCACCGTCGCGGGGATATTCGGGGTTGGCGCCGGTACGGGAGTGGCGTCGGCATCGTTGTTGCAGGCCAATACGGCCAGCAGGAGCGCCACAGGAATGAGGAACCGGAACTTCAACAGAAAAGTGCTAGTCTTTGACTTCATAAGGAAAGGGCCCCCAGCAAGAATCACGAAACAATTCCAGACTATACCAGACCGTCAATTGTCGTACCCTTGGCAATGGCGCCAACATTTGAGAGGTTAACCCGTTTCGCGATTGAGACAACAACTGCTGCCCGCAGCGCAAGCCTCCATCTAAAACCTGATTGACAGGGGAACCCCCTCTGCCCCTATTTCTCTGGCCCTGGTGGACTCCCTTATTACTGCTGTTCCTGGAACGGCGCTGGCTGCAAAGTCGACTTCTTTCCCGAATTTCCGCTGGCTTGCCCTTTCCCCAATCCGGTGGTAAATTAGGCCAAACTACAGCAGTCTAAACGAGGGGTGTTTCAGATGGCAGACGGCAATAGTCCCTTGAGCGGAGTTCGAGTAATTGACTTGGGGCGCCACCAGGCCGGTCCCCGCTGCGCCCAGGTCCTGGCCCGGCTGGGCGCCGAGGTTATCAAGGTGGAACGGCTGGGCGGCGAGGAGACCCGCTACCACGGCCCCTGGGTCCGCAAGCAGAGCGCCTACTGGGTGCAGTACAACAGCGGCAAGAAGAGCCTGAGCATGGACCTGCGCAAGGAAGAGGGCAAGGAGGCCCTGCGCAAGCTGGTCAGGATCTCCGACGTCATCCTTCAGAACTTCCGGCCCGGTACTATCGAAAATATGGGCTTCGGCTACGATGTTTTGAAGGAACTGAACCCCCGCATCATCATGGTCAACGTTTCGGCCTACGGCCAGTTCGGCCCCTATCGCGAGCAGATCGGCTACGACCCCATCGGCCAGACCATGTCCGGGATTGCCATGGTCACCGGCGAGGAGGGGATGCCCCCCATCCGGGCCGGCGTGCCCATCATCGACCGCACCACGGCCTTGCACGCCGCTATCGGCACCCTGGCAGCCCTGCAGGAGCGGGAGCGTTCCGGCGAGGGCCAGTGCATTGATGTCTGCCTGGCCGACACCGGCTACAGCTACACCGAGATTCCCGTAACCGCCTATCACGGCGCCGGCATCGAGCCCAGGCGGGGCGAGTCCGCCGCGCCTCCCAGCGGCACCTATCCCTGCAAGGACGGCTGGGTCCTGATTTCCGCCGGCGACCAGCACCACTGGCACCGGGTCTGCAACGCCCTGGGCAAGCCGGAATGGCTGGAGGACCCGCGCTTCACCACCCGCCCCGAGCGGGGCCGCAACGGCTCGATAATCAACGACGCCATGCGGGAACTGATGGAAAACATGACCATGAAGGAAGTCATCGCCCACTTCACCAACCACGACGTGGTGGCGGCGCCGGTTAACACCATCGCCCAGGCCGCGGCAGACCCCCATCCCTGGGAGCGGGGCGCCCTGCAAGAGGTGCCCGACTTCCTGGCTGGCACCATTGCCGTCTCCGGCGACTTCTGGCACTTCAGCCGAACCCCGGCGGTGGTCGGCTCCACCCCCCAGGTGGGCGAGCACAACGAAGAGGTCCTGGGTGGCCTGCTGGGCTACTCGGAAGAGGAAATCGCGGAGCTCAAGGAAGGCAACGTAATAGCCGAGTTCGACCACTACGACGAAGTTCCGGGGTAGGTTTCTTTTAGATCTTCCACGAAGGACACGAAGAACCACGAAGGAGAGGGCCCCGAAATTTCGGGGCCCTCGGTGATTTAGCAATGAGCGGACACCGTAAGTTCAGCGAGTTGACCAAGAAGTTCACCCCGAAAGACTGGCGGAAGTTGATGAAGTCAAGAGGGAGATGATGGCTATTTTGGCATATAAATTTGCCGGAGAAGAAGGCCGTGCTGCCATAAGAAGAAACTTTTTCATCGAAGCTTCCAAACAAGATGGGAGCACGTAATTGCCGAATGCGACCACTAAGGTGAGGTGCCTGGCTAGGGCCGGTTTTTTGCGGAGGGAAACGAAGAAGAGGGCCTCATTTTCGGGCCCACTTTACTTTTTGAGTGGAGTCGCAATAGGGATCAATCAATTTACCCAAGGTAACGGCGTCAGGTTAGTGACTTGACGCTACTTAGTTGCCATATTCTTCCATACACGCCACAGAGAATTAGCTTGCACAATGGCTGTAATTCCAGCTGCAATGGCTATGAAGAAACAGAAAAACGCTACAACTTTGAGGGCCCAAACCCCCATAGGGTAACCTACGTCAATCGTTCGATATACAGGAACAGTTGAAGTTCCACACACTCTTCCGTCATATCTGCAGTTAACCTCGGTCTCAAATTCCCCCGTGAAGACTTTGGGTGGATCTGGGTAATTTTCTTGAACCAAATACGCTATCGTCCCGCATATAACAGTAGTTACCAGTGCGATTAAGAAATAGCGGACTAATCTGGAGGGAATACGTTTTAGCCTTTCGGAGGTGGGGCCCAAGGCCAAAGTTGTTCTTCCGTCTGAGCAAGTCCAGATTGGGGCATAGGTTGACACCAACTCTTGCTTATCTATGATCGTCAGTGCCAATTCCATTGGTCTTCTACAGTAACGGCAGGTAGGTGCATCAGGTTTGCCTTTTCTTGACTGAAAAATCTCTAAAGCCCTTACAGGCCAGCACCTAAGGCAAATAGGGGACTCAATCTCATGAACTCCCACTTCTCTCATCTGCCGTTTGTCCGAAGTAGCACCGCGTCCACAAACCAGACAGGCAGGTAGTTCAGTTGCCATTTGAGTCTCCGTGGGGCAAGATTTCTATTGTGGCCAACTCGCCAAGCCGCTAATACTCCAGCATCATCCGCTGTATCTCCCCCGCATCGTCAGTCCTCGTTAGCGCCAGCATTAACAAAATTCGCGCCTTCTTGGGGGCCAGGTTGTCGGCGGCTATGTAGCCGTCCTCCACGAAGCGGCGGGTTCGCATTACCCGCCCGTTGCCCGTATGGGTGGCAATAACCACCGGAATGCCCCCTTCCCGCGCCTTCTTCAGTGCAGCCATGAACTCCGGCGACGAGCTTCCCCCGCCCAGTCCCGCAGCCACGATGCCCGCTACCCCCGCCTCGGCCAGGGCGTTGACCACCAGCCCGTCGGCCCCGGCGTAGGCGTAGGCGATGTCCACCCGGGGCAGTTCCTCTACATCACCAACATCAAACTCGCTGTCCGCCGTGTGGGCGCGGGAAGGACTGCGGTAGAACACCACCTCTTCGTCCGAGTCGGCGTAGCCCAGGCAGCCCAGTTCGCCGGAGCGGAAAGTCTCCAGCCGGTAGCTGTTGCTCTTGGTAACGTCCCGCGCTGCCTGGATTTCGTTGTTCAGGACTGTCAGCACTCCCCTGCCTGCCGATTGCGGCGCGGCAGCCACCCGGATGCAGTCCAGCAGGTTCAGATCGGCGTCGGTTCCCATGCCTGTGGGGGGCCGCATGGCGCCAGTGACCACCACCGGCCGCCGGTCTTTCACCGTGAGGTTCAGGAAGTAGGCCGTCTCCTCGAGAGTGGCGGTGCCGTGGGTGATGGCCACCCCGGCGGCCTGGGCGTCCAGGGCAAAAATGTCGTTGATGCGTCGGGCTAACTGTAGCCAGTGGGACGGCAGTATGTTGGCGCTGCCCACGTTGACCAGTTGCTCCGGCAGCACCTCGGCAAAGTCCCTGGCCTCCGGGATGTTGTCCAGCATCTGCTCAATGGTCAGGTGCCGGTTGCGGTAGCTGTAGTTGATGTAATCGGTGCGGAAGTCGCCAACGAAGGAAATGGAACCGCCGGTGCCGATAAGATAGACCCGGGGTTTGGAATCGGCAGTCATGGTGTGTCTCCTTTTGCTTACTGGGAGAAGCTTCAGTATGCTGTAAGTATATGCCATTTGAGCAGATTGTAAGTTGAACATCCATCCTGCGCGCGTCCCTCGTACTTATAGCTGAATGTATTCCACTATGAGAAACACCCTGGCTGCCTCGCTCCTGGCCCTGCTGGCGCTGTTTTCGCTGCTGGCGACAGGCTGCCAGTTGGTGGGCTCTGCGGCAGGAGAAGCAGGCCCCGTCCCCGGGGATGAAAGCTTTCCCCCTTCCGTTGGGGTTATCGAGGGGGAGGTAAAATTGCCTCCCCAACTTACTTTCCTGGACCTGGATGAACCCATCATCATGGAGATCAGGCAGATTCCCTCCACACTTGGTGTGGAAACGGTGGCCGAGGGTCTGGAAATCCCCTGGGACCTGGCCTTTGCGCCTGACGGCCGCATTCTGATAACCGAGCGGCCCGGCAGGGTCCGGGTCTTCAAGGACGGCGCGCTGCTGCAGGAACCCTATGCCACCGTCGACGTGGCCCATGTGTCCGAGGCCGGCCTCATGGGCATTGCCCTGGATCCGGATTTTTCGGAAAACGGGTACCTCTACGTCTGCTATACCTACCGCAACGGCGGCGAAATGTTAAATCGGATCGCCCGCCTGACCGACGCGGACAACCAGGGCACTGACCATCATGTCATCCTTGACGGTATCCCTGGGGCGTCCCGCCACGATGGGTGCCGCATCCGATTTGGTCCCGATGGCTATCTCTACGCCACCACCGGCGATGCCACCGAGGCTGACCTGGCGCAGGACCTTGACTCCCTGGCGGGCAAGGTCTTGCGCCTGGCCGCCGACGGTTCCGTTCCGCCGGACAGCCCCTTTCCCAATTCCTACGTCTACACCTGGGGCCACCGGAACCCCCAGGGGCTGGACTGGCACCCGGAGACGGGCGACCTCTTCATTACCGAGCACGGCCCAAGCCGTGATGACGAAGTGAATCTGCTGGAACCAGGGAAGAACTACGGCTGGCCCGAGGTTACCGGCGCCCCCGGCCATGTCGAGTACGTCGATTCGGTACTGTCCCTGACCCCGACGGTGGCCATAGCCGGTGCGGCCTTTGTCGCGGGGGACAAATTGCCCGGTTCCTGGCAGGGCAACCTGGTCTACGCTGCCCTGAAGGGCTCCCACCTGCAGCGAGTGGTGTTGGAACCGCCGGATTACCGGTCCGTTGCTTCAAGCCAGACCTTGCTCCAACTGCCGCGGGTGCAACTGGAACCGCCGCAGTACGAGGTTCTTGCTCCGCGACTGACCCTGTTCTCCGGGGAATTTGGTCGCCTGAGGGCCGTTGTCATGGGCCCTGACGGTTACCTCTACTTCACCACCAGCAATCGGGACGGACGGGGCAGCCCCCGTTCCGGCGACGACAGGTTGCTTCGGCTGGTACCCAAGGCGTCCACCCACGTGGGGCGGATGGAACTGGGACCGGCCTTTAATTTTTACCTGTCGCTGCCGCTGGGTACCTACCAGTTGCGGTGGGAATCGCCACAGGTTGCTACGGAAGAACGACGGGTCATCCTGATTGAAAAGGGAACCCTGGACCTGGGCACTATTGATCTGAAAGCAGCTGATTCTGAGAGCCGCTGATATTGAAAAGTGGGATTGATATGCGAGTGGAACAGCAATAGCCACTTGCGGCATTTCGGCAAGAACATCGGCAGCTTCAATGGTATTGTCCCGGATAACCACCCCTTCCCGTGATTCTGCGGCGGGTCTTAGTTTTGCATTTTGCCTTGGCCTCATTTAATATAAGACCATAGGTATCTATAGAATGGATCGTTCCTGCCTGGAAGTTGGTCGTTTAAGGGGAAGAAATTGAGAATGGGAAGTAACCGCTGGCTCCGCAATAGCCTGGTGTACCTGTTGATTATCATCGGGGTGATTGTAATCTTTTACACCCTGATCCCTGCCTTGGGGACCCGCAACGACCTGCCTCTCACCGAGGTGGTGACCAAGGCCCAGAACCACGAAATCAGCGAGATTATCGTGGAGGGCGACAAGCTGACCGTCCTTCCCGTAGTGTCGGGTGGCGTCGGCGGCGCTCAGTACACCAGCCGCATTAATGAACAGACCGACATAATGAAGGTGCTGGACGATAACGACGTGGAAACCGGCCCGGGCGGAGTCCAGGTAACCTTCAAAGGCTCCGGCGGCCTGGGCAGCTTCCTCGGGTTGCTGCTTAACTTCCTGCCCCTCATCTTCTTTGGCGGCCTCATCCTGTTTATGATGCGCCAGGCCCAGGGAAGCAACAACCAGACCATGAGCTTTGGCCGCAGCCGAGCCCGCATGATGCCCTTTAACCGCCCTACCGTCACCTTCTCCGACGTGGCCGGTGTGGACGAAGCCAAGACCGAACTGGTGGAAGTGGTGGAGTTCCTGAAGTATCCGGAACGCTTCCTCTCCCTGGGTGCCCGCATCCCCAAGGGTGTACTGCTGGTTGGTCAGCCAGGCACCGGCAAGACTTTGCTGGCCCGTGCCGTGGCCGGTGAGGCCGGTGTACCCTTCTTCCACATCAGCGGCAGCGAATTTGTTGAGATGTTCGTGGGTGTGGGCGCCGCCCGGGTGCGCGACCTGTTTGACCAGGCCAAGCGCAACGCCCCCTGTATCGTGTTTGTGGACGAAATTGACGCGGTGGGCCGCCACCGGGGCGCAGGACTGGGCGGCGGCCACGACGAGCGGGAGCAGACCCTGAACCAGATTCTCGTGGAGATGGACGGCTTCGAGAGCACCACCAACATCATCGTGCTGGCCGCCACTAACCGCCCCGACATTCTGGACCCGGCCCTGCTCCGTCCCGGCCGTTTCGACCGGCGCGTTGTTCTGGACCTGCCCGACGTGGTGGGTCGCCAGGCGATCCTGAAGGTCCACTCAGCAGGCAAGCCCCTGGCTGCCGAAATCAACCTGGAAACCCTGGCCAAGGAGACGCCCGGTTTCAGCGGAGCCGACCTCTCCAACCTGATTAACGAGGCCGCCCTGCTGGCGGCCCGCAAGAACCAGAAGAGCATTATGATGCCGGACTTCGAGGAGGCCGTGGAACGGGTGATTGCCGGGCCGGAGCGGAAGAGCCGCGTCATCAGCAGCCGTGAAAAGGAGATGACCGCCTACCACGAGGCCGGTCACGCCCTGGTGGCCTGGTCGCTGCCTCACGCCGACCGGGTGCACAAGATATCCATTATTTCCCGTGGCAACATGGGTGGCCACACCACCCTGCTGCCCGAGGAAGACCGGTACCTGTGGACCAAGAACCAGTTCCTCGACATGATGGCAGTTACGATGGGTGGCCGCGTGGCCGAGGAGCAGATTTTCGACGAGGTTACCACCGGGGCCAGCAACGACCTGGAGCGGGCCACCAAGATTGCGCTCAGTATGATCAAGCGCTACGGCATGAGCAGCGCCCTGGGCCCCCGTACTTTCGGCAAGCGGGAGGAACTGGTGTTCCTGGGCCGGGAACTCAGCGAAGAAAGGGACTACGGCGACAAGGTGGCCGAGGAGATCGACCAGGAGGTCAAGGAACTGGTCAACAACGCCTACGTCCAGGCCTGCAACATACTCAACGAAAACCAGCCCAACCTGGTGCGCATCGCCGAATACCTGATTGAGCACGAGGCTGTTTCCGGAGACGATCTGCAGCGCCTTTTCAACGGCGAGGAGACCAGCGGTGGGGGAGACACGGGCACTCCGGCAGTTCCGCCGGAACCGCCTCCCTATGCCCCCAAGCCGGCCCAGCCCAACATGCCGCACCAGCCGGCGCCGTCCCTGTCCAGCCAGAACGCCCCGGACGTGGGAACCATGAGCACAGGCAGCGGAGACGACTAGAACAGAAACCCTATAGTGGGGCCCACAACCCCTTCGGCCTCAAAGTTGAATTGTGGAATTGCAGTCAGGGTCGGGATTCAATCCCGACCCTGTTCTTTTGCACCCACGCCTGATCTGGCTTGACTTGAAAGCTATCGATAGAACACCTGAACAATTCCCTTCCCCCCTCAACTTGGGAAGGTTAGGATTGAGGTGTCCGCGCTCATTTCTTTGCGGATGCCCCCGATCTGCTTTTAATGTTCTCGGCTTTCACTGAAATGCCGGCGGCTAATTCAGAGGTTCCTCAGCCTGCCTCAGCTTTCCGCAGCCTCCTCTCCATCCAGCGGCAACTGCCGGTAGTAGAGGCCCCAGTCCTGCATCAGCCCCGCAACGCGGGCGTCCTTGAGGTTCACCAGTTCCCTGAAAAACCCCGCGAGGGCGTGGGCCGGCACCTGCTCCGGCGTACAAACCCAGCTGCGTTCGGCCGGAACCACGTAAAGCAAGCCGCTCTGGTGCGGGCAGGTAACCTGTATCCGGGTCATGTCATCGCTGGGACTGATGGTCATCCCGTTGTCTGCCATTTGCTTCTAACCTCCCCGGCTGTCCCGGTATTTGGCTGCGGAAGCGTCTCTAGCTGCCCCCTTCCTGCTGCCCGAATTTGACTCCTATTATAGCCCCTCACGGCACCAACCATGTGCCAGTGCAATCGCGCCTTGCGTCAATATCATGCCAAGCCCTTCGGCTACGTCCACGATAAACTCCGCTAGGTATCCAAAATGCTGGACTTTATGCCCGGCCAGGCATCAGCAGCTGTCTCATAACGAAGAATCCTGCCCCGTCGGCAGGATCAGGACAACCTGACTGGGGCCTTGCCCACCCTCAGGAAGCGGTGGGATATAGAGTGGGTTAAGCCGCGATCCCCCAGCCAAGTCCCCTTTGGCTGGTGGGCGCTTCTGGCAACGAAATTAGCCAATATCGTTACGGACTTGCCAAATGATGGTAGAATCTATGGGTGCGACTTGAAGGTTCCCTACCCTGGCTGTAATTGCCTCGGTGGACGAGGTGCGGTCGACGGGGAACTTCCCAGGTAATTTTCAACAAGGAAATCGCTTATGTACCCACCTGGCGGACAACGTCAGCCTGAAATGGACTTTGAGCAGGTTACTGCTCGTTTTCGAGATGGATTAGGTCGAGTCTCCGGACGCTTTGGCGGCGGGGGAGTCGCCCTATTCGTTGTAGGCATCCTCATACTGGCAAGCATAGTTTGGCTAGGCACTGGCGTTTATACCATCGGTCCCGGTGAAAACGCCGCGCTGCGCCTCTTCGGTGCGGTAGGGACCAGCCCGGTCACCCAGGAAGGTCTCCACTGGTGGTGGCCTGCGCCAATCGGCAAGAAGGATGTGCTGCGGGTAACCGAAACCCGGCGTATGGAGTTGGGTTTCCGCGGCAACGAGACCGGCGCGGCCAATCCTTTCCCCACCGAAGCCTTGATGATCAGCGGAGACCTGAACATCGTGGACGTTCAGATGGTGGTGCAGTACAACATCAAGAGCCTGAACGACTTCCTTTTCCGGGTGGATGACCCGGGTGAGGAGACCCGTGCCATTGTTCAGGGCCGGCCCGATGGCCGTACTTTGAAGGACGCCGCCGAAGCCGCTTTGCGGTTGGTGGTGGGCCAGCGCTCCATTGACGACGTTCTGGTTCGCAACCGTGAAGAGGTTGAGGAACAGACGAAGGTAAGGCTGCAGGAAATTCTGGACAGCTACAACACAGGCATTAACATTGAAACGGTGCAGCTTCAGGACGTGAAAGCGCCCGAAGAGGTGCGCGACGCCTTTGACGATGTGCTGAGAGCCCGCCAGGAGCGGGACACCCGTATCAACCAGGCCAGGGCTTTTGAAGCCGATATTATCCCGAGGGCCGAGGGTGACGCCGAACGGATTAAGGAAGGAGCCGAAGCCTTCCGGCAGGCCCGTATCGCCAGGGCTGCTGGTGAAGCGTCACAGTTTATTTCCATCCTGGCGGAATACCAGAACTCCAGGGAAGTAACACGCCAGCGCCTCTATCTCGAGGCAATGGAAGAGGTGCTCCCCGGGGTCGGCAAGATTATTGTTTCTCCCGAGGCTGAAACTGTCCTGATACTTGGCCAGGGAGAGGGGATTACGCCGGTGCCCATAGGACCTCAACCCTAGTGGGGTTTTCCGGTCCGTAACCGGTTCCAAGTCAATAGCGGCGCCTCGGCGTAACTAGGACCAAAGAGAGTAACTATGCGAGCTTTGATTATCGTAGGAATTCTGGTGGTAATTGGACTGATCGTCCTGCGCCAGGCCTTCTATATCGTGGACGAAACCCAGCAGGTTATAATCCTGCGCTTTAACGAGGTTATCAACACCCATCAGGCTCCCGGCCTTTACATCAAGGCCCCCTTTGTGGATAACGTGGTCACCTTCGATAAGCGGATCCTGCGGATAGATGCTCCGGCGGCCTCCATGCCGGACAAGGAAAAGCAGAACCTGATTATCGACTCCTACGCCCGCTACCGCATCGTTGACCCGGTGCAGTTCCGCAAGACCCTGCAAACGGAAATCAATGCCAGCAGCCGGCTGGGCGACATCGTAACTTCAACCCTGCGTGACCGCGTGGCATTGCGCGACCGGTTTGAGATTATCGGTTCCGAGCCGATTGTCGACGAGCAGGGTAATCCGGTGGAGGATGATGAGGGCCTGCCCTTGTTCGAAGGACGCAACACCAGGAACGAGATTCTGGGTGAAGTGCTTGCTGGGGTGAAACAGCTTACCCAGGAACAGGACTTCGGCATCGAGATCATCGACGTGAGAGTAAAACGGGCGGACTTCCCCGCATCCGTAACGCCCAGCATTTATACCCGTATGCGGGCCGAGCGTAACCGGATCGCCACCCGCTTCCGGGCTGAGGGTGAAGAGGAAGACTTGAAGATTCGGGCGGTGGCCAACCGTAACCGGGAAGTTATCCTGGCTACGGCGGACCAGGAAAGCAACGAGATACGGGGTGAAGGCGAAGCGGAGGCCATCCGCATTCTGGCCGAAGCGCTGAACCAGGACCCTGAGTTCTTCGCTTTCCGCAGGAGCCTGCAAGCCTACACGGCGTTCCTCGGCTCCCAGGACAAGATTATCCTGACGTCGGATGCGGAAGTGTTCAAGTACCTGATCAACCCTGAATAGTTTCAACACAGTGTGCCAGTAAACCGACTCGGTCCCGCCGCTGGCAATTGCGGCAGCCTCCGCCACTCCGGCCAAAACCGGAATGGCGGGCTCAGGCACGTAAAATAATTAACTTTGCAGCAAATGACGGCAAATAGCCGTTGCCCGACCCCTGCCAGGGAGACCAGATGAAGTTACACGAGTATCAAGCCAAGGAGATTTTCGCCCGATATGGCATTGACGTGCCCCGGGGCATCTTGGCCAGCACCCCCGAAGAAGCCCGCAGCGCCACCCAAGAATTGGGAGGGCAGGCGGTGGTCAAGGCCCAGGTCCACGCCGGTGGCCGCGGCCAGGCCGGCGGCATCAAGGTGGTGCGCTCCCCCGAAGAGGCGGAAGAGGCAGCTCGGGGCTTCATCGGCCGTAACCTGGTAACCCGCCAGACCGATGCCCAGGGTGTTCCCATCAACTCGGTGCTGATCGAGGAACTGGCTGACATTGAAAAGGAACTCTACGTGGCCCTCACCATCGACCGGGGATTCCGCGGGCCGGTCATGATTGTCAGCGCCTCCGGGGGCATGGACATTGAAGAGGTGGCAGCCTCCACCCCTGATGACATTCACACCGAACCCATCGAGCCTGTCCTGGGGCTGATGCCCTACCAGACCCGCCGCCTGGTTGCCCGCCTGGGTCTTGAAGGGGCCCAGGCTCGCCCTGCCACCCAGGTATTGAACACCCTGTACCGCATTTTCACCGAAAACGACTGTTCCCTGGTGGAGATCAATCCCCTGATCATCACCGGCGATGACCGCGTCGTCGCCCTGGACGCCAAGCTGGACGTGGAGGACGACTCCCTGTTCCGCCACGGCGACCTGCGGGAACTGCGCGACCGGTCCCAGGAAGACGCGCTGGAAGCCCAGGCCTCGGACATGGAGATTGCCTACGTCAACCTCGAAGGCAGCGTGGGCTGCCTGGTCAACGGTGCGGGCCTCGCCATGGCCACCCTGGACGTAACCAACGCCGCCGGCGCGGCTCCGGCCAACTTCCTCGACGTGGGCGGCGGAGCCGACGATGAAAAGGTGGCCAGCGCCGTCAGTATTATCCTGTCAGACCCCAAGGTGGACCGCGTTCTGGTCAACGTCTTTGGCGGCATCCTGCGTTGCGACATTGCTGCCCGGGGAATCGTCCTGGCCTTCGAGCGGCTGAATTCCGAGTTGCCGTTGATTGTCCGTATGCTGGGCACCAACGTGGACGAGGGCAAGGAAATCCTGGGCTCTTCGTCCCTAAACGTAACCTTCGCTGACACCCTGACCGAAGCCGCCCAGGCCATCCGCCAGGCGGTGTAGCGAACCCCTGTACAAGTCCCTTCCCCATTGACCGGAGAAAGGTCAGGATAGAGGTGCAGGAATTCGCTTCATAGCTGACTCCACCGAGCCCCTTTTCGGAATTTCGTCGCTCGCTGAAATGGAAGCAACTTTTTCAGGGGTTCCTAAGATCAAACCGGGAGCAGAAACCAACCATGGGCATTCTATTAAACGAAGAGTCCCGCATCCTCGTCCAGGGCATTACCGGACGGGAGGGCAGCTTTCACGCCAGGACCGGCATGGCCTACGGCACCAATGTGGTGGCGGGAGTCACCCCGGGCCGGGGCGGCCAGCTATTTGAAGACAAGGTCCCCGTATTCAATTCCGTGGAAGAGGCCGTGGCGGAGACCGGCGCCAACGTCTCCCTGATTTTCGTGCCGCCTCCCTTCGCCCCCGACGCCATCGTTGAATCTGCCGACGCCGGAGTGCCCCTCATCGCCTGCATCACCGAGGGCGTGCCGGTCCAGGACATGGCCAAGGTGGCCCGCTACCTGGAGCGCAAGCCCGTGCGGCTCATTGGCCCCAACTGCCCCGGGATGATCAACCCCGGCGCCCGCTGCAAGGTGGGCATCATGCCCGCCAACATTCACATGCCCGGGCGGGTGGGCGTGGTCTCCCGCAGCGGCACCCTGACCTACGAGGCCGTGGGCCAGTTGACCAGCCTGGGCCTCGGACAGTCCAGTTGCGTGGGCATAGGTGGCGACCCCATTATCGGCACCAGCTTCGCTGAAATCCTGCGCCTTTACAATGAGGACCCCGACACCGACATCATCGTCTTCATCGGCGAGATTGGCGGGACCATGGAGCAGGAAGCGGCGGCTTACATCAAGGAGTCGGTCACCAAGCCGGTCTGTACCCTGATCGTCGGCGCCACCGCTCCCCCAGGCAAGCGCATGGGCCACGCCGGCGCCATCATCACCGGCGACAGTGCCCGCGCCGAGGCGAAAATCGAGGCCATGCGCGAAGCCGGGGCCCACATAATTCCCACCCCCGCCGACATCGGCGTCACCGCCCAGGCCGTGCTGCAGGGTATGGGCTAGGGGACGGAGTTTCCACCAGGCGATTGTCCGGGCAGCCATTGCGGCTGCCCCTTTTTTGTGCCAACCTGGACTGCGGCAATCCCACGGGCGGGTCCCTCTGTCCTGTCCCGCATCCCTTCGCGCACATTTGCGGGCAAACTTCATTGGTTTACGGCTCTATGGTATTATTCCTTCCGGAGGCGATATGTTCGGACTAGCGGTTCTCACTGTCAGCACCTCGGGATATTATGGCCAGCGCGAGGACACCAGCGGCGACAAAATCAAGGAGTTGCTGCCCCCGCCGGACTATGAAGTCGTGCGGTACGAGGTAGTCTCCGACGACCGGGACATGATCGCCCAGCGGATGGCCGAGTGGGCCGACGCTCCCGACGTCAACCTGATCATCAGCACCGGCGGCACCGGCCTGGGGCCAAGGGATGTAACACCCGAAGCTTGCCTCTCCATCATCGAGCGAGAGGTGCCCGGAATGGCGGAGACCATGCGGGCCGAAACCCTAAAGTTCACGCCCATGGCCATGCTCAGCCGCTCGGTGGCCGGCATCCGCGGCAAGACCCTCATCCTCACTCTCCCGGGCAGTCCCAAGGGCGTGGCCGAAACCCTGGAAGTGGTCATGCCGGTCTTGCCCCACGCCCTGGAACTCCTGCGCCGCGAATCGGTGCAGGAACACCCAGTGTGAGCTTCTCTGGGAAACAGTCATATTCATAAGAAGTGTCCCTGAGGCCAAACTTTTAGAGGGCCCGCTAAAGTAAAGTCAGGAGAACTGCCAATGACGCAACCTAACGCAACTCCCGAACCGGTGTATTGGCCCAGGGTGAAGGAAATAATTGCAGACATTATGGAACGCTGGAAGGAGCGCTGGGGCCGTGAACCCTATCCCGGCATCCATGAGTATTACTGGGAAACGCCGCAGGATCTGAAGGATGCGGTGCTGAACGGTTTCCGGGCCATTGAACCGGGCCTTCCCGGTCGGGAGACCCACTTTGTGCGTTCCCTGGCGCGTGGTGTGGGGACCTTCGGCAAGATGCCCCTGCGCGGCCCCTTTATATCACGGGAAGAGGTGGACGAAATAGCCCGGTGGATTGACGACGGCATGCCGGAGGGGCCACCGGATGCACAGAGTTAGCGGAGAAATAAATGGCGAAGATTAGCCAGGATGCCATCTCTCAAATTTTGACTGCTTTAGAGCTGTACGAGAACGAGGTAAGCAATACCCCTTTAACCACCCAGTCGAAGAGGACCTATCTTTTGCACGCTCACAACTTTGTTCGTTGGCTCCAGGACGATTTTGAGCCTGGAGCTTCACTAATAGAAAGGGACAGGCAAATGCAAAGAGGTTTAGGAGCAATCAGAGAGGCTTTAGGGGATCGCTGAAGTTTCAGGGGCGCACCAATCGGTGCGCCCCTGAACTTTTACCGGATTCCAAGGTTGGGGACTCCGGTACTTACACCAGTACCGGATCCTTGACCTTGCTGTAAACCTGGATGCGGCCACGGGTGTGGTCCAGCACGCAGATGCGGCCCTGGCTGTCAATCTTGACGGCGCAGGGATGGGCAAAGTTGCGTTCGTAAGTCGGGTCGTTGGCGAAGGCCAGGGCCCGCTGCCGGATCATGTCCGGGTTGGAGAGCAGCTTGTCCTTGCCCCACTGGGACATGACGTGGTCGCCCACCATCTGGCTGACAAACCGTCCGTCCGGAGCCAGAACCTGTACCCGGTCGTTCAGCCAGTCGGCCACATAGATGTCGCCATCGTCGTCCACGGCGACGCTGTTGGGGCGGTTGAACTGTCCCACGCCGCTGCCGGACTGCCCATAGCTGGCCTGCCACACGCCGTCGGCGGTGAAGACCTGGATCCGGTCGTTGCGCCAGTCAGCGACATAGGCGTTGCCTTCCTTGTCCAGGTCTATGCCCCAGGGCATGTTCAACTCGCCCGGGCCGCTGCCAAAGCTGCCAAACTGGCCCAGGTACTTGCCGTCCAGCGTGAACTTCTGGACGCGGGAGTTGCGGCTGTCAACGATGAAGACGGTACCGTCCTGGCTGATGGCGATACCGGCCGGCCGGTCCAACTCGCCGTCGCCGGAACCGCCGGTTCCCCACTTGCCCAGGAACTCGCCGTCCCTGGACATGATGGTAACCCGGTTCAGCCACTCGTCGGTAATGAAAAGACGCTCTTCACTGTCCAGGGCACATCCGGCGGGCCAGATAAAGTTGCCGTCTTCTTCGCCATAGGTAGCGAACTCGCTGATGTAATCTTCATCCAGGGTGCAGGATGTTACCCGCACGCCATCGGGACGGTTTTCATAGGAGCGGTTTACCACGTACACCACGCCGTCGGCATCGATGGCCATGTCCGACGGGTTGCGGAACCCCGTACCGGCGAACTCGTTACGGCCCACGGAGTGGCTGTACTCGTACGTCCGGGCGGTAAGCCCAAAGAAATGGGTGCTCATGCTCTTACCTCGTCAATCTGCAATTGCGAATTATGCCGGTGGCCCCGCTTCAAAACCCCTGAGGGCGTGACGAAGCGGGAACCGCCGGATACTTGTTTCAGTTGTCGTGGCAAGCCCAAAGGCTTACCTGGGGACTACATAAAGCTGATCTTCTCGAAGTTTCCACCAACTATGGGCTGCGGGTCCATCTTAAACCAGTCTTCCACGATGGTCGTGTAGATGGAGCGGAAGTCCATGTTGTACTTGAGGTTTCCGCCCTCTTCCTGCTGGCTGGGCTCCAGGGACGGGTAGTCGCCGTAGATCCCGCCCTTGATGTGGTCGCCGACCACGAAGGCAACTCCGCCGGCGCCGTGGTCAGTGCCCGAGCCGTTGTCGCTGATGCGGCGGCCGAACTCGGTGAACATCAACAGGGTTACGTTGTCGCTGGCGTTGTGGTCCTTCAGGTCCTGGAAGAAGGTCTCCACGTTGTTGGACACGTCGCTCCACAGGCCGGAGTGCAGGGTGGCCTGGTTGGCGTGGGTATCAAAGCTGTTGTACGGGGACGTGGTGTAGAGCACCCGGCTGCCGAACTCGGCCAGATGGGTCTGGGCGATGTTCTTCATGTACTGGCCCACCACGGTGTTGGAGTACTCCACGTTGCTGGTGTACTTGTCCGGAGCCGTGGCCAAGATGTCGGCGCCCTTGAGGGCGTTGGTGCCGGTGCTGTGGATGTAGTCCAGCACCGAGCCGCTGCCCATGGCCGGAGAGTACATGCGGCCGAACACGTCGAGGGCCTCGTTGCGCTGTTCCTCGCCATCGATGCCGGTCAGCAGACCATAGGTCTCCAGGTTGCCCACGGAGGCCACGGGTACGCCCTCCATTACCAGGGCGCGGGGAAGGCCGCGGCCGAAGTTAACGCCGGTCAGCACGTTCTCTGCGTTGGGGTCGATTTCCTTGAGGACGCGACCCAGCCAGCCCTCGGTGCCGATCTTGTCGGGTTCACAGGTGTGCCAGATGTCCATGGACCGGAAGTGGGAATAGCTGGGGTTCTGATAGCCCACGCCCAGGAAAATGGCCAGCTTGCCTTCGTCCCAGAACTTCTTCAGCGGGCCCATGGTCGGGTGGAAGCCCAGGTCGTCGTTCAGGGGAATGATCTGCCCTTCGGGAATGCCCAGGGTGGGGCGATAGTCCCGATACAGGGGGTTGGAATAAGGAATTACGGTGTTCAGGCCATCGTTGCCGCCGGAAAGGGACAGAACGGCCAGTACCGGGTCTTTCTGCGTAGAAACCATATCCTCTTCTCCTTCTACTAAATTACTCGAACTGGAACTCTGCCGTTGCGGCAATCATCTGGAACATTTCGCCGGTGCGGCGGGCGAACTCTGCCTGGTTCGACGTACTGAGGTCGCCGTCCTTGGAGGCATGGGCCCTGAGTTGCTGCAGGGTGTCGTCGGTAACGGCCAGCGGGCCGGTCAGGTCCAGGCAGCCCTCCACGAACTGGTCCGGACTCAGGGTGTCGCCCCGGGACATCAGGCGGTTCATCAACGACTGGACGCCGGGCAACTCGGTATTGCCCATCAGGTCGGAGGCGAAGTTGATCCGCTCCACCAGCGTACCGCTGTCAATCCACTCGCGGCCGGTGTGCCAACCCTCAACGGTGGGGGGATTCATCAGGTCCATGCCCATGTACTTGGGCTCCTGGGAGAACTCGAACAAACCGGGCATGATGTCCCGGTGCTCGCCCACAAGGCGCATGGTGCCAACCACCATCTCGGCGGGATTCTTGACCTTGGCGTATCGAACGTCTTCGGCCTTGAAGAAGTCGGACTTGAACATGACCTCCAGCATTGAGCCGATATTGTAGCCGGAGTCGAAGTAAGCCTGTTCCATGGCCTCGATAGCGTTCGCATCCCGCGGCGGGGTCAGGCGCCAGGCCGGTACCTGCACGTCGTCGGCAACGAAGAAGTTGTAGAGGTGGCGGGCCAGGAAGCGGGCGGTGGCGGGCTGCTTGCAGATGATGTCCAGCACGTCGTCGCCGTTCAGGTTGCCCGTCTCACCAAGGAAGGTCTTCTCGCTGTTGTCGTGGTCGGCCGGGTCGAAGCGGAACTCCCATGGACTGCGGCCATAGGGGAAGGGCGGGTACGAGGGAGCGATATTCCAGCCGGTGAAGGCGCGGGCGCAGGCCTTTACGTCGTCTTCGGAGTAGTTGAACTCCTCGTCCTTGCCGACGCCCAGGGAGAACAGCTCCAGCAGCTCCCGGCCATAGTTCTCGTTCAGGTTGGTCTTGTGGCTCTCGCTGTTGTCCAGGTAGTACACCATGGCGGGGCTGGTGGACAGCAGGTAGAGCAGGTTGCGGAAGTTGCCCATGCCGTGGTCGCGGAACATCTGGATCATCCGGCCCATTTCCTGGCCGCTGTCAATCTTGGAGTGACCGGCGCAGAAAATCATGTGCCAGAACAGAACCATCTTTTCCTGCAACTGGCGGGGGGTGTTGATCATACGATAGACCCACGCCTGAATGTTGGTCTCGATAGCGGCCGCTTCGTGGTAAGCGGGCATGTATCGCATGAGCATGTCTTCTTCAACACCCGGAACAGTTGCTGGGTTGAGCAACTCATCGACGACGCTGTCATAACCCAGGGCAGCTTTGGCCTCGATCTCGTCACGGCTGGCACCGAAGCCGGCACGCCGCAACAAGTGTGCCATCAAGGCAACATCATGTTGGTCAGCCATACAATCCTCCTTCAATTTTTGTTTGCAAAACGCTGGTTGCACTGGCCCCAATCAGGGCCCTATCCTAAACGGCACCCGACAACTGCCTATCTGATTTGGCTCAAAAGCGGGCGTTGTTTGGTGTCGGTTATAAGGTAGAAAAAAGATACCGCAAAGCCCAGTCTCTGTCAATATTTCAGGCGGCAAGGTTGGGCCCATCCGCGATACTGCGACGATGCTCACCAATGGGATTTAACGCCACATCCATTCGTGAAAATTCCTGCCTATTTGTGGTCAAAGAACTGAATCGGCAGAGCCACCCAACCCGCTCCCTTTTCCGAACCGCTCCCTTTTCCGGCCCGCTCATCCTGAGCCTGTCGAAGGATCCCGCCTAAGGAACTACCAAACGAGTCCCTTCCCACTCGACGGGGGACAGTCAGGAGGGGGCGCCTGCGCTCGTTTCGAAGTTAAAGCCCCAAGCTCCCCCCGGGACTTGGCCAGTCGCTGCAATTACGAAGACTTGTTCAGAGGTTTCCTAAATAGGCAGCACCGCCTCGGTCCGCTCCTCCGGCAAATCAATCATGAAGGTATTGGCGTTGAAGGCCAGCAACGCATAGTACCCGAACAGCGTGCAAAGCTCCGTCAAGCCCTGGGCGCCGAACTGGTCAATCGCCGCCTGGAAGGTCTCCTGGCTGACCTTGCGCGTGCTGAAAAACTCCAGGCCCAGGTTTATCACCGCCTGTTCATCGGCGGCCATCGCAGGCAGGGGTTGACCGTCCCGCAGGGCATCCACGAAAGCTTCGCTTATGCCCTGGCGCTTGGCCCCGGCGGCATGGGCGTTCCAGATATACTGGCAGTCGTTGGCCCGCGCCGTAACGATCATCGCCAACTCCTGGATGCGCTTGTTCAGGGTGGACTCGTCCCGCAGGTAATTGACCAGGCCGTTGGCCCGCCGTCGCATCTCCGGACTGTTAATCATTGCGGTACCGGGGCCGCTGGTAATGGTCCCGCCGCTGGCGGCGGTTTCGGAGTCAAATGCCTCGCGCAGGTTCTCGGGTACCATGTCACGGGTGGTAGTGGGTGTTCGCATGGTGGGTTCCTCCTATTCTTTAATTTCCTAGTTGCTGGGAAATGTCCTCGTCTACTGGGTCTTGCCTGGCAGACTTTACCTGTCAGTCGTTTTCCCCTCCGTCTCCACTGTTTGGCGTAGCACTTCGTTGATCCGGGAGTGCCAACCACCGCCGGCAGCGCGGAAGTAAGCCAACACGTCCTTATCCAGGAGGATTCTCAGTCTTTCCTTTTTCCCGCCTTCAATTCGTCCTGTTCCCGATGGTATCTTTCCAGGATGTGGGGGATTATTTCCGCGGAGGGTTTAGCTTCCTTAAACCAGTCCACATCGGTCTCAAAGTCATCCGGGTCTGCCGCAATCTGACCATTAATTTCCGCGTCCTCTTCCGGACTGAGCCAAATTAATTTACGGACTTTGTTGGTCATAAATTCTCATCTCCCGGTTGTTGGCCTTTCGCAGGCTGATGATGCGAATTGAATCGCTGCGTTGCGTCCAGACCACCTTCAAGAGGCGGCCTTAAACCAGACCGTAGCTCGACCAACGGGTCTCGCCATGCCGGTCGCTGCGATAGGTCAAGGCGCTATCCCAATCAAAATAGTCCATCAAATCGAAGTCAACGCCCCGGGTCCTCAAGGTCTCTTCCCTTTTTTCTTCGTCCCACTCGTAAGGCATACGTTAACTGTCAGTTAATTCTACCGGCAACAGAGTAGGCCAGCAAAGCAAGCCTTGAGAAAGGCCTTTCGCTCGTAGGGTATTCCTCCCCCTACCCCACAATCTCCCTGACCGTCCTATCCACCAACTCTACCGGCACATTCCGCCGCACACTGGCCTGGCCTACCCCGTCCAGCATTACCCAGCGGTTGGTGCCGCCGGCGACTTTCTTGTCCAGGGACATGGCCCGCCGGATGTCCTCCGCATCAACTCCCTGGGCGGTGGTGGGCAAGTTGAACCGCTGCAGCAGTTCGTACTGGCGGTCGACTAGGTCTTGGCCGTGGAAACCCAGCTCGCATGCCATCCTGGCGGCTCCCATCATGCCGATGGACACCCCTTCGCCGTGCATGAACCGTCCGTACTCGGTGGACGCCTCCAGGGCGTGCCCGATGGTGTGGCCGTAGTTCAGCAGGATGCGGATATCCAGGGTCTCCCGCTCGTCCTGGCTCACCACCTCGGCCTTGATGGCCATGCTGCGCCGTATAACCTCGGTGGAAATCTCCGGCTCCACGTTCATCAGCGCCTCAGCGTGCTCCTCGAACACGTCCACCAGGTTGGCGTCCATGATGAAGCCGTGCTTGATGGCCTCGGCCCACCCCTCCGACAGTTCCCGTTTGCCCAGGGTGGACAGGGCCTCGACGTCGGCCAGCACCGCCTTGGGCTGGTAGAAGGCCCCCACCAGGTTCTTGCCCTGGGGCAGGTTCACCGCCACCTTGCCCCCGATGGACGCATCGACCATGGCGGCCATGCTGGTGGGCACCTGCACAAAGGGCACGCCCCGCAGGAAGGTAGCCGCCACGTACCCGGCCAGGTCGCCCACCACGCCGCCACCCACGGCCAGGATGGCGTGGCCTCGTTCGGCCCGCAGTCCCACCAGCCACTCGTAGATAGCCTGGGCCAGGCTGTTGGTCTTGCTGGGCTCCCCGGGCGGGATGATGAAGCAGTGGGCCGCGATGCCCTTCTTCTGCAACGCCCGCTGCGCCCGGCGCCCGTAGCGGTTCATCAGGTTCTCGTCGGTGATGATATACACTGGACTGCCGATGCCCAGTTCTTCCAGCCGGTCGCCCAGCCGGTCAATGATGCCCCAGCCCGCCACCACGGGGTAGCTCCCGCCCGAGTGGTAAACGGTAGCGGCCAGGTCGGGGTTGTTGTTTGCGGTGTTGGTCATTAGATTGCTCCGGTTCTGTTATTTTCCATGTGTAGTGCGAGGTGCCGTTTGGAGAGATTGTTCCACGAATCGGCCAGAATATCTACCGATGAAACCAACTGTCTAACCCGGGAATGGCAATACCCTACCGGCAACCCTGGCTAGGGAGAACCGGGCTGAATCGGCGCATCGACAAACTTGAAGAATTCCCAATCTGTGGAATCGTCGTCGGCGCAGTTGCAGGCATCGATATGACCGCAGCCCACAATGTAGGACACGTGGGTAAAGAGGCCTTTTTGACGATCAGCAGGTATCGGAACCTCTATCACGTCAGGAGTCTTGAACATCATCCGGCGGGCCAGGTTGGAATTCTCAACAACCCACCTGCGTGAAGGGTTATCCGGCATCCCGAAATCGGCGGGTTGAAAGCCTGGATACATGCCTGCCATCGCTTCCACCTGGCCCTTCTGAGTCGAAAAGTTGTGGAGTTGCCTCCAACCACCAAGGCTGAGGGGAAGGTCTGGGGGCCTGTAAGCGAGCCAGATGGTTTCCCCTCCTGGTTAGTCCGTATCGGGGAAGACGCTGGGGCTAGCCACCTGCGGAATTGATTTCTTCCATCAAGCCCGAGGTTCGCAACATTATTTCTGCCACTTCCTCCGGCGTCAGCGTATCCGTATCTATACAATGGTGCGCCCGCCCGTAGGCCTCGGCCCGCTGCGCCAGCAACTCCCGAATCCGGCCCAGTGGGTCATCACCTGCCAGCAAGGGCCGCACCGCCTGTCCCGAGTCGTTGTCGGCCCTTAGCCGGTGGTAAATAGTCTCAGCCCGGGCCTGGAGACAAAAGACCGTCCCGCCGGCCAGCATAACTCGCCGGTTAGCGGGGTCCACGAAGGCCCCGCCGCCGGCTGAGATAATCTGCCCCGAAACGGCGCACAACTCGGCTATGACCTTCCGCTCCAGCTCTCGAAAACCTGCCTCCCCCTCGTCGGCAAAAATCCGCTCAATTGACTTGCCAGCCTGTTCTACAATCGCCGAATCCGCGTCCACCAGGGGCATACTGGTGCTCTGGGACAAAATGCGCCCCACATGGCTCTTCCCCGAGGCCATGAAGCCCACCAGGATGATGTTGTCAGGCTGGGCCAATGTTCCGCACCTTATATCTGAAATGTTACAGTGAAGGGCGCCCACAAAGGACGCCCCTACAGTATGTTACGTGTGTATCGTAGGGGCAACCCTACTGGGTGCCCGCTCTTTGGAGCACACCCAAAAACTTAATCCGGCAACTGCGTCAGGTGCATCCGGCTCCCCATGCTGGTTGCCGTGTCAAAGTACAGCACCTGCTGTCCCACCGAGTTCGTGTTGGGAGTGTCTGCCACGAACTGGAACCCCCGACCGCAGCAGTCGTCGATTCCGGCGTGGATATCGTTCATCACGTAACCCACGTGGTCCATGGCGTGGTTTCCGGCCAGTCGCTCCGGGTCTAGGGGCTCGATCAGTTCCACCTGTACCTGCCCGAAGTTGACAAAGGCGTTCCGGCTTCCCGTCCGCGAGGGCCCGCCGCCAATGTGTATGCCGTCAAACTTCTCGACGTACCAGGCTATGGCCTCGTCCACGTTGGGCACCAGGTAACCGGCATGGACGATCTTGGCGACCTGTACGCCGCCTCCCACGCCGGTGGCAATCGCGTTTTCCGGCGCCGGAAGCTGGGTCAGGTGCATCAGGACATTGTTGGTAGTCTCGGGGTGGAAATACAGCAATTGCTGGCCCAGTTGATTGGTGCGGGGCGCGTCCGCCGCGAACCGGAAACCCCTGGCCTTGCAGTCTTCAATGGCCTTGTGGATATCGGCGACCACGTATCCCACGTGGTGCATGACAAGTCCATCCTGGGGCAGTTTGGACGTATCCGCTGGCTGGATCAGTTCCACTTCAACCTGGCCGAATCGCAGGAAGGCGTTGATGCCGCCCCCGGGCACCTGGACGCTGGCAGCTACGTCACCGCCCCCGGCACTCAGCGCCCCGAACCCCTTGTTGTACCAGTCAATGGCAGCCTCCAAATCGGCGCAGTAGTAACCAATGTGCTGAATCTTGTCAAACATCGTTCAGTCCTCTTGGTGTTTATAGGTTTGGATTTGGGTCATTATGCCATATTTCGCCGGGGGCGGGGGTGGCATATGGCGGTACAGTGCTATCGCAGCTTGACCGCACATCCCGGAGCAGGATTTGAGGCGACGTACAGGTATCCCTACAGTGGACATAAGATTGAATCGATGGCCATCTTATTCAAGGTTATGTGCTATCCTTGAATAAAGGAGACGCAATGGCAAGGTTTGAGGAACGAATGTGGGAGGGGAATTTCGCGGAGTAAAGGTCCTGATCGCCAAGCTTAATGGCGCTTTACGTTCCATCTGTAGGTAGTTAGCTGGCAAGAAATTACCTTGACAAGGTTTGTTTAGAGTAATAATATATTTTTGACCATACCTCTCACGCCTCTCATTGGAACGGCGCACCAGAGGGGTTTATTTTTTGTGAGACCTCTTTATGGTCCCTTCGCTATTTGACCCAAATGCCTCGGGCCCTCCCACCTCTCCTGGCGATCAGATTGAGCGATTACTCCGGCGAGGTATTTTAATCCAGGACTTTGAAGAAGCCCTCCTCTTCCTAAGCAATGTCAACTTCTACCGACTTCGAAGCTATCTGGAACCCTTTGTAGACCAAACTAGCACCTGCGGTCTGCGGCCCTTCCAAGCTGATACTACTTTAGAAGCAGTGTTGGAGCGGTATAGGTTTGACACCTGGCTTCGCGTATTGATGCTGGGAGCGTTTAACTATATTGAAGTATCAATACGTACTCAATGGACGTTTCATTTGTCTTACAGCCAAGGTGGTGGGGAATATGCGCATCTATCCCCCCAATTTTTCGGTGAAAACTATAGCAACAATCTCACGCACTTGAAAGATGACTACGATGAGCGCGGCAAAGATCTGCATGGTTACGATTTCCAAGGTTGCCCCATTTGGGCAGTTTCAGAAATGATGTCATTTGGCCAACTATCTCGTTGGCACGGGGATACAATCCTATCGGTGAGGAAAGCTGTCGCTTCACACTATCAGCTGCATTGGAAAGTACTTGGCTCTCTTTTGCGCCACCTGACAACGATACGAAATCTATGTGCTCACCATGAACGCTTGTGGGATAGGGATTTTGCTACGAGGATGTCACGTCCCAAGACACAGATGGGTGCTTTTTCAAACCCAAGAGCGTTCTTCAATGAGGCTGCAACCGGCAGGCTCTACAATACGCTGGTGATGGTTGCCTATCTGACCAGGGTAATAACCGGCAACCCGGGTTGGACCATTGACTTGATTGCCCTCATGAGTCGGTTTCCCAATATTCCGCAAGAACGCATGGGGTTCATTTCTAACTGGAAAGAATCGGAAATTTGGCAGGTATAAACAGGGATCACCCGAAGCCCCCATCCCCCGCCTTGACCCCCCGCCACCTTCGTTGTTAGAATGCCCACAAGGCTTTCCCCGTTGGAAACTTGCCTGAGTTTCCTTTACCTATTGTCGATTTCGTAACTTTGTTAAGGATTGGTGGCGATATGGTTACTGCTGTCAGCGACAACATGTTCACCGACGAGGCAATCAACGACCCCTACACTTATTACGGCAGTCTCCGGGAGGAAGACCCCGTCCACTGGAACGAAAAGTACCAGTTGTGGGTCATCACCCGCCACGATGATCTGGTATGGCTGACCCGCCACAACGAGTTGTTCTCGTCGGCGGTGTTTAAGAACGACCCCCGGCCTCCCTATCCCACCATCTACGACTCCGACCTGGGGCTGTACGAGTTCGTGCGTGAGTACCAGTCCCGCCAGTTCATCCAGCACGACCGTCCCGCCCACCTGGACATGCGCAAGGTGGTGCACGGCTACTTCACCCCCCGCTCTATGGAAGAGTGGCGGCCCATGGTGAAGGACGTCATCAAGGACCTGCTGGATGAGGCCGAGGAACGGGGCAGCATGGACGTGATGCGCGACTTCGCCACCCCCCTGCCTCTGCTGATAATTGCCGAGATGATGGGCGTTCCCAAGCAGGACCGCCCCTACATCCGCGAAGTGGCCGAGAAACTCCTCTACGTGGGGCGCGGCGAGCCCTGGCGCATGCAGAACTTCTCCGAGGGCATCCGCGAGATGATCGAGTACGTTACTCCGTTGGTGGAGAAGCGCATCGTCAACCCCGAGGACGACTTTATATCCGTCCTGGCCCAGGGCGAGCGGGAAGGCGTGTTCAGCCGCCAGGAAGTCATATCCAACTCGTCGCTGCTGTTGCTGGCTGGTCACGAGACCACCATTAACCTGCTCTGCAACGGCATCCTGTCCTTCATCCGCAACCCGGACCAGTACGACCTGTTTCGGAGCGACATTGAGGGCATGTACGTCAAGGCCAACGAGGAGTGCCTGCGCCACGACTCTTCCGTCAAGTCCATCACCCGCATCGCCTCCGAGGACGTGGAACTGCGGGACAGGGTGATCAAGAAGGACGAGCGTATCCGCTGGTTCATTTCATCGGCCAACCGGGACCCTCGCAAGTTCGACAACCCCGACGACTTTGACATTACCCGCTGGCCCAACGCCCACGTGGCCTTCGGCGCAGGTATCCACCACTGCCTGGGCGCTACCCTGGTGCGGGTCGAGGGCCAGGAAGCTTTCAAGGCCTTCGCCGAGCGCTTCGAGTTCCTGCACCTGGACACGACCGAGGACCAGCTTGATTACCAGCCAAGCATCACTTTCCGGTCATTGAAGGAGCTGCCCATCACCTGGAACTAAGGCTGGAATGAGGGCTGCAATTAGGGGAGGTAACCACACCAATGGCCCAGGAACGAAAGCTGAAGATAACCGTTGATCACGACGTCTGCGTGGGCAACGCCATGTGCGAGTCCTTCGCCACCCACACCTTCGCCCTCAACGAGGAGCGCCAGTCGGAGGCGGTAAACCCCCAGGGAGACCCCTTGGCCCAGGTCCTGGAAGCCGCCGACAACTGCCCGGTAAGCGCCATAATAGTAGAAGACGCGGAGACGGGAGAAAGGCTGTTTCCGTAAGTGTTACACCCGGGATGGGTACGTCATTTAAGAGAGCAGGGGGCGGGTTTCCATCCCGCCCCCTTGGTTTTTCAACTATCGGTCGTTCACCCGCGATTGCCAATGTAAATAAGCTTCTATTCGTGGAAGTTCCAGGCTACCGGCAGTATCGAGCCTAAGGCACTCCTTCCTCAAACCCCTCAGGACCCAGCAGTGGCACAAACCGGCACTTGCCCATAACGCTAACTGAAATGCTCTCGTTAGTGCGGCGCGCGACAATAAGGTCCTGCTCATCCCGCGCTCCCACTGGAGCTACCAACCGTCCGCCAACGGCAAGCTGTGCCACCAGGCTGTCCGGCATTCGGGGACAGGCGGCGGTTACGATGATGGCGTCATATGGGGCATAGTCGGCGGCTCCCAGGGCATTGGTTGCCATTTCTGCGGTTACGTTGCGATAACCCTGTTCTTCCAGCCTGGACCGGGTGACCTCAAAAAGCCGCAAGTCCCGTTCAACGGTATACAGATGACCGAGGGGAAGCAGCAAGGAGAGAATCGCGGCCTGGTAGCCGCTGCCCGTACCAACCTCGAGGACTTTTTCGTCGCCCCGTAGCCCCAGCAGTTCCGTCATCCGCGCCACCATGTAGGGCTGGGAGATGGTCTGGCCCGACCCGATGGGAAGGGGGATGTTCTGGTAAGCCATTTCCCGTGCGTCGGGCGGCACAAACTGTTCCCTGGGCACTTGCTCCATGGCGCTTAGAACCGCCTTGCTGCCTATTTCCTTCCGAAGCGCGACGAATAACGCTTTTCTATCGCGTTCCAATTTCTTGAAAAGGTTTATCATGGGCCCTCAACTGCAATATAGCATAGAGGGTAATCGGGAACAAATCTGGAGAGTGGCAGCTGAGGCCCCAGCGCGTCGGGCAGTCCCAGGGGCTCAGCGTCGTTCCTGATCAAGTCTGGATTGCAGAGGAAAAATGCATGCCCCAACTCAACTGGGGACGGATGTTCCGTACCCCGACTTGCTTCGGAAGGACAGGGTACCGGCCATTGGGGGTTATTAACCTGGCAAGACCGCTTGTGCTGCTCCAGGCCTAAACTATTTTCTCGTCGCTCGACCCCGCAGCGCTGCCAGCGCCAGGCCCAGGCTTACCACGCCCACCCCAATGGTCGAGATCAGCCCGTCCCTGATGGTTGCCAGATGCCAGCCTTCCGTTATTAGAGACCGCTCGGCGGCCAAAATGTAGGTTACGGGATTGTAGTCGGCGGCCGTCGAAAGCCAGGGAGTCATCTGTTCCTGGGGTATGAACAACGTCGTCATGAACAAGAAGGGGAAGAACAGCAGGAAGGACATATTGACCGCCGCCACGTTGCCCGTCTTGAAAGCGATGGCGTAAGGAAAACCGTTGAATATCAGGCCCCACAGGCCGGCGATGAGCATGAAGGCCACGATGCCCAGGATTCCTGTCTCAAAGCGGACTCCAACGATAAAGCCCATGATTATTACCGGTATGGTCAGGGCTATGATTAGAACAAAGTCCGCAATCATCAGTCCCAGCAGCAGGGCCAGGCGATTAACCGGCGTGATGACCAGGCGGTCAAAGTACCCCGACTGTATATCCGTTACCACGGTAATGGCCCGGGATACGCCGGTGACGGCAAACATGACCGCCACGGGGAGCTGAAATGCCCGGTAGTCCAGCCCCGGGATGTTCTCGGCAAAGTCCTGCAGGGCCCCCACAGTTACCGCAAACATGAACACGGGGATGAACAGGGCTGGTATCACCGTTTCCAGGTCCCGAAACATGGAGCGGACGGCCCGCCGGGCCACTGCGTAAATGTCACCCAGGAAGCCCGCCTTCCGTGCATGGACGGTGCTGCGGACTGTCGGCGCTGCTATTGCCATTGGACTCTCCTGAAGCATTGTGTTCTAAAGGTAGGCGATAAGACTTTCCAGCGGTCGTTCAGACGAAGGACTGTTTAAAGGATTGTTGAGTTGCCTGACTTACCCCGCCCCCTCAGAAATAGAAGCCAAGGAGAGGGCTCGTTCCTGAACGGTTTTCCAGGGTTTAGAAGCTGAGGGCGGCGATCGGTCTATCTGCTCAGAGCGGCGGTAATGAAAATGGCCTGGCAGTCTGCAACGTGTCATGTGCAACGGACTGGATGCCGCACTCTATCTGGCTGACTTAATCTGCATCTTCCCCAGCCTCTTCGGTGGCTTGTCCGGTTTCGTCTTGGCTAAGTCTGTAACCGGTAACTTGCAGGAATACGTCGTCCAGGGTTGGAGTGCGCAGGGTCAGTTCCCGGACTCCCACTCCCAGTTCGTTCAATTTCAGCGCTACGGAACTGATCAGGGCCGCCCCGTTGACGGTCAGCACCGTCAACTCGGAATCGTGGGCGTCCACCGCCTCCACCGAAGGCAGGGCTAGCAGGGCGGCGGATACTTCGGCGGTTGCTTCGCCCTCCAGCTTGACGATAATGAGGTCGGAACCCCTGGAGCGTTTCAGTTCCTCGGGTGTTCCCTGGGCGGCCAGCCGTCCCCGGTCGATGACGCCTACCCGGTGGGCCAGGGCGTCGGCCTCCTCCAGGTACTGGGTAGTTAGGAAGATAGTGACTCCAAGCTCGGTGTTGATCTTTCCCACTTCGTCGAAGATGCGGCTGCGGCTGATGGGGTCCAGGCCCGTGGTGGGTTCGTCCAGAAACAAGATCTCCGGTTGGTGAATCAAGGCCGCCGCCAGGTCCAACCGTCGCTTCATACCGCCGGAGTAGGTTCCGATCAAGCGTCCCATGGCATCGCCGATATCGATAAGGTCGGTCAGATCGGCCATACGCGCCGCAATTTCGCGACTCCGAAGCCCATACAGCCTGCCTTGAAGGGTCAACAGTTCCCGCCCGGTTTGCTTGGCGTCCAGGGCCGCTTCCTGCAGGGCGGCGCCGATGCGAAGGCGCACCTGGTCCGGCTGAGCTACCGCGTCAAAACCGGCCACGTTAATGGTACCTGCGGTCGGCGAAAGCAGGGTGATCAGCATCCGAATTACCGTAGTCTTGCCCGCTCCGTTGGGCCCCAGGAAGCCGTAAATCTCACCCCGATGGACTGACAGATCGACCCCGTCTACCGCCTTCACCTGGCCGAACTCCCGTACCAGGCCTTGAGTGACAATTGCTTCGGTCTCGTTGTTGTTGGTCTTTTCCATAGTATTTGCGAAAATGTTCAAAGTTGCTACGATATACTTGCACTATTCAGGTTAAGCTGTTCATTTGAGATAGTAACATACACGGAAGCAGGAACTGATTGTCTTAGAGTCATGCCCGACACCTTTCGAGCCTTGTCCATTAAACACTGCCAGCCCCGCTAAAGAAATACATAGCAGTTCAATGCGAATTCCGTTGACGTTTCCCACTTGCTGTGCTAGTATCCTTTCCGGCAAAAACTACAGTTAAACGTCAAGACTTTTATAGTTTTTTATAGATTTTATGGCCAACCTCGAGCTTGCTGACCGGACTCAATGGCTGTCTCTGCGCGAGGCCTGCGACTTTTTGCAGGTCAGCCAGGTGACCCTGCGCCAATGGGCCGATGCCGGCCATATGCGAGTTTACCGCACGCCGGGGGGCCACCGCCGCTTCTTTCGGGAGGACTTGCTGGCCTTGACCCAGCAGCCCGCCTCCGGCCAGGCCACAGAAAGCCCGGACAAGCTGGAGGATGCGGCACTGCGCCGGATTCGCCGCCGCCTCAATCACGAGGAGGTGGCGCGTCAGTCCTGGTACCAGAGCGTTGAAGAAGAGGGTCGCGACCGGATGCGGCTTTTCGGTCGCCGTCTGCTTTCCCTGCTGGTCCAGGGATTGCCGCAGCGTCGCGCCTCGGGCCGCCGCCAGGAAATCCTCTCCGAGGCCCTGATGCTGGGCCACGAGTACGGAGCGGAAATGTCGGAACGCGGCGTGCCGCTCAAGGATACGGTGGAGGCCTTTATCTTTTTTCGCACCCTGGTGCTGGACTCCACCAGTAACGGTTCATGGGGTCCGATCCTGGAATTGGCCGACCGGGTCCTTGTGGGGGTGGTTGAGTCGTACCAGAGGCGTATGGAAGGCACGACCTTTTCCCACCGCCAGCCGGAAGGAAGCGCCATGAACAATACCGTCAACAATTTGGGAGGCTGATCAACTGACTATGGATTTGATTGATCGCAAGCTGCTTAACCTTATCCAGAGCAAGTTCCCCATGGTGGATCGACCTTATGTGGAGTTGGCCGAGGGACTGGAAATCGGGGAGGCCGAGGTCATATCCCGGCTTGAGGACTTGAAGCGGCAGAACGTGGTGCGCCAGATCAGCGCCATCTTCGATACCCGACGCCTGGGCTACAAGACTACCTTGGTAGCCATGGCCTACGAGCCTGAAGAGTTGAACGCCGGCGCCCTGTTCATCAACCGCCACCCCGGGGTCAGCCACAATTACGCCCGCGAGGGTTCCTACTACAACTTGTGGTTCACCCTGGCCGTCCCTCCCGATGGCGACCTGCAAAGCACAGTGGACTGGATGGCGCAGGAAACCGGGGCCCTGAATTACCGGGTTATGCCCACCATCCGCTTCTTCAAGATTGGCGTCAACTTCGACATGGTCCAGCAGCGCAGCGCGGCCCATAACTACAACCCCGACAATATCGGTGAGCGTACGCCGGCGCCCGACTGGAACCAGGCGCAGCCCGTCTCCGAATATGACAAGACTGTGATTAGAGAGTTGCAGGAGGACCTGCCCCTGACTCCGCGGCCCTTCGATGCCATGTCAGAACGGTTGGGTATAGATAACGCCCGGCTTTTCGCCTTGGCCGACGAGTACCAGGAGCGCAAAATAATGCGCCGGTTCAGCGCCGTCCTGCACCACCGCCGCTCCGGCTTCCGGGCCAACGCCATGGTGGTTTGGCAGGTGCCGCCGGAACGGGCCGAAGAGGTGGGAATGACCATGGCCCAGCATTCGGCGGTTACCCACTGCTACGAGCGTCCCACTTTCCCGGACTGGCCTTATTCCCATTTCTCCATGATTCACGCCACCACCCAGGAGGAGTGTGAGGAGATAGCGAAGGAAATCAGCGAGTCCACCCAGGTAACTGATAACCTCCTCCTTTACAGCACCCGTGAATACAAGAAGACGCGAGTACGCTACTTCGTGGAGGATAACGAGGAGTTCTGGGAAAACGAACCCGAACTGGAAGAAGTCGTACAGGACTAAAAAAGACGGTTAGTAAGACTTCGTGCTTATTCGTGGATAACCCTGCCATGAGGAAACAAATGCCCGATTACTACCCTGTATACCTGAACCTGGCGGGAAAACGCTGCGTCATAGTTGGCGGCGGAACCATCGCCCAGGGCAAGATTGGCGGCCTGCTGCAAGCCGGTTGCCATATTACTGTTATCAGCCCGGACGCCACGCCCGGCATCCGGCAAGCTGCCCAGCGTGGCGACATCGTCTGGCTGCAGCGCACCTATGAACCCGGCGACCTGGAGGGCGCCTTCATTGGCGTGGCTGCCACCAACGTCTGGCACGTTAACCGGGCAATTTTCGAAGAGGCCGAGGGTCTGGGCGTCCTGCTCAACGTGGTGGACGACCCCGATCTTTGCAGCTTCATTGCCCCGTCCGTGGTGAAGCGCGAACCGGTAACCATGGCGATTTCCACCGGCGGCGCCAGCCCGGCCCTTGCCCGCAAACTGCGTGAAACCCTTGCCAACGCCGAGGCCCTGGAATGGGCCGATTTGGCTGATGTGCTGGCCCAGGCCCGCCGCATAATCAAGGAAAAGCGCACGGTTATTGACCCGGAGCGCTGGCAGTGCTGCATTACCCGTGAACTGCTGAACATGGTCCAGGAAGGACGTAGCGAAGAGGCTCTTGAAGTCTTGCTCTCTCAGCTGCAGGATCCCGGCACGCCAGGGATGTGCGGCGACTTGGCCAATTGTCAGCCCCGTACCTGCCAGGTCCGCCAGGCTGCAAGAGACAGCAGCGCCAGGCAGAGGGAGGCCGTACGGTGACCCTGCTTGTTCTTGGTGTGAATCACCGGACCGCTCCGGTAGAACTGCGTGAGCGGCTGACCATTGACGGAGCAGGACTGACGTCCGCCCTTGAATCACTTGCCCAGCAGGTTGCTCCGGGCATTATCGTGTCCACCTGCAACCGGCTGGAAATATACACCCTGGTTGATGGGCCGCCTGCATCTCAAGATCCCCTGGACCATGTGAGGCAGTTTCTTTCCACTTATTCCGGCGTTCTCCAGGCAGACCTGGAGCCTTACCTCTACCACTTCCAGGAAGAGGACTGCGTCAGGCACCTGTTCCGTGTGGCCAGCGGCCTGGACTCCATGGTGGTGGGGGAATGGGAAATACTCGGCCAGGTGCGGGCCGCTTTCAGCGCGGCCAGCAGTCGCAAGGCAGGAATTAGTTACGTCCGAGGGCCCCTGTCCCGCCTCTTCCACCAGGCCCTCAGGGTAGGCCGCCGGGTGCACCACGATGCGAATCTGGGCTCCAACTTTGGGGATTACCGGCGTCGTTCCGTCAGCCATGTGGGAGTAAGGCTCGTTCACCGCCTGCTGGGCAACTTGTCGCATAAACAGGTGCTTCTTATAGGCGCTGGTAACGCGGGCCAGTTGGCCGGCCGCGCCCTGGCAGCCGCTGGCGCTGGCAACCTCGTGATCACCAACCGGACATACGGGCGGGCTGAGGAGCTTTCCACGGAACTGAACGCGCTGGCAGTCCCCTTCGAACTGCTGTGCCAGTCCCTTGCCAATTCCGATGTTGTTATCAGCACCACCTCCTCGCCTGAGTATCTCCTGAAACGGGCCAAGATTCAGGAAATAATGGCGCAGAGGACAAGTCGGCCTCTGCTGCTGGTCGACATTGCCGTGCCCAGGGACATAGACCCGGAGGTGGGCTTGCTGGACGGGGTGAGCCTGTACGATATCGACGGCTTGAGTGCAACTTCAGACGCGGCCAGCGTGGGCATGGAACCGGAAATTGCCCTCGCCGAGGGTTTGGTGTTAGAGGAAACGACCAAACTAATGGAGTGGTGGGAATCCCTCGACTCCATATCCGCTATCGCCACAATCCGGGAATACGCCGAGAATGTCCGGCGTGCCGAGGTCGAAAAGACTGTGGCCCGACTGCGTAAGCGGCAGGCCGCGGGTCAGGATTTGATCGACGACGAGGACTCGGAGGCGCTCGTAGCTCACCTCGATGCGATGACCAGCGCCCTGGTCAAGAAATTGATGCACCATCCCACCATGTACCTCAAGGAGGGTAAAGACCCGGCTCGCCAGGAGGTGATTCGGGAAATGTTCAACCTGGATGGAACTTCCGGGCTGGGTAGGACCGGTGGTCGGCATGGCCGGGGATAACCCGGAAAGCATCGAGACTTTTTTCCCTGACCTGGACAGCAAGATTGTCCGCGTAGGTACCCGGTCCAGCGCGTTAGCCCGGCTCCAGACCGACCTGGTTCTCAACGAGCTGCGTCCCCTTTACCCTCAACTGGACTTTCAGATCGTTACGGTCACTACTCACGGGGATGCCAACGTAACTGCTCCGCTGGCCGGCATGGGCCTGGGTGTTTTCGTCAAGGAAATCGAGCAGCAACTCCTCGATGGACGGCTGGATATGGCAGTCCATAGCCTCAAGGATATGCCCACTCTATTGCCGGATGGACTGGCTCTGGTTGCGCTGCTGCCCCGTGAGGACCCCCGGGACGTACTGGTCAATCGTTTTGGCTGCGGGCTGGAACAGTTGCCTGAAAACACCCGCATTGGTACCAGCAGTCCCCGCCGTCAGTCTCAACTCCTCAGCCTCTGTCCCAATGTGTCAGTGGTTCCCATCCGTGGCAATGTTGAAACGCGCCTGCGCAAGTCCGAGGGCGAGGAGTGCGACGGGGCAATACTCGCCGCCGCCGGTTTGCTCCGGCTGGGCATGGCAGGCCGCATAACTGAATACCTGTCTCCTCAGAGCTTCGTGCCCCCGCCGGGACAGGGCATCATGGCGGTCGAGACCCGGGCCGACGACGACCGCATGGCCGGTATTCTCCGGGCTATCGACCACGCTCCCACCCGGTACGCCGCTACCGCCGAACGCGCCTTCCTGGAACGGTTGGGCGGTGGCTGCCAGGTTCCGGTGGGTGCTTATGCCCAGTCTGACGGCGAGTTGATGAACCTGACCGTCTTTCTGGGAACAACCGACGGATCGGAGACCTTCCAGGCCAAAGTACGGGGCCTTACCCGCTCCCCTCACCAACTGGCCGCCGACGCTCACCTGGCTATCGTGGAACGGGGCGGTGGCAGCCTGCTGGAAGAATCGGGAAGGTAGCGGGCGCGGCTTTGCCCGAGCCATCCCAGCAGGGCAATCGCGTTTTAAGTTCGTGTTGATATGTGCAAGTTCTTTTTGATGGGAAAACATGTCACCCTGAGCTTGCCGAAGGGTCTAAAGTCCCTGACAAGAGTCAGGCTCAAGGCCGGAAACAAGGTTGCTAGGTTGGAGTTTAGATGCTTCGGCTTCGCTCAGCATGACAATCGTTTATAACGCGATTGCCCTGGCCATCCCAGGCTGGCAGAGCCGGGGGTATCGGGTAGAGTTATACTTCTTAAGCCTGTCTTCGCCAGCATCTGCCATAGCTCGTGTTGCGCGAAGGGTTAGAGAGGGTGGACACTATGTACCTGATGAAGTGGTCCGCCGTCGCTTCGATGGAGGGTTGAGGAACTTTCACCAAATATACAAGGAACTGGTTGACCATTGGTCGCTGATTGATAATTCCGAAGGAACTGCTGTGCTCTTGGAGGAAGGTGAAAGAGAATGACCAATGTGGAACAATCTAAGAAGGGTCAGATGTCTGCTGCTTCAGAAAAGGCCATGACTGCCATGCGCCGCGCCGCCATCAAAGCCCGCCGCAGCGCCCTGGAAGAAGAAGGCGGCGTCCATATTTCACGAGATGGCGAAATGGTCTGGGAGACTGACCCCAAGCGCATTTTCCCAGAAGGCGTAGAAGTCAAGATATGCGAATGCGGGCGCGTTCTAGTGAAGGACACACTTGAGGACGCGACTGAATGGACAGGTGAGTAAATTGTCCGGCAAAGTTTTCCTGGTGGGCGCCGGCCCCGGCGATCCCAGCCTCATTACCGTCAAAGGTCTGCGCTGTTTGCAACAGGCTGACGTGGTGGTATATGACCGCCTAATGGACCCTGTCCTGCTCCAGTCCGCCTCCGGTGATGCCGACCTGGTATTCGTCGGCAAAGAGCGTGGGCGGCAGGCCCTAACCCAGGACGAAATTAACGACCTGCTGGTGGAGCAGGCTTCCCAGGGCAAGTCGGTTGTGCGGCTTAAGGGCGGCGACCCCTTCGTCTTCGGCAGGGGCGGCGAGGAAGCCCAGGTGCTGGCCCGCAATTCCATCCCCTTTGAGGTTGTGCCAGGCATCACCTCTGCCATTGCCGCTGCCGCCTACGCCGGAATCCCCGTCACCCAGCGTCGCGTTGCCACCTGCTTTACTGTGGTCAGTGGCAGCGAAGACCCTGCCAAACCCGAGTCCTCCATCCCCTGGGACGTTCTGGCCCGCACCGGCGGAACCCTGGTCGTATTGATGGGCTGGGCCGCCCTGCAATCAATTCTGGAGAAACTTCAGATTGAAGGTATGGCGCCGGACACTCCGGTGGCCCTGGTGCAATGGGGTACCTGGAAGAAGCAGCAAACGGTAGACGGCACCCTGGGAGACGTGGTTGCCAGGGCCAAGGAGGCAGGACTGGCCCCGCCGGTGGTGGCCGTCATCGGACCGGTGGCGGGACTGCGGAAGGAAATCCGGTGGTTCGACCGGCAGCCTCTCTTTGGCCAGAAAGTGCTGATTACCCGTTCCCGCACCCAGGCCTCGCGGCTGAGAACCTTGCTGGAAGAGCAGGGCGCTGAAACTTTGGAGTTACCGTCGATTGAAATTGCCCCCTTGGAAGACAACTGTGAGCTGGATGCGTCCCTCGCTCAATACGGACTGCTTCCCCTGGACACCCCCTTCGGGACAATCAGCAAGTTCTGGGCGATTTTCTCCAGCACGAACGCGGTTGATGCTGTGTTCGGTCGGGTCGACGCTTACGGTAATGATTCCAGGGTCTTTTCTGATTCCACCATTGGCGCTATCGGCCCAGCCACCGCCGAGGCTCTGGCCCAGCGGGGTATCAAGGCCGACTTCATACCAGCGACCTCGGTTTCCGAAGCCGTGGTTAAAGAGCTTTCCGACAGGGAATGGTCCGGCGTTCCGGTACTGCTGCCCGGGGCTGACATCGGCCGGGATGTTCTGGCCAGGGGACTTGCCGGCCTGGGCGCCAAGGTTGAGCGGGTAACGGCCTATCAGACAGTCACTCCCTCAAACGCTGCTGAGGACGCCCGGAAGCTGCTGTCCCAGGGAGTGGACGTAATAACATTCACCAGTTCCTCCACCGTACGCAACCTGCTCGATATCCTCGAGGGTGACAAGTCGCTGCTGGAATCCTCTCTGATTGCCTGTATAGGACCGGTAACGGCAGGCACAGCAAAGGAGTTGGGCCTGAGAGTAGACCTGGAATCCGCCGAACATACGGTAGAAGGGTTGGTTGAGACGCTGGTCAGTAACTTCCAGTGAGAGCACCCGCCTTTTTCAGGACTTGGCAGTTACCTATGAATCTTGGCAATTGCTCGCAGATGAGTTAAAGGAGAAAGCGCAATGACCAGCTTTCCAGATATGCGGCTGCGGCGGGTAAGGGAGTTGGAACCGGTGCGCTCCCTGATTCGGGAGACCCAGCTTAGCGCGTCCAACTTTATCTACCCCCTGTTTGTGACTCACGGTGAAGGCGTCAGGCACCCTATCGAACCCATGCCGGGCAACTTCCAACTTTCCCTGGACATGCTGGAAGAGGAGATTTCCGAGGTGGTTGAACTGGGCATTCCGGCTGTTCTCCTCTTCGGCCTGCCCGAGGAGAAGGACCCGGTGGGCAGCGGCGCTTACGACCCGGAGGGAATAATCCAGGAGGCTATTCGTGTCATCAAGCAGACCGCCCCGAACCTGATGGTGGTCGGGGACGTATGCTTGTGCGAATATACCGACCACGGCCACTGCGGCGTCATAGAGAACCGGCGAATAGACAATGACCAAACCCTGGAACTGCTGGCCCGAACTGCCCTCGCCCAGGTCCAGGCCGGCGCCGATATGGTGGCCCCCTCGGCCATGATGGATGGGCAGGTACGAGCCATCCGCGAAACCCTGGACGCCAACGGCGAGGATACCGTGCCGGTAATGGGTTACGCCGCCAAGTACGCCTCCGCTTTCTATGGTCCCTTCCGCGTCGCCGCCGACTCCACCCCCCAGTTCGGAGACCGGCGCAGCTACCAGATGGACCCGGCCAATCGGCGTATGGCCATGAGGGAAATCGAAAGCGATATTGCCGAGGGTGCCGACATCGTGATGGTAAAACCCGCTCTGGCCTACCTGGACGTAATCAAAACGGCACGGGACCGGTTCGACCATCCCATGGCCGCCTACAACGTAAGCGGCGAGTTCTCCATGGTCAAAGGGGCGGCAAAGCAGGGCTGGATCGACGAAAAGGCGGTAACCCTGGAGCTTCTGACCGCCATCCGCCGGGCCGGCGCCGACATTATCATCAGCTACCACGCCAAAGAGGTAGCCCGCTGGTTGCGGGGAGATTAATAGTCAGTGCTCCGGTTTGGTTTTGACCCCTCGATATTCCAACGCAACAGGGGTTTCCGCCTGCCGGAAGGAATAGTCGCGGCTCGCGACCAAACTGCCGGTAAATGGATTGAAGACCGCTTGCAGCCCTGGGGCTTAGAAGCAGTGCCTCTCAGGGCATTTCTCCCTGACACCTTTCCCGCTTACGCCCGTATTTTCCACCCCTTCTATCTTGGCAACCATGAAGCCCTGGACAACGGCGAAGGCCAACCTGTCCGTTGGTCAACAGTAGCAGAGTGGACGGGAGCCACGGTTCATCCCCTTATGCAGATCGAAGGTGTCGCCAAGGTTCCTCTTCCCTATAATATTGACCTTGACTGGGGGGAGCCTCCAGATATGGGCAGCATTCCAGTCCCGGAGAGTGCCGCTCTGAGTGCTCTGCTCTGCGACTTCACCACAACTCCGGACCGTTGCTACCTGGGCTACTGGGAAGGCAATGGTTACTTCCCGGGAGGACAAGTCAGGTACTTTGGCCATGAACCAGGATTGCTGTCGAGCATCGAAGACATGGTGCACAGCCTGTGGGGAAAACTTCGGCCCGCTCCTGACCTCCTTGCAGGGGTGCCTCGCCTGGCCGGACAAAATCGGGAATATCTCCTTTATTTCGGTTCCCTCGACATCCTGCCCTCGCTAAGCCAGTACCCGCCGTGGGGACTGTCCCCAAATCTCTGGTGGCCCGAAGACCGGGCCTGGTGTGTCTCCACCGATGTCGACGCCTACGACACCTTTGTGGGTGGAAGCGAGGCTTGCATCGAAGGAATCCTTAAATGCCTGGATCTGGAAGCTCTTCCTTTTCCCCTGGACGGCCGTATTGACGGGGGAGCCGATATGGTTAACACTTAGCCGACCACCAACACCCTTCGACCAACGAGGCCCACATGAACCAGACCAGGTCCCAGCAGCTTTTTGAGCAGGCTCAACGATACATCCCTGGCGGCGTAAACAGCCCGGTGCGTTCCTTCAGGGCCGTAACCGGTACTCCGCCCTTTATTGCCCGTGGGCAGGGTTCCCATGTTTGGGACGTTGACGGCAACGAGTACATTGACTACCTGGGTTCCTGGGGGCCGCTGGTACTGGGCCACGCGCACCCCACTGTAGTCGAGGCCCTGCACCGGGCTGCCGAGGGTGGCACCAGTTTCGGCGCTCCCGTAGAACTGGAAGTGGAACTGGCCCGGACTATTTGCGAAGCCCTTCCTTCGGTGGACAGCGTCCGGCTGGTCAGTTCCGGCACTGAGGCCTGTATGAGCGCCATCCGCCTGGCCCGGGCCTACACCGGCCGCAGCAAGGTGATCAAGTTTTCCGGCTGCTATCACGGCCACGCCGATGGTTTGCTGGTCAGGGCCGGTTCCGGCGCCATGACCCACGGCATACCCACCAGCGCCGGCGTTCCCGACGCCTACGGGGCCGAAACACTGGTTGCCGACTACAACGACATTGCCTCCGTGGAATCGTTCTTTCAGGCCTGGCCCGACGCCATAGCCGGTGTGATAGTAGAGCCGGTGGCTGGCAATATGGGCGTGGTGCCTCCGGCAGACGGTTTTCTTGAATCACTGAGACAGGTAACCGCGGACAACGGGGCAATGCTCATCTTCGATGAAGTCATAACGGGCTTTCGAATTGCCTACGGCGGGGCCCAAACACTGTATGGCATCACCCCGGACATTACTTGCCTCGGCAAGATCATCGGAGGCGGCCTGCCGGTAGGAGCCTATGGCGGTCGCAGGGACATAATGGAAATGGTGGCGCCCCTGGGGCCCATGTACCAGGCCGGCACACTATCGGGCAATCCCCTGGCCGTCACCGCCGGACTTACCACCTTGACCGAACTGCAAAAGGCAGGCACTTACGAAAAGCTTGAGTCCCTGGCGACGCGATTGGCCGACGGCATCACCCAGGCCTTTGTCCAAGCCGAGGTACCGGCTACCCTGAACCGAGTCGGGTCGATGATGACCGGCTTCCTGAATGCTGGGCCGGTGAATGTCCTGGCGCAGGTCGAGCAGTCCAACACCGAGGCCTACGGTCGCTACTTCCACGCTATGCTGGAACGGGGAGTCTACTTTGCCCCCTCCCAGTTCGAGGCCGGTTTCGTTTCCCTGGCCCATACGGAGGAGGATATTGACCGGACGGTGGCCATTGCGGCGGAGGCGTTGGGGAGTTTGGGGTAAGGAGAGGATTAACCTCTGGAACGCTTTAGAAATCAGTGTAAGGAAATCGAGGCGGGCCCATCGGCCCGCCTCAAGCTTTTTCCCATTCGAAAGCTGTCAGTTGTGGTTCAGGCCCCGTAGCGGGCGGCGGCGTTGGGGTCGCTGTACTCGACTCCCTTGGTGGCCCAGAAGGCAGCGGCGATGCTGTCCACGGCGGCTACCAATTCTTCACAGGCGGCCATGTCAACTACCTGGCGGCAGCGACCGGCCAGTTTCAACGCTGAATTGAAGGAACCGTGCAGGTCAAAGCCTTCGGGCATGTTGGGCCAAGCATAGTCGGCCCAGAGTATTCGCAGTTCGCGCTTGCAAGTCTCGGCGTGCTCTTCCTTGGTCGCCACATAGCGGGCCATGGTGTTGGCGTAGGCCACGTGGTCGTCGCCCTCTTCCAACGCCTGCATTCGCAAAACCATCTTCTGGACGGTCTGGGCCGCTATCTTTGCAGAAACCGGATCATAGATGCCGCAGGGGATGTCACAGTGGGCTTCTGCCTCCTGGACCTTTAACCAGTTAAGCGGGTTAAACATTCTTGCTCTTCCTCAGTTCTTAGTTTGGCCCGTACTTACGGGCAGTCCCAAGATTACAAGAAAAGCCCCCTTGGCGCAACCCCCGGTGGCCGACCCGATGCCGGTTGGCATGCCCCTGAAACTCGTTTGTGCGGTTGCCGATTTTTTGGTTGACGGAGTAGCTTCCAGCAAACATAATTCTGTCCGGCCAAGCAGGGTAGGACAGTGTAACTGCCGGTCCGACCGGCATTTGGCTTAATCGGTCAATTCGGGGTGCTCATGAATCCAACTATGAAGCGAAAACGTCTTTGCCTGGTGGGCGCTGCTGTCGCAGTGCTGGCAACTTTGGCAGTTCTTTATTTCCTTGGCACGGTCCTGCTGACCTTGGGCATCAGCGCTGTGCTTGCCTATGTGCTGCTGCCCGTGGCCAAGCTAATGGAACGGGCCATGCCTTGGCGCCACAAACGTCCCGGCCTTTCCCGCGGCATCGCTGTGGGCATAATCTTCTTGGCCGGAATAGGCGTAATCGTCGGCCTGATAATAGCTGTCGTGCCTCCCACGATTGAACAGGGCCAGCGGTTTATCGAGGACTTCCCCGCCTTTTTGAATAATGCCCGGGTGACCATAGAGGGATGGGTCGACCAATACGCCGACCTGGTGCCGGCCGACCTCCGTGACCAGGCTGAAGACGCCCTGGCCGGAGCCGGAAGCATCATCGGTTCGGCGGCCTGGAACGTGGCCAAACAGACCCTGGGGGTTGTTAGCGGTTCCTTTGCCTTTATCCTGGGCCTGGCCACCGCGCCGGTGCTGGTCTTCTATTTGATGAAGGACTCCGGCCCGATTCGCGAGTCCCTGCACGCTCCCTTTCCCTCGTCCGTTCGCCCCATCCTGCGCGATATCATGGACATAGCAGACCGGACGCTGGGTGGGTATATCCGGGGCCAGCTTACCCTGGGAGTAATTGTCGGCGTGATAGTAGCGGTAGGCTTGCTGCTGCTGGACGTCCCCTTCGCCGTGATTTTGGGCATCGTGGCCGGCTTGACCGAACTGGTTCCGATCATCGGCCCCTGGATTGGGGGGGCCGCCGGGGTGCTGGTAACCCTGGCCACGGCTCCGGAGAAGGTACTGTACGTAATCCTGCTCTACCTGATTGTCCAGATGCTGGAAAACACTCTGCTGGTTCCGCGCATTCAGGGAGACACCCTGAACATGCATCCTATCGCCGTTATCCTGGTAATCACCGTCGGCAGCCAGTACTTTGGCCTCTGGGGCGTAATCCTGGGCCCGCCCCTGGTGGCGCTGGGCAAGGACGTGATTGTTTACCTGGTTAAGGAATGGAACACGATGCCGGAATCGGAGGACAACTCGCTTATTCCTGTAGAGGTTGATGCAGAAGACAGGGCAGAAGGGGTGGCTCAGGAAGAGTTGGAAAGTTAGCTTTAGAGATTTAGCTTAAGTCCACCTCGAGGTTCCAGGACTTCATTTCTAATAGATAGGACTTCAATAAAGAGGCCGCGTTGTGCCGGTCGCTGGCCCCGGTTGAGTCTCAAGGAATTCAGTATCACCTGGCCAGAAAAGCGATACTGCAGTTAGACGTCTGCTCCAGGACCAAACGAAGTGTACTGCGAGCCAGTGCACCTCGCCAAATGAGGTCGGGCTCGAACTGGACCTACGGGTCCGGCCAGATGATATCGAAGATCCCTTCTTGCAATGTCACTCCCCGAAACGTCACTTCCTGGCTGATGGCCACCACACAAGATGCTCCTGGCACCATGTAGGCCAGTTCTCCAAATTTATGGTCACTGTCCAGGTAGGGAAGAATGGGCTTGTGGTCAAAGGTCCCGCTGGGATCGTAAACTGACCAGACTTTTGTGTCATTATCAAAGTACAGTACCCACAGCAGGCTTGAGCCCATGGGAGCTACTGCCTCAACAATGGGTTCCGCTCCATCGGGCAGAGGGGCCGTGGGCGCCGTGACAGGGCTTGCCGCGGAGGTTGCTGTGGGGACCGGCGTTGCCGTTGGGGCAGGAGTTGGAGTTGGCGTGGGGGCGGAAGTAGGCTCTGGTGTCATCGTCGGTTCAGGTGCGGGCGCTAAAGTCGGCGCGGACGTCGGAACGGGTGTGGCTGTGGGGACAGGGGTCGGAGTCGGAGCGGGCGTGTCTGTGGGTACCGCCGCTGCCGTGGGCGGCGGAGGCGGTGTCGGCGTTGGGAAGGGCGTATTCTCGGTTGATGGTGCGGCCAATGGCTGCGGGGCAGGCATGCTTTCCCTGTCGCTGCCGGAAGTAACAATCGGGGTAGCCTGCTGCAACGGCACCGGTGTTTGGAGTTCGACTGGCTGGCCCGTGGAGGCCGCTGTTGCCTGATCTACCGGTGGGGCTGGTTGGCTATCGTCCGGTGGGGTGGACACCGTTCCGCAGGCTACCCAGGCGGCTGCCAGCACGCCGATGGCTGCCATTGACCCGACATACATAAGTCTTCGCATAGCCCCCCAATCTTTCTGAGTGTCTATTTCCAGTTAACCCTGCAACTCCCCGATATTCTGCGGACTTCCCTGCACCAGTGAGTAAGGAGAAATAAACGGTGATGCAAACAGTTGTTCGGGCGCCTCAAGGCTGAGGTCAATCTTCTATGTTGCAGGCTCGAACCAGGACTGCCGCCAAGCCTCGGCTCACGATGATAGTGATGACAGGTATGGTACACACTGGCAGCCTGAACCTCAATCAACTACCCCGGCTTTACCCCCTGTGGCTGGCACACTATAATGTTGCCAATTTCCACTAGCTGAACCAGCATCAGGAGGCCCTCTGTGACTACCGTTACCGACGCCACCCAGACCACCACCCGCGACGCAGCTACCGTCGCGCGGATGAAGCACCGCAGCAACGACGTGACCCAGGGCGCCGAACGGGCTCCAGCCCGGGCCATGCTCCTGGCCATGGGCTTGACCCAGGAAGACCTCGACAAGCCCTTTGTTGCCATTGCCAACCTGGCCAGCGACGTTACCCCGTGTAACGTCCACCTGTCCCGATTCGCCCAGGCCGCCAAGGAGGGCATTCGGCAGGCCGACGGCACCCCCTTTGAATTTGGAACTATCACCGTTAGCGACGGCATTTCCATGGGCACCGAGGGTATGAAGGCGTCCCTGGTCAGCCGAGAGGTGATTGCTGACTCCATTGAGGTGGTTACCTTCGGTGAGCGGATGGATGGTCTGATCACGGTGGCCGGTTGCGACAAGAACATGCCCGGCTGCATGATGGCCATCGCTCGCCTCAACGTGCCGTCCATATTTATCTACGGCGGCACCATCATGCCAGGCCAGTATCTCGGTAACGACGTGAACATCCAGGACGTGTTCGAGGCAGTGGGCGCTTATGCCAAGGGCAGCATCACCCGCGACGAGCTTACCGCCCTGGAGTGCGTGGCCTGCCCCGGCGAGGGTTCCTGCGCCGGTCTGTTCACCGCCAATACCATGTCCACTGCCATAGAAATTATGGGCATGTCCCTGCCCGGAGACGCCTCCATTCCGGCCATTGACCCACGCAAGGTTGACGAGGCCCGCAAGGCCGGAAGCACCCTGCTCCGCCTGCTGGAAGAGGACGTCCGCCCCAGGGACATCATGACCCGCCACGCCTTCGAGAACGCCATTACTGTGGTGCTGGCCATGGGCGGCTCCACGAATGCCGTCTTGCACCTGATGGCCATGGCCCGCGAAGCCGAGGTTGAACTGAGTCTCGACGACTTCGACCGCATCAGTCGCAGCACGCCCTACATCTCCGATATGCGACCTGGCGGCCGGTACGTCATGGCTGACCTGCACCGGTACGGCGGAGTATCCCTGGTGGCCAAGCGAATGATCCAGGCGGGCCTGCTCCACGGTGACACCATGACCGTTACTGGCAAGACCCTGGCCGAGAATGTGGAAGGCATGCCCATCGTTGACGATCAGCCGGTCATTTACCAGCCGGACAATCCCCGCAGCCCCACCGGCGGCCTCGCCATATTGCGCGGTAACCTGGCCCCCGACGGAGCAGTCATCAAGGTGGCCGGCCACCAGGAAAGGGTTTACGAGGGTCCGGCCCGGGTGTTTGAGCAGGAGGAACCAGCGTTCCAGGCTATCCAGCGTGGCGAGATTAACCCCGGAGACATCGTGGTCATCAGGTACGAAGGACCCAAGGGCGGACCCGGCATGCGGGAAATGCTTGCGGTGACCGGTGCGCTTATCGGCCAGGGCCTGGGCGACTCGGTGGCCCTGATGACCGACGGACGTTTCTCCGGCGCCTCCCACGGCCCCATGGTGGGCCACGTGGCCCCGGAAGCGGCGGTGGGCGGCCCCATCGGTCTGCTCAAGGAAGGGGACATCGTTACCCTGGACATTCCCAACCGGCAACTGAATGCCCGCCTGACCGAGGAGGAATTCGCGGACCGTCGCGCTGCCTGGGCGCCAATACCGTCAAAGTACACAACCGGAGTCTTGGCCAAGTACGCCAAGCTGGTGTCTTCCGCCGCCGAAGGCGCGGTCACACGATAGGGGTGTCTCACCGGACCCTGATATACCGTTGCCTGCCGTAGCCTATGAACTGTAACAATTGCGGAGCAGAGGTAACCGAAGGAGCCGTATCCTGCCCTGGTTGCGGGACCCGGCTCCAAATTCAGTGCCCAACCTGCCACCATCCCTGTCTTCCAGGCAACCGGTTTTGCGGCAACTGCGGTCGAAGCCTGGTGGACTTGGAAGCCGACCTGGAAGCCGAATTCGTCCCTCCTCAGCAGGAGGCTCCCCCAGAGTCGAGCCCTGGATCCGCAAGGAGTTTTGAACCCACCGTTGCCCCACAGCCAAGGGACATCGTCTGCCCCCGCTGCCACCGGTCCAACGCTGCCGATTCGGCCTTTTGCTTTACTTGCGGCGCCCCCCTGCACTTTCCCGCCGCGGACCGAAGCGAATCCAGCCAATTGCGGGCTTTCGAGTATGGCGCCCCGGGAAGTTTCTTGCTGCGGGCGGTGGCTTACATTATCGACACGCTGGCCGTCGTGATGCCCCTGGTGTTTCTCTGGCTGGTCCTGGGTCAGCCGGTTCCGGAGAACTTCGACCAGATACTCGAACCGCCCCAAGGGTACGAACGCTTGCAGTTGCTGGTGCTGTTCCTCACGATGGCCTACGACACTGCACTGATCACTTACTGGGCCACCACCGTTGGGAAAAGAGCCTTCGGAATGTACGTTGTCAGGACCGATGGTTCCCGGGTGGGATTTGTCCGAGCCCTGTCTCGCCACGTGCTGACCGCCCTGTCCGCCAACTTGACTCTGGGTTTTGTTTTCTTGATTGTGGCGTTCAGGAGGGACCGGCGGGGCCTGCACGACTTGATTTGCGACACGGTGGTCATCAGGCGTTTTCGGCAAAGGGAGGACCCTCATTCGGATATCAGGTAGAGTTGCTTCACAATCGGGTTTCGCAAATCCCGCCCTAAGAATGGGTTTCCCCAGGTAGCTTTCAACACCTTTTTCCTGCGAGGAACAATTGCTGAGCGCCGTCCTCCTCACCATCCACATAGGCGCCGGTTCCATGGCCTTGCTGACCGCTGTTGTTGCGGTGGTGACCGCCAAAGGCCAACGCAACCATATTCGTGCCGGCAGGCTATACGCCATTGGCATGACGGTAGTGTTCCTTACCGCGGTACCCCTGGCGCTGTTGGGCGCCGACATTTTTCTGTTGCTTATTGCCTTCTTCAGTTTCTATCTGGTGTTCGCCGGCTGGCGTTTTGCCCGCAACCGGCGGGGCCAGCCCCAACCCGTTGACTGGGCCGCAACAGCAATCATGGTCGTAACCGGGGCCGGTATGGGGGTCTACGCCGGTGTGCTGGTCGGTTCAGGCAATTCCCAGTGGGTTACTATGACCCTGTTTGCCTTCATCGCCATTGCCCTGGGGTTGGCCGACGCCCTGTACCACCGCCTGCGCCGCGCTACCGGGGGTCAGCGCATAGCCAGGCATTTGACTAACATGCTGGCAGGGACCATCGCCACGGTTACGGCAGTCCTGGTGGTGAACGTGGATACCAACCCGCCCTGGATTGCGTGGGTTCTTCCCACCATTGTCATTTCACCGTTAATCACCTGGTGGAATATCCGGGTAGCCAGGCAATACCGAAGGACCTGAGAGAGTTAGTAGTTCGGGAAGCTAAGCGGTCGTCCGTAAGGAGCATAGAATGCCTGAAGTAATCCTCTACGTAGCTTCCAGCCTCGACGGCTACATTGCCCGCCCCGATGGCGCCGTGGACTGGCTTGATGACATACCCGAGCAGGGAGAAGTGCCGGCGAAAGATTATGGCTATGGCGAGTTTCTCGCCGGTGTGGGTGTGGTGTTGATGGGGCGGGTCACCTACGAGCAGATCCTGTCCTTCGACGTGGACTACCCTTACCCAGGCACGGAGGGCTTTGTATTTTCCCGAACTCGGGCGGGCGAGCAGGATGAAAACGTGCATTTCGTGGACGGCGCCGACATTACCGGCTTGATAAGTCGTCTAAAGGCTTCTTCCGACAAGAACTTCTGGTTAATCGGCGGCGGGCAATTGGTGCAAGAATTTCTTAATCTTGACCTCATTGATCGCATGGAGATTTTCATACTGCCGGTAATACTGGGCGAAGGCATCCCCCTGTTTCCGCCGCCAACACCGCAAATAAACCTAAACCTTGTCGCAGTCCGGTCTCACGACAACGGCATGGCACAATTGACATATGGGCGGGCTTCCCAAGGCTAAAAGGGCCGTAACCTTGGTCCACTCATCTGGGGATGGCCCGCTTCCTCGGTCACCACACCATTTCACAGACGAAAGGTTGAATTTACAACTTTTTCTGCGAGTGCTATTATCAGGCCAAATAGACGGATACATATGTAACAGGTGAATAAATCATTGTAGGTGTATGTTATGCGTAGCAAATACAACCTATATAGGCCATTTATTAATATATGTAAACTGCTATTCGTAGTATTTCTGGTAATTGCCTGGAATCTGGCTGCCTTCGGTGGAATTCACACCGCCCCCGAGTACTCCGCCGTCTTCTCCCGGCCGGTATCCGCCTACTATGTCTTTGATACTCTTGAAGATGATGATGACGGGATAGACACACCAACTCCAACGGACAACGATGGCGTGGATACGCCCGAGACAGACAATGACGGGGTAGACACGCCAACTCCAACGGACAATGACGGCACCGACAGCGACGGAATAGATACACCAACTCCAACGGACAACGATGGCGTGGATACGCCCGAGACGGACAATGACGGAGTGGACACGCCAACTCCAACGGACAATGACGGCACCGACAGCGACGGGATAGACACACCAACTCCAACGGACAACGATGGCGTGGATACGCCCGAGACAGACAATGACGGGGTAGACACGCCAACTCCAACGGACAATGACGGCACCGACAGCGACGGAATAGATACACCAACTCCAACGGACAACGATGGCGTGGATACGCCCGAGACGGACAATGACGGAGTGGACACGCCAACTCCAACGGACAATGACGGCACCGACAGCGACGGGATAGACACACCAACTCCAACGGACAACGATGGCGTGGATACGCCCGAGACAGACAATGACGGGGTAGACACGCCAACTCCAACGGACAATGACGGCACCGACAGCGACGGAATAGATACACCAACTCCAACGGACAACGATGGCGTGGATACGCCCGAGACGGACAATGACGGAGTGGACACGCCAACTCCAACGGACAATGACGGCACCGACAGCGACGGGATAGACACACCAACTCCAACGGACAACGATGGCGTGGATACGCCCGAGACGGACAATGACGGAGTGGACACGCCAACTCCTACGGACAATGACGGCACCGACAGCGACGGGATAGACACTCCCGAACCGAGGGCTCCAGACACCCCGACGCCGGATACGCCGACGCCGGATACGCCGACGCCGGATACGCCGACGCCGGATACGCCGACGCCGGATACGCCGACGCCGGATACCCCGACACCGGATACCCCGACACCGGATACCCCGACACCGGATACCCCGACACCGGATACCCCGACACCGGATACCCCGACACCGGATACCCCGACACCGGATACCCCGACACCGGATACCCCGACGCCGGACACGCCGACGCCGGATACCCCGACGCCGGATACCCCGACGCCGGATACCCCCGATCCTGGCTCCGGCAACGATAATAGTCAAGACGATGACAGCAATGATAACAACAGTGGTTAAACAAATTTGACCTCTACGACTGCAACGGTACCCTTGTATCCGCGAATCGAGTTCCCGGATGATCCGCGTCTGATGGACTTGCCGAAACTCTTCGATCCGGATTGGGTTTGGCCTGCCTGCGAACGGCAATTTGGGTGTGAGGACCTTGCCCCTCAACAGATTCAGATTCGCCGGTTCAGTCACAGCCTGGGAAGAACAGCAATTGTCAGCTACGTGGCGCATTGGGACCCGGATGAATATGTGCCGTCACTGCATTTCGTTGCGAGACTGGAGCGCGACAAGGATATCGAACTGTTTCAGTTTCCTGACGACGCGGAGTTGCCCGGGCTGAGAGAAGCCGCAGACCCTGAAGGCGCACTCGACTTGCTTAACAGGCATGTGTTGGCCATCCGGGCTCATCGCGTGCGTGTTGAAGTCATCAGGTACCGACCCGGAAGCCGGGCCGTATTGCGCCACAGAGTTGGGAGGGTGGGCTTCTATGCGAGGGTGATTCGGCCCGCATCGGTACGTTCTTTGCTCGATGGCTGGTGCATTGTGGAGCGCTCAGAGTTTGTAGTGCCCCGGATTGCCGGCTACTGGGCTGACGGCGGAGTCGTGTGGATGTCGGAAATCCCGGGCAAGAATCTGCGTCCCCAGATCAGAAAAGGGAATCAGCCCGACCCTGACCGGCTATTACAGGGGCTGGAAACCTTGTGGAGTGAGTCGAACGAGCAGGCTCAGGGGGCGACCTTCAATCTTTCGGGCGCCTATCGCACCGCCATGCGCAGTATTGCTCACAAGGCAAGGGACAGCGCCGCTGCTGCCTCCAGCTTGAAGCAGATCGCCCTTAGCCTTGACCCGTTTGTAGTGTCTTGGTCTCCTACCGGAATTGCGCACAATGACTTCTACGACGACCAATTGCTTGGTCTCCCCGACGGGAGGATGGCGCTGGTCGATTTCGAAGAGGCAGGTCCGGGGGAACCGTTGCTGGACGTCGGCAACTTCCTGGCCCATTTGAGGTGGGCGTCGCGATTTGGGCGGGAGAACGATGCCGAGAACTGTGCGGCGTACCGTGAGCTATTTCGCAGCGCTGCCTTGGACCGATTCAAATGGCGCCCCAGGGAGCTTGACCTTAGGGAGGCCGTCTGCCTGTTCAGAATATGCACGAATACGGTACGCCAACCTCAACAGGACTGGAGAAACAAGCTGGAAGCCAGCTTATCGCTGGTTAACGAAGTCCTGGAGTGAGAATCGCTCCTTTTCTGCTCATGCATGTTCTGACATTTTGACTGTCCGGAATGACTGCGTGATTCTGTTCCTGACAACCGTTCCATGAGCCTGTCCGAAGCCTTGGGTTTACGACGGTCTCCAAAGGGTGATGGCTTACACGGCCACCCGTTCAGCTTGAACAGAATGCTTCCAGGTTTTCGGTGCTCCGAGCCGCAGTGAATTTCGTGCGGGCACGCGCCTTTGGTTTAACTCCTTGCGCCGCTCTTCCAGAGTTGATTCCCACTTGGCTGGCTCTGCCCAAGAAAGCTCTCTTAAGAAAAACCGGTGCTGCAAGAGCATTTGACCAACAACATCGCTTATGGGCTCTCATAGAGGAATATTCTCGTATGTTCGTGCAGTAAGCCTTCTTCTAATTCCGTCGTGGAACAACGTGCGTCGAGTTAGACGACAGCCGCCACTGGACAGCCCCTTCTATCACCTTCTACCATTGTCCTTTTAATACCGCTTTCATCGCACTTTCTCCGGCTATCTTTTGGCAGAAGGTCAAAGTATGGCAATGAGCGAACATGACGCTGCAATCATCTTTCCCGCACCCTGGCGTCAGCCAAACCGGCAGACAAAAGTACCGACTCTATAATGAGATTGCCTCCAGTTTTCATCCCCACAACCTTGCCATAGGGTTTATAATTGGCAGATTGTACTTCACCGCGGGGATAACTCATAAACCTACCAAACCGTCGTCCACAGCACGGTTGAGTAACCTTAAGAGGCATTTATTAATATGATGGATTACGGAAGAGAAGCAATCATTCGCCATCGGGCGAGTCGGGGCAAGGTAAGCATCGCATCCAAGATGAAAGTGGAGACTATGGAGGACCTCTCCATTGCCTACACTCCTGGTGTGGCCGCCGTTTGCCTGGCTATAGAAAATGACAAGTCTGAAAGCTATGCTCTGACCAACCGGGGGAACACTGTAGCGGTCGTAACCGACGGCTCCGCGGTTCTTGGCCTGGGGAACATCGGTGCGGAGGCGGCATTGCCGGTGATGGAGGGCAAGTCAATCCTTTTTAAGGGTTTGGCCGATATTGACGCTTTCCCTATTTGCCTGGGCACTCAGGACAACGCATCCATAATCCAGACAGTGCGCAACCTGGCCCCCTGCTTCGGCGGTATCAACCTGGAGGACATTGCCGCTCCACGCTGCTTTGAAATCGAGGAGAGCCTCCAGGACCTGGGTATTCCCGTGTTCCACGACGACCAGCACGGAACGTCGATAGTAGTCCTGGCGTCCATCATCAACGCGCTGAGTGTGGTCGGCAAATCCATCGAGAATGCCAAGTTCGTTTTTTCAGGGGCCGGCGCCGGTGGCGTTGCCTCCACCAAGTTGCTGGTGGACTACGGCGCCAGGAATATCGTCCTGGTAGACAGTCAAGGAATCATCCATCGGGGCCGGACCGATCTCACCCCCATAAAGACGGAGATGCTGGAGACGACCAACCCCGACGGACTGGAGGGCAGCCTGGCCGACGCCCTGAAAGGCGCCGACGTGTTTATTGGCCTGTCGGTGGGTGATACTGTCAGCCAGGACATGGTCCGTTCCATGGCGGACGGCGCCATAGTGCTGGCCGCGGCCAACCCCACTCCGGAAATCTGGCCCGACGCGGCATCCGAGGCAGGCGCCAAGGTGGTCGGGACCGGCCGCAGTGACTTCCCCAATCAGATCAATAACAGCCTCGCCTTCCCGGGGGTATTCCGTGGGGCCTTGGATGCCCGCGCCACCAGGATTACTACCAGGATGAAGCTGGCTGCCGCGGAAGCCCTGGCCGGCCTGGTAGCCGAACCCACCCCCGAACACGTAATTCCCTGGTCTCTCGACCCAGTGGTGGTACCGGCTGTCTCCCAAGCCGTCGCCCGTGCCTGGCAGGCGGAACAGGCGTAAGGATGAAGGCAGAAGAGTCTTTGGCGAGGGCGAAATGTCGCCAGAACTGATTGGGATTCTGGGGGTGGGCATTGGGCTCCTGACCGCGATTATCGCGTTAGGAGCACTGAATGTGACGCTGATTAGCCAGTCCGAAAGGCGGACTGCCCTCCAGATTGAACAATTGAAAACCGAGATGGACCGCCGGTTCGACCAAATGTACGGAGAGACGAACCGCCGCTTTGACGCTCAGGATGAGCGCATTCGCGGTCTTGAACATGGTCAAGCGCATTTGGCGGGCCAGCTTGATGTTTTGAAGGACTATTTTACCCACCAAGCGGGGCAATGACCCTCTTCCTATCTTCCCGTATTCCCCTGACTGCGGTCAGACAGGTTGGGCTATACGGTTCCCCCATTCAAAAGCAGATCCTCTCTCATCAGTAGATAAGACCAGGAGCCGGGTTTAATCTTTACCGGATGGCAGTACTATGTCCCACTCCGTCTCCGTAGAAACTCTGGACGGCATCCGCACCAACTTGCGGTCGCTGGTCGTCGAGCGAACTAAAGGACTGCGCGATTTCCGCTATTGTGACCTGCGTATCCAGGTACGTGAGGAGAAGTGGGCCTCAGCCGAAAACGGAACGGAAAAGGCCAGCGGTGATGATGTAGCCTTCGATTTTGGGGTGAGAGTGATTGTCCAGCGCAGGATGTCTGCCGCAGGTTTCTTTGGGCAGGTCCTGGGCGCGGCAGACCTGGAGAATATTGAATCGGTGGTCTGGGAAGGAATAAAAGAGGCCTACGCGCGTGCCCTGTCCAACGCCTTGAAGAAGGCCCAGACGAGGCGGTTCTACCCAGGTATAGGAGACAGCCTCGACAACACATACCTGGCCCGAATTCCGGTGGCCGAGGACTCAATACCCGCCACTTATGAAATCGACCCTCGCTCGGTGCCCTTGACCGATGCCGTACAGATGGCGGTGTCGGGATGCAGCGCTGCTCAAAGCCGCAGCAGTGAAATACTGTTTACAGCCGCCTCCACCAGCACTTTCCTGCAGCGGGAGCTATTTGTCAGCTCTGAAGGCGCAAACATTGACCAGTCCTTCGCGCAGACCGAAGGCTTCATTATGGCCATTGCCGGCAGTCAGTACGGCAACTACGAACTCTACGATTCCACGGGCCATCAAAGGGGCTGGGAGATACTGACCAGGGGTTATCGTAACGGGCCCATAGACCTGCCGGACTATGTTGCCTTCTGCCGCCGGCTGGGAAGGGACACCGCTGACGTTGGGGCGGCCCCGCAGCTGCGTCCCCCTGACCGCGAAGTGCCGGTGGTAACTGATCCTTCCTTCAATACTTTGCTGGTCCATGAAGTTGTGGGGCATCCCTCGGAACTGGACCGGGCGCTGAAGTACGAAACGGCCTACGCCGGGCGGTCCTGGTTCTTGAAGAACCTTCGGGAGAACCAGCTTGGGCGGCAAATCGCCTCACCTCTGGTTACTGCCTTCTCCGATCCCTTGATGGAGGGCTACGGTTCCTTCAGGTACGATCACGAAGGGACGCCCGCCCGCCGTGCCTACATTATCCGGGAAGGGGTGCTGGAAGAATTCCTCAACAACCGGCAGACGGCGGCCATATTGGGCATCACTCCGAACGGTTCAGCCCGTTCCACCGAAGCCCGCCTGGCCCCGTTGATTCGCATGACCAACACCGTTTTCGCCCCCGGTAACCAGAATCCCAGGGACATCATTTCTGAAATTGATTCAGGTTACTACGTGGTTGGACACCGGACTCCATCCATTGCCGAGTCGCGGGAGAACTTTCGCATCACCGCGGTGAAAGTGTACGAAATCGAGAACGGTCAACTGGGACGCCTGTATCGAGACGGGGGAATAACTGCGGACTCCCGCAATTATTTCCAGTCCATAGACGCGGTGGGGAGCGATTTGCAGGTCAATCCCATACCCAACTGTGGCAAGGGACAGCCCATGCAGGCGAAGCGGATGAGCAACGGCGGCCCCACGCTGCGGGGAGTGGCGTGCCTGACCGGGCCCGGGTGAGCCTGGCAGACCCGGTTGATTGAGGGATAGCAGGACGGACGGAATCTGCTGTCCGTCCTCTTAATTCAAGGAAAAGGCGGGGCCGGGAACGCGGGTCTGCTCGTTGACCAGGAAGGATGCGCTGTCCCGTCCGGATATGGTTTCCAGTTCGACATCGAATCGTTGACCACCGAAGTGGCCCAGAATCTCGTACTTGCGATCGGTGCGAATCATGCCCTCGAACTCGGTACGAACCAGCTTCCTTTCGTCCTCGTCCTGCAGGTACATTTCGACGGCAATGGTCATCAGCTCACGCATGTCTTCTTCCGATAGATAAACGGCTCCCCGCAAGAAGACGTAGCCCCACCTTATTCCCAAGTGTTCAAGCATTTGTTCTGTAATCACAGGCCGACAGGCTCATCAAAAGCGAATCAGACCACTGAAGCCGCTCATCCTGAGCCTGTCGAAGGGCGTCGCAAGTATAAAACTTGCTCCCTGTCGGGTTGTTTAATCCGCCGGTACCGCCACGCTGGACTGGGCATTGAACTGGGGCATTACCTCTTTCCCGAACCATTCCAGCTGTTCCAGGACTACCTTCTCGGGGGTTCCCACAACCGAGCCTACGTTTATCTGGGTCAGGCCTGGGTAGAGTTCCTGGATGGCGTTGATCTTTTCGGCCACCAGTTCCGGGGGGCCGCACATCCAGGATCCGGCGCGGACGCCGTCTTCAATGGCGGGGAGTCCGGCTTGACGGGCGCGGGACGGGTCTCCCAACGCCACGATTTGTTCTTCAGTCAGGCCCCGTACAAAGCCCAAGGGGCCGAACATCTTCATATTCTCTTCGAAGAAGGTCCTGGCCTCATTGATGGCCTTCTCCTCGGTCTCTGCCAGGTGAATTGAGAACCCGATAATCAGGTCTTCTCCCAGTTCCGTTTCCTTGCCGGCCTTGGCCAGGGTTTCTCGCCAGGCTTTGATTACTTCCATGGTGGCGCCACCGGCGGCTGCCCCGCCGCCAATCATGCCCTTGATGCTATGCTTGACCATAAAGTCCATGGCCCGCTGGCTGGCGCTGACCAGGGGCTGGTAACACTCGACCGGCAGGTATTTGGGACGGGGCACCAAGGTAATTTCCTTAAGGTCATAGCCCCGGTAGGGCACATCCGGCGGGATGTTGTAATGCTTTCCGTGGTGGGAGAAGGAGCGCTCGTTGAAGGCCTTGAACATCACCTCCACCTGCTCCTCGAACAACTCCCGGTTGGCATCCTGGTCAATTATCGGCGCATCGAAGGTCTCTACCTCACGGCTGTGATAGCCACGGCCTACGCCAAATACCACGCGGCCGTCGGTCAGAATATCGGCAGTGGCATAGTCCTCGGCCAGGCGCAGAGGATTCCACATGGGGGCGATATTGAAGCCGCATCCAATTTTCAGCTTCTTGGTAAGGTGGGCCAGGTGGACAGCAAACAACAGCAGGTTGGGGATGCACTCGTAGCCTTCCCGCTGGAAATGGTGCTCGGCCATCCAGAAAGTCTCGTAGTCAAGACGGTCCATAACCTCGGCAATGGCTTCCGCCTTTTCGAATACGGATGCCAGGTGATCATCGGAGAGCCAGCGGTCATTTAGCGGTGTGGCGTCCAACCCGATATCTTCGAAATCCACGTGCCCGGCAAACAGGCTGCCAAACTTGGTAATCATTCAGCCCCTCCCTCGTTTCTGGCTTGGGGTACCCCTATGCGGTGCATTATATCTGATTTGGAAGAAGCAGGGCAGGGCAGGAGTTCGCAACTGGTTATTCCAGGTGCAGCCTGCCGACCTGGGACAGTTGCCCCCAATAGTTAGCGTACCGGAATGGGTCCGGCTTCTTTCCCTTCATTACTTCTCTGAATGTTAATAACAAATTAATATCAATACCTGTTGACAAGCCCTTTCGGGGCGATTAGAATTCCTGACAATGTTAGTCAACAATCACTGCACATGCCTTTGCACCTGTACTTGTCCGCCCTCATAGGGAGCGGGTAAGTCAACACGTCCGACAGACACCTTAGCGCCCACCAAGCTCGTCGCCGTTTGGTGGGCTTATTTTTTTGCACTGATTACACTCATTTGGTTAAGGAAAAGAACGGCAAACCCATATATTTCGCAGGAAATCGCAGGAGGCCACAGTGACCACTAAGACAGGACAGTCCCAGGAGGAAATCTACCAGGAGAGCCTTGAGTTGGCCTCGACCGCGCCGGGAGTAGTTCCCTTCATGGAAAGCGAGGTCCAGCGGTTCGAGGCGGAATCGGCCCGCTTCCAGGCTGGTGAGCAGGAGAACGCGGAGTTTACTCCCTTCCGCCTCCGGCAGGGGGTGTACGGCCAGCGACAGGCCGACGTGCAGATGATCCGAGTGAAGATTCCCGGCGGAATCCTCAGCGCCGACGCCCTTGATGTCTTGGGCGACATTGCAGAGAGATACGCGCCTCTGGGCAAGGGCCATATAACCACCCGCGAGAACATCCAATTCCACCACATTCCCCTTCCCGAGTGCCCCGATGTACTCCGGTTGCTGGGTACGGTGGGCCTGACCAGCCGCGAGGCCTGCGGCAACACGGTCCGCAACGTGGTGGGTTCGCCCACGGCGGGAGTGGACGCCGAAGAAATCTTCGACCCAACCCCTTACCTGACGGGATATGTCCGGTTTGGCGTGCGACATCCCATCACCCAGGCCTTCCCGCGCAAGTTCAAGTCCGCCTTCACCGGCATCGACAGCCGGGACACCGTGGCCGCTGCCATCCAGGATTTGACCTATGTGTCCCAGGTCAGGGTAGAGAATGGTGTAGAAAAGCGGGGCTTCAAGGTCTTCGTGGGCGGCGGCACTTCAATCATGCCGCGCCTGGCCAAGCCTCTCTATGAATTCCTGCCCGAAGAGGATTACCTGAGACTGGCCCTGGCCGTCTGGACGGTTTTCGACAAGGCCGTGTCCCTGCGCAAGAACCGTATGATGGCCCGGTTGAAGGTCTTGATTGACCGCATCGGCCTGGAGGAATTCCGTAGTCTGGTGGACGCTGAACTGGCCGAGATCGGTCCCATCGACCCCAAAGACTACATCGCCAACGAAGACATCTACAGCGAGAATCCTCCGGAACTGCCCTCTGTTTCCCCCAACGGGACCGGCAATGGCAGCGGCGAGTACAATTACTGGCTGGAAACCAACGTGGTGGCCCAGAAACAGGCCGGCTACAACATAGTTCACGTTAAGCCCGTTCGCGGCGACCTCAGCCCTGAACAGTTTCGCGGGTTGGCAGACCTCGTGCGCAAGTACACGGGAGGCAGGGTCAATGCTACCCAGGAGCAGAACCTGGCCCTCCGCTGGGTTCCTGACGGCTACCTGCACCAGGTCTGGGAAGCCCTCGGGACAATTGAATTGAACGAGCCCGGCGCCCACACCATCTCCAACGTAGTGTCGTGCCCGGGCACCGACAGCTGCAAGCTCGGCATAACCTCCTCCATGGGGCTGGCCAAGGCCATCCGAGAGGAGATTGGGAGCTGGAACGGACTGCTCCAGGATGACGGCGTCAAGAAAATCCGCATCAAGATGAGCGGCTGCCCCAACGGTTGCGGCTTACACCACATCGCCAACATCGGCTTCCACGGCGCCGCTATCAAGGGCCCCGACGGCAGCCAGATACCCGCCTACGAAATGTTCCTGGGCGGCAACTATGGCGATAACCAGGTAGAAGATTCCCGTATCGGCACCCGCATACCCAAGGTAAAGGTGCCCGCTAAGCTGGTTCCCGGCATGATCCGCGAAATTGCCACCTACTATAAGGACAACCGGGAGGAGGGGGAGAGCTTTAACAACTTCCTGGACCGGGTGGGCGTGGAGGAATTGACATCCGTCGCCTCCGCGATCCAGGAATCAGCCGCCAGCAAGGAAGTGGGCGGCGACCTTTACGTGGACTGGGAACGCACCACTAACTACGTGCTGGAACGGGGCGAGGGAGAGTGCGCCGTATAGAAACGTAAGCTGCCCCTGCCCCGAATCTCCTCATTGAGAGTATGGAGGAGGCTAAGGGCAGGCCAGACTCTAAAGTCGTTGCCGCTTTGCCGGCATTCCTGCTGAGTACCTTTGGTGCGGACGATTTCTACGTGGGCAAGGCCACGGCTGAACTCGTCCGCATTGTCATTATGCTGGCAACTGTGGTGACGGCATCCGCAGCGCCCACCCTCTCATTCGACTACCCGAAACGAGCCACAATTGGCAATGTTGGCAATGATCGGTGGTGCGACTCTTCTGATCTGTCTCGTAACAGGCATTTAGAGGCATATCAACTTCACCAAATAGCTGGTCGTCAGCAGTGAGCAGTCCCAGGAGATGGCGTCGGCCAATTCCGTAAGCCAGGGATACCGTTGCAAGGCTTCCGGTCTCTTCGCTCACATTCGTCGATTTAGAGGAAGCAGGAAAAGAGATAGCAAGTGAGCAGAATTTCTTGGATTCGTAGAAGAGGCCGGAAATATACTTCGTAATGTACTCTTTTGCATTAAATTAGTTCTGGAAAGGATTGACAGGGTCTACCTTCTCTTCACATAATTCTCACAACTCATCCAGTCATTCCTCTGAACATCCACGAATAACCGGCTCGAAAGACTCCTTTAAGAGCAAGCTTAGTCCGTTGCAGGCCCAGTTGACCTCCGTAAGCTCGGGGCGTTCAGTCCCACTTCTCCATAGATCCATAGCAAGAGAAGGAGGGTGTTATGGCAAGCAAAAAGTCTAAGATTGTAGCCGCGCTCCTGGCGTTTTTCCTCAGCGCGTTCGGTGCAGATGACTTCTATGTGGGCAACAATACGGCAGGGATCATCCGAATCATTGTTCTTGTTGTAACAGTGGTGGGTGCTGCCGCACTGGTAATAGTGGGGATCGAAGTCCAAAAGGCGGTAGATGCTTCTACCCCCGCTTTAGCAATGATGGGGGGAGGAGCTGTGGGCTTGATAGTACTCGGAGGCTTGATCCTGGGAATCTGGGGGTTGATTAACGTAATCAAGTACCTCGTTATGAGCGACGAGCGATTCCAGGAGATGGTGTCAGCCAATTCCAAAAGCTGATTAAGTTGTTCCGGCCAGGGCTATGTCCGCTGCTCCTGCCAGCGGCTTTTAGCGCTCTTACCAGCAGGGTATTGGCCTGCAATCGTTAAGAAGGCCTGGTGCGGGCCAGCAACCGGGTGCTGGAACAGGGCGAGGGCGCGCGCCGTTTGAGGCATAAGCAGACTCTGCCCCGAATCTCGGCAGCAAGAGAAGGAGGGTGTCATGGCAAGCCAAAAGTCAAAAATAATCGCTGCGCTCCTGGCGTTTTTCCTTAGTGCGTTCGCTGTAGATGACTTCTATGTGGGCAACAATACGGCTGGGATAATTCGCTTGGTTATTCTGGTCCTGACCGTCGTCATTGCAGCCGTAATCACGCTGGCTGGCCTTCAGGAGGTTGGATTAATAGCATTGGCTGGAACAGCGGGCGTGATTGTACTTGGGTCCCTCATTCTGGGAATCTGGGGCCTGGTCAACTTTATCAAGTACCTGGTTATAAGCGACGAGCGGTTCCAGGAGATAGTCTCGGCTAATTCCAGAAGGAGTTAACATCAAGTTCAGTAGGAGGGGTCATGGCAGCTGTTGGAAGCAAGAGCAAGGTAACTGCAGGTTTGTTGGCGCTTTTTCTGGGAGGACTGGGCATTCATAAGTTCTACTTGGGATATGCCGGGGCAGGTGTCATCCACCTTGTCCTAACCTTCATCATTATTGGAATACCCGTCAATTGGGTGGTGTGTCTCATAGAGGCCATCATATACCTCACGAAATCCGATGAAGAATTTCATCAAATATATGTCGCCAACAGAAAGAGTTTCTTCTAGAAGAAATCGGCAGTTGCGGGCCCGCCTTTCGACCCACTGGAGATCGCGACTTCTTGAGAGAGGAGGGCTTCTATGCCGGGCCTGAACCGGCAGTAGTGGCGGAGGCACTTATTGTTCTATTGGTTTGGAATGTCATTGGAACTGGCTTCCTTGCGTCATTCCGAATACAATAGCTTGTATAACCCCGGTAAGGAACAAACACCTTGACCTCTCTTAACGGCAAGACCATAGCTTTCGTAGAGGCCCGCATGACCTCCGAGATGGCCGGGCTCATCGAACGCCACGGCGGTGTTGCTTACCCCGCTCCGGTGCTGCAGGAGGTGTATCTCAAGGACAGCCCGGAGGTGCAGCAACTGGTGCTGGACACCTGTGCAGGCCGCATCGATGCTGTCACGCTGCTCACCGGGGTGGGCACGCAGGCGCTGGTCTCCACGGCTGCATCCATGGGCCGGGAAGAGGAGTTCATCCGGGCATTGGACCAATTAACCGTCATCGCCCGCAGCCCCAAACCGGCCCGGGTCTTGCGCCGTCATAAGATACACATAGATGTAATGCCTCCGGAACCGTACACCACTGCTGACCTGGTCAAGTCCTTGGAGGACTGGGATTTGGCGGATAAGGTAGTGGCCCTCCAGCACTACGGCGGCCCGAACCGTCCCTTGGTCGCTCATCTTCAGGAGAAGGGAGCGCAGGTTCGGGAGGTCACCCTCTACACTTGGGGCCTGCCGGAAAACGAGGGGCCGGTGCTGACCATGATCGAAGACATTACCCAGCACAAAATCGATGCCATAGCTTTCACCAGCCAGCCCCAGGTGGGCAATCTGTTGACCATCGCTGCCAAGGCTGGCAAGGAGGCGGTGTTGCGGGCGTCCCTTGGGGCCGAAGTTGCGGACGAGAACAATAGTGGCAATCCTGGCGTAGTGGTAGCCTCGGTGGGGCCGGTGTGCAGTCGCCGCCTGCGGGAAGCAGGGATTGCCGTGGATGTGGAGCCTGACCATCCGCATATGGGCAACATGGTGCTGGCCCTGGCCGATTACTGGCAATAAGGATCAGGCATCCACCCTTTCAGCTCCGGAATCCTGTTCCAGCCGTCTCCATTTACCCTATAATGTCCTCGTGCCCCCTTATCCTTTGCAGTGGTGATGGCTGATGGACATTACTCCCTTTCAGGTACATATCCCGGACTCCGTACTGGGCGACTTGCAGGAACGGCTGGCCCGCACCCGTTGGCCCGACGAAATCCCCGGCTCGGACTGGGGCTACGGTTCCAATCTGGCCTACGTAAAGGAACTGGTGGAGTACTGGCGCACCGAATTTGACTGGCGCAAGCAGGAGAAATTTCTCAACTCTTTCGACCACTTCCGCACCACGGTGGACGATCTGGGCATTCATTTCGTTCATGCTAAGGGGAAAGGACCTAACCCCCTGCCCCTGGTGATCACCCACGGCTGGCCCAGCACCTTCTTCGAGATGCTCAAGGTCATTCCACGTCTTACCGACCCGGCGGCCTATGGCGGCGATCCTGCTGACTCCTTTGATGTTGTCGTCCCCTCCATGCCGGGCTATGGCTTTTCTGACGCCGCCCAAGTCAGCGGAATGAGCGTATCCCGCGTCGCTGACTACTGGGCCAAGCTGATGACCGAGAATCTTGGGTACCAGCGTTTCGTGGCCCAGGGCGGCGACTGGGGAGCCGGCGTTACCGCCCGCCTGGGTTATGGCTACCCTAACGAGGTCGCCGGCATTCACGTTACCGCCGTATCCGGCGCCGCCATGACTCCGGACCTGGGAGAGGGCGCACGTCCTCTCTCGGAGCGGGAAAAGGGTCTGATAGAAGAGCGGGCTCAGTGGCGCGAAGCCGAGGGCGGATATTCCCACATCCAGGGAACCAAACCTCAGACCCTGTCCTATGGGCTCAACGACTCGCCCACCGGCCTGGCGGCCTGGATTGTCGAAAAGTTCCGCACCTGGAGCGACTGCGGCGGCGATGTGGAGTCGCGATTTACCAGGGACGAGTTGCTGACCAATATTACCCTTTACTGGGCAACCAATTCCATTGGCTCGTCTGTACGACTTTATTACGAGACCCAGCATAATCCCTGGGCCTTCGGACCCGGCGAGCGGATTACCGTGCCTACCGCCGTCGCCCTCTTTCCTGTTGACCTGAGCCACCCGCCCCGGGAGTGGGCCGAACGTTCCTACAATGTTCAAAGGTGGACGGAAATGCCCCGCGGCGGCCACTTCGCCGCGCTGGAGGAACCGGACTTGCTGGTGGAGGATATGCGGGAGTTCTTCAGGGAGATCAGGTAGGTTCACAGTCATAGGTTCACAGTCAGACGTTCGAGCCTGACCAGTCTATTCGAGCAGCAGGATCTCCGAGCCGGGCCCTTGGCTGCAAGAAAATTGAAGGGCGGCCTTCTGAGTACAGGCCGCCCTCGCTAGTTTCCGTCCAGGGAGTTCAGGTACTAACCCGTCACCTGTACAATGCCAAAGTAGACGCCTTGGGGATCCGTCAGGTAGGCGAAACGCACATTGCCTTCCTCCATTACCGGCACGACTACGTCGGCGCCCATGTCCTGGGCCTTCTGGAAGCTGGTTTCTATGTCTTCCACATTGAAGTAGGTGCCCCAGTTGGGCGGGACCTCGCCCCACGAGGGTTTTATCTGGATCATACCCCCAACATTGGCTTCACCCAGCTTGAACTCGTGGTAGTCCTCAGCTTCGGGTCCTACTTGGTGGGTGGCCCTGGTCCAGCCAAAAACGCTGGAATAGAAGGTGTTGGCGGCTTCGGTATCGTGGGTGTATAGCTCATTCCAACCCAGGGAGCCCGGCTCGTAGATGAGCTCAGAGCCGATATGTTCTTTGGCCTGCCACAGACCAAAGGCGGCGCCGGTGGGATCGGCAACGAATGCCATGCGCCCGGCTTCGAAAACGTCCCCTGGTGGCATTATTACCATGCCCCCGGCGGCAGTTATGCGCTCAACCTCCGCATCCACGTCGGTTACTGAAATGTAGCTGCTCCAGTGGGGTGGAACACCCTGCATGTCCGGTGTCATCTCGTAAAGGCCGCAAATATTCTTCCCGTCCTTCTGCATCATGGAATAGACCATTCCGTTGCCTACCGGATTATCAATTGCGGTCCAGCCCAGGATCTGGGAATAGAAATTCTTTGAAGCCGCTCCGTCGGTGGTGGAAAGGTCGACCCAGCAAAAGGTTCCGGGGTTATGACTGGTTACTTCGGGCATAAGTTATTAAAACTCCTCAGACAAGCTATTTTGACATCTGGAAAAGGGCAAACGAAAAGAGAGAAAGGGGTATCCTGTTTTTGTTTCCGCAGGGTGAAATTCGGTGAAACTATATCACATATGCCTGGAACTGGCCTGCCTGAGTGTCCACCGGGTTGCCGGTAACCAGGAAAATGACCCGTTCCGAAATGTTGTTGGCACGGTCGCCCATGCGTTCCAGTTCGTGGGCGATCCACAGGAGGAAGGTGGCGCGGCGTATGGAGCGGGCGTCGTGCAGCATGCAGGCAAGAAGCTCCTGGTACACCTGATAGAAGAGACCGTCGACCTGGTCATCGCCTTCTCCCTTGCTGTTGCCGTCCGGTCCTGCCGGTTAACCGAAGCGCCCAGTAATGTACGCTTCCGTTCTTTCGTCCCTGGGGTTGGTGAATATCTGCCGAGTCTCGCCAAACTCGATCAGCTCGCTGATCTTGTCCTCTCGAGGATTCAGGAAGGCGGTGAAGTCGGAGACCCTGGCCGCCTGCTGCATGTTGTGGGTAACGATCACTATCGTGTATTCCCTGGATAGCTCCCGCATCAGCTCCTCAATAGCCAGGGTTGATATTGGGTCGAGGGCGGAGCAAGGCTCGTCCATCAAAATGATCTGTGGCTGCACGGCCAGAGCCCGGGCGATGCAAAGACGCTGCTGCTGACCGCCGGATAGGGAAAGGGCGCTCTCCTTAAGCCGGTCCTTTACCTCGTCCCACAATGCGGCCCGACGTATGGATTGCTCCACCAACTCCGCCATATTGCCCCGGAACCCGTTAACCTTGGGGCCGAAGGCAACATTGTCGAATATAGATTTGGGAAAGGGATTGGGTCGCTGGAACACCATGCCAATCTGGTACCGGATTTCGGTAGGGTCCACGCGGGGAGCGTATAGATCCTGCCCGGCAAAGAGGACTTCACCAGTCATGTGGAAGCTGGGAATCAGGTCGTTCATCCGGTTAAAGCAGCGCAACAAGGTGCTTTTGCCGGAGCCGGAAGGCCCGATTATGGACGTGATCTTGTAGGTTTCCACGTTCATATCAACGCCGCTGACCACGCAGGCAGGGCCGTAGAAAACGTTAAGGTCGGTTGTCTTTAGGATGGCCAGGCTATCTTCCACGGATTAACCCTCCAGGCGTTTTTGAAACCGGTTGCGGAGCAGTACGGCCAGGGCGTTCATGGACAGCAATACAACGAGCAGCACGATGATTCCCGCGGCGGCGGCTTCGTGGAAGCCCTCCTGAGGACGGGACACCCAGTTGAATATCTGAATCGGCAGGACCGTGAAGCGGCTCATGGGGCCGTCCGGCGTAAAGGGCACGAAGGTCAAGGCGCCCATAACGATCAAGGGCGCGGTCTCACCTATCGCCCGGCTGACGGCCAGGATCACTCCGGTGAGAATGCCGGGGAATGCCTGGGGAAGCACCAGCCGCCAGATGGCTTGCCAGCGGGTGGCTCCCAGGGCGTATCCCCCTTCCCGGATCGAGGGCGGGACAGCCCGAATTGCTTCCTCCGATGCAATAATTACTATAGGCAGCACCAGCAGGGCCAGGGTAAGGCTGCCGGCCATTACGCTCTTGCCCATCTCCAGGAACCGCACGAAAATTTCGAGGCCCAGGATGCCGTAGACAATCGATGGCACACCGGCCAGGTTGGAAATATTGATCTGGATTATTCGGGCAAACCAGTTACGGGCCGCATACTCTTCCAGGTAGATGGCGGCGGCGACTCCAAAGCTGAAGGCCAAGATGCCTGCCAGGCCAATGACATAAATACTTCCGAACAGGGCCGCCTTGATTCCCGCCTCTTCGGGGTGGCGGGATGGGAAGCTGGTGAGGAAGGACCAGTTAACCCGTTGAATCCCATCGGAAAGGATATTTATCAGCAGCACCGCCAGCATTCCCATCCCGATAAGGATGGCGAGGAGACAGAGGCCGTGAAAGAGTTGTCCTTCCAGCCGGCGTCGCTTCATCCGTCGATTGAACTGTTCAGGGACGATGTCTGCCATTATTCGTAGACCTCCCGGAACCGTCGGACAATGAACTGGCTAATCAAGTTCATTCCCAGGGTGATTACAAACAGGCTCAGGCCCACCGCGAAAATCGTCTTGAATTCCAGGGTACCGGTCGGTGTATCTCCCAGGCTGACCTGCACGATGTATGCTGTCATCGTTTCAATTGGGACAAAGGGGTTTAAGGTGAAGTTGGGGTTCTGACCGGCGGCGACGGTCACAATCATTGTTTCGCCGATGGCCCGGGACATGGCCAGGATGAAAGCCGCCACGATACCGGACAACGCTGCCGGAATAACCACCCGGGTGGATACCTCCAGCTTGGTGCTGCCCAGGGCGTAGGCGCCCTCACGGAGGGACCGGGGCACCGAGCGCATGGCGTCCTCGCTGAGGCTGGACACCATGGGCAGAATCATTATTCCCATGACAATGGAGGCGCTCAGGCCATTGAACACCGAGATGTCGTCAGAGATGCTCCTGAGAATGGGGGTTACAAATAGCAGGGCGAAGTAGCCGTAAACCACGGTGGGAATTCCGGCAAGAATTTCCAGTATGGGCTTGACGACCTGCCTGAGCGCTTCGGGCGCGTACTCGCTCAGGTAAATGGCGCTAAGCAGTCCCAGGGGCAACGCAACGAACATTGCCCCTATGGAGGTCAGCATGGTGCCGGTTACCAGGGGCAGAATACCGAAGTGCTTTGAAGCGAAGAGAGGCGTCCACTTGGTGCTGGTCAGGAACTCGACGATGGACACTTCCTGAAAAAAAAGGGCCGCCTCAAAGATGAGGACGGACACTATACCTACGGTGGTGAAGATGGAGACGATGCTGCAGAAGAACAGGACCGCCTTGATTATTCGTTCCGGAAGATACTTCTTCCATCGGGCGGTTCTGGCTGAGACAGCAAACGCGTCCGCAAAGGAGTTACCTGGTCTAGCGTCCTGTCTGGCCAAGACAATCCACTCCTATACCATGGTGCCGACGAGTTGCCGAGGTTTTCCGGTCTGTACTGTCCCTTCCGGGTCAATGTAACTGAGAAGAGCCGACCCCTTGCCCTGCCGTCCATACCCTGGACAATGTGGTCGTGCGAGGTCAAAGCTGTTGCAGTGAAGCGAACCCTGCAAAGGATAATTCAGGGGTATCTCGTTAACAATCTCTTTTGTGAAAGCAAATGTTTAAAGGTTTGTTTAAAGTTTGTTAAACGCATTACCTCTCCCGGAACGGGAGCTTCAAATTCACTAGCGTGAATTCTGGTCGCCAGTGCTATAATTCGGCACATCCAGCATGCAGGAGTTACCCTTGTCCGGAAAACTAACCCTGAGTGTCGTGGACCAGTCGCCGGTCAGAGCTGGCGGCACCGCCGGGGACGCCCTGCGGGAGACCATTGCCCTGGCGGTGGCAGCAGAGAAACTTGGCTACTACCGCTACTGGCTCGCGGAGCACCACAATATTCGCAACTTTGCCGGCACCAGCCCCGAGGTCCTGGTGGGCCAGGTGGCCGCCCACACCAATAGCATCCGGGTCGGCAGCGGCGGGGTGATGCTGTCCCACTACAGTGCCCTCAAGGTGGCGGAAAACTTCCGGATGCTCGACTCTCTTTATCCGGGCCGCATCGACCTGGGTGTCGGGCGCGCGCCCGGCAGCGACCATGTCACTGCCGCCGCCTTGTCCTACCCCGGCAGTCCCAAGGATATACAGCACTACCCCAGGCAGGTGGTGGATGTGGTTGGCTACCTGCATGGCGGTCTCGAGCCGGAACACCCCTTTGCCCAGGTTCAGGCCGGGCCCGACAGTCCCCAGACGGCTCCCGACGTATGGTTGTTGGGCTCCCGCTACGAGAGCGCCTACATGGCTGCGCGGCTGGGTCTGCCCTTTGCCTACGCCCACTTCTTTGGTTTGGGCGTTGACGAGGGGCCGTCCATAGTTGAAGGCTACCGCAAGCAGTTTGAGCCTTCCCGATTCCTTGGAGAACCCAAGGTTAATATTGGGGTGCAGGTGCTGTGTGCGGAAACCGAGGAAGAAGCCTTGAGGATAGCCGCCGGTCGCAACTTGGGCCGGCTCTACTCGGTGACCAACCGGGCCAAGGGAATCCCCTCCATAGATGAAGCGCTGAATTACCAGTACCAGATGAACGAGTTGGCCTTTATCCGGCAATACAGCCAGGTCTGCGCCGACGGTAATCCGGAACAAGTGAAGGAGAAGCTGGAGAGGATTGGGGAAATTTATGAAACGGACGACCTGAGCGTTGTCACCATCTGCCACGACTTCGCTGACAGGGTGCGTTCCTACGAGCTGGTGGCGGAAGTGTGCGGTTTGGAGGGAAAGCAAGAATCAGAATAAGGGCAATGGAAGGGGCTAGCGCGTTACCGTCCTCGGGTTCAGGGCGGAGGAGGCAAATATTTCAAGCCCTCAAAGGGGCAATCATGGAGCCGGCCAGCAGGGTAGTTGGTTCAGTACTTGGTTGAGGCCCCGCAGGTCAAACTCGGCCCGGAGCGTCTCGTGGTCGAGATTGCTTACCTCGCTAAAGAACTTTCGGCCCTGGGCCATCTCCTCCACCAGTCGCTTGTGCCCACTCATTACCAGCCCATTGTGCTTCGGCCAATATTGGGCCATTATTCGGACAATGTCATTGTCGTCCACCCAGTAGGTGGTCTCGAGTGAATGCTGTGGAGTTCCGCCAGTTATGCCCTGGAATCCCCACCAGACACTGGCCTCGATTCCCTCCACGGTGCAGGTTAGAAATAATTGCGGCTGGTTCCCGTTACCAGCCACACCAGCGGGCTGAACGGAACCGCTCGTGTAAACTGCCAGCGATACGTCCGGCCGGGTTATCTCGATTACTTCTCCCAAGACCCAAGGACCAGACCCGGGCACGGGAGTGGGTTCAGGGACAGGAGTGGAGATTTGCGTAGTCTGAGGTGCCGGTACGGTGCTGCAGCCAGGGGCCAGCGCAAAACCGACGCCGAGAAACAGTAACAGTGTGAATGGAAGCAGTCCGTGGGCAGGAAGTCTTACATGTCCCCCTGAGGCATCTTTTCACTTTGCAGGAGGCTGCTGGTAGCAAATATGCCAATGGGCCCAGTCGACTACTGTTCCGTGCAAACCTGGTCGGCGTCGTGTCTTTCACTCCGGCCTGCTTCGCCGACGAGTAGAACTAACACCTGGCCACCTACCCCTCAAAGGCTTCAATTACCCGCAGGTATGACTCCAGGGGTTCGTCCACGGTGAAGGGTGCTACCACCGGTAGATTCAGCCCGAGGCTGCGACGCTTCTCTATTTCCAGGCGACATTCTTCCGGGTTCCCCACTACAGCCACCTGGTCCTGCATTTCCTTGCTGATGGACCGGGCAGCTTCGTCAATCTCTCCCCGCTGCATTGCTTCTTCCGCGGACGCCATTTCTTCGCCGAAACCCATACCCCGGAAGAAATTGTGGTAGAAGGGATTGCTGGCGTAACGCGCTATTTGCCCCTGCAGGCTAGCCCGTGCTTCCTCCGGGTTGTCGGACACAGCGACTCTGACGTACCCGGCAATGTCAATCTCAGCCGGATCGCGCCCCGCCTTTTCGGCGCCCCGGTGCAGATGGTCAATGGCCCGTTCCAGGTAACTGGATGCCGTCCAGTTCAGAAGCACGCCATCGGCCAGTTCGCCGGTCAACTCCAGCATCTGCGGCCCCAGGGCGGCCACGTAAATGGGAACTCGCTGTTCCGGGGCGGCGGCCCCCAGGGTGGCGCTGCCCACGTTGAACACCTTTCCGGCATGGGAGACCTGTTCGCCATCCAGCAGGCGACGTACCAGGGTGATGGTCTCTCGCATTCGGGTCAGAGGACGACGGAAATGTATTCCGTGGGTTCCCTCCACGGAGGGTCGGTGTCCCACACCGAGACCGAGAATGAACCGTCCCTGGGAGAGGGTGCCCAGCCCCGCCGCAGACATTGCTGTCAGCATAGGAGTCCGAAAGTAAATGGGCAATATACCGGTGGCCAGCTTGATGGAGTCGGTACGAGCGGCCAAAAAGGTCAACTGGGTCAGGGAGTCCCTGCCACCGCCCTCGGGCACCCACACCATTTCATAATTGCGACTTTGCGCCAGGGAAGCCAGTTCCACAAAATCGCCGGTAGCCAGTTGCGGATCGTTCTCCAATCGAACTGCTATACGGGGCATAGCAATGCTCCAGAATTAATAGTCAAGATACCGGATCAGGGACGATGGAGGCAGAATCACTGCCTAAAGGGAAATGTCATCAAAATACTACCCTTATCTCGCAACTCCAGATTCGTCTCGCTCTTAAACCCCCATCTGTCGGGCGAGGTCAGTGAAGTCGGTGGCAACCACGTCAAAGGACGGGTCAGGAGTGGGGTCCGGTGTCACGCCGGGGCCGTGCTCCATGGGACGGGGCACGAAACCGGACTTCAGCCCCACTTTCCGGGCGGACAGCAGGTCGCCCTGGTGGGCGGCGGTCATCATCACTTGTTCCGGACGGAGACCCAGCAGCTCCACGGTGGTGAGATAGCTCTCCGGGTCCGGCTTGTAGTGGTGGGCCAGCTCGGCGCCCATTATTGCGTCCCAGGGCAGGCCTCCGTTTTTGGCCATGTTGGTCATGAGGGCTATATTGCCGTTGGACATGGTGGCGATGATGTACCCTTGCTTCAGCCGGTAAAGGCCAGGCACCGAATCTGCCCAGGGCCGAAGATTGTGCCAGAAGAAGTTGATCTTCTGTTTCTCTTCTTCGCTCAGCCCTTCTATTTCGAACTCGGCCAGCACCTCTTCCAGGGCCATTCGGTGCAAGGCGTCCAGGTTGGTCCAGGGTAGTTCTCCCGTGCGGACCTTGTCCATAAATGGTCTGTACTTGCCTCTCCAGGTGTCGGCAAAGGTCCCCCAGTCTCGCTCAATGCCGTGAGCCTTGCCGAAAGCGGCGCACTGTTCGATTATGCTGCCCCGCCAGTCAACCACGGTCCCGAACACGTCGAATATCAATGCCTTAACGTCAGGTGGCGCCATTTCTCCTCCGGTTTGTCATCTTCTGCTTTGCAAGTGGCCTGTTTAGTCCTCGAGGTCCAGGGGCATTCCCCCAGCCTTGGCCCTTTCCAGGCACGCTGGGCAGCACTTGTCCTCGGAAAGGTCGGTAACCGTCCAAATGTTCTCACTCTCCAGACCGCACAGGAAAACGGGAACCGTTTCCTCAATGCCGACGTCGACGATGTAGTGAGCGAGACCCGTTCTGGCCTCGGTGGGCCACCACCACAGGGGCATTTGCTGGGCCATTTCGCTGTAGCGGGCCTTGTCATCGTCCAGCCAGCCCTCTTCGGGCAGCTCTACCATCCAGGTCCGGTCCCTCGGCCCGCCTCGGGTTGCCTGCAGCCGGCCTTCCCGAATGTAGCGGCGGATTTCGGCCTGGGAAAGGTTGAGTCGGTAGGATGCTTCCTGAATTGTTACGCTCTCCAATTCCGTCCCTCTTTAACACGCAAGGATACAGATGGTCGTCTTGTTAGTGTCAATCATAGAATACCGCAAAAAGCGCCTGTACTGAATACCGTGGCCGACCATGATTGAACGACAAAGTGTGGGAGTTAAAGGCAAAAGTTGAGGCCAGCAGCAATGCATTGCTGCTGGCCTCGATTGGTCTGGTCCAATGTGGACCGGGGATACAGACTAAATGTAGTCTGCGTCCTCGTCCATCATGCCGACGTTGTCGGTGGCCTGGAACAGGGAGCGAACGATGTCGTCCTTGAGCTGCTGGAGCATCTCATCGGAGACGTCGCCGCCGGAGGCCTTGGCCTGTGCCTTGAATTGGTCAAAGGCATATTCATCTGACGCGCCGTGGGGCATGTCAAAGAAAGCGGCGTCAAAGACCGGCATCTCACCGGGTCCGAAGTAGCCCTTGCCTTCCAGGGTGTAGCCTTCGAGGTCGTGGGTGCCCTTGCCCAGTACCTGACCGGTCTCGGCATAGTGGTCCATGACGTTCTTCAGACCATACTTCTGGATGGGGCATACCTTCATGCAGATGCCGCAGCCCAGATAACGGGCCATGACGGGGCGGCAGCGCTTGAAGTAAAGCTTGTTCTTCTCAATTCCCCGCCACCAGATCTTGTCGCGCATCAGGGCGCGGCCGGGGCAGCGGTTCACGCAGACCTGGCACACCTGGCAAAAGGCGTGAATGCCATAGTCTACGGGCTCGTCATAGCTGACATTGGCGTCGGTGGTCAGACCGACCAAGCGGCAGCGAGACCCGACGTGGGGGGTCAGCAGGTAGCCGCAGGCGCCCAACTGGCCGGTGCCGGCAGCAACGTGCAAGGGGATGTACGGGCCGGCCGAGTCGCCGGAACCCATCACCTGCGCGTGATAGCCCAGGGAGCGGACGTAGTTGCCCAGTTCCAGAGCCGCGGCGCCTTCCGTCCGGTAGGTGCTGGAATGCACGATCTCGGCGTCAACGCTGGGAATGGTCTGAGTAGGTTCGAAGTCCTGCTCGTAAGCGAGGGCGACGAAATGCGGGTAGTAAACGGTGCTCCCCTTCTTGCTCTGGAATGTATAGCGATGGTCAAAAGAGGTGATACCGACTTCGACGAAGCCCAGTTCGCGGGCCTTGGTCTTGATCAGCTCACTGATGTCCTCGCCGGTGGGCTCAGCGGTCGGCTCCAGGTCAGCAGTCATGCGGCTGGCCATAATCAGGGGCCGGTTGAGCTTCTCATGCTCCTTGCGGATTTCCCGCATTTCAACATGCTGGTCGCGCAGAGCGTTGGCCCAGTCACGGGAGGCCCGCTCAGTGATGTTGATGGTTTCCAGCGGATACTCGCGGGCATACCAGTCAACTTCACGCTGGGTCATAGGAATACCGGGTACGGTTTCCAACTCCTCGGGTACGGGAATGGTTACTTCGGCTTCGCCCAGATTCCGTCCAGGACGAACTACCTCGTGCCCAATCTTAAGCATAATCCTCCTCCTACCTAGAATGTCTCAATAGGCAATAGGCACATATTGTCTTCGCTACATTAATAGCTGCCGACACAAATGTCAACACTAATGGCAAGCGGAATTTTCCTTGTGGAATAATTGACGGTTTTCCGGCGGATTTGTCAGACAATTGTCAAACTGATTTACGTAATCCGTAATCCAAGGCCGTCTACCCCGCCCGGCAGACAGCAGAACCGTCGACAGGGCTAAAGTGCATCGTCGGCGCCATCAAAGGCTGAAGGCTATTTCGTGGCTGCTGCCAAGGGATGGAAAGGGGGGTTAGCGCACCTAGAGCCACCGCTTCTTCTTGTGTTGACCAAGAAATTATGGGCAAGCCGGCAGGGTTTCGGAAGGTACTGTCGACAAAAATATGGCCAGGGCCGTTCCGGTTTCCGGATTGGTTGCTATATGGCATAGCAGCCGCCTTTCGCCCTCGTCAATGCCGTCGAGTAGCCACGGGGCTTTCAGCACCTCACCGGCCACATACTCGTCTCTGCTTTGCAAATCCTGCAGGTAACCCATCGCTTCCTGCTCTACGGCGGTCAACCCATCCTGTGCCCATGGGAAGTTCAAGCCGCCACCTGCCGGCGAGGGTGTTGGTGTCGGGGCCGGCGCAGGAGTTGCCGCTGCATAGCTCTCAATTGGCTCAGAAGAAATAAAACTGGCAATCATCGTCGACTGTTCCGGAATTTCCGAAATGTCCCTGAGAAACAGCCTCTCTGTGGGGGTGATACCGTCCATCAAGTAATAATGTCCGGGCATGCGGTCCACAATATCCTGATAAGCATGGGGCGGCAAGGATGAGCCGAGTAGCTTGGCCAAAGAACCGCCCTGAGTAATTGCCAGCAAGTGCCCAAGGGCCAATTGTTCGTCTTCCGCTATGCCGTCTGATACCCAGGGATACCGCAGGATAAGGTCGGCCATCTCAGGGTAGTCTCGCTCGAATGTCTGGAGGTCGGCCAGCGCCTTCTGCTCCAGCTCAGAAAGTCCGTCTTTGGCCCAGGTCAGGTCAGATATTGTGACCAGGGGCCCCAGGGCAGGGCGAGGTTGGGCTTCCGGTGGTGCTTGTGAAGATGTCTGGTCGAAAGTCGTCTGGTCGAAAGTCGTCTGACGAATGTCTTCAATTATGGTAGCCGGGTCCTTGATGGTTCTAGCTACATTATTGAGGTAGGAAAGCTCACTCGAAGTGATATCGTCAAGCAGCCACGGTGTTTCTGAAAAGACCTGTGCCAGGGATGTATCACCTGGTGGGAACCGGTCAATAATTTGGAACAAAGCCAGCATTGCGTTGATTTCCTGGGCGTCTACGCCGTCGGCCAGCCAGGAAACACTTGGGACTACGGCAAACACGGACGGGTACTTCTGGGAAATCAGGTTCAGGATGTCCAGCGCGGCCGACTCATTCAAATTCAACTCATTTCCCTGGGCCCAGGGAAAGTCGAGGCCAAGCGCCTGTAGCGGCGATGTAGGAGCAGGTGTCAGGGTCGGTACATAGGTGGGGGTGGGTGTGGGTGGCTCCGGCGTGGGTGGGTCTGGTGTGGATGTTGGTAGGCGAGTCGCCGTTGGAAGCGGGGTTGATGTGGGGACGGCAGTTGGTACAGCAGAGTTCGCCGGCGCTGCGGCAGGTGAAGTGGCGGATTGCTCGTCGGCCGCCTGGGCGGAGGCTGCTAGCGGGACGGGAGTGACAATTGGCGCTGGCGATGTCGCACTGCTGAGTGCGGAAGGCTCACCTTGACCGAGTGAATCAGGCTCCGCGGGCGAGTTGGTTTGCCCGGCACAGGCCAGAATGGACGCTCCCAGGAGGCTGACAACGACGGCGGTTGTGAGGTTTCCCAATCTCTTCATGCTGGCTCCTGCCGAATAGCCCACTCAAATTCAAGTTTCTCGCTTGAATACTTTGGCGGCAACGGGCGGGTAGAGGAGTGGGTAGAGCAATTGCCCAGACTTTAGCCGTGTGAGGCGAGGTAGTCAACAACAGGATAGTTATATGAGGCGAATCTGCGCGTCGAAAGATATATTCATTACGGAATGCTCATGGGAACAGAGCAGTAGCAGTTTGAAAACACAAGGATAAAGCCCTTTGAGCCGGGGCTATTCACCCAAAGTCAGGCCCGGGGGCGTCAGGAGCGTCAGATCCGTCGCCGTGCGCTATGTTGGACGCCGGCGCTTCGCGCCTGGCCGGTTCGGGCCGTTGCCCACCGGTAGCCTGGCGAAGGATTCTCGTTCCCGTACCCTGCTGGGCGGCGGCGGAATCCCCTCGCCCGCCAGCGCCGGACCCCGAACCGTCGGCGAAGTTGATGGTACGCATGGGATAGTTGATAACGATGCCCTCTTCCCTGAACCGTTCGTGCACCATTCGGATTAGTTCAGACTGCACCTCAAAACTGGAAATCCTGTCCCTGGCCTGGACGAACAGGTAGAAGGTTACGTTGGAGTCGTCAAAGGACTCGTAAGCAAAGTAGGCGCCATATTCCTTGACCGCCCTGGGGTCGGTATCCAGCAGCCTGCCCATTTCTTCCTTGCAGACTTGCTCCACCATTGCCAGGTTGCTGTCATAGCTAACTCCACACGTCAGGTAGATGTTCACCGCCGGTATGGGGCCCTGGTAATTGGTAATGATGGTCTCGGCAAAGCGGGAGTTCGGAATCACCACCAGGTTGTTGGTCCAGGTGCGCAGGCGGGTACTTCGCCACCCCACGTCGATCACATATCCGGCTACTCCACTATCCAGCTCAATATAATCGCCCTGGGAAACCACACCTTCAGTCATTACATAGGTGCCAGCGAAGAGGTTGGAGAGGGTGGGCTGCAGCGCCAGCGCTACGGCCAGACCGCCGAGGCCCAGACCGGCGATCAGCGGGCTGATGTTTACGTTCAGCAGGTCCAGCACGAGCAGGAATCCCAGGCCGTAAGTCAGCGCCATGGCAAACCGGCGCAACATGGGCATCAGGCGGTCGTCCAGGGTGGTCGCAGTGTGAGGGGAAACCTCCTCTGAATACCACTGGAAGAGGTTGGAAACTGCCGCGGTCAAGGCGAAAATCCCCAGGATCAGGCCCAATATGCCGGCGGCCCGGTCAATGAAATGCCGCAGCGTGTGGGTTAGCTCCAGTGGCAAGACCAGGCAAAAGTAGAGCCCGGCCACAAGGATTCCCAAGGTCAACGGACGCCGGAAGGCCTGCACCAGGCGCACATCCAGGTTGGTGGGAGTGAAGTTGGTGAACTTCAGGACTACGGGGTATGCGACCTTATTGAAGACGAAGGCCAGTACTACCGCCGTAACAAACATGGAAATCGAGGTCAGGGCTACAAGCAGCGGGCCTTCGACTTGCAGCTGACTTAACCAGGGTTCAAGAAAATTCATTCGTCCCCTTCCCGTTCCCCGCTTCCCTATTGCCCTGCTCCGGCAATGAGACAAGCATTGCGCATTTCTATAACAGAAATTATAGCATCGGGGCATCCCGCTTATAGTTACTGCTCAATGCAGGCTGTCGTCGTTATCCACCTTGAGACATTAGAGCGACTGTCCCGCCTTCAACCTTGAAATACGCCGCCTCGTTTCCAAAGAAGTGTTGTACCGGTTCCAGATCGGTGGTGGTAATCAGCGACTGCCCGTAACCCCGTACCTTTTCCAGTACCCGCGTGCGGCGCTCCTCGTCCATTTCCGACAGTACGTCGTCCAGCAGCACGATAGGCTCGTCCTGGCGGACCTGGGACAAATAGGAAGCCTCGGCCAGCCGCAGGGTAAGGGCCAGGGTGCGGGCCTGCCCCCTTGATGCGAAAGTCCCCATGTCCACCCCATCTATCAGCAGCTTGAAGTCGTCCCGGTGTGGCCCCACGGCAGTGCTTCCGGTGGCCAGCTCTCGCCCCCGTAGCGCTGCCAGTGCGCCTCGGAAGCGCGCCTCAGTATCTTCCAGGTCTCCAGTTCCTGGAACGCTGGGCAGGCTCTGCAAGTCCAGTTTTTCGTCGGGGCTGCTGAGGTTCGAGTGGTGCTCGGCGCAGAGTTCGGCCAGGAGCCTGATGGCCTGCGTCCTTTGTGAACTGAGCCAAACGCCTTCTTTTACTAACTGTTCATCCCAGAATTCCAGCTCGTCATTCGCCGCGCGTCCTTCCCTGAGCAACCGCAATAAACGGTTGCGCTGTCGGACGACCTGGGTATAGCGTTGCAGCGCCTTCAGGTAAAGGGGGTTGCCCTGGGAGATGAGGATGTCCAGGTAGCGTCGTCGCCCGGCCGGTGCGCCCTGTACCAGGTCTATGTCTTCGGCGTTGAATAGGACGGCGCCCACCGTGCCCACCAGGTCGGCAGCGGTGCGGCGCACCCGGTTGACCCTTATCTCCTTCCTGACCGAGTAACCCAGCCCGCCCGTGGCCCCGACTGGTTCCACAGTCGTTGAACTGGTGGGGGAACAGGCATAACCCACGTAAACCGACACCCGGTCCCCCGCTTTATCCAGGATGCCGCCGACCAGCGCCTGCTCCCCGCTGGCGGCTGCGACAAAGTTAACCACTTCCCGCTCGTTTTCGGCACGAAATGAGCGGGCTATGGCCAGCAGGTACACCGCTTCCAACAGGGTGGTCTTTCCCTGGGCGTTGGAGCCGTAGAAGACCACCACACCTGGCGGCAGGTACAGATCCAGGCCGGCGAAATTGCGAAAATTGGTGAGGACGAGGCGGGAAACGCAGGCCAATGCTGGGCTAACCTCCGCAGCAAGTTAAACAAGTAGCGCTGGGTTATTTTAGCAGTTGAAGAAAAGAGGGAAGGCCAGGTGGAGGAGAGGACTGGTTAGAGTTCAGAAACCGCTTGCATGGCGCAGGAATTGCGAGCGAAGGAAAACCAAACCAGCCACGGCCAGTAGAACGGCGACAGGCTGTCGTACCAACACGAACAGCGTTGCGTCAGTTGACACAGGGTTACAGGAGGGAGCTATTGGTATAGGCCAGACAAGCTTAATTGGTTGAAGGAGGCCGGCAGCCGGAGCACCAGCCGTAGAAGTCCACCCGCTGCGAGGAGATGTGGAAGTCCGCGCCCTGGCTGATGATGTCAGTCAGTTCCGATACCATGTCCTGTCCCACGTCCGCGTCCACCACCATGCTGCAGCCAATGCAGACCAGGTTGGCGTGGGGCGACAGGTTTGCGTCGTAGCGCGAAAGCCGCTGGAAGGGCAATTCTCGAACTATCCCAGCCTCTTCCAGAACGTCCAGCGTGGAGTAAACGGTGGCGATGGTGACGTAGGGGAAGAAGGCCCTGACTCGTTCGTAGATGTCACGCACCGAGGGATGGTCGGCCGAGTTGACCACGACCTCGGCGATGGCAAGGCGTTGGGGGGTAAGGCGCAATCCCAGAGGCCTTAAGCGGGCAACCAATTCTTCCTGGGTAGTCAATGCACTTACTCCAACTTCCCGCGACGGGCCAAGGAATCAGTCCAGGGGAGTCAGTATCAATCTGCGTTGGGCCATTATAACACGGTGGGCAACGGGCCCTTGATGCCTTTAAAGCTAGTCGTTATTCCAGAAAAGCCCCCTCTTCCTTGGCGGGAAAGGCGAAAGGAAATCCCTTCCCCGTCGAGGGACTGGGACTTGCCCGGAGGTTCCCGGGACGTACACTATGCCCTCAAATTCTACGGGCCGGATACCAGCATCCGGCCCGTGAACTAACCTGGTTGAACAGTCCTTCGGAAAAGGTCTAAAGGCGGCCACCAAAGAACACCGGCACCTGCCTCCTGTAAATCTGGATGCGGGAGCGGGCCGATTCTACGACGAAGACATTATCGTCATCGTCCACCTCTACCGCCACCGGACCCCAGAACTCCTTTTCCCTTTCCAGGCCCTGGGCGATATCCCGTTCCTGCCACATCTCCGAGTTGGCGTCCAGCTTCTCCTTGCCCCACTTGGACATGGTGGCGTCGCCGGTGGTCAGGGTAACAAACTCGCCCTCGGCGTCAAACACCTGAACCCGGTCGTTGCCCCAGTCGGCCACGTAAACGTAACCGTCCTTGTCTACCGCCACGCCGGTGGGCCGGTTGAGTTGGCCTTCTCCGGAACCGGGTGTACCGATGGTCATCAGGTACCCGCCGTCGGACGAGAACTTCTGGACCCGGTCGTTACGCCAGTCCGCTATGTAAATGTCCCCGTGCCGGTCAACGGTAATGCCCCAGGGCATGTTGAACTCGCCGTTACCGTCGCCCTTACAGCCGAACTGGGAAATATACTGCCCGTCCCTGTTGAACCTCTGTACCCGGTGGTTGTCGCAGTCCACCAGCAGCAGGTTGTCATCCTTGTCGAAGGCCAGGCCGGACGGGCTGCTGATCTCCCCGTCAGCGGAGCCGCGAGTGCCCCACTTCCGTATGTAGGCGCCGTCGCCGGTGAAAACGGAAATGCGGTTCAGCCACTCATCGGCCACGAACACGGTGCCCTCGCTGTCCAGGGCGATGGCCGTGGGCCAGATGAGGGAGCCATCGGCGTCCGATGCGTCTCCATCGCCGGTAGTAGTCACGCCCCGGGCAAACTCCCCAATGTAGTCTTCATCTATAGTGCAGATGGTTATCCGCTTGCCGTCGGGCCGGTACTCATAGGACCGGCTCACCACATACATGGTGTCTTCCTCGCCCCGGGCCATGGCTACGGGATTCCGGAAACCGGGGCCCGAGAACTCTGCCCGGCCGATGGTGTGGCTGGGCTGCAAAGTAATTCCAGCAAATCTTGTGGTCATATTGCCCTCCCTGTCAGGCTTTGTTTGGGGCTGGGCAGACACAGAGGTCTGCCCTTGGCGGGTTATTTTCCCTTGCCCCGTTTAAATGAAGTCGAACTTCTCGAAGCTGCCGTTAACCAGAGGCTGGGCATCCAGCGCCATCCAGTTCTCCAGCAGCGTGGAGTAGATGCTGCGGAAGTCGTTATTGAAGTGCAAATCGCCTTCCAGCAGCTTGTCCGCCTCCAGGGAGGGATACTCGCCGTAGAGCCCGCCCTTGACGTTTTCGCCGATGACAAAGGCCATTCCGCCCGATCCGTGGTCGGTCCCCGACCCGTTGTCATGCACCCGTCGTCCGAACTCGGTGAAGACCAGCAGGGTAACGTTGTCAGCGGCGTCGTGTTCCCGCAGGTCGTCCATAAAGTCCGCTATGGCCTGGGAGGTCTCGGACCACAGCCTGGCGTGGGCCGCCAGTTCCCCGGCATGGGTGTCGAAACTGTTGTACGGGGCGGTGGTGTACAGCACCCGTGTGCCGAACCCGGCGAGGTGGGTCTGAGCGATGTTCCTCATGTACTGGCCCACGACGTCGCCGCCGTATTCGATGGATGACGAATACATCTCTGGCGCGGTGCTCAGGATGTCGGCGCCCTTGAGGGCATCAAGGCCGGTCTGCGACAGATAGTCGACCACGCCGCCGCGGCCCATGGCCGGGGAATAGATGCGGGAGAACACATCCAGGGCATCCGCCCGCTGGTCTTCCTCTTCAATGCCGGTTAGCACGCCGTAGGACGCCAAGTTGCCCACCGAGGCAACGGGCACCTGCGGCATGGCCAGGGCGCGGGGGAGCCCGCGACCGAAGTTAACGCCGGTCAGCACGTTCTCGGAAGTGGGATCCATTTCCTTGATGGCCCGGCCCAGCCAGCCCTCGGTTCCGACCTTGTCCGGTTCACAGGTGTGCCAGATGTCCATTGAACGGAAGTGGGAGCGGTTGGGATTGGGATAGCCCACGCCCTGGATGACGGCCATCTTGCCCTCATCGTAGAGCTGCTTCATGGGCCCCATGTTGGGGTTCAGGCCCACATAATCGCTTAACTTCAAGACCTGGTCCTCGGGCACCCGAACCGACGGCCGATTGTCGACATAGAGCGGGTCGCCGTAGGGTATTACGGTGTTAAGAGCGTCGTTGCCCCCGGAAAGCTGCAGGACCACCAGCACCGGGTCTTTCTTTATCGAAGTCATTTCCTCTCCTCCTCAGGCTATTGGAGCCGATTAAAGGTTGCCGGTGTCTCTTAGGCGAACTGGTATTCCTGGGTTGAAACGATCAACTGGAGCGTCTGCCCCACCCGCTGCGAGAAGTCCGGCGTGCCGGGGATCAGGTCTCCGCCGCGAGAAATGTGGTCTATAAGCTGGGCGCGGGTAATGTCGGCCAGTTCGTAAGCTCCCAGGAGTTCCAGGCAGTGGTCAACCACCGTTTCGGCGTTGACGGTACCGCCGGAACCGATCCGGTCTACCATGTCCTGCACGCCGGGCAGTTCGATGTTGCCCACCTGGTCGGCGGCAAAGTTAATGCGTTCCACCAGAGTGCCGCTGTCAATCCACTCACCGCCGGTGTGCCAGCCCTCAACCGTGGGAGGATTCATCAAGTCCTGGCCCATATAACGGATGTTCATTGCCAGGTTGTGCAGGCCCGGCTTGGGGGTGGTGAAGTCCTTGACCACCCGCATCGTTCCAATTACGGCCTCGGTGGGGCTCTTCACCTTGGCGAAGCGCGCGTCCTTGAAAGCAGCCGAGTTGAAGAGGACGCGGAGCATCGAACCAATGTTGTAGCCGGAGCGGAAGTATTCTTCCTCCAGCATAGCTATGGTGTCGGCGTCCCGTGGGGGAGTGTTCTGCCAGGCGGGAACCTGCACGTCGTCGGCCACGAAGAAGTTGTAAAGGTGGCGGGAAATGAAGCGAGCGGTCGAAGGCTGCTTGGCGATCAGTTCAACGATGTCGTCGCCGTTCCAGTTGCCGGTCTCGCCCAGGAAGGTCTTGGTCTGTTCGTCGTGGTCGGACGGATTGTAGATGAAGCCGGCCTCGTAGCGGCCGTAGGGGTAGCGGGGAATGGCGTTGGTGATGGTCCAGCCGGTAAAGGCCCGGGCGCATTCCTTGACATCATCCTCGCTGTAGTTGGGCTGGCCATCCATGCCCACGCCCATGGAGAAGAGTTCCAGAAGCTCGCGGCCCCAGTTCTCGTTGATGGCGTCCTTGTGGCTCATGCAGTTGTCCAGGTAGAACACCATGGAGGGATCGCTGGACAAGCCCATCAGCAGCTCGTGGAAGCTGCCGAGCCCCCTGTCGCGGAACATGTCAATCTGCAGCTTGATTTGCCGCCCGTGCTCGCACTTGGAGTTGCCGGTGCAGAAAATCCCGTGCCAGAACAGGGCTATTTTCTCTTCCAGCGGCCGCTCGGTGTTGATCATGGCATAGGTCCAGAACGCCTGGTTAACTTCCAGGGCGTTCATTTCCTTCCAGTCAACAAAACGGCGCTCCAGAATGTCCATTTCCAGCCTGGGATGGTTCTGCGGGTTGAGCAGGTCCTCCACCGTGGCTTCATAGCCGGCGACGGCCCGTTCTTCCAGTTCCTCGTAGGACGCGCCAAAACCGGCCCGACGCATCAGGTGAGCCATTAAAGCAATGTCATTGTTTGCCATCCTCGAACCTCCTTCTTCATTCGTGCCCTGATTCGGCCTTTGTTGTGGCCTTTGATGTGGTTGGATTCCATGCCTGGTGGATAACGATTTCTACCATAGAAAAGGTAGTTCAATATTATGCAAGCAGCATTTTAGTGTCAAGGAGTTACGAAAAGCGATGACGTATGGCTAATGTTGGACGATTGGTATTAGTTGCTGTTGTATCTGAAACTGGAAAGCGGAAAAGGGTTTGCGGATTGTTGCCAGGAGAGCCATTGCAGGTGCCACAATTCGTGCGCGACGACCAGACCGGGGACTAGTAAACGGGCCGCCGGACTAGTTATTTGTCCGGCGGCCCTCAGTTGACCTGGGTTTGCTGGTTATGTGGGAAGTTAAGCCTGTTGCCAGCGTCTAGCTGCCGCCGAACCGGCGGCGATGTTGGCGAAGGGTTCAATCATTCATGATCACGGGAATGCCGGCCGCTTCTGCTTTTGCCGCGGCCTCCTCGTTAATCACCCCATCCTGCATCCATATATACTTGGCGCCTACCTCGATGGCCTCGTCGACCACCGGCCCGACCAACTCGGATCGGCGGAAGATGTCCACCATGTCGATGGGTTCAGGAATTGACTTCAAATCGGGGTAGCTCTTTTCCCCAAGCGCTTCCTCTATCATGGGGTTGACCGGAATGATGCGATATCCCTGGGTCTGCATATAGCGGGAGACGCCGAAGCTCGGCCGCTCCGGGTTGTCGGAAAGGCCCACTACGGCGATGGTCTTGCTGTTGCGCAACTGTTCTTCAACCAGGTCCATCTAACCCACCTCCTTCTGAGAATAGGTGACGACAGGGGACTATCAAACCGCGCCGCCATGCTCAATTGTCGCACAGGGGTCGGTTCCTTCGCCACCTTGCATTGCCCTATACTGTCGAGACTGAGCTCAGCAACATATCTTCAGCAACAGATATCGATCGGGGAGGTACACTATGGCCGCAGGCGACGCCGTACTTTGGGCCCTGGGCCGCAACTGGAACATGGTGGACGCTGCGATAGCGGGACTGGACCCCGAAACCCTGGCCCGACAACCCGCCGCAGAATGCAACTCCATTGCCTGGATTTTGTGGCACATGAACCGCGTGATAGACACCTTCATCAACCAGCGCCTTCAGGGGTTGCCGCCCTTTTGGATTTCCCAGGGCTGGAGCGAAAAGTTCGGCATGGCGGAGAACGTCCGGGGCATGGGCTGGTCCCCTGAAGATCTGGCCGGTTGGTCAGCGCCGGACACCGAGGTGCTCTTGGGCTACCAGGAAGCAGTCCGGCAGGCGGCCCGAGACTACATTGGCTCCCTGACTTACGAAGACATGGAACGCAAAGTTACCTTCCCACCAGAGGCGGAAGTCCAGGACCACACCCTTAACACCGCACTGGGACAACTGGTCTGGGATAACGTGGCCCACGGTGGCCAGATTGCCTACCTCCGGGGCCTGTTCCAGGGCATGGGCTGGCACCGGTAGGAGAGTTGAAAAGGGATTTGCGCCGCCCTATAATCCTCAGCAACTTCTGGCCCCAACAAATAAGGCAGTTAGATGGAGGAGGACAGTATGCCCAGGATAAAGCACATCGCCATTCGCACTCCTGACCCCGAGAAGACCGCCGAGTTTTACATTAACGTTTTCGGCCTCGAAGAGGTTGGCAAGGCTGGCTCCGGCCTCTACCTGTCCGACGGTTACATTAACCTGGCCATCCTGAAGTCCATCGATCAGGGCAATGAGGAAAGCGTAAGGGACGTTGCGGGTTACGCTGGCATCGACCACCTCGGCTTCATGGTCGAGGACATGGATGAAATCAAGGAAAAGCTGGAAAAGGAAGGCGCGCGACCCATGAATATGCGTATTGATGTGGGCGGCGGCCATGCCGGCGAGGGCCGGGGGTACTACGAAGAAAAATACCGCGGGCCCGACGAACAGGTCGTTGACGTTTCCGGCTCAGGCTGGATTGGCACCTAGGCGACCCAACCTGCCTCGATCCCCGGCCATTTCCCCATGAGACCTCACTGAACGGGCCAGCGTACTTATGCGCCGGCCCGTCGGCTTATTCCCTTATACGCCCGAGATTTCCGGATAACACCGCGAAAGCCGGCGCCGGCGAAAAAGCTAATGGAAGGCCGGTTCTGAAAGCCATTTCCGATCAGTTCGCGCATTAACGAGCAACTCTTGAAAAAGGGCGTTCAAGATACCCGTGCTGTTTGGTGGCCTTTGCCGCGTCCCCTTTACTCTTGGGGGATTCTCCGGCACGGCCGTGGGTCTCCAAGTTGCTGGGAAATTGGCTGTTTGTCTGTCGCACCCGCTGCGCCGGCATAAGATTTGAGGGAGTTGTGAAATCATTTTTATTTACCTAGCAAAACTATGCAAAAAAATCGCGGCAGGGCTTCGCAGATCAGCGTTTTGGTGGCATAATAGTCAGGAATGAGCGGGGTCAATTGCATAAGAACAGAATATGGGTCGAGCTACCCGATTGAGCAATTGGAGCGATATTCGCCCACGCTGCTCTTTCATCCCGCATTGGGTAAGACTGACTGCCAGCGGTGTCGTTGAGAGGTTGCAAATTAGCCAGACGGGGTTTGTCGTTATCCTATGTATGGGTTATTATTAATCAGATAATCGCCGCTTCTCCCGTATTTGAACTGTGGGGCTGCGCTGAGTAACTGAAGCTAAAACCACTTGCGATGCTTTAGGAGGCTAAGAATATGAACGTTGTGTCTCGTCGTGAAGGGACAAACCTGGTACTGAGAGCGGATGGCCGTGTGGACGGAACTAACGCCACCGAGTTCCAGGATGCCATGAAGTCGGAGATTGACGACGCGGATCGGGCCGTGATACTTGACCTTGAAGACTTGACTTATATCAGCAGCGCGGGCCTGCGTGTGGTGTTGTTGATTGCCAAGGACTTGCAAAGGCAGGGCGCTAAAATGGCTGCTTGCTCTCTCTCGGAGCCCGTTAAGGAGGTGTTCGTTATCAGCGGGTTTGACAAGATTATTCCCATTCACGACTCTCAGGATGCGGCTATCGGTTCCATAGGGTAGAGGGGCCCTCAATCTTCCTGACCCCGGCAGCGGCTGCTCGCCGGATCCTTGCCTCGAATGTTGTTGCTGCGATGGTAGCGAACTATAGATTTCGCTAAAGGGAGAGAGAATGGCGGCTATACCTGTGTCGTTCAAAATACTGGTGGTGGACGACGAGCCGGATTTGGAGCCTCTTGTGCTTCAGAGGATGCGCCGGCGTATTCGTTCAGGACAATACAGCTTTGTTTTTGCCCAGAATGGCCTGGAAGCTCTGGACCGCCTCCGCGAAGAAGAAAACATCGATATGGTGATCTCGGACATCAATATGCCGCAGATGGACGGGCTTACCCTTCTGGAACAGATTCCCAAGGTAGACCCCAACGTGCGCTCCATCATCATATCGGCCTACGGCGATATGAAGAACATTCGCACCGCGATGAATCGGGGGGCGTTTGACTTCGTTACCAAGCCGCTGGACTTTGATGACCTGCAAATAACCATAGACCGTACACTGGCTCACCTCGTGGAATGGCGCGACGCCCTGTCTTCCCGTGACCGGCTGGTCAGCCTCGAGAACGAGCTTAACGTCGCCAGCAAAATCCAACAGTCAATCCTGCCCACCCAGTTCCCCCGGGGAGGTGACTTCGGGATCTTCGCCAGTATGGAGCCGGCTCGGGAAGTGGGCGGAGACTTTTACGATGTGATTCACCTTGGCGAGGGCCGCGTAGGCGTGGCAATTGCGGACGTTTCAGACAAGGGTGTTCCCGCCGCCCTGTTCATGATGTCCAGCCGGACCCTGTTGAAGGGGTCGGCCATCGGCAATTACGAACCTGGCGAGGTCTTAAGAGAGGTTAATGACATCCTTTGCGAAGGCAACGACGCCATGATGTTCGTTACCCTTTTGTATGCCATTTACGACTCCAACACCGGTAAACTCTCCTATGCCAACGGTGGGCACACGACTCCCTACGTGAGGAGGGCCGACGGCAGCGTGATTTCCTTGCCTTTCACCGGCGGAGTTGCCATGGGCGTACTGGAGGACATGGAATATAGCCAGGATTCCTTCCAGGTTGAACCCGGCGACGCCGTGTTCTTTTATTCCGACGGGGTGTCCGAGGCCATGAACGAGAACGGCGAGGAATTTGGCCTCGGACGTATGTCGGATGTATTGGCCAATACTTCCTCCCAGAATCCCGAAGATATCAACGATGCTATTTTCGCCAGTGTCCGCGCTTTTGCCGGGGACACGCCGCAATCCGACGATATTACCTGCCTCACCCTCTGTCGAAGTTGAGTAAGTTGAATGACCAACAGAATTGACTTGAAGGTTGAGACCAGGCCGGAGGAACTGGAACGTATCTTCGCCGAGGTTGAGAAATTGGCGGAAGAGGAAGAATGGTCTCCGGCCCTTACCTTCAAGACCAATTTGGTGCTCGAGGAATTTGGACTTAACATAATGAACTACGGCTTCGACGAGGGCCTCCACTCGTTTGATATCTGCCTCGTCTCCAGTTCCGATTCCATCACCATAGAATTCATTGATGGTGGCAAGCCCTTCAATCCCCTAGAAGACGGGAAACCCCCGGTAACCGAGGGGGCCATAGATGACCGTCCCGTTGGTGGATTGGGCATTTATTTCGTCATGGAAATGACTGAAGATTTCCAATACCGCCGGGAAGGTACCAATAACCACTCCACCATGGTTATCAAGAGAGATACCGATTAGCACCCGGTGAATGGGCCAGCAAATAATGAGAGGTCTGCCCCTGCCATTCTTGTTGTGTCTAATGGTCCTTGCCCTGGTGGTAGGACCGGCTTCTATCGCGTGCAACAGCGAAGTCATTGAGCCCAGTGACCCAGTTCCCCCCGATTCTTCAATTACCCCCTCTCCCATCGACAATGGAGAAGATGACTCCGGCAGAACGGGCGTAACCGGCGACCGAGTCCTCTTCGGCCAGTCTGCGGCGTTCAGTGGGCCCGCATGGGAACTGGGCACCAACATGAATTTGGGTATTCTGGCCGCCTTTCAGGAAGCCAACGAGGCCGGTGGCGTCCATGGCAGGAAGCTGGAACTGGTCACCATGGATGACGCTTACGAACCGGAAGCCGCCATAAGAAACACCTTTGAGTTAATAGAGGACGAGGGAGTTTTTTCCTTGATCGGCGCCGTCGGTACTCCTACGTCCCGCTCGGCAGTTCCCGTGGCCTCCGAAGCCCATGTCCCCTACATCGCGCCATTCACCGGGGCAGCCTTTTTGCGCGAGTCCCAGTGGCGGAACGTGGTCAACCTCAGGGCATCTTATAATCAGGAAACTGAGGAGATGGTAGCCCGCCTGACCGAGGACCTGGGCATAGAACGCATAGCCGTGCTCTACCAGGACGATTCCTTTGGCAGGGCCGGGCTTTCCGGCGCCACCAGTGCCTTGGAACGACGGGGAATGGAGCCCGTTTCCGTGGGCTTCTACCCCCGCAACACGCTGGCGGTTAAGACGGCGCTGCTTCATTTGCGACGGGGCAATCCCGAAGCCATCATCATGGTTGGCGCCTATCAGCCGGTGGCTACCCTAATCGTCTGGGCCCGACGCACCGGCCTGGATCCCGTTTTCATAACCATTTCCTTTGTTGGCAGCAATGCTCTCGCCGAATTCCTGGGGCCCGACGGGGAGAATGTCTTTGTCACCCAGGTAGTCCCATTTCCCTCTGACGACTCGATACCTATTGTCAAATCCTACTTGAATGCCTTGCGCGCCCACGACCCGGAAGCAAAGCCCGGCTGGGTGTCGCTGGAGGGCTACATTTCGGGGCGACTGGCCATTTCCGGGTTGCAGACCTGCGGCCGCGACCTGACCCGGGACTGCTTCCTGGATGCCCTCAAGAATTCTGAGTTCATAGACCTGGATGGATTCAATTTGCACTTTGGGTTCGCCGATAATCAGGGATCGGATGCCGTCTTCCTGACGGTGATCGGGTCCGATGGTCAGCACCGGCCAATAGATAATCTGCGGGACGTTTTTCCGTGACAGACGAATCTAACAAACCCCCCCGCTCCGTGCCTGGTTTCTCCTTCGGCACGGTAGCAGGCAAGGTCTCAGCTCAGCTGAAGAAGCGGTCCAGACAGCCGCTGTCGGAGGGCGAATATCTGGCCGCCAGGGAATTTATTTCCCAGTTGGGGCCTCGCCTGATTCAAAGTCGCCGAAAGGTTTCCACACAGCTTTACGCAGCCTTCGCCGTCATAGTGGCCCTTACCGTTTCCGCCAGCATTGTTGGCTGGTTCTCTTTTGACCGCGTGGCCGTTGCCCAAAGGCATGTCAACGATGAAAGCATACCGGAAATGGTAGCTGCTTTCGAGGTGGCCGAGTATAGCAGCAGTCTGGTTACGGCTGCTCCCCGTATCGTTGCCGCGCAAACCGTTAATGAACTGGATCTTGTTTACGACAATATTGCTGAAGCCAGCGACGCCTTGAACATTGAACTGGTTTCCCTGGAAAGGCTGCTGGTCACTGAAGAAGATGCCCACGAGAATTTTCGATTTCAGAACATTCGCGACGGCTCCGATCTCCTGACTGCCAACATCAAGACCATCAGAAATCAGCGGTCGGAACTGATAATTCAAGGCGAAAAACGCGAGGCCCTGCGCGAGGAACTGGCCCAGATCAGGGCGGACCTGGACAATACTCTGGTCACGGCTCTTGATGACCAGCTCTTTTATACCATTACGGGCTATCGGGAAATCGGGCTTGACCCCGATCCGTGGTCGGTTCACTTCTCCCCCGGAGAAGTGGAGAAGTACAGGCTGCTGTCTGAATTGCAGGCCGACGCCAATGTCGCGACCGAGTTGCTGGGAAACGGCTTTACTGTTACTGAAGCGGCAGAGCTGGAACCGCTTAAGGAGCGGTTTGAAGCGGCCATCAACCGCATTAATCTGAACCTTGATGCTCTTCAGGGTTTCCCCATCCATGACGACATCGACCCGATTTTCGGGCGTTTGGCGGCGTTGGGCGTGTCCGAGGGCACAGGTTTTGCCCTGCTGAGGCAGGAAAGGGAGTTGACGAAGCGGCAGTTGGAGCTTCTGCAAAACAATCAGGAGGCCGCCGTGGGCCTGGTGGCCGAAGTGAATAATTTGGTTGGATCGGCCCAGGCCAGCGCCCAGACAGCTACTGAGGCTTCTATTCAAGCGATACTTACCGGCCGCTCTCTCCTGCTGATCATCAGCTTTGTCAGCATACTCGTCGCCGCCCTGGTTGCCTGGTTGCTGGTGGGACGTGTTCTGATTCGTCGATTGGGAATGTTGTCTGCCTGGATGCGCCGGATGGCAGGTGGCGACCTCGAAGCCCAGATAGAGGTCGGCGGGCACGACGAGGTGTCTGATATGGCAGCCGCCGTAGAAGTATTTCGGCGCCACGCCCTGGAAGTTCAGCGACTCAACCTGGTCGAGCTGCTGGCCGAGGACTTGCAGGAAAAGAACGGAGAACTCCAGGCTGCCTTCGAAGAATTGCGGCGTGCCCAGGACCAGATAGTTACCCAGCAAAAGCTTGCCAGCCTGGGCGAATTGACCGCCGGTGTCGCTCACGAAATCAGAAACCCCCTCAACTTCGTCAAGAACTTTTCCGAGTCATCCTCCGAGTTGCTAACTGAGTTGCAGGAAGTGCTGGAAGAATCGGGCGACAGCCTCAGCGAGGATCAGAGGGGCCTGATCAAGGAAATCTCCGACGACCTCAACGAAAATATGGAGCGCATTCAGAACCACGGCGATCGGGCCAATCGTATCGTTCACGATATGCTCATGATGAGCCGGGGCTCCGGTGAATTCCAGCATACTGACATCAACCGGTTGGTGGAAGAGCATTCCAGGTTGGCCTTCCACAGCGCCCGCGCCACCGACTCGGATTTCCAACTGGATTTGCAATACGACCTGGACCCAAACATGGGCGAAATGGAAGTTATCCCTCAGGACCTGGGTCGCGTATTTCTCAATATGGTGAGCAACGCCTGTTATGCTACCAATGAAAAGCGGGCGGCCGTCGCGGAAAATGGAGGAAGTTTCTTCCCTGCTTTGCAGCTAACCACCCGTCGACTCGAAGATACCGTCCAGGTCAGCATCCGGGACAATGGCAGCGGTATGCCACCCGACGTCATTGAGAAGATATTCAATCCCTTCTTTACTACCAAGCCTTCCGACCAGGGTACCGGTTTGGGTCTGGCAATTTCCAACGACATAGTTCGCGAACATGGCGGGGTGATTCAGGTCACATCCGAACCCGGTGAATACACTAATATGCTTATAGAACTGCCCCTGGTAAGGCCCGTGTTGGAAAGTGAGGAAGTGGTAGAGGAAGAGGCGATGGTGGAATCTTAGGCCCACTCTGTTTTCTTATTGTCGGGGCCCTTCAACTACTCCCCCTCAAGATGACCCTGTTTTGTTTTGTTCAGCCCAAGAAGAACCCTTCTCCCCTTGGAGCGCCAAGACGTTCGTGCAGTGCCTGCCGAAGGATTCCCTTGTTATTCCCGCCCGTTTTTTTTGGGTAATGGGGAGCCGCCGGCATTGAAGGGATTAGAGTCTCTATTGTGCCATTGGCCGGGTATGTCAGCAGGGTGCAGCCCCGGGCAACGCCGGTCTGGGTCGCAACTGCTCAAGTATGGAAGGATTGAAGGGGTTGCCGCCCTCCCTCAGCGTCTCCAGCCAGTTCCGCCGAGAAGCGCCGTAGTAGTCCTCGCAGCCTTCCCTGGCGGAGTCGTTCATCCACTCCAGCAACGCCTCGAAGTCCCTGATAGCCTGTTCCGTATTCCCCGCCAGCGCGTTGGCCAGCCCTCTGCTGTCCAGTGCCAGTCCTTCCGGCTCTATCGCCAGCGCCCAGTCGCAATATTGAAGGGCCGATTCGGGATTGCCCACAATGGACATCTGCAGGCACAAGGTACTGTTGTAGGTTGCGTTCCCGGGTTTCAGGTCCTGAGACCTTTGAAAATCGCGCAGGGACCCGTTCCAATCCCCAAGTTCGGAATAAATCAGGCCCCGGCTGAAGTAGGCTGACGCCAGGTCGGGTCGCAGGTCAATACCTCGGCTCAGTTCCCCCAACGCCAGTTCCATGTCTCCCTGCTGCCCCCGTGCCAGGAAAGCAATGGCCCGCCCAACATAGGCGCTGGCCAGTTCAGGGTCCAGTTCCAACGCCCTGTCCAGGTCTTCAAATGCCAGTTCCAGGTCCCCCGGTTCTCCCCTGACACTGTAAATCCCCGCCCGGTTAACGTGGGCGCCGGCATATTCAGGGTTGTTCCTCAGGGACCTCTCCAGGCTGGCCAGCGCGCGGTCTACGTCACCCCGCCCGTTACGTTCTACGTAGGCAACCGCCAGGTTTAACTCGGTAGCCGCTCTTTCCGGGTCAATCGACCTGGCATTGGTCAGGTCGGCTATTGCCCTCGTGGTGTCCCTGTGCCGACCCCGTTCCAGATACGCCAGGCCCCGGCTGTTCAGTGCCTCCACTGAAGTGGGTTGGGCCACCAGTACCTGGGTAAACAGCCAGATTGCCTCATCAAAGTCGGCAAGGTCGCCTCCCAGGTAGGCTCGACCCAGCAGGAATCTGATATTGGGCAAAGATTTGTCCCCCGGCGGCACACTGTCCAGGGCTCTCAACAAGATCGTCTTGGCCCGGTCGTGCTGCTGCTGCTCCAGGTATATCTGGCCCAGGGTCAGCAAGGCGATGTAACGTACCTCCTCGACCAACCCGATGTTGATGCTGGAGGTAAGCTCTCCGGGAGAAGAAGGGATGTCAACCACTTGCTGGTCGTGGCCGTCGGACCGGTAGACTGGTGCCGTAAACCGGGCAATGACACGGCCGCTGTCGTATTCCCCCCATACCACCAAGGTTGCGCCGGAGCGGTCGCTGGCCTTTCGGGCGGCTTCCTCGTCTTCCAGAACTGCCGGCCAGCGCGCCGAGCGGACACCGCTCAGTCCCACCTCCAGCACTTCCGAGTCAATGGCGCCCTTCAGTCGGCCGGCCACGTTAAAGCCGTGCCCGCCGCCGGTGTAGTTGGCAAAGGGCGCCACGACAATAAACGTCTCTCCCGGCGCAGCGGCAGGGTAGTCCTTACCGTTGCTAACAAGATTGAATACCAGGGCCACGGCAATTGCCGCCAGCAGACCCAGCGCTACCACAATGAGCGCCAGACCTAACCAGGAGATGTGCAGGCGCCGGATCTCCATCCTGCCGTAGGTCGGGGTTCTTTCCAGCGCCAGCGCCCCGGTGCCGCTTGGAGCAATTACCAGAGTGCCTGGCCCGGTTCGGGTTGGTACTGGCAAGTGTTCTTCCGGTTCCTCGCCAAATTCCCCAGGCTCTTCCGCTTCCTCCTGCCCAGCGGAGACCGTGTCATGTTCCGGCGGGTATCCGGTGGCCAGCAGCAGTTCGTCCGTCTCTCCCGGGGTAAGGCGCAGAATTTCCGCGCAACGGAGCACATCTTCCCGGTATCGGGGCCGTGTTGTAACCCCTTCTTTCCACCGGAGCAGGGTGGGGCGGCTTACCTGGACGCGTCGGGCCAACTCGGCGTCGCCGATGCCCGTCCGCTCCATGTATTCAGTCAATAATTCGCCAAAGTTCGCCAAGTGTTACAACTCTGCTACCATAATTCCGGCCAATGTTACATTGTTGAAGTTGGGAGTGTACAGGGCTGAAACCTATCCTACCAGCGGTCGCCGACGGACACCAATTGTTGTTAAACCAGGCTGTCCGCCGGTCGATACACCGACAAACAGGAGACAAGGAAATGTTCAGGAGACTGTTTTTGGTTATCGCTGGAATAGCACTGGTGGCATCAGTCGTGGCGTGTGGAGCTTCTGAGGTGAAACCGGATACTCCGCCCTCCGAACCAGCTTCCGCTCCCGCCGTTGATTATGGTCCATCAGGGGCCCAGGGCGCCGCCAGTGCCGCCGGTGCCGATAGTGAGCCTACTGCACGACCCCAGTCCTCTACTGTAGTTAAGGAAGTAATTGTGGAAAGGGAGGTACCAGTCGAGGTGCTAAGGGAAGTGGAAGTGATGAAGGAGGTTCCGGTAGAGGCTTCAGTGGAGAGGTCCATTTCTGCAACTCCATTGCCGGCCATGGCCGCGCCCGCCTCGGAACCGGCCATTCAGTTCACCCCTGCGCCTGCGCCCCAGCAAGCCCCAAGGGGTTCGGGCCAGTCTTTCCCCTTGGCGCGGCCGACCCTGGCTCCCCTGCCGCCCAACATCGCCCCTCCGGGCGGTCCAGGCAGTCCCAATACCCCACCCTATGACCTGACCTTCTTCCAGCACTCGGGCGTCAATCCCTTCATCGACACCGAGGACGATAACCTGTCCACCTTCGCAATGGACGTGGACACCGCCTCCTACTCGGTGGCCCGCCGGTTCATCCAGGATGGCAACCTGCCCGACCCCGACTCGGTGCGCGTCGAAGAGTTCGTCAACTACTTTGACATGGACTACGAACCGCCCCAACGGCATGCCTTCGCCATTGACATGGAGGCCTCCCCTTCACCCTTCGTCTCCGACCGGCACTGGCTGCTCCGGGTGGGCCTGCAGGGCCGCGAAATCGCCGATTGGGCCCGCAAGGACGCCACCCTCATCTTCGCCATCGACGTTTCCGGTTCCATGGGCCAGGAGAATCGCCTTGGGCTGGTCAAGCGGTCCCTCCGCTTGCTGGTCAACCAGTTGGGCCCCAGAGATGAAGTTGGCATAGTAATCTATGGTTCCCGCGGCCACGTACTGCTCTATCCCACTGACGCTGGTGAGAGCGGTGCTATCCAGGACGCCATCAACCGGCTCCAGCCCGGCGGTTCCACCTACGTAGAAGAGGGCTTGAGGCTGGCCTACGACATGGCCGAGCGCAGCGTCCGGCCTGGCCGCATCACCCGCGTCATTCTCCTTTCCGACGGCGTGGGCAACGTGGGGGCTACCGGCTCCGATGCGATCCTCCGCCAGATCCGCGACGAGGTCGAGCAGGGCGTAACCCTGACCACTGTTGGCTTCGGCATGGGCAACTATAACGATACCTTGATGGAGCAGTTGGCCAACGACGGCGACGGCGCCTACTACTATGTGGACAACTTGGATGAGGCCCGCACCCTCTTCGTGGAAAACCTGACGGGCACCATTCAGAATATCGCCAAGGACGCCAAGGTCCAGGTGGAGTTCAACCCCGGCGTGGTCCAGAGCTATCGCCTCCTGGGTTACGAGAATCGCGAGGTGGCCGACCAGGACTTCCGCAATGACGCTGTGGATGCCGGAGAAGTAGGGGCCGGTCACAGCATAACTGCCCTTTATGAAGTGAAGCTGCACGAGGGTTCCTCAGGTTCGGTGGGTACCGTTTACCTGCGCTACGAGGATCCGGACACCGGACGGATAACCGAGCTATCCCAGTGGCTCGAATTCAACAGCTTTGCCGCACGCTTTGAAGACGCCTCTCCCCGCTTCCAGCTTGCCGCCGTGGTTGCCGAATACGCCGAAGTGCTGCGGGGCAGTTACTGGGCCAGGGAAGGCAGCCTGGACCAGATCTCCAAGGAGGCCTGGCGCATATCCCGCTTGCTGCGCCACGACTCGGCCGTAACCGAATTCGCCGCCCTGACCGAGCAGGCCCGCAATATCCAGTACATCCGCACCGGCAGCTGAACACAAACAGGAAAGGCGACCTTATCGAACAGGCCGTCCCGCTAATAGCTTGCAACAAAAGGACCCTGCGCGATATGGCGGCGCAGGGTCCCTTTCTGCTTCAGAGGTTCGCGTTCATCTTTCTGTCCCATTCCGTCTAATCAAAGTTCGCCTAAGGACTTATCTTCGGAAAGGCTACTTCGAAGTCTGTGGAACGCTCCCAACTTAACCCTTGCAATTATCAATCCGGGACAAGGCAACCGCCCAATGCAGCCAGAATGCTTCCATGCTGGAGCCCGAATCTCCTTCGGAAAACCGGCTTCTGGGTTGACGCCGTACATTGGTATACATAACATAGATACGAATGCCGACATCACACGAACCTGAAGCCGGTCCGCCCAGGCCGGAAGGGTGAGGCTAAACGCCATGAACTTCGAAGCTTACCTCAACCTGGTATTCCCCAACGGCCTCGACCTCAACGAAGGCCTGGAAATGGTCCGCAACGTGGGCATCTACATCGCCGGCATTGGGGTTTATGCCATCTTCATATTCCACTTTTACCGCTTCCTGTCGGCGCGAGACATGTTCAGGTTCGATCTTGCCCGCTATGAGCAATCGCGGCATAGGGCAATCAGGGGAGTTCTTCACTTCGTGATGTACCTTGTCAAATACATCGTCGTCTTCCCCGTGTTCGCCTTCTTCTGGTTTGCGGTACTCACCGTCATCCTTGCTTTCCTTTCGAAGGACCGCGCTTTTTCTGAAGTGCTGCTGGTAGCCCTTGCCACCGTCAGCGCCATTCGACTGGCTGCCTACTACCACGAAGACTTGTCCCGAGACCTGGCGAAAATTCTTCCCTTTGCTGTCCTTGGCATATTCATCATCGATGCTTCCTTCTTCACCATCGAAGACTCTCTGGCGATGCTCCAGGACGCCAACAATCAGCGGGAGGCCATCTTCTACTACTTTGCCTTCCTGGTGGCCCTGGAACTTATCATGCGCCTGATTTGGGGCTACTTCATGGGGGCGATTGCGTGGCGAAGGCGGGTCCTGGCACAGTCCGCTGCGGAACGAGAGGCGGAAGAGTCACTTGAAGGTGAGTTTGTGGACGAAGGTGAGGATTCTGAGGAATTCCCACAACCGGAGGAGACTGAGGCGGGCCCCAGCGCAACACCCGCCGCGGCGCCAGCGGACTAGAAGAGCCTTGGCGGGCATGGGAGGGAGACCTGCCACAAGTGGAATGAGGGTCAACACTTGAGCCACCGCTTGATCTGAGCCGGTGGAGGGGAGATTCTCAGGCCAACAGGGCTCCAAAACTCGCAAGCGCTTTGCCGAAGGTAGCCTTTTCTGTTGGAGCCAGTCCTAGAAGTACCAGTCTTAGAAGTTGTTGCTGACCTCCGCACTCAGCAACCATTGGTAATACACTCTAATCTCGTCTCTCTCTTGTCGGAACCGTAAGCAGTTCCTTGTCGCTAATCCCAGGCTATTCAGGGTCCTCGAAGCTGCGGTGCAGTCTCCGCTTCGCCCCTGGGAAGGCGGGACAACGCTCCCTGGCTGCATCGCAAACTGTCAACACCAGGTTAAAACCGTCTCCCAGGTAGCGGTCAAAGTGGTCGGAAGTATGGGAAGACAGGTCTATGCCCACCTCGGCCATGACCTGAATCGAAAGGGGATGAACACCCAGGGCAATCGCGTCTTAATTGCGAACACTCCGATAACCTGAACTATAGCGGTTCGAATGACTGGATTAGCCTTCTTGCAGCGCCTGACACCCCAAAACCCAGCCCAATCCAGCATTCGAAGTCTCTAAAATGAGGTTGGGCAAAGCAACAATTTGCTTTTCGCACGGTTTCATTGGCCTTGTGAATACTCTCTATCCTAATTCTCACAAGACGCGATTGCCCTGGATGAACACCCCTTTGGATTGGTTCCTGTACTCTCTACCCGTACCAGGTCACTGCCAAAGTGCTTCAGCCAGCCCTGGGCCATTAGGAACGTGCCCGGTATCCGGTGCAGACTACGACGATAATGTGGCAGGGTTCGAGTCTGGCTGTATTTCGTTCACGAAACAAAGTGTTGGCTCCTCAAGGAAACCCCTTGAGGAGCCATTATTAAGACAACAAGCTGGGATAGCCTAGTTTATTGCCAATTGCCGCAGTCTCGGGTCCAGGGTGTCCCGCAGCCAGTCCCCAAACAGGTTCAGCGACATTACCGTCAGCAGAATGGCCAGGCCCGGCATTGTTGCGATCCACCAGGCCCCGGCCAGAAAGTCGCGCCCCTCGGCGACCATGGAACCCCAGGCCGGCGTGGGCGGCGGAACACCGGCCCCCAGGAAGCTGAGGGTGGATTCCACCAGGATCACAAACCCCACCTGCAGGGTCGCCAGCACGATCAGGGTGTTTATTACGCCCGGGAAAATGTGGACGAACAGAATTCTGGGGGTGGAAGCGCCAGCCACCTTGGCCAGGGCCACGTAGTCCAGCGTCTTAAGCTGCAACACCTCACCGCGGATCAGGCGGGCAAAGCGCACCCAGAAGAAGCTGGCCAGGACCAGGACGATGAGGCCGGTCTGGCCGCCCAGTTCCGACGGGAATGATTGCCCAACGGCCACCACCATTACCAGGGCCACCAGCACCAGGGGAATTGCTAACGCGATGTCCACGATACGCATTATGATCTCGTCGATCCACTTGCCGTACCAGCCGGCAATCAGACCCAATACTGTGCCGGTGGTGCCCCCCAGTCCGAGGGTGACGCCGGCCACAATAAGGGATATGCGCGCCCCGTGAACAATGCGGCTGAGAATGTCTCGGCCCAGGTGGTCGGTGCCCAGCAAATGCGCCGAACTGCCCCCTTCCAGCCACACCGGCGGCGCCATGCGGGCCCGGAGGTCGCCCTTGCGCGGGTTTTCGGGGGCGATCCAGGGCGCCATCACCCCGGACACCACCACCAGCATCAGCAGCACCAGCGGTATCAGGGGCCACCGTTTGACGGTTCTCCAGATTTTGGGCAGGCCGACCCTCTCCGGCGCGGGAGTCAGCACAGCCTGGGAAGCATTTTCGACCATTCTTTCCTCCGGGGTTTCTATGCGAACCGGATTCGCGGGTCCACGTAGGCGTAGAAGACATCAACCAGGAAGGCGGTAGCCAAATAGGCGGCGGCAAAGGTAATAACCACCCCCTGCAACAGCGGGTAGTCCGAGTCCCTAACCGCCAGGAAAGCCAGTTGTCCCAGTCCCGGCCAGGCAAACACGGTTTCCGCCACCAGCGATCCGGTAATAAGCCCGCCCAGGGTAATGCCGGCGAAGGTCAGGGGCGGTATCAGGGCATTTCGAAGGCCGTGTTTCCACACGACCAGGTTCTGGGATACTCCCTTGGCGCGGGCCAGCTTGATGTACTCGGTGTCCATAACGTCCAGCATGGCCGATCGCATCAGGCGCAGGTTGGCTGCCACATTGAACCAGCCCAGGGTAATGGCGGGCAGGATTATGCTGCTGGTCTCCTCCCTTCCCGATGGCGCAACCCACCCCAGTCGAACGGCAAAGAAGAACATCAGCATGATACCGATCCAGAAGGGGGGTGCCGACTGCCCGATCAGGGCGATGCCCTTGCCCACCTGGTCCATGATGCTGCCCCGCTTCAGAGACGACAGCACCCCCAAGGGTATGCCAGCGATGAGCGAGAAAGCAAAGGCTACCAGACCCAGGTAGAGCGTGGCCGGCAGGCGCTCCATTATCAGCCTGCCCACCGGCTGTTTTTGCACAATGGATACGCCGAAGTCCCCCTGCACCGCGTTCTTCAGGAATATCCAGTATTGTTCCGGATAAGACTTGTCCAGGCCCAGGGACACCCGCAGGTCCTCCAGGGTGCTGGCGCTGGCGTAGTCGTCAATCAGCAGCGTGGTCGGGTCTCCGGATATCCGGGCCATGAAGAAGATAAGCACCGACACCAGCCACAGGGTGACAAGCGTCAGCAGCAGCCGGCGGAGCAGAAAACGTTGCAAGGCTCATTACCTCCGGTGCGGCGGTCCAGGTAAAGGGGCTGGTCCTGCTGCCAGCCTTTCAAAGCTGGTAGCAGGATTTACACTCATCACTTTCCTGTCGCGCCATTGTGACAGTCTCGGTCCTGTACCGCAAATAACCGGTGTCCCGCACAGTTGGGTTATCGGCAGGGGCCCTGACAGCATTCTATACGTCATCGTTGGCGATGCGGGATGTGCTCGATGTCCATCAGAGTCCGGGTCCGGCAGCAAGCCATATCCCAATCGCCTATTCTGGGTCCCAGGGGATACACTCGATTGACCTTGAAAGTAGGCAGGATTACAACATTATCAAAAATCCACTTTGCAATCTCTGCCTCGACCTTAAACCTCGCATCCTCGTCGATGGTTGCCAGCGCCAGTTCCTTCTTCTCTTCCAGCCACGGATGTTCGATTCCGTAGTTCACGGTAGACTTCACAGACATTTGGCCATTTATGTTGGTAAGAGGTTCGGGAGAGGCGTCCGTACCATGAGTATTCACACCCTTCCAGGACCGGTCAATGAAGTGGGGCCTGAACGCGGACATTTGGCTCCTTTCCTGGATGCATCGGATGCCGATTTCTTCCCACATGATGCATACCACCTCACCCTGCTCGGTCACTGCGGGGAGAGGCCTAGTTGTCAAAGCCATATTGATTTCGAACCCGTCCCCGTACCCGGCCTCGGCCAAGAGTTGCATGGCGCGCTCCGGGTCGTACTCGTACTGCAATTCTTCGTAGAGGGGCCCAAGGCGGTTTTCGTGGCCCATCCACGCAAACAGAGAGGAGGGGCTGCCTTCACCGTTGAGCAGCGTGTCCACTATCAGCTGCCGGTCTATGGATATGGCCATGGCCTCTCGAACCTTCCTGGCCCTTTCCCATTCCTCCGAATCGGTGTTTGCGTCTGCGGAAATCCAGGGCAGGTCCGAGTTGCGGGGCGTAGGCAGGTCTGGCCTGTCGACGTACATTTGGCCGTGTATATTTATGAACATCTGGCCGCCCGCCTGCAGGCGTTTGAACCTCACTCCGTCCACTTTCTCGATTTCCGAGATTGATTCCAATGACATGTGCATCGAATCCAGTTCTCCGGCCAGGAAATTCGCGACCCGGGTACTTTCCTCCGAAATCTCGCGAATGTAGAGTTCAGCGAAGTTGGGCGTCTTTCGCCAGTGGTTGGGGACGGCTTCCAGGTGCCAGAATTCTGCGACACGGTGCTCGACACTCCGGAAGGGACCCGTTCCTATGGGCTGTTCCACGCCCGCCTTCTCCTGACCCAGTGTTTCCACGTGGGATTTGCTGGTGACCAGTTGGCCGCCCAGTTTACCGCTGGTGATGTACCAGCTGATATCAAACCTGGGCCCGCTGCCGGAGGTATCGACTTCCAGCGTATAGTCATCAATGACGGTACTCCCGCCTTCAGGAGCCTGCCAGACTGCTGCCAGCCCTGTGGGCCGGGAAATCGAATCCTCCTGGAGGCGGTTGTTCACCGACCAGTCGATGTCCTCCGCAGTCATGTCTCCCTTGTCGTAGTGGAACGGAATGCCTTCATTAATCTGGAAGGTCCAAACCAGGCCATCATCCGACACCGACCATGATTCGAACAAACGTGGCAAGATCCGTCCCTGCGGGTCGTTGTGCCAGGGGGATTCATAAACGGTGGTCATGTTTATTGAGGCTTGGGGAGAACCGTTAAGCTTCGGAAGGAAACGGGGCGGTCCCAACTCTGTGTAGGCGATGTTGAGAACGCCAGTTGCCTCGGCTTCCATCACCGGGACGGGGGTAGGCGCAGGAGCTGAAGTTGCCGCTATTGCAGCGGGAGCCGCAGTTGCTGCAGGCGCCGCCTCTGCCGGCGGTGATTCCACAGCCGGCTGAACTGGGCTCTCAGCCGCCGCCTGGGGTGCGACTGCGGGGGCCGATTGGGGAGCCGACTCTGGTGCTGCGGGTGCAGCTTCCTGGGGTGCGGATGCGCCACACGCCATAATCGCTGCCAATGCTATGGCAAGAATTCCCAGATTGATAAATCTGCCTTTGTATGTTACCGCCATGAAAGACCTCCAAAGATAGTATGGTGGTCCTACGGTTTTACCTTCGCTATCCCCAGTTAGTGTGGGTAATAGAGTCGGGAACACGGGCAATCAATTCATTGTATAGGTACTGCCATTAATCCGGGTAAGGCTTCCTCACCGGGGCTGGGAATGCACATCTGGTTGTAGCTCTGTTTATACCTGCTCAATCAGCTGAACGGGCGCGAAGGGCAGGGAGGTTAATGTTTCGATATTCACCTCCTTCACTCGCGGTGGGGTATGTATTCCAGGTTGGAGGGCACCCTTACCACCGGGAAAGTCCACTCCCAATCATCCACTGCAGGGCCCAGAGGCCAGATGTGGTAGACGTTCACTGTGGGTATCGTGAACACCTCATCGAACAGGAACTTGGTGTACTCGCGAACCAGTTCTAATCGTTCCTCCTGCTCGAAAGCGTTTTCGATCTTGACATTCAAATCTTCTGAAACCGCGTGCTCGACGCCGTAATTGACCACACCGGCTACCACGTAAGTCTGAGTTCGGGAGAGCAGCGGTTCGCTGGAAACAATGTTCCCGTGGCTGTTAACCCCCTTCCAGGACCGTTCCACAAAGTTAGGCCGAAATGCCGACATGGGTTGTCTTACCTGGGTGGTGCGGATGCCGATGTCTTCCCACATGGTAGCCACAGCAGCGGCGGTCTCGATAGTGGCAGGGAAGGGGCGGTTGGTCAGGGCCATTGGTATCTCAAAGCCATCAGGGTAACCAGCCTCGGCCAGCAGTTGGCGGGCCATGTCCGGATCATATTCGTGCTTAAGATCAGCCAGGTAACCCAACTGATCCTCGAAGCCAGCCCAGCCGTAAACGTGAGCCGGGGCACCCTTGCCCTGGAGCAGGGTATCTACAAGGAGCTGTCGGTCAATGGCGGTGGCCATGGCCTTACGTACCTTTCGGGCGTTGATCCATTCCGCGGAGGTCATGTCGGTGCTGGCCGACACCCAGGGCAGGCTGGGATCTCTTGGCGTAGGCAAGTCGTCCCGGTCGATATACAAGTTGCCGTGAATGTTTATAAACAACTGGGCGCCGGTAGTGAAAGTCTTGAATTTACAGTCGGAGCATTGCCCCTCCAGTTGGCTGACGGATTCCAGGTTGAATGTGGCTATGTCCAGCTTATTGGCCAAGAAGTTGGCCAGGCGTGTGGACTCCTCGGAGATTTCGGCGTAGTGAAGCTCCGCGAAATTTGGCGTCTTCCGCCAGTGGTCTTCCACCGCTTCAAACCGCCAGGTTCCGCCAGTTACGTGTTCAACGCTGCGCCATGGCCCTGTGCCCACGGCAAGTGTGAAGCCTGCCTCTTCTTCGCCATATTCTTCATAGTATTTCTGGCTGATCACACCCGTGCCCATGTACGAGGTCATGCCGGTAGCTACGTCCCATGGCATGCTCCATGACGGGTTTCCCGTATCGATTTCAACTGTGTAATCATCCAACACCGTCATTCCCCCGTCCTCAGCGAAAAAGTTGAGCTTAAGCAGCCGAGGAGACCGGGTAGTTCCTTCTTCCACGCTATTCGCCATGGAGAATACGAAGTCACTGGCGGTCATTTCACCGTAGCCGTGATGAAAGGGAACACCTTGGTGAAGGTTGATGGTCCAAGTGGTGCCGTCGTCGGATATTTCCCAGCTCTCTGCCAGGACTCCGGTAAGTCCAGTGCTCTTCTGGTTCTTCCAAAGGGACTCCCAGAAAGTGGTGTTATTTATGCTGTTCTGGGGCGCCCCCTGCAACTTGGGAATCCACTTGGGAGGGCCTATCTCGTCCAACGCTATGCGTAGAGTGCCACTGGGGGCGTCGGACTGGGGCGCCGCAGCAGGAGCGGAGGAAACGGCGGCGGGAACTGCGGTAGGGGCCGGGGCGGCCGCGGCCTGACCCGAACCGGATGACGATGCTGCGGGAGCCTCAGCGGGAGTGTCGCTGGCGGCGGCTGGAGCCGAACCAGCTGCCGGTGCTGCCGCCGGAGCCGAAGCAGGCGCTGCCGCTGGAGCGGCCGGTTCAGCGCTGGTGGCCGGAGCGGACGGCGCTTCCGAAGAGGAGCCGCAAGCTACCAGGAATAGCAAGGTGAATACCGTTACCAAAGAAACCAGGATACGTGGTCGAATACAATAGGGATTATTCATAACTAGCTTTAGCCTCTGTTGCGTAGATTTCAGCAAAGGTACGACATAGATATTCGTGTGTCAAACAAAGTGGTCAAAGGTGACACAATAGAAGGGGCTACAAATCTAGGTTGTTACGAAAACCGAAAGCGTTTGTGCTGCATTCGCCGCCATCTAACCAGAAGGCACACAAGAGTACGGGCCCCTTATTCAATAAGGGGCCCGGATAAAGGCAGGTTCAAGAGTTCGTACGGCAGTTTGCAGTAGAGCTTGCAATTAGTCGCATGAGTGACTTCTATTTCACCGCTATTTGACCGCCTCCACGTACTCAAAATTGCGTATCCCAAAGGTGGCGTGGGTCTTCCAGTCGGCGATCACCTCCGGGTTGATGGTGAACTCGGCCGGCACCCAGAAGAGGGGTATGGTGCAATAGGTGCGGAAACAGAAGTCAATGACGTCGCCAATGGCCTCGGCCCGGGCGTCCAGGGTGGTAGCAGCCTGCAGCTCCGTGTATTTGCCGTCGATAAAGGGGTCCAGGAAGCGAGGCCGCTTGCTGGCGGAATTGTGATAGCCGAAGATGGCGTAGGTCGGTTCGCTGTAGCTGCCGGTGTGCAGGTACGCCATGTTCGTAGTTTCCTTGGCCAGCACCAGGGCGCTTACGGTCGCCGGTTCGGTGGGCTCGAACTTGGCCGTCACGCCGATTTCCTCCCAGTAGCGGTTGACTAACTCGCCCATGTCCAGTATTTCGGGCAGGCCCGGGCGGGGGTAAGCCTTCTGGACCATTTCGAACCCTTCGGGGTAGCCAGCCTCGGCCAGCAGGGCTTTGGCCTTCTCGGGGTCGTAAGCGTACATCTCGTTAAACTCGGCCACCAGGCCCTGGTTCCACCCAGGGAACTTGGGATGAGCCACGCTTTGCACCATTACTTCGCCGCGACCTTTAAGGAAAGTGTGGTTGATCTCCTCCCGGTCTATGGCTATGTTCAATGCCTGCCGCACCTTAGGGTTGGACAGGGGGGCGTTGGCGTCGTAGGCCGGGTCGTCGGGCAGGTGCAGACCGCCAAAGAAGCCAAGCAGGCGCATGGCAGGTACGGTGCTGTTCAATACTTTAAATCCCTGGGCCTCCGCGGTTGGCTGAAGGTCCCTTGGGACGTCGGCGGCATGGACCTCATCGGTCGACAGCATGGCCAGGTGGGTGGAAGCCTCCCTGACGAAGAAAATCTGTACTGTCGGGAAATCGGGGCTTATACGCCAGTGGTCGTACCCGGTAGGGCCGTAAAGAATGTATTGGTCTTCCAGGAACTCCTCGAACTGGTATGGGCCCGTGCCGATAGGGTTGGTCTGCATTTCCTGGAGGCCGGCGTCGTTGGGCTCCCATTCCACCAGTTCCCCTCCGGCCTGTTCCCAGACCGCCTTGCTGCGGATTACCGACTCGTTCTGGTTGGTGCTGAGCCAACTCAGCATCACCGGTTCAGGGTTGTTCAGGTGCAGCACCAATTGGTGCCCGTCCGGGCCATCGGGCAATTCTATCCGGTCAAGGAGTTTCCGAGTGGCCGGCGCCCGGTTGCCCTGAGCGTCCAGGCGACGGCCCTGGTCCAGGGAATGGACTGCATCGGCGGCGTTCACGATACCCCAGTCCTTGTGGAAGGGCACATTCTCCCTCAGCTGAATGGTCCAGACCGAAAAGTCGTCGTTGGTTGACCATTCGGTGGCCATCATGGGCCGCAGGTCGGTGTACTGATCGAAGAAAATCATACCTTCGTACATCGGCTCGAGCCAGCTGAAATTACCGCGGCCGCCCAGTGCCGGGTCCAGGGAGCTGTTGTTTACGACGCCCCGGGCGACCTTGAGCACTGTTATAGACGGTTCGCCGGCGGGTTCCTCTACAACTGCCACTGGCGTTGGGGTTGGTATGGGTGTGGGCACCACGCCAATAGCGCCTTGTCCTACCACTGCGCTGATCGTGGGCGCCGGAGGGGTGTTGGTGGGCGCTGGAGCTGGCGACTGCCCGGAGTCGGTGCTGGTTTGCGGCTGTGCTTGAGGTTGTGACTGGGGTTGCGCCTGTGGCTCCGGTTGCGCCTGTGCCTGGGCTTGGGGAGCGGCTTGGGAACCGGACTCCGCTTGCGGTGCAGCTGGTGGCTGGTCGGAAGAGCCACAGGCCACCAGGGCAAGCAACGTAATAATAGCAATTAAAGAAATCAAGAAGTGAGGACGAACACGCGCGATAACATTCATACTTGCCTCCAATCCGAATATTGCAGATTGAGGCAACATTACGCCCAACATTTATTTTAGTCAATTGACCGTGACTGTTCTTGCAGGCATTGCACAAAAGATGGCGGAAATCGACTACGCTACACGAATCGACTGACCCTATTTCGTATGGATTACCCTTCCTCCTCCCCTGGCACCTAAATCCACAGAGTTGCCCGCTGGCTCTGCGTAAGGTGCCAAATGCTGCTCGTTAATCCCTGGCATCCGCCTATTTAAAAGCCTCCCAGTTTCCAATGAAATTCTCCAAGACCTTGCTCGAAACGCATCTGTTTCAGAACCCGACTCCCCCGACTATAGCGACCGTTATCTGGTTAAGCCCTTACCCTTTCAGCTATACTGTAGAAAATCAGGCGTTCACGCCCCCGGAGGCCCCATCACACAGAGTAATTCCGGTTCCCAGTCCGCCTCAAACGATTCAGCAGCCTCGACAGACATACCCTCTCCCTCCACTGCCACCGCAACCGAACCGCCGGCCAGAGAAACGCCAGTGCGGGATGCCGCTCGTCCGCCGCGCGGGCACACACGTCCCCCTGGCTCTCCATTCAACTTCAGTCAGACTTTTCATTCCCTGGGCAACCGGGAGTTTCGCATCCTGTGGCTGGGGATGCTGTTGCTCATGGGCGCCATGCAGATGCAGATGCTGGCCCGGGGCTACCTGACTTACGAACTTACCGGTTCGCCGGCCCTGCTGGGCATTGTCTCCGCCGGTTTCGCCCTCCCCATGTTACTGCTGTCCCTTTTTGGGGGAGCCTTTGCCGACCGGCTGGAACGCAAACGCATAATCCAGTGGGGGCAGGCCGGTGCGGCGCTAATCGCTCTCTTCGTGGCCGTATCCATCTCTCTCGATATGGTTACCTGGTACCACCTGCTGGCCGCTTCCATGATGCAGGGGGCCGTCTTCTCCTTCATGATGCCGGCGCGGCAGGCTATCATCCCGCAACTGGTGGAAAGGGGGATGCTGACCAATGCTATGGCCCTCAACGCCATGGCCATGAGCGGCATGACCCTTATCGCCCCCACCATTGCCGGTTTCCTGTATAACGCCATCAATCCCGACGGAGTGTATTACGTGGTTACGGGAATGTGCGTCGGCGCGATGGCACTCACCGGGTTCCTGCACAAGACGGAGGGCTCCACTGGCACGGGCCGTGCCGGCGTGCTCAGCGACATAATGGCCGGAATCAGTTACATCAGGCGTACGCCGCTGGTGCAGGCGCTGCTGATCATCGGGCTCACTTCCACGGTGCTGGCCATGCCCTTCCGGTTCCTGATGCCCATATTTATCGTGGACATTTACGATCTGGGCCCCCAGGCCATGGGCCTGATGGTCAGCGGCATGGGCGTAGGCGCCCTGGGTGGTTCGCTGTTCATCGCCGCCCTGGGAAACTGGTTCCGGGGACGGGTGCTGATTCTCAGTTCATTTTTGAGCGGATTGTCCCTGCTTCTGGTGGCCCTGCTGCCCTTTTACCTGGTGGCCGTGGGCCTGATGGTGTTGCTGGGACTTGGCGACGCCGGCCGCCGCTCCCTGAATCAGTCCTTGTTGATGGAGGTGTCGGAGGAGGAGTACCGGGGCCGGGTAATGAGCATTTTCATGATCAACTTTGCCCTGATACCCCTGGGAGTCCTGCCCGCAGGCCTGGCCGCCGAGTTTCTGGGTGGTCAAATGGTCGTGGGCATTCTGGCGGGCCTGCTCATAACCTTGACGGCTGTAATCCTGGTAACCCAGCGGAGCCTGAGGAACCTGCGGTGAGACATTCGAACAGTTGCTTGTCCGGGCCATTCGATCAGGACGGTCAACCGGGGCCGTCATGTTGGTGAGAGTGCCATAAATACACTGAAAGAGTCTCGAATTTGATGGTGGGGAGGTCTGATTGATGTTGGGTAATTCGAAGAACCTATGGATTGTGTGGGCGAGCAGATTGCGGAGAGGAGCCCTTTCCGTGCTGGTTGCGGGGTCAGTAATGGCGGTCCTTTTGGCAGCCTGCAGCAGTGACGGCAGCGAACCGCAGTCACCCGCAATTCCGACCGTAGAAACTGTAGAAGAGACAGTACCGCCAGCGCCCACCGAGGGGGCCACAGAAGTTTCCGCCAGCGCTCCAAGCCCCTTGGATACACTTATTCCTACCGCAATCCCCACCGCGGTGCCCGCTCCGCCGACGGCAACTCCTACTCCCCGTATATTCACGGGACCGGTTGCTGCCTCCAACATTCCCTTCCCAACATACGCCACCAATACGCCCAGGCCGCTTGCCACCAGGGTGCCTACTCCAACCAGGGGGCCCACTCCCACGCCTGGTCCGGGAGAAGAAATCATGGAAGGGGCCAGAGGCTTAATGGCTTCGTCCACTGGAGTGGCCTTTGAAGTGACAGCAACCCTCGACTTTGGTTCGGGAAACGGAATCGAACAAGTGTCGGTTACGTACGCAGGTGATTTCAGGCCCGGCTACAACGTGGCGGAGGTTGCCGTTACCCGTCCAAACGGGACGGACCAGGCCAGAGAAATCACGAGCAACCTGAGCTTTGGCAGATTTACTCAGATTCTCGACACACGGACAGACAACTGGGAACCGTACTCAGGTAGACCCCCGTATTTCGTGGATCTGTTGAAGCTCTTCGGGCTGGAAGAGAAATTTCTGGAACACCTGGCTCTGCAGGGGAGGACTACCGTTGATGGGGTACCATATCAGGTCCTGAATGCGGTTATTCGTGACCTGGAAGTAGGCGGCGGACAGGGAGACGTTGACGCAGTCTTCCGTATAGACGAGTCGGACGGATTTCTAAAGGAAGTGGAAATTACAGGAACACTGGAGTTCTCCAGGAATTCGGATCTCCTCGGCGACACTGCAGGCAAAACCGCGGCGGTCAAGCTCGTAACTCGCCTTTTTGACTACGGGAAAACCGTGCCCGTCGTTACGCCGGAGTTGGCATTGCCCCTGTTCGACCATCAGGCCATTCTGCTGGATGATGGTCGAGTCCTGGTGGGAAGCGGGTTCACCGGAGTCGCCAACAATGACTTTATAGCCCCGTTCCCTTCACCGGCCGTGCACGTCTGTGACGCTTTTAAAGAAGAATGTACGCTGTTGGAATCTCTGGTATCGCCAGGGCTTATGTACTCGCTGGTCAGGCTGACCGATGGCACGGCCCTGGCCGTCGGGCTGGAAAGCCAGGATGGTTCCTTCGGCAATGCCAGCTTGTTCGACCCACAGACCTCCTCATGGACATCCCTGACCAGCGCGCCAAGGGATAGAGCTCTCTCGAATCTGGCCCTGCTCAAAGATGGACGGGTATTGGTCGTCGCAGGCCTGGACTTTTCAGTCTCGTCTTCCCCCGACGTCTTTCGAGAGGTAGATATCTTCGACCCCGCGACCCAAAAGTGGCACGAGGCCGCTCCCATGAACCAGGCATTTATCGAAACTGACAGAGGGCCATTGGTCATTGCTCTTGAAGATGGCCGGGTTCTGGCCCTGGGCGAAAGGGAGGGTGACTTCGGGGGGGCGGAGGCTCATGCAGAAGTGTATGACCCGACCTCCGACACATGGAGCACTCTTGACGGTCTGGATGAGTCCTACTCAGCCAATGGAGGGGCGAGGCTATTGGACGGAACCATCCTGGTGCTCGGCGGGACGCCTCTAGCTAAGATTGTGTTCATTTCCCAGGACGGGAGCCAACTCAGCGCAGAGGAGGAGAAGGCAAAGACTGAAGCCAGGCTCCCCCCTTCCATGACATACGATCCTGTGAACCAGGCCTGGACATCAGCCGGCAGCATGAATTATCCCCGAAACGGAGCCACCGTTACTAACTTGCCCGACGGTCGCGTTCTGGTTGCGGGAGGAACTGCCCGGGAAGAATCGCTGTTTGAGCAAGGTGACGAGGAGCTTATTGCCTTTACGGAATTGTACGACCCCGCCACCAACACCTGGTCCGTCGGACCTGAAATGGCAATTCCCCGCACTAATCACACCGCAACCACACTCCCCGACGGGAGAGTGCTGATAACCGGCGGAATTGGAATAGAACCCAGGAGCGGTGAGAGATATCCCCTTGCGTCAGTTGAGATTATTGACCCCACGGCTGCCCCATAACATTCTTCTCCATAAGACAAGGGCACACAGCAGGTTTGGCTTCCCCACAGGGGCTGGCTGAATTACAATTCGCATTCGAGCATGCTCGAATACCAACATCAGCAATACGCGAGGATTTGAAATGGAATACCGCAAACTTGGCAACCTGGACGTTTCGGCCATCGGCCTGGGAACCTTACGAACTTTCGATGTCACTGGCGACAAGGACGTTGCTGTCCGTAGCCAGATAGTGGATAACTGCCTGGGCAACGACATTAACCTTATCGACACGGCCGCCTGGTACGGTCATGCTGAGGCCGTGGTGGGCGAGATTACCGAGGGCCGCCGAGGCCAGTTCTACGTCGCTACCAAGGTCCGTACTGAAGGCAAAGAAGCTGGCGAAGCCCAGATTGCCCAGTCCTTCGAGAACCTTAAGACCGACTACATAGACCTTTTCCAGGTCCACAACATGATCGACTGGCAGACCCACTTGCCCACCCTGCAAGCGTTGAAGGATGAGGGCAAAATTGGCATGGTGGGTGTTTCCGCCATGGTCCCGGAGGCATATCCCACCATTATGGACCTGATGCGACAGGGCCGCGTGGACGCCGTCCAGATACCCTACAACGTGTTGAAACAGGCCGTAGACGCGGAGTTATTGCCACTGGCCGAGGAACTGGGCACCGGTGTCCTGGTCATGGAACCCCTGCAAAAGGGCCGCTACGTAACAGAACTGAAGCAGCAGCCCGACTTGACTCCGCTGCGGGACTACGGCATCAGCACCTGGGCCCAGGCCCTTTTGGCGTGGGTCATTTCCGACCCCCGGGTAAGCTCGGCCATCCCAACCACGTCGCGCCCCGAGCGCATCAAGGAAAACGCCCAGGCCGCCGACGCCGCATCCCTGCCCCAGTCCTTCCGCGACTACATCCAGAGAGAGGCAGAGCGGTGCCTCTAAAAAATATGTGAGGGTGTGTTATATAATCATCGCATCCGGCGCTCATTGCGGATGAATGAGTCTACTACAAGTCCGCCTCGCCCTTTATTGGGCAACAACTGCAGCTATCCTGGGATTGGCGGTTATATCTTGCTCGTCGGGTACACCGCCAATCCCCACGCTGGCACCTGCTGCCACGGTTAAGTCGGCGCCGCAACCGGCCGCTACTGCAATACCCACCGCGCCACCAACTCTCGAAGCTGCTTCAACACCGGTTCCCATAGCAACGCCAGTGCCGTCACCAACTCTGGAACCTGCTCCCCCGCCTGCTCCCTCGCCAACGTTGCCACCCGTGGTTGCTCCAACGTTCACACCAACCCCTGCACCAACCCCAACGCCCAGTCTGGCGGACATTATAGAAGTGGCAGGTAAGGGAGTAGTTCGGATCGAGACGGACTGGGGCCAGGCGACAGGATTCATTGTGGGATTTACCGAGGGTGGAGGGGCGTATGTCCTGACCAACTATCACGTTGTCGAAGACGTGGAGGACATAGAGGTGGAAGTGGAAGGGGTATCGACCTATACGGCTACCCGCCTCGGCTTCGACGCATACAAGGACCTGGCGGTGCTGGAAATCTGCTGCGGAACCTTCCATGCCTTGCCATTGCAGGACTCGGATTCAATCGCGGTGGGAGCAGAGGTGATTGCCATCGGCCATCCCCTCGGAATAGCAGGTTCACCCACCGTCACCCGCGGGATAGTTTCCGCGTACCGTTATGACGATAACTACCGCTCCTGGGTGATCCAGACCGACACTTCGATTAACCCGGGCAGCAGCGGCAGCCCTCTGCTTTTGTCAAACGGCGAGGTGGCAGGAATAAACACTTTCTACATCCGCGACCGGAACGGTACCGCCATCGAGGGAGTGAACTTCGCCATATCCAGTCAGAGTATTCGAGACAGCCTCCCCGGGTTAAAAAGGGGAGATCAAATTGCTCTCCCCACCCCTGCTCCCACGCCCATCCCCACGCAGGCGGCAACGGAGTGGCAGGAATACACTCACCCCCACTCCGGATTGGGCTTGGAAGTTCCGACCGAATGGACTATCGACGGTCGGGCAGAAGGCCGACTGGACCTGGTCAGTCCCGATGGAGACGCCGCGGTTCACGTGTTCCTGTATGACTCCCCGGCCGCCTCTTTAGAAGCCTGGGTGCAGGAAACAATCGTGAGCCTTCGCGAATATCATGCAGACCTGTTCGAAATCATTGACCAGTTCATTGAAATAGACGAAGACGGGACCGGGGCCGCCGCCATTTTATATCGGGCCAGGACGTCCCCGGAATTTTGCACCACGCTGCGCTCCCACTTGTTCGTGACTTCGGTGCAGGTCAGCCTTATAGTGGAAACGAGAGTTTGCGAGGAATTTGAGCAAGAATACATGCCCGTGCTCGAACGTATTGTCAAGAGTATGCTTCAGGAATAGATGGGGCTCGCATTGAATTAAACTTAAGCACCAGCCTGATAAAGGGTTAAACTGGACTTGGCCCACTGTAGGCCAGAAAATGGCGAGTTTCTAAAGCGCGGTCTTAAACATGATCAATCCATTCCTACCAATGCTCGTTGCGCTGGCCCTGCTATTGATCGCCACCCTCGCCTGCGTTCCCCAATTCACCAACAACCAGGAGCCCCCCAGCCCTGCTACGGTTCGACGTCTGCCTCCCGATCCCCACGCCACGCCCAACATCGAGGCCACCGTTGAAGCCCTGGTTTCCAAGTACGTGCGTGAGGAAATGGCTGCTATTCCCACCATTACGCCAGCGCCTACCGCTACTCCAATGTTGCTCCCGGCGCTTCAACCCGCGCCGGCGACGTCCGGCATGTCCTCAACCCAGGCCGAATCGCGGGCACCATTGGAGACACCCTCATCAGGTTCAACCTCTCCGCTGAACTCTGGGTCTGCGCCTCTTCCCGCCTCCATTGACCTGTCCGCCATGGTCAACCGCGTCAAGCCCGGCGTGGTCCGCATCAACACGTCCTCCGGCGTCGGTAGTGGAATCATTGCCGACATCGCTGAGGGGCAGAAGGGTCTGGTCCTGACCAACTACCACGTCGTTGCCGACTCTTTCCGCATTGACGTGCTGGTAAACGACAACCGTACTTTTCGTGGCCGCGTGGTGGGGTTTGACGAAGAGAAGGACCTGGCAGTCCTGGAAATATGTTGCGACAAATTCCAGAAGCTCGAGTTCAGCAGCGCAGCCAACATCAGCGCCGGCAGTGAAGTTGTGGCCATTGGGTATGCCCTGGGCCTCACCGGCAACGCTACCGTCACCCGGGGCATCGTCTCCGCCGTCCGCTACCATCCCACCATGAAGGCCTGGGTTATCCAGACCGACGCCTCCATCAACCCCGGAAACAGCGGCGGCCCCTTGCTGCTGCCCACCGGGGAGGTTATCGGGGTGACCACCTTCCTCCAGAGCCAGGACAATCGGGGCAACCCCACCGCAGGCCTGGGATTTGCCATATCCGAAAAGAGCATTCGGGAGTTGCTTCCCGAATTGATGGAAGGAGCCAGGGTAGTCCGTTCCCCGCAAACTGGGAACGGTGGTTCCGGCCCTGGCAGGACGGCCCTGGACTGGCAGACCTACACCAACGGCGCCCACAACTACTCTATAGACGTGCCGGCCGGCTGGAGTATTGACGACAGCGACGCCAGCCATGTTCACTTTGACAGCCCCGATGACTTCGCCGGTTCCACCGTCATTTCTTACGACAAGCCCGTGCAAACCATGGAAAGGTGGCTGGACGACGTCCTGGAACAGCACCGGAACTTTTACCGTGGCCGCTTCCAGCTTGTGGAACGGGAATCTACGGGGCACTCCCAGGGTGATGCCGGAGGTTACATCGTCTTTCGGGCCCAGGTGTCCCGCCAGTTCTGCTTGCTGCGTGTAACCGAGCTTTTCTTCAGGTCTGCCGGAGGGAACTTCGTCGCATCGTTCCATGTTTGTGAGCATTCCTATGCCCGGTACTCCCCAATCCAGCAAGCCGTCCTGTCCAGCTTTGAATTGCCCTGAATGGTGTCTCCCTGCCAAGGATAGAGGGTTAAAGGGATAGAAGCTTCCCATCCGTTCCTCTGAGGGCAGGAACTCCAGGAATCAAAATTGGCGCATCCAAAAAAATCTTGAGATTCTTAATAGTTTCTTGAAACTTATTCCTTATATTCTTTTCAGCGACTGTCGCAACCCCGATTTTTCGGTTACGAGCAAAACAATTGTGGTTGCAGTAAAGAGGAGGTGTACTGGTGAAGATGACGCGAAACAAGGTTTTCATGATGCTGGCCGCCGGTGCGGTGGCCCTGGGCATAGCGGGTGGCATTGCGGTGGCTTCCACCGCCACCGGCGTTCTAGCCCACGGAGGGTTTGGTGGGGGTGGCAGCGGAGATGGCGCCAGTTTTGCCTCTCGGGTGGCTGACAAGCTGAACGAAGCCCTGAACCTGGATGAAGACATTACCGAAGCTCAGGTCCTGACCGCGTTCAATGGCGTCACCGCTGACCGCCAGGATGAGCGTCTTGAGGCCAGGCTGGATGAACTGGAAGTAGAGGAAGATACAAAAACCGAAATCACGGACTGGTTCGACGAGTATCCCTATGACGATCTTATCCGCCTGCGATTCATCGGCCTGGCGGACTCTGACAAGGTGACCAGTCAACTGGAGCACCTGGTAGAAAAGGAGAGAATCACCCAGGCCCAGTCCGACGGTATTGAATCCTGGTACGACGACCGCCCCGACTTTCCCGAGGGCCTGGAGTGGTCAGGTAACGGCCGGCGGCACCATCGGAACGGCGATAGCGACAGCAGCAGTGGCGACGCTAATTCGTCCTTCCGCGGTCGGCACGGTCGTGGCGGTGACGGCGTTGGTTCCTTCTTCAGAGGCAGGTTTGGCCGGAGCGGAGGCAACGGGTTCGTGGGCAATTCCCTGTAGCAGATTTCGGGAAGGACCGGGGCCGGGCGTAAAAAGCCCGGTCCCATCCTTCATGTTTCCCCAGGCCAACAGGAGTGACAAGAGAGGGAGATAAAGCATCCTTAGGGGGACGTATTTCGTACAAAGGCGCCTGCCCCATCCAGTGAAGATAAACTGGAGGGGCTTGCCTATATAATGGACGCACAGGACCCGACCTTCAGCTTGCCTTGGGGGGCTGGGCTGGCGCCTGAAACGGAAAGAGTCTGGAGAGAATCATGTTCGCTGGGCTGACCGCCGGTTCTGCTGCCGCATTAGTCGCTGTGCTTGTATCGCTGCCTTTGCGCTCTCCCAGCGATACCCTGTTGAATAGCGCATCCGTAACCCTGGCTGCGCTTTTGGCCGGAGGGCTGGCCGGTGTAATCTGGCTCATTTTAAGGCGCTTCCAGCGACCGGAAATGCGGTTCCTTATTGTCTGGTCAGCCACATTCCTGCCATTGGCATTGGTCACAATACTGGTTGGCCGGTCCCAGTTGGACCATTTCACCGCTTTTGCTGCCCCGCTGGCTATGATCATCTACCTGTTGACGGGAGTCCTGACCATTTCAGTTCCCCGTTACCTGCCCAACCAGAAATGGTGGTGCGCCGGTGCGGCCGTAGTGTCCGCACTGGTCATCGGATTCGGGCTGGTAACTCAAGGAGACCAGGAGAGCGGCAAGCTGGAGCTTCCGCCACCCGGTTCGCGGACTATCCAGGATGCGGTACCTGACCTGGGTGCATCAAGAGGCGATGACGGCCTATTCTTGGGTATAGTGAGGAGTTAGTGAAGGTATTATTCGCAAACTTGAGAACTGGAAGGAAATCCACCCTCCAATTATTGATGTCCGCCGGGATGGCCACATTGCTGTTGGTCCTGGCGCTGGCGGCGGGTTGCGGTTCTGGCTCATCGCCTGAATCGCCTGTCGAACCTCCAGCTGCGGCGACCGCCCAACCCGCGCCCCAGCAAGCCGACCCCGCTACCTCAGTTCCTGCCGCGGAGACCATCCAGCAGGCCGAGCCAACCCAGCCAACTGAACCTTCAGCGGCTTCCGAGGCGGCTTCCGAGGCGGCTTCCGAATCGACCGCGAAGCCTGCTCCGACCGCTCCAGCAGTTCAGTCCGCCGGGGCCACGGCCCAACCAACGGTTGCCACCGAGCCACAGTCCGAACCCACTGTTGCCGGACCGGCACCCACTGACGTAACCATTGTCCCCGAAACTGAGCCCACCGGTGAAGGTGGCGGCTACGTCGTTGGAGAGGGGTCCGAGGCTACCTTTACAGTTAACGAAAAGTTGGCCTGGCTTGACCTGCCCAACGACGCGGTGATGAAGACCGTTGGGCTCAGCGGCAGCATCTTTCTTGATGGACAGCCCTCGGCAATTGAGCTGGACCTTCATTCCATGACCAGCGACGCGGACCGGCGGGACGGTTACGTTCGAAATCGAATGTTCCCCAATGACCGGGTAGCTATCTTTACCGTCACGGACTTGGGAGACCTCCCCGACCCCTTGCCCGAAGGGGAGGTAATAGCCAGGGAAGTGCAGGGCGAACTCTCTATTCGGGGAGTGACCAAGCCGGTTGTCTTTGAAATCGAGGCCCGCCTTGACCCCGGGAAGTTGTTCGTGTTGGGGCGCACTACTTTCACGTGGGACGAGCTTGAAATTCCGCCACCCAATATTCCTGGCCGCATTCAGGTACAGGACGAGGTTAAGGTGGAAGTGTTGCTGGCCGCCATTCCGGCTGGAGGATAGGGGCTTAAACGCTGTCTGACACGAACTTCAATCCGGCGGTACCGAAAATGTCCAACACGGTGCTCATAATTGAGGATGACCCCCATACCACAGAACTGGTCCGTCTTTACCTGTCCCACGACGGCCATGAGGTCTTGTCGGCGTCTACTGGTCCCGAGGGATTGGCCCGGGCCCGCGAAACCGACCCCGACCTGGTGGTGCTGGACTTGATGCTTCCGGGCCTGGATGGGCTGGAAATCTGCCGCTCACTCCGTGCCGAGTCAAATGTGCCCATCGTCATGTTGACCGCTCGGGTCGAAGAAGAGGACATGCTTACCGGATTGGGTTTCGGTGCCGACGACTACGTTACCAAGCCCTTCCGGCCCAGGGAACTGGCCGCCCGCGTGCAGGCTGTGCTGCGGCGCACCGGCCGCGACCATGTGGAAGGCGGCGGGGAAGAACTCATAAATGGTCCCATACGGGTCAGCCTTCGGGAGCGCTCTGTTGCCGTCGGCGAAAGCCCCGTTTCCCTGACTCCTACCGAGTACCGAATTCTGGTGTTGTTGATGCGCGATCCCGGCCGCACTTTTTCCCGGGAACAGATCATTGACCGGGTCTTCGGCCAGGACTTTGACGGATTCGACCGTACTGTAGATACGCACATCTACAGTCTCCGGCGAAAATTGGAGGCCCCCCTGGAAGGCGCCCGCTACATTCATACCCTTTACGGGATGGGTTACCGCTTTGGCAATGCCTAGTTGGCTCACCAGCCTGCAGTTCCGGCTGATTCTGGCCTTCACCGCCACGCTGACCCTGGCGTTGGCGGCAGTGGGAATCTTTGTGAGTGTTGCCGCGGAAGCAGAGACTGACCGGTTCCTGACCCGCAACCAGGAGTTTCGCGTGGGGCGCGTTCACCGCATGGTCGCGCGGCATTTCTCGGAAAACCGGGCTTGGGACGGGGTTCAACCCTCTTTGGAGCAGGCCGGTTCCTTCTACGGCCGCCGTTTCGTGGTTAAAGATAATGACGGAGGCGTGATAGCCGATTCCCACCATCGCGAAGGCAAGGGCGCCTCTGGGCGGTATACCCGGGGTCGCTCTGTGCCCATAGAAATCGAAGGGAGCACCGTTGGCTTTTTGGTGTCAGCGACCGACGGAGCGGATGGCGACGGGGATACCGGCCTTCTCGCCAGTGGGCCACGTGTTCAACCCTCGGGGCCGGAGCAGGTTCGCGAGCCCCTCGTTTCCCGGGTGGCGGCAACTGTTAACAAGTCCCTGCTCCTGGCCGGGCTGGCCGTTGGAGCAGTCGGAATAGTGCTCATTGCTTTCATATCTCGCCGGATTCTGGCGCCGGTTCAGGCCCTGGGCGGCGCTGCCCAGCGGCTTGGTCAGGGCGACCTCGGCCAGCGTGTCCCTGCCTCGGGCCCTTCGGAAATACGCGACCTGGGCAATACCTTTAATACGATGGCCGAAAACTTGCAGGCCGCGGAACTGCAGCGCCGCAACCTGGCCGCCGACGTTGCCCACGAGTTGCGCACGCCCCTCTCCAATATCCAAGGGTACCTGGACGCGGTCCACGACGGCTTACTGCAGCCCGACCAGGCAACCATAGCCACCGTGCGCCAACAGACAACCCTCCTGGTGGCCCTGGTCGAAGACCTGCGCCTGCTGGCCTTGGCTGAGGCCGGCTCCCTGGCCCTGCAAATCCGGCCGGAATCCCTGCAAGACCTTCTGGATGCCTCTATAGAAGCGTTCCGACCCCGGGCTGAGGCGAAGGACATCCGGTTGGTTCTCGACATTGCGGGCGGCCTTACTGAGGTGGCCCTGGACCGCACGCGGATTTCCCAGGTGGTGGGAAACCTTCTGGAGAATGCTATCGTCAATACGCCCGAGGGCGGTGTGGTGACAGTGACCGCTGAAACTGGCCCCTCAGCCGCGACCATTTCCGTCAGCGACACGGGCCCGGGCATCACACCGGAGGACGTTGATAAGGTGTTTGATCGCTTCTACCGTGTCGACCCATCCCGGTCCAGGGCCACCGGGGGGGCCGGGCTGGGGTTGACCATTGCCAGGCAACTGATCGAGGCCCACGGCGGGGCTATTTGGGTAGACAGCGTTATAGGACCTGGAGCCACATTCATTTTCACCCTTCCGTTGAATCGGGATTCGGAATAATCCCACTCCCCGGGAGCGAGGTTTAGTTATGGCAACGCTATGGGGCGCAATTAAGTCTCTGGCTATCTGGCAGATACTGGTCCTCGTCCTGGTATTGTTCGGTTCCGGGGCTGCAGTGTTTTACTTTTACACTGACGCAACTCAGCCAGAAACCACGGAACTTGCGGAGAACCAGCAATTAATCCCCATTCGCTACGGCGACATTGTCAACCAGGTGTCCACCAACGGCAACGTTGCCTTTCCCGAACGGGAAACCGTCACCTTTGGGATAAAGGGAGTCATCGGTGACCTGCTGGTGGAAGAAAACCAGTCCGTGAATGCGGGACAGGTTCTGGCCCGTGTCGACGCTCCTACCCTGGCAGCCCTTGAAGGAGCCGTTTCCCAGGCCAGGGTGGACCTGCTGCAGGCTGAGGAAGCCCTGGCAGATTTGCTGGAACCAGAGTCCGAGATAACCAAGGCGCTGGATAGGGCTACCGCAGAGGAAAGAATAGCCGGCGCCCTGTTTCAGCTGGACCAGGCCCAGGAAGCCCTCGAAGAAGTGCTGGACCCCGAAATACCTACACTCCTTGACCTGGAATCCAGGAAGGAACAGATTGCCGCCACCGAACTCCAGATCCAGCAAAGGAAGGAAGAGCGGGACGAACTGCTGAATCCTGACCTGCCCTCCGACCAGGTTATCAAGGCCCAGGAAGAGTTGATTGCCGATGCCAGGATCAAGCTCCAGGAAGTAATCGACAGCAAGGAGGAACTTCTGTCCAGAAATCTGGAGCCCGACTACGAAATGAAAGTCGCAGAGGCCCTGCAAAAGAAGGTGGACGCCGAAAAGGAACTGGCTGAACTACAGGAATCACTGGATGAACTGGAACCTTCGGAACGGGAGTTGATTGAAGCCTACCAGAATCGGCTGAAGGCTCAAATCGCCCTGGATGAAGCCACCCAAACCCTCGAGGATTTTGAAGATACTCACGGCTCTAACCTGACCACTCTCCGCATCGAGAAGGCTGACCTTGAAAAGAAACTTGCTTCTGATCGAGGGAATCTGAGCTCCCTGCAGGAGGCTTACGACAGTGGCACCCTGGGCCTGGCCAGCAACATCCGGCGCTGGGAGGCTTATGTCGCTAATCTCGAGGCAGAACTGCAAGAGGTAAGGCAGGGCATCGTTTCCCAGGTCGAGGAACTGGAAGCCAACCTCGCCGTTGCACAGGCCGACCTTGTCGAAGCTGAAGAGCTTGTCTCCGAACTGACCCAGGGTCCCGATTCCCTGGAGCGGGAAGTGCTGGAGGCCAGGGCCAATGCCATCCAGGCTAACCGGCAGGTTATTGACCGCGACCTGGCCGAGCTGGAACGCCCGGAAGTCGACCCCCTGGAACTGTCCCTGATAGAAGCCAGAATCGTTCTGGCCGAGGCGACGCTCAACCAGGCTGTAGAAGACCTGGCCGAACTCCGCGAGGAACAGCAGGCAACCCCGGACTCCCTGGAATTGGAGTTGAACTCCAAGCAACTGGAACTGGCCGAAGCAACCCTGGCCCAGCACTGGGAGGACTACAACCAGCTGCTGGAGGACCGGAAAATCCAGCCCGACCCTCTGGAAGTGGCCCTGAAGGAGCAGCAGATAGCTTTGGCTGAAGCAACCCTGGCCCAGGCGCAAGAGGATTACGCCCAGTTGCTGGAAGACCAGAGCAGTCACCCGGACACTACTGAAGTTGCCGTAGCCGAGCAGAAGATACTGTCAATAGAGAATCGGCTTGCCACCTCCCAGGCGGAACTGGAGTCCGTTGCCATCACCGCCCCCATCAGCGGCTATGTAACGGCCCTGAATGTGGAAACTGGCGACAGCTTTGAGTCGGGTACGGACATCCTGGAAATCCTGGACCCGACCATCGTAGAAGTTGACGGCATCGTCGACGAGATTGACGTGCTTCTGGTCAGGGTGGGCACTGCTGCCGAGGTCAACCTGGACGCCTTGCCTGGTATCAGCATAGAGGGGGTCGTCACCGAAATCGCCGAGGAGTCCCAGAATCAGCAGGGCGTGGTGAGCTTTCCTATCCGCATCAGGATGGAAGTCCCCGAAGGAATCGAGCCTCGCGCCGGCCTGAGCGCCGTCGCCAACATAGTCTTGAGGGAGGAACGAAACGTCCTCCTGGTGCCCCAGCAGGCCCTCTACGGCTCCTTTGCCCAGCCGGTGGTCCGCATCATGACTGATATTGGCGTGTCCGAGCAGCCAGTTGAACTGGGAAGCAGCGACGACTTCTGGGTGGCCGTCAAGGCGGGCCTCTCCGAGGGCGATCAGATAGTCCTCGAAGGGGCGGATGTTGGTACCAGCGAATTCAGCTTCCGCAACTTGCGGCGGGCCACCGGTGGCGGCTTTGGTGGCCGTGGCGGCGGGCGATCTCGCTAATGACCTGGATCACGGCTTGGCAGAGGAACAAATTTGCAGCCAGCAGCTATTGAACTCAAAGACGTAACAAAGACATACCGGATTGGCAACATCGAGGTTGGTGCCTTGCGCGGCGTCTCCGTAACCATCCAGCCTGGAGAAATGGTGGCCATCATGGGCGCCTCCGGCTCGGGAAAGTCTACGATGATGAACGTCCTGGGCTGCCTCGACATCCCGACCTCCGGGCAGTATTTCCTCGATGGTGAAGACGTGGGCCACCTTGGCGATGACCGGCTGGCCGAAATCCGCAACCGCAAGATCGGCTTCGTCTTCCAGACCTACAACTTGCTGCCTCGCCTTACCGCCCTGGCCAACGTGGAACTGCCGCTGCTCTACGGCAACGGCCACGACCGGCGGCGGCGCTCCATGCAGGCCCTGAACCGGGTGGGACTTGCCGAACGTGTCGGCCACCGCCCCACTGAACTGTCCGGCGGACAGCAGCAGCGGGTGGGCATCGCCCGCGCCCTGGTCAAGGAACCCAGCATTCTGCTGGCCGACGAGCCCACCGGAAACCTGGACAGCCAGTCCACCGAGGAGGTTGTTGCCATCCTGCAGGACTTGAACCGGGGGGAAGGACTGACGGTCATCATTGTTACCCACGAGCGGGATATCGCCGAGGCCACCCGTCGTGTCATAACCATGCGCGACGGTCAAGTCATCGAAGATCGGGAACAGCGATGAATCCTCTTGTAACCCTTCGCATAGCCCTGGCCTCCCTGGGAGCCAACAAGCTGCGCTCGGGCCTGACGCTGCTGGGCATCGTCATTGGCGTTGGCGCCGTCATATCCCTTATGGCAATTGGCCAGGGCGTGCAGCAGTCCATCACCTCCAACATCGAGTCCCTGGGCAGCAACCTGATTTTCGTTCAGCCTGGCAATTCAGGCCAGGGCGGTGACGGTGGAGCCGCCACGCTGACCCTGCAGGATGCCTACGCCCTGGATGACCCGGTGTTTGCCCCGGAGGTAATGGCGGTGGCGCCGGAAATTCGCGCATCGGGGCAGGTTTCGGCGGGTCGCAATAACACCTTTGCCCAGATCGTGGGTGTTACTCCCGAGTACACCGACGTTCGCAACTTCCCCGTTGAAGATGGAAGTTTTATCACCGAAGGCCACATGGCCAATTACTCGCAGGTAGCCGTGCTGGGACAGACCATCAATGAGACTCTTTTCGGCAACCGAGATCCGCTGGGGCAACCAATTCGCATTAACGGCCGCCAGTTCGAGGTGATCGGGTTGCTGAAGAGCAAGGGCAGCGGTTTCTTTGGCAACTTCGACAACCAGATACTGGTGCCCATAACCACCGCCTATTACCGGATCAGTTCCCAGCGCACCACCCATGGTGACATCGGCGTCGATTCCATCAACGTGCAGATGCCTGACATCGACGCCATGGACTCGGGCATGCGCCAGGTTGCCACCGTGCTCCGCCTGCGTCACCACATAACCGGCGAGGACGACTTCATCATTACCAACCAGCGGGATACCATCGAGACCCTGGAGGAAACCACCAACACCTTTGTAGTGTTCCTGGCAGCTATCGCCGGAATATCGCTGCTGGTAGGAGGCATCGGCATCATGAATATCATGCTGGTGTCGGTAACGGAGCGCACCCGAGAGATTGGAATCCGCAAGGCTATGGGAGCCAAGCGGCGGGATATTCTGCTCCAGTTCGTTTCCGAGGCCACGCTGCTCAGCCTGGGTGGGGGAGCCGCCGGCGTCATAATTGGCGCCGCCGTGGCCCAGCTGCTCAATGGCAGACCGCTATTGGGCAACAACCCGATGCAAACAGCCTTCAGCTGGGACATAGCTATCCTGGCCCTCGGCGTGTCGGCGATTATTGGCCTGTTCTTCGGCATTTATCCCGCCGTACGCGCTGCCCGTCTCCATCCCATAGAGGCTCTCCGGTACGAATAAGAGAGGCAACATGAACACGTCCTTTATCATGCTTCTGGCGCTGGTAATTTTCTTGGGCGCCGGATTTGGCGGCTCCTTTGTCGGGGGGGTCATCTATGGGCAGACCCTGCAGGATGATGAAAGCGAGCTTTCTCCCAGGCTGGGCGCGGCGGGTCAATTCCCGGGCGGCGGCCAGGAAACAGCCGATGGAGGACAACGAGGCCAGGGCAGGCCGGAGCAAGGCGGCGGCTTTGGCCCGGCACAAGGTGCTGGCGGTCAGGCCGCTTCGAGGCGAGGTGGAGGCGCGGGCAATTCCGAAGGTGGCGCGGGCAGGCAGGGACAGGTCGGCGGGTTGGAGGCCTCAGAGAGCCCGGGAGGTTCGGCCTCAGACCGCCAGAACGAAGGGCAGGATAGCGCTTTGGAGCAACAGGTGTCTGAGCAGCAGTCAGACGGCCAAAACAATCAGGACGGTCAGCAGAGGGAGAGACTCGAACGGGGCGGACAGAGAGAATCCACGGACTCGGATTCACAGTCCGCTCCAGCACCCAATGCCGAAGAACCGGCCTCCCAGGGAACCACCAACGTCCAGGCCGGACCGGGTGATGGCTCCGATACGGTTCCCGCGGGCAGTGGTGGCGCAGCAGGCACAATCCAGGGACTTGAGGGAGATGCGCTCATGGTTGCATCGCCCAGGGGTGAGCTGACGGTAATGTTGTCGGACTCTACGACGGTTTTCCAGGTGAGTGAGACCACGCGGGAAGCCCTGACTGCCGATGCCAGGGTACGGGTGATAGGTTCGAGAAGCCCCGAAGGTGAAATAGCGGCCCAATCTGTGGTGATAGTACCGGAGGGAGTGGAATCCCTGTTCAGCACCGCCGGAGCCCGGGGTGGACGGCAACGGGGTGGTGGCCCCTGACCATAACCTGTTTCAGGAATTGCTGGAGCCGTTTCCGGTGACCGGTTCCGCAGACCCGGGTGCCACGGCAGGTGGCCGTTCATTCATTGCCTTGCGGCCAGTGGTGAGACGCTCCCGGTCCATTGTACTGGTGGGCGTTGCCAGCCGCCCGATCTTTTCCTCAACTTGCTCGTTGACGTGGGGTGGTCGCGCGTCGCTGGCCACAATGCTTCCTAGCTTGTCCACCAGTCGTTCCGTCGCTACTATGATTCTTTCAATATTGTAGGCGTCCTCTTCGTGGTGGTAAAAGTCATAGTGGGCCTCTCTTGCAGCCAGAAAGCCCATCATTATATCGTCGTCCCCCTGCTCGGCAGACACTAACCATGCCGCCTCCCGCAGCCGCCAATCCGCGTCGTTGAACCAGCGGCGCTTCTCTGCCACGGCCTTGATTGCATAAGCCGCAGCTCCCCAAACCTTGCCGCAGGCCTGTAGCAGGTCTTTCTTGGCCCATTCCTCCCGCGCCTGCCGGAGGAAGTTATGGCTGATTTCAAGATTGCGGGCCGACTCCTCGTCGGGCGTAGGTCCGGGCGCGGTGTCCAAGGGTAGTACCATGACGATGCCTCAGTGGGGTCAACCCATTCTAGCATTGTCATTTGGGGGCGGCGAAACCTCGAGATGCCTCAGTTAAGGCAGTGGGCGGGCCATTGGCCCGCCCACTGCGTGGTTCTGGCTTGGCGACACCGGACCCTAATTCGACCCACCCTCGATCATACTTGTCATTTCTTCGACGCTTTTATCGCCGAAGTCCGGGTCGCCGCCATTTATGCGGTAGGTGGGGGTGCCGAAGACGCCCAGGTCCTTGGCCGCCTGGTGTTCGGTCATTACGTAGTCCCGGTACTGACCCGAATCCAGGGCGGCGCCCAGTTCAGCGGCGTCAAGCCCGCACTCGGCGCCCAGGTCGAGCAGCACCTGACGGTTGGCCAGGTCAACCCCGTCTTCCCAGTAAGCCCGAGCGGCGGCGTGATGGAATTCCCCTTCCAAACCCTTGTCCTTGGCGAAGGCGGTGGCCTCGTGGGCCAGGTTGGTGTTGGGGGTCAGCGCCGGGCGTCGCATCAGGATACCCGCCTCCTGCGCCCTTTCCTTCCACGCATCATTCAGTTCGGTCTCAGTCTCGCCTTCCCGCAGGGGTCGGGGCTCGCCTTCAATAGGGCGTTCCGGGGACAGCAGGTAGGGCCGCCGGTCGATGACGGCGCCGGTGGTTTCCGCAGCTTTGTCCAGCCTGACCAGGCCGACATAGCACCAGGGTCAAGTATAGTCGTACCAGACGACAACGTTTGTTTCATTGCTGATGGTCATTCTGCCCTCCATTCCTGCTATAGATTTGTGGGCGCATTGTATCACGGCAAAAAGTTTCGGACGGCTGGCTCCTGCGATTGGCCAGGGTGAAAAGGTGAAATTCACCTCGCTAATGTTTTCATCCGTTTAATGTGGGCCAGCCCTTCCCTTCCGCTATAATGGGGGCGCGGCGACCAATGTCTCGGTGGCCGTTGACCACGCAATTTGGAAAAAAATAGAAAGGAGGCCATTATGCCGTTCGGAGGCAACGACTGGCTGGCACTGACTCAGGAAGAGACCCTTGAACCCGACATTCCCATAATTGATCCCCACCACCACTTCTGGGACAAGCGAGCAGAGCGTATTCCCTACCAGCGCTACCTGCTCGACGAACTGGCCGATGACGTTAACGCCGGCCACAATGTCGAATCCACTGTCTTCATTGAAGCCCGCGCCATGTACCGGGCCGACGGGCCCGAGGAAATGCGTCCCGTGGGCGAGGTTGAGTTCGTCCAGGGACAGGGCGCGGCCAGTTCCACCGGACTTTACGGTCCCGCCCGGGCCGCCGCCGCCATCATCGGCCACGCCAACCTGAATCTGGGCGCTGGCGTGGAACCGGTGCTGGACGCCCTGCACGATGCCAGCCCCTACCACTTCAGGGGTATCCGCCATTCGGTGACGTGGGACCCGCATCCCGAAGTGGAAAACACGGCGGCCCACAACTTGCCCGGCCAGCTGGCCAGCGACAAGTTCCGCGAGGGCGCACAGGTGCTGGCGAGCAGGGGCCTGACCCTGGAGGGCTGGCTCTACTTCCCCCAGCTTCCCGAACTGGCCGACTTCGCGAAGGCCGTACCCGACCTTAACATCATCCTGAACCACATTGGCGGCCTGCTTCGCGTTGGCCCCTACGCCAACGGTGGCGAGGAGTTGATGGACACCTGGCGCAAGGGCATCGCTGCGGTGGCCGAATGTCCCAACGTGATCTGCAAGCTGGGCGGCATCGGTATGCCCCGCACGGGCTTCGACTGGCACCTGCGGGACAAGCCCATTGGCTCGGAGGAACTGGCCAGCGACATGGCGCCCCTCATCAACTACTGCATCGAGCAGTTCGGCCCCAGCCGCTGCATGTTCGAAAGCAACTTCCCGGTGGACAAGGTCTCTTACTCCCACCACATCCTGTACAACGCCTTCAAACGCCTGTCCGCCGGCTACTCCGAAACCGAACGCGCCGACATGTTCCACGACACGGCGGCGCGGGTGTACCACATCGGGTAGCCTCTGGTCTAGTTCGGCAGCTAGTAGGGGCGGGTTTCAAACCCGCCCCTGACTATTGTCCGCTCATTCTTTCCTTGTCGAAGGTCACCCCTGTCTACTTTCCGTTACCCCCGTTCCCGTTCCGGAACCTGGGAATAACTTCCTTGCCGAACAACTCAATGGAGCTCATCACCTTTTCGTGGGGGATGGTCTCCGTCTGCATGATCATCATCACCTGGTCCACGCCGATTTCCTCGTACATTTCGACCGCCTTGGCGCAACTGTCGGGGTCGCCGGCAATGATGACGCCCCGGTCGGCCAGGGTGTTGGCGTCAAGTTGGGCAATGGCAGCCCGGGCGGCGCCGGGGCCGGCGTCCAGGGAGATGCCCGATTCCTCGGCCTGAGCCTTGTGCGCTTCGTCCGACTGCCGCAGCCACCGGCCAAAGTCGGCCTGCAAGTGGTCGGGGACGCCGCCCCAGGCCTCCAGCAGTTCCTCGTAGGCGCCAATGCGACCGGCGATGTAAGGCTTGTCCGGCCCAAAAAAGGTCTTCATCGACAGGGCAGCCAGTTCCCGCGCTTCGTCGTTGTCCGTGCCGCAGTAGGCGTGGACGTTGTTGCCCCAGAACTCGGTGGCGAAGGCGCCCACCGGGTTCACGTTCTTCAGGGCCTCACGGTAAATCTTGACTTGCTCGGCCAGCACTGCGGTGGCGTAGGAGGCGGAGGAAAGGACGCCCAGGCCCTTTTCGGCGGCCAGCCGGAAGCTGTCCGCCTGGGTGCAGGCCAGGTACATGCGGGGGTGGGGCTGCTGTACCGGCTTGGGCAGCACCCGCCGCTTCGGCACCTGCCAGTGCTCGCCCTCCCACTCGAACTCGTCCGACTGCCAGATCTGGGGCAGCATGGCAATGGACTCTTCCCACAGGGAGCGGGTATTGCGGGGGTCTACGCCCAGGCCCATCTGCTCGTAGGCGTTGGAACGGCCCGTGCCAAACTCCACCCGACCGTCGGTAAGCTGGTCCACCAGCGCCACCCGCTCGGCGACCCGCACCGGATGGTGGTAGGGCAGGATGCAGACGCCGTACCCGATTCGGATGTTCTTGGTGATGCGGCTGAGGGCCCCGAACATGGCGTCCTGGTTGGGCGAACCGGAAAAGCCGGTCAGGAAGTGGTGCTCCACGAACCAGAGGTTATCAAAGCCAACCTGATCGGCCAGTTCGCACTGGGCCAGAGTCTCCTTGTAAAGGGCATTCCAGTCAATCTCCGTCCCCTCGTAGGGACGCTGGCACTCAAACAAAAGGCCAAACTGCATAAGGTGTTCCTCCTTAAGAAGGGTTGGGGAGTTGGTGGGGATTATAGCGTATTTTGGAGATAGAGGGGGTCAAGACGGTTGAAAGTGAAGGGCTGTACAACGGGGAGCGATGAATGACACCTGACTTGGGAAAAGGTCTACACGATGCTCCCTCCTGAAAAAACTATTTTTTCCTGCCATTTTCGCTCATTACCGCTCATTCCCCGTTGGAGGCCAGCGGAGAAGTGACGGCGGGACCGCCAGGGTTGGTCTTCCGGCGGCACCGGAGAATTGGACCATTCAGGAATTATGGTAGGAGGGGGGTTATACGGGGTGTCCAGGGGTTAGTGTCAGTGGGGGTGGGGTGAAAGAGAAATCTGGTCCTGGTCGGAAATTTCTCCAATACTTATACTACTGAATGTAAAATAGAGAGAGTCTGGGAAAGTTGGATTCGCAGGAGAAGCTAAGGACTTACTTTGGGGGCTACCATTCAATAATGGATGATGAGAAAGTCACCAACCTGATGGATGCATACATAATAGAAAACTCTATTAAGGACGTGTTAGCTATTCTGGATTCGGCTCCTATTCAGCCAGACTTGTTGCCTGAGAGAAATTTGGTTCAACTGACTAACCGCATACCGATAGCGCATCTGGCTATAGAACGAGGTATTAAGGGACTCATAAATAGGGCAGGAGGCGGACAAGAAGAAACCCACTCCCTTGGCAAGCTATATGACATTCTAAAGATAATTGACACTAATTCAGCCGAGTTCCTCGCGACCGCTTTTGAAGATGCTGTCAGTTTCTACGGTTACAACCCTAAGCGAAGTGGATTCGAGCATTTCCAATCCATAGTTGTATATTTTTCTAGGGTTGGAGGCAAAAAGGCTTTTGACGCATTGCGATACTGGGCTATCGGGGATCCAGGTACTGGCGAAACTGCAATAAAGTTCATCTCGCCACCTATTCACAGGGAGATTCTTTGGGCACTGCGGTCGCTTCTCATATCAAGACCTGAAACTACTTCTGAGCGTGTCGACTCCCAGATAGGAAATGCAATGTGGCGGAGAAGGTTCATTGACTGGACGAATGACGACGAGGAGAAGAGAACAGCTATTGAGCTGTACCGTAAATGGTTGATGGAGAATTCTGATTCGCTCCGTGACGCTTTGAGAACCAAACTGCACTGCGGAATACCAGATTTCAGCCACGAATACATTGCTCAAGTCTTCAATGAGGGATGGGAAGACTTTCAGCAGTCCAAGGACCCTGCCGTTAGGTACTACATGAATACACTCAATTACTTGCAGAGGGGTTCTCAGCAGCGAGATCCAAGTACAATTCCTGACATTGAATGGTTAAGGGACGGCCTATATGGACAAATCAAAACACACGGAGGAGACTGTTTGGGCTTCGTAGAAAAATGCCCGGATGGGGCATGGGCGATTCATCCTTTAGAAGAAGGTCTAGCGGGAGTAAAGGCCTTTGCCTGGGCCCTCAGAGATGCGAAGAGTTTCTTGGTGAACCGTGTCACTAAGCGGGTTCGAATCGAAGTCGATGGTAGATACACGTGGATCCGCATGCTGACTAGATCGGGCCGATTTCCTTTACCTACGCAGATTTTCGATGCGGAATTTGCAGAAACTGCCGACCCACTTCGGCACTTACGAGAGGTGTTTACGTTTGAGTTTTGGAGCAACCAACACGGCTTATCGGTTGGAGATGCGGTGGTGGTCGAGTTCGAGTTAAGTGTAGAGCAAACGATGTCGACGTATGTGCAAGGGGTAGTTGTTGAAGTTCATAACCAAGTAGTGTCAATTGACGGGGTCGAGGGTGTATTTGCTTCACCAAATGTCTAAAGGCGATGAACAACTCATGACTTGCTCTCGCAGTTCGGTCTGCTTCTCCCCCGAAAAGGTACTAACTTAAGCTTCGATAGAAGATTGCTCAAGATTGCGCAAAATCATCGACGGCCCGCCAACCGGCGGGCCGCCCAAATTTCCCCGTAAAAGTTATCCCCTACTTAAAATGCGGAATAACATCCTCGCTCAAACACTTCAGCGTATCCATCACCACTTCCCGCGGCACTGACGACGTCCAGTTGCACTCGAACATTATTTCGTCGGTGGTGAAGGCTTCCTTGAACATGTGGATCTTCTCGACCACCTCTGCCGGTGTGCCGAAGAGGTTGACCTCTTCGGTGGCCTCAGGGCCCGCGCTGCCTGCGTCGGTGCTGCCGATACCTATACGGCCGGCGTAATAGATGCGGGCGAGGTCCATGAGGTTTTCGACGCGGCGGTCGGCCTTTTCCTGGGTGTCGGCGACGAGGGTGGGCACCCGGACGACAGTGGAAGGCTCGCCCTCATGCCCGGCATCCTTCCATGCCTTGCGGTAGGCCTGGACGTCCTCGCGGAGGACGGCGGAACCCCGCAGGTTGTGGGGGGAACTGCCGGCGCCAATGGCGATGCGGTATCCATGCTCACCCATGGGCACGAAGCTCTCCTGGCTGTCCACGGGAAGCAGCATGGGCAGGGGATTCTGCACCGGCTTGGGGATGCTCATATAGCTTTCGTAAAAACCGGGATAGTTGAAGTACTTGCCCTCGAAACCGGAGAAACGGTCCTCTTCCCAGAGTTGCTTGAGAAGCTCGAGGTATTCGAAGAAGTAATCACGGCGCTCGTCGGAGCCGCGCGTGCGGGCCCCCGCGCCGTAGATGAAGCGCCCCTCACTGATCTGGTCAACGATGGCAACCTGTTCCGCGACCTGGAAGGGGTCCTCGGGCTGCAGGTTGTCGAAGGCGTACCTTTCGTGAGGCAACGCCCGCGGGGATGGGGTCTCCCCAGGCAGCCGCAGGGTCGGGCGGTGGATGGACGTCCCGATCTTGATGTTCTTGGTGTGGTTGGCGATTACTCCGGACAGCATGAGGGACTGGGGGTCCATGCTGCCCTGGGTGGAGAAGTGACCACCGCCGAACCAGACATAGTCCCAGCCGGCGTTCTCGATGTGGTCGATCTCCTTGAAGTTCTGCTTGTAGGCCTCGGCTTCGAGGAGCTTGCCGCCCTGATATTCCGGGTCCCAGGGAACTTTGTCGCCCTCGTAAACGGCGTTCCAGGTAGTAAACAATCCAAAGTCCATGCTTGCTCCTCCTTAACTGGATTGGCGCTGCGATTCTGCTTTGGTACCGATAATAGACCTGCCGCATAGGAACGTCAACGACCTGACGATATAATGTAATAGGATACCAACGAAACACGCAGCTTCTTTCCAGCGAGGGGATGAACTTCGAACATTGGCGGCTACCTTCCAATTCTCTTGTTGGTTAAATGCCCTGAGTTCGATGACAACCGGCGCTGGACAGCCCCTGTTTCCAACTCCTACCATAGTATGGGTAATGCCTCCTCTATCCCCACCCAGTTCCGGCTACCCGCTGGCAAGGGGTAAATGGGTGGAAATGAGCGGAAATGGCTGGAAAATATATTTTTCGGTCCTCCACAGTGGCGTCGCCCAATCTAGGCTGGCAATGCCCTGCCCTGCTGACCACCATTGTTGACAACCTTATTTATACTTACGATAATTAGCGTGATTTCCAAGGGGAAATCCCTATTTAGTTTGCCTTATTCCAGGCCAGTGAACTGGCCACACCAATCCTACCTGATGCAAGGAGGAATATGGCTGAAGACATTGCTTTGATGGCTCACCTGATGCGCCGAGCCGGCTTCGGCGCTACCCGCGAGGAACTGGAAGAACGCGCTGAGCAGGGCTACGACGCCACTGTTGCGGAACTGCTTGACACCGATTCGGTAACCGGCGCCGACCGCTACGAGTTCCTGCGCTACCATCCCTCTTTCTGGAAGCCTATCACTTCCCCGGGCATGGGCGCCTCCGCGTGGCTCCATTCCATGCTCAACACCGAGCGGGTCCTGGAAGAAAAGATGGTCCTTTTCTGGCACCAGGTCTTCGCCACCGGCGGCTCCAAGCTGGACCACTGGCACGAGATGGTTACCCAGGTCGATATGTTCCGCGAGCACGGGATGGGCAACTACCGCGACTTGCTGGTGGAACTGGCCAAGAGTCCTGCCATGATTTTCTGGCTGGACAATTGCGACAACCACGCCCACGCCGTCAACGAGAACTGGGGCCGCGAATTGCTGGAACTCTTCAGCATGGGCGTAGGCAACTACACCGAGGATGACGTCAGGGAATGCTCCCGCGCCTTCACCGGCTGGACCATCGCAGCTTCCATTCCCCGTAACGCCCACGGCCGCTACGACTGGGAGTTCGAGTACCTGCCGGAAGACCATGACGACGACGAAAAGACCTTCCTGGGCCACACGGGCAACTTCAACGGCGAAGACATCATCGACATCGTATGTGCCCAGCCGGCCACGGCCCGGTTTATCGCCCGCCACCTCTACAACTTCTTCGTGGCTGAGGAGCCGCAGGTTCCCGCCTGGACGGTCACGCCTCCCAACGACCCCGAGGCCGTTGACCTCCTGGCCCGCACCTTCACCGAGTCGGGCTACAACATGCGGGAAGTGCTGCGGGTATTGTTCACCTCCGACTTCTTCAAGGATGCCCGATTTGCCAAGATCAAGAGTCCTGCCGAGGTTCTGATAGGAACCCTGCGCATGGTCGGCGGCTACAAGTTCCCGGCTCCAGGCATCGGCAACCTCTCCAAGGAAGCCGGTTACATGGGGCAGGAACTGCTGAATCCTCCCAGTGTGGAGGGCTGGCACACCGGCGCCGAGTGGATTAACAGCGGCACCCTGATGAAGCGCATAAACTTCTCCGCCGACATGGTGGGAGATACCACCAGGCCCGGTATCCAGGCCATCGTAAACCGCCTGCGGGCTCGCGGTGACCTGGGGCCCGAAGAATTTGTGGATGCCTGCCTGGACCTGATGGGGCCCCTGCAGGTGCAGGAAGACAACTGGCAGCAGCTGGTAAATCACGCCCGGGAAACCGGAACCCTGACTTGGGCCGATGATGTTCTGGCCAGGGACCGGGTAGGCGAGATGCTCCAGTTGGTTGTATCTTTGCGCGAATATCAGTATGCTTAGCGCCAGTAACACTTAGAGACTTGTCGCCGACCGACCAAAATTCGAGGCGGTTAGCCCAGCAAGGAGACAGGAGATGACCAGCAACAAGAAAGACCCGGTCTTGGTAGTACTGCAGCTTTCCGGCGGGAATGACTACATGAATACTGTCATCCCGTACACCGACCCTCTGTATCGGGACAATCGTCCCGCTGTCGGCGTTGCCGACGAGGACATCATTCGCATCAACAACGAGTTGGGCTTCCACCCCAGCCTGCGGGTGATGGAAGAGATGTTCAACCAGGGTAACCTGGCCGTTATTCACGGCGTGGGCTACCCCGACTCACCGCGCTCCCACTTCCGCTCCATGGACATCTGGCACACCTGTGAACCGGACAAGCTGGGCACCGAGGGCTGGCTGGGATTGGCCGCTCGTGAGATCGACCCCCGCAAGGAAAACGTGGTAACCACCGTCAGCATGGGCCCCAGCATGTTCCGGGCCGTTTCGGTGGCCGGTGTTCCCGTGGCCGCCGTTGACAGCCTGGACAGCTATGGCCTGCTCACCGGCATATCCAGCGAAGAACAGCGGCTCAAGATTCTGGACCGGTTCACCCAGATGTACACCCCCGCCATCGGCACCGGCGCCGTGATGGAATACCTGGGCGAGACGGGACTGGAAGCCATGCAGGGCGCGGACATCCTTAAGGTTGCTCCGGGCATGTACTCCTCAACCGTAGAGTACGCCGACAACCCCATAGCCCGGAAACTCAAGGACATTGCCCGCATCCACCTGGCCGACCTGGGCACCCGGATCTTCTACTGCGATTACGGCAGCTTCGACTCTCACGCCAACCAGCCTGGCATGCACGCCGGCCTGTGGAATGATGTCTGCGCCGGGGTCAGCGACTTCTTCGCTGACCTGAAGGAACACAATGCCGACGACAACGTGGTAATGATCATGTTTTCCGAGTTCGGACGCCGGGTGCGTGACAACGGCTCCGGCACCGACCACGGCGCTGCTGGCGCGGCCTTTGCCCTCGGCACGCCCGTAAGAGGCGGCTTCTACGGCGAGTATCCCTCCCGCAAGGCCGAGGACCTGCAGCAGGGTGACCTGGTCCCCAACCTGGACTTCCGAGGTTTCTACACCACCGTCCTGGAAGACTGGATGGGCCTGGACGCCAAGCCCATCGTCAAGGGCGAGTTTGAGAAGCCCAAGTTCCTCTAGAATCCTTATTCTCTAGGTAAGCAGGGGCCAGCGTCTTTAACGGGACGACTGGCCCTTTGAATTAGGTCAGCCCGTCCCGGCTGGAAACCCTTCAACTGCTCTTTCTGGGCCTGTCGAAGGGTGCCATATCGTGGACGTGCAACCCAGGTAAAATCATTAAGCAGGGAGGCGAACTAGCTATGGTAACGCGGGTAGTAGCCGGCAGGGCCTACGATTTCAGCCATGCCATGGGCCGTGGCGGAGTTGGCGCGGGTTTCAACTCGGGCAACGCCTTGGCTTTTAGCTCCGATAACCTGATTTATGTTCTCAGTCGCGGCGGCGAGGCCATAACCGCCGTCCCCTGGCACCGCACCGCCCGGGGGGCAAGGGTCACCAAGTTTGATGTGGGCCTTCAGGCCGGGGATGAGGAGTTCATCAAGGAGTTCGGTGAGACCGGTAACGGCCGGGGCCAGATGATATGGCCCGCCGGTCTTGCGCTGGATTCCAGGGACAACATCTACGTTAGCGATGAGTGGATGAACCGGATTAACGTCTATGACACCGAGGGTAACTTGCTGCGGGAATGGGGAACCATCGGCAATGGCGACGGCGAGTTTGACGGTCCTTCCGGGCTGGTGATGGACCCCGACGATAACCTGTATGTAGTTGACAGTCGCAATCACCGGGTGCAGAAGTTCACCGCTGAGGGCCAGTTCCTCTCCAAGTTTGGTAGCGCCGGCGATGGCGAGGGCCAGTTCAACCTGCCCTGGGGCATAACCCTGGACCAGGACGGCTACCTGTACGTGGTGGACACCAACAACCACCGGGTCCAGAAACTGACCACCGAAGGCCAATCCCTGGCCCAGTTCGGCAGCTACGGCACCGGTCGTGGCGAACTGGATCATCCTTCGGATGTAACGGTAGATCCCGACGGCGATGTTTACGTCTGCGACTGGGGCAACGATCGGGTGCAGGCCTTCGACGCTTCCGGCAAGTTCTTCACCAGCTTTGTTGGCGATGCCCAACAGCTTACCATGTGGTCGGAAATGATCGTCCGCACCAATCCGGAGGCCATTAAGCGCCGCCGCGAGGTGAAAGACTTCCGCGCCGAGTGGTTATTGCGCATGCCTCGCGCCGTGGCTTTCGACTCCCCCAACAACCGGCTGCTGATCCTGGACACCCAGCGCAGCCGCATCCAGATCTACAACAAGGTAAACAACTACGTAACCCCGGCCAAGAACCTGTAGGCCTGAAAGCCAAGGCGGTCCACCATTCCACCATTCCGCCAACATCGGCGAACAATTGCAGGGGCAGGTTTGAAGCCTGCCCCGGTTCTTTGCTCGGCTGGGAGGCCCGTCCCAGTTCCAAACCAATATCGTTCTGGGAAGCGCAGCGACGAAGAACCCCAACCGCTGCCATTAGGCCTATCCTTACTGCAGGAAAGATCTTGCAGGGCCTACGGTGGGATTCTCCAATTGATTCAAAATGACAAGTAGCGCAGGACTATGCCTACGACGTTAATTTGCAGAATAACAACGTAGGGGCGGGTTATAAACCCACCCCTACTGTTTCCGTAACTGTCGTGTACACGGATTACCTAATCATCCGTGGCTGAGGGCACCTCAGTCCTTTTGGCGATTAGCGAGTCGTAACGCTGACTTGCCTGCTCCGTCACAGTGCCCAGGTCTTCTGCCAGCATGTAACCTTCAGCTACCAGCTTATCTCCTTCCTGCCGTACCTTATCCAGGAACTCCTCACGGGAAGCGTACCTCTCCTCGATAGAGAGGCGCGGGTCCCCGCTGGCTTCCCTGTCGGCCCGGGTAGCCGGGAAGGGTATAGTTGAGCCGATTTGCGGCATGATCTGGCCGGGCGCGCCGCTGTCCGGATGTCGCAAGTTCCAGCCCGCATAGGTAGCCAGGGGCACAGTCAGGTCGGGCAACCGGATGCCGGCTACCTCGTTTCCGTCGATGTCCACGGCTGGCACGAAGTTGGGGTAGGGATCGCCCGACCCCGGGGCCGGTTGCACCAGGCCGTTATGCGCCTCCGGTCCGAAGTCGGCGCGGTAAACGTGCTTCAGGACCTCGGGGAAGTTGACCTCCGGGATTGCGCGGAAGGTGGCTTCCAAATCGGGAGCCGGTACTGCTGTACCATCGTCCAGTCGAGGGTGGCGGCTGGCCGGCGGGTCACTGCCCTCTGTTACCCATCGTTCCACGTTCTTCAACGCGGCCCGCAGCAGGGGCCGGTAGTCCACCGAGTTGTCCAACTGCTGACCCCTGGGACCTTCCCGAACGTCCACGTCGAACAGGTTCAACTGTCCCGGGCCGTGCTGGGTGCCCGAGTAGTGGTATATGCGTACATTGTCGGACGGTCCCAGGTCCGCCGTACCGTCCATGGTGGTATGAATCAGAGAGGCATGCCCGCTCCAGTATTCCGCTGATGTGTTGGTCAGCAGTACCCTGGGCGTCTTGCCAGCTGCGCCCAGGCGGGCCAGCAGGCCGTCGGTGCGGCCCGAATCGGGGTCGGTTTGCAGCGTGTCATGGAAGGGGAAACTGCGTCCGGCACTCGGGCGGGCCGGCGTGGAAGGCTGTCCGAAACGCTGGTTCATCTCGCCGCGGCCGCTGCCGGCCACCAGGGGTATCAGCCCCTCAAATACGGACCGGCCTTCCTCGTCCTGGGTCAGGCCGCAGTAAAGGAACCGGCGCAGGAAGCCGCCACTCTGGGAACGCCCAAAGGTGAAGGCGTACTCAATGTCGCCGGCGCAGGGGTTGCCTGCCTCCGCCGAACCATAGCGCAGGAAGGAAACCAGGTCTCGGGGGCCCAGCATACCCATGCCCACCACGTCGGCCCCGGTAGTGGTGTAGTTGATCTCGTACACCTTGCCCGGCCGGAAGCCAGCGGCGAGGTAAACAGAGCGGCTGTCGGCCACTACTTCCTCCCCATCCAGGCGGGAGAAGGACCACTGGTCGCGGGGTATTACCTCGGCCGGACCGTCCTGATAGTCCCGGACTACCAGCGTGGCATCGGGGTCGTTTATATCTGCGGTGGGATGGGGCCTGTGCAGCCGGTCGGCCAGAGTGTGTGTGAAGGTAACCGCGTGGGGCTGAAAGCCGATGGCAATCCTGCCGGTAATGGAGGAACCGTCGGGGTTCAACGCTTCCGGCACGTAGGCCTTGACCAGCCCGGGGGTGCCGGGCGGCACATCGAACTGCCAGCCGCACCAGACCACCGTGTAGCCGTGGCGCATCAGGAAGCCGTTGCCTGCTCCCAGCCGCTGCCCCGCGCTGTTCAGGTTGGTCAATATAGTCGGGTTGCCCCGGTTCACCACGTCAAAGACGATGCGGTGGCTACCTCGATATGGGTCTTCGGGCTGCAGGATGGTGAAGTCGGCAGCGCAATGGACTCGGCCCGCCGCATCTCGGGGGGCGAGCTTGATATCGGTAATAACCTCGTTGGCCGGGTTATCGGGGTCGACGGCCAGATGGACCAGGCCGTCAATCTGACGATAGGGCCCGGTTTCGCCGAAAACGGACCCACCGGCAAAGGGTCGAATGGAGTGGACTTCCAGTCTGGTTACTGCCATGAGTCTGACCTCCGGAACCGAATAATAAAACCGGCGCAGTTCAGGCTGCGCCGGTGTCTTGGAATCCTGGTGGGCTAGTCCTCCAGTTGGATGGTGACCGTTACCCGGGGAGTGTCACTGACCACGGCGGTGGTGTGGCCGTCGCCGGTGGTGTCTTCGGCCAGGTTGACGTCGCCGGGGCCCAGACGGAACTTGGTGCCGTCCTTCAGACCAATCTCGCCCTCGCCCGCCAGGGTGATAACGTACTGACGGCGGGGGGCGACGTGCCAGTCGCTGAACCGGCCAACCTCGGCTGCCCGGAAGACCACGCCCTTGGCGTCGTGCAGGTTGGTGTAATCGGGGCGGGACTCCCAGTCAAGCTCCTCGATATGGGTATGTCCGTCGTCGCCGGTGTACAGTCGGATGAACTTCATTGGTAAACCTCCGTTAAGTTTGCTTGGGTTAGCGCTCCAATCCGTCAGGGGCTCACGGGTTACTGCGCCCTGGCCAGGTATGTATCGGTGGCTTGCTGCAGGCCGGCGCGGCGGTTACCCTGCAGGAAATCGCGCATGGCCGAGAAGCGGCTATTGGAGTCATTAATGCCGTTCAGGCTACCCTGGAAGCGCGGCATTACGTAGCGGGCGAACAGTTCATAACTGTGGAACAGGTTCTCCCGTGTGGTCCAGTCCTCGGCCCGAACCAGCAGGGTGCCGAACCCGCCGCTGGACTCCTGGAACCGTTCTATAGCGGCTATGGCATCGTCGGGGGTGCCAACAATCCACTGGCCCGCGCCCACCATGTGGTCAACTATTTCGTTCTGCGGCACATCGGGAATGGGATGGCCGTTGGTGCCGCCGGTGTACTCGGTCACGACGCGACCGGCGCCCACGCGTACCTGCTCGAAGGCCTCTTCCCGGGTCTCCGCGAGGTGGACGGGAACCGAAAGTCGCCACTCATTGCGGTGGACCTCTTTGCCGTGTTCCCTGGCCGACTCTTCGGCAATGTCCCACTGGTCCTGCAGGGTGGTCTGGCGGATCATGGAACGAGGCACGCTGAGGGAGAGGACACCGGCGCCGTGCTTGCCGGCCACGAAGACTCCGGCCGGCGACTGCACTGAGGCGACCGCAACGGGCAGGCAGGGTTTCTGGAAGGGGCGAAGTTGGAGGGAAGCCTCCCGGAGCTTGAACCAGTCGGTCTCGCAGGTAACCGGTTCTTCGCCTTCAAACAACTGCATGATGATGCCCAGGGACTCATCCATCATTTCCCGCTGGCGTTCCGGGTCGATGCAGAACATGTATGCATCGGAAGCCAGGGAGCCGGGACCGACGCCCAGCATTACCCGACCGCGGGTCAGATGGTCCAGCAGCACCATGCGGTTGGCCACCATGTAAGGGTTGTGGTAAGGGAGGCTGACCACGCCGGTGCCCAGCCGCAGGCGGCTGGTGCGTCCCGCCGCTGTGGCGATGAACAACTCCGGTGAGGCGATAGTTTCCCAGCCGCCGCTGTGGTGCTCGCCAATCCAGGCCTCGTCGTAGCCCAGGGCGTCCAGCCACTCCAGCAGTTCCAGGTCCCGCTCCAGGGCCAGCGTCGGATTTTCGCCAACCCGGTGGAAGGGGGCAAGGAATATACCGAAGCCCATGTTGTCGGTAAGGGCCGTCATAGCTATCTCCTTCCGATCCGATTTCAGGCCATTCTAGCACCAAACTATCCACGAATAAACACGAAGATGCACAAATGAGAACGCTATCTATCGTGATTGCTTTCCATAAGCTCCGCCTGGCATTCAAAGTCTTTGTGTAGACAAAACCTTCAGGAGTAGTGTGAAGCCTTAGATATGCTGTTCGGCTTCGTTAATGGAAAGGAAGGTAACGACGGCATTGTCTTTCGGACATTCCTGGCTTGGCCGCGATGGGATCAACAATTAATGGAACCCCGATAAATGTAGAGGGGGTCCTTTGGCACTGTGCTATCGAGGCTGAACGAGGGGGACATGAAATGGAAAGTGCCAGTCCCTTTCAGTCAACAGACACTATTCCAGGGAACCAACTGGTTTCCATGCCTTTACCTTTGATACACCTTCGATACGTTCTTCACGTAGGAGAGTTCGGGCTGGTCCAACACTGGACAAGGAGGTCGAGGAATATATCGCCTTCGAGGCCGGGCGAAGGGGCATGACGCACCAAGCCTCTGTAACGTGGATAATTCGCTGAATTGCAGCTGTGGGTGGTTTAATTGGATCGAATTACTCAGCCTTAACCCGATTTGATACCTCACTATCGTGCTCCAAAACGCCCGAGGGAAGATAAGCCAAAACGATTTATGGATTCTATTCGTTAAACTTGATTGACAGCAACGATAATGCTATTATCTGGGCAGCTATGTTTGCCTCAAACTTAGTTGAGGAGGAGTACGGATGGCAGATCACGACATTGCCTTAATGGCTCACCTAATGCGGCGAGCCGGGTTTGGCGCCCAGTACGACGAAATTGTCGAGCGCGCCGCCAAGGGTTACGAGGCTACCGTGGAGGAACTTCTCAACCCGACGGATAGTTCCCATGGTATGGACCTCGACTTGGCCGAACGCAGTTTTCTCGAATGGAACCACTTCATTCGCTGCGTGCCCGAGTACATCGCCTGGCGGATGATCAACTCCAGGAACCAGTTGGAAGAAAAGATGGTCTTGTTCTGGCACGGCATTCTCTGCACCGCCGACAGCAAGACCCAGAGCTACGTTACTTCCCAGTCGGAACTGGAAATGCTCCGACGTAACGGAATGGGCAACTTCCGGGACTTGCTGCTTGAAATATCCAGGGACCCGGCGATGATTTTCTTCCTGGACAACTGCTTGAGCCACAAGGAAGCAATCAACGAAAACTATGGCCGCGAACTGCTGGAGTTGTTCTCCATGGGCGTGGGGATGGAAGGCCAGTTCAACTACACCGAGGATGATGTGAAGGAATGTGCCCGGGCCTTTACCGGCTGGACCATTGCCAACAACATCCCTGGCCAGCCCTATGGCCGTTATGCCTCCCAGTTCGTCTTTAACCCGGAAGACCACGACGAAGGCGATAAGACCTTCCTGGGTCGGACCGGCAACTTCAACGGTGAGGATGTCGTTGACATTATTGCCGAACAGCCGGCCACCGCGCGGTTTATCTCCCGGCACATGTATAACTTCTTCGTGGCCGATGAGGCCCAGGTGCCCTCCTGGATGGACACTCCGCCGCGGGACATGGAAACGGTCAAGATGCTGGAGGACGAGTACTTCCGCTCCGGCTACGATATCCGCTCCATGCTGCGGGTTTTGTTCAACTCCGACGCCTTCAAGAACGCCCGCTTCCAACGCATCAAGGGGCCGATAGAAGCAATCGTCGGGACCCTGCGCCTGGTGGGTGACTGGAATACTCCCAAGCCAGGCTTCGAATCAATTTTTGATGAAATGAAACACATGGGCCAGGAAATCCTGAACCCGCCCAGCGTGGAAGGATGGCACACCGGGAAGGAGTGGATTGACGGCGGTACCCTGGTTCGTCGCATCAACTTTATTGCCGACTACGTGGGCGACCTGAACCAGCCCGGCATCCAGGATATGGTTCAGAAGCTGAAGGCCGAGGGGGCCACCATTTCACCGGTGGGCCTGGTAGATGGCTGCCTCAGGCTTCTGGGCTGCTACGAACTCGAGCCGGAAACCCGCCATATGCTGATTAGTCACGCGGAAAAGACCGGCGACCTGCCTACCAGCAACAAGGAATTTCCCGGGCAGGTAACCCAGATGCTGCAGATGATTGTGGCAACCAAGGAATATCTCTACGCCTAACCGGAGCTTTCGGTTGGCTGCTGTCCATAGGAAAACGGACCCTAAATCGAATCTCGTAAGGAGAACAAGATGACGTCCAACAAGAAAGATCCGGTCCTGGTAATACTGCAGATGACCGGCGCCTATGATGCGCTGAATACCTTCATCCCCTACAGCGACCCTCACTATCCGGACTACCGGCCTGTGTTGCAGATCTCCCCTGAAGATGTGCTGGCGGTGGACGACAAGGTGGGGTTCCACCCGGCAATGGCTCCCCTGAAGGAGCTTTACGACGAGGGCAAGGTTGCCGTCATGCAGGGCATCGGCTACCCCAATCCCATCAGGTCTCACTTCCGCTCCCTGGACATTTGGCACACCGCCGAGCCTGACAAGATGGTTACCGACGGCTGGCTGGGCAAGGCCATTCGGGACCTGGACCCCGACAAGGAAAACATTCTGACCGCCGTTAACTTCGGACGCGGTCTGCCTCGGGCCCTGGCGGCTCCGGGCGTTTCGGTGGCATCGGTAGGAGACCTGGCCAGCTATGGCGTCCTGACCGGCATCGACGGTGAGGAAGAGCGCATGGATGCGCTGGACATCTTTGGCCGCATGTACTCCCCGATGATCGGTTCCGGCCCGGTCAACGACTACCTGTCCCAGACCGGCCTTGATGCCTTGAGGGGCGCCGACATTCTAAAGACAGCTCCGGACATATATTCGTCCAGCGTCGAGTACGGCGGAAGCCCCTTCGCCCAGTGGCTGAAGAACATCGCCCAGGTACATTTGGCGGACTTCGGCACCCGGGTGCTTTATACCGGCGTTAACCCCGGCACTTTCGACACTCACGCCAACCAGAACATCACCTTCCCCAGGCTCTGGGGCGATGTTACCACCGCGATTGGCGACTTCTACCAGGATCTTAAGGAACACAACTCGAACCAGGAAGTGGTAATGCTGTTGTTCACCGAGTTCGGTCGCCGCGTGAAGGAGAACGGCTCCGGCACCGACCACGGTTCAGGCAGTGTGGCCTTTGTCATCGGCGACGCGGTCAAGGGCGGCCTGTACGGCGAGTACCCGTCCCTGGAGCCCGACAAGCTGGACGAAGGCGACCTGAAGTGGAACAGCGACTTCCGCAGCACCTACGCCACCCTGCTTGAGGATTGGATGGGCCTGGATGCCCAGCCCATCCTGGGTGGCAATTTCGAGAAAGTCGACTTCATGAAGTAACCAACGGGACTTGACGGCAAAGGCTGGCGGCACCAGGCTGCCAGCCTTTATTTTTAAATGAGACATTTAGCGAGGAAGAATGGTTACTACTGAGATTACCCCAATAACCTTCCAGTACAGCCATACCATCGGTCGGCAGGAAAACCGCAGCGGTTCCGGATTCTTCTATCCAGTTGATATCGTTCGCAGCGGCAAGGACCAGTTGTCCGTGATCAGCCGCGGTTCCGAGACGCCGGCCTTTTTCCCCTGCAAGCGGGTGACGGTGTTCACGGTGAACGAAGAACTGGTGCAGGAATTCGGCCAGAAGATCCCCCCAGAAGAGGCTGATGAAAACGCTCCCGCCGGTACATTCATGTGGCCTACGGCCCTGACTGTGGACAGCGAGGGAAGCACCTACGTGGCCGACGAATGGCTGCAGCGCATCACCGTTTTTGACAATGATGGCGAATGCAAGGGCACATGGGGCAAGGTTGGCAGCGGGGACGGCGAGTTCAACAAGCCCTCCGGCCTGGCATGCGGCGCGAACGACAACATTTACGTGGTCGATAGCTATAACCACCGGGTGCAGATTTTCGCCAAGGATGGCAAGTACCTTTCTCAGTTCGGCACCGAGGGCAATGGCGACGGCCAATTTAGCTACCCTTGGGGCGTTGAGATCGACTACGACGGCAACGTCTGGGTGGCCGACTGGCGGAACGACCGCATCCAGAAGTTTACTCCCGAAGGCCAGTTCCTGATGAAGTTTGGTTCCACCGGCGACGGTGACGGCCAGCTTAATCGGCCCACCAAGGTGGCGGTAGACAAGGAAGGCATCATTTACGTGGCGGACTTCAAGAACGACCGCCTCCAGGTTTTCGATGCCGAGGGCAACTTCATCACGAAGCTCCTGGGCGAGGCCACCCTGTCCAAGTGGGGACGGGAGCGGGTGGAGTTGGACCCCACCATCGTGCGGGCGCGGGAAATGGCCCATAACCTGCACGAGCGGGAGAAGCTGTTCCACGGGCCCATCTCAGTAGAGGTGGACGACGAGGGCCGCATCTATGTGTTGGAGTGCCCCCGACAGCGCCTGCAGATTTACCGGAAGCAAAAGGCCATCTTCGCGGGCGGGGTGCTCTAAGCTCCTTACCGACCGACATCAACGACCTGCCAAAGAACGGGGCCCCGGACACGTCCGGGGCCCTTAAATGTTTCTACATGCGGAACGCCGCATGCTCACTTTGCCAGTCGTTGTTGTCACTGTGCTGCCACCGCCGTGCGGCGTACAGCTCCTCCTTCTCTTCCGGCGCTAATAGAGAGAACGGAGGCGGTTGTATTCAAACCGCCTCCGTTCCTTATTGGAGTCTTGGTGGGGCAGTCCCTTGAATCAGGCCCGGCCCCTTTTGCTGCCTGGTCTTACTGGGAGTCAGCCAGGACTTCCTCCACGGAGCCGTGCATGGGGTTCTCGCCTCCGAAGGCGGTGCCGGTAGTGCCGTTCTCGAACTTGGCCAGCGCCAGGTCATACACCGGCTGGGGGTAGGGTATGTAACCGACTTCGGCAGCCAGGGCCTGGCCTTCCTTGCCCAGGAAGTACCGAATGAACTCGGCTATGTGAGGAGTAGTTGCCGCGTCTTTCCGCACGTAGATGAACAGCGGGCGGGACAAGGGGGCGTAGGTGCCGTTGTTGATGGCTATATCGGTGGGGGCGATGCAGCCGCTGCCGCCGTCAATCTCCACGGCCTTCAGCTTGCCAGCATTCTCGGAGTAGTAAGCATAGCCCAGATAGCCGACGCCGTTCTTGCCGCCGGATACGCCCTGGATGATCAGGTTGTCGTCTTCGCTGGCGGTAAAGTCCCCCCGTGAAGCGCCCGACTCGCCACCGATGGTCTCGGTAAAATAGTCGAAGGTGCCGGAGTCCACGCCGGGGGCGTACATTTCCATCTCGTCGGAAGGCCAGCCGGGACGGACCTGGTCCCATTGGGTTATGACGTCCTCAGCTTCGGGGGCCCACATGGTGTTGAGTTCCTCGACGGTCATGCACTGGGCCCAGGTGTTTTCCTTGTTGACGATTACAGTCAGGCCGTCAATAGCCACGGGAATCTCGATGTACTCCAGGCCGGCTTCCTCGCACAGGGCAACCTCTGAAGCCTTGATGGGGCGAGAGGCGTCGGAGATCTGGGTTTCGCCGTTGCAGAACTTCTTGAAGCCGCCGCCGGTGCCGGAGACGCCGACGGTTACGCGGACGCTGCCACCGGCCAGCTTGCCGAACTCTTCGGCAACGGCCTCGGTGATAGGGAAGACGGTGCTGGAACCGTCGACGTTAATGTCGCCGGACAGGGTGGCGTAGTCGCTGGTGTTCATGGCCACAGGCATGGACGCACCGCCGCCGGAACTGCCTGAAGCAGGCTGCTGGGAGGAGGCAGAGGAACCAGTGGATGCGCCGCCGGCCTGGGCCGGCTGGTCCGGGGAGCCGCAGGCAATCAGGACCATGGAGATTGCGATGGCCCCAAGAATGAGGGGAATGGTCCAACCCTTTACACTGGAATACCGGGGTCTTTTGGGTGACATATTTCCTCCTGTCGGGTCTGGTTGGTCGTTTGATGATTTCTTGACCAAAGACTAGCCTAGGCCCGATCTTTCAAGGGCCAATTAGATTGCAATTAAGCCACGTTTAAGGTCGGGTTAATTGTTGGTTAAACCGTATCCTGCGTCATTCGAAGGAGCGGGAGGACTGGGACCTCTTCCAATGCTCCCGGTGACAAGGCAGCAAATGCCCTGGATGCTGACGATATCAGCGCAACCGGACCGGACGAGGATGTACATAAACGCCAGGGTGGCATACTGACGGCGGGCCCAGAAGCCAGGCCAAAATTAGATAATACGGCGACACATTTATGTGGGTGAAGTCCATTATCTTCCCGTTACCGCCATCCTGACCTGTCCCATCAAGAGGGAAGGAAATCTTGAAATGTGCACTATGGAACGGCGGCGGCGTGGGCCGGAATACGCCGGCTTAACCGTACCTTAAACAGCAGTTAACCGATTTATGATGCGAAGGCCAGCGCTTCCCTATATAGTAGTGGCGCATTTTAGCCGAATGACGGGTCAAAATTCGTCGCCTCGGCAGGGTGCGTGAGCATAGGTAGTTCGAAAAGGATTCTTTGTTGGTTAAGCGAACAGCTGCGGAATTGCTTGGCACCTACGGCATGGTATTCGCCGGTACCGGCGCCATCATGATCGACTCCCTGTCCGGGGGAAAGGTTACCCACCTGGGCATTGGCATCACATTCGGCCTGATTGTGGCGGCCATGATCTTCACCTTCGGTTCCATCTCCGGCGCTCACATAAACCCGGCGGTTACCCTGGCTTTCGCTATCACCCGGCGGCTGCGGTGGACCGTTGCCCTTTGCTACATTCCCGCCCAGTTGGCCGGGGGCATACTGGCCAGCCTGACCCTTTACTACCTGCTGGGCCCCACCGCCAATATGGGAGCCACCCTGCCCTCCGGCAGCGTGGAGCAGTCCCTAGTCCTGGAAGTCATACTTACCTTCATCCTTATGGCGATAATAATGTCCCTCAGCATAGAACCCCGAATCGCCGGGTCAGTGGCGGCACTGGCCATCGGCGGGACCGTCGGTCTGGAAGCCATCTTCGCCGGGCCGATTTCAGGGGCTTCCATGAACCCGGCCCGTTCCCTGGCGCCGGCGCTGGTGGGCTGGGAGTGGTACGGCCACTGGGCCTACTGGGCGGGCCCTATAATCGGAGCGGCATTGGGCGCGGTCGTGGTCTGCTGGCTGAAGGGAGTCAGGATCTTCGGAGACGAAGAAGCGAAAGAGGAGGAAAATACTCCTGACGAAGACCGGGAGTTGACTTCAAAGAGGCGCGAACAACAATCGTCCAGACAAGCGGAAGGGGCCGACTAGAAGCGTTACTGGGAAGTTCAAGGCGGATTCATATCAGTGAGGTTATCCGGACTGTCCGGACTCTCATTCATGAGTAACCCTGAGACATCACTGCGCAGAAGCGGCGGTCCTTCAGCAAGGGTCGTTTTCCTCCCCAGGCGTTCCAAAGTCCCCGTTGTCCATGGCCGAAGAAGCACGGCACCAGTTGGCGGGATTGTCGTTGCCGTCAGCGTCCAGTGCGGTTGGGTCCAGTGACGTGGAAGCACCGGGGAAAACGAGGGCGTCGTCGTAGGCAACTCGATCGACCAATTGGCCCGCAGAATCCACCAACTCTATGGAGTCCTCGTCATTGGTCAGGCTGATTCCCTGGTATTCGTAGACTGGGGAAATGCCCCCATTGGCAGACTGGTCCCCGTTGCGAGCCAGGACTGCGTGGCCCTCCGGCGGGACCACAACCCTCGAGAGAATCCGGTGCTCGTCCCCGTTGGCCCGTCGGATTGTCCAGTTCTCCAGGTTGACCGCCAATTCTGCATCGGGGTTATAAACCTCGAACCATTCCCCTGCTGTGTCCCTGACCGCTGCGGGATCGGCCATTATTTCGGTAATCAACAGCTGCCCGGTTGAGGCAGTTGGAGACGAAATTCCGCTGGGAGCAGGGTCTGGTTGCTCCGTGTGCAACATGGCAATGGTTCCGGCCCTATCCTTCAACTGTACCGCGCCCGAGCATTGACCCAGCATGCCTTGCAGAGCCTCCCATTCGTTGGTGGTGGCCGTCAAGCCCCAAGCAGCCTTGACGGCGATCCAGTCCCGCGCGTATTGACAATGGTAGGTTTCGTCCGAGGGCTGCCATTCCTCCGGCCCCTTGGCCCCTTTGGCCCGGTTGGAGGACTTGTCCACGGCTATAAGGTGATAGTCGGCGGCTGTGCTGTTGGCGTAGTCTTCCTTGCGATCCTCGTCCCACTGCCAGCCCCCGGAGAGGTGGGCATTCTTCAGGGGTACCAGGTGATCGATGTCCACATCGCTTGCTTCCGTGAAGGTCTGCCCGGTGTACGGGCCGTCCCAACTCCCACCAATAACCCGGCAGCTGCGGTCTGAATTGAATGTTGGGACTGTGGTGGACTCCGTGATCAATACCTCGGCCCTGGTGTCCTGGCAGTCCCTGTCCACGTCCACCCAGTGCTTCCAGTCGCCTCGCGAGTAAGCCGGTATATCCGCAGGAATTTCGGCAATGACCAGTGTGGGAACCTGGATGACGTCACCGCTTGCGGAAGTTGTCGGGACCGGGTTGCCAGTCGCTGTAGCAGTTGGCGAAAGTGAAGCGGGCGGAGTGGCAGGCGTAACGGGAGATGGTATTGGCGTGACGGTGGGTCCATTCCGCAAGCCAATGCGAGGAATGTCCGGTATGTCTGGGGCATTCGGTACAGCAGGCGCGACTTCGCAGGCCACGCTGCCGAACACCAGCAGGACGACGATTATAAAGAGGGTGGAGCCAGTCGTAACGGGCCGACGCAAAAGAGTTAAGAGCCTGCCAACAACCGCACCAGCCCAGTTCATTTCCCTACCTCACGCTGACAAGCCCGACCCTGCCTATCTCTATATCCATTGTACTTGCTGCTGGCCGGCCGGGAAATCCTGTGCCACCCGATGTAATAGCCCGGCAGGTTTTACTCGGGACATAGGTCCGGACCCTCAAGGATATGGAGCAGCCAGGCTTCAAAGCCCGCCGCTCTACTCAGCATGCCATCTGGTTGGCAGGGGTCATCAGCAGGAACTGCGGTATGAGGAGCGGCAGGAGGATGTTTGCCCTGGTGGTTTCTTAATGGTGGTTTCTTAATCACGGGAATAAGCCGGGTGGAACTTCCTGGCGGGCGCGGGGGACGGTGAAGGTGAATGCACAACCTTCGCCTTCCTTGCTGGCTACGCTTATCTGGCCGCCGTGAGCCTCGACCAGTTGCTTTACGATCGACAGGCCCAGGCCGGTACCGCTGTCGCGACGGGAACGGTTGACCTTGTAGAACCGTTCGAAAAGGTGGGGCACATGTTGGGGAGCCACCCCGATGCCTGTATCCTGAAGCTGGACCTGCACGTATTCGTCGAAGGGCTCGGCCTGAATGCTTATCTCCCCGTCGGCAGGGGTGAACTTCAAGGCATTTTCAACCAGGTTCACGAATACCTGGGTCAACTTTTCCCCGTCGGCCATGACCAGGGGCAGGTCGTCGCGCAGTTTGGAGACTATTTCAACGCCTTGGGTAGCCGCCGTATCGCCGAACTGCCTCTCAACGGTCTGCACCACTGGGGCCAACGAAATGGGCTCCACGTCGATGCGGAACTGTCCGCTCTCCATGCGGGACAATTCCAGCAGGTCGTTGACCAGCCCGTTTATACGGTCAACGTCGCCTCTCATACGGGCCAGAAAGTCCATCGCCACCTGTGGTTCATTTACCGCGCCGGACTCCAGGGTTTCCACCATGGCTTTAATGGAGGCCATGGGGTTGCGCAGTTCGTGGGAGACATTGCTGACGAATTCCTTTTGACTGGTTTCCACCTGCTGCATGCGGGTAAGGTCGTGAAGGGTAAGGAGGACACCTTCGTCATTGTCCAGGGGAGTGGCTATGGCGCTGAGGTACCTACGAGGCAAGATCAATGAGATTTCGGCCTGTTGACGGGACTTCTCCTCCTGGCATACGTTGATAAGCTGGTGAATCTCGTTGTCCCGCATCAATTCCGCGAGGCGCAGCCCCTGTGCGGCTTCGGGGCGGATTCCCAGCAGTTCACGGGAGGCCGGATTGAGCAGGGCCACCCTGCCGGTCCGCTCGGTAACGATTACGCCGTCAGCCATGGTATCGAGAACTGCAGAAAGTGTATCCCGTTCCGCGGAGAGGCGGCCAATTACGCCTTTGATGGTGTCGGCCATGGTATTGAACGAGTCGGTCAACCGGCGAGTTTCCTCGTCGGGGCCGACCGGCACCCGGTGGTCATAGTCCCCTTGTCCCAGTTGCGTGGAGGCGTGGGCAACGGCCTGTACCGAACGGAGAGAGCGGGAGGAGTAGCGGGCCACCAACACTGCAACGGCAATCGCCAGCGTTCCCGCTACCAGGCACCAGGCTGCCAAGGCAACAAAGATAGAGGTGAGGTTGCCGGCGCTTCCGGGGGAAGGGGTAGTCGTCGTCACGAACCCTACTAGTTCATCACCGACGAATACGGGAGCGGTGATAGAAAGGAATTCGAAACTGTCCGACGTGCTAACGCTCCTGTAAATTTCGTCCTGCCGAATTTGCCCTAATTCAAGACTGCTGGCTCTATCTTCGACAGCGTCAAGGTCGCCCTGGCTGGCCGCCAGCGGCACCCCGGTTTCGGAAAAAATGGTCACTGGCGAACTGACCGTGCGGGCGAGATCGACGCTGAGCGATTGAAGGGCGGTGCGATTAGAGGGAGAATCGGGTCCTGACAGATAGGGAACTGCCGCCGCGGCAATCAACCTGATGTCCCGTTCCTGTCGCTCTTCCAGGAGTGCAGTGGACTGATTGCGGAGGGTCCCGGTCAAAAATATTGCCAGGACGGCCAGGGAAAACAGGGTTAAGGCCGCGTAAACGAGGGAAACACGCCAGATTAACGAACGGTGGAATTTCATCCGTCGAGCCGGTAGCCTACTCCTCTGATAGTAACTATACTGCTGGCCGTAGTTGGGTCCGCCTGGAGTTTTTCACGGAGCCAGCTAATGTAAACGTCCACAGTGCGGGTCTGGCCGATGTAGTCGTAGCCCCAGACGCGTTCAAGTATCTGATCACGTGTGAAAGCCCGACCCTTGTTGGCCACCAGCAAAGCCAGCAGGTCGAATTCCTTGGGCTTCAGACTGAGTGGTTCCCCGGCCAGGCGGGCTTCATGGCTGTTCAGGTCTATTTCCAGGCTGCCGGTCCAGAAGTGCTGTTCCTCGTTTTCACCGTTATGGCTTTCTTCCAGATACCTGGTTCGTCGAAGGGTATTACGAACTCGAGCTATCAGTTCTCGGATACTGAAGGGCTTTGTAATGTAGTCGTCGGCTCCCAGTTCCAGGCCAACCACCCGGTCGACCTCTTCCCCTTTGGCAGTCAGCAACAGGATTGGGACCTCCGACTCCCGGCGCAGAATCCGGCAAATCTCGAATCCGTCCAGGGTAGGGAGCATAATATCCAGGAGTATCAGCGAGGGGTTGATCTTGCGGGCGAGTTCAAGACCTTCGCCGCCATCGGTAGCAGTGTGAACCTGGTAACCTTCCCGTTCCAGGTTGTACCTCAGGGCTTCGAGGAGGTTTTCCTCGTCTTCTACGACGAGCACCGAGCGTTCCGGCACGTTTACCTCAACCAGTCAGCCGTGGTTCCTGTTTTCGCTTCTGATCACCGTTAATCGTTGGTGAGGCGCGATACTGGTACTCCCGCACCTCATTTATAAGCAGATTTTCCTGGCCCAACCAGTAAGAAACCTAGTCGGCAGCCAAGGCCAGTTCGACACTTTCGACAGTGGAAAGAGCGGTTCGGAGTTCATCCAGTGGAAAGCGGTTGACCTCGCGGAGGCCGGCCCAGGATATAACCAGGGTTTCGTCGTATTCGATGGATACGGACCAGGGATTGTGCTGTGCTTCGGGGTCAGTATAGGTACCCAGCTTTTCACCCGTCAGGGGGTGACGGTTCTCCGGAGCATTTTCTCTCAACCAGCTATGTGTGAAAGTGCCGTTTTCGCCGTCTTCCCACACGATGACCAGCGAGTCATCTTCTCTAATTATCTTCTTGACGGATAAGTCGCTCTCTAATGTCACTTCGATCCTCCCTGGATTTTAATGCCCATTTATCAATAATACGAGGATAGGCTGCAGGTATTAACCTGAAATTACGAAAGAGTTAAATGTTGATTGCTTCAATGTTAACACTTTATTAAGCGCAAATGGGGCTTCCGGTGCAGTTTGCTGGCAAATTGGCTGTTTGGCTGCATATCGCCAAAGGGGCCAGGGCGAACTCCGATATGGTAATAGGATGGCTATCGCGTTCCAGGGTCCGGACTCAGAGGGGGTATGGGCGACGTCAGGGTTGGTCAGAAAAAACATTTTCCGGTCATTTCCGCTCATTTTCACCCATTGACCTTCTGCCAGCAGATTGCCGGCATAGGGTGAGGGGTAAACGGTTTCTTGCCCCCAATTTTCTCTCACTGGCATCCGCAATCAGGTAGCCAAGATTGGGTGGGGACTAGAAGCATACAAATACCATGGTAGGAGGTGGTAACAGGGGCTGTCCAGTGCCCGTTGTCATTGGGCTCGGGGTAGGTTGGGCTACGAAAGAACTTTGAGAACGGTATGCACGCGAATATTCAGGAATGTACACCAATATTTGCCATAGGGGACCCAAATGCAACGGCCCCGGAGTTGCTTTAGCGACAACAGGTTCCTGGGTCAGTTTTCGGTCGATTATTGGTCGTCATTTGTTGGTTTTTGATGCCTTCCTGCAGGGCAATCGTGTCTTCAACCGTTCACCTTTCACCTTTACGTGAGCATTGCCTTAAGTCCAAGAAGTCCAAGCAATGCAACCCCAATCAGGTCTCCAAGAGCACCCCGAAGGGTCTGGAAGCCTTCTTCTTAAAGGAATTCCGGAATTAGTCATCTACATTGTAGCCAGTGGCGAAACCCCTTTAGGAAGCTTGGGAGCGTCAGTCATGAATTGAGCGCAGTCACCTTCATACTGGCCTTCACTCTTCGAATGGGAAGGGATTTGTTCAGTAGCTCTTTAAAGCGGGACTGATTCCTTAAGGTGAATGCAGTCTTGGATCTCAGATACTTCGATTGTGCACAGCATGAAATTTACTTAAGCCGCGATTCACCTGGGTAAGCGGAAAATCACCTTGATTGGGAGGGCGGCGCTTGTTATAATCGTCTAGCTTAGTTGAAAGGTTGATGTTTCCCCCTCCGTGGGCCTGTAGCTCAGGTGGTTAGAGCGCGGTCCTGATAAGACCGAGGTCGTTGGTTCGAGTCCATCCAGGCCCACCACACTCCTGTTTTCAGATATAAGATTGGCAGCTTTAAGCTCCCGGGTGCCTCCGATGTATGTCCGTCAATAAGATTTTTCACCTCGGTCTTCCCCCTCACTTCAATCGTGTCTCTTATATCAATCTTTGCCACGCCGGTCGGTTTTTCTTCCATAGCCTCCGGGCTTACGCCTAACAGGATAGCTACCTAAGGAGCCTGGAGCAGGCCATCGGCTACCTGTCCCTCAACTCCGAGGAACAAGTCTGGCCCAACGTTCCCCACATCACCACCGAACATCTGGAGGACTACTTTGGTACTCCAGGACCCGGCAGAAGGGATGTGGGGGGCGGCGCTCGCAGGGTGACGATAACCTCACTACGAGTTACCTGAACCGCCAGTACCGGCAGCTGAACCGGTTCTGGGAGTGGCTGGCAGAATGTGGCTACACCCCCGAGAACGTGCTGGATAATATGGAGCTACCAAGTTTGGGTCCAGATAGGGAGTGCTGGCCCACCAGCAACCCAGACTGTCTGGACTACCTGACTACCGGCCAGGAGCGGCCTGGGTTGCGTTCAGTGGTGAAGTTAGTGGGTCGCTGCGGAGCGGAGACTGGGGTCACGGTGCAACCCCCTATACTTCACCAGTAGCCCCGATAGTAGCCTTGATGGCAGCCTCACAGTCTCTGCAAAACAGATGCTGGCCACGGTACGGGCCCACTGGAGCATCGACAACTCGCTGCACTTGAGCCTGGATGTGACCTTCAGGGAGGACCAAAGCCGGGTGCGCAAGGACCACAATCTCCTGAACTTGGCGACGCTGAGGATCTATCCCGGAACCTGCTCAATCGGGAAGCCAGCCTAGAAGTTGGTATCCAGGGCAATTGGTTGAAAGCCGGTTGGCGGGAAGATTACCTGCTAAAGGTTTTCCTCTTTTAAGACGAGATTGCCCTGGGAACATCGTCTCTTTCGTTGACATTCGAATTGGCCAATCCTAATATGATGTGAATGGGCGCCTGGCTTAGTGTTTTGGGCTCGATAAACGGAGAGGTGGTAATGTCCCACCAAGAAGACATTCAATTGATGGCCCACTTGATTAGACGCGCGGGCTTTGGTGATCCCCGTGAGGAACTGGAGGAGCGTGTCTCCAAAGGCTACGAAGCCGTGGTCGAGGAGCTTCTGCATCCGGAGCGGCAGCCGGCCATAGACGACGAACTGCTGTACCGGTTCTTTCCGGGTTATGAGGGAGCCGGGGCGCCGCCGATTAATCAAGCCGATTGGGTATACCGTATGATCAACACCAAACGGCCTCTGGAAGAGAAGATGGCCCTCTTCTGGCATCAGCTTTTCGCCACCGGCAACTCCAAGGTGGACAATCCACCGGAGCTGACTCGCCAGATTGCCATCTTCCGTGAACACGGATTGGGTACTTACCGTGACCTGCTGGTAGAGGTTGCAAAGTCACCGGCCATGATTTTCTGGCTGGACAACCACGGAAGTCGTGACGGCGCCATAAACGAAAACTGGGGTCGGGAGCTCCTGGAGCTTTTTTCCCTGGGAGTTGGAAACTACTCAGAGGATGATATCAGGGAAGCAGCCAGGGCCTTTACCGGATGGACGATTGCGCCCAAGATTCCCCGTAATCCTTACGGGCGTTTCCACTGGCGGTTCGACTACAAGCCTGAGGACCACGACCATCGGGAGAAGACCTTCCTGGGGCATACCGGGCACTTCAATGGCGAAGACATCGTGGACATCATTGTGGATCAGCCAGCTACGGCCCGGTTCCTGGCCCGCCACCTTTACAAATTCTTCGTAGCCGACGAGCCCCATGTCGCCAGTTGGAATATTATTCCACCCGTTGATCCTGAAGCCATCGAGTTGCTGGTGGATGCCTACAATGAGTCCCGTGGCGACATCCGCTCTATTTTACGGGCATTGTTCAACTCAGAGTTTTTCAAGAATGCCCGCTTCGCCCGGGTGAAAAGCCCGGCTGAATTGATTGTTGGCACTGTACGTATGGCGGGCAACTATAACGGCTTCAAGCCAGGATTCAACAACCTGGCGCTGGAGTGCAATTGGCAAGGACAGGAGCTTCTCAATCCTCCCAGCGTAGAGGGTTGGCACACAGGCTCCGAATGGATCGACCCCGGCGTTTTGATGCGCCGGGTGAATTTTGCCTCCAGGATATTCGGAGACATCTCACTACCCGGCGTGCAGGCTATCGTCAAACGGGTGTTGGTGAATGTGCAAGGGGATCAATCCCCCCAGGCGATAGTGGCAGCTTGCCTTGATGCGATGGGACCAGTGGAAGTCGGGGAGGCGACCCATTCTGAATTGATTGTCCATGCTGAGAAATGTGGCGATCTGGCCTGGAGCACCGGAGAAGAACTCAGGGCTACACTTCGGAATGTGAGCAAGATATTGACCTTGATTGCCGCCTCGCGAGAATATCAGTTTGCTTAGGCAAGTGCATATAACTGATGCGGAAGGATATGAAAATGGCATCAACCCATAAAGACCCCGTGCTGGTCGTTCTGGAGCTAACCGGGGCCAACGATTACCTCAATACGATCGTTCCCTATAGCAATCCTTTGTATTGGGATAACCGGCCCAAAGTTCATATCTCTGAAGACCAATTGCTGCCCATAGACGACCAACTTGCATTCCGGTCTGATACGGAGCCGTTGAAAGATATCTACGACAAGGGCAACATGGCGATCATTCACGGAATCGGATTTGAAAATTCACCCCGATCGCACTTTCGTGCCATGGACATCTGGCATACCTGCGAGCCGGATTCCATCGGGACTAACGGCTGGCTTGCCAAGGTCATCCGGGACCTGGATCCTGGCGGCGAGAACGTGCTAAAGGGAGTGAGCTTGGGCCAGGGTTTGCCCAGGGCGCTGACCATGAAGGGGGTCCCCGTTACTTCTGTCAACCACCTACCTACATACGGTGTGCTCTCATCGAATCCGGGAATCGCGTCGGAGCAGGATCGGGTCCAGTTACTGGACAGCTTTGCCCGCATGTACGCTCCCGCCATCGGCACCGGACCGACCATGGATTATCTTGGACAGGCAGGACGGGATGCGTTGAAAGGAGCCGACATCATCCGGGTTGCTCCCCAAAACTATTCTTCAAACGTAGAGTACGCCAATAATACCATATCCAGGCGCCTTAGGGACGTGGCCCAGGTGCATCTGGCCGGCCTGGGCACCCAGGTCTTTTACACGTCCTACGGGTCCTTCGACACCCACTATGACCAGATGGGATCACATACCAAACTTTGGATGGACGTTTCCGCTGCCATACGCGACTTCTTCGCCGACCTGCGTGAACACGACGCCTCAGATGAGGTGGTTATTATGTTGTTCAGCGAGTTTGGACGCCGCGTCCGCGATAATGGCACTGGCACCGACCACGGAGCGGCTGGGGCAGCGTTCGCCATCGGCGACCGGGTGAATGGCGGAATGTACGGGACCTATCCGTCGTTGAAACCGGAGGACCTCACCCAGGGAGACCTGGCACCCGACTACGATTTCCGTGGCTTCTACTCCACTTTGGCCGAAAAGTGGCTGGGGCTCGACCCGGTGCCCATCGTCGGTGGACACTTCGAGCAGATGTCCTTCGTGTAGTTTGTCCTTCGTTTTGATTTAAGATCCCAAACTCGTTAACGGGAGTGCGGATATGCTGACCACTGTCGCCGCTGGCCGGGTGTATGACTACAGCTACTGCATAGGCATGTACAGTCAGTCCGGCAGGGGATTTTGGGCTCCCCAGGATTTCGTCCTGGGATCGAACGGTCGAGTTTATGTTTTGAGCCGCGGCGTGGAACAATTGGGGCAGCGTGTCAGTAAGCTCAATCTTGACCACGAGTTTCAGGGACAGTTCGGCTCCGTCGGCGCGGAGGACGGGCGCTTTGTCTGGCCCCGTTCAATTGATTTGGACCGCTACGGACGAGTGTTCGTTTCGGACGAGTATGTCAACCGGATAACCATGTACGATGAAGAGGGTGCTTATCGGTATCACTGGGGACGGTCCGGCACCGCAGACGGTCAGCTAAACGGACCGTCAGGAATTGCTTTCGATTCCCAGGGAGCTATTTGGGTGGTGGACAGCCTGAATCACCGGGTGCAGAGTTTCAGCCAGATCGGTGAGTTTCAGTCCAAGTTCGGGGAGCAGGGCGGCGGTGACGGAGAACTGGAGATGCCATGGGGCATCTGCATCGACCGCCAGGACAACATCTACGTCGCGGACTGGGGAAATAACCGGGTGCAAAAATTCGCCCCTACTGGAGAGTTGCTCGTCAAGTTTGAAGGGTCCAGCACCGGGGTTGGCTCTCTCAAAGGGCCGTCCGGTGTAGCTGTGGACTCAGATGGGGATGTATACGTAACTGACTGGGGGAACCACCGCGTTCAGATCTACGACGCCGACGGCCAATATATTACGGCGCTGGTCGGTGATGCCCAAGGGCCTTCGCCATGGGCCCAGACCTACATCGACGCCAATCCGGATATCGTCAAGGCCAGGCGGCGGACGGATCTGGAACCTGAATGGCGGTTCCGTCGACCGGTGGCTGTCAATGTTGACGCCGACGACCGGATCATAGTCTTGGAGTCCTACCATCATCGGCTTCAAATCTACAACAAGCTGAAAGATTACGTGGAACCCTCAATAAACTTGTAGGGTAAGGGCGTTCCATATGTGCGCGCATTACCCAGCCCTTTCCCAAGAAGTAATGGGTCAGGTGACGCCACCGAGGTGCTGTGACGCCGAGGCCCATTCCCGCGCTGGCAAGAAAGACATCCTGGGTGACCTTCAGACCTCCGACTGAAGAGAGGTTGTCCAAAAACTCATCGCGAGGGCCGCTGTTCTCACACAGACTTTTGGCCTCGGCGTTCCTGCTGGCCCGCTCACCAGGCGATCGGTTTTGGCTAACTGCCCCGTAGATTTGGCGAAGTCCCGCATCTGGCGGGGATTGACCACCACTTCGGGCAACTTCGCCGCCGCCAAGGCAGCCACCAGTAATGTTTCCAAACCGCCGGTGGACTCCAAAATCACCGATTCCGGTTTGCTAGTCTCAAGTTAAGCAACCAACGCGGCAGCCTCCCCCTCATCGTATTTGAAGAGCCTAGCGTGGCCGCCGGACTGGGCTCACCCCGAGACTGCCAGGATGGTCGCGGCCAGGGCCGTGCGGTGGTCCTTCGTCCACGGTGGACCGAGCCTGTCGCGGGGTCCGCGCAGCACCTCGTCGGCGCGGCCGCGCAGGATTGCGGCGGCATCGGTTTCAGCGGTCCTGGCGTCATAGAACTCCACCGCCCAGCCGCGGGCCCGGGCGACGCCCGCAAGCACCTGGCGATACATGATCGCATCAGCGCGAGCTTCGTACGGCGGACGCAATTGGATGGCTATGTCAGTGGGGAAGTCCGACGGCAGGGGGCGCAGGTGTATCGACGTGACCGGGCCCGGCAGCGCCGCCTTCAGCGCGTCGAGGGAAGCGGCAGTCGCCCGCTCGGCCGAACCGCGAACGCGGGCGACCAGCGCCTCGACCAGATGGAGCGACCGGTCCTGTCCCGGGTGGTGAATCGGCATGTTCGGCACCCCTGGCTCGAGCAGTTCGATTCTCCGTCGATCTACCACGTCGTGGCCCTCCGAGGCTGTGACCGCAACTGCCCAACCGAGATGGTCGTAGATTCCGACGTGGAGGCTCATCCCAATTCGTTAGGGGCGCAGCGGCGCGGAGGAGGGCCCCAAACGCGCGCTCATCGATTCTGTCTTCCTAATGAAGATCAATAACCCGTCTCATGTTGCCTCCAGCACGCGCTTTGAAGAGGCTTGATGGATCATCGGGTGCGGCTCCTTTGGCGAAAGTGAGTTTCACCTTTCTCCCCCACCAGAACGGCGGCAAAGTCCGGGGTGCCACCTGATGCATGCCAGTCCGGCGAGTTTCTCACCTCGTCTGGACAACCGAATGTACATTCCCGTCAAAGACCCAAGCTGCTTTGCTGCCTGCCTGCTTCCTAACTACGGCTTACCTGCGGCCCAGGCTGCTGGTCCCTTCGTCGACATACACGGAATCGCCGACTCGGGACAGCCTGATTTGCTGACGGTATACACGGTCCCCTAGTTGGCATTCCGTACTGTAGAAGTCGGACGACCAGTCCACCTCGGCGGGGTCGGGGCCGCCGGCCATGGCCTCTTCCAGGGCCCGGCCTTCCATGCCGTCCACTGCGGGCAGTCCCAGCAGTTTCAGGATGGTCGGCGTCAGGTCGATATTGCCGGAGGGGGCATCCGACCTCAGACTCTTCTTGAAATCAGGGCCCCCGGCAAACAGGATGTTGTGCAGTTCCGACCGGCCCATGGACCCGTGCTGGCCCTGTCCTGCGACCCCGCCCGAAGAGTAAATCGTCCCGGCATATCCGGCTTCGTTGGCCTCGGGGCGCCAGCGGAAGGACATGGTGAGGTCGGGGGCGCGCTCGCCTTCATTGCCCACCAGGGACGCCGGCAGCGCACCTTCGACCTGGCCCACTCTCTCCCCAATGGTTACATTCCCGCACCAGGGCTGGGCCATCAACCACTGGGCCAGCCGCACAATGGTATCCCGCTCCCAGGGACTGGAGTAGAACAGGACGGCGCCGCCGTTGTTGGCCACCACGACACCGCCTGGTTCGCCGCCGGGCGGGAAGCCTGCCTCCCGCGCCAATGCCTGGACATTCACCACTTCCGCGATGGTGGAGTAGCCGTGGTCCGAGACCACCATGACGTTGGTCCCGTCAGCCCTTCCCGTCTCGGTGAGCCAGCGCAGGATGTTGCCGAACTGGGCGTCGGCCTCGCCCACAGCAGCGTTGGAAAGGTCCGACCCAACCCCCGCGTCGTGCTGGGACTTGTCCGGCTCCGACGACCAGATGAGAGCCACCGACGGGTCCCGCTCCGGCAGTATGTACTCGGTCAGGATACGCACGGCGTGGGCCATGCGGGGAGTGTTGGGGCGGCCCTCCTCCGGCCATGGGCCGAAGCGGGTGATAATGTCCTCGTGCAGGGCCCGGGGAAGGGCAAACTCCGGGTGGATGGTGGCCCCGCCGCTCACGTCTGCAGTGGGGTTGTGCAGGTAGGCGTTGCCGCTGGTACCGACGCCGATGGCCACGTATTCCTGCCCGTGTTGGGAAACTATCTCGGCCAGGGTCGGAGACAGCAGGACGCGCCCGGTCTTCCGGATCACCTCTTCCAGTTGAGGCTCCAGTGCGGGGATGGCATGGTTTGGGTTGTAGTCGGGCACCAGCAGGGTATTGGCCGACAGTCCGTGGCCGCCGGGGTGGCGCCCCGTGACCATGCTGGAAGCGTTGGCGCGGGTCACGGTCGGGAACACGGCATGGTGGTTGGCGAAAGTCACCCCCGACGCGGCAAAGGAAGCCAGGTTTGGCATCAGGCTGCGGGTAACCTGCGCCGGTTGAAGCCCGTCGAATACCATTACCAGTACCTTCGTCATGCTACCCCCCAAACTGTCGTCGCCGGACCTGACATAGAACCGGCCTAATCTCATTTACCCCCGGGCGCCTCCGCTCATACTGAGCCTGTCTAGGGATTCCCCCAAAGCAGGGGATGGTTCGATAAGCTCAACACGAGCGGTTTGCGGGGATAGCGCAACCGTCCTGCTTGACCGGAATTACTACCTGAACTGCCCATGACTGGACTGTCCTTGGTAGGTACCGGGGCGGCGTCAACCACTCCAATAACCCAGCCCCGGCTAAACCTCAGCATTCCCCGCCGTCTCCCACAAAGTAGTCGTACTTCCGACCCGCTAGGTCAACTGCCTCGTCCACATCCTCCTCCAGCATGTAGCCCTCGGCCACCAGGTCCCTCGCAGCGCGGGTTACCTGCTCCAGGTAGTCCTCGCTGCTGGCGTAACGTTCCTCGATGGACACCCGCGGGTCGCCCGTGGCCTCGCGCTCGGCGGCGGTAGGGGGCAGCGGCAGGGTCCAGCCGGCAAGGCCGCCGGTGATTCCAATAAAGAGGTTGGGGTTGCCGATGCTTTCGTCGCGCAGGTTCCACCCGGTGTAGGTGGCCACCGGCACTTCCAGGTCCGGCATGCGGATGCCACCCCGCTCGTTGAATGACTCGTCAAGGTCGGCCACCAGCGCCGGAAACTCCGCTCCCTCATGGGCGGGCAGGTTGGTGGTGCGCCCCAGATGGGCCTCCGGGCCGTAGTCCAGCCTTATCGCGCGGGTGGGCTGGGTCGGGACCCGCACGCCGGGGAGTTGGGCGAACCGTTCCAGCAGGGTGTAAGACTCCACTGCCGTGCCGTCGTTCAGGCTGGGATGGCGGCTGGCCGGAGGTTCTTCGCCCGTGGCAACCCAGCGGTCTAGGTTGTCCAGCGCGGCCCGCAGCAGGGGAGCGTAGTCCACGCTGTTGAAGGGAAGCTGTCCCCGGATGCCGTCATTGGTGCGAACTTCCAGGGGAGGAAACTCACCTGAGCCGTGCTGGCAACCGGCGAAGTGGTAGCGGCGGACTGACGGCGACTCCGCTGCGTCGGTCAGGCTCTCCAGGTCGGTGTGGATTAACGCGGCATCGCCCCGCCAGTACTCCGCGGAGGTGTTGGTGAACATGATCTTGGGCACCGTGCCCCGCTGCTCCATGATGTCCAGCAAGGAACCCTGGGCGCCGGTCACCGGGTCTGTCTGTGGGGTGTCGGTGAAGGGGAACATCTCGGGAATGATGTAGCAGACGTCCTTGGAAGGCTGCCCGAAGCGCAAGTTGAACTCGCCGCGCATCCCGCCGGCCACGTGAGGGATGATCCCGTCCAGGGCGAGCCGGTCCTCTTCGTCCTCGTTGATGCCAGTGTGGATGTACTGGCGCAGGAAGCGTCCGCTCTGGGACCGGCCCATGGCGTAGGCGTAATCTACGGCGTCGGCGCAGGGGTTCCCGGCAGAGGCCGGAGCGTACTTCAGGAAGGAGACCACATCCCGCATGGCGGCGAACCCCAGTCCCACGATTCGGCTGCCGGTTGTGGTGTAGACCAACTGGTAAATCCTGCCCGGCTCGAACCCGGAGGGCATGTAGACGTGGTTATAGTTCGGCTCCACATCCTCATCCTCGACGCGGATGAAAGACCACTGGCTCCGGTCAACGGGCGTGGAGGGACTGTTGGGCAGGTCCCGCACTGTCAAACTTGCCTCCGCTTCTTCGGGGTCGGCGGCGGGGTTGGCAAGATGCTCCCGGTCTGCCAGCAGGAATACCTGGGTAGGTTCGTTACACTGGAACTGGCACATAATCTTGCCGGTCAGGGGCCCTTCGGAACCGATGGCTTCCGGCACGTGAAGTCCGATAAGCCCGGGAGTGGACGGCACATCGGCCTGCCAGCCTCCCCAGACTACCGTGTAGCCCCGGCGCATCAGGTAGCCGTTGCCCGCTTCCAGGGGCGCCGTGGGGTCGGTGGCGGAGGGAACGCTGTTCATGCCCAGGGCGGTCTTCCGGCCCCGGTTGACCACGTCGAACAGGATGCGCCGGTTGCCCCGGTCGACGTTCACGGGCTGGAGCATGGCAAAGTCCGCCGAAAACTCTACCTTGCCGGCGCTGTTGCGGGGCGCCAGGTCCAGGTCTGTGATTCCCTGGTTTCGGGCGTGCAACGGGTCCACCGCGTAATAGGCAGTGCCCTCCAGCAGCTCATATGCTCCCACGTCTCCGAAGCTCTCGCCGGACGCAAAGCTGGTGCGTTTGCTGATTTCCAATTCTGTAATTGCCAAGACGCCTCCGGTTGGCCAACGGATCTTCGCCGGTGGCCAATGTTCAGGTATTGGTGCCAGTCTTCGAGGAGATTTTAACACTTGCGGAAAGGCATGGTCGGCGGCATTCTTCCCAGCGAGGGGAGCCAATGCAGGAGTCCGCACCAATTCAGGTTTGGGATATGAGGCAGGCCCGCATCGACTGGGTTGTCCATCGCTCAGTCTGCCTCGAATTCGGACTGCCCAGCAAACCTGCGTGCGTTGTTCAGCTGCGGGGTCGGCAACGGGAGTTGAGCCCGCAGTCTCATGCTGTAACACTGCCAGGGTCGGTCTATGTTGGCTATAGTAACAGTTAGTAATCCAGGGCCTTGGGGGAGTGCCATCGTGTTGGGAAATGGGCTTGCCACGATTTTGGCAATAGCTGGGCTGTTTCTGGCAGGCGTTGCCTGTACCGATCCTGATGCTGCATTAACGGATTTGAACAGGACGGATGAGGAACCTTTGACCGCCGGATCCACGGCCCCCTCTCCCGGTGATTCGACTTGGGTGCTTGAAATGCTGGACGGTAGTGCCCCGATTGAAGGCACTTTCACATGGCTGCAACTGGAAGGGGACAACTACAGCGGTGTCGACGGCTGCAACACCTTTGGTGGGCGGTCCAATGATGGGACGCCGGTGGCAGGTGGCGACGGAAGTTTCACTGCCCCGCCCGCCTGGTCCACGGCAATGCTTTGCGAGGCTCCTGCTGGAATTATGGACCAGGCTGACAGGTATCTTGAACTGCTGGGGGAAGGGAGGAGTTTCCGCATCGTGGACGACCGGATGGCGATCATTGACGGCGGGGGTGACACGCGGCTGATTTTCGTCCGGCAGGCGCCCCTCAGCGGTCGTCCCGCCGACTTGACGGGGACTGGGTGGCAACTCTTGGTCGAGGGCAGCGGCGGCGGAGGAAAAGTGAGGGCTGCCACCCTGGCGCTGGTTGACGACCGCGTGGCAGTTGGCACGACTGCCTGCCGTGGTTATGTGGCGCTTTACGTGACATCTGACGGGCGCCTGGACTTTCCGGCAAGGTCAATGACCGAATATACAGCTACGTGTTCCGAAGAAATGTGGGAACAGGAAGGCCGATTCGGTGACGACTTGTCGCAGGCGGTCGAGTACTCCGTCAGTGAAGAGGAAGGAAAGAGGCGGCTCAGAATTCAGACGAGCAGGGGCAGGACCCTGATATTTGAGCCGCTGAGCGAGTCTGTCGATAGCGCGTTTGGAATCAAATGGCGCCTCAAAGCCTTCGTAGACCCGGGGCAAGGGGATTCAGATATAGGACGGTTTCGAGTGACGCGCCTGATTCAGGGAACGCAGGTGACGATCGAGCTTGGCGAAGACGGTGTCGTGGGATCGGGGGGTTGCAATTCCTACGCGTCACAGCCGAGGTCGGAAGGTTACCTGGTTAACGAAGACGGCTCCATGGACATAGGAGACGATATATCCAGGACTCTGGAGCTATGTCCCAATCCGGTCGGCATAATGGAGCAGGAAGAACGGTACCTGGAGCTTGTTCCGATGTTCGAAAGGTTTCAAATATACGGGAATTTGCTGGTAGTCCATGCGGGGAACGACCTTGTCCTCTTGTTCCAAGCCGAATGAGAAGTGTCCAGACACTTCCCAGGAACCATTCAACGCAAGCAGGCGCATGGCTGCCCAGCCAAGTGTGAGGTGGAACTTAACCTGTTATCTCCGAAATTCGGCAAGAGCAGTTGACGTCAAACACCGGCCCATCTTCCAACGCTTGCCCCACCAAACGAGTAAGTGGTAAAACCTGTGAGTACGGGACAAGTCAGCCAACGGAGAAGGAGTAGTGTTATGGACCGAATGGAAGGAAAAGTGGCCGTCATTACCGGGGCCACCGGCGGCATCGGTCAGGCTGCGGCAAGATTGTTTGCCGAAGAAGGAGCGCGACTGGCGCTGGTGGACCTGGACGAAGGGGCTCTCCAGGAAGTGGTCCGGTCGATTGGAGAGGACCGGGCCAGCTACACCGTTGCCGACGTGACGGATCCCGACCAAAGCCAGGCCTACGTCAACGCGGCCGTAAGTCGCTGGGGCGGAGTCGACGTACTTCTGGCCAATGCAGGTATAGAGGGAACCCTGGCCACCATACCCGATTACCCGATAGATGTGTTTGACCGGGTAATCGCGGTCAACGTCCGCGGCGTATGGCTTGCCATAAAATACGCTGTCCCGGCGATGCGGGACCGGGGCGGCGGCAGCATTGTCATCACCTCTTCTACGGCGGGCATAGGCGGAACTCCGGAAATGTCGGCCTACAACACCAGCAAGCACGCCGTAATTGGGCTAATGCGCACCGCTGCGCTGGAGGGGGCGTCGCATGGCATTCGGGTCAACACCGTCAACCCCGCGCCTATTGAAACCCGTATGATGCGCTCCATCGAGGAGCAGCGAACCGCCGCCTTTGACGACGCTTCCATAACCGTCGAAACGACAAAGCAGTCGGTGGCCGAGCGCATACCGCTGCGAAGGTACGGGAATCCCGAAGAGGTTGCCAGGATGATGCTGTTCCTGTCCAGCGACGAGAGCAGCTTCTGCACCGGAGGCGTTTACATGGTTGACGGCGGCAGGTCCGCGGGAAGCAGATAGAGCGGCAAACCCCAGGTTCCTTGTCTGCCTTAAGGAGGACAACGGGTGCGAGTACTGGTAATCGGCGCCAGCGGATTCATTGGGCGATACCTGGTAAAGCGCTTTAGTGCATCGCCCGAAAGCGAGGTATTCTGCACCTTCCATGCCCGTCCTCCCGGGGACGACGCCAACCATTGGTACCAGTTAGAGCTGACCGACCCGGTGAGGCTGGAGAAATTGTTTGGTCTCATCCAACCGGACGTGGTAGTTCATCTGGCGGCAATGGCCGACGTGGGTACGGCGGAAAGGGAGCCCGCAATGGCAACGGCGGTCAACGTTGCCGCCACGTCGGAAATAGCGCGGCTTTGCAATTCACATGATGCCAGGCTGGTGTTCGTATCCACCGAGTATGTGTTCGACGGTGAGCGCGGATTTTACCGTGAGAACGACACTCCAAACCCAACAACGCACTATGGCCGTACCAAGTGGGAGGCAGAGCAGGAGGTGGCCTGGCTGGCATATGGTTGGAGCGCAATCCGGACCAGCATAGTTTATGGCTGGCCCGCGCCCGGGCGGCGGAACTTCGTACCTTTGTTGATTGAGCGCCTGCGGGGCGGCCAGACCTACTCGGGCTCCACCGAAGTGATGCGAACCCCCGTATACGTTGAGCACCTGGTGGATGGTATCACGAAGCTGGTAGAGGAATTCCGCCCCGGCATTTACCACGTGGCAGGTCGTGACTGGGTGAGCATGTATGATTTCGCACTGGCCGTGGCCGAAGGGTTTGGCCTCGACCGTGAACTTGTCGTACCGGCAAACACTCCTCTGGGTACGCAACTCGTTTCCACGCCCAATCCCGACCGGCTGGGACTGAACTGTTCCAGGACCATGAGCCTGCTTGGCATTCCCCACTTTGGGCTGGCCGACGGGATCGCGGCCATGCGGTCGTCGGCCGTCGGGAACGGATGGGGCTAAAGGGGGCGGGGCCAGCGTCGGCCCCAGTTGATTGCCAAGTTTGCTCCGTCCCAGGCCATTTCGGGATCAAATCACGGAAGGTACTTGTCCTCCATATCCCGGATGCGCTGGGCTCCCAGGATGCCCCCGTTGCTGGCGATCCCCCACCTGCTCTGCGCGGCCGATGCCAGAAAGTCGTCAATGGCGCCGGTGCCGCGTTCCCGGAATTCGTGCAACAGGTCCCAGGACGCCTGCAACCCGGCCATGGTGGTCAGCGCCGGATACCAGGCGGCGGCAGCCCCGGCCTCCTGCAACTCTTCCAGTGTGGGGTTCGTCTGGCTATTGTGGGTGAACAGGGGAAGCACCGGGCCTGGAATCCGCCGTATGGCTTCCTTGTTTTCCTCCCATGACTGAACGGCAGGGCAAACAACGTCCGCGCCGGACTGGCTCTTGTAGGCGAGGCAGCGCTCCATTACACCCTCAAAAGTGGAGCCAGGGACGCCGGCGAAGTCGCACCTGGCGACGATGACGAAATCCGGGTCAAGTTCCATCTTGGCGTCCATTGCAGCCCGGAGTTTGCCTACCATTTCCTCAATGGAAACACAGCGACGGCGCGGGCCGGCCTTGGGAGGGTAGGTCTGGTCTTCCAGGTGCGCCCCGGCTATCCCTGCCCGTATGTATTCCTTTACCGTGTCGTAAACGGTAATGGCGTCGCCATATCCCGTATCCATATCGCAGAAGACAGGGATTTCCACCGTGTTTACGATGCGCCTGGCGTTGTCCACCATGTCCCGCATGCTGGTGCCGCCTTCCGTCCAGCCCATGAGTTGGGCGGAAGTGTTTCCACCGGACATATAGAAGGCCTCGAATCCCGCCACTTCCGCCATCTTGGCTCCCATGGCGTTCATGCCGCCTGCAAGGACGAAAATTTCCGGACGCTCGAACAGTTCCTTAAGCCTCGTCGTCATGCGTTTGTTTTCTGGCATATGCTTTCCTCCCTGGTGAGATGACTGGATGTTCAGCTTTCTTTAGGCCGATGTCAAACCCGGAAACTGCACGAAGCCAAGGTTGTCTCCTGGGAAGGCATTGTGAACGTTTCGTGAATCCTGGTCTTATACCTTCTGCCTGCCTCCGGGGGTGACTTACGTGTGAGCATATTCGCTAATGGGACCAACAATTTTGCCCGATTCAAGCAACGTCGGTGTGGGTTGAAGCCAAGAAAAGGGCTACGGAATTACCGTAGCCCCAGAGGTCCTAAATCTATTGAAATCGGTACCGGCCTGTTCTCAGTTACGGTGACGGTCCCTGGTCCTATTTGAACGCCGGTATGACGTGCTTGCCGAACAGTTCGATGGACTTCATTACGTGCTCGTGGTCAATAGTCTCGGTGGCCATCAGGAACTGCACCTGGTCAACATCGGTGGCCTCGTGCAGCTTTACCGCGTTGATGCAGCTTTCCGGGTCTCCTGCCACTATCACACCACGGTCAGCCAGCGTGTCTGAGTCCATCTCTTCCCAGATTTTCTGGGCGAGGGCGCTGCCGCCAGACAGGTCGAACTGGCTGGCTGCTCCGTCCTCGGACACTTCCTTAACGTCAATATAGCGGGAGAAGTTGTGTAGCAGGTGTTCTGGAATGCCTCCCCACTGCTCCAGCAGGCGGGAGTAGATGTCCTTCTGGTCCTGAACGTAGGGACGGCCCGGTCCGAAGAAGGTCTTAAGCGAGTTGGTGCACAGTTCCCGGGCTTCGTGATTGTCCTCTCCGCAGTAGCCAAAAATCGAACTGAGCCACTGGTTGTTGGCGAAGGCGCCCACCGGATCCGCCTCTTTAATGGTCGTCCGGTAGTCCTGGATGTGGGGCTCCAGCACCGACGGCGCGCTGACTCCCAGGGCCATGACGCCGATGCCTTTTTGGGCGGCCAGTTGGTAGGTAGTAGGTTGCAAAGCGGCCACCCAGATAGGCGGGTGGGGCTTCTGGTAGGGCTTGGGCAGCACCTGGCGGGGCGGGACGTTCCAGAACCGGCCATCCCATTCAAAAAAATCCGACTCCCAGATCTTGGGAATCATGGAAAGGGACTCGTCCCACATGTCGCGGGTGTCCCGGGGGTCAATGCCCATGCCGGTCTGTTCGTAGGGGGCCGAGCGGCCGGTGCCGAAATCGACGCGGCCGTTGGACAGGTGGTCCACCATGGCAACGCGTTCCGCCACTCGGACGGGATGATGATAGGGCAGGATGACCACACCGAAACCGAGCCTGATGTTCTTGGTAAGGCGGCTGAGGGCCCCGAAAATTACCTCGGGGCAAGGCGAAGAGGAGAAGGTGGTGAGGAAGTGGTGCTCCACGAACCACACGTAATCGAACCCCATCTCGTCCGCCAGCACGCATTGCTCAATGGTTTCCTCTATTACCGCATGGTCGTCCAACGCGGGACGCTGCATTTCATAAGCCAGGCCGAATTTCATATCACACCCCACGATTCGTTTAGATGGGCGAATTGGCGCAATTGTAACTGTGATAAATAAGTGGGGCAACCAATGGAAACCCCAGCCAACCATCCCCCAAACTTGACGCTCCGACTCTGCCCTACCATAATCTAGCCCACTAACCCGCTTTGCACGACGCTCTCAGCGTCTGGTAACCTCTCCCCCAAAATCCATACAAATAACGTATTTGCCAGGAGGAAACATGGCCCGAGTCACCGGAAGCCACCTAATCGCCAAAGCATTGAAGCTGGAAGGTGTTTACAACATTTTTACCCTCGCTGGCGACCACGTGCTGCCGGTTCTGGATGTAATGGCTGACGACGATTTCCGCTTCATTGATACCCGCCACGAACAGGCGGCGGTCCACATGGCCGACGCCTACGGCCGCATTACCGGCCAGCTGGGCGTTTGCATGTACACCACTCCGGGTTTCGCCAACGCCATCCCCGGGCTTACCAACGCCATGCATAGCGAAAGCCCTCTGCTGTCCATCGCCGGGTCCGCCGACTTGTCGGAACTGGGCCGGGGCGCCATGCAGGAGATCGATCAAGTGGGCATGGCGGCGGCAACCACCAAGGAATCCCTGATGATTTACGACGCCCGCCGCATTCCTGACACTATTGCCCGGGCAGTGCGGCTGGCCTTCAGCGGCCGCCGGGGGCCGGTGCACCTGACCATTCCCACCGATGTGCAGGAACAGGAACTGGACGAGGATGAGGTGGTCTTCTTCAATCCCGATGAATACCGGGCCAGCGAGGCCATACTTGGTCCCCAGGCCCAGATAGAGCAGGCCATCGCTCTGTTGCGGGAGGCCCGGCGTCCCTTTGTCATTGCCGGCGAGGCCGCCGGTTACACCCAGGACGGCCAGGCGCTGATGGATTTCGCCGAAACCGCGAGGGTCCCCATTTTGACTGAGGGCCAGGCGAGAGGTCTGGTTGCCGACGATCACCCCTACGGCTTCGGTTTTTTCGAGCGGGGCTTGAATCGCGCCGCCACCATGCTGCGCAACGCTGACGTGGTTGTGCTGCTGGGACGCAAACAGGACTACACCATTGGCTTCTGCCGCCCGCCCAACGTGGCCGCCGATGCCAAGATTATCCAGATTGACCCGTCTGCCGCCGAGATAGGCCGCAACCGTGGCGTTGCCGTTGGTATCGTAGGCGACGTGACCAGCGTGGTACAGCAGTTAACTGCGGAAGCTTCCAAACACACCTGGCAGGACCTGCCCTGGCTGGAGGAGCTGCGGGCTTCCCGGGCCGCTCAGGCCGAATGGGCCGAGGGACTGGCGGTGGCTGAAACCCCCATGCACGCCATGTTCGTCCACAAAACCCTCGAGTCCATGCTGAGGCCCGACGACTTCCTGTCCTTTGACGGCGGCGACTACTGCCACTTTGGGCGGGCATTGCTGCCGGCCCAAATGCCCAAGAAGTGGTCCTACGTCTCCAGCCTGGGTATGTTGGGTTCCTCGCTGCCTTCAGCCCTGGCGGCCCAGGTGGCCTACCCCGATTCCAGGGTCATCAACCTGACCGGCGACGGAGCTTTCGGGTTCAACGGCATGGAGTTTGACACGGCAGTCCGCCACGGCCTGAATGTGGTAACTGTGCTGGGCAACGACTCGGCCTGGGGAATTGACCGCCAGATCCAGCTGGGCCTTTACGGCCGTCCCGTTGCCACTGACCTGCTTCAGACTCGATACGATCTGGTGGTCCAGGGACTGGGCGGACACGGCGAGTTCGTTGAACGCCCCGAAGACCTGAAACCCGCCCTGGAAAGGGCCTTCGCCGCCAACAAGCCTGCCCTGGTAAACGTGGTAGTAGACCGGGCCATCAGCCCCAGGGCGGAAGCGGCCATTGCTCGGCGGCAGGCGGTAACGGGGTAGTTGGGGTCTGCGTCCTGGTTGATAGTGACGTGGGAAGCAAACAAGGTGCTGACGTCAATGTCTCTTGGCTGACCGTCCGAACCATGCAATTAGATAAGGAGGCCCAATAATGCCTAACTCCCCCCACGGCATAAGCTACGACTCCTACCGTCCTGTGGTAATGGGGCGTAACGGGATGGTCTGTTCGGGGCATCCTTTGGCCTCCCAAGCCGGAATCGCCATGTTGCAGAAGGGCGGCAATTTTGCCGACGCGGCCCTGGCTACTGCTGCGGCCCTCAACGTGGTCGAACCCCTCATGTCGGGAATGGGCGGCGACGGGTTTATCATGCTCTATCGCAAGGACACCGACCGGTTGGAGGTGTGCAACGGCACCGGCGCCGCTCCTTATGCCGCGACCAGGGACTTCTACATGCCCGACGGCATCCCCATGAAGGGCATCCTGTCCGTGTCCGTTCCGGGGCTGGTAAACAGCTGGCTGGACGTTCACGAAAAGCACGGTGTCCTGTCTCTGGCAGAATGCTTTGGCCCGGCCATAGACCTGGCTGCCAACGGTTTTCCGGTAACTCATGTGCTGTCCAGGGCCATTGCTGCCGACGCCTTGCTCTGCCAGTTCCCTACTTCGCAGGCCGTTTTTGCTCCTGGCGGGCGTCCCCTGCAACCCGGGGAGATCTGTTATCAGAAAGACTTGGCCCTGACCTTCCAAAAGATTGTTGATGGTGGCCGTGAGACCTTCTACAAGGGCGAAATTGCCAGGGCCATTGTCAAGTTCAGCGAGGAACAGGGCGGCATCCTGTCCATGCAGGACCTGGCCGACTGCCGGGCTCGCTGGCAGGACGCCATATCTACGACCTACCACGGCCATACCGTTTACGAGGCGCCGCCAAATTCCAGCGGCCACATCCTGTTGCAGGAACTGAACCTGGTGGAGGAGTTTGACCTGAAGAGCATGGGTTGCAACTCCGCCGAGAGCATCCACCTGATGGTGGAAGCCAAGAAGCTGGCATTTATCGACCGCGAGGCCTACGTGGCCGACCCTGAATACGTTGACGTGCCCATCGAAGGCCTGCTGTCCAAGGAATACGCCAGCGAACGGGCCAAGCTGATTGATCTGGAGCAGGCCTCCTATGAAGTCAAAGCGGGCAATCCCTGGACTTACCAGGCAGCGCAGCCCAAGTCCCATCCAGCCAAAGTAGGCGCTGGCCAGGAACAGGAGGACACCACCTGTTTTGTGGTGGTGGACGGCCAGGGGAACGCCATCTGCCAGTTGCAGAGCATACAAAGCGCGTGGGGTTCCAGCCTTATTGCAGGCGACACGGGCATTCTGCTCAACAACCGGATGACTTACTGGCACCTGGAAGAGGACCATGTGGATTGTCTGCAGCCAGGGAAGCGGGTTCGGCACACCATGAATCCGGCAATGGCATTCCGAGATGCTAAGGCGGCGGGAAACGGGGCCGGACGCCAATTGGCCCTGGTTCTCGGCACCCCTGGCGCCGACACCCAGGTGCAGACCAACCTACAGGTCATCACCCATGTCCTGGACTTCGGGATGACGGTGGCCGAGGCGGTGGAAGCCCCTCGCTGGCGCAACACCCAGAATCCCACCGAGTCCAATTTCCCCCACACCTGCGCCGACGAACTGTTGGTGGAGTCTCGGTACTCGGAAGAAGTGCAGGAGGGCCTGAGGCAACGAGGTCACGTCCTCAACGTCATGGGCGGCTGGGAGGCCACCGGAAGCGAAATGATGATCCAAGTGGACCCGGAAACGGGCGCCCTCCACGGCGGCGCCGACCCCCGGCGGGACGGGTACGCGGTGGGTTACTAGACCGAACCCCTAAGGCTTGCCTCAGTTAGCAGCCGAAGAGAGAACAACCATGCGTATCCCCGGAAACAAGCGAAGCCAGGAACCCGACGACATCGGCAACCGCGCCGGCATTTTTGCCGAGGCGGTGCGTGACGGCGATATGAACCTGGCCTGGTCCATGCTGTCCAAGGAGACGCGGGGCATGCGCCTCGGTGTTTGGGCCACTCGCAACAATGTCGACATGCAGAACGCTTACCGGGCTGCCTACGACCAGGACCACAACATGCGTCCTTCCATGATGAAGGACTTTCGGGATACAGTGCTCCGCCTATGGCCCCTCGAGGATCTGACTGACCTGGGCGTGGCCCCCACCAACTTTATTGACGATACCCACGCCTTCGCTTTCCTGCCCTTTGGCGTAGTCGAGAATGAGAGCACCGTCGCTCACCGGCGAATGATGTCCGGCCTCGTTATTCCCATGCTGCTGGAGGACGGACAATGGCAAGTCGACTTGCCGGGGTGGCGTTTCATGGATCCGTAGCCATCTTTAGGCACAGCCCGACGCCCCGGAAAAGCGGGGCCCAGGAGAAACTCGCCCGGAGCAATTGATTGGCACGGCGTACTTCCCAAACCACCAAATCCCAGCCTCTGCCCACCCGTAACGTGGCAATTGAATGTGACCTTTGCCAGCGGGAGGTGGACCGTTATACGGTCCATCACCTCGTGCCCAAGGCCAGGGGCGGGAGATTCGGGCCCACGGCTAACCTTTGCCCCACCTGTCATCGCCAGCTTCACGCCCTCTTTACCGAGGCTACCCTGGCCGAGGAACTCAATTCCATTGCGTTGCTGCGGGCCAACCCCCAGGTGAACAGCTACCTCAAGTGGGTGCGCAAGCAGAAGAGCGCCGGTGGATTCAAGGTGCGCCGGTCCAACAGTCGACGATAGAGACTATCGATAAGGACTTCCTATGACCACGTTGCCGGCCGCGGCGGAAGCGGTAATAATCGGGGGCGGCGTTATGGGCGCCAGCATTCTCCGCAGTCTTGCGGAGAAGGGTATGACCAATACCCTGCTGCTGGAGCGGGACGTGCTTGGGTCAGGCTCAACAGGCCGCTCTTCCTCTGCTATTCGCATGCATTACTCCACCGAAGTCCACGCCCGCATGGCTTGGGAGAGCTTCAAGGTGTTCTGGAACTTCGGCGAAATTGTTGGTGGGGAGTGCGGCTTCACGCAAACTGGGCACCTGATTTTCGCGGGAGAGGAAGACGCTGAAACCTTCAAGAAAAACGTGGCTATGCAGCAAAGTGTGGGCATTGATACTAGGCTGGTGAGCAGAGAGGAAGCCCAGGAGCTGGCGCCATCATTCTACCTGGATGATTGCGGAATTATCGCTTATGAACCGCTGTGTGGTTACGGGGACGCTTCGGCCACCTGTACATCCTTTGCCCAGCGGGCCAGAGACCTGGGCGCCCGGACAATCCTGCGCTGTCCCGCCACCGACGTTGAAGTATCCGGCGGCAGGGTAACGGCCGTAGTCACATCCGATGGACGGATCGCCACCGACCGGGCGGTTATTGCCACCGGACCCTGGAGCCGCCGGTTTCTCCTGCGGCGAGGGATTGACCTGCCCCTGGAGGCCACCCGTCACGAGGTCGTCCACCTGCGCAGGGGCCCGGATGGTCCAGGTCAGCACCCTGGCGGCGGGGACATCATCAACCAGATCTATTTTCGGCCAGAGGGTTCCGACCTGGTCCTGGTGGGCAGCGGGAACATGGAAGACGTCATCGAAGACCCGGAGATATTTGCCCAGCGGGCCAGCCCTGGCTTTATCCAGGAGATTTGGACTCGCCTGGCCCGCCGCGTCCCGTCCCTGGCAGATGCTGAGTTCAGCACGGGTTATGCAGGTTTATACACCTCTACTCCCGATTCCCATCCCATCATGGATGCGGTGGACGGGATTGACGGTTTGTATGTTTGCACCGGATTCAGCGGCCACGGGTTTAAGCTTTCGCCGATGGTGGGGGTCCTGATGGCTGAGCTTATGCTGGACGGCAGGGCAACTTCCATTGACATAACTCCCTTGAGGATGTCCCGCTTTGCCGAGGGGCAATTGAATAGTGACGGATACGGCTTCAAGGTAATGGTCTAAGATCAGCGCCTGCCCTTCCTGCCGCTGCACATGGTAGGCGGTCTTTTCGCGTCTCGCCCAATATCGCGGTCTCTCAGATTACCGCGATCTTTCTTCGCTGCGTCAACAACCAACCAGGAATCAGGTATAATTCCCCTTTTACCCGGGAATATATTCGAGGCTAGCTGTGATTTCCAATAAAGCCAGGGTGGGCCGAGCGCTCTATTTGCTCAAGTTAGAACTGGATAATGTCATCCCCAGGGAATTCGTGAGCCACCACGATGAAGAGGCGGCGGCAGTCCTGAACCAGATTCTGGGACAGTCGCGGGATTCGGAGAGACCCTTCCATAATATGAAGACCCAGGACCTGCTGGCGGTTATGCAGGCCTCCTGGTGGGACATTTTTGACCGGTCCCTGGGCGGAATCGAGCCCACCATCGTTCGGGAAGTGACGCTCTCTCACGAGGCGTGGGCCAACCGCCACGACTTTGCGCCCGACGCCGCCTTCCAGGCATTGAATTCTATTCAAAAGCTGTTGGCGGCCATGTCCTCTCCCAGCACCCGGGAATTGGAAATGCTGAAGGTCGAAAGTCTGGAATCTGCCGTAGAGGCGCAAGAAGCGGCGGTTATCGATGCCGCGGTTGTTGAAGCAGGGCAACCGTCCAACGGACCGGAACCGGTTCCGGAGGGCACCTCCACGATTGAGACTGAAGCAGCCAGTGCTGAATATCCGGAGGGCGGCTTCCCCGAATCCGCTGCCCAGGAAGGGGGTGAAGAACCGACAGCGGAACCCTTTCTGACAGACCTGGTCCGGTCGTTGCGAGAGGCTGGCGCCCTGCAGGATGGAGACTATGTTGCCGAGGTCACCCGTGACAGTGTTCAATCCGAGTACGCCGCTGATTCTCTGTTGAAGGACTTGAACCCCGCGCTGGTGCAAGCCTTGGCTTCGCTGGGTTGCGAGAATCTTTATGACCACCAGGGTCGTGTCCTCGCCGAGTTGCTGTCGGGTAAAAATGTGGTGGTCCAGGCGGGCTGGGCGGGCGAGGAAACTCTGACCGGCGCGATACCGCTGGCGGAAACCCTTTTGCGGAACCCGGGGGGACATGCTCTGATTATTTGCCCCGAAGAGGCAGCGGTCTCGCAGATCTCGGCTCGACTGGAGAGTTTGCTGTCCGGAGGCGGTATCCGTACAGTGGCCTGCCTGGAGATGACAGCAAAGTTCGAGCCGGAGACCAACGATGGAGTGCCCTCCACAGCGGTGGTTACCACTCCAGACTTTGTTAACCGGTCCATGTTGGGACGGCAGCGGGAGTGGCAAGGGTTTCTGAAAAATCTGCGGTTGGTTGTCATAGACCAGGGGCAGGAGTATAGGGGTTATTTCGGCGCCGGTGTGGCTGTCCTTCTTCGCCGCCTTGCCCACAGCCTGGCCATTCAAGGTGCCGACCCGCAATGCTGCATGGTTACTGCCGGTTGCTCGAATAGCCTTGAATTGGCCCAGAGCCTGACGGGAAAGCCATTCGAGGTTGTATCCGCTCTGGATACAGCTTCCCCCAAGCGCCACTATCTGTTTGTGGATCCGACGCCAGAAGAGTCCCGTGTGGAAATTGACCTCATTGACCGGGTGGGAAGAGCGGCCCTGGCCTGCGTCGAGTCCGGAAAGTCAGTGGCTGTCTGCTGTCTTACCGAGGACATGGCCCTGAGGTGCTACTCCACTGCCGTGGAATTGTGTCAGGCGAAGGGAGCGAATCCCGTCATTATGTCCCTGGCAATTAGCGGTGGGCCCGGTTCGGAAGAGGGCGTTGTTCCGTCGGCGTCGGGGCAGAATCAGGTTGGCGCGGTGTTTACCACGCTGACTCCGAACGGCGCAAACGTGGCCGAAAGCTGTGGTGGCTTAATCCTTGTTGGCTTCCCGGATACGCCGGGGGCAGCGTTGAGGATGTTGGAAAGCGTTGGACGCCAGGCTAAACCGGAGTCATTTGCAATCTGCTATTCGCTGGCTGATACGGAGAACAGGTTTCTTGCCCATAATCTGACAGGACTGCTAAACAAGGGGCCGGACCTGATCGGCGTAGACGCAGACATTTCTGAGGTTGTACAGCTGCATGTCCCTCACCTGGTGTCTGAGTCCGAAGGGCGGGTTTACTCATTCTCCAGGGAAGTGCTTGGGAACGCTCTGTTTCAGACGTTGCGACGGGAGGGGTCTGAGCTGGCGTTTACGGATGAGTTTGATCCTGAAAAAATCGAGCTTCGCCCCGGCAAGGATAAGTGTTGGAGCCTCTGGAACGATGGTGAACAGATTTGCTTTCTTCCTTCGTATCAAGGGTTCAGGGAGGCTTATCCAGGCGCCATCCTGGCTTATCGGGACGTCAAGTATCGAGTAGCTGAATCGGAAAGCGGTCAGGAGTCCGGAGCCTCGCCCAAAGTAGTCCTGGAATACCTGGAAGAGTTGGCTGGCCTTAGCACGCAACCGGAATTCGCTACCAGCCTAGCTATTCGCGGTGATTCCCTTGGCCTGCCCCTGGCCACCGGCCCGTCGCTGCATCTCGGGAACGTAACGCTGGAAGAACGTCTGGTGCAAATCTCCCTGGTTGATGAGTCGGCTGAACCTTCACAGGACGAGCAAATGCCGGAGGAAGGGCGTATCAGAGGCCGGCTTATTGGAACTCACACTCCGGAAAATGACATATCATGGCACACCGATTCCCAGGCATTCTGGATAGACGTAGGGTCATTGCTGACCGGGGAAAGCGGAGTTCCGGCAGATAGCCAGAGCGTTGCTGCCGATTCGAAGGTACCGGCCCTGGAGCAGATGCTCCGGGTGGGGGTAAGGTTCAGCTTTCCGGTGGGCCCCTATGACCTGATCACTTACTCCGAGGGCTCCAGGATATTCCTGGTGGAGGCCGGGCAGGGTGCTCTGGGTGTAGCCAAGAAGGCTTTCGACCGCTGGAGGGACATCCTGGAGTCAGGGGCTAGTCTGGCCCGGCAATGCGAGTGCGAGAAAGGCTGCCCTTACTGCATAGTGCCTCCGTTCCCTTACGACAAGAGCGTAGACAAGGCAGCAGGGCTGGAACTGGCGGACCGACTGCTTGAGGCTACCCGGGAAACATGACCTGCGGCTTCGGGAATGAAATCCGCGTTGTGGGGAGCAAAAATGACAACCCTTTCCATGAATATCAACCCAGCCCGCCTCAACCGCAACCTGGCCGAGTTGGGGCGCATGGGTGAAACGCCTCAGGGGATGATGCGGCTGGCCTATTCGCTGGCGGATATTCAGGGCCGGGAATATGCCATGAGCCTGATGCGCCATGCCGGTCTGGAAATCCGAATCGATCCGGCTGGGAATATCATTGGACGCAAGTCTGGGTCCGACCCCAATCTGCCGGCCATTGCCCTGGGCTCTCACACTGACACGGTGCCTAACGGGGGCAAGTACGACGGCGCCCTGGGCGTCCTCGGGGCCATAGAGGTTGCCCAGACGCTGGCTGAAAGCTCCCGCACCCTGCGGCACCCCCTGGAAATAATCATCTTCACCAACGAAGAGGGAACCCGCTTCCACCGCTGGCTCCTGGGCAGCCGGGCCATGTCCGGCCTGCTGGAACCGGAGGACTACACTGCTGTTGACGAGGAAGGCGTTTCTCTGGAGCGGCGGCTTGACGACATCGGGGGTGACCTGTCCCGCATCGACCAGGCCCGGCGCCATCGGGGAGAACTGGCCGCCTATTTTGAACTGCACATCGAACAGGGCCCCACGTTGCACCAGACCGGAACTCCCTTGGGTGCCGTTACTGGCATTACAGGCCGGTATGTTTTCAAGGTCGAGGTACAGGGCACGGCTAACCACGCCGGCACCACTCCCATGGCAAGCCGCCACGATGCCCTGGCCGCCGCGTCCCACATGGTGCTGGCAACCCAGCGGCTCGCCTCGGAGGCGGAAATTTGCCGGGTGGCCACGGTGGGCAATATCCAGGTAACTCCCAACGCGGTCAACGTCGTGCCTGGGGAGGTAAGTCTGGGTGTGGAATTCCGGGACGTGGATGTTAACTCTCTGAATGCCGCCGAAACTACCTTGCGCCGCAATGCCGCGGAGATTGCTGATGCCAACCGGGTGTCCATCGCCATTAACCCGGTGGAAGCTACCGCCGCCGTTCCCTTGCCGGCACGGATGCAGGGACTGGTTGCCGAAGCCGCCGACCAGGCAGGGCTGTCTTTCCAGTCGCTGCCCAGCGGGGCCGGTCACGACGCCCAGGCCATTGCCCAGATAACCGAGTCGGGCATGGTTTTTGTGCCCAGCGTGGATGGTATCAGCCATTCCCCGGATGAATTCAGCCTGCCGTCCGATTGCGCCAACGGAGCCCAGGCCTTGCTGAACATGCTGCTCATGGCCGACGCCCGCTTCTAGAGTTAATCCACTGAAAGACTCTAATCTTCCAACGGCAATCCACTGTCAGTTTATTGCTTAGGATTGCCAACATTTGTCCTGGAGGGATCCACGCATGGATATAGCCGCCACTTATCTCTTCGATGCCCCTGCCGAAAAGGTCTGGGCAACTCTCATGGATCCGCAGGCATTGGCCGCCTGCGTCCCCGGTTGCCAGAGCCTTGAACCAACGGGCGATAACGAGTACCAGGCGGTGGTCAACGTAGGTGTGGGGCCGGTGAGGGGCAACTTCACGGCTAAAGTAGCAATTACCGATATGAATCCCTTTGAATCCTACCGGCTATCCTTGAGTGGCAACAGCAACATCGGATTCGGCACCGGCGATTCTCTGGTTACCCTGGAAGAGCAGGACGGCAAGACCACGGTAAAGGTGGACAGCCGGGCCCAGGCTGGCGGCACCGTGGCCCGCGTGGGACAACGCATGATGGAAAGCGTGGCCAGGGGCCTGCTGGACCGCTTCTTTTCCTGCCTACAGGAGACAGTCAATCGGGGATGAGCTTGAAACAGAAAATTCGTTCGTTCTGCATTGAGTATTGAAAGGAATGAAGCATTGATGAACGAATCAAAGACCATCCTACAGATCGCGTGCCTTGTCGTGCTGCTGATTGTGCTAATTATTGCAGGTGCGGCATTTTTTCGTTTCTACAATGTCTTAGGAGACTTTAGAGATTCATTCATCTTTCAACCAGTGGCGCCGGATGGATTGGCACGTTTGGAGTCTCTTGTTACCGGTTCAAGTCTTGAAGAAATTCGGGATTTGTTACCTCTTGAGCAAGGAGTAGTCCCGGGTAGGGAAACTGAAGATTTGCAGGAAATTGACAATTTAGAAATCCCGGGCCTAACTGGTGACGCAGTTGAGGAAGAACCGGAAGGAGAAAGCTCAATCGGAGAGCCTGGAGTCCAACCTAGTACGACGCCAGCCGCTCTAACTGTGGCAGAAGTTGACACTAGAAACATTTGCGGCAGGACTCCAGAAATTCAGCAGTTACTAATTGAAATGTTGCAGATTACCCGCTGCAGAGACATAACCGGTGAGGAACTTTTGCGTGTGCGGGAACTAGAACTCAGAAATATGCCACTTAAAGTTGGCGATCTGGACGGGTTCAAAAACTTAACAAGTTTGACCTTGCTTTCTAACGAGGTTTCGGTGGGGTTGTTTGACGACTTAGTGAGCCTTGAATATTTGGGCTTGGGGCTAGAGGTGCCCCCTTCAACTGGCATCTTCAGAAATTTGGTAGAGTTGCAAGAACTAGAGCTTTTTGTAGATGCGGATGACGATGCTGAGGATTTGGTCCTGCAGGGCATGTTCGAAGGGTTGATTGCTCTGGAGAGTCTGACGCTTGGGATTAGCAATGATTCTGATGATTATGCCGTTGCCCTGCTACCGGGAAGCTTTGCCGGGATGCCCAAATTACAGGAGTTGGAAGTTTCTCAGGTAAGTCGAGTGGATTCCGACATATTAAGTGATCTCCCCGAACTGCGGTCAGCAATGCTTGAGGCAATTGACCTGCCTGGTCATTTGACCAAGCCTTCCCTGCCCTCGAATATATTCCTTGGAAACCCCGACTTGGGAAGCATTAATCTTAGCGGTTTTCGGGATGTATCAAGCTTGGAGTTTAATTCGCTAAATGTTGTTTGCCGTATGCAAAGGAGTATGGACCTGATGTATGGGGTGGACTTCGCAACAGTTGTGAAGGGTGAGGTCGTAGAAGTAGTTGATTATGATTGGGACGACGAAACCATCGATTGCACACTTCGGGTAGCACCTGTTGGAACTGAGAACTGGGAGCAAGTAGAGGTCAATGTTCCCCCCTTATCCAAATCTAGGAGAGGCTAGAGAATGCCCCAACCTTACGAACTTTCCATTGCAGAAGCCGTCAACCTGATTCGTACTCGCGAGTTGTCGCCGGTAGAATTGGCCCAGTCTCTTCTTGACCGCATTGAAGCCCTGGAGCCATCCCTGAAGGCCTGGGTATACCTGGACCGGGCGGCGGTGCTGGCAGATGCAGAAGCCAGGGAACGGGAGATTTCCAGTGGTGGCAACGGCGGTGCCTTGCCGGGCATACCCATAGGGGTCAAGGACATTTACTACACCGCCGGTATTCCCACCACCGCCTGCTCTCGTGTCTATGCCGACTTTGTTCCGGATCATGATGCGGCGCCGGTTGCACTGCTGAAAGGGGCCGGGGCCATCATGCTGGGCAAGACGGTTACCACCGAATTCGCGTGCATGGATCCTTCACCGACGGTCAATCCCTGGAACGCCGCCCACACACCCGGTGGTTCCAGCAGCGGGTCGGCCGTGGCCGTATCCGCTCGAATGTGCCCCGCGGCGCTGGGTTCTCAGACGGTGGGTTCGGTTCTGCGCCCTGCCTCCTACAACGGTGTCGTGGGCTTCAAACCCAGCTACGGCCGGGCCAGCAGGCATGGAGTAATTCCGGTCAGTTGGTCCCTGGACACCATGGGCTGGATGACTCGGACAGTCGAAGACGCCGCCCTGCTGCTCCAGGCTATGGCCGGTCCCGATGAAAACGACCCGGTTACGGCGGACAATGTGGTTCCTGATTATGCCGCTGCCCTGGCAAACCCTGCCGCTCCCAGGATCGGAGTTATCCGCCAGTTCTTCTACGAACATGCGGACGAAGAGACCCGGCAGCACACCGACGGAATTGTAGAACGGCTGGCCGAGTCCGGCGCCGAGGTCGAGGAACTGCTGTTGCCATCCAGCATGGACACCGCAATCGAGGACCAGCAAATCATCATGGCGGTGGAGGGCTCCTCATTCCATGAACCCATGTACCGCAGGCAGGCCCAGGACTACCAGACAGGCATCCGAGGAATGATCCAGCGAGGTCTGGACACCGATGCCGTCACCTACTCCCGGGCCATGGAACGGCGGCGGCAATTCATAACCGATACCCACAAGCTGGTGCAAAGGGTGGACATACTGCTGACTCCTTCAACGCCGACGCCATCTCTGCCCGACCTGACCAACACCGGCAATACCATGTTCCAGGGCCCCTGGACCTCATGTGGGCTGCCTGCCATCACCGTCCCCTCCGGGTTGGCTGCCTCCGGGCTGCCCCTGGGCATTCAGCTGGTGGGGTCTTACTTTGGAGAAGCCGGGTTGCTGTCGGCTGCCAGGTGGTGCGAAGAGGCATTAGGGGTGAGCCTGACTCCTCAGATTTAGGGTACGCAGGGCGATGAAACTGCCGATTTGGTCCAATGCGGTGAATTGGCTACAAAACCCTTGACATCGGTTAGGGGCCTGACTATACTAACCGAACGTCCCTTCCCGAAGGGCAAGGGGCCAAGGCACTTTAACAGTTGAATAGTAGAAGGAAGTAAGGTTTTTCTATAAAGAGAGTTTGATCCTGGCTCAGGGTGAACGCTGGCGGCGCGCTTAATGCATGCAAGTCGAGCGTGTCCGTGGCTTCGGCCACAATGGAAAAGCGGCAGACGGCTGAGTAACACGTGAGTAACTTGTCCTTTGGTGGGGTATAGCCCCGAGAAATTGGGGATAATCCCGCATATGACCCT